>NZ_JBPWPT010000001.1:0-3580000 GCF_051811205.1 Rhizobium sp. 862_C5_N1_2 | reverse complement strand
GCATTAGACCCGAAACCGAGTGATCTAGCCATGAGCAGGTTGAAGGTTGGGTAACACCAACTGGAGGACCGAACCCGCATCTGTTGCAATAGATTGGGATGACTTGTGGCTAGGGGTGAAAGGCCAATCAAACTCGGAAATAGCTGGTTCTCCGCGAAATCTATTTAGGTAGAGCGTCGAGCGAATACCCCCGGGGGTAGAGCACTGGATGGGCTATGGGGACTCACCGTCTTACTGATCCTAACCAAACTCCGAATACCGGGGAGTACTACTCGGCAGACACACGGCGGGTGCTAACGTCCGTCGTGAAAAGGGCAACAACCCTAACCTCCAGCTAAGGTCCCCAAGTCATGGCTAAGTGGGAAAGGATGTGAGGATCCCAAAACAACCAGGATGTTGGCTTAGAAGCAGCCATCATTTAAAGAAAGCGTAACAGCTCACTGGTCTAAATAAGGGTCTTTGCGCCGAAAATGTAACGGGGCTGAAGCCATGCACCGAAGCTGAGGATTTGCGAGCAATCGCAAGTGGTAGCGGAGCGTTCCGTAAGCTGATGAAGGGAGACCCGTGAGGGCTCCTGGAGGTATCGGAAGTGCGAATGTTGACATGAGTAACGATAAAGAGGGTGAGAGACCCTCTCGCCGAAAGACCAAGGGTTCCTGCTTAAAGTTAATCTGAGCAGGGTTAGCCGGCCCCTAAGGCGAGGCAGAAATGCGTAGTCGATGGGAACCACGTTAATATTCGTGGGCCTGGTGGTAGTGACGGATTGCACAAGTTGTTCATTCTAATTGGATTGGATGGGCAGCGGAGCGGTTCCAGGAAATAGCTCCACCGTATAGACCGTACCCGAAACCGACACAGGTGGTCAGGTAGAGTATACCAAGGCGCTTGAGAGAACTATGTTGAAGGAACTCGGCAAATTGCACGCGTAACTTCGGAAGAAGCGTGACCCCATGCTAGGCAACTATTATGGGGTGGCACAGACCAGGGGGTAGCGACTGTTTATCAAAAACACAGGGCTCTGCGAAGTCGCAAGACGACGTATAGGGTCTGACGCCTGCCCGGTGCTGGAAGGTTAAGAGGAGAGGTGCAAGCTTTGAATCGAAGCCCCAGTAAACGGCGGCCGTAACTATAACGGTCCTAAGGTAGCGAAATTCCTTGTCGGGTAAGTTCCGACCTGCACGAATGGCGTAACGACTTCCCCGCTGTCTCCAACATAGACTCAGTGAAATTGAATTCCCCGTGAAGATGCGGGGTTCCTGCGGTCAGACGGAAAGACCCCGTGCACCTTTACTATAGCTTTACACTGGCATTCGTGTCGGCATGTGTAGGATAGGTGGTAGGCTTTGAAGCGGGGACGCCAGTTTCCGTGGAGCCATCCTTGAAATACCACCCTTATCGTCATGGATGTCTAACCGCGGCCCGTTATCCGGGTCCGGGACAGTGTATGGTGGGTAGTTTGACTGGGGCGGTCGCCTCCGAAAGAGTAACGGAGGCGCGCGATGGTGGGCTCAGACCGGTCGGAAATCGGTCGTCGAGTGCAATGGCATAAGCCCGCCTGACTGCGAGACTGACAAGTCGAGCAGAGACGAAAGTCGGTCATAGTGATCCGGTGGTCCCGCGTGGAAGGGCCATCGCTCAACGGATAAAAGGTACGCCGGGGATAACAGGCTGATGACCCCCAAGAGTCCATATCGACGGGGTTGTTTGGCACCTCGATGTCGGCTCATCGCATCCTGGGGCTGGAGCAGGTCCCAAGGGTTTGGCTGTTCGCCAATTAAAGCGGTACGTGAGCTGGGTTCAGAACGTCGTGAGACAGTTCGGTCCCTATCTGCCGTGGGTGTAGGAATATTGACAGGATCTGTCCCTAGTACGAGAGGACCGGGATGGACATATCTCTGGTGGACCTGTTGTCCTGCCAAGGGCATAGCAGGGTAGCTATATATGGACGGGATAACCGCTGAAGGCATCTAAGCGGGAAACCCACCTGAAAACGAGTATTCCCTATCAGAGCCGTGGAAGACGACCACGTTGATAGGCCGGGTGTGGAAGTGCGGCAACGCATGAAGCTTACCGGTACTAATAGCTCGATCGGCTTGATCGTTCTCATTGACTATGCTCATCTCAAGGCGACCGCAAAGCGGTCGTCCGGATCGATGATGCAAGACCTTTGTCCTGACGCGCCAATGGCGCTGCGGACGGCCCGCGCTACCAAGCGCGACGGCCTCTGGCCTGTATGGGTGCCACAAGCATCCGCAGTCAGAAGAGGTTCCAAAGACGTGTTCAAAAAAAGAAAACAGGCTAATGCCTGCCAGCTTCTCAAAACATATAGTTGCGCTTTGCCGACCTGGTGGTTATGGCGGGGTGGCTGCACCCGTTCCCTTTCCGAACACGGCCGTGAAACGCCCCTGCGCCCATGGTACTTCGTCTTAAGACGCGGGAGAGTAGGTCGCTGCCAGGTCTGCAAAGCGCAACTAATCAATCTTCTCATCACCAAACAAACGGCCCAAAGCCGAAACAAAAGGGCCGCTCACAAAGCGGCCTTTCGTGTTATAATACACCAGCAAATCCCAGCGATTTGCTCATGGCGCGGGGTGGAGCAGCCCGTTCGGCCTGAAATCGATCCACTGGATCGATTCCTTCACGGCCTCACCTCGTCAGGCTACGCCTGACAGCGCTCCCGGGCTCAAACAGCTCGGAATACATTAACGCGGGGTGGAGCAGCCCGGTAGCTCGTCAGGCTCATAACCTGAAGGCCGCAGGTTCAAATCCTGCCCCCGCAACCAGATACACAAAGGCCCGCCTCGTGCGGGCTTTTGTGTATCTCGTAACGGGTCGAGGATTTAACGCCTCCTCAGGGGCCCGCCAAGAAGGCGAAGCCGACGCAGCGGGACAGAAACTTCAAATCCTGCCCCCGCAACCAATCCGTTCCTTCCAAAAATCAAAACGCTCCTCGTGGAGCAGCCCGCTCGGCGGGCAATCGATTCACTGGATCGATTGCTTATCCGCCTCGCCTCGGCAGGCTCATAACCTGAAGGGTCCGAAGGACGGTTCAAATCCTGCCCCCGCAACCAAAATCCCAAATATACGAACATTGACACACAAATGCCCGCCACTCCGGCGGGCTTTTTTGCGTCTAGCCTACGGTACATCTAGGACCCGCTTCGGGACAATCTAACAAATCCGGTCACTCACTCAAAACTCAAGACCAGCGTGCTCTCAAGGGCCCGCTTCTTCTACTCGCCCTGTCGCAAGTTGCGAAGTCTGTCGAAGAGGACGGCGAGCACGATTGCCCCACCGATAAAGCATCCTTGCCAGAATGCGTTGATGCCGAGCAGGCCAAGACTGTTGCGGATGACCTCGATAAGTGCAGCGCCGACCAGGGCTCCAAAGGCGGTGCCGACGCCGCCAGCCAGATTGGCGCCGCCGATAACCGCGGCGGCAATGACCTGAAGTTCCATTCCGGCGCCGATGTTTGTGGTGACGGCGCCGAGCCAGCCGGTTTGAATGATGCCGGCAACCCCCGCGGACAGGGCAGAAATCATATAGACGATGACCTTGATCCTCGGCACGGGAACGCCCGTCAGTGTCGCGGCGTGCTCATTGCCGCCGATGGCAAAGACATAGCGGCCGAACTTGGTCCAGCGCAGCACGAAACCGGTGATGAGTGCCAGCACGACCATGTAAAGCACTGGATTGGCGATGCCGAAAACCCAGGCGCCGCCACCCAGCGCCAGTAGCTTGTCGTGATCAGGTCCGAACTGGAAAACGACTGTGTTGTTGGACGCAACCATCGCAAGGCTGCGCGCAATCGACAACATGCCGAGCGTGACCACGAAAGGTGGGAAGCCGAGATAGGCAATCAATGCACCGTTGAAAGCTCCGACCAAAAGAGCAGTACCGATTGAGGCGGCGATGCCGACTTCAATGCTGTATCCCGCATGCATGACGACCGCCAGCACCATGCTGCACAGGCAAAGCACGGAGCCAACGGACAAATCGATGCCGCCGGTGATGATGACCAGCGTCATGCCTAGCGCGATAATGGCGACGAAAGTGACGTTGCGGGTGATGTTGTAGATGTTCTTCGCCGTTGCAAAGGAGTCCGTCGCCATCGACAGAAAAATGCAGGCGAGAATGACGGCAATCAGCACCCAGAATGTCTGGCCGCCCATGATCGTCGCAAGCCAGCTGCGTTGCTTCTGTCCGATCGTCTGGTCAAGTGTAATCGCCATCGTCGACCTTCTTCCTTCCTGTTGCAACGGATAGCATCGATCACACCTGTTCGATGGCGCCGGTGATCAGTCCCGTCACTTCCTCCGGCGAACTTGCCGCAATCTGCTTGTCGGCTACTTTTCTGCCTCGCCGCATCACGATCACGCGGTCGGCGACCGAAAAGACGTCGGGCATGCGGTGGCTGATCAGGACAACGACAATACCCCGGTCCCGCAATTGGCGGATCAGATTCAGAACTTCAGCCACCTGGCGCACGGAAATGGCTGCTGTCGGCTCGTCCATCAATACGATTTTCGCTTCAGACAGCATCGTGCGGCCGATCGCTACCGCTTGCCGCTGGCCACCCGACATTTGCTTGACGAGATCGCGGGCCCGCGTCTCGGATTTGAGCTCGCGAAATATCTCGCTGGCGCGCTTGTACATGCTCTTGTGGTCGAGGATGCGAAGAGGCCATACCCCGCGGCGCAATTCTCGGCCAAGGAACACGTTGGCTGCCGCCGTCAGATTGTTGCAGAGCGCCAAGTCCTGGTGAACGATCTCAATGCCATGCTGGCGCGCTTCCTTCGGCTGATGAAGCACGAGATCGGCGCCGTCGAGCCGCATGGTTCCATGGCTCGGTCGAAAGTTGCCGGCAATCATCTTCACCAGTGTGGACTTGCCAGCCCCGTTGTCGCCCATGAGGCCGACAACCTGACCCGCTTCGAGCGAAAACGAAACATCGTTGACTGCCTGGATGGCACCGAAATGTTTGGAAATATTGCTGAGCTCAAGAACCGCCACCAGCCTCCGCGCCTCCCAAAACCTGCGGGCTATCCATCGCTCCCAACCCTGCTTGTCTTCGACGCAAGGCTCCGGCGCGTTCGCCTTTCCAATATCCTCCCAGGAAAAACGATTGGGAGCATTTACGCAAAACCCTGCGACAGCGTCAACTCATTGTCCGGGCCATTGACCTTATTGTCGCAAAAATCTGTTTTGTCAGACAAATATCATTTGACGAGAGTGGCGCCCGGATATTAGCTATCAATGGGGGAGAAAGAGCATGCTAATCCTTGTTACCGGTGCGACGGGCAAGGTCGGGCGGCGCTTCATTGCTGGGCTGCTTGACGATCCGAGATTTTCCAAAGCCCGTGTTCGTGCGCTTTGTCATAATCGTTTGTACGAGGCGACCGACCGTGTCGACGTCATCCAGGGCTCGATCGCCGATCGCGATGTCGTGGCAGCGGCGCTGGATGCGGTTACCCATGTCGTGCATCTCGCCACATGCAAGGAAACGCCTGAAGACATCATGGATGTCACGGTCAAAGGTCTCTTTTGGCTGCTCGAGGAGTTCCGTACGAGCGTCACGGCACGCCAGTTCATCCTGATCGGCGGTGATGCGGGGGTGGGACATTTCCACCGTCGCCACGACGGCCCGATCACCGAGAACGCCCGCCATTCTGCCTATCCGGGAAGCTATGCGCTCTCCAAAGTCCTGGAAGAGGTCATGCTGGAGCAGTTTGGCATTCAGTACGGCCTCAATGGGTGTTGTCTGCGCGCGCCCTGGATCATGGAAAAGGACGATTTCAAGTATTCGCTGTCTTTTGGAGACGACGTCTTTGGCGGCCCAGACTGGAAGACGCTCGTTCCGGAGGACGCGGCGCGGCGTTATGCAGCGATGGGTACGGTGCCGCTGCTGCTCGATGCCGACGGGCGTCCGCTGAAACGCAATTTCGTGCATGTCGACGACCTCGTCTCGGCAATACTGGCAGCGATCGATAACCCCCGGGCAGAGCGGCAACTCTTCAATATCTGCATGGATCGACCAGTCGACTATGCTGAAGTCGCCGCCTATCTCCTGCGCACGCGCAATCTCGGCTCCATCGACATACCAAGCCGCTTCCATTCCAATTGGATGGACAACAGCAAAGCGAAATACCTGCTGGATTGGCGGCCAAACTACGATCTCGAAATGCTTATCGACTCAGCCTGGCAATACGAGCGTTCGAAGGAGGAGCCTCGCATCGTCTGGTATCCGGGTTGATTTCGTGTGGCGGGCACGCGGTGTCCGTCTGTTTCAAGGGAGGAAACTATGAGGAAGGCATTACTACTTACAGCCGCAGTCTTAGCACTCACCGCCGGGCAGGCCTTGGCCAAGAAGCAACTCGTCATCGTCGTCAAGGGCCTCGACAATCCGTTCTTCGAAGCAATCAATCAAGGTTGCCAGAAATGGAACAAAGAGAACCCCACGGCGGAATACGAGTGCTTCTACACCGGCCCGGCATCGACATCCGATGAAGCCGGCGAAGCGCAGATCGTTCAGGATATGTTGGGCAAGGCAGACACGGCTGCAATCGCAATATCGCCGTCAAATGCGAAGCTCATCGCCCAAACCCTCAAGACCGCCAATCCAACGGTTCCGGTGATGACGCTCGATGCCGATCTTGCCGCCGAGGATGCAGCCTTGCGCAAGACCTATCTTGGCACCGACAATTATCTGATGGGCGCCCGCATCGGGGAGTACATCAAGAAGGCCAAGCCGAAGGGTGGTAAGATCTGCACGATCGAAGGCAATCCGGGAGCAGACAATATTCTACGCCGCGCACAAGGGATGCGCGACACGCTCACTGGCCAGAAGGGCTTGACCGCGCTGAAAGGCGAGGGTGGTTGGACCGAGGTTGCCGGCTGCCCGGTGTTCACCAATGACAACGGTGCCGCGGGTGTTCAGGCAATGACCGATATTCTCGCGGCCAATCCCGACTTGGACGCATTCGGTATTATGGGTGGCTGGCCATTGTTCGGTGCGCCGCAACCATATCGCGACCTGTTCAAACCGATGGCCGAGAAGATCGCTAGCAATGATTTCGTCATTGGTGCGGCCGACACGATCGGCGACGAGGTTGCCATTGCGAAGGAAGGTCTGGTGACTGCGCTCGTCGGCCAGCGGCCATTCGAGATGGGCTACAAGGCACCTTCGGTGATGATGGATCTGATTGCCGGCAAGCCGGTCGAAGATCCAGTCTTCACCGGGCTCGATGAGTGCACGAAGGATACAGTCGATACCTGCATTCAAAAGTAGGTTCAACGTTTGGCGGCACTCGGTTCACAGGTGCCGCCGACTCTCCGCACGAGACGGATCGAAAGATCCGCAGGCTTGACGTGCCTTGGATTCCGCGCTTTTTGCGCAGGGTCAATCGCAGGCGACTTCCTCGTTATTACGATTGTTTTGATCATACGTGCAGACAGTCGAAAGAATGCTGAGGCAGTAGAAATAAATGCCTGACAAGAAATCGGGAAAGCCGACGGCTCCGGTCGAGGTGGCGGCGGTTGACCGCTCGGCCACCACAAGGCGCCCAAATGCTCCCCGCATGACTGGGGCGAGTGTGCATGTGTCCTTAGCGGGCGAGATCGGTCTGCGAATCGTGCGCGGCGATTATCCGCCGGGCACGATTCTGCCAAATGAAGCAAAATGGTCGGAAGTCTTTGACGTCAGCCGATCGGCGGTTCGCGAAGCTATCAAGATGTTGATGGCAAAGGGCCTGCTTTCCTCTCGTCCGAAAATCGGCAGCTGGGTGGAGCCCAAGGAACGTTGGAACCTGTTGGATAGAGATGTCTTGGGCTGGTATGCCGCATCTCCCGATCGGGAATCCTTTCTGAGGGCCGTGCAAGAACTCAGGCATATGATCGAACCGGAAGCGACTGCGCTTGCTGCGGAACGCCGAACCGAAGAGCAGATGAATGCGATCAGCCAGGCCCTGCATGACATGGATCAGGCGACATCGCTCCAGCAGCGAACGGAATCCGATGCGCGATTTCACATCGCGATCCTGCGCGCCTCCGGAAATGATCTGCTGGTGCCGCTCGGCGTATTGATCGAATCGGCGCTGAACCACCTCTTCGCCCATGTCACGCGGGAGGAAGACAACTTGCGATATGCGCTGAAGCTTCATGAAAATATTGAGAAAAGCATCCGATTGCAACGGCCGAACATGGCGCGCAACGCAGTCCGCAAGGTGCTGGCAAATACCGATCAAATCATAGCACGGTGGTCGCGATAGAAGTCTGCATCCAGCCCGGCTCAGGCTGCTAGGCCCGCGTGGTACCTTCGCCGACTCCGGATGTAACGCAAAGCGGATCCGCGCTTCGGAGGTCGTCTATAAATATTGAAATTACAGGCCTCCGTAGTTTCAGTCCGCCGCAACCAAATCCACAAAAGATGCGCTATCAAGCGGGTTTTTTGCGTCTAATGTCCGGTGATCGCCCGGGTTGAGTTCCCTGAGGCCGGTCTTTCTTCGAGATCGTTCCGCACCTCGGCAAGATTGCGCCAGGTCATCAGATCGAGAACTTCCATGGAGGCCACGATGCTGGCGATGAGGCCACGCACCTGCAACGCCCCCGGCTGATGGCGGGTGTCTCGCCGATCAGGCGTTTCTCGACAAGTTGGAGGACGATCGGAATGGGCATCCGTTTTGCATCCTCTTCGCGCCCGTTGCGGGCTCGGAATCGGCTTGCATCACGCCGGAGACCGGCTCTGGCAACATACCTCAAGGTTATTCCCTGAACCGCAACGTTAGGGATCTTTGCTTCTGCGCTGCAGGCGACCGATGAGGGGGAGGACAGCCGCGGTCGGCAAGAATGCGACAAGAGTGAGCAACTTGGCTGAAATGCCAGGGACAACGCGGCGACGGCCCGAGTTGAATCCTCTCCAGGCCCGCTCAGCGACATATTCAGCGTCCAACTTGGGCAATATCTTGAAGAGAGCCGCCCGGTTCGCGCCAGCCTTTTCGAGGAATTCGGTGGACACCGGTCCGGGCGCGACACATGTCACCGTAACGCCAAAGCGGCGCACTTCCTGATGGAGCGCGTCCGAAAAAGAGTGCACGAAACCCTTGCTTGCGTAGTACAACGCCATATACGGCCCGGGAAACAAACCCGCTATAGAGCCGAGATTGATCACGCCGCCACGTCCGCGCGCAAGCATTCCGGGCAGGAAGCGAAGGGTCAAGTCCGTCAGGGCGCGTATATTGAGATCGACGATCCCAAGCTGATCGTTGAGGGGGAGTAATGTTGCTGCGCCTCGCAGGCCATACCCGGCACTGTTGACCAGCACGCCGCAGACCAAATCATTGGCGGTTAGAAAAGCCTCAAGACGCTCGGACGCGTCGGCTGCAAGCAGATCCAGCTCCAGCGTGAAGGCCTCACCGCCGGCCTGCTGTACCTCGGCCGCCGCAGCGGTGAGGCCTTCAGGCGAGCGCGCGATGAGCACGACGACGTTGCGGTCGCGTGCGGCAACCTTTGCGATTGCTCGTCCAATGCCGCGGGAACCGCCAACCACGACGACAGCCGAACGGAACTCGTTGTGCGGGGTCACTTCGATGTTCCTACCGACGGCATGATGGTCGCGGCTCCCCTGTGGACGAGGCTATTTACTTCGTCGGTGACCTCGCCATTCAAGATCCTTTCGAATCGTTCCAATGCCCGTGCCACATTCGCTCCATCCATAACCCTGTGGTCGTAGTGAATGCGGACAGTAACCGATCCATCCTCGCCGATCGGGCCGTAGTTGAAAAGTGTGGTCAGCGGACTGAGAGGGTTGAGAGACTCCGCTCCGAGACCCGAATAGACAGACAGTTGGAAGGTGCCGAAATAGCGCGCTCGCTTCCGTCCTATATTGAGTCCGAGCCACATGAGCAGCCACCTCACAGGGGCAGGTGCGCGAGCAAGCTCCAGAGAGCGCCGAAACTCCTTGATCTCCAGAACCGGAAGTGACCTCGCTGAACGGATCAGCGTCTCCAGCTCGGGGATTGAGCGTTGCTCGGGACCTTTGATGGTGCTCAGCAGAACGACCCGTTCTCCGTCATGCTCGCGCTCATGGGCAATGGAGGCCACGCTGGCCGGATATTCATAGAGCTGTGGCCACGGAAACTTGATGTAAGCGCGCCGCAATTCAGGAATTTCTTGAGAGAGCAGAGCGTATCCCTTCAAGAAAAGCACCGTCCAGGACGGCCGGGCATCCGCTCCGTCTCTTGCATCCAGGAGGGGCCGAACGTTCATTTGCCGCTGGACCGTCACACGCGGCACCCCGATCGAGAATCTCATCAGATCTCCGACAAGGCGTCGCGATGCCGAGAGCTTGATCGTTCGGCCTCTCATCTTGCCACCTCTAATAAAGATAAGGGATGATGCGCTTGGTCTTCGCCATATACGCTTGATATTGCGGACCGAAAACTTCCAGCATCATACGTTCTTCCTTGTCCACCCTTAGGAAGAATAGAACGGTGAAACCGATCAGGCCCGCCATGCCTGCCACCCAGTTCGGCAGCAGAAACACTTGTGAAAGCCCCATCAAAAGGAACGACGTGTACATGGGGTGGCGGACAAGGGCGTACGGGCCAGCGCATATCAATTCGTGCTGCTGGCGGATCTCCAGCGTAATCGACCAGTTTCGTCCTAATTGCTTGTGGGTTCTTCGAAAGACCCACATCGCGGCGCAGAAGAGTATTGTCCCGATCACGACGGCCCACAAATGGGCGGTATAGTTGGCTGCCTCAGGGATGCCGGTCGCGACGTAAAATCCCGGCACGATCGCAAGTCCTGCGAGGGCTGCCGCAAGTCCGACCGCCTCCGAACCGGTACGGCGTTTACTGACGACCGGCACTCGCTTTGCGCGACGCTCAAATGGGTATCGAATGATGCACCAGGCAACAATTCCGAGAACCCAGACGCCCTCGCCGACGACGGCTGCTGATAAGTTCAAATCAAGTCACCAGAACCTTTCCATGATCTGCCTTCTTGGATGCCCCGGTAATCAACCTGTATTCATCTCCCGAAGGTTTGTAATGAACTGTTGCGGCCTTAGCCAAATGCTGGGCGCCTTATAACCCATGTGCCGTGCGATATCCGCCACAAAGGCATTGCAGTTGTATACCGATGCCTCCCAGAGACGAGAGGTTGCCTGCAGTTTGCGTATATACGCAACTGTGTCGTTATATTCATTATCACTCAGCATCACACGCCAGCTTGCTGATCTGTACTGCTCTTCCAGGTCACCATCCGTTGGTCCGGTCGAGGCCGGAACCGGTATGAAGTGGCCTATTACATACTGCGCGGCATCGGGAGAAGCTGGGGCAAGCCCTGCAACTTCGGGATTGATCATATTTCCGTTTTTATCCGCCTGCCCAAAAACGACGTAGGTGTGGCCGTAGGTCAGCGCATAGCGTGAGCGGAATTCGATGAAATGCCGATTTGATTTGTTTTCAGCCGTATTGGTTGGAGCTACGCCTCTGCCGTTGGATGTATAATGCGGTAAAGGCCTTTTGTCTTCTGTCTGGCATGACGATGCCACGAACGCCAACATAACAACTAGCGACACACCGCCTCTTCCAAGCGCCATCACTAAGCTCCATATGCAGGCCCTGACGAATGCGAGCCCGAAGTCAGCATATAAAAATGCCACTCTTGCGCTGTGAGTTACGAAGGAGCGCAGCTTGGCGGTTTATGTAAGAAGAGGAAGGGTCTATGTGACCCTTCCTAAGAATCAAACCCGATATGCTACTTGTAGACTGCTTCTGCCGGCGGTGGGGCCTTCCCCTTGCCTTTGCCAATCGACCCGCAAGCACTCAGATTGGCCACCGCAAACATCGCAACGATTACAATTAGAATTCTGCTCATCAGGAAGTCCTCTCCTCATCATGGAATAGCCTTTCAGGCTACACCTTAAAGTTTAGCGACAATCAGTACCCTGGATAGGGCAGACATGATGCAACATGCAACGAATCTACATTAGCAGATACATATTGCTATGGCCAACCCCGCGATTTCAAATGGTAAACACCATCAGATGACAACCACGCGCGTGCCTACGCGTGCACGGGAGTAGAGGTCGACGATGTTTGTGTTCGTCAGGCGAATACACCCATTCGAAACGGCACGGCCTATCGACCAGGGGGCATTCGTTCCGTGCAACCGGAACAGGGTATCTTCTCCGCCTTGGTAGAGGTAGAGGGCCGCTGCACCGAGAGGGTTGAGCGGTCCTCCCGGTATCCCATCGGCATACTTGGCCAGCCGGGGCTTGCGCTGAATCATGTCATTGGTGGGCTTCCACGAAGGCCACTCTGCCTTATAGCCGATGGTAGCCTCGCCCTTGAAACTCAGTCCTTCCTCACCGACGGCAACGCCATAGCGAGTCGCCAGTCCGTCTGCCTCCACGAAGTAAAGGTAGCGGCTCGCCGTATCGACGACGATAGTTCCGGGCGGTTCACTCCCCGTATACGCGACCTCCTGTCGTCGATAGCGGGGATCGGCATCCGGATCCCTCGCGAATCGGTAGCCCAGTGGCGGCCCATCGCCCGAAGTACATCCAGAAAGCATCAGAGCCAGGCTCCCCAGCACGAGCCCCCGGCGTGTAATATGCTGTTTGTCCATTTCCACCTGCCAAGTAACTCCGTCGATCCCGTTCATTCCAAATTAGCCCGTTCATTCCAAATTAGATTGCGACATCTTTTGATAAAGACACTCAACTCTGTGGAGGATGAGTTCGCAACACTGGCAACATCTCAAGCTGCGCAATACCATGCCCCTCTATTTTTCCGTGAAACCCCTTGCATCAATAATCGCGCCGATCGAATATTAGCATATCAACAAGGACAGAGACGATGAAGCTTTGCCTGGAAGGAAAAATCGCGATCGTAACGGGCGCAGGTTCCGGAATTGGTGCCGCCGTTTCCCGACACCTCGCTGAGGAGGGTGCCGAGGTTGTTGTCGCCGATATCAATGCTGACGCAGCACACACGATTGCCGCCGCAATCAGATCAGAGGGAGGCCGCGCCCGTGAATTTGTCGTCGATGTCAGTGACAGTGAAAGTGTGCAGAGACTTGTCGATTTTACCGTCGAGACATGTGGCGGCTTGAATCTGGCGGTCAATAATGCGGGAATCGATGGGATGCGCGCAGCGGTCGCAGACTATCCGCTCGATAATTGGCACAAGGTGATGAACGTCAATCTGAACGGCGTCTTCTATTGCATGAAGTCCGAAATTGGCGCGATGCTGAAGCTGGGCGGCGGTGCAATCGTGAATATGTCTTCCACTCTCGGGACCGTTGGATTACCCACCGCGGCGGCATACACCGCGGCCAAGCACGGGGTTGTTGGACTGACGAAAGTCGCAGCGATGGAGTATGCGAGATTGGGTATCCGCATAAATGCCGTCGGTCCCGGCTGGATCGAAACGCCACTTTTGTCAGAGCATCTTGAGGCGGCGAGTACGCGACGCATGGCATCGCTTCAACCAATGGGCAGGCGTGGAAAACCGGAAGAGGTCGCGACTCTTGTGTGTTTCCTCCTGTCCGAGCAGGCCAGCTTCATCACTGGGGTGCACTATTTGGTGGACGGGGCCTATACCGCTCACTGAAGAAAGGCCTTGAGAAGATGCGACGATGTCCAACCTGTCTCCATTTTGCCTGGTGGTGTGGCTGGCCGGGATAGCCCGTGTTTTACACGACATCGCGGTCCTCTCCGGTGATCCTGTCGGCTATCGCCATGTGGGGCCACGTTGGGGGTTCTCACGAACAGCAAGACCGGACATGACGGCCATCGCCACTAACGGGACGAGATGAAGGCGTAGATTGTGTTGGAGAGTTTGCGGCCGGCGTGATGGTGGATGACGGTGTGGAGCGCAACAGACTGAAGCCGAACACACTGTCGTCGTGGCGAACGATGGCGTGCTGTGGCAAATGCATGTACCGGTATCCGAATACGCCGTTCATCTCCGGCTCCGTCGGCAGGTGCGGAGCGCGAGCCGCCAGGGGCAACTTCCACCGGTCTCGTCGCTGCCTTCGGAAGCCGCGATCATCCGCTAGCGGAAGAAGAGCGAGTGGTCACAGGGCGCGAAAGGATAGGTGGAAATAATTGCCGTGCATTCCGTTGGTGACTTCAGCAGCTTCAAATCTCAGCGCAAATCAGGCCCCAGGCAACCAAGTTTCTCCTAGATGACCAAACGAGAGCCCCCTGACAAAGGGGGCGTGTGCCGGACCGTAGCTGAGATTGGAAATAGCGCGCAGCAACCGAATCGAAGTCGGAATACTCAGGATACGCGCTGCTTTCGCGAGGTTTTCGATCCAACCTCTTCCATCATGCAAACCTCTCGCTAATCTCGGCTCTTCAAAGAGAAGGCAAGCACGTAGTCGCCGATATCCTTCGAATAGGGTGCGCCGCCAACCGATATCAGGACATATTGCTTGCCTGTTTTCGGTGAGACATAGGTCATGGGCGTCGCGCTCGAGCCGACTGGCAGGGGATATTTCCAGAGCTCTGTACCGTCCTCGGCGTCATAGGCGCGGATATAATAATCCTGGAAGCCAGCGAAGAAGACGACGCCGCCCGCAGTCGCCGAAGTGCCGGCGTAGCTCGGCAGACCCATCGGCATAGGCAGCTTGGTTTTGATCTTGAACGGCCCGAGTTCTTCGGCGGTGCCGGCCGGAACCTGCCACGCGATCTTGCGGGTGCTCAGATCCACTGCGGTGACGGTACCGAAGGGCGGCTGCGTGCAGGGAACGCGGAGCCTCGATGTCCACATTTCGGTGGCCATTGCGTAAGGTGTGCCTCGTTGTGGTGCCGAGGGCCCGTGCGCCGTCGTGGTGAGGGCAAAGTCGACATACTCCTCGCGCGGAATGAGTGCGAAGAGACTGGGCACGCGGATATCGTTCATGAAGACCCGGTTGTTGGGCAGATCGACCGATACGCTTCCCCAATTGAGGCCGCCCAGATTTCCCGGCTGCTGGATCGCATACTGCGTGCCGATCGGGGTGAAATCGCCGTCGTAGCGCATCTTGCGGAATGCGATGCGGCATGCCAGCTGATCGAACATCGTCAGGCCCCAGGCCGTCTGCTCCGTCACGCGCTCCGCACCGATTGTCGGCATGCCGACGGAGTAGGGCTGTGTCGGGGAGAGTTTCTCTTCCGGCGCGCCACCTTCCTGCGAAACCGGCTTCTCCTCAACTTCGGCAAGCGGTGTGCCGGTCCGGCGGTCGAGGAGAAAAAGCTGCCCGCGTTTGGTGGTCTGCAGGAGAGCAGGCACGGTGGCGCCATTACCGTCAGGCAGGTTGATCAGGACCGGTTGGGCCGGCAGGTCATAGTCCCAGATATCGTGATGCACGGTCTGGAATTTCCATTTCTCGCGACCCGTCGTCACATCGAGCGCCACCAATGTCGCGTTGTACTGATCGGCGAAAGCAGGACGATTGACGCCGTAATAATCCGGCGTGGTATTGCCGAGCGGCGCATAGATGAGGCCGAGCTTGTCGTCGAATGCGGCCGTCGTCCACATGTTGGGCGTGGCCCGGGTATAAGTCTGGCCCTCCGGCGGCAGTTTGGTGATCTCAGGGTTGCCGAGATCCCACGCCCATTCGAGTTCGCCGGTGACCACGTTGAACGCGCGGATGACGCCCGAGGGTTCGCCGACTTCCTGATTGTCCGTGACCCAGCCTCCGACGACGATCAGGTTGCGGGCAATCAGCGGCGCCGATGTCTGGAAATAATAGCCTGTCTTGACTTCGCCCATGCCCTGGGAAAGCTGCACGGTGCCATTGTCTCCGAAGCCCTTGCAGGGAACGCCAGTCTTGCTGTCGATCTCCAGGAGACGGGCATCAATCGTCGTCTGCACCAAACGCTCGTGGCAAAGACCATCGGCGGATTGCGCTTCTTGCGGCATCTTGTAGTAACCGAGGCCGCGGCAGCGCTGCCAGTAAGGCGCCGTCGCCTTGGGGTCGAAGGTCCAGCGGGGTTTGCCTGTATCTGCATCGAGCGCTGCGATCACATCTGTCGGCGTGCAGGTGTAGACCGTATCGCCGATCTGCAGAGGCGTGTTCTGATCGGCGCCATCGCTTTTTCCGGTGCGATATGTCCAGGCAAGATCGAGCTTGGACACGTTGCCGCGGTTGATCTGATCGAATGGGGAATAACGGTCTCCTGCCGTAGTGCGGCCATAGGATGTCCAGTCGGAGGGAGCGTTGTCGCCCGTGGCGGGCTTGTAGGCGGTGATGTCGGCGGATGGGCGGATGACGCCGTGCGGTACGAAGCTGAGACCGAAACCCGCGACAAAGATGAGAGCGGTCACCAAGGCGCCGGCATAAAAGACCTTCCGGTTGGCGCTCGGGGAACGCGACGGCGCAAACAGAAGCGCAAAGCCTGCCAGCGCGATGGGGGACATCAAGCGGGCAAAAAGCGCCCAAAAATTAAGACCCGACTCCCATAACGCCCAGGGAAGGGTGAAGACGGCGACAAGCAGGACGATGAGGCTGCCGGATATCTTCCGGCGCCACAGCAGAAACGCGCCAACCACATAAGAAAGCCCAACGATCGCGTAATAGGGGGAGCCGCCGAGGCTTAGCAGCCAGGCGCCGCCTCCGATCAGCCCCAATCCGATAAAGGCGAGAACAAGACAAAATAGGGTAGCCAGAAATTTCATAGTCTCCTCATCCAATCCGCCGCCCGATCACCTGGATTCCAACTCCGACCGTCGCAGGGCACCTCGGGAAGCACAGGGGGCCATGGGTTGATGGTCAGAGATGCGTCTTCGGGAGAGGGGTGCTCTCTCGTTCAATTTTTACCTGATGTACCTGTGGTCACTGACACGCGGCCCCGATCCGGCAATGATGCCGCCGCTACTCTGCAGCAACGGCTTGCCATTCCAAATCGAGTCAATACTTCTGAAAGGGGCACAGATGTTTCTCGGCGAAAAGCTTGATCAAGCGAACGGGCGACCGACAGGATTCGATTATATGCGATTACTGTTAGCCTTTTCAGTGCTTTGGATACATACGGCCCGCGTTACGTACGGCGATGACCTGTTTCTCTGGGAGTCACCCTTCCGCCCTGTTATTAAGTCAGTGCTGCCCATGTTCTTTGTCCTGAGCGGGTTCCTGGTGGCTGGCAGTCTTGAACGATCGAAGACATTGATCTCCTTCCTCGGTAACCGATTTATCCGGATCTACCCTGCTCTTGCGGTTGAGGTATTGCTGGCTGCCTTTATACTCGGAGCGATCTATACAGAGTATGACCTGCGTGACTATTTCACCGATCCTCAGTTCTTTACATATCTGATGAATGTCACAGGGCACATTCACTTCAATCTTCCCGGGGTATTCCTGGATAATCCTGATGCCGCGATGGTGAACGGGCAGCTCTGGACGGTGCCCTTCGAGCTTGAGTGCTATGCGGTGATCGCCGTCCTCTTTGTGCTCGGTGTCGTCAGGCGGCGGGTGATTGCCCTTATCGCAACGCCGGCCTTGATCATAAGCTTCGGTATCGCAAGATATTGGAAACATGAAAGTGATTGGGCGAATATGCCGACGACTGCGTCAGGCAATCTGCTCATTTGTGCTTTTCTTGTGGGGGTGACCTTCTATCTCTACAAGGACAAGGTTCGTTGGGATGTTAGAATTTTCCTCGCCTCGGTGGCATTCATACTATGGGCCTATTGGTTCACCTCCTTTGGGGACTTCGTTGCGATTCCGGCCATAGGCTATGTCACAATCTTCCTTGGCCTCACCTCGCCCCGCAAGCTTGGCGTCCTGCGTGGAGCCGACTACTCCTACGGCGTCTTCCTCTATGGCTATCCGATCCAACAGGCATTCGTAGCGCTCGGGCCTTGGGCGCATAACTGGTGGCTGAACGGCATTGTCTGCAGCATCATTGCCACTTGCTTTGCCGCCTTCTCGTGGAGATTCATCGAAAAGCCAGCGCTGAAATTGAGGAAGCAAGTCACCTGGCTGGAAAACTTCAGGCTCCAACGCGGCGCAAAACGGCAACTGGCCGGCGCAGTCTCGAAATAGGCTTGTCTGTCGATACCGGACCCAAGGCTGGCAATTCCATCGCTGGCGCTTAACCGACTACAAGGTCAGCAGGGCTCGCCATCGCCGCGAGCCCTGTTTCGTTGTTGCCTGACCCATCACCACTGATGAACACCCGGTCCGTCATAGGGGCCGAGTTTTGCGTAGGCGGTTGCGCAACCCTGAGACCGTCAATGTCACATGCTTGCCGGGTAAGCGTGACCCCGACCGCGGCGAGCGCATATGCGCTGATCCTAGAGCCTTTCCTGGTCAGATTGCAGCATTCTGTTGGCTCAAACGGAGTCGGATGGTCGACCGGCCGGCGCGCGTCGTAGCCCAGCTCTACGGCCAAGCCGGCCGGTCGATCAGCCGGTCCGTTTCAGCCAACCCTCCCGCAGATTTGCCGGGCAAATCTGCAAGACTTTAGAATCGCCGGACGCACCTATTGCTTCGCATGGCGAAGCAGTGCGGCCGGTGGGCCGGGCATCTTTGCGCCAGGATCAGAGGCGATCGGCTCGAACGTACCAAGAGGTATGCCCTTCGCCAATCGTCTCTGCCCTGACGAAAACCTGCTCCGGCAGAATGCTGCAATCTGACCAGGAAAGGCTCTTGGCCTATGACTAAACTTATTTTTTCGGAAAAAATGAATGTTCAGTTCGGCAAGAGAATGCCGTAACCGCATCCCCGGCTTCTGTATAAGCCTTCGATGCCTAAATCTTTCCAGCCGCTATATCCATGAATTTCTTGGTTTTTGACGATGGAGTGGCCGTGGTGGATGAATAGTCGAATATTCTCCGGCGTGGCTCAGCCGAGTTATTGGGCGGGTGTTAGCAATATTTTAACCGTAATGGATAAAATACTTTGATCGGACTTCGTTCTGACTTTGGGTTTTGTCATGTCATTGAGGGCTGACGGTGGCTTGAAGGAGGTGTGAAGAGAGGAACGGAATAATGCTGAACAGCACGCTCATCGTGGTTGCCGTCTCCATCGCCGCCGGAGCGACCATTCGCGCTTGGGCCTTTGCAACCTTCGCATTTCTGGTGGTCGCGGCCTTGGGCGCCGTGACCCTGCTAAAAGGTTCCTCCTTGACGGAAGCGATCGTTTCTTGCCTCGAAGTGCTTGTGTTGATGGAGATATGCTATCTAGCGGGTCTATTCGCCTTCTCATTGTGGGGGCATCAAAAGCGCCGGAAAAAGAACTCCATCGCCGATCGCTCCCATGTCACAGGCAAGCGTCCTCATGGATGATGACTGAGGCGGCAGAATTCCCGGTGTTTGCGCTATGTCAGGATGTCTAAAGCGAGGCGCAATCTTTCAGATTTGTTCTTCACGCTTTAGATCTTTATTTCCAACGCATGTCGCTATCGCAAAACCGCTGCACGCTTTTGCGCGACATGCTTTAGGAGTCCACCCTGGGCAGTAGGGCCTGCCGGGACAGCAAGGCGGAGAGTGTTTTTGCCATGATCGCAAAATCCAGCGCGAGCGTCCATTTGGACAAATACTCGACGTCGAGGGAAACTCTATTCTGATAGCTGACGTCGTTGCGCCCGCTGGTCTGCCAAGGGCCAGTCAGGCCGGGGCGGACGGCCATGTAGGCGTAAGCATGTTCACCGTAACGCGACAGCTCTTCTTTGGTAATGGCGCGAGGCCCGACGAGGCTCATTTGACCCAGCAACACGTTGATCAATTGCGGAAGCTTGTCGAGGCTCGATCGTCTCAAAATACCGCCGACGACAGTGACCTGCGCTTTGGCCGTTGCGTCGGCTCTTATCGTACGAAACTCGAGGCAACCAAACTCTTTTCCCTTATAACCGAGCCGACGATGGGAATTGAATACAAGCCCCCAATCACTTAGCGTTATGATGACTGCCACCGACAGAAAGAGCGGCGACAGAAGGAATAAGACACTTGCCGCAATGATGATGTCCAATGCACGCTTCAGAATTCTGCTGATCCTATGGGATTGTGACGAATTAAATGGACGCCTTTCCTGTCGAGCCCTGGCGAAATCCCGCCAAGGTTTGGTTGGGTTGACGCCCTGATTTTTTCCCGCCATCCGCGTCTCCGTTAGACAAACCCCAGAAATCACAGCCAAAGCTTGTTTTAATGCAAGTTTGATGTCTGTGACCGAGGTCATAATCTTCAATAAATTCTTTATACTCTAAAGAAATTATTTTGACTATTTAAAATATTACCTTTGTTGTTGAAATATATAACGGAGGCGTCATTCAGATTTATTTTATATTCTTATATTGCTCTTGTAGTTGTTAACTTATTCTGCGGGTAAGCAATTGTCATAAATTGTATAAAAACCGTCGCGCAGCTTCAAGGAGTTTCTTGGGATAGAATTCAATATGAATTTTATTATATATAAATGTGAGGAGTCGTCATGATTATGTATAGTTTAAACACGAGATTTTTATTATATTACTGTTTGACTTTATAATTTAACGCATTACGAATGTCGCTCAAGACAGTAAATCAATTAGTCTGCGTGGAGTTACGCGTATGGACGGGGCGATTAGCATCAGAGACAACAGGACTAGAGGAGGCGCGGCGCCGATAGGCGAAGCGGTTACTTGTGGGCCTGTTGGTATTGTTTACGGCGGCCGGGCCGATTTGGATCACGACTTTCCGTTTTGCCGCTCAAGTATTCGAAAGTTTCGCCGCGGTGAGGTTATTGCCAGCGCCGGTGTCCTCATCGACATGTTCGCCCGCGTACAGCGCGGAATGGTGAGCGCAAGCACGCCGCTTGCCGATGGACGAGAGTTCATCGTCGAAATCATTCCTATAGGTGGCTTGATCGGCGAATTGGAGGTGCTGCGCAAGCAGTCTCTCAGCCTGGAATATCGAGCCTCCTCGGACTGCGAACTGCATTATTTCGACGGTCGGTTGCTGCGGGACTTGTGTGCGAACGATCCGCAATTTCAGGTGATGATCTTGTCGAAGGCACTGGCGCGCGTTTCCGAACTCGAGCTGCGGATCATTTCCAACGCCGGATCGAGTCTAAGGCAGAGACTGGCCCGGACGCTGCTGCGTCTTTCTGCCTTGTACAGAATGGATGCGCAGAATAGCGGCGACGAGTTGATCATCTCCCAACATGACCTGGCCGCGACGCTGCCGGCGTCGCGCGAGAAGGTCAACCAATGCCTGCGGCGTTTGCGCGAGAGCAAAGTGGTCGACGGGACACAGGGCAAAATCCGCATTCTCAATCGGAAGGCGCTGGAGGCTTACGCTGAGGGTGTGACGTCCCTCGCTTGAGACGTCGCGGTGATAAAAACAAAAGAGCAGAAAGCCTCAACAGAACCCGCCACCGGCGGGTTCTGTGTTTGAATGGCTGTGGGTGTTGATAGTCGGACGAAGCAGGGCTGAAAGACCAAATTGGCGTTTTTGCCCCCATATCTTAGTGACGTTTTGCCCAAACGGCCGCGCAATTTGCGCGACATGCTCTAGATTTCGCTCTCGGAAGCATTCCTCCAGTATTTCCACCCTTCACCCTGTATGAGCCCGTGATCGGACAGGTCCTTCCAGCTTCTGTAGGTGCCCGTATCGTCATAGACGAAGTCATCCATGTCCTTGCCCGAGGAGTATACGGTGTATTCCTCCGTATGTTGGGACAGGTGTGCCGCGTCGGCAACCTTGTGCACGAAGGTCGACAGGAACTTGAAATGCAGAAGGGCGCCGGATACGCCGAGCGCTCCGCGCATGTCGCCCAAATTCAGGGAGAGTGGCCAGACCTGGTGCGATGATTTGAGAAACAGACGTTCACCCTGGACATAGACGAGAGGTATCTTGTTAAGCGCGGGGCCGTCCCAGAGCCGGTCGTGGAAATAGACCCTCCCGCGAACGCCGCCCTTGATCCATATTGTCCCGTTGCGTTCGTCGAAATGCGCGACATATCCGGATCGGTCGAAGAGATTGCAGACCTCGAGCGGGTTGCGACCGGGTTCGCAGATGTTTTCAAGAACGGGATGCGGGCTGTACATGTCGATCATGACCGAGCGGAGGGAGTGGCCGCCCATGGAATCGATATAGGCGGTCAATTGATCAATCGGCCGGGTGTCGCAATGGGGATAGACCAGAAATTCATCTGCATCAACATACAGGACCCACTTCTCCCGGCAGTGCCGGTTGATGACTTCGTTGATCCAGTCGTTTCCGAATCTCGCCGCCTTGTAGGACCCATGAGCCGAAAGAAGAGAGACATCGTCGAAGCTGGACAGCAACTCAGCCGTGCCGTCGGTGGAGCCGTTATCGATGCAGATGAAGTGCTCGAAGCCGAGATTACGATAATACTGCAGGAAGAAGGCCAGCCGGTGCCCTTCGTCGCGGATGACGCAGATGACGACGTGGCGCGCCTGCTTGAGCCCGCTGCGCAGCAGGTCATAGCGAACCTGCCGAGCCTTGAGCGACCGGCGCAGGCGGGCTTTCACGTAATGCGAGATACTGGCGGCGGAAGCCCTATAACTCATATTCTGTCCTGAACATTATCCATTCCTGGAATGAATGGATGAATACTTGCGCTTCCGTCTGCAAATCCACGGCTCGACCGGCGACGCTGAGTTCAGTCACGCGGACATTCAGGTCGGACCAACCATACATCATCATACTGCGTAATCGCCAACCAGCAGGCTCTGGACCCGAGGATTGGATCCGTCTTTCTCAATTGCGTGTTCGATGCGTGCCCGTATCGACCTGTATTTATACAGCATCTTACGGTCGAAGCTTATTCCGCGATACAGCGAGTTGTAAATCGGATGTGCTTTGCGCAGGTCGACGTAGACCTGGCTTTCCTTATCGGTCCATGGAAAGAAGGTTCCGTGCCATGGCTTCGGATGCGCCATATAATGGACGATCGACAAGGAGGACATGTTCACCAGATGAAGGAACTGTTTGGGAAAGTTCCAGCGGTTCGATACGAGGATGAGCGCTGAACCGCAGACATAATTCAATGCGCCCTGATCATGTTTGCCCTCGCAGGCCTCGGGATTTTTAGCAAAAAGCTCAAGCGCCTCCTGCCCGATCCAGCCGTTGCGATGGAATTTCAGGACTCCCGCGTTGAAATAGTGGCTGCTGCTTCCAGTATCGAGGAAGTCATGGATCGCCGTATAATCTCGCGCCGCGAAAAACCGGCCCTCTGGCACCGTGGCGCTTTCGAACGCACCGAGATCGCTGACGATCTGGGTATCACCGTCGAGGTAGATGATCTGAGTATAATTGTCAGGCAGGATCTCGCAAAGGACCAGTTTGGCCATCGTGCTGACGCTGATGCGTCCCTGGAAATGCGAACTGTCGAGTTTGCCGAGCGAATCCTGCAGCGCTTCGGTCGCATCGATCAGTATGACACTGCTCCTTGCAAGCAAGGCCTTCAGCTCCCCGAAATTATCGAGATGTTCCGACAAGAGGACGCAGACATCGGTCGCGGGGCTTGCGAATTTGCGAGCCTGAAGCGCCGAGAGAATAGTCGGAAATGAATACTCGACATCCGTAACGTAGACGACGCACTGATTGTTCATGTCATCACCCTTCCGATTGTCCGCAATACAAATGAATCGGCATTGTCTTTCCAGTCGAGGGAACAGTTGTGAATTGCGCTGACGGGTCTGTCATATGAAGGCCCTGTTCGGTATATATAGCCGGCGTCCAGACCGGTGGAGCTGAATCGGTGTCTGGCTGCCGGCGGCTTTTGTGTGTTTCATTGTTGAGATATTCGCCATGAAGAGTGCCTTGCCTGTCACAGGGCTGTGTTTCGACTTCTTGTTTCGCGGTACGACGATTGCTGCCGGGACCCTTGTCGGAATGCGGAGGGAAGGGGGATTGTCATGCTGATCACCGCGCTCGTGGCAACCGTGATTTCGATCGCTGCCGGGGCTGCCATCCGGGCCTGGGCTTTCGCAATTTTTGCATTCCTCGTGGCAATCGGCTTCGGCAGCGTGGCTTTTGCCGACGGGTCTTCGGTGACCGTGGGCGCGCTCTCCGGTATCGCCATCCTCGCGCTCATGGAAATCGGCTATCTGGCAGGCGCGTTCCTGTCGGGGCTTTTGCGGCGTAGTGCCAGGCTGCGGGAAAACAATTCCGTCGCAGATAGCGTCGCGACCACCACTGAGCGCCCGCAAGGCTAATGTTGGCATAGAACCTGCAGCATATCCTTGTGCGGATGACCTTGCCGGAGCGCATTCGTCCGACCGGCCACTTTTACACGCGATCCTTGAAAGACGCGGCGCGGCCAGCCGAGGTCGACCCAGTGCCGACATGCCGATGGCTTGACGAGATCGCCATCCCGCGCGGTGGCTGAGCTTCACAGCGGGCCTCATCGTGTTGAAAACATCGGGGCTCTCGGCAGAGATGTCGATGTCTCCAGTGGGGTTCGGTTGGCAAGCGATCGGTTTGCGCGCCGTGGTGCGATATTGGTTGCCGCCAGGCAGCCGGCCGCCAGACCCGCCGTCGTGCTGAACAGCAAGCCGAGATCGGTACCGCTTCCCGATATCGCCGCCGAGGCGACCTGCGCGATGGATGCCATAACCGCAGCGTTTCCGATCGCGCGGATCTCCCGATCGCCTGACATATGCCGGCCGGAGGCTCTCACAAGGCTGTACAGGAAGGCGGCGAAGAGAAGAGTGCCGGTCAATCCGACATTGGAGAGCAATGCAGCGATGAAGCTCGAGGCTCGAACCGTGCCGAGCCCGGCGCCGAAGGTGGCTGTATCGACGAATGCGATCAATGCCAGCGTGTTCCAGGCAGTGCGCTCTTCGCCGGATTGCGATTGAAGCTTGTCCGACAAGGTGGTGTTCACCAGGCCGGCGATGGAATCCCACGCATCGGGGACAAGGCTTAGCGCGACGATCCCGCAGGGAATCAAGAATAGCGTGATCACCAGGAGTGTCACGTGCGGGGTCGCGGCCGGGCCGCTGATCAGTCGTTTCAAGCAATACAGTACGAACATGCAGACAACGAAGATGCCGGCGATATAGGCGGTTGTCGACGTGCAAAGGACGATCGTCGGGCCGATGAAAAGCGTTGCAAGTCCGGCCATACGGCTTTGGATGCGCTCCAGCCAGAGCATGAGCGTGAAGGAAAAATAGGCCAATGCGACCGCGCCATAAGTGCTTGCTTCCGGGAACGGACCGACGATGCGTTTGAAGCCGCTGATCGTCTCGGCCGTATGCATCGTATAATTCGCATTTCTGATGACATCGAGCAGGTAGGACTGGTCGGTCAGAAACGTTCCGATATCGATCAGCGCCAGGGCAAAACATACGATCGAGGCCACGATCAACTGCAGCGCGATGAAACGGGCATAGCCGAGCCTGGTAAGCCCCGAGACGACGGCAAAGCAGGCGAGGTCGCCAAGCAGATAGACGGACTGGCTGAGATTGGACGAACCCGGCGACAGGGGAGCGGCCACCGTCGACATCATGCCCGTGGCGTCTCGTGCAGAGGAGTAGACGAGGGTCGCCCCTGCAAAGATGCGGGGCAAAAAGAAAGACGATGCCACGGAAAACAGGATGTAGGCGGCAAACCAGAAACCGGGACCCGGATAGGCGATGCTGGCCAGCATGGCCTGTGTTTGAGCCGGGCGCAGCAGGGCGGCGGCCACGAGAAAAAGCACCAGAAGATGGCTCGGCTGGATGCTGCTGCCGCCGAGCGCGGGCAATTGGAGAGCCGCCGCCGCCCCCAGCAGCGTCGACAGGCAAAGGGTCGCAATCGCAAATCGCGCGCCGTTGACCATGCCGAGCAGGCCAAGCAGCAGAACGATGAAACCGATCGGTTCTATCGACATGCTTCAAATCCCGATCCGGACGGCGAGCGGCGGAGGCATCGGTTTTGCCGAAGACCGGCATCCGCCTTTCGGGGCGATGCTTGAGGCGCAAGCCGCCAGCTGTCGTCGATGGTCACAACCGCCCCCTAATTCGATCCCGTCTGGGATATCCAGCCGGGAGCCGCCTGATTATCGCCTGCCACCTTCGACAGCGGGACGGTCGAGGTTTGCTGCTGCGGCGCGGACTGCAACTGCAGCGGAGGCGACGGCGTCTGAAGGTCCGTATCGATGCCGATTTCGACGACATCATGCGGCCGCAAGGTGGTCGTCTCGTCCGCCTCGATGTTGCGATAAGTCCCGTCTTCGTTGCGACGCACGATCCTGTAGTTCTTTTGTGCTCTGCCAAGACCCGGCGTTTCCGTATTCATCTGAGCGAGCTGCGCGCTGTAGCCAGCCTGCTCGCCCAGAAGCTGGGCCACCTGGATGTCGATCGCCGCCCTGCCGATCGCGAGATTGACCTGGTTCAGCAGCTCCTGGTTTTCACTGTTCTGCCGATTGACGATATTGATCTTCGAACGATCGGCTTCGCTGAGCCCCTGGCGAGCCGTGGTCAGAGCGACTTCGAGATCGATCAGGGTGCCTTGTGCATCCGCGACCCCGCGGTCGACCGAGACCTGACGGGAATTGCTGACCAGGCCCTTGCTCACCAGGCTGTTGACATTATCCAGTTCCTTTTGCGCGAGGTCGATCTGCCGCTTCTGCGAATTGATCTTGGCCTCGAGCGACTGGACCTGCTGGCCGTAGAGACGGGTGAGGTCGCTCGCCGCATCGATCTGGCTTTCGACATCGACACGTCGCAGCCGCATCAGGTTCAATTCCTGCGCCTTCAGCTTGTCTACATCGGGCGTTCCGGCGAGCTCGGCAGGGATCTCGAAACTCTGTTCGCCGGCGATCTCGGCACGCAACCGCGCCTGACGCATCAGAAGATCGCGCCGGTTGAGAATGGCCGTTCGATAGGCTCCGGCAGCCTGGATCCGGTCGCGCTCGAAGACGGTATTCTCCTCGCGCTCCCGAAGGAAGCCGCCGGCGATGCTGACGGCCTTCATGACCGTCATATCGGCTTCAAAAGCATAACGCCCGGGGGTCTGCACTGTCCCGGTTACGAAGATCGGCGCATGCTGGGCAATTTCCACGGCGATGAACGGCTTTCCCGGCAGTTCCGCCTTTTCGGAGAGCGCAGTGGCGATCGCATCGGAAACCTGTTCCGTCGTCTTGCCAATCGCCTGCACCTGTCCGGCGATCGGGATCGCCAGATTGCCGGCATCATCGACTGTATATGTCCCGCCGAGTGCTTCCCAGCTGGCATACCGGGAATCCGAAGATCGCCATTCGACGACGCGCAGTCTCACCTGATCTTCCGGCACGAGGGTATAGTTTTCCGCATGGGCGACGCTCCAGCCGGTCACGCAGGAAAATACCAGCAAGGCAAGAGCGGCGGAGATGAGGCGATCGGACAAGGATGTGCGCTGCATTGTCTGCTATCTCCGTTTCGTTGCGATCGACGGCGAAGGCATCTCGCGCGGCGAGGGATTGCCGAATTCGAGAATGCGGGACGGCGAGGCGCGGCCGACAAGAAGATCGGACAGCGCCAGCAAATTGCCGTTCAAACGTCCCCAGCGGTCGATCAAGCGATCATTGAACAATAGGCCCCGCGTATTCGCCAGGATGTTACGGCCGATCTGCGCAACGGCACGGCCCTTCGACATCGTGCCCTTCCGGATCAGGTAGACAGGATTGGCAACCTGCGAATAGCCGAGTCTTCGGCCGGGCTGGCGCCCGGATCTGACGCCGAGATGCACCCCGCGGGCGCCTTCGACGCGTACGGACCTGCCGTAGCGGGCGATGGACCGGCTGAAATCGACATCCTCGAGCCAGCCGTAGAGCGGCAGTTGTTCATCAAAGGCCAGTGCGTGCTCGAGAATGGGTGAAAGGCGAACCGCCATATTGCATCCGTAGGCGTTATAGACTTCCGTCACCTGCTCGGCTCCTTCGGCCGCAGTTTCAAGAACCAGCAGGGCGTTTGACATGCTGAGGCCGCCGTCGAGGATGCCATCGGCCAGAACTTCACCGGTGGCGATTGCCACGTCGGGGTTTGCCGCAAAGACAGCCGCCATCCGCGACAGGAAGGTCGCGGCGGGAATGAAGTCGTCATCCAGGAAGATCAGAACATCCGTATCGGCGGCGGCGGCCTGGATGATCCTGTTGCGCTGAGAGGTCAGGCCGCGGCTGCCGACGATGACTTCAACATCGAGGCGCTCGGTGAGCCCGGCGGCGTCGTCGATCGTGGGCACGCAGACGATCAGCCGCTCGGGCTGGTCCGGCAGGGTGGTGAGATAATCGATCGTCTCCCGCAGTATCGAGGGGCGGCCTGCCGAAGCGATCCCCACAGCCATTCGCAACGGGCGGTTCGCGCGCTCAGCCATGGCTTCAGCGCGGCAAAGAACAGGCGCCGGCCCGATCCGGCCGTCCTGCCTGGTTGCTTCTGCCGAAGGCGAGGTCATGAGTGCATTCTTTCCGGTGCATGGTTGATGACTGCGCCGAGGATCTCCGCGCCGACATTGCGCAGGGTGTCGATGACGCGCAGGGTATCGTCGATCGAGGTGCGTCCGTGCGAGGTGACGACGAGGACACCGTCCAGCTCCGGTGCGATCGCATTGGCATCCGGCGAAGCAGAGAATGCGGAAATGTCGATGAATACGGCGTCGAACTCCTTTTTCAGGTCGGCGAAGCTCAACTGCGTGCGGCGGGAACTCAGGCGAATGGCCGGCGTCACTGCTTCGACCTTGCCGAGGGGGAGGAATTTCAGTGTCGAAGTGAGGGGCAATGCCGCCGTCTGGATCAGTTCGCCATTGTCGAGAACATCGACGAGGCCTGTGGAACTATGGGGCGCGATCGATTTGCTGAGTGACGACCTCTGCGCAGCCGCATCGATCAGCAGCGTGTGAGCCCCTGATCTCGACGACAGCACTGCAAGTTCGCATGCTATAGTCGAGGCTCCGCTGCCTGGATCAACGGCGACGATTCCAATGACGACCCGGCGTTTGCGTCGAAGACCGACGACCGTCGCGCTCAGTTCCGCCATGCCCGGAATAACAGGATAGGCGGCTATGCTGCTGCTGCCGGTACCGGCGGGGAGGAAACGCGCAGGGAGATGGGTCTTCCTCGATGTCGCCAGCAAAGTGACAAAGGGCAGCCCACTGGCTTCAGCGATCTGATGAGGGCGGATGATCCGGCGATCGCCGACGTGCCTTATCATGGCGAGTGCCAAGCCGACGCCAAGACCGACCGCCGCCGCAAAGGCGATGATGAGCGTGCTGCGCGGTCTGGCTTTCGAAAGAGGCAGCGTGGCCCGCGAGACGATCGTGGCATCGGACACCGGGTAGGTGATGCGCTGCCGGGCTTCCGTCAGCTGGTTCAAGGTATTTTCATAGAGGCTGCGGCGGGCATCCGTTGCGCTCTGCAGCTCCGCAAGCTTGAACTGATCGCGCGGGTTGCTCGTGAAGCTGGCCAGGGCGCTGGCAGCCTCGGCCAGTCCACGCTGCTGCTCGCTTACGAATCTTTCCAGCCATTCGCTATATTGCCGGGAAGCATTGGCCTTCATGGCGATATTCTTCTGGATATATTGCCTGGCGAGCATATCGGCGATGTCGACGGCCCTCTGAGGGGTCGACGCAGCCGCCGAGATCTCGATGATCGTCGAACTCCCGACCCGGCGTATTCCTATCATGTTCAGCAGCGTGGCGATCGCCCGATCCTGGATCCGCTCGTCCTCCGCGTGCGGTTGTGCTTCACGCGGCCCTGTGCCTGCCGCTTCCTGCGATTCCGTATCCGGTTCAGAAGAAATCCCCATCAACCAGTTCTTTGCCCTATCCTGCAGCGAAGGCGTCTGATCGACAAAGTCAGGATCGGTATCGAGACCAAGTGCCCTTACCGTTCCGCCGACGACATCGCTGGATCTGGCAATCTCCAGCTGTCCCTCTATGAACGCGTCTTCCGCGAAAGCCCTCTGTGCTTCAGAGCCGCTCACCTGTGGGACAATCACAAGTTGCGTGCTGGCAACGAAAGTCGGCTCGGCGGTCAGCACGTAGGTCCCGGCCATTGCGAGGAAGGCAAAAGTTGTCGCCAGAACCCACAGCCAGCGCATTCTGAGAAAGAAAAGCATATCCCGCAAGGTCAGCGGGGAGTTCCCGCCGGGAGCTGCGGCAGCCAGAGGTATCGGCGAAACGCCGCTGAAGATCGTGCTGGAGGTCATATCGTCCTAATCCAAAATGGCGAGATCACGGAGTAACCAGGTAGTGGCAGCTTGGAGGGGACGGAGGGAGTAGCATATCTTCCGATTTCGGGCATGCTCGGCAGCTCTCCCCTTGCATGCTCAGTACGAGCCACGTTGCGAAAACAGAGCGGGAATGGTCTTGGCAATGATGACGAAGTCCCGGCCGAGCGACCAGTTGTCGAGATAGTGAACGTCGAGGGAAACCCGGTACTCGTAACTGACATCGTTGCGCCCGCTGGTCTGCCAGTGACCGGTCAGGCCCGGGCGCACCGCCATGTAGGCCCATACATGCTCGCCGTAGCGCGGCAATTCCTCGGCGGTGATCGGCCGGGGGCCGACAAGGCTCATTTCGCCACGCACGATATTGATCAGTTGGGGCAGCTCGTCGATGCTCGACCGCCGCAGAATCTCGCCGACTGCCGTGATCCTCGGATCGTCCTTCAGCTTGCGTGTCGCTTCCCATTCGCTTCGCGCAATCGGGTTGTTTTGCAGCAATTCGGCAAGCTGAGCACTCGCATCGGTCTTCATCGTGCGAAACTTGAGGCATCCGAACGGTGCTCCGCCGACGCCGATGCGCGTATGGGAATAGAAGACCGGGCCGCGGTCGCTTATCTTCACGATCACCGCGACGATCAACAGAAGCGGGGAAAGCAGGATCAGTGCAATGATCGCGATGAGAAGGTCTATCGCGCGCTTCGACGATCTGCCTGCCGCACGAGGCCGGGACGAATGGAGATCGCCGCCTTTCGCGGACCGTCCGACACGCGACCAGGCCTCGAAACTATGTGCTTCCCATGTCATCAGTGGTCTCCAAAATATTCCGATTAAGAACCATTCAAAGTTTGCTGCGCCGCACTCTTGTTGTCTGTTACCAAGGTCATAATCCTTAATAAATTCTTTATGCTACTAAACGGCATTCGAGAATTCCGACTAGTCCTCGATGGCCTCTTTTCATTGCAAATGCCAATCTAACCTACTTCGAGGTGATAATCCGCAGGTATTCATTTATATTTTTGATATCCACATATCTATTATTGCTTATTTTTAACTCATGAAGACTTTTTAATAAGCACCTGTCTTCAATCGTACAATCTATCTTCGGTTCCGTCGAGATTTTGATTTCGATTGCTGATGTATTTTTGTTTTCAACTAAATGTAGACTTGATCTTTACGCTATCTCTCTGGGATGTTATTTGACACCCATATTAAGACAATATAGATGATGCAGTGCAGCATTTCCTATGGTTATTCGAGTACTCGGAGTTATGCTCATGGATGGGGCGACACACGCATCAGCTCGCAGGGCCGGCATCGGCAAGACGGCGATATCGGCTAACGGCAGCATTCATCTCAACAGCCGCATCGTCATCGACGACGAATTTCTTTCCTGCCGGTCGAGCGTCCGGCGTTTCCGGCGCGGCGAGGTCATCGCCGGGGCCGGCGTCCTCGTCGATACCTTCGCTCGTGTGCATTCGGGGGTGGTCAGCGCCAGCACGATGCTGCCCGACGGCAGGGAATTCATCGTCGAGATCATTCCGAAATCCGGCCTCATCGGCGAGCTCGAGGTTCTGCGCAGGCAGACGTTGAGTCTCGAATACCGAGCCGGTTCCAACTGCGAACTGCATTTCTTCGAAGGCCGGCTGCTGCGCGACATGTACGCCAGCGATCCCTGCTTTCGCGAAAAGGTCTTCTCCAGGGCGCTGGCGCGTATTTCAGAGCTCGAACTCCGGATCATTGCAAATGCGGCGTCGAGCCTGCAATCGAGGCTGGCCAGCACGCTGCTGCGGCTCTCCGCTGTTTACGGAAAAGATGCGGCAAACAGCGGGGACGAACTGATCATCTCGCAAAATGACCTGGCCGCAACGCTGCCGGCGTCTCGCGAGAAGGTCAATCAATGCCTGCGGCGCCTGCGGGAAAGCAAGATCATCGACGGGGGGCAGGGCAAGATCCGCATTCTCAACCGCAAGGCGTTGGAGGCCTGTGCCAACGGCGCGGTTTCGGTGAAGTGATGCGCCCATCGCTTCCCGGGGTTCTCCGATCTGCCACAAGCGTCGGCCGCTTTCCCGGCCCCGGCACGACAAAGATCGATCGCGTGGTCATCATCGACGACTATTCGGTGGCCAGAGGCGGTGCGACGGCGCTGGCGGTGCTGTCCGCCAAGCTTTTTCGGGGGCTCGACATCCCCGTGACCTATATTTGCGGGGATGACGCCGCCAATGCGGAGCTTGTCGCCCTCGGAGTCTCAATGGTCGGGCTGAACAGCCGCGACCTTCTCAGCGCCGAGCGTGCGAAGGCTTTCGTGACCGGCATTCACAATGGCGCCGCCGTTCGTATGGTCGCGAACTGGATTGCCGCAGAGGACACCGCCAATACCGTCTACCATGTCCATGGCTGGCACCAGATCCTGTCTCCCGCGATTTTCAAGGCGCTGGTACCGGTCGCCAGACGATGCGTGGTTCACGCGCATGATTTCTTCACGGCCTGCCCCAACGGCGCCTTCTTCGACTATCAGGCGCAGGAAATCTGCCTTCGACGCCCGCTCGGCGGAAGCTGCATTGCGACGGCCTGCGACAAGAGAAGTTATTCGCACAAATTGTGGCGGGTTGCCCGGGGCTCCAATATCCTCCGGCTGCTGAAGGATCAGGCCGATTTCGGCCGGATCATCCTTCTGCACGAGAAGATGGCCGGCTTTCTCGTCGGCGCCGGATATCGGCCCGAACGGCTGACGACGATCCGCAATCCCGTCGCTCCGCTATCCATCAAACGCATCGAAGCGGAGGCCAATGAGGAGTTCGTCTTCATCGGGCGGTTGGATGAGGAGAAGGGCATTGAGGACGCCGTGGCCGCCACGCGCAAAGCCGGCGTCAAGCTTTGCGTGATCGGGGACGGGCCGCTGATGCCGCTGGTCGCAGCTTCGGGAGATCACGTCAGGGCCGTGGGCTGGCAGTCGCATGCGGAGATCGGCCCGACCATCGGCAAGGCGCGCGCCCTGTTGATGCCGTCGCGCTATCCCGAGCCGTTCGGCCTCGTCGCTATCGAAGCCGCCAGGAGCGGTCTGCCCGTCATCATGTCGCGCAGCGCCTTTCTCGCCGAAGAAATGCAAAGAGCCGGCATGGCGCTTGCCTGCGATACGGCTGACGAAAGCGCCTTTGCCGATACTTTGACGAGATTTAGCCAAATGCCGGGGCATGAGGTCCGCGCCATGAGCGAGCGGGCTTTCCGGCTGTCGCCGGATCTCGCCTCGACACACGAGGAATGGCGCGACGCGCTTCTTGCCGAATACCAAAGCCTGATTTCGACGAATGCGGTTCCCGAGCTGACAGACGGTGTGGCGATACAAGGAGTATTGAGTTGACTCTTAAAGCAACAACCTCTCTTCCCGACGCGAGAGCATTTCTCGGCGATGCGCCGGTGATGGCGAAAAGACGTGTCACGGAGGCCGGAGGCGCGAGCGATACCAAGCAGCTTCGTGTCGCCATCGTGCATTATTGGCTGGTTTCGATGCGCGGCGGCGAGAAAGTCGTCGAAGAGCTGTGCCGCATGTTTCCGCAGGCCGACATCTTCACCCTCGTCTGCAACCGGGATCGCATCAGCGATTTTCTGAAGACGCGGAACATCCGCACGTCCTTCCTGCAGAAGATCCCCGGCGCGCAACGGCATTATACCAAGATGCTGCCGCTGATGCCCTTCGCGCTCGAGCAGTTCGATCTGCAGGACTACGATCTCGTGCTGTCGAGCGAATCCGGACCCGCCAAGGGCATCATCACGCGCGCCGACGCGCTGCATGTCTGCTACTGCCACTCGCCGATGCGCTATATCTGGGATCAGTTCCATGTCTACCGTCATGGCCTGCCCTGGGTGGGTCGCGCCTTGATGTCGATCACGGCACCCATGCTGCGCGCCTGGGACGTGACGACGTCCTCGCGGGTCGATGTGTTCGTCGCCAATTCCGATTATGTCGCAAGCCGCATCCGCCGCTTCTACGATCGGGAATCCATCGTTATCCATCCGCCCGTTGCGACTGACGATTTTGCGGTGGGGAAGGGAAAAGGCGAATTCTATCTCTATGCGGGACAGCTGACCACATACAAGCGGCCGGATATTGCCGTTCGCGCCTGCACCGAGGCCGGGCGGAAGCTGGTCGTGATCGGCGAGGGAGAGCAATTGGCTTATCTGAAGTCGATCGCCGGACCGACCGTTGAGTTTCTCGGCCATCAGCCCTTCAACGTTCTGCGCGACCACCTGTCGCGATGCCGCGCCCTGTTGTTTCCGGGCACGGAGGATTTCGGCATCCTTCCGGTGGAAGCCATGGCGTCAGGGCGGCCGGTCCTGGCTTTCGACGCCGGCGGCGCCAGAGAAACCGTTTCCTCGCCGCAGGTCGGGTTTCGCTTCGGGCAGCAGACCACGGAAGCTCTGTTGGAAACGATGGCGGCGTTCGAAGAGGTGGAGGACGATATCGATCCGCATGCAATCCGTGCGCACTCGCTGAAATTTTCTTCCGCCGTGTTCCGCGACCGTCTGTCCGGTCTCATTGAGCAACAACTGTCCACCCATGGCGACCGATCCGCCGACGTCTTCAGAAGACGGCCGGGCTGATGGGAAGGCCGGAGCTGCCTGTCTTGCCGCTGCGACCGAAACCGCCTCAATCCGCCGACGAGGAATAGAAGATAGATCATGTCAAGCGTATCTCAGAGGACGGCGACGGCGAGTATCTGGACCATCAGCGGAAAGTTCCTGGCGCGACTGCTCGATTTCGTCAGCCTCCTGATCCTCGCAAGGCTTTTGAGCCCAGCGGATTTCGGCCTGGTCGCCATCGCGACCTCGGTTCTGGTCATCGTCGAGACAATTTTGGACCTGCCGCTGACGCAGGCCCTGATGCGTCAGCCGTCGCCTTCGGACGATATGTTTGCCACGGCCCTTACCCTCAGCCTGCTTCGAGGCGTGGCCATCAGCACGCTGATGATGATCATCTCCTGGCCGATGGCTTTGATCTATGACGATTCCCGGCTTTTCTCTCTTGTCGCCGTGCTCTCCATCGCGCCTGCCATGCGCAGTGTGATCAGCCCGCGCATGGTTCTCTTCATGCAGCGGTTCGATTTCAAACGCGAGTTCGCACTCGATCTCATCACCAAGGGGTCGACGCTGCTATTCGGTGTCGGGGTGGCGGTCGCGACCGGCAGCTATTGGGGGTTGGCGATCGGCGCGGTTGCAGGCCCGACCGCCGCGGCGGTCACCTCCTATGTCTTTGCGCCGATGAGACCGAGGTTCAGCCTTTCCGAGTGGAAGCACTTTCAGGACATGATCAGTTGGAACACCGTCTCGCAGGTGCTGAGTTCGATCAACTGGCAACTGGACCGGCTGCTTTTGCCGCGCTTCACCGGCTTGTCGACGTTCGGCGCCTTCAGCGTCGCCGACAATATCGCCGGTATTCCGTACCAGACCTTCGTCGGGCCATTGTTGCGTCCGCTGATGGCGGCATTCTCGACCGTCGATGACCGTCGTAATCTGATCGCTGCCTATCTGAAGGCGACGAACGCGATCACCTTCGTGGCAGCGCCCATCCTCATCGCGCTCGCCCTGCTTGCCGAGCCGGCCGTGCGGATCATCGTCGGCGAGAAATGGGCATCTGCGGCGCCGATTCTGCAATGGCTGTGCATCGTCAGTTTGCTCGGTCTTCCCACGAACATGATGCCGCCATTGGCTATGGTCCTGAACAAAACCCGCTATCTTGCTCTCCGGATGTTTGCCGAGTTCGCTGTCAGGGTTCCGGTCACCATCCTGGGCATTGCCTATTTTCAGGTGGCAGGAGCACTGGGCGCGCGGATCGTGGCGGTGCTTGTCGCCTATGCCGCATCGCTCATCATCACGCGACGGCTGATCGGCGCGACGTTTGCCGCTCAGTTGCACGCCTTTTTACGGCCTCTGGCGGCAAGCTTGCCGATGATCGCTTTCCTGCTGTGGATCGAGCCGATGCTCTCCGCCATGCCTGCCGGCCTCAACCTTGTCGTCAGCCTGGCGCTTTGCGGCGGAGCGGCAGTGGCGATCTTCTGGGCCTTCGCGTTGCTGCTGTGGCAGATTCTGGGAAGGCCCGACGGCATCGAGACCATTGTCGTCCAAAGGCTCATGCCGCGACGAAACGGGGTTCTCACCTTTTGATCGAGACAAGTGTAGTCCAACGATTGGTTTGGCGTTTTCGGAGGAGCAGAATGCGTTACGGGATATCTTCTAAGGCTCTGGGTTTGCTCATCGTTCTCGGTCTGGGGGCGTTGCCCGGCCAGCCCAGCGTGGCTCAGCAACCACTCAATATCAATGCGTATCAGCTAACGTTCGAGGAGAGTTTCGACAGTCTCGACGTCTCTGCCTGGGGAGAGAGAAGCTCCCGCTGGATCGCCCATACGCCCTGGAACGGCGATTTCGGTGACGCCCGTTTCACCGATCCGGCCCCCGGCTTTCCGTTTACCACCGATCAAGGAATTCTGAAGATCGAAGCGCGCAAGGAGGCCGATGGAACCTGGCGCTCGGGCCTGTTGTCGTCGGTGAACCCGAAAGGCGAAGGATTCTCGCAGCAATTCGGTTATTTCGAAGCCCGGATGAAGCTGCCGCCGGGCAAGGGCGTCTGGCCAGCCTTCTGGCTCATCGGGCTCGACCGGTCGAAATACACCTCCGAGATCGACGTGCTGGAATATTATGGGCGCGCGCCCTACGAATTCAGCATGGGCTTCCATATCTGGCGTCAGAGCCAGGGCGGCCAGAACAGCACCGGTGGCCATTGGCAAACCGTCCAGGACGGAATTCTGAACAGCGAATATCACACCTACGGCGTCGATATCCAAGCTGACAAGACGAGCTTCTATCTCGACCGTCAGTTCATCTGGAGCTTCGACACGCCGAAGGAATTCCACATGCCGTTCTATCCGCTGGTGAACCTGGCACTCGGCTCGGGTTGGCCGATCGATGAAACGCCCAATCCTTCCATTCTGCTTGTCGACTATATTCACGTCTACCAGCGCAAGCCCACCGACGCGGCAAATTGAAAAGCCGGGGATAGCCGTTCCGTCGCTAACGGCCGCAGCTGAGGCCGGTTTGCGGGTCGAAGAGATGCATTGCTTCCTCGTCGAAAAAGAGGGTGAGCTTTTCGTTGTCGCGGATTGGCGTGCGTGGCGGCAGGCAGGCCATCAGGCGCTGATTTCCGGCAAGGGCGGTGACGACGAGTTCCGGGCCGGTCAGCTCTGCCACCTCAAGGATTGCCTCGATCGATGGGCCGGTGCCGTCTGTGCGAAGCGCCTCGGGACGAATGCCGAGGATAAGTTCCCGGCCATTGCCGGCCGTCTCGCGGAAGCGAGCGGGCAGGGGCAGGCTGGCATCGGAGCCTGAAAGCGCCAGGCGGCCGTCACGCACCGTTGCCTTCAGCAGGTTCATCGGCGGCGCGCCGACGAAGGTCGCGACATAGAGCGTTGCCGGATGGTTGTAGATCTCCTCCGGCGTGCCCAGCTGCTCGATGCGGCCGTCGCGCATGACGGCGATGCGGCTTGCAAGCGTCATTGCCTCGATCTGGTCATGGGTGACATAGACGACCGTGGTCTTCAGCATCTGATGCAGCCGCTTGATCTCGGTGCGCATCTCCATGCGCAGCTTGGCGTCAAGGTTGGAGAGCGGCTCGTCGAAGAGGAATACCTCAGGCTTGCGCACCAGCGCACGGCCGATCGCGACGCGCTGGCGCTGGCCGCCGGAAAGCTGGCTCGGCTTGCGGTCGAGGAGGTTTTCGATCTGCAGGAGCTTTGCGGCATCGCGCACGGCATTGTCGCGCTCCGGCGCCGGCACCTTGCGCATTTCCAGGCCGAAGCCGATGTTCCGGTGCACCGTCAGATTGGGATAGAGCGCGTAGGATTGAAAGACCATGGCGATATCGCGGTCCTTTGGATGCACGCTGAGCACCGAGCGGCCGCCGATCCTGACATCGCCGCTCGTGGCCTCGGCAAGGCCGGCGATGATGTTCAGCAGGGTGGATTTGCCGCAGCCGGAGGAGCCGAGCAGCACCAGGAACTCGCCGCTTTCCAACGAGATGTCGATACCTTTCAGCGTGTCGACATCGCCATAGGTCTTGCGGATGTTCTGAATTTCGAGCGCGCTCATCGCACAGGCTCCTCGGGAGATGACGGGCCGCCATAGTTGCGGGGAAGGGTGGATATGGCGCGCGAGGCGACTGCGGTTCCCGCCTGCAGGCAAGAAATTAGCGGCTCATCGCTTGCGAGCGCGGCGAGAAAGGCGGCGTTGAAGACATCGCCGGCGCCGATCGTATCGACGACCTCGACAACGGGTGCAGCCACCGAAACCAGCAGGCCGTCCGGCCCGATCGCGAGAGCGCCGTCCGGGCCGCGCTTGACGACGATGATCGCACCCTCCGGCAAATGCGACCTGATGTGACGAGCCGCCTCGACCGGATCGGCAATGTCGGCAAGTGTCGTCGATTCGACCTCGTTCAGCAGCGCGATGCCGCTGCGAGAGAGCCATGCGCGTGTCGCTGCGCAATTCTCGTCTGTCCAGCCGTCGAGCGGCCAGCCGGTATCGAGCGCGACGGTGATGCCATGGCTGTCGGCCCAGTCGAAGAAGGCGTCATAATCCGCTGTCAGGTCATCGGTCAGGAACGAGCCGCAGAGAAGGGCGTAGCCGCCCTGCAGCCTAGCGCCGTCGATGACCGCGAAGACATCTGCCAAGCTGAAGCGCGGCAGGTGGCCTTTTGTCGTGAAGAAGGTGCGCTCGCCGTCCGGGTGGGTGATGCCGACGGAGAGCGTCGTTTTCTCAGGACGTACCGGCCACTTGTCGGAACGGTGGCCGAAGGCTTCGCTCAGCCAGCGGCCAAACTGGTCACTGCCGATATTGGCGGCGATCTCGAATTCGACACCAAGCGCTTGCCAGGCGAGCGCGCTGTTGCCGGCGGCTCCGCCGACCCGTAACTCATCATGATCGACGATGATTTCCGTCCCGGCCTTTGGCCAGGGGGCGGCCGGTCCAAGGATCAGGTCGATGTTGACGTTGCCGATGACTGCAAGCGGCCGCATTCATTCGCTCCGGGTGATCTTGGTGGAGCGGACCGGCGTTCCGGCATTCTCCACGCGGGCGTCGGCAAAGGCGATCATCAGCCGCTGGGCGACCGGCAGCATGGCGAAGATCGCAGCAAGACCGGTTGCCCGGGCGAATCGGATCGTCACCGCGCCGGCGACCGACGCTTCGCCCGAGGCGTCGAAAAGGATGACGGGGGCGCCGGTCTCGACAGCGGATGTCGCCATTGCAGTCACCAGGCCGGCCGTCTCGTCGAAGCCGCGAAACAGCACGACACCGATCTCCGGCCCCAGCATCTCCATCGGTCCGTGGCGCAGCTGGCCGCCTTCGAGCGAGAAGCAGGGACGACGCGACAGTTCCGTCAATCCGAGCGCCAGCGCCTCGGCGATACCCTGCAGCCGGCGGCCTGACGTGACGATGGTCGCGACATTTTCGAGCGCGGTGAGCGCGGCGGCGATGTCATGGTCTTCCGGTGCCTTGAGGGCGGCAATCGCGGCGTCTGGATCTTCGCCGAGGGCAGCGAGGATTGCCAGATGCAGGGCGAAGGTCACCGTCAGGCTCCGGGTCGCGGCGAAGGCAAGCTCGGTGCCGCCGGCGCCAATGAGTGACGGGGCGGTTCTTGCGAGGAAGGAGTTGCCTTCGAGCGTCAGGCCGAAGGTCTCCTCGGTGCCGCCGGTTTCGTTAAACCATCGCAGAACCTCGGCGCTTTCGCCGGATTGCGAGGTGAGGAAGATCGTCCTGCCGGCGATCGGCAACGGCTGGCCGAGCTGCTCGGACAGCGGCAAGGCGAGGGCATCGATGCCGCATGCACGATAGAGCGGCTCGACGGCGCGGTTGACGGCATGCGAACCGCCCATGCCGATGAGCAGCAGCCTGCCGGTCTTCTTCAGCGAGGTGGCGGCCTTCGCCGCCATCGGCTGGGCCGCTTCATAGGAAGCGATCGCATCGGCATGTTGGCGGGCCATTTCGCGATCGATCGCGGCAAGCCCGGCCGGCCGGGTTCTTTCTGCTGTCATGTTCATCCCTTGACGCCGCCGCTGGTGAGCCCCGAAATCAGGGCGCGTTGCATGACGAGACCGATCAGCACCGGGGGCAGGGCGGCGAGCACGCCTGCCGTCGCGATCAGTCCATAATCGGAAACGCGGCCGCCGGCGAGATCGGCGATGGCGACGGTCAGCGTTTTGGCGCGCTGGTCCGAGGTGAAGAGCAGCGCATAGAAGAATTCATCCCAGGCAAGCAGGAAGGCAAAGAGGCTTGACGTCGCCATCACGGGGGCGGCGAGCGGCAGCGTGATGATCCGCAGCGTCTGGAACAGGCCGGCGCCGTCGATCATCGCGGCAGATTCGATCTCGCGCGGGATGGAATCGAAACCCGATTTCATCAGCCAGGTGGTAAAGGGCGCGAGAATTGTCAGATAGACGAGGGCGAGGCCGAAGACGTTGTTCAGCATGCCGAGATGGGAGAGGCCCATATAGAGCGGCACGGCGAGCGCGACCGGCGGCAACATGTAGGTGGCGATCACCATCGACAGCGACCAGCCGACCGAAGGTGTGCGCGACACAGCCCAGCCGGCCGGAATGGCGAGCGCGATGGCGGCGATCGTCGCCATGCCCGCCACTTCGATGCTGTTGCGCAGCGACGAGGTGAAGGCGGCGCCGGCGCTGTTTTCGATCGTCGAAAGCAGTACGCCGTAGCGAGAGAAATCCACCGTCTGCGGCCACCAGCGCAGCGGCTTTGCGGCAAGGTCGGCGGCCGGCGAGATGCTCATGATGAACAGCCACAGGATCGGCGCCAGGATGACGGCGGCAAGCAGCAGCGCACAGAGATGAATGAAAACAGAAAAGAGTGGGCTCTGGCGTTCCATCAGGCCGCACTCCCGGCGGTCTTGCGCACCAGAGCGGCGTAGCCGGCAGCAAGCAGCGTGACCAGCAGCGTGACGATCAATGCCAGTGATGCCCCCGAGCCTGCCCGCTGGAAGGAGAAGGCTTCCTGGTAGACCAGGATCGACAGCGTGCGCGTGCTGTTGGCCGGGCCACCGCGGGTCATGACCCAGATGATATCGAAGACCTTGAAGGCTTCGATCGTGCGCAGCACCAGGGCCACCATCAGCGGGCCGGCGAGATAGGGCAGGATGACGAAGCGGAAGCGGGCGAAAGCGCCGGCGCCGTCGACCAGCGAGGCGGCGGTGATGTCGCGCGGCACGGCCTGGAGTGCGGCCAGTGCGATCAGCGCCACCAGCGGAAAATTCTTCCAGCAGTCGGCGACGATGAGGGCCGCCAGCGCCGTGCCCGGTTCTCCGAGCCAGGAGCGGTAGGCCTCCAGCAGGCCGAGTTGGGTCAGCGCGGCGTTCAGTGCGCCGTATTCCGGATTGTAGATCAACCGCCAGAGCGTGGCGTTGACGACGGTCGGCAGTGCCCAGGGCAGGATCATCAGGGCGCGCAGCGCGGTGCGGCCGCGAAACTGCTGGTTCAGCAGCAGGGCAGCAAGCACGCCGATCACCATTTCGGCGGCGACCGAGACGATCGCGAACCATGCGGTGGTGATCAGGGTGCGCTGGAAATTCGAGCCTGAGATCATCTTCGCGTAATTGTCGATGCCGACGAAGTTTCCTTCCGTGCCGACGAGCTTGGCGTCGGTGAAGGAGAGGCCGACGGTATCGATCAGAGGCCAGCCGATGACTGATATCATGACCACGAGAAGCGGCAGCATCAAAAGCCACGCGCGGGTTGTCAGCCAAGTGCCCGACATCAAGGCGACCCTTCTTCATTCACAGGTTATCGAGATCGAACCGGGCGACGGCGGGCGCCGCCCGGGGTTTCGTGCTTTGCTCAGAGGCCGCTATTGTCGGCGGCTGACTTCAGCGCATCCTCGGGAGAGGACTGGCCGAGCAGCGATTCCTGGATCGCCTGCTGCAGCGCGGTCGAGAGCTCCTGATATTTCGGCGTCGTCGGACGCGGATACATGGCCGCAAGGCCGATCTTGGCGGCGGAGATTAGCTCTTCCTGGCCCTTGGTGACCGCCGGGTCCTCATAGGAGGACGCCCAGATCGGCAGGCTCAGCTTGGCATAGGCATTCTGCGTCGCCTGCGACGTCATGAAGGTGATGTATTTCCAGGCCTCATCCGGATGCTTGCTGGCCGAGGTGATGCCGAGGCCCATCGAGCCGTTGACGGCCGAAGCCTCGCTCTTGCCGGCAACACCCGGCGCCGGCACGACGCCAACCTTGCCTGCGACCTTGCTGTCTTTCGGATCGTTGGCCATGTTGTACATGTAGGTCCAGTTCAGCGCGAAGGCGGCATCGCCGTTTTCGAAGACCTTGCGGACGTCTTCTTCCAGGAATTCCTTGGAATTCGGATTGGTGAGGCCCGAGGAATAGCTGGAGACCATGTATTTCAACGCATCGAGGCCGCCGCCGGTCTGGAAGGCCGGCTTGCCGTCCTTCAGGAAATCGCCGCCAAAGGCGCTGACGAGCGTGGTGTAGTCGCAGATCGCGGCTTCGGCTTGCGACCAGCTCCAGGCGATCGGCGTGGCGAGCAGGCCCTTGTCCTTGATCGTCTTTGCCTGTTCGGTCAGTTCGTCCCAGGTCTTGGGCGGGGTCTTGATGCCGGCCTTTTCGAGGATTTCCTTGTTGTAGAACAGGTATTTGGTGTCGAGGATCCACGGCATGCCGTAATATTTGCTATCATATTGCACAGTGGTCCAGGCGCCCGGCAGCACGCCTTTCTTCATCTCGTCGGTGACGCGCGAGGAGACGTCGACCAGCACCTTGTTGGTGGCGTATTCGGCCGGCCAGATGACGTCGAAAAGGACGACGTCGTAGCCGCCGCCGGAACCTTGCGCCAGCACCGTCTTGTCGTGCAGGCCTTCATAGGGAACGAATTCGAGATTGACCTTGATGTCGGGGTTCGCCTTGGCGAAGGCGTCGGTCATGGCGCGGACATCGGCCTCGCTATAGGCGGCCTGCGCCATGAAAAGCGCGTTCAGCGTGGTTTCGGCGAAAGCGTGCGGCGCAAGGGATGCGCCGATCAAGGCCGCACCCAGAAGCGTCTTGTTAAAGGATTTCAGCATTGCAGCCTCCAGTTTTTGACATTTACGCATTGCCGAGGGCGGTCCTCCGCCATCGGTGTTCGAGAAGGCACGCGCGAAAACGTGCCGGTTTGTCGTCTCGGAGCGTCGTCGGAGCGCCTTGCGGGCTCCTGCGTTCCCTGGAACTCTCCGGTTCCTTATTAAGTCAAGTGTCTTGACTTATTACTTCTTCAACATTCTATTGGAGTCAAGAGGGAATTGCACATGAATGACAGCCGCCCGATCCGGGCCAAGAGCGGCACCAATCACGAAGGCACCAGCGCGCATAATCGGCGCGTGATGATCGATGCCCTGAGGATCAACGGTGCGCTTTCACGCGCTGATCTGGCGCGGGCGACGCGGCTGACCAAACAGACGGTGTCGAATATCATCGAGGAACTCGAGCGCGACGGTCTGGTCAGTTCGCAGGAGGCGGTGAGAAGGGGCAGGGGCCAGCCGTCGACACCCTACGGCCTGGTGCCCGAGGGCGCCTTTGCGATCGGCCTGCAGATCGACCGGCATGTGACGCGGGCGGTCGCCGTCGATCTTGTCGGCAGCGTTCTCGTGCGTGATGAGGCCAGCCTCCCACCAGGCGGTCCGTCGAACGGGACGAAGGTCATCCTCGATCTCGTCGCCAGCGTGCGGTCAAAACTTGCCGGGATCGTCCAGCAGTCGGAAAAGCGGCTGGTTGGTCTCGGCGCCGCCATGCCAGGGCCCTTCGGGGTCGCTGGCAGCGGCGACGATCCGTGGATGATGGAGACCTGGCAGAAATTTCCGTTGTTGGAAACGCTGACTGCCGGCACCGGGCTTGATGTCGGCCTGCAAAACGACGCGGCGGCGGCGGCGACCGCCGAGCGCATGGTGGGAGCCGCCCATGGCCTCGACCATGCCGTCTGCCTCTTCGTCGGTTATGGCATCGGCGCCGGCCTCATTCTGAACGGCGAGCTCTACCGCGGCACCAACGGCAATGCCGGCGAGATCGGCATGGCACTGTTGTTTGCCGACGGCAAATCGACGCCGCTCGAACATCGCGCTTCGCTCGCCTCGCTCTACCAGCATCTGTCGATCGATCCCGCCGATCCGGGCCTTTATGCACGGATCAACGATCTCGCCTTGAGGGGCGATCAAAGCATCCACGCCTGGGTCGAGGCGGCAGCAGTGGATCTGCGCTGGAGCATCCATCTCCTTGAGACGCTGTTCGATCCGCAGACGGTGATCCTCTGCGGCAGCGCGCCGGAAGCGTTGGTGAACAGGTTGATTGCGGCAATCGGCCCGTTGCTGCCCTCGATCGCCGAGCGTCGTGGCCGGACGCTGCCGCGCCTGCAGCCCGGCATGGCCGATCCTTGGTCGGTGGCGCTTGGTGCTGCCGCCGGACCGATCAGCCGTGCATTCGATCCCCGTTTTGCGGCGATCCTGAAGGATTCCCTTCAATCCTGAGGTCTAAATCCTGAGGTTGCACACCAGTGCAACGGCAAAAATGTCAGCGTTTTGCAAGTTTCGTTGCGGCGGAGCAGGCGAATAACGGCGCTTCGTCGTAATATAAATAAATATTAAATATCCCATAAGAATCCATTGTTTCGAATATATGTGTAATTTATTGACTACATGCTGAAGCAATCGGCGATATTTCTCTAAATATTTCCCCGATGTTGGCGAATAACGACTGTACGAAGGTTTTATGACAACTGGAGTTCGCTCATTTCATGTCATGTAATATTCATTGGCCGCGGCAATTTGAACCAGCTAATAGGGCGTGCACTGAAAGTGCGCGTCCCTTTTTACGTTCGAGGTTCTCATGCAAGCCAAGCTTCTCGGCGCCGTTGGCGCCCTTCTCGCTACAGCGTTTCTTGCTGGTCCCGCTGCCGCCGCCGATAAGACCAAGATTGACTTCTGGTTCGGTAATTCCGGTGACATTGCAAAGCGTGTCCAGGAGCAGTGCGATCGCTTCAACCAGTCGCAGGCCGACTACGAAGTCGTCTGCACCAGCCAGGGCAGCTACGACGCTTCCCTGCAGAACACCATCGCTGCCTTCCGCGCCGGCAAGCAGCCGACCATCGCCCAGGTCTCCGACGCCGGCACGCTCGACATCATGCTCTCCGGCGCCTACTACCCGGCCAACAAGCTGATGGCCGACATGGGCTACACGGTCGACTGGAACGACTATTTCTCCGGTATCTCCGGTTACTACGCGACCTCGAAGGGCGAGATGTACTCCTTCCCCTTCAACTCCTCGACCGCTCTGCTCTACTGGAACAAGGACGCCTTCGCCAAGATCGGCAAGGATCATGCTCCGGCAACCTGGAAGGAAGCAGGCGAAGACCTCAAGGCTCTGAAGGATGCAGGCTATGCTTGCCCGCTCGGCTTTGACATCTCCAACAACGAAGTCTGGCAGTATATCGAGCAGTTCGAAGCCGTAAACGGCGAAGCGATCGCCACGAAGAAGAACGGCTTTGAAGGTCTCGACGGCGAGCTGGTGTTCAACAAGAACCCGCTTCTCGTCAGCTACGTCAAGGACCTCAAGTCCTGGTACGACAACAAGCTTGCCGTCATCAAGAACAAGGCTGTCGGCCAGACCTTCGTCGAAGCTTTTGCCGCTGGCGATTGCCAGGTCATCCTGACCTCGGTCGGCGACCACGGCAATGTTGGCCGCACCGCCAAGCAGGGCATGAACTGGGGCGTTGCTATGCTCCCGACCTACGGCGACGCAACCCGCCACAGCTCTTATGTCGGCGGCGCTTCGCTCTGGGTTCTGAAGGGTCACTCGGACGCCGAATACAAGGCTGCCGCTGCCTTCTTCAACTTCATCGCAAAGCCGGAAGAAGCTCTTACCTGGTCGACCGTTACCGGCTACATCCCGGTTCGTAACTCCGGCTTCGAATATCTGAAGAAGCAGGGCTTCTACGACAAGGCTCCTTATGCCGGCCGCGAACTCGCCATTCAGAGCCTGACCGCTTCCCCGGCTGGCGACGCGGCTCCGCACGGCATCCGTCTCGGTGGCCTGCTGCAGGTCCGCACCGAAATCGCCAATGGTCTGCAGGCAATCTTCGTCAACAATGCCGATGTCCAGGCTTCGCTCGACGGCGCTGCCGAACGCGGCAATACGCTGCTGCGTCGCTTCCAGCAGACCTACAAGAACGTTCAGCTCCCCTGATCGCTTGATATGAGCCGCACCCGGCCCGCGTTTCGCGCGCCGGGTGCGTCTTTGTAAGTTCTAGTCGGCCGCGGATGCGAACTCCCCGCCCGCGCCTAAAGCGCGCCGCTCGCGCTTTAGATCATTATTTCGACGCATGTCGTTACCGCAAAACCGCTGCACACTTTTGCTCGACATGCTTTAAACCAAACCAGGACGAAAACGACCACTCATGGAAAAGCGCGTCACTTTCTCCTCAACGACGATCGGACTGCTCTTCGCATTTCCGATGCTGTTGCTGATCTTCGTCTTCTTCTATTGGCCGAGCGCACAGGCGCTCTATTGGGCGTTCACGCTCGAGCAGCCATGGGGCGGCGGCAATGCCTGGGTCGGTTTCGACAATTTTAGACAGCTGCTCACCGATCCGATCTATTGGGACTCGATCACCCGCAGCATGATCTTTGGCTTCAGCTCGACGGCCATTGCCATGGGGCTGGCGCTCATCCTGGCGCTTTTGACAGATCGTGAACTGCGCGGCCACAAGGTCTACCGGTCCGTCTTCATCTGGCCTTACGCAATTGCCGCTCCCGCTCTTGGCCTCGCCTTCCGCTTCATCCTGGCTCCGGAAGCCGGCCTTCTGTCGGTTATCAACCACGTCTGGCCCGGCCTCTGGAACCCCGCACTCGACGGCAAGGATGCGATGATCGCCGTCATCGTCGCCTTCTCCTGGAAATATATCGGCTACAACTTCATCTTCTTCCTCTCGGCGCTGCAAGGCATTCCGCGCTCGCTGATCGAGGCCGCCGCAATGGATGGTTCGGGGCCGATGCGCCGGATCTGGGATATCCAGCTGCCCCTGCTGACGCCGACGCTGTTCTTCCTGCTCGTCATCAACATCACCGAGAGTTTCCAGGATTCCTTCGGTATCGTCGACGTCATGACGCAGGGCGGCCCGGCGCGCGCCACCGAGCTCATGGTCTACAAGATCTATTTCGACGGCTTCAGAGGTCTCGACTATTCGGGCGCCGCAGCGCAATCCATCATCCTCATGGTGCTCGTCGTCCTTCTTACCATCTTCCAGTTCCGCTTCATCGAGCGGCGCGTGCACTACAAGTGAGGTCGCGGACATGATCGAACGCACGCCGATATTCAACTTCATCTGCTATACGCTTCTCGCGCTCGGCATGGTGATCGCGCTTCTGCCTTTCGCCATCGTCATCATCGCGTCGACGCTGGATCTGGAGACGGTCAATCGCGTGCCGCTGCCGCTCACTCCGGGCTCGCATTTCTGGGAAAACGCTGAGACGGCCTGGGTTCGCGCCGATCTCGGCAACAAGCTGTTCCACAGCATCATCTTCGCCGCAACGGTCGGCGCCGGCAAAGTCATGCTGTCTTCCATGGCAGCTTTCTCGATCGTCTACTTCCGCTTCCGTGGCCGGTACGTGATTTTCTGGATCATCTTCATCACGCTGATGCTGCCGCTGGAAGTCCGCATCGTGCCGACCTATTCGATTGCGGCCAACGCGCTGCAGCCTTTCCAGACGATCCTCGACTTTACCGGCATAAGCTGGCTCGTTGCACAGATCACCGGCTTCCAGATCAAGCTCGAGTGGGGCCTGCTGAATTCCTATCCCGGTCTCGTTCTGCCGCTGGTCGCGACCGCGACCGGCACCTTCCTTTACCGGCAGTTCTACCTGACGGTTCCCGACGAACTTGCTGAGGCCTCGAAGATGGACGGATCGGGCCCGGTCCGGTTCTTTTGGGATATTCTGCTGCCGCTTTCGCGGCCAAACATGATCGCGCTCTTCACCATCATGTTCGTCTGGGCCTGGAACCAGTATCTCTGGCCGCTGCTGATCACCACTGATCCGAAATTCGGCATCGCCGTGACGCAGCTCAAGACCCTCATCCCGTCCGAATTCGGTCTGCCCGACTGGAACGTCGCCATGGCCGGAACCCTGATCATCATGTCGCCGCCATTGATCCTCGTCATTTTGATGCAGCGCTGGTTCGTACGCGGCCTTATCTCCACCGAGAAGTGAAGGAGTATTCCCTTGGCACCGATCTCCATTCGTGGCGTGAAGAAAAACTACGGCAAGAATCCCGTCGTTCACGGCGTCGATCTCGACATCCAGTCCGGCGAGTTCATCGTCATCCTCGGCCCGTCCGGCTGCGGCAAGTCCACCCTGCTGCGCATGATCGCCGGCCTCGAGGAAATCACTGGTGGTGAAATCGCCATTGACGGCCGCGTCGTCAACCAGCTGGAACCGCGCGAGCGCGGCTGCGCCATGGTGTTCCAGAACTATGCGCTCTATCCGCATATGAGCGTTGCCGAGAATATCGGCTACGCATTGAAGGTGGCCGGCGTCTCGAAGGCGGAGCGGAGCCGGCGCATCGGCGAGGTCGCCAAGGCGCTCAGCCTCGAACCGTTCCTCGAACGCCGGCCGGCCGCTCTTTCCGGCGGTCAGCGCCAGCGCGTCGCCATGGGCCGCGCGATGATCCGCGAACCGAAGGTGTTTCTTTTCGACGAACCGCTGTCGAACCTCGACGCCAAGCTGCGCATCGCCATGCGCGCCGAAATCCGCCGCTTGCACCGTCGTCTCGGCGCCACTTCGATCTTCGTTACGCATGACCAGACCGAAGCGATGACGCTGGCCGACCGGCTGGTGGTGATGAACGGCGGCAGGGTGGAGCAGGTCGGCACGCCGGAAGAGGTCTATCATCATCCGGTCTCGCGCTTCGTCGCGGGCTTCGTCGGCACGCCGGCGATGAACCTGCTCGAGGGCACGATCAATGACGAGGGCGTCTTCGTCTACGATCAGAGCCGCAAGGTCGTACTGCCGCGCGAACGCGCTGCACCGCTGAAAGGCAAACGCGTCGTACTCGGCATGCGCGCCGAAGCCGCCCGGCTGGTGGCCCCGGATGCGTCCGGCGCCCTCACCGCAACGGCCGATTTCATCGAAGAGCTCGGCGCGAGCCGCGTCGTGCACGCCGATTTCGACGGGCTGCCCTTTGCGGTGGCGCTGACCGAGGCCGTGAAGGTGAAGTCGGGAGATCCGATCGGCATCGCGATCGATTACGACCAGATCCACCTCTATGCCGCCGATACCGGCCGGATCATCGAGAACCCTGTTATGAAAGGCGCAGGCGCCGTCCACGCCTAAAGCGGTCTGCGATGATCCTTGCAGAGCGTTCGGCGGCTGAGGATGTCAGCCGCTTGCTCGAACGTGAATTGCCTATCGGTGGATTGGGTCGATCCACGCGACGTCTTCCGGCTTTTCGACCGGCTCGATGTCGAGATTGACGACGACCGGTTCCTGGCCTGAGCGGACGAGCACGCATTCCAGCGTCTCGTCGCGGCTGGCGTTGATCTCCTGATGCGGCACAAAGGGCGGCACGTAGATGAAGTCGCCGGGGCCGGCCTCGGCAGTATATTCCAGATGCTCGCCCCAGCGCATGCGGGCCCTGCCCTTGACCACGTAGATGATGCTTTCGAGCTCGCCGTGATGATGGGCCCCGGTCTTGGCATTGGCATGGATCGTCACCGTTCCCGCCCAGATCTTCTCGGCGCCGGCGCGCGCATTGTTGATCGCCGTCGCGCGGTTCATGCCCGGCGTCTGCGCGGTGTTCGGATCGAGCGAATTGCCGGGAATGACCTTGACGCCATGTTCCCGCCAGTCGACATGATGCTGCTCGTGGTCGTCGCTCATGCCTTGCCTCCAGCTTCGATTTGGTCAGTCTAGGCCGGCGCCGGGCGGCGGCCAAGCGGATTTGCCGCTGGGCTGTCGCACAATATCTCGGCGCCCCGATAGCTTCTATGCACAAAGGAAAGAACGGACCCGATGAGCCACCTCCCGCAGATCGATTACGACACCGCTTCGGAAGAGGTTCGTGCGGCGCATGACGAGGAAATCAGGCTGCGCGGGCGGATGACCAACATGAAGCGCACGCTGCTGCATTCGCCGGCCGCCCATCGCATCTATGCCGAATGGTTCACGCTGCGCGCCGAACTCGACCCCGCGATCAACGACCGGGCGATCTGGATCTTCTCGCATGCGATCTCGAAGGCGGCGCAATCGAAGATCGCCATCACCTTCTTTCGCCGGGCGCTGATCAACAAGGGTTTCAATCCCGACGCGCTGGAGCTTTCCGACGAAGAGGCGCTGCTCGACGCCTTCGGCAAGGCGATCGTCGCCGATTCCAACGCCGTTCCCGCTGAACTCTGGGTAAAGCTGAAAGAGCGCTACGAGACCAAAGTGCTCGTCGATCTCGTCGCCTTCGCCGGCATCATGCTGGCCACCGCCGTCTTCAACAATGTCGTCGAGGTCGATTTCGATCCCGAGCTTGAAGCCTTCGCCGAAGGCGCCAGCTCAGCCTAACCGCAGAGCGATGCAATCGCGGCCTTGACTGCGCCCACACCGGGCCTGGTCGGCCGGTATTCCAAACCGACGGCGCCGTCATAGCCGTTGGCGAAGATCCAGCCGAGGCGCGGAGCAAGGTCGATGCCGCCGGAACCCGGTTCGTTGCGGCCTGGGTGATCGGCGACATGGACGTGGATGATACGGTCGAGGCGGCCGTTCAGCACCTCTTCGGTACGTTCGTCCATCACTGCGGAATGGTAGATGTCGTAGACGATGCCAATCTCGGGGCGGGCGACGTCATCGATGATATCGAGGCCTTCTCGGGTCGAATCGAGGAAGTAGCCGACATGGTCGATGCGGATATTGAGCGGCTCGACGCCGAGGCGGACACCGCTGCCTTTGAGGATATCGGCGCCGGCTCTCAGCGTTTCGGTGACTGCCCGGCGCTGTTCTTCGCGAGTCAAGCCCGGGAGATCGTCACCCGCCTGTGCGATCAGCACCGGCGCGCCAAGACGTTTCGCGACAGTGACGGATTCAGCCAGGCCTTTCAGCCAGGCCTGCCGGTTGGCGGCGTCGGTCAGCGCGATCATCGGTTCGGCGACGAGGCTGGTGACGGCAAGGCCGGTTTCCTTCAGCGCTGCCTCGATCGCGTCCAGATCCTTGTCGGTCCAGCGCCAGAATTCGATCGCCGTCAGCCCGGCCGCATGGGCGTGGCGGATGCGATCGGGAAAGCTGTCGCCTTCTTCGGCAAACAGCCACTCTATGCAGGCTGAATAACGTCGCATGAAAACTCCTCCCAAGTGTTGATGCAGGCATGCGACAGATCGGCGCCTGCCGCAAGAGGTGTTCAGGGCGCTTGACGCCGGGATTCATTGGCGGAACACTCAGCCCATCAGGCCGGAATCTCCGGCCGTTTGCGGAGGAAGACATGGATCTCGGATTGAAGGGAAAAACTGCCGTCATAACAGGTGCATCGGTCGGCATCGGGCTGGCGATCGCCGAGGGGCTGGCGGCTGAGGGCGCCAACCTCGTGCTGGCAGCGCGCGGCGGCGAACGGCTCGAGGCGGAAGCCGCCCGTATCGCCGAGACATACGGGGTCAGCGCCGCCGCTGTTGTCGCCGATGTGGCGACGGTTGCGGGAACCGAGGCGATCATAGCGGCGGCGGCCGAAAAAGGCGGCGCCGATATCCTCATCAACAATGCCGGCACCGGATCGAACGAGACGGTAATGGAGGCACCCGACGAGAAGTGGCAGACCTATTGGGACTTGCATGTGATGGCCGCCGTGCGGCTGGCGCGCGGCATCGCCCCGCAGATGAAGGAGCGCGGCGGCGGTGTGATCCTGCACAACGCCTCGATCTGTGCCGTTCAGCCGCTCTGGTACGAGCCGATCTACAATGTCAGCAAGTCGGCGCTGATGATGTTTTCGAAGACGCTCTCGACTGAACTCATCAAGGACAATATCCGTGTCAACTGCGTCAATGCCGGCCTGATCCTGACGCCCGACTGGATCAAGACCGCCAAACAATTGACGGCCGAAACCGGCGGGAACTGGGAAGGCTACCTGCAGAGCGTTGCCAATGAGCACGCCGCCTCCAAACGCTTCGGCACACCGCAGGAGCTGGCAAACGTCTTCGTCTTCCTGAGTTCGGAGCGCGCGAGCTATTGCATCGGCTCGACCTATTTCGTCGATGGCGGCATGCTGAAGACGATCTGACCGAGACTGCCGGCAGGGCGCGCGGCCGCCGGTCTTTCTCAGGGCTGCCGGGCGTTTCTGTGGACGTTGCCGATACAAGCTATAAATAATAGCTATTTTGTTGTATGTTCACGCTTTTGACGCTATTTGCCTGCTATTGGCAGGATAAATACTGCGATTTCTACAAGGCGACGACGATGCTGACGAAAAAGGGAAAATACGGGCTGAAGGCGCTGGTCGACCTGGCGCGGCTGGCGCCGGGCGAGACTGCCTTCATCAATGACATCGCCGCCCGCAACAATATCCCGAAGAAGTTTCTCGATACCATTCTGCTCGAACTGCGCAATGTCGGCATCCTGCGCTCGAAGAAGGGACCGGGCGGCGGCTATTCTTTGTCACGGCCGGCCTCCGAAATCCGCATCGGCCATGTCATCCGCACGCTCGACGGGCCGTTGGCGCCGATCCGCTGCGCCAGCCGTACGGCTTACGAGGCCTGCGACGACTGTGCCGATCCCGAGACCTGTCAGGTGCGGCGCTCGATGATCGATGTTCGTGACGCGATCGCCGCCATTCTCGACAATATGACCCTCGAGCAGTTCGTCGCCGACGGCGGCCGCATCGAAGGCGCCAAAGAACAATTCCCGATCTCCGCCGCCAGCTGATTAGGCGCCGCCGGCCTTCGATATATATTCGCCTGCGGTGTGCATCAACTTATCCCGCGGCAGCGATAGCGCGTGAATGCGGGCATTGCGCCAATGGCGGTCGAGATTGAGGCCGATGCCGGCCGAAGTTTCTCCTGCAAGTTCAAACAGCGCGTTTGCGGTGTCGAGCGCCGTTTCCCCGGCAAGGATTGCGGCGGCCGAGGCGGAAAAATGCGCGTCCGCCATCGCTGCCTCCATAGGATTGACCTGGGCAATGTCGAGTTTGCGGCCAGCCCGTTCCAAGGCTGCCGCCGTCGCTTCGATGCGGATGGCGCGCTCGCCGATTCGGGGGAGGATGGTCGCGCTGCGATCGCCAATCGCGGCCATCAGGTCGCTCCATGTGGCCCGCGCGATGCCCAGGCTGACGCCGGCCTTGAGCAGCAGGCCGAGCGAGATGCCGGTCGAATATCCAGAGGAGGGGGCAGGGGCAATCGCATCTGCATTGACGTGAAGCGTGCCGACGATCGCGGTCGCTGATCCATTGGTGCGCTGGCCGAAGCCGTCCCAATCGTCGACCACCTGCACGCCTTCATCATCGCGTGCGAGATAGAGCGTCACCGGGCGGCTGGGCGGGGCGGTGGCAGCAGCGGCGATCCAGTCGGCGAATAGAATACCGGGCGCCTGCCGCGTGCGCCCACTCAGGCGGTAGCCCGGACCTTCGGCGGTAAGCTCGGCCCCATCGGTGAAGGTGGCGGCCGAAAAGCGGTCGCCGAGCAGCACACGGGCAAACAGCGATGCCTTCAAATCCTCGGCAGCCTGGGTGCGGAGCGTTTCCAGTACGCAAAAGTGATTTTCCAGCGCCTCGCCGATCGAGGCATCGCCCTCGGCGATGATTGCAACGATTTCGGCGAGCAGGGCGTTCGACACGTCGAGCCCTTCATGGTCAGGCGGTACGGCGATTGCCGTCAGCCCGGACACCGACAGCGCATCAAGCTCGGCAAAGGGCAGGATGCGGTTGATATCGCGCTCGCTCGCCTGACGCCGGAATGAGGCGGCGAGATCGCGGGCCGTGGATATTGCCTCCTCTTCGCTTTCGATGCGATGCGCGGGAGGCCTCAGGCTCTCATGAAACTGCGATACCGTTCCCATCGGTCACTCTTTTCTCTATGGATATAGGAGTGAGGGATTGCCCCTCGAATGATAAGGCCGGTTTTTCTACAAAACCCGTGTGCTTTGAATTTTCTTACCAGCTTGATTGCCCTGTTCTCCACGCTACTTACGGTGAAGTGGGGCTTCCTTATTCGAGAAATATGATGAGCGACTCTCGTGCTCGCAACAGCGAGGTTTCGAAAATGGCGCGCCAGCCGAGACCGCGTCTGACGCTGGATATTGCCGGTATCCCAACCTATGCGATCGGCGATATTCACGGTCGCTACGATCTGCTTGTGAAAGCCGAGGCGGCGATCCTGCGCGATGGCGGGCAGTTGCCCGGGCGTAAGCTGATCGTCACGCTCGGCGACTATATCGACCGCGGCCCGGAATCGTCACAGGTCATCGACCATCTCATGGAGCCGCCGCCGGATGGATTCGACCGCATCTGCCTTGCCGGCAATCACGAAGTCGCCATGCTCGACTATATCGACGGCTGGATCTCCTATGACGATTGGATGCAGATGGGGTCAGCGGAGCTGCTCAAATCCTATGGCCTCGATCCGGAGCACCTGCCGCTGGTCTTCCCCACTGGCGCGAAGCTCGATGCCTTCATACGGCAGTCGCTGCCGCGTACGCATATCGATTTCATGCGGGCGATGCCTGTCCTGCTGGAAACCCCAAGCGTGATTTTCGTGCATGCCGGCATCAATCCGAAACTGCCGCTCGACAGGCAGACGGACGAGGATCTGGTCCTCATCCGCCAGCGGTTTCTCGAAAGCCGGGTGCCGCTACCAAAACTCGTCGTTCACGGCCACACGCCGAACGACGAACCCGATATACGGCCGAGGCGGCTCAATATCGATACGCGCGCCTACCGCAGCGGCAGACTGACCGTCGCCCGCTTGTGGCAGGGCAAGGTGCATCTGTTTTCGACCTGACTTCCGTTTCCTCAGCCGGGTGGGATCGTCTCAGACGACCCCTTCCTTGACCGGCTCTGTCTTCGCTGGCTCTACAGTGGCCGGCCGCTTGCGGCGCCAGCCGCGCAGCACGACGTAGAAGACTGGCGTCAGGAACAGGCCGAAGATCGTCACACCGAGCATGCCCGAAAAGACGGCGGTACCGAGCGACTGGCGCATTTCGGCGCCGGGGCCGGTGGCGATGGCAAGCGGCAGAACACCGAAGATGAAGGCGAATGCCGTCATCAGGATCGGGCGCAGGCGAAGATGGCTGGCCTCGATAGCCGCCTCCACCGGCGACTTGCCCTCGTCTTCCGCTTGCCTGGCGAATTCGACGATCAGAATGGCGTTCTTGGCCGCAAGGCCGATCAGAACGATCAGGCCGATCTGCGTCAGGACATTGTTGTCCATTCCCCTCAGAGAGACCCCGATCAATGCCGCGAGCACCGCAAGCGGGACGATGAGAATGATCGCCAAGGGCAGAACCCAGCTTTCATATTGTGCCGCCAGCGCCAGGAAGACGAAGACGACGGACAGGGCAAAGATATAAATGGCGGTGTTGCCGGTGTGGGTCTCCTGATAGGCGAGTTCCGTCCATTCGAAGGTGGTCCCCTGCGGCAGGATCTTCGCCGCCAGCGCTTCCATCTTGGCGATGGCATCACCGGTCGACGTGCCCGGCGTTGGATTGCCCTGAAGCGGCACCGAGACGTACATGTTGTAGCGCTGGACAAGCGCCGGGCCGCTGGCATCCTGGATGTCCATCAAGGTTCCAAGCGGAACCAGCGCGCCGGTCGCCGACCGGACCTTCAGGGCGAGGATGTCTTCCCGGTCCATGCGGTATTGCCGATCGGCCTGGGCGCGAACCTGGTAGACGCGGCCGAACGCATTGAAATCGTTCACATAGGCGACGCCGAGATTGATGGAAAGGGCGTTGAAGATATTGGGGATCGGCACATTCAGGAAACGCGCCTTGTCGCGGTCGATCGCCAGGAAATATTGCGGGCTTGCATCGGAGAATGTCGTAAAGACGCCGGTCAGCCCCTCGGTCGTTGCCGCCGCACCCATCATCTGCCGGGCGAGGCCGAGCACGCGCGTCATGTCGGCGTTCTCGAGATCGGAAATCTGCATCTTGAAGCCGCCGGAATTGCCGACGCCACGCACGGATGGCGGCGGGATGGCAATGATGAAGGCTTCCTGGATGCTTTGCAGCTTTCCGTAAAGCTCGCCGATGATCTTGTTGGCATTCTCCCCGCCTTCTTCACGTTCGGCAAAGGATTTGAACGGGACGAAGACGACGCCGGCATTCGAGGCATTGGTGAACGTCGCCCCGCTGAAGCCGGCAAATTGCACGGCATTGCCGACGCCGGGCACGGTGCGGGCGATATCGCCCACCTGTTTGACGACGGCATCGGTACGCGCGAGCGAGGCGCCGTCCGGTAGCTGTATGACGATGATGGCGTAACCCTGGTCCATGGTCGGGATAAAGCCCGCGGGAACTTTCGTGCCCATATACCAGGTCGCTCCGAGCAGGCAGGCGAAGGTGACCATCGCGGCTGTCAACCCAATCCAGCTGCTGACCAGATGCCGAACGGTCCATGAATAGCCGGAACTCAGCCGATCGAATCCATGGTTGAAGCCGTTTGCAAGCCCCCTTCCCACACGGGATGCGACATTCATGCGTTTGGTTTCATGGTCATGGGTTTTCAGCAATATGCCTGCGAGCGCGGGCGACAGTGTGAGCGAATTCAATGCGGAAATTGCAGTGGTGACGGAGATGGTGACCGCGAACTGCCGGTAGAACTGGCCAGAGATGCCTGGAATGAAGGCTGTCGGCACGAACACGGCGATCAGCACCAGCGAGATGGCGACGACGGCGGTTCCGACTTCGTCCATCGTGACGTGAGACGCCTGCTTCGGCGTCATGCCGCGTGCCAGATTGCGCTCGACGTTTTCCACCACCACGATCGCGTCATCGACTACGATACCGATCGCCAGTACGAGACCGAACAGGGTGAGCATGTTGAGCGAGAAGCCAAAGGCGAGCAGGACGGCGAAGGTGCCGATCAGCGATACCGGGATGGCAATGATCGGAATGATCGCGGTTCGCCAGGATTGCAGGAAGACAAGAACGACGATTGCCACCAGGATGGCCGCTTCTGCAATGGTTCTATAGACCTCGGTGATCGAATCCGAGATGAATTCGGTCGTGTCGTAGACGATACGATATTCCAGACCCGGCGGGAAATTCTGGGATATGTCCTTCATGAGCGTCTGGACTTGATGGGCCGTGTCCAGGGCGTTGGTTCCCGGCCGGGCGAAGATGCCGAGAGCAACTGCGGGATCGTTGTTGAGATAACTGTTGGTGACGTAATCCTGTGCGCCGAGTTCGATCCGGGCGACATCCTGCAACTGCACGAGCCGCCCCGATGTCGTCGATTTCACAATGACATATCGGAACTCGCGCACGTCGGAGAAGCGGCCATCCGTTCGCACCGTATATTCGAATGCATTCTTGCCGGTGACGGGTGGGGCACCGATCTTGCCGCCTGATACCTGGACGTTCTGATCTCTCAACGCGGAGACGACGTCATCGGATGTCATCCCGTAAGCGGAGAGCTTTTCCGGATCCAGCCAGATTCGCATCGAATACTGGCGCTCGCCAAAGATCTGCACGTCGCCGACGCCGTCAAGGCGCACGAGAACGTCGCGGATGCGGTTGCGGGCGTAGTTCGAGACGTAAAGCTGGTCATAGCGGTGCGATGGCGAAAGCAGGTGGACCACCATCATCAGATCCGGCGAGCTTTTGTCGGTGGTCACGCCAAGCCGCTGGACTTCCTCGGGAAGACGGGGAAGGGCGATGGAAACGCGGTTCTGGACGAGCACCTGGACCTTGTCCAGATCGGTGCCGAGCTTGAAGGTGATCGTCAGCGACATGGCGCCGTCAGCGCTGGAGTAAGAAGACATATAAAGCATGTCTTCGACGCCGTTGATCTGTTGTTCGAGCGGCGTCGAAACGGTATCGGCGATCGTCTGCGGGTCGGCACCCGGATAGGAGGTGCGCACGACGATGGTCGGCGGCGCTATCTCCGGATACTGCGATACCGGCAATTGCGTATAGGCAATGCCGCCGACGACGAGAAGAAGGATCGAGATCACGGCCGCAAAGATCGGCCGGTCCACGAAAAAATGAGCAAATCTCATTGTCCGCTCTCCGCGCCGGCGGTTTCGGGCGCAGTGTCCTGCCGCTCCTGCGGCAGTTCGGTCATCTGAGGCGTGATCTTTGCACCCGGCCGGGCGCGCATCAGGCCGTTGACGATGATCGTCTCGGTGCCGTCAAGGCCCTCGCGTATGACACGGTAGCCGTAGAGCCGCGGTCCGGGTCTCACCGGCTTGGTCGAAACCGTGCCGTCTGTCCCGACGATATAAACGACGCGCTCATTCTGGTCCGAGCCGATGGCCTCGTCGGGGACGAGGATGGCCTGGTAAGTGTTGGAGGCTTCGACCTGTATGCGACCGAAAAGGCCGGGCTGGAGGACGAGATCTGGGTTGGGGAAGCGGGCACGGAGACGAATGGTGCCACTCTCATTGTCGACCCGGTTCTCGGCGAAATCGAGCTTTCCCTTGAATGGTTTGGCACTGGGATCCGAGATCGTCACGGATACATCCAGTCCGCCGCCGCCCTGCTGGAGATCCTTGCCCAGTTTGCGCGCCGTGTCGGCGAAATTCAGCAGGCGGCGCTCATCGACGTCGAAATAGAAATCGATCGGGTCGAGCGAAACGATCGTCGTCAACACAGTCTGGTCGGTCTGCACGAGGTTGCCGGCCGAGATCAGCCGGCGGTCGATGCGGCCGCTGAGCGGCGCCTTGATCTCGGTATATTCCATGTCGAGAGAGGCGCGATCGGCTGCGGCCTGCGCGCCGCGGACATTGGCCTCGGCCGAATCGAATTCCCGGCGGCGATCATCCAGCGTCTGCGCCGACTGGCTGCCGCTCGCAGCAAGCGACTGCGCGCGTTTATATTGCGCATCGGCAAAGACCAGGGCCGATTGCGACGATTCGAGTGTCGCTTTTGCCTGATTGAGCGCGGTTACGAACGGCCGCTGATCGATAACGAAGAGCAGGTCGCCCTGCTTGACCAATGCGCCGTCCTGGAAATGGATTTCCTGCAGGTAACCACCGACGCGCGAGCGAACGGAGACTTCGTCGACCGGCTCGAAACGGCCGATGAACTCGTCGCTGTCGACGACATCGCGAACGACCGGCTTGGCGACGGTGACGGGCGGGGGCGGTGGGGCGCTCTGGGCCAGCGCGGGGAGAGGCATGAATGCGGCAATATAGCCAAGCACCACCATCTGTCGAAGCGCGTAAGTCATACCGGTCCTCCAATCTCGACGGCCGATTCACTGCCGCCAACCTCAAGATGAAGTGATGCTGTTCAGGTCTTGCTGCTTTGAACGAGGGCCTCTGCCCCCATGATTCCCCCGGCGTTCAATCCCTTGGAAAAGGAAGGCCGGCACGCAATGCACATCAGAAAAATCGTAACCCTATGGAATTGGACTATAAACGGCAGCGGCGAAAAATTGCAAATGCCAATTGGTAACGATTCCGCAATCCATCAAAACGTTACAGGGGGCATCAGCTCTCGACGATCTCGTCTCTGCCGGGTGGCAGAGCGGCGAGTTCGGCCCAGTCGAGCTCCTGAGAAATTCAAAGATATCGATCTCGTCGGCGCGGCGCATCGGACGGCGAAAGGGAGGAGCCACAGGATATGCTTGACCGGTCTGCGGCATTTTAGCCGCTGCCGTTGAATCTGCCGTCCATGCCCTTGTGCGACGCGCATGCTCAATATATCTACCGATATTATAAGTATGCTTATAAATAACGGCACAGGTTTTCATGAACGCCACTCCCACCCTCGGTTTCCTTCTCCACGACGTCGCACGGCTGCTGCGCAAGCGGTTCGAGCAGCGCGCGAAGTGCCTTGGGCTGACCCGGTCGCAATGGCAGACGCTTGCCTATCTCTCGAATAACGAAGGCATCCATCAAGGTGGCCTTGCCGAAATCCTCGAAGTCGAGCCGATCACGCTGGTGCGCATTCTCGACAAGCTCGCCGAACGCGGGCTGATCGAGCGCCGCCAGCACCCGACCGACCGACGCATCTGGCTTCTCTACATGCGCGACGAGGCGCACCCGCTGCTCGCCGAAATGCGCGAGCTCGGCGACACCACCCGTGCGGAAGCGTTGCAAGGCGTCTCGGCCGAGCAGCGCGAGCAGCTTTTCCACATCCTATCCGTAATGAAGACGAACCTGGTTCAGGCATGCCGGAGCCCGGTTGACGAGAATGAGACGAACGATGGCTGATCAATCCCCCCTCCGCGTCGTTGCCGACGCCAGTGCCAAGAACCCTGTCGAAGAAAACCAAGAGAAACAGCAGGAAACGGTAGCCGAAGCGCCTTCATCCAATTCAGCGCCGGCTGCCGCCGTGGCTGCGCCTGGCGGCAACAAGGTCCGCCGCCGGCGCAGTCTCACGCGGCCGATCCTGTTTGCCTTGCTGCCGGTGGCGCTCGTCGTCGGCGGTTATTATTACGTCAATGGCGGCCAGGTGATGTCGACGGACAACGCCTATATCCAGGCCGACATGGTCGGGCTTACCACCGATGTCTCGGGTATCGTCGACCAGATCAACGTGCATGAGAACGAGGCCGTCAAGGCGGGGCAGGTGCTCTTCAGCCTGCGGTCGGATTCTTTCAAGATTGCGCTCGATGGCGCCAAGGCGCAGCTCGGCGCGCAGCGCAACCAGATCATGAATCTCAAGGCCAGCTATCAGCAGTCGCTTGCCGAGATCACCCAGGCGCAAGCCGACCTGCCCTATTATCAGGATCAGTTTGACCGGCAGCAAAACCTCGTCAACAACGGCAGCGCGACGCAGTCGGCCTATGACGAAGCCAAGCACAATCTGGAAGCCGCGCAGCAGAAGGTTGCCGTCGCCAAGGCGGAAGCCGCAACGACACTCGCCCAGCTCGGCGGCAATGCCGACCAGCCGGTCGAGGAAAACCCGCTCTACCTGCAGGCCAAGTCGCAGGTCGACAATGCCCAGCGCGAACTCGACCACAGCGTCGTCAAGGCGCCATTCGACGGCATCGTCACCAATGTCAACGCGCTGCAGGTCGGTTCCTACCTGCAGGCTTCGCAGCAGGCCTTCTCACTTGTTGCCACCGACCATTTGTGGATCGCCGCCAGCCCGAAGGAAACTGAACTCACCTACGTCAAGCCCGGCCAGACGGCCGAGATCTATATCGACACCTATCCCGGCGTGACATGGAAGGGCAAGGTTGAGAGCATCAGCCCGGCCTCCGGCTCCAGCTTCTCGCTGCTGCCGGCGCAAAACACTACGGGCAACTGGGTGAAGGTCGTCCAGCGCATTCCGATGCGCGTCAGCATCGAGGACACCGAGGGCAAGCCGCCGCTGCGCGTCGGCATGAGCACGGTGGTCGATGTCGAGACCGGCCATGCCCGCGGCCTGCCTGATTTCGTCAACAAGCTTCTGGGTCGGCCTCAGGGCAAGGATCATGAGTAACGCTTCTGCTTCTCCGGCGACGCCGATTGCCAATCGCGGTGCGATCACGGCTTGCGTCATTCTCGCCGTCATCATGCAGGCGCTGGACACGACGATCGCCAACGTCGCGCTGCCCTATATCCAGGGCAGCGTGTCGGCCTCTGCCGACCAGATCAACTGGGTGCTGACTTCCTATATCGTCGCGGCGGCAATCATGACGCCGCCGTCGGGCTTCCTCGCCGCCAAGTTCGGCCGCAAACGCGTGCTGCTCGTCGCCATCGCCGGCTTCGTTGCGGCCTCCGTTCTCTGCGGCCTGGCGCAATCGCTGAACCAGATCGTCGCCTTCCGCCTGCTGCAGGGCCTGTTCGGGGCATCGCTGGTGCCGCTTTCCCAGGGCATCCTCCTCGACATCTATACGGTCGAGGAGCGCGGCTCGGCCATGGCCCTTTTCGGCGTCTCGGTCATGGTCGGGCCGGTGCTTGGGCCCGTCATCGGCGGCTGGCTGACCGACAATATCAGCTGGCGCTGGGTATTTTATATCAACGTGCCGATCGGCGCGCTCGCCTTCATGGGCATCGTCGTCTTCGTCACCGAGACCAAGAGGGATCTGCTCGCCAAACTGGACTGGTTCGGCTTCGGGATGATGAGCCTCGGTATTGCCGCGCTGCAGCTCTTTCTCGACCGCGGCGAGCAGCTCGACTGGTTCTCCTCGGGCGAGATCGTCGTCGAGGCGCTGATTTGCGCTGCCGCCTTCTATCTGCTGGTCGTGCATACGCTGACCGCGGAGAAATCCTTCGTGAACCCGAAGCTGTTCCTCGACCAGAACTTCTCGATCAGCATGATCTTCATCTTTGTGATCGGCATTACCTATCTCGCCTCACTGGCGCTGATGACGCCCTATCTGCAGACGCTGATGGGCTATCCCGTCATCACCGCCGGCATCGTCATGGGGCCGCGCGGGCTAGGCACCATGCTCTGCATGTTCATCGTCGGGCGGCTGGTCGGCAAGGTCGATACGCGCGCGTTGCTGGCGCTCGGCTTGGGGCTCACCGCATGGGCGATGTATGACATGACCGGCTGGACACCCGACGTCTCGCAATGGACGATCGTCTCGGTCGGCTTCATCCAGGGCGCCGGTCTCGGCTTTCTGTTCGTGCCGCTGACTACGATCGCTTTTTCCACGCTGCCCGCCCATATGCGCGGCGACGGCACCGGTCTCTACAACTTGTCGCGAAACATCGGCTCGGCGGTCGGCATCTCGATCGTCTCGGCGCTGATCGTCGAGAACACGCAGAGCAATCATGAATCGATCGCGGCCTATGTGACGCCGTTCAATCACGCTTTCAATGCGGTGGCTGCGCAGGGGCTCAGCCCGGTGACTGCGGCCGGCCGCGCCTCGCTCAACGAGGTCATCACGCTGCAAGCGACGATCATTGCCTATATGGACGATTTCAAGCTGCTGATGCTGATGTCGCTTGCAGTCATCCCGCTGGTGCTATTGCTACGCAAACCGAAGGCAGCACCTGCCGTCGACCACAGCGCCGTGATGGAATGAACTCCAGGCGTTGCCGCAATTCCGGACGGAAAACTGCGTCGCGCTTTTCGGCATCATGCTCTAGCGGAACGGCTTGCTGAGATAACGCGATCCCTGAATGCCGAAGCGCCATAGTGCTTCGGCATTTTTGGTGATGCCGATGCGTTTTCCCGAGACGATCGGCACCGGTGCGGACGGCGTGATCGCATAGGGCGGGCGATCGAGCAGCCTGTCATTGATCTCGATATCGATGCCGAGTGCCTGGCAGAGCTTGCCGGGACCACTGCAGAGCGACGTCAGCATATCGGTGCCGCGCCGCTCGATCATCACAGGGATTCCCGTTTCCGGCTCCAGGGCGCGGATGAGTGCAGCCGAACCCGGATGGCAGACGAAATTCAGGCACCAGTACATGCCGTAGATACGGTAAATATAGACGTTGCCCGGCTTGCCATACATGGCGCCGTTGCGCTTGGTCAGGCCGCGGAAGCTGTGCGAGGCCTCGTCATCGGGGAAATAAGCTTCGGTCTCGGTGATGCGTCCGCCGACGCCATCCACGGTCAGATGGCAGCCGAGCAGGTCACGAGAGACGGCGATCGCATCGCGCTCGAAAAATTTCCTGAGGCTTTCGCCGGTGAGCGTGCCGGCGCCGATTGCGCCTGATATCGTTCCACCATCGGTCATATCAGACGCAGATAACATTCAACGCGCTTATCGTCATCCCAAAACCGTTTCATGCGTTTGCGCGACAGGGATCAGCGGCCGGCATTCGGATCGCGCATCGGGATCGAGGATGATGTGACCGAGACCGGGTCGCTCGCCGGGAAGGAGTCTTCCAGACCCTCCTCCAGCTCTTCCTCGAGCAAAGCGGGGTCCTTGCCGCGCGCGCCGTCGCCATGGACAGGTTCGATCGCTGCGGCAAGCAGGGCCTTGGCACGCAAGACGGCATTTTCCGACGTCAGCTCAGGCGTGCTGCGCAGCGTCACGGCAATGCTGTCTTCGCCTTCGCCGCCGAATTCGACGACGAAGCCGTCTTCCGTCTGGTAGACGGTGATATCGTTGAGTGCCATGGCCGTTCTCCGTGGGCGCTCATATTAGCAAGGCGCATTTTAGTGAAGCGCGTTTTCGGAATTTTGTCGAGCGAAGACCTTTACCAGCCAGTCGATGAAGACGCGCACGCGCGGCGAAAGCTGGCGGTTACGGGGGTAGAGCAGGGAAACCGGCGTCGGGGTCAGCGGAAAATCCTGCAGCACGCGGACCAGCGTGCCCGCGGCAAGGTCCTTTTCGGCGTGATAGCGCGGAATCTGGATCATGCCGAGGCCCATCCTCGCCGCTGAAATATAGCTTTCGGCGGCGTTGACCGCGACGGTGGCGGGAATGGAGATGTCACGCACCGTGCCGTCGACGATGAATTCGAGCGGCAACAGGCTGCCGGTGCTGCTGGAGCGGAAGCCAACCATGCGATGGCCGTCAAGCCGGTCAGGGTGCTGCGGCAGGCCATGGGTGGCGATATATTCAGGAGAGGCGAGTGTCACCTCATCGAGCAAGGCAACGCGCCGGGCGACCATGTCGCTGTCTTGCGGCGTGCCGACGCGCAGCACGCAATCGATGCCTTCGCGCACCAGGTCGACCAGCCGGTCGCCCTCGCTCATGTAGAATTCGATCTCGGGATAGGTCTCTAGAAAAGACGGCAGGCTCGGCAGCACGAAATGCCGGGCGAGCGTGCCGTGCACATCGACGCGCAGCAGGCCCTTCGGCTTGGCGCCGGCGAAAGCGCCTTCGGCATCTTCGATATCGGCAAGGATCGACAGGCAGCGCTGGTAATAGGCTTCGCCGTCGAGCGTCGGGCTGACATGGCGTGTCGTGCGCTGGAGCAGACGCACGCCGAGGCGGGCTTCGAGCTGCTTTATCGCATCGGTGACGGTCGAGCGCGGCAGGCCGGTGTCTTCGGCGGCAAGCGTGAAGCTGCGGCGTTCCACGACGCGGCAAAACACGCGCATGGCATCAAATCTGTCCATCTTTTTGTTCGCGATTCCCGGATAGTGATGCCGAAGAATGCATGATTATCCGCATAATGAACAGGTGCATCTTCTCCTCATTGAAAACGCGCTGCGGCGCAGGATGAAGGAGAAGGACAATGGCTTCCAAAGAAAACGGCAAGGTGGCACTGGTCACCGGTGCTTCCCGCGGCATTGGAGCGGCAGTCGCCCGACGCCTCGCCAAGGACGGTTTCACCGTCGTCATCAACTATTCCGGCAATGCCGCTCCGGCCGAGGAATTGGTCCAGGAGATCGAGCAGGCCGGCGGCAAGGCGCTGACGGCGAAAGCCGATGTCAGCGACGCCGAAGCCGTCCGCCGCATGTTCGATGCCGCGGAAGCCGCTTTCGGCGGCGTCGACGTGCTTATCAACAATGCCGGCATCATGATGCTCTCTTCGCTTGCCGAGGCCGATGACGCCAATTTCGATCGGCAGATCGGCGTCAATCTGAAGGGCACCTTCAATACGCTGCGGGAAGCCGCCAAGCGGCTGCGTGACGGCGGCCGGGTCGTCAACTTCTCGACGTCGGTCGTCGGCCTGAAGCTCGAAACCTATGGCGTTTACGCTGCCACCAAGGCTGCCGTGGAAACATTGACGGCGATCATGGCCAAGGAGATGCGGGGCCGCAACATCACGGTCAACGCCATCGCACCTGGCCCTGTGGCCACCGACCTTTTCCTCAACGGCAAGTCGGACGAACTGATCGCCCGCATGGCGAAGATGAACCCGCTGGAACGCCTCGGCACACCGGAAGACATCGCCGCTGCGGTTGCCTTTCTTGCCGGTCCGGACGGCGGCTGGATCAACGGCCAGACGCTGCGCGCCAATGGCGGCGTGATCTGATGAAGGGCTGGCGGCTGTCTCGATGCCGCCGCCAACCTCAAGCTTCCACTTCAACCAACCCCAATCGAACCCAGAAGGAATAGGATCATGAGCAAGCAAGTCATCATCATCACCGGCGCTTCCAGCGGTTTCGGCGCTCTTACCGCCCGCGCCCTCGCGAAGGCCGGCCATACCGTCTATGCCGGCATGCGCGCCACGGAAGGCCGCAACGCTCCTGCCGTCGCCGATGCGGCTGAATTCGCCAGGGACAATAGCGTCGATCTGCGCTCGGTCGAACTCGATGTCGCCTCCGACGCCTCGGTTGTATCCGGTATCGCCAGGATTTTCGCCGATGAGGGCCGCCTCGATGTCATCATCCACAATGCCGGCCATATGTCCTTCGGCCCGGCCGAAGCCTTCACGCCGGAACAGTTCGCCGAGCTCTTCGACATCAACGTGCTTTCCACCCAGCGCGTCAACCGCGCGGCACTCCCCTATCTGCGCAAGCAGGGTACAGGCCTGCTGGTCTGGGTATCGTCGTCGAGCAGCCGCGGCGGCACGCCTCCCTACCTCTCGCCCTATTTCGCCGCCAAAGCGGCGATGGATTCACTTGCCGTCTCCTATGCCAGCGAGCTTACCCGCTGGGGCATCGAGACCTCGATCATCGTGCCCGGCGCCTTCACCAAGGGCACCAACCACTTCGCCCATTCCGGTTCGCCGGATGATACCGCCCGCGCCGCCGAATATAATGAAGGACCCTACAAGGGTGTGCCGGAACAGGCGCTGCAGGGCCTGGCAGCACTCGAACCTGTTGACGCCGATGCCGGCACGGTAGCCGTCGCCATCGTCGATGTCGTCGGCAAGCCGTTCGGTACGAGGCCGTTCCGCGTCCATATCGATCCATCCGAGGACGGCGCGGAGATCGTCAACGGCGTCGCCGACCGTGTCCGGGCGGAATTGTTCCGCCGCATCGGCCTCGGGGACCTGCTGAAGCCGGCTGCCAGGAATTGAAATCCCGCCCGCCGCTGGCGCGGGAACATGGGAGCCAACCCGTTATCGCAATTATGTGAACGTGATTGCGGAATTTTTCCTTACAATCCTGCGGGGAGTGCGTATATCTGTTTTATCGCGAGAGAGTGGAATTCCCTGCCGCTCTCTTCCGACCTCCAAAGCCTGCCGCGCCCTTGCTATGGTGCGACAGGCTTGATGTTCAAAGTTGTACATTGCGGCCCGTCGAAGGTTTCCCCTGCCTTCCGGGCCGTATTTGTCTTAACGCTCAGACGTCGTTCAATCTCGCCTCGACCAGAAGCTTCACCAGCCAGTCGACGAAGACGCGCACCTTGTTGCTGAGATGGCGGTTCGGGGGGTAGACGACGTAAAGCGGTAGCGGATCGCGACGCCAATCCGGAAGCACGCGGACGAGTTCGCCCCTTGCCATCGGCTCGCGCGCCATGAAGATCGGCACCTGCGCGATGCCGAGGCCCGTCAACGCAGCTGTCAGATAGGTGCGGCTATCGTTGACCGAGGCGATGTAACGCGGACTGGTTTCGATCACCTCGTTGTGCCGGCGAAATTCGAAGGGCAGTGTCCGGTTGTTCTGGGCGCGGAAATAGTTGACGGAGTAATGATCAGCCTCCAGATCCTCGGGCCGCTCGGGCATGCCGAATTTCTGGATGTAGCTCGGCGCAGCACAGGTGATCATCTCGACTTCGGAGACGCGCCGCGCAATCAGCGACTGGTCGGCCGGCGTGCCGGCCCGTAGCGCGCAATCGACATTTTCCGCAAGATAATCGACCGTGCGGTCGCCGACACCGAGGTCGATACGGATATCGGGATAACGCTGATAGAAATCGCAAAGAGCCGGAACGACGATCCAATCGGCGAAAGCGCCGGCCATCTCGACACGCAGCCGCCCGCTCGGCAGGCTCTGCGAATTGGAGAGGCTGCCATCAAGCTCTTCTAGTTCCGAAATAATCTGGGCGGCGCGTTCGTAATAAAGCGCACCGTCCGTGGTCACCATCACCCGGCGCGTGGTATGGTTCAAAAGCTTGGTGCGCAAATGCGCCTCCAGACCCTGGATGAGATTGGTCACCGTCGCCTTGGGCATGGCGAGCATGTCGGCGGCGCGGGTGAAATTGCCCGTCTCCACGACGCGAATGAAGACGCGCATTGCCGAGAGCTGATCCATCGGTTTCAAATCCGCAGTTTGCGTTGCACCATTGTTCGAAATCTGGAACAGTGTTATCGCGATATAGCTTCTTATTCCTTGGTTGGAATAACAATATCTTTTTTGTAGAAAATGCAAGCGGCAGGCGTTGTCTGCTTGTGGCCGATGCAAAAGAGACCGGAAGCATGACGGTGGAATGGAAAGATATGATGCTGGACAAGGTGGCCATCGGCCCCGTTTCCGCACGCATCTACCAGGGCGCCGATTACGGCAAGGGTCCGCCGATCGTGCTTTACCTGCATGGCGGCGCATTTCTGGACAGCGACAAGAATGTCGACCGGCCGGTAGCGATGAGTCTCGCCAAGGCCGGCGCGATCGTCGTTGCTGCCGATTACAGCAGCCTGTCCGGCAACATATTCCCGCAAGCGTTGGAAGTCTCCTTCTCCGTTTTCACCTATCTCGCCAACAAACGCGCCGGTCTTGGCGACCGCAAGTCGCTGCTTTTCGTCGCCGGCGAAGAAGCAGGCGGCAATGTTGCCGCCGGCGTGGCGCTGAAGGCGCGCGACCAGATGCCGGACGCGCTCGACGGCCAGGTCCTGATTTCGCCGCTGCTCGATCCCTTCATGGGCACGTCCTCGATCCGCAAGGCCGAAGCCATCGGCATGCGCCAACGCTGGACGGAGGGCTGGAGCCACTATCTGAGCGGCGGCGGTTGCCACCCTTATGCGGCGCCTTGCCTCTGTTCGCGTATTTCGGGCGTCGCGCCGGCGCTGATATTCACTGCGGAGGACGATCCTCTGCACGACGAGACAATTGGTTACGGTGCCCGCCTGAAACAGGCCGGCGTCGGTGTGCGTCAGCATGTCCTTCCCGCCGGGACGGGCTGGCCCTCGATTTATGGTGGGAAATCCGACGGAGCGCCGGACTGGCAGGAAAACGTCAGCCGCCATTTCGGAAGCTTCCTTCGGGACGTAAGCGTTCAACCGCAATTGCATTGAAGAAGACCTGATATTTCGGCGGCCTTGAGCCGCAAGGAGAGTACCGATGACGTCCAGAAAGAAGCGCTGGGCCCTTGTGGGCGCCGGCATAGGCCTTGTTGCGTCAGTTTCCGGCGCCGCATTGTTTTTCCAACTGCCGATGAGCACGACCGCCACGGCCGCCTCCGCCCCTGCACAGGCTCCCGCTGTGCCGGTGACGGTTGCCGTCGTTGCGGCGCGCGATGTGACGGCCTGGGAGAATTTCTCCGGCCGTCTGGAAGCGGTCGACCGTGTGCAGGTGCGTTCCCGTGTCGCCGGCGCCATCCTGTCGGTGGCTTTCCGCGAAGGGGCGTTGGTGAAGCAGGGCGACCTGCTCTTCACCATCGACCCGGCCCCCTACCAGGCGAGCGTGGCGCAGGCGCAAGGCCAGGTCGCTTCGGCCGAAGCCAAGGTCAGCCTGGCGCAGACCGAACTCGACCGCGGCCGCAGGCTTTCCGACAACCGCACCATCTCCCAGAGCGATCTCGATCAGCGCCAGAGTTCGCTGGCCGAGGCTCAGGCGGGGCTGCGTTCGGCGCAAGCTGCCCTGCAGTCGGCCCAGCTCGATCTCGATTATACTGAAGTGCGGGCTCCGGTTTCCGGCCGCATCGGCAAGATCGAGGTGACCGCCGGTAACCTCGTCGCGGCCGGTTCGACTTCGCCGGCGCTGACGACGCTCGTTTCTGTCGATCCGATCTATGCGAGCTTCAATGCCAGCGAAGAGATGGTGACGCGCGCGCTTGCCCAGCTTCCGCAGACGGATAGCGCCCTGCCTGCCGTCGAGCAGATTCCGGTCGAGGTCGGCACGCTGACCGACAGTGGCACGCCGATCAAGGGCAAGCTGCAACTGATCGACAACGAGGTCGATGCATCAAGCGGTACGATCGGCGTGCGCGCCGTCTTCGATAATCCGGGCGGGCGTCTCATCCCCGGCCAGTTCGTGCGGGTGCGCATGGGCCAGCCGAAGGCCGAGAACAAGATCGTCATCAGCGACCGTGCCGTCGGCACGGACCAGGACAAGAAGTTCGTCTTCGTCGTCGATGGTGAGAACAAGGTCGCCTATCGGCAGGTCCAGCTCGGCACGCTGGCTGACGGCCAGCGTGTAGTCGAAAGCGGCCTCAACGTCGGCGAAAAGATCGTCGTCAACGGTCTGCAGCGCATCCGTCCAGGTGCAGTCGTCGCACCTCAGATGGAAGAGAAGGTCGCGACCGCGCAGTAAAGACTTTGCCTTCCCCTCCGGGGGAAGGCCAATACCCGAAATGATATGACCCGCCGGCGGCTCCCAAACCGCCGGAGAGGGACGTTGCATCCATGTTCACCCCGGAGAGGGCTTTGATATGAACATCTCCAGATTCTTTGTCGACCGCCCGGTCTTTGCCGGCGTTCTTTCGGTCCTCATCCTGGTTGCCGGCCTGATCGGCCTGCGCGCGCTGCCGATTTCCGAATATCCGGAGGTCGTGCCGCCGTCGATCGTCGTGCGCGCCACCTATCCCGGCGCCAACCCGTCGGTCATCGCCGAAACGGTGGCAACGCCGCTCGAAGAGCAGATCAACGGCGTCGAAGGCATGCTCTACATGGCCAGCCAGGCGACATCGGACGGGGTGCTCAACGTCACCGTCACCTTCAAGCTCGGCACCGACCCTGACAAGGCACAGCAGCTCGTGCAGAACCGCGTTTCGCAGGCCGAACCGCGCCTGCCGGCGGAAGTCCGCGCGCTCGGCATCACGACAGTCAAGAGTTCACCCAACTTCATCATGGTGGTCAACCTCGTCTCCGACGGGGACAATCACGACATCACCTATCTTCGCAACTACGCGACCTTGAACGTCAAGGATCGTCTCGCCCGCATTGCAGGCGTCGGTCAGGTACAGGTCTTCGGCGCCGGCGACTATTCCATGCGTGTCTGGATCGACCCGCAGAAGGCCGCCGAGCACAATCTTGCCGCCAGCGACATCAGCAGCGCGATCAGCTCCCAGAACATTCAGGCCGCCGCCGGTATCATCGGCGCGTCGCCGAGCCAGCCGGGCGTGGATCTGCAGCTCAACGTGAATGCCCAGGGCCGCCTGCGCACGCCTGAGGAATTTGGCAACATCATCGTCAAGACGGGCGCCAGTGGCGAGATCACCCGCCTTCGCGATGTCGCCCGCATCGAGCTCGGTGCTGCGGACTACACCCTGCGTTCGCTGCTCGACGGCAAGCCGGCCGTCGCCGTTGCTGTCCTGCAGGCGCCGGGTTCGAACGCGATCGAGATCGCGGACAATGTGAATGCGACCATGGATCAGTTGCAGCTCGCCATGCCTGAGGGCGTCAAGTACGAGATCGTCTACGATACGACGAAATTCGTGCGCGCCTCGATCGAGAAGGTTATCGACACGCTGCTCGAGGCCATTGCGCTCGTCGTCCTCGTCGTCATCCTGTTCCTGCAGACGTGGCGCGCCTCGATCATCCCGCTGATCGCGGTTCCGGTGTCAATCATCGGCACCTTCGCAGTCATGTATGTCTTCGGCTTCTCGATCAACGCGCTCAGTCTGTTCGGCCTGGTGCTCGCGATCGGTATCGTCGTTGACGACGCGATCGTGGTGGTCGAAAACGTCGAGCGTAATATCGAACATGGCCTGTCGCCACGGGCTGCCACCTACAAGGCGATGAAGGAAGTCTCCGGTCCGATCGTCGCGATCGCGCTGGTCCTCGTCGCGGTCTTCGTGCCGCTCGCTTTCATCTCCGGCCTGTCGGGGCAGTTTTATCGCCAGTTCGCGCTGACGATCGCAATCTCGACCGTCATCTCGGCCTTCAACTCGCTCACCCTGTCTCCGGCGTTGGCAGCCCTTCTCCTGAAGGGCCATGATCAGCCGAAGGACTGGCTGACGCGGTTCATGGACGCCATCTTCGGTTGGTTCTTCCGCGGTTTCAACCGTGTCTTCGGCGCGGGCTCGAATGCCTACGGCAAGGGCGTGGGTGGTCTCTTGTCGCGCAAGAGCATTGTCATGGTGATCTATCTGGCACTGGTCGGTGCGACCTACAGTCTGTTCAGCTCGGTTCCCGGCGGCTTCGTGCCGTCGCAGGACAAGCAGTATCTGATCGGCTTCGCCCAGTTGCCGGATGCCGCAAGCCTCGACCGCACGGAAGACGTCATCAAGCGCATGACCGACATCGCGCTGGCGCAGCCGGGTGTTGCCAATGCGATCGCCTTTCCGGGCCTGTCGATCAACGGCTTCACCAACTCCTCGAATGCCGGCATCGTCTTTGTGACGCTGAAGGACTTCGAGGAGCGCAAGACGCCAGATCTCTCGGGCGGCGCAATCGCCATGGCGCTGAACCAGAAGTTCGGCGTCATCCAGGATGCCTTCATCGCCATGTTCCCGCCGCCGCCGGTCAATGGTCTCGGCACGACGGGCGGCTTCAAGCTGCAGATCGAGGATCGTGCGGGCCTCGGCAACCAGGCGCTCGACGAGGCAACCAAGGCAGTGCTTGCAAAGGCTTACCAGACGCCTGAACTCGCCGGGCTGTTCTCCAGCTTCCAGATCAACGTGCCGCAGCTCTATGCCGATCTCGACCGTGCCAAGGCCGAGCAGCTTGGGGTTTCCGTCACCGACGTCTTCCAGACGCTGCAGATCTACCTCGGTTCGCTCTATGTGAACGACTTCAACGCTTTCGGCCGCACCTACAGCGTCCGCGTGCAGGCCGATGCGAAATTCCGCGCCCAGCCGGAAGATATCGGCCAGTTGAAGGTCCGCTCGGCATCGGGTGAGATGATCCCGCTTTCGGCCCTCCTGAAGGTGGAGCCGAGCACCGGTCCGGAGCGTGCGAACCGCTACAACGGCTTCCTCGCTGCCGACATCAACGGCGGTCCGGCACCGGGCTTCTCGTCCGGCCAGGCGCAGGCGGCAATCGAGAAGATTCTTCACGAGACCTTGCCTGCCGGCATCGACTTCGAATGGACGGATCTGACCTATCAGCAAATTCTCGCCGGCAATTCGAGCATCGTGGTCTTCCCCCTGGCGCTGCTGCTGGTCTTCCTGGTGCTGGCCGCCCAGTATGAAAGCCTGACGCTGCCGCTTGCGATCATCATGATCGTGCCGATGGGCGTGCTGGCCGCGCTGACCGGCGTCTGGCTCACCGGTGGAGACAACAACATCTTCACTCAGATCGGTCTCGTGGTGCTTGTCGGTCTATCAGCGAAGAACGCGATCCTTATCGTGGAATTCGCCCGCGAACTGGAGTTCGAGGGAAGAACACCGCGGGAGGCCGCGATCGAGGCCAGCCGCCTTCGCCTTCGCCCGATCCTCATGACCTCGCTCGCCTTCATCATGGGTGTCGTGCCGCTCGTCGTCTCTACAGGCGCCGGCGCGGAGATGCGCGCGGCGATGGGTGTCGCGGTCTTCTCCGGCATGATCGGCGTGACCTTCTTCGGCATCTTCATGACGCCTGTCTTCTACGTGCTGCTGCGGCGGCTGACGGGCAACCGTCCGCTCGTCCAGCACAAGCCGGACGAACACAAGGAAGAAGAGGCGGAGGTCATCCGGCTCGCGGCGGAATAAACGGAATTCAACCTTCCTTTGTCGAGTAAATCGGGCGGGAACTTCGGTTCTCGCCCGTATCGTTTTCAGAGCATGATGCCGAATACTGTGCGCGGTTTTGGGACGACATCATCCGCATCTAAGGACACACCACAAAAATGCGTTACGTCCGTCAAAACGGTTTGCAACGGTGGGCGAGGGGACTATCAAAGACGGACAACAGTTGGGAGGACTGAATGACAGGTTCGAGAAAAGGTGATGAGGGCAGGCGGATCGCCTTTCTCGGCACCGGCCTGATGGGAGCGCCGATGGCTCGCCGGCTGCTCGGCGCGGGTTTTGCAGTCACCGTCTGGAATCGCGATCCCGGCAAGGCCGAGGCGCTTGCGGGAGATGGCGCGGTTCGCGCGGAAACACCGGCGGATGCCGTTGCAGGCGCCGATGTCGTCATCACCATGCTGACCAACGCCGAGGCGGTGAAGGGCGTGTTGTTCGACCGCGGAGCGGCCGATGCGATGACGCCTGGCGTTGCCGTCATCGACATGAGTTCGATTGCCCCGCATTTTGCCCGCGATCATTCGGCGAGGCTTGCCGACCGCAGCGTCGATCACGTCGATGCGCCGGTATCGGGCGGCGTCGTCGGGGCGGAGGCCGGTACGCTGGCGATTATGGCGGGCGGCGACGAAGGCGTGATCGACCGGCTTGCGGATGTCTTTGCCCCGATGGGGCGGGTGACCCGCGTCGGTCCAAGCGGGGCAGGCCAGCTTGCCAAGCTCGCCAACCAGCAGATCGTCGCGGTGACGATCGGCGCCGTCGCCGAAGCGATGATGCTGATCGAAGCGGGCGGCGGCTCGCCGGCGGCCTTCCGAGACGCCATTCGCGGCGGCTTTGCCGAGAGCCGTATCCTGGAGCTGCACGGCAAGCGCATGGTCGAACGGCAGTTTACTCCAGGCGGTTCGTCCAGCAATCAGCTGAAGGATCTGAACGCCGCCATGGAGGCGGCCAAGACCCTGTCGCTGACGCTGCCGCTGACGGCGGCGGTGCACGCCGAATTCAGCGAATTCGTCGCCAATGGCAATGGCGAAAAGGATCACAGCGCCCTGCTCCTCCATCTCGAAGAGAAGAATGCCCGGCCGGGAGGAAAGAAGTGACGGACAGCCATTCGCCGAAGCGGCGCCTGCGTTCGCAGGACTGGTTTGACAATCCCGATCATATCGACATGGCAGCGCTCTATCTCGAGCGCTTCATGAATTACGGCATCACGCCGGAAGAGCTGCGCTCCGGCAAGCCGATCATCGGGATTGCGCAGAGCGGCAGCGATCTCACGCCCTGCAACAGGGTGCATGTCGAGCTTGCCAAGCGCGTGCGCGACGGCATTCGCGATGCCGGCGGCATTCCGATCGAGTTTCCGACGCATCCGATCTTCGAGAACTGCAAGCGCCCCACGGCGGCACTGGACCGCAATCTAGCCTATCTCGGCCTCGTCGAAATCCTCTACGGTTATCCGCTCGACGGTGTCGTGCTGACCACCGGCTGCGACAAGACCACGCCTTCGGCGATCATGGCTGCTTCGACGGTCGATATTCCGGCGATCGTGCTCTCCGGTGGGCCGATGCTTGACGGCTGGCATGAGGGAGAGCTGGCGGGCTCCGGCACGGTGATCTGGCGGATGCGGCGGAAATATGCGGCAGGCGAGATCGATCGGGAAGAGTTTCTTCAGGCGGCGCTCGATTCTGCGCCTTCCGTCGGTCACTGCAATACGATGGGTACAGCTTCAACGATGAATGCGCTGGCCGAGGCGCTCGGCCTTTCGTTGACCGGCTGTGGCGCCATTCCGGCCGCTTACCGCGAACGCGGCCAGATGGCCTACCGTACCGGGCGGCGCGCCGTCGAAATCGTGTTCGAGGATCTGAAGCCGTCGGATATCCTGACGCGCGAGGCTTTCCTGAATGCGATCCGCACCAATTCGGCGATCGGCGGCTCGACCAACGCGCAGCCGCATCTGGCGGCGATGGCGAAGCACGCCGGCGTCGAACTCCATCCCGACGACTGGCAGGTGCATGGTTTCGATATCCCGCTGCTGGCCAATGTCCAGCCGGCCGGCGCCTATCTCGGCGAGCGCTTCCATCGCGCCGGCGGTACGCCGGCGATCATGTGGGAACTGCTGCAGGCCGGAAAGCTCGATGGCAACTGTCGTACGGTGACGGGCAGGACGATAGCCGAGAACCTACAGGGCAAGGAAGCGCGCGACCGCGAGGTCATCAAGCCGTTCGCTGAGCCGCTGAAGGAGCGGGCGGGCTTCCTCGTGCTCAAAGGCAATCTCTTCGATTTCGCGATCATGAAGATGAGTGTGGTCTCGGAGGATTTCCGCCGGCGATACCTTGAAGAACCCGGGCATGAGGGCGTCTTCAAGGGCAAAGCGGTGGTTTTCGACGGTTCCGAGGACTATCACAAGCGCATCAACGATCCCGAACTCGGCATCGACGAAAACACCATCCTCGTTATCCGGGGCGCCGGGCCGATCGGCTGGCCTGGTTCGGCTGAGGTCGTCAATATGCAGCCGCCGGATCATCTCCTGAAGCGCGGCATCCGCAGCCTGCCGACGATCGGCGACGGCCGCCAATCGGGCACGGCCGACAGTCCCTCGATCCTCAACGCCTCACCGGAAAGTGCCGCCGGCGGCGGCCTCGCCTGGCTTCGTAGCGGGGATATCATCCGCATCGACTTCAACCACGGGCGCTGCGACATGCTGGTCGATGACGCAGAGATCGAACGGCGCAAGAGCGACGGCATCCCGCCCGTGCCGGCGGATGCGACGCCGTGGCAGCAGATCTATCGCCGCTCGGTGACGCAATTGTCGGACGGCGCGGTGCTGGAGGGGGCGACGGAATTTCGTCGGATTGCGAAAAACCCGCCGCGGCACAATCATTGAACTTGAGTTGCTAAAGACTGCAAGCCCCTTGATCCAAAAGGGGAAGTCGTAACGAACAGTTCACCTAGTCACTAGTTCGGTCACTAGGACAAGGCATTCATTAATGCCGGCTTGAGACCATATTGCCGTTATACAAGCTTCTAAGGCTGGGACCGCGTTGCCAGAGAACAAAGCCACACGATCCGAACGAGAGTTTCAGGATCTTCTGCGTCGGCTCGAACTCGCTCTCGATGCATCCCAGATTGGTGTCTGGGAGCATAGCATCGAGCAGGACGGGATCTTGTGGGATGCGCAAATGCATCGTCTCTATGAGACCGGCGAGACGTATCGTCTTGTGCCGGCTTCGCTTTGGTCGAATGCCATCCATCCCGATGATCGTGACCGGGCCGAAAGCGACTTCGAGCAGGCAATCGCGACGCGCGGCGCCTATAACTCACAATTCCGTATCGTGCTGCCGAGCGGCGAAATCCGTCATTTGCGTTCGCGCGCGCATTTCTATGTCGATGCGGAAGGTCTGCCCTCCTTCATTGGCGCCGAATGGGATGTGACTGCCGACGTAATGCTCAACGCGGAACTGGCGCGGCAGAAGGTGGTGGCCGAGGCGAGGGCGCTGGCGCTTGAGGAAAGCAATGCCCGCATCGAGCATGTCGCCGATCACGACTATCTCACCGGCTTGCCGAACCGGCGCCTTCTCGACAAGCGGCTGGCGGAGCTGCCGGCCGACAAGAGCATCACGACGCTCGCGGTGCTGCATCTCGACCTCGACCAGTTCAAGCAGATCAACGACAGCCACGGTCATGCGGCAGGCGACGCAGTGCTCAGGGCAGCAGCCCTTCGAATCACCGCTGCCATTCCTGCAAATGGCATGGTCGCCCGCGTCGGCGGCGATGAATTCGTCATCGTGCTGGTCAATTTTACCGATCTCACTGAGCTGAGGCTGATCACCGAGGATGTCCAGCGACGGCTGCGGAAGAAAATCCGTTTCGGCCAGGAGATGCTGCAATCCGGCGCCTCGATCGGCGTTTCCTGGAGCGGCGATCGGCGGGCGCGCAACCTGCTGGCCGAATCCGACCTGGCGCTCTACCAGGCCAAGAAGCTCGGACGGAACCGCGTCGAATTTTTCACGCGGCAATTGCAGGAGGATCTGCGCTCCAAGCGTCGCCTCGCCGAAGAGCTGAAGCTCGGGCTGGAGCGCGGCGAGATCCTTCCCTATTATCAGGTGCAGCTCGACGCCCGGACGCGGGAAGTCATCGGCTTCGAGGCGTTGGCGCGCTGGAAACATCCCGAGAAGGGCGTGCTCGCCCCAGGGGTATTCCTGAAAATCGCCGACGAGCACGGACTTGCGGCGGAGATCGACGCGGCGATCCTCAAAAGCGCTCTCGAAGACCGGCTATTCTGGCTGTTGCGCGGCCTTGCGGTTCCGCGCATCGCTGTCAATATTTCCGCCTCGCGGCTTGCCGATCCGGCGTTGCTCGACAAGCTGAGGAAACTCGACATCCCGCCTGGCGTGATCGTCTTCGAACTGGTTGAGACGATTTTCCTCGACGACAGCGACGAAAAACTGCTCGATCATATCGGCGATATCAAACAGATGGGCATCGACATCGAGATCGACGACTTCGGATCGGGCCATGCCTCGCTCATCGGTCTCGTCAAGCTGCGGCCGAAGAGGCTGAAGATCGACCGGCAGCTCGTCACCGAGGTCGTCAACTCGGCCGAGCAGCGGCGCGTGGTGGGTTCGATCGTGGAAATCGCCAAGGCGCTTGATGTCGAGGTGATCGCCGAGGGCATCGAGACCGAGGCGCATGCCGTCGTGCTGGCGCAGCTCGGCTGCGACGGCCTGCAGGGTTATGCGTTCGGTTATCCCGCACCGGCGGCAGATACAGACCGTCTTTTCTCATCGATGGCGAGCGGGATCGAAAAGCAGAAGACCGCAATGGGCGGCTGAACGGTCGGTGATCCGTTCGCGGGCGACCGTGGTCGCCGCCGTTTTCAACGGCGCCTTTGCCACGTCGCGGAGGAGATTTCGGCCGAAATGCTTTCCTCGCCTTTCAACTTGGCAGGCGATATCTTTTCGGCGCGGCGTTTTATTTGCATCAGCAGGAAGATAATTGGCGCACAAGTAATTTTCTTGAGCTTGCAACGGCATTGTTTCATGGTAATTCGGAAACGAAGATTTCTGCATTGCATCGAAAAATGATTATACGCGTCGTCAAGTCCATGAGCGCGGCTCTCCATCATTCGCAGGTGCAATCGGGGAACTGGGACCTGACAATTGCTTTGCCTTTGCCGGGATGGACTTGCGGGACATTCAATCTAGGAAAGTCGCATGAATTCGGAATTTGCCGTTCGTTCGATGCGGCCCGGCGAACTGGAACTCGTGCTCGAATGGGCGCGTCAGGAGGGCTGGAACCCGGGCCTTGACGATTCGCTTGCGTTCCTCGAGGCTGATCCGTCAGGATTTTTCGTCGGCTCGATCGGTGAAGTCCCCGTCGGTTCGATCTCGGTCGTCAAATATGGCGAGAGTTTCGCCTTCCTGGGCCTCTACATCGTCCATCCTGATTTCCGCGGCAAGGGTTACGGCAAGGCGATCTGGGAGGCGGGCATCGCCAGCGCGGGACACCGCACGATCGGTCTCGACGGTGTCGCCGCACAGCAGGAAAACTACCGCAAGGCCGGCTTCGAACCCGCCTATTCCACCATTCGCTACGGCGGGGTCGCCAGCTCCCTGCCTGTCTCGACGCTTGTCGCGCAGTCGGTGCTGGATTCACGTCTCGAAGGCCTGCAGCGCTATGATTCGGCGATCTTTCCGCAGCCGCGGGATGCCTTCCTCACCTCCTGGTGCACCGGCCGTAAGGGCCGCCGTTCGGCGGTGGTGCGCAAGAGCGGTAAGATCCGCGGCTACGGCACGATCCGCCGCTGCTACGAGGGCTACAAGATCGGCCCGCTCTTTGCCAATGATGCCGATAGCGCCGCAGCGTTGCTTGCCGAATTGATCCCGGAGGCGAAGGGGGCCGCGGTCTTCATCGACATTCCCACGGCGAACCACGAGGCGGTCGCGCTTGCCGAAGGCCTCGGCCTTCAACCGGTGTTCGAGACGACGCGCATGTATCGCGGGCCGGCGCCGGCCATCCCGCTGAAGCACGTCTTCGGCGTGACAACGTTGGAACTCGGTTAGGCTCTAATCCATAGGTGAGGCGGGCACGGTCTGTGCCGACGCTTTCGGACGGCCCTTTTCGGCGATCGCGATGCCGCCCAAGGTCAGCACCAGCGCGATCACATGGAAGGACTGCAGCCTCTCCCCGATCAGGGCGACGGAGAGCAGCGTTCCGAACACCGGCACGAGATTGATGAAGAGGCCGGCCCGGTTGGCGCCGATTGCGACGACGCCTTTGATATAGAGGATCTGCGCGACCAGCGACGGGAAGATCGCCGTGTAGAGAGTGATGACCCAGCCGGCCTGGTCCGGCCACTGCGCAGCGCCGCGGCCGACCTCCCAGAGGAGCAGCGGCAGCGAGGTCAGCATCGCGCCGAGCGCCGGGACCGCCATCAGCGTGCGCCAGTCGAGCGGCGGCTTCCAGCGTAGGAAGATCGTGTAGACCGAATAGGCGGCAATGGCGATCAGCATCAGCCCGTCGCCGCGGTTGAGGCCTAGTTGCAGCAGCGTTGAGAGGTCACCATGCGCGGCGGTCAAAGCGACGCCGATCAGCGTCATGCCGAAGCCGAGACATTGCGCCAGCGAGATGCCGGTGCGGAAGAACATGAAATTCAGCAGGAAGATCAGCATCGGGATGCCGGCCTGCTCAATGGCGACGTTGATCGCCGTTGTATATTGCACGGCCGAGTAAAGCATGGCGTTGAAAAGGGTGTAGCCGATGACGCCGTAGAAGAGGAGCAGCGGCAGGTTCTTCCTGACCACCGGCCAGTCCTTCCGCAATTGCGGTATTGAAATCACAGCGATCACCGCCACGGCGAGGAACCAGCGCAGGAAGGTCAGCATCATCGGGCTGATATGCCCGAGCGCGAGTTTGCCGGCGACGGAGTTGCCGCCCCAGCAAAGGGTGGCGATAACGAGGCAGATATAGGCCGTGGCTTGCAATAGCGTTCTTCCCGTCTTTCCGCGATCGCCGTGCGGCGTTTTGTGAGGGGAAATAGCCTGTCGGCTGCTGATTTGTCACGTAAAAAGCCCAATCTACTGTGACAACAGGGTCGCTTTCCAAAAAACAAAGCTTTATAGATGCGCGGGTTTGAGCAGGTGCGCGGTTCCGCGCCGGTAACAGGAAGAGTTGGATGACGAACGTAGTCGTGGTCGGTTCGCAATGGGGTGACGAAGGCAAGGGCAAGATTGTCGACTGGCTTTCGGAGCGTGCAGATATTGTCGTGCGCTTTCAGGGCGGACACAATGCCGGCCACACGCTCGTCATCGACGGCACCAGCTACAAGCTCTCGCTGCTGCCGTCCGGCGTCGTGCGTCCCGGCAAGATGGCGGTGATCGGCAACGGCGTCGTCGTCGATCCGCATGCGCTGATCGCTGAGATCGAAAAGCTCGCCGGTCAGGGTGTGACGATCACGCCCGAAAATCTGCGTATCGCCGACAATGCGACGCTCATCCTGTCGCTGCACCGCGAGCTCGACGCGATGCGCGAGGATGCCGCATCGAACAGCGGCACCAAGATCGGCACGACGCGCCGCGGCATCGGCCCGGCCTATGAAGACAAGGTCGGGCGTCGCGCCATCCGCGTCATGGATCTTGCCGATCTCGATAGTCTTTCCGGCAAGGTCGACCGTATTCTGACGCATCACAACGCGCTTCGCCGCGGCCTCGGTGTCGCCGAAGTCAGCCACCAGGCGATCATGGACGAACTGACCTCGATCGCCGATCGGGTACTGCCTTTCCGTGATACGGTCTGGCTTTTCCTCGACAAGGAGCGTCGCAAGGGCTCCCGCATCCTCTTCGAAGGCGCGCAGGGCAGCCTGCTCGACATTGATCACGGCACCTATCCCTTCGTCACCTCATCGAACACGGTGGCCGGTCAGGCCGCCGCCGGTTCAGGCATGGGGCCCGGCTCGCTCGGCTATATCCTCGGCATCACCAAGGCCTATACGACACGCGTCGGCGAAGGCCCGTTCCCGACCGAGCTGAAGGACGCGATCGGTGAGTTCCTTGGCGAAAAAGGTCATGAGTTCGGCGTGGTGACCGGACGCAAGCGGCGCTGCGGCTGGTTCGACGCCGCACTTGTGCGCCAATCGATTGCCACCAATGGCATCACGGGCATCGCGCTCACCAAGCTCGACGTGCTCGACGGTCTCGAGGAATTGAAGATCTGCGTTGGCTATATGCTCGACGGCGAACAGATTGATCATCTTCCGGCAAGCCAGGGAGCGCAAGCTAGGGTCGAACCGATCTACATCACGCTGGAAGGCTGGAAGGAATCGACCGTCGGCGCCCGCAGTTGGGCGGATCTGCCGGCACAGGCGATCAAGTATGTTCGCCAGGTCGAAGAGCTGATCGGGGCGCCTGTCGCGCTCTTGTCCACCAGCCCGGAGCGGGATGATACGATACTTGTGACCGATCCGTTTGAGGATTAAGCTCACGGGTCACTGTGGAGGATGGTTCGGTAGGGTACCGGACTTCTTGAGAAAGTACTGATGGCGGATTTTATTGCAGTCATTCGGCGGGCCGTTGACGGCTTGGCTGAAAATACCCCCGAGATGCGGGTGAAAGTCTACGAACGTGCCCGCGGCGCAGTGCAGCGGCAGCTCGAGAATATGAAGCCGCGTCCGCCGGAAGCCATGCTGCAACGCCAGCTCGAAAAGCTCGAGGCCGCCATCCGCGAGGTGGAAGGCGAACACTCCGAGGCGCTGCCGCTTGATGAGCCGGTCGCCGCCGTCGCCGCGCTGGAATCCGCGGAAGAGCAAACGCTTCACGACGAAAGCGAACCGGCGCCTGCGCCGGAGACGGCTGTCGAGGAGCCGGTTGACGAAGCCTATCCGGAACCGCAGGCGGCCGAGGTCGCCGACGAGCCCGATCACGTGGAAGCCGCCGCGCCAGAGGACGCTGAGGAAGAGGTCGCTGCCGAGGAGCCCCTTTCCGCGGAAGAACCTGTTCCCGCCGAGACAGCGGTTTCGCCGGAGACATCCGGTCCCGCCGAGACATATTGGCATCCCTCGCATGAAGAGGAAGCGCCAGCCGAGGAATGGCATGCTAGCGAGGCGCGCGACGTCGCTGCCGAAGAGGTGTCGGCCGAACATGACGGCTGGGAGCCGCCTGCCGCGCATCGCAGCGAGCAAGCCGACGAAGACCGTGCCGACGAGCAGCATCCCCTGGAAGCCGACGAGATCGCGGCCGAGCCGGCGGCGGTGGACAACGAGGAGCCGGCGGCCGAGGAGGCTTACGAGCCCGTCGAGCCGTTGCCGCCGATCACCCGCGGCATAGACCATGCATCCAACCGGCTGGTGGAGCCGGTCGCCGATTTCGATCGTCAGCAGGAATTCGTCGAGCACAGCCGCGAGGAGCCGTTGCAGGCCGATGCTGCGGCGCATTTCGACCCGGTCTGGGCCGAGCCCGTTGCCCAAACGCCGGCTCCGCCGCCCAAGGATGCGGAGACCGAATGGGCGGAAGAGGAACTCAGGCAATATTCGCAGGCGGCGCCGGTCACCGCGGATGCCTCGGCGCGCGCCTTCGAAGAGGTGATATCGAGCCTCGAAAATGCGGCCCCCGCGGCCGTCATGCCGGCCGCCAAGGAAAGTTTCTCCTGGGAGACAGCCGCCTTCGACGATCTGCCGCCGATCGAGGCCGGCAGCAATAAAAAGGCGCCGGTTGCCTCTCATTTCGACGATGTCGATATCTTCGCGGAAGTGCACAACGGCAAGCCCGCGGCTGCTAGCGGCGCGCCGAGCGAAGACTGGCGCGAGGCGAAGGCGCTGCGCGGCTACGACCGCCGCGGCTCGGTCGCCGCTGATGACGATGACGCCAATCCGTCCATGGATATCGATCAGATCGTTGCCTCCAAGCTGCAGGGCAAGAGTTTCCGTATGGAGCCGAAGCGTCGCCGCTTCGGCATCGGTACCGTGATCACGCTCATCTTCGCACTCATCCTGATTGGTGGCGGCGCCTATGCCGGCTGGATGAACAGAGAGGCGCTGGTGGCGATGGTCGACGGGCTCGTCAGCTCGGCACCGTCGCAGGCGACCAAGAACGAGGCGGCAACACCGCCGGCTAGCTCGGCGACGCCTGCCCAGCCGGGCGCGGTGACGCCGGCCCAGCCGACCACACCAGGAGCGCAGAATACCCCAGCGACGCCGGCGCAGCCGAACCCGCAGGTAGCGTCAATGAACAATGACGGCGCTGCGGCCAATTCGAAATTCACCCAACGGCTGCTGACCGATGGGACCGAGGTCGACAGTGGACCGGCGACTGTGCCGGGAACACCGACTGCGGAAGGAAAATCGGTCGCCGAACAGAATGTCGCGGCAGCAGATACGCCGCCTGCCAGCGCGCAGGGCGATGTGGCACCCGCCGAAACGCCGACGCCAAACGGCCCGGTGGCATCGCCGCAACAGACCCCACCCGTCGGTTCGTCGGAAAAGATGTTCCTCTATGAGGAGCGCATCGGTCAGAGTTCGCCGACGGCGATCGAGGGATCGGTCGTCTGGAGCGTGCAGCACGAGGCCGGCCAGGATGGCCGGCAGGAGGCGACGGTACAGGGCAACGTCACCGTTCCCGAACGCAATCTTTCGGCTCTCGTCACCTTCAAGCGCAATTCCGATCCGTCGCTGCCGGCAAGCCATCTCGTCGAGATCGTATTCTCGGTGCCGCCGAATTTCGAAGGCGGCAGCATCGACAGCGTCCAGCGCATCTCGATGAAGCGCACGGAGCAGGACCGCGGCGACGCGCTGATCGCGGTTCCGGCCAAGATCACCGACGATTTCCATATGATCGCGCTCAACGATTACCCTGATGCGCGCAAGGCCAATCTCGACCTGATGTCGACCCGTAACTGGATCGATATTCCGATCACCTACCGCAACGGCCGCCGCGCGCTGCTGACGATGGAAAAGGGCGGTACGGGAACGGACGCCTTCAATACCGCGATCAAGGAATGGACCGCGCTCGGGGATGTGTCGACGAGCCAGTGAGGGTTTCTTCAGCAACGCCGCCGGACCTTTGGGGTAGCGCTGAGACTGCGGTAAAAAAGTGAATGAAAATGAAAAGGCGGGCCGCAAGGGACCCGCCTTCTTCAATTGTATCGCGCGGCAGGCTTATGCCGTGGCTTCGACGACGCGGACGGCCTTGGCGCGTTCCAGGGCTTCCTTGCGGACCGCGTCCTGCACCTTTTCGAAGGCGCGGACCTCGATCTGGCGCACGCGTTCGCGGCTGATGTCGAATTCGGTCGAAAGGTCTTCCAGGGTCACTGGATCCTCGGCGAGACGGCGAGCCTCGAAGATGCGGCGTTCGCGCTCGTTCAGCACGCTCATCGCTTTCGCCAGCATGCGCCGGCGGGTGTCGAGCTCATCCTGTTCGATCAGCACGTCTTCCTGGCTGTCATGGTCGTCCACCAGCCAATCCTGCCATTGGCCGCTGTCACCTTCGGCTGCCTTGATCGGTGCGTTCAGCGAGGCGTCGCCGGAGAGGCGGCGGTTCATCGAAATGACCTCCTCCTCCGAGACGTTCAGCTTGGTGGCAATTTCCGAGACGTGCTCCGGCTTCAGGTCGCCGTCATCGATTGCCTGGATGCGGCCCTTCAGCCGGCGCAGGTTGAAGAACAGCCGCTTCTGGTTGGCGGTCGTGCCCATCTTCACCAGCGACCACGAGCGCAGGATATATTCCTGGATCGAGGCCTTGATCCACCACATGGCATAGGTGGCGAGGCGGAAGCCGCGCTCGGCATCGAATTTCTTGACGGCCTGCATCAGGCCGACATTGCCCTCGGAGACGACTTCGCCGATCGGCAGGCCGTAGCCGCGATAACCCATTGCGATCTTCGCGACAAGGCGAAGATGGCTGGTAACGAGCTTGTGGGCGGCGTCCCGGTCACCATGCTCGGCATAACGCTTGGCGAGCATGTATTCCTGCTGCGGCTCCAGCATCGGGAACTTGCGGATTTCGTCGAGGTAACGATTGAGACCGGCTTCACCGGCGGTAATGGACGGCAAGGTATTTCGGGCCATAGTGCACCCTCCTAAAGTGAATTCCGGTTCCCGATGGAAACGCGTCCTCGCGTTAAAAAGGCAAACCGGGACGTGCGGCTCTCTCCGAGCCCGCACTAAGTCAATATACAGATAAGTGTGGCGAAACGGCGGTTCAAGGTGCCGCTCACGCAGCTGTGAGTTGGAAGGCCGGCATTCAGAGCCGCCTTTATCGCCGCAGCGCCTCGACCAATTCGACCATATCATCCGGCAGCGGCACCTCGAAATGCATGATTTCGCCGGTGCGGGGATGCTCGAATTGCAGCATGAAGGCATGCAGCGCCTGGCGGCCGAAACCGTTGACAACCTTGCGGATCTCTTCGGGCAGAAGATTGGCCTTGGTCTTGAAGCCGGCGCCGTAAACCGTATCGCCGAGCAGCGGATGGCCGATATGGGCCATGTGGACACGGATCTGGTGGGTGCGGCCGGTTTCGAGGCGGCACTCGACCAGCGAGGCGAACGCGGTCGCGTCCGGCTTCTCATGGAAGCGCTCGATCACCTGGTAATGCGTGATCGCCTCGTCGGCGTCCTGACTGTCAGGACGTTTGACGGCGCGGCGCGTGCGGTCGCCGGTGGCGCGGCCAAGCGGCGCGTCGACTGTGCCAGACAGCGTGCGGGGCCGGCCCCAGACGACTGCCTGGTAGGCCCGCTCCAGCGGCATGGTGCGGCCGTGGTCGGCAAATTGCAGCGAGAGGTGGCGATGGGCAATGTCGTTCTTGGCGACGACCATGACGCCTGTCGTGTCCTTGTCGAGGCGGTGGACGATGCCGGGGCGGCGCACACCGCCGATGCCGGAGAGCGTGTCGCTGCAATGGTGGATCAGCGCGTTGACCAGCGTCCCCGTCCAGTTGCCGGGGCCGGGATGGACGACGAGGCCGGAAGGCTTGGAAATGACGATGACGTCGTCGTCCTCATGGAGGATATCAAGCGGGATGTCCTCGCCCTGCGGCGTCGGGTCTTCCGGCTCGGGCAGCGTGATCTCGAAACTATCGCCGGTGCGCACCTTGCGTTGCGGGTCGGTGACGGGTTGGCCGCGCAGAAAAACCTGGCCATCCTTGATCAGCGTCTTGATGCGGCTGCGCGAAAATTCCTCGCCGACCTGCGCCGTCAGCCAGGCGTCGAGCCGGCCTTCGGCGCTTTCATCGGCGGTCAGGACTTTTCTATTGCCGGCGGCTTGTTTAAAGGGGTCGCTCAAGACGCTTCTTCTCCGACGTATTTTTTAGAACGGGACGCACAGATGACAGCAATCGAGCCAGACGACCAGGAAGAGAAGCCCCTTGATCCGGCGATGGAAAGTGTCCGGCGCAAGATGGTCCGCCTGCAGATCGTTTCCGGCGCCATCATGTTCGTGAGCCTTATGGCGGTCTTCGGCGCGGTTGTCTACAAGGCGATGCACAGCGAGCCGAAGGAGACGGCGTCCACTGTTGCCGCCTCCGGCGTGCCTTCGGATGCGCCGCTTGCGGCAACCGTTTCCCTGCCGCTTGGCTTCAAGGTGCAGTCCACATCGTTTTCGGCCGGGCAGATCCTGTTCTACGGCGAAACGGTCGAGGGCAAGAGCAAGGCGCTGGTCTACGATCTCAGGACCGGCCGCACCGTCGCCGACGTCACCGTCGCGGGCAATTGAGGCCGGCATGGCCGCCGTCCCGATCGACATCGACAGCGCCGACGATCCGCGCGTCGCCGAATTCCGCGATATTCGCGAGCGCGACCTGACCGGCCGAGAGAACCGCTTCATTGCCGAAGGCACCGTCGTGCTGCGCATGCTCGCCGAGGCACATGCGGCCGGCCGCGGCTTTATCGCCGAGAAGATCCTGCTGCTGCGCAACCGCGTCGAGGGCGTCCGGCCCATCCTGGAGCGGTTTCCGGCCGATGTGCCGGTCTATGTCGCCGGGGCTGATGTGCTCGACGGCGTCGTCGGTTTCCATCTGCATCGCGGCGTTCTCGCGCTCGGCCGGCGGGAGGATCGCGGGGAATCTGCCCTTCTCGACGCGCTGCCGGAGCAGGCGCTGGTGCTCGTCGGTTGCGGCATTTCCAATCACGACAATGCCGGCTCGATGTTTCGCAATGCGGCTGCCTTCCGGGCCGATGCGGTGCTGCTCGACGAAACCTCCTGTGATCCACTCTACCGCAAGGCGCTGCGTGTCTCGGTCGGTTCGGTGCTGGGCGTTGCGCACCGTCGCGGCGGCGAGGCGCTGGATGTGCTTCTGGCGCTTGCCGAACGGGACTTTGCCATCTGGACGCTTTCGCCGCACGGTAAGACCGATATCCGCGCCATTCCGGCCTCGACGCGTATGGCGCTCGTCGTCGGCACCGAAGGCGAGGGGTTGCCGGAGGCGCTGCTTGCGCGGTTCCAGAGCGCGCGCATTCCGCAGTCGGAGGAACTCGACAGCCTCAACGCCGCGACGGCAACGGGGATCGCACTGTTTTCCATGGCCTCGGCGATGGGCCGGATCTAACGCATGCCTTCTCAAATCGAAATCGATTTTCAGGGTTCTGCGCCAATTCAAAAATGATGGCGCGCCGCGCTAAGGCGTCAGCGCGCGCGATCGGCGATGATCGCGGCCGCCCTGTCGGCAAGGCTGACGCGATCGTTCGGATTCCTTTCCGCAGCATCCAACAGCAGTGTGCGGATCGGTGAGGAGGGACCTTCGTTAAGTGCGGTCAGCGCCACCATATTGGCGGCGATCGAGGCGATCTCCTCGCGGATCGCGCCATCGCGCCCGGTTGAGGCCTTTGCCTTTTCCAGCCGCTCGGCAAGGGCGGCACTGCGCGTGCGGACATCTTCGCCGATCTCAGACGTGACGACGGCGGTGTCGAGCGCGGATGCGACCGTGTCTTCGGCCGGCATTTCCGCCGGCAGGTCCGCCACCATCCCGGCAAGGCCGGCGTCGCGCAGCACCCGGTTGACCTTGCGGATTTCGGCGTTGGCGGCCTTCAACTGCTCCTTCAACTTGGTGATCTCCTGCTGGCGGCGCGCGACCAGGGTTTCCTTTTCGGTGGCGGAAGCGCTCTCGCGCGCGGCCTTATCCTCCAGACGGATTACCATATGCTGCTGCTGCGTCAGTTTCTGTTCGGCATCCTTGGCGCGCTTCTGCAGCAGGCTGACGTCCTGGCGCAGCGTGTCGCGTTCGTCGCGCAGCGCGTTGACACGGAATTTCAGGCTCTCCGCCTCGGTCTCGCGCGCGGCCAGGTCGATCCTCAGCCCATCGGCCTGTTCACCGAGCTTGCTCAGGCGCGTCCGCATCGTCGCCAGTTCGCTTTCCTTGTTGGCAGCGGACTGCTCGGCAATATGCAGGTTGGTCTTCAACTGGCTGATATAGTTCTCGTCCTTGCGCAGATGCGAGCGTTGGTCGGCTGCTTCGACATGCATCTCGCCGATCTGCGCCTGCAAATCGCCGATCTCGGCGGCGAGCCTGCCGGCGTCGACGGCGAGGGCGTCGTGGCGAAGCTGGAACGACAGGGATTTCTCGCGCTCACGCAGAAGGTCCTGGGTGGTGCGGGCATTTTCGGCGGCATAAAGCGCGCGCACCATGTCTTTCTGGGCGCGAACCTCTTGTGGGCTCAGCGGCATCGTCGCTTTCAGCCGGTTCTCTGTATACCAGACAATACGGCGGTGAACGGCCGGCGAGACCAGAAAGACGAGGAAGGCCGCGGTCAGGAAGCCCAATCCGAACAAAAGAGCATATTCGATCACGGCGCGGCCATCGGTAAGAAGGTTGATACGGGTCAGCCGCGATGATTAAGCAGGCATGACGCCCATGGCAAGGCCGCCGGTGGGGACGGCGGCAGATTCCGGCGGCTTTGCGGCCTCAGAAGGGGTTCCAGGTCGGCGCCTGGGTGATCTTGAGATAGCCGACGTTGACGCCGAGGCGGGCACCGACGCCGGTGCGGATCGGCACGACCAGCACATCGTTGTTCTTGAGCAGCGTCATGCCGAAGCCGGCGATGACATAGGCCGAGCCGCTGACGCCGCCGAAGCGGGCATAGATGCCGTTGATGGAGGGCAGGTCGTAGACCAGCATCATCACGCGCGAGCCCTGGCCGCCGTAATCGAGGCCGAGCGAGGGTCCCTGCCAGTAGAGATTATGTTCGCCAGCGTTCTTGGTGTTCAGCTGGCCTTCGCCATAGGTAAGGCCGGCGATGAAGGCGCCGCCGCCTTCTTGTCCGAGGATATAGCCGTTCGGCAGGCCGTATTTCTGGAAGGCACTCTCGACGACCTTGGCAAGTCCGCCGCTGGCGGAACCGAAGAAGGAGTGGCCGGCGTCAACGATTTCCTGCATCGTGTACTGGCCGTTGTCCTGGGCAGCGGCCGGTGCGGCAACCATCAGCGAGGAGAAGACGAGGGCCGAAAGCAACCTGCAGAAGCCGATGAATCGGTGCGGAAATCGAGGGCGCATTGTGTCATCCGTTCGTCGTTTGGCTAGGAGCGGGCAACCGCTCGCGGCGATTGGTGCATTTTGCGCCGATGATCTTAACAATCGGTTTACCAAATATGGTGTCATTATGGCATCGAGTACGATCGCAAACTTCGCGCAATTTTGATGAAGTATATTCCGGGCGCAATGAAATTGCCGCCCCTCAGGAGACGATGATGTCCAAGAACCCCAATCTCACCCTGTCCGGCCCGGATCTGGCCGCGCTTCTTTGCAGCCGCGTTTGCCACGATGTCATCTCGCCCGTCGGCGCGATCAATAACGGGCTGGAACTGCTGGACGAGGGCGGCGCCGATTCCGATGCGATGGACCTGATCCGCACCAGCGCCCTCAACGCGTCCGTCCGCCTGAAATTCGCACGCCTCGCCTTTGGTGCGTCGGGCTCCGTCGGCGCCTCGATCGACACGGGCGAGGCCGAACGCGCTGCCAAGGATTTTGCCGTCGCCGAGAAGAAGACCGAGGTGATCTGGAACGGACCGCGCGCCATCGTCGCCAAGAATCGTGTCAAGCTGCTGCTCAACCTCTTCCTCGTTGCCTATTCTGCCATTCCGCGCGGCGGTGTACTCGAGGTAACGCTCGAAAATCCCGAATTCGATGCCAGGTTCAAGCTCACGGCCAAAGGCAAACTGATGCGCTTGCCGCCGAAATTCGTCGAGATATCGACCGGCAACATCGAGGAGGCGATCGACGCCCATTCGATCCAGCCCTATTACACAGTACTTCTGGCGCAAGAGTGCGGAATGACGCTCGATCACAGCGCCAGCGCAGACGAACTGGTGTTCACGGCAGTGGCCGCGGTGGCCTGATTTCGGAGCGCGGACGCGTGTCGGCGCCCGTCCGGTAACGATTCGTTAGCCTGATGAACCTATTCTCCAGGGTTGTAAGAGGCCTCTTGCTGCGACGAATGCGGGGGCAAAGGAGCGGCCATGCAAAGGTTCATGATCACCGATAATTCGGACATCGTCCGCAAGGTCGGCAAGCGCATTCTCTCCGAACTCGATTTTCTCGTCAGCGAAGCCTCCAATGCCGGCGAGGCGCTGCAGCGCTGCCAGGCGGAGCTGCCGGAATATCTGATCGTCGATTCCGGCATGGAAGGCGCCCTCGATCTCATCGCCGCCATCCGCGCAATGGACGGCGGCAAAGAGGTCAAGATCTATTACTGCGTCGTCGAGGCGGATCTGAAGAAGCTGATGGCGGGCAAACGGGCCGGTGCGACCGACTTCCTGCTGAAGCCGTTCGATCGCAAGATCCTGACCGCGGTTTTCGGAAACCGCGCGATCGCCGCCTGACGCAGATCTTCCGCTCATATCGGTTGTCCCTCGAGCATCATGCCGAAAGTGCAAGTGCGTTCGGCCGTCGCCACGTCCTATTTTTTCTTAAACGAGACACGGAGGATCAGGCCTATCCAGCCTGAAATCTTCCGTCAGGGTGGCTTCTTATTTGCCCAGGGCAGAAACGAAAAATCCCGCCGGAAAGGCGGGATCTTCGTTTATCCGATAAGGGGGATCGGAAAAAATCAGGCGGTTTCTGCGTATTCGGCCCCATCCGGTTCGCGAAGAACGTAACCACGGCCCCAGACGGTCTCGATATAGTTGGCGCCGCCGGCAGCGTTGGCGAGCTTCTTGCGGAGCTTGCAGATGAAGACGTCGATGATCTTCAGTTCCGGCTCGTCCATGCCGCCGTAAAGGTGGTTCAGGAACATTTCCTTGGTGAGGGTGGTGCCCTTGCGGAGCGAAAGCAGCTCCAGCATCTGATATTCCTTGCCCGTCAGGTGGACGCGCTGGCCGCCGACTTCGACAGTCTTGGCGTCGAGGTTGACGATCAACTCGCCGGTCATGATGACCGACTGGGCATGGCCCTTGGAGCGGCGGACGATGGCGTGGATGCGAGCGACGAGCTCGTCCTTGTGGAACGGCTTGGTCATGTAGTCGTCGGCGCCGAAGCCGAGGCCACGAACCTTGTCTTCGATGCCGGCCATGCCCGACAGGATGAGGATCGGCGTCTTGACCTTGGACAACCGGAGAGTGCGAAGCACTTCATATCCGGACATGTCGGGCAGGTTCAGATCGAGAAGGATGATGTCATAATCATACAGCTTGCCCAGATCAACGCCTTCTTCACCGAGATCGGTGGTATAAACATTAAAACTCTCTGATTTCAGCATCAACTCGATGCTCTGCGCCGTCGCGCTGTCATCCTCGATTAGAAGTACCCGCATAATTATCCCCTTTACCGCCGCCGAAAGGTGGTCTGGCCCCCTACACGATACCGAACACGCTACGTGATTTGGAAGCTGCCACGAAATGGTTAACAAATTCTAATTCACTCTGGCAAGGAGTATCGAATTTATTAAATAATTTTTCCATTTCTCTGTTTTCCAATAGGAATCTCAAAAAGGCGTTCCTCAACTTTAACATTAGGAAACAGCGCTAAGTGATTCATCCGACTCGCCAATGAAAAGGTTCGAACTTCATGCCGTGGCATTTACCGACCCTTAAATCATAGGGCCTATCATTAACGATGCCCGTAAACGAAAGGTTACCAGCGGTAGGTATTTGTTAATATCGCAGGAAATTTTTTAGCAAACCGTGTCAAAGCGGCGCGCAGGGCGGTTTCAAGTTGAGCCGGGGTCTCGCATCACGGGAGTAATGCGTATGAAGTCGCGAGAAAGTCTCGTTCGCCTGAAGGAATTTCAGGTGAACGAAAAACGACGTCAGTTGCAGCAATTGCAAATGATGATGTCTGAATTCGAACGGATGACGAAGGATCTGGAGAGCCAGATCGTCGTCGAGGAAAAGAAGTCCGGTATTTCCGACCCGAATCACTTTGCTTATCCGACCTTCGCCAAGGCCGCGCGTCAGCGGGCCGATAACCTGCAGGTTTCGATCAAGGAACTGAAGACGCAGGAAGAGACGCTGGAAATGGCGCTCGAGGAGATGCAGGCGGAATATGCAAGGGCGACGGCGCTGGAAGAGCGTGACAGCGGCGCCCGAGCAAGGGCGTAAGAGAAAAACGGTGGGCGCCGGTTTCGGCGCCTGGGATCGCCGCTGAGAAGCCATGTATGACGGGCGCGCTGTCCGTCATACATGGCTTTTGGTGTTTTCGCCTCTCGGCGTCAGCGCCTCGGTGCAGCTCTCGCCGAAATCGAGGCTGTCACGCCGAAGGCGATTGAAGAGGCGACCTCCAACGCGGGTCACATCGAGCGTGATTCACGCGACGCGAGTCATGACTTTTTATGCGCCGCCCCAAACCTGCAGCCTGTCTTTGAGCGACGCGCAATAGAGCGCCGTGCGTCCTTTCGGACGCGCAAAGGACGCTCTAACTCTTTCAATCCGCGCATCGTGCTTTCTGACAACCGATTCCGATTTTCTGGCAGATGCGCTAGTTCACGACATCCTTCCATTCCGGATGGCGTTGCGCCTGCGCCTTGAAGAAGGGGCAAAGCGGGATGATCTTCCATCCGCCGGTGCGGGCTGCTTCCACGGCGTGGAGCGCCAATGCCTGGCCGACACCCTTGCCGCGCAACGCATCGGGAACGGCCGTGTGATCGATGATGACGAGCTTCGGCGATGTGCGCGAATAGGTCATCTCGGCCTCGTGCCCCTCCACCTCGGCCGCATACCGGCCGCCGGAGGCGCCTTCCTCGTTTCGAATGTTCATTGTCTTTCCTCGCAACGGATAGTGTCGTAGCGGACCGTGACATGGCGGCGCGGTCGTGCCAAGCCGTGGAGGCAAGACAGATACAAGACGGAGTGTTCATGCAAAATATCGGATCGATACGAGGTTCGGGGCAATGAAGGCGCTCTCAATGATTCGCCCCGTGCTTCTCGTGGCCGCGCCGTTCTTCCTGGCGCTCGGCCTCGTGTTACCGCTGGTCCATTTCGAGACGCTGTATTTCTTCGACGAGACGCCGTCCCTCATCGAAATCATCGTCTCGCTTTGGCAAGGCGGGGATGGCCTCCTGGCGGCGATCGTTGCACTGGTTTCGATCCTGCTCCCGTCTCTGAAGATTATCGGGATCGCCGCAGAAGCGACGGCCACCGGCGGTCAGGCCGGCAGCCTGTTCTATCGTCGTGTCGTACCGCATCTGTCCAAGTGGTCGATGATGGACGTGCTGCTGGTCGCGATCGTCATTGCGGCGGCGAAGACGACGGGGCTGGCGGATGCCTTCACGCAGCCAGGCCTCTGGTGCTATGCGGCCTCGTCAATGATTTCGGGCCTTCTTCATTCCCTGATGGGAGATGCGTCCGGCCCGAAATAGATGTCGTCGATGCTGGCGAGTGATCAGTGACGATATTGCTGAATGCGCGTGGTGCGCAGGCCGGCGAGACCGTGGCTGTTGATCGACGACTGCCAGGAGAGGAATTCTTCGACCGTGAGCGTATAACGCTCGCAGGCCTCTTCCAAGCTCAACAAGCCACCGCGAACAGCCGCGACAACCTCTGCCTTCCGGCGAATCACCCAGCGCCGCGTATTGGGCGGCGGAAGATCCGCGATCGTCAGGGGGCTGCCATCGGGGCCGATGACATATTTTACTCGGGGACGTATCATTTCGGTCATTGGACTCTCTACACAACGCAAGACCACGAACCCCACTCTAGCCTGCCACATTTAAAAATTGCCTAAACCCATCGTAAGACTTTGATAACAAATTTAGATGCCCTCGGGCCGCGGATTTGGGGGCGGCCGCCTGCCGCTACGTCAATTTGTAGCGCCTGCATGGGAGCCATGCGGAATAAAGATTAGCTGATTTCCCGGGATGATCTTCTAAGTGCTGCAACAAATGAATGAGCGCAAAACTTCGACTCCGCTCTTCCCGCTGCATTAGTCCAGTTTGCGCTTTTGACGCTTCGTGTCCTCGGGATGCGGGGCAGAAATCCGTCTCTGCTGATGCTCCGGCGCGAGCTTCTCGCCGCCGGCAGCGAGGCCGAGCCGATGCTGGCCTTACGAGGATACGAAGATGGAAAGACCTGAGCGCGCAGTCGACGACTGCGCTGAGGATGCTGCATTTTCGCCGTCGAAGGCCGTGGGCGCCGGGGCTTCGTTTAACGACGGCAAGGAACGGCTCGGGGAGATGGCGAAGCTTGCGGGCTTCGATTTTTATCTGCTTTCGGTTTTCCCGCGCGGCGACCGTACGGCTTTCATCGAAAACCGGCTGATCAGCAACTGGCCGCTAAGCCTGGTCGGCTTTTACGAGGCCGCCGATCTCTTCTATTGCAGCAGACTGGTGACCGCGATGAAGCGGACGATCGTGCCGATCTTCTGCAAAGAGGGGTCGTTTGCGGGCAGCGCCGCCAATCAGGAAAACCGTAGACTCAACACGCTCTTTCAGATGCACGGGCTGAAGAATACCTTCGCCTTCGCGCTTGCATGACGCTGACCTGAAACAATACATCTTCGCCTTCTCAGGCGACTGTCCTATGCCCACGCGGGAGCAGGCGATGGCGCTGCTTTACGGCTGCATGGAGCTTCTGGACAAGGTTTCGCGCAATGGCAACCCCGGAAACGGTCCGTCGGAGACGCTCACCCGGCGCGAAATCGAATGCCTGCGACGCCGCCTGATTCCTTAAATCGGAATCGACTTAAGGAATCAGGCGGCAATTCAAAGTGCTACAGCGTCCTTTGCGCGTCTAAAAAGACGCGCGGCGCTGTAGTCGGCGGCCGGCAAGAGCAGCGACGAGAGATCGCGATCATTCTCGATCTCTCGTCGCATACGGTGGCAGGTTATCTGAAGAGCGCGATGCGCAAACTCGATTCGGCCAACCGCATGCAGGCGGTCGCCAGAGCATTCCGGTGCCGGATGTTCTAAAGCGCGTGGCATCGCGCTTTAGGTCTTTGTTTTATGCATGTCGGTTTCGCAAAACCGCTGCACACTTTTCGGCGACATGCACAAGGCAGCCGGTCTCTTCTCACAAAGCTTAAAGCTTAAAAGCCTTTTCCGCGGGTCAGCTCCGACACGACGGTTCCGAAAATGATGCGCATGTCCATCACGATCGAAAAATTCCCGACGTAATAGAGATCGCTGGCGATGCGGGCGCGCGCCTTGGCCGGACGATCGGTCGGGCCGCGCAGGCCGCGCATCTGGGCAAGACCCGTCATGCCGGGGCGCATCGCATGGCGCTGATGGTATTCCGGTACGAGCTCTTCGTAGAGCATGCCGCCGGCGCGCATGCCGATTGCATGGCAACGCGGGCCGACGACCGACATGTGGCCCAGCAACACGTTCAGCAGCTGCGGCAACTCATCGACATTCGTGCGGCGCAGGATGGCGCCGATGCGAGTTATGCGCGGATCGTTCTTCACCGTCTGGGCAACACCGGAGACATCGCAGAGGTCGGTGCGCATGGAACGGAACTTGTAGACCTTGATGGCCTTGCAGTTCTTGCCCCAGCGGGTCTGCTTGAAGAGCACCGGTCCCGGGCTGTCGAGCTTGATCAGCAGGGCGACGAACAGAAGGAACGGGGCGAGGACGAGGAGGGCGCTCAACGACGAAAAAATGTCGAACGCCCGCTTCAGGACCAGATCCACCAACGGCGCCTGTGGCGCATCGCTATGGATAACAGGGGTCTGGATCTTCAGGCTCGGCTGCTGGCGGCGGCTCGGCCGGAAGGAGTCTGTCGAAATGCTGTTGTTTAGTTCCGTGATGCTCAAGGATCGTACTCTGTTGTCTTCGAGGGGGGCGCGGCGGCAATAGGCGATCAATGGTTAACCCTGTCACCAGGGCTGCACTCAGGTCTTGGTAACCCTACTAAAACGGAAAAATGCGACAATTGTGTAATGGTGTCCAGAGAAATATCGCATCGCAGCAAATCTTTCGCATGTGCGTTAAGTTGAGGCAAGCTCATGATATTTCGTTAAGAATTGGAATTTTGTCAAAGTTTCTAGGCCTTTGGCAGGGCTTCACAGGGGGGTGGCGACGTGCCGTTTCGACACGTGACCCAGGTCTCTTAAGCATATTTCTTAACGGAACACGGGGCGAAACTATTCTGATGAAGATATCGATCACTGTCGAAGCCGTGCCGAAATGTGACAAAATCAAGGCAGGATTGATGGCGCGCAGCGTCTTGAAAAGATGCAGGGCAACGAATTTGCGGCCCGAATCGCTCAGTGAGGCCCGATAACGCGAATCACTTCACAGCTCGAGAGGGGATCGTGGATGCGCTTTACGGAGGGACGCTTGCGCAGTTGAGGCGCGCATGCCCGAGGCCGGTCGCGGATTGTCGCGACAGGTCTGAGCTCATGGTTACGATGCAGAGAATCGCGCCGCTTGCCGGTATTCAACGATCTTAAGGATGGTCACGCCGGTTCGAGGACGCGTTTCCTGCCGCCCCAGGAGATGAAGTTCGGGTTGGCGAAGTCGAAATCGGCCGCCGTTCCCGTCTTGCCATAGGTCAGCGGCGTTCCGTCCAGCGTCACTGTCGAACCGCCAGCGGCGCGCAGCACCGCATCGCCGGCCGCGGTGTCCCATTCCATCGTGCGGGTGAAACGCGGGTAGACGTCGGCCTTGCCTTCGGCCAGCAGGCAGAATTTCAGCGAGGAGCCGATATTGGTGCATTTGAAGATCGCGTGGTCGGCGAGGAAGCTTCCGGTCTCCGGGCTGTTGTGGCGAAGGCTTGCAAGCGCCAGCCTGTCTTCAGGCTGTTCGCGCACAGTGATTGTGCTGCGTGCGCCAACCGTGAAATCGTCCGCGACGACAAGCCTTTCGGCGTGGCCGCGTTCTCCCGAGAAGGCAAGTCCGAGCGCTGGCGCGTAGACGATGCCCGCCACCGGGGCGCCGTTCTCGATATAGGCGATGTTGACGGTGAATTCCTGCCGTCCGTCGACGAACTCGCGGGTCCCGTCGAGAGGGTCGACAAGAAAGAAGCCACGGCCGGCAATGTCGGGCACTTTTCCGGCGGCGACCGATTCCTCCGCCACGACGGGTATTTCGGGATAATCTCTGGCGAGATGAGCGAGGATGATGCGTTCAGCCTCCTCGTCGGCGACCGTGACCGGACTGGCATCCGCCTTCATGGCGACGGGGAAGCCTTCGCGCAAGACCGTGATGATGGCCTTGCCGGCTTCGAGTGCCGCCTTTTCAAATGTCCTCAGCATTGTCCTTTTGCCGTTCGTCACGCGGCGAGCACCCCGTTTTCGCTCGTCCGCAAACCATCCCTATTACAACCAGATACTTAAGTTATATGGTGTTCCCCGTCATGCTCTGCATCCCTCAATACACAGCTTGATGATGCTACCATAAGTTTTCGGCCTTGTCAGACGAAGATGGGGCATTGTTCGTGAAATGGCATTCGTCAAAGAGGCTGCCTTAGGGTCTGAATTTGCTCCATCTTCCAATTCTGTGGAATAGCTTACGCAGCAAGCGGGGAGGAAATCGACGGCGATATCTCCGTATGGTTAAGCCAGTGGCAGTTTCTGGCTAAAAATAGGCCCTGCTCTGCCGTTTTTCTGTGGATTTTGGTTCAAAACGCGCCAGTTAGGCCTGTTCTGACAAGAATCTGTCGGAGTAAATCCTTTTTGTCTTCACATTTCCAACGAAACCGCTATGCATTCGGCCTATGAGGTTCTCTGAAACGGAGAACTGAAGAACCAAAAAGAGATGCAGCGTGTTTCGCTCGCATCCAGGGGAAAACGACATATGGAGTATTTCGTCCAGCAGCTCTTAAATGGGCTGACGCTCGGATCCATCTATGGCCTTGTGGCTATTGGCTATACGATGGTTTACGGCATTATCGGCATGATCAATTTCGCCCATGGCGACATTTTCATGCTCGGTGGTTTCGCCGCTCTTATCGTCTTCCTCGTCCTCACATCCATCTTCGCAGGTCTCCCGGTGGCAGTTCTGCTGCTGGCGATGCTTGTCGTCGCGATGTTGATGACGAGCTTGTGGAACTGGACGATTGAGCGCGTCGCATACCGTCCCCTGCGCGGTTCCTTCCGCCTGGCGCCGCTGATTACCGCGATCGGCATGTCGATCACGCTGTCCAATTTCATCCAGGTGACGCAGGGTCCACGCAACAAGCCGATTCCGCCGATGGTGAGCTCGGTCTACCAGTTCGGCAACATTTCGGTGTCGCTGAAGCAGATCATCATCATCGTGATCACGGCAGTGCTGCTCACGATCTTCTGGTACATCGTCAATCGTACCGCACTCGGCCGTGCCCAGCGCGCCACTGAGCAGGATCGCAAGATGGCAGCGCTGCTCGGCGTCAACGTCGACCAGACGATCTCGATCACTTTCGTTATGGGTGCGGCACTCGCAGCCGTCGCCGGCACGATGTACCTGATGTATTATGGCGTCGCCTCGTTTAACGACGGCTTCACGCCCGGTGTGAAGGCCTTCACGGCAGCCGTTCTCGGCGGTATCGGTTCGTTACCCGGCGCCGTCTTCGGCGGCCTCCTTATCGGCCTTATCGAGTCGCTGTGGTCGGCATACTTCACCATCGCCTATAAGGACGTCGCGACCTTTGCGATCCTGGCTTTCGTGTTGATCTTCAAGCCGACCGGCATCCTCGGGCGGCCGGAAGTCGAGAAGGTATAACGTCATGGCAAACATCGAAAATTCTGCAGGCAAGCCCGATGCCGGACTTGTCCGCAAAGGCCTTACCGAAGCTCTTTTCGCCGCCGTCCTGTCGTTCGGCATGTTCGTTCTCTATGTCGGCCTCAAGACCGACCAGAACATCAGCAACGAGCTGATCATTGTCCAGCGCTGGGGCCTGCTTGCGATCTTCGTCGCGGTCGCCGCCATCGGCCGCTTCGCCACGGTGGTTTTCCTGCGGCCGCATCTCGATAGCCGCAAGCTGGCAAAGTCGAGACAGGGCGAACTCGACATCTCAATCGAGAAGAGCTTCTTCCACCGGCATTTCCTGAAGATCGCGCTGATCGCGCTGCTGCTTTATCCCATGGTGGTGGTGGCGTTCAAAGGCCCTCAGGGCTCGCTGACATATGTCGACAATTTCGGCATCCAGATCCTGATCTATGTAATGCTCGCCTGGGGGCTGAACATCGTCGTCGGCCTCGCCGGCCTGCTCGACCTCGGTTATGTCGCCTTCTATGCTGTTGGCGCTTATTCCTACGCGCTGCTTTCGAGCTATTTCGGCCTGTCCTTCTGGGTGCTGCTGCCGCTTTCGGGCATCTTCGCGGCACTCTGGGGCGTCATTCTCGGCTTCCCGGTGCTGCGCCTGCGCGGCGATTACCTGGCCATCGTGACGCTTGCCTTCGGTGAAATCATTCGTCTCGTCCTCATCAACTGGACTGAAGTGACGAAGGGCACTTTCGGTATCTCGAGCATCCCGAAGGCAACACTCTTCGGCATTCCCTTCGATGCGACGGCCGGCGGCTTTGCCAAGCTCTTTCACCTGCCGATCTCCTCGGCCTATTACAAGATCTTCCTCTTTTACCTGATCCTGGCGCTCTGCATGCTGACGGCCTATGTCACCATCCGGCTGCGCCGCATGCCGATCGGACGCGCCTGGGAAGCCTTGCGCGAAGACGAGATCGCCTGCCGTTCGCTCGGCATCAACACGGTCACGACCAAGCTCACCGCCTTTGCGACGGGCGCGATGTTTGCCGGTTTCGCCGGCTCGTTCTTCGCCGCCCGCCAGGGCTTCGTCTCGCCGGAATCCTTCGTCTTCCTGGAATCGGCCGTCATTCTCGCTATCGTCGTTCTCGGCGGCATGGGTTCGTTGACCGGCATCGCGATTGCCGCCATCGTCATGGTCGGCGGCACCGAGTTGTTGCGCAGCATGGACTTCCTAAAACTCATCTTTGGACCCGATTTTACGCCGGAACTCTACCGCATGTTGATCTTCGGCCTCGCCATGGTCGTCGTCATGCTGTTCAAGCCGCGCGGCTTCGTCGGCTCGCGTGAGCCGACAGCCTTCCTCAGAGAGCGCAAGGCGATATCCGGAAGCTTCATCAAGGAGGGCCATGGTTGATGAGCCCCGTAACGAATACGATGTCTGATGACACTCTTCTCAAGGTCGAACACCTGTCGATGAAGTTCGGCGGCCTGATGGCCATCAACGACTTCTCCTTTGAAGCCAAGCGCGGCGATATCACCGCGCTGATCGGGCCGAACGGCGCCGGCAAGACCACCGTCTTCAACTGCATCACCGGCTTCTACAAGCCGACGATGGGCATGATCACGTTCAACCAGAAGAGCGGCAAGCAATACCTGCTGGAGCGCCTTCCGGACTTTCGCATCACCAGGGAAGCCAAGGTCGCACGTACCTTCCAGAACATCCGGCTGTTCTCCGGCCTGACCGTTCTAGAAAACCTGCTGGTTGCCCAGCACAACAAGCTGATGAAGGCATCGGGTTATACGATCCTCGGCCTCATCGGTGTCGGCCCCTATAAGCGGGAAGCGGCCGGGGCGATCGAGCTTGCCCGTTTCTGGCTTGAGAAGGCCGACCTGATCGACCGCGCCGACGACCCCGCCGGCGACCTGCCCTACGGCGCCCAGCGGCGTCTCGAAATTGCCCGCGCCATGTGCACTGGCCCCGAGCTGCTTTGCCTGGATGAACCGGCTGCCGGCCTCAACCCCCGGGAATCGGCAACGCTCAACGCGCTGCTGAAGAGCATTCGCGCCGAAACAGGAACGTCGATCCTGCTGATCGAGCACGACATGTCGGTGGTCATGGAAATCTCCGACCACGTCGTCGTCCTCGAATATGGTCAGAAGATTTCCGATGGCACGCCGGATCATGTGAAGAACGATCCGAGGGTTATCGCGGCCTATCTCGGTGTCGAGGATGAAGAAGTGGAAGAGGTGATCGCAGCCGTCGAGCAGCTCGAAGGAGGCGCAAACTGATGGGCGATGAAGTAATGACCGGTCAACCGCTCCTTCAGGTCAACAGCGTCGAAACCTATTACGGCAATATCCGGGCGCTGGCCGGCGTCGATGTCCACGTCAACAAGGGCGAGATCGTCAGCCTGATCGGCGCCAATGGCGCCGGCAAGTCGACACTGATGATGACGATCTGCGGCAGCCCGCAGGCCCGCACCGGTTCGGTGGTCTTCGAGGGCCGCGACATCACCCGCATGCCGACGCATGAAATTGCCCGTCTACGCATTGCACAGTCGCCAGAAGGCCGCCGCATCTTCCCGCGCATGACGGTTCTGGAAAATCTTCAGATGGGCGCAGGCCTCGACAATCTGAAACACTTCGCCGAAGACGTCGAGAAGATCTTCACGCTCTTCCCGCGTCTCAAGGAACGTCACGCCCAGCGCGGCGGAACACTTTCGGGCGGTGAGCAGCAGATGCTGTCGATCGGCCGCGCGCTGATGGCGCGCCCGAAGTTGCTGCTTCTCGACGAACCCTCGCTCGGTCTTGCGCCGCTGATCGTCAAGGGCATCTTCGAGGCGATCAAGAAGCTCAACGAGGCGGAGGGGCTGACCGTTTTCCTCGTCGAGCAGAACGCGTTCGCCGCCCTCAGGCTTTCTCACCGCGCCTACGTGATGGTGAACGGCAAGGTGACGATGAGCGGCTCCGGCAAGGAGCTTCTTGCCAATCCCGAGGTCCGCGCCGCCTATCTCGAAGGCGGAAGACACTAGGTCGAAAGGAGAGTTTGACATGCAGGGACTTTTCTTCGAAGCGGATGTCGGCCCCCTTGTGGCGATCCGTGTCATCGTCTTGCTCTTAGGCTTCTGGACGGCCTGGCGCGCCGGCAAAGCGGTTGCCGAGGGCTGGAGCGACTATCCGCTGGTCATCGTCTATACATTTCTGCTCGCCTGGGCGATGCAGTTCCTGCATCATGCCCTGTTCAATGGGCCAATGCTTAGCACCTTCTACTATATCCTCGATTTCGTGACGCTGCTGGTCTTCTCCACGGCCGGCTTCCGCCACCGCCGCACCAATCAGATGGTTAACAACTATTACTGGCTGTACGAAAAGACTTCCGCGTTTTCGTGGAAGGACAAACATTGACAGTCCGTTGAAACTAGGCATGAATTGCCTTCCGAGTGGAACAGCTTTCCTGGCGCAGTCAATGGTGGGTAGTGCGCTGGGCCTTGGACCGGAACCCGCCCAAAAATTGGGAGTAATAATATGAAGAAGTCTCTTCTGTCGGCAGTGGCTCTGACGGCGATGCTCGCCTTCAGCGGCAACGCGTGGGCCGACGTTCTCATCGCTGTCGCTGGTCCGCTGACTGGTCCGAACGCCGCGTTCGGCGCTCAGCTCCAGAAGGGTGCTGAACAGGCGGCCGCCGACATCAACGCTGCTGGCGGCATTAACGGCGAGCAGATCAAGATCGAACTCGGCGACGACGTCTCCGACCCGAAGCAGGGCATTTCGGTTGCCAACAAGTTCGCTGCTGACGGCGTCAAGTTTGTCATCGGCCACTTCAACTCGGGCGTTTCGATTCCGGCTTCGGAAGTCTATGCCGAAAACGGCATCCTCGAAATCACCCCGGCCGCGACGAACCCGACCTTCACGGAACGGGGCCTCTGGAACACGTTCCGCACCTGCGGCCGTGATGACCAGCAGGGTGCCATCGCCGGCAAGTATCTTGCCGATCACTTCAAGGACGCCAAGATCGCTGTCGTTCACGACAAGACCCCCTACGGTCAGGGCCTTGCCGACGAAACCAAGAAGGCTATGAACGCCGCCGGCGTGACGGAAGTCATCTACGAAGGCATCAATGTCGGCGACAAGGACTTCTCGGCCCTCATCGCCAAGATGAAGGAAGCCGGCGTCTCGATCATCTATTGGGGTGGTCTGCACACCGAAGCCGGTCTCATCATCCGCCAGGCGGCTGACCAGGGCCTGAAGGCGACGCTGGTTTCGGGCGACGGTATCGTTTCGAACGAACTGGCCTCGATCGCTGGCGACGCCGTCGCCGGTACGCTGAACACCTTCGGCCCCGATCCGACGGCGAACCCTGCGAACAAGGAACTCGTCGAAAAGTTCAAGGCCGCTGGTTTCAATCCGGAAGCCTACACGCTCTATTCCTACGCTGCGATGCAGACGATTGCCGGGGCCGCCAAGGCTGCCGGCTCGCTGGATCCTGAGGCCGTTGCCAAGGCCATGAAGGAAAAGGGCCCGTTCCCGACTGTTCTCGGCGACATTTCGTTCGATGAAAAGGGCGATCCGAAGATCCCCGGCTACATCATGTACGAATGGAAGAAGGGTCCGGACGGCAAGTACAGCTACTTCCCGCAGGGCATGTAAGCTTCGCTCCCCTTTATGGGACATGATTATCGAAGCCCGGTTCCGACCGGGCTTCTTTCTTTTTGCGGACGTTTCAATTTTCGCCTGGCTGGTCTAACTCTTGGCATCGTTTTGAAGCGTTGAGTGGAACCGTCATGTCCAAACCCCGCATTCTCGTCACCCGGCGCTGGCCAGCCACGGTGGAAGCCGTCCTTGCCGAACGTTTCGACGTGACGTTCAATCCTGGTGATATTCCGCTCGGTGAAAACGAGCTAAGGCTGGCGCTCTCGACTTATGATGCCGTATTGCCGACGGTTTCCGATCGGTTGCCCGCCGCTGTCTTCGACGGCGTGCCTGTTGTCACCAAGATCCTTGGCAATTTCGGCGTCGGCTACAATCACATCGATATATCCGCTGCCAGGGAGAGAGGCATTGCGGTCACAAACACGCCGGGCGTGCTGACCGACTGCACGGCCGATATCGCCATGTTGCTGCTGCTCTCAGTTGCCCGGCGCGGCGGTGAGGGCGAGCGGCAGGTACGCGCTGGTGCATGGAAGGGCTGGTGCCCGACGCATATGGTCGGCGCCAAGGTGACCGGGAAGACGGTCGGCATCATCGGTTTCGGCCGAATCGGCAAGGCCTTCGCGCAACGCTGCCATTTCGGCTTCGGCATGGATGTGGTGTTCTTCAACCGTTCGCCGGTCGATCCACCGGAGGCGGCGCGTTACGGCGCGCGGCAGCTGCCGACGATTGAGTCCGTGCTGGCGGTGGCTGATTTCGTCTCGCTGCATTGCCCCGGTGGAGCAGAGAACCGACACCTGATAAATGCGGCACGGCTTACGGCGATGAAGCCGGGCGCCTTTCTCATCAATACGGCGCGTGGCGACGTGGTGGATGAGGCGGCGCTGATTGCAGCGCTCAAGGCGGGCACGATCCGCGGCGCCGGGCTTGACGTCTACGAGGCGGAACCTGGTGTCCCGGAGGCGCTGCGGCGGATGGAGAACGTCATGGTGCTGCCGCATCTCGGCAGCGCCACGGAAGAGACGCGGACCGCCATGGGCATGAAGGTGGTCGACAACGTGACGGCGTTTTTCGAGGGCAGGGATGTGCCGGATCGGGTGGTTTAGCGACCAGCCGCCAACGCCATCTCACATCTCGTGCAGCACATGCGTGGCCTTCACGGCGGCTGATGCGCGGTTCTCGACGCCGAGCTTCACATAAATCTGTTCGAGGTGCTTGTTCACCGTTCGCGCCGACAGTCCCAATATTTCGCCGATGTCACGGTTGGCCTTGCCCTTGGCAATCCAGAGCAGCACTTCGGATTCGCGCTGGGTGAGCGAAAAGCGCTGGCGCAGCACTGCGTCGTCGCTGCGCTGATTGGCGGCAGTGAGGCGAAAAAGATATTCGTCAGGGCCGATCGCGCCGAGGAAGGCGAGCTGCAGCGCCGCTTGGCCGGCATGGGCAACGGAGATGATGCCGTCGCGCACCGCGGCGACGCGGTCGCGCATCCAGCCGGCGATATGGTGGACGACGATTTCCATGCCGTCGTCGCTGCCCATGGCCGCATTGACCAGCCGCGTGGCTTGCGGCGTTGACCAGTGGATGGCACCGTCGCCCTTGACAGCCAGCAGATGGCGGCCGGCCGCGTCCAGCGCGATGCGGGCGCTTTGGGCCGAGCGAGCGTTGCGCAGATGGACACGGATGCGGGCGCGCAGTTCATCGATGTTGATTGGCTTGCTGAGATAATCGACGCCGCCGGATTCCAGCGCGTGCACGACATGCTCGGTCTCGGTCAGGCCGGTCATGAAGATGACAGGCACCTGCGCCACCGCGGCATTCGCCTTCAGCCGACGGCAGGTCTCGAAGCCGTCCATGGCGGGCATCACCGCGTCAAGCAGGATGATATCGGGCGTGATGCGCTCGACGATACCAAGTGCGGCCGTGCCCGACGTGGCGATCAGCACCGAGAAGCCGGATTGTTCGAGTGCGTCGGTCAAGAAGCCGAGTGCTTCGGCCGAGTCGTCGACGAGCAGAACGATGTCGCGGGGGAGGGCCGGCTCAGGCAATGGGTTCCACCTTTTCGTCGAAGTCGTGCAGGAAGGTCATGAAGCCGGCGAGATCGAAGGCGGCGACATAGGCGCGAAGTTCCTCTGTGAATGGCTGATTTGCCTCCACCTTGGCAAGGTCGGAAAGCTTGGCTTCGATACCTCTGATATAGCCGATCTCGCCGAGCCGCAGCAATTCCTGGATATGGGCAGCACCTGGGCTCAGCATCGGCGCTTCGATCTTAACAGGAACGGCTGGCGCGGCATCGGCAAAGATCCATTTCAGGCCAAGATGCAGGGCGAGCTTGTCGCGCAGCTGGCGGATGTCGACCGGTTTGCCGATCGCATCGTTATGGCTGTCGTCACTGTCGCTGAGAACCGCTGCATCACCAATATTGGCCGAAAGCATCAGCACTGGCGCCGTCTGACCGGCCTCGCGCAGACGCGAGACGAGCTGCCAGCCGTTCATGCCGGGCATCAGGATATCGACAAGGAAGAGGTCCGGTATGATGCCCTCGATCAGCGTCAGGCATTCGCCGCCGCCTGCCGCCGTCAGCACGATGAAATCGAGCGGCGCCAGGATTTCGCGCATCATCTCGCGGTGGTCCTCGTTATCGTCGACGACCACGACCGTGCGGCGCGGGCCGTCGTAACCGACAATGCGCTTTTCTTGCGGTGCGGCGGCCACGGCGCGCATGACGCCGGACAGCATCAGCCGGACCCGGAAGGTCGAGCCTTCGTCCTTCACGCTCGAGACCGAAATCTCGCCGCCGAGCGTGTTGGTCAGAAGCCGGGTGATGGTGAGGCCGAGGCCAAGCCCCGGCATTGGCCGCACGCTTTCGGCCTCGCCGCGCTGGAAGGGTTCGTAGATGCGGGTCAGGTCTTTCTCCGTGATGCCGCGGCCGGTGTCAGTGACGGTGAAGGTCGCGACTTGGCTGCGATAGCCGACATCGAAGGTGACGCTGCCTTCGTCGGTGAACTTGATGGCATTGGAGAGCAGGTTGACCAGGATCTGGCGCAGGCGTTTTTCGTCGGTACGGACGAACTGCGGCAAGGCCGGCGAGCGCTCATGGATGAAGGTGAGCCCCTTTGCCTGCGCCTGCGGGCGGAACATATCGACGATCTGGTCGAGGAAATCCTGGATGTTGATCTCGTTGGAATAGACCTGCAGGCGGCCGGCCTCGATCTTGGAAATATCGAGCAGGCCGTCGATCAGCCCGGAGAGGTGTTCGGCGCTGCGGCGAATGACCTTGATCGAGGATTGGCGCGGCGCCGGGATGGTCTCGTCGCGTTCGAGGATCTGGGCGTAGCCGAGTACGGCGTTCAGCGGCGTGCGCAGCTCATGGCTGAGCCCGACGACGTAGCGGCTCTTGGCGCGGTTGGCGGCCTCGGCCGTCTCCTTGGCGTTCTGCAGGGCGGCGTCGGTCTTCTTGTGGGCGGCGATTTCCTTGAGCAGCAGCGTGTTCTGGCGCGAGGATTCCTCCTCGGCAACGACGCGGCTGTCATGGGCGAGCACATAGAACCAGCAGACAACGCCTGAGATTACCGAGAAGACGAAGAAGACGATGAAGATGGTGCGGTTGACGACTTCGGCGGTCGCGGGTGAGGCGGAGGCGACCTGATGGGCGATCATCGCCAGGATCGCGCCGATGGCCGTCAATGCGAGCACGACGGCGATGCCGTAGCGGCCGAGGCGCGTCGTCAGCTTCCCCAGAATGGTTTCCGGCAGCAGCGCCTTGGCGACGGTGCCGACCTGCGCGTTGAAACGGGCGGCGGGCTTGCACATATCGTGGCAGCGGCTGTCGAGCGAACAGCAGAGCGAGCAGATCGGCGCGGCGTAGGCCGGGCACCAGGCCATGTCCTCCGGCTCGAACGGGTGTTCGCAGACCGAGCAGGTAATGCTCGTCAGGTTCTTCCAGCTCTGGCGCGGCTTGCGGGCGAGGTAGAACTTGCCCTTCGTCGCCCAGGCGATGACAGGCGAGGCGATTAGGGCGATGACGAGGGTGATGTAGGGGGCGAGCGAGGCGGCGATGTCGCCGAAGGCACCGAAATGGGCGATCAGCGACACCGTCGCCGACAGCGTCATGGCGCCGAGGCCGACCGGGTTGATGTCGTAGAGGTGGGCGCGCTTGAACTCGATGCCGGGGGGAGCAAGGCCCAGCGGCTTGTTGATGAAGAGATCGGCGGAGATCGTGCAGAGCCAGGCCATTGCGATGATCGAGAAGATGCCGAGCGTCTCCTCCAGCAGCCGGTAAATGCCGAGTTCCATCAAAAGCAGGGCGATTGCGACGTTGAAGACCAACCAGATGACGCGGCCGGGATGGCTGTGGGTCAGCCGCGAGAAGAAGTTCGACCAGGCGAGGGAGCCTGCATAGGCATTCATCACGTTGATCTTCAGCTGCGAGACGACGACGAAGGCAGCCATCAACAGCAGCGCCGCATTGTGCCAGGGGACCATGTAGCCGAAGGCGGTCAGATACATCTGCGCCGGGTCGGCGGCGCGATCGAGGGGCACACCCGAGGTGAAGGTCAGCACGACCAGGAATGAACCGGCAAGCAGCTTCGGGGCGCCGATGATGACCCAGCCGGGCCCGGCGAGAAAGATCGCCAGGCGATGGCGCCACTTGCGCTGTGGATCCGGCGGCAGGAAGCGCAGGAAGTCGGCCTGTTCGCCGATCTGCGACATCAGCGCCAGGATGACGGCAGAAGCAGCGCCGAACTCCACCAGATCGAATTCGGCGACGGTGCCGGGCGGACCGGAGGCATGGCGGATGCCGGCAAAGGCGCGCCAGAGATCGAATTTTTCCCAGTCCAGCAAGGCGATGAAGATGAAGGGTAGGATATTCAGCACGATCCAGAAGGGCTGGGTCATCAGCTGAAACTTGCTGATCAGCCGCACGCCGTGCGTCACCAGCGGGATCACCATGACGGCGCTGATGATGTAGCCGATCCAGAGCGGGATCCCGAGGGTAAGCTCCAGCGCCCCCGACATGATCGAAGCCTCGATCGCAAACAGCATGAAGGTGAAGCTTGCATAGATCAGCGAGGTGATGGTCGAGCCGATATAGCCGAAGCCCGCGCCACGCGTCAGAAGATCGATGTCGACACCGTGGCGGATGGCGTAGCGGCTGATCGGCAGGCCGATCGCCAGCATGGCGACCGAGGCGACGATAATGGCGTAAAAGGCGTTGGTGGTGCCGTAGGAGAGAGTGATCGCGCCGCCGATTGCCTCCAGCGCCAGGAAGGAGATCGCGCCGATCGCCGTCTGCGAGATGCGCTGCGAGGAGAAATGGCGAGCGCTCTTTGCGGTGAAGCGCAACGCGTAATCTTCCAGCGTCTGGTTGGCGACCCAGCGATTGTATTCGCGTCTCACCGGAATGATGCGTTGGCGCGCTGCCATGTCTTCCTTTCCGGCATTCCGGTTGGGCTCATCGTCTCTCTGGCAGTTTTGGCGGGATGGTTGGGAAAGGCAAGAGGCGGGCACCGACTGGTTCACAGAATGGCAATATATTTGCAATTGATCCGTCACGTAAGAGCTCTAACTCTCCCGGCGTTCGTTCAACCATTTCGGGTATCACCATGTCTGTTTTAAGCCTCTGCCGCCTGAGCACCGCCCTCGTCTGCCTTCTTTCGATCGTGCCATCGCTTGCCAGCGCCGAGCAGGCCACGGCGGCCAAAGTTCCTTATGTGGAGGCCGGAAACACCAACAAGCGTGGTGACGCCTGCTTCTCGACGGCAGACACCAACGCCGCCGTTCACCTTCTCTCCGGCTTCCTTGAAATCTGGACGCCGCGCACGCCTTTCGTCGATGCGGGTGTCGAGGCCCCGGCCAAGGACAATTGCCCGGCTGTCGCCAAGACGGATTGGGACGGTATTCCCGCCAGCAAGACCGACGGCCATATCGTCAACCAGGCCGTCCATGATGCGAACATCGCCTATGTCGTCAATGCGACGCGGGCGCGGACGGCCGATCAAGCGGTGGCCGCCTATCTCGACGATCGGCGCGGCAAGAATGCCAGCATTGTCGATGGTCTCGGTCCGCTGACGGATGCCTGGAAGGCCGGTTCGAAGCAGACCACCACGATCACCGCGGTGGCGGCCGACGCGACGACGGTCAAATATGACGACAAGGGCAACAATCGCGGCGCCGGCAGCAAGCCGGACGCGGAAAACAAGACCGATGCCAACCCCGACATGGGCCTTGCAATCGACTTCATCAACGCCGCAAGCGGTGACGGTTCGACGGAACCGGCCAAGCGCTATTTCAAATATGGCCGTCCCTACCGCTGGAGCCAGGACGTATCGGTCGTCCCGACGCTGGAGCCCGCCAAGAGCGGCAAGCCGGTCGAGGACGGCGGTTTCCCCAGCGGGCATACGGCGGAAGCCTGGCGGGATGCGCTCGCCATGGCCTATCTCGTGCCGCAGCGCTTTCAGGAAATGATCACACGCGCCAGCGAACTGGGTGAAGACCGCATCCTTGCCGGCATGCATTCTCCTCTCGACGTGATGGGCGGCCGGATGCTCGGCACCGCTACGGTCGTCTACAATCTGAACAAGGCCGACAATGCGGCGCTGAAGAGCGATGCTTACGCCCAAGCGCAGGCATGGCTTATCGCCAAGTCAGGCGTTGCGGATGCAGGTGCGCTCGAGGTCGCTGCCCACGCGGCACCGCTTGCCGCAGACCGTTTCGCCGATCATGACGCCAACCGAGCCTACGTGCTGCAGCGCTTGAGCTACGGCCTGCCGACGATCCATGCGACCGATCAGCCGGCGCGGGTGCCGCAGGGCGCTGAAGCGCTTCTCGAAACGCGTCTGCCCTATCTGGACGGCGAGCAGCGCCGCGACGTGCTGAAGACGACGGAGATCGCCTCCGGCTACCCGCTCCTCGACGATGTGGAAGGTTACGGCCGTCTCAACCTGTTTGCCGCCGCCGACGGTTACGCTGCGTTCGAACAGGACGTGACCGTGACGATGGACGCGGCAAAGGGCGGGTTCAATTCGATCGACACCTGGCGGAACCACATTACCGGCAAGGGCAGGTTGGTGAAGCGCGGCAACGGCATCCTCGGGCTTTCAGGCGCCAACAGCTATGCCGGCGGCACCGTGCTGGAAGAGGGCGCGCTGGTGGCCTTGTCGCCGTCGGCCTTCGGTCGTGGCGAGCTGACGGTCAATGGCGGCTCGCTCGTTCTGGCGGCCGACAAGCCTTTGACCGTGAGCGGTGACTATCAGCAACTCGCCAATGCCACGGCGAAGTCGGCGCTCGGCGAAAACGGCGCGGGCACGCTGGTTGTCGAAGGCAAGGCAGTGCTGGCCGGCGACCTCGACGTGACGATTGCCGATGGCTATGCCCCAACGCCCGGAACGAAGATCGAAATCCTGAAGGCGAGTGCCGTGACTGGCACCTTCGGCAAGGTCACGGTTTCCGGCCACAAGGCGAGCCTCTCTTACGGCCCGACATCAGTCACTTTGACGATCGACGGATAAATTCTGGTATCGAGACAGGGCATCTCCCGCTGCGGGGATGCCCTTCCTTCCCTGGTCTGCCTGTTTGACCCCCACGCCTACGTCATTTTGCGTATGTGTTTTTGCGCTGCAGCGCCCGATAGTCCCTTAAGCAACAGTTAATCTCCGTTTCCGGCCTGTTGCGGAACAAGAAGAGGGGCTCAACCAGATGAATCTCAGAACTACTATTACGGGCGCTGCACTCGGCGCCGTCATGGCGGCCTCGGCTGCCTTCAGCGGCGCGGTTGCCGCCGACGACACGATCAAGGTCGGCATTCTGCACTCGCTTTCCGGCACCATGGCCATCTCCGAGACCACGCTCAAGGACGCCATGCTGATGCTCATCGACGAGCAGAACAAGAAGGGCGGCCTTCTCGGCAAGAAGCTTGAGGCCGTCGTCGTCGACCCGGCTTCCGACTGGCCGCTGTTTGCCGAAAAGGCTCGTGAGTTGATCCAGAAGGACAAGGTTGCGGCCGTCTTCGGTTGTTGGACGTCCTCGTCGCGCAAGTCCGTTCTGCCGGTTTTCGAAGAGACCAATTCGATCCTCTTCTACCCGGTCCAGTATGAAGGCGAAGAGTCCTCGCGCAACATCTTCTACACCGGTGCTGCTCCGAACCAGCAGGCCATTCCTGCTGTCGACTACCTGATGGAAAAAGAGGGCGTCAAGCGCTTCGTTCTCGAAGGTACGGACTACGTTTATCCGCGCACGACCAACAAGATTCTCGAGGCATATCTGATTTCGAAGGGTATTCCGAAAGAAGATATCATGACCAACTACACGCCGTTCGGCTTCTCCGACTGGCAGACCGAAGTTTCCAAGATCAAGGAATTCGGTTCGGCCGGCAAGAAGACCGCCGTCGTCTCGACGATCAACGGCGATGCCAACGTACCCTTCTACAAGGAACTGGGGAATAAGGGCATCAAGGCAACTGACATTCCCGTCGTCGCCTTCTCGGTCGGCGAAGAAGAGCTTGCCGGTCTCGACACCAAGCCGCTCGTCGGCCATCTCGCTGCCTGGAACTACTTCGAGTCGGTCGAAAGCCCTGCCAACAAGAAGTTCATCAAGGACTGGCACGCTTTCACCAAGAACGACAAGCGCGTGACGAACGACCCGATGGAAGCCGCCTATATCGGTTTCAACGCATGGGTTAAGGCCGTCCAGGCTGCCGGCACGACCGACACCGACAAGGTTCTCGACACCATCATCGGCGTCAGCGTTCCGAACCTCTCCGGCGGTTATGCGACCGTCATGCCGAACCACCACATCACCAAACCAGTGCTGATCGGTGAAATCCAGGCCGACGGCCAGTTCGAAATCGTCCAGCAGACACCTGCCGTCGTCGGTGACGAATGGTCAGATTACCTGCCTGATTCCAAGGACCTGATCTCCGATTGGCGCAAGCCGATGTCCTGCGGCAACTTCAACGTTGCTACGGGCAAGTGCGGTGGCAAGGGTTCCTGAGTACGGCCCCGATCCAATGATTGCCTGAAGGCTTCCGTCCGGGTTTGATCCCGGGCGGAAGCTCCGTCCCAGCGATTGCGCCGCGAGGCCAACACTATCAAGGGCGAGAAAGCCGATGTATCGCGCCATAAAGATTTTCCTCATCACGGTTTGCCTGACATTTTCGGGCCTGACATTTTCGGGCGTGATAACCTCGAGCGAAGCCCAGGCTCAGGACGATATCCATGTGCTCATCGACGCGCTCGGCGTCGGCGACTTCCCGGAACGCGAAGCGGCCATCAAAGCGCTGGTCGCCTCCAAGGACCAGCATGTCAGCCAGATCCTGCAGCAGTTGAGCGACGGCCTTCTCTACGTCAATTCTGATGGCGGCCCGGTTCTTCTCCAGGGCGGTACCGATGACGAACCGACCTATTCCGATCCGATCACCGGCGAACCCGCTGCAGATGTCGATCCGGATCTGATGACGAAGGTCAAGATCAACAACGCGCTTCGCGGCGTCATCAGCGCCGCCACCAGCCAACTGACGCTGATGAGCCCGGACCGTTCCGCGCGGCTTGCCGCGGCGCAAGGCCTCCTGAAAGATGCCGACCCCGCCAATCTCGACCTGCTGAACTCGGCGCTGGCGGCCGAAAAGGACGCAGAGATCAAGAATACGATGGAAGCGGCGCGCGCAGTGCTGCTGCTCAAGACGGATGCGAGCGTCGAAGACAAGAAGGCTGCGATCGATACGATCGCGGCGCGCGGCAATCGCGATGCGCTGACCATCCTCACGACCACACTTGAAACAGCGCCTGAAGATCTGAAGCCGGCGATCCAGGCGGATATCAGTTCCATCAATCGCAGCCTGGCGCTGTGGGATATCGTCCAGAACATCTGGTACGGATTGTCTCTCGGCTCGGTACTGCTGCTTGCCGCGATCGGCCTTGCCATCACCTTCGGCGTCATGGGCGTCATCAACATGGCGCATGGCGAAATGGTGATGATCGGTGCCTATACGACCTATGTCGTGCAGGAATACATAACCTCCGCCTTTCCTGAGCTTGCCGATTATTCGCTGGCCTTTGCTGTGCCTGCGGCCTTCGTCTTTACCGGCTTCGTCGGTCTGTTGATCGAGCGCGCCGTTATCCGCTATCTCTACGGTCGGCCACTCGAAACGCTGCTCGCCACCTGGGGTGTGTCGCTGATCCTGCAGCAGGCGGTGCGCAGCATTTTCGGCCCGACCAACCGCGAGGTCCGCAATCCGACCTGGATGTCCGGCGTCTTCGATCTCGGCGGGCTCTCCATCACCTGGAACCGACTGTGGATCATCGTCTTTTCGATGGTGGTCTTTGTGGCGCTGCTCCTGCTGCTCAAGCGGTCCGCCTTCGGCCTGCAGATGCGCGCCGTTACGCAGAACCGCCGCATGGCATCGTCGATGGGCATCCGCACCGGTTGGGTCGATGCCTTCACCTTCGCGCTCGGCTCGGGCATTGCCGGCATCGCCGGCGTGGCGCTCAGCCAGATTGACAACGTCTCGCCAAACCTCGGTCAATCCTACATCATCGACAGCTTCATGGTCGTCGTCTTCGGCGGTGTCGGCAATCTCTGGGGTACGCTGGTCGGTGCACTCTCGCTCGGCGTCGTCAACAAGTTCCTCGAGCCCTTTGCCGGCGCCGTTCTCGGCAAGATCCTGGTGCTCGTCCTCATCATTCTCTTCATCCAGAAGCGTCCCCGCGGGCTCTTCGCACTCAAAGGAAGGGCGGTGGAAGCATGATTACGGCCTTCCTTCTCCGATCACTCGATCGCAAGATCGTCATTGCCATCGCCCTCCTGCTTCTGGTCGCGGTCCTCGTGCCGGTCCTGAACCTGATGACGGGACCGACCAATCCGCTGCACGTGCCGACTTATATCATGTCGCTGTTCGGCAAGTATCTGACCTATGCGCTGCTGGCGCTGGCGCTCGACCTCGTCTGGGGCTTCTGCGGCATCCTCTCCCTCGGCCACGGTGCCTTCTTTGCGCTCGGCGGCTATGTGATGGGCATGTATCTGATGCGCCAGATCGGCACGCGCGGCAGCTACGGAGATCCTGTTCTGCCCGACTTCATGGTGTTCCTGAACTGGAAGGATCTGCCTTGGTTCTGGTACGGCTTCAACCATTTCTGGTTTGCGGCGCTGATGGTGCTCGTCGTACCCGGTCTGCTCGCCTTCGTCTTCGGCTGGTTTGCCTTCCGCTCACGCGTCAACGGCGTCTATCTCTCGATCATCACCCAGGCGATGACCTACGCGCTGCTGCTGGCCTTCTTCCGCAACGACATGGGCTTCGGCGGCAATAACGGCCTTACTGATTTCAAGGACATTATCGGTTTCAACGTACAGGCTGACGGCACGCGTGCGGCCCTCTTTGCCGCAACCGCGATTTTCCTCGCTCTATCGCTGATGATCGCCTCGGCGATCGTACGCTCGAAGTTCGGCAAGGTGCTGGTCGGCGTGCGCGATGCCGAAAGCCGCACGCGCTTCCTCGGCTACCGCGTTGAGCATTTCAAGCTCTTCACCTTCGTCGTCTCGGCGATGATGGCAGGCATTGCCGGCGCGCTCTACGTGCCGCAGGTGGGCATCATCAATCCAGGCGAATTCGCCCCTGCCAATTCGATCGAAGTCGTCATCTGGACCGCAGTCGGCGGGCGGGCGACGCTGATCGGGCCGATCATCGGCGCGATCCTCGTCAACGGCGGCAAGACGATCTTCACCGGCCTCTTCCCGGAGTTCTGGCTGTTTGCACTCGGCGGTCTCTTCGTCGCCGTCACGCTGTTCCTGCCGAAGGGCGTCGTCGGCACGATTGCGCAATATCTCGGCAAGCGGAAGCTTGTCTCCAAGGCGGCCCCGCCGGCGGCCGAGGAAGACGGTATCGAGCCGAAAATCCAGGCAGCGGAGTGAGCGCCATGATTCCCGACGTCAAACCCAATAGCGTGCTTTATCTCAACGGCGTTTCGGTTTCCTTCGACGGCTTCAAGGCGCTGAATTCGCTGTCGATCGTCATCGAGCCCGGTGAACTTCGCGCCATCATCGGCCCTAACGGCGCCGGCAAGACGACGATGATGGATATCATCACCGGCAAGACCCGGCCCGATGAGGGTGAGGTGTTCTTCAACGGTACGATTGATCTCACCAAGAAGGATGAAGCCGATATCGCTCAGCTCGGCATCGGCCGCAAGTTTCAGAAGCCGACAGTCTTCGAAAGCCATACGGTGTGGGACAATCTGGAGCTGGCGCTGAACCGACGTCGTGGTGTGTTCTCGACGCTGTTCTACCGGCTTTCGGGCGAGGACAAGGCACGCATCGAGGAAATCCTCGACACGGTGCGGCTGACGCACCGCCGCGACGAATTCGCCGCCAATCTCTCGCACGGGCAGAAGCAGTGGCTGGAGATCGGCATGTTGTTGGCGCAGGAGCCGAAGCTTCTGCTCGTCGACGAACCGGTGGCCGGCATGACCGATGCGGAGACTGCAGAAACCGCAATCCTGCTCAAGGATATCGCCAAGACCCGGTCGGTCGTCGTCGTCGAGCACGACATGGGCTTCATCCGCGATCTCGGCGTCAAGGTGACCTGCCTCGCGGAAGGCTCGGTGCTGGCGGAAGGGTCGATCGATTTCGTCAGCTCCGATCCGAAGGTGATCGAGAACTATCTGGGGCGGTGAGGGATGATGGGTCCATTGAATGTTGGGGAGGGGTCTATTGCGGACCCACAAAGATTCAGGAGACGGCATCATGCTGACAGTTGAAAACGCAAACCTGCATTATGGCGCCGCTCAGGCGCTGCGCGGCATCTCGATCAAGGCCGAGATGGGCAAGATCACCTGCGTGCTGGGGCGTAACGGCGTGGGGAAGAGTTCTCTTCTGCGCGCCGTTACCGGCCAGCATCCGCTGTCGGCGGGCACGGTCACCTTCAACGACACCAGGCTCAACGGCTTGCCGCCCTTTGCCCGCGCCAAGCAGGGTATCGGTTATGTGCCGCAGGGGCGCGAAATCTTCCCGCTGCTCACCGTCAAGGAAAACCTCGAAACCGGCTTTGCCCCGCTTGGCCGCCGCGACCGCAACATCCCCGATGATATCTTCAGTCTCTTCCCGGTGCTGAAGTCGATGTTGTCACGTCGCGGCGGCGATCTTTCCGGCGGGCAGCAGCAGCAGTTGGCGATTGGGCGCGCCATGGTGACGCGGCCTAGGATTCTCGTGCTCGACGAACCGACCGAGGGCATTCAGCCCTCGATTATCAAGGACATCGGCCGGGCGATCCGCTACTTGCGTGACTCCACCGGCATGGCGATCCTTCTCGTCGAACAATATCTGGATTTCTGTCGAGAGCTCGCCGACTACGTCTACATCATGGATCGCGGCGAGATCGTCCATGAAGGGCTTGCCGAAACGCTGGATACACCGGAGGCCCGCCGCCATCTGACTGTCTGACCGGCAAATGCCGCATTTTGCAGCAAGGGACACGGAGCCTGGAAAATCTTCCTCTGCCTCTGCTGGTCTGCTCCAGACGGCATAGGAATTGCTTGCTTTCCGTCATCCGCGCGATTGAATGAAAACGGTGGCGCGACCGAAAGGGACGATATGACGACCGTGGCGGCGAGTACGAGACCGCAGAGAGCGGAAGGGCGCGGGCATCTGGCGGCGAAGCTGTTCGATGGCCGCACGCGCATTCGTGAACTCTATCAGGAAGGGGCGGCGAAGATCCGCCTGCCGGATACCTTCGATGCCTCGATGGAAGCAGTCATCATCAACACAGCAGGCGGACTGACGGGCGGCGACCGGATGGACTGGAGCGTTGATGCCGGCGCCGGCACGCGCATCGACGTTACCACCCAGGCTTGCGAGAAGATCTACAAGGCATCGGCCGGTACCGCCGAGGTGACGACCAGCATCAAGGTTGGAGCTCAAGCCCGTGTCGACTGGCTGCCGCAGGAAACGATCCTCTTCGACCGAGCAGCGCTTTCCCGCCGCTTGGATGTCGATCTTGACGAAGACTCCGAATTTCTGGCCGTCGAAGCCGTGCTGCTCGGCCGCAAGGCAATGGGTGAGACGGTGGAGACCGGGTTGTTTCGCGACCGCTGGCGCATCCGCCGCTCGGGGCGGTTGATCCATGCCGAAGAACTGAGGTTGTCCGACGGCGTAGCGGCCCTTGCCGCGCGCCAGGCCGTGCTCGGCGGGCAGGTGGCGTTTGCGACGCTGCTTTATGCCGGGCCGCTTTCGGAAGCCTATCTTGGCAAAGTCCGGCCGCTCGTCGAAGGATCGATGGGCGGTGCAAGCGCCTGGGACGGCAAGCTCGTTGTTCGCCTTGCAGCAGCCGACGGCTTCTCACTCAGAAAAATCCTGATCCCGGTCATTTCCGCCTTGCGAAATGGTGCGCCTGTGCCGAAAGTCTGGAATCTATGAATCTAGAGCATGATGCCGAAAAGTGTGAGCGGTTTTCGGGCGACGTCATACTCTAACTCTTTAATGTAGAACAGGATCATCCTGTTCCAGGCATGAAGCAGATGGGCAAGCAATGAACCTCACTCCGAGAGAAAAAGACAAGCTGTTGATATCAATGGCGGCGATGGTGGCACGCCGGCGGCTGGAGCGCGGCGTCAAGCTGAACTATCCCGAAGCGATCGCGTTGATCAGCGATTTCGTCGTCGAAGGCGCTCGCGACGGTCGCCCGGTTGCCGAGCTGATGGAAGCCGGCGCCCATGTGATCGGCCGCTCCCAGGTGATGGAGGGTGTTGCCGAGATGATCCACGACGTGCAGGTGGAGGCGACGTTCCCGGATGGAACCAAGCTCGTCACCGTGCACGAGCCGATCCGGTGAGGAGATAGGAATGCTCGAGCTCAGGCCCAATTGCGAATGCTGCGACAAAGATCTGCTGCCTGATAGCACTGAGGCACGGATCTGCACCTATGAATGCACTTTCTGCGCGGATTGCGTGGACGGTGTGTTGAAGGGTGTCTGCCCGAACTGCGGCGGTAATCTCGTCGCGAGACCTATTCGGCCGGCGGCCATGCTTGCTAAAAATCCGGCTTCGAGGAAGCGTGTGCTGAAGGCCGAGGGCTGTGCGCCCAAGGCGGCTTAAGGAGGACGAGATGATTCCAGGTGAGATCATTGCCGCAAGCGGCGACATCGAACTGAATGCCGGCGCGCAGACGGTGACGCTGGAGGTTTCCAATACAGGCGACCGACCGGTGCAGGTCGGCAGCCACTATCATTTCGCCGAGACCAATGCCGGGCTTTCCTTCGATCGCGCGGCGGCGCATGGCAAGCGGCTCGATATTCCGGCGGGAACGGCCGTGCGCTTCGAGCCGGGGCAAACGCGCTCGGTGACGCTGATCCCACTTTCCGGCAAGCGCGAGGTCTATGGCTTCCGTCAGCTGGTGATGGGTAAGCTTTAAGAACAATAGGCTGGAGGAATGCATGCGTTTGAATGTCTGCCTCGTCGGGGCGGCGATGCTGCTGACGGCAGGTGCTGCCTCCGCTCAGGATATCGATTGCAACAATCCCAAGACGCAATCGGACATGACTGGCTGCGAGGCGGCGCGCCATGAGGCCGCCGACAAGGCGCTCAATGCGCAATACAAGAAGACCCGGGCCGCCATGGTGTCGATCGACAAGGATCTCGACGGCGATATGAAGGGCGCAGAGCAGGCGCTGGTCAAGGCGCAGCGCGCCTGGATCGATTATCGGGACGCCGAATGCGACGCCTTCGGCTTTCAGGCCCGCGGCGGCACGATGGAGCCGATGCTGGTCGCCGGATGTCTCGCCAACATCACGGACAAACGTACAAAAGAGCTGAAAGAGCTCGAAGACACGATGAGCAATTAAGGTGATCAGGAAGATCATGATCGTCGGCAATGGTGAGATCGCGGAGGCAGAGGCAGGCATCATCGATGCCGCCGATTTCGTCGTCCGCTTCAACGATTGCCGCTCCTATGTCACCGGCGGCCGGCGCACGGATGCCGTCGCAGTCTGCAATACCGGCCGGCCGGCGAAGGCGATGCTCGGTTCGCTTGAGTGGCGCGCTCATCCCGGCGTCGTTTCGGCTCGCGAAATCTGGAGCGTGCGCGACCCGGAAAAATTCGCGGCGATGCGGGCGCCGCTTGCCGTCTCGCATCCGGAACTCGACGATTTCTGCGACGACTACACCGATGAGTTCAGCGCCTTCTGCGTCGACACCGACAAGGCGCACATCGTCATCGGCAAATCGGTTCACGAGGCCGTCGATGCCTCGCTTTCGGCCCTTGCTCCGGCGCCCTATGTCGTGCCGAGCAGTGGCATGATCGTCATTGCCGAGGTTTTGAACACATATGCCGAGGCCGAGGTGGTACTTGCCGGCTTCGGTCACGCCGGCTGGGAATGGCACCCATTTGCGGCCGAACGACAGCTTGTCGATAGTTATATTGCCGCCGGCCGCCTCACACGGCTTGGCGGAGAAACACCTGTTTCTTCCTCCCAAGGAGCCTGATGGATGCCCTATAAGATCTCGCGCGCCGCCTATGCCGGCATGTTCGGACCGACCACCGGCGACAAGGTGCGCCTTGCCGATACGGAGCTTTTTATCGAGATCGAGAAGGATTTCACCACCTATGGCGAGGAGGTGAAGTTCGGCGGCGGCAAGGTGATCCGCGACGGCATGGGCCAGAGCCAGGTGACGCGGGCGGATGGCGCGGTCGACACGGTCATCACCAATGCGGTGATCGTTGATCATTCGGGCATCTACAAAGCCGATATCGGGCTCAAGGACGGGCGCATCGTTGCGATCGGCAAGGCGGGCAATCCCGACATGCAGCCTGGCGTCAATATCATCGTCGGCCCGGGCACGGAGGCGATCGCCGCCGAAGGCAAAATTATCACCGCCGGCGGGATGGACAGCCATATCCATTTCATCGCGCCGCAGCAGATCGAGGAAGCGCTGATGAGCGGCATGACCTGCATGCTCGGCGGCGGCACGGGACCGGCGCACGGCACGCTTGCCACCACCTGCACGCCCGGTCCCTGGCATCTCGCGCGCATGATCGAGGCGGCCGACGCCTTTCCGATGAACCTTGCCTTTGCCGGCAAGGGCAATGCCTCGCTGCCGGGGGCGCTGACCGAAATGGTGCTGGCCGGCGCCACCTCGCTGAAACTGCACGAGGATTGGGGCACGACGCCAGGCGCCATCGACTGCTGCCTGTCGGTTGCCGACGAATACGACGTGCAGGTGATGATCCACACGGATACGCTGAACGAAAGCGGTTTCGTCGAGGATACGATCGGCGCCATCAAGGGCCGCACCATCCATGCCTTCCACACGGAAGGGGCGGGCGGCGGCCACGCGCCTGACATCATCAAGATCTGCGGCCAGCCAAACGTCATTCCGTCGTCGACCAATCCAACACGGCCCTATACGGTCAATACGATCGCCGAGCATCTCGACATGCTGATGGTCTGCCACCATCTGTCGCCGTCGATTCCCGAAGACATCGCCTTTGCCGAAAGCCGCATCCGCAAGGAAACAATCGCTGCCGAAGATATTCTGCACGATATCGGCGCCTTCTCGATCATTTCGTCCGACAGCCAGGCGATGGGCCGCGTCGGCGAAGTGGCGATCCGCACCTGGCAGACGGCCGACAAGATGAAGCGTCAGCGCGGCCGGCTGAAGGAGGAGAAGGGTGACAACGACAATTTCCGCGTCCGCCGCTATATCGCCAAATACACGATCAACCCGGCGATCGCCCATGGCCTCAGCCGTGAGATCGGCTCGGTCGAAGTCGGCAAACGTGCCGACCTCGTGCTGTGGAATCCGGCCTTCTTCGGCGTGAAGCCCGACATGGTGCTGCTCGGGGGCTCGATCGCGGCCGCGCCGATGGGTGATCCAAACGCTTCGATCCCGACGCCGCAACCGGTGCACTACCGGCCGATGTTTGCCTCCTACGGCAAGAGCCTCACCAATTCCTCCGTCACCTTCGTCAGCCAGGCGTCGCTCGATGCCGGCCTGAAGGGCCGGCTCGGCGTCGCCAAGGAACTGGTCGCGGTGAAGAATACACGCGGCGGCATCTCCAAGGCATCGATGATCCACAACGACCTTACACCCGAGATCGAGGTCGATCCGGAAACCTATGAGGTCAGGGCGAACGGGGAATTGCTGACTTGCGAGCCGGCGACGGTGCTGCCGATGGCGCAGCGCTATTTCCTGTTCTAGACCCACGTCCGATGTGCAACGGGCGGTTCCGATGAGGACAGGTATCCGCTGGTTGTTGCGGATCGTATTCCTGCTTGTGCTTTTGGTGGCCCGCGGAACCTTCATTCCCCGGCCGCTGATTGCGCCGGTCAAGGCGTCGTCCGTCGCAGTGACACATCGGATTCTTCTGCTGTCGGGACCAATCCATACCGATATTGCCATTCCGCTCGACGAGGAGACGCGGGCTGCCTTTTCCTTCCTCGGTAATACCGATTTTCCGCTCGTCCATCCGAATGCGGAGTGGCTCATTATCGGCTGGGGCGGTCGTGCTTTCTATCTGGAAACGCCCACATGGGCGGAACTGAAAGCACTGCCGGTGCTGCGCGCGCTGACGATCGACCGTTCAGTGCTGCATGTGGACCTTGCCGGTCATATCACCGAGCCGCAGTCCAACGTCGCGGCATTCAATGTCAGTGACGATCAATTGATGCGGCTGCGCGACTTTATCTCGGACAGTTTCGTGCGCGACGCGGGCGCGGTCGTGCCGATCCCGGATGCGGGCTACGGCGAGATCGACCGGTTCTTCGAGGCCAAGGGATACTTCAATGCGCTCTTCGGCTGCAATACCTGGACTGCCGCTGCCCTCCGCTCGGCCGGGCTTCGAACCGGCTTATGGAACCCGTTTCCACAAGCATTGCGATTGTCTGTTGCTGTCTACAATTGAAGCAACCGTCGGGCCATCCCGCTCTTAAAGTGAATTGTGAACAGCACTCTCCATCCGGTTGTAAAAATCGGTGAAAAAATCGCTGTTTTCCCCAGCTAAACCATTCTGGAACAACGGCACCGCACAATTTGATAAATCCTTTTAATATCAATAGTTTAACTGTATTTCGATAGTGTTCGATTCAGGGATTGGAAAGCTGCATCCATTGCTAGAAAAATTCTGTCCACCGAATCGTCCAAAGTGGCTCGAATTTTAACGAGTTGATTAAGAACCCCGCAGCAATTGGGCTCTTATCAATGCCTTGAAACGCCGGGCAAGAAGGTTGATTCTCATGAGAAACTGGATTTCGCTGCAGGCCGATTTTGGCGATCTTCAATACCGCAGGAACGTCTATGTCTTCGCCCTGAAGATGAGCTTTCTTGCCGTCATTCTCTCCGGCGTCATTATTGCGCTGACGATGCCGTCGCTTGATCTTCTCGGACTTTTGCCGGTGACGCTCGCACACGCAATTGGCTTCAGCGCGATCTTTTCCTGGCTGATCGGCGGCACGGTTTCCGGCATGCTGTCGCTGTTTGCCGGCTTTGCCATGCGCGATCTTGCGCTCTCGCGGGCGGAATTCGAAAAGCTGAGCCGCACGGATACGCTTTCGGGACTGCTCAACCGGCGTGCCTTTACTGAGGCGCTCGATAACGTCGATAGCAACGCGTCGCTGGTGATTTTCGATGTCGACCGTTTCAAGGCGATCAACGACCGCTTTGGCCACGGTTGCGGCGATGCCGTCATCATCGCAGTTTCGGCCATGCTGACATCCGCCTTCGATGAGATGTCCGTCGTCGCACGCCTGGGTGGCGAGGAGTTCGGCGTCATTGTCTCCGGCGAACCTCTTGAGGCGCGGATTGAGCGGATCGAGGGTGTCCGGGCTCGGATTGCTAGCGGCGCCATCAAGGCCGAGGGGCACGAGATCCGCATCACCGTTTCCGGCGGTGTTGCCGATCTCGTCGCCGGGCGTAACAAGCAGGCGGTCTATGCCTCCGCCGACCGGGCGCTCTATCTCGCCAAGGCGCTCGGGCGCAATCGCGTCGTACACGAACGGGAAGGCCTTCATCACGCCTGGCACGGGCTCGTCGATAACGGCGTTGATGGCGAGAACAGAGGCCCGGAGAGCGACAATGTGATGCAGGCTTACGGAATATAAAAGCCCAAGCCGGACGAAAGGCCATTGGTGCTTGCATCGGGAAGAGCTATTTTGCATGGTCGTCCTCTCAGCAAAACGGACATGTCATGCAGCGCGTCACCTCCTATCTTCCCGCCGGAACCCCTTCCTCCCACCCGATCGCCCAGGTCAAGCTGCCGCATGATCTGCGCCATCTGCGCCGCAAGCTGCTGCATCTGGAAAATGGCGAGATGGTCATGCTCGATCTCAAGGATCCGGTGCTTTTCGCCAATGGCGACCTGCTGGTGCGCGACGACGGCGAACTGATCGAGATCCTCGCCGCCGACGAGAAACTTTTCGAAATCCGCGGTCGCGACCGCACCCATCTGGTCGAGCTCGCCTGGCATCTCGGCAACCGGCATCTTGCCGCTCAGATCGAGGAAGACCGCATCGTCATCCTCCGCGATCATGTCATCCGCACCATGCTGCAGGGCCTCGGCGCCGTCGTCCTCGAGATCGACGAGCCGTTCCAGCCGGCGCGGGGCGCCTATCATTCTCAAGGCGGGCATTCGCATGGGCATGATCACGATCACAATCATGACCACGGGCATGACCACGGGCATGACCACGGGCATGATCATAGTCACAGCCATGACCATGATCACGAACATGGCTATGAGCATGAGCATGAGCACCGCCACGATCGCGGTCATGATCATGACCACAAGCACGACTGAGCCTTGATGACCAGGGATCGCGAGCTGCAGGCATTGCTGCGCCTGACGGCATGGCTGTCACCAGCCTTTCCGATCGGAGGCTTTGCCTATTCGGGCGGGCTGGAGCGGGCGGTGGCCGACGGGCTCGTTACGGATGCGGCCTCGCTTGCGGCCTGGATCGGCACGCTGGTCGGCAATGGTTCGGCCTGGAACGATGCGGTGCTTCTGGCCGAAAGCCATAGGCAACAGGCACAGCCCGCACGCCTTGCCGAAGTCGCTGCACTCGCCGAGGCGCTGGCCGGATCACGCGAGCGGCATCAGGAAACGATGCTGCTCGGCGAGGCTTTCCTCGCAGCGGCGCGGGCCTGGCCGGACGGGGTGTTCGAGCGGCTACCTGACAAGGTCGCTTATCCCATTGCGGTCGGGGCGGTTACAGGCGCCCATGGCATAATGCCCGAGAAGGCGCTCGCCGCCTTTCTGCATGCCTATGTCTCACAAGCGGTTTCATCCGGCATCCGCCTCGGTGTCGCCGGGCAAAGGGATGGCCTCGCCGTTCTTGCCGGTCTGGAAGACCATATCGCGGAGGTCGCCCGGCGGGCGGCAGCCTCGGCGCTTGACGATCTGGGTTCGGCGACGGTGCAGGCCGATATTGCCAGCCTGCGCCACGAGACGCAGGCGACGCGGCTGTTCCGTTCGTGATTGTCTGAAATTATCGCTGTGGCTGCGTCATTTGACGGTGGCGCCGGCGGGCGGCTTCGCTATCATCAAGGTTCGATTGGAGTAAGGCATATGAAATCAAGAAACGGACCTTTGCGTGTCGGCATCGGCGGGCCGGTCGGCTCGGGCAAGACGGCGCTGACCGAAAAGCTCTGCAAGGCGATGCGCGACGACTATTCTGTCGCCGTCGTCACCAACGATATCTACACGACAGAGGATGCCGAGGCGCTGGTGCGGATGCAGGCATTGCCTTCGGACCGCATCGTCGGTGTCGAAACGGGCGGCTGCCCGCATACAGCCATTCGCGAGGATGCGACGATCAATTTGCAGGCGATCGCCGGCCTGAACCAGCGGATTCCCGATCTCGACGTCGTCTTCATCGAATCCGGCGGCGACAATCTGGCGGCGACCTTTTCGCCCGATCTTGCCGATATCACCATCTATGTCATTTCCGTTTGCCAGGGCGAGGAAATCCCGCGCAAGGGCGGGCCTGGTATCACCCGGTCGGACCTGCTCGTCATCAACAAGAAGGATCTGGCGCCTTATGTCGGCGCCGATCTCGAGGTGATGGACCGGGATGCGACGCGCATGCGCGCTTCGCGCCCCTTCGTCTTCTCCGACATGAAGCGCGGCGACGGTGTCAGCTCGATCGTCAGCTTCCTCAGGGAGCAGGGCGGTCTCTAGATCCAGATTTTAGGCCGGATCAAAGTCGAAGAATTAGAGGATGATATCGTCCGAAAACCGCTCACACTTTTCGGCATCATGCTCTGACGGTTAGATCCGTCGGAGCAGGTTGACGTCGCTGATGGCGATCGCCCGGCCGCGCACCGTGACACCTTTCGTCTTCAGCGTCGAGAAGGCGCGCGAGAGCGCCTCCGGTGCGAGGCCAAGCTTGCGGGCGAGCAGGTTTTTCGGAAAGGGCAGCCGCAGCGAAGCGGCCGCACCGTTCTCGGCGCAGTGGGTCAGCAGATAATGCGCCACGCGCTGCGGCGCGGTCTGCATGCGGTCGCTTGCCAGGCATTCCATCATCGAGATCAGATGCAGTGACAGGCTGCGCGTGATCGCCTTGCCGATCCGCGGCCGCTCCTCCAGCAACAGCCGAACCTTTGCGATATCAAAGCACGCCAGCACGGTATGATCCATTGCTTGCGCGCCGTAGTGATAGGTTTCGTCGGCGTGGATCAGGCATTCCGCGAAGCTGTCGCCGGGCTCGCAGATGCGGATATCGGCCTGCCTGCCATCGCCGTTGCGACGATAGAGCCTGACATAACCGCTCAGCACGCAATAGAAATAGGCCGCCTTGTCGGCCTCCTCGATGAGAACGTCATGCGGGTCGCAGAGGCGAACGGTGGCGCAGGCGCGCAGGGCTTCAGCCTCGTTGTGGTCGAGCCCGGCCATGAGGGCGGCCTTGGCGAGCACAGCGGCCTCTTGGCCGTTGAATGTCAGCGTCCTGTTCATCTCCCGGTCTCCTGATATGGCCGGTCTTTCCAATTCCATGTGCATGCCGGGCAAAATACGGGAAGGAGATGGCGGTGGATTTGATTTCGGTCAATCGCCAGAAGTGAACAGCAAAAACGAAACGGGCCGGGAGATCGCTCCCGGCCCGTTCATTTCCTGGGCTTTGCCTATTCCGCCGCGAAGGGCGGCAGGCGCAGCACGTTGGTGTCGTTGCCCTTGGCGCTCTTGCGCTTGCCTTCCGGCTTTTCGATTGCGGTCAGACGCTCCTCCAGCGAGTCGATTTCGCTGCGGTTCTCGCGGGTGACGCGGGTGAGATCCTCGCGCGACAGCGGCAGCGCCTCCTCGTCCTTCCTGCCGACCAGGCGGCCGAAAGCCCAGCCGAGCAGGCGGGACAGGTCGTCCATGATCAGGAAGAAGGAGGGCACGACGACGAGCGAGAGTACGGTCGAAACGATGATGCCGCCGATCACTGCAATTGCCATCGGCGCGCGGAACGAGCCGCCTTCGCCGACACCAAGCGCGGAAGGCAGCATGCCCGCCGACATGGCGATCGAGGTCATGATGATCGGCCGGGCGCGCTTGCGGCCGGCTTCGACCATGGCCTCGACACGAGGCATGCCCTGATGGCGCATCTCGATCGCGAAATCGACCAGCAGGATGGCGTTCTTGGTGACGACACCCATCAGCATGAGGATGCCAATCATGACAGGCATCGACAGCGGATTGCTGGTGAGGATCAGGCCGGCTGCGACGCCGCCAATGGCGAGCGGCAGTGAGAACAGGATGGTGAAGGGCTGGATCACGTCCTTGAAGAGCAGGATCAGCACCGTCAGCACCAGCAGCAGGCCCATCAACATGGCGTTGACGAAACTCTGCTGCATCTCGGTCTGCACCTTGGTGTCGCCGCTTTCGGCAAGGTGCACCGTGGCCGGGATATTGGCGTCGTTGACGATCTGACGGAAGCGGGCCGAAGCCGTGTCGAGTGCTACGCCCTGCGGCAGGTCGGAGCCGATCGAGACGACGCGGTTGCGGTTGTTACGCTTGATCGAGCTTACGCCTTCCGAATAGTCGATATTGGCGACGCTCGCGAGCGGAACGGTGCCGCCGCTGGCGGTCTGGATCTTCAATGTCCGGATGGCCGCGAGATCGCGACGCATGTCGAGTGCGGCCTGAACGCGGATCGGGATCTGGCGATCGTCGAGCGAGATCTTGGCAAGGGCGGCATCGACATCGCCGATGGTGGCGACGCGGATCGTCTCGGAGATCTGCTGCGGCGTAATGCCGAGGCGGGCAGCCTCATCCATGCGAGGGTGAACCTGCAGCTCCGGACGGGGCAGGGAGCCGTCGGCGCTGACATTGGCAAGCAGCGGATCGGCGCGCAGCTTGGATTCCAGAATGCCTACGGCGTCGTTCAGGTCCTTGTCGTTCTTGGAAAGGAAGTTGAAGGAGAGGTCGCGTTCGCCGCGGTCATTGAGCTTCAGGATCCGGACGTCGGGGATATCGCGCAGCTTGGCGAAGACTTCCTTTTCGATATCCCATTGCGGGCGTTCACGGCCGTGGACCTCCACCTTCGGCAGTTTCGGGCCAATGACGGGGATATGGCCGAGCACGTCGTTGACCATCTTCTTGACCAGCGATTGGTCGAGCTTGTCGAGTGCCAGCGTGATGGTCGCACGGCGCAGTTCGAGATCACCCTTCGGCGACGCGCCGCCGAGGACGAAGACGCTTTCGACGCCGTTGATGTCCTTGACCCTGTCATAGATCGCATCCGTCGTCTTCTCGGTGTCGTCAAGGCGCGCATTGGGCGGCAACTCGACGGAGAGAACGATGCGTGAGGCGTCTTCCGGCGGCAGGAAGCTGCCGGGAACCTGCATCAGCAACAAAACGGAGCCGACCAGGAAGGCGAACGCGACAATCAGCGTCGCATACCGCGTGTACCAGCGTCCAGTCGTGCCACGTATGAGACGCGTGTATCCCCGCATCAGCAGGCCGTCATTGTCGTGATGGTCTTCCATGCCGTCTTCGGCGCGCATCAGATAGGCGGCCATCATCGGGGTGATCAGTCGCGCAACCATCAGCGAGAAGAAGACGGAGAAGGCGACGGTCAGACCGAACTGGATGAAGTACTGGCCCGGAATGCCCGGCATGAAGGAAACAGGCACGAAAACGGCGATGATGGTGAAGGTGGTGGCGATGACGGCAAGGCCGATTTCGTCAGCCGCCTCGATCGCCGCTCGATAGGGCGTTTTGCCCATCTTGATGTGGCGGGCAATGTTTTCGATTTCGACGATCGCATCGTCGACAAGGATACCGGTGGCCAGCGTCAGAGCGAGGAAGCTGACGAGGTTCAGTGAGAAGCCCATCATGTCCATGACCCAGAAGGTTGGGATCGCAGACAGCGGAAGGGCGATTGCAGAGATCAGGGTCGCACGCCAGTTCCTGAGGAACAGGAGGACGACGATGACGGCGAGCAGCGCACCTTCAAGGAGCGTATGAATGGCGGCTTCATAGTTGCCGTAGGTGAAATAGACCGAATCGTCGATCAGTTCGATCTTCACATTGGGGTTTTCGGCCCGCACCTTGTCGAGGTTCTGCGCCACGGTTTCGGCGACGCTGACCTCACTGGCGCCCTTGGAGCGGAAAACGCCGAAGGTAACGACCGGCGTATCGTTGAAGCGCGAGAAGGATTTCGGCTCCTCATAGGTGTCCTTGATGACGCCGAGATCGGACAGTTTGACGAAACGGCCGTTCGGCAGGCCGATCGTCGTGTTGGCGAGGTCGGCGACGTTGCGGGCGTCGCCGAGAACACGGATCGCCTGTTCGCTGCCCGCCACCTGGCCACGGCCTGAGCCGAGGTCGATGTTGGTGCCGCGCAGCTGCTGGTTCACGCTCGCAGCGGTGATGCCGTAGGCATTGAGCTTGTCAGGGGTGAGTTCGATGCGTACTTCGCGCTCTGCACCGCCGTAACGGTCGACACGGCCGATGCCGGCCTGGCCCTGCAGTGAACGCTTGATTGTATCGTCGACGAACCAGGAAAGTTCTTCCAGCGACATGGCAGGCGAGGAAACGGCGAAGGTCTGGATCGCCTGTCCCTCGACATCGACCTTGGAGACGATCGGTGCTTCGGCCGTCGCCGGCAGATCGCTGCGGATGCGGTCGATCGCATCCTTGGTGTCCTGTACGGCCTGTTCGGTCGGCACTTCCATCCGGAACATGACGTTGGTTTGCGAGCTGCCGTCGGTCACCGTCGACTGGATTTCGTCGATACCGGTGATGGAGGCGACCGCGTCTTCGATCTCCTTCGTCACCTGCATTTCGAGTTCAGCCGGCGAAGCGCCGCTCTGCGTCACGCTGATCGAGACGAGCGGCACGTCGATATTTGGAAAACGCGTGATCGGCAGCGAATTAAAGGACTGCATGCCGATGAACACCAGCAGGCAGAAGGCCAGCAGCGGCGCAATGGGATTTCGAATGGACCAGGCTGAAAAATTCATCGGATGGTCTCTTTAGTTGGAAGCCGGGAGCTGTTCACGCACCGGCGTGATGTGGTCGCCGTCGCGGACGTAAGCGCCCGCCTTGGCCACGACCTCGTCGCCGGTCTTCAATCCATTGATGACCTCGACATAGGCGCCGTCCTGGATGCCGGTCTCGATCTTGGCGAATTTCACCACGCCGTCCTCGACTTTGCGGGCAGAGGAACCTTCGTTGCCGGTGAGTACCGCGGTCAGGGGAAGCGCTACGCCTTCAGTCTCGCGCACGATGATCTCGGCGCTGCCATACATGCCGGAACGCGCCTTGCTGTCATCATCGATGGAGATATGGACGAGGCCAAGGCGGGTAACCGGATCGACAGTGGGCGAAACCAGGCGCACGGCGCCGGAAAGCTTGTCGCGGCTACCGGAAAGCGAAATCGTTGCCTTTTGGCCGGCCATGATCCTGACAACATCGCTTTCGGCGACCTCAGCGACAAGCTCGATATCGCCGTCCCGGATGATGGTGAACAGCGGATCGCCATTGCCGGCGGCAATGGCGCCGACCTTGGCGTTCTTTGCCGAGACCGTGCCGGCGACCGGCGTCTTCACATCGGTGCGCGCCAGCTTCAAATCTGCATCGGCGATCTGGCTGTCGAAGACCTTGAGATCCGCTTCGGAGACCTCGATCGCCTGTTCGGCGGAGACGACGCGGGCATTGGCTGCGGCGGCAGTCGCATCGGCCTGTTCGACCTGGGCGGTGGAAACGGTGCCCTTCTTGCCCATTTCCTGGGCGCGGGCCTGCTGCTGCCTTGCCTGTTCGGCATTGGCCTGCGCCTCGATGAGCTGGGCGCGCAGCTGGGCGAGGCTTGCCTCGCCCTTGGCCTTCGTCGCCATCATCTGGCTCTTTTCCAAGACCAGTGCGTCATCGTTGAGCGTCGCCAGCGTGCTTTCCGCCTGAACCTTGTCGCCGACGTCGGCTTTCAGCGTGCGAATCGAGAGGCCTTCGACCTGCGGCTGGATATAGACTTCCTCGACGGGCTTGACCGTTCCGGTGCCGATGACACGGTCGACGAGGGTGCGGTTCACCGCCGTGGTGACGACGATCGCCGGCAGGTTCTGCTGCGGTTTTGCGACCGGCGCTTCCTGCGATAATGCGGTGGATGCAGCAAGTACCGCTGCAAAAAGAGTAAAGGCGCCTAGAATTCCATTCGGCTTGCGTGCCATGCGTCTTCGTCCAATCTTATGATAAGGTTGGCCGAACTCGAGCGTCTGCCACTCAGCGCGCGATCAGGCCACTGCCCTTCCTGCATTCTCAGAGGTATCCGCCGATCCTTTGCCGTCTTCATCCCTCGTCGGCAAATTCGGCTTGTAGGTGGTATCGATTTGCTCGATCTACAAGTCCGGCAGAAAACAATTCCCCATTAGGCGATAATAATTACCATTCTGACGTCAATCAATCACCGCAAGGTTATGTCAACATTACGAAGATTGATCGCGCCTCTATCTCTAAGACGTTTGACGCCCGATAAATGCGACAGTTGCAAGGGATTTTTTTCGGTTGCTGGCTGCTGATGATTTAGGCCGACCGGCCTCAAATCTGAATCACCATCCAAATCAAATAAATAGAGCACGATGTCGTCCGAAACCCGCGTACACTTTTCGGCATCATGCTTTAGCGCATGTCGCGCAAAACTGTGCAGCGGTTTTGCGATATCGACATGCGTAAAAACAAAGACCTAAAGCGCAACAAGCGAAATTGAAAGATCGCGACGCGCTTTAGAAAAAGATAAAACGCGCGGGAAAACTCCCCGCGCGTTTCGCTTAGCATCTTGCCGAAACTACTTGGAAGCGGCGTCGGTGATGTCGTGCGTCCAGGCGCCTGATGGCTCCTTGCTGATGATCTTCTGGTCGAGCAGCGCCTTTGCCGTGCGGGCATAGAGCGCCTCATCCAGCTTGCCGGAGCTGTCGCCGACCAGCTTGGCGACTTCACCCATCATGCGCTTCTGATGGTTGTCGTCCTGGCCGCCATTGTCCATGACGATCTCGGCGGCTTCGTCGGGATTCTCGGTGGCATATTTCCAGCCCTTCATCGAAGCGCGGACGAACTTGACCATCTTCTCCTTGAAGGCCGGGTCCTTCAGCTTGTCTTCCATGGCATAGAGGCCGTCTTCAAGAAGGTCGTTGCCCATTTCAGTGTAATTGAAGACCGTCAGTTCTTCCGGCTTGAAGCCGGCATCGATCGCCTGCCAGTATTCGTTATAGGTCATGACGGAGATGCAGTCGGCCTGCTTTTGGACAAGCGGCTGCACATCGAAGCTCTGCTTCAGCACGGTGACGCCGTTCGGACCGCCTTCTGTGGATAGGCCGAGCTTGTTCATCCAGGCGAAGAAGGGATACTCGTTGCCGAAGAACCAGACGCCGAGCGTGTGGCCCTTGAAGTCGGCTTCGGTCTTGATCGGGCCGTCCTTGCGGCAGACCATTTCCAGGCCAGCCTTCTGGTAGGGCTGGGCGATGTTGACGAGCGGAACGCCCTTTTCGCGGGCAACCAGGGCGCCGCCCATCCAGTCGACGATGACATCGGCGCCGCCGCCGGCGATCACCTGCTCGGGGGCGATATCGGGGCCGCCTGGCTTGATGTCGACGTCGAGGCCTTCTTCCTTATAGAAGCCCTTGTCCTTTGCGACGTAGTAACCGCCGAACTGGCTCTGCGTGACCCATTTCAGCTGCAGCACCACCTTGTCGGCGGCCATGGCATGGGCCGATGCAAGCGACATCGCGCTCGCCATCATTGCAACCATCAACTTTCTCATTTTCTTATCCTTACCCTCTGAAGTTATGCCCGGACCCGTTTCTGGAGTCCGTGCGCGCCTAGCCACCACGGATAGACGGATGCCAGAACGTCACCGCCCGTTCGGTCAGGGCGATGATGCCATAGAAGATCGAGCCGGCCAGCGCCGCGACGGCGATTTCCGCCCAGACCATGTCGACATTCATGCGGCCGATCTCGGTGGAGATGCGGAAGCCCATGCCGACGATCGGCGTTCCGAAGAATTCCGCAACGATGGCACCAATCAGCGCCAGCGTCGAGTTGATCTTCAGTGCGTTGAAAATGAAGGGCATTGCCGCTGGAAGCCTGAGCTTCAGCAGCGTCTGCCAATAGCCTGAGGCATAGGTGCGCATCAGGTCGCGCTCCATGCTGCCGGAGGCGGCAAGGCCGGCGACGGTATTCACCAGCATCGGGAAGAAGGTCATGATGATGACGACGGCGGCCTTCGACGGCCAGTCGAAGCCGAACCACATGACCATGACAGGGGCGACGCCGATGATCGGCAGGGCCGAAACCATGTTGCCGATCGGCAGAAGGCCGCGGCGCAAGAAGGCGATGCGGTCGGCGAGCACCGCGACGACGAAGCCACTGAGGCAGCCGACGATATAACCGATCAGCACCGCCTTGAAGATCGTCTGCCTGACGTCCGCGCCGAGGATCGGCAGCGACGCCATGAACCGCGCGCCGATGGCGCTCGGTGGCGGCAGCAGGATGAAGGGAACGCCGGCGCCACGCGTGACCGCCTCCCAGAGAATGAGGATCCAGGCGCCGAAGATCGCCGGGATCAGCAGCTGCAGTGTCGACTTGCCGAAAGTGGTGACGGGCTGCAGTTTCGACAGCTCGGTGACGCATCGCCAGGCAAGCAGCCAGCAGGCGAAGAGCAGCAGGAAGAAAGCCCGCGTCCCTGCGCCCTCGTTGCCGGAAAGAGCGGAAAGCAGCATCCAGGCGGCGCCATGCGCGCCGATAAACAGCACGGTGGCTCGATAGGCCGGCGGTTGCGGCGCTAGGGACAGCAGGGCAGCCGCGATGACGACGATGAAGATGAGGCTTGCCGTGCCGTCGGTGAGGGGTCGCGTCGCGCCCTCGGCCAGGAGCGGCAGGGCCGTCAGTGCCCCGATGCAGAGGAGGAGAGCAACCACGCCTTGCCAGGAGAAGGTCAGATGTCTCATGCCGGCCTCCCGCCCATGGCGCGATCGACGATTTTCGCCGCAACGCCGACAATCGCAACCAGGATGCCGGCCAGCAGCGATCCGGCGACAAGCGCCGCCCAGATATCGATGGTCTGGCTGTAATAGGAGCCGGCGAGCAGCTTCGAGCCGATGCCGGCGACAGCACCCGTCGGCAACTCCCCGACGATGGCGCCGACGAGGCTGGCGGCGATCGCAACCTTCATCGAGGTGAAGAGGAAAGGGATCGACGCGGGAACGCGCAGCTTCCAGAAGGTCTGCATCGGGCTGGCATAGTAGGTGCGCATCAGGTCGAGATGCATGATCTCGGGCGAACGCAGACCCTTCACCATGCCGACGGCGACCGGAAAGAAGGAGAGGTAGGTGGAGATCAGCGCCTTCGAGACGAGGCGGGAGGCGTCGGAATCGAGATTGAGGAGATGTGCAACGGCATTGTCGCCGGTCAGCACGTTATAAGAGATGATGACGATCATCGGCGCGATGGCGAGGATCGGTATGGTCTGGCTCGCCACCAGCCAGGGCATCAGCGAGCGGTCCATGGCGCGGTTATGGACGATCAATACGGCGAGAAGGATGCCGAGCAGCATGCCGAAGCCGAAGCCGAGCAGAGTGGAGGAGAGCGTTACCCAGCTGTGATAGACGAGGCTGCGGTTGCTCGAAAGGCTGCGCAGGAAGGTGTTCTCGTAGACGTTCTGCGCCACCTGATGCGGCGCCGGCAGGATCGGCTTCGGCTGGGCGAGCGTCTTGCCGATGAATTCGAGGGTCGAAGGTGTGGCGCCGGCGCGGCCGTCCATGTCGCGCTGGAACGGCGCGTTCATGAGGATGGCGGCGACATACCAGATGACGACGAGCGCCAGCAGGATGGTGGTGACGGGGACGATCTTGTCCTTGAGGGTGTCGGCTTTCATGGGATTCGCTCCCATGTGGTGTTGAGCCTGCAGAGCCCGGAAATCAAACCCCTATTCCTCATGCGTGCCCCGTCCTCAGCCCTTCGCGGACGCGGTGGGCAATCTCCAGGAACTCGGGAGTTTCGCGGATGTCGAGCGGGCGCTCGGCCGGCAGGGTCGAGTCGATGATATCGGTCACGCGGCCCGGGCGCGGAGACATCACCACGATCTTGGTCGAGAGATACACCGCCTCGGGAATGGAATGAGTGACGAAGCAGATTGTCTTGTTGGTGCGGGTCCAGAGTTTCAGCAGCTCTTCGTTCAGATGGTCGCGCACGATCTCGTCCAGGGCGCCGAAGGGCTCGTCCATCAACAGCAGGTCGGCGTCGAAGGCGAGCGCGCGGGCGATCGAGGCGCGCTGCTGCATGCCGCCGGAAAGCTGCCAGGGGAATTTCTTCTCGAAGCCCGAAAGACTGACGAGATCGAGCGCTTCGGCGACGCGCCTCATCCGGTCGGCGCTGGAATAGCCCATGATCTCCAGCGGCAGGGCGATGTTGTTTTCGATGGTGCGCCAGGGATAGAGCGCCGGCGCCTGGAAGACATAGCCATAGGCACGGGCCTTGCGGGCTTCCTCCGGCGTCATGCCATTGATCGAGATCTCGCCCGACGTGCTCTTTTCGAGATCGGCGATGACACGCAGGAAAGTGGTCTTGCCGCAGCCCGATGGACCGATGAAAGAAACGAAATCGCCCTTGCGGACGTCGAGATTGACATTGCTCAGTGCACGCACCGGGCCGTCATTCGCCTGGTAGGTGAGACAGAGATCCTTGGCGGATACGACGGAGGGTGCTTGCATCAATGCGACCAGTCTTGTTTTCCCCGCGGGAGCGCGGTTTGCATGTTATCATTACCGCCGGTTTTATCGACGACACACTCCATGGAGGATGAGGATGGACGCGACATCAAAGCCCACCTGCCACATCGTTCGCCCCAATCATGCCTATGACGGCAAGCAGGGGCTCAGCTATTTCGCAGGCATCGCCGCCGAGACGGTCGGCGCCAAGGGTATCTGCATGCACCTTCTGACGATCCCGCCTGGCGTGCGCGCCAAGGCGCATCTGCACGAGGCGCACGAGACGGCGATCTACATGCTCTCCGGCGAGGCCCATACCTGGTACGGAGACGAACTTGAGCATCACGTCATCGTCCATGCCGGCGAACTTTTCTATATCCCGGCCGGTGTGCCGCACCTGCCGGCGAACCTCAGCAGCACGCCGTGCACGGCGATCATCGCGCGCACCGATCCGAACGAGCAGGAAAGCGTCGTGCTTCTGCCGGAGTTGGACGCTTTGGTGCCGGCGTGAGGTCATTGGCATAGAGGAAGCGGTCTCCGATTGATGGCCGTATCGTCATGCGCCATCGTCATACGCCGCTTGCCGGAATCCCGCTGCGAGTCACCTTGCGCGGCGCGGTGATGTCCTTCCACTGGGAAAGCGCCTTGCTGACAGCCGTGACCGGCTCGCGCCTGACGAATTCGCCGTGGCCCTCGCGGGTCTTGATCGCGCCTTCCTCGATCGCCACGACGCCGCGTGTCAGCGTGTAGCGGGGCAGGCCGGTTACTTCCTTGCCTTCGAAGACGTTGTAGTCGATCGCCGACTGCTGGGCCTTGGACGAAATGGTCTTGGAACGTTGCGGGTCCCAGACGACGATGTCGGCATCGGCGCCGACAAGGATCGCGCCCTTCTTCGGATAGATGTTGAGAATCTTGGCGATGTTGGTCGAGGTGACGGCGACGAATTCGTTCATCGTCAGCCGGCCGGTGTTGACGCCATGCGTCCAGAGCATCGGCATGCGGTCTTCGAGGCCGCCGGTGCCGTTCGGGATCTTGGTGAAATCGCCGACGCCGAAGCGCTTCTGCGCCGTGGTGAAGGCGCAATGGTCGGTGGCGACCACCTGCAGCGACCCGGAGGCAAGGCCTGCCCAAAGCGAGTCCTGATGCTGCTTGTTGCGGAAGGGTGGCGACATCACCCGGCGGGCCGCATGATCCCAGTCGGGATTGGAATATTCGCTCTCGTCGAGCGTCAGGTGCTGGATCAGCGGTTCGCCATAGACACGCATGCCTTTGGCGCGGGCGCGGCGGATCGCCTCGTGTGCCTGTTCGCAGGAGGTGTGGACGATATAGACCGGGCAACCGGCCATATCGGCGATCATGATGGCGCGGTTGGTGGCTTCGCCTTCCACCTCGGCCGGGCGGGAATAGGCATGCGCCTCGGGGCCGTTATTGCCCTCGGCGAGCAGCTTTGCCGACATCGAGGCGACGACGTCGCCGTTTTCGGCGTGCACCAGCGGCAGAGCGCCGAGTTCGGCGCAGCGCTGGAAGGAGGCGAACATCTCGTCATCGTCTACCATCAGCGCGCCCTTGTAGGCCATGAAGTGCTTGAAGGTGTTGATGCCCTTGTCGCGGACGATGGTCTCCATCTCCTTGAAGACCTGCTCGCTCCACCAGGTGACCGCCATGTGGAAGGAATAATCGCAATTGGCGCGGGTCGATTTGTTGTCCCACATGGTCAGCGCCTCGAGCAGCGACTGGCCGGGGGCGGGCAGGGCGAAATCGACCACCATCGTCGTGCCGCCGGAAAGGGCGGCGCGCGTGCCGCTTTCGAAATCGTCGGAGGAATAGGTGCCCATGAAGGGCATTTCGAGATGGGTGTGCGGATCGATGCCGCCCGGCATGACGTAACAGCCGGTCGCATCCAGCGTCTCGTCGCCCGAGAGGTCCGGACCAATCCCGATGATCTTGCCGCCGTCGATTTTCACGTCAGCCTTGTAAGTGAGGTCGGCAGTGACGATGGTGCCATTTTTGATGACTGTGGTCATGATTATTCCCCGTTCTTGTCTGCACATTCGGCTGGCGAATAGAAGCCGGGCAGTTCTGAGCTGACCTCGATCCGGCCCTGCAAGGCCGCTAGAATCGTTTCGAGTACTGAGCGGCGTTCGCGCGAGATTTCCCGATTCCAGAAGCGCAGGACGGAATAGCCATTCACATTGAGCCATTCGGTTCGGCGTTGATCGGAGGCGCTATCGGCATGCTGGAAGCCGTCGACTTCGACGATCAATTGTTTTTCACGACAGAGGAAATCGACTATAAATGGGCCGAGGGGAACTTGCCTCGCAAACGTATAGCCGTTCAAGCGGCGGGCGCGCAGGTCGCTCCAGAGGTGGTATTCCTCTTCAGTTTCGTTGCGGCGAAGAGTTCTCGCCTGGTCGGTCTTGTTGGTGCGATGCTTCCGGATATCCTGCTTGATAATTTTCGTTGCGCCCGGGGCCCCCTCATCCGCCCTTCGGGCACCTTCTCCCCGAGGGGAGAAGGGGGAGACCGCGACGTCTACCGATCCCTTCTCCCCAGCGGGGAGAAGGTGGCCCGAAGGGTCGGATGAGGGGGCTCCGGGCGCTACATAAGCCATCACACGACGATCTCCGCCGTTTCCACCACCGCATGGAACAGCACATCGGCTCCGGCCGTCGCCCATTCCTTGGAGATTTCCTCCGCCTCGTTGTGCGAGAGCCCGCCGACGCAGGGGCACATGACCATCGTCGCAGGGGCCACCTTGGCGGCCCAGCAGGCGTCGTGGCCGGCGCCGGAGATGATGTTCATGTGGCTATAGCCGAGCCGCTCGGCGGCTTCGCGCACCGACGTGACCAGTTTCGGATCGAAGGTGATCGGCTCGAAGTGGCCGATCGCTTCGATGGAACAGCCGACACCGAGCGCATCGGTGATCTCAGGCGCCTTCGCCTCGATCTTTGCCCGCATGCGATCAAGCTTCTCCTTGTCAGGCGAGCGGATGTCGACGGTGAAGACCACTTTGCCGGGCAGCACGTTGCGCGAATTCGGCGAGAAGAATACCTGTCCAACGCCGCCGACGGCGCCTGGCTGTTCGCCCATCGCCACGTCCTGGACCATTTCCAGAATGCGGGCCATGGCGAGACCGGCATTGACGCGCAGGTTCATCGGTGTCGAACCGGTATGGGCTTCCTTGCCGGTCAGCGTGAATTCCAGCCACCAGAGGCCCTGGCAATGGGTGACGACGCCGATCTGCTTTTCCTCGGCTTCGAGAATCGGCCCCTGCTCGATGTGATATTCGAAATAGGCGTGCATCTTGCGGGCGCCCACTTCTTCATCGCCGACCCAGCCGATGCGCTTCAGTTCGTCGCCGAACAGATTGCCGTCGGGGTCCCTGCGGTTATAGGCAAAGTCCAGGCTGTGCACCCCGGCGAAAACGCCTGACGCCAGCATGGCAGGGGCAAAACGCGCGCCTTCCTCATTCGTCCAGTTGGTAACGACGATCGGATGTTTGGTCTTGATGCCGAGATCGTTCATGGTGCGGACGACTTCGAGGGCCGCAAGTACGCCGAGCACACCGTCATATTTGCCGCCGGTCGGCTGGGTGTCGAGATGCGAACCGACATAGACGGGCAGGGCATCGGGATCGGTGCCCGGGCGGGTGGCGAACATCGTGCCCATGCGGTCGATACCCATGGTCAAACCGGCATCGTCACACCATTTTTTGAAAAGGCTGCGGCCCTGCGCATCGGCATCCGTCAGCGTCTGGCGATTGTTGCCGCCAGCGATGCCGGGGCCGATCTTCGCCATGTCCATGAGACTGTCCCAGAGACGGTCGCCATTGACGCGCATGTTCTCGCCTGGTGCTGCCACCATTCTTTATGCCCTCACCTGTTTGCGGCAGTCATGCAAAGAGGCATGCCCGCCTGTTCCCGTGGTCCTTTCCTGCGCCCCCTTATTGGTTTTGTCGAGCGCCGGAAAATCGCCAGTTGCCTTTGTTTTGCATCTGACGGATAATTTGACCGATTGGTAAACATTACAACTTCCACCGCCGGGCTCAAGACGAAAATCACGAAAATTGCTGATAAAAATGCGGGCAGTTGCTCAAGGACGCGGCGAGGGTCGTCCCCAACCCAAATTTGAGCGAAGAAGTTGAATTTCAAGGGGAAACGACAGCCTGTGACCATACCGAGAGCAGCGAAAACCCTGAGGCGGACGCGAATCCAGGAGGAGAAGGAAGAGCAGATCCTGGAAGCGGCGCTCGACGTGTTTTCGGCAAGCGGCTTCCGCGGCTCGACCATCGACCAGATCGCCGAAGTGGCCGGCATGTCGAAACCCAACCTGCTCTATTACTTCCGGACCAAGGAAGCCATGCACCGGGCGCTGATCGACCGGGTGCTCTACACCTGGCTGGAGCCGTTACGGGCCTTCGACGCCGAGGGCAATCCCGAAGCGGAAATCCGTAGCTACATCCGTCGCAAGCTGGAAATGGCGCGCGACTTTCCGCGCGAAAGCCGGCTCTTCGCCAATGAGGTGCTGCAGGGCGCGCCGCATATCGAGGACGAGCTGAAGGGGCCGCTGAAGGAGTTGGTCGATGAGAAAGCCGAGGTCATCCGCGCCTGGGCGAAAGCCGGCAAGATCGTCAAATGCGATCCCTACCACCTGATCTTCTCCATCTGGTCGACGACGCAGCATTACGCCGATTTCGACGTCCAGGTGCGTGCCGTGCTGGGGCAGGAACATTCCGGCGAAGGGCGTTTCGAGGATGCGGCGCGGTTTCTGGAACAGCTCTTCATCGGCGGGCTGCGACCGGATCCCCTTGGCGGCTGAGAGTTTTACCCTCTCCTCGGAAGCGGCACCCGGGCAAGAATATCCGTCACGCCTTCCATCGTATAAGGCTTCTGTAGCACAGGCGCGTCCGAGTGGCTGTTTGCCTGGGCGATGCCTTCCCCATACCCCGTGGCAAAAACGAAGGGCACGCCATCGGCTGCCAGCCGGTCGGCAATCCCGAAACTCGTCTCATCGCCAAGATTGACATCGAGAAGCGCCAGATCGAAGGACTGGCCGGCGAGAATTTCCATCGCCTCGGTGACGCTTGGTGCCGTTGCTACGTCGGCGCCCAGGCGGCGCAGGATGTCTTCGCCATCCATGGCGATGATCAGATTATTTTCCACCAGTAGCACGTTCAGGCCGGAGAGCGGCTGATCGTCGGGAATCGTCTTGCGTCCGGTCGCTCCGACCGGAAGCGGATTTGACCGTTCGCTCGTCGGGCCGACGACATGTCGCGCCGGAATAGAGAAATCGGCCTCGAGCCCATCCTCGACGTAGCGGACCTCCGCCTTGCCGCCAAGGTCATAGGGGATCGAGCGGCGGATGATGGTCGAACCGAAGCCATGACGTTTGGGTTCGACGACGGGCGGGCCATCCTTTTCGCGCCAGCCAAAGATTACCCTCGTCGTCGCGATGCCAGCGGAGTTGGACCGTGCCGCTGCCGGTACCGGAAAGGCTGCCATATTTGGCGCTGTTGGTCATCAGCTCATGGAAGACAAGGGCGGCGGTGGAAAAAGCCTGCGGTTCCAGCAGCACGTCCTCGCCGCCCATCTGAATGCGTTGCGCATTTTTCCCCAGATAGGCGGCGGTCTCTGCCAGCAGCAATTGCCGGAGCGAAGCGGGCGCCCAATGATCGCGGGTGATCTGGTCATGGGCGCGGGCGAGCGACTGGATGCGGCCCTCGAGCTGGCGAATGTAATCGCCAAGGCTGACCGACGTTGCCTGCGACTGCCGAATGATGCCGGTGATGAGGCTCAATATGTTGCGGACGCGGTGGTTCAGCTCGGCGATCAGCAATTCCTGACGCTCGTTTGCCGTCTGGCGCGCCATGCTGACCTCGTCGGTGAGGCGCAACACCACCTCGATCAATGTGACGCGGATGGTTTCGGCGACACGGCGCTCTGCTTCCGTGAAGGGGAGGGAGCGGCCACGCACCAGTTCCGACCAGGCCTCGAAACTCTTGCGCGGTGTCAGCCGCGGGCCATTGGGCCCGTATTCCACCGGCTTGTGCGGGTCGCCGCCCCAGCGAACGGTGCGCACCAATTCCTGACGGAAAAGCACGACATAATCGCGCGGCGATCGTGAGATCGGGATGGCGAGCATGCCTGCCACCGCATCGTCGACCTCAAGATCCGGATAGGTTTCCGCGAGCCTGTCCACGGCGTAGATGCGGCCGGCGGCGTTGCGGTTGAGGTGTCGGACGAGGGCTGCGAAACTTCTCTCATCCGGCCCGATGCCGGCAAGTGCCAGCCGGCCGTTGATCCAGACGCCGATCCCGTCGGCAGGAATGGCGTCGGCGAGCGCCTCGATCAGCCAAGCCGGATCGTCGAGCAGGCTGGCATTGTCTGCGACGGAGGTGAGAAGCCGGTCGGCGATGCGGCGCGCCTTGGTCTCGTAATCGAGAGCCAGTCGCCGTTCGCGGCTTTCAAGGCGCGAGGCAAACATCTGGCCGAAGAGTTCGGCGGTGGAGCGGCTTTGGGCCGAAGGCAGACGTGGACCGTAGTGATGGCAGGCAAATAGCCCCCAAAGCTTCCCGTCGACGACGATCGATATGGAAAGCGAGGCGCCAACGCCCATATTTTTCAGATATTCGATATGGATCGGCGAGACTGAACGCAAGACCGACATGGAGAGGTCGAGCGGCTGGCCGTGCTCGTCGAGCGGCGGCAGGATAGGGACCGCGATGGCGTCGACATCGGCAATGATGCGGAACAGGTTGCGCAGATAAAGCGCGCGCGCCTGTATCGGAATGTCGGAAGCCGGATAGTGCAGCCCGAGGAACGATCCGATGCCGGCCCGGGCGGCTTCCGCCACCACTTCGCCGGAACCGCTTTCGTCGAAACGGTAGACCATGACCCGATCGAAGCCGGTGAGCGCCCGCGCCTGTCTTGCGCCTTCGCGGAAGAAAGCTTCCAGTGTTTTTGTGTGATCGAGGCGGGACATCATGCTGCGCATGGAGAGCGACGCAGCGTCGTGCCGGTCTTCCTGGCAGCGCTCGCCTTCGATGATGACCTGACCTTCGTTCAGATGCACGGCAAGGTCGAACCTGTTTTGATCGGGCGTCAGAGCAATGCCGAAAATACGCTCGACGACGTCGGAACCGCGCAGCGTGGTAAGTTTGTTGCGGATTGCGTGGAGTGCTTCGGGGCTGATCAGAGAGATAACGGGACGGCCGAGCGCATTGGCCTCTGTCACTCCGAGAAACTCCGCCAGATTTGCGGAGGCGCGGATGACAATCCAGTCTGAGGATACCGCCAAGAGAAAGCCGAAGGGCTGGACCGAGCCGAGCTGGTGGATCGGCTCACGGTCGCAATTGGTGAGATCGACGGGTTCCTGCGTGCCGCTCATGGGACGGCTTCCAGTTCGACTTGCCCCGCTTTGAGGAAGAGATCGAAGACATCGCGGGCTGCGGCGACGGCAGCACCGGGATCGTCCACCTTGCTCGCGTCAAGACGATCCATGAAAAGCCGCATGGCGCCCTTCGGCCCTTGCGGGCTCAAGTAGCTGCTGGGCAAGTGGTCAGGCACGGCCTTGGCGAGCAGCGCGCCGCCGAGCTTGGAGCCCTCAAGGACATAGGCGGCACCCCAGACTGCCGCTTCGCAGCGCAATGCCGGTCGCGGAAGCGGTACGGGCAATCGATCATCGAGTTCCCTTATATCGGCGGCCAGCAGATGCGCGCGTCTTCGTTCCGGCCAGTCCGGCAGCAGGCTGTTGATTCCGGCTTCCTCAAGCGCATGTTCGACTGATGGTACGACCCGGGCATGCGCGCGCAGGAACGCTTTGTAATCCTGGGTGCGTGAGAGGTTGAAACTGCCGAAGAGGGTGTCGACCGCGGCGTGGCAATCTGCAGTTTGTGCGCGGAGGGCGCTGCGAAGTGACATGCTGACGTTTTTCCGAGTGATATGGCCGCCGCCCAAAAGGGACGACGAACTAGTGGATATACTGCGGCATCGCGTTATTTCCAGAGAAACGCCTAGGAATAACATGGGTTTCTCGCCGCTCGCAGACGCGCGGCGAGCGCTTCAGCCCATCATTGCCGGCAGTCCCGCGGCGAGCGTATCAATCGCGAGCCGCACCTTCGGCAGCATCACCGGGGAGCGCAGCCAAACGGCATGGGCATCGAAGACATTGGCCGGTTCATGCTTCAACACCTGAATGAGCCGGCCCGCCAGCACCTCCTCGCGGACCAGCCAGCAGGGCAGCCAGGCAAGACCGCGCCCGGCGACGGCCGCATCGGAAATCGAAGCGAGGTCGTCGAGCCGCAGTCGCGCCTTTGGCGCCAGCCGCCGCCCGGGATCGGCTGCAGTCGGAAAGATCCAACCCTTGTCATCGTCGCCCCGCCTGTAGACGATGCCTTCATGCTGGGGAATATCGAAGACTGTCCGCGGTGCGCCATGTTTTTCCAGATAGGCGGGCGATGCGCAGACGGTCATGCGCTGGCGGGCGATCGCCCGGGCCATCAGATCCGGATTGTCCTTCAGCGGTCCGTTGCGGATCACAAGATCGAAGCCGTCCTCGAGCAGGTCGACGATGCGGTCGTTGAAGGAAAGGTCGAGTTCGAGGTTCGGATGTTCATCGAGCAGGCGTGCGAGAATCGGCGAGATGCAATGGCGGCCGAAGAGCACGGGCATCGAGATGCGCAATCGGCCGCGCACATCGCGCCGGCCGGATTCCAACATGGCTTCGCCCAGGCGGATTTCCTCGACCGCCCGCAGGCAGCGCTCGTAGAAGAAGCGGCCTTCCTCGGTCAGGCTCTGCATGCGCGTCGTACGGTTGAAAAGCCGCACGCCGAGACGCTGTTCCAGCCGTGCGATGGTCTTGCCGACGGCCGAACGCGTGAGATGAAGCCGCTCGGCAGCAGCCGAAAAGCCACCTGCCTCGACGGCTTCGACAAAGATCGAGATACCCTTCAACTGTTCCATTTGTTTCCTTTTTGGAACCATTCTGGAGAGTTAATATCGCAACTGGTGCGAAATATTCAACGATATGGTTTCGGCTCCCTGCAATGGACAAGGAGCAAGACAATGCAGACAACACGGCAATGGCAGATCGACACGATCGGACCGGAGCGCCAGGTGACGATCGGCGAGCGGAGGCTCGAGCCGATTTCGGGAAACAAAGTTCTGGTCCGGACGGAAGCCGTCTCGCTCAATTTCCGCGACCGGCTGGTGCTGGAGAGCGGCATGGGGTTGCCGCTGCAATTTCCCTTCGTACCAGCTTCCGATATGGCGGGGGTCGTCGAGGCGGTCGGACCCGAAGTCAGCCGTTTCAAGCCGGGCGACCGGGTCATTTCGACGTTTTCGCCCGACTGGATCGACGGACGCGGGTTGGGCGATGCGCGCACGCCACCCTACAAGACACGCGGCGGCTTCTATCCTGGCGTGCTCTCGCAATATACCGTGCTGTCGGAGGAATGGTATTCACGCGCGCCTGAGACGCTCGATGCGGCGCAGGCAAGCACCTTGCCCTGCGCCGGGCTGACTGCCTGGTTCGCACTGATCGAAGGCGGCGGTCTGAAGGCCGGCGACAAGGTGCTGGTGCAAGGCACCGGCGGCGTGGCGCTCTTCGGTCTGCAGATCGCCAAGGCGCACGGCGCGGAGGTCTTCATCACATCAGGCAGCGCCGAGAAGCTCGGGCGCGCCGCTGCCCTCGGCGCAGATCACGTGATCAACCGCCATGAGGGCGACTGGGTTGAGCAACTCTATCAGTTGACCGGCGGCTATGGCGCCGATCACGTGCTTGAGATCGTCGGCGGCCCGCATCTCGGCCAGGCGCTGAAGGCGGTGGCGATCAATGGCCGTATTTCCGTTATCGGCGTGCTCGAGGGGTTCGAGGTTTCCGGCCCAGCCGGCCCGCTGCTGCTCAAGGCGCCTGTTGTCCAGGGCATTTCTGTCGGCCATCGCCGTGCGCTCGAAGACCTGGTGCGGGCAATCGACCAGACCGGGCTGAAGCCCGTGATCGACAAGCGCTATGCCTTCGACGAATTCCCTGAGGCGCTCGATCATCTCTATCGCGGGCCTTTCGGCAAGGTGGTCGTCGAGTTCTGACGGTCGCGATTTGCCCTTCTGCCTGCTGCATAAAATTATGCAGCAATTCAAAGTGCTACAGCGCCGCGCGTCTGAAAAGACACGCGGCGCTGTAGGCGGAGAAGGGAGGCTGATCAGGCGGCAGCGGGGACGCCCTCTTCGAAGGCGAAGCCTTCATCGGCCCAGCCGGTCATGCCGCCGATCATCAGTTTCACCGACAGGCCGAGGCGGGAGAGGCGAAGTGCGGCTTTATCCGCGCCGTTGCAATGCGGGCCGGCGCAATAGACGACGAAAAGCGTGTCGGAGGGCCAGGCCGACATGCGGTGCGCAGTCATCTTGCCATGCGGCAGGTTGAGGGCGCCGGGAACGTGGGACTGTGCAAAGAGCGTCGGCGAGCGCGCGTCGAGCAGAACGAAATCGACCTTGCCCGACGCAAAGGCGGCGTGGACATCGGAGCAATCGGTCTCGAAGGCAAGCTTGGCTCCAAAATGGGCGGCGGCGATTTCAGCGGCGGCGGCGGGGATTTCTGCGACAGGGCTTGGCATTGCGATTTCCTCTTGGGTTCGAATTGCCGCCTGGTATCGCCGATGCTAAAGCTTTGCGAAATTGGCCATCATGACTGACAGCGTAAAGATCATGCCAAACTCATCGCCACAGCAGACGAAAGGACCGCTGGTCGCAGCGCTTGCCTATGACGGGCTCTGCACCTTCGAATTCGGCATCGCCTACGAGGTCTTCGGCCTGCCGCGCCCGGAGATGGGTGAGGATTGGTATCGCTTCTCCGTCTGCGCCATCGAGCCGGGGCCGCTTCGCGCTGCGGGAGGACTGACGGTCGCGGTCGACAAGGGCCTGGAGGTGCTCGATGAGGCGGACCTGATCGTCGTGCCCGGCTGGCGGGCAATCGATGCGCCGGTACCGGCACCACTCGGCGCAGCGCTCAGGGCAGCGCATCAGCGCGGCGCGCGCATCATGTCGCTCTGCTCGGGCGTTGCGGTTCTTGCCGGATCGGGGCTGCTTGCCAACCGCAGGGCGACGACACATTGGCGCTATGTCGCCTCGATCGCCGCACGTTATCCCGACATCAGGCTTGATGCCGACGTTCTCTACATGGATGAAGGCAGCCTGCTGACGGCGGCGGGCAGTGCGGCCGGCATCGATCTTTGCCTGCATGTGGTGCGCGGCGATTTCGGTTCGGAGGCTGCAAACAGCGTGGCAAGACGGCTCGTCGTGCCGCCGCACCGCGAAGGCGGACAGGCGCAGTTCATTCACGCGCCGGTTCCCGAGGAGCGCGAGGGCATCCGCTTGGGGCCGCTGATCGAATGGATGCGCGAAAGCCTGTCCGAGGACCAGCCGATCAGCCTGCTTGCCAAAAGAGCCGGCATGAGCATGCGCACCTTCCAGCGGCGCTTCGAAGCGACAACGGGTGTCAGCGTCGGCGAATGGCTGCTCACGGAGCGGCTGCGGCATGCCCGCGATCTGCTGGAGAGGGAGCTTGCCGTTTCGCTCGACGATATCGCCGCCGCCAGCGGCTTCAGAACACTGGCGACGATGCGCCATCATTTCCGCAGGCGTCTGGGGACGAGTCCCAATGCCTATCGGAAGTCATTCGGCGGGTAGACTGGCCTGACGCTTTCGAACGTTGCCGGCAAAATTGCAACGCCGCGGATCGATCTTTTCCGCGGCGTTGCAGATCCTTACTCCGCCGCCTGGTGCGCCATCGGGTTGTTCGGGTGCGTCGTCCAGTTGGCGTAGTTGGGGTCGACGACGCGGCCGGTGCGCTTGTCGAGAGTGCCGGCGGGAAGCTGTTCCATGGTGATGCAGTTCTCGACCGGACAGACGCTGACGCAGAGATTGCAGCCGACGCATTCCTCGTCCATCACCTCGAAATGACGCGCGCCATCGACGAAGTTGGTGATCGCCTGGTGCGAGGTATCCTCGCAGGCGATGTAGCAGCGGCCGCATTTGATGCAGGCGTCCTGGTCGATCTTCGCCTTGGCGATGTAGTTGAGGTTCAGATACTGCCAGTCGGTGACGTTGGGGACGGCGCGCCCGGTAATGTCGTCGAGGCTGCGATGGCCTTTTTCGTCCATCCAGTCGGAGAGGCCAGTGATCATCTCCTGGACGATCTTGAAGCCGTAGGTCATCGCCGCCGTGCAGACCTGAACGTTGCCGGCCCCGAGTACGAGGAATTCGGCCGCGTCCCGCCATGTGGTGATGCCGCCGATGCCCGAGATCGGCAGGCCGTAGGTTTCGGGATCACGGGCGATCTCGGCCACCATGTTGAGCGCGATCGGCTTTACCGCCGGGCCGCAATAACCACCATGGCTGCCCTTGCCGCCGACCGTCGGGTTGGGGGCGAAGTTGTCGAGATCGACGGAGACGATCGAATTGATCGTGTTGATCAGCGACACGGCATCGGTGCCGCCGGCCTTGGCGGCGCGGGCGGGACGGCGGACATCGGTGATGTTGGGCGTCAGCTTGGTGATGACGGGCATGCGGGTGTACTGCTTGCACCAGCGCACGACCATCTCGATATATTCCGGCACCTGGCCGACCGCCGACCCCATGCCGCGCTCCGACATGCCGTGCGGACAGCCGAAATTGAGCTCGATGCCGTCGGCGCCGGTCTCTTCGACCAAGGGTAGGATCGCCTTCCAGGCCTGCTCCTCGCAAGGCACCATGATCGAGGCGATCAGTGCCCGGTCCGGCCAGTTCATCTTCACCTGCTTCATTTCGCGAAGGTTGGTGTAGAGGTCGCGGTCGGTGATGAGCTCGATATTGTTCAGACCGAGTAGGCGGCGGTCGGCGCCCCAGATCGCGCCGTAGCGCGGGCCGTTGACGTTGACGACGGGCGGGCCTTCCTCGCCCAGCGTCTTCCAGACCACGCCGCCCCAGCCGGCCTTGAAGGCGCGCTCGACATTGTAGGCCTTGTCGGTCGGCGGCGCAGACGCCAGCCAGAACGGGTTCGGGGAATTAATACCGACGAAATTATTGCGGAGATCAGCCATTGTTCATTCTCCCCTTCAAGCAACCGCGACAGCCGGAGCGGCTGCTGCGGACAGGGCACGATGGATGGATTCAGCCGCGTCGCGACCGTGGGCGACGGCGGAAACCGTGAGATCTTCACCGCCGAAGACGCAGTCGCCGCCCGCCCAGACGCGGTCGAGCGAGGTATGGCCGTCGCCATCGACGGCGATGCGGCCGGATTCCATGCGCAACGAACCGAGTCCAGAGGCGTCAAAGGTCTGACCGATCGCCTTGAAGATCTGGTCGGCGGCAATGACACCGGTTTCGCCGGTGCCGACCAGGCGGCCTTCGAGAATCCTCGTATATTCCACCTCGATGGCGGCGACTTTGCCGTCCTGTGACAGGATCGATTTCGGCGCCAGCCAGTGGCGGATGATGACACCCTTAGAGCTAGCCAGATCCTGCTCGAATTCGGAGGCGTTCATGTGTTCCTTGCCACGGCGGTAACAGATCGTCACCTCCTCGGCACCGAGCAGCTTTGCCTGCACGGCGGCGTCGATCGCCGTCATGCCGCCGCCAAGGACGACGACGCGGCGGCCGACGGCGATTTCGCTCTTGTTTTCGGCCTGACGGAGAGCCGCGATGAAATCGACGGCGTCGTCGACGCCTGCGAGGTTCTCGCCCTCGATGCGCAGCGCGTTGACGCCGGCAAGGCCGATACCGAGGAAGACGCCATCATATTGCGCTTCCAGATCGGAAAGCGAGAAATCGCGGCCGAGACGCTGCCCATGCCGGACCTCGATGCCGCCGATCGAGAGGACGTAATCGACTTCCTTCTGGGCGAAGTCGTCGACGGTCTTGTAAGTGGCGATGCCGTATTCGTTGAGGCCGCCGGATTTTTCCCTGGCATCATAGATAGTGACGGAATGGCCCTTGACGGCCAGGCGATGGGCGGCGGCAAGGCCGGCTGGGCCTGCGCCGACAACGGCGATCGTCTTTCCGGTCGGTTCGGCCCGGGCATAGAACTGCTTGCCGGCCTGCATGGCGGCATCGGTCGCATAACGCTGCAGGCGACCGATCTCGACGGGCCGCTCCTCGGCCGTGTTGCGCACACAGGCCTGTTCGCAGAGTTCTTCGGTGGGACAGACGCGGGCGCACATGCCGCCGAGGATGTTCTGGTCGAAGATCGTCTTTGCCGAGCCGATCGGATTGCCGGTCGAAATCTGGCGGATGAAAAGCGGAATGTCGATCGAGGTGGGACAGGCCGTCATGCACGGCGCGTCATAACAGAAATAACAGCGGTCGGCGGCGACCAGCGCCTCGTGATTGTCGAGGCGCGGATGAAGATCGGAAAAATTAGCCTCATACTCGGCGGGCGAAAGCCGGCCGGCATGAATCCCCGTTTCCAGTCGTTCCATTGAAGTTCCCTCATTATTGGTAAACGGCCTGTGAGGGAAGCGTAACTCAGGTTTAAAAATTTATCAAACGGTAAAATATTGACGATTTTCTCTTGCCGTCACGCCAGTAATCCGCTGTTTTTGCTGGGAGAATTTGTTCGGTCTGCATCGGTGAAATGGCTGAGCGCGCGCCGAGGGAAGGGCATCCGAAAAAAGATTCAAAAAAGTCGAATTTTTTTCGGATGGCAGGGAACCAAAGTTTGATGTCGTCGTTATTGCGATATCCGGATGGTGATCGCATCGACCCAACATGCGCGCCCCCAACCCACTATCCGGACGTACTCACGGTCCCCTCCCGGTGAGTGAAGACAGCCGGTGCGCCGCCCTCGCACCGGCTGTTTTTCGTTCTCGATTGTCTCCAGGGCTTTCACACTCGCTTGAAGATCTCGAATTCGGTTTCCGGAATGGTCAGACGATATTCAATGCGGCCGGGAACGAGGTTCAACTCCGCTTTGCCATTGACCGACGATGGCACGACACGCTCCAGCACGGTGCGGCCGAAGCTGTTGTCGCTGAATTCGTGGACTTCCGACTGATCGTGCAGAACTTCCGCCCAGGCGACTTCGATTGCCTTCCTGTCGTTGATCATGGCTTCGCGGCAATTCAGCGTGATGGAGGCGGCGCCGCCTGATATCGCGCCAAAGGAGGCGGAGTTGACGATGAGTTCGTGGAGGGCGAGTCCGAGATGCACGGCGGCATTCGGTGTCAGGTGAGCGTTGATGCCATAGATCGGCATGGAGCCGGCCGTCTCCGGCCAATAGGGGGCGAACTGCTTTTCGGCGAGTTCGAAGAGGTAGGCGCCGCGCCAGCTGGAATCCGTGATCAGGTCCTGCGAGTTGGAAAGTGATTGCAGCCGCCCGCGGAATTTGAGGAGGAAGCTGTCGAGAGAGAGCGTGTTGCGCGCCGTCTGCGTGGCAATGCCCTGGATGATGGCGAGAAGGTTTTTCGAGCGATGAGAGAGTTCGCGCAGCAGTGATTTCAGAACTTTTTCGCGATGCCGGCTTTCGGTGACTTCAGTCATGACGGACAGAAGTCCATGTGCGCCGCGTTCGCCGGTGCGCTGGATCTTCAGTTCATACGTGCGCCTTTCGCCGTCGACGTCGATCTCAACTTCGGCATTGTTGGGGATGCCGGTTTCCAGCACCTTGTGTTTCAGCGCGGTCAGATATCGCCCATGGGAGTCGCCGAAAAGGGCGGCGTCGCTGCCGCCGGGCATAAAGAGCGCTGCGAAATGCGGCGGCAGATTTTCGGCGTAGAAGATCGACAGCCGGGCGTCTTGGCAGAGGATCGAAATCCCGGCGCTGCCGAGCGCGCGTTCCATCATTGCGGCTTTGCCTTCGAAGGTGAAAGGCATGCCGGACAATGGTTCAGTCGTATTCACGCGGCCGCCTTTCCTTGTGACATCTTGAACGTCGCTGAAGGGAGCGCCCTTACAGACACCGCCTGCCAACTTTAGAACAAAGCGCTGCAAAAAACCGTTAAAGCCACCGGAGCGTCCCGGTAGCACCGGAACGCCTGCTTTGGCGATTTGGTTCCGAAGGCCGGAAAATTGCGTCTCAGGCGGCTACTCTGGTCGATTCATTGAAGAAAAGCGCTTGGCTGATCAGTGCCTTGACCATGTCGGGATTGAAGGGCTTGGTGACAAGGAAAGTCGGTTCCGGGCGCTCGCCGGTCAGAAGCCGTTCCGGGAAAGCTGTGATGAAGATCACCGGCACGCTCGACGTCTTGAGGATGTCGTTGACTGCGTCGATACCGGAGCTGCCGTCGGCAAGCTGGATGTCGGCCAGCACCATGCTCGGCTTGGTCTTGTTGTAGAGCGCCACGGCCTCGGCATGCGTACGGGCAATGCCGGTGACGCGATGGCCGAGGCTCTCGACCATCTGCTCGATATCCATGGCGATCAGCGGTTCGTCCTCGATGATCATGATATCGGTTGCGACCTGACGGGAAATCTCCTGCGACGCCACGTCGAGCAGATGCATGACATCCTGTTCTTCGGTTTCCAGGATTTCGGCGATTTCAGCGACGCGGAAATTCTCTACGGAGGCGAGCAGGAAGGCCTGACGGGCGCGCGGCGAAACCTTGGCAAGGTTTAGCGTGGCGCGTTGCTCCCAGGCATAGGGCGAGGTCGGCTCTGGAATCTGGACTGCGGTGGAACCAAACAGTTGCGTGAACAGTTTGTAGAGTGCGACCCGGTCATTCGCCGTATCCGGGAAAATCGACAGATCGGCGATGATGGCTTCGAGAACGGCGGCGACGTAAGCGTCGCCCGAAGTCTGAGTGCCGGTAAGGGCGCGGGAATAGCGGCGCAGATAAGGAAGGTGCGGCGCAATCCGAGTAGAAAGTGTCATTCATGGCTCCTGCATACAGGCCGGCATTGGCTTCAATGAGCGGTTAACGCCGCCTTGGTAAAAAAGTTCCGGAATGGCAGGAACTTTTTTCGTCGCGCCGCATTATTCCAGCCGACGAAGAAAGGGCGTAGCGTTTTGACCCATGCAGCGGCAAATACCAGCGACATCGACAATCGAACGTTCGATGTCGATGGTTGAAATTGTGATTGATCCCATCCACGCCCCGCGAACAGACAACCGGCGAGAAGACGAATTGATGACTACACGCAAGAAAGAAGCAGCCGATCAGCGAAAGCTGGAGCTGCGGGCAAGCGACATCTTGGACCCGAACAATCAGATCGGCGTCAGGCTGAGGTCGCTTTATGCGGCCGCACAGGATGAGGCGATCCCCGATCGTTTTCTCGACCTTCTCGAAAAGCTCGACCATGCTGAAATGATGGCTTCTGCCAAGATGGCCGAATAGGATCGCCCGCATGGAAGATAAATCGCAACCCAGCTTCAAGCGGGAATTGCTGGCGGCACTCCCAAGTCTTCGCGCTTTCGCAATCTCGCTCATCGGGCGGCACGACCGTGCCGACGATCTCGTCCAGGACACCATCATGAAAGCCTGGGCCAAACAGGATCATTTCGAGATGGGCACCAATATGAAGGCCTGGCTCTTTACGATCCTGCGCAACGAACTCTACAGCCAGATGCGCAAGAGCGGCCGCGAAGTGCAGGACAGCGACGGGCTGTTCACTGAATCGATGGCGATGCACCCCTCGCAATATGGCGCTCTCGATCTGCAGGACTTCAAGAAGGCGCTCGACCAGCTGCCGCCGGATCAACGCGAGGCGATCATCCTCGTCGGCGCCTCGGGTTTTTCCTACGAGGAGGCGGCCGAAATCTGTGGCTGTGCCGTGGGCACCATCAAGAGCCGCGTCAACCGGGCCCGCCAGCGGCTGCAGGAGTTGCTGCAGATATCTGGCGAGGCTGATTTTGGCCCCGACGCCACCTCGGCGCCGCTAACGTCGAAGGCCTTCGCGTTCTGACAACAGTTATATTTGGGAGGAAAGCCGGTCGCCCCTCGGGGCGCCGGCTTTTTTGTTTTGGGAGAAGGGCGCGTATCCAAGTCGTGGATAGCTGTTCAAGGCAACTACCTCACGCTCCCTCATTCCTGTGACACGCACAGGATGAGGGAGCGTGAGATGGCGTCCTTGCCTAATTTTCCGCTCGTATGTGAGGGGGAAAGTGTTCACTCTCTCCATTTTCGTAGCGAGTACGCATAGAGCGAGTCCCTCAATCAATCGTCGCGCTTCGAGCCCACCAGATTGGCTGCGACGATTGCTGCCAGAACACCGGCGGTCAGGAGCGGCTGGGCGCGGATCAGGCCGAGCCCGACCGTTGCCAGCGATTCCACCGCAGCACGGCGTTCACGGGCGCGGCGTGCTTCCCGGGTGTTGATGATCGACATCGCGACCAGGGCGATGATGGCGATCAGCAGCGCGCAGGCGGCCAGGAAGAGGGCAGCCCCGACTGGGCCGTAGATGCCGGCGAGCCAGATGGCGCCGGCGGTGACGGCCAGCGCGTAGGCGGTGAGAAGGAAGAGCACGGCAAGCGCAATGAAGATGCCATTGCGCTTGGCGCGCGCAACGGTCCGGTGCACGCTTGCGCCCGTCAGCAGGCTGAGGATCGAAAACAGCATCGCGCTTCCTCAGCGCCGGGCGAGGAAGGCGATGGCAAGGCCGAAAGCGGCTGCGGCGCCGATGGTTGCCAGCGGATGCTTGCGTACGGTATCGCGCATTTCCGTCGCGCCGCGCTCATAGCCGTGCTGCAATTCGCGCAGCAGATCCTCGCTGCGGCCAAGCAGTTCTTCGTAACCGGCGCCGGCCTGGCTGCGGATTTTCTCGCCTTGGTGGCGCGAGCTCTTGCCGACGAGGCGCGTCAGTTCTGCGAGTTCGTCGCGCAGCGCCTCGATCTGCTCCTCGATGCCGGATTCCAGATTGTGGAAGGTGCCGTTGCGGCGGCTGCGGGCGGACTGGAAGATAGAATAGCTCATGGCTGTCTCCATTGGCTGGGGCGCGCGCAAGCCCGCCTGTTTCGCACGAGGGTCACCACCGTCCGTTGCATGAATGATATCGCCCGGCATTGACCCAGATCATGCCGAAAACGTGCCGGACGATCAAAAGTTCCGCCGGAGCAGTGCTCAGGGGCGGGAAACGGCACTGTGGGCGAGCACGAAGGGCGTGCCGTCGGCCGGCACCTGGTTGATGCGCAGCGCGCAACCGAACACCGAGAGCATCGTTTCGTCCGTCAGCACTTCAACGATGCTGCCGGCGGCCGCGAGCCGGCCGGATTTCATCAGCACGATGCGGTCGGCAAAGAGCGCCGTCAGATTGAGATCGTGCATGACGGCGATGACACCGCCGCCGCGTTCGCAGAAATTGCGCGCGCGCGTCATGATGGCCAGCTGGTGGCTGATGTCGAGGCTCGAGACCGGTTCGTCGAGCAGCAGCCAGCAGGGCTTGCCGTCGACGACGGGCTCGGCGATCTGGCAGAGCACGCGGGCAAGCTGCACACGCTGCTGCTCGCCACCGGAGAGCTCCTGATAGAAGCGGCCTTCGAAGCCGGTCAAGTCGACGGAGGCTAGTGCTGCGGCGGCCGTCTGCTCGGCCTTGTCGGGATGCAGGTTGAGGCCTGATGTCGGGCCCATGCGGACGATCTCGCGTACGGTAAAGGGAAAGGAGATGGTGCTCGCCTGCGGCAGCACACCACGAATGGCGGCAAGCTGCCAGGGTTTCAGCCCCTTCACCTCGTCGCCGCCGATGCGCACCGAGCCGCTATAGGCAAGTTCGCCGGAGATGGCTTTCATCGTCGTCGTCTTGCCGGAGCCGTTCGGCCCGGCAATCGCCGTCAGTTCGCCGGCCTTTGCCGTGAAGGCGACGTCGCTGATGATGGTCTTGCCGGAAAGGCGCACGGAGACGCCGGAAACTTCGATCATCTAAATGTCACTCACGGGGTCACTCACCGGGGTCACTCACAGGGCAAGGCGCGAACGCTGCCTCAGCAGGATCCATAGGAAGAACGGGCCGCCGACCGCCGCGGTGATGATGCCGATCGGCAGCTCGGCCGGGGCAACCAGGGTGCGCGCCAGGACATCCGCGAAGATCAGCAGAGAGCCGCCGAGCAGTGCTGCGGCCGGCAGCAGGAAACGATGGTCGGGGCCGATCGCCATACGCAGGATATGCGGCACGACGATCCCGACGAAACCGATACCGCCGCTGACGGCGACGGACGCGCCGGTCGCCGCGGCGACGCCGACGATCGCGACATTCTTCAGCCGCTGCACCGGCACGCCCATATGAAAGGCGGCCGCCTCGCCGAGCGTGATGGCATTGAGGCCGCGGGCCATGAAGGGCAGGGCGGTGAAGGACAAGAGGATGATCGGGCTGGCGGCAGCGATCTTCGTCCATGTGGCGCCGGCAAGCGAGCCCATGCTCCAGAAGGTCAAGTCGCGCAGCTGCTGGTCGTTGGCCATGTAGATCAGCAAGCCTGTTACGGCGAGGGCGAGCGCACCGAGCGCGATGCCGGCAAGCAGCATTGTCGCCACCGAGGTCTGGCCATGACGGGTGGCGATCCTGTAGAGCAGTAGCGTCGTGACGAGGCCGCCGCCGAAGGCGGCCGCCGGCAGAGCGTAGATGCCGAGAAGAGCCTGGAGCGGAGCTGCAAGGCCGCCGCCGAGCACGATCATGGCGACCGCGCCGAGGCTTGCGCCGGAGGAGACTCCGACCAGGCCGGGATCGGCCAGCGGATTGCGGAACAGGCCCTGCATCACCGTGCCGGAGACGGCCAGCGAGGCGCCGATCAGGAAGCCGAGGATCGCCCTGGGCAGGCGGATATCGAAGATGATGATCCGGTCACGCGTGCTGAGCGCCGTCTCAGAGCCGGCCATGTTGCTGATGACGTCAAGGATCGAGGCATCCGAGGCGCCTGTCGTCACGGAAAACAGCATCGAAAAGACCGAGCCGGCGACGAGCAGCGCGATCGCCAGCAAGGCGAGCCGCGTCCTGTCGCCCGCCTGCCTGATTTCGCCGATGTCCGCCATCGGGAATGGTCGCCTTCGTTCCGTCATGGCTTGCGGCAGGGCCATGATCAGCCCCCGTAGATCGCCGTGTTGAGCTCCCGCGCGGCGGCTGCGGTGCGCGGGCCGAAGCCGAGCAGGTAGACGCCGTCCATTCGGATGATCGCTTTTTTCTCGCCAGCCGGCGTCAGCGCGATCGCCGGCTGAGCCAGCAGATCCTCGTTCTTGGTACCGGCGCCATCGCCGCGGTTCATCATCAGGATGATGTCGGGCTTGGCTTCGATGATCGCCTCGTCCGTCAGCGGCTTATAGCCCGGGAATGCGCCGACGGCGTTGATGGCGCCGGCGAGCTTGACGATCCCATCGGCGGCCGTGCCGGTGCCCGATGCCATGATCCGGCCGTTCTGGGCGCTGAGGATGAAGAGAACGCGCTTGCGCTCGGTCTCCGGGCGCTTTTCCGCATCGGCGATCGCCGCATCGAGATCGGCCGCGACCTTTTCTTCAAGTGCCTTCGCCTTGTCGGGCACGCCAAGCAGCGTGCCGACACGGTCGATCTTGGCGATGATACCGTCGCGGGTAAAGGCGCTCGGCACGGTTTCGAAGGGCACGCTGGCATTCTTCAGCACGGTCAGCGCCTCCTGCGGGCCTGAACCTTCGACGGCGATGATCGCCGTCGGGTTCATGGCGAGGATGCCTTCCGGCGAGAGCGCGCGCATGTAACCGACGTTGGGCAGCTTCAACGCCGCCTCCGGATACATGCTCGTCATGTCGCGGGCAATCAGCCGGCTTTCTTCGCCGAGCGCATAGACGATCTCGGTGATGTCGCCGCCGACCGAAACCAGGCGCGAGGTGTCGAGCTTCTTTTCTTCAGCGTGGGCGGCGCGGACGAAGGCGAAGCCTTCGATTGGGCGCGCCGTCGAGATCAGTGGCAGCGCCATGACGGCCGCCGTCAGGGCCAGTTCCCAAGGGCGGATCCGGCGCAGATTGTTACGCATCGTCATCGTTGCGATCCTTATGCGGCCACGCTTGCTGCCCGCGGCAGGCTTTCCATGATCTCGCGCCACGCGGCGCGTTCGTCGGAACCTTCCTGCCGCTTGCCGAAGAACTGGATGATCATCTCGCCTTCTGCGTTGTAAGCCTCCAGCGAGGTGACGTGTCCATCCGTGGTCGGCTTGCGCACGGCCCAGGTCTCGGCGATGTGATCTTGGCGCAGATGCAGGTGGAAAGTCGGGTCCATGATATTGATCCACGGGCCCATCGACTGCACGTTGAAGATCGGGCCGGAATGGATCTGGACGATGCCGTCATTGGCGACAAAGCACATGATCGGCAGGCCAGATTTCACAGAGGCATGCATCATGTCTGCCGTTGCGCTGTTGTCGAGCCTCCAGGCATAGTCGTCGCCGACAGTGCGCACCGCCGCCTGGCGGCCGATCTTCAGGCGCTTCAGCATGCCGAAGAACTGATGCGTATCGGTGAGCTTGCTCCAGTTGTCGCGCAGTTCGTCGCGGCTGACGTCGGTGGTCTCATCGGCGGCGTTCGAGGTTTCAGCCTCGACAAATTCCTGCGATTGGTCTTCCAGCTTCAACTCGGCGACGATCGCGTGATAGGCCTCGACATTCGAGCTCGGGCGCAGGTGCACCTTGTGCACGGCGTTGCCTGTTTTGTCGAAATATTGCAGGCTGAGGCGCTCCTGGTCGCCATCCTTCTTGGATACGGCGAAACCATGCTCCCAGCGGCTCGGGAAGATGCGCAGGTCGATATTCTCGCCGAGAACGATCGCGGCCTGCGCACCGCTCTTGATGTTTTCGAAGACACCGATCTTCTCGTGCACGGCACTTTCGTTGCGCGACAGCGCCATCACTTCGCCGAGGCCGGCCACGCGTTCGAGAAGCTTCAGTGCGCTGCCATCGATGCGGGTCACGCTGATGCCGGTTTCGGCGGCGACGAGGGCTGCCTCGGAAATCTTCAGCTGCGCGGCGATATCGCGCTCGCGCATTTTCGGATTCTCGGCGCGAAACGCACGGATTTCGGCTGGCGCCGGTCTTGTCTGTTCGGTCATGTCCTACCCTACTTATTGAGAATGAGCTTGCCCTGACGGGTGATCTTCAGGCGATAGACCAAGCCGTCGTGTCTAATCATGATCTCGTTCGTGCCGCGGAAGAGATCCGCGCTTTCGACGATCCGGTGCTGCGCCGCAGGCTCGCTCTGCAGCGGCACGTGCTTAAAGTTATCTGGCTTTTCAACCATCATTTCAGTTGGCAATTCCGTGAGACCGGTGATCAGGGTCCCCGGTTGTGATGACAATTATCTTGACTTTCTTACTCATAGTTTTTTAAAGACGCAATAGGAGACTAATATAGTCAAGTTTTTGAGATTGCTGATATGAAGCCGCCTGGCGGCGGTTCGCGACAATGGCGGAGAAGATTGATGACGGTTAGGTTTGCGGCTGTTGCAGCCGGCATGGTGATGGCGGTTTCAAGCGTATGCCAGGCGCAGGATGCGGCAACCGCCAAGCTGGATGTCGAACTCAACGCTTTGGCGCCGTCGCAAAAGGGCTGCATGATGACCTTCGTCGCCGAGAACAATCTTCAGGCGCCGATCAACAAGATCTCCTTCGAGCTCGCTTTCTTCAACGACAAGAATGCCGTCGACCGCATCACCGTGCTCGATTTCCGCGATCTGCCGCAGGGCAAGAAGCGCGTGCGCCAGTTCGATATGCCGAATGTGAAGTGCGAAACGGTCACGCGCATCATCATCAACGACACGCCGGTCTGCGACGGCCCGGCGACGGGCGAATGCATGAAGGGTCTCGTCACCCGTTCACAGATTTCCGTTCCCTTCGAGGGCTAAGAATACGCCGGGAATGAATCCCGGCGGGCATGGTCAGACTGTCCGAGGCATACAAATGGCAATTTCAGCGAAGTCCAGATCGAGACAGGTGCTCATCGCGGAGCCGGACGCTGACAGTCTGAACGACAATAACATGCATCCCGGCCACGAGCTTTCCGACCTGCGCAATGTGCAGCGGCAGCCGGCCGGCGAGGCTGTGGTCCACTATGCGCGTTTCGCGCAGATACCCTCCTTTCCCGATCATCCGGAAGCCGAGCCGATAGCCTCCGTTCCTGCGCCGCCGATGGATGCGGCGGTGGAAAAGCAGGAGGACGAGAAGAAGCCGGTGCGGCGACGGATGGCGCTGACTTGTATTGGTTCGTTCTTTTTTCATGCAGGTCTGGTGGTTGCTCTTAGCGTGTTCATGCCGACGCCGCCGAACGAAGCGATTGAAGATGCTGGTGAGGCTGTCAGCGTCGTCGTGTATGGCGACTCTGACGTTGACCAGACATCGGCCGGCGATCCAGAGTTAGAGCGCCAGCCCGAGCAAGTTGCCTCGGAGGAGGTTGAGCCGGATACAGTTCAATCGGAGGAGGCCACCGAACTAGATGCCACGACCGTGCCGCCGGAGCAGGCCCAGCCGGTCGAAACTGAAACGATGGAGACCGTTCAGTCGGTGCAGGAAGTTACGCGGGTTTCCCCTGAGGCCGTTGTTGCCGCCGAGCCAGAGGTGCTTGTCTCCGAGAGCCCTGCAGAATCTTTCGTCGCTCAGCCGATGGCAACGGCTGTGCCCGAACAGCCCACGCCTGATATTGCGCAGGCAACAGTACCGGAAGAAGTAGTGCCAACGGCTGTCCAGCCCACCGCAGTTCCGCCGGAAGAAGTAAAGCCTGTCGAGACTGTCGAAGTGTCGCCGGAACCTGAAGACAAGCCGGTGCCAAAACCGAAGCCGAAGGCTGAAAAAACGAAACCGGTTGAAAAGAAACAGTCTCAGAAGAGGGCCAAGCCTGCTGGTGGGGAAGAGGGCTCAGATCGTGAGGACTCGACGAGGGGCGTGGTCAACGGCCAGGACGGGCCGCAAACTGACGGCTCGTCAACTACGACAGGCGGAACTGATGGTATGGGAAGTGCTGCCGTAGCCAACTACCCTGGTAAGATACAGAAGCGGATCCGTCGTGCTGTTCGCGTGCCTGATGAATACAAAAACAAGAGCGACGGTATGACGGTAAGGATTCAATTGACGATTAACGGAACAGGCAGGGTAGCGTCGGTTTCTGTTGCTCGCAGTTCGGGTATTGCAGAGTTGGATAAAGCTGTTCTGGATGGTGTGCGGCGCGCGGCGCCGTTTCCGCCGCTACCCTCGGAGTGGGGTAAGCCTAGCTGGACTTTCACCCAGGAAGTTCAGGTCACTAGATAATATGATAAAAATAATCAACTTTATACTTTACTCTAAAAATCAAGTTTAATAAGGTCCGCTCGCACACGCAGGAATCGTGTGACGATCAACGAGCGAACGGGTGGTATATGGCTCGCAAGGGCAAGAAGGGTTCGAACCGGGAGGTCCGCGACAGCGCGGGCGAGGACGCCGGTCAGGCATCCCTTGGGCGATCCAAACTGGATGGCCGCAGTTTCCTCTATGTCGGCGGCCGTGACTGCCAGGTGGCGCATCTTCGCCAGATCTGCAGCAATTTCGGCGCCGAGCTCATTCATCACGACGGCGGCTTACGCGAAGCGGTTTCGCGCATCGATACCGTCCTTCCCTCGGTCGACTGCGTGTTCTGCCCGATCGACTGTATCAGCCACGATGCCTGCCTGCGCGTGAAGACCGGCTGCAAGAAGTTCGGCAAGGCCTTCATCCCGCTTCGCAACGGCAGCAAGTCCAGCCTGGAGCGTGCGCTGCAGACGATGAACGAACGAGACAATTCCCGATGAACGACCAGCGCCCCGACGGCTTCACCATGATCGGCCTGCACAAGCTTGCCGCGCAGACAGGCGAGGGCCTCGTGCCCGAACTCTACGAGCTTTTCCAGCAGCATGCCGAACGCCAGCAGATCTACCAGAATGTGATGTTCTTTCCGACCTGGGAAGCGCGCATGCCCGGAGAGGCGGCAACAAGACCGCTTGGCCCGGCGGCGGCAAACGGCGATAATGTTCTCGCCTTTCCCTCGCGTGCGGCAAGGGCGGGCAAGAGGAAGGCGTAAGGAGATTTCATGTATATCGCAATGAACCGCTTCAAGGTTGCAACCGGGAGCGAAGGCGATTTCGAGACGGTCTGGCGCAATCGCGATTCCAGCCTGCCCGAGGTGCCCGGTTTCGTCGAATTCCGCCTGCTGCGCGGCAAGGTCAACGACGAGGAAGGCTACACGCTCTATTCCTCGCACACGGTCTGGAAAAGCGAGGCGGATTTTCAGAACTGGACGAAGTCCGAGAGCTTTCGTGCAGCGCACCGCAATGCCGGCGATCACAAGGCGATCTACAAGGGACCGCCAGTCTTCGAAGGCTTCAACGTCGTCGACGGCATATGAACGAAGGGCCGGATCGCATCGAGGTTCTGCCGGTCCTGCCGTCGCTGGATATCGATGAGACGCTTGCCTTCTACCGCGATGCGCTCGGCTTTACCGAGATCGTCTATCGGGCGGCGGACTATCTCGTCCTGCGGCGCGACGACATGGAGCTGCATTTCTGGCGGACGCAGGATGCCACGCTTTGCCAGAACAGCTCCGTCTATCTCCGAGGCGGCGGCATCGGCGCCCTCCACGCGGAATATCGCGAAAAAGGCGTCGAGCGCCTGAGCAATATGGAGGTGCGGCCATGGAACATGGAGGAGTTCTACATCCATGATCCGCACGGCAATCTGCTGCGCTTCGGCCGTGTGCCGCAGCCGCGTGACTAGAGCAACTCCAGCAAAAGTGCGCAGCGGTTTTGGGTCCGGATTGCGAGAAAACAAAACATAGAGAAATTCCCTCGCTCGGGGAAAAACGGAAATGCTCTATGCCTTGGCGCGGAAGACAGCGCCTGCCGCAACGGCCAGCCAGCCGAGCATCATCGCCCAGCCGCCGGTCGGCGCGGCATAGGGGAAGAGGCCGGAGCCGGTAAAGCGCAGGGTGACGAGATCGCCCGCAAAAAGCAGCGTTCCGACAATCAACAGGAAACCGGCCAGCCAGGCGGTTCTGAGCCTGGTGTTGCCGAGAGCCAATGCCAGCAGGGCAGGGGCGTGGGCAAGGCACATGGCAGATGCGGATGCCGCAAGATTGGCCTCGCCGCCGCCATGGGCAGCAAGGGCGGCAAGCGCCACGCCGGCTACGCCGAACAGGCCGGCAAAGAGATAGAGCACCGGTTCCAGACGCGCGTTCAAGCTCATGGTTGTTCCTTGTGGTCAGGCGCCCTGTTCTGCATATGGTAGGCGAGTCGTTCCACCGGCGCCCAGATGAGATCGCGCAGCGCTTGGCTTGCGATCGTCTCGTCCAGGGCGCGGCGGAAGCAGAGCAGCCATTCGTCGCGTTCGACAGGGCCGATCTCGGCGACGAAATGGCGGCTGCGCAGGCGCGGATGGCCGCGCTTATCGGTATAGAGCGGCGGGCCGCCGAGATAACCGCTCATATATTCGTAGAATTTCTCTTCACTGCCGGTAAGGCTCGGCGGATGCACGGCGCGCACGTTTCTCGCCTCCGGCAGCGTGTCCATCAGCTCATAGAAGCGGTGCGTCAGCGCCTGTACGACAGGATCGCCGCCGACCGCCTGATAGAGTGTGGTGACCTTCTCCGTCACGAAACCATCCCATGCCATCCTAATCCCCAGGCCCTTCATGCACCGGGCGGAAAATGATCGCAACTGTCATCAAGGTGCCGCGGCATTTCGCGCATAATGCAGGCACGGCAGGGGTTGTGGCCGATTCTCCTTGACAAAACCGTCCGGACGGTATCTTTTAATTTGCATGTCGAACGCTCATCATCGCAAGAAGCAGCCCGTCCTCGTGCGCCAGCAGTTGCTGGAGGTCGCCGCGCGCCTTGCCGCGAATGAAGGCATGGCCGCCGTCACGCTCGATGCGGTTTCCGCCGCGTCCAGCGTCAGCAAGGGCGGGCTGCTGCATCACTTCCCGACGAAGAATGCGCTGCTCGACGCCTTGTTCGAGAGCCTGCTCGAAAAGTTCGATGCCGATATAGAGGAACTGATGCGCGGCGATCCGCTGCCGCAGGGCCGCTTCACCCGCGCCTATCTCAGGGCGGTATCCGGTCTCAAGGATCGTCCCGACGATTCCAGGAATTGGACGCAGGTGACGATCGCGCTTCTTGCCGAACCCCGGTTGCGTCTTCGCTGGCGCCAATGGGTACAGGCGCGGTCGGAGGAATATATCGGCACCGATTCCTCCCTCGACGCACAAGTCGTGCGTTTCGCCGCCGACGGACTTTGGTTCGCAGATACGTTGGAAAGCCATGATATCAACGGCGTTCTGAGGCGGGATCTCATCGATCGCCTTGTCGAACTGACCGGCAAGTAATTCGAAAGGGATTCGCCATGAGCCAGGCCGCCGTCTACGGGCTGCTGTTTGCAGCCATCGTGCTCGAAGTCATTGGCACGACCGCGCTGCAGCTATCGCAGCAGTTCACCCGCATCGGGCCGACGGCACTCGTCGTCGCCTGTTATGCGGCTGCCTTCTATTGCCTGTCGCTGACGCTGAAAAGTATCCCCGTCGGTATCGCCTATGCGATTTGGAGCGCTTTGGGAATCGTGCTGATTTCCTCGGTCGGTCTGGTTTTCTTCAAGCAGCGCCTCGACCTGCCGGCAGTCGTGGGACTCGGGCTGATCATATCGGGCGTTGTGGTCGTCAATCTATTCTCGAAATCCGTTTCGCATTGATATTGCTGTGATATTTGCAGGCCGTTTCTCCGCCTCAGGCCGGTAAATTTTCCCCTTTGTCAAAATACTGACAAAGGTCTATGTGTTCTTTGGACGTGGAGGAGACGAGGCGCAGCCAGCGCCATTTTCCAAAGCGCTTTGAATCCTGCCTTCCCGCCTATCGATACTTCCAGGTTCTACAGGAGCACATCATGGCCATTCGCACCGTCGTCTGGGGAGAGAATATCCACGAGAATACCAATGCCATCGTCCGGGATATTTATCCCGAAGGCATGCACACGACGATCGCCAACGCGTTGAATACCGATTCCGATATCTCGGCGACGACAGCGACGCTGCAGGAGCCGGAACACGGCCTCAGCGAAGCCCGCCTTGCCGAAACCGACGTGCTGACCTGGTGGGGCCACAAGGATCACGGCGCGGTCTCCGACGTCGTCGTCGAGCGTGTTGCCAAGCGCGTCTGGGAAGGCATGGGCCTGCTCGTGCTGCATTCGGGGCATTTCTCCAAGATCTTCAAGCGGCTGATGGGTACGCCCTGCGCGCTGAAATGGCGCGAGGCGGGTGAACGCGAGCGTCTGTGGACAATCAATCAGCGCCATCCGATCGCAGCAGGCATCGGCGAGCATTTCGAGCTCGAGAACGAAGAAATGTACGGCGAGCAGTTCTCGGTGCCGGAGCCGCTCGAAACGGTGTTCATCTCCTGGTTCCAGGGCGGCGAAGTGTTCCGCTCGGGCCTGACCTGGCGCCGTGGCGCCGGCAATATCTTCTATTTCCGCCCCGGTCACGAGACCTATCCGACTTATCACGACGTCAATGTCCAGAAGGTGCTGATCAACGGCGTGAAGTGGGCCTATAACCCTGAGGGGGCGTTGACTGGTATCACCGACGCTCCAAATGTCCCGGTAGAAAAAGCACTGGAGCCGATCGTCGAACGCGGCCCGAAACTGCACCAGGCCGGCGAAGCCGGTTACCGCTGAGGAGCATCCATGCGACTACTCGTTCTTGGCACCGGGGTGATGGCGAAAAACCAGCTCGCCCGCTTCCCCCTTATCGACGGCGTGACTGTGGTCGGTGCCGTCGACACCGATCCCGAGCGGCTTTCGGCCTTCGCCGACAAGTTCAACATCGAAAAGCGGTTTCTTTCACTGGAGGAGGCGATCGCCTGGGGTGAATTCGATGCGGCGACGAACGTGACGCCCGACCGCATCCATCACCCGACGACGATGGCTCTGATTGCCGCCGGCAAGCACGTCTTCTGCGAAAAACCGCTGGCGGAGAACTATGCGAAGGCGCTGGAGATGACGGAGGCGGCCGAAAAAGCCGGCGTCATCAACATGGTCAACCTGACTTATCGAAACGTCGCGCCGCTACAGCGCGCCCGTGAGATGGTGCTCGCCGGCGAGCTCGGCACGATCAGGCACGTGGAAGCCTCCTATCTCCAGAGTTGGCTCGTGTCGCGCGCCTGGGGCGACTGGCGCACAGAATCGACCTGGCTGTGGCGGCTTTCCACCGGCCATGGCTCGAACGGCGTGCTCGGCGATGTCGGCATCCATATCCTCGATTTCGCCGCCTATGGTGCGGCGACCGACATCGACCACGTCTTTGCGCGGCTGAAGACCTTTAACAAGGCGCCGGGCGGCCAGATCGGCGAATATCTGCTGGATGCCAATGACAGCTTCACCATGTCTGTCGATTTCGCCAATGGTGCACTCGGCGTCATCCATGCCAGCCGTTGGGCGACAGGGCATCTGAACGAGTTGAAGCTGCGGATTTATGGCGAAAGGGGCAGCCTTGAGGTCATCCATCGTCCCAGCGGTTCCGAGCTGCATGGCTGCCTCGGCGAGGATGTCGAAACCGCCACCTGGACGAAGATCGAGGTTGAACCGGTGGCGACCAACTACGAGCGTTTTGCCGAGGCCGTGGCAAGCGGCATCCAGCCGGATCCGAACTTCCGCCACGCCGCCAACCTGCAGAAGGTGCTCGATCTTGCGATGGTGACCGAGCGCGAGCGGCGCGAGCTGAAGGTCTGATCCTGTCCGCTGGATAGGCCGCCGTTCATCCGACGGCAGCTTATCCAGCGCATCGGCGCGTTGATCCGCTTTTCGTTTGCGAGATTTTGACGCTATGCTTCTGCATGGGCAGCTCGACGCTTTCCTTTGGTCCGTTCCTTTACGATCCCGTGACAGGAAGCCTGTGGCGGGAAGGGAAGTCCATTGCGACGGGACCACGGCCGGCAGCTCTGCTCGGTTTGCTGCTGGAGGCTGAGGGCTGCGTCGTCACCAAGGCGGATCTGATGGAGCGGGCCTGGCCGGGGCTTGCCGTGGAGGAAGGCAACCTCACGGTTCAGATTGCCACGCTCAGAAAGCTTCTCGGCGCAAGACCCGATGGCACGGAGTGGATCGTCACAGTTCCCAGGGTCGGTTATCGCCTGCCGTGCCGGGACGATGCCGGGATGGCGCCCGTGGCGCCGCAGCCGCCTTCCGTCGCGGTTCTTCCCTTCGTCAATCTCGGTGGCGATGTCGACCAGGATTATTTTGCCGATGGCGTGGTGACGGAGATCATCACCGCCCTTGCGCGCTTCCGCTCCTTTTCGGTCGTCTCGCGCCATTCCGCCTTTATTTACAAGGGACGCAGCATCGATGTGCGACAGCTGGCGGCGGAGCTCGGAGTACGCTACGTGCTCGAAGGCAGCATCCGGCGGGAAGGCGGGCAGGTGCGTATCAATGTGCAGCTGGTCGACGGCGTGACCGCGACCAATCTCTGGGCCGATCATTTTGAAGACGGCATCAGCCACATCTTCGCCTTCCAGGACCATATCACCGAACGCGTCGCCTCGATCGTTGAGCCGGCGATCGAGATCGCCGAAATCCAGAGGTCACGACGTGACCGGCCGAACAGTCCGGCAGTTTACGATCTCTATCTGCGTGCGCTTGCCGCGATCATCGACGAGTCGATCGAAAGTAATGCCGCCGCCTATGCCTTGCTGCAGGAAGCGCTCGCCATGGAGCCGGAAAATGCGATGCTGCTTTCCCATGCCGCATGGGCGCTCGAACATCGCATTACCATGGGTTGGCCGCGGCTCGGGACGGACGATAAGGCGGAATGCATCAGCCTTGCCCGTCGCGGGCTTCAGCATTCGGCCGGCGATCCCCGCGTGATGGCCCATTGCGGCATGGCATTGCTGCAGACGGGCAAGGATTACGAAGGTGGCATGGCCGTCCTGGAGGCCGCCGCTGCCGCCAATCCCAACGATCTTCTGGTCGCGGCCTGCTCCGGCATTGCGGCCTTGCACTGCGGCGATATCGAACATGCGCTCGAGAGACTGCATCGCGCCGTGAAATTGGGACCCCGCGATCCGGATGCGCGTTTTTCGCTGACGGGCATTGCCATGGCCGAAATCTTTCGCGGCAATTACGAGGCGGCAATTTCATACGCCTCTCGTTCGCTGGCGCTCAATGCCCATTTCGACCCGACCTACTGGATGTTGATCGCCGCACATGCGAATCTCGGCAATATGGAGCAGGCGCGCCAGTTCCTCCATGCGCTCGAGGCGATGGCACCTGATGTGACGCTGGAAGGCATTCTGGCGGGTCAGCCGGCCAAGGATCCGCTGCGTTTTGCGCCGGTTCTGGAAGGACTGGCGCGCGCCGGGATGCGGCCGCGGCTATAGGCTTTTGCAAGTTTTTGCAGCTTTTAGTCGGACTTTAAAGACCCAGCCCCGTCGCTTCGGCCACGCTGATCCCATCAATCAGGATGGAGGATCGGCTCATGCTTTCCAGCATGCATATTCTGTCGCTCAAACAGGGCAAGCTTTACGGCGACCGAATTCCGATAGAGGCGCTGCCACAGGGGTTTGGAGCCTTTCCTAGGAAAGGCTCCAAGTTGCCACGGCACCTTGTCGTTCTGTTCTCGCTGATCGGCAGGTGGCGCAAGCGCACGAAAAAAGGCCCCGCCGAAGCGGGGCCGGAAGTTGCCGAGCCGCAACAGGCGGCTTCGGTTGCCTGATTATTCTATGACCTGCACCACACGGTGGCTGCGGGGTTCGACAATCACGCGTTGATTGTTGATGACCGTGTAGGCATATTTCGGATTGTCAGGCACCGGCGTCACGACGACGTCTGCCGGAAGCGGCTTGCCAACGACGATCGGTTCCTGGACTACCACGGAGGCGGTCGGGGCCGGCTGCTGCTGGACATAGGTAACGACCTCGCGCGGCGGCGGATCGACAACGGCACCGGCGACACCACCGGCCACGCCGCCAATGGCAGCACCCACGGGGCCGCCGACGATTGCGCCGGTGATGGCACCACCGGCTGCACCGGTCACGGCTCCATCAGCGAGCGCATTGGTTGCAAGTGACGACAGCGCAAGGGCGCTGGAGACAAGTAGGACCTTGTACATTTTGCTTCTCCTTTGCTGGGGTTGCGTTTGGGTAACGACCACGCCAATCCGAGGTTCCAGCAGGAGAGAGTCACGCTTTGGAAGGCCGGTTCACATTATGTGAGGCGGCTGAAGCCGGGGTTGGGAGGCGTTATTCCAGCCGCCGGCGGAAGAGCCAGGCGGCGGCGCTGAGCGTAACGGTGGCGATCAGCGCCAGCGGGATCGTCTGGTTCACCACCTCGCTCAGCGGAATATCCTTGAGGAAGACGCCTTTGACGATCACCAGGAAATAGCGCAGCGGGTTGATCAGGGTCACCGGCTGCAACCACCCCGGCATGTTCTCGATCGGCGTCGCAAAGCCTGAGAGCAGCATGGCCGGAACCATGAAAAGGAAGGCGCCGAGGATCGCTTGCTGTTGCGTCATCGACAGTGCCGAGATGAAGAGGCCAAGGCCGGCGACCGAGCCGAGATAGAAGATCGCGCTGCCGTAAAGCAGGAAGAGCGAGCCGCGCAGCGGCACTTCGAAGAGGAAGACTGCGGCCAGGATATAGACGGTGATGTGGAAGAGGCCGATCATCATCGGCGGGATCAGCTTGCCGATCAGGATCTCGTGGATGCGCAGCGGCGAGACCATCAGCTGGTCGAAGGTGCCGAGTTCGCGTTCGCGGGCGATCGACAGCGCGGTGACGATCAGGCCGATCAGCAGCGCGATGCTGGCGATCAGGTTCGGCACCATGAACCATTGGTAGGTGAGGTTCGGATTGAACCAGTTGCGCGGCACGGTCGACACGATATCGGCGCCGGCGCGTTTGCCGGCCGGGGTCTCGGCAGCGAGCGCTGCACCGATCTGCGAGAGATAGCCCGCGACGATCTGCGAGGCGTTGGAGCGGCGGCCATCAAGCACCATCTGCAGGTCGGCCGGCGCTCCCGCCTCGATATTGCGCGAAAAGTCAGGGCCGATCTCGACGGCGGCAATGGCCGTCTGGTTGTCGATCGCCACGCGGACCTCCGCTTGGCTGGAGGCGATCTCGATCTTCCGGAAAGTCGGCGAGCCATCGATGCGCTCGATCAGTTCCTGGCCCCAGTGGCCGCTGTCGCGGTTGAGGATCAGGACGTCGACATTGCGGACCTCGAGCGTCGCCGCATAGGAGAAAACGAGAAGCTGGACGATCGGCGGGCCGATCAGGATGGCGCGGCCCTTGGGATCGCGCAGGACGGCAAGCAATTCCTTGACGATCAGGGCGTAAAGCCTTGTCCACATCTCAGCCGATCCTTTTTCTGGTGCTGCGGGCGGCAAGCATGAACATGATGGCGCCGATCGTCAGCATGACCGATATCGCCTGCAGGAACATCGGCCAGATGTCGCCGGCGAGGAACACCGTCTGCAGGCTGGGGATCAGGTAACGCGCCGGCACGATGAAGGTGATCCACTGGATCACCACCGGCATGGAATTGATCTCGAAGAGGAAGCCAGACAGCAGGAAGGCCGGGAGGAAGGCCGAGATCAGCGCCAGCTGCGAGGCTAGGAACTGGTTCTTCGTTGCTGTCGAGATCAACAGGCCCTGGCCGAGTGCCGGGATCAGGAAGGCGGCCGACAGTGCGTAAAGGGCGGCGACGGAGCCGCGGAACGGCACGCCGAAGAGGAAGACCGCAAGCAGCACGCAGAGCGTCATCGAGGTGAGGCCGAGCAGGAAATAGGGCAGGATCTTGCCTGCGAGCAGCTCGACCGCCGTCACCGGCGTCGCCATCATCGCCTCCATTGTGCCGCGCTCCCATTCGCGAGCGACGACGAGCGAGGTCAGGAGCGTGCCGACCAGCGTCATGACGATTGCGATCGAGCCCGGCACGAGGAAATTGCGGCTGGTCAGTTCGGGATTGAACCAGAAGCGTTGCTCGACCGAGATGGCAGGACTCTGCACGGCGACGTCCGCCTGCCTCTGCCGCTCCCAGTTGGCGACGGCGCCCTGGGCATAATTCTGCACGAAATTCGCGGTGTTCGGATCGGAGCCGTCGACGATCACCTGGATACCGGGGCGGTTGCCGGCGGTGTAGCGCGTGGTGAAGTCGGCCGGAATGACGACGATGCCGCGCACCTTGCCGAGCACGAGGTCTTCCTCGAACAGACGCCGGTCGCGTCCCATGGCGACATCAAAATAGCGCGAGGCCTGGAAACTGGCCGACAGATCCTGTGTCAGCGGCGTCATCTCCTCGGTCACGAGGCCGATGCGCGTGCGGGTGGTATCGAGCGAGACGCCGTAGCCGAAAAGAAAGAGCAGGATCAGCGGCAGCACGAAGGCGATGAGGATGCTGCTCGGATCGCGGATCGCCTGGAAGCTTTCCTTGCGCACCAGAGCTGAAAGACGCCGAAGCCTGCCGGAAGAGGCGCTCATGCGGCATCCTCCGCTTCCGATTGCTGGACGAGGGCGATGAAGGCATCCTCCATCGTCGGGTCCGGCTGCTCCTTGGTCGCGACCCGGGCCTTCAACTCATCGGGCGAGCCGAGCGCAATCGAGCGGCCGCGGTAGATCAGCGAGATGCGGTCGCAATATTCCGCCTCGTCCATGAAATGGGTGGTGACGAGCACGGTGACGCCCTTTTCGACCAGCGCATTGATATGCGTCCAGAATTCCCGCCGGGTAATCGGGTCGACGCCGGAGGTCGGCTCGTCGAGAAAAAGCGCGCGCGGCTCGTGCATGACGGCGCAGGCAAGCGCCAACCGCTGCTTCAGACCCAGCGGCAGGTCCTTGGCCGGTTGGCCGATATGGCGGTCGAAATCGAAGATGCCGGCCATGAGATCGATGCGCTCGCGCCGGTGTTTTCCGCGAAGCCCATAGACACCAGAGAAGAATTCGAGGTTCTGCATGACTGTGAGATCGCCGTAGAGCGAGAATTTCTGCGCCATATAGCCGAGCTGGTTGCGGGCTTCGGCGGCATCGCGGCGAAGATCGAAACCAGCAACACGGCCTTCGCCGCCGGTCGGCTTCAGCAGGCCACAGAGCATCTTGAAGGTGGTGGACTTGCCGGCGCCGTTCGGACCGAGCAGGCCGAAGATCTCGCCACGGCGGATATCGAAGCTGATGTCATCGGCAGCGGTGAAATCACCGAAGCGCTTGGTCAGTCCCTTGGCCTCGATCACCGGCCGATCGCCATCATCCTTCACTGGCTCCTGCGCCTCTGCCAGCCGCGAGCGGCCGCCGGGACCGCCGCCCAGCATGTCGATGAAGGCATCCTCGAAACGCGGCGTGGCAGGGGCGAGCGTCGCGCCATCGCCGGCCGAACCGATATCCGGTTTCTTATCCTTGGCGGCGACGAGGCGGATCGCCTCGCCCTGGATCACGCCGTCGATGACGCCATCGGCCTGCAGGAGTTCGGCAAGCACCTGCCGGCGGCGGCCGCTGACATCGGATACCCTGAAGACCCGGTCCTTGACGCGCTCGGTCATCTCCATCGGTTTTCCCGAAAAGAGCAGCTTGCCCTGGTTCAAAAGCAGCACGTGATCGCAGGCTTCCGCCTCATCCAGATAGGCGGTCGACCAAAGCACGCCGATGCCCTCTTTCGTCAGGTTCTCAACCATCTTCCAGAGGTCGCGGCGCGAGATCGGGTCGACGCCGACGCCCGGCTCGTCGAGCAGCAGCAGGCGCGGCTTTTTCAGAAGCGCGCAGGCAAGGCCGAGCTTTTGCTTCATGCCGCCGGAAAGTTTTCCAGCCAGCCTGCCGGTGAAACGCTTGAGATCGGTGAAGGTGAGCAGTTCGTCGAAGGCGCTGGCGCGTTCGCTCTTCGGCAGGCCGCGCAGATCGGCATAGAGATCGAGGTTTTCCTGCACCGACAGGTCCTCATAGAGGCCGAAGCGCTGCGGCATGTAGCCGATCGCCGCCTGGATGCCGGCGGCATTCTTCCTGGTGTCAAAGCCGAGAACCTCCATCGTTCCCATGTCGGGCAACATCAGACCGGTCATCAGGCGGATCAGCGTTGTCTTGCCGGCGCCATCAGGGCCGACGAGGCCGGTGATTGCGCCGCCGCCGATCGCGCCGGAGACGGCGTCAAGGGCGGCCGGCGCGGTGCCGAAGCGCTTGGTGACGCCGTCGATCCGGACGAGCGGCTTGTCGTCCCGGCCGGTCTCGGCGGCGCTCATTGTCCGCCCGCTGTCGGCGTGGGAAAGCGCACGGTGATCGGCATGCCTTGGCGCAGATCTGGGCCGGGCTTGTCGATGACGATCCTCAGGCGATAGACGAGGTCGGTCCGAAGCTCCGGCGTCTCCACCGATTTCGGGGTGAACTCGGCGACCGGCGAGATGAAGCCGATCGTGCCTTCATAGGGCTTGTCAGGCGACGTATCGGAGGCGACAGAAACCTTCATGCCGGGATGGATGCGGCCGAGATCAGGCTCGGCGACATAGCTGCGCACCCAGACAGGTTCGGTCAGAGACAACACGAAGACCGTGTCCGCCGGCGAGACGATCGCGCCATTTTCCCGCACGCGCGAGAGGATGACGCCGTCGTTCGGGGCGCGCAGCTCGGTATCATCGAGCGAAGTGCGGGCGGAGGCGAGTGTTGCCTGAGCCGCCTTCAACTGGGCGTCGGCGGCGGCGATATCCTCAACACGGGAGCCTTCCAGCAGCAGTTTCAGTGCTTCGTTGGCGGAATCGGAGCGTGCGGCGGCCATCGCCCTTGCGGCAGTCGCCTGGTCGAGGCTCGCCTCGGAGATTGTGCCCTGCGGGCGCAACTGGCGGGCGCGGTCATAGGCGAGGTTGGCATTGCGGAGATCGGCGAGACTTTCGTCATAGGCGGCGCGCGCTTGGGCGATCTCGGTCGGCCGCGGACCGGCCTTCAGCTTGTCGAGCGTCGCCTGAAGGGCTGCGGCATTCGCCTCGCCCGAGCGGACCGCGAATTCATAAGGAGCTGCATCGAGCTTTGCGAGAACGTCTCCGCTCTTGATGACGTCGCCTTCGTCGGCGTGGAGTTCGGCGAGGCGGCCGCTGACACGGAAGCCGAGCGAGACCTGACGGATATCGACATTGCCGTAAAGGACGAATTCGCGGCTGGCCTCTGGCAACCAGCCGAGCTTTTGGGGCAGGGCGTACCACCAGGCGGCGGCCCCTGCCGCAACGAGAAGAAGGATGGCGATGGGAAGGATGCGTTTCATGCTGCACTTCCATTCAGCGGGCCGATGGCATCGACCAGCTCTGCGGCCAGGCCGCGCACGGTTTCCACCTGTTCGGGGCCGACGCCATCCCACTCCATCTGGGCGAGCACGGCTGCATGGGCAACGCGAAAGACGAGGATGCTGCCGAGAAGGGTGAAGGTGCGCAGGCGCACATGTTCCGAGGCGGGATCCTCATGAAGGATGGCGCCGATCAGCCGCCGGCCCATCTCAATCATCGGCCGCATGAGGCCCTGATAGACCCGTGTGAAGGCTTCCGTCGGTTCCATCTGCTCGCGGATCAGGAAGCGCGCCCAGGATTCGGATTCCCTGCCGACGAACAGCGTCACCATGGTCTGCAAAATCTCGGTCAGGAAATGGCGGGCCTCAGCTTCACCAAGCGGTTTGCCCGCAGCATCGAGCGCCAGCAGATGCGCGCCGACGCGCGCCCTCATGTCACCGACATGCGTATTGATCCGCATCATCAGATATTCGGCCGTGGCGATGTAGAGGCCTTCCTTGCTGCCGAAGTAATAGGGGATGGCCTGCAGGTTGACGCCGGCCGCTTCCGTGAGCTGGCGCGTCGAGGCGCCGTCGAAGCCATAGCGGCCGAAGACGTCGAGGGCAGCGGACAGCATCTTCTGGCGTGCGATCTCGGCGCGGGCGGAGGCCGGTGGCTGGTTGTCCTGTTCTTGGGTCATGACAATTTTATAACATTGACAGGAAAATAAGTCAATCGATTGATATATTTTTTGGGCGGCTGTTATCCCTGATGCCTTCGCTGATGCGAAGGCAAGAACCAGAAGAAGGCATCCGCTATCCGGATGTCTTCAATTCGATGGGCGCAATGCTTGGGTGGCGATCAGAGGCCTAGGAAGTAATCTCGGCTCGACGGAGCCTTGGCAGGGGCAAACCAACGCCCCTGCCAGCTTGCCTTGGCGTTGAGGAAGCCACCCGATTCCGCCTTGGGCGGCCGGCCCGTGGCAATCAACGACTGGCGCAATTCCTCCTGCAGCTTGGCGCGCAGGACATAGTGGTCATAGACGTCGAGAATGTGGATCGCATAGGCGACGGCAAGCGACTGGTTGCCGCGGACGATCAGCAGGTTCTCGTCGTTCTGGTAGGAGGCCTTGTAACCCAAGTTGTGGCTGCCGGTGATGACAGTGCAATTGTCAGGATGGAGCGGGTCGATGACGACGATCTTGTCGTGGATGATCGCGTGGCCGGCGCTCAGCAATTCGGGACGAAGATCGCCGAACTGGGCGGAGATGGCCGCTGCGCGCACCATGACGACACGGCCGGTATCGCCGCCCGGCCACCAGATCGCCCGCTGCGGCAGGTCCCTGACCTCGCCATCCGGCTGATGGACATAGGTTGTGGGTTCACCGGGTTTTGCCGGCGGCAGTGCTGCCGGATTGCTGATCGCGCCCTGGACGAGCAGGTCCGGCCGCTTGACGGCAAGCTCCGCTGCCTGGCCGATGACGTTCTGTTCGCCGCGCACACCAGGATAGAAGGTGAGGAACAGGATGGCGCTGTCGGCATGCTCCATCAGCGAATAGACGCGGCTGAGATCGACGGGTGTCGGTGAAGTCTTGTTCTTGCTCGGCGCCTTGGTGTTGGGTGAAAACAGGATTTCGACGGTGGTCTTTCCGTCCTTCAGCGTCACCGGCCCGGTCGGCGCGGCATTCGCCAAGCGCAGGGCGGGGCCCTGCACGCCCTTGCTCGGGGCAAAGCCCTCGGCGGTCTCACCATGGTTGGAAACGGTCAGCGGAACGCCCACAGGTTGCGGATCGTCCCGCAGAAGCTTCCAATAGGCGAGGAAACGGGCGGCGACATTCTTGTCCTCGATCAGGATGACGTTGTTCGACTGGGTGCAGAGGCCGGTTTCGGTCCAGTTGGTGCTGCCGGTCATCACGGCTCGCGCGACGCCACCCTCGACATAGACGGCGAACTTGTTGTGGCCGATATGGCTGTTGTTGTTGAAGAGGCGATCCTGCATGCGCTCTGCCGCGGGAGCAGCGGCATGGAGGCCGATGCGTGCATCATGGTTGCCGGTATCCCAGACGACCGGTTTCCTCGGCAGCGGGTCGCCCTTCTTGTTGAGATCGGTCGAGCCCGAGGTGGAAAGGATCACATGCGCCTTGCCGGCCTTGACCAGTGCCGTCAGCCGCTCGATCAGTTCGGGATCGTGCAGCTCGTAGAGCGCGAGATAGAGCTCGCCGTTGCCCGTCTCGGCGCGGTCGATCAGCATCGTCAGGAAGCTCAGCACATCGGCGGTCAGGAACAGGCGGATTGGATCGCCCTTTTTCGGGATGTGGGCCTTCAGCGTCTTCAGCAGGCCTTCGGTAATGCGCATCGCCGGGCCGGGGGCAATATTCTGCGGCTTGACACCCTGGACCTTTTCCAGCTGGCGCAGCAGGTTCTGCGTCGAAAGGATGCCGTTGGTATAGGTCGCCTTGATGGCGCCGCCGCCCGGGAAATCATGGGTGACGTCGATGCTCTCGGTCTTGAAGGGTTCGTCCAGCAAAAAGAGTGGCCGTGGCGGCCCCACATAACGCGGCTTGCCGTTTTCGTCGCGATAGGGGGCGGTGTCGGAGGCGGGAACCGGTTTCCGGCCGGGGCCTGCAAGGCCGACCGGCGTAATTTCATAGTGAATCCTGAAATCGATCGGCCGAACGGTCGCCTCGTCGCGGGAGCGGCGCAGCGTCAGGTCGCGCCATTGATATTGCTGGATCGGCCAGACCGAACTGTCCTGCTCCAGCCAGTCTGGATTCGACTGGTCGGTAAAAGCGATCCAGGTCGGCAGGATGCGCCGGGCTCCGGCCTCCGGCCCGGTCTCGTGTACGCGGGTGATCATGAAGCCGAGGCAATCGGCAATCGGGCCGTCAGCCATCCAGGCGAGGTAGGCGACCTCGCCGTTGCACCATGCGCCTGCCTTGGTAATCCTTCCCATGCCTGCCTCCCGCCCGTTGTTTGCTCAGACCACGATTGCATCCGCCATGACGATGAAGATCGCATGCGCCTGCCATGCCACCCGTTGCCGGGGCAATTGGCTCTGCAGGCATGCGCACCCCAGATCTCGAGTGAACCAACTCTATCGTCGGTTGAGTCCATTTCAACACATATAGGCTAACGATACTAAAGTAACGTGACATCGCTCATGGCGGGACGCGTGCCTGATTGGGATCGAGATGCGCGGTTCAGCGTCTATCGGATCTGGCGATCTCAGCTGTTCCGGAAAGAAGGCAAAGAGGCCCGTGGAGAACGGACCTCTCAGGGTTCTCGGGGTGGGAAGAGGAACCAAGCCTCGGGGTCGGCTGCTAACAGGTAGCGATACAATATCGCTAATTTTCACGACACTAATGTGTCTGGCGCCTGCCGGCTGCGAAATAAAGAAGTGCCACTTTTTGTGATTCCTGTGGCTATGTTTTGACACAAAACTGCCTTGCTCTTTCCGTATCGCCGGTTCGATGCGTATTCAGATTTATATCATCGCGCTGCTGCTCAGCGCCATCATGTGGTCGATCTCGTTCGATGCGGCGCGAGAATCCTATCATGCCGCGCAAAGCGCAGGATTGATGCCGAACCTGCACCTCAACAAGAAGCTGGATCGCATTCTGTAGACTGCGATGCAGCGTCCAGGTCATCAACACGTTTTCTGATGTTGCGTTGTTGGCCTGCAGGCCAGCAGACATTTTTCCTTGTGCGTCCCGAGCCCTTCCGGACAGAAAGTCAAATTTCGTAAAATTTGACCGATCCGCTTAAAAGCCCTGAAAATACTGATGTGTAGAGTGGCCTCATGAAAGCGACCGAGGCGTGGACAGACGCATCGATCGTTTGGAGCCGGGCAAACCGAAAGCCCGCCGATCAGCAAACGGGGACTTCGACATGCACAGAACTCTTGCCGCCATCGCCTTGACTCTGACCATCGCCGCCGCTGCCGAGCCGGCCTTCGCCATCGGTCCAGCCAGCCTTGCCCGCGATCTGATGTACACCTCCGCCATCGGCCATTCACCCGAGGTTCCGTTGACGACACGCGCCGGTTTCGTGCGCCCTGGCGTTCCTTTCGTCCTGCGCAGCCCCGCGACCGTCGAGGGCGAGGGCTCCCGGCTCAAGACCTATTCGCAGAGCCTCACCGTTGTCGTCGGTTACGTGTTTTCGACGGCGGTCGAGGCCGTGCAGGCAGTTGCGTTTCTTCGCTGACACTTAGCCAGAACTTAGGCCGATCCGACCTACGATCGTCCGCACCTAGAGCAATTTCAGCAAAAGTGCGCAGCGGTTGCGTGAAAACAGAGAGATAGAGCATTTCCGTGATTCGAAGAAAAACGGAAATGCTCTAGGTGTCGAGCTCACCGCGCACGTCGAGATACCAGTCGACGAAGGCCTTGACGCCGACCTCCAAGGTCGTATCGGGCTTGTAGCCCGTCAGTGCGACGAGCAGATCGGGGGCGGCGAAGGTACGCGGCACATCACCCTTTTGCATCGCCAGCATCTTGCGGATGGCAGGACGGCCGAGCGCCTTTTCTACCGTTTCGACGAAATCCATCAGGCTGACCGGCTGGCCTCCGCCAATATTGACGACGCGAAAGGGCGCCTGGCGCGAAAGCGTTTCGACAGCCGCGTCGTCGAGACGGTTTTCCTCACTCGGGCCGATTGCCGACAGTCTGACGATCGCTTCAATAAGATCGTCGATATAGGTGAAGTCACGGCTCATCTTGCCTTCGCCGTAGATCTCGATCGGTTGGCCTTCAAGCATGTTCTTGGTGAATTTGAACAGCGCCATGTCGGGCCGGCCCCACGGACCATACACGGTGAAGAAACGAAATGCCGTAGTTGGAATCTTGTGAAGATGGGCATAGCTATGCGCCATCAGCTCCATCGATTTCTTGGTCGCAGCATAGATGGTCAGCGGCTCGTCGGCGCGATCGGTCTCGCGAAAGGGGACGGTCGCATTGGCGCCATAGATCGATGATGTCGAGGCCAGCATCAGATGGCGGATTTCGACGCGCCGCGCGATTTCCATGATGTTCCACGAGCCTTCGACGTTCGAACGAAGATAGGCCTCTGGATTTTCCAGGCTGTAGCGCACGCCGGCCTGTGCGGCGAGGTGGATCAGAATGTCGGGCTTGGCTTCCAGAACGGCCGCTTCCAGGGCTGGGCGGTCCTCGAGCATCGCGATGACGGGTTTGAAGGTCGGAAACTGGGAGAGTGCCGCATGGCGCATCTCCTTGAGCTTGACGTTGTAATAGGGAGTGAGGCCATCGAAGCCTGTGACGTCATGCCCTTCTTGCAGCAGGCGCCTGGCCAGATGAAAACCGATAAAGCCGGCAGTCCCTGTAATGAAGTAGCGCATTCCCACCTTTTCTCGGCTCCCTGCCGGCGGCAAAGAGCCGATTCCGTATCAAGTGACCCCACTTACAAGATAAAAAGAGGCCGAGTCGATAGGTCTTTGAAAGAGAAGGTCACAGCGCTGTCTCTACTGTCGGCGGCCTGTCGGCCGCTGCCTTGCCGGATGAGGGCGAGACCATCGATATCGTCTGCCGATCAGCCGCGGCTCTCGGCCGCTATGCTGCATTGCAACATGATTGCTTGCATGTTATGGCCGGCCGGTCGTCTGGAAGCAGGTCAGGATCGATGAGAGATATAATTTATTGGATTCTCTGCGCGTTTCTGACCGTTGCCATCGCGATCGTGTCGTTACGCTATGTCACGAACTTCTGGCTTCTGTCCTTCGTCTACAGCTTTCAGGTTCACCTCGGCGTCGTGTTCGTCGCCGCCAGTCTCGTCGTTCTGGGCATCAAAAGGCAGATTTACGGCTTTATCCTTCTGCTTGCCTCGCTTTTTCTCGCCGCTCACGGCGTCATCATGCTGGGCGAGTTCTCGCAGGACGACAGAGCGATGAAAAAGCCGCCACTTTTTCGTCTGATGTCGTTCAACATCGCGATCGATAACTGGAAAAACTCGACTGAAATCACCGACATGGTGATCGCGTCGAATGCCGATGTCGTCAATCTGCTCGAAGCCAAGCCGCTGACGTTCCACCTGCAGCAATTGTTCAAGGCCTATCCCTACCATATCGGTTGCGATGCCGGGAAGGATACATGCGATACGCTGGTGCTCTCCAAACGCCCGTTCGTCAGCCGGCAGGTCGCAAGTATGGGCAGTCTGCGAAAAAACAGGCTTGTTATAGCAAGCGTCGATTTCGGCGGCGAGACTATCAATCTGGTTTCAGCGCACCTGACCAAACCATATTTCGACGATTTCCAGATGGCTGAATTGGAAGATCTCGCCAAAGCGCTCGGCTCGATCGACGGCCCTCTGGTGCTGTCAGGTGATTTCAACTCCTCGGCGATCGCCCCGAGCATCCAAGCTTTCCTGCGTGAGCAGAAGCTGAAAACGATCACGCCAGAACCGGCAACATGGCCGATCGGCGCCGGCGCGCTCGGGATCGCCATCGACCACATATTTGCGCGCGCGCCGCTTCATCTGACATCGCTGAAACGTCTCAATGATAATCTCGGCTCGAACCATTCGGGCCTGGTCGCCGACTTCGTTCTCGACAAGGACGGCGAAACTTCACCGGCAAAATGACTTTGCCTGGGCAAGGAAATCTTGCCGAGCCTACAAATCAGAATCTGGTTCGGCCGCCTTTTTTGTCGATCATCTGAAACGTCTTGCCGTCGGTCTTCACGTTGACGCAATCGGTCTTCTTGCTCGGGAACAGGACGCACACTTGGCCATTGGTTATCTTGTAGCCATTCTTATTGCCGTCGCGATATTCGTAGCCGTTCTTGCCTTCTTTCAATTCGGATGTACCGGGCAGGTGCTGGCGAATTTCCGACTCGCTTGCGGTTCGCATGCTTGCCGTTTCGGCAAACGCCATTCCCGGCACCATGATTGCAAGAAATCCGGCGAGGACGGGCAAGGTACGCATCAGGGGGATATCTCCGGTCATGTCTGTCGGTACATCCATTCTACGAGAACCCCAAGAGGAAATTCAACAGTGAGGATGGTTGCGCCGGAAAAGGCCCGACCATCGCTCCGGCTGCGATTTTACGTTCTTCCGAACTCATCGACGATGCGGATGATGTCGTCCTCGCCGAGATAGGAGCCCGTCTGAACCTCGATGAGCTCGAGAAGAATCTTGCCGGGGTTGGCGAGGCGGTGGACTTCTCCAAGCGGAATATAGACGCTTTCGTTCTCGCGCAGCATCCGCACGGTCTCGCCGACCGTCACCTCAGCCGTTCCCTTGACGACGACCCAGTGTTCGGAGCGATGGTGGTGTTTTTGAAGCGACAGCTTCTTGCCCGGCGTGACGAAGATGCGCTTCACCTGGAAACGATCGCCGTTGAAGATGGAGGTATAGCCGCCCCAAGGGCGATAGGATGTCGGATGGGTTTCGGCGAATTTCGCCGTGGCGGACGTAGAGGCCAGCATCTTGACCAATTGGCCGACATTCTGGCTGTCTTTGAGCGGTCCGACATAGACGGCGTCTTCGCTGGCGATGACGGCGACATCATCCATGCCCTGGACGGCAAGATGAACGCCATGGGTCATGACGAGCGAGTTGCGGGTATTGACGACGGTGGTGTTGGCGGCGGCGACGTTGCCGTTTTCGTCGCGTGCGCCTGATTTCCAGACGGCATCCCAGCTACCCATGTCCGACCATTTGAACGGCGAGGGGACGATTGCGGCCTTGGACGTTTTTTCCATGATCGCATAGTCGATGGAGATATCGGGGCTCTTGGCGAAATGGTCGGCGTCGAGGCGGGTGAAATCGAGGTCGCGGCTTGCTTTCGAAACGGCCTTGCTGGCCGCCTTCAGCACATCGGGCGCATATTCCTGGAGTTCGGCGATGAGTTCCGGCACCGGGAACATGAAGATGCCTGAGTTCCAGTAGAAGCCGCCGTCGGCGAGCATCTGCTCGGCCTTCTCAAGTGCCGGCTTTTCGACAAACCGCTTGACCTTGTGTGCACCGTTTTCGAGGGCATCGCCGATCTCGATATAGCCGTAACCCGTCGCCGGCTCCGTCGGGGTGATGCCGAAGGTTACGAGCTTGCCGTCGGCAGCGGCATCGCGGGCGATGCGGATGCAATCGAAATAGCTCTTGTCGGCAAGGATCTCGTGATCCGAGGCGAGCATCTGGATGATGGTGTGCTTGCCGAACAGGTCGGCGGCAAGCGTTGCCGCGGCGGCCACCGCTGCGGCTGTGTTGCGGGCGACCGGTTCGAGCAGGATCGCTGCGAGCGGGATGGCGCGCTCGCGAGCCTGTTCGGCGACTAGGAAGCGGAATTCCTCATTGGTGACGACGATCGGGGCTTCATAGAGTTCGGGATCGGAAACGCGTTCGAGAGTTTCCTGAAACAACGTCTTGTCGCCGACAAACTGGATGAATTGTTTCGGTGCGGTGGCACGGGAAAGCGGCCAGAGCCGCGTGCCTTTGCCGCCGGCCATGATCACTGGAATGATTTTCTGCGTCATAGGCGGGTTCCTTGAAATAAACGGCTTGTTCGTCGCATGTTGCCGGGCGCCTGCCCAGTCTCCTATTCGATTGAGCCCTGCATTCAGCAGGTCCCGGGCTGCAGCTTCGCTGCCGGCCTCCGTGTAGCAGCGCATTTCCGGCGCATTGCCGGACGGGCGGAAATGAATGATCCCGCCATCCCTTAGCGTCACGCGAAGTCCGTCGATGTCGGATTTTGTCGCTACCTCGCCGATCGGCTGCAGGAAAGCCGAGAGATTTTCTTCCGAAGCGCGCAGATGCGCCATCAGCGCGGCACTCGTCTCCAACGGAAAATTCTCCAGCCGATCGGCCGCGGCAAAGGGCAGGTGATAGGACGCGGCAACGGCAGAAAGCGGCTGCCTGCGAATGGCAGCGAGCGAGAGGATCGCGAGCATCGGGATAAAACAATCGCGCGTCGGCAGGGCTCGCACGGCTCTGTCGTTGATGTCGAATGGGGTTGCAGTCAGCAGCCCGCCATTGGCTTCAAAGCCCATGACATGATCTTCGCCGGCCGCTACGGCCTCTTCCATGCCAGCGATGACGAAGGGCGAGCCGACGCGGGTGCGCCTGACGGCGAAAGAGCCCGCGGCCTCGATGCCCGAATTGGAGGTAACCGGTGTCACCACCGTGCCGGCGCCGAGGAAATTGGCTGCCACAAGACCGAGTAGGTCACCGCGCAGCGGTGTGCCGGTTTCGTCTGCGACCAGCGGGCGGTCGCCGTCGCCATCAGTCGAGACGATCGCATCGAACCTGTGCTCGGACACCCAGCGCTTCATCAGCGTGATCGTCTCGTCAGAAACGGCTTCGGTGTCGACGGGAATGAAGCTCTCCGAACGCCCGAGAGCGGTGATCTCGGCGCCGTAATGGGCGAGAACGTCAACCAGCAGGTCGCGGGCGACGGTGCTGTGCTGGTAGACGCCAATCTTCAGGCCGGACAGCGCGCCTTGCGGAAGCAGGGCGGCATTGCGTTCGAAAAAGAGCTGCCGACAGATCGCTTCATGCTCCTCCGTCCCGGCCGGCGCCTGAACCACCGCTTCGCCGGTCCGCTCGATCTCTGTCGCCAATGCGGTAATTGCCGCCTCGTCCGATTTGTCGATCTCGCCATCCGGGCGATAAAACTTGATGCCGTTGCGGTCGGCCGGAATATGCGAGCCCGTAATCATCAGGCATGCGGCGTTGCTCTCGAGACCATAGAGGGCGAGTGCGGGTGTCGGTACATTGCCGCAGTCGAATATCCGGAAGCCGAGCGCAGCGAGTGCATCGGCGCAATTTCCCGAGATTTCAGGGCTAGAATCGCGAAAATCGCGGCCGATCAGAATGGCATCGCCAGCTTTGGCCCTACCAGTTCCGATCAGATATTTGCCGAACGCTGTGGCATAAAGGGCGGAGGCATGTCCCTTTAGATCCACTGAAAGTCCGCGAAGGCCGCTCGTGCCGAATTTCATAGGAAGACATGACTCCGATTTCACAATCAAGGTTCTACTCAGGCCGCCTGCCGGCGTAAATACCGAAGCCATCATATAGTTAAACACGGAGGACGGTGCCTCGGACAGCCTCTCGCAATCCTCGCTCACCGAATTCTCAAGGTGTAAACCTATCGCCGAGCCGGCAGGCATTGCAGCGTAGATCGATTTTGTTAGAACCGTGTGTCCGTTGTTTCGTCCTATGCGAAGGATTTTCCTAGATGAGCGATACATCCGTCAGTCTCGAGGAGAGCTGGAAGGCTGCGCTGGAGGGGGAGTTTTCAAGCCCCTACATGCAACAGCTCAAATCCTTCCTCATCGCGCAGAAGCAGGTCGGCAAGCGGATATTCCCCAAGGGCAGCGAATATTTCCGCGCTCTTGATCTGACGCCAATCTCCAACGTCAAGGCCGTCATCCTCGGCCAGGATCCCTATCATGGACTCGGGCAAGCCCATGGGCTGTGCTTCAGTGTCCGGCCGGGCGTGCGCATACCGCCCTCCCTCGTCAATATCTACAAGGAAATGGAGACGGATCTCGGCATAGCACCGGCACGTCACGGTTTTCTCGAACATTGGGCAAGACAGGGCGTGCTTCTGCTGAACAGCGTGCTGACCGTCGAGGAAGGGCAGGCGGCTGCCCATCAGGGCAAGGGGTGGGAACGCTTCACCGACGCCGTCATCCGCAAGGTCAACGATGAATGCGAATCCGTCGTCTTCATGCTCTGGGGCTCCTATGCTCAGCGCAAGGCCGCCTTCGTCGATACGACGCGCCATCTTGTGCTCAGGGCGCCGCATCCCTCGCCGCTTTCGGCCCATAACGGCTTTTTCGGCTGCGGGCATTTTTCGAAGGCGAATGCCTTCCTGCAATCGCGCGGGCGCGCGCCGATCGACTGGCAATTGCCGGCCAATCCCCATGATGCTTAAAGCGCGTCGCAATCGTTCAGATTCGCTCCTCGCGCTTTAGCTCTTTGTTTTTGCGCATGTCGTTATCGCATAAACCGCTGCACAGTTTTGCGTGACATGCTTTAGATGTGAACGCGAGTCGGTGTTCGTTCACTAAAAGAAGACAATGCGTTTTGGTCTGCGGGTCTGTTCTGTGGGCGCTTCAGCGCGCATCTTAGCCTCATCGAAAGCCCGCAACGGCGGGCATGAAAGGGGTTTCACATGCTCGATCAGATCAAGGGTCTGCACCACGTCACGTCGATGGCGGAGGACGCCCGCACCAACAACCAGTTTTTCACCAATGCGCTCGGCCTGCGCCGCGTCAAGAAGACGGTGAACTTCGACGCGCCTGATGTCTATCACCTCTATTATGGTGACGAGACCGGTGCGCCCGGCACGGTCATGACCTATTTCCCGTTCCCGAAGATGGCGCAGGGCCGTCCCGGTGCCGGCGAAGTCGGCACGACGGTGTTTTCTGTTCCGCAGGGCTCGATCGGCTTCTGGAGCGATCGGTTTGCCATGCTTGGTGTCGGCGGCCTGAAGGCCGAGGAAAGTTTCGGCGAAAAGCGGCTGAACTTCTCCGGGCCCGATGGCGACGGCTTTGCGCTCGTCGAGGTCAAGGATGACGCCCGTCAGGCCTGGACACATGGCGGCATCAGCGAGGACCATGCCATTCGCGGCTTCCACTCCGTCGCCATGCGGCTGAGGGACGAGGGCGCCACGGCCGAACTGCTGAAGTTCATGGGCTATGAAGTTGCCGAGGAAAGGGACGGCGTCAAGCGGCTGATCATGCCCTCCGGCAATGGGGCGCATCGCATCGATCTCGAGACGATGCCGAACATTGCCCGCGCGCTTCCCGGCGCCGGCTCGGTCCACCATGTCGCCTTTGCCGTCGAAAACCGCGAGAAGCAGCTCGAAGTGCGCAAGGCGCTGATGGACACCGGCTATCAGGTCACGCCGGTGATCGACCGCGATTATTTCTGGGCGATCTATTTCCGCACGCCGGGCGGCGTGCTGTTCGAGGTCGCGACCAATGAGCCCGGCTTCGACCGTGACGAGGATACGGCCCATCTCGGCGAAGCACTGAAATTGCCGCAGCAACACGCCCATCTTCGCGCGCTGCTCGAACAGCACCTGCAGCCGCTCGAAGCATAGGGAGAGGCGATATGACCGAAACTGGATATGTGCACCGGCTGCATGCCGGCGCACCTGATAAACCCATCCTGCTGCTACTGCACGGCACCGGTGGCGACGAGAACCAGTTTTTCGACTTCGGTCGGCGCCTGCTGCCCGAAGCGACGATTCTCTCGCCGCGCGGCGACGTTTCTGAACATGGCGCGGCGCGGTTCTTCCGCCGCACCGGGGAGGGGGTCTACGACATGGCCGACCTTTCCCGGGCGACGGAGAAGATGGCGGCCTACGTCAAGGCATTCGCGGACGAGTACCAGGCTTCCGATATTCTCGGCCTGGGTTTTTCGAATGGCGCAAACATTCTTGCCAATGTGCTGATCGAGAAGGGTATCTTCGATGCCGCGGTTCTGATGCACCCGCTCATTCCGTTTCAACCCGAAGCCCAGTCGACGCTGGCGGGAAGAAAGGTGCTGATGACGGCCGGGCAGCGAGACCCGATCGCGCCTGTTTCCATGACCGAGGCGCTGTCCGAACATCTGAAAAACCGAGGGGCGGAGGTCAGAACGGTCTGGCATCCCGGCGGTCACGAGATTGCGCCGCTCGAGATCGATGCGGTTCGCGATTTCCTCGGCGGTTATTGACGCGTGCACCGCCGCTCGGCGGGAAAACGATTGCGGGACCGGGAATGCCGGTCCCGCATCTTTGCTGGAACAAGGATCCTATCGTCGTGATCGATAGGATATTAGGGGCGAGGAGGATATTTGCCCCTGATTGCCTTCATGTAGAAATTTCCCGGTGATTCCGCCATCGTCAACCCGACGACGACGCCCTTGGGAACGCCTTCATATTCTCGCCTCTGACCATTGGTCAGATAGACCCGTAGATGCCGGCTGTCTTCGTCGTAGGTGATCGCCTCGATAAGTTTCGAATCAACCGCAGTTTCCACTTTGCACCCCGCAGTTTTGGATCTGAGATTCCTGATCAAGAAATGTCATTCACACTCGCAACGCGCCATCATTATGCTGCGCCGCGGGGGCGTCAAGCATGATCTTCTTTAACGTTTATTTTTTCCTGATGGCTCTCGTTATAGTTGATTTTTACAGCTTTTTCGGACGCCTTGCCTGTGGATATCCGATACCTGCGCCTCCTCCATTTGGGGAATATTGGCCGATAAAGTCGCGAGAAACGCAATAATCGCCGGTTTAACGCCGGATTAACCATCATATAGCAAATTATAGCGTAATATTAACCGCAGCACCCTCCCAAGTATGAATGATTACAAATGGCCGTTTCTCGCGACAGTCGGCTTACTTTCGTTGGCGAGTTGCGTGAGCGGCCCTGACCACCTGGTCGTTCGGACCACCCTGCCGATTTTCAATGGCGGACGGCTGCGCGCGAATGTGGAGATTACGAGATCCGATTCGAAGATGCAGTATCTCGCGTGGCAGCAAAGCGTTCTGACAGCCATCGAAGAGGTCGAGAAGGCATTGTCGTCCGTTCACCGCGACACACAAACCGTTCAGGCGCAGCGCGCTCAGGTGAAGACCACGCAGGAGACTCTTGCGCTTTCAATCGGGAGCTACAAGGATGGACAATCATCCTTGCTTGATGTGCTGGATGCGCAGCGTTCGGTGGCGACCGGCCAGGCGAACGTGGCGCAAGCGGCGCAGCAAATGGCGAAGAACTATGTCGCCACCAATGTGGTGGTTCCGGTTACAACTTCGGTGGGGCCGCGATCAGGCCAACTTCTTATGGAATACTGAGCCTCATGCCGTTGCAGCGATGGATAAGAGATGGATTATTTCAGACAACCCACCATTCGGTCGGGTCTCATAAATGGGTTACATGTTTAACTATCTAGGGCCGTGGCGACAACAGATACCGATACTGGCTGGCAACCGCAAAGGACGCGCTCGGTTGACGTTTGCCGAAGGCGAATTCGCTGCGGTCTACGCGATGAGCGATGTTCACGGATGTTATAATGAGCTCGTCAAGGCGCAACGCCGCATCGAGGAGGATGCCGCGCGCATTCCGGGACCGAAACTCATCGTCATGCTCGGCGATTATGTCGATCGCGGGCCTGATTCGAGCGCGGTGCTGGAGTTCCTGAGCAAGACCCCGCCGCCGGGATTTCAACGTTTCGTCCTGTGCGGCAATCACGACGCGGAGCTGGTGAAGCTCTATCGCAAACCGGCGCGCATTCTCGAATGGCTCGGCTTTGCCGGACCGGAGACGCTGCACTCATACGGTATCGATATCGAGCATCTGCTGCAGTCGGCGGCTGGAAACGAAACAATTGCCCGCGTCATTCGCAACATGATACCCGAACGACATATCCAATTCCTGGAATCGCTGCCGATCATGCTGCGGATAGGAAGGGTTCTCTTTGTTCATGCGGGCATCAAGCCGGGCATCGACCTCAAAAAGCAGAAAGACAGCGACCTCATGTGGATCCGTCAGCCCTTCCTGGATGAAGGACCGCAGCTTCCTGTCCTCGTGATCCACGGGCATACCCCGGCGCGAACCCCGACATTCGGGCCGCAACGGATCGGTATCGACACTGCGGTTTCGGCGACGGGCCGGCTGACCGTGCTGACGATAAAGGGAACACGGGTCGGGATCCTCTAGCGACCTGCTTCCCAAAAATCGGAATCGAATTTCGGGGCAGGATGCGAGGATTGAAAGAGTTAGAGCGTCCTTTGCGCGTCTGAAAGACGACGGTGCTGTCAAACCAAACGCCGCGGATTGTGTTCCGCGGCGTCAGGAAGATCAGATGTTCAGCAGGCTATTTCAGGTGTTGGTCACATCGTGATAGAGATTGGTGCCGATGCCAGTATAGGTAAAGCCGTACTTGCGGACCTCGTCGCTGCGGTAGATATTGCGCAGATCGACCAGGATCGGAGCGCGCATCGACTGCTTCAGGCGGTTGAAATCGAGCGCGCGGAACTGGTTCCACTCGGTGACGATGACAAGCGCATCCGCACCAGCAGCTGCTTCGTAGGGTCCGCTTGCATATTCGATGTTCTCGATCACCTTGCGGGCGTTTTCCATGCCCTCGGGATCGTAGCCGACCACTTGCGCGCCGTTGTCCTGCAGGGTCTGGATGACTGCGATTGCCGGGCTGTCGCGCATGTCATCGGTGTTCGGCTTGAAAGTCAGCCCGAGGATTGCGATCTTCTTGCCGCGAATGTCTCCGCCGACGGCCGAAATGACTTTGCGTCCCATCGCCCGCTTGCGGTTGTCATTGATCGAGATCGTCGTCTCGATGAGACGCATCGGCGCATCGTAATCCTGCGCCGTCTTGGCAAGAGCTAGCGTATCTTTGGGGAAGCACGAGCCGCCGTAACCCGGCCCGGCATGCAGGAACTTGGAGCCGATACGGCCATCGAGACCGATCCCGCGCGAAACGTCCTGAACGTTTGCGTCGACCCGTTCGCAGAGATCGGCGATCTCGTTGATGAAGGTGATCTTCATCGCGAGAAAAGCATTGGCCGCATATTTGATCAGTTCCGAGGTGCGGCGGGTGGTGAAGACCAGGGGTGCCTGGTTGAGGTAAAGCGGGCGATAGACCTCGGTCATGGTTTCGCGTGCCCGGTCGTCGTTCAGCCCGACGACGATACGGTCAGGACGCTTGAAATCCTCGATGGCGGCGCCTTCGCGCAGGAATTCGGGATTGGAGACGACGGCGACATCCGCCGTGGGATTGGTTTCGCGCATGATGCGCTCGACTTCGTCTCCCGTGCCGACCGGCACCGTCGACTTGGTGACGATAACAGTGAAGCCTTCCACATAGGTGGCAATCTCGCGCGCAGCGGCGTAGACATAGGAGAGATCCGCATGGCCGTCGCCGCGCCTGGAGGGCGTGCCGACTGCGATGAACACGACGTCAGCACTGCGGACACTTTCGCCGACATCCGTCGAAAATGACAGCCGGCCGGTGCTGGTGTTTTCAGCGACCAATTGCTCCAGACCCGGCTCGTAGATCGGAATGCGGCCTTCGCGAAGCGCTTCGATCTTACTCAGATCCTTGTCGACGCAGATGACGTCGTGGCCGAAATCCGCAAAGCAAACGCCTGAAACGAGGCCGACATAGCCTGATCCAATCATCGTGATGCGCATATTTCCCTCAAATCATTAGAGTAGAACGTCATGCTGCGTCGCAGCATGAGTTCGTCATAGTTAATCTGGACGAAAAGACAATACCGAAGATCGCCTGAAACCCACATCGGAAATCGAACTCCGGGCACCGCAGCTTGCCGCACGCTGCCCCGTCGATAGCCAAAACATAGGTTTGTGTGGGCGATATGACAAGTCGAGCGGCTCGTCAGAGCAGGCTCGACTTCAATCCGGAAACAGGATCAATCTGTCTATGTCGCTGCCTCGGCTGTTATAGCCGGTACCAGACATAGGGGTCTGTTCCCGATTGGATCTTGTCCCAGCGCAGATCGGTATCGCGCCAGTTCTTGATGCTGCTTTTCCTGTTGTCGAGGACGAGATCGCCCCTGTCGGTTCTGACGACGAGGACCGCATGTCCTTCACCGGAGGGCGTATATGCCGTCGCGATCCGCAACGCGCGCGACGACCAGCCCATCGCTATCAGCCGGCTGCGTTTGGTCAATGCGAAATCTTCGCAGTCGCCGCTGCGCACATTCACCTTCCAGACGTCGCCGTTCAGTTCGCTGCTGGAGTCGTTGCGTCCGATCATCGTCCGATTGACCGTGCTGTTCACATTTTTCAGCTGCAGCATCTGCTCGTCAGTGAGCGCAACGACCGAGAGCCCATTGTTGTCACGGCATTCCGCCGGATTCTGGGCGCAGAACAATACCTGGGCGAAGGGTGGGATGATCTTGCCTTTTTCGGAGATATAGCTGACCGCCGAACTACCGTTCAGGCCGCGGGCGAAACCTGCGGGACCGGCGGCAAATGCCGAGCAGGCATTGCCTGCTGTAAAGGCCAGCGCCAGAAGTGTAACGAATGTTTTCTTCATCTGTTAAATCCCCGTTCAGGGCAACCGATTGAGATCAGGCTTGCCTTTTTTCTCGGTCAATGGCATGGCGATCTGATGATCTGCCAAGTATTGGGCGCAGAATATCTGTCCCGTTTCTGCTGCTTAGAAGGAGCATAGCCGGGCCTTGTCTCGATTGGCTTAAACCTATCGCGACAATTTTAAACGATGTGGAATTCTGTTACACTTTAGCACGCAGGTGCTTGATGTTCAACTTATGTTTGTACGAGTAAATTAAACTCTTCGGTTGTAATGGCTTTGGTCGCTGCCTACTCTGGTAAATTAATTCACATGTTCTCCCACCTCATTAATAGGCGGGTCTTGCGAGAGGTTTTGCTTTTCGCCTTCATCGGCCTCGTTATATTGACGCTCATACCGTTCGGGAGTGTTACACCCCTGGCTTTCGCCTTCGCGGCGATCGGAATGTTTGCTCTCGCCATTATCTCGGGACTGTTGTTCGGAGAGCCGAGACAGAGCAGATGGGTGTTCGGCATCGCTCTGTTTCTATTGATCGTTTTGACAGGATGGACGTTTATTCAGACGATCGAACTGCCTTCGCGGTGGCTGGCAAATCCCGCTTGGGATGCCGCGCGTCACCTAGCGGGTGTCAATTACGCAGCGATCTCCGTCGAACCGGCCGACACGTTCGCGTCGATCCTCTGGGTCGCTCTGCCTTTCGTCACGTTCCTGACCGGGCTCCTCTTATGCAATACCGATCAGCGCGCGAGGAAAGTGCTTGCCGGCCTCGGGCTTTCGGCGGGCATCATCGCTACTTTCGGCCTGCTGCAGTTTTTGCTGTTTCCCAACATCCTGATCGTCGTCGAGAAACACGCCTACCTCGACAGCCTGACCGCGGTCTTCGTCAACCGTAATACCGCAGCGACATTCCTCGGGCTTGGAACGCTGCTCATGCTAACCCTGGTCAGGGACGTTGCCCGTGCCTGTTCGAACTATCCGCCCGGCGAGCCGGGCCGAAACGCGCTTCTCTTGAGATCGTGGATCTATATCCTGCTCTTATGCGCATGCTTCACCGCGCTGATGCTGAGCCGCTCTCGCGCCGGGATATTTGCGACCTTTGTTGCCGCTCTCATCTATTTTCCATGGCTTGTCATCAATTGGAACGGCTCGAGGCGTCATTTGAGACCGGCGCCAAGATGGCGTTCGATGCTGAAGCTCCTCTCGGCGATTGCTTTCATCGTAGTGTTACTGACGATGTTTGCAGGCCAGGCGATTTTGCGCGCGCAAGAGCGGCGGCTCGAGGATGATGATCGTTTCTGCATCCTGCCGGGCATATGGCGTGCCATATCGGATCATTGGTGGACGGGGACGGGGCTCGGAACTTTTCGGACGGTGTTTTCTGCCTACCGCGATCCGGCCTGCGGAATTTTCGGGATCTTCGACCGTGCGCACAATTTCTATCTCGAAGGATTTCTGGGCCTCGGAATAATGTTCCCGATTGCGGCGGTCCTTACCTTCTCGGTGCTTGCCAGGGTGTTCTGGCGCGGGTTCGCCCAAAGACGGCGTCTGAGGCCCTATGTCCTTCTTGGCCTGGCGGCGACGGTTTTGGTCGCCCTTCATGCGGCGGTCGATTTTTCGCTGCAGATACCGGGATTTGCGGTGTTTTACGCCGCCTTCCTCAGTGCGGTTGTCTCGATAAGTCTCGGGCGCAGCAACGGAGAGTTGGGCATGGCATAAGAGCAGCCATTAACCACTTAAAGTTTAAATGGATGGATTTTAATAAGATTTTCGGAAAAGATCGATTGTGCAGGTGCGAACAGTTGACTCTGAAACCCAAGAAATTTTATAGCGGGTGCAGCCTTCGGATTGTTGCGACGCCAGAAAAGTCGGACCGAAGTCGTTTTTCGCTTCCTAAAGGGCTCGCCGTTGCCAGCCTGCCACAGTTAGGGGAATGTTAATCGGCTTTCAGTGTTATTGATCGGGGATCGTCTTGTATTTTGTCAGATTGCGGAGCAGTAGCTTCAGGGGCGTCAACACAGGGTATTCTATGGGTTGTTCTCGTATCGGTAGTACACGCGTCGCCATTGTTGTAGCGCTAACGACTATATTGGCAAGCTGCACATCGTTGCCAAGATCTGGTCCTGATCACAAAGATGTTGATCGGGATGCAGCAGTGAAAGTGACAACGAAGGAGCGTCGCGTCGGTATCGATTACGCCCTGATTGATCTCAGCAAGAACGTTCTGCCGTATTTTTCCGCTCCCCAGCCGACCTCCTTCAAGGGGTTTGGCGGTGGTCGAGGCGGGGCGCCTGAAATTCCGCTCGGTTACGGGGATGTCGTTGAGGTCGCCATCTTCGAAGCTCAGTCCGGCGGTCTTTTCATTCCGTCCGATGCCGGTAGCCGACCGGGTAATTACATCTCTTTGCCGAGCCAGACGATCGATAGAAACGGGACGATCACAATTCCCTATGCGGGTCGGGTTCCGGCTGCCGGTCGCCTCAAGGAGACCGTGGAACAGGACGTCGAGGATCGCCTGGCGAGCCGGGCGATCGAGCCGCAGGTGGTTATTACGACGACGACAAGTCGCTCCAGTCAGGTTGCCGTGCTCGGGGATGTCAACAATCCCCAGCGCGTCGAGATCAGCCCGGCCGGTGAGCGTGTTCTCGATGTCATTTCCGCTGCGGGCGGTTTGACGACCAACAATATCGAAACGAATGTGACGCTGCAGCGCCGCGGCAAGACGGCTACCGTCGCCTACAATACGCTCTTAAAGAACCCGGCCGAAAATATCTACGTCGCACCGGATGATACGATCTCGATCGATCATGAGCGCCGTACCTATCTTATGCTCGGCGCCGCAGGCACAAGTGGCCGCTTCGATTTCGAAGAATCCGACCTGACCCTTGGAGAGGCAATCGCCAAGGCGGGCGGCCTGCGCGATGATCGCGCTGATCCGGCTCAGGTCCTGCTCTATCGCCTTGTCCCCAAGAAAACGGTTGCAGCGATGCACGTGGACGCGACGAGATTTACGGGTGAAACGGTTCCGGTGATCATCCGCGCGAATCTTCGCGATCCGGCAACCCTGTTTGCTGTTCAGCAATTCAAGATGGAAGACAAGGATATTATCTATATTTCCAATTCGGACTCTGTTGAATTGGTCAAGTTCCTTGACATCGTAAACTCGGTATCGTCCACTGTTTCCGGTGTGGCCGACGATGCGAATGATACCCGTAACGCGGTAAACGATCTTGGAAATTGATTGAAATAGGCGGGCCGTCATCGATCTCGAATGATCAATGACGGCGGCCTATATAGCGGATTTGATGAAGGACTATGGTTATGGCAAGGTCTGGTGTTTATCGTAAGCTTGCGTATAGCGGAATTGTCGTCGCGATGTTTACCGGCATGAATTCAAGCGCTTTCGCGGCAGCTTGCGTGAGGCTTTCAAATCTGACTTCCATCGATATCAGTGGATTTACGGCCAACCCCGCCGTTCTGCTTGATATGTCCGATCCGCTGGTTTTGTCATCGAGCGTCCGCGCGCTGGTTGGGAGCAGCAATGAGGCGCTGTCGCCGGTGATCGAGCAGGCCAGGAAAGCCGATGTCGCGCAGATGGCTGCTATCGGTTCCGGTCTTGGGCGGGCTGCAAACAGCTGCCAGGTAACGGATCCGCTATTCAAGCTGGCCATTGAAAAAGCCGTCGCCGAGGCGGCGAGCGCGGATCCGAATCTTGCGCCGCTCCTTGCCGCCTTTGCGAAGGTTCTCGCCGAAGGCGGAACGGCGGCGCTCGGCCCGGGTGGAAGTGCTGCAGCCGCCGCATCCGGCATCGGCAATAATGGGTCGATTGGCCGGACGGGGCCGGGAGCGGACGACGGTACGCCTTTTGAGGGCAGCGAGACAACCGCCGGTACGCTGAAGGTTTCGAATGCTGGGGCAGGGCAATCGTCTGACTCGGCGGAATCGACTAGTGTTAGTATCCCGGTCATATAATAGCTGGAATTGCCCTTAGATCTTAGCGCTTGACGCATTTGTTGGAGATCGAAATTGCTATCGCCAGATAAACTTACGCCACGTATCGACCCCTCCCGCGATACGGGAAACGAAGCTGACTTCATCGATTTCGACAAGCTCATCGCAATCGCCCGCCGACAGTGGCGGATGGTTGCGGCGTGCGGTTTCGCCTTCGCCATTCTGGGCATTGTGTATGTCCTGACCTCGGTGCCCGTCTACACCGCCGACACAAGCGTGCTGATCGACCGCAGCGATAGCCAGGTGATCAACCAGCTGGCGGCTTTCGGCCAGATGGACGATGACGAAGGTACTGTCCTCAGTCAGGTCGAGCTTTTGAAGTCCGACACCATCGCCTATGCCGTCGTCGACAAGCTGAAACTCGTCGACAATGCGGAGTTCATGGGACCGAAAAGCTCGCTTTTTTCTGTCTCAACGCTGAAATCCTTCGTGAATTTTCGGTCGTGGTTTGCCGATGACGCAGCCGTCGCACCCGATCCGGAAATGAGGCGGCGGAGTGCTGCGGAGACTGTTGCAGGCAACATCGATGTCGAACGCGTTGGCAAATCCTATGTTCTCGATGTCAGCTTTACCTCGCAGTCACCGGATCTAGCGCGTGATATCGCAGCTGCCATCGCCGACGTCTATCTGGTTGACAAGCTCAATTCGAAATACGAGGCGACACGTCGGGCCGGCGAGTGGCTACAGGAGCGTATCGAAGAGCTCCGGCAGCAGGCGCTGGACACTGACCTCGCCGTGCAAAAATTCCGCAGCGAGCATGGACTTGTCGAGGCTGGATCCGGTACGCTGATTAGCGATCAGCAGCTTTCCGAGATCAATACCCAATTGATCAATGCGCAGGCCGAGACTGCGAAGGCCGAGGCAAAATATGCGCGCGTCAAGTCGATCATCGACGCTAAGCAGACCGATGCGATCGTCACCGATGTGCTCGACAGCTCCATTTCGAACGACCTGCGCAAGAAGTATCTGGAGGCTTCCAAGCTCGAAACTGAAATTGAGGCGCGGCTCGGTCCCGATCACGTCCAGGCGGTTCGGCTTCGTGCGGAAATGGAAGAATATAAGAGGCTCATGTTCGATGAGTTGAACCGTATCGCCGAGAGCTACCAAAGCGAGCTGCAGGTCGCGAAATCGCGGGAAAACTCTTTGCGCGACAGCGTTACACAGGCGACGGGCGTAGCCGCAATGGCTGGCGAAACCCAGGTGCAGCTTCGCGAACTCGAGCGCACGCGCGATACCTATAAGAATCTCTATCAGAGCTTCTTGACGCGTTATCAGGAAGCAATTCAACAGCAGAGCTTTCCGATCACCGCTGCGCGAATCATCACGACGGCGGAGACGCCGACGAAGCCGAGCGCTCCGAAGAGAGCTCTCGTCGTTGCTTTCGCGATGTTCATGGGATGTGCATTTGGAAGTGGTATAGCGGCCTTCCGCGAATTCCGGGATCGGTTCTTCCGCACCGGCGATGATGTCCGGGACGTGCTTGATGTCGAGTCTCTCGGTGTCATGCCGCTGATTGAAAATAACGTCGACGATCCGACGCTCGTTGATCCCAGCAATCCACGAAGCATCGCCAGGGGCGGGAAGACCACGACCTATGTCGAGGAGCATCCGCTCTCGGCATTTGCCGAGACGCTTCGAAGCGCCAAGATTGCCATCGACCTCAGTGCTGCCGATCAGCGCTGCAAGGTCATCGGCGTCGTGTCGAGCTTGCCCGGCGAAGGGAAGTCGACGACCTCCATCAATTTTGCCAAACTCCTGGCAATGCAGGGTGCGCGTTGCCTACTTATCGACGGCGACATGCGCAATCCTGGTGCCACCCGGGCGATCGGCCGCCATGCCGAGGCCGGGTTGCTCGAGGCGATCGTCGACAGCCGTCCGCTCAAGGATTTGATCCTTCTCGATCCCAAAACAAAACTCGCATTTTTGCCGACGGTGGCACGGTATCGTGTTCCGCATTCGTCGGAGTTGCTTGCGTCACGCGGCATGGATCAGCTTCTTCAAACGGCGCGTCAAAGCTTCGATTATATTATCGTCGACCTGCCGCCCTTGGCGCCGGTTGTGGATGCGCGCGCAATCAATTCGAAGCTCGATGCGGTCGTTTTCGTTATCGAGTGGGGAAAGACATCGCGCAAGGTCGTGCAGTCGACACTGCTGTCCGAACCGGAACTCTATGCGAAATGCGTCGGTACTATATTGACCAAGGTCGACCCGTCGCAGATGAAACTTTACCGGACATTCGGTTCGAGCGAGTATTATTATAAGCGTTATTCGCGATACTATACCGAAAGCTGATGTTCCGAGGTCAGTTCGTTTCGGTTACCAGGATCGCTTTCATTATCGTCACCCTCGTCTTTTTGGTGCTGGCCGGTCGAGAGCTATACGCTTCGATAAGAACGGCCAGCATCTCGATCGTCGCCGAAAGGATCGAGCGTGGAGAGACAGTCGCGGACGATGTCGTGGCCAAATACGCGTCGCGTAGTGTCGACGTTGTTGACGGTCATTATTGCCGATCCGACATTGTGGCTGCTGGCGTAACCCTCGTTCTGGCGCAACTCGATCGGCAGAATGTCAATGTCAACTACGACACCTGGGCCGCTGCGGCGTCGAGTGCGCGCCAGTATCTGCGGTATGCGCTTTCGTGCATGCCGACGAACAGTAATTTTTGGCTTCGCCTTGCGGCCGTGCAGTCGATAATTGCGGAGGAGCCGGCTGCGGTTGCAGTAATGATGAAGCGTTCGGTTGTGCTTGCGCCCTACGACCAGGTGATGATCCTGACGCGGTTTTACTTCTGGAACGATTTTACGGATGCAACACTTGCGGCGGCAAGGAACGCGCTCGACAGCGATCTTACGACGATGCTGAAACTGGGCGATCGTTGCAGGGTGAATGCCACGATAAAAGAGATCAGCCCACAGCTTCGTCCAATCTTCGATCAAGCCTGGACGAGCGTTGGAGATTCTGCGACGGCGCGGTTCCGGCAGCGTTGCAGCAAGTAAATCAACAAAGCAGGCTTTTGGACAGTTCCAAGCTCAACGGCACCGGACTGCATATAATTCGTGCTGTTCCGGGGTGGTCGTTCCGAACATTGCTGAAAGCTCGAAGCGGTGTAAATGGTTGCCGACTGCTCATTCTCGTGACGCGGCTCGACTTGTAAAACGCCCGCCATCTGCGCGGCGGGCGTTGCTTTTTAGTTGGTTATTGAATGATCAGACGTCTGCGTCCGCGCCAGTGATGTTGAGTGTCAGAACGCCGACATCGGTGTGGCCTTCGCCGTCGGAGATCTTGTAGAACTGGATAGTTTCCGTGACGTGATCGCCCGGAGCAACATCTACTGCCAGATCATAGGTGAATGTTCCATCCGCTTTGACATGGAACGTGCCATACGTGCCGGCGACGTCGGTCGTTGCGCTTGGATCGCCGTTTACGGCCGTGTTGGCGAACTGTCGGAGGAAGAGATGACCATTGTCGCCGGCAATGTCGTTGTCCAAGGCGTTGCCGCCGATGGCGTCGCCCTCGGTGAAGCTATAGTGATCGTCGACCGCGATCGGCTTGACCTGGGTTACGCCCTGGATGTTCAGGGTGAACAGGCCGACATCGGTATGACCGCTGCCGTCGGAGATTTTGTACGAAACCTTCTCCTGGAGCAATTCACCATTGGTGAAGTTGACCTTGGCAGCATCGCTTAGCACATAGGTGTAGCTGCCATCGGGCTTGACGAAGAAGGTGCCGTAGTCGCCCTGGATTTCGGTGATCTGGCTGTTGCCGCTCTTGGCGCCAACGCTCGCGCCGTCGAAGGCGCGCAGGAAAAGGTGTCCGTTATCGGATGAATCGTTGGAAAGCAGATTTCCTGAAATGGCGTCTGTTTCCAGGAATGTTGCACTATCGTCGGTTGCGTGAACAGCCATCAGTTCTCTCCTTGAATAGTTCTTTGATAGGTCAATTCTGACCTTTAGCGAGCTGCCCGATTAAGGATATCTTAATACAGAGAGTCAAGGGCGTAATTAACAGCAAGTGAACATTTTCTGGTGTATTGTACAATAATGACACACATGCAACTCGCATAAGACAATGAAGTGCCTGACGTTTGTTGCGTTAATAATAGGTGAAATTGTCGAATGACAGATACGAATTTAAATTTCTTCAGAAGGAAAGAATGTTTATTCAGCGGCAATTTATAAGAATACGTTGAGGATCTGATGTTCAGATGAGATGTTGATATAATCACTACGGGCTATGGCGTGATATCGCGGTTTTGTTTCGTTGACCGCTCTATCTCATGCTTTTCGACGAAGTAACTGATGTCGTTCTCTTGTAACATATGTTTATCAAGTAATGTTTCTCTCGAGGCGCATTTTTTACAAATTAAGATGCGTGTTCTAGGAGATAATCTTATTGCCAATGCCGATATCAGGTAACTTTTTCATAATTGTGCAGTGCAACTTTTTTTGCAATGCGAAATATTTGAGAAATGAAGATATTTTGCAGCGGACGTAAGAATTATCGCGAGATAGAACGCATTTTAGTGTTCCATTTTAGGAGGCAGAGAGAGGTCCGCAGGTAGAAGGTTTTCCAGTATCTTTGGGAGATCATGGTGTGACCGTCTACTATGTAAATTCGGCAACGGGATCCAATCAGAACAGTGGAGTGAGCGAGCAGGCGGCTTTCGCGACGCTTTCCGCTGTCGAGGCGCTCAAGCTCAACCCGGGCGATAGCGTGCTCCTGGCTGCCGGAAGCGTGTTCAACGAACAATTCGATTTGAAATACTCCGGCAGCGTTGCCGCTCCGATCACGATTGGCAGCTACGGTGTTGGCGATGCGCCGGTCATTCACAGCAGCAATGACGGCATCCACGGTTCCAAGGCTTCGAACATCGTCATTGAGAACATCAAGATCGCCGATACCGGCGCCAACGCGATATATGCAGGGAATGTGTCGAACTGGACGGTTCGCAACGTCGAGGTGACAAATACAGGCCTTGCTGGAAAGCCCGGCTCGATCAGCTTCCAAAGCAGCCAGAACATCACGATTGAGAACAGCAAGCTGACCGGGGTGCATGCCGATGGCATTTGGATGGACAAGGTCAACGGTGTCACCCTCGTCAACAATACCGTCACCAACAGCCAGGGTGCAGCGGCAGACGCTATCCAGCTCAATGATAGCAGCAATATTCTGGTCAAGGACAATCATCTGGAGCAGACGGAGACCAATAGCGCCAAGGGTGTCCTCGTGTTGGTCAGGGCTGTAAACGCCGTGGTCGATGGCAACACGCTCATCGGCGGTGGCTTTGGGTTGAGTGCCCAGGCGGGCACGAATATCGCCATCCACGACAACGACATCTCGGGATACGGCGGCTATAGCTGGTCCTACGGTATTGGCCTTGGCGATCAGGGAGATGCGAAGAACTATGACATCAGCGGAAATTATGTGCATGGTGGCGTTTATGGCGTCCTGGTTAGCGCAGCGGGCTATCCAAACTATGTTCGTGAGAACATCGATATCCATGACAATGTCTTTGACGGCCTGTCCTCGTCAGCGCTGAAGGTTGACAGGTCCGCATCGGGTTCTTTTCATGACAATATCATCGACAGCCTGGTATCGACGCTGACGATGCCGCCCGCAATTGCTGCTCAGAACACGTTCTCCATCGGCGAGAACAAAACGTTCGAACAAGCGCAGGCCGAGCTTGACAGCGCCGCTGGCAGCACGAGCAGCAATACGTCATCGAACAATGAGCAGACGCCTACCGTACCAGTCGTCGAGCAGCATGTGGAAGTACCAGCGCTGCCGCAAACAATTACCCCGGCTCCCGCAACAGAAACGCATACCGCGACGGTAGCCGCAGCCGTCGTTCCCAAGATCGTCGCCGTCCATGACAATCTGAAGATCTCGAGTGACACCGGCAGCGCCTATCACGGCAATCTCCTCGAAAACGACAGTGCCTCCAACGGGACTGTGCTGCTCCGCCGCTTCGGTGACGGTGCGGTGGACAAGCATGGGCTGACGCTGACCGGGAAATACGGCGTCATCCACGTCGACAGCGATGGCGACTATACCTATACGGTCGATGCAGCCAAACTCGCCGGCATTAGCGGTAACGTCAGCGAATCCTTCCAGTACAAGATCTCCGACGGTGCTTCACACATCGATACGGACTCATTGAGCGTCTCCATCAACGTGGATGCATTTCATGGCTCACATCTGCTGGTCTGAGTCAGACGGGACGGGTCGCGGGGCCGCCTTGCCAGCCGTTTTATCTCGACATTAAAGCTCGATGATGAGTGCTCGCCGGCGGTCGAGTCGGGGAATGATCGCTGACCTAATATTTCAGCCGTTCATCTTCAGAGTAAAATATGGACTGAATATATAGTTAATGCCCGAGTAAACATCGTGTTTAAGCACGCGACACGGCTATCCCTTTGGCCCGTTATTGGGCGGTTTGCGATTTTCACTTGCTTGGGCCGGTATATTTAGCGTAGCGTCAAGTTAGAACCCCTGAAATCGCGCGCGCTATAAATTGGAATTTCTTGGCCATTTTTCGGTGGGATTCATATAATAGGTGTGAGCTTGCAAGCGGAAGATCGGCACCGGTGCCGACAAGCCAGATGCGGCTGTGTTATTGATCGGGCTTGATGGACCCGTAGCTGCAGTGCGCTGGCATGTATGCCTGTGGGTTATGCGGTAAGAGAGGGATTACTTCGTGTTTCAGAGTTCAACAGCGGATGCGAGCGAGCCATCCAAAGCCTTGAGGAAATGCAAGGGGGGGCTTGTTTTCATTGGAATAGCAAGTGCGCTTATCAATATCCTCTATCTTACAAGTTCATTTTTTATGCTTGAGGTGTATGACCGGGTCATCCCCAGCAAAAGCATACCCTCGCTGGCTGCCCTGGCAATACTTGCGTTGATGCTTTACGCCTTTCAAGGAGCGTTCGAGGTTCTGCGAAGCAGGATGCTCGTGCGTGTTGCCGGTTCACTTGACGAGATGGTGAACGGACGTGTGTTCCGGGCGCTTATCAAGGCTCCGCTGAAGGTCAAAATCGGCGGCGACGGGCTTCAGCCGTTGCGCGACTTCGACCAGATCAGAACCTTCCTGTCCGGTATGGGCCCGACAGCGATGTTCGATCTGCCGTGGTTGCCGTTCTATATCGTGATCTGTTTCCTCTTTCATCCGGCGATCGGATATATCGCGATCGGTGGATCGCTGGTTCTCGCCATCCTGACGTTCATGACCAATCAGGGAACGCGGACGCTATCAAAAAAGCAGTCTGACTCCGCAAATATGCGGAATGCCTTCGCGCAGACCTCGATTCGCAACTCCGAGGTCATTCACGCCATGGGCATGGCAGGCACGATGGCCGAAATCTGGGACCGCAAGAACAGTGAATACCGGACGATCACTCGGCAGGCATCGGATGTCGGCAACGGATATGCGACCTTGTCGAAGATTTTCCGTATTGCTCTGCAATCGGGGACGCTTGCGACCGGCGCAATCCTGGTCATTCAAGGGCAGGCCTCTTCGGGAATTATCATCGCGGGCTCGATATTGACCTCGCGCGCCCTGGCGCCTGTCGAAGCAGCGATCGGAAATTGGCGTGGCTTCGTTTCTGCTCAGCAGAGCTGGGCGCGGCTTTCGAGCCTGCTGAAAACCATTCCTGAGATTCCAGCCCCGCTTGCGCTCGCGGCTCCTACCAAGCAAGTCACTGTTGAGGGCCTGGCGAGCGGACCACCGGCTGGCCAGCGCCTGGTCATCTCCGATGTCAGCTTCGGCTTAAGGGCAGGGAGCGCGCTTGGGGTCATTGGTTACAGTGCCTCGGGTAAGTCGTCGCTGGCGCGGGCGATGATGGGCATCTGGCCGACCGTCAGAGGATCCATTCGCCTTGATGGTGCGGCACTCGACCAGTGGGACGGTGACGCACTTGGCCGGCATATCGGTTATCTCCCGCAGGATGTGGAGCTTTTTTCGGGGACCGTCGCGCAGAATATCTGCCGTTTCGCGAAGGAGATGTCGCCCGAGGCAGTGGTTGCCGCAGCGAGGGCGGCGCGTGTTCACGATCTTATCCTTCGTCTGCCGAACGGTTACGAAACCGAAATCGGCGAAGGCGGTGCGGCGCTTTCGGCCGGCCAGAGACAGCGGATCGCGCTTGCAAGAGCGCTTTACGGCGAACCATTCCTCGTCGTGCTCGATGAACCGAACTCCAATCTTGATGAAGAAGGCGAGCGGGCGCTGAGTGCTGCGATCATGAGCGTGCGGGCGCGCGGCGGCATTGTCGTTGTCATCGCACATCGGTCCGGCGTTCTGGCGGTCTGTGACTTCGTGCTGATGATGCAAGATGGCCGGATGATCGCGTTCGGTCCGAAAGAGGAAGTTCTGGCAAGGGTCAGCCGGCCGGAAGCGGCGCGCACGCCGATTGCCGAGCGCGTGGCTCAGCTTAAAGTCGTGGTCGACGGCATCAATGCGGCCGAATAGGCCAGAGGGAAGATTGTGAATAAAGTTATCAGTGAATCGAAACGCTCCCTCAATCGGCATGTTGCCGTTGTCGGTGCGTTGTCGATAGCCCTCGTTTGCGGCATCGGCGGTTGGGCGGCGACGACAGAGCTTTCGAGCGCAGTCATCGGCGAGGGCGTGATCGTTGTTGACGGCGATGTCAAGAAGGTCCAGCACCTGACAGGTGGTATCGTGTCGGAACTGCTGGTCGCCGAAAACGACCATGTGACGGCAGGGCAGGTGCTGATACGGCTCGATGGGACGACGACAAGAGCGAACCTCTCGATTGTCGAAAGCACGCTCGCTCAGCTTTATGCGCGCCGCGCCCGTCTGAAGGCGGAACGGATCGGCGCCGATTCGTTCGAGGTCGAGGAAAACATCACTGATCTGACATCCAGCACCTCCGCGGCGAAGCTTCTCGATGGTGAGCAGAAATTGTTCGACAGTCGCAGGACGGCGCTTATCGGAATGAAGAGCCAGTTGGCATCGCGCAAGGACCAGCTGGCCGAGCAGGTAAAGGGGTTGGTCGTTCAGATCAACGCCACCAGCGATGCCTTGGGCTTGATCGAACAGGAGCTTGAGGGCATTGATACGCTCTACAAGAAGGGTCTCGTCACGCTTCAGCGTTTGAATACGCTCAAGCGCGCACGCGCCGATCTCCAGGGCAACAGCGGCCAGGAAATCGCATCAAAGGCCGAGGCCGAGGGTAAGGCAATCGAGATCGATCGCCAGTCGATCCAGCTGGATGAGGATCGTCGTTCGGAGATCGCAAAGGACCTGACCGACGTCGAGGCACAGATCGCCGAATATGAAGAGCGCCGCGGAACCGCACTCGATCAGCTGCACCGTCTCGACATTACCGCGCCGCTGACTGGGCGAGTTCACGAACTTTCGGTTCACACCGTCAATGGTGTCATCGATCCCGGTCAGACGTTGATGCTCGTCGTTCCCGAAAATAACGAACTTACGGTCGAGGCGAAAGTCGCCACCCGCGATATTGACCAGGTTCACGTCGGTCAGTCCGTCGATGTGCGCTTCAGTGCTTTCGATCAACGCACGACGCCTGATGTGAGCGGTGAGATTACCTCAATCGCCCCTGATATCGTCAAGGATGAGCGCACGGGCATCAGCTACTATCCCCTGCGCGTCAAGCCGAAAGCTGAAAGCATTGCCAGGATGAAGACGATAAAGCTCTATCCCGGCATGCCGGCCGAGGTCTTTATCAAGATCGGCGACCGGACCGTCATATCCTATCTGACGAAGCCGCTGACCGATCAGATGCAGCACGTATTTCGTCAGGAGTGATTGGCGGCTGTTTCGCGTGGTTGAAAGCCCGGACGTCTCAAAGCAGCCATCCGCCAGAGTGAGATTGGATAGTTTCGCGTTGCTCGAACGGGCATGAGCGGCCATTTCACGAAATTGTCTCAAGTCTGCGGCAAGGTCTCCCGATGATGTGTTTGCTGCTTTGGCGAGCGGCGCCGACTGCGAGGCGACCGGCTTATGGACTGGTTCTGTTTCTGGCGTGTCTGGTGATGTTTTCCGCGGTCAAAAACGGCCATGCCGATAGTCCTCAGCCGCTGAAAATAGTGGCTTTCGGAACATCCTTGACGGCCCGCGGGGGATGGCAGCCCGCTCTCGAGACAGGGCTTTCAGTCTGCCTGCAAAGGCCCGTGAAAGTCGAGAGCGTTGCAAAGAGCGGCGAGACGTCACTATGGGCCCTTACCCAAGTTGATCGCGTCGTTGCCGCGCAGCCGGATATCATCCTGATTGAACTCTATGCTAACGATGCGACATTGCATCGGTTCGTGTCGCTTGCGCAAAGCCGAAAGAATATCGGCGAGATCCTCGACCAGCTGCGGCAGCGCCTGCCGCAAGCGCGGATCATCGTCATGGCCATGAATCCGTTTTCGGGGCTGCGGGGGCTAATCCGCCCCTTTGCCGACAGCTATGTCTCTGCCCATCAGACAGAGGCCGAAATACGTGGTCTGGAGTTTGTCGACCACCGGCCCAACTGGGAGCGTCTTACGCCGGATGATCTGGCCAGGGCAATTCCTGATGGTGTGCATCCTTTGCCCGACGTGGCCTCCAAAATCATCGCGCCCGAACTCGCCAAACGTATCGCCGGCAACAATTGCGGAGAATGAAATTCTCTCATGCCCGTCACAGTCCCTGACGGCTCTCAGGGTTCAGACTGCTGCAATATAGTTTTTCAGGTAGGTGACCAGTGAAGCCCGACCGGCCTCCGACGAATCTTCGTGAGACGGGCTATCCAGGTCTTCGAGCAGATAGCTCCTGAGATCGTCATCGGTATGTGCAACGTAGATACCCGGTCGGCCTGCGAGCTGGCCTACCGTGGCAAGCTGATGATCGTTTCTATGCTCGCCGAGGGATGCCTGCCGGGGAACGAGAATGATCGGCTTTCCAAAACGTTTCGCCGTAAGCACAGTGCCAATTCCCGCGTGAGAGACGATGACACTTGCATCGAAAAAGACTCTATCGAAGTCCGCGGGCTCGATATTCTTGATCCATTTCATGTTCTGTGGCGTGTAGGTGCCCTTGCCGATCTGCGCCAGAACCGGTTTGGACAGTTCCTTTGCGAAGGTGTCGACAGATTTGACGAGGCGATCAAACGGCAGCTGCGTTCCGACGGTGACAAGGATCAAAGGACAGCTCCTGCGTAGTGGGGGCCATCCGGCCGTGAAAGATGCTGCCACTGCGTGAGCCAGAGCGTCGCAATATGGCCGGCCAATTTACCCGATAGCGACAGCTTCTCGACATTGGCGACGCTATCGATCCAGATCGTCCGCTTGCCCATCAATTTGCCGGCAAGCAGGCAAAAAAGCCCGGGCGCGGCACCGGTCGAGATGACGACGTCGGGCCTCTGTTTGATGACGATGGAAAAGGCGCTGAAAAAGCACCGGATCGACATGGGTATCGAGTCGCGGCTGCAATCGGGAAGCACTAGTCCGTCCCGAATGTCGTATTTTGCAAGCAATCCCGGGATGGTCGTTGCAAAGACGATATCGCAGCCCTCGAATGCGCCGCGCATGGCCATCAGTTGCTCCCAGTGGCCGCCTCCTGACGAGGCAGCGAGAACCTTCAATTTTTTCTCAGTCATAGACAGGCATCTCCTATATTTGACCGATGATAGGGGCGAAAAACCGTTCTGTACGAACAGCGATTGTCTCACGATAGTTCAATAGAAGTGTACCATTTTTGGCTTGGTCGATTGAAGCCTTGAAGTTCATGGACAGCCAATCACTCATGATATTTTCAACTGGAACATAATAAGGGTCAAAACTCTTCCAAGGGCGCTCGCGTAAACAAATATCAGAGCGCGGCATTGGGCTTGTATTCCTGGTATGCATGGCCGAGAATCCCATTAACCATGCCCGCGCCGCGCAGAACATGGGTGAGGGCTCGCATGCCCCAATAGGGTGAAATCAAGATCGCCGGCAGCATGACCAGCCCAAGGATGACTCTCGTGGCACCATAGGCCGCGCGATAGATCCGGCGCTTGAGGTTGCCATGCAGGACCTCGCTGACTGCGAAGGTATTGCCGAGCCGGTATTGTCTTTGCAATACCCATTTCCAGGTCATCCGGCTGGCCGGAACGATATCATGGACGAGCGCCTTGTCAGCCCAGAAGACCTGCATGCCACGGCGGATGGCTTGGTTGAAGAAAAGGTAATCCGTGCCCCCGGTGAAGCGCATCTTCTCTTCAAAACGCAGATTCCATGAGCGGATCAGGGGATAGTCGAACATGACGTTGTTAGAGGCCGCATAAGAAATGCGTTGACCGTCCTTGTTCTTCTTGCGCTCGAACACCCTTGCCTTGATGAAATATTCCGGCGGGTTTTCGGGATAGACCGGTTGGACGGGGCCGTAGACGCAATCGGCGCGGTTTTTCTCCCGTGTCTCCAGCATCGCGTCCAGCCAGCCATCGACCGGCCATTCGTCATCGTCGAGAAAGCAGAAGAGGTCAGTGCCGGGAGGCGCTGAATCCAATGCGCGATTGCGTGCAAAGGGTATGCCCTGATTTTGTTCGATGACGTAGATCAGGTCGTAGGCACCTGTTTGGCCAAAGCTCTCTACCGTGGCCCTTGCGCTGCCGGCCGCATCATTATCGACGATCACCATAGTGAGATGATAGGGGCGAGCCGGCTGCCTGACCTGGCGCGTCATGACGTCAAGAAGCTTGGCGATCCCGTCGAGGCGGCGATAGGTCAGCACGCCGACGGCGATCCTCAGCGGCGCGGCGCCTACTTCTGTGCCGACGGATGAATGCGGAAAAGTCTTTTGCTGATTCATGACTGTCCTCTCCGCAGCATATTTCCCAAACGCTTGCGCGCCGCCATCAAGGCCACTTCGGTCGCGGCAGCATCGCCGAACGGACCGCCGGCCACCGTGTTGCGAGCTTCACCCCGGAGCTTCAGAAGCGATGTCGTTTCGGCAATTCCGCCGGCCACGAGGCTCTTGCCGAGTGCCTGCAGCCCGTCATAGCGGCGTGCCAGTTCGAGCCCAGTCGCGATCATGATCCGTGGGCGCAGCGTCTTTGCCCTGCTTGTGCCCGTGTAGCGGTTCGACTCATGAATGCGCTGAAACGTCAGCGGTGTTTCGACGATGGCGCCGCGACCCAGATAGGCGGCTGCAAACTTGATGTAATTGTCGCTGAGGACGACGTCTTTCGCGACAGACATTGGCAGGATCTGAGACAGCAGATCGCGGCGGAAGCTCAAGCCGGAGGTCGGCACAGGAAGCGAGGGAAAGCCGCCCCTGCGCAGCGTATCCCGCTTGTCGAACCGCGTCACCTGCAGCTCTGTTGGAGGCTGGTCGCTTTCCTTAGTCGTCACCCGGTCGAAGCACCAGTCGATCTCGCTGCGGTCGTAGATTTCGGCTATACGAGCGAGCTTGCCCGGCAAGAATGCATCATCGGCATCGAGGAGAAAGAGGACATCACCGCTTGCGGCCGCAAAACCCGCGTTGAAGCTCGAGGCCTGGCCACCGTTTTCCTTCAATACCGTCAGGATCTGTTCACCGTAGGAGGCAAGGATCTGGCGGGAATCGTCCGTCGATCCGTCGTCGACCACCACCACTTCGAAGTCGGGGTAGGCCTGTGACAAAACACTGTCGATGCATGGGCGCAAAAAGCGACCATAATTGAAATTGTTGATGAGCACCGAGAGTTTCAATTTACTGCCTCCTGGGCCAATCGATCACCGCGCGAGCGTCTGGGGCGCATATCGGCGAATTCCAGCACGATATCCACGCATGTAGTAATATTTCCAGATAGCCCAGAAACGCTTCTTTGATTGCGGCAAGAGATAAAGCATGGCTGCCCGAAATGCCCATTGCGCGCTTTCGATCCAGATCGGTAGTGGAACTCCGCTGAGCCTCACCCCTCCAGGTACCTCGTCAGGGAAGAGCGCCGGCATGCCATAGCCAAGCCGTTCGCCGCGTTTCTGTACCCAATCCTCAGTGACACTTGATGCCGGTATCCAGTGATGAACCACGGCCTCTGCGCATCGATAGGACTTGGCGCCATTTGCCGCCAGTCGAATGATGATTTCCGCATCTTCACCCATGGCAAATATTTTCCCTGGTAGAGGGCCGATATCTTCCCGGTAGCGCACGCTCGTTCCGAGCAACTCTCGCCGAATGATCGTGTTGGGACCCCAGACTTTCGTCGGGTCACAAGGTCCGCTTTGCGCTTCATCGACGATCGCGAAAGTCGAGCCCATTGGAATCCAATCGATAAAGCGGCCCTTCGGCTCCTTTTCCCAATCGGGGACGATTCTGCCTCCGAACACGCCATAGCCCGGATGGGCGATAGCGCAGTCGACGATCGCTTTCAGCCAGTTCGGTTCGGCGCGTATGTCGTCGTCCGTAAAGACTATGAGATCTCCCTTTACTTGATCCAAAGCCAGATTCAGCGCGCCAGACTTTCCCGGCTTGCGCTGCTGCAGGATGGTGATGGGAAGCTTCTCGCTGTACGATTTCAAAAGCTCAAACGTATCGTCATTGCTATTATTGTCGACAGCAACCAATTCCCATCGATCATGGGGAAGCTCCTGGCGCACCAAGGAATCCAAAGTATGGCGCAGCCGGCGGCTGGCGCCATTGTAAGATGAAAAGAGCACGCTGACGAAGAGATCCGACATCAGTTACCAACCCTCTTGGTGAAGTCGTAAGAGAAGAGCTTCATGTTTTGACTGCCTGTGCGATGTTCGAGCAGTTCGGCGCCTACGCGGGGTTTGACCGTGTCTTGCCGAAAAACTCGCGCCTGTGACCCTCGCCGAGTACCCTCAGCTTGCGAAGATTGCGTAACCACCGCCGCGGTTTGGTGAGCACACCGCGGTTGAGGAAATACTGCCGCAGCAGGCTCGGTGCCTGACTATGCGATCCGCCATGGGCGACCCGATAGACCGCCCCGCGAAACGGCAGTTTCGTTAGCGGCGCGCCCCGCTGGGCAAGGATGCTTGCTATGCGGACATGGCTGCCCAGCATCGACTTGATCCAGTCGAGCGAAGCCTCCTCGAAACGTTCCGGCAGTTCATAGAGATCGGCACGTATGATCAACGAGGTACCGCAGAGATGGCTGAAGTCGTCGTGGCCAAACAGGAAGTTGCCGCCATCGTCCCAGATATAACCATGATCGATCGTCCATCCGTTGGCGTCCCGATTGTCGGATACGTGTTGAACGATCCGAGAGCTGACGAAATCGTCGTCATCGACAATCATGAAGAAGCGACTGTCGGTGGCGTTCAGCATGCCGCTCAGAACGCGACGGCCTTTGTCTGCCCGGAAGGCATCAAGGAAGTCTTCCTTGCTGCCCTTTCCGAGCTCATGCAAGTCGTTCGGCGGAAAGGTGACACGCACGGCGGAGAATTTTTCCGGCAGGTCAGGCAGATCCGCACCTTCGTTTGCCACGATGATGCCGCGCCAGTCTCCATTGGTCTGGTTGGAAATGGAAGCCACGGTCTGGGTCAGGTTTGCCTTCAGCCTGCTCCAATCGCGGGCATTGTCCTGATGTCGGACCGGGATAATGAAGGTGACAAGTGTCATCGAATGCCCCCTTAAGCCCGCAAGCTCACAGCTTCTTTTGCATCGACGCGCCCCTTTGCCGCCTGACGACGCGCCCACTCTATTCCGTCCTCGAGCGAGGTTGCCTTGTATGAAAGGTCGGTTCCGCCGGAGAAAGCATTCATGAAGCGGCGGATCTTTCCATAGCTATTGTCTAACACGGCATGCGGGCGGCCGAGCAGCAGCGAGCAGATATGGACGTGCAGGCGATCGGTCACGATTGCGCGGGCACGCGAAATCTGACTGATGCCGCGCTCGAAACGGTTGTGTGCCGCAGCGTCCAGTCTGCGCAAGGCAACTTCGCTCGGCTTCAATGCGAGATAAGCCGAAGCTACCCCCAACTTCTTGGCGATATCGACCTTCCGTTTCGACTCGGTAATCCAGTCTTCCACAGGAATATCGGAAGGGATTGTGCGATCGGTACCGCCAACCCGTTCTGCATCCTCCCGCAACATGGCGAGGACGGGAATCTGTGTCGCCCTTTCCGGAAGCGGACCGATGGCAAAAGCCATGTCGGGGCATAGTCGTACGGTGCAGTCGAAGTGTTTTTCGGAAAACTCCTTCGATTCTTCGTCGCGCACGAGCAACACGAAATTCTTGTGGCGCCCGATTGCCCGTTTGGATTGCTCGATGCGCTCAGGCGAGCTGTAGTGGATCGACTGCGGGAACTGGATGATCTGCCGATCCGGGAAACGCTCCATGATCGATTCGCGGAAATCCTGGTGGGCAACCCAGATATCGCCGAAATTGCCGCCGCCGTGAATGAAAATCGGGCCGGTCGGTACCCGCCGTTTCAGTTCGTCGGCGGAGAAGTCGTACAGTCTGGAAACATAGTCCGGGCGCTTGCCGAAGCGATCCTTGAGATAGGCCATCTCACCCAGCCAGATTGCCGAGTCGCCGCAATTGCGGATGTCGGGAAAGTCGAGAATCGCAAGCGGCTCGTCGCGCGAGACATAGTCCTTCAGGCAATCATGGATCATGCCGTTGAGTTTTGAGATCAGCTCCGATCTGGATTGGCTGGTCATTCTGCCTCTCTTGTTGATGTTCGTTTAACTTCAGGCCGACTTGGGTACGGCAATACGTTTGGCTTTTGACAGGAACTTGACAACGATACGCTGAACTTCGGTTTCCGGGCCGTTTGGCTTCTTCATCGCGAGCCAAAGGACACAGCTGGAACCGACATAGAGGATACCGCCGGTGACGACGAGGATGGCCAGGTGAAGAGCCAACGCCAATTTGTCGGTGGGGGTGTTCAGGACATGCGACAATCCCCAGACGCCGGCAGCCATCACGGCGACACTGGCAAGCGCGCGGAAGTTTGCCGCGAGCTGCTGGAAGAATGGCAGATTGATCAAGCGCTTGACGAGAAGCATGTTGACTACGGTGGAAATCAGGCCCGTCAACACGCGGGCATAAACGACGCCCGGAAGCCCGGCCATCATGAGACCAGTGATGATGATGGGCACGCGGACCACCAGCATCTGCGTGTCGCGGATGAACAGCATCTTGGTATGGCCTTTTGCCATGCCGAGCGGTTGGACGAGCGAACCGAGGGTCTGCAGGGCAAAGACCGATGCGAGTGCCTGTACGATGAAGATGGCGGGAACCCACTTTTCTCCCAGGGCAAGCCGCATCATCGGATCAGCCACAACAGCCATGCCGATACCGGCCGGAAGCGCCACCGCCGCCAGAAGCGCCTGTGCACGCTGATAGGCTGCGATCAGCCGGACCGGGTCGTTGCGGACCTTCGAAAAGCCCGGGTAAATCGTCTGGTTCAATGGCGCCGTCGCCTCGCGCGTCGGCAGCGTCGAAAGGGTGTTGCCGACGGTATAATGGCCAAGCTGCGTGGCGCCCAGCATCTTGCCGATCAGCAGGTATTCGATGCGCCAGTTCAGCGTGTTGACGATCTGTCCCGCCGTCAGCCACACCGAGAACGAAAACAATTCGCGTGCATGACGAAAGGTGATGCGCGGCCAGAACGGCAGGACGGTGTAGGAAACGATGATATTCGTGACCTGATAGGCGAGGGTGCCGATAACGAGCGCCCAATAACTCTGGTAGATGGCAGCAATTGCCACCGTCACGACGAAGCCGACCAGCTTTTGCGAGACGTTGAGTACGAACTCCTGCCAGAAAATCAGATCACGCTGCAGCATGACGCGGCGTGGATTGGCCAGACCACTCAGGAGCAGGCTGAAACTCAAGGCAAGCATCACGCTCGTCAGCCGCGGCTCGTTATAAAATTCAGCGATCGGATAGGACGCGGCGGCAAACAACAGCGCCAAAACAGCGCTTCGCGTCACGCTCAACGTCCACACCGCGCTGAAGTGCGTTTCGCTGGGAGACTCGTGGCGGATAAGCGCCTGATTGAGCGAGAGTTCGGTCACCGAGCTCAAGATGACCTGGATCGTCGTTGCAATGGCGACGAGACCAAAATCAGCCGGCACGAGATACCAGGCGAGCACAAAGGTGCTGAGTGCCGAAAGTCCGTTGACGATGGCGCGGGACAGACTCAGCCACATGCTGCCCTGAATCAGTCGGTCGGTAACACTGCTCATAAATGAATGGCTCCGCACGTCGAGGACATTGACCATTTAATTGGACTGCACGCCCATCCAAAATGCCTTTCCCTTTTGCTGGTGCAGAAGGGGTTGATGGAGTTAGAAAGCATCATGCCTTGTTGCCTCGTCACGAACCCGGTTTGCGACCTCACAGAACGCTTGCCGTTTTCTTGGAAAAATCTTGCTTCAGTCGGTTTAGCTCAAGCAGCATTCTGTCGTGCGCTTTCACGATAGACTCATCTGTGCTGAGCTGGCCCGGCTTCTCTGCTACCCGCTGCAACGTCTTGACCGTCGACCCGAAGACATAGTTGCCAGTTAGCTGTCGGATACGGCGGTGGCGGAACGTTATGTTCTTCAAAAGGTAGGTATTTTTTCGTACCAGCGACGCTCCGGCTTCAACAAGGTTCGATGGGCCGATCGGATCGAAATCGATCTCCAGATCGAGCGCACTCGCCCAATCATACCACTTGGCGCGATTGCCTGGCGCGATCGGCCGGATCGCCCGCCAAGGAACGCGTAGCGCATCGGATATGATGCAGCCATGCATCGCCTCGGAGACGACCTTATGTGATGCGCTGATCTCGGTCAGAACCTTTTCCACCGACCAGCGGGGATCGATATAGTGGATGCCGGCGAGATCGCAGACTTTATCCCAGCTGCCGTACATGGCGCTTTCATAATGCGGCATGAAGGAGACGGGATAACGCTTCTCGATGCTTTTGGCATCCCAGCAGCTGCGCGTGAGGATGCCCGAATCGCCGATGGCGTAGCTCGGATCGATGCCGAGGATTTCCGCGGTCTTCTTTCCGCGCACGAAATAGAACGTCCAGTTGCCGTCGACCTTCGGCGGGTTGGTGTAGCCGCCATAGCCCGAGCCGAAGACGATCTTCTGCATGTTCGGGTCGAAATTGTCGTAGAGGATCGAGCCGATGCCGAGAAAGAGCTGGCTTTCGTCCTCGTCGAAGAAGCCGGGCAGCAAACGCTCCCAAAGCCAATGGTTCAGTTCGTCGCCAAAATTCTCGTGTTTCCCCCGGTAGGCAAACATCTTCATCGTGCTTCTCCAGTCGGCAAGTGCGTCACGATCTGCGAGACCGTGTCCTCTTCGCGAGCCATGCGTCCGTAACGCGAAATGATCTTGATGTCGCTGCGGATTATCTTTGCCGGGTTGCCAGCGACAAGCGAGCGCGGCGGCACGCTCTTGGTGACCACCGAGCCCGAGCCGATGACGCATTCGTCGCCGATCTCGACGCCGGGCAGAATGATGCTGCGGGCGCCGATGAAGCAGCGCTTGCCGATCCTCGTGTGAAGATAGAGCCCGCGCGTGAGATCGTGGGTCAGAATCGCCGCCTCAAAGGCGACGTAAGTTTCCGCGCCGATATGCAATCCCCTAGGGTTGGTCTTGTCGAAACGCACGCTCAAGGAAAAGCTGGCCGTCGGATCGATGTCCATTCCCCAGAATTTCGTATAGTAGAGCCACTTGGCCTTCACAAATCCGTTCCGCAGTGGCCGAAATACGTTCAGTCCCCACTTCGGCTTTTTTCCTGTCTGCACCATCAAGTCCGACCCCGGCTGGAAAATTCGTCTAGCACGGAACTGTAATAGTCCTCGAGCGTCCCCGTCTGACGACGTAAGTCGAAGCGCTCGGCCACCAGAAGCGGTGCCCGCGCGCTAAAGGCTGTCCACAGGGTCTGGTCGTTGAGCAGTCTTCCGACCGCGTCCGCCATTCCTGCGACATCCCGCTCCTCCACGAGATAACCAGTTTTCCCCTCTTCAATCGCTTCGCCGACGCCTCCCGAGCGAAATGCGACGACCGGAGTACCGACGGCTTCCGCCTCGAGATTTGCGAGGCCGAAAGCTTCGGCGTGACCATTGTCGAGGGTCACGCTTCCATGGAGATAAAGCTCCGCACTGGCGAGCAGATCTCTTATCTCCGTCTGCGACAGATTTTCATGGATCGTGACGCTTGGCAAGGAACGACGCGCCAGTGCTTCGATTTCCTCCTTCAAGGGACCCTGGCCGACCATGACGAATTCGACCGGGGTGCCGGCGGCAGCCACACGCGAAAGCGCATCGATCATGAAACGATGGCCCTTATAGTCGACGAAGCGGGCAATTGAAACCACGCGCCCTTTTTTTCGGGGACGGGGTTCCATTTTGAAGAGATCGAGATCGATGCCGATATGATGGCGATAGACGCGATCGGCTGGAAAGCCGAGTGCCAGCAACCGGTCTCGGATGAAATCGGAAACGGCGATGTTCCAGCTGTTCCATCCGGCCATCTCACTCCGGCCCTTGGCGAAGAAACGCACCTGATTGAAGCCGCCCGGCTTTTTCGGATCGCCGCCATAGGTGGCGTCAAAGCCGTGAAACGTCGTGATCAGCGGCTTGCCGGCGGCCCGGGCCAGCGGGCCGATGACATAGCCGTTCTTTCCAAAATGGGCGTGAACGAGATCGGCTTTGCCGATCGCAGGAAAGAGGAAGGGAAGGCCGATCTGCGGGATTTTCAGTAGCAGTTCACCGGCCCGCGCAATGGGAGAGCGACGGATGTCATGAACCGGAACAGTGGATTTTTTTGTATGCGCCGAAGAAATTCGCGAGCCGGCAAGAATTTCAGCTTCGAAAGAACGAAACGCTACCGCCTGGTTGAGAACAAACGCCTGGCTGGCAGGCAAAAATTTTTCCACATAAATAACGGCTTTTTTCATGAATCTGTTCGCGTCTCCGTTGTCTTGTGCATCACATCGCCTCTATTGCCCGCCGGATACCGTCGATCGCACTTCTTGGCGCATTATTTTCGTCGTAAAGATTAACGCGCTTCGTGCAAGCCGCAGCGGGATCGGCCGCTTTCTCATCGCGCTCGCCGTATTTTTCCGACATGCCCCATACTGTCACGCCTTTCAAGTCGCCATGTTCGGCCGCCACGGTGATCACGTCACTGAAAATATCGGCGTAGGATGCCGGCGTGAAGGCTTTGTCGCGGTTCAGGAAGTGGCAGGACGCATCCAGTTCGGTGATGAAAACGCCGACACCCATGTCCTTCAGCGCCGCGCAGAAGCGTCCCATTCCTTCCGGATCGATCCGGTCGAGGCCGGGGCGGAAATGCGCCTGCAGCCCTACCGCATTGATCGGCGTTTTTTTGGCGACGAGATCCTCGACGATTTTCAGGATGCGCGCACGCTTCTGTTCGAACACGTCGGATTTTTTCTCCAGATGCGTTTCGTTGAGGACCAGCGTCGCGCCGGGATTAGCTTGGTGCGCCATGTCGAAACTCATACGGATATAATCGTCGCCAAGAAGGCGTCGGAAAACACAATCCCGCAGATCCGCTGCATCATACTCCAACGGCTCGTTCACCACATCCCAAGCATCGATCGAGTTCTTATAGCGAGTGACAACCTGTTTTATATGACGGTTCATGGCCGCCTGAATGGTCTTTGCGTCCGTGATATCAGACACCCAGTCCGGGACGCGATACCAGATCAGCGTATGGCCATAAACCCTCATGTTGTTTTTACGTGCAAATGCAACCATGCGGTCGGCGCTACCGAAGCTGAAAACACCCGGTCTCTTTTCCGTCGCATTCCACTTCAGCTCGTTTCGCGGCGTTATTGAATTGACGTTGTCGATGTAAATCTCGGAAGCGATTGGATCGTTGATGTTTTGCAGGTCGATTGCCGATCCGAATCGGAACGACTTCCTATCGGCGAGGGCGCGCAGCCCTGCAGAGGCAGGCACCTGCGCTAGGGCCTGGCCCGCACGAACATACAACAGAGCGAGCGGAACCGAGGCGAGGAAACGTCTTCTATTCATTCTATCTCTCACTGTTAGCTTTTTTCATGTCCGCGTTGGAATTTGAAGGGCCAGGCTCGTCGGCACCGATCCATCACGGGATTCGCGTTCAATTCAGCAGAGTAATGCAACCTCAAATATACTTTCGCCGCAGGGGATATTGTTGGTGTCTGCTAGACTTTTCAGCATATTCCAAGATATAAACCGCTCGGGGAGGGCGCTCGTGATGGAAGATTGGTCCAGCTATCTGATGAGCTATTTTTATATGGCATTTCAAAATGCCGTTTTTTTTATGGCGCCTGTTCGAAACGATCTATCGCTCCTCGATGACCGGCAGTTCGCAGCCCTTGTTCTCGGCATCATCGGCGTCATTTTCCTCCCGCTTGCAGCGCTCGTCAGAATGTCGTGGCGGCTGCGTCAATCGGAGATCGTCATTCGCTCGCTGAACGAAGACCTTGCGCAAGTCACGCAGGACCTCAATGTCGAGCGTGTCTGGCGCCTAGCGGGTGGGGACAGCACCGAAGGGCCGAGTGCGGACAGTTTGAAGGAGCTTTACAAGATTCTGGCCAGAGATCACGACGATGCAAGTTACATGGCGAGATAAGTCGGCGCGCGGCGGGAAGTCAGAAATCTAGAAGATGTCCGCCTTTTAGTGCTCTATCTCTTTGTTTTTGCACAATTTCTGTGAAGCCGGCGCACCTTTGGAATTGCTCTAATGCCGATGCTCCGGACTTTCTGCCGGGGCCTCGGCATCGGAAGGCTCGGAGACTGATTCCGGTTGCGCGCTGTTGATGTCGACCGCATGGTCGGGCAATGGCAGCCATATTCTGCCGGAAAAGTAATTTCTCGTTCTTTTCTGCGGTCCTGAAGTCGCATCCAGCGAGAGTGTGAAATTGTAATTCCCGGGATTGAGCACCTCGCGGGTGAAGCTGATACTGGCTCCGAAGCCGTCTTCCTTGATATCCCTCAGGTTCTTGATGGCGTTCAGGGTCTCGTGAAAATCGAGCCATTGCGGTTGCCGCAGCATGATTTGGAAAATTCGCAGAATGCCGGGATCGAGCTGGCCATTTTGATCGGTCTCGGGATTGACGATCTTCACGCGCATATTGTTGATCGTGCCGGCGGCGTCGCCGCGAACGATGACGAAGATGGAGTTCGGGAGCTGATCCTTTTCCCGCTTGCCACTCTGCTCGAAAAAGCATTCGAACGTATCGGCGTTGAAGCTCGTCGCCGCCCAATCGGTGGTTTCGATGCCGGCATTGCGCAGCGCCGCACACATTGCGGCGCCGGATATCCGCCATGTCCGTAGAAAAGTCGACGCGGTCTGTGCGGCCGGCGGTTCAATGACATGCAAGGGAAGCGCGAAGGTGGCTGGAGGCGCCGGACGGGGAAGAGCTTTGGGCGGCGGCGGCCTAACCTCAGGGGGAAATAGATCGAAGCCAAAATAATGGCTGACCGTCTTTAAGTGTTTCATGTCGTTGGAAAGCAGCACCGTTCCCATAACCAGCGAGAGGGAAATCGTCAGCAGCAACCAGAAGACAACGGGAATCCGCGGTTTTCTCACCGGCTGTTTCGCATATGCGGACGACGAAGTATCGGGCAAGCTTGTCTTCTCCGGCGTGCGAGAAGGGTTTCGATCGGGCGGTCTAGAGCATTTCCGTTTTTCTCCAAGCCACGGAACCCTCTATCTTTTTGTTTTTGCGCAATTCCGGACGCAAACCGCCGCGCACTTTTGCTGGAATTGCACCAAAGCATGTCGCGCAAAAGTGTGCAGCGGTTTTGCGACAACGACATGCGTAAAATCAAAGACCTAAAGCGCGAGGAGCGAATCTAAAAGATCGCGACGCGCTTTAGATCAAGCATATACATTCAGCCGTTAAATATCTTTGGCTTCGTGTCGGCAATTGGGCACCTTTGTGTGTCATCAGGAAGGGAGCGCTGCAGATTTCGGCGGAGGCGCTTCAACCCTATGTCAATTGGGAAGCTCCAAGATAGCTAGGGGCAATCGCGGTGGAAGATGGCGAATGATCTCACCATTCGGTCTATGAATCGATCAGCGTTAGCTCGGCTTCCGCGTGATTTCGACGGATTATTGTTTTTATTATTATGATTAAGGTGGGATATTTTGGACAATTTCTGAATTACTATATGATAGCTATCCATATATTAATTTATATTATAGTCTCAGTCTATTTTCGCGCAAAAGTTTTTATTTTTATTATGAAACCATAGATTATATTTTGGATATCCTTGGAATCGGACGGGTTTTGGCGATTTTCATCAAATTTTCGACGTATTCTTCGATAGGGTTTGCCGCGCAATCGCCGAGGGGAAGGGATATGTCCGTCGAGCTAGACGCAACCACCTATGTTCACGCCAAACCGACCACCGCGCATTCCTACATCTTGCCCGCCGTGCTCGATGTGCTGGAGAGCCATTTCGACGGCGCTCTTGAGAACGACGTTTTTGACTTGGGATGCGGTACCGGTGGGGCAGCTGCGGCTCTTGCGGGAAAGGGATATTATGTCGTCGGCGTCGATCCTTCCAGCGATGGCATCGCGAAGGCCAATGTCAATTATCCCGAACTGCCGCTGAATGTCGGCTCGGCGTATGACAAGCTTTCCAGGGAATATGGCACATTCAATGCCGTCATCAGCCTGGAGGTCGTCGAGCATGTCTACGATCCGAAGGCTTTCACCTCGACGATGTACGATCTCGTCAAGCCGGGCGGTATCGCCGTGATTTCGACGCCCTATCATGGTTATCTGAAGAACCTTGCCCTGGCTGCGGTGGGGAAAATGGACGACCATTTCATGCCGTTGACGGATCATGGGCATATCAAGTTCTGGTCGAAAAACACGCTGCGTACGCTGTTGCTGGATGCCGGCTTCGACAATATTCGTTTTGAATATGTCGGAAGGATTCCCGTTTTCGCCAAGTCGATGATCGCTGTTGCGCAAAAGCCTCTTAGACACGGCGTCGGAGCTGCACTGATTTCGGACGGCATTCGTCCGCTGCGACGTGCGCGATAAAGCACGGCGCGCACCCGCGCCAAATGCCGCCCGTTGCAATAATCCACAGGTTGCTTTTACTGTCTGCACTGCTGAAAAAAACCCTTACGAAATATTTACTTTTAGTTGCATTCTTGCTTAAACTCTCCATTATACAGCTGGGCGTGCTGATAACGCGGGAGACTTATTCACATGAAGGCTAAATCGCCGAATTCGATCGACGTCTATGTTGGCAATCGCGTGAGAGTTCGGCGGAAGACGCTCGGGATGACCCAGAACGGCTTGGCCGAACTTCTGGGCATTACCTTCCAGCAGATCCAGAAATACGAAAAAGGAACGAATAGAATAGGGGCCAGCCGTCTTCAGCGCATATCCGAGATTCTTCGCGTGCCCGTCGGCTTTTTCTTCGAGAACGGCGGCGCCGGGCCGATCGATGGCGAGACGAGTGAATTGAACAGCTTTTTGTCCTCGAAAGAGGGACTGGCGCTCAACAAGGCATTCATCGCCATCGAGGACCCGAATATCAGGCAAAAGCTGGTGGCGTTGGCCAAAAGCCTGGCAGCCGCGGGATTGCCTGAAAGCGACAGTGAGTTGCACGATTCGGTTATGAACAGCTGAGGACGGATCGTGCTCCATCTGCAGACATTCGGCGATCTGCGGTTGATCGAGACGAATGGCGATCCGGTTCGCTATCCGATCAAGGGCCTGTTGATGATGGCCCATCTCTATGCCGGCGCGGGCCATGAACTCAGTCGTTATGAATTGGCTCAGTTTCTATGGAATGACGTCGAAGCTGATCTGGCGCGGCTCAATCTGCGCAAACTGCTTTCCCGCATCCGCGAGACAGACGGCGGACGCGCCGAAATGCCCTTCGATTTCACCGCCACCACGGTTCGTCTCAACACGCAGGTAGTTTCCAGCGATCTGGATATTTTTCGCGCCGGCGGTTCGCCACTGGAGCGGCTGAACGCGATCGCCGAACTGACCCAGCGCGGGTTCATCGGAAATATCAAACCAGCGACCAAGTTGATAGATGCGTGGATCAGGGCGCAACGGGACGCGCAGGCGCTGCAATTGCGGCAGGCATTGCTGGATGCGCTGCCGGATGCGCAAAAGCCCGGCGCGGCGCGCACCATTTCCAGCGCCGCCCTGCAGATCCTCGAACGGGATCCGAATGACGAGCAGGTCAGAGCCTTACTGCACCGGCTATCTGGCGGTTCGTCCCTCAATGAGAGATTGCCGAACGGCGACGACCATGCCCGGGTACAGGTGAAGCGGTCAGAGGCCGGTGAGACACCTGCCGACATCGAACGCATATCGCCGATGCCGCTGATCTTGCCTCGCCTGGTGCTGCTTCCCCCGACGTCGAAACATGCCGATGCCGGACTTGCGCTTGCCAACGCCCTGATCGAAGACGTCACGATCGAACTCTGCGCGCTCAGAAACATTTCCATCGTCGCGCCACATACGGCCGGCCAGATCCGCCGCGACTCCGAGAAGGCTGCCGTGGTCGCCCGTCATTCGATCGCCTATCTTCTGGATACAAGGCTTTCCGAAGAGGGATTATTCGCCCAGCTGGTTTATTTTCCCACGGACGAGATTATCTGGGCCAATCGCTTTGCGATGACGCCCCATATATTGCCGCGTCAGAGACGGCTGATCGCGCAGCAGCTGACCATGTCGGTGGCCCGCGAGCTGGCTGAAAACGAGGAAGAGCGCTTACGCTTCGAGGCCAATCCTGAGGCCTATCACGCCTATCTGGTCGGCTCGAGCCTGATGAGCAAGTTGACATTGCCGCATATCCGCCGGGCACGGAAGGCATTCAAGCAGTCATTGTCGCATAAGGCGGATTTTTCTCCGTCATTTACCGGGCTGGCGAGGACCTTCACCAGCGAGTGGCTTGTGACGGCGCAGGGAAACAATGAGCTGCTGCATCTGGCGGAACAGAATGCACTTCGGGCCATCGAGCGGGATCCGGCTTCGGCGGCGGGCCATCGCGAGCTTGGCGTCACCAAACTCTATCTCGGCGATGTCGATGCCAGTGTCGCCGCACTTCATCTGGCGGAAGAACTCAGCCCGCATTTTGCCGATGTCATCTATAGCCATGCCGACACGCTCGTGCATGCATCCCGCCCCGGCGATGCGCTCGCCAAGATCAAAAAGGCGATTTCGCTCAATCCGATAGCGCCTGACGCCTATCTCTGGTGTGCTGCGGGAGCGAGTTTTTTCCTGGAACAGTACGAGGAGGCCATCGCCTATGTCGAGGCGATGAAAGACAAAGCGCCGGCCCATCGCATCGCCGCGGCCAGTTGCGCAATGATCGGCGATCGAAAACGGGCGCTCTTCCATCGGCAACGGGCCGAAAGCATCAACCCGGTCTTCGACGTCGAGAAGTGGCTCGCCATCGTCCCCTTCAAGGAACATTGGCAAAAAGAGCTATATCGGGAGGGCCTATTGAAGGCCGGTTTTTAACAATAACTTAGGGGCATTACATGGCCAAAGTTGTCATTATAGGTATACCCGGCGAGGCGGGTCTCTGGCTTGCCGATCTCGGTGCGGGTACGGTCAAGCCTCTCAATCCGACGGGGGATTTGGGGACTGCGAACGACCTGCGCAAAGCCGGCGGCACATTTGTGAAGGGCGTCGACCTCGCCGTCGCCGTTTCGTCGGCGCAGGTTGCCCTTTCCGGTCACGTCGACGGCTGAGCCGGCTTCTGACGGACTGGTCCGTATATTCCGAGAGGGTTATGTCGCCGCGGGAAACCCTTTCCCGCGTCGAACCTCTTTTGGCCGGGTTCGGCATTACCAGGGTTGCGCGACATACCGGACTGGACGACATCGGAATCCCGGTCTGGTGCGCATATGCCCCGAATTCCCGTTCGATCGTGATTGCCCAGGGAAAGGGCCTGACCGATATCGACGCCAAAGTATCCACTGTTATGGAAGCCCTCGAGCGGGCGGTTGCCGGCGAACCCTCCGTCGTTCTCGTCCACGACACCTCTTCCCGTCTGCAGGCGATGGGACGCAAGACCGTCATGCTGAACTGCCTGACCGCTCTTCATAAACCCGATCTCGGACCGGACGAGGAGACGGATTGGGTTGCCGGCGTCAATGTCCTCACCGGCGACGAGGTTTATGTCCCCTTTGAAGCGGTGGTGCTCGACCGCACCCGTGACGCGCGATACTGGATGTCTTCGGACGGCCTGGCGTCGGGAAACAATGCCGAGGAGGCGATCTTTCATGGCGTCCTGGAGCGTATCGAGCGTGACGCCCATGTGCTGTGGCAGGTGGGCGCGGAAGCGGATCGTTACGCTGGCTGCGTCGATCCCCGCGGCTTCCAGGACGGCGCTTTGGGCGGGCTGATCGACAAGATCGAAACATCGGGATTGGCGCTCAGGCTCTTCGATATCACCAGCGACATCGGGATCCCCTGTTTCACCGCCATGCTGGGCCCTGGGGATCTCATTCCGGGCCGTCGGGCTCTTCACTGCGACAGGGAGATTCGCCTCGTCGAGGTAACCGGCGGCACTGGCGCGCATCCGTCTCCTGTGCGCGCGGCCATTCGGGCGGTGACGGAAGCCGTGCAATCCCGACTGACCTATATCAGCGGAGCCAGGGACGATATTTCTCCCGCAACGTTCTCACGATGCTTGCCGCCGCTGATGCGGCAGGCCTTCGCTGCGGTTGCGGCACCGCCCACTGCCGCCATCGGCCGTGACGGGGTGGCAGGACATGGGCAGCAGGATCTGCCCCACTTGCTGCAGCATGTGCTCGACCGGCTGCGCAACAGGCGGATCGCTTCGGTGATCGCCGTGCGCCTCAGCGACGACACGCTTCCATTCAGTGTCGTCAAGATTGTCATTCCCGAGCTTGAAAATCCGGAGGGGGAGCGCGCCCGGCGGTTCGGAACGAGGGCGCTTGCCAGGGCAATAGGGTTTTGAAGATCATTTTCGCAGGGCCCAGTCTTCCCGATGCGGAGTCGCTGGCCGGCGAGGGGATACGTGTCCTGCCGCCTGCCACGCAGGGCGATGTCTTGGCTGCGGTGGAACAGGGCGCCAATGTCATCGGCCTGATCGACGGCGGCTTCGAACATGCCGCGCCGGTCTGGCACAAGGAAATTCTCCATGCTCTTTCGCTGGGCGTCGCGGTTCTCGGGGCGGCAAGCATGGGCGCGTTGCGCGCTGCCGAATGCCATCCGTTCGGCATGATCGGGATCGGCCGCATTTTCGAAGACTATCGCATCGGTCGGCTGGTCGACGATGCCGCCGTCGCACTCACTCACGCGCCGAGCGCGCTGGGCAGCAAGCCGCTGACGGTACCGCTCGTCAATGTCAGCGCAACGCTCGATGTGATGGAGGATAGCGGGCAGCTGGCCAGTGGGTTGCGTCAAGAGCTCGAAGATGCCGCAAACGCGATATTCTTCAAGAAGCGAACGTGGCGGGCGGTCGTCGAGCAATGTGCAGGGCTGGCCGAGCCGGATCGTCCGCGGCTGCTGGCGGCACTTTTGTCGAATGCCGTCGATCAAAAACGCATCGATGCCTTGGAATTGTTGAAAGCCGTGCAGGACGCCCGCGACATTCGCTCGAATGCAGATTTGCCGTGGAAACTGCACGAAACCGCATTCCCCACGCGCCCTGCATTGTGAAGTGAACTCGGCATTTGTCACCGAGGGTTGTGTCACGCTTTTTTCACGGGCTGGATCACGTCCACAGGCGTATCATTCCTTCAATTCATTGGAGAAATGGGGCATGGGCGTGACATCGGTTGTCAAGATAAAAGCAGACCAAGGGGCAGAAGACGGACTGGAAGAACTCGTCGCATTGGCGCGGATGATCGCCTATGCGCGACAGGTCTCTCAGGATGTCAAACTGCCGTTTGCGACGAATTGCCTCGACCTTGCGCTTGAGGCGGTGAAGCAGGAGGTCGGGGAGGGCTTGACCAGGGAATTGGCCGAATTGAGCTCCCCGGTTCCGCAAGTGAGCGTGAGAAGCCATTAGACCGGCATGCGTCCGATCGGACGCACTGGAAACGCTCTACCACTTCAAACACATGCATAACCCCGAAAATCGGCATCGATTTTCGGGGTTATGCATGTGTTGCTGTGCAAGTGAGCGGTCAATCGAAGTCCATCTGTGAGCTGGCGCGAATTGTAGGTTGGGAGAAGCCCGCCTCGTTCTGGGCCGCGCGCGCGGAAGCGGCGGCGATTTTGGGTCTCACACATCGTGCGGACGATCGGCCGATTGGCGGCCGATCCGTTGACCTCAATGGGTCAAATTGCGCTTCTGGGCCAGCAGCAAAATGTAATCGTCGGCAATGTCTGCGATGGCCATAGCGACTTCCGCCGGATCGCATCCCTCGACCTTCGTATTTGTAATGAACTGATAGACCGCCTTTTCGATCTGCTTCCGGCAGATCATCACGCGCTCATCGTAACCAAATTCCGGAATCTGCGATGCCATATCACTCATCAGGTCGGCTCCCTCGCTACTTACAGTGACCATGACACAAATTATAAGTTGAGCAAGCAAATGCTTTATGAAGGGTTAATTCGCTGGCGAGGTGCGACCATTTCGACACAGGTCGGGGCATGTCGGGGCCTCCGATGTATTGAATCAGGACTGTCCAACTTCGCCCAAGCATATCTCGCCAAGAGGATAGGAATTTCTGACGCCGCAAGGACAGCCTCATATGCCGAGACTTGATGTGACAGGCCGAATGCTGTTGGCTGAATCGGCCAGTCCAGATCGTATTGAATTGTATAATAACTTTATTTATCAGGTTGTTAATATTTCGTGCGGCGGTGTTAAATTGCATCGGCAACTTTTCCACGCCCGGCCAGCCCAGGACTATTGGGCCATCGGCCGTAACAACCTCACCAGTGCGCCGGCAGGTTGTCGGACCGTTGAGAACCGGGGAGGGAAATAACTTTCGGGAGATTTCTCCGAAAGCTAAACGCCGATTCTTGTGAAATGAAGGAGCTAATAAAACCAATAACGATAATTGAGTAGAACAAATAAAATTTATCAAAAGGTAAATTTATTGTTTTCAGATAATGGTTGTATTTAAACATCAATTATAAGACGATTGAAATTATATCAAACTATAATCATAGGGTGCGTTCTTCTTGGGAACAGCAGCGATAATTATAAACTTCTATTGGAAAACAATATCAACTTCATGACGATTGCTCCGCTTCCGCAATTTCATTGCTGATCTCGAAATATCCGGAGATAAATTGCAATTATGGTCAAAATATTAAGCAGGGAAAGCCGGAAATTCGACCGTCACTTGCCGATGACGCGGGATTTTCTCATCAAGCCGATCTCAACAGCGTAATATCGTCATCCGAAGGAAGATCTATCTACGCTGATGCAGCGACAACGGCGACCGCATTTGTGCAACCAGCCGAGAAGCAAAGTTGAGGACCCGCCGGGGTGGGTGACGGGTCCTCCAGTCGGAATGCCTGCACTGTACGTAGGTATGATTTCAGTTAAATTCGACATTGTCGAAGATCATTATTGGGGTAGTTCTTTTTTTCTTTAGATTACTCTCTTTTTTAGCAATTGCTATTCTACATCAATATAAAATTTCATAGTACAAAATAGTGAGATAGTCACCAGGCTGATGGAAAGGAAGGGGTTTCAAACCTTTGGATGTTTGACGGCGCTCGATCTCTTCGGCGCGACAATAGCGGCCGAGCGGAAAACGCCGTCGACAGCCGTTCAGCCGACAGATTCAAGCCTCCTGCAATGAGGTCGCCGCAGCGCATTCGTCAGACCGATCGATCTCAGATAAGCGGCTGAGCAATGTCTTCGTTCTGAAGCGAGACCAACCGCCGACCAAGGGCAGAAGCGGGTCTATCTCTTCGAATTTCCTCAGATTCTTTTGCTTTTGCTCCCTCGCTGGCCAGATTTTCGACAACGCCCTGCGTGCGGCTCTGTCAGATTTTGTAAAGATCAATCTGGCGAGGACGCCGGAGGCGACCATAGGGCTATGATGATAAATGTGTTTGAGCGAGGTTGCAGCGCTGGGCCAATCTTTCAAAGCGGCAAATTTTGAAAATGCATAAAGATGCGCCGACGCGCGGGCGCAGCTGACGACAAATGCCGGAAGCTGGGGATTGCGAGCGATACATCGCTCGGTCACCGCCAGAAGCGATCGCGCCATCCGCGACCTGTCTGAAGACATGGCTGCGGAATGTGAGCGATAGCCCACCAGACCCAACGGCACCGTCTCGATCTTGAAATGTTCAGCGGTGCGGAGTTCGAAATCGAAATCCTCGCATCCTCCAATCCCCTTTCTGGCATAGCTTGAATCGTAGCCGCCGATCTTGTCGACGACAGCGCGGCGAACCATGAAGCCGCTGCCATTGCCGACGAAGCGGAATACGAGATGACGGTTGAGAATGCTGTCCCGGGCGTTCAGCGACGAACCGGATCTCGTGCAATATCCTTCGGTATCGATGAAGCGGTGAAGGGCATAGACCGCGCCCCAGGCGTCCGGCAGGGGATGGAGCGCCGCAAGCATTCTTTCGACATAAGTCGGATGCCATATGTCGTCCGCATCGAGGAAGGCGATATAGGCGGATTTCGATGCTTTTATTCCGGTATTGCGGGCCGCAGCGACGCCACGGTTTTCGGTCGACAGAATCCGCATCCTTGGGTCGCCCGCGGCGAAGCGGCGACAGATCGAGACCGTGTCGTCCGTCGAACCGTCGTCGATGATGACGATTTCCAGCGCCTTGTGGGTCTGGTTGCTGACCGACTGGAGCGTGTGGGCAAGGTAGCGGCTGGCGTTATAAGCAGGGATAATGACGGCCACTTGAATGCGGGATGTGGTTGGCATCTCCATCGCTGTCACCCGAGCTTGGATGTGGGGGTGGGGGGGCGGAGATCGATCCGGTTCTTCATCAGCCTGGCCACAGCGGGCCGATGGCTAACGACGATCAGCGTTCTGCCGGCGTCTTCTTTCATCGCCGAAAACACCCGCATCTCGGTCTCTTCGTCGAGTGCGCTTGTTGCTTCGTCCAGCAGCAGGATCTGAGGCCGGCCGGCGAGCGCGCGCGCCAGACCTATGCGCTGCCTTTGTCCGCCCGAAAGCCGGATCGCCTCGTCGCCCAGCCATTCATCAAAGCCATACGGCAGATCTTTGATGAATTCCGTTGCGCAGGCCACATCGGCCGCCCAGCGGATATCCTGCTCCGAGATATCGCGACGAAACCGGATGTTGTCGAGGACCGTGCCTTCCATCAGTTCAACATCCTGGCCCGACACGGAGAGCAGTTGCAGCCAGCTGGACCGGTCGATGGTTGTCAGATCCCTGCCGTCGACTGTGATCAGCCCCTGGGTCGGCGGGTTGAGATCGAGAATCATATTGAGGATCGTGGTTTTGCCGGAGCCACTCGGCCCCGTCAGAGCCGTCGTCTCGCCTGCTCTGATTGCGAAGCTGAGATCGTGAACCGCCGGGGCGTTCGATCGCTCATAGGCAAAGGAGATGTTGTGGAAGACAATCGCCTCCGCCAGGCGGCTTACCTTCTCCCCTTGCGATGCCTGCTTGATGTCATCCTTCTCTGAAAGCAGGGCCAGAACGTTTTGCAGGGACGCTTCCATCTCGTAAAGGCTGAGAATCTGGGAATCGAATCCCTTGATATGCGGCTGAAGCCTGTAGAGAAGGATCGTGGCCGAGAGCGCCGCCTTGAAATCGACCGGCAGGAATTCCGAAGACAGAATGATCGTCAGGATGACTCCGAAGGTCAGCATTTCGCTGAGAAGCGAGGTTATCGCTCCCATCCCGTCTGACCGGCGCCAGGTCTGGCCGACGTCGTTGGAAAGCGCCTCGAAGAGTTGTTGGTGGCGCTTTTCCATGCCGAAGCTTTTGACGGCCTTCAAAGTCTGCAGCGTTGTCCAGCTCAACTGTGTCAATGCTTCCACCGCAGCCAGTGCAGAGGCACCGAGACGGCGGTAGGCACCGGCAAAGAAACCCAATACAAAATTATGGATGAAGCCGAAGGCGAGAGCCAGCAACGCGATCGGCCAGGCCATTATCAGCATGCCGACGCCGAATATCACAATCGTACCGAAATTCACCCCCAGCCGTACCAGACTGGCATGCGCCGACGATACCGCATAGGATTCGGTCGCGATGACGTTGATCAGGTCGCTGCGCTCATAGTCTTGAAAGCGCTGGAAGGGCATGGTCAAGACCTTGGCGTAGAGGCGGTCTCGCATGCGGTCGCTAATCCGGTGGTTCACTGCGCTTGCAATCAGTGAATTGGCGCATCCCAATAAAATCCGGAACAGGATGGAGCCGATGAGGATGCCGATCAGGACAGGCTTCGAAAGACTGAGGTCGATGCCGCCGAAAATCGCTGGAAGCCATGCGACGGCGGAGCCGGAAACGGGTCCTTGCTGCCCGAGAAGAAAGACGAGGCTGACCAGAAAGGTGATGCCGACCATTTCCGAGAACCCTGTGAGAATTCCCAGGACGATCATCACCGTCATCTTGAGCCGCAGCGCCGGTACGAGTTGCAGAAGCTCGCGAAATCGAGACGCAACGACCAGGTTGTAGGCTCTTGCGGGCATGGCGGAAGGCGGCTTTCGAAACCTATTCATTGTTGACCATCCGCGAAGAGGTCAGGCCAGTTGCTTCCCTGGCAGGCATGGCCGTGAAACGATCGCTAAATGCTGTTCCGGGTTGCGGAATGATCGCGCCGGCGAAGCGGGTTTTTGGCCGGGCCGGAGGTTTGCCGAGCGCGCGCTTTGCTATACCCCTGGCGTTGCGTTTCGCCTGGCGCCAGCCTTGCTGCACGCCATGGACGATGAGCTGCAAGGAGTATTTTCTTACCATCATCGGCGCCAGCTTGTTGACTTGCGCATAATCGTTGCCAAGAAACGCCTTCTTGAAATACCAGCTCGCCGTGTTGAATTCCGCTGTCCGGATATCGCGCGCAAGCTTCGGATAGCGTTCGATGATCGGGGCCATCACCAGCGCATGGGACTTCAGCATCCGGTAGGCGTTGCTGGACATATTTCCCTTGGTGAAGCGATAACCGGTCAGGAAATCGGGAACCAATGCGAAGGGCAGCGTCTCGGCCAAGGCCAGATAAAGTTTCAGATCTTCACATCCCTCGGCCCCGTTGTCGCGCAGGCCGGCGTCATAGCCGCCGCAGCGAAGGATCTCCGTGCGCGGCATCAGGGGTGTGCTGCCATTGCCGATGAAATTTTCCCTCAGCAGAGGTTCGAAGATGTTTCCTTGATGCATGACCGGTCGTGAATGGCCGAAAATGATGCCGTTCTCGTCGATCGCCGCATACCAGTTGTAGGCGACCCCCTGTCCGTCGGGAAATTTCCGCAGCGCCTGAAGCTGGAGCTCGATCTTGCTGGGATGCCATGTGTCATCGGCATCAACCGGGGCGATGTAGGGGCCGCGGGCCTCCTGGATGCCGCGGTTGCGCGCGCGCGCAACCCCTCCATTCTCCTGGCGGAGAACCCGTACACGGCGATCGGTCAGGCCATAGTCGCTGGCAAGTTCGAACGTACTATCCCGCGACCCGTCGTCGACCACAAGGATTTCGAGCTTGTCGTAGGACTGGCTGGAGACACTTTGCAATGTTTCGGCAAGCGTCTTCTCGGCGTTGTAAGCCGGTATGACGACGGTGATGAGAGGGGCCGCAACGCCAGTCATGGTATTGTCATCCGATATAAGCTCCCGGCAGGCCCATAAGTTCAGGGAAGGCCTCAAGAGGGTGATCGCCACGGACTTCGAGGCGTGGCAGACCGAAGAGATTATCGGAAAATGTGGCTTTTGCCGGCCGTGTCGTGAAGCCGATCCCGTAGCCGGCAAGCGCCAGAATGCCCGGGACCCTGAAGTCTGTCCCGCCATAGGGAAGCGCGATCGATTCCACGGAGGTGCCCAGTCGGCTCTGCAGCGCATTGCGCGACAGCATGGCTTCGGCCAAAAAGACTTCGTTGTCCATCGCACTGGCTGGTGTGTGGGATGCGAGGTGGGAGCCGAAGCAGATGCCCTTTTGGTGCAACTCCTGAATGTTCGACCACGACATCAGCGGCGCAGGTTCTCCATAGGCCGAATCCCAGTCTGACCGACCGCCGACTTTATCGGTCACGACGAACACCTCGGCGCTGAAATCATTCTCGGCAAGGATCGGGAAGGCGTCCGTCAGGAAGTCCAGGTAGGCGTCGTCGAAAGTCAGCATGACAGGCCGGCCCTGAATCGGCTTGCCGCTGCGCAGAAGATCCGCCAGGGTCTGCGCCGTTAGGGTATAAAAACCCTGTCGCCGAAGGAACTGCATCTGCCTGCGGAAGATCTCCGGCGGGGTGCGGAAGCGCCGGAGTGCCGTGGGTCCTTGCTCCGCGATCCTGTGATACATGAGAATGGGAACCGAGGTCGTGACCTCCGTCGTCCATGCTACCTCACGGTTTACGCCAGCCGGCCCCCAGATGATGTGTTTCGCCACATCCGCGTCCAGTGGGGTTCCATGACCCTCGATGCGCAGGACGGGATCGGCCACGGGACCTTTTCGGAACCGGTGGATGGCGTAGAGTTCGGTCTCGATCGTCTCTTCCAGGGCCAGATCAGCTTGTGCGGCCAGGACCTGTTTGATCGTCCCGACACCGAAGGGATTGCCCCAGTCGAAGCCCGTCCGGGCGGGTTCGTCCTCACGGATATGCGCATGGGCGGTAATCAGATAGCCGTTCGGCTTCACCGCTGCGGCCATCTTCTCACAGACTGCCGCAAGCATCTCCTCGTCTTTCATGTAGTAAAGGACTTCGGAGCAGATAACGAGGTCTTGTTCGGGCGGAACATCGCTCTTGACGAAGTCAAGCACGCGAAGCTCGACGTTTCGATGGTCTCGGCAGCGCTCGACCGCCCTGTCGATTGCCCGCTGGGAAATATCGGTGGCCGTCAGCCGGCCGACCCTTCGCGCCAGCTTTTCGGTGAAAATCCCTTCGGCGCAGGCGAGTTCCAGGGCCTTCTCGATCCCTTCCGGGATCAGGTTCAACGTCTGCTCATATTTAACCTGCTCGTAGACCGAAACGTAGTTCCATGGATCGGGACGTTCGAAGATATGTTCCCAGTACTCTTCTTCCGAGCGAACGGGGGGAGCGGCGTTTCTTTCCTCCGGCTGCGGGCCAGAGGGGTCTGAAAACAGGGGGGCTGGATCTCGCTCGAGATTCCGAAGGATGTCGGACAGTCGGGCGTCGTTGTCTTGTTTGTCGCTTGGCGCGGAGGCAAGGAGAGCCTTGCGTCCGAGATGCGCCAAAAGCCGTTCGAGACGTCCTCGCCGACGGCCGTTCCGGATGATGAGGCCGCCGAAGGCTCTGTATCCGCGTAGCGCCTCCCTTGTCCAGGAACTGATATAGGCGAGCGTGGGCGGGTTTTGCAGATGCTCTTCGGCCTGCATCTCATGCATGATCAGCCTGATCTGCGCCCGGATCGATAGATCGCCCCAGAGCGGCCCGACAAAGGTGCCGACGTGCTGTCCGCCGGACAGGGCGTGCATGACGAGCGTGTCGGCTGGCTCGGCCTTGGGGATTCGCGAAAGCGTTTCGAGCGCGGCACTGACCACTTGGACATTGCCAAGCGCGAATGATCGCAAAGCGTTTGCGGCGGATATGTGCCAAGACACGGCCTCAATGATCTTGCGCCCAGTGCCGGGTAAGGAATTTTTCTCAATCAGCTGGATGAGCGAAAGGAACGCCGGCCGCCATTTGTCGAGCACATCAACGAGATCGTCGGCGCGATCCATAGAGAGCCCGGTCTGCAGGCCATGCAGGATTACACCGGCAAGAAAGTTTTCGTAGCCCCCAGCGTCCGGCATCTCAGGCAGAAGCGCTGCAAGGGCTGCAATATCCACCTTCGGGTCGAGCCCGGCCGACACGACCCAGGCGAGCATGCGCAGCTGGCTGACGGGGGGCGTTATCCAGCCTGTCTCCGGCCCCTCGGCCGACAAGCCTTGCTGCGTCTGCAGCGCTTGCGCCTTCGATGTCACGCGAATGGCGTCACGCACCATCTTGATTGGATCGCCGGAGAGCGAGTCCACCTTCATGCGATAGAAAGCGAGGCATTGGTCGACGCGACGAAATTCGGCGCCGGAAAAGGCCATGCGAAGCCAGAGATCCCAGTCCTCGCAGGTCTGCAAGGTCTCATCCATGCCTCCCACTAGCTCAAAAAGGCTTCTGGGAAAGACAACCGTATGGATGGCGAGTGCACAAAAAGAGGAGAACTCACGCTTGGCGACGTCTCCCGTCAAGATGGGAGGTTGTTCTACCTGCATAAGCCTGCCGTCCGGGGCGACGCGGCGGAAGGCGCAATAGGCGATAACTGCTGGAGATGAATTCTCCGCCACTGGCTGCATGTTTTCGATGAAGGTCGGATCCAGCCAGTCGTCGGCATCCAGCATGCAGAGCAGGGGCGCGGCTGCCAGTCTTGCGGCGTGATTTCGCGCCGCGGCCGCACCAGCATTCGGCTGACGGGCGGGGAGAATGCGGCTGTCCGTGTTTGCGATGCTCTCGAGAACCTCCCAGGTGCGGTCGGTCGAGCCGTCATCGACCACGACGGCCTGCCAGTTCGATCGCGACTGCTGCTGCAGGCTGGCAAGACATTCGGCTAGCGTATCGGCTGCATTGTAGGCGGGGATGAGGAATGAAATGTCAGGCGTTGCGGCGATCACCATGCGGGCCTCTTCCATCGCCGCAGAACGTAGAGAGCGCCATTTACGCTTCCGAGCATCTCCTGCTTCAGGAAGACGTCGTGCGACGTCGTGCCTTTGCGAAGCCGTCTTCGGAGCCTTCCGGCGTAATATTTCGGAAACGAGAGCAGGATGCGCCGCAGATTGGCGTTATTTCCTGTGTTCTGATACTGGACCAGCAGGGCTGCGACATGGCCACTCATATATTGGTAGATTTGTTTGGCGAGCCCCTTCATATCCTTGCGATGAAAGTGCCAGGCGACCGCCGTCGGCTCGTAGCGGCAGACATGACCATGATGGAGGAGCCGGTTCCAGTATTCGGAATCGCCTGAGCATCCGGCAGCGCCCATGTCCAGGCGGACATCGAACAGGCCGATCTCGTCGAAGACCTTGCGGCGGATGGCCTGACTTGCGCCGGCTCCTATCGTCCAGACCGGAGCGCCGTAACGTGCATCCCTGGTATAGAAGTCCTGATTGAAATCCTGCCGCAGATAGCCACGGCCGAAACCCCAATGCTTTTCGAAGATAAACTGCGCAGGCGTTGCGAGTTCTCCGGGAAGGACCAACCCGGTGACGCAGGCGATCTCCGGCAGATCGAACCCCTTCATCAGGTTCTCCAGCCATCGCTCATGGAGGACGACGTCATCGTCCGTAAACGCGACGAATTCGGTTCTTGCCGCACGAACCGCCGCATTGCGCGCATAATCCAGCCCGACTCGATCTTCACGGACATAGGTTGCGCCCGATTCCTCTACCACGCGACGCGTTGCCTCGCCTGCAGAGGCATTATCCACCACGATGATCTCGACGGGGCTGAGCGACTGTTTGGGGATCGAGGCCAGGCAACGGCGTAGTTCCTCCGGCCGGTCCTTTGTGCAAATCAGAATGCTGACGTCACGGTTGCCCACAGGGGTTTGCGCGACTTGACGCGCATGCTCGAGCGTCTCGGGCCGCACGACACGCTCAGCGAGTGCCGCTGCCGCCTCGGGCCTTTCGATATAGGCTTGTCCTACGGGAAGACCATCCGACAGAAAGACCACGAGCCCATCGGAGACCGGGGGCGAATCGGCGAGGTGAGAGGTGGCGAGATCGAGATAGTGAATCGGTATGGGAAAACTTATATCCTTCAGATCGGACGGAATTGGTTCTCGCATCATTACTCTCTCAATCGCACCGTGAACATACGCCACCTGCATCCAGGACGCGAGTCTCGAAAGTCATCGTGGTTTATTCGGCCGCGTGCGCCTTCATTTGGTCCCTGAACCAATCGAGCGTCATCGCCACGCCCTGTTCGTAGGTGATTTTGCACGACCACTCGGGCATGACATAGTGCGCATTGGTCAGGTCCGGCCGTCTGTTCGTGGGGTCCTGCGGCGGTGACGGCTCGAAGACGATCGGCACGCCGCCGACGAGTTTGGAGACATATTGCGCGACCTCGAGAACCGAAATCTCGCGATCATTGCCGACGTTCAGTGGCCCCTTATAGTCGGTTTGATTCATCCAGAAATATCTCGCGAAGCCGTCGACAATGTCGTCGACATAGCCCCAGCTGCGTGACTGAAGGCCGTCGCCGAACACGGTAATCGGGCGACCCGAAAGCGCCTGAGTGATGAAGTTGGAGACCGCGCGACCATCGTCGGAGCGTGTCCGCGGACCATAGATGTTGAAGGGGCGAACGATCTTGACGTCGAGCCCTTGGGTACGCTGCATCTCGAACAGCAGCGACTCCGTGCACCTTTTGCTCTCGTCGTAGGATGAGCGCGGTCCGGTGCAGTCGACCTGACCCTTGTAGGATTCGGGCTGCGGCGACACCAGAGGATCGCCATAGACTTCGGAAGAAGAGGTGAAACCGAAACGTCCGCCTTTCTTCAGCAAGTCGAGCAACCGGAATGCCCCGAGAAGATTGGCGGAGATCGTTCTCTTCGGCTCCTTCATGTACCATGGCGGCGATGCGGGGGATGCAAGGTGATAGATTTCGTCGAATTTATCCGAGGTCTGCAGTGTCTCGACGTCGGATTTCACGAAGTGGAAACGGGGGTCCCGGATGTGCGCGATATTTTCGAAAAGCCCGGTCCAGAGGTTGTCAACAACGACCAGCTTCTGAATATCCGTCCTCAGCAAAAGTCGATCACACAAGTGGGATCCGATGAAGCCAGCCCCGCCAGAAATCAATACGCTTTTCATTGCTTCGTGCCTCATGACTTGAGATTAAGCTACTTGTTTATTAGCATTGCCTGTAATGCATGACAATTCTTTAGAAGAGTTCTAAGAAATACTCACTTATTAATGTCAATTGTTAAAAGTACCTACTTTAAGGTGTTTCTGTCGATGCCGCGCTCGATGACGAGCAGCCGGGCCGGACCGGATGCTACAGCCGATCGTGGCGCGATCATGACGACCTGCCCGATCTCGACTATCCCCATGAGACGGCCGCCGCCATTTGCGGGTTCGATCGAAGGAGCCGGCATGGTATCGAGAACCTCTCCGACGAACTCCGGATCCAGGGAGTTGAGGTTGCCTGTGAAAACGGGCATCCCGAATATGTGCTATATTTTCGAAAGGTCTGGTGCAAAGATTGTCAACAACAACCAGTTTCTGGGTATCATTTTCCAAGTAGAAGTCGTCACGTAAATGCGATCCAATGAAGTGAACGCAGTTTCTCACATCGCCTCGCCTCGTTACTTGAGAATATATTATTGTTATTACAGCGGGCGAAGGTTTTGTATGGGCACGAAGTCCGGGGTGGGTCGGACTTTGGTCTGAGTTTGCGCGCGCGGAAACGGGGGGCTTCGTAGTTCGACCGTCCCAACGACGGCGCCCGCGCGCCTTTTCAGGCAGGCAAGGATACCGCAACATTTTGCCGGGTCTATGCGTCTGGAAGTGTCTTCGCCTGTTCCAACGGAAATACGAACTCATTGGCGTACACGTCGACATGCTTGTCGCGCAGGCGGTGATATGACCAGCGCGAACCGGATAAGCCATATTTCGAAAGAGTTCATTCGTCTGGAGAAGGAAACGGGAGTAGAATAGCGGAGGCCGGAGGAGTGTTCCCGTCGACCGAAGGATCCGCTAAGCGTGGCTTTCGTCACCTCGCTGGAGAGGATGACCATGGGAGACGATCATGCCGAGCGGCGGCTGGTTGCAATTCTCGCCGTCGATATCGTTGGTTATTCAAGACTTATCGAGGATGACGAGGCCGGTACGCTGGCCGCGATGAGGGGATTGCGCTCCGAAGTCTTCGACCCACTGCTCGCGGAATATCACGGACGCACAGTGAAGCTCATGGGCGATGGCGCGATCGTGGAATTTGGCTCCGTCGTGGATGCTGTCCTATGTGCGGTTGCCCTGCAAAAGCAGGTTGCAGCACGGCAAGTGGATATCCTGCCCCAACAGCGGCTTCTGTTCCGCATGGGCGTCAACCTGGGCGACGTCGTCGTGGAGGGCGATGATTTGCTGGGCGATGGGGTCAACGTCGCTGCTCGCCTGGAGCAGATATGTGAGTCCGGAGGGCTTTTTGTATCCGGCACTGCTTTCGATCATTTGCAAGGCAAGCTCGAACTGCCGCTTGAATTTATTGGCGAGCAGCATGTCAAAAACATCGCGCGCCCCGTACGCACCTATCGCGTGCTGTTCGATGGAAACGCTCCTCGCTGGCAGTTCAAAATCCAGCGTCTTCGCAGTTGGGGACCGCTCGCGGCGGTGGCTCTGGTTCTGGTGGCTGCCGTCGTCGCAATATGGCTGGGTCCATGGACGACCAGCGCGGAAACGGCATCGATCGCTCGCATGGCACTCCCGCTGCCTGACAAGCCGTCTATTGCCGTCCTGCCGTTCGACAACATCAGTTCCGATCCGGAACAGGCCTATTTCGCCGACGGCATGACGGAAGATCTGATCACAGACCTTTCGAAGCTGTCCAGCATCTTTGTTATCGCTCGAAACTCCACCTTCGCCTACAAGGGCAAGCCCATCAAAGTTCAGCAGGTGGCCGAGGAACTCGGGGTCCGTTATATCCTTGAAGGCAGCGTGCGCCGCCAGGGGGACCAGGTTCGCATCAACGCACAGCTCATAGACGCGCTCGGCGGCCATCATCTATGGGCTGACCGCTATGACGGCGCGATGAGCGAGATTTTTACGCTTCAGGATAAGGTCATCGGCGAGATCGTGTCTGCGCTCACCGTCAAGTTCACGATGGCGGAGCGATCTCAGTCCGAGCAGGCGGAGACGAATAGCGCGCAGGCTTACGACGCTTTGCTGCAAGGCTGGGATCACCTGCGCCACGACAGCGAGAATGAAACCCTCAAGGCAATTCCCTTTTTCGAAAAGGCGATCGAGCTCGACCCCGATTACAGCCGCGCTCATGCGGCGCTCGCTTCGGCGAATTGGAGGATTGCCGTTTCCAATTGGGAGGCCGCCAACCTTGGCTTCGAGAGGGCGATGGAACGTGTGGATCGGCACCTGGCTCTTGCGGTTCGAAAGCCCAATTCGCTTGCCTATGCGATCTCCGCTGAGGTGCTGGCAAGGCAGGGCCGGTATGCTGACGCCTTTGCCAAAATCAATCGTGCCATGGAACTCGATTCCAATGATCCCGAAAATCACCTCAGCAAAGCGCGCATTTTGAACGCAACGGGCCAGGCTCCGGAAGCCGAACGCGAAGTGCAACGAGCCATGCGTGTCGACCCGCAATATCCGCCGAGCTATCTCAGGGTTCTTGCGATTTCACAGTTCCACCAGGAGAAATATGAGGAGGCGGTGAAGAACCTCGAACTGCTGGTGATCAGGCAATCAGACGTCAGTGAAGATTACGCCACGCTGGTGTCGAGCTTCGGCCACCTCGGGCGGACGGACGGCGTTCAGGAAAACATCGAAAAATACAACGCGCTCGCGGTTCCCGCCGGCTACTCGCCGCTGACGGTGCAGGAACTGGGATGGTACTGGTACGGCGACATTTTCAACTACGATTCGACCTATCGCGAGCGCCTGAAGGAGGGCTTGCGCAAAGCCGGCGTGCCGGAGGGAGCGGGCACAGATATTTCCTATGACGAATACGCTCGCCTGATCGGCAAAAGCAACGGGGAATACAATATCAAGGGAGCCACTGAAATAGACGCCCCGACGGCCAAGCGGCTGCACGACCGCGGCGTCAAGCTCGTTGATGTGCGCACCGCTCTGAGCTTTGGTCGCGGGCATGCGCCGGGAGCCATCAACCTATCGGTCGTGGAGGTTCTGGCAAGGGACACGCTATCGAAGGCCGTGAGCAGGGAGGAGGAAGTGATCTTCTCATGCCATGGCAAATATTGCGGCGATTCCGCCTACGCATCGGCCAAAGCCTTGGTATGGGGGTTTAAGAATGTCTACCACTTTGCCGGTGGCTTTCCCGCGTGGGAGGATGCTCACTACCCCATAGAGACCGCTCCGGGACATTAAGCGGATACCGCGCCGAAGTCGCATGTCGTAAGAGGTGCTGCGCATCAAGCCTTGATGATTGAGGTCAGCCCTCTGGAGGCGACGCAAACCGGCTCGCATCGAACAGGTCTGTGGCGGCGACCGGAATGATGTCCTCACCGGACTTCGCGGCATTGACCTCACGATGAACCGCGCGGGGGGAAACGCGAGGCGCGCTCAATTCCATCACCTCGCCGGGAGAATGCAGCGCCCATTTCATCAGCGCCGCGTCGGACGTCGATTCAAAGAAGCTTGCTTCTTCCCAGGACGCGGTCATCGGCAGGGAGGCGATCATATCAGCGCCCTGCTTGGCGGCCTGGTGTGCAACACGGAGGGGTTCGAAGCGCGCGTAGCCCGGCAATGCAGGCGCCGGGCTGTCCGGAAGCACGGCAATTGGGCCGATCGACGCAGTCTCCAGTTTGTCATCCATATCAGCGTCGTGCTCGAGGGCAGGCGGCCGCATCGCCGGTATCGGAATCGGCAAAGATGCAAGGTCCGGAGCGGACCGTTTGTCATCCCGCTCGACTGCGCCGGTCTGCAGCGCCAGCGCATTCAACGCCCGGCTTCGGGGCGCAGGCAGAAGTGCCGTCACGAGGTTGTTATCTCTAGTGTCGCCGCTCGGCCTGGTCGAGGCTCCTGCGTCTTCGTCGTCTCCAGCGGTGCTGGCGATCTGGATCGAGGTGGGGCCGACGCGCTTCTTGTAGTTCGCAATCGCCTGATTGTATCCCGGCAGCGGCCGGCCATCGGCAGGCAGATGCATCGTCTGCCCATTCGGGAATATTCGAGCGAGTTCCTGCCGGGACATGCGGGGCCAGGCCCTGACATTGCCGACGTCGAGATGCACGAAGGGCGATCCCGAGGTCGGATAATATCCGACACCGCCGACCTGCATCTGCATTGCAAGGGCGCGCAGCGTCGAAAGCTTCACGCCGGGAACGTAGAAATCCATTGCCTTGCCCAGCATGTGCTGGCTCTTCTTGGCGACGCCGGTGCTGCGCGAACGGTTGCGGAGCATGTTGTTGGTGGTGGGCGAACGATAGGCGGAGACGATGTGGATGTAGTCCTTGCCGCCGCTGCGCTTGTACACCTCCCAGACCAGGTCGAGCAGCCGGGGATCCATCCGGGTCGGCTCGTTCCTTCGCCAGTCGCGCAGAAACCTATTGATCTGGGCGAGGCCCTTGGGATCGAACTTTCCGTCCCGCTTGTAGGTAATCGTGGCCCTCTCGCCCGTATGGGTAAAGAACAGCTTCAGGGCCCGATCTTCCGCCGAGGCAAATGATGCAGAACCGACAAGTGCCGGCAGCGCGAACAGAGCCGGCAGAATGGTCTGCGCGACGAAGCGTTCCGCACGCGACAGGAGCATGGCAATTCCGCCCAAGGCCCCGCCCGACAATCCTTGCACTGGATACTTCAACACGAACAAACCCGCCCACACCAAACACTCGACGACGTGCGGGAACCTCCGCATCCATCACGCTTAGTAAAGCCAGCTTATGGTCAACAAATTGCTAACGAGCGGATGCGTGAGCTCGGCGAATTGAGGATGCGGGCCCCAACCCGAGGCGAAATCGCGCCCCTGCGCCCATTCATGGGAGCTAAGCACAAATACGCTTCCACGACCGTGACGTACTGGTGACCGATTGCGGCCGCATCTGCATGTACCGCAAGAAGATCAATATCTTCACAGTCATGGCCGGCCAGAGCTCGACATCGAGGAGGTCGATGACGGCGTTTGGCTCGTCAGCTTCATGCGCTATGATCTCGGATATATCGATCTGGAGCAGAGGACTTTGCAAACCATCGAGAACCCGTTCGGCACAAGGTTGTCACCCATGTCTTAGGGACGTTCTGTTACCTATGTCTCCGGTATGGGCAGGCAGATCTCCGGAACGATGCCGCGGACTCGGATGCCCGACAATTAAGTCACCATTGCTCGCCCTGGCGACACCCAGTAGTCTCGCCGTCTCACCGACATATCGGCAGCGGCACGCAGCGATTCCATGGCAATTCTCTTCAAAACAACAATCAGCGAAAACACGGCATTCGAGATGATCGAACGGTCACTGTCAGGCGCCTACCGATATGACGGTTACCTCAATGTCGTTAGCGATGCGGGCGAGACGGCATTGTCTTGGGGGCCAGCAATGCATGCCGAAGAGTTCAAGGCGGAGGTCAGCCAAATCCTACGGCAGACTTGGGATGCTGCCCGCTTCTGGGTCATCTATGAGCGCCGCGAAGACCGGAGGGATCCAGAAGGGACTGACATCCGCAACGCGGCTTTCCGCCTGACGCGCGGATACAGTGGCGTTATCGTTGTCACGCTCAGTCTCCTTGGGAAGCGCGACAGCGCCAATGACCTGGAACTCGTCTTCGTCTGCTTCGAGCAGGATTTTCACAGGAGGAATTTTCGCGTGCGCTACGAGGGTAAGCCGTTACCAAACCAGGGTTGATCTTGCTCGAAAACGTGTTGCTCACGCGCGCGACCGTTCTACGTTCGATTTGAAGGCGAGGGGCAGGAGAACAGGGCGACCATTGCTTCGCTCATCGAGCCGTCGATCCGTAGACCTATCTGACCGCCACGCTCACTGCCATCGACAATAGTCACAAGCAGAGCCGTATCGATGAGCAATTGCTGTGGAAGGAAATCACAGACTTCGACTTTGACGACCGCCCGCTTAAGATGCGATGGAACTGGCAACACCATCGCACGCAAGATGCCCCGACAGATTACCTATACCCTATGATCAATTGGAAGGTTGGTCGCCCGCAAACCGTCGGTGCCGAGGGTTAAGGGGGATTCCCGAAAACGAGTTTGAAAAGGGTGCTCCGGATCAGGGGCAGACACCCTTTTCGTGCTGAGTTTTGCAGTCTCAGCGGAACGGAAATTAGCAGAGAGATTGCTGTCTACCATCGGACCGAAGTCCGACTCACTCGCGATAATTCGTCGATGTCAGCGCCGAGGGGACACCATCAATGTGATTATTCGGGTGGGAGAAGTCGACGGTCGCACGTGCCGGAATCGGTCGGAACTTCGTAATGCTCGTCGCCGAGCTAGATACCGCGAATTCGCCTGGAGGAGGCGCCTGCGGAGCTTATCCGCAGGCGGAGTCGCTAGATAGGTCTGCCGTCCACAACGCCGCTCGTCGAGGTAAACGCAACGGCGCTGCCTTAGTGCAGAGGGCCACCCATACCACTGCCGCAGACACAAAAAAGGCCCCACTATGGAGCGGGGCTAAGGTTGAGGTGGGTCGCATATAGCGAAGTGTAACGAATCTCCGCACGACCCGAAGGTTTTACGATCAACGGAGCATATTGTTCCCGTGCCGACAGATTTTTTTGAGTTCGTTTCCCTGTTTCGGGCTCCACGTCGTAGCGAAGCCTTACTTTCAGTTGAAGAGCGTTATCGACTTGCCGGCCGACCGTGCAATTCCAGTAGTTTTTCAGGACGCGTCGACTCGCAAATCTGCGAGTGATCCATCGGCGACCGTCGAGCGAATGGCAGTCAGGTTTGGAAACATACGATAAACGTTTGAAAAGACTGGCGCACCCGACAGGATTCGAACCTGTGACCTTTGGAATCGGAATCCAACACTCTATCCAGCTGAGCTACGGGTGCATGCCGAAGGCGGTTTGAATCGCCTGTCCGATGGGTGGTTCTTAGCCTAGCTTGCGGCTGGCTTCAATCGCGAAATTCTCGGAAATACCGATGCTTGCGATTTGGCGGACGTTTTTATCCGTCAGTCCGGTGAATGCATATGAAAACTCCGCCGGCCTTGCGGGCGGCGGAGCGTGATTGTTGTCGACTGTCGCCTGGCGGCGGTCAGATCTGCATGGCGCCGGGGCCGGGGATTGCCTTTGGCGGCACTTTGCCGAGAATGATCATCCCCAGCACTTCGTCCTTGGTCACGTCCTCGGTGCGGGCATGGCCGACGACCTGGCCGTTTTTCATCACCGAGACGCGGTCGGCCAGATCGAAGACGTCATGGATGTCGTGGCTGATGAGGAAGATGCCGATGCCTTCCTTCTTCAGCTGCTTGATCAATTCGCCGACCTGCGCCGTCTCCTGGGGGCCGAGCGCTGCCGTCGGCTCGTCCATGATCAGGATGCGGGCGTTGAAGAGGATGGCACGGGCGATTGCCACCGATTGCCGCTGGCCGCCCGAGAGCGCCTTCACCGGTTCCTTGAAGCGCTTGAAGTTGGGGTTGAGGCGCCCCATCACCTCCCGGGCCGAGGCTTCCATCGCGACGTCATCGAGCGTGCCCCAGCGGGTCTTCAGCTCGCGGCCGAGATAGAGGTTGGCGGCGGCGTCGACATTGTCGGCGACGGCGAGCGTCTGGTAGATCGTCTCGATCCCGTATTTCTTGGCATCGCGCGGATTGCGGATGTCGGCCGGTTCGCCGTTGATCAGGATCTCGCCGCCATCGCGCTTGTAGGCGCCGGAGAGGATCTTGATGAGCGTCGACTTGCCGGCGCCGTTGTGGCCGAGCAGGGCGACCACTTCGCCGGGGTAGAGATCGACCGAGGCATTGTCGACGGCGTGAATGCCGCCGAAGGAGATCGAGATGTTTTTCAGTTCCACGAGGGGAGTGCGTTGATCAGCCATGTCTGGGGCTCCTCTCACTTGGCACGGGCGCGGTAGACGGTGTCGAGCCAGACCGCCACGACAAGGACGGTGCCGACGACGACGCTCTGCAGCGGCGTATCGACATGCGCGAGCACCATGCCCGATTGCAGCGACTGCATGACGAGCGCGCCGAGCATGGCGCCGGCGATGGTGCCGGTGCCGCCTGCCAGCGACGTTCCGCCGATGACGGCGGCGGCGATGGTGTAGAGCTCGTCGAGCGTACCCTGCGAGTTCGTTGCGGCGTTGAGGCGGGCGGTGGAAATCGCGGCCGCGATAGCGGCCAAAATGCCCATCAGCGCGAAGATGCGCACGGTCACCCAGCGCGTCTTGATACCGGCGAGCTCGGCCGCTTCGGGGTTGCCGCCAATCGCGAAGACATAGCGGCCGAAGCGCAGCCTTGTCGCGATGAAGGTCATGATGATGCCGACGACGATCGCGATCAACACCGGCACGGCGATGCCGTAGGGAATGTCCAGGCCGGTTTCGGGCCAGGGAATATTGTTGGTCTCGGCATATTTCTTGGCGATGTTGATCGGCCAGTAATAGCTGTTGGCGATCCAGACCGCGCCGAGGATGAGCACGCAGCTCAGGACCGCGAGGAAATATTCAGCCCACATCGGCCGGCGCGGGAAACCGAAGCGCCGGCGCTGCCGGCGTGAGCCGACGATGCTTGCGATGACGAAGAGGCAGGCGCCGATACCGACGATCCAGCTCCAGGTGGCGCCGATCGAGCCCTCGGCGCCGCCGCCCATGATGCGGAAGGTCTGGTCCATCGGGGCAACCGTCTGGCCGCTGGTGACGAGCCAGGTGGCGCCGCGCCAGACGAGCAGGCCGCCGAGCGTGACGATGAAGGAGGGAACGTTGAGGAAGGCGATGATGATGCCCTGGAAGGCGCCGATCAGGCAGCCTGCCGCCAATCCGACCAGCAGCGTGATCGCCCAAGTGAAGGGGCTGTCGAAGCCGATATATTCCGGCAGGATCTTGGCCTGCGTCACGCCCATGATCATGCCGCAGAGGCCGAGCACGGAACCGACCGACAGGTCGATGTTGCGGGTGACGATGATCAGCACCATGCCCGTCGTCATGACGGCGATGTCGGTCGTCTGGACCGAGAGGTTCCAGAGATTGCGCGGGGTCAGGAAGAGACCGCCGGTGATGATGTGGAAACCGATCCAGATGATGATCAGCGCGCCGATCATGCCGAGCAGACGCGTGTCGATCTCGGTGGCGCGGAAGAAGCGGGTCACCGGACTGGCTTCCGCCGCTCGCGGTCCGCTTGATGTTGTGGATTTTACCATTTCGGCCATGGGTTTGCCGTTCCCCCACTTTGTTTGGACGGACGCGCCGGCGTGCTAGAGGCTGCCATCGGCGTCATGCGTCTGTTCTTCAACTCACCACCGCGATGCTTCCGGAAACCGGTCGCGTGGCGTCGCGACACCGTTCCGGCAGGGAATGAAAACCCGCGATGGTGCGGCGAGGCGGAGAAAACTTCGTCGTTGGAATTCTCATCCGCATCCGGCGCCGCAACGGTGTTCCGCTGCGGCGCCGGCAATTTCAGTTTACAGCCCTTGGCTTACTTGCAGGCAGCGACGCTGTCTGCCTTGACGCCCTGGCACGCTTCAGCCTTGGAGATCCAGCCGGCGTCGATGACGACGTTCAGGTTTTCCTTGGTGATCGCAAGCGGCTTCAGGAAGACCGACTGCATTTCGACGCCCTTGGGGCCGCCCTTGAAAGCCTGGGCGCCGTCGATCTTGCTCATGTCCTTGCCGCCGGCGAGGTCGAGAGCGATTTCAGCGGCGCGCTTGCCGAGTTCGCGGCTGTCTTTCCAGACGGAAACCGTCTGCGTGCCGAGAGCGATGCGGTTGAGTGCTGCCTTGTCGCCGTCCTGGCCGGAAACCGGAACGGAGCCGGCGAGGCCCTGTGCGTCGAGAGCAGCGATCGCGCCGCCGGCGGTGCCGTCATTCGATGCGACGACGGCGTCAACCTTGTTGTTGTTGGCGGTCAGGAACTGCTCCATGTTGCGCTGAGCGTTCTCCGGCAGCCAGCCGTCCGTATAGGCCTCGCCGACATTCTTGATCTTGCCGGCGTCGATGGCGGCCTTCAGCACTTCCTGCTGGCCCGAGAACAGGAAGTCAGCATTCGGATCGGAAGACGAGCCCTTGATGAAGACGTAATTGCCTTCCGGCTTGGCCTTGAAAACGCCCTCAGCCTGCAGGCGGCCGACTTCCTTGTTGTCGAAGGTAATGTAGAAGGCAGCCGGGTTTTCGATCAGGCGGTCATAGCCGACGACCGGGATGCCTTCAGCGGCGGCCTTTTCGATCGCCGGGCCGATTGCGTCGGAGTCCTGGGCGAGAATGATCAGCGCGTTGGCGCCCTGCGAGATCAGCGATTCGACGTCGGTAAGCTGCTTTGCGGCAGAAGACTGCGCGTCAGCGGAAATATACTTGGCGCCCTTGGCTTCGAGAGCCTTCTTGATGGCGGCTTCGTCCGTCTTCCAGCGTTCTTCCTGGAAATTCGACCAGGAAACACCGACGACGAGATCGGCAGCCATGGCAGCGGTATGCACGGAAACGAGGATGGCCGCACCGGCCATCAATTTCAAAATCGACTTCATAATGTCCTCCCGAGTGGATTGCGACCGGCCCAGCCCATGCTTCCTCCGGCCACCGCGAAAAGCTGTCGAGAAAGGTTCGGATTTTTTTCTCGACAGTCGAGAAATTTAGTGTCAGAGATTTTTTCAACTGTCAACACTGCACTGCCGGCTTAATTTCCTTGCGAAACATCGGCTGGAGATGCAGTGGAAACCAAGGGTGGAGCAAGCAGGGAGAGAGGGCGGCGTTCATGCTGACCAAGTCGAGCACGGAGCTGGTCCGGCAGAGAAACAGCGTGCTCGTGCTGTCCGTGCTGCGTCGCCACGGTGCGCTCGCGCATACCGAAATATCCGATTTCACCGGGCTGTCGTCGGCCACCATCTCGGCCATCACCACTGAGCTGGAAAAAGCCCAGATCATCGAAAAATCTGAACATCAGCCGGCAAGCGGCCGCGGCCGGCCGCGCGTGCTGCTGCGGCAGCGACGCGATTGCGGCTATCTCATCGTCGTCATCATCTCCTCGGATGCGGTGCAATATTCGCTGGTCGATTATGCCGGCAAGCTGATCGACCGCTTCAGCGAGGAACGTTCGCATGATCCTGCGGGTGCTGGCCGCTTCGTCGCGGCAGTGCGGGCCGGGCTTTTGCGTATTCTCGATCGCTCGAAGATCAGCCAAGAAAAGGTGCTGCTGATCTCGATCAGCAGCAAGGGGCTGGTCAATTCCACCGAGCCGGTTCTCGTCTGGTCGCCGATTTTCGGCAGTGACCAGATCGATTTCGAATCGGCACTGCGGCCGGAATGGCGGGCCAAGGTGATCCTCGACAACGAGACGCTACTGGTCGCGGCAGCGCTCGGCGCGCGTGAAGAGATGGTGAAAGGCGCCGATTTCCGTTCGCTCGCCGCCCTTTCGCTCGGCCATAGCGTCGGGCTCGGCATCGTCAGGCGCGGAAACCAGACGGGCCAGGAGATATCGGCGCCGAATTTCGGGCACATGCTGCACATGGCCAATGGTGGGCTCTGCCGCTGCGGCACCCGCGGCTGCATCGAGGCCTATGCCGGTTTCTACGCGATCCTGCGCAGCGCCTTCGAGGTGCCGCTCGATACGATTCCGGCAAAGTTCGTGCCGGTGGCGGAACTGGACAAGATCGCCGCCAAGGCGCGCCAGGGCCACCGCGTCCCCGCCTTCGCCTTTCGCCAGGCAGGGCTGGCGCTCGGCAACGGGCTGTCGCGCATGCTGAGCCTGACGGAGCGCATGCCGATCGCCATCACCGGGCCGGGCACCCGCTATTACGACCTTCTCCGGCAAGGGATCGAAGAGGGTCTGGGGCAGTCGCATATCGTGCGCATGGAAGGCATGCCCGAGATCAGGGTGGTGGCCGACGAGCAGATCCTGGTCTTCGAAGGACATCTGAACCGGGCGCTGTCGGTGATCGACGAGGATATCGTTCTCTCTGGCGTACAGAGCGCGGATTGAGGGAGCTACTGCTGTCCGGTTCGCGCGGCCGACTGCCCCTCACCCTAGCCCTCACCCCGTAAAGACGGGGAGAGGGGACGTGCCCTGCGAGAAGTGTGTGGGGACGGAGAGATTGCTGCTTGTCCCTTCTCCCCGCCTGCGGGGAGAAGGTGGCGGCAGCGGGATGAGGGGCGGGCTTCGGGGCTTTGCCCCCAAACGCGAAATGGCCGGGCGGGTGCCCGGCCATCTCATGCATGGCTTCCGGTCGGGAGAGGGCCGTCAGCCGATCTTGATGAGCTTGCCTTCCTTAACGGACTGGACCGCGGCATCGGCGAGCGCGAGCGCTGCGAGACCATCGGCGCCTGATGGAGAGATCTTGGAGCCCTTCTCGATCGCGGCGATGAAGGCTGCGATCTCGTTGGCATAGGCTTCGGTATAACGGGTCATGAAGAAGTCATGCAGCGGCGGGCGGGTGTAGCCTTCGCCGTTTGCGACTTCGATCGAGACCGGGCGCTGGTTTTCGGCCGAGACGAGGCCCTTGGAGCCGTGCGCCTCGATGCGCTGGTCGTAGCCATAGGTGGCGCGGCGGGAGTTGGAGATGATGGCCTGCTTGCCGGACTTGGTCTGCAGGATCACCGAAACGCTGTCATAGTCACCAGCTTCGCCGATCGCCTTGTCGACGAGAACTGCTGCGGTCGCGAAAACCGACACCGGTTCTTCGCCGAGCAGGAAGCGGGCCATGTCGAAGTCATGAATCGTCATGTCGCGGAAGATGCCGCCGGAACGCTTGATGTAATCGACCGGCGGAGCGCCGGGGTCACGCGAGGTGATCGTCACCATTTCGACATCGCCGATCTTGCCTTCGTCGATGACTTTGCGCACCGCCATGAAATGCGGGTCGAAGCGGCGGTTGAAGCCGACCATCAGCTTGGCGCCGGTCTCTTCCACCACCTTGATGCAGGCCTTGACGCGGGCGACGTCGAGATCGATCGGCTTTTCGCAGAAGATCGCCTTGCCTGCGCGGGCGAAGCGTTCGATCAGATCGGCATGGGTATCCGTCGGCGTGCAGATGACGACGGCGTCGATATCCTTGGCTGCCTCGATCGCCTCGATGGTGCGGACTTCGCAGCCATAAGCGGAGGCGATCGCTTCGGCGGCCTGCGGAAAGGCGTCGGCGACCGCGACGAGCGTCGCATTGGCGTCGCCGCTGACGGCCTTTGCATGGACCTTGCCGATGCGGCCGGCGCCGAGAAGACCAAATCTCACTGTCATTCTAACCTCCCTTGAATTCGGAACAAATAAACCGAATTGCCAATATTCTGGAATTTTCATTCCATCTTCTGTGAACCGCGTCAAGCCCGCGGATCTTTCACATTTGCAAGATTCGAACCAGCGCCTTTCATGGTGGGATTGACGTATTCTGCCGGAGCAGATTTTGGTCAGGGCAGAGCCGATTGCCTGTGATCCCGGCGGAGAGATGCCCGGCCTTTCAGCCAAGAGAATGCTTTAATCTGGCCAGGAAAGTCTCTAGAGACAATCGCGGCACGGGCCGAAGGCAGTGCGACAAATGCGACCGCGGGGCAGGAATGAAACTCATCGATCCGAATCATCCGGCATATCGGCGCCTCTGGGTGCGGATTGCCATCGTTGCCGTTTGCTTCGGCTGGGCCGTGGTCGAACTTGTCACCGGCGATCCGTTCTGGGCGGTGCTGGCCGGCGGGGCAGGCGCCTATTCCTTCTATATGCTGTTCTGGACCTTCAATCCGCAGCCTCCGGCCATCGAGCCGCCCGTGCAGCCTGACGCCGAGGACGAGGACGAACCCGCGGCGACCGCTGAAAAACCCTCGAAGGACGGGCAGGCGGAATAGTCAGCGGCTCAATCGCCGCAGCGCTTCGTCGATCAGCAGATTGGCCAGCATCATGCGCTTCGTCGCATTGTCACGGAAGGGCAATTCTACGCCATCGGGATGATTGGCGCGGGCGAAGGCGCGGCGCTTCTCGCGGAGCGTCAGTGGCGTATCGGCGGCGGAGATCGCCAGTTCGGCGGCAACCTCCTGCGGTGTCGTGCGGGTTAGATGGTCCGGCATGACGGGCTCGGCTGGAGGCGCAGACGCCGGTTTCTCCACGACCCCAGCGGCAGCATCGAGATCCAGATTGTCGAAATAAGCCTGGCCGACGCGCTGCGACGCGACTGAGACCCCCTCCATGACATCGAAGGCAAGCCCGGTGCCGAGGCCGGACACGCGATGGGCGGCCGGCGCTTCGGCGGTCTCGTCCTCCGCCTTCAGCCGCTCGAGGACTGATTGAAATACCGACTGCCCGAACAGCATCCGCCTTCCTTGAGAGCATTTCCGTTTTTCTTCGAACCACGGAAATGCTCTATCTCCTTGTTCACGCAATTCCGGACGCAAAATCGCTGCACACTTTTGCTGGATTGCTCCAGGCGCATTAGAAGAGAGCAAGATGGCGCAGGGCTTGCGGATGTCGTCAGCCGGCCTGCTTGCGGCTCTCCTCGAGGATGATGTCGTAGAGCAGCCTTGCGCTCGGCGGCAGCGCCCGCTCCCTCGCCGTGATCATGCTGTAGGGTTTGACGTTGATGTCGAAATCGATCGGCAGCATGCATACGTCCGAGGCATTCGAGCCTTGGCTGGCAAGGAACTGGGCGACGTCGACGGCGACCGGAGCGATCGCATCGGATTCGCAGATGATGGCGCAGGTCAGAAGCAGCGAGGAGGTGTTGACGATATTTTCCGGCAGCGCCACACCCTGCGACAGGAAAACGTCTTCGATCGTGCGGCGCAGCAGGGTGCCCGGCGGCTGGAACACCCAGTCATAATCCCTCACGTCGGAAAGGCTGCTGGTCTTTTGCTTCATGAGCGGATGGCAGCTGCGCACGATCAGGCAAGCCCGCTCGATGCCGATCTCCGTCACCTCGAACAGGCGCGGGTTGAGATCATCGGGAATGCGGCCGATGATGAAGTCATGGCGGGCGGCGAGCAGTTCGCGGGCAAGCACGTTGCTCGTCTCCACCTGGATGTTGATCTCGATGCCGGGATAGGCCTTGCGCACCTTGTTGATCGCCGGCACGACGAGGCTCATGGCCGGCGCCGTCACCGAGCCGATGAAGACCGAGCCGCCCTTGCCGCTTTTCAGTTCGCCGATCTCGCGGCTCGCCTCGCGCAGTTCCAAAAGGATCTTCCGGGCTCTCCGGGCAAGCGCTGCGCCGAAGGTCGTCAGCACCACGCCGCGGGCCACGCGCTCATAGAGAGATGTCTTGGTGATTGATTCCATTTCGGACAACATCCGCGATGCGGCGGGCTGCGAAATGTTCAGAACCTCCGCTGCGGCGGAAATCTGTCCGCTATCTTCGATTGCGACGATCATCCGCAGGTGATTCAACTTAAGTCCTGCACGCAAAAGGCTGTCATCGCCGAAATTATCGCTGTGGATATCGACGTGATCCATCAAAAATGGCTCAGAAATAACCGTCATGGTTGCATCCTCCTCGCTGCGCTCCATCAAAAGTAATACTTTTTAACGATATACCAAAATTGTTATGCACGTTAGCACTTATTCTATTTGACAGTTATAGGAATCCATACCAGTTTGCCGCCGTGTGCTGGTTGGCACTCAACACGTGTGAGATCGTGGAGGAGACCTACTTCGTTTCTCACCATCTGAAGTAACTATCCAATACGGAACCTGCCACAGTTTCGGGGCGGGCGATTTTTCGTCCGCTGCTTATTAACAAGGGAGAGAGAAATGAAATCCATTATCTCATTGATGGCTGCGGCTGCCTTCGGCGTCGCTTCGTTCGTTGCGCCGGCTCTGGCCGCGGATAAGGGCACTGTCGGTATTGCGATGCCGACCAAGGCTTCGGCCCGCTGGATCGACGACGGCAACAACATCGTCAAGCAGCTCCAGGCTGCCGGTTACGGCACTGACCTGCAGTATGGCGACGACGACATTCCGAACCAGCTTTCGCAGATCGAAAACATGGTCACCAAGGGTGCCAAGGTTCTCGTCATCGCTTCGATCGACGGTACGACGCTTTCTGACGTTCTCCAGAAGGCACACGACGCCGGCATCAAGGTCATCGCTTATGACCGTCTGATCCGCGATTCGGGTAACGTCGACTACTACGCGACGTTCGACAACTTCCAGGTCGGCGTTCTGCAGGCTGGCTCCATCGTTGACGGCCTCGGCCTCAAGGACGGCAAGGGCCCGTTCAACATCGAACTGTTCGGCGGCTCGCCTGACGACAACAACGCCTTCTTCTTCTATGATGGCGCAATGTCCGTTCTGCAGCCCTACATCGACAGCGGCAAGCTCGTCGTGAAGTCCGGCCAGACCGGCATGGACAAGGTCGGCACGCTGCGTTGGGATCCGGCAACGGCCCAGGCCCGCATGGACAACCTGCTCTCGGCCAACTACACCGACGCCAAGGTCGATGCCGTTCTGTCGCCTTACGACGGTCTGTCCATCGGTATCATCTCCTCGCTGAAGGGCGTTGGTTACGGTACTGCGGCTCAGCCGCTCCCGATCGTCACCGGTCAGGATGCTGAAATCCCGTCGGTCAAGTCGATCATCGCTGGCGAACAGCACTCGACGATCTTCAAGGACACCCGCGAACTCGCCAAGGTCACCGTTGCCATGGTCGATGCCGTGATGTCGGGCAAGGAGCCCGAGGTCAACGACACGAAGACCTACGACAACGGCGTCAAGGTCGTCCCGTCCTATCTGCTGAAGCCGGTTGCCGTCGACAAGACCAACTACAAGCAGATCCTCGTCGACAGCGGTTACTACTCTGAAGACAAGCTGAAGTAATGAGAAGGACCGGAGCCCGCGCTTGCGGGTTCCGGTCTTCGATTTTATGATCGCCCAGCCGCTTGACGGCTGCAGGCGCTGGAACTTTGACTATGGACAATACTATCCTCGAAATGCGGAGCATCACCAAGACGTTCCCGGGCGTCAAGGCGCTGGAGAATGTGAACCTCAAGGTTCGCCAGGGTGAGATCCACGCATTGGTGGGCGAAAACGGGGCCGGCAAATCGACCCTGATGAAAGTGCTATCAGGCGTCTATCCCACGGGAAGCTATGAAGGCGACATCGTCTATGAAGGCGAGACGCGCAACTTCAAGGTCCTGAAGGACTCCGAAGAAATCGGCATCGTCATCATTCACCAGGAACTGGCGCTCGTGCCGTTGCTGTCGATCGGCGAAAACATCTTCCTTGGCAACGAGAATGCTAAGAGCGGCGTCATCAGCTGGGACGAGACATTCAACCGCACCAAGCAGCTGCTGAAGAAAGTAGGCCTGTCCGAATCTCCGAACACGCTGGTCACCGATATCGGCGTCGGCAAGCAGCAGCTCGTCGAGATCGCGAAGGCGCTGTCGAAGAGTGTCAAGCTGCTCATCCTCGACGAGCCCACAGCCTCGCTCAATGAACGCGATTCCGACGCTCTCCTCAACCTGCTGATCGAGTTCCGCAAGCAGGGCATCACTTCGATCATCATTTCCCATAAGCTGAACGAGATCCGCAAGGTCGCCGACCAGATCACGGTCCTGCGCGACGGGATGACCGTCAAGACGCTCGACTGTCATGCGGACGAGATCAGCGAAGACATCATCATCCGCAACATGGTCGGCCGCGATCTTGAGGACCGCTATCCGCCGCGTTCGGTGCCGATCGGCGAAACCATTCTCGAAGTGAAGAACTGGAACGCCTATCACCAGCAGCACCGCGACCGTCAGGTCCTGCACAATATCAACGTCACCGTCCGCAAGGGCGAAGTCGTCGGTATCGCTGGCCTGATGGGGGCAGGGCGTACCGAATTCGCCATGAGCCTCTTCGGCAAGGCCTATGGCCACAAGGTTTCGGGCGAGGCGCTGATGCACGGCAAGCCGGTCGACGTCAGCACCGTGCGCAAGGCGATCGATGCAGGTCTCGCCTACGTTACCGAAGACCGCAAGCAGCTCGGCCTCGTGCTCAACGACACGATCCTGCACAACACGACGCTCGTCAATTTGAAGGCGGTGTCGAATGCGTCCGTTATCGACAGCGTCAAGGAATCGAGGGTTGCGACCGACTATCGGTCGAAGTTGCGCATCCGCTCCTCCAGCATCTTCCAGGAGGCGGTCAATCTTTCCGGCGGCAACCAGCAGAAGGTGGTGCTGTCGAAGTGGCTGTTCTCGGATCCCGATATTTTGATCCTCGACGAGCCGACGCGCGGCATCGATGTTGGCGCAAAATACGAAATCTATACTATCATCAACCAGCTTGCCGCCGATGGAAAGGGCGTTCTGATGATCTCGTCGGAAATGCCCGAACTGCTCGGTACGTGTGACCGCATCTACGTGATGAACGAAGGACGCATCGTCGCGGAACTGCCGAAGGGAGAAGCAAGCCAGGAAACCATCATGCGCGCTATCATGCGCTCAGGGGAGAAGAAACAATGACGCCGATCAATCAACCCATCGCTGAGCAGGGGCGTGTCGTCTCCGTCGGAGACTACGTTCGCGGCAACATCCGCGAATACGGCATGTTTATCGCGCTCATCGCGATTATGGTGTTCTTCCAGTTCTCGACCGGTGGCGTTCTCTTCAGGCCGCTCAACCTGACCAACATCATTCTGCAGAACTCGTTCATCGTCATCATGGCGCTCGGCATGCTGCTGGTGATCGTCGCCGGCCATATCGACCTTTCGGTTGGGTCCGTCGTCGGCTTTATCGGCGCTATCGCCGGCGTCATGACGGTGCAATGGCACACCAACTATGTCCTGGCGGGTATCGTATGTCTCGCCATGGGTGCACTTGTCGGCGGCATCCAGGGCTATTTCGTCGCTTATCACAAGATCCCGTCCTTCATCGTCACACTGGCCGGCATGCTGGTCTTCCGCGGCCTGACGCTGTTCGTGATGACGGCATCGGGGACCGGCACCAGCATCGGTCCTTTCCCGCCGGCTTTCCAGCTGATCAGCATCGGCTTTCTGCCGAACGCTTTCGATATGGGCGGCATCAACTCGACCTCGATCATTCTCACCGTCGTCGGCGCCGTAACCCTCTTCTATCTGGCATGGCGCAAGCGCCTGTCGAATGAAAAGCATGGCAATGACGTCGAGCCGCTAGGCTTTTTCCTCGTCCAGAACGCCCTCGTCACCCTCGCCATTCTGGCGCTCGGCTACCAGCTGTCGATCTATCGCGGCTTCCCGAATGTGCTGATGGTCATGCTCGTTCTGGTGGCTGCCTATGCCTTCATTACCCGCCGCACGACGATCGGCCGCCGCATCTACGCCATGGGTGGCAATGAGAAGGCGACGAAGCTTTCCGGTATCAACACCGAGCGGCTGACCTTCCTGACGTTCGCAAACATGGGCCTGCTTGCCGGACTGGCCGGACTGATCGTTGCCCTGCGTCTCAATTCGGCGACGGCCAAGGGCGGCTTCGGTCTTGAACTCGACGTGATTGCGGCCTGCTTCATCGGCGGCGCATCCGCCCAGGGCGGCGTCGGCAAGGTGACCGGCGCTGTTATCGGCGCTCTGATCATGGGCATCATGAACAACGGCATGTCGATCCACGGTCTCGGCACCGACTCGCAGCAGATGGTCAAGGGTGCGGTGCTTCTCGCTGCCGTGTTCTTCGACGTTTACAATAAGAACAAGGGCTGAGCTTAGCTCGGCACCCGCATCGCAGTCATAAGAAACCTGAATTCCGGCTCCGCCTGGAGCCGGAGAGGCGTAGCTGTGCCATCGCCAAAGGAAAAGGATTAGTAACGTGCTTATTTCACAGATCAAGGGTGCAAACGGAGAGATCATCGTCGCCGTGCGCGAGGCGGGCGGCGCTGCCAGGTCGATCAAGAATGCCGTCAGCGTCTATGCGCTGGCGATGGAAGCCGCAGACGGCGGCAAGTCGCTGGCCGCCGTCATCGAAGCGCATGGCTACGGCGATGCCGTCGATCTTGAGAAGGCCTATGCAGAAGGCCGCTTCCTGCCGCCGATCACCCATCCCGATGCCGCGCACCTGCATCTGACCGGCACCGGCCTGACGCATTTGGGCTCGGCGGCAACGCGCGATTCCATGCACAAGAAGACCACCGAAGCCGCTGAGGAAACCCTCACGGACTCGATGAAGATGTTCAAGATGGGCCTTGAGAACGGCAAGCCGAAGGCCGGCGAAAAGGGCGTGCAGCCCGAATGGTTCTACAAGGGCAACGGCTATGGCGCCGCTGCCCCCGGCGCGCCGCTCATCTCGCCCTCCTTCGCGCTCGACGGCGGCGAAGAGCCTGAAATGGCTGGCATTTACGTGATCGCCAAGGACGGCACGCCGTTCCGCATCGGCTTTGCACTGTCGAACGAGTTTTCGGACCACGTCACCGAGCGGATCAACTATCTCTTTCTGGCCCACTCGAAACTGCGACCGGCCGCCTATGGTCCGGAAATCCGCGTCGGCGCGCCCCCGGAAGATATTCGCGGCACCTCGCGCATCAAGCGCGGCGACAAGGTGATTTTCGAAAAGCCGTTCCTGTCCGGCGAGGCGAACATGTCGCACACCTTCGCCAATCTGGAATATCACCACTTCAAATATGGCCTCTTCCGTGTTCCGGGCGATGTTCACGTCCATATGTTCGGCACGGCGACCCTTTCCTTTGCCGATGGCGTCAAGACGGAAGAGGGCGATGTCTTCGAGATCGAAGTCGCCGAATTCGGCCTTTCGCTCCGTAATCCGCTCAAGGTTGCCGCCGAGGAAGAGATCGCCGTCAGGCAGCTTTGAATTCAAGGCCTGGCCGCATTGGCGGCCGGATCTTTGCTCGTAAACGGTAAAGGAGGCTTGTTAAGCCCATGACCATTTATCAAAATCTGATCGCCGGCGAATGGGTCGGCTCGAACGCGACGAAGAACATCAACCCGTCGGATACGAATGAGGTCGTCGGCCTCTATGCCGACGGCAGCGCTGATGACACGAGAAACGCCATCGCTGCCGCCAAGGCCGCTTTCCCGGCCTGGTCGCGCTCGGGCATCTGGGAGCGCCACGTCATCCTGAAGAAGGCCGGCGACGAGATCATGGCGCGCAAGGACGAGCTCGGTGCGTTGCTTGCCCGCGAAGAAGGCAAGACGCTGCCGGAAGCCACCGGCGAGGTTATCCGCGCATCGCAGATTTTCGAATTCTTCGCCGGTGAGGCGCTGAGGCTGGCCGGCGAGGTCCTGCCGTCGGTTCGTCCGAATATCGGCATCGAGATCACCCGCGAGGCTCTCGGCGTCATCGGCATCATCACGCCGTGGAACTTCCCGATCGCCATTCCCGCCTGGAAGATCGCGCCGGCGCTCTGCTACGGCAACACCATCGTCTTCAAGCCGGCCGAACTGGTGCCCGCCTGTTCCTGGGCGATCGTCGATATCCTGCATCGCGCCGGCCTGCCGAAGGGCGTGCTGAACCTCGTCATGGGCAAGGGCTCGGTCGTCGGCCAGGCCATGCTCGAAAGTCCCGACGTTCACGGCATCACCTTCACCGGTTCCACCGGCACCGGCAGGCGCGTCGCCGCTGCTTCCATCGAGCATAACCGCAAGTTCCAGCTGGAAATGGGCGGCAAGAACCCGATGGTCGTGCTCGACGATGCCGATCTCAACGTCGCCGTCGAGGCAGCCGCCAATTCCGGCTTCTTCTCTACAGGCCAGCGCTGCACCGCGTCATCGCGCCTCATCGTCACCGAGGGCATCCACGACAAGTTCGTGGCGGCGCTGACCGACAAGCTGAAGACGCTCGTCGTCGACAACGCTCTGAAGGCCGGCACGCATATCGGCCCTGTCGTCGATGAGCGGCAGCTGAAGACCGATACCGACTATATCGAGATCGGTAGAAAAGAAGGCGCGAAACTCGCCTTCGGCGGCGAAGTGATATCCCGCGAAACGCCCGGCTTCTATCTGCAGCCGACGCTGTTTACCGAAGCGACCAACCAGATGCGGATCTCGCGCGAGGAGATCTTCGGGCCTGTTGTGTCGGTGATCCGGGTCAAGGATTACGACGAGGCGCTGGCGACGGCCAACGACACGCCGTTCGGGCTCTCTGCCGGCATCGCGACGACGAGCCTGAAACATGCGACGCATTTCAAGCGCAATTCCGAGGCCGGCATGGTGATGGTCAACCTGCCGACCGCCGGCGTCGATTTCCACGTTCCCTTCGGCGGCCGCAAGGGCTCGTCCTACGGCCCGCGCGAGCAGGGCAAGTACGCCGCCGAATTCTACACAACCGTCAAGACCGCCTACACGCTGGCTTGAGACAAATGCGATGAACCGGGCCGTACGAGGCGGTCCGGCGATATCCCGAAGGATAGAGACGATGAAAAAGAAAGCGGAATGGCCGCGCAAGCTGAGGTCGCAGGAATGGTACGGCGGTACGAGCCGCGACGTGATCTATCACCGCGGCTGGCTTAAGAACCAGGGTTATCCGCACGACCTGTTCGACGGCCGGCCGGTGATCGGCATCCTCAACACCTGGTCGGATATGACCCCGTGCAACGGTCATCTCAGAGAGCTGGCTGAAAAGGTGAAGGCGGGCGTATGGGAGGCCGGCGGCTTCCCGCTTGAGGTGCCGGTGTTCTCGGCATCCGAAAACACCTTCCGCCCGACGGCGATGATGTACCGCAATCTTGCCGCGCTCGCAGTGGAAGAGGCGATCCGCGGGCAGCCGATGGATGGCTGCGTATTGTTGGTCGGCTGCGACAAGACCACGCCGTCGCTTATCATGGGGGCGGCTTCCTGCGACCTGCCTTCGATCGTCGTCACTGGCGGGCCGATGCTGAACGGCTATTTCCGCGGCGAACGGGTCGGCTCGGGCACGCATCTGTGGAAGTTTTCCGAAATGGTGAAGGCCGGCGAGATGACGCAGGCGGAATTCCTCGAGGCGGAAGCCTCGATGAGCCGTTCGTCGGGCACCTGCAACACCATGGGCACGGCCTCCACCATGGCTTCCATGGCCGAGGCGCTCGGCATGGCGCTCTCCGGCAACGCCGCGATCCCGGGCGTTGATTCCCGCCGCAAGGTCATGGCGCAGCTCACCGGCCGGCGTATCGTGCAGATGGTCAAGGACGACCTGAAGCCCTCCGAGATCATGACGAAGCAAGCCTTCGAGAATGCCATCCGCACCAACGCGGCCATCGGCGGATCGACCAATGCCGTCATCCACCTGCTCGCGATCGCCGGCCGTGTCGGCATCGATCTTTCGCTTGACGACTGGGATCGCTGTGGCCGTGACGTCCCGACAATCGTCAACCTGATGCCGTCGGGCAAGTACCTGATGGAGGAGTTCTTCTATGCCGGCGGCCTGCCGGTGGTACTGAAGCGCCTCGGGGAGGCGGGCCTCCTGCACAAGGATGCGCTGACGGTATCTGGCGAAACCGTCTGGGACGAGGTCAAGGACGTCGTCAACTGGAACGAAGACGTGATCCTGCCGGCCGAAAAGGCGCTGACAGCTTCGGGCGGCATCGTCGTGCTGCGCGGCAACCTCGCGCCGAAGGGCGCGGTGTTGAAGCCTTCAGCGGCTTCGCCGCATCTGCTGGTGCACCGGGGCAGGGCTGTGGTGTTCGAGGACATCGACGACTACAAGGCCAAGATCAACGACGATAACCTCGACATCGACGAAACCTGCATCATGGTCATGAAGAACTGTGGGCCGAAGGGCTATCCCGGGATGGCCGAGGTCGGCAATATGGGGCTGCCGCCGAAGGTGCTCAAGAAAGGCATCCTCGACATGGTGCGCATTTCCGACGCTCGCATGTCCGGAACCGCCTACGGTACCGTCGTGCTGCACACCTCGCCGGAAGCGGCGGTCGGCGGGCCGCTCGCGGTCGTGAAAAGCGGCGACATGATCGAGCTTGATGTGCCAAACCGTCGTCTGCATCTCGACATTTCCGATGAGGAACTGGCGCGGCGGCTCGCCGAATGGCAGCCGAACCATGATCTGCCCACATCCGGCTATGCATTCCTGCATCAGCAGCATGTCGAAGGGGCCGATACTGGCGCCGACCTCGACTTCCTCAAGGGATGTCGCGGAAATGCGGTTGGCAAAGATAGCCACTAGTCGGGTTATCCAAGATTGGAAAAGGCGGGGCATAACCCCGCTTTTTTCTTGTCCGCCGGTTTTTCCAGGCTAACGGCAATCAGCCGTTTGAGATCGCCATGCTGTGATCCTCGTCGACGCCATGTTCGAAGAGCGCACGGATCGCCGGCCATTTGTCTTTGCGGTCCGCTCAACTCTGGCTCTGGCTTTGCATCTGTCCGCCGTCCTCGACCTTCACGGTAACCGACAGCGTTTCGCCCGGCGTGCCGATGCGCATGCCTGAAATCGGCGCCGCGTCGCGATAGCACAGGCCGGAGGCGACTCTGATGTAGCGCGCGTCCGGGCAGATCTCGTTCGCGGGATCGAACCCGACCCAGCCGAGGCCGGGAATATGGGCCTCGGCCCATGCATGGGTCGCAGCCTGTTCGATCTTTTCCTCCATCATCAAATAACCGGAGATGTAACGCGCCGGCACCTGCAAGGCGCGGGCGGCGGCAATGAAAATATGCGCATGGTCCTGGCAGACGCCGCTCTTCTTCTCCAACGCCTGTTCGGCCGTCGTCTCGGTGTTGCTGGTGCCGGGCTTGTAGTCCACCGTTTCGTGGATTGCGGCCATCAGCGCGTGCATGCGGGCAAGCTCGTTATCGCCACCGACGCCCTTGATCAATTCCTTGACCAACTTACCGCCCTTGGTCAGCGGCGTGTCGCGCAGGAAGAGCCAAAGCGGGCAGAAGCCGGTGTGCGGGCCGGTGACGCCGTTATTGTCCTCCGTCTCGACCTCGCCTTCGGCGAGAATACGCGTCACATCCTGCTCGCCTTCCAGCGAGACCAGATTGACGTGATTGCCGTACTGGTCGTCATATTCCACTTCGGGCGTGGCGCCCTCGACGTTCAGCGCCCAGCCGAGCACTTTCTGAGCGGGGCTCGTCGGCGGCGTCAGCCGCAGCCTTTGCAGCGAGAACTGCGTCGGTCCGTCGTAGCGGTATTCGGTGAGGTGGCTGATCTTCAGTCTCATATTGTTATCCGCTTATACATAGAACCGGTAGCCGTCGGAAATTTCCGCGCCGAGCTTGTTATTGCGCGAGACGAAATCCTCCAGGAATTCGTGCAGGCCCTGATCCATGATATCCCGGATCGCTCTCGTCTGCAGTGTCTTGCGGATCGCATCCGCGGTATCGTGGGCAGGGAGCCGCTCCTCGTAATCCTGGGCGAGATAGCCGAGATTGCTGACGATCTTCTCGTAGCAATAGGCAAGCGAGCGCGGCATCTGGACATTGAGGGTCAGGAAGTCGGCGATGTTCATCGCCCGGTACTCGCCGTCATAGGCCCAGCTATAGGCGCGGTGGGCGGAGACCGAGCGCAGGATCGATTCCCACTGCACATTGTCGAGAGAGGAGCCGACGGCCGAGACCGAGGGTAGCAGCACGTAGTATTTCACGTCGAGGATGCGGCTGGTATTGTCGGCCCGCTCAATGAAGGTGCCGATGCGGGCAAAATTATAGAGCTCGTTGCGCAGTGTCGAGCCATGGAAGGCACCGCGGATGAGGCCCGCCCGGCGCTTGATGACATCGATCACCTCTGGCATTTCGGCCGCCTTGACGCGCTTTTCGAGCAGCGACTTCAAGTCGATCCAGCATTCGTTGGTGGCTTCCCAGGTCTCCCGCGTCAGCGCGGTGCGCACCATGCGGGCATTGTTGCGGCCGGACTCGATGCAGGACATGACGCTCGATGGATTGGCGCGATCGCGCAGCAGATAGTCGATCGCGTCGGCATTCGTCAGCTTCGTGTGGCCCTCGTCATATGCCTCGCGCACCCCAGCGCTTTGCAGCACGCCATCCCAATTGTCATCGCCTGCGCTGCTGCGGGTGAGCGACATGCGCAGCCCAGCATCGACGAGGCGGGCGATATTTTCGGCGCGCTCGATGTAACGGAACATCCAGTATAGGCCGTTTGCGGTTCTTCCGAGCATCAGTCCTCCAATACCCAGGTGTCTTTGGTGCCGCCGCCCTGGCTGGAATTGACCACCAGCGAGCCCTGCTTCAGCGCCACGCGGGTGAGACCACCCGGAATGATCTGAACCTTGTCGGATACAAGCACATAGGGGCGAAGGTCGACATGGCGCGGCGCGATGCCCTTGTTGACGAGGATCGGCACAGTGGAGAGCGACAGCGTCGGCTGAGCGATGTAATTGTTCGGCTTGGCCTTCAGCTTCTCGGCGAAATCGGCGCGCTCCTTCTTCGATGCCGTCGGGCCGACCAGCATGCCGTAGCCGCCGGAGCCGTGCACCTCCTTGACCACCAGCTCTTCCAGATGCTCCAGCACATATTTCAGGCTATCGGCTTCCGAACAGCGCCAGGTGGGCACGTTTTCGAGCAGCGCCTTGCGGCCGGTATAGAATTCGACGATCTCGGGCATATAGGAGTAGATCGCCTTATCGTCGCAAATGCCGGTGCCCGGCGCATTGGCGATGGTGATGTTTCCGGAGCGGTAGACATCCATGATGCCGGGAATGCCGAGCGCGGAATCGGCCCGGAAAGTCAGGGGATCGAGGAAGTCGTCGTCAACGCGGCGGTAGAGCACGTCGATCGCTTCGTAACCGCGTGTCGTCCTCATCTTCACCTTGCCGTCGATGACGCGCAGATCCGAGCCTTCGACCAGTTCGACGCCCATCATGTCGGCGAGGAAGGAATGCTCATAATAGGCGGAATTGTAAATGCCCGGCGTCAGCACGGCGACGCGCGGCTTGCCCTTGCAGCCAGGAGGGGCGAGCGAGGCGAGGCTCTGGCGCAACAGATAGGGGTAATCCTCGACACGCTGCACCTTGTTCTCATGAAAGAGTTCAGGGAACATCTGCATCATGGTTTCCCGGTTTTCCAGCATGTAGCTGACACCGGAGGGCGTGCGGGCATTATCCTCCAGCACGTAAAACTGGTCCTCTCCGGTGCGCACGATGTCGGTGCCGACGATGTGCGTGTAAACGCCGCCGGGCGGCCGGAAACCGATCATTTCAGGGATGAAGGTGACGTTGTTCTCGATCAGCTCACGCGGAACGCGGCCGGCGCGGATGATCTCCTGCTTATGGTAGATATCGTCCAGAAAGGCGTTAAGCGCGATCACCCGCTGCTCGATGCCTTGGGCGAGCTTGCGCCATTCGCGGGCGGAGATGATGCGGGGAATGATGTCGAAGGGGATGAGCTTTTCGGAACTGTCGGCGTGGCCGTAGACCGCGAACGTGATGCCGGTCTTCCGGAAGATGTTTTCCGCATCGCGGGACTTGGATATCAGATGCGCCCGGTCTTGGCTGTTGTACCACTCGAAGTATTTTTCATAAGGCGCGCGAGGACTTTCGTCCCCGGTAATCATTTCGTCAAATGCCAAAGGCTCGGCTCCCCTTTTTGTTCATTTGAATACAACGCAAATGGCAATGCAAGAACCATGCGCAGTTCGAGGAAAAGATTTTGCGCTGCGGGAAACGGGTGAAAATCTGGGCATTTAAGGTGATGACGTGCGGCATGGCGGATAATCAATCGCAAGGGCTGCGCAAAATCTGAGCATGTGACCGTTTTTCGTTCGGCCAGGGCGATCGAATATGGTCATGTGCGCGAGGCTCGGCGCCTTCCGTGGCAACCGCCATCGGGTCGTTGCATCAGCGAAATTTCAAATAAGCATCAACGCTTCGCTTTTGACTGCAGCCGCCGGGTGGGGCTATCAGCACGGCGAACCCTTCTCTCCCGAGCCATGCCCCATGTCTCTCGATCGCCTTGCCCCCGCCGTTTTCGTCCTGCTCTGGTCCACGGGCTGGGTAGTGGCGAAATACGCCTCGCTGCATTCCGAGCCGTTCACCTTTCTTTCGATACGCTATGCGCTGTCGGCGGCGGCATTCCTGGCGCTCTGCCTGGTGGTGCGGGCGCAATGGCCCAGCCGGGCGGCGACGCTGCGCGCCGTCTATTCCGGCTTCTTCCTGCATGGTTTCTATCTCGCCGGTCTCTGGTGGGCGATCGCCAATGGCGTGCCGGCCGGCATATCGGGCATCATCGCGGCGCTGCAGCCATTGCTGACGGCGATGGCAGCTCCCTTCCTCATCGGCGAGCGGCTGCAGCAGGCACAGAAACTCGGCCTTGCCCTCGGCTTCATCGGCATTGCCATCGCCATTTCGCCGAACCTCCTCGATCCGGCGACCGCCGATCTCACGCATGCCGCCCTGCCGCTGGCGATCAACCTGGTCGCCATGGCGTCCGTCACCTACGGCACGCTCTATCAGAAGAAGCACCTGCAATCCGGCGACCTCAGAACCATCGCGACCTTGCAATATATCGGCGCGCTGATCCTCACCCTGCCGCTTTCGCTGATCTTCGAGCATCAGCATTTCGACGGCGCCGCACAGGCCTATGGTGCGCTTGCCTGGTCGGTCTTCGGCCTGTCGATGGGCGGCGTCGGGCTGCTGCTTCATCTGATCCGTCGGGGCCAGGTGTCACGCGCCGCCTCGCTGATCTACCTGATGCCGCCAGCGGTCGCTCTAGAAGCCTTCATCGCCTTCGGAGAACCGCTGACCCTGCCATTGATCGTCGGCACGGTAGTGGTCGTGACAGGCGTCTATCTCACCAACCGCAAGGCGTTCAGCGAGCATAGGCCTGCGGAGGTTTAGAGCGCCGTGCGTCCATTCGGACGCGCAAAGGACGCTCTAACTCTTTGAATCTACGCATCGCGCTTTCCGAAAATCGATTCCGATTTTCGGGCCGATGCGCTGGATAACAAAAAGGCCGGAGATATCCCCGGCCTTTTTGCTTTTCGATCGTTCAATTATCAGGCGCGTTCGCGGCGCTGGCCGCCGCCGTTGCGGGAGCCGGAGCCACCGCGACGGTTGCCGCCGTTGCCATCCCGGCGCGGTTCGCCGGCCTGGGCCTGCTGCGGGCCGCGGTCCTCGCCGTGCTTGCGGGCCGGACGGCCGTGGGCGTGACGGCTGTTGCCGCGGTGATGACCGCTCGGTTCACCATTGGCATGGGCGCCGTGATGGGCCGGACGCTGTGGCTTTGCAGAGGAGCGGAAATCGGAGGTCGAGGCCAGATCGTTGTCGGGGCCGAGATCCGGGGTCGCTTCACCGCGGCGCTGACCGCGGAAATCCTCGTTGCGGCTGGTCGGGCGCTCCGGACGCGGACGACGCTCGTCGCCGCCGGCGCGGACTTCGCTGCCTTCACCTTCGCGGCGCGGGCGGCGTTCCTGACGGTTGCCGCGATGCTCCGAACGGTTCTGGTCGCCACGGCCTTCGCCACGACCCTGACCTTCGCGACCCTGGCCGCCATTACGGCTACGGTTGTTGCCATTGCCGTTGGCACGGCGGGGTCCGCCGCTGATGTTGGCCGGCGGTTCGCCGCTTGCGACAGCGATGTCGATGCCCATCAGGCGCTCGATATCACGCAGCAGCTTGGCTTCGTCGGGAGCGCAGAAAGCGATGGCGATACCGTCGCGGCCGGCGCGCGCCGTGCGGCCGATGCGATGGACATAGGCGTCAGGCACCTCAGGCAGGTCGTAATTGTAGACATGGCTGACAGCAGGGATGTCGATGCCGCGGGCGGCGACGTCGGTGGCAATCAGCGTCTTGATGCTGCCGTCGCGGAAGGCCTTCAGCGCCCGCTCGCGCTGGCCCTGGCTCTTGTTGCCGTGGATCGAGGCGACGGAATAGCCGATATTCTCGAGATGCTTCATCAGCTTCTCCGCACCGTGCTTGGTGCGCAGGAAGACCATGGCGCGGCCGTCAGGGTTTTCGGTCAGCGACTTGCGGAGCAGTTCCGTCTTGTCGTTCTTGCCGCCGACGAAATGGACGTACTGTTCGACCTTGTCGGCAGCCTTGCCCGGGGGCGTGACTTCGACCTTGACGGGATCGACGAGATATTCGCCGGCGAGATCGGCGATCGCCTTCGGCATGGTGGCCGAGAAGAGCATGGTCTGGCGCTTTTTCGGCACCATCTTGGCGATCTTGCGCAGATCATGCACGAAGCCGAGGTCGAGCATCTGGTCGGCTTCGTCAAGCACGAGATAGCGGACCGTGGTCAGCGTGATCGCGCGGCGATTGACGAGGTCGAGCAGGCGGCCCGGCGTGGCGACGAGGATGTCGGTGCCCTTTTCGAGCTGAAGCTGCTGCTTGTTGATCGAGACGCCGCCGACGACGACGTTGATGCGCAGCGACGACTTGCGGATGAACTTCTTCAGGCTCTCGGCGATCTGGTTCACCAGTTCGCGGGTCGGCGCCAGGATCAGCGTGCGCGTCGTGCGGTTGTCGGGACGCCGCTCATCGGCGAGCAGCTTTTCAATCAGCGGCAGGCCGAAAGCGGCGGTTTTGCCGGTGCCGGTCTGGGCAAGGCCGATCAGGTCGCGGCCTTCGAGGAGGAGGGGAATGGCATGTTCCTGGATGGGCGTCGGCGTCTCGATGCCGAGCTGGAACAAAGTAGCGACGATCGGCTTGGAGACACCAAGCGATTCAAAATTAGTCAAGGTATAACCTTTCGGGGCGCCACAATGACTATCGCCGGAACGCACCATGCGATCCGGTTTCATTCTGGCGTCAAGAACCCCGCGTGAAGTGGGAACTTGTGAGTTGGAAAAAGCTTTCCAGCGCTTCTGGCCGCTCATGGGAGTGCGGCGCTCTATCGAAATGCGCTTTTGTCCCTTCTTCCTGCGTCTGTATTTTTCAGCAGGGGCACGCTCACGCGGCGGCCGGAAGGGTGAAAGCTGACCCGCATTTGGGCTAGTTCGCGTGGAAAGTCAAGTGCAGTGCACAAGAAAGCCTCAAGCCGGGTCAGGGGAGGGCATGACGAGGACGAAGCTTTGCGATGCGGTCTCAACGCCGTTGACGAGGATGGCGATGCGATGTTCGCCTGGATAATAGCGTCGCGTCGTGATTGGCCGCATGGCGTGGCGGCGCCCAATTGTATCGCTTTGCCCCGGAGCGAGCATTATTGCCTTGCATTTGAAGACCTTGGGTGAGAGCGAACCGTCGCTCTTCATATGGTGAATGGCGTAGTCGATCATCAGCGACTGCGCTCGCTCGCCGGCGTTTGTTACCAGGATTTCGAAATCCAGCCCTTCGCCGAACATCACCTCAGCATTCCGGAGCCGCAGTTCGCATTCGAGCGAAGCGGCCGCGGCGAAGCCGAAATTGGCGAGCGCCTGCGCGTGGCCTTTCTTCAGAAGCGTGCGCGAGGCGTGTTTCAGCAGCCAGCGACGTTCGGATGAAGCGCCGTCGATATGACTGGCGATGAAGGCGGCGACCAGGTCCGGGTGGTCCTTGGCGACGTCGTTCAGGCTGTTGGCCACGGAGCGGCGCACATAATCTTCCGGATCATCCATCAGTGCGGTCAGGATGGGCAGGATCGGCGCCGGATTCTTCACGAGCTGCGGCAGACGCATCGCCCAGGGCAGGCGCGGCCGCGTTCCCTCGCTCGCCAGCCGTCGCACATGCTGATCGGGATCGCTGACCCAGCCGGAAATGATGGCGAGTGCGCGTTGCTGATCATGATGGATGAATCTCCGGATGCCGAATTCGGCTGTGAAATGCGGCGTCAGCGCCTTCAGGAGGTCGAGACCGAGATCGAAGTGATCGGGGCCGCGTGCGGCGATGAACTGATTGACTGGCAGCAGCATCCAGCCGGAGAGCCCCGGCCTGCCGGCGGCGGGCAGGCTCGCTTTGAGCATGGCTGCGGCCTCCCGGAAATCACCGGGAAGGGTGGCAAACAGCGCGTCGCGGATCAGGGCCGAGCGCTCCATCAGCTCCAGCGCGGTGAGGCCCTCGGTCGCCAGCGTCACGAAGCGGTTTTTATCGAAAGTCGGCGCGTTGCCGGCAATGCGATCGGCCATATCGCCGACCAATGCCTCATGCAGCAGGTTCTTGAGCGGTTCTGGCATGCTAGTCCTTCCTCTCTATGCGGCCGCCGCATGCCGCCCGCATGAGGGTCTGCGAAACATCTGGCCATTTGCTATCGGATCGTGTGGAGATAGCGGGATGTGCGTGTGACGCGAGCTTTAGCGTATCGGTGCCGTCGATTTCCTTGGAATGAGGGTTGGAGCCGAGATCCGAATACGCTCGTCGGCAGCGCTGTTGTCACCGGCGAGAAGATCAAGGGCGTTTGATGCAATTTGCTCAAACGGCACCCGCAACGTCGTGAGCGGCGTGGGGAGGTGGCTGACAATCGGAATGTCGTTATAGCCTACGATCGAGATGTCCTGCGGCACGGAAAGGCCAAGTTTCGTCAGTCCCGACAAGGCGCCGATGGCGGTGTTGTCGTTGACGGCGAAAATAGCGGTTGGGCGCGGACTAAGATGCATCAGTGTCTCGACCGCTAACGCACCGGACTCGATGCCGAAAGTCGAGGGAATGATGTAGGAGGGATCCGCATTCAGTCCAGCTTCTTCCAGGGCGTGCCGGAAACCCTCCACTCGGCCCCGCGAACTGGAGGCATAGGATGGACCGGCAATGACGCCAATTCTGCGATGGCCGAGATCGAGGAGGTGGCGGGCCGCGAGGTAACCACCGAGCCTGTCATCGCCGACCGACGAGAGGCTGTGGCCATCCGTCCGGAGTGCCAGGACATAAGGAATACCGCGTTTTGCCAGCTCGTCCGGAAAGTCATCGTCTTCCCGCGCTGTGGAAAGAATCAGTCCATCGACACCGCGCTTCAGCAGAGACTCGGCCGCGAGCCGGTCTGCCTTTGGCTTGTCGTCGGTCGTTGCGACAATGGCGAAGCGGCCACTACGGCTGCAAGCCTTGGCCAGTGCTTCGTAAAGCATGGCCATGACCGTATCCGTCAACCTGGGCACGATCACCCCGATTGTCATTGTGTTGCCGCGCCTAAGGCTCGCTGCGGAAACATCCCGGACGTATCCCAGCTCTTCGGCAACCTTGCGCACGCGCCGCGCGGTCTCGCTGTCGGAGCGGGGAAGCCTCTCGTCCAGTATGCGGGACACGGTAGACTTGGAGACACCGGCTGCGGCAGCGACGCCGTGAATAGTGACGCGGGTCTGCCCCGGAACTTCATCCGTCTTTGAATTCATTGAGCCTTTTCCAATCGAGTCAGCAAGACGCCGCCGCTCTTTCAGCATGCACCAAAAAAGATATTGACTCCAGAGAATTCGAGAACGATAGTGGGAACGTTCCCGTAAACGATCCTATATCGATCGCAAGCGAACTGCGATCGCACGAAGGAGGAGACCAATATGCAACCGATGGATATGCGCGGGCTGAGCCCGGCCCCCGTTACCGCTTTCACCCGCGACGGTGAAGTTGATCACAAAGCCAACGCCAAACTCGCCAAATGGCTGGTCTCGATGGAAGGCGTCAAAAGCCTCGTCATCCTCGGTCATGCCGGCGAGGGCACCTTCCTCACGGAAGAGGAGCGCCTTGCTCTCATCCACACTTATGTTGAAGCAGTCGACGGTGCCGTTCCGATCATTGCCGGGATTACCGGTGAAGGCACGAAGGTCGCCGCTGAAGAGGCCAGGAAATGCAAGGCCGCTGGTGCCACCGGCGCACTCGTCTATCCCAACCACGGCTGGCTGCGTTTCGGCTTTCAGAAGGGAGCGCCTCAGGATCGCTACAAGGCAATCTGGCAGGAGTCTGGCCTTCAGTGCATCCTGTTCCAATATCCCGACGCCACCAAGGCATCATACGATCTCGATACACAGCTTGCGATTGCCACACAGGAAGGCGTCGTCGCCACCAAGAACGGCGTGCGCAATATGAAGCGCTGGTATGTCGAAATTCCGGAGCTGAAGAAGGCCAATCCAAAGCTGCAGGTTCTGAGCTGCCACGATGAATGGCTGCTGCCAACCATGTTCGATGTCGACGGTCTGCTCGTCGGTTATGGCAATATCGCGCCCGAGTTGCTCATCGACCTGATCAAAGCTGGCAAGGCGCAGGACTATCCGGAAGCGCGCAAGATCTTCGAGCGCCTTCTTCCGGTGACGCGTGCCGTCTATCATCGCGGCTCTCATATGGAAGGCACCGTGGCCCTGAAACTCGGCCTCGTGCACCGCGGTATCCTTGACCACGCTACGATCCGCGAGCCGCTGAAGAGCCTTGGCGAAAAGGCCGAAGCGGAGATCTTTGCTGCCTTCGACGCCGCCGGTATCGGTCGCGTTGACCAGTTGCTGGCTGCCGAGTGACCTCTTTGACGCCCCTGCGCAGGTCGCAGGGGCGCATTCCGAAGGGAGGAGGAAACCATGGAAACTCGCCGAGGCAGACTTGAACGTCTTTGCAGGCCATTGCTCTGACAAGACGAACTGACGCGCAGTAGCAACATCAAGCAGGAGCGCCCCTGGCCGGGAGAGTGGTAGGCCACGGGGCGAGAAGGAGGAACCAATGAATGTCATGCAGCCTATGCCGGCTGAGACGGCGAATGCCGCTGATCCTCAGGCCGAAATCAGCGCTCGTCTGGAGCGCCTTCCCATCACCCGCGAGGTATTCTGGGCGCGCAATATCGTCGGCGCGGCAACATTCTTCGACGGCTACACGGTCATCGCCATCGCATATGCCATGCCCGTCCTCGTCCGCGAGTGGGGCCTGACTCCCTCACAGACAGGCATGATCCTGTCGATGGGCTATCTGGGGCAGTTGATCGGTGCGATCCTGTTTGGCTGGCTTGCCGAGAAGGTCGGCCGGCTGAAAGTCCTTCTGTTCACGATCCTGCTCTTCGTCAGCATGGATGTCGCATGCCTGTTCGCTGCCGGGGCCGGCATGATGATGGCCTTTCGTTTCGTCCAGGGGATCGGCACCGGCGGCGAGGTTCCGGTCGCCAGCGCCTATATCAACGAGTTGATCGGGTCGAAGGGGCGCGGCAAGTTCTTCCTCCTCTATGAGGTCATGTTCCTGCTAGGCCTCGTCGGCGCCGGGCTGATCGGCTACTTCATGGTACCGGTTTACGGCTGGAAGGCGATGTTCGTCGTCGGTCTCGTTCCCGCAATCATCATGATTCCTCTGCGCTGGTTCCTGAAGGAATCACCGCGTTGGCTGGCTGCCAACGGCCGCTATGGCGAAGCAAACGCTATCGTCACCCGCATGGAAGAGAGTGCCCGCGCAGCCGGCAAGGAACTGCCCGAGCCGAAGCTCATCCAGGCGCCGGTCCGCCGCAAGTCGGACTGGCGCGAGCTCTTCCAGGGCATTTACCTGAAGCGGACGCTTTCCATCTGGGCAATGTGGTTTACCGCCTATACGGTGGCCAACGGTACGATCACCTGGCTGCCGACCCTGTATCGACAGGTCTTCAATCTGCCGCTTCAAACCAGCATCTTCTATGGTTTCCTGACGTCGGTCGGCGGCGTGATCGCCGCCGTCATCTGCGCGCTGCTCATCGACAAAGTGGGACGCAAGCGCTGGTACACCGGTGCACTGCTTCTCGCTCCCGTGCCGCTGCTGGCTCTCGCATGGCTCGGCGCGACGTCTCCCATCCAGGTTCTGGTTCTTGCCGGTCTCGCTTATGCGATTGTCCAGACCGTCACATTCTCCCTGTACCTATACTCGGCAGAGATCTACCCAACGCGCCTCAGGGCACTGGGAACAGGAACCGGCAGCGCCTGGCTTCGCTTGGGATCATCGGCCGGTCCGATCCTCGTCGGCACGGTGATGTCTTCCATGGGCATCCAGTATGTCTTTGTGAGCTTCGCAGCCATTCTGATCGTCGGTGCCATCATCACGGTGTTGTTTGCGGTCGAAACCAAGGATCGCGTGCTGGAGGAGCTTTCTCCGTAACGGTTGAAAATGCGATCTGATCGGCTTGGAGCTGGCGGATGAAAGTCCGCCAGTTTCATTTGATTGTCGTTCCGACTACTGCATCATTCCTTAAATCGGAATCGATTTAAGGATAAAATTATGCAGAAATTCAAAGCGTTACAGCATTCTCTGTACGTCTGAAAAGACGCGCGGCGCTGTAATTTGACCGGCGCCGACGAGAGGTCAGGCGACGCCGGATGCGTTTCCGCTATCGCTGGCAAACTTTGACGCGATAGGGATTGCCCCAATCGTCGTGCAACCATTCGAAATGGCAATAGTCCGGCCGATAGTAAGTCCGGTAAACGGGGTAGGGGCGGTAAGCGGGATAAGCGGGATAGACCGGGTAGGCGGGACGGGCGGCCTCCGACAGCAGGGCGCCGCCGACGACGCCGGCGGCAAGGCCGCCCCAGAAGGCATCGCGTGGACGGGCATCGGCAGTGGTGGCGGTGGCGAGCGAGGCGCCGGCGAAGGTCAGGGCGATCAGGCCCGTCGCCATGGTCTTATGAAGAACGGACATGGTATTTTCCTTTCATGGGCATGGCTTCCATAAAGCCATGCCGAGACTCGGCCCGGATCGCGGCGGCGCAATGGCCGCGCAAGCGGTTTCGGCATTAAATTTTCGTCATGATTTCAAGGGATCCCGACGTCGAAAGAATTATTGCGAGCGTCCTTTCAGTCTCGTGCAAGCCGGGGCTGGTAATCTCGAATTATCTTCAGCTTGGTGAGCCGGCTCGTAAAATTCCGCTGTCGAAATTTATGGTTAAAACCTTGTTAAAAGCCTTGGCGTTATAGTTTTTGTAGTCGATATTTCATTCATTGCGGGAGCGATCTTTTTTGAAATCAGCCGGGGAACTTCTGGAGTTGGCTTGTCGCCGGATCGCTGATCTGGATACCCCGGCCTATGTCAAGAACAGCGAGTTGCGCTATGTCGCCGTCAACGAGGCCTATGCCCGTTTTCTGGGTCGCGAAATCTCCGATTTCATCGGCAGGCGCAGCCGCGAGCTTCTCGACCGTCCCGAGGAAGAGGATCGTGAGGACAAGGAGCGCCGCGCGCTGGTATTCGGCACTGAGGAAAACGCAATCTGCTTCGATGCGGCGGGCCTCAGCCATGAACGCATCCAGATAGAAAGCTTTTCGCCATCGCTGGACCGGGCTTACGTGCTCGGCATTTTCGAAGTGCGCGCCGCGCCGCGCCGCGCCGCCGACGATAGCGACGACGCCGCCGATTTCGCCCGCGTGCGCGAGGCGCTGGAACAGCTCGACCATCCGATTGGCATATTTGCCGAGGATGGCCGGCCGCTGGTCGTCAACGCCGCCTATCGCAACGACGCAAAGCCTGCGGCCGTCAGCGACACGGCCTGGCACGAGAGCGTCAATGAGCTCGACCTGCTGCGGACCATCCTGGAGGACCTCCCGGTCGCGGCCTTCGTGCGCGACGAGAAGCATCGCCTCGTCTATGCCAATCAATATTACGAAACCTTCAGCGGCCATAGCCGTTCTCGGGTCCTTGGGATGACCGAACACGAAATGTTCGGTCCGGAAGGGGGCGAGGCGATCTACCAGGAAAACCTGCTGGCGTTGGAGGGAGGCAAGTCGAAGGAGATCGAAAGCCTGCTGCCGAGCAAGGACGGCCATATCTATTCCGTCCTCTCGCGCGTCAACCGCGTCGTAACAGCGGATGGTCGGCCCTATGTCGTCGGCTCCTTTTCAGACATCTCACCACTCAAGGAACGAGAGAAGGCGCTGATCGAGGCGCAGAAGCAGGAAGAGGTGCTGCACCGGGATATCGAGAATATCCTACGCTCGCTTCCGATCGGCGTGCTGATCCTCGATAACGACCACCGGATCCTCTCCGTCAACGACGAGTTCTACAGCATCTGGGAGTTGCCGCTCGACGATCCCTTCGACGGCCGCCCCTTCATCGACGTCATCCGCCGCAATTATGAGCTCGGTCGCTACGACGGCACACAGACGCCCGAGGAAATCTACGCTTTTCGCAAGCACCTGTTCGAAACCGAGGAGCCCGAGCCGATCGAGCTCGGCTGGGCGGGTGGCAAATCCGTCATATTCGACAGCCGCCGTATCTCAAACGACCGGATACTGCTGACCTATGCCGACATCACGGCAGTGCGTGAGCGGGAAAATGAGGTCCACGAGGCCCGTGCCGCGCTGGAGCATCTCGGCGAGATGATGCGCGACGCGACACACGCCATGCCGCAGGGCCTCGCCATCGTCCAGGACGGCATTATCAAGATGTCTAATGAGGCGCTGGCTCATATCCTGGAGATTCCCGCCACCTATATCGAGACCGGGCAAGGTTGGCTCGGCATGTTCGAGTTCTGCGCTGCGCGCGGCGACTTCCACGAGGACGCGGCCGAGATTCTGCAGGGTTGGCGCGACAATATCGCGGCGAGGTTGCCCATCTCCACTGCCTTCCATGTCGGCGGCGAGCGCTGGGTGAACATGGATGCAACGGTCAGCCGGGGACAGCATTGGGTGGCGCTTTTTACCGATGTCACCGAACTCAAGAGCCGCGAAGAGGAACTGCGCCAGTTGCTGTCGCGCGCCGAAGCAGCCGACCGCGCCAAATCCGAATTCCTCGCCAATATGAGCCACGAGATTCGCACACCGATGAACGGCGTGCTTGGGATGGCGGAACTGCTTGCCAAGACCAATCTCGATACGCGCCAGAAGACCTTCGTCGATATCATCGTCAAGTCGGGCAATGCGCTGCTGACGATCATCAACGATATCCTCGACTTCTCGAAGATCGATGCCGGGCAGATGAAACTGCGCAAAGCCGCCTTCGATATCACCGAAGCGGTGGAGGACGTAGCGACACTCTTGTCCTCGCACGCCGCCGAGAAGAACATCGAGCTCCTGGTGCGAGCCGCGCCCGATTTGCCCGCTGCGGTCATTGGCGACGCCGGGCGCTTCCGCCAGATCGTCACCAATCTCGTCGGCAACGCCGTCAAGTTCACCGAGCGCGGCCATGTCTTTGTCGATGTCGGCTTCCAGCCGGCCGCCGGCGGCGAGATCATGGCGAGTATCCGCATCGAGGATACTGGTATCGGCATTCCGCCGGAGAAGCTCGAATCGGTCTTCGACAAGTTCTCGCAGGTGGACGCCTCATCGACCCGGCGGCATGAGGGTACAGGCCTCGGTCTTGCGATCACCGCCGGGCTCGTCGACCTCTTCGGCGGTTATCTCAATGTCGAGAGCGAATGGGGCAAGGGTTCGGTCTTCACCGTCAACCTGCCGTTTGCGGTTGCGGCCGCCCGCCTTGAGCCGAAGCCGTTGCCGATCAACGTGCAGGGTGCGCGCATCCTCGTCGTCGACGACAATGAAGTGAACCGGCGAATCCTGACCGAACAGCTGTCCCTTTGGGGCTTCGACGGCGTGGCCGCCGAAGGCGGCGGTACCGGTCTTGCGATTCTGGAGGCGGCGGCCAATCTCGGCGTCACCGTCGATGCCGTCGTGCTCGATTATCACATGCCCGATATGAACGGCGCCGATGTCGCGCGCAGGCTACGAGCCGATCCCCGCTTCGTCGAACTGCCGATCATCTTCCTGACGTCGATGGATATTTCCGGCACGGAAAAGGAATTCGCGGCGCTGAACGGCCACGCGCATCTGATGAAGCCGGCGCGCGCCAACGTGCTGCGCAACACGGTCGTCGAGGTGGTGCGCGCCAGCCGCGTCAAGCAGGCATCCGAGGCCGAGATTGCCCGGCTGCAGACGGAAGTGGCCGTGCAGGCGCCCGCGCCTGCGCCGCAGAAGCGAACCGCTGAATTCGTCGACGTGCTCGTCGCCGAGGACAACGAGGTCAACCAGATCGTCTTCACACAGATCCTGCAAGGCACGGGTCTTTCCTTCCTCGTCGTCGACAATGGCGAGGAGGCGGTCGCCGCCTGGGAGCGGTATACGCCGCGCATTATCATGATGGACGTCTCAATGCCCGTCATGAACGGCCATCAGGCGACCCAGACGATCCGCGCGCGCGAAAACGGGCAGGGGCACCGGGTGCCGATCATCGGCGTCACCGCCCATGCGCTCGAAAGCGACCGCGAGCTCTGCCTCGATGCCGGCATGGACGACTACATGTCGAAGCCGATCAGTCCCGAGCTGCTCGAGGAAAAAATCCGCCAGTGGCTCGGAACGAGCGAGCAGCAGCCGGAGCGCACCAGCTACTGATCTGCGCGCTGACTGGGGGATGCCTTGATGCCACAGAGCATTTCGCGCTTGCCGGCGAAGCCCTGGCGGCGCTCGACGGCAAAACCCGCGGCGATGAGATTGCGGCGCACGAAGCCGGCCGCCGCATAGGTGGCGAAAGTGCCGCCGGCTGCGCTTTTCTCACAGACGAGCCGCATCAGTTCCTCCGACCACATATCGCTGTTGCGCGACGGGGCGAAGCCGTCGAGATACCAGGCGTCGAAGTCGTCTTCGGCTGCCGCGACGCCGTCCAAGGCATAGCCGCATACGACGCTGAGCGTCGTCTGGGCGTCGAGATCGAGACGCACGATACCGGCCGGTATTTCCGGCCAAGCCGCCGTCAGCACCTGACGTTCGGCATCGATCTCCGGCCAGTGCGACAGCGCCCGGCCGATTTCTTCGCCGCGCATCGGGTGGAGTTCGAAGGAGGTGAAATGCAGGTGCTGGCCGTCGGCACGGTGGAGCTTCCATTGCCGCCAGGTTTCGGCGAAGTTCAGGCCGGTGCCGAAGCCGAGTTCTCCGATCCGGAATCTCTGCCCGTTCCAGCGTTCCGGCAGGCCGTTACCGGCGAGAAAAACGTGGCCGCATTCCAGCCGCCCATCGGTCTGGCAATAAAAATGATCGCCAAAGGCGGTGGAATAGGGCATATCGCCGTCGCGCCATTCGAGCGGCTGCGGCGCGCCCGCGCCAATCTGATCGGGGTTCACGTCTGTCATGGAAAAAGCCGATAGTCCTCAGCCGGTCTCAGGTCAATCATCCTCAGAATTGCTGATCGTCGGCGGCGGCATCATGGGTCTCTGGGCGGCCGTCCATGCCGAGCGCCGGGGCATCCGTACTCTTGTTGCTGACGCCGGCAGGTTGGGCGAAGGTGCAAGCGGCGGCCTGCTCGGCGCGCTGATGCCGCATATGCCGGACCGATGGTCGGAGAAGAAGCAGTTCCAGTTCGATGCGCTGGTCTCGCTCGAAGCCGAAATCACAGCGCTCGAAGCCGAGACCGGGCTTTCCGCCGGGTATAACAGGTCCGGACGGCTGATCCCGCTGCCGAAGCCGCATCTCAAAAAAATAGCGCGCGGCCATTTCGAGGACGCTGAACAGCATTGGCGGGTGGGCGAGCGCCGCTTCCATTGGCATGTGCTCGACAGGCCACCGGTCAATGGCTGGATCGAGGCGTCCGCCGGCGAGAGCGGCGTCGTGCACGACACGCTCGCCGCCCGCGTCGCGCCCCGCTTGCTGATCGCAGCGCTTATCGCATTCCTGCGGCGAGCAAAGCATGTTCGTATCCTGGAGCATGCGACGGTTGCGTGCCTTGACCCTGATCGCGGCACGACCGAAGTCAACGGTGAAACGATCGCTTTCAGTCACTGCATCGTGGCCGCCGGCCATCGCTCCTTTCCATTGCTGCAAGAACTGACGCCGGGGCTGAAACAACCGCTCGGCCAGCCGGTCAAAGGGCAGGCAGCATTATTGAAAGCCGATATCGACCCGGCGCTGCCGACGATCTTTCTCGACGGGCTCTATGTCGTCGCGCATGAGGGCGGGCACGCGGCAATCGGCAGCACCAGCGAGAACAGTTTTGACGATCCCAGCTCGACCGACGCCCAGCTCGACGTGCTGATCGAGGCGGCGCGCGGCATCGTGCCGACGCTTCGCGACGCTCCCGTTGTCGAGCGCTGGGCCGGGCTTCGTCCGAAGGCGATCGACCGGGATCCAATGATCGGCCGCCATCCCGATCACCGGCGCCTGATCGCGCTGACCGGCGGCTTCAAGGTCAGCTTCGGCCTCGCCCACCGGCTGGCGGAGGCGGCGATATGTATCGCAGGCGATACAGACTGCGGATTTTTGCTGCCGGAAAGCTTCGCAATTTCAAGCCACATCGTCGCGGCTTCACGTTAAACGTGAATTAGGCGGCGCTGCGTTTCGTTATTCTGTCATGCAAATCACCTATCTGCTTGCGCATCGACAGCGCCGGATCTCACCGGCGCTTACTTCCTTGATGGAGGAAATTGCATGCGCTATGCCATTTGCTTCACGCCTCCGGCGAGCGACCCGCTGTCGCTCGTGGCCGCCAACTGGCTTGGCCGAAACGTGTTTTCGGGCGATATGATGGAGCCTCCTGCAGTCCGTGGCCTCGGCATTCACGAGATCGCCTTCCATACTGCCGTGCCGCGGCGCTACGGATTTCACGGCGTTTTGAAGGCGCCGTTCCACTTGTCCCGCGACATGCCCGAATCGCAACTCCTGCGCGATCTTATGCGTTTTTCCGGGACCTTTGTTCCCTTCCAGATTCCGCGTATCGAAGTCGCCCGGCTCGGCAATTTCTACAGCCTGCTGCCGAGCACTCCCTGCGAGCAGATCCAGTATCTCGCTTCGGCGATCGTGCAGGAATTCGATCGTTTCCGCGCGCCGCTCAGCGAGGCTGAGATCGAACGCAGCGATCCAGACGGGCTATCGGCGACGCAATTTGCCAATCTGCATCGCTGGGGTAACCCTTACGTGATGGAGGAGTTCCGCTTTCATATGCCGGTAACGGGTCCCGTCAACGCGATCGACATGCCGCGCATCGAGCCGGTGTTGCGGACGATCTTCGAGCCTGTCCTGAGCGAGCCTGTCACGGTTTCGAACGTGGCGCTGATGATCGAGGAGGGCACGGGCGGTCCTTTCCGCGTTCATTCGTTGCATCCAATGGGCAAGGTCAGCGCGCGCAAAATCGCTTGAATCTGCTGATGAGCTAAAGGCTTGTGCCGTAAAGGCAAAATCCGGCCGAGCAGTTTCCGTCTCGACATTCCGGCTGCGGATGCTACCGTTCCCCGTCTTTTCAGAAGGTGATTTGATGGTATCCGAGACTTATCCGCGCAATCTCGTTGGTTACGGGCGTCTGACGCCTGATCCGAAGTGGCCGGACGAGGCACGCGTCGCCGTGCAGTTCGTCATCAACTACGAGGAGGGCGGCGAAAGCTCGATCCTCGACGGCGATCCGGCTTCGGAAAACCTGCTGTCGGAGATCGTCGGCGCGGCCGCCTGGCCAGGGCAGCGTAACCTCAACATGGAATCGATCTATGAATATGGTTCGCGTGCCGGCTTCTGGCGGCTCTGGCGCATGTTCACCGATCTCAAGGTGCAGGCGACCGTTTACGGCGTGACGCTGGCGATGGCCCGCAACCCCGAGGCCGTCGCTGCGATGAAGGAGGCAGGCTGGGAGATCGCCAGCCACGGCTACCGCTGGCTGGAATATAAGGATTTTCCAGAAGATCTGGAGCGCAAGCATATCCTCGAAGCCGTGCGACTGCACACCGAACTCACCGGCGAGCGGCCCTACGGCATGTATCAGGGCAAGCCTTCCGACAATACGCTTCGGCTGGTGCAGGAGGAGGGCGGTTTCCTTTATTCCTCCGATTCCTACGCCGACGACCTGCCTTACTGGGTGAAGGGCGTCGACGGGAAACCCTTCCTGATCATTCCGTATACGCTTGAAACCAATGATATGCGATTTGCGACGCCGCAGGGCTTTAATGCCGGCGATCAGTTCTTCACCTATCTGAAGGATGCCTTTGATACGCTTTATGAGGAAGGCAAGGCGGGCAGCCCGAAGATGATGTCAGTCGGCCTGCATTGCCGCCTCGTCGGACGTCCCGGCCGGGCAGCGGCGCTGAAGCGCTTCATCGAATATGTGCTGAAGCACGACAATGTCTGGATTCCACGCCGCATCGAGATTGCCGAGCACTGGCACAAGCACCATCAGCCGGAAGCGCTTTGATGGTGTCGCGCGAGGATTTCGTCTCCCGCTTCGGCGGCGTCTTTGAACATTCGCCTTTCATCGCCGAGCGCGCCTATGACGCCGGCCCCGTGACGGAGCCGCTGACGGCGGCCGGCGTGCATGCGACGCTAACCGCCGCGTTCCGGGCGGCAAGCCCACAGGAACGTCTCGACGTGCTGCGTGCCCATCCAGACCTTGCCGGGCGCCTCGCGATATCAGGCGAACTGACCGAGGACAGCCGGAAGGAGCAGGCCGGCGCCGGTCTCGATCGCTTGAGCCCAGCCGAGCATGCCCGCTTCACCGAACTCAATTCGACCTATGTCGGAAAATTCGGCTTTCCCTTCATCATCGCCGTCAAGGGGCTTGGCAAGGACGATATCCTGTCGGCGTTCGAAACACGGATCGGCAATGATCGGCATGAGGAATTTGTGACCGCGACGGCGCAGGTCGAACGGATCGCGCTGCTGCGGCTGACATCGATGCTGCCGGAGGCTGAATGAAAGAGCGGCGCGCCATCGACTATCTCAATGAAATGTATGAGGCGGCATCCGAAGCGCTGTCTTTCGTCGGCGGAATGGATGAGGCGGCGTTCGTCGGGGACAAGCTCACCTTCAAGGCTGTTGCCTTCTGCCACTTCACCATCGGTGCGGCGGCGTCCCGACTGCTCGTCAACCATCCGGAATTTGCGACTGAGCATCCCGATCTGCCATGGACGAGAATCTGTGGCATGGGTAACCGTATCCTCGAGGAAGTCTTCGATCTCAGTCCGTCGAACATATGGGAGGCGACCTATCGCACGCTGCCGGAGCTTCTTTCCGCGATCGATGCTGTCCGTTACTGGCATGCCCAAGGCGAATGAAGCCATGTCCGAATTTCTCGAGATCCGCCCGCTCACCAAATCCGCCTTCGCTCCCTTCGGCGAGGTGATTGAGGCCGATCCGGCCTCGATGCGGTTCATCAATGGCGGCACGACGGAGCGTTTTCATGCGCTGGCCACCGCTGATGCGACGGGCGAGGGCGCAGGCGTCATCATCAACCTCTTTCGCGGACAGCCGCGCAGCTTCCCCTATGACGTCGGGATGATGGAGCGCCACCCCCTCGGCAGCCAGAGTTTCTCGCCGGTCTCGGGCCGTCCTTTTCTCGTCGTCGTCTCCGAGGACGAGAACGGCCGCCCGGGCAGGCCGCAGGTGTTTCTGGCGCGCGGCGACCAGGGCGTAAACTACCGCCGCAATGTCTGGCATCATCCGCTGATGGCGCTCGACCAAGCCTCAGACTTCCTGGTCGTCGACCGCGACGGGCCAGGCAACAATCTTGAAGAATTCTTCTTCGAAGCCCCTTTTATCATCAAAGAGCCAGCCCCATGACCGGACTGACCACGCATGTTCTCGACACCGCCCTCGGCAAGCCGGCCGAGGGCCTGAGGATCGATCTTTTTCAGCTCGACGGCGAGATTCGCAGGCATCTGAAGACGGTCGAGACCAATGCCGACGGCCGGGTTGATGGCGGCCCTATCCTCATTGGCGAAAATTTTCGAGCCGGTACCTATGAGTTGGTCTTCCACGCCGGCGATTATCTGAGGGCCAGCGGCACGCCTCTGCCGCATCCGGCCTTCCTCGATCTCGTGCCGATCCGCTTCGGCATTGCCGACGTCACGGCGCATTACCATGTGCCGCTGCTGATTTCGCCCTATGGCTATTCTACCTATCGAGGGAGCTAAAACATGCGGTTTGCGGCAATTGCCGATATCCACGGAAACCATCTGGCGCTCGAGGCAGTGCTTGCGGATATTCGTGCGCAGGGGATCGATGAGATCGTCAATCTCGGTGATTTCTTTAGCGGCCCGCTCGAAGCCGGCAAGACGGCGGACTTGCTGATGCCGCTCGGCCTGACCTCGATCCGCGGCAATCACGACCGCTACCTGATCGAACAGGATCCGGCGGCGCTGCATGTTTCGGATGCCGCCGCTTATCACCAATTGTCGCCAGCCCATCTCGATTGGATCCGTAGTCTTCCATTCGATACCGTCTATCGCGATGAGGTCTATCTCTGCCATGCGACGCCGAAGGACGACAATCTCTACTGGCTGGAATCCGTTTCGCCGGAGGGTTTCGTCTTCCTGAAGCCGATCGAGGCAATCGAGGCGCTGGCCGACGGCATCGACCTGCCGCTGATCCTTTGCGGCCATAGCCACATCCCCCGCGCTATCAGGCTTTCCGACGGCCGTCTCATCGTCAACCCCGGCAGCGTCGGCTGCGCGGCCTATGACGACGAACTGCCCTATTACCACAAGGTGGAAGTCGGCCACCCGCTGGCGAGCTACGCCATTCTGGAAAAGACGGCGGCCGGATGGATATGGCAGTTCCGAACCGTCGCCTATGACCATATGGCGATGTCAGTACTGGCCGCCGAAAGGGGCCGTGCCGACTGGGCAGGCGCGCTGGCAACGGGTTGGGTGAGATAGAGCATGATGCCGAAAAGTGTGTGCGGTTTTCGGGCAACATCACGCTCTAACTATTTAATTTAGAACAGGATTCAGATTTTAGGCCGAACCGGCCTAAAATCATCCTGTTCTAGTCCAGACCCGCTTGCGCGGTGATCAGTCCTTCTTTGGTGCCGGCTTCGGGGCCGGAGGGATGATCGTTTGTGTCGGGGCTGGGGCCGGTGTGGCCGGCTTTGCCGGGGCTGCGGCGGTTGCCGGTCTTGCCGGTTTTGCGCCATCGAGATTTCCAAGAAGTGATGAGATGGCATCGTCGCCGTCGAAGCCGGCTTCCTTCAGCAATTTGTCGAGGATCGGTTTATTCGCCTGATAGGAGAGGAGCTGGCTGGCCAGCCCTTCGCCGAGCCCGATGCCGTTTCCGCCGGCCGCTCCGTTTCCGCGGCCGAGCATGCCGCCGGTATCGAATATCCTGATATCGGAGATCTTCTCGATCGGCTTGACCGCCTCGGCGAGCGCCTGCGGAATGATGCGGATACGTTCGCGGGTGATCTCGAACTCGATGATAGCAGAGCTCAGCTTGTTGCGAGCGTCGTTGAGCAATGCTTCGCTCTCGGCCGCGGCCTTGCCGGTTTCGAGAATGCCCTTGGCCTTGATGATCGCCGCATCCGCCTCGGCGGTTGCGAGCGTCTTGATGGCCTCGGCCTGGTCGCTTGCTGCCTGCTTTTCGGCCTCCGCGCCGACGGTGACGGCGGTTGCTTCCGTCTCGGCTTTCTTGCGCGCATCAATCACGGCAATCTGCTTTTCGCGTTCGGCAATCTCGATCGCCTTGGCTGTGCCGACTTTTTCCTCTGCCGCTATCGCCAGCGCGCGGGCCGTTTCCGCAGCCGCCTTCGCTTCGGATTCTTCACGGCTTTTGTTGGCAACGGCGATCGCGCTTTCCTGCGCCACGATCTGGAGGTCACGCTTGGCTTCGGTTTCGCGTTGCTGGACGGCGCGGGCGGCGTCGATGTTGGCGCTTTCGCGAGCCTGCTTGGCGGATGCCTCGCGTTCGGCGATCGCCTGTTCGGAGGCGATGCGGGCTTCCTCCTCGGCGCGTTTTGCGGCCTGCTCCTGCTGCGCGGTTTCGGCGCGTGTCGCCGCGGATTTGTTGGCGATGTCTCTTTCCTGGCTGAGTTCGGCCTCTCGCTTCGTCCGCTCGATGGTCAGCGATTGCTGGCGGGCCTCGAGATCCTTCTGGGCGATGGCGACTTCGGTGTCGCGAACGATCTCGTTCCGCTCCTTCTTGCGTCCCTCGGTGATGCGGGTCAATGCCGCCAGGCCCTGCGCGTCGAAGAAGTTGTTGGCGTTGAAATGCTTGATATCGGTTTGGTCGAGGCGTGTCAGCGACACGGATTCGAGTTCGAGGCCGTTCGACTGGAGATCGGCGCCGACAGCTTCCTGCACGGCCTTGACGAAATCCATGCGCTGTTCCTGCAGCGCGTCGAGATTCATCGTCGCGGCCACCGAGCGAAGACCGTCGACGAATTTCGCCTCGATCAGGATGCGGAGGGCCTCGGCGTCATTGGTGCGATTGCCGAGTGTCTGAGCTGCAAGCGCAATCGAGGAGGCATCGGGTTTGACGCGCACATAGAACTCGGCGCCGATATCGACGCGCATGCGGTCTTTGGTGATCAGTGCATCGCCTTCGCCGCGGCGAACCTCGAGCCGCAGCGTCTTCAGGTTGACCCGCGCGGTCGAATGGAAGATCGGAAGGACGACCGAACCGCCGTCGAGCACGACCTTCTGGCCGCCGAGACCGGTGCGCACATAGGCCTCATCGCGGCTGGAGCGCGCGTAAAGAGAGGCGAGGACAAAACCGATGCCGAAGATCAGAACAATCCCAATGCCGGCTGGTAGAATAACGTCGTACATCATTGCTGCTCCCTGAAAGATTGATTGTTCGCATCGGTGGGGTCGACCGGCGCGGGAATGGCGATAAACACATTGGCCTTGTGATCGACGAGAAGAACCGAAGCGCCGATCCCAAGCGGACCCTCGCCCTTGGCGGCTCGGGCTCGAAGCACATGCCAGTTTCCGTGCTGATCCTTGACACGGACGCGGCCCGGCAGTCCCTGATCGAGCGGGCCGATCGACACCTCGGCGGTCCGGCCGAGGAAGGCGTCGAGATCGACGGCATAGGTTTCGTCGTGCGGTACGAGCCGCGCCACAGTTCTGCTCGATGCCCTGACCATAGGGATGGTTGCGAGCGCGGCAGGTATGACGGCGATGAAGCTCGGCAGCGGCGCCCAGAAGGCGCTGGCGACGGCCTGCAAGGCAAACCCCGTCATCGCGAAGAAGCCGAGAGTCATCATCAGAAGAATCAGCAGGGGAACACCGCCGAGATTGAGCCAGGACAGGTATGCCAGGATGCCGTCATGGCCATGAACCTCCGGCTTTCCCAGAAATTCCGTCATCGAAAAACCCATGACCATCGCAAGCATCTCGATCGCGGTCAGACCTGCAAGCACGGCGGCGGCGATGGCAAAGGGAGCACATTCGGGAGCGAAGAGAAGGGCCATCGGCGTTACCGGTTATCCGCCTTGAAGCGTGCGAGGCGCGCCTCGATCGCCTGTTCGCGATGCAACCGGTCGAGTTCGTCCAATTCGGAACTATGGGCATGCTCGCCAGTAGGAACCCCGGTCAGCCGGGAGACTGCCGCGGCAGCGCGGGCAGCATCTGCACCCGGTGCGGGCTGGCTGTGGCCGGTCGCGGCGTGTTCGGGATGCCGGGCGATGCTGCGCTTGAAATCGGCAAGGCGGGCGTCCGCCTCGCGGCGCGTGGCGAGGACGGCCTGCAAGGCTTTCTGGCCTTCGTCCACCTGTTCCCTGGCATCGGCCAGCGCCTTGTCGAGCGCTGCGATCTGGGATTCGAGATCGATCTGGCGAGCAACGCCGGCCTTTGCCAGGTCATCCCGCTCTGACGAGACGGCGATGCGGATCTTTTGGTCGAGCGCGTTCAGGTCGTCGACGATTTCGTCCTTGCGGCTCTGGATGCGGTATTCCTCCGCGCGCGCCTTGCCGAGATCGGTGCGGGCCTCATCCGCCGCTGCATCGATCTCGCGGATCGCCTGTTCGATGACGGCGATCTTGTTTACGCCTTCGGCCTTGTCGATCGCCGCATTCGCGATGCCCGCGATCAGACGGCCCATGCGTGAGAGAATGCCTTCGTTCGTCATGTTTTCCTCCATCCGAGCGGAATTCGGCGTAACGCCGATGTGAATCTCGTAGCGATTCTGGCCTGCAACGAGGTAGGCCGGAAAAATACTCTCCCATCCCCTGGAATAACCCGCGACATCGAAGGGCACGGCAACACGTCCGTGCACCGTGGCGATCGTCAGGTCCGAGGGGCCTTTGATGGCGAAGAGCTTGTCATCGAGCGGCAGATGCGGCGGATCGGCGGTGACGCCGCGATTGGCGGCGAAATCGCGAAGGCCGAGCGTGACCAGCCTTGCCGGCAAGCCCGTCTGCTCGCGGACGGTTTCATAGGCAAGGTCATGCAGCACGACGAGATTGGCGCCCGTCCTGTCGGAGACGAGGCCAGTCAGGATTTCGATCATCCTGAGATAGGCGGCAATGGTATCGTCCAGCGCCTGCCGGGCACTGTCGTCAGGCGCCAGCGTGTAGCGCAGCAGCGATGGATGTGGTGTCTTACCTGTGATAACCATAGGTAAAACATAAAGCACCGCTTTTGTGCTTTCAAGGGGTGGCGATGAAAATACAACCTAGGCTTAACGTGCGGTTAGAAGGACTGAGGCAGTGTCCATTATCGAGAGATGTCGCGAGCTGGCGGCAGTGAGCAGCCTTGTGAAAAGAGTCACGGACTCTTGAAGCCCAACGCGTGACCGGCAGCAAAAGCCTCGACACAATTCCGGATCACATGTGCCGATAAAAGAACCGGCAGCAGATCGGCTCCGTTCCCTATCGGGCGACCGTATGCGCCTCGCGAATACCGGCGCTGATACGGTTGATGGTGGTCCATATGAGAAGTAGAGCCACCACCGCCCAGATCCACGAAGTCCATGCTGCAAATGTACCACCAACCGCGACAAAGATGCCGAGCGCGCCGAAAAGGACCGCGCGGTCGCTCTTGCCCAGCGGCCCGTCGTAACGCCGGCTTGCCCCGACCGTTTGACCCAGAACGCCGGTAAATTCCGTCAGCGCCGAGAGGAATATGACCGCCATCGCCGGCACAAAGCCGTTCGGATCGATGAGCGCAAACGGCAAATACAGGGCGACATCCGACACGACATCACCGATCTCGTTCAGATACGCGCCTAAAATGCTCTTCTGCCCATGTTCGCGCGCGAGCATGCCGTCGATGGCGTTGAGACCCATGCGCAGGAGAAACCATACAGGCACCAGCAGGAACCAATGCGGAAGCGGGGCGACGCTCAGAAAAAAGCCCAATGCAACCGAGACGGCGGCGGCAACTGAAGTCACCTGATTGGCGGTGACGCCTCGCGCCGCGAGGGAACGCACCAGAGGGCGAAGAATATTCTGAAATCGGGACTTCAATTGATAGACAGACATGCTACCTCATTGGAATTTCGTGCATCGAAATAGTCTATCCCCGCCTCTCGCGGGTGCAGATCATCTTACTTAGGAGGAAAGCCACACTTCATATCGGTTCTCGTAAAGGACTTACATTTGCAACTAGACTTTTGCAATGCAGGCAAATCACTGTTCCCGCCAATGGTTGTAACCCACCCACCAATCAGAATTGGAGAAGACCGTGCTGCAAACTGCCGATAGTGGGCAACCGTCCTCGACGGCCAGACCAATGCATGAATCCGAATTCGCATCGCATGATGGCACTCGACTCTTTTATCGGGCGTGGCCTTCGACGGGCGCTGCCCCGAAGGGCGTAATCATTCTTCTCCATCGCGGCCACGAGCATAGCGGCCGCGTCACCCACCTTGCCACCGAGCTCGGCCTCGATGATTTTTCCTTCTACGCCTGGGACGCACGCGGCCATGGACGCTCGCCGGGAGAGCGCGGCTATTCGCCATCCTTTGCTGCCTCGGCGCATGATCTCGATTGTTTCGTCCGCCATGTCAGCGAGACAAGCGGTACTGCTGTCGAAGACATCGCCGTCATTGCGCAGAGCGTCGGCGCGGTCCTCGCCGCCACCTGGGTGCACGACTATGCGCCGCCGATCCGTGCGCTCGTGCTTGCCTCACCGGCCTTCAGCGTCAAGCTCTACGTGCCTTTCGCCAAAGAAGGCATTGCACTCTGGGAAAAGGTTAAGGGGACATTCTTCGTCAATTCCTATGTCAAGGCGAGGTTCCTGACGCATGACCCCGAGCGCATCGCCTCGTACGAATCCGACCCATTGATATCTAGGCCAATTGCCTCCAACATCCTGTTGCAGCTCTATGAGGCGGCAGCCCGCGTTGTCGGCGACGCCCGCGCCATCACCGTCCCGACCCAATTGCTGATCTCCGGCAGCGACTGGGTGGTGCGACACGCGCCGCAGCACCGGTTTTACGAAAATCTCGGCAGCCGGATCAAGGAACGGCATGTGCTTGCCGGCTTCTACCATGACACGCTTGGCGAAAAGGAGCGCGCGATTGCCCTGGCCGAAGTCCGCCGTTTTATAGACGCGCGTTTCGCCGAGCCCCGGGCGCCTGCCAACCTTTGCACCGCCCATATCCAGGGCTATACAAAGGACGAGGCCGACCGGCTCGCGAGCCCGCTGGGCGCCACATCCCCACGTGGCATCTACTGGGCGCTCAGCCGCCTCAACATCAAGATCGGTGCTTTGGTGTCTGAAGGCATAAAGACAGGGGTCAAGACCGGTTTTGATTCCGGCTCGACCCTCGATTACGTCTACGAGAACAAGCCGCGCGGGCTCGGTCCCGGCGGGCGATTGATCGACAAGGTGTTCCTCGATGCGATCGGCTGGCGCGGCATCAGGCAGCGCAAGCTACACTTGCAGGAACTGATCGACCGCGCGCTGCAGCGCCTGAAAGCAGTCGGCCGCAATACCCACATGCTCGACATAGCGGCCGGGCACGGCCGTTATGTCCTTGATGCGATCGAGACAGCTGCCGTGCGTCCCGATAGTGCGCGGTTGCAGGACTATTCCTCCATCAACGTCGATGCCGGCCGCAAGAGCATTGCGGCGCGTGGACTGAGTGATTTCGTCAGCTTCCGCCAGCAGGATGCCTTTGACTGCGAGGGGCTGGCTGCAATCACGCCGGCTCCGGATCTCGCGATCGTCTCCGGCCTTTACGAGCTGTTTTCCGACAATGCGATGATCGCCGCGTCGCTCAACGGGATCGCCCGCGCGATGCTGCCCGGTGGTCTGCTTGTCTACACCAACCAGCCATGGCATCCACAACTGGAGATGATCGCCCGCGCACTGACCTCCCACCGCGGCGGCGAGGCGTGGGTGATGCGACGGCGGACGCAAGAGGAAATGGACCAACTGGTCGCCGCAGCCGGTTTCCGCAAGATCGAACAGCGCATCGATCAATGGGGCATTTTCACTGTCTCGCTGGCCGAGAGAGTCTGAGGGCAAAGCGTGGAGAGGGCACGTTCTACTTTTTCCGCGGCAGCACCGGTCCCGAAGCGGGCGGCGCTCTGGCTCGTCTTCCTGGGACCGTTCTTCTATCTGAGCTATGGCGGCGCCAATTGGCTGGCATCGCAACGCGCTCATGTGCCGAACGTCGCCTTCGCATGGGAAAGCGCCATTCCGTTCCTTGGATGGACTATTATTCCATATTGGTCGATCAATCTGTTCTATGCACTCTGCCTGTTCATCAACACGACGCCGCGCGACGTGGATATGCTCGCGCGACGTTATCTGACGATCCAGATAGTAGCCGTCGCCTGCTTCGTCGCGTTTCCGCTCGAAGCGACTTTCGTGCGGCCGGCAACGAGCGGCCTGCCCGGTTTCATGTTCGCCGTCCTCGGCGGCTTCGATAAGCCGTTCAACCAGGCGCCGTCGCTGCATATCGCACTCCTGGTGGTGATCTGGGATCATCTGCGCGGCCGGTTGCCGCGGAAGGCACGGCTTCTTTGGCACCTTTGGTGCCTCCTGATCGGTGTCTCCGTGTTGACCACGTGGCAGCATCACGTCATCGACATACCGACCGGCATGCTGCTCGGTCTGTCTGCCGTCTGGCTTTTTCCGCGCGATGCCGGGTCGCCTCTCGCGAACTTTACGATGAGCGGCGATCCAAAGTCGCGCCGTCTCGGCATCTATTATCTGTGCGGTGCCGTCGCATTTCTCGGCCTTGGAGCGCTCTGCACGCCTCTATCGGCCGCAGCGCTTCTGTTGCTCTGGCCGGCTGTTGCGCTGGCGATCGTCGCAGTCGGATATTTCGGCGCCGGCCCGCAGATATTCCAGAAACGCATCGATGGCCGGGCCACGCTTGCCAGCCGCTGGCTATTGGCACCCTACCGGCTCGGCGCTCTCATCAACATTCGGCTCTGGACCCGGAGAATGCCGGCTTCTGTTGTGATCGCTGACGGCGTCCATCTCGGTCGTTTTCCGCGTCGCCACGAGGCCGACCGTTTTGCCACGGTGATCGACATTACCGGCGAACTTCTGCGCCCCGGCGGGACACGCGCGCGCTGGTGCAGCTTTCCCACCCTTGATCTTACAGCCCTCGACAAGATCCAGACGCTCGCCGCAGCGAACCTCGTCGAGGATGCGCGCCAGCAGGGACCGGTCCTCGTCTGCTGTGCGCTAGGTTTCCAGCGGAGCGCCTGCGTCATCGTGGGCTGGCTGCTCATCAGCCGACGTTGCGAAAATCCAGCCGAAGCACTGCGGCTGATCGAACGGGCGGGGTGGCGCGTTCATCTGCCGGCGGAAAGTATCCATGCCATAGCGGAGGGCGTGCAATGACGCAGTGGAATACCACGGCCTCGGCGGCTGCGCGAAATCTCGGCCGCAATTCAATCTTCTGCGGGCTGACAGCGCTGTTGCCACTGATTGTCGGCCCGGTCACCGTGGGATATCGAGGCCTCGCTCCACCGCTCGGCTGGCTTTTGATGCTCGTTTTCTGCGTGATTGTTCTTGCGCTGGCGATCCATCTCCTCTTCGATGCGCTGTTGTTTCGGCTCGCGGCGAGCCACGAGACCGAGACGGCCGGTCTTGCCGCCGTCGACGACCTGTTGTCCCGAATGCAGCTTCGCAAGCCTGACGGGATACCGCCTGACCTCGAGAGGCGGATTGCCGGATCGCGCCGCATCGTCTGGCGGCAGCGTTTTGCGCTCGCCGTCTCTCTCGTGATTTTCGCGATCCTTCTGCTCGATGCGATCGATGGGCAGCCGCTCTGCTGAATACGACGGCAGGCGATAGATGCGGGTGCTCTCCGGCATGCGTCTGGCAGGTCTTGCCCACGCCATCAGGGACGTTCAGCCAGTGCCGATTTCTCTCCTTGAGCCTCTTTGCTGTTATCTGGCGTTCGAGGTGGAATACCAGAAACGGACGCCCGGACAGCATGCTCTTCAGAATCGTGTGCTCAATGACTCAGCAATCGCGACGGCGATTCCGGGATTGGTGACTCTCCCAAGCTGGCTTCTCAATGAGCAGGCGGCTCACAAAAGGCAGGGTTTTAAAATATACCATTGAAAACATTATATAATTTTCAAATCATACCCGATAAAATGTCATTCCTGTCCTGTCAGATACGACACGAATTCCGAAAATTTCCGGAGAATAGGCACAAAAAAACCCCGGCTTGAGATGCCGGGGCCTGGTTTGGACTAGAATTCTGCCTGATTATGACTTGCGAGTTTCCGCTTTGTAGCTCTCGATTTCAGAGCGGCGATAGAGGGTTCCGTTTCTGCGCTGACCGATCGCGCGCACTGGGTGAACGCCTGCATTTTCCAGCGCGACCTTCAAGTTCCGATGCGGCATCCATCCAGCCGACGCTTCCGAGAGGGTGATGTATTCACGGCGAAACGCAGCGTAGGCTTCGTGCTCAACCACGTAGTAGGGAACGCCGTTCAAGCTCTGGGTGACTTTCTTCAGTTCGAACAGACCCGAATAGAAAAGCGGCTTGCCAACCGCATATGTCAGCCCGAGTTCACGCAGGAATTCGTGGCACTTCACGCCGAGCGATGGCGGCGCGAAGGCGGCTCTTGTCTGCTTCACATCCACCAGCAGCCGATCGACGCCAGCACGCGAGGGGTCCTTGGAGAGGTATCTTTTCGACACCTTGTCCTGCAGGATCGCTCCCAAAATATCGACTATTGAGCAGACTGCCTTGTGGGCAGCCACTCCCAACGGCACCAGGTCAGGCGACTCGTCACGCACTTCGAGACCTCCGGTCAGCTTTTCCATAAGCTCGTCGACAGCCTTCCGAGAGAACTTCGGTTTCTGCTTCTTCAAGGGCTTCGGCTTCTGTGTCAGCAAGCCTGCCTTGACCATCTTCTGCACTGTCGGAAGTGTCAGGCCCAGCCGTCTTGTAATCGCTTCGATATCGATGTCATCCTGGTACTCGGCTACGGCTGCCTCGACGTGCGAGACGCGGCACATGACATAGTTGTCCGATTTTCGACGATCGGCCGTGCTCAGAACACCATGCTGCTCGAGAATTCGACGAAGTGTCCGGCTGTCGATACCTGTTTCACGCATTGCCGTGTGCGCGGTATGCCATGTGCGGGTGCCGCCGCCGCCGATGAACGGATCCTCGGGGCCGATCGGTACCTCCGACATCGCGCAGTCTCGCACGAAATCGATCAGTAGGCGCAGCGCAGGCACTTCAACGTGCTTTGTAAGAAAGCCCTGCAGTTCTCCGTAAAGTGCGTACCCCTTCGAAAATTTGTTGCGCCTGATGAAGTCCTTGTTCACTTTCGAAAGACATCCGCGGAGCTTGCGCCTGTCCGCCAACAGCTCAAACCCGCTCAGACGGAGGTCGCGCGACACTGAGACCCGGCCAGTGAACCTAAGGTCGGGATCGTTGGCCAATCGTTCGGTGCGTCCAGCGAGGATGCAGAGCTTCTGCGCCATGGGGTACGGCAGCCCATGCAGGAACTCCATGGACGGGGCCGATCCGGTAGCCAAGCTCTCCGCGAAATACAGGTCGTATGCATGAGGCGGAGCCTCCGAGCACGTCGCAATGGCACGCTCCACCTCCGCCCTATTCTTGCGGAGGTACATCGCGAAGTCGAAACGGTCGCTCTTGGGGTATCGGAAAGAGGACGTGAAGATCGGAGTGCCGTGTTTGACGCAGATCTCGTTGAAGCTCAGAAGCCAATCCCAGCGAACGTGTGGTCGAGCTTCCCAGCGTCCGTATCCGCTACGGATCTCGCTCTCGATGCAGCGCGGGCAGAAACGCGGGTTGCTAAGGTTCAGATGCCACCCGTTGAACTCACGGTCGCCGTATTCAACGATGGTGCCTCGTACGTGAAGATTGCGCGAGGCGAGCGTTTCCGTGTCGATGCCGGTGAGAACGGAAAGCCCGTCGAGCGTCCGGGGGTGCAGTAGATGGTGATCCTGGCGGAAGTTCATATGCCGAAGGAAGTCGCGGATGCTTGGGGCGGCATTAGCCGCCACAAGCCTGGATACGAACATCTGGAGAGGTTCCGTGTTCGCAAGGATGGGCACATGTGCGAGACGAGCCATGTTCAGGCCTCCTTCTTCCTGGATCTTGAGGGCTTGGTCTCGCGCGGTGCCTTCGCGATAACGTGGGCCAGGGACTGGCGAGGATCGACCCTCTCCCAGTCGTTGACCAAGAACACGTTGGCGGAGGGTCGGCAGCCGAACTTAAAGGCATAGTCGGCGGCATAGTGCTTGATCTTCACCGCGGGGCCTGATGCGGTCCCGGCAGGCTCGTTTTCATGCTCGGTCTGAGCGCGCTCGGTAGCTCCCTGGATGGCCTGGATGATGGTTCCGCACGCACCCTGGTAGGCGTGGATCAGCCTGTGCGCGAAGTCGATCGAGTCCGTCTCGCCGAGCAAGACGCCCTCGTCCCTCACCATGTGCTGCTGGAGGGCAAGCAGTGCCTCGGCATCCGGGCGGGTCATCTGCTTGAGTTCCACTACGAAGCTGCGATTCCGGAGCTGGGCGTCGCCATCCTCGGGCGAAAGGAAAAGACCGAGCGACGGCACGCCGGAAAGGATCATGTGCAAGGGCCATCCGGGGATCTGCAGGAGACTCTTGATGATGTCCGACACGTTCTGGATCTCGTTCGTCGTCGTCCCCTTCATCACATGCTGCATCTCGTCGATGTGCATGAAAAGAATGCGGTTATTCCGAATGGTCGCCTTCAGAAGGTCGAACAATTCCTGCTCAGTGAGCTTGTGGGAGACGTTCGGGTAGCCGCATGCCTCCAGTGCCTTTCGAGCGAACCCTTTCAACGTGATGGGGCGTGGGCATTCGAACGAGACGAAGGGCGTTACCAGTTCTCCCGAAGGACGTCGGTAGGGCAAGAATTCCTTGCGCTTGGGAATGTGGAATTCCATTGCGCGGGTCTTTCCGCTGTCGGACTCGCCGATCAGGAACAGCGCTCGCCGCTTGCCGGACTCCCCGAACGCTGCGGCCGCGGCATTTTCGCAAAGCTCATCAATGCCATTTGCGATCAATGCGTCCTTGGGCATCGTCACGTACCGTGCCTGCTTTTTGCCACGGCGCTCGGCACTCATCCGTCTCTCGGGGCTCAGGGTCGCGAGAAGGGCGAGGGCTGCTTCGTGGAACTGCGGCATGCCGTCGTCGATGACGGGCGTCCCGGTCTCGATGGCGGGCGAGACGAGCGGGCCGTCGTTGGAGACAGAGGCAAGTGCGGTATTGTTAGAGGACTGCGTAGTCATGGTGGTGCTCCTGTGGAGTTGGTAGGATTGGATTTGCTTCAGTAGAGGTGGCTCGTCAGGAAGCGGCGCGAGAGGCGCGGCAGCCGGAATTGTCGAGGGAGGTCTTCGCAACCTCGACGAAGCTTGCCAGCGCTAACGGCGCTGGTGCCTCGATGAAGGTGCGAGGCGTGGGGTCGCGGTACTCTTACTGAGAGCTGTCGCGAACGCGGTGGCGGGAAGACGGCGGAATACTACGGGCGCAAGGGCCATGATTTTTCTCCTGGGTTGATAGTGGTCTGACCCGCGCATCAAGGGGCGCGGGCCGTTTTCTGCGAAACGTCAGCCCTCGATCGAGAACGAGAACCCGCTCTGCTCACCGCCATATCCGAGGCCGGACTCTTCCAGTTCCGGGGCGGCTTTCGTATCATCGAGGTAGGCGTCGACCTCCTTCTTGTTGCGTGCAAGGAAGCGAAACTCCTCGATGGAGGTCGTCAGCGGGTCATGGGCGATCGCCAGCGGCGCAAGCTCCTTGCCGCTCAGAACGTCCATCGTGATCTCGCGAGCAAAGCGCTCGTGTTCGACCTTGCGATAGGCGGCTTCGCTAGGGATGTCGGTTCCGAGTTCGGCACGGGCTGCTGCGGCGATGCCGGCTTCGCGTAGATCATTGATCGCCTTGAGCATCGTGGAGAGATTGATCTCAACGTTCTTCGCGTGGGTCTTCGAAAGCTCGGTCATCGCCTCCGTCCACTCCCACACGCTGACGCCTTCCGGCAGATGCTCCGCGGTGAGGTCACGCCACTTGAAGCCGTCGTGGAAGGAGATCGTCCGCAGGCTGAAGCGGTCGATGCGGACCTTCACCTCGACGCTCGGGGAATTCGGCAAGGCCGCGCGTTCCGCCCAGAGGCGTTCGAGCTCGCGTGACTGATAGTGGATACCAAGGAAGACAATTCCGCGGGCGGAAACCTTTCGCTTGATGACGGTTCCGAACATGACACGGCGCTGGCGCTGGCTCAGCGGAGGGAGCATGGCGTATTCGCGCGACAAGCGCATCCAAGCATTAGCCGGCGTCTCTCCACCAAGACCCGAATGCGGCTGGTGGTGATAGATGTCGACGATCGCACGGGTCAGGAAGCGGCAGACTTCGTCCACGTTGAGAACGGCGTTTCCTTCGCCATCGTAGTCACCCTTGGCGTAGACGCTGGAGAACGTGCGGCCATCGAAGTAGGCGAGGAACTTCTGTCCGAACGAACGGAAGACGGATTCAATGGTGCCACGTGCCGACGCCATGCCTGCCGGCGGGATCGTGTGCACGCAGTGGAGCGCTGCCACGGCCTGACGGAAGCCGGTGTCGATGAATCCCGCTCCAGCGTCGGTGACAAGCTCACGGGGAACGAATGAATGGATCCAACGGCTCTCTGCGCCCGCTACTTCCGCGATGTGCTCCTTCTCGGTGACGATCATTTCGAGCGCCGCGATCGACGAATGTGAGGAGTTCGCGCGGGTGCTGAACCGGAGAGCAACGATGCAGCGGGTTGCAACGTCGATAGCGACGGTGACCCAGACGCGCACCTTCGTCAGTGCCTCGCGCTGCTTCTCCGTCAACGTCAACCAGACCGGAGTGAGGATGAACCAGGCGTGAAGGTCTACCTTCCACTCGTCCATCTCGACGCGCTCGCCGGGTGCGAAGACCTGCAGGCCGTCGCGAACGGGAGCGAACTTCTTCTTCGCTGCGTCCTCGCCGAAGCGGGCCGCGTGAAGGAAGTACTCGCCCATGCCCTTGATCAAGGCCTCGAACGAATTGCGGGAAGGCATCTTGTAAAGGTGGCCGCCCTTGGGGCAGGCCTCGTTGCGCTTCTTGATCTCAGCCTGGAGCAAGCCGAAGCAGAAGCGCATCGAGGGACGCTTGTCGGTGGCGTACTTCTGGGAGAACTCCGTCCAGAGGCGGAGGTCGGCCGGATGGGCCTTCGAGTAAGAGCCGGGCCCCTTGCGACGGCTCACCAGCACGGCCGGATCGCAGCCGCCCTCAATGTAGAGATTGTAGAGACGGCGGAAGTGGCGAGCATTCGGAAGCGCTACGATCGTGTTCTTCTTGCCTGCCTTCTTGGAGGTCCATTTCAAGAGCACGTGCTGACGGGCGAGCGGCAGGACGTACTTATCCAGGCAGTCGTGACCCAGCGTAACCTTGCGCCTCCAACCCATCTCAGCGAGACGCGGATCCTTCTTACCGATGAGTGTGATGACGAAGTCGAAGGCGTCGGCGTAGACGAGGGCGCGGCGGGCCTGGTCCTCAGGGACATCGACGATGTCGCGCCCGAGCTTGAGCGGCGAGAGTTCGAGTCCCTGGCGATCCACCTCGACCTTGTTGTCGAGGTGGAGGATGTACATGGTGGCATGCGAGAACTGCTGGACGACGCCGTCCTTGTTGCGGAGTTCGCTGTAGTCCGCCGTCTGGCGGACAACCGTATAGTCGACGTTGTCGATCTTGACGGACTTGGCGTCACCCAACCAGAACATGGGCGCTGCGTTACGGGTGGCGAGTGCGTAGGGATTGTACATGTTCATTGCTCTGTTCTCCTTTGTTAGAGCGTGACGATCATGAGGGTGGTGTCTTCGATGCGTCCGGGTGCGGCAGGGCGCAGGAGACCTTCGTCGATGAGGCACCAGAGGGCAGTGCGGCGATGAGCGGGGACTTCGGCGCCTACGAAAAGGGCACGGAACGTGACCGGACCACGGACCCCCTTCACCACCTCGAGCGTCGCCTGATATTCTTCCTCGTTGCGGAGGCGGCGCGAGAGAAGGATCTCGCGTGCATTGTGCGCGGCGTCGTCGGAGGCGAACGTCTCGGTGACGAAGTTCACGTCGTCCAAGAGGCCGTTCATACCCTGCTGTTTGATGCGCAACAGAGTGCCGACAAGGTTGGTCTCGATCAGTTTCATGATCGGCTTCGCAGCGATCCCGAGACGCTTGCCGTTCCTGAGGCGCGCACAGAAGTCAAAGGTGTGCGCGTGGCGGATCCCGTAGACGTCTGTGAAGTGGCACGTCGGCTGCTGGGTCAGCAGTTCCACGATGTCGCGGTTGGTCTGAAGAATGAGCGCGGCATTGCGTTCCACCGAGCTTTCAAAGGTGAGCACACGGGGAGCATTGCTGTTCGCCACCAGGGTGCCGCGATAATTGATCGGCGACTTGGGAGCGGGTGTACGGTCACCATTGGCAGGCAGCGGTTCCGGATACTCGATGGCTTCCGTCGGCTTCCCGTAGGTGGCCGATGCCGGGATGGTGTAGTCGATCTTGTCGCCGAGGCGGACGCGGACCAGGTGGTGCTTGATGAGATGTTCGCGACGCACGAGATACTCCTTTGGCTGTCGTGAAAAATCGGCATGGCAGGTCCGGCCGCGGTGGCGATAACACCGCGTTCGGCAACTTTGATTTTCGGAAAGGGGCAGCCCGCTATGCGGGAAGCTCTAAGTTTGTAAATGTGCTCGGCGCAGAGCGCCGACACCTGCGTTCGTCATCACGCGGCCTCCTCGATGAGCGCCTTGGCGATCTCGTCAGTGAAGAACAAGCGCCATGCTTCCTCTGCGGCCCCGTCAAAGCGCCACGAATTCTTTTCGCCAAGCTCGACGAGCAGCAGTTCGAAAACGAGGTGTTCGAAACCCTCTACGCGGCAGGCGAGGCGCACCGAATTCTCGATGAGACCCTTGTCCTCGGCTTTGACCTCAACTGCTCTGGGTGCTGGCTGGCGCGCCAGACGCTCACGATGCTTCTGCTCGGCGATGCGCGCGATGACGCGGTTGGCCTGCTCGATCTGATTGAGATCGGAATCCAGGAGAGTCTGGAAGAAGTCGCTTCCAGGCGCGCCGTCACCCAGACTGACGTCTTCAGGCGAAGCGATGGTGTCACTGACACGCCAGTCCTCGAGCATTTCCAGGAAGGCCTCGTAAGTCGGAATCCCGAGCGGGGCCACATTCAGTTCGGCGAGCTGCAGGTTCAGATCGCCGAAAGCTGACATCGCACCATTCCAGAGCGCGTGTTCCTGATCCGGGCACTTCGCGGCGAGATACAGTACGTCGTCGAGAGCGTGCTGTCGCAGTTCCTCGAGGCCGAGCTTCCGCTGGACATCAGGATACTGGAGCGTGTCTCCGAGAACGTCGATCGCGTCCTGGATAAGCTCGATGGCATTGTGGTACTTCATGGTCTTCTCCTGTTTTATGACGGTAGGAAGTACGCGCCGCCGAGGTGGCGGCGCGTTTAGGTGGTCAGTGGATCTCGGCGTCGCTCGCCTCGACCCGCAGAAACGCGAGGAAGGTCTCGTAGGAAACGCACCGCAGCGGCGGGGCATCCATGGAGGCCAAGCTCAGGTTCACCTCCTTAATGGCGCTGGACATCCAGTCCCAGACTTCACGCTCAGCTCCGGGGATGTCGCGGGCAGCCTGAAGAGCCTCCTCGAGAACTTCACGTTCAACCTCTGAATGCCCCATCTCTTCGCGGATGCGGCGCTGCTCGTCCCAGTGATCAGCGATCTGCTGGAAGGTGCTCTCGATGAGCGGGTTGATCTTGGGAGTGCGGAGGACAGGCGGTTTCATGGCGTTTTCCTTTCTTGTGGGTTCGATTAGGTCAATTGAAGTTGATCTCGAGGGCCCGCGCGGCAGAAGACACGAGATCGAAGGTGTGGACCCGCCGCAGCCGGCCGAAGCGCATGTGCCGGACGAATTCGTCCGGCATGGACTTCACGATGCGGCGGAAGGTGGTGAGCGACGGCTTGCGGACCGGCACGCTGTTCCGTTCCGCGTCCTCGTCGACAAGTGCGCACAACAGCCGGTAGATCTGGCCGACGCTCGGTCGAGCTGCATCTGCGTAGGCGACAGCGGCGATCCGGAACAAGTCGATTTCGTTCCTCGTGAAGTAGCCCCAGCGCTTTTCTCGCGACCATCGACGAAGCTCCGGAATGAAGCGTTCCGGAATGCGGTCGCCAAACAGAAGGCGTGCGTCATCGTTCTGCGTCATCGCGCAGTTCCTTTCGTTCGATTCTGTGAAGAGGCCAGCAGCGGTCCTTCGCGCCCGTTGGGCGGTGAGACATGCTAGTCGAAGCGGGCATGTAGACGCCCAATCCGAGTGCCGATCCTAAGGACCAGCATCCTCAAGCCTCAATGCGAGGCCCTCGGCTCGGATGTCTTCCGGAGAAACCGGAAAGTTCCGGCGAAGCAGGCTTCGACAGAACTTGGTGTCGTCACCGGCGGCGACGACACAGCGACATCATTGTCGCGCGTGGTGGATGTGCTGGAGGGGGTCTTTCTTGGACATGCTGTTCCTCATTTTTCAAAACTAAATGGTCTTGCTGAGGGAAGGGTGGCCTCCAGGAGGTCACCGAAGTCGCATCGATGCCTTAGGCGGCTTGTTGGCCCTTCCGAGCCCGATATGTCGATGTGACTTGTTGCATGTCTTGCAGTTCCTTGATGGGTGACCCGAATTGGATCGACGGGACTGAAAATACACAGGCCTTCAAACTTGTAAATGGTGCGGTTCCAGTCTTTCGGGGCTCGAGGCCCTGATTTTCCTTAATAAAACGTAAATAAAATCCGAAGAAATAGTTACAATTATAGTTAATATCATGTGTGTTTTCCATTTGTTTACCAACATGGTCCCGGGCATTTCGTTTTGCCTGGCCATGATTTGTAAATTTCCGGTCCCGGTTTGACACGGATTCTGCGCAGTGAAAAAAGTGATAGGAACAGCAACATTTTTTCCTATCCGCCCTCTTTTAGCGGATTGAGCTGCGTCTGATCTGGTTCCAAGCGGCATTTGAAACTCGGCGATCTTCGCACTTCCGGTTGAGTGCACCGGCAAAGGGCTTCTGCGAGCGCGCTTCTTCCGGGCGACGGCACCACAGTTTGGCGGCGACGTCCAATCATCGAAACACCAGACAGTTCGTCGCTCCGTCCCTGGGTTCGAAGTCCCATCGATCCGCAGGTTCCACGAACCACTTGCGCTTGACGGGTTCGTACAGGCCTGGAAGTGGAAACTCCTCATTGATGAACATGAAATCAAGGATGTCTCGGGTCACTATCGGCATCCCATAGCGGATGGCGATCGCTGCTATAGCGGGATCACATCCGAACCTCAGATCGTCATCGGGATCACTGCTCGCCCAGAACCGTCTGAATCGGGGAACTATCGCCATCTGCGCGATCAGCCGGGAAACAGCGGAATCCATCTGAGGAATGTACACGTTCGTTTCCAGCATTCGATCCAACCAGGCGAGAAGGGGTCTCGCGCGTTCCGGGTTGATCTTGCTCAGCATCTGGCCCCCGCGTTCCAGTTCGAAAACCGCCGGTGCTGGAACTGCTACGATCCTGTCCGGGAGGGATGCCAGAAATCGTTTCACTTCCTCGACAGGTTTCGGCCCCCTGGCCTCACTCAGGACACTTGTATCTAGCAGGATATGCATGTCCTTTCCCCGGGAGCGTTTCATGCGATCGTTCCGGAAGATGGTTTACGAAGGATTAACCGCCTAGCGGCACAAGAGGAGATGATCTATCCTCAAGCCGAGAGAGGATTCGTAAGTGATGCCGCGCCAAGCCAACGAATGGACCATAGAAGAAGCCGAACTCAATATGCTCAAGCTTCTTGAAGCCGCCAGGACAAATGGACCTCAGAGGATTGTTGACCCACTGAACGGGTTCTTCATCGTCTCCCACACGAATCCTCAACCGAAACCCAGTTTCATCAAATTCCTCGTTGAAGACGGCGTCGATGAATGAACGCCATTGACTGCGGCTTGCGCTTCCAGCAGTCCGTCGCGGCGTTCCTGAGGTTTATCACTGTCAGCAAAACTCCGGAGGTGGCAAACTTCCACCCGAACCCGCACCAGTGGATTCTATGGCGGGGTGGCGCATGGTTCGAATGCAGGCGAGCAGGATCGGTATTCAGGTCGGGAAACTGCGGACGCAGAGTAGGGCGCTCGCCAACGCAAAACTCTATGTTGATGTTCGAACCTGATTGTCAGCATGCGTGGCCACAGGAGCTTGAACCACTTGCGTGGCCACAGTATTGTCTAGCTCTGAAACGGAGCTAGGACGATGGACGTACGCGTTCTTAAGCAAGTCAGAGAGATGCGCACCGCTTCGAAGAACGACTTCGTCGAGGGTCTCGGTCGCACGCTGGTCGAGGTTGCCGGCGGCACCCTGACCGTCCGGAAGGCCAAGGACGGCCTGAGCGGCGTCCTCAGGCGCGTGCGAGAGGGAGTGCCTCAGATAATTGGCAGCACCGAAGACGCCGCCGTAATCATCTCCGTTAAGGATCTCGCGACTCTGCTCGACGCGGCCAAGGAGCAGACGTTTGGCGAGGCGCTCGACGACGTTGGCTTCACGCCCTACCGCGGCGCGCGCATCGTGATCGGCGCGGGCCGGAACCGCGAGACGCTCAAGCACCGCGGCGACGCTGTTCCGCCTCCGACCGGCTGACTGCATGTATCTTCTTTCGACGGGGGCCCCTTGGACTTGATTTGCGGTCAGCCGGAGATGTGCCGCTGGTGAGATCGGTCGCCCGCGTTCCAGCCGCTTCTTTTCAGTTCGGTGAAGTCGTTCTGCTCAAAGGCCGACCCAAGATTCCGTTTGACGCCGGCTTAAGTGTTCTCTATATGTTCCGATCATGAAGCTCCAACAACGACAATACCAACGCTGATCGAACCGCCGCCGGGCGGCATTCCTTCAATCGTGTCTGGGTATCGTCATGAGTTCCGAGAGTTTCCATACCCGCGGCCGCGCCAGTGCGCGCGTTGAGCGTATCTTCTTTCCTCCAAAGGCAACCATCAAATGCGTCGGCGATCGCCTGTTCCGATCGCAAGCTGCGCGTGACGTGGGCTGTCTCCTTGATGTCGATCCGGAGGTCGAGTCCTGGGCGTGCCAGCCTTTTGAGTTGAAGGTGCTGGATCGAATCCACATCCCTGATTTCCTCGTGACTTACTCGACGACACGAAGGTGCCTGCTCGACGCATGCGAGACAGGCGGCGACTTCGCGATCAGTGACGCTGCGGCTTCCATGGGGTATTCGCACCGCTTCATCACCCGGGAAGAGAGAGAGGGCGGCTGGCGGCTCCGTAACGCCCGAGATCTCCTGCGCTATGGTAACTATCGTTGCCCGCTGGGCGACCGCATCCGCGTGATAGCTGCGCTCGATGAAGTTGGTTCATTCTCGGTGGCCGAAGGGCTTGGCCTCTTTCGTGAGATCTCGCCGATGGCAGGCCTGGCCTCGCTTGTCCTCCAACGAATTCTAACGGTCGATCTCGATGAAGAACTGATCAATCCCGACACCGTCGTCCGACGCGGCGAGCGCTAGGAAGCTGCCATGAACATGAATTTTTCCGAACGCGCGGCGACTCTCGAGGTGACCGCATGCTCCTATTCCGTTCGCAAAGCTCTGCGCAAGGCGGGTGCCCTTATCCGGAAGGAGGCATCTATCGGGCTCATCATCCCCCGGGACAGAGACGTTACCAAATATGCCGATGCGCTCAGGAGCGTCCTGCGGTCCACCAAGCGTGCCGAGGTTTACACGCAGTGCACCGTTGAGGTCTCCCACCGTGGTGACGCCAACTGGCTTGAGGCCGCCGACATCCTAAAGGCGAAGCCCGGCGTCGTGCTACTCATACCTCATGGCGTCACCATTCCTCCCGAAATAAGGGTCTCTCTGGATGAAGTCATTCAAGTCGAGCCGATCCGTCCAGTTCATCTAGTTGCCGCCATCAAGTCCTCGCGCGGAGAACCGACCACTGCTGAGGAAGCCAGGATGTTGCTGTCGTATCCCATGGACTTGATGTTCCAGGCACTTCGACCGGGCAGAAGCGTTCAGCACGCTCTCGTGCGACTCTCGGACGCGGCTGGAGCAAAGGCCGAGAGGCTGCCGCTAGCCGCTATGAGCTTCGGCGTCGAAGAGCTCCCGGGTTTCGGGCAAGCGAAGGAATGGGCTTTGGGCCTCGCCGAGGATCTTCGCGATTGGGCGCACGGATCGCTGGCTTGGAGCGATATTGATTGCGGCCTCCTGCTAAGCGGACCGCCAGGCACCGGCAAGACTATGTTCGCGCAGGCGGTTGCAAAGACCTGCGGCGCCGCGTTCGTAAGTGCCTCCTGTGCGACGTGGCAGGCCAAAGGGCACCTCGGAGATTTCTTGGCCGCCATGAAAAAGACATTCAGCGAAGCGGCAGCGAAAGCGCCGTGCATCCTCTTCTTGGACGAATTCGATGCGGTCGGGGATCGAGCGAAATTCAGCGGCGACAATGCAAATTACTGCGTTCAGGTCGTCAACGGTATTCTCGAGGCCCTCGACGGGTCGCCCCGCCGCGACGGCATCGTCGTCATCGCTGCGACCAACTACCCGGATGCGATCGATCCCGCACTGCGGAGGCCTGGTCGCCTCGACAGGCACATCAAGGTCGAGCTTCCCGACCACGACGCACGGAAGGACATCTTGACACTGCACCTGGGAACCGAAATTTCTGCCGATGTTCTCGCCCGTTCCGCACGCGCCACAAGGGGATACTCCGGCGCGGCTCTTGCCCAGCTCGCCCGGGATGCGCGGAAGCAGGCCAGACGCGCACGGCGATCGGTTACCGCCGACGACGTCCGGGCCGTCACGCCTTCGTTGAGGCCTCTCGATCCATCAACGCGACGTGCGGCGTGCGTGCACGAGGCCGGGCACGCCGTTGTCGGGACAGAGCTGGCATACGGCGAAATCGCGGTGATCACGGTGGTGCGTGAGTTGTCGCCCTGCGACGACAGCGCAGGGCATGTTGCCTGGCGGCTTGCCGAAACGCTCCAGAGATCACGGGAGTCCTACGCGAATGAGATCGCCATGATTCTCGGGGGCAGGGCAGCCGAAGAGGTCATCCTAGGATTTCTGACAGACGGTTCGGGGGGGATGAACGGCTCAGATCTCCATCGCGCTGCTGATATCGCAACGGTTATGGAGGCCACGTTGGGCATGGGGTACGGGCTTTCCTACAGCTACGTGAGAACTTCAGAGGATCTCGAGAAGCTGCGTCGCTCCGATCCTGTCCTGCGCAAACGCGTGGAGAAGCTTCTGAACGCCGAACTCGAACGCGCGAAGGAAATAGTGCGAGATAGGCGTGCCGATGTCGAGCGGCTCGCCAAGGCAGTTATGGAGAGGGAGCTTCTATCCGGCTTGGAGATGCGGCAGTTGTTGAGACCTTGTTCCGAATGAAGGGCACTGGCCGGCCATTCCGCTGCGCAGTCACCGAAGGCATGGCGGAATGAACGCCGAACTTTCTGGCTTCGTAGCTGGCGGCCGCAACCACCCCTCGGGCAGCAGGACTGCCGACGGCAACAGGCATGCCACGCAGCTCCCGATTGTCACGCAGCTCGACCGATGCGTAGAAGGCATCCACCCCAATTGCGGTCATTGCGACCTGTTTGCATATAACCATTTCCTTAAGCCAAGGGGTTGAACCACCAGTCCGGAATGAATTATATCACGTCATGATATTGATGCGACCCGAGCTCGACCTTCAACATGTCCGACGTCCCGAACCCCAAATCCTTACCTTCAGACGAAGTGCTTGCCGACCGTCTGGGCCTCACGACGAGAGAGTTCCAACGATATCGCACCCAGAATCTCGTCACGGTTTCCTCAACCGCTGCCGTCGGTGAGAGCGAAGGCCTCATGGTCACCTGCCAGCTTGGAAACCGAGTCTGGGAGGGGCACGTCGTGAGCGGGTGCATCACCTTCGAAGAGGTCCGGTTCTTGCGCGGGAAACGCGCAACCAACCCGCGCTAGGGCCGAGCCGCGAGCGTTGACTTCGACACTTCAGGAAGAGGAAAAAAATGAAGAAGCTTGCCAGCGTTGCTGTCGCTGCATCAATCCCGTTGACCGCCCATGCTGCTGCTAGGATGGTGTCTCAGAGCGGTGACTGGGGCGTGTATTCCTTTACGAGAAACGGATCTCGGGTTTGCTATGCGCTTTCGGTGCCGAAGGAATCTGCTCCCGTCAATGTGGACCATGGAAAAAACTATTTCCTGATTGCGCCGGCGGAGAAGGGGGGCGGTAATGAACCCGAAGCCATCCTCGGATACGCATTGAAAACTGACTCGACAGTGCAGGTTTCAATTGGGGACAAAACGTTCAAAATGTTCGTTAAGGACAAAGCCGCCTGGGTTTCGGACGCCGCTCTCGAACCGGAACTCGTCGATGCACTTCGGTCCGGCAGCCAAATGACCCTGCATGCGACGTCGGCACGAGGCACTCGTACGACCTATACCTATTCACTGAGAGGGGTGACAGCGGCGCTAGAGGGCGTTGCCCACTGCAAGTGAGGGGCGTGTTCAGCCTATTCCAAACGGGGCTCTCTGCTCGGGTGTCGCAAGTTCCTTCGGGCGATGCCTGGGAGTCCTGCCACGGGCCGAAAGGAGCAGATCCAGTTCTTTTTTAGAGGTGCCAAACCGCTGAAGAACTCGTTCCGCCTCGTGCCGACCAAGGCCATAGCGCAGACGTAGGCTTCGGACGTTGTAAAAGGACTCGTCTTGTTCGGCGTGCATTTCAGCCCTTTCATCGTTGTCACAGCGCTAAGGTTTTCGTGATCATCCACAATGCCATCGCCACCGGCAACGCAGGCGCACTTCAATTCATGTTTCTCGGTAGAGAACGGTTTTTTTACTCTGGGGTCGCCATCAACATTGAACCGCTCTCCGGTTATCAAGCGGTTTGCCGCGGCGGCTGGAATAAGTCGCGTCGCTCTCTCAGTTCGACGTCTTCATGCGCCCACTTGGCAAAATCGTCCAAAGTCGCCGTTCGGGAGAAGGGGATGCCGAACAGATACTGGCGATAGGCGATGATGCCGTTTTCGATCCGGGACACGTAACGCGGTCGTCCGGGATCGCGCGACACATAGGCGTGGTCTGGCTGGATCAGCGAGCGTTGCATGTCGAATATCTCCTTCGCAGGAGTAATGAGCGGCGCGCGCAACGGTTCCGTTTCCAGCGGAAAATGTCACGTGATGATGTATGTGAGGGTCAGAGCTGCAGGAAGGCGTAGATCGCTCCGCCCCATATCGCCGCGACGAATAGCACGACGGCCACCAGACAAACCTTGCTTTCAAGGGACACGGTCACGCTCCGACGCTACAGTTCATCGTTGATTTTCGCTGCCCTGCGCCAGAGATCAATTCACCGCCTGTAGCTGTTGAGCCTGCGAGACCTCGGAAGATGTCTCGCCGGGGATGGAAGCGATGGCGAACATGACCGCGACATAGCAGGCAAATACAGCAGAGAGGAAGGCGGTCTTGGTCATGGGCTCGCTCCTTATATCATGTGGTGACATTCTTTGACAGTTCGCCCATATTGTCAATCATGAATGCAGCATGAACGAAGGAGGGAAATTGGTGGCTGGGGAGAAAATACTGATTGTCGAAGACGACATGCTGATCGCGTCTGATCTTGAGGATATTCTGATGACACTTGGCTATGAGATCTCCGGGATAGCCGACAGCTTTGAGACCGTGCAGCAGTTCGCTGCCTTCAGTACGATTGCCTTGGTAGACGTCAATCTGAGAGACGGAGCGACCGGTCCGCGGATCGGGCAGTATCTCGCGAGCGATTTCGGCGTCGCGGTCGTCATGGTCACGGGAAGCCCCGAACTGATTGAAACCGATCTTTCAAAGGTTATCGGCCTGATATCGAAACCCGCCCATCCAAACTTGATCCGGGACGTTCTCGAATATCTGAGAACAATCCGCGAAGGCGAAAGAGGCGTCCCGCCAGGAGGAATGCGGCTCTTCGTTTGAACAGGCTAGGGAGGGGACGACATGATCGATAGACGCGCCGAACTCGGTCATTGGATAGGGCGGCTTGAAACGATTCTGATCAGTCGGGGAGTGCTAAGGGAGGACGGCGAGCTCGCGATCCAGGTCGGATCGCAGTTTCCCAAGGATCTTGAAGACGCGCTGGACGGATTCATCGAGAACCCGATCGAGTTGGTGGGCCTTCTGAAAATATGCCGGGACGCGCGCGACGGCAGACCGTTGTCGCCTGCGGTCCTGATGGCCGCACACCTCATGACCAGAGAGGTTCTGCAGGCATTGAAAGATTCGGAGGCTGTTGGCGATTTCAGATCGTGAAAATGGCCCGCCCGAAATCATTTCGGACGGGCCTCGCGAGGGCCAGATAACTCATCACTTCCGGCCTGAACTCTAGCTGTCGGTGACTGCCGCATCTCCTCCCGATTGCGGCAGTTCCTTCATCTTCACGAGTTGGTCGGCGCAGGCGTCCGCCGCGTTCGTGATATTACCGTCGATCCCCGCGATTTTGGCCCAGCCTCCATCGGTGATGAAGTCGTCACGTTGCCATGACGACTTCGCCTGCAGGGCCTTAAGGTTCTCCTGTGCGTCCTTCGCCGTCACAAAGTTATGGACGCAGATGCCCGCGACCAGATCCGCCTTCGCGTTTCGGACGGCGATGTCGGTCATCACCCTGGCCCTTCCCGACGTTGTCCATCCTCCCCAGGTGAAGCCAAGAGCCATCGTCAATGCCGAGGCCCCGACGATGGACCAGGCCCATAGGGTCTTGGACGGTCGGTAGTTGGACCAGCCACCTTCGCCGCTTTGCATAGCTGTTCTCCTCCTTTTATATCACGCCATGATACAATAGGGCGTTCGGAGGTCAAGCGCGTCGCGATCAAGAAATGGTGAGTGACGGTCAGGCCAGTTCCGTCACCTGACGAAGCCGAGACAAGGATTCAGCCAGCAGCGGCTCGTGCGCAAGCATTGCTTCAACATGAACCTTCGCCAGGGATTCAAGGGTCAGCTCACCCTTCGTCGTCAGGCCGATCAGCACGCTGCGCTTGTCATCTTCTGCGGGTATCCGCTCCGCCAGGCCTGCCGAGCACATCCGATCCACAAGCTGGACGGCGCTGTTGTGTTGCATGAGCATCTGTTCGGCGAGGTCGCGAAGCCTGATCTGCCAGCCCGACGCCGTGCGCACGACCAGGAGAGCCTGATATTGCTGCGAGGTGACACCAGCCTCGGCAAGGGCCGCCTCGCTGAACGACAAAAACCGCCTCATGGCTAGCCGGAATCCCGCCAGGCCTTCATAGACGTCGTCAGTCAGGCCAGAAGTCCGGCGTCCCGATCGAGGCATGCGAATGGTCCTTCTCAAATGTCATGATGTGACATGAACAGCGGCACACAATAGGAGAACGGTCTGCAAGTTGAGCCGATGCGGTAAGTGTTGGGTCGCAACGGCGTCGACGGATAGCTCGCGAGCCATATTCTCTCGATGTTGCTAAAAAAACTGTGCCAATTTCGTGACCTCACTAGAAAATTCTGTCGTGTTTCAAAGATTCGAATCCGAAGCGTTGCCACGTGACACAGATCATTTGGACGTGAGCCTTGAAGGGAATGGCCGGCATCTTCACCGGCTGGCGGCGTAATGCAGAGCTTCGCACTGTCGACGCGGAGGGGCTGGTAGAATGTAGCTTCGAGCGCTGTGGCCCGTGACTATGATGACGTGTCCGAATCGATCGAGGCGGCCTGATGATCCACGAGATTGAACCTGTGAATATTCCTCCCTAGTCTGCCTCTTCGGCTGCGGCTTCCGTGAAAATCTCGGACCGGACTTCGTCCACGGTCTTACCCACCGCACGAAGAGCGACGATCCTCCGGATGGTGGCGTAGGAGTTCGGATCGTTTCGGTTCGTTGCCGAATGCCTGCACCATTCGTCGAGCAGGAGACTTACCACAACATCTTCGCTGGCTTCCGTCGATGTCGCTTCAGGACGTCGGTGGAAGGCAAGGCTCACGAGCCCGAACAGCTTCAAACCTATCGCGGACGCTGAAAATATCATGCCGGGATATTAATGGTTTTCTTGCTCGCGAGGAAATCACAAACTAGAGGGCGGCCCTCGGAAATCGCCTGGAGAAAGAGGCCCCACTGCCGACGCGCCTTTGCCTAACCGAAATCGAGCGATACCCACCCCAGGCGACTTTCCCCGTAGACGCTTTGCGTCGGCGCTAGCGAGGAGGGGTCGGCGAAGCATCCCATAGCGACCGCGACGAGACCTTTCCTGAACTCCGGCATCCAGAAAACCGTCGAACCGCATGCAGGGCAGAACCTGAACTCGATCGATCTCCCGCTGTCGCCCGACCGGACGTAGCTGTTCGATGCTCCGGAAGTCTCCATTTGATTCGCTTGGAAGAAGACGGCCACTCCGAACGCGCTGCCGGTGCGACGCTGGCAGGCCCGGCAATGGCAGACGGAGATTTTGACGGGTTCTCCATCGGCGATTATCGAAAGCTGGCCGCATGAACAACTGGCCGCTCGTCTCATTCCGTGCTCCTCCCTAATTGATGTTCGCGATGCCAACCGACTATTCACGCCTCCCTTCGTCGACCCCGCGATGCCGGTGGACGGATCGAGCACAGCCCGAGAAGCGTTTCGACGCCGGGAGCATGCCGGTCAGCGAGATAGCCGCGCAGGTTCGTCGCTCGTCCGTGTAGGCACGCTACTCCGATTCCCTTTCGACAACACGCCGCGCCCGGATCGCCGCCGCAATAAAGACCCGTGAAAGACCGTGGTAGAGGGGTTCGCGCGATAGGATCCGCGACGTCACGTAGCCGATCATCGACACCGCCATGATTGGGATGACTGCCTGATGGTCGCCGGTCATTTCCAGGATGATGACGAAGGCCGTCATCGGGGCCTGCACGACGCCCGCGAAATAGCCGGCCATGCCGAGGATAGCCGCCAGTGCGATGCTGGTGCCGAGCAGGGAGCCGACGGTGCTGCCGAAACCGGCGCCGACGGCAAGCGACGGCGCAAAGATGCCGCCCGGAATACCTGACAGCATGGACAAGAAGCTGGCGGCGAGCTTTTCAACGAAGAAGAGCAGAGGCAGGGCATTGCCTTCGACCGCAGCTCGCGCCTGCTCGTAGCCGGTGCCGAAAGTCGTGCCTCCCGACGCCACGCCGATGACTGCGATCACCAGTCCGCAGATGCCCGCAAGCGCCAGCATGCGCTTCAGCGGCTGTGGTTGCGCCCAGCGGCGGATCTTTTGGCCGAAGTGCAACGCGAAACCGCTGAAGGCCGCTCCAAGCGCACCACCGCCGATGCCGCAGATCAGAACCAGCCCCCAGTCGCGAAGCTCGGTGGGGGCAGCCGATGCCATGCCGAAATAATTGTAGCTTCCAGAAAGCCCAAGAGCCGCGAGACCAGAGAGGATGACTGCCGTGAGCACCAGCCCGTTCGCCCGAGATTCGTAGGTCCGGCTCATCTCCTCGATGGCGAAGACGATACCGGCAAGCGGGGTGTTGAAGGCGGCCGCAATGCCCGCCGCCGATCCGGCCAGAATCAGCCCGCGCGCCTGCGCCATGCCACTGAACCGGGCGACGGCGAGCATGATCGACGCGCCGACCTGCACGGTCGGACCCTCGCGGCCGATCGAGGCGCCAGAGAATAGCCCGAGCACCGTCAGCACAATCTTGCCGAAAGCGATCTTCAGCGATAGCAGCCGCGTCCGATCTTCTTCGTCCCGCAGATGTCGCGCGGCGATCGCCTGCGGAATGCCGCTGCCCTGCGAGTTCGGAAACAGCGTCGCCGCCAGATAGGCCGACAGCATGAAGCCGAGCGGGGTCAGCGCAAGTGGCAGCAGGAAGGCCCATTCACCGGACGAGGTGAGAGACCCGAAGCCCTTCTGCGCCAGATCCGCAAGCTTCGCAAAGCCGACGCTGATCACCCCGATTGCCAATGCCCCGCACCAAAACACCAGCCTCGGCTGCCAAAGCGAGAAAGAGCCCCATAAGACGCGGGAGCGGCGAAAGAGCTTGGAATATCGATAGGATGGCATGTCGGGGCTCGGCGATACGGGGCGGGGTTGTCCTTTACTAGCGCCATCGCGCCCCAAGATCACCCCCAATTGCAACGTGTCGAACGTGGGCAAGACCGCGGGAGTGCCGAAGCACGGAGGCTCAGTTCGACGCATTCGATTTAGGCTTGCCGTCCCTCGGGCCGGACATCGTCGCTTTGATGCGTTGGATGAGGGCATGCAGCCCAGCCCCACATTTCCGTCAGGGGGTTCAACGACGACCGCGCCAATCGAGGATCAGCTCTCGAGGGTGCTTTCGGACCCATAGGAGCTGCCGATAATTTACATCGCATGAGCGAGAGTTTAATCTGAAGCGCTTCCTTAGGCGGTCGAACGCCAAAGGCATCTGGCTCGCTCCTGGCTCCCCCGCTGGAGCGGGCTTTTTTCTGTGTTCTGCCTCCTGGCGAATTGCAGGTCCGCCAGGGTGATAACTCGCGGGTAGTCCAGTTTCATCTTGCTATTTCGAGAAGCGCTGATCGAGGCAGGATGCCCATCTGCTGTCGAGTGTTGCGAGACGTGGGTATGCTCTGGAAATCCGTGCTGCTTTTGTGTACCCCTTTCAAGATGGCGTGTGCTGCGTGCGCCGCGGGCTTCCCGAAATCGACGGAGACAAAGATCAACCTTCCACAAGGGAGCGCGCAACCATGTCCTTGCCGATCGCGACCGGTCGCATTCAATCTACTCTGCGCGGATTTCTTGATAGCGAGGCATCTGGTGGCCTCGTTCTTATGGCTGCCGCGGCGATGGCGCTTGCCGTTGCAAATTCCCCGCTGGCGGAAGCCTATTTCCATGCCCTTCACTTCTATATCGGTCCACTGAGCTTACAGCATTGGATTAATGACGCCCTCATGGCCGTGTTCTTCCTGCTTGTCGGTCTGGAGATCAAGCGGGAGATGCTCGACGGCCAGCTCTCGACCTGGAGCAGGCGAATCCTTCCGGGTGCCGCCGCGGCGGGAGGAATGCTCGCCCCAGCCCTCATCTATCTGGCTTTCAATGCCGGTGCGCCAGCAAGCCTCCGCGGTTGGGCGATCCCGACGGCTACCGACATTGCATTCGCGCTCGGAGTGCTATCGCTCTTTGGGAACCGAGTTCCTGCGTCGCTGAAAGTCTTTCTGGCGGCGCTTGCCATTATCGACGACCTCGGCGCAGTACTCGTCATCGCACTCTTCTATACAAGCGGTCTCAATCTCGCGGCTCTTGCTGGAGCTGCCGCGGTTCTGGCCCTCCTGTTTTTGATCAACCGAGCTGGCGTGAAGACGCTGACGCTCTATCTCGCCCTTGGCGTCGCCTTGTGGGTGCTCATGTTCATCTCGGGGATCCACGCGACGCTTGCGGGCGTGCTACTGGCCTTGACGATACCGATTAAACTTTCTCCCGGCGCTCCGGAGGCTAGCGACGAAGAATCCTTGCTGCACCGGCTCGAACACCTCCTTCATCGACCGGTGGCATTCGTCATCGTTCCACTCTTTGGCTTCGCCAACGCCGGCGTTTCCCTTCTCGGCACGTCCATCTCGAGTTTAGGAGACCCTCATACGATTGGCGTCGCCGCCGGACTGTTTGCTGGCAAGTTGCTGGGGGTTCTTTCTGTCGTCGGTCTCCTGGTGAAGTTGGGCGTTGCGCAGCTTCCGGCAATGGCAAACTGGACGCAGATGACCGGTGTCGCGCTCCTGTGCGGCATCGGCTTTACGATGAGCCTTTTCATCGGTCTCCTCGCTTTCGACGACCCAGCGGTACAGGACAAGGTCAAGATCGGCATTCTGCTCGGTTCGGCGATCTCTGGCGTGGCCGGATCCGCGGTTCTGTTGGTGAGCCGGAGGAAAAGCAGCCGGTCGTAGTCGTTTACGAGTTCGCAGCGACGCCTCTCGTAGACGTCAAGTTCTTCGGAGGGTCTTCGCGCGGCCGCCTCTTTTGGATCTTACGATCTCCGCCGCTTTCCTCGCTGCTGGAACAGGCGAACGCCTTGCCATGTCAACACATAAAAGACTGCACCGGATAGCGCGGCGAGCGGAAGGCCGCCGACAAGTATCGGCTTTAGAATGGGATGCCAAAGCGGCGCAAAATCGAGGTGCCGGAGCAGGGCGAACAGATTGGCTTCACCCACCCTCTCGGGCGCGCGACCCAAAAGAAAGATTCCGATCCGGTAGGCGGCAGCAAAGATCAGCGGAAAGGTAAGAGGGTTTCCAAACGCCGTCCCGAGCGCAGCCGCGATCATATTGCCTCTGAGGATGAAGGCGAGACAAAAAGCCATGACGAAGTGAAAGCCCAGGAAGGGTGTACAGGACACGGCCACTCCTGCTGCAACGCCAGCCGCGACGGCATGAGGAGTAGCCTTCAATCGAAGCACTCGAATGGCAATGTACCGGATGGACCGCAATAGCCCCTTGGATGGCCAAAGGACGGCACGGATCCGCTGAGCCAGTGAGAGCGGCTTCCGTCTCCTAAACAGCATTCATTGACCTTCCGCTGCGTGAGCGCTGGATCTCAATCGATAGATATATCGAGAGAACCGCGCATGAAATGCAAGCCATCGATCTTTGCAGGCGAGCATATCTTTCGCGTACGCACATTGCGGCATCGCTGTAGTTTATCGCCTTCTCCCGATTTTGCCCGCTTGGCACGAATGGCCTCTCGACTGGGTAGGGCGAATTCATGGGCCTCAATGCAGTTTGTTCGCAGCAGCCTCGATGAAGCCGACTGCGGTGGCCACGCCATTCTCGTCCCTGATCCGTGCGCCAACCGCGTCTGCCTGGCGTCGCATAAGTGGATCGTCCATGGCCGCGATTGCGTCTGTCAGGCTCTCGACGGTCAATGCTCTGCGATCGAGTGACAATCCGACGCCGAGATCTGTTATCCGTCTTGCCCAGAACGGCTGATCGCCGAAAAATGGGCAGATGATCATCGGCTTGCCGGCCCGAAGAGCGGCCGCGGTCGTTCCGGCGCCGCCGTGGTGGATGACCGCGCTCACCTCGCGAAGCAACCTGTCGTGGGGGGCGTCGCGGACGACGTGAACGTGCCTGGATTTATGTTCTGCGGTTAGGGCCCCGCCTCCAACAGCCAAGATACCCCGCTTGCCCTGCCTCCCGAGCGCCTCGACAACAGTGGCTGTCATCCGGCCCGGATCGACGCCCGGCATGCTTCCGAAGCCGACGTAGACTGGCGGCTCTCCTTCGGCGAGGAAGGCTGCCAAATCGTCTGGAGGTCGCCAGTTCTTGCTGTCGAGAAACCAGTAGCCACTCACCAGCACGTTACTGCCCCAGTCCGGAGGGACCGGCACGACGTGGCGACTATAGGCGTAGAGCGTGCCACTCGAAGCGATGGCTGGCGTCCTGCGTTGCGCCAATCCAAGTTGTCCCACCCTCCAGATCGAGAGCAACGTGCCGAACAGAAGTTCAGCGCCCCTGATCGCCGCGATATGGCTGGTCCGATTGAACCAGCCCAGATCGTTGAAAGGCAACATCGGGCTGGGAAAAGCGGCGGTCGGCGTAAAGCCAGGCAGAGGCGAGGCCAGAATAAATGGGCACTGAAGCGCCTCCGCCATATGTGGGACCGCGATCGCCTTCGGATGATGCACGAAGATATCGGGGGTGAAGGCCTGGGCTGCTTTCCATTCCGCGTCGAACAGGGTTCGCATCATCGGACGTGCATACTTGAGCAGCTTGAAACCGGCACTGAAGCCCTTGCCGCCCGCGATCGCCGCCTTTCCTTCAGGAGTATCGAGAAGAGCGAGAAACTCTCCGGGCAGGGGGGCGAATGCGATGCCGTGGTCTTGCACCATGCTCTCGAACTGAACCGGAGCAGCGAGCTGTACTCGGTGTCCTCGCTCGATCAATCCCAGTGCCAGAGCGATATAGGGCTGAACGTCTCCGCGCGTGCCGAGCGTATGAATGGCTACCCTCATTGCGCCGTCACCGCCTGGTTCAATAGCCGTTGTTCCCAATGTCACCTTGCGGCTCGGTGGCGGGTCTTCCGAAAGCCATCTGCTAAGAGCCGAACCATCCCATCGCCCCCGCGCCCACGAGCGCAATTTGCGCCACCGCGAGGAGGGCCAGGACTATGATTACGAAGGGAATCCACTTCTTCCTAATATTCATTCCAGCGTCCACTCAAGCTACCGCTGTTGTCTACAGTAAAGGGCCGGACGCCCGCAACGAGCGGCTGGCGACTTTCCCCAGAGTCAGTTCCTGAACGACGACCGTACCGATGACGACGGCATAGGTAGCTGTGGTGCGCCACTAGATGGTTGTCTGCAGCCCGAGTTCGACCACTCGCCCCGACGGCAGCCCGAAATAGTCTGTCGCATTGCTGGCATTCTCCGCGAGCGATATAAACAGACGGTCCTGCCAGAACGGCAGGCCGCCTTTCTTCGACGGGAGGATCGTTCGGCGGGAAAGGAAGAACGAGGTCGACATGATGTCGAACTTCAGGCCAAGCTTGCGGGCGAGAACGAGCGCACGAGGAATGTTGGGCGTCTCCATGTAGCCGAACGTGATCACCAGCCGACTGAAGTGGCGATTGAAACTTTCGAGAAAGATTTTCTCATCGTCCGGGACGAAAGGCGTAGTCGAAGTCACGACGCTGAGAATGACGTTCTGCTCATGGAGCACCTTGTAGTGCTTCAGGCTATGGAGGAGTGCGGTCGGCGCGCCTTCGATGTCGCTCGTCAGGAACATTGCCGTGCCAGGCACCGTAGGCGGCTTCTTCCGAGCCAGGTTGTCGATGATCGCCGAAAGTGGGATTTCGTCAGCCTTGGTGCGGGCAGCAAGCAGCCGACGCCCCGCCGTCCATGTCTGCATGATGAGCGCCATCATCGACGCCACCGCAACGGGAACCCATCCCCCTTCTGCGAACTTCGCGATGTTGGCGGCTAGAAACCCGGCGTCGATCAGCGTAATCGGCACGATGACTGCAAGAGCCGCCGCCAGCTTCCAGCTCCAGATACGGCGCATCACGATGAACAGGAGGATCGAAGTGATGAACATCTCGCCTGTCACGGCGATACCGTAAGCGGCGGAAAGGCCGCTCGAGTTTTGGAAGAAGAGTACCAGAGCAGCCACGAAGATGAACAGCAGGTTGTTCACCTGCGGCATGAAGATCTGTCCGGATTGTGTTTCGGAGGTGTGAAGGATTCGCAGGCGCGGAAGCAGGTTGAGGTGCATCGCCTGACGGACGAGGGAATAAGCGCCGGAGATCACGGCCTGGCTGGCGATGACCGTTGCCGCGGTGGCCAGACAGACCATAGGAATCCGCGCCCACTCCGGATGCATGCTGAAAAAGGGATGCTCAGCCATCTCGGGGTTTGCGAGCACGAACGCTCCCTGTCCGAAGTAATTCAGAAGCAGACTAGGGAAGACGAGCGAAAACCACGCCGTGACGATCGGGCGGCGTCCGAAATGTCCAAGGTCGACATACAGAGCCTCGGCGCCGGTCACGGCAAGAAAGACGGCCCCGAGCACCGCGATGGCCGAGCCGATGTTGTTTGCGATATATTGGAGTGCGTGTACCGGATTGACTGCGGCTAACACCGACGGATCGTCAAAGATGTGGATCGCCCCGCTGACGCCAAGAACGATAAACCACAGAGCCGTTACGGGACCGAACACCGACGCCACGCCGCTCGTGCCGAATCGCTGGACGAAAAACAGCACGGCAATAATCGTCAGCGTTATAGGCACGACCCAGTTGGACAACGCTGGTGCGACCACCTCGATGCCCTCGACCGCAGACAGGACTGAGATCGCCGGCGTGATGATCGCATCGCCGAGGAACAGCGAAGCGCCGATCACGCCCAGGACAAGCACCCACTTGGGGCGCCCCGTCAGACCTTCGCGGGCGAGAGTCATGAGCGACAGCGTGCCGCCTTCGCCCCGGTTGTCCGCCTTCAGCACGAACGTCACATACTTCAACGTGACGACGATCGTGAGTGCCCAGACGATCAGTGACAAAATTCCAAGCACGTTGGCACGATTCGCTCCCGATCCAACGGTGGCGTGGAGGGCTTCCCTAAAGGCATAGAGGGGGCTTGTTCCAATGTCGCCATAGACGACTCCCAGAGCGGCGAGAACGAGCGATGGCAGTCCTTGCCGGGTCTGGTGTTCCAGTTCCGGATCTGCTGATCGCAGCTTTTCATCGGTCAATATGGGCTGTCCTATTGTATGCACTGTGAATGCTGGAAGTTGCCACCGGCTTGGTATGATGGCAACGCGAAAACGTACGCTCCGCAACTGCATCCACCTTCCCATAACGTCCGACGACGCGAGCTTGAACTTCCGGAGGCGTGCGTCGAAATCACCTCGACCAGGTAGCTGGCGGACGTTGTCGAGGAACCGTCAAACGACTGACCGGCTTCCCAGGCCTGACCCACGCCCCGGAAGCCGGCTGGCACATCCTTCGGGTAGCTTTCTAGTTGAGACTTGTTGCAGACACACTTCAGAGGTAGAACTCTCTCATAGGCCTTGCTGATGAGCGCTGCATTCGCTGCTCGCAACGCCGCATCGCTGAAATGCTTTTGACCACGGATGTACTGGCACTGGTAAGAAGGCGATGATGAGGAAGGTCGGTGCGGTTTCGCCCCGGCCTTTTTTGTTGCCTGAGAGGCTGGGGTTTCCTCAGGGCGGATCAGTGCCGCGTATCCAGCGACGGCTCGTCGTCGTCAAAGTTTCCATTGCTGGCGGCATCGTACGGGTTGAGGCTCCGGCCGCCGCCACGCGTGCCATATGCCGTCAACTGAACCATGACCTCTTTCGCACGCTCAATGGCCTCGTCTTCGCTTCCAGCGTGACCGTCCGCGACCTTGATCGACACCACTTCCCCGTCGTCGCCGACGAAATCTATCCGCCAGCCCATTTTCTCGTGTGCAACTTTGGTTTCCAGCAAGTGCATGTGACTACCCGGCCTTCCTGCCTTTGAGATCGGCCTCGACGGTCTTTCGGAGCGCATCCATGATGTTGACCACATTCGACGTCTGAGCGGATTCGGCAGTTTTCCCCTTCGCCGTTTTTTTCGGTTTCAACGCCTTTTTCTTCTCATCGATGAGCTTTAGCAGGCTGGTCTGAATGGGATCGCTGACCATGTCCGGCGACCAGCGCGCGGTCTTCTGCTTGATGAGCTGCTGCACAAGGGGAATGAGATCCGGATCTGCTTTCTCCTCGATGTCTTCGAAATAGTTCTGTTCCGGTCGAACCTCGTCGCCGAAACGCAGCGTCCAGAGTACGATGCCTTCGCCGCGCGGCTCCAGGACGACGGCCCGCTCTCGGCGGCCCATGACCAGCTTCGACACGCCGAAAACCTTGTCGGCCTTCATGGCATCTCTGATCACCGCAAATGCCTCGTTGCCGACGGCGTCGTCCGGCATCAGGTAGTGCGGCTTCTCAAGGTAGATCCACTCGATGCTGTCGGCCGGGACGAACTTGTCGATGTCGATCGTCTTCACCGTGTCGAGCGCAACGGCATCCAGATCGTCCTCGGTTAGGATAACGTAGTCGTTCTCCCCGCGAGCGTAGCCCTTGGCTTCGTTGTCGTCCTTGACGGGCTTGCCCGTGACGGAATCGATGTACCGGGAGACGACGCGGTTGCCCGTCTCCTTGTTGAGTGTATGGAAGCGAACCTTCTCGCTTTCGCTCGTAGCCGGGGTCATAGCCACGGGGCAGGTGACCAGGGAGAGTTTGAGATAGCCTTTCCAGTAATATTTCGGAGCCATCACCTATCTCCCTAGCTGGCCTTGCGCCGCGGAGCGGCCCCGGAAGAGGCGGCTTTCGAAGCCACTCCGCGCGCGGCGCGCTGCCTGCCAGTGCCTTGATTGGCATTGGCCGCAGTGCGTTTCGGTTTGTCGTCAGCGGCCTTCATCATTCCAGCACTCTCTCGGAGCGCGGCCAGAAGATCGTTGGGCTTCGAGACCTGCACCTTCTTAGGCTTCTGAAGCGACTTGCCTTCCAGCTTCGCCTTCACCAGATCCGCGAGGGCGGCTTCGTAGCGGTCGTCGAACGTCGCCGGATCGAACTCGCCCTTCTTGGTGCTGATGATGTGCTTGGCGAGATCGAGCATCTCGCCCTGGATCTTGAGCTTGGGCATCTCCTCGAAAGCCTTTTCGGAGGAACGAACCTCGTAGTCGTAGTTGAGCGTGCTGGCGATCAGGCCCTTGCCGTGCGGCCGTATCAGCACCGTACGCATTCGACGGAATAGGACGGTGCGGGCGATGGCTACGACCATCGACTTCTTCATCGCATCGCGGAGAGCCGCAAAGGCGTCTCCGCCCATCTTGTCGGGCGTGAGGTAGTACGGCTTGTCGAAGTAGACGTCGTCGACGTCGGAGCAGGGGATGAACGCCTCAATTTCGAGCGTCTTGTTGCTCTCAGGGATCGCGGCGGAAACTTCCTCAGGATCGATGATGATGTACTGGCCGTTCTCGATCTCGAAGCCCTTGGTCTGGGCTTCCTTCGGCACAGGATCCTCGGTCTCGCTGTCTATGAAGATGCGGTTGACGCGGTTGCCCGTGGCCTTGTTGATGGTGTTGAAGGTGATGCGCTCGCTAGTCGAGGCTGCCGTGTAGAGAGCGACGCCGCAGCTTACCTCACCGAACTTTAGAAAGCCTTTCCACTGTGCACGCTGTCCTGACGGCATGACAAAATCTCCGAATCACCAATACGCGACTCAAAGACGTGTCAGGGTGATTCGTTCCGACTCGAAACGAATCATTTTTCAATACTTTACGGAATTTCTCTCTCAAATTGATTCGGCCGTCTAAGCCCGTCGAATTGCGTCCGACGGTAGTGGAAAGCGGTGAAGATCTGTTCAGTTCGAGAGGCACGGCAACCACCTTCCTCCAGCACAATGCCGGGCACCGTTTTGGAAATCCGTGGCCGCTTCAAGCGCACCATCATCATCCAATATCTCCGGGGAACCACCGGAATCGTTGTGAGTTTCTACTGCGGACGTTCATTCGAAGGAGAAGCCCGATGGCACAGACACCGACATCCCGCGGCCGCGCACAGGATCGAGCCCGCGTGGCCGGCGGCCAGGATCACGAGGTCAAGTACGAAGCAACGAAGGAAGGCGTCTCGAAAGATGCCGTCAAGAAGGCCGTGAAGAGCGCTGGAAACTCACGGAAGAAGGTTGAGGCCGAGATCGGCCGCCGTTAGGCGGCCGAACGGCGTTGCCCTGTCCACGGACGAGGCAGTCCACGTGGGTGTCCTGTCTTTCCTAGTCTGGGATCATGGCGACGTCACTGTCTCGTAAGGAAGCAGTCATAGCCACGCCGGCCTGCCGCCTCCATGTCTGGGGTAACGCATGTCCAGGTGCATACAGAAAGAATACCTGCTGATTTCGAAGGCGGTCCGTGAATGGTATCGGTATTACGAGGTGGAGTGGGACGATCAAGCGTCCTCGTTTTTGTGTGATGCCGCCATCGAACTCTACAACGAGGGCTGTCGCTCGGTAGAGGAGATGGCGACCGTTCTGATCGGCACTTACGTCGGGCTCGCCGCCACGCGCGTCAACGCGCCATCTTCGAGCTCAGTGCATTGACGGCCAAATCAGATCGGGCTGAACTCAACGAATTCGCACTGCATGTGATCCGACCGCGTCTTCTTCCAGTCGTAGACATATTCCCCCTGGTCGATTGCCGAGCAGCTCATTCCAGGCAACACGGTACCGGATGGATTGGTCGCCGCTTTCCGAGCGATGTACCGCCAGAACATGCCCGAGGGATCGGACTGGTCCTTCTCGATACGAGAGAGTTGGACGACACCGCATGGACCTTCGGGCTGGGATGATACGACCCAAGCGCCACCATTCGCGAAGTCGGAGACCCAGACGAACTCCTGCGTGAACGGGTTCGAGCTGACCTCGCAGGTCCGAAGATCCTTCGCGTGGTCGGCCCTGGTGATCTTCAGGAAGTTCTCCTCGGTCGGATGATCGCACATGCCTGCGAGAGCGCGTAACGTGTCGAGCATACTGGGGTTCGCCTTCGCGTCCTATCGTAGACGGACCATGCCTTCCTTAAACTTCGTGGCATCCGTCGCGATTCCAGGATTGCGGGCGAGGGCGTCATCAATGGAAATCTGACCGGTGGCCATGCCGAGCCACGCGCCCATCATGTTGCATTCCTTGGGATCGGAGAATTCCTGCACAGCACCCGGATAGTTCTTGCGAGCTTCATCGAGCTTCTTTTTCAGATCGGCTGCCTTCGCCTTCTTGCGAACAGCCGTCTGGAGGAACTCGCATCGGAGGCGCTGCTGGCCCGGCTGAAGCCCGCAGCTATACGTCAGCGAGGAATCCTCCTGCTGGTTATAGAGCATGCCATTGGTGGGATAGTCTGTGGCGACGGCATCGAACGCCACCATTCCGACTGCAACCATTATCAGCGTTTTCATCGATTTTCCCCCGTCCTCAACTTTGCTCCGGCAGGAAGGGGAATTCAACCTCAGGACACGCCGCATCTTGTGACCTAAAACGCGTTCAACGAATCCTTGCTACGACTCGTTCTGGTGTCTAGCTTTTCGGTGCTCGCGCTGTCGCGCCGTTGCATAGGCCGCTTCGCTGCCGCAACATTGTCTCTGAGCATGCTCTCCCTGAACTGACGAGGATCCGACATGCTTGCTGAACGTCATATGACACCGGAATCCAACCCCGTCGACGCAGCTATGGCCTGGCACGGAGGTGATCCGCGCGCAACCATCGATGCTCTGCTCAAGGATCGTGAACGGCTGTGCGAACAGCTCGCAATCGCTCGGGCATGCATCAGCAAAGGCTATACGCGAGGTTGGTTGCCCGGCGCTGAATTCGAGGGATGATTATAACTGCGGAGGGGAGCAGTGTCCCGGGTTTCGCCGCAGAACTCGTGAGGGCGGCGAACGAAGTCGACCGCCTGACCGCGAGCGAAATCGAGAGCTTGTTGCTTCGTGCGATGACCACGGTGCGCGATCTACGCGAGCAAGCTGGCATCCCTGGAAGTGGTACCGAACACGATGCAATCGTCCGCCCATCGCGGCAAAAGGCGTCGCCACATTTTCCCAAGCGAATATCTCGGCAATCCTGCGCGAAGCCGCAGATATGGTCCGGGCTCTCTGGATCATCGTCGACAGCGGGACCGTTGTGACCTTGAAGCCGTCGCGGTAAAGCAACAATAATCGTCCTTGATCGGGTTCCTGTGCGATCAAGGCTAGTAGTTTCCCCAGGGCATGGGCCCTTGCGATTGATCGTTATTCGAAGAGAGCACGGCGAAGATGCTTTGACGCGAGACCGGACGTCGAGCGCTACCGTATCGCCCGCCCAGTTTCCAACTGTCCCCAGACGGGCAGGCTACGCCGTTGGAGCGCGTCATGCCGTCGAGCGATTGCCGACTGGTTACAAAACCACGACATCCGTCCAGTCTATCGATACTGCCATGATCTGTTCGACAACGCCCGCGCTGCCGCGATGCCCGCTTCTGGCGCGCCACGGCCAAGGCGACTGTCGGCCCATTCCCGACGTCGCGTGAGTATCGTCAGTGGATCAGCATCAAGCTCAATAACCGTACTTTGCGTCCTCGTGGCGCAAACTGCCTGATGGTCTGCGGTCAGCCTCGACACTGAATGGCTGTGTCAATCCGAAAGATATGCTGACACTACTTCATTCTGATAGCAGGCTTTACAACTTTATGACGAGTTCGCCAGCATTGACTGCACGTGGTTGTGTGATCCAGATTAATGCACGCAGGAAGTGAGTGCCGTCAAGGCGCTTGTCAACTAGAGGAGGGACACTATGTTGTTATTGCCAGAGGTTGACGAGCCTGTTGCTCTCAAGTCGTTGTCGGTCCTGTATTGGAACCACGTCGGCCTCGAGATGAATCGCATTACCCATTCGCTTGGCGGACCCCACACGGGCCCGACAATGAGTTCCAGAGCGCTCGGCCTGCTTCAGTTGGCCATGCACGATGCCTACTTCGGCGCTATCGGCAAAACCGCTGCATCCGATCCACCGCCATATCTGGGGGATCACAACTCAAACGACCTTTCCACCTTACCGGAACGCGACGCCGCTTGGGGATCTACTGAAGCCGAAGAAGCGCTCTCAGCCGCCGCCATTACGGTTTTGGATGCGTTGTACAGGAAAGGCGGAGCGGGCATCTCCATCCTCGCCAACAATACCCTAGTCTCATCGTTAAACGCATACATCTCTTCATTCACCGGCAGCATCTCAGTTCTTGGCGGACCTTATGGCTATGGCAGGAAAGTGGCCGAGCGGATACTGGCACTGTTGGCTGTCTCGGATAATCAGCATGGCGCAGACGCGGGCCGTTACAGGCCGAGCAACGAGCCAAAAAAGTTCAGAGATGAACCGGTGAATCCGGTGCGCAGGCCCGACATCGACCCTGATCATCCCGAACGCGGGACCAAGCCTCAGCGTATTTACCACGGCCCCTATTACGGCTCCGAAGTGGCCTCCTTCGCAGTTACTGACCCGAATGGGCACCAACTCGCTCACTGGCCGCACGCCGACTACGTTCCCGCTCTGATCGAGGTAAGGAAGCTCGGTGGTGCACCGTCACTGAATTGCACCACGCGAAAGCCGGATGACACTGTCACTGCGCTGTATTGGGCATACGATGGCGCTAATCTGATCGGTACACCGCCCCGGCTGTATAACCAGATCATCAGGAAAATCGCCTGGCAAGAATGGGGAGCAAATCCTGCGGGAAACCTCGGGAACTTCGTCCGCCTCCTCGCTCTGGTCAATGTTGCAATGGCGGACGCGGGCAAGTTTTCCTGGAAGGAAAAATATAAGTTCGAGCTGTGGCGTCCCTTATCCGGCATACGGGAGCACGATCCCTCTAGCGGTCCCGCTGCTGTCAATGGATCAGCCAAAATAGATGTCGAAGCGGATCCGTTTTGGCTCGCTTTGGGAGCACCCGAGACGAACTCCAACAAGATTTCCTTCAAGCCGCCATTTCCCGCATATCCTTCTGGGCATGCCACTTTTGGAGCGGCTTGTTTCCAGATCGCCCGTCTTTATCTCGCGCATACCAAGGGCCAGAACCAGAATCCGGCTGCGCCCGACAACATCGGGTTCAGCTTTGTGTCGGAAGAATTGAACGGGGTGAGCCGTGACCTTCACCAACCCTTCGTGCCCGATCAACCACTCGGCGATCAGCCCGGCGTTATCCGGACGCGGATCGTACGTTCCTTCCCGTCGCTCTGGAGCGCAATTTTCGAGAATGCAATCAGCCGCATCTACCTGGGCGTTCACTGGCGTTTCGATGCATTCGACTTCCAGGACGTGAACGGAAAGTATGACACTCCGGATCAGATAACCTACAGCAATGTCTGGGTCGCGGCCCGCGGATCGGGTGACCCGTTGCCGATCGGCGGCGTTCCGCTTGGACTCGGCATCGCAAACGACATCTGGGGGAACAACATGCGGCGTGCGGGTAGTGCGACATCAGCTTTGACGTTCAATGACCCCGCCGCGATTTCGCGCCGCGTCGAGCAGTTGAAGTCAACAAATACAAACATCCGGTGATCTCATGCCAGTGGTGGGATGGTCTGCGGCCAGAGCGCTGTAAGCGAAGAGGCCAAACAAACAGGCAAGCAGTGATCTCATGAAGTTGCTTCCCCTGGTTCTAAGTGTCTCCTGAACGCTCATGATTCAGTTCCCAGCGCCAAGAATATTGGAAACAGCACCCTCCTTTTCGTCGCCGTCTTTCACCCGCGCTGCGATGTTTGACTTGATCCCGTCGACCATTGTTTGAAGTTCCGGCCTGATGGCGAGGGCCGCGGCGTGCTCGGCAGGCATGTCGACAAACAGACGCATTGAGGTCAGTCGTATAGCTACACTGTCGAAAATCGTTCCTGGGCGAAGGATCTCGTACATTGCGGTCGCCGACCATCGTGACGGATCTGCGTTTTCGACGTCGATGAGGCATCGGTACGTCATGCCGTCCGGCGGGACCATCCTGCTGAGCTCGTCCCGTGAGTGGCGGTAGCACAGGACATCCCACAGGACTCTGCGCTCGGCCTGGCCGTACTCACCGTACATATCTCCCGACCATTGGAAGTCGAGCATGCCGGGGGATCCTTCCCTGTCGTAGCCGTATTTGTTGCGAGCTTTGATGGACTGATACAGAGCCGTATCGAAATCATTCTCCTTCAGATCGACGCCATCGCATCTCTCGACCATTAATGGCTTATCGCTCCCCATGATGTTGCCAAAGAGCTTGTCCTCGCGCAGTTCGCGGCTGTCGCATCGGTCGAATCTGAGCTTGATCCTTACGAGGCGATCCTCGTAGGCATACGCCTCGACGGTCGCCTCTCGGCCGATCGTGCACCGGATCGAAGTCAGCTTGCGCGAGTGTAATGCCCGCTCTTCATCGTAGTCCCTCGCCGGGTCTGGTTTCCCGCCGATGGAAATGAAGCCGGGACCCGGCGTATCGACAGGATCGAAGAGGTTGTCGGATAGGGTGGTGTCCTTGTTGATCCACCTTACAGGAACAGTAAAACCCCCTGAAGCGCAGCGGCTGGCCTGTCCCAGTGCGGCCTGCAGGGCAGATGTCGATTTACCAAGTTGAGCTGACCAATCGAATGCTTGAGCTACCACTACTGTCGGCATGAATGCCAACAGGGCTACTGCTGCGGTTGCAGACCGCATACCCGTCCCCGCCATTAAACCCTGAGATTGTGTAGCCAATTGGACAGGCATCAACAAGAAGGATCGAGATGGGCGGCAGCGCCGGAACGACCGTCCGCGATATCGCCCGTGGGTTCAACGTCCATCCCGGATAGTCGCCAGAGAAGTGCAACGCTTGGGGGAAGTATGCCGGCACCCTCCTGGCTGAAAATATTCTGCTTCGCCCGACTAGGTCGAAGGTGGGGTTCGAAGAATTCATCGACTAGGCCCCCGTACTCCGAACAGAAGCCGCGTTGAAGTGAATTTCGCCGGTGACAACAGCTAGATAAAGTTCAACTAAATCGGGAGAGTACCCGCGCGAGTGTAAGATTTCCCGAACGCCTACCGTATCAATGCGTATCAATCCGGTTTCAATTTCGCACAGAATGTCCTCATGAGCCGGAACCAGATGGAATTCGTTCGTTGAACAAATATCTTCGATTGAGTTCATCATTAATCTCCAATTCACCGCTCCATGTGCTGAAAGCTTCAAGAAGTTTGAATGCGAGATCTCTCGGCCGCAAGGCGCTAGGGCGACCACCTGGAATGTTCGCCAACGCGGGCAATAGTTGTGGGCTACCGCTGGTCAAAAACGGCTCGAATAAGCGTATTAAATCTGAGGGGTATTGTCCTTCAATGTCAGCTAGCCGCGACTTAATGCCGGACAGGTTCTGATACCACCAATCCTGCGTAGGTGTGAAGCCTAGCACCAACCAGGCGAACCGGCCTTCTTGCGCAGCAACCAATTTCAGTTTGTCGAATTGTAGGTTCTCAGCAGCCATGTAGAGAGCTTGCGTCAGGCGTCTGGTATTGCCGCGTCCTCTCAGCGATCCCAATACGAAGACGTCATCGATCTCCACAGCATTGCTTGAAAAATTAAGTTTAACTTTGGCGTTCGCGGGTCCATGAAAATCTATCCGATCCTTGCTGGTCGGGCTTTTGTCGATGAAATCGAACGTCAGCTCGGGGAAGGATTTGCACACCTGATGAGCGAATTTCGACGTAACTGTCCGCACTACTAACCCCTTGGGGAACTGCCAAAGCATTGGCATACACGCTGTTGATTAAGCACGTGTTCCACTAACGCCCACTATCGTGGTTCGAGGGATGGTCCGGTCGCCAGACTTGTCCAGGTCTCTGACTTGGCGATAGCTTGGGTAGCTCGGCTACAAGGCGAGACCTGAAGGATCGAAAATCCTTCGTGAGGAATGAGGCCGGCGGAATCCCGGGGCACCGGTGCTTGCTGCGACTCGGTCAGGTCGCTACCGTGGAGACGCTCCCGCCATCGTGCGTCGTTGCAATGAGCTGCCCTCGCGCTCAGCGACCTTCCATGGAGCATGTTTCTCCGGAATGTACGAGGAACTGATGATGCTCACTGAACAAAATAACAAGGCCGATCAGAATCCCGTGGATGCAGCGATGGCATGGCACGGCGGTGACCCACGAGCCACCATCGAAGCCCTTCTTCAGGATCGCATCTGGCTTCAGGAGCAACTCGCCATCGCGAAGGCCTGCATGGGAAAAGGCTATACCCGAGGATGGATGCCCGGCGCCGAATTCGAGCAGTGATGGTTCAAACGCAAGACAGCAGTATCCCATCATTCGTCGCCGAACTTGCAAAAGCCGCGAACGAAATCGAACGGGTGACGCCTTCGGAGGTTCGGAAACTGCTGTTCCCTGCGATAACGACCATGAGCGATCTCCGGGAGCAGGTCGGAATCCCTGGGAGCGAAACCGGCCACGACGCGACAGTCAGCCTCAATGCCGTTGCAAACGACATATAGCGACAATCGAGCGAGTGGATGTCGGTAGCGCTCCTCGAGGCTGCCGATCTTGTCCGGGCCCTGTGGGTTGTCCTCGACAGCGGCGTCGAGATCACCACGATCTTTAGGGACTAGGCGGATACGTCGCGATGGTCGGGCAAGGCGCACAATTCGGAGACAGTCCACAAGAGAGCCGCCGATCATTATGCAAAGTTGCAAGATTAGGTTGAAATCGACACCTCAGATGCTCTACTTTTCGACATCTGGGGAGCTCGCATGTCTGTCACCTGCCGCGTAATCATCGTCGCTGGCCTATCGATGGCCATCGCTTCAAAGTCATTTGCCGACGAACCCACGTCCTCGGGAACGGGGTTTGCGGTCACAGCGGACGGATGGATCGTGACCAACGCCCATGTGGTGCAGGAATGCGGACGCATCGAGGTGAAGGGGAGGGGCGATGCCGCAGATCCCCGCATCGATGAGATCAATGATCTGGCAGTCGTGAAGATCACGGCCGGCGAGCCACTAAAGCCGCTGGTATTCAGAAAGTCTGCAACAAGGCTCGGCGAGGATATTGTTGCGGTGGGATATCCTCTGGCCACGCTACTCGCAGATTCCGTCAAGATCACCACGGGCAACGTGAACGCTCTCGCGGGGATCCGCAACGACACGAGATATATACAGATCTCGACACCAATCCAGCCCGGGAACTCGGGAGGTCCCGTCGTTGACCGGAATGGACTCCTTCTCGGCATCACGAGCGCCACTCTATCTAAGAGGACTGCAGACGAGATCGGTATCACTGCTCAGAACGTGAACTTCGCTATCCGCGCGTCGGTGGCCGAGCTATTCCTGCAGTCTCAGAGCCTCGTTGCTCAAGCCGCTGACGCAACTGAAAATCCGACAGCCTTGTCGACGGCCGATCTTGCAGATCGCGTCACACCATCCGTCTTCCAGATCCTATGCTATCCCAAGGCAGACGCGCGCGCCGCCATCGGTGAGGCACCGCGTTCTAGCCAAACCCAACCTCCCGCAAACTCCGTCAACGTTCCGGCGGACAACGGGGCCACCAATGAAGCGTCGCTCGAAGTTCCCCGAGCCCGGAGCGGCTTCGTGCTTCATCCCAAGGGAATAGCCCCGATCAAATCTGACGCCAACGGCGATGCGAAGACGATCGGACAGGCGCCAAACGGAAGTCCAGTGGAGGTCACTGAACTACTAGGCGACTGGTATCGCGTCGCCGTCGGCGCATCCAGCGGCTACATGCACTATTCCTGGGTGCGGGTGAACGAATTCGAGGAACCTGCTGGCGACGGACGTTTCGTGCAGGTCAAATCCTTCCGGACACTCGAAGAGGCCCGCTCGTTCATCAAAGCCTCGTCGGTTCCGCTCGCGGCACATCTGGCTGCGAACGGCTGGATCGCCGTGACACTGCATGACGTCTATGGCGAGCAGGAAGCGAAGGACCTGTCACACGCGCTCAAGACGCACGGTCTCATCGCGAAGGATGCCATGGTGACCTACGGAAATACCTACGTCCGCAAGGTCTGCTGCGACTGAAATCGAGAGGACTGCCATGAATTCTTCGTTTCGACATCTCGGCGTTGCTTGTGCAGTCGTCGTTGGCGCTCAAGATCGGGCTGCCTCATCGCCTTTGGTCAGTCGAATGGCTCATTTCTCCCGGCGGAGCCAAGCCTGCGTCCACTTCGGACGAAGCGCGGACAGGCGGTTGCGTCACCGGATGACCTCTCAGGTCGCCATAACCAGAATTCCAGTGTAGGTAAGGTGATGCAGCAGTTGATCCGCTCCGTGTGAGGCCCAGTAGGCTCGGGTCGTCATGGCAACCGGGTAGAGGTGCGAATGTACCGCCTTCACGTGGTCAATCAGGTAGTGGATCAGAAATTCTGCCACCGCCAGGAGCGTGACCGTCTTGGCATCCAATCCGAATAGCAAGAGCCCCGGAATGGTGCCGGCCGCGTGGATCGCTGCATGGGCATAGCCGCCCGGATGGCGGATGTCGCCCTTGCCCTGCAGAATCCAGGCCGGCTGCAAGAGATAGTCGGCGGCGAAATGCTTGACCTGCAGCCAGGCGAGTAGGCCAATAAGGGAAAATGCACTCTCCATGCTGCCTCCTCCCTCAAGTCGGGGCCGATTTCCTCTCCAAGGTGAAAATTGGCACCGGTTGCGACTTGCCGCGCACCATCGCTTCGCCCAGCGAGCGCGCATCGACCTGATTGCAGGTTCGCTCCAACGTCTCGCCACTCAGCACGATTTCTACGCCATTGTCTTTCGCGACGCCGACGAGACGGCTCGCGAGATTCACGGCATCGCCGATCGCGGTATAGCTCAAGCGTTCGGCCGAGCCGATATTGCCGACGAGCGCCGTGCCGCTGTTAATGCCGATCCTGACCCTCACCGTGTCGTGGTGGGGTGCCAGCGGCGGCATGGCATGCATCGCATTACGGATGGCGGCGGCGGCACGGCAGGCGCGTAGTGCATGATCGGGCTCGTCGTTCGGGGCATTCCAGATCGCCATCACAGCGTCGCCGATGAATTTGTCGACCGTGCCGCCCTCGGCGTGGATCGCGGCGATGGAAAGCGTGAGGAAGCGGGTGAGGTGCGGCTCGACACCGGCGCCGAGGTCCTCTGTCATCTCGGTGAAGCCAGGAAGGTCGGCGAAGAGGACAGTGATGTCGGTGAGCTTGCCGCCGGGCTTGGGCTCTATGCCGCCATCGACCAGTGGCCGAACCACATCCAGCGGCATGAAGCGGGCGAAGGCCGATAGGCCTGACGACATCCGTTTCAGCGCCACCGAAAAGTCGTTGAGTTCAGCCAGCATCGTAGGCGTGTGGCTGACTGCACCGAGTTCAAAACGTTCGACCGCATGTAATTGCTGGGCAAGCCGGGCAAGCGGCCGGGCGAAGAGCAGGCGAGCGAAAACAATAGCCGTGACGGCGGCGAGCAGCGCGATTCCCGCAATGATGAAGAGCACGCGCTTGGTGTTCTCGTCGATATCGCCTGCAAACGTAGAGCGTGGGATTGCCGTCAGCAATCGCCAATCCTCGAACGGCAACGTGTTGGATGAAATGAAGACCGGGCCAATCGCGTCGCTCTGCTGAAGCGTGCGGAAGGCACTACGAGGATTGGCCTTGCGCGCGGACGCGACGGCGGCGGAAAGCGCATCGGCCTTTGGAAAATCAGCGAGATGGGCGGCCATGACGCCGTCTGACGGCTCTGATGTCGCGAGAACCACATCGTCCTTAGCGAGCACATAGACTTTGCTCTCTGAGGGGATGTTGAGATCCTGCAGCGTCAGTGACAATTTCCGCAGGCTGACCGCCACCATGACGACGCCTTCGAGCCGACCGAAGGCCTCGACACGCTTGGAAAGAACGATCGACGGCTCGAAGCCGCTGGGCAGGATATCGACAACAGTCCAGGCCGGATCCCTGCTGTCTTTGCCCTTGCGATACCAGGACGCCCCCTCCGTCACATAAGCGCTCTCGGTCTTGACGCGCTCTTCGAAGAATATGTCGCCGGGGATCGGCTTGTATCGGTCACGGCGCAGCGTGCGAGGTTCGCCGGGCGCGGCTATACCGATTTCGACCATCTCGATCCGGCCATCGGGGGCGGCATGTGAGCCGAAGAAGCGCCCATCGGTGAAACCGAACCCAATCCAGGCGATCGCCGGCTGCTCACGCAGCAGCGAGAGAAATAAGAACTCGCGCTTGACCTCGTCATCGGGCTTGATGGCGCCCTGGAAGAAGACGGAGCGGATTATTTCCGCCGTGCTCGATACGAGTGCGAGTTGCGAGGCGAGTTCGTTGCGGACGGCCCCAGTGCTCTGCGCATCCAGGGCCGCCACGACATTGTCGACATTGGCACTCGCGGTACGTTGCCAGATCAGATGTACGAGGACCGCGGTCGAGATGACGGCAAGCAGCAGCAGCATAGTGACTGCGCGGCCCATCTTCACGCGTGGAAGGAAATCAGCGCTCATGGCGGTCGGTGATGAGGCGGGCGCTCCGCTCATAGCGAAGATAGGCCAGGCCCCAATCCATGAAAACCACCAGGCGATTGCGGAAACCGACGAGGAACCAGAGATGGGCGAGGTTCCAGATCAGCCAGGCCGAAAACCCGGACAACCTGATCCGTCCGAAATCGGCGACCGCCGCCTTGCGGCCGATCGTGGCGAGATTGCCGAAATGCCGGTAGCGGAATGGCGCGACCGGATTGCCCGCGATGAGCGCCCGGATGGCATGCGCGGCATGCTCGCCCATCTGCTTGGCGGCTGGCGCTGTGCCTGGCACGGGATGGCCATCCTCGTTCTTCGCCGCGGCGGTATCGCCGATGACGAAGATGTTGTCGTGGCCTTGGACATTCAGCCGTTCGTCGACCACGGTGCGGCCGGCACGGTCGGCCCCGGCGCCGAGCCATTTGGCCGCTTTGGATGCCATGACACCCGCGGCCCAAAGCACGCATGCCGAGCCGATGTGGCGGCCGTCGGCGAGGATGACGCCTTCGCCATCGCAATGGGTGACGGCAGCCGTGGCCCACACTTCGACGCCCAGGCCTTCAAGCTGACGCTGCGCCTTTGCCGACAGGCAGGCCGGCATGGTGGGCAGGATCCGGTTGCCAGCTTCGACCAAGACGACGCGTGCCGAAGCGGCATTGATATGACGGAAGTCGCGAACCACGACCTTGCGGGCAAGTTCGGCAATTGCACCGGCCATTTCGACGCCTGTCGGGCCGCCGCCGACCACAACGAAGGTCAGTAACGCCTCGCGCCGCTGATCATCCTCAGTGACTTCGGCGCGTTCGAAAGCGGAGAGAATCCGGGCACGGATCTCCGTCGCGTCGCCGATCGTCTTCAGGCCCGGCGCGCATTCGGCCCACTCCTCATGGCCGAAATAGGCATGACGGGCGCCAGTGGCGACAACAAGATAGTCGTAGGGGATAGAGCGCTCGGCGGTGTGAACAAGCTGCATGGCTTTCTCGATCCGCTCGACCCTTTGCATCAATACAATCACATTCTTCTGGCGCGACAGGATGCGGCGGATCGGCATCGCGACTTGAGCGGGGGATAGGCCTGCAGTCGCCACCTGGTAGAGCAGCGGCTGGAAGAGGTGATAATTGCGACGGTCGATGACGGTGATATCGACCGGGATGCTCTTGAGCGCCACGGCTGCGGCAAGCCCGCCGAAGCCGGCACCGAGAATGACCACGCGTGGGCGGCCATTCCCGGGCATTGGGCGGATCATGTTCGGCGCACCGCCCGTCATCGCGCCCTCGGCTTCGATCCGCATGGCTCAGCGCTCCCGCGAGAAAAAGCGGCCGGCGAGATGGTCGAGCGAAATGACGCCCGCGCCTCGCGCGAAAATCAGCAGCAGCGGAGCCGCCCAGGTCAGATGTTCGCCCCAATGGGTGGGATAGACGAAGATCTGGATCGTCGCCACGACCCCAAGCAGCATCAGTGCCGCGACACGCGAGAAGAGGCCGAAGAAGATCAGGATTGCACCCGACAGTTCGGCGGCCGTGGCGAGCAGGGCCGCGACACCGGGATCGAGCACCGGCAGGCGGTATTCGAAGGCGAAGAGCTGGACCGTGACGGGCCAGGAGGCGAGCTTGCTCTGCGACGATTGCCAGAACACGTTCGCAACAGTGAGCCGCGCGACGAGCTGCACGGCCGAAAGCGGCACGGATGAGGCCAGCCGGAGTGCCTGCGAATAAAGGCCGGCGAAGCCGCCTCGTTCGGGCATGGATGTCGGGGTCATCATGGTCATCGATCCATTTCCTTGTCAGTTGATGTTTGCAGGTTGGTGGCGGACACGCGTGACGAGTCCGTCGGCAAAGAGACCGCCGAGCGAGGCGACGAGGTCGAAATTCGGATCGCGCGCGGCGGCTTTTTTGACGGCATGTTCAAGTCCGCGGCCGCTCTTTAGCGCCTGCAGAAAGGCGTAATGGGCGCCGTTGAGGCGGAGAAAGCGAACGCTGTCCCGGTTCCGCCACAACGCGATCCGCTGCGGTTGCCTTCTGATGCCGCCAAGCTGTTCGAGATCGCCTCTTGCCTGGTGCGCCGACCAGATGTCGAGCGCCGGCCAGCGGCAAAAGAGCAGTCGCAAAGACGGCTGGAGGATCAGGTCGGGCATGGTGCCTTCGCCACCTCGCGAGAGTTCCGCCATATTCGCAGGCTGCAGCGCCGGCGCGTCGAGCGCCTCGGCGATCAACCATTCAAGCCGCGCCGTATCGGCGATGAAGGGCATAGGCTTGAGGTCTTCGAGCCGGCCGAGGAAATCGGCGAAGTCGCTGCCATAGCGTACCAGCCGCGCTTCGGACGGCGGGCTCACGCGAATGAAGGTTGCGGCAATATGGCGGAAATACCGCTCTCCAATCAGGCTGACGGCGACAGGGAAGACCGACACGAGCGTGGCATTCAGCGATGCGAATGTGTTGTTGCGGTAGATGTTGAAGCGGCGCATGGGATCGAAGCGGCCGCCCGTATCGAATGAGGGGCCGAGATCCGGCCCTCCACGGTTAAGGATAGAATCCGCGACGGCGTGCTGCAGTTCGAGTTCAGACAGCATAACGCGCCCTCCGTGTGACGGAGTTGCTCGCGAAAACCGACGGTGTGATCGTCGTCAAGGCCGAGATCGCAGGCATGGCGCCGCGTGCGAGATTGCTCGTGGAGGGCAGCTCGATGCCGTGGAACCTGCGGTCCGGCTGCTGGGCGATTTGCGGCGCACCACGCTTCTCGAAACTGATCGAGGCGGCCATCATGTCGGCCCACATTGCTTCGCCGAGCAGCACATCGAGCGCGGGAACTTCGGTGTCCCATTCGATCAGCGTCGGGCGTGGGCCGATCTTGCGCAGCACATGCGCATAGAGCGACCAGACGGCCGGCGGCACGCGGGAGCCGTGATCGTCGATCAGCACGATGTCGCCCTCGACGTCGTTGACCGCATGGCCGGCGAGATGGATTTCGCCGATGGCATCGGCGGGCAGGTCGTCGATGAAGGCCTTGGCGTCGAAATCGAGATTGCAGGCCGAGACATAGACATTGTTGATGTCGAGCAGGAGGCCGCAACCGGTGCGCTTGACGAGTTCGGCGAGGAATTGCGCCTCGGTCATCGTGGAATTGGCGAAGGCGATATAGGCCGACAGGTTCTCGATGAAGACGCGGCGCTGCAGCCTGTCCTGCAACTGGTCGACATTGGCGACGACGATATCGAGCGCATCTTCGTCGTAGCGGAGCGGCAGGAGATCGTTGAGATAGGCGCCGTCGGCAACGCTCCAGGCGAGATGTTCCGAGACCAATGCTGGCTGAAACCGGATGCACACGCTCCGCAACCGGTCCAGATGGTCCCGATCAAGGCCCGAAGCGCTGCCGAGCGAGAGACCGACGCCATGCACCGACAGCGGATAGGTCTCGCGCAAATTTTCCAAAGCATCGACGGCGGCGGAATCGCCCATGTAGTTTTCAGCATGAACCTCCAGCCATCCCGCCGAAGGCCGGCGGGAGATCATATCGGAAATATGCGGGGAGCGCAGACCAATGCCCGCGGCATCCGGTACTGGAAGATTGGGAAATATCTTGGACATTGGTCACTCCTTCATATGGGTTGAATGAAGCTCGGGAGGCCTCAGGCCTTGGGTTCGATCGCGCCGCCGGAAATCTTGGCGCAGGTGCCGGCCGGCACATAGACCCAGGCATCACCCTGGTTGTCGGCTGTCGAGGTGCCGGCGCAGGAGTGGGTGGCCGTCTGGCAATCGTTAAGGCCGGCCTTGACGACGCCGTAGCACTTCTCGAACGAGAATTCGGGCTGTGCAGCAGGGCCGGCAAAGGCGCTGGAGGCAGCCATGGAGGTGATGGCAGCAAGAGCGGAGCCGATGAGGATGCGGGTCGAGTTCATGGAAATGTCTCCTGGTTGAGTTTTGATCAAACCGGTTTCCGGCTTGACTGAATTACTTTCCCGCATTGCCGGTGATGTTTGAAATGCTGTTGCGGCATGGTTTTCATAGACTGGCGCTATGCGCGGCGGCGGCTGGCGAGAAGGCAAAAAATACCCCCCGGGGCGACCCGGGGGGAGGAAGTGGCATGCAGCGAGGGACCGAGCGGACCGAACCGGCGACGCGGAAGGAACTCCTTGGAAAATCAGAGATATCGTTCGCGAATGTCGACTGTCGAGCGCTTGCCGATGTCCTGGTAGTTGGCCAGCAGCCACATGTCGGCGCATTTCCGGCCGCGGTCGCGCAGATCGACCAACGCCCCCCAATCGGCATTGAGCTTGCTCGACACGGAAAGGCTCTTCATCGTCTCGTCATCGGAGATGCCGTGCACGAAGATGCGCTTGAGATTGCCGGTACTTTCCGGAGATGCATCAATCAAATCGGTGACGAAAGCCACCGCCCGCATTTCCCGCAGCAGCGACGAATTGAAACTGATCTCGTTGATGCGATTGAGTATCTCGGAGGCAGTGTGTGGCACCTCGGCACGCTCGATCGGATTGATATGGACGACCAGCACATCCGGCGTGTCGCAGCCATAGATCAGCGGAAAGATCGCCGGATTGCCCATATAGCCGCCATCCCAGTAGGACTCGCCGTCGATTTCGACAGCCTGAAACAGGAAAGGCAGACAGGCCGAAGCCATGATGGCATCGATCGAGAGCTCGTCATTGCCGAACACCTTGACCTTGCCGGTCCGGACATTGGTGGCGCAGATGCTGAGCTTCACTGGGCAGCGCGCCATCCGGATCGCATCCATGTCGACCGATTGGTCCAAGATCTGCCGGAGCGGATTGAAATTGAAAGGGTTGAACTGGTAGGGCGACATCAGCCGCGTCACCATGTCGAACATCATGAAGGCCGGCGAGAATTCCAGCGCCCGAGATCCGGTCATCTTGTCGAAGATCGTCGGCTGCAGAGGCCCGGATGCCGATGCATGGCTGACGCGCCGCCAGAAATTGGCGAGCGCGGTCTGCGCCCCGCTCCGCCCGCCTTCGGCCAGGCCATAGGCCAATACCGCGGCATTCATTGCGCCGGCGCTGGTTGCGACGACACCTTCCAACGACAGGTTCGGCTCGTCGAGCAGCCGGTGGAGCACACCCCAGGTGAAGGCGCCATGCGCGCCTCCGCCCTGGAGCGCCAGATTGAGCGTCCGCGGCTCTCGCTCAGAGGAGGCGACAACCGCGCTGTCGGAGATTATTTTCTTCACACCTGCGTGCTTGTTCATGGTCCTCACTCCCGATTTGTTTGTGTTGAGATCAATGCGCCGTCCACCCGCCGTCGACCGGAATGGCCGTGCCGGTGATGGAGCTCGCCAGATCGCAGCAGAGAAAGACGCTGAGGGCGCCCATTTCCTCGACGGTTGCGAAACGCTTGGTCGGCTGGTTCTTGAGAAAAACGTCGCGGATCACTGCGTCACGGGCGATGTTATGCGACTTCGCCTGCGCGTCGATCTGCTGCTCGACAAGCGGCGTCCAGACATAGCCGGGGCAGATTGCATTCGACGTCACGCCGAACTCGGCACCCTCAAGTGCAATCGACTTGGTGAACCCCACCATGCCGTGCTTTGCTGCGACATAGGCCGACTTGAAGGGCGAGGCGACAAGGCCGTGAGCTGAGGCGACATTGATGATGCGGCCATAACCGCGCTCGCGCATGCCGTCGAAAGTGGCCTGGACAAGATGAAAGGCGGCCGACAAGTTGATCGCCATGATCGCATCCCACTTCTCTGGCGGAAATTCGCCTATGGGAGAAACATGCTGGATGCCGGCATTGTTGACGATGATATCGACCTGGCCGAACCGTGCCTGTGCGCGCTCCACCATCATCAGGATAGCGTCGCGCTTCGACATATCGGCGCTGTCATAGGCGACATCGACATCGTTGCCTTCGGCCATCTCGGCTCGCAACGTTTCGATCTCGGCCGGATCGCCGAAACCGTTGAGCATGATCGAGGCGCCCGCTCTTGCCAGCGCATGGGCAATGCCAAGGCCGATGCCGCTGGTCGAGCCCGTCACGATCGCCGTACGACCTTCGAGCATCTTCCGGCCAGCCAGGGCTTCGGTTTCTGTAGCAAGCAGATTGAGCATCGCATTCTCCATTTTTAGGCGCCACGACGTGTAGCTTCCCGTTCAAAATGGCGCGGCTGCAGTCATAAGAGAAATGCCGCTCGCTAATGGAATTGATAATTCAGTGGCATTGGCGGAAGATAGCGCTCGGGACCAGAATAGATGCACTGGCATACATTTGGGTTATTGGGGAGCGGATATGGATATTCATCACATCCGGTATTTTCTGGCCGTTTGCGAAACGCGCAACTTCACGCGCGCGGCGCAGAACTGCAATGTCACCCAGCCCGCGCTGAGCCGCGCCATTCAGCAGCTCGAGGACGAGGTGGGCGGGCTGCTTTTCCGTCGCGAACGGAACCTCACCCACATCACCGATCTCGGCAACCTATTGCGTCCGCGTTTCCAGCAAGTGCAGGACGAACTTTTAGGCGTCAAAACCGAGGCGTCGAAATTTCTCTGCCTCAACGATGCGCACCTCAAGGTCGGCATCATGTGCACGATCGGACCGCGGCGCTTTACCGGCCTGCTCACCGACTTCAACATGCGCCACAAGGGCATCCAGCTCCAACTCGTCGAGGGCATTCCGGCCAAGTTGTCGGGCTTGCTGGAACAGGGCGAGCTCGATATCGCGATCATGTCGAGCGCCGACAATTTTCCGGAACGCTTCGATGTGACGCCGCTGTTTCGGGAACGGTTCATGCTGGCCTTTCCGTCGGGGCACCGGCTCAGTCAATACGATGCCATTCCGATCGCCGCGATTGATGGCGAGATCTATCTTCGCCGTGTCAATTGCGAGTACTGGGACTACCTGACAGATCTCTGTGACGCCCAAGGCGTGAGCACTATCGTCTCCTATTCGAGCGAACGGGAGGATTGGATTCAGAATCTTGTCGCCGGAGGGCTCGGTATCTGTTTCATTCCGGAATACAGCGCGGTCGTGCCTGGCCTGCAAGTCCGGCCCGTCGCCGAACCGGAGGTGACCCGCGAAGTCTGCCTTGTAACCGTAACTGGCCGCCGCTTCTCCCCCGCCGTCTCGACTTTCGTCAGCGCGGTCAAATCTTACGGTTGGGCCACGCTTCCAAGCCGCTCGCACTGAAAGCATAACGAATGCAATGATTTGTGCTCCGTGTCCTGGCGATGCGGAGGCGTCCGCACGTCCTGCGTTTCACGATAGCTTCAGGCTATGGAATTGAGAATAAGGCGGCATTTCTCATTCGCCATCGAGCTCTCCATGCTCCTTGTCATGCCCGGCGCGAACGCTTCATCCGGGCCAACAAGGAGAACTCTGATGAAATTCGACCTCAATGCCAAGCGCATGACACTCGCCACCGTCCTCACTCTCGCATCCTTCACCGCCATCCCGACCGGCTATGCCCATGCCGGCGAATGCCCGGTTGATCAGGTCGCCGAAAACGGCATGCAGCCGGGCGAAATGATGCCGAAGAACGTGACCGACGAAGTCATTTCCTCGATCGATCTCGCCTCCAAGGGCGATGCCTGGAAGAACAGTGCCCTACGCATGCGCAAGCTCGTCGTGCAGCCTGGTGGCGTCGTGCCGTGGCATTCGCATGAGGTTCGCCCAGCCAATATCCTGATCGTTTCGGGTGCGATCACCGAATACCGCAGCACTTGCAAAGTGCCGATCGAGCACAAGGCCGGCGACGTGACTGCCGAATTCGGCATGCTGTCGCATTGGTGGAAGAACAATGGCAGCGAGCCGGCTATCCTCTACTCCGCCGACATCCTCACCTCGGAAGCGCAAAAGCACGAATCCATGTGAGCTGCTCCCAGGCTCGCTGAAAGGCGTCTCCGGTCCCGCCAGATCGGAGATGCCGCACCACTTCATCCAACTGTTGGAGCGATCGCCATGACCGGCATCGAGCACGTCCTCAATCCGCCGCGCGCAAATCTCGGAGCCGACACCGATCGTTGGCGCTTTGCCGTCATCGCGCTGATCGCCTTCCTGACGCTGGTCGATCTCTTCGCGGCCCAGGCAATCTTGCCCACACTTGTCGAGAAATTCCAGGTCAGTCGCGCCGCCATGGGCTTTGCCGTCAATGCAAGCACTTTCGGCATGGCCGTCGCCGGCCTTGGCATTGCCTTCTTCGGTCGCAGGATCGATCATCGCAGCGGTATCTGGATCAGCCTTGCGCTGCTTTCCCTTCCCACGACAGCTCTCGCCTTTACCCACGATCTGAAAGTTTTTGCCTCCCTCCGTATCGTCCAGGGCCTCTGCATGTCGGCAGCCTTCACACTGACCATTGCCTATCTGTCGGAACACTTCTCGCCAACGCAAGCGACAGGCGCGTTGGCGGCCTATGTGACCGGCAACGTCGCGAGCAACTTCTTCGGTCGCATCCTCTCCGCAGTCGTGGCCGGGTTCGGTGGGCTTGAAATCAACTTCCTCACCTTCGCGGCCCTCAACATCGCGGGCGCGCTGCTTGTGCGGCTCACCCTCAAAAAGACCTCGGCCATGATGCAGACTAGCGAGGACGGATCATTCAACATGCGCCGCTGGACCTATCATTTCGCCGATGGTGAGCTGCGCCGCGTCTTCGCGATCGGCTTCCTTATCCTTTTCGTCTTCATCGGAACCTTCACCTATGTGAATTTCCAACTCGTGGCTCTCGGCCTGTCGCCGATGACGCTCGGCCTCGTTTATCTGGTATTCCTGCCGTCGATGTTGACCACGCCGATGGCAGGCAAGCTCGCGGCAAGGATCGGAGCGAAACTAGGGATCATCTCGACGCTTGGGCTCGCTGTTGTCGGCCTCGCGGCACTTCTGAGTGTCAGCTTGCCTCTGGTGTTGGCCGGACTGGCGCTTGTGGCAATAGGGACATTTCTCGCCCAAGCGATCGCCACCGGATTGGTTGGCCGACGCGCAGTCACGGACAAGGCAGGCGCTAGCGGAATTTACCTCGCGTCCTATTACACCGGGGGTCTCGCAGGCAGCCTAGTACTCGGCCAGATCTATGATGAGATGGGCTGGCCGGCCTGTGTCGGCGTGCTCGTCGCAGCGCTGCTTGCAGCCATTGTGATCGCTCTTCCCATCGGCTCAACGCCCGGTCCGTCTCGGTTATAATCCAAGGTCATCGAAACGCACATCGAACGGCATTATCCATCCCGGACATCACCAGCGACAATCCAGGCGTATCGTCCAACCCAACAAAGGAATGAAGAAATGCCCAGGTTTATCAGTCAACTATTCGCCTTCACCATGCTGACCTCCGCCGCTCTCGGCGTAACCTCCGCCAGCGTCGCACAGGCCGGTAAGCGTGATGGCGTCGTCACGCTCGAGAGTCGCTACTCGGTCAGCGAGACCGTAAAGAGGATCAAGGCCGACGTCGCCGAGAAGGGAATCATACTATTCGACGACATCGACCAGGCAAAGCTCGGAAATGCCGCCGGCAACAAGGTCCGACCGTCCCGCCTGATCCTGTTCGGGAATCCCGCGTTGGGAACGACTTTCATCACAGCGAGCCCGACCTCCGGTCTGGATTGGCCGGTCCGTGTTCTCGTCTATCAAATGAAGGACGGTTCGGTGAACGTCGCCTATAACGATTTCGGCTGGATTGCCCGTCGCCACGGCATCGGCAACCGCAAGAAAGAGCTCAAGATGGCGACCGAGGTGATTGAGTCGGTAACCTCATCGGTTCGCAAATGAGTACTTCTGGCTTGGGTGAGACACTCGCCCAAGCTCCAATTTAAAGCTGAAGAGAGTAGCGACCTAAAGTTCCTTGCGATGGTCAGCTTCTCGCCGAGTATGCGAATTCTTAAAGACCAAAGCCATGGTCATTCAATAGCGAGGGGCTCACGGCTTCGCGCCGGAATGGACCGCGTTTTGCCTTGAGGTAGTTTGTGTCGAACTTCGGCCCCATGCTATCATCTGCGGCGGAACGCGTGCTCACCGAGGGGATCGGCATGGAACGCAAGCTCGCAGCAATTCTTGCCGCCGATATTGCCGGCTACTCGTCCCTGATGGAGATGGACGAAGGCGGCACGTTCAAACGACTGAGAGCTGGCCACAGCGAACTGCTCGAGCCCGAAATCAAGAAGCACAATGGGCGTATTTTCAAGCTGATGGGCGACGGGTTGCTCGCTGAATTCGGCAGCGTCGTCAATGCGGTAGAATGCGCTGCAGCACTTCAACGGGGGATGGCCCAGCACAATGCTGAAACCCCCGAAACCGCGCCTTTGGAGATACGCATCGGCATCAACCTCGGCGAAGTGATCGTCGATGGTGACGATCGCTACGGCGAGGGTGTGAACATAGCCGCCCGTCTGCAGGCGCTCGCCTCGCCCGGCGGCATCTGCGTTTCAGGAAAGGTATCGAAGGAGGTCGCAGGCAAGCTCGCATTTGCGTTCGAGCCAATGGGCGACCAGATGGTTAAGAACATCGCAGAACCGATCGCTTGCTATCGCGTGAACTTCGATGGGGGATCGCCAGACCGCATTGAGACGCCGCCTCACAAGCGCAATTCCGCGCAGAAGAAACTATGGATCGCTGTCCTGCCCTTCAGCAACATGAGCGGCGATCCCGAGCAGGAGTACTTTTCCGACGGCATCACCGAGGACATCATCACCGACCTGGCGAAGATCTCGGATCTCCATGTCGTCGCCCGGAACACGACGTTCACCTACAAGGGCCGAGCGGTGATCGGCAAATTGCGCCGCATTCGCTGGCCATGAGTACCTCTACGTGGGCGTCTCAACCGAGCTCGCCGCGAGGTCTCCGGTGAGGTCCTTTTCAGCCGCGATATAGTCCGATAGCAGCGCCGGCGCGGATACCAATCTCCTATCGTTATGCTCCGGCCAGAGCATCGCTTCAATGTCCCAACTCACGCCCTTGAGCGCCCCGTGGATCGCAAGACCAATCGCCGCCGCCATGCGCGACGGCACCGCGTTGCCAATCTGGTCAGCCGTCGCTTGCTTGCCCCCGACGAATTCCCACTCGTCCGGGAAGTCCTGAAGCCGGGCACGCATCCTCGCCGTCAGTGCGGGCATGAAGCCCGGTCTCGCTGCCTGCTCCCTGGTGGGGGCCGTTTCCGGCAGGCCCGCGATATCGACGCCCTTGGAGCCCCAGCGAGCTGCCTCTTTGGCGCGCGGCTTCCCGCGGCGCGTTACAACGGTGGACGCTACGTCATTGGCCTCCCGCCGCTCTCTGGCCCATTCGTAGGCTCCTTCCCAACCGTTTGCCGCCATCAGATCAACGAGGACGTCGCCGATGTTGGCGCGCCGCTGTGGGAATTTCGGCGGCATTCGGAAACTCCGTGCGAGATCCTTGCGGATTCCGATGAACAGGACACGGCTTCGTTCCTGAGCCAGCCCATAGTCTTTTGCCTGGATGCGATGAATATCGACCTCGTAGCCAGCATGCTTGAAGCCACGTAGGACGTCGGCGACATGGTCCGAGTGGCGTGCCTGTAGCAGGCCATCGACATTCTCGAACAGAAACGCCTTCGGCTTGATCTCATCAACGATGCGAACGCATTCCGGGAGCAGGTCGCGCGGGTCTTCCTTACCGAGACCGTACCCGTCGGATGAATACGGCTGGCAGGGAGGGCCCCCGCTTACGAGGTCGATTTCAAGCTGGCGGTAAAGCCTGAAATCCATCGTCCGCAAATCTTCCTGAATGACTGTCCAATCACGACGGTTGCGGCGGAGCGTGGCGGCAGCATGATTGTCGTATTCGACGAGCGCAACGTGCTCGAAGCCAGCCCGCTCAAGACCTATGGACATCCCGCCGGCTCCCGCGCAGATCTCGACGACCGTCGGGCGCTCGTGAGCCGGAGGTAATGCTCGAATGCTCGCCTTATTCTCTTTGTGCCCCGGCAACGCTCTCCCGGTCAGAGCATTAAGCGACTGCAGCCACGGATGCGCCCGGCCGGGGTCAGTCTCGCCGACGCCACCGGCAAGGGGCAGGGTGCCGTCCTCGAGATGCGTCAGGGCGCGATACGCCACCGATAGCTCGTATGCGGCCGAATGCGGTTTAAGTTCCTCAGGAGCGCGATGATCCAGGCCGAACAGATCTTCGAACCCAGTCCGCAGTTGGCCGGCCTCGTGCCGGACGTCCTTGGCCCCGAGTTCGGCAGCATCTCGGATGTCGATGATGCCTGAGACGAAGGAATGGAGTCGATCGAGGAAGGCGGCAGAGGAAACCTGTACTCGCTTGCGCGCTGTCGCTGCCGTGATCTTGCCACCTCGTGCAGCAATCACTTCCTCAGGGGACAGCTTCGCCTCGCGCAGACGCTTCCGGATGATCGAAATACCCTTGAGATCGATCCTCGCGCCGATTTCCATTCTCTCTAGCACTTCCGACCTGGTCTCCTCGTCAGCTCCGACCAGCGCCTTCAGCACCGGGAATGAAACCCGGTTTTTCTGTAGCAGATCCTCGCGGCCGCGCAGACTGCTGCTGAAGCGGACATAGGTCGATAACTCTGAGGCCGGCATGTTGCATGTGACGCGCAAGAATTCTCGTGCTTCGCGTTCCGTCGTCTCCTTCGTGAGCTTTTCGACTTCCGCAGCCATTTCGAGGATCCGGGCCGCCATCTGCTTCTGCAGCTCATTGATCCGACGCTTCGCCGCCGATAGTGCCTCTGCCTTGGAATTCATAGTGCCCTGCAACGCTTGACTCGACCAGTAGATGTCTCGTAGCGGCACAGGTGTTAAGGGCCCGGGAAGGCATTCGTTCAAATGCGTTTGATTGGCGAATTCAGTCTCTGTTCGGGAGGGCGCCCCTGTCCACTGCTTATCGAGTCTGCCGCCGCGACGCAGGCGCGATGGTGGGGAGATCCTTTGACATTGCCCCCCGACGACAGGAGTGGCGGCGAAGCATGCCGCGCGTTGTCAAAAAAGGGAACATGAACCTACATCGTTTTCAGCAAAGACACTCCACAGCATAGGTAACCACCACTCTCTCGAGGCAAAGCAATCCGCTGAAATGTCGTTGTACGGCTCGCAATTTAAGCTAGAGTACCGAGCGTAGAAACAGTTGCATTATAAGATTCGCATATGTCCCTCCCGCCGTTAATCGGGCCTAACCCCTCAGATGCCGGTGGTGTCGCAGGGCGTCGAGGCTTCCGGTTCCAAGATCATGTGGCTGCCCGTTTCCTGCTCCAGCTTCTGCAAACGCAGAACTTGGTTCAGGTCGAGTGCGAGACCGGGGACGACATCGCACTACGCTGGGATGATGGGAACTGCCAGACGAACGAGTATGTGCAGGTCAAGACCACCGACGACGACCGGAAATGGTCGCTGACCGAAATTTGTCAGCGGTCTCCGGCTTCGACAAAGGGCACATCGATCGTCGAGCGTTCTCTGGGCACAGAAGCTTTTCCCGGGCCTTCGATGTTTCGCTTCGTCAGCGCGCGCGACGTTCGCCATGAACTTGCTCCTTTGAAGATCGCAAGGGAATACCGCTTCGACAGCAACGCAGCGCATGCGCTGGCTATGCTTGCGCCCAGAATCTCCAAGAAGCTTCCCGGTGCGACTTCCCCCCAGGGCACGACCGTCGAAGCGTGGGCTCATTCGATGCTTTGGGAAACCATCGGCGGCGGGCTCGAAGCCCTCAGGCTGGAAAATGTGAACGGGCTTCTGCGTCTTGCCGAAGCTGACGGGGAATGCCTTCTCGTATCGGCTGCCGAGCAGATCTATGATGGCCTTGTCGGACTCGCCGTAGCGGCTGGCGATGCGTCGCGAGCACAAAATCCCACGGCGAAGGTCATCACGAAAGGCGAGATTGCCTCTTGGTGGAGGGAGCAAGCTTCACTGATAAGGCAACGGAACCAGTCTTTTGTGAAGGTCTATCAGTTTGCGACGCCTGGCTTCTTCAGCGAGATACACCGGATGAGTGAAGCTGATCCTGCCCACTCTATGGCGTCCTATGACGCAGAGTTCGACGGGGGGACGTGGAGGAAGGACGAACTTTGCGAGTACCTGATCGACTGGCTGCCAGAGATTGCCTTGTCTGCTCGAGTCCTTGCGCAGACTCCAAAACTGGAGGCACGTCGGCACATTCACAGGGCGCTTGAATCCTTCGACAGGAGTCGGCTCGACGAGGAGGCACTTCTGGCCCAGTTGCTTCTGCATGCCGTTCTTCGGCATTACAAGTCGAGCGAGCCCCTTACATGTAAATTGTTCAGCCTGGGAGGCGCGACCGCTGATGAAATGAACGCGCATGTCGTGCATTCGCCAGCAGGGGACGAGCTGTGGCTCGGCCAATCCCACATAACGGCGACGCGCGATCTGACAAGTGTGACGGGCGCAGTGGTGCACGTGCTTGAACAGACGCTTGATCGCGACTTCCTAAAGAAAGAGCGCGAGATCATAGTTCAGTTCCGCGAACCTCAGCATCTGCGGCCCACCAACATCGAACGAATATTCGAGCGCCACTCGAAGCTAGAAGACCTGATCAAGGTTCTGAACGTGCCAGTGCTTGTCGCTTATGACAGCGCGGTGCTCGCTGCTGGCTTTGCCGACGACTACCTGGATCGCCTCCAGTCGGAAGTCCAGGCGACATATGGCTTGGTCAGGAATCAGTTCTCGGACGCCCTGAAGAAGGTGCGAGTTCACGTGTTCCTGGTGCCTGTTCAAGGCGCCTCGGACTTGCTGAAAGAATTCAAGGAAAGATTGCGGAGAGCCTGAGATGGATACAAGCGAGTTGAGGCAGAAGCTACGATCAGACTTCACCTTCGACGAGGCTACACAAATCCTTTCTGCGACCAGTCGTCTGGTGAACGCGCGCGCAACCCACGATGAAGGGCGCGAACTGGTAATACGCTGCCTGGATCGTCGCGAGCGGTTTCCTACTGGTCTTGCGCCCGTTCTCGACGGGTTGGTTCGTTCCGTCGGATTGCTTCCCTATGTGGTCGACAGGCAGGCCGACACTTTGGAGGATCAACTCCTTCTCGAGGCTCACCGCATGCCGATTGCTGGAGACACGAGGGTGTTCCATACCCTCCAGCTCCAGATATACCGGGAACTGATCGCTGGCCGGAACGTCGTGCTGAGCGCGACAACGAGTGTCGGCAAGAGTGCGATCGTCGATGCGGTCATTGCAGCCGGCAAGCATCATCACCTTGCAATCATCGTTCCTACGATCGCTCTCATCGATGAGACTAGACGCCGTATCGCGATGCAATTTGGCGATCAGTACGACGTGGTCACGCACCCGACGCAGACCACGTCCCCAGACCGCGAAACGATCTTCATCTTGACCCAGGAGCGAGCGCTGACGCGACCGGATCTGGATCGAGTGACTTTTTTCGTCATCGACGAGTTCTACAAGCTTGATCTGCGGGGGGATGACGACAGCGAGCGGTCCATCGATCTCAATCTTTGCTTTCACAAGTTGGCGTCGACGGGCGCCCAGTTCTACCTCATCGGCCCCCACGTCGACGGCGTTCTCGGGCTTGCTTCGTCGTACGAGTATCTGTTCGTACCATCACTGTTTTCGACCGTCGCCTTGGACGTCGTGCAGTTCCATTTGCCGCGGCACGGAGGTCAACGAGAAGCGAAGCTCGTGGAGCTTTGCACCGACCTGGCCTCGCCGACGATCGTCTACTGCCAGTCGCCGGGTAGCGCTCAGCAGGCTGCAAATGCCTTGCTGGACGCAGCGATATTCCCACCGGCATCCGACCTGGCCGCTGCTATCGAATGGCTCGCGTTTGAATATCCTTCGGATTGGATCGTCACGACCGCCCTGAAGCACGGGATAGGAATCCACCACGGAAACATTCCGCGTGCTTTGCAGCAGTACGTTCTACGAGCATTCGAAAGCGGATTGCTGAACCTGTTGATCTGCACGTCCACGATGATCGAGGGCGTCAACACGGTGGCCGAAAACGTCGTTCTCTTCGATAAGCGGCTGAACAACACCTCTCTCGACCACTTCACATTTCGAAATATCGCCGGCCGCGCCGGCCGTATGCGGCGCTATTTCGTGGGTAAGGTCTTCGTCCTCGAAGAGCAGCCGGCTCCGGATCGCTTCACGGTTGAGATCGCTGTCGGAACACAGGGTCCGAACGCGCCGATCTCGCTGCTTCTCGATCTGGAGGAGAAGGATCTCACGGAGGCTTCATCTGAACGCATCAGGGAAGTCCGCGAGGCTAGCCCGCTTTCGCCGCAAATTTTGCGCCTCAACCGACACGTTCCAATCGATCAACAGGAGGCGATTTACAGGCTCATCAACCGGGATCTCCATCAATACCACGACATGCTTGCCTGGACGGGAATGCCAAATCCTCAGCAACTTCTTGGCGTTTGCGAGTTCATTTTCGAATACCTTGATACGAATGTCCTCAAGGGATACGGCATATTTTCCGGGACGGCCTTGAAGGCCGAAATAAACAGAGTGCAGATGTCGCGACGCTATCGCGAGGTGATCGACAACTTCGTAGCTCATCGACGCGCGGATGCGACCATCAGCGACGGGGTCGAGTTGGCACTGCGTTTCATGCGCAAGTACGTGTCTTACACATTCCCACGGCACCTTATGGCAATCTCGCACATCCAGGCCGACGTGTTCGAAAAGGCGGGGCGGGTGCCTGGAAACTACGGCCTTTTTGCCGGCATGTGCGAGAACCTGTTTCTGCCTGCAGGCCTGTACGCCCTAGACGAATACGGCGTTGCTCCCGAGACCGCGCGCAAGCTGGGTCCAGGCGACTTCAAGACGCTCGACGCGGCCCTTGACTACATAGCAAGCGCCGACCTTCAGGCTACACAGCTTCTCGGTTTCGAGCACGACATGCTTGGCGAAATCAGGTCCACATTGAAGCGGAGAAAGGCACCGCTCAGCGGATGAGCGAGTTAACACCTCCAGTTCAAAATCATTCAGCGCACTTAAACTTATTCGGAGCGGATTTTATGGACATCACGCAGGAAAAGATCGACCGGGCTGCGAATTATTTTCATCAGGCAAACCAGTTGCTTGCTCAACGTTTTAACTATTCTCTCGTTGCGCATTCCATGGCGTTAGCTGCCTACGCGACCTGTATCGGCTTCGATCCCAATGATCAGCCATTCGTGTCCTTAATCGTGGCTTGCTTCGGTGCGTATTATGCAATTGTGCAATATGTGATTACAAATCCTCTTTCGAAACGAATAGATGCTTTGCGAAAGACGTATCTGATGAAGGATGACGTGTATTTGGTATACAAGGACGCGGTGGGTGGAAGTCGTCCAAGAGGCATCCAGAGCATCCAAGTTCCGTTCGTACTTTTCGGTTGCTGGGCTATCCTGTCGGTTTACTCGTTTGTCGCTCTGCTCAAAGTTGGCTTCCCGATGTAGCGCCATCTCGCAATCCGCTTTACCCTGTCGCGCTGGGAAGGCTTGACCCGCTTTATCGACGACGGCCGGATCGAGATCGACTCCAACATCGTCGAACGGTCAATCAGGCGAATCGCTCTCCATCGGAAGAATGCGTTCTTCGCAGGATCAGACGTGTTCGAACCTCCAATCAATGATTCTCACCACGGCCAACCACGATGTGAAGATGGAGCAACTCGCCCGCGGACGTTGCCTCCATCTGCTGCGGAACACAGGGCGGTCCGTCCTGCCGGGCGCTGAAATGGCCCTCAAGCCGGAGAGTTGCTGTTGTGAAAGCGGCAATCGGGTGATCTAGTCCGGTCCGGCAGAACTGATGGATGTCCGGGATGAACGACGACGACGCGAAGTTCTTCGAGCTTCGGAAGGAAGGAAAGGCGTACCTCACGAAAGTCTTTACGCACGGCTCGATCGATGTCGAGCGGCGGCGTTTGATCCGCGGTGTCATTGAAGGAACCGAACGCGTCCTAATTGGCGAGATTGAAGGAGCCATGTGCCTCCGACTGACCGGCGAGAAGCGGAAGACGCAGGTGACGGCGCTCGTTAGCCAGGATGACGGCGGCATCCGGCGGATCACGCTGGAGACCTTTAAAAACCGCGCCGGCGACTGGTATCAGGGGTACGACAAGGACTCATTCACCTTCCGGTCCGATGAGTTTGAACGGCTACTAGCGTTCCTTGAGAGCATCCAGTTCATCGACCGCTCAAACGAGGACAGGTTCGATGTCCGAGACGTGTCGGTCGGAAGCGGCCCGAAGATCATAACCGACGCCTCCGACCACGCATTGCTTACGAGGATTCGAAAGCTCGACCCGCAGGAACGAGAACGGCTTCTCCGAGGCATACACGCTGACCTGACCCAGAATGAGATCAACCTTCTCCTCGGGCGGCGACAAGGACTTGAGGAATTTGAGCGCCAGCTTGCCGATGGCAGGTGGGTGGAAGCGGACTGGCAGGATTTCTTTGAGCGCCAGAGCTGGGTGTTCGGCTACGGCCTTGACTACCGGATCATGCGACCATTTGATCGGGAGATGGTAGTCGGCGCCGGGGGTACGGACAACCGAGATCGGCCGACCGTCGACTACATGATGAACTTCACCGACTATTCCGTCCTCGTTGAGATCAAGCGGCCGGACACGCCGATCTTCCAGCGGCGTCGGGCCGGGCGCTCGGGCACCTGGCGCTTTAGCAACGAGTTCATGGACGCCGTCTCGCAGGTTCTCGAGCAGAAGGCCGAATGGCTTGTGCAGGCGCAGACGGGACAGAACTACGACAAGTCCGGTGAGCGTCGGCTGGATACGCGTTCGCGTGATCCGAAGGCGATTCTCGTGATCGGTCGCCGTGCCGACGTACAAGGTGAGGGCAGCGCCCGCGACGCCGAAGTCAGACGCGATACGTTCGAACTCTTCAGGCGGGACACCCGGAACCTCGACATCGTGACTTTCGACGAACTGCTCGAGCGCGCGCGTTTTATTACAAGAGACTGATGCCACATGACGCTCCGCCCTATAGAAGCCAAGCTTGTCGATGACCTCTTGGCTCAGGGAGGCTATGTCCTCAACTTCACGAACCAGACCTTCGCCGAGATCCAAGGCCGCATCATACATTTCGACAAGGCGAAATACGAAGAAAGCATCCTCCTGGGAGTCGAACGTGACGTGGGAGACGACTTCCTCATCGAGCGGATCAACCCCAAGAATGCGTCAGTCTAGTGTCCTAACCCGATCCTGAGGTTACAAACTGAAAAGTCTGCCAATGACTATCACGGATACTTTCGCCTCTGGCTCGCAGCCGGAAGCAGCGAGCGCCGCCGCGCGCTCCTTCCCGTCGTGGCCATGACCGCTCCCAGCGACCACGGCCGCATCGCAGGGCAACCGGGGCTGGTAGATTCCCAGGATCACGAGGCGTGGTCACAAATGACTACGGTGCACCACTGCGGTACCTCTGTGCCACATAGTCCGCATGCAGCCGGACGGCGTCCACCGCATTCACGACGCCCGCCCGTGCCAGCGCCATGAGCAGCTCTTCGACGGCATCCATCGGAACTGCGTCCGGGCCCGCCACGTCCTGGGACAGTCTAACGCCGCTGGAGGCGGCGAGTTCTTCGATGCGGTCTCGCGCAGTGTTCGCGAAGGCTTCCGAGGTGAAATCCAGGTCGAGATCCTCGATCACGGCCAGCGTGACCTTATGCAGGAGGGCGGCGAGATTCCTCATCTCGTCGTCGGCGCTTGCGCTGGCGTAGCGGGAGACTGGATTGCCATGCATGGACGCGTTGCGCATACCGTCCCAGGCGTTGAACTCGGCGGCGGTCACGCGCCCGGCGCGCCGGAGTGCGGAAAGTACGTTCTTCGGGGAGAGCCTCCGGCGGCGCTCCAAAGTGCCAAGCAGAGCGCTGCGCAGATTTCCATCGCCCTGCCATGCCCGTACATGCTGGGAAAGGGCCTCGACGGTGGCGGCGCTCACGGTTGGGTTCAGACCATTGCTCGGGATGAGCTTCTGCAGCAGGCTTTCAACCGAACTGGCGATGACCATGGCCCATACCCATCGCGAGCCGCGCGTTGCGTGAACGACCTCTTCGTAAAGCTCGGTGATCGGCGACGCATCGATTTCGAGGGGCGCCGCCTCGTGGGCGCGGATTATGTACGCCAGAATGGAGGCGTACAGATTCCAGAATCCCCCATGATCGGCGTATCTGACTTCGCTCGACCAGAGCCGAACCCATCCCCCCGTGCTCATGAAATTGCGAGTTGGACGCACGCTGATGACCACCCTGCCGTCCGGATGGTTGCGGGCTATGATCCGCGGAAAGATGAGCTGTGCGAACATGATGCGGAAAGGCTCGACGAGCCAGTTCTCCGCGAACGGAAACCGGAAGCGCGGGGATGCTGTCACCGAGGCAGTCAACATCTGCGCATCGCGATCGTATTGAAAGCGGATCTCCTCGCCGAGGACTACGACGACGCGCCCGCCTCCGACCTGGTGATGGAGGGTATAGTCGAAATCGTCGCCGCGCGGGACATGAACTGCGATCTCGGTCGTGCCGGGCTCGCGTGCCACCTGTCGGTCTTGAACCCAGATACCGCCGTCGATCTCGCCCGAGCAGATCAGGTGCTCGTCCGCGGCCATGCTCATACCTGGGCACGTCCACGAGCTGCTGAAGGTGGAACCGTCGGCAAATTCCCCTTCGACCCGGAATGCCAGCCTCGGGTCGTAGGGGTTGTCGCGGCAGCGCGTCGCCCTGCTAAGCGCCGGTCCAATCTGATAGATACTGCCGTCGAGCCGGTAGGAAATAGTCTCATGGTCTGGAAACTCGAGGGTCCCGGCACCTTCGACTAAGGCTCCCTGATGGTCGTCGCCAAGCAGCCTCATTCTCGCAACGGGGATCGAGAGGGGGCGATCCATCAGGTGACGCCAGCGGTACAGAGTGTCTGCGACTGGCGCGGCTTCGGGGACTATTTCCGATATGTCCGGAGGTGATATCGCTTCAGTCATTCTCGTGTCCTTGCCAGAGGACAAGTGGTTCAGCACAGCATGCCCCACCCGGTCCGTTCGTCAAAATACCCTCTACCGCAGGATTGCCAAAAGAACATATAAAGAACATAATAAGGCAATCCACGGGTTCTCCACCGCCTTTCCACAGGCCTCGCACAAGTGGGATGTGGAAATCAAGCAGAGGTGCACGCGCGACTCGATGTGCGCGACAGATGGGCTAGAACGTCCGCTTGCCGCGCGCGTGGGCGTCGAAAAGTTTTGGGGGCCGCAATGCAGTTCGATCTGTTTCCGGAGGTAGATGAGTTCGTCGAAGTCGCAGCGGACGCGCCGGCCATTTCGGCATCGCCGCGCTTCGTCTGCTGGACGAAGATGCAGGCTGAAGCGGGCCAGGACCTGTCGGACATCTTCCGTCGGAAGGAATACGAGCGGAAAGCGGGCAACGGGGTGTTCTTCTGGGGCATCGGAAGCCCGCTGGACTTCTCAAGGCTCGGGTCGAGCGGCGGCGTCGATCTCGTCTTCTCCACCATGTTGTCGGCGCCGAAGTCAGAGGACAAGAATCCCGAGAGCGTGCTCGTCTGGCGCAAATACCTGACCGCCAACGGACGGGAGGTCGATCTGCCGCCGCACGTCCTCCTGATGAGCCGGGCGACGACGAAGCTTGGCCCCAAGAAGCGTCACTACGCGCTTGTCTGCCACTCTGACCGGGAGCTGACTCTTTCGGACGAAGGAGAATTCGATCCGTCCGTTTATCGGAATGCCGGACCGAACGGCGGCAAGGTAGGCTTTTCGCAGGTCACCTCGCTGCTCGAGAGGGCATCGGAGGCCCAGACGCCGTCGCGCTACCGGATCAACTTCCGTGCTGAGCTGCGGCGGCCGTTTCTAGTGAAGCTTTGCGATCCCGTGCTGCTGGAGCCGGAAGACCGTCGCCGCGTCGACGATCACCGGGCAGGGGAGTCCGGCACCTGGCTGCGGTTCGCGACCCAGATCCGGGCAGGCTCCGCTTCCGCGTTCAACGAGCCGGCCGCTCGCCTCTGAGCAGCACGCCGAAAGGCTGCGCGAGCTTCGCGGAGTAAGCCGACTTCACGATCCGCGGCGAGACCTCGTTCGCCGGACCCACGTAGTCCAGAAGGCCCTTGTCCACGCGGCCCTTGATGTATCCCCCCGCGTTCTTGCCCTCGCTCGGGCCGATGCCGACCACGTAGCGCGTAAGGTCGACTTCGAGATCGCCTGGGACGATTTCGTTCAGGACGAGAGCGTATTTCGAACCGCGTACCTCGATACCTTCCGGGACCGGCTTCCAGTTCTCCCCGTCCTCCGAATACTCGTCCGCAATGACCGACACGGAATGGTTCGACTTGATCAGCTCCATGACGAGCCGGACATCGCGACCCTGCTCGATCCTGTACTTGGCGAAAGGCTGCAGCTTTGAGATCGGATGCATGGTGCCGCCGCCGTAGCCCCAGAAGCTCATGCCCGTGCGATCGAACTCCTTGTTCTTTCGTACGAGGATGTCCTCGAAGGATTCGGACGCATGCATTCCTACCTTCATAAATACGATCGACTCCATCCCATTCATTCCGCTACCTCGCTTTCAATCTTGTAGTCCCGTGGGTCCGCCATGCCGCGTCCGATATGCTCGATCTCCCGGACGTAACGAGCCTCAAGATGCTGGTCGCGACCGTAGAAGTCCTTCTTCTCCTCGGCGGTCAGCGGCTCGTTCGTCAGTTCGAACTTCTCCACCTTCCGGAAGATCATCGCGCAGGATGCCAGTTCGGGCGCGTCTTCGAGATGGTAGGTGTGCATGTGCGGCTGCATCTCGACGACTGCCATGCCGAGCTCGATCGCCGCTTTCTGCGTCATCCGCAGTACCAGGCCCGGCCATGTTTTCGTGTCGTCGTCGGCGATCGCGACGACGCCCAATCCTTGGTCAGTCAGAAGCTGCGCGCCGCGCCGAAGGAAGGAGACAACGCTCTTGCCGTCGTTGTACTGGCCCCACGGCGGGTTGATGTGGAAGGCATCGAAGGATTCGAGGAGGGCAGGGTCGAGGGCGTCCGCAACGTTATAGAGACGAGCCTGCATCTGGTGGGAGAACTCGTTGTCCTGCGCGAATCGGTTGACCGAATTCACCATGCGCTCGTCGAAGTCGAGTAAGAGAAGTCTGCTCGGACCGTATTCAAGAATTCCCTCGTTCATAAGGTGGGCAATCGATAGACCGATGGCGTCGCCGTCGCCCACGAAGGCGAGCGAACGGCCGTCGAGCTTGCGGCACAGGTATTCGGCGTACACGACCATGTCGCCGACCTTCATGTAGATCTGGTCGAATTCGCGGATCGGAGGAGGGCGGTTCTGGACGACGTCCGACAGGGCGTTGAGGGCCAGGCGCAGGTCGAGGGCCTTGCGCCTCGGCTGGCCGTTACGCCCGTTACCGTTTTTCTTGCGCTCGTCGTTGTCGCTCATGAACTCCTCGAGGATTTCTTTCGCTGCGGAATTTCCGATATCGGCAGCGAGAGTTGCTTGCCGAAGAGATAGCGGGTGACGAGGTAGCCCAGCCCGAAGACCTGCGCGAGGACGCTCGGAAAGAGGACCTTGAGCAGAGTGACGTCGAAACGCAGGACCTCCGCGCCGATGAGGAGCATGAGCAGGAATGCGAAAGCGATCTCGACGCAGATCAGCGAGAAGATCATCTTCGCATAGAGCGACCGCATCTTGCGCTCGTCGTCCGTCTGCTGCGACCAGACGCGGAGAAATGCCTGAAGTCGCTCGCGGGCCTCCCATTCAGCGAAATTGTTCGGCTCCCAGGACGAGCCGTCGTGCGGTTTGACCTCGCCCAGAACGTCGACCACTGATTTCGGTTTCGTAGGAGGGCCCGCGTCGTTCATTCAAGGAGCCCCAAAGTGTCGAGGCGGAACGTCATCGCCTGCTGGGAGACCTGGAAGAACGCTGCCATTCCTTCAGGATCTGCGATCTCCTTCCAAGCCCGGAGTACGGCGTCCCTAGGCATGAGGAGGGCGGCTGCGAACACGTTCGCTTCCCATTCGGCACGACGGGCGGCGTCCCAAGGGGTGTCGGGATCCTGCACCGTGCGGAAGTTGTCCTGAGTGTCGATGAATTCGCCCTCGCCGGCGGCGAGGTGGAGAATGAAATGGCCTAATTCGTGAGCTACCGTGAACCGCTTCCGGACCGGCCGGTCATTGACGTTAACGTAGATGCTGGTGTTGGACGGCCGCTTTGCGATCAGTCCATGAATCCCTTCGTCGTCGAACGTGGCGTTGTAGACCTTAAGTCCGAGTTCGTTCGCGACGGCGACGGGATCCACCGGGCCGGTCGAATCCATCCCGATCCGCGAAAGCAACGCACTCGCTTCCTCCTCGATCGCATTGCGCGTCGCCAAGTCTCGCTCCTGAAGAACCGTGCTGATGCAGAGAACGAATCAATGAATGAATTTGATAAGTATAGCTCGATATTTCTGTCTACTCAACCGCAGCTTGCGAAGTAGTTTGGTATTTGCGCACAACACGATGGCGACAAGTAATGTCTCTGGTGTTTGCACTCCACAATCCGAGCGGAATGGTCTGAACGTTATAGCAACAAAGACAATCTGGCTCCCGTTGATCCGGTATCGATTGACCGGACCGCTTCAACAGCCCGGCAATCACCGAAGTTAGTATGGCAAAGACTCCAGAATCACACGTATAACGTTTTCGATTTCAAGCCCGGTTCACGTCATGCTCATAAAATCCTTAGAATTCTTCGACTTTAAGACATACCCGCATTTTGGAATTTCCGCGAGAGAACGAAACGTTCTTGTCGGTCCTAATAATATAGGGAAGTCGACTGCTTTGGACGCACTTCGGATCGCGTTCGATGTCCTTCGGTTTGCCAGAAGACGGACACCCGATCTGAAAGATCAAGAGGGCGATGGCGTTTGTCCGACATACATGGTCCCGCCCAGCGTCATCCAGACCGACCTCCGGTACTGCGTGCATAACTTCGATGAAGGTCCTGCGCGGATACACATCAAGATTGCAAACGGCTCGGTTCTGAAAATGAAGATTCCGCCGGACGGTGATGTCGAATGTTGGCTCGTTTCCGACATGCGAGTTCAACGATCGGCCAGCTACCTCAAGAAGGCGTTTCCCTTGGACATCGTCGTGGTGCCGACGCTTAGTCCCTTAGAGCAGAATGAAGAGCTCGTCACCGAAGTCACCGCGGAACGGAATCGTTTCGGCCGGCTCGCCAGTCGAAGCTTTCGAACGTTCTGGTACCGGCAAGAGGAAAGCGAATTCGAAGCATTCGCAGACCTCGTCGAACTAGGGTGGCCAGGCGTCCGGATTCAGAAGCCGGAGCTTGAAAGGACTGACGGGAAAACCATCGTCAGGATGTATTTTCGACACGGTGGGAAGGTCCGCGAAGTGCAATGGGCCGGCTTCGGCTTTCAGGTGTGGATGCAGACGATGATGCATCTTCGAAATGCCGGGAAGGATTCCGTGCTCGTCCTCGACGAGCCGGACGTCTATCTGCATCCCGACCTGCAGCATCGCCTGCTCAAGATCGTTTCCCACCGCGTGGGTCAGCTCTTCATTGCCACGCATTCAACCGAGATCATTAACGACGTCGATCCTGGTGACGTACTGGTCCTGCGGCCTGGGGCCAGATCCGCAAAGCGCATTAAAAACGAAGATGATTTCTCCACGGTCTACGATGCCATCGGCAGCTCCGAGAACGCACAGTTCGCGCGCTTGGCACGGACGAGGAAGGTCCTTTACGTCGAGGGCAAGGACGCGCGATTGCTGGGAAAGATCGGCAAGCTCGCCGGCGGTTCTGAATTTCTGTCTGACTCGTCGGTGACGCTGATGAAGACCGACGGATTCGCCAACTGGACCAGGGTCTCAACGTCAGCATGGGTCTTCAAGCAGTTCTTCGAGTTCGAGGTGAAGGTCGCCTCGTTGTTCGACAGGGACTATCGTACAGAAGCTGAGGTTCAGGAATTCGTCGACGAACTGAAAGGAAGCGATGTTCTCTGCTTCGTCCTGCCGTTCAAGGAGATCGAAAATCTTCTTCTCGTCCCGGAGGCTATTAAAAAGGTTGTCAGCAAGCATGCGCGCCGCCAGCTCCCTGCCAATTGGCAGGCACGGGTGGAAGAGATCTACGAGGCATCGCTCGAAGGCTTGAAGGACCAGACGTCATCGAACATCGTGATCAATTCAGTCCAACAAGAGATGAAGCGGAAACCCAGCTCGAACATGCACAGCGTCTATACCCTCGCATTGGAGGAGTTCCGAAGGAACTGGGATCAACCCGAGTTTCGAAGAACGAAGGTCGGCGGTAAGGCCGCCTTCTCCGGCATCGCGAAGGCGGTTCAAGATGAATTTGGCGTCAACTTGACGGAAACCCGAGTGGTCGATGAGATGACCATTGCCGACATTTCGGCGGCCATCAGAAATATCTTCCAATCCCTGGAGAACTTCTTCCGCGACTGAACCCTGAATCTAGCGAGCACATTGCGATCCCCGGCTGGTGAGCAATCCATTGGCTAGCAACTGCCACCAAACTGTGAAGCATGCGAGCGAGGTAGGATCGAGTTGCTCACAGGTTCGGTCGCGAACACGACGCGGGAAGCGCCTATGCGGTGAGCCTGCGGGCGATTGCTGTAACGCTAACCAACTGACAAGGATTGGATGCGACAAGGAGGAGACGGATCCTTGAGTTGCACCATGACAGAACCTGACGCCATCGACGATCTCCCCGGCAAGCTCGAACATGAGGATATCGGCAGATATTTCGCAGAAGCCATCCGTTGCTATCACGCGGAAGCCTACCGAGCCTCGATAATCATGGTCCACAATGCCGTCATGGCAAAGCTGCGTCATGAGCTTTCCGAATTCGTCAAACTAGACATGGCTGGAGGTTTGAAAGCCGAAGGGGAAGTCATTGCTCTCGAAAAATCCAGGGGAGGCTACGAAGGGAGAGTCGTCTCCTATTTCAAGGACAACGGGTACTTCAGCCCGCACCAGGATGGTTTCATAAACAACCTCGCGAGGATCAGAAATGATCTCGCGCACTCATCGGGGAGGGAAGCGTCGCAGGACGAAGCAAAGCTTATGCTGCGCCTGTCGATAGATCACTTCCTTGGCTCGCAAAAACCTCATCCTGGTGTTGCTATTCCGCTCCTCATTAAGCATCTGAGTAGACCAGATTACTTCCCGGACGTCACCGTCGACGGCGTTTGTTCTGTCGTCGAAAGCGAAGTGAAAGCAATTGATCCGACGGGCTACAAGCGTCTTCTCGACCAGTTGGTCGATGCTGTGGAGATGCCGGGGAGCAAGAAGGATGCCGAACTTGTCGGCGGGGTCGAGGCGATGAATACCGCCGCCACGAACGCGGAGAACTTCCTATGCGGACTTCTTCTTCTGAAAGACGTGGAAGAGACAAGGATCTGGTCAGCCCGGATTGCAAAATCAGTCTTTGAGAGACGAAAATCACGTACCCTGAATCCGGAAGGCCACGGTTACTTGCTAAGTCTGATCAGTGTATGGCCAGCCTTCCTGAAAGAGTTGGAACCGGCGTTTCTGATGAGGATCGACCAGCTTGCCGCAGCGGTCTACCAAGCGCTCGACAAGCTTCCTGAGAAAGAGGCCAGCCGTCACCCCGCACAGGTCGTCCTCGCTATGTCATCCGAGCCCACTGAAAGGGGCCCCGCCACGGATTTCCCAATGATGCTCGACTGCATCATTGACCGGTTCTGGAGTGACGCGGACGTTGTCGATGCTCTCCTGGACGCGGGCTTGGGAACGAGACTGGTAGACCGGATCGTCAGCCGCATGGAGGAAGCAACAGCGTCCGTCGACGAAGCTGAGGTTGCCGAAATCCTGAGGCGTTTTGATGCGAGACTGGCCGAGCAGATCGACGGGCCGAAGGCAATTAAACTTCTCAGCTCGATGTCGCATTCGCGGTTCTGCGGCGCTGTGGCCGAAATTTACAACGGGGAATTCTTCCGCCTTCCAAAAATTAGAGGGCTCGGCCGGGCGTATGTAGTCGAGCATATCCCGGGACGGCTCCAAGATCTTGGGTTGACCCGGGAGCCAGTCGTTGTAAGCGGGTTTGAACGGGCGATGAGGCGACGCCGGAAGAGCGGCTAAAGATAATTCGCCCAATCATTGGTTGGATACAGGTCCAGATACGGTTCCTTGAGCGCATCCGGATGGAGGTATCTATAGTCGCGTGGGCCCGCCCACTCGTGCTCCTCCCGGGCCTCCAGCAGCCGCTTGATCCCGTTAACGCCGAGGTGCCCCCCGGTCCTTTCCTGGAACAGGATATTGAGTTCTTCTTCAGAGCGTACGTGGTCCCGTCCATCGGATGCGATCTCGAAAAGGAGCATATAAAGGTACTCCTCTGTAGTGAAGCCCCAGTCATAGGCATCCTTAAGGGTCCAATCCATGATGCCGGTTTCGGCTAGATGCTTGCCATAGATGGCTGTAGTCGGAGCGGTCTTGGCGAAAACGTAGGCGGTTAGGAAGCGTCCATTGCGGCCTTTCGGATCGGCCCATTGAATTTCCTCATCGCGAATTTCCTGCCTGTACGCCCTGTCTCCGAAACGTTCGCTGCTGACAGCGCGTTCGGCGCGGTCGCGGATGTCATACATCGAGCTGAACCGTCCAGGGTCATTCAAGTGTCCAGTGAAGGAAGACGACATTAGCGCTGTCAGCTCAAGTTCGCTTCGCACGTGATCTCCCATCGAAGCATGCCAGTAATGCATGATCGCCTGATACTCGCGTGTCGTGAAGCCGAGTGCGACTACGTCGTCAAGGTTCAAGTATTGGAGACCCTTTTCTCCCACGGTTCTCGTGCTGTGCCCATAGCCGCTTTTTGTGTCGCAATCGTAGATCGCATAAGGCGTTGCGAAGCGATCGGCAGTGCTAGCGACCAGGTTGCCATCGGCATCGAGCCAACCGCGAGCTTTCTCGAACGGCGGCGGGTCCACGCGAATTTCTCGTGCCATTTATCGTCTCCTCCATAGTTCGAGCTATGATGAGGCGATCGGTAGCAAGGAAGAAGCTACACTGGCAGAGCGGCGGTTGTTCCCTGGTCGAAGGTGGACGACTGTAGCGGAAGCGCTGGGATGTGGCTCTATGGCGAACCGTGTCGGATGTGATCAGTCAAGAATGTCATCAAAGTCGGGATTCGTGACTTTTCTGAACGGGCTGCTCACTCAAGCAGGTCATTGCCGCCCTGCGATGATCGACGAATTTACGTCATTGATGTCGCGCCTGCCGCAGAGTGCCATGGTGATGTCCATCTCCTTGCGGATGATGCCGAGCGCCAGCGATACGCCTTCCTTGCCCATGGCGCCGAGGCCGTAGAGGAAGGGGCGGCCGATATAGGTGCCCTTGGCGCCGAGCGCCACGGCCTTCAGCACGTCCTGGCCGGAGCGGATGCCGCCGTCGAGATGGACCTCGATACGGTCACCGACGGCATCGACGATCTTCGGCAGCATGCTGATCGAGGAGGGAGCGCCGTCAAGCTGGCGCCCGCCGTGATTGGAGACGACGATCGCATCGGCGCCGGTGTCGGCGGCCGCCTTTGCATCCTCCGGATCGAGTATGCCCTTGATGATCAGCGGGCCGCCCCATTGTTCCTTGATCCAGGCGACATCCGCCCAGGACAGCCGCGGGTCGAACTGCTCGTGCGTCCATGCGGAGAGCGAGGCGATGCTGGAGACATTCTTCGCGTGGCCGACGATATTGCCGAAGGTGCGGCGCTTGGTCTGCAGCATATCCAGGCACCAGAAGGGCCGGGTCGCCATCTGCCAGACATGTTTCGGCGTGAATTTCGGCGGCGCCGACAGGCCGTTGCGCAGGTCTTTATGGCGTTGGCCGAGGATCTGCAGATCGGCGGTCAGCACCAGCGCCGAGCATTTGGCGGCCTTGGCGCGATTGATAAGGTTGAGGACGAAATCCTTGTCCCTCATCACGTAGAGCTGGAACCAGAAGGGGCGCGTCGTCACCGATGCGACGTCCTCGATCGAGCAGATGCTCATCGTCGAGAGCGTGAAGGGAACGCCGAACTCCTCGGCGGCGCGTGCCGCCAGCATCTCGCCGTCGGCATGCTGCATGCCGGTCAGTCCGGTCGGCGCCAGGGCCACCGGCATCGACACTTTCTGGCCGATCATCGTCGTTTCCAGCGTACGGTCGGTCATGTCGACCATCACCCGCTGGCGCAGCTTGATCTGGCTGAAATCGCTCTCGTTTGCCGCGTAGGTCGATTCCGTCCAGGCGCCCGAATCCGCATAGTCGAAAAACATCTTCGGCACACGGCGCTGTGCAAGCTTTTTCAGGTCAGCGATGGTGAGCGGAGCGGCCATGAATTGAACCTTCACATCTGAATGCGGCTATCGGCCATAACATGAATTTCGTGGGAGTGTTACGGGAAACTGGCCGTGCCGGGCAGCTTTCATGGTCCGATTTCAAGGGTGACAGGGCGTCTCATTGAAGCTCCTTCTTCGACGCAACGCCGGCCACATAGGTCTCGGCGATCGCCCGGTCGTCGCCCATCGTCTGCAGCAGGAAAAGCTCCTCGGGCAGCGTCTTCACCACTTCCATCTTCAGCGCCATGGCCGGTGTCGCCGTGGCATCGAGAACGACGAAATCGGCCTCGGTGCCGGGTTCCAGCGTGCCGATCCGGTCCGCCAGCGACAGGGCCTCGGCATTGCCGCGGGTCATCAGGTAATAGCTTTCCAGCGGGTTCAGCCGTTCGCCGAGCAGCTGCTGGATCTTGTAGGCCTCGTCCATCGTCCGCAGCATCGAATAGCTGGAACCGCCGCCGATATCGGTCGCCACGCCGATGCGAACCGGCTTTTGGCGCCGCGCCAGCGCCTTCAGCGGAAACAGGCCTGAGCCGAGGAAGAGGTTCGAGGTGGGGCAGTGGACGGCGACGGCACCCGCCTCGCTCATGGCATCGGCTTCGCGCTCGGACAGGTGGATGGCGTGGCCGAAGAGGCTCTTCGGCCCGAGCAGGCCGTAGCGGGCGTAGATGTCGGTATAGTCGAGCGCGTCGGGATAGAGCTCGCAGGTGAATTTGATCTCCTCGTGGTTTTCCGAAAGATGCGTCTGGATGTGCAGGTCGGGAAATTCGCGGGCAAGCGCTGATGTCGCCTCCATCTGCGCCGGCGTGGAGGTGATGGCGAAGCGCGGAGTGATGGCGACGTGGTTACGGCCCTTGCCGTGCCAGTCCGCTATCACTTGGCGGGTCTCATCATAGCCCATCTCGGGCGTGTCGAGCAGGCCCTGCGGGGCATTGCGATCCATCATCACCTTGCCGCCGACCATGCGCATATTGCGCCTCAGCGCCTCGGCAAAGAAGGCGTCGGCCGAGGTCTTGTGCACGGAGCAATAGGCGACCGCCGTCGTCGTGCCGTGGCGGATCAACTCGTCATAGAAATGCGTGGCGATCCTTTCAGCATGCGCACTTTCGACGAAACGGCATTCCTCGGGAAAGGTGTAGGTGTTCAGCCACTCGAGCAGGTTGGCCGCATAGGAGGCGATCACCTGCATTTGCGGAAAATGCAGGTGCATGTCGATGAAGCCGGGCATGATCAGATGCGGGCGGTGGTCGATCTCGACCATGTCCTCGCCTGTTTTTGCCTTGATGTCGGCATAGGGGCCGACTGCCGCGATCAGCCCATGCTCGATCAGCAGGCCGCCATCCTCCTCGTAGAGATAGCTTTGGCTGTCGGTAAGGCTTAGCGGCGCGCGATGGAAGGAAAGCAGGCGACCGCGCAGGAGTGTCGTCGTCATTGTGTCTTGCCTTCGACTGCGCTCTCGAACCACGCGACGAGCAGCTTGCGCTCGTCCGGCGTGATGTCGGTGATGTTGCCGGGCGGCATGGCATGGCTGCGGCCCGCCTGTATATAGATTTCGCGGGCATGGGCGGCGATTTCCGCGTCATTTTCGAGCAGCACGCCCTTCGGCGGCCGCACGATGCCCTCATAGACGGGCTCGGCCGCGTGGCACATGGAACAGCGCGTCGAGACTAGCTGCTTGACGGCGGGGAAATGCGGATCGCCGGCGAATTGCTGGAAGGCGGGCGCGACCGCGGCCGCATCCGTCTCGCCCGTCAGCAGCTTCGGCGCGGTTGAAAGCCACATGATCAGGATGAAGAGGATGACGGTGACGATCCACGTCCAGGTCGGCCGGCCCTTTCTGGCATGCGTGGTGTTGAACCAGTGACGGATGGTGACGCCCATCAGGAAGACCAAGGCGGCGATCAACCAGTTGAACTGCGTTCCGAAGGCCAGCGGATAATGGTTCGACAGCATGAAGAAGATGACGGGCAGCGTCAGGTAGTTGTTATGCAGCGAACGCTGCTTGGCGACCTGCCCGTATTTCGGGTCGGGCGTGCGCCCGGCGATAAGGTCGGCGACAACGATCTTCTGGTTCGGAATGATGATCATGAAGACGTTGGCCGACATGATCGTGGCGGTGAAGGCGCCGAGATGCAGGAAGGCGGCGCGGCCGGTGAAAAGCTGAGTATAGCCCCAGGCCATGAAGACGAGCACGACATAGAGCACCGCCATCAGCCCCCAGGTATTCCGCCAAAGCGGGGATTTGCAGAGCAGGTCGTAGACGATCCAGCCGAGGGCAAGCGACGCCAGCGAGATCAGGATGGCGACGGGCGGGCTGATATCGAGCACATGCCGGTCGATGAGGAAGAGGTCGGCGCCGCCATAATAGACGATGCAGAGCATCAGGAAGCCGGAAATCCAGGTGAAATAGCTTTCGTATTTAAACCAGGTCAGATGCTCCGGCATCTGGGCGGGCGCCACCAGATATTTCTGGATATGGTAGAAGCCGCCGCCATGAACCTGCCATTCCTCGCCATAGGCGCCGGGCGGCAGATGCGGGCGCTTCACCAGTCCGAGATCGAGCGCGATAAAATAAAAAGACGACCCGATCCAGGCGATCGCGGTAATGACATGGAACCAGCGCGCCGCGAAGGCGAGCCATTCCCATGCTATGGCATATTCATACATCGAGTTCCCCTATCTTCCTCCGACTCGTGACATTGCGGAAATTTTGGCGGGGAGGGAAGAGGAGATTGAAGAACTGCACACGCGCGACGACCGGCGCGGCCAAAGGAGCAATGGAATGATCACCGCGCTCGTCGAGATCTTCAGCGGTTTTGCAGAAGCTGCCGATCGCGGACGGATCGCCGATCTGCTGTCGCGTGCCTAAAAGCTGCCGAGAAGGCTGTGCATTATCTCTGCCTTATACTGAATCTGCTAATTCAGCAGATCTGGAACTGCGACGACTCGATTACAGTTATTTTTGCAGGCCGCCGGAATAAAATAAGAACCCTTAGATCATCGGCGGCGCATTCATCGACGGAGAAGATGCCCATGCGCAGCATTCTGACGTGTGTGATGATTGCGTATGCGTCGTTGGCGACGGCTCACGACGCACCTTCGGGGTGGAGTTATGACCCCTATTGTTGCAACGGCGACAGTCATAATGGCGATTGTCAGATGATCCCTTCGAAAAGCGTGGCGGTGACGCCAGGCGGATATCGTGTGACGCTGATGCCGGGAGACCACCGGTTGGTGACGCATGCTCATGTCTTCCTGCTGCCAATGACGAAGGCAATGCAATCCGGCGATAACGACTATCATCTCTGTCTGTTCCCGAACGAGGATACGCCGCGCTGTTTCTATGCGCCGGAAATGGGATATTGAAGGCGGACCACAGCACCGGACCCGGCTCACCAACCGGGTCCGGTATGTCGTTGTCCGAAAACCGCTGTACAGTTTCAGGCGGCATGCATCAATTTCCGGCTGCCTTCATCTCCTCAAGGATCCAGTTGCGGAAGGCCTTGATCTTGGGCACGTTGCGACGGTTTTCGGGGTAGACGAGCCAGTAGGCCTTGCCGTCGCTACGGGTCAGTTCGAAGGGCTGGTAGAGCCGGCCGAGCGCGATCTCGGCCGCATAGAAGGCCGGATGGAGAATGGCGACGCCATGGCCGGCGATCGCCGCATCGGCTTCCACCGCCTGGGAGCCAAGCTGGTTGCGCGGGCGCCGATCGAGATCCGTCTCGGTGACGCCGGCTGCCTCGAACCATTGTTTCCACCAGACGTCGCCGGCGTCAAAGAGATCGAACTTCAGGAGATCGCGCGGCTCGCTGATGCCGCCTGCCGTCTCCGCCAGCTTTGGGCTCAGCATCGGGGTGAACTCCAGGCCCATCAGCCGGTGCAGCGTCAGCCCCGGCCAGTTGCCGTCGCCCCAGCGGATGCCGACATCGATCTGCTCGCGGGCGAAGTCGATGATATCAGAGCTCGCCTGAAAGCGCACCGCGATCGCCGGATGTTTCAAGTGGAAGGAGCCGAGGCGCGGCGCCAGCCATTTCGAGGCGAAGGTATGGGTCGAACTGATGGCGAGCGTGCCTTCGACGCTGTCGCGCGCCGTCGCCATCGCGTCGTGCAGCAAGGCAAAGGCTTCGGTTACCTTCGGCGCCAGCCGCTCGCCGGTCTCCGTCAGTGCGATCTGGCGGGGACGGCGCAGGAAGAGCGGCTCGCCGACATTCTCCTCCAGCAGCTTGATCTGGTAGCTGACGGCCGTCTGCGTCATGCCGAGCTCGTCGCCCGCCTTGGTGAAACTTCCGAGCCGGGCAGCGGCCTCGAAGACGCGCAGCGCATTCAGCGGGAATTGTTTGGAGAGTTTCATGGATAAGTTCTCTTGATGCAGGCAGACGGTCATTCGATTGGAATTGCAGCATTTTTACCGTCAAACTGCAACTCATACCATCAAACCATCGAGGTGATGTCATGGATTGCTATGCTATCGAACAGAGCCCGCCGCAGCAGACCATCGGAATTTTCCGGCGCATCGGCGGTCGGCTGACGCGGATCTGGCGCATGCCCAGCCTCGATCTCGACACGGTGCCGGATCGCGTTAAGCGCGATCTCGGTTTCCTCGACGGACGCGATCCCTATTACGAGGACGAGCGGATGCGGTAGGCCGCGAGCGCCGTCAGGATTTCGGCGGCGGTCATGGCGGCGATCACCTCAGGGCGCTTGTCCCTGACCGCCAAGCCGCCGATCGGCAGCGTCAGCCGCTCCATCCAGCCGCGCTCTCCGCCACCTTCGCGGGAAAGCCAGCTTGCGAAGGTGGCGCGCTTGGTCGCCGAGCCGATCATGCCGGTATAGGCGAGGTCGGTCTTTTCCAGCGCCTCGCGGGCGATGAGGAAATCCAGCGCGTGGTCGTGCGTGAGGATGACGACCACGCCGCCGGCCGGAATATCCCTGACCAGTGCTTCGGGCATCGGCACGAGCCGCGCCTTCGTCTCTGCCGGCAGGTTGGCGAGCTCTTCCTGCCGCGTTTCGACGACCGTCACCGACAGCGGCAGCGGCGCCAAGGCCGCAGCCAGCGCCCGACCGACATGGCCGGCACCGAAGAGATAGACCTCCGGCAGACACTCGATCTCACTGGTTAGCCTGGCTTCGATTTCTTCAGCAACCGCCTTTGTCACCCGGCGAAACCGCAATTGCGTGCGTCCGCCACAGCACTGGCCGATGTCGGGCCCAAGGGGGATATCCATCTCCGCCATCCCACCCGTTCCCGCGAGCATGTCCCGCGCATTCGCGATCGCCATGAATTCGAACTGGCCGCCGCCGATCGTGCCCCACAGAGCTTCAGCCGAGACGAGCATGAAGGTACCGGCCTCACGCGGGGTGGAGCCCTGCGTACCGGTGATGTCGATGAGGATGCTGTCCGGGTGGGCGGCGAGGAAGCGGCGGATGTCTGTCATGGGTGGCTGACCGATGGGTTCGCCGCCGAGGACAGCAAACGAGCCTTACGCGCGCCCATTTTCCTACGCCCGCTTCATCCGCTCGACCGCCATCAGCACCCGCTCCGGTGTCGCCGGCGCGTCGAGCCTCGGGCAGACCCGATAATCCGCGACACTTGCTACCGCCATCGACAGCGCTTCCAGCACCGAGATCGCCAGCATCAAGGGTGGTTCGCCGACGGCCTTGGAGCGGCCGATGGTGGCCTCAGTGTTCTCGGACCATTCGGCAAGGCGCACGTTGAAGATCTTCGGACGGTCGGAAGCGAGCGGGATCTTGTAGGTAGAGGGGGCATGGGTGCGCAGCCGGCCGTTGTCGTCCCACCAGAGTTCTTCCGTCGTCAGCCAGCCCAGGCCTTGGACGAAGGCACCTTCGACCTGACCCATGTCGATCGCCGGATTCAGCGAGCGGCCGACATCGTGGAGGATGTCGGTGCGGTCGATCAGATATTCGCCCGTCAGCGTGTCGATCGACACCTCGGTGCAGGAGGCGCCGTAGGCGAAATAATAGAAGGGCGTGCCGCGGCCGGCCTTGCGGTCCCAGTGGATCTTCGGCGTCTTGTAGAAACCGGCGGCGGAAAGCTGGACGCGGGCGAAATAGGCCTGCTTGATGAAATCGGGGAAGGGGATCTCGATCTCGCCGACGCGCACGCGGTTCGGCAGGAAGGCGACGTCGGCAGGCCCAACATCCCATTTCTCGGCAGCGAAGGCGACCAGCCGTTCCTTGATCTGGCGGGCAGCGTCATAGGCGGCCATGCCGTTCAAGTCCGAGCCGGAGGAGGCGGCAGTGGCCGAGGTGTTCGGCACCTTGGCCGTCGTCGTCGCGGTGATCTTCACCCTGTCGATATCGACCTGGAAGCTGTCAGCGAGCACCTGCGCCACCTTGGTATAGAGGCCCTGGCCCATTTCGGTGCCGCCATGGTTCAGGTGGATCGAGCCGTCCTGGTAGATGTGGACGAGGGCGCCGGCCTGGTTGAAGGCAGTCATGGTGAAGGAGATGCCGAATTTCACCGGCGTCAGCGCGATGCCCTTTTTTATATAGCGGCTGTCGCGGTTGAAGGCGATGATGGCGTTGCGCCGTGCCTGGTATTCGGACGTTTCCTCCAGCTCCTCGACGATGCGGGGGATGATATTGTCCTCGACCTCCTGATGGTAGGGGGTGAGCGTGCGCCCGGAGCCCGGCTGGCCGTAGAAATTCAGCTTGCGGACATCGAGCGGATCCTTGCCTACGGCATAGGCGATTTCCTCGATGAAGCGTTCGGCCCCGAGCATCCCCTGCGGCCCGCCGAAGCCGCGGAAGGCGGTGTTGGAGACGGTGTGCGTCTTCAGTGGTTTCGACGTCAGATGCACATGCGGGTAGAAATAGCTGGAATCGGCATGGAAGAGGGCACGGTCGGTTACCGGCCCTGAGAGGTCGGAGGAGAAGCCGCAGCGTGCCGCATAGGTCGCGTCGACCGCGTGGATGCGTCCTTCGGCATCGAAGCCGAGCTCGTAATCGACGAGGAAATCGTGGCGCTTGCCGGTAGCGCTCATATCCTCGTCGCGGTCCGGGCGGAATTTGATCGCGCGGCCGAGCTTCTTGGCGGCAATCGCCGCAAGTGCTGCGAACTGATTGCCCTGCGTCTCCTTGCCGCCGAAGCCGCCGCCCATGCGGCGCACGTTGACGGTCACGGCGTTGGAGGGAATATCGAGCACATGGCCGACGATGTGCTGGATCTCGCTTGGATGCTGCGTCGAGGACCAGACGGTGACCTCGTCGTCCTCGCCGGGGATCGCCACGGCGATATGGCCTTCGAGGTAGAAATGCTCCTGTCCGCCGATGCGCATCTGACCTTTCACACGCATGGCGGCATTCGTCATTTCCGTATCCGGCTCGCCGCGCCGCAGCGTCATCGGGGTGATGACCAGCGGGCTGCCATTGGCGAGCGCCCCGTCGATATCGCTCCAATGCGGCAGGTCGCGATAGTCGATCTTTGCCAGCCGCGCGGCGCGGCGGGCGGCATCACGCGTCTCGGCGATGACGGCAAAGATCGGCTGGCCGTGGAACTGAACTAAAGTTTCGGCCAGCAGCGGCTCGTCATGGCTGCCGTTGGAGCTAACGTCGTTGGCGCCGGGGACATCCTTGCCGGTGAAGACCCAGACGACGCCGGGATAGGCGGCGACCGCGGAGAGATCGATAGCGGCGATTTCGGCATGTGCCCGGTCGGAGAGGCCGAGGGCGCCGTGCAGCAGGCCCGCGGGTTCCGGAATATCGTCGATATAATCGGCGGTTCCGGTCACATGCTTATGCGCTGAATCATGTCGCTGCGAGCCGTGCATCGGGCCTGCGATGATGGCCTTGCGCTCTTCGAAGGTGGACTTGTCCATTAGCGCCTCCCTCCGCGAAGGGAGTGAGGGGAGGCGACCGCGACCGTTCCCATCGAAGCTTGCCACCAGGTCTTGGAGATCAGGCTGAAGATCGATTTTTCCATCACGCCACCTCCTCGAACCGCTTCAGTTCGGCCGGCGCGCCGACGGTCTCAAGATAGAACCGCGTCAACAGGTTCTTCGCCGTCAGCTGGCGGTATTCCGCCGTCGCGCGCCAGTCGGTCAGCGGCTGGTAATCGGCGTCGAATGCGGGGCGGGCTGCCTCGATCGTCGTTTCCGTCCATGGTTTGCCAATCAACTCGGCCTCCACCGTGCGGGCGCGTTTCGGCGTCGCCGCCATGCCGCCGAAGGCGATGCGAATATCGGTGATCATCTCGGCATCGTCGAGCGTCAGCAGGAAGGCGCCGAGCACGGCAGTGATGTCCTCGTCGCGGCGCTTGGTGATCTTGTAGGCGGCAAAGCGGCTCATTGCTGCGGGGTAGGGCACGAAGACGCACTCGACGAATTCGCCGGGCTTCCGGTCCTGCTTGCCATAGGCGATGAAGAAATCCTCGAGCGGCATTCTGCGCTGGCCTTGCAGGGATCGCAGCGTCAGCGTCGCGCCGAGCGCGATCAGCGGCGGCGGGCTATCGCCAATCGGCGAGCCGTTGGCGATGTTGCCGCCGATCGTGCCCATGTTGCGCACTTGCTCGCCACCGATGCGATCGATCAGCCGCCCGAGCGCCGGGATTTTCTTGGAGATCGCCTCGAAGGCCCTGGTGTAGCTGACGCCGGCGCCGATGGTGACGCCGTCCTCGCCTTCCGTAACCGACTGCAATTCGCTGAGGTGATTGATGAAGACGACCGGGCTCAGCCTGCGCATCTGCTTCGTCACCCAGAGGCCGACATCGGTCGCGCCGGCGACGATAATCGCGTCGGGTTCCTGTGAAAGGACCTCGGCCAGCGCCTGGACAGAAGCCGGCACGATCAGCCGGTCTTCGCCATTCCCAATCCTGATCGTGCCGCTCGCCTGCATTGCCCAAAGCCGCGCGACGATTTCCGAGCGCGTCCGTTCCAGCGGGTCGAAGAGCGTACTCGGCCGCACCAGGCTCACCTGCTCGGCGGCCTTGACGATCGGCTCGTAGCCCGTGCAGCGACAGAGATTGCCTTGTAGCGCCTTTTCAATTTCCTGGCGGCTCGGCTTTTCCTTGGCGAGCCAGAGACCGTAAAGCGACATGACGAAGCCCGGGGTACAGAAGCCGCATTGCGAGCCATGACAATCGACCAATGCCTGCTGGACGGGATGCAGCGCGCCGTTCTTGCCGGCCAGATGCTCGACGGTCACCACATGGCTGGCGTGCAGCGAACCCATGAAACGAATGCAGGCATTGACGGATTCATAGGCGAGCTTGCCGTCGGCCAGCCGGCCGACGAGCACGGTGCAGGCGCCGCAATCGCCTTCCGCGCATCCTTCCTTGGTGCCCGTCAGCTGTCGCTTCAACCGCAGAAAATCGAGAAGCGTCTCGGTTGGCCTGACATCGGTGAGTGTGATGTCCTCGCCATTCAGGATGAAGCGGATGCTGTCGTTCATGATGTTCCTGTTGTTGTTTTTCCAAATGGTTAAGCCGCCGTCCAGCCACCGTCAATCGAGATGTGCGTTCCCGTCACCTGCCGGGCGGCATCGCTAGCGAGATAGAGCGACAATGCGCCGATTTCCTCGGCCTTGACGAATTCATGCGTCGGCTGCGCCTTGAGGATGACCTCGCTCTTCACCTGTTCCTCGGTCATGCCGCGGGCCTTGGCGGTATCCGGTATCTGCTTCTCTACGAGCGGCGTCAGCACGTAGCCGGGGCAGATGGCGTTCACGGTCACGCCGAATTCGGCGAGCTCCAGCGCTGCCGTCTTCGTCAGGCCTAATATACCATGTTTTGCCGCGACATAGGCGGATTTGAAAGGGGAGGCGACGAGCCCGTGGGCCGAGGCGATGTTGATGATCCGGCCGTACTTCTTCGCTTTCATCAGCGGGATCGCGGCGCGCATGGTATGAAAGGAACTCGACAGATTGATCGCGATGATCTGATCCCATTTCTCGATCGGGAAATCCTCGACCTTCTCGACATGCTGGATGCCGGCATTGTTGACCAGGACATCGACGCCGCCGAAGGTCTTGGCCGCCGTTTCGATCAGGTCGGCGATCGAGGCGGGCTTGGTCATGTCGGCCGGATGATAGAGCGCCCGGCCTTTGGATAATGATTCAAGCCGTTCGACGATCGCCTTGATTTCATCAGCCTTTCCAAAACCGTTGATGACGATGTTGTCGCCCGTTTCTGCGAAGGCAGTGGCGATCGCAAGACCGATGCCGCTGGTGGAACCGGTGACGACGACTGTTCTGCTCATGCTGTTCTCCCTGAAATGGCGATGCTGCGGTGCAGCGCTTAGCTGCGAGGTTATGCCCAAAGCCGGCGGGCTGGCAATTCCGCTTTATTCGCTTTTCTCGCCCCCATCCGTGTCCTATTGATTTGCTTCGACAATTGACATGCTGAGGGAGGGTTTTCATGAGCGGATATGTTCTGGCGATCGATCAGGGAACGACGTCGACGCGGGCGATCGTCTTCGATGGCGACATGCATGTCGCCGGCAAGGGCCAGAAGGAATTTACCCAGATCTACCCGCGCTCCGGCTGGGTCGAGCACGATCCCGAGGAAATCTGGGATTCGGTCGTCTCCACCGTCCACATGGCGCTGCGCGATGCCGGGATCGAGGCTAGGGATCTTGCAGCACTCGGCATCACCAACCAGCGCGAGACGGTGGTCGTCTGGGAACGCGAGACGGGTCGGCCGATCCAGAATGCCATCGTCTGGCAGGACCGGCGCACGGCAAGCTATTGCGACAATCTGAAAAGGCAGGATCTCGAGCGGCTGTTCACGAAGAAGACCGGCTTGATCCTCGATCCCTATTTTTCCGGCACCAAACTTTCCTGGATGCTTGCAAACGTGAAGGGCGCGCGGGCGCGCGCTGCCAGGGGCGATCTCTGCTTCGGCACGATCGACACTTTCCTGATCTGGCGGCTGACGGGTGGCAAGAGCTTCGTCACCGATGCCACCAATGCCTCGCGCACGCTGATGTACAATATTGCCGAAAACGCGTGGGACGAGGATCTGCTCGATATTCTGAGGGTCCCCGCCGCGATGCTGCCGGAGGTCAAGGATTGCGCCGCGGATTTCGGCACCGTCGATCCTGATATCTTCGGTGCTGCTATCCCCATCCTCGGCGTTGCCGGCGACCAGCAGGCGGCCACCATCGGCCAGGCGTGTTTTGCGCCGGGCATGATGAAATCGACCTATGGCACTGGCTGTTTCGCGCTGCTCAACACCGGCGCCGACATGGTGCGTTCCAAAAATCGGCTGCTGACCACCATCGCCTATCGCCTGAACGGCGAGACGACCTATGCGCTGGAGGGTTCGATCTTCATCGCCGGCGCCGCCGTGCAATGGCTGCGGGACGGGCTCGGCATCATCGGCAGCGCGGCGGAGACCAACGCGCTTGCCGAAAGGGCCGATCCGACGCAGGAGGTCTATCTGGTGCCCGCCTTCACCGGTCTCGGCGCGCCGCATTGGGATGCCAAGGCGCGGGGCGCGATCTTCGGGCTGACGCGCAACAGCGGCCCGGCGGAACTCTCCCGAGCGGCGCTGGAGGCCGTCTGCTATCAGACCCGCGATCTGCTCGACGCCATGCAGAAGGACTGGAAGAACGGCACTGAGGACACAGTGTTGCGCGTCGACGGCGGCATGGTCGCCTCCGACTGGACGATGCAGCGCCTTGCCGATCTGCTCGATGCGCCGGTCGATCGCCCGATGATCCTGGAGACGACGGCGCTGGGGGCTGCCTGGCTCGCCGGCAGCCGGGCAGGGGTGTGGCCGGACAGGGACGGTTTTTCGGCGACCTGGAAACGGGATCGGCGGTTCGAGCCAGACATGGACGAGAAGGTGCGGGCGGCGAAGCTCAAGGGTTGGAAGAATGCGGTCAAGCGGACGCTGAGCGAGGGCTGAGGCGCGATCAGCGCCCTCATGTAGCGCCGCTCGTCCCGGGAGATGCCAGCCATTTCTTCAGCTATGACGCCGTCCGTGCTCCGGAAGATTACGAATTTCCGGTCAATAATTTTTTGATGCGGCCTGTCGGGTAAGCGGTTACTCCTTCGTCATTCAAAAAGAGGAGTGAGCGATGCTTTATGCAATCCTTTGTTACGCCCATGAGGAAACTGTCTTCGCCTGGTCCAAGGAGGAAGAAGCTGCCGTCATGGAGAAACTCTACGCCGTGCAGGAGCCGCTTGCCGCATCCGGCAAACTCGGCCCCGTCGGCCGGCTGATGCCGACGACGGCTGCGACCACCGTGCGCAAGGGCAAGGACGAGCCCTTGGTCATTGACGGACCTTTTGCGGAAACGAAAGAGGCGCTTCTCGGCTTCTACGTCGTCGACTTTGAAACGCTCGACGAGGCGATCGCCTTCTCGAAGCAGCTTTCATCCGTCAATCCAGGTTCCACCTCTTACGAAATTCGGCCTTTCTACGTCTTCAGGCCCGGAGATGCTTCATCATGACAGACATTGCCTGGATCGACCTCGCGCTTGCATCGGCCCGCCCGAAGGCGCTCGGCGCGCTGCTGCGCTATTTCCGCAATCTCGATACCGCGGAAGAGGCCTTTCAGGAAGCGTGTCTGAGGGCGATCCGAACATGGCCGGAGAAAGGGCCACCACGCGATCCCACAGCCTGGCTCATCTTCGTCGGTCGAAACAGCGGCATCGATGCGGTGCGCAAGCGGGCGAAGATCCAGGCTCTGCCGGATGAGGACGTCATCTCCGATACCGAGGATGCCGAAAGCGACATCGTCGAGCGGCTGGACGATTCCAATTATCGCGACGATATTCTGCGGCTGTTGTTCATCTGCTGCCATCCCGATCTACCGGCGACCCAGCAGATCGCGCTGGCGCTGCGCATCGTCTCCGGTCTTTCGGTGCCGCAGATCGCGCGTGCCTTCCTGGTTTCCGACAGCGCCATGGAACAGCGCATCACCCGGGCCAAGGCGCGCGTCGCCAAGGCCGGCGTGCCTTTCGAAACGCCGAGCCCGCAGGAGAGGGCCGAACGGCTCTCGATCGTCAGCACGATGATCTATCTGATCTTCAACGAGGGCTACAGCCAGGCCGATCCCAGGCATGAGGCGGCTGCCTTCAGCGACGAAGCGATCCGGCTGGCGCGATTGATGCTGCATATCTTCCCATCCGAACCGGAGTTGATGGGGCTGCTTGCGCTCATGCTTCTGCAGATCTCGCGCCGGCCGGCACGCTTCAACGCCGGGGACGAGATCGTGCTGCTCGAAGATCAGGACCGGTCGCTGTGGAACCAGCCCTTCATCAATGAGGCCTTAGCGCTGCTCGACAAGGCGCTGCGCCATCGTCAGCCTGCCCCTTATCAGATTCAGGCGGCCATCGCTGCTGTTCATTCCCGCGCAAAACGCGCTGGGGATACCGACTGGGTAGAGATCGACCTGCTTTATCGCGCGCTGGAGCGTCTCCAGCCGTCGCCTGTGATAACGCTCAACCGGGCCGTCGTCGTCTCCAAGCTCCAAGGTGCGCAGGATGCGCTCGACCTCATCGATCCGCTTGGCGAAAAACTTGGCGGCTATTTCTACTATCACGGCTTACGGGGCGGGCTGCTGAAGCAGCTTGGCTTGACCAGCCAGGCGCGAGAAGCCTTCGACCGCGCCATTGCACTGGCCCATTCGGCGGCTGAGGCAGCCCATATCCGCCGGCAGATCGACAAGATGCAGGAAGAGACCACGCAGCCGATCGCAAAATAAAATGCGAAAGGGCCTGCGGGCTGTCGGAATGCCGAACTTCGACACGTCCTTGTAACGACCTGACAGGAGACAGGTTTCATTCAAATGGAGAGATGTCGACATGACCGCCAGCACGCAACATGAACTCGTCCTCGTTCGCGAATTCGACGCGCCACGCGAGAAGATCTACAAGGCATGGACTAATCCTGATCTGCTGAAGCAGTGGTTCGTGCCGCGTCCCTGGGGGGTGGCGGAAGCGACGCTCGACGTCCGCCCCGGCGGTTCCAGTGTGGTCGTCATGCATGACCCCGAGGGCAATCAGTACCCAAACCGCGGCGTCTATCTCGAGATCATCGAGAACGAGAAGATCGTCTTCACCGATGCCTATACAAGCGCCTGGGTGCCGTCCGAGAAACCTTTCTTCACGGGCGTCATCCTGCTCGAAGATCTCGGCAACGGCCGGACGAAATATACGGCCAAGGCGCTGCACTGGCGCGCCGAGGACAAGGAAGCGCACGAGAAGATGGGCTTCCACGAAGGATGGGGCAAGGCAGCGGACCAACTGGCGGAGTTGCTGGCGAAGATGTAAGCGGGGGCGAGGCGGCGCGGCGAGACCGCGTCGTCCTGGCAGTTGAAGCATCGTCTAAGACGGTTCGAAAGATGATTCCGCCGGTGCTTCGAAGTCGTTGAATTCAGATTCGAATTGGTCGCCGATCGGTCTTCCAGATCGCCGAAGACATCACGCCGCCCATCGAAATTCTCGAACATTCCGTTTCAAAATTTGTATTTGCGCTCTATCCCCGGCATCCTTATCTCAGCCGAGAATTCAACAGGATGCCGATGATGGAACTGGGGCTTTACACATTCGCCGACGTCAATCCCAACCCTGCCGGCAGCAGAGGCGTCGAAGGGGCGGAGCGGCTGAAGAACCTGATCGAGGAGATCGAACTTGCCGACCAAGTGGCGCTCGACGTCTTCGGGCTCGGCGAACATCATCGGCCGGACTATGCCGCATCCGCTCCCGCAGTCGTCTTGGCCGCGGCCGCCGTCAAGACCAGAAGTATCCGGCTGACCAGTGCCGTCACCGTGCTCTCCTCCGACGATCCCGTGCGCGTCTTCCAGCAGTTCTCGACGCTCGATCTGCTTTCCAACGGCCGGGCCGAGATCATGGCAGGGCGCGGCTCCTTCATCGAGTCCTTCCCGCTATTCGGCTACAATCTCGAAGACTACGACCAGCTTTTCGAGGAGAAGCTCGATCTGCTGCTGGCGCTGCGCGACAACGAGGTTGTGGAATGGAAGGGTGAGCTTCGCGCGCCGATCAACGGGCGCGGCGTCTATCCGCGACCGCTGCAGGATCCGCTACCGCTCTGGGTTGCCGTCGGCGGCACGCCGCAGTCGGTGGCGCGCGCCGGCGCGCTGGGCCTGCCGGTGGCGCTGGCGATCATCGGCGGCGAGCCGCGTCGTTTTGCGCCGCTCTTCGATCTCTACCGCGAGGCGGCGCGCCGGGCAGAGCAGGATCCAGCGAAGCTGAAGACCAGCATCAACGTCCATGGCTTCATCGCCGATACAACGGAGGCGGCGGCCAATCAGTTCTACGGGCCTCAAGCCGAGGTGATGAACCGCATCGGCCGTGAGCGCGGTTGGGGACCGACGAACCGGGCACATTTCGACATGTCGCGCGGGCCGAACGGCGCGCTCTTCGTCGGTGATCCCGAGGCGGTCGCCGAAAAGATCATCGCCCATCATGCACTCTTCAAGAACGACCGCTTCCTGCTGCAGATGGCGATCGGCCTGATGCCGCATGCCGAGATCATGCGCGGCATCGAGCTTTACGGCACGAAAGTCGCGCCGATCGTCAGAAAGGCATTGACTGAAAGGGGCGAAGAGGCGAAAGCCACGGCCTGACGAGCGCATAACGTCGAACATCGCAATCGATTTTCGAAAATGGATTGTGCGCCACTTCAACGTGATGAGCGTCCTTCGCGCGTCCTGTCGAACGCGCGGCGGTCTAGAACAGGATGATTTTAGACCGGTTCGGCCTAAAATTTGAATCCGGTTCTAAATTAGATAGTTAGAGCATCATGTTGTCCGAAAACCGCTCACACGTTTCGGCATCATGCTCTGAGGCGGCCGCGGCCGTCTTGCGCAAGGCCGGAACAGACGAATGGTTATCGCAAACGACGACGAACTGGTAAAGCTCAAGGAGATCGGCCGGATCTGCGCCAACGCCATCCAAGTGATGGCAGCGGCGATGGAGCCCGGCATGACGACGCTGGAGCTCGACCAGATCGGCCGCAAGGTGCTCGAGGATTCGGGCGCGCGCTCGGCGCCAGAGTTCTGCTACCAGTTTCCCGGTGCCACCTGCATCAGTATCAACGAGGAAATCGCCCACGGGATTCCCGGCCCGCGCGTCATCCGCGCCGGCGATCTCATCAATATCGACGTCTCGGCGGAAAAGGATGGCTTCTTTGCCGATACTGGCGCTTCCTTCGCGGTGCCGCCGATCAAGCCAAAGATCGAGCGGCTCTGCCGCGACGGCAAACGGGCACTCTGGGTCGGGCTCAACCAGGTCAAATCGGGCGAGCCACTGGCAAAGATCGGCACCGCCGTCGGCGCCTTTGCGCAGAAGAACCGCTATACGCTGGTCGCCAATCTGGCGAGCCACGGCGTCGGCCGCTCGCTGCACGAGGAGCCCGCCGAGCTCTCGACCTGGCCGGACCCTTCGGAAAAACGGATGATGACGGAAGGTCTCGTCTTCACGGTCGAACCTTTTCTCTCCCTCGGCGCAACATGGGCCGAAGGCGGCGACGATGCCTGGACGCTCTATGCCGATCCGAAGGCGCCGACCGTGCAATATGAGCATACGGTGGTTGCAACGCGCAACGGGCCGGTGGTTCTGACCTTGCCGGATGAGCGGGCGTAAGACCGGTACTGAACAATGAAGAGAGGCGGCAGGAGCTGACTCTGTCTCAAATCCCGCCGTACAGTCTTCGTCTCAGCTCCGCGTTTCCGGCCTGCCGCCTTGCAGGATTTCGGTGGCGGCGCGTTCGAGGATGCCGGCGATGCGGGCGGCTTCGGGTTTCGACCAGGGATAGCGCATGCGCATCGCCGAGCGCAGCAGCATACGGGCTGCACGGATATCGCCGCCGTCCTGCATGAAGTCGCCGTCATCACTGTCGTCGGCGCCGTGACGATCGGTTTCGAAGACACGCTTCACGTGGGCCATCTTCTCGCCGATGCGTTCCAACTTGGCGAAGGTATGCAGGATCATGGCACGGTTTTCCTCGACGCGGCGGCGGCCCGCCTCGGTGATGCGATAGAGCTTCTTGGCGCCCTCAGCCTCCACCTCGGCAAGACTGGTTTCCTCGAGATAAGTGAGGGCGGGATAGATGACGCCCGGACTCGGCACATAGAAGCCGCCCGAGCGCTCTTCCAATATCTTTATCAATTCGTAGCCGTGGCGCGGCTGCTCAGCGAGCAGCGCCAGGATGACCAGCTGTAGATCGCCGGCCGCGAATTTGCGGCCCATGCGGAAATCTCCGCCGAACATGCCGCCTTTAAAACCTCTCATGGCTTTTCCTTTCATCGTGGGATGTATCTCTAGCTATGTCGTAAAACATATATCGTACGATAATAGCTTTCAAGTGCGACTGAGAATTTTTGATGTTTCGGGAAATTGATCGATCGATCAGAATTACTTGATTGTGATGCCGGTACTGCGGCGTGATAAACGCGGCATGCTCGAGCGCATCCGTCACTCCCCACCGAACCTTGTTTCCACTGCCGCTGCCGGCGCCGTTGCCATGGCCGCCGCCATGGGCTTCGGGCGTTTCTCCTACACGCCGATCCTGCCCGGGATGATCAGCGGCGTTCCGCTTTCGGCAGCGGATGCAGGCTTCATCGCGTCGGCCAATTTCGTCGGCTATCTCGTCGGCGCCGTGCTTGCAGCCTATGGCTGGGCGGCGGGGCGGGAGCGGCCGGTGGCGCTGTTGTCGCTGCTGGCAACCGCGATCCTGCTTGCCGCCATGGCCGCCACCGATTCCGTCGCCGTCTTTGCCATCATTCGTTTCTTGGCCGGCGTCGCCAGCGCCTTTGCGATGGTCTTCACCTCGTCGATCGTGCTCAGCCACGGGGCTGCCGCTGGCAACGATCATGTGCAAGCAGCGCATTTCGGCGGGCCGGGTGCGGGTATCGCGCTGTCTTCGGTCATGGTGCTGCTGATCGGCCTCGGCTTTCACGATGAACCGGGCGGCTGGCGGGCCGATTGGATCGGCGGGGCGCTCTATTGCGCAGCAAGCCTTGTCGTCGTCTTCCTGCTATTGCCGTCGGCGCCGGCGCAATCGGCGCAGGTGGGCAAGGAGCCGGCGCTCACCTGGAACCGGCCAATGGTGCTTCTGACGCTGTCCTACGGCCTGTTCGGCTTCGGTTACGTCATCACTGCGACCTTCCTCGTTACCATCGCGCGCCTTTCTGCAACCGGACCCTTCGTCGAATTCCTCTGCTGGTTCATCGCCGGCCTGACGGCGGCGGTGGCGCTGTTTGCCTGGAAGCCGCTGGTCAAGCCGCTCGGGCTTGGCGGGGTCTATGTCGCAGCGCTTCTGATCGAGGCCGCCGGTGTGCTTGCGACCGTAGCGCTGCCGCCTTCCGTCGCACCGCTGATCGGCGGGGCGCTGTTCGGGGCGACGTTCCTGGCAATCACTGCTTATGGGCTGCAGATCGGCCGCAAGCTTTCGCCTGACAGTCCGCGGCGGATCCTGGCGATGATGACGGCCGCCTTCGGCCTCGGCCAGATCGTCGGACCTGTTGTTGCCGGCTGGATCGCCCAGCGCAGCGGCAGTTTTACCGTCCCGACGGTGATCGCCGCGATCGCGCTCGTCGCCTGCGCGGCGCTGGTGATGCCCGTGATCAAGAAAATCTCTTAACCGGTTACTCTCCGTAACAATCGGCCGAACCCATTGCTGCTTCCTTCGAACTGCCTTAGTTTCCGGCACAATCAGTGTTCGACGACACTCCCGAGACTCACAGTTCAGGAAAGCAAAGCCTCCCGTGTTTCATTCCTTTTTTCCGCAGCCAAAGGCGTTCTTTAGTTCGCTCGTCGTTTGGACCCTGATTTCCATTGCCGGCTGGTATCTCTTCGCCGCCAGCCTCGGTGTATCGCTCGGTTATGCGCCGGTTGCCGAAGAGCAGCAGCCGATCGACCTTTCGTTCTTCCTGCTGCCCGAAAATGTCTGGTTCTACGGCTATTTCTTTCTGTCGGCGGTGGTCTTCTGCGGTGCATGGCATCTGAAGGCGCTGAACCACCCCTGGAAGATTTGGTCGATCTGGGGTTCGGCACTGATCATCTTCGTGACCTACTTTGGCGTCCAGATTAGCGTTGTGATCAATAACTGGCGCCGGCCGTTTGGTGACCTTCTGCAGAACGCATTGTCGAAGCAGCCAGGCATTTCCGTCGATAATTTCTACAGCCTGATGTGGGTCTTCTGCCAGATCGCATTCCTCAGCATGTTCGTATCGATCATGACCGACTTTTTCACCAGCCATTACATCTTCCGCTGGCGAACGGCGATGAACAATTTCTACATGTCGAAGTGGGAAAAGCTTCGTCACATCGAAGGCGCCTCCCAGCGCGTTCAGGAAGATACGATGCGCTTTTCGAGCACGCTCGAAGGTCTTGGCATCAGCCTCATTAACTCGGTGATGACGCTCGTGGTATTCCTTCCGATCCTTCTGGCCCTGTCGCATTACGTGACCGAGCTGCCGTTCATCGGGCCAGTGGCGAATTCGCTCTTTTGGCTGGCGCTGTTCTGGTCGGCTTTCGGCACGCTTCTGTTGGCGGTCGCCGGCGTCAAGCTGCCGGGGCTGAATTTCCGCAACCAGCGCGTCGAAGCGGCGTATCGCAAGGAGCTCGTCTATGGTGAAGACCATGCGGAACGGGCTGAGCCGCTGACCGTCAGGGAGCTCTTCGGCAACGTTCGCCGGAACTATTATCGCATGTATTTCCACTACATGTATTTCAATGTCGCCCGTTATTTCTACATCCAGGCCGACGCGCTCTTCGTGGTCTTCATGCTGGTGCCGACGATCGTGGCTGGCACCATCACTTACGGTATCTTCCAGCAGATCTCGACCGCCTTCGGACAGGTCAGCAACTCGTTTCAGTATCTCGTCAACTCCTGGACAACGATCATTGAACTGCTCTCGATCCACAAACGCCTCAAGGCCTTCGAGGCTGCGATCGACGACGAACCGCTGCCTGAAATCGACCAGCGCTACCTGGAGCGTGAGACGGGGGTCGTGCACGCCGACGGCTGATGGGCAGGGAATCTTTGCGAGCATCGGAAGATTGGCGTTTGGGGCGCCTCCTCCTCGCTGGGTAGGAGGGGCAATCGCAGCGTCGCTACGAATCTCTTCTCCACCGCGGGGAGAAGATGCCGGTAGGCAGATGAGGGGGCGGCCCGGCACATCTTCTCGTTCAAGGGAACTTAGAGACACCCTGCAGGCTCGACCGCGCCATAGCCGCCATCAAAGACCTGACGTCTGCAATCTGCCGCGGGCCTCGATCATCGGGATCGCCTCCGAATAGCTGACGCAGGCGACGTCGGCGCGGTGGCAGACGTCGCTGACCAGGCGGTCGAGCGCCCGCCAATAGGCGCCGCCGTTCATTTCGACGAAGTGGAAGCCGAGCTGTAGCGGGACGCGGGCGCCGGCATACTGTTTGTCGAAAGCTTCCTTGAAGGCGGCATAGGCGCGATCCTCGAATTCCGCGGAATCGGCCGTATCCTCCTCACCCTTGGAATGGCGGACGAAGAGATTGTAGTCCATGCCGATGATCGGCTTCTCGTTCGGGCCTTCGGGGATCAGCGGCAGGCCGAAGCGGATGATGCCGTCTTCCTCGACAGGCATGGCAGGCCCTTTGGTGACCAGGCTCGCATCATAAGTGAAGCCCGCCCTCTTTTCGGCGGCGATCATGTCAGCGCCCGCGGTTGCCGAGAGATAGGGGGCGCGAAAGCCCTTGATGCCGTGATCGACCAGATCCTGCCAGCCGGCCGGCTCCTGCAGGCCGACGCTCTTCCAAGCGTTTTTCAACGTCGCATGAAAGGTTGCGTATTCGGCCGACCAGTCGGCCTCGCTCCAGAGGCGGCCGTCGAAATGGCCACAGGCATGGCTCGATATGTCGTGTCCTTCGAGGTGGGCGTGCCAGATATTGCCGAGGCGCTCGCGGATCTCGTCGTCGCTCTGGGCGAAGCCGACATTCGATTTTCCGCGTTTCTGGTGCGGCGCCTGATAGGCCTTCTTCGCCGCCTCATTCATCAGGAAGGTGCAGGAGAGAAAATAGGTGAAGTGGGCGCCGTTTTTCGCCGCCATCTCGCGGCTCTTCAGCCAGAGCGCGTTGTCGTGGGCGCCGTCGAAGGAAATGATGACGAGCTGTTTCGGCCGGTCGGCCGCCTCGGCGATTGCCGGGAGCAGGAACGAGGCAGCCAGACAGGTGGAGAGGAGAAGACGGGACATGGACACCGCGACAATTTGTTCGCGGTTTCCCTCCGACAGAATTGCGGCGAAGCTGCGGTCGCGCTGGCATTTCTTCACGCCAGCCGTTAGAGCCTTTCCTGGTCAGATGTGACAAACGGTACGGAAGGGATCCGCAATGACATTGCTTATCGTCGGCATCATACTTTTCCTCGGGGTGCATCTGGTGCGGGTGGTGTCGCCGGACTTTCGCCGTTCGATGATCGCAAGCCTCGGCGAGAAAGGCTGGCGGGTAGCCTATTCGATCGCCAGCATCGCCACGCTGATACTTTTGATCTACGGCTTCGGGCAGGCGCGTGATGTGACCGGCATGCTTTACAATCCGCCAGTCTGGATGGCGCATATAACAATCACGCTGATGCTGATCGCGATGATCTGTCTCGTCGCCTCGCTGCTGCCGGCGGGGCATATCGCGACCAAGACCAAACATCCGATGGTGCTGTCGGTGAAGATCTGGGCGCTGGCGCACCTGCTCGCCAATGGCGAGACGTCGTCGGTCCTGCTGTTTGCCGCCTTTCTCGCCTGGGGCGTCATCCGGCGCATTTCCTTGAAACGGCGGCAGCGGGCGGGCGAGATCACGCTCCGGCCGTTCGTCTCGGCCAAATACGACCTCTATGCCGTCGTCATCGGCATCGTCGTCTGGGCGCTGATCATCTGGAAGCTGCACGAATGGTTGATCGGGGTTTCGCCGCTCGTCATGTGACCGGCGCATAACCCCGAAAATCGATTCCGATTTTCGGAAAGGATTATGCGCGGATTCAAAGTGTTAGAGCGTCCTTAGCGCGTCCTGTTGGACGCGCGGCGCTCTAATCTTTCACATCCCCCTTACAACGGCTGCAAAATGGGGTAGAAGGCCCCGATAATATGCGTTTTGCATTGTGTATGGGTATTTCCGCGGCCGGAGACGAGAATGGCATTCAACGACGACAGCTTCATCCGTGAAGTCAATGAGGAATTGCGATCCGACCAGATGAAGGGTGTCTGGCGCCGGTTCGGCCGCTATATCATCGTCGTCGCCATTCTGATCGTCGTCGGCACAGCCGGCAAGGTTCTCTACGAGTATTGGGACGACAACCGTTCCTCCGGCACCGGCGACCAGTTTCTGGCGGCGATGAAGCTTGCCGACGAGAACAAGAACGACGAGGCGCTGGCCGCGCTCGACAAGCTCGAGAAGGAAGGCCATGGCGCCTATCCGGTGCTGGCGCGGATGCGGGCCGCGACCGTCCAGGTGCAGAAGGGTGATACCGCCGCGGCAATCGCCGCCTTCAACGAGATCGGCAAGGACAATGCCGTTCCGGCCGCCGTGCGCGATGCCGCCAAGATGCGTGCCGGCTGGCTGCTCATCGAGAACGGCGCTTACGAACAGGTTTCGGCCGCGATCGAGGAAATGGCTGTTCCCGGGAACGCCTTCCGTCATTCGGCGCGCGAGGCACTCGGCCTTGCCGCTTACAAAGCCGGCAACATGGCGCAGGCGCGGCAGTGGTTCCAGTCGATCGTCGATGATACCGACAGCCCACGCAATGTTGCCAATCGCGCCCATATGATGCTTGATCTGATTACCGCATCCGGCAAGGCGCCCGCCGCTCAGGGCTGATCGCGTTAAGGACAAGATATGAGTTTCACGGTCGCCATCGTCGGTCGTCCGAATGTCGGCAAGTCGACACTTTTCAACCGGCTGGTAGGTAAGAAGCTGGCGCTTGTCGACGACACGCCGGGTGTTACCCGCGACCGCCGGCCGGGCGATGCGCGGCTGATGGGCCTGACCTTCACGATCATCGATACGGCTGGTCTGGAAGAGGCCGACGCGGAGAGCCTGCAGGGCCGGATGCGGGCGCAGACGGAAGCGGCGATCGACGAGGCGGATCTTTCGCTTTTCGTCGTCGACGCCAAGAGCGGATTGACGCCCGTCGATACCGACCTTGCCGAAATGTTGCGCCGGCGCGGCAAGCCGGTGGTGCTTGTCGCCAACAAATCCGAAGCGCGGGGCTCCGACAGCGGCTTTTATGACGCCTACACGCTCGGGCTCGGTGAGCCGACGCCGATTTCGGCCGAACATGGGCAGGGCATGCTCGACTTGCGCGATGCGATCGTTGCGGCAATCGGCGAGGACCGGGCCTATCCCGCCAAGGAGGATGTCGCCGTTACGGATGTCGACATTCCACAGACGGAAGGCGAGGACAGCGACGCGGACGAAGAGCCGGCCTATGACGAGACGAAGCCGCTCAGGGTGGCGATCGTCGGCCGGCCGAATGCAGGAAAATCGACGCTGATCAACCGTTTCCTCGGCGAGGACCGGCTTTTGACCGGGCCGGAGGCAGGCATCACCCGCGACTCCATCTCGGTCGAATGGGACTGGCGCGGTCGCACCATCAAGATGTTCGATACGGCAGGCATGCGCCGCAAGGCGCGGGTTATCGAGAAGCTGGAGAAGCTTTCGGTTGCCGATGCGCTGCGCGCAATCCGCTTCGCCGAAACCGTCGTCATCGTCTTCGATGCGACGATCCCCTTCGAAAAGCAGGACCTGCAGATCGTCGACCTCGTGCTGCGCGAGGGCCGTGCCGCCGTGCTCGCCTTCAACAAGTGGGACATGATCGAAGACCGGCAGGCGGTGCTTGCGGATCTGCGCGAAAAGACCGACCGCCTGCTGCCGCAGGCGCGCGGCATCCGCGCCGTGCCGATCTCTGGCCAGACCGGCTGGGGACTGGACAAGCTGATGCAGTCGATCATCGACACGGACAGGGTCTGGAACAAACGCATCTCGACGGCGCGGCTCAACCGCTGGCTGGAGACGCAGCAGATTCAGCATCCGCCTCCGGCCGTTTCCGGCCGCCGCATCAAGCTGAAATATATGACGCAGGTCAAGGCCCGCCCGCCGGCCTTCATGATCTCCTGTACCCGCTCGGATGCGCTACCGGAATCCTATACACGCTATCTGATCAACGGGTTGCGCGCCGATTTCGACATGCCGAGCGTGCCGATCCGCATCCATTTCCGCTCGCCTGATAATCCGTTCGAAGGCAAGAAGAGGCGGACGTAGGCGGGGAGCTTGCACTGATTGGTGGGGCATTGCGCACGCGTCGTGGAGCCATCCCCTCTGCCTTGCCCGGCAGGGCAGAAGGGGGGGCACAGGCACTGTGATAGCTATCCGGCAATCTCAGCCACGCTTTTGTTCAGCGCTTCACGCAGCGCCACGATCTCGGCCTGGAGGCGAGCGAGGTCGACTGTATCGCGACCGCTGGCAGCGGCGATGCAGCCGGGGATGCCGATCGCCTTTTCCTTGAGGCGCTTGCCTTCGTCCGTCAATCGAAGCATCACGACGCGTTCGTCGTCTTTGCTGCGTTCGCGTCTGACATAACCTGCGGTTTCAAGGCGTTTGAGCAGCGGGGTCAGCGTGCTCGATTCCAGGAAGAGCTTTTCACCCAAGCCGCCGACGGTCTGGCCGTCCTGTTCCCAGAGCGAAACCATCGCCAGATATTGCGGATAGGTGAGGCCGAGCGTGTCGAGCAGCGGCTTGTAGACGCGGTTCAGTGCGTGGCTTGCCGTATAGACGGCAAAGCAGATGAAATTGTCGAGCTTCAACTGATCCAGCATGGGAAATCTCCAAAATCAAACAAATTTACATCGTGCGATAAATAATCGTAGCCGCTTTTTATGCATGGTAGCTATGCAGAAATATAAATTGTGCGATAAACAATCGTGCGCGATATAAAGTCAGTGTTCACAACGAACATCGAACCCGAGAGGACAAGACAATGTCGACCATCAAGACCGTAGTTTCCGCAGCAGCACTGCTCGCAGCCTCCGCCGTTGGCGCGCTTGCCGATCCGGTACTCGAACCGACAACGCAGAAATTCATCGACGGGCTTGCCGGCGGCAAGCCGATCTACACGCTGTCGCCGGCCGATGCCCGCAATGTCCTGGCCGGCGCGCAGAAGGGCGATGTGAAGAAGCTTGCCGCCAAGGAAGAGGACCGGGTCATCAAGGCTGGTCCGACAGGCAGCATCAAGCTGCGCATCGTCCGCCCGGAACATGCCAAGGGCACACTGCCGGTCATTCTCTATTTCCATGGCGGCGGCTGGGTGCTGGGCGATGCGGATACGCATGACCGGCTGGTGCGCGAGATCGCCAACGGCGCCGATGCCGCTGTCGTCTTCGTCGACTACGAGCGCTCGCCGGAAGCCCGCTATCCCGTTGCCATCGAGCAGGCTTATGCTGCGACCAAATATGTCGCCGAGCATGCCAAGGAGTTCAAGGTCGACGCCTCCAGGCTCGCGGTCGCAGGCGATAGCGTCGGCGGCAACATGGCGGCGGTGGTGACGCTGCTTGCCAAGGAACGCGGCGGTCCTGCCATCGATCAGCAGGTGCTGTTCTACCCCGTCACCGACGCCAATTTCGACAATGGTTCCTACAACCAGTTCGCCGATGGCCCGTGGCTGACCAAGGAGGCGATGAAGTGGTTCTGGAACGCCTATCTGCCCGACGAAGCCAAGCGCAAGGAGCCGACGGCTTCGCCACTGCAGGCATCGCTGGAGCAGTTGAACGGCCTGCCGCCAGCGCTCGTCATCGTTGACGAGAACGACGTGCTGCGTGACGAGGGCGAGGCCTATGCCCGCAAGCTCAGCCAGGCCGGCGTGAAGGTCACGTCGATGCGATACAACGGCACGATCCATGACTTCGTGATGCTAAACGCCATTGCCGAAACGCCTGCCGCACGCAGCGCGATTGCGGTCGCGAACGACACGCTTCGCAGCGCGCTTCACAAGTAAAACCAATCAGTCTGCGGACGGGAGGGGCCCGGCGGTTTCGCCGGGCTTTCTGCTTCTTGGAAGCGATTTGGCAAACTGCCAGGCCTTCCTCCATTTCGGCGTGATGACGCCGTTGGCGGCGCGGATATTGTTGATGAACTGCAGTGTCGCCGCTTCCCAGGAATATTGCATGGCGAGTTCACGCGCCTTGCTGCGCGAGGCGGAGAGGGCGGCAAGGCAGGCGGCTTGCAGGTTGGCGTCGAGCGCCCCGACGTCACTGTCCTCGCCGATGATGTCGAGCGGGCCGGTGACCGGGTAGGCTGCGACCGGCACGCCCGATGCCAGTGCTTCGAGGATGGTGTTGCCGAAGGTGTCGGTGAGCGAGGGAAAGACGAAGACGTCGGCCTGGGCATAGGCTTTCGCCAGATCCTCGCCGAACTGCACGCCGGCGAAGAAGACGTCGGGATATTGCTTTTCGAGCTCGGCGCGGGCCGGACCGTCACCGACGACGACCTTGGAACCCGGCAGGTCGAGATCGAGGAAGGCCGGCAGGTTCTTTTCCAGCGCCACGCGGCCGACGGTCATGAAGATCGGACGCGGCAGGCCGAACGGGTTTTCCTCGAGCGCCATCGGACGGAACTGCGTGGCGTCGATGCCGCGGCTCCAGGGCATGAGGTTGCGGATGCCCTTTTCCGAAAGTTCGCGGGCAAGGCTCGGTGTCGCCACCATGCAGCCTGCGCCGCCATTGTGGAACCAGCGGACAAAGGAATAGAGCCAGCTCTTCGGTATGGGCAGGCGCGCGGAGACGTATTCCGGAAAGCGGGTGTGGTAGCTCGTCGAAAACGGCATGCGGTTCTTCAGGCACCAGCGGCGGGCGGTCAGCCCCAGCGGACCTTCGGTGGCAATATGCACGTAGGAGGGATTGTGCTTTTCGATCTCGCGGGCGATGCGGCGGTAATTGGCGATCGATAGGCGGATCTCAGGATAGGTCGGGCAGGGGATGCTGTTGAAGCGCTCCGGCGTCACCATCGAAACCTCGACGCCCATCTTCGCCAGTTCGCGATTGGTGTTCTCGATCGAGCGCACGACGCCGTTGACCTGGGGGTGCCAGGCATCGGTAACGATCACCAGCCTTTCGGGCAGGTTTCCGGCGGCTGCGGCATTGGCCCAGCTCTCGCCGCTATAAGTGTTTGCCGGACGTTGCAGCATGTCACGATTTCCATCCGCGTCGCAGTGATCTGGCAACGCTCAACCCCTCAGCGGGGTTCCGGAACGGCGATTCCCGCTTGCTTATTTTGAGGCATGACCATGATGGAAATATTACAGCCCATATTGCAAGGATTGCAGGGGCTTTCGCTGGCCTGATCGCCTCGATTATGTCGGCGGCGGGCGGCGGTTTTCATGCACAAAGAATAACGGCGCCGGTCCAGGACCGGCGCCGTTTGGGAGGTTAAGCGGCAGCGGAAGCCGAGCTTGCAGTCGGAACTTCCGAGATCGTCTTCAGAACCTGCGAAGCGATCTGGTAGGGGCAGCCCTGTGAGTTCGGGCGGCGATCTTCCAGATAGCCCTTGTAGTCGTTCTTGACGAAGGAGTGCGGAACGCGGATCGAAGCACCACGGTCGGCAACGCCGTAGGAGAACTTGTTCCACGGTGCCGTTTCGTGCTTGCCGGTCAGGCGCTTGTCGTTGTCAGGACCGTAGACGTTGATGTGGTCCATCAGGTTCTTTTCGAACTGCGCCATCAGCGCTTCGAAATAGGCCTTGCCGCCGATTTCGCGCATGTACTTGGTCGAGAAGTTGCAATGCATGCCCGAGCCGTTCCAGTCGGTGTCGCCGAGCGGCTTGCAGTGATACTCGATGTCGATGCCGTATTTTTCGGTCAGGCGCTGCAAGAGGTAGCGTGCCATCCAGATCTGGTCGGCGGCTTTCTTGGAGCCCTTGCCGAAAATCTGGAATTCCCACTGGCCCTTGGCCACTTCGGCATTGATGCCTTCGTGATTGATGCCGGCAGCGAGGCAGAGGTCGAGATGCTCTTCGACGATTTCGCGGGCAACGTCGCCGACGTTCGAATAGCCGACGCCGGTGTAGTACGGACCCTGCGGAGCGGGGTAGCCCTGCTCAGGGAAGCCGAGCGGGCGGCCGTTCTGGTAGAAGAAATATTCCTGCTCGAAGCCGAACCAGGCGTCTTCGTCGTCGAGGATGGTGGCGCGGGCATTCGATGCATGCGGCGTGACGCCATCCGGCATCATGACTTCGCACATGACGAGAGCGCCGTTGGTACGGGCCGGGTCGGGATAGATGGCGACCGGCTTCAGCACGCAATCGGAGCTGCGGCCTTCAGCCTGCTGTGTCGAGGAGCCGTCAAAGCCCCAGAGCGGAAGCTGTTCCAGCGTCGGGAATGCGTCGAATTCCTTGATCTGCGTCTTACCACGCAGGTTCGGTACCGGAGTGTACCCATCGAGCCAAATATACTCGAGCTTATATTTTGTCATCGTGACTCTCTCAATGCTACGAAGGTGAGCAAATCCGGAGGTGATCTCGGCGCGCAAGCGCATCCGACCGCCAGGGATGACGCTTTAAAAGCACGTAGCGTGCCAGTTTTGGCGCCACGCAAAAGAAAAATCGCGAATCAGCGTGCCGGCCGATTTTTTCTCTTTTGGAAAATCGGGCTGTTTTTAACGCTCACAGGCGGTATCGCCCATCAAAACGCACTTTTCCCATCTGGAACTGGATGAAAATTGCGGCGTTAGGCTGAAATGATGAAGTGTTAAACAAATTATCGGAAGCTTTTAGCCGAGACAGCATGCCGACCGATCACAATTGTAACATTGCCCTTATTTTGTGCAATTTGCATAAACTATGTGCATTGTGCTATGTAGATGGTCCTGAAATGTTGATGCGCCGAACTGAATGGAGGCGATCTCATGCCCACCGGTTTCCATCGTGAATCCGCAACGATCTACCAGTTTCCCGTGAAGGCGATACGAAACGCCAACCGGTTCGAACGCGCCAGGCTGATGGAGCGCGAGGCAGCAGACGTCTGCGATGCTGCGCTCGACAGTTGCTGGTACCATGACGAGGCAGTTCGCGAGTCCGATCGGCCGACGAAGTCCTGATTTTTTCTTTCGTATAACCCTGAAATCGGAATCGATTTGAGGGGATCGGCGGAGCAAACGATGCCGACAAGGCGGGAAGCGCCTGTGCATGGCGATCGTACTGCGTCAGCATGTGCGGCTAGCCGCCATCCAATCCGAGCTTTTCCCTTACGACCAATGCGCCATGTTCGCTGACGACGCGGGCAGCGACCTTTGCTGCGAAGCGGGCGGCGGCAGGCGCATCGCCTGCTTCGAGGTATCGTGCGAGAAAGGCGCCGTTGAAGCTGTCGCCGGCGCTGGTGGTGTCGACCACCTTCTTCACCTTTTCAGCCGGAACGAAGGTTTGCTCGCCGGCAAAATTCAGCGTGACACCGTCAGCGCCGTTCTTGACGACGATATCGACGGCGCCCAGTGCGCGATAGCGGTGGATCGTCGCCTCAATGGAATCATCGCCGAAATGGGCCGCCTCGTCGTCGAAGCTCGGCATGACGAGCACGGATGAGCGGGCGCCTTCGCTGATTGTCGTGTGCATCACGTCGTAGCTCGACCAGAGGCGCGGCCGGATGTTCGGATCGAAGACGACGAGCTTGCCGGCGGCCTTGGCGCGACGGACTTCGGCAAGCAAAGTCTCGGCATCCTCATGTGGCAGGATGGCAAGGGTGATGCCGGAGAAATAGATGACGGCAGCGCTCTCCACCGCCTCGCGCAGGCGGTCCGGATCAGCCGCCAGGCTGCGGGCTGCCGAGCTGTCACGCCAGTAGCTGAAGGAACGTTCGCCGTCCTTCAGATTGATCATATAGAGGCCGGGCGTCCTGCCCCTGATGCGGCGGATGAGGCTCGTGCCGATGCCTGATGTGTCGATGAAGGCCAGCATCTCATCCGACATGGCGTCGTCACCGAGGGCGGTGAAATAATCGACCGACCAGTCGGCGGCAAGGCAGGCGCGGGCATACCAGGCGGTGTTGAAGGTATCGCCGGCAAAGCCTTTGCGCAGCAGGCCGTCGCCTGCCTGCGAGAGTTCCACCATGCATTCACCGATCGATAGAAACCGTCTGCTCACCTTGTCCTCCCGGCATTAGAGTGCTGCGGATCCAACAGGACGCGCTAGGGACACTCTATCACTTTGAATTGGCGGATTATCCGCAGGTCTTCATTCGCTGATACGCGGAGCCGGGCAGAGTGACAAGCGTCGATATTACGGGAGATGAAGCCCGTCTTCGCGGGCGAGGCGAAGGCGGGCTTTCAGAAGGACGCCTATTCGTGGATGGTGTAGCTGCCCATCGCGCAAAGATCTTGCGTATCTTCCGTGGTTGCGAGGTTTGAGCCTTCTTCGAATTCGAAGCGCATGTCGTATTTGCAGACGGTGAGGCCATCAGCGATGGTGATATCGATGCTTTCGCCCGGATTGAGAACGTCGTCACCGAAGACGTCTTCTTCCCATTCGCCGACGCCGGTCGGCGAGCTGTAGAAACGTGTCAGGACGGAGTTCGTCCCGTTGGTGAGCTTGAAGTTCAGATCTTCGGCATGCGACGAAACGGCGGAGGCGGCGATCATCGTGGCGGCGAGTGCGATCAAAGCTGATATTTTCGATTTCATGTATGCGTTCCCCTGGCTTGCGATTAGGCCGAAATGGGATAGCATTCGCTCATAAAATCTTTCTTATCGGGGACTTTAGATCCAAAAATAGTCCGCTTCGTCCCGGGATGGACGGCGGTCGGACATTCAAGGCGAGGGCCGCCTGGGCGGCCGTCTTTCCGTTCATGGCCTGTCCATATGATAGCAAGCGGCCTTCTGCCCGGGGCGGACCTCCTCGGTCGGCGGCATTTCGGTGCGACAGATGTCGGTCGCCTTCCAGCAGCGCGGTGAGAAGACGCAGCCTTTCGGCGGCTTGAGCGGTGAGGGCGGGTCACCCTGCAGGCGGATGCGGGTTCGCAGGCGCGCAAGCTTCGGATCCGGGATGGGCGCGGCGGAGAAGAGCGCCTGCGTATAGGGATGGGCCGGATGATCGAAGACGGTGGCGCAGTCGCCGGCTTCCACCACCCTGCCGAGATAGAGCACCAGCACATCGTCTGAGATCAGGCGGACGACGGAGAGGTCGTGGCTGATGAAGATCAGCGTCAGGCCGAATTCCTTGCGCAGCTTGCGCAGGAGCGTGATGACCTGACCCTGGATCGAGACGTCGAGGGCCGAAACCGGCTCGTCGCAGATGATGAGCTTCGGTTTGGTGACGACCGCGCGGGCGATACCGATGCGTTGCGCCTGGCCGCCGGAGAATTCGTGCGGATAGCGGTTGATCATCTCCGGCACCAGGCCGACGGCGGTCATGATCTCGCGGACACGTTCGGTGCGCTCGGCTTTGGAGAGTTTCGGCTCGAAGACGGTGAGCGGCTCGGCGATGATGTCGCCGACCGTCATGCGCGGGTCGAGCGAGGCGATCGGATCCTGAAAGATGATCTGCATGTCGCGGCGCGCGGCGCGCATTTCCTCATCCGACAGGTCGAGCAGGTTCCGGCCCTGCCAGAGGATGCGGCCCTTCTGCGATTTCAACAGCCGCAGGATGGAGCGGCCGAGCGTGGACTTGCCACAGCCGGATTCGCCGACGATGCCAAGCGTGCGGCCTTCGCTGAGGTCGAAGCTGACATTGTTGACGGCTGTGAGAAAGATCGGCGGCTTGAAGAGGCCTTTTGCCGGCAGTTCGAATTGGGTCGTCAGGTTCTCGACCCTCAGAAGCGATCGTTCAGCCATGGTTCAACAGCTCCTCGCGACGCGGGAAGGGGTGGTAGCAGGCGGCGCAATGGTGCGGCGCCAGGGTTTCGAGCGGCGGCGGGCGGTCGATGCAATCGTCCTGGACCTGCGAGCAGCGCGGCGAGAAATTGCAGCCCTTCGGCAGGTGCTGCAGGTTTGGCGGACGGCCGGGGATGACGACGAGGTCGTCGACATCCTGGTCCGGGCGCGGGATCGAGGCATGCAGTGCTGCGGTATAGGGATGGGCCGGATTGTCGAAGAGTTCGTCGACCGGAGCCTCCTCGACGATGCGGCCGGCATACATGACGGCGACGCGGTCGGCGAGTCCGGCAACGACGCCGAGATCGTGGGTGATCATGACGAGCGCCGTGTTCATCTCCGCCGTCAGGTCGTTGAAGAGATCGAGGATCTGCGCCTGGATGGTGACGTCGAGCGCCGTCGTCGGTTCGTCGGCGATCAGAAGCTTCGGCCGGGTGAGCAGCGCCATGGCGATTACGATGCGCTGGCGCATGCCGCCGGAGAGCTCGTGCGGGTAGAGATGGAAGCGTCGTGTCGGATCGGGGATGCCGACGCGTTTCAGCATGTCGAGTGCGGCGGCGGATGCGGCGCGCGCCGTCAGCCCGCCGTGAACCTCGAGCTGCTCCGTTAGTTGCCGGGAGATCTTCAGCGATGGATTGAGGGCGGTCATCGGGTCCTGGAAGACCATCGCCATGTCCTTGCCGCGGATCTGGTCGAGCTCGCGCGGTTTCAGCGCCAGCACGTCCTTGCCTTCGAGCAACGCCTGTCCCGTCGTTTTGCCGTTCTTGGCGAGCAGGCCCATGATGCCCAGGAAGGTTTGGCTCTTGCCGGAACCGGATTCGCCGACGATGGCGATGCGCTCGCCGCGCTTGACCGTCAGGTTCATGTTCGAGACTGCCTTCACCTCACCGTCCGGCGTTTTGAAGGTGATCGAATAGTCTTTGAGTTCGAGGAGGGTATCCGTCATTTAACGATCCTTCGGGTCGAACGCGTCGCGCAGGCCGTCGCCGATGAACAGCAGGCTGAGCAGCAGGGCCACGAGGAAGCTTGCCGGGAAGACCAGCAGCCAAGGCATGCTTTCCATGGCATCGGTCCCCTCGGCGATCAGCGTGCCGAGCGAGGTCAGCGGTTCCTGCACGCCGAAGCCGAGATAGGAAAGGAAGCTTTCGGTGGCGATGATTTCAGGCACCGTCAATGCTGCGAAGATGACCACGGGTCCGACGAGATTCGGGATGATGTGCTTGATGATGATCTTGAACGGCCGCTGCCCGGATGCGCGGGCCGCCTCGATGAATTCGCGATGCTTGATCGATAGCGTCTGGCCGCGAACGATGCGGGCCATGGTCAGCCATTCCAGCGCGCCGATGGCGGCAAAGAGCAGATAGACGTTGCGGCCGAAGATCACCATCAGCAGGATGACGAAGAGGATATAGGGAAGCGCATACATGATATCGACGAAGCGCATCATGATCGCATCCAGCCTGCCGCCGATATATCCCGATACCGCACCGTAGAGCACGCCGATGAAGACGGAAACGACGGTCGCCGTCAGCGCCACGGCCAGCGAGACGCGGGTGCCGTAAAGGACGCGGGCGAGAAGGTCGCGGCCGTTCGGGTCGGTGCCGAAATAATGACCGGTCTCGAACGAGGGCGGGATCCGGAAGGCCGCCCAGTCGGGATCTTCATAGTTGAAGGGAATGAACCAGGGGCCGATGAAGGCGACGAGGATCAGCAGCGTCAGGACGACGATCGACAGGACGGCTGCCTTGTTGCGGCCGAGGCGGCGCAACGCATCCTTAGTGAGCGAGCGGCTTTCGGGTGCCAGCCCTTCCGCCGCCAGCAGCTCCTGGGCGAGCAGCTCGCGTTTTGCGGGGTTGAGGATCATCTGTTTCTCACTTTCGGATCGAGCCACGCATAGGCGATATCAACGAGAAGGTTCAGAAACACGATCAGCACCATGTAGAAGATGACCGTGCCGAGAACCATGCCGTAGTCACGGTTCAGCGCTGCGTTGACGAAATAGCGGCCGATGCCGGGCAATCCGAAGATGCTCTCGACAACAAGCGAGCCGGTGAGAAGATAGCTTGCTGCCGGACCCAAATAGGAGACGACCGGCATCAAGGCGGGCTTCAGTGCGTGGCGCATGACCGTCAGTCGAGGGCCGATGCCCTTTGCCTTGGCGGTACGGATAAAATTCTGGTTCATCACCTCGATCATCGAGCCGCGCGTGATGCGCGAGATACGGCCGGCATGCGGCAGGGCGAGAACGACGATCGGCAGGATGAGGTATTTGATCGAGCCGTCACCCCAGCCGCCGACTGGAAACCACGCGAGATGGATGCCGAAGACGAGCTGCAGGATGGGCGCGATCAGGAAGTTCGGTAGCACGACGCCGATCAGGATGAGCGCGCCCAGAATATAATCCGGTGCCTTGTTCTGATAGAGCGCCCCAAGACAGCCGACGGCGACACCGACGATGATGGCAATCAGGAAGGCAGCCGTACCGATGGTGAAGGTGTAAGGCAGACCGATCATGATCTGCTGGGCGACGGTGAAATCTTCGCTGGCGAAGGAGGGGCCAAGATCGCCCCGGAGCAGATCACCGACATAGATCAGGTACTGCTGGATGAGCGGCTTGTCGAGATTGTAGTGGATCGCAAGGTTCTTCAGGATCACCGGCGGCAATGGCCTTTCGCCATCGAAAGGGCCGCCGGGGGCAAGGCGCAAAACAAAAAACGAGGCTGTTACGGCGATCCACATGACGGGGATCGTCGACAGAAGGCGACGGAGTGCGTATTTGATCATGGTCGTGGGCCGGTCCTTTCCGCAACGCGCGGAAAGGACCGTTTTCCCTTACTCTTTCATCGACAGCCAGCGGGTGCGGTGGATGTCCTGGATGTTATCGACGAAGCCTTCGATCTTTGGCGAAACGACGTTCTTCGAGACATAGTAGTAGATCGGCAGGGCGGCGGATTCATCCAGCGCCAGCTGTTCGGCCTTCTTGAAGATCGCAGCACGCTTGGTGAGATCCGTCTCGGCGTTGCCTTCCTTGATCATCTTGTCGTACTCGGGATTGGACCAGCGGCCGTAGTTCATCTGGACGCCTGTCACCAGGAGGTTCAGGAAGTTGTCCGGATCGTTATAGTCGGCGAGCCAGCCGGCGCGGCCGATTTCGACCTGGCCACGCTGCATCTGGTCGTAATGCACCTTGGTTTCGGCATTGACGAGCTCGACATCGACGCCGAGCGGCTTCCACATGGATGCGATGGCGACGGCGATACGCTTGTGGTTGTCGTTGGTGTTGTAGCTGAGCACGGCGTGCAACGGCTTGTCCGGCCCGAAACCGGCTTCGGTCAGAAGCTTCTTGGCTTCGGCGACCTTCTCGCTATAGGGCAGGTCCTTCCAGCTGACATAGGCCGGCTCGCCGTAATTCGCCGTGCCCGGCGGAACCCAGGAATAGGCCGGCAGCTCGCCGGTGCCGAGGATTTGCGGGCCGATGACCTCACGGTTGATCGCCATGGAGAGAGCCTGGCGGACGCGCTTGTCGCTGAAGGGCGGCTTCTGTGAGTTGACGACGTAATAATAGAGGCCGGAGAAGGGGGCGACATGCGCCTGGCCCGGCAGGTTCTTCTTCATCCACTCGTATTGGTCGGTCGGGAAGTCGGTGAGGATATCGAATTCGCCGGCGCGGTAGCGTTTCAGCGCGGCTTCCTGGTCTTCGAGCACGAAGAACTTCGCTCCGTCGATCTTCAGGTCCTTGGTGTCATACCACTGGTCGTTCTTGACTGTGGTGACATGCGAGCCCGGAACCCATTCGACGGGCTTGTAGGGGCCGTTGGTGACGATGTTGCCGATCTTGACCCAATCCTGGCCCTTCGCCTCGACGACATGCTTCGGCAGCGGGTAGGCGGTGTAATGCATCAGGGCATTAATGAAATAGGGGGTGGCATTTTCGAGGGTGATTTCGAGCGTCTTGTCGTCGATCGCCTTGACGCCGAGCTGGTTGAGATCGGTGATCTCACCCTTGTTGATCTTTTCGGCGTTCTTGATGGTGAACTGCAGATAGGCATAGTCGGCGGCGTTCTTCGGGTCGACGAGGCGCTGGAAGGCGAAGACGAAGTCTCCTGCCGTTACCGGCTGGCCATCTGACCACTTGATGCCGTCGCGAAGCTTGAAGGTGTAAACCTTGCCATCAGGCGAAATCGTCCAGCTTTCGGCCTGGCCGGGGATCGGATTATCCTTGGCGTCCTCGGTAACGAGGCCTTCGAAAATGTCGCCGGCGATACGGTTTTCCCAGTCTCCCGAAAGCTTCTGCGGATCGAGCGACTGCGGGTCGCCACCATTGTGAATGTTGAGCGTTGCCGCATGGGCCGAAAACGCCAGCAATGTGCCAAGCATTGCAGAGGCGAGAAATTTTTTCGCGAAATGGTTCATGGTGGGTCCACCTTTCTAGGCTTTTCGCCTTTATTAGACATTTGTTCCCGGTGTTTGACCTCTTACGTGCAGGTCAGCGCGCACATTATCGCAAAGGCTTTGCGTTGCAACCCCAAATCCGGAGTGTGGAAACGGGTTGTGGACAAGCCTATATACGTCTCCCCCTTGTCGGATCGCGACGACCCGCAGTGACGTCCGCCACGCTCTCATCACAGCTTCACCCGGTTGTCTTTTGTTTTGTCCGCTTTAGTGTGGCGAGCGCAAACGAGGCAGGAGATGTAGCCGATGGCATTGCAGGCAGGCGGGAGTGCGGACTGGTGGCGCGGCGCGGTGATCTATCAGGTCTATCCGCGCTCGTTTCAGGACACCAACAGCGACGGTCTCGGCGATCTCAGGGGAATCACCCGCCGGCTGCCGCATATAGCCAGCCTCGGAGTCGACGCGATCTGGCTCTCGCCCTTCTTCAAGTCGCCGATGGCCGACATGGGCTACGACGTTTCCGATTACTGCGACGTCGATCCAATCTTCGGCACGCTCGCCGATTTCGACGAGATGATGGCCGAAGCGCACAGGCTCGGCATCAAGGTTGTTATCGACCAGGTGATCTCGCATACCTCCGACCGGCATCCCTGGTTCGTCGAGAGCCGGTCGAGCCGGACCAATCCCAAGGCGGATTGGTATGTCTGGGCCGATCCGAAGCCGGATGGTACGGCGCCGAACAACTGGTTGTCTATCTTCGGCGGGCCGGGCTGGGAATGGGATGGCGTGCGCCGGCAATATTACCAGCACAATTTCCTGACCTCGCAGCCGGACCTCAACTTCCACAGCAAGGCCGTCCAGGATGCGGTCCTCGAGACGGTGAAGTTCTGGCTCGACCGCGGCGTCGACGGCTTCCGCCTGGATACGGTCAACTATTATTTCTGCGACAAGCTGCTCAGGAGCAATCCGCCGCACGAGCCGGATGAGAATGACGCAGGCCTTGATGCGCCCGACAGCAATCCCTACGGCATGCAGAACCACCTCCACGACAAGACGCAGCCGGAAAATGTCGATTTCCTCAAGCGCTTCCGGGCGCTGCTCGATCAGTACGAGGATCGCACGACTGTCGGCGAAGTCGGCGATGGCGCGCGTTCGCTGAAGACGGTTGGCGCCTATACGAGCGGCGGCGATAAGCTGCACATGTGCTACACATTCGATCTGCTCGGGCCGGATTTCACCGCCGAGCATATTCGCGGCTGCGTCGAGGCGTTCCAAAAGGCAGTCACGGACGGCTGGGTCTGCTGGGCTTTTTCCAACCATGACGTCATGCGCCATGTCAGCCGTTTCGCGCGGACGGAGGAAGAACGGCCTGTCATCGCCAAGCTGGCGGTCTCGGTGCTTGCGGCGCTACGTGGCTCGATCTGCCTCTATCAGGGCGAGGAACTCGGCCTGCCGGAGGCCGAGCTCGCCTTCGAGGATCTGCGCGACCCCTACGGCATCCGCTTCTGGCCGGCCTTCAAGGGCCGCGACGGATGCCGCACGCCGATGCCCTGGGAAGCCGGCAAGGCGCATGCGGGCTTCACATCCGCGGAAAAGAGCTGGCTGCCGGTGCCTTACGAGCAGGCAGCACTTTCCGTCGATACGCAGGAGGCGAGCGACAGTTCGGTGCTGCATCACTACCGCAAGACGCTTGCATTCCGGAAGAGCCATCCGGCGCTGGTCGACGGCGACATGGCCTTCATCGGCACCAACCAGGACCTACTCGCCTTCACTCGCGAAAAGGACGGAGAAAAACTGCTCTTCGTTTTCAACCTGACGCGCAAACCGGCGGAATTCCGCCTGCCTGATGGCATCGTGCTCGGGGGACCGCTTGATATGCCGGGCTTCGAGGCGGTAGCGGGCGCGGGGTCAGTGAAGCTTGCGGCGCTCGACGGGTTTTGCGCGCGGGTTTGATGTTCGACTGCTGTGTCTCTGAAGGCGACCGTCGAGAGGTTGTCCACCACGGAGCCAGCCCTGTTTCAATCGCATCACCCAATGAGCGCGAACTTGTCCACATCCACCATGCCGCGGTCGGATATCTTCAGGTGCGGGATGACCGGCAGCGGCAGGAAAGCGAGCTGGAGGAAGGGTTCTTCCAACGTGGCGCCGAGCGCGAAGGCGGCCTTGCGCAGATGGTGCAGGATGTCGCGAACCGTCTCATAGGGCTCGAGGCTCATAAGTCCGGCGATGGGCAGGGCGATTTCGCCGGTGACCTTGCCGTCTTCGACGACGACGAAGCCGCCCTTGATCTCGCCAAGGCGGTTTGCGGCGCAGGCCATGTCGTCCTCGCTGACGCCGACCACGCAGATGTTGTGGCTGTCATGGCCGACGGTCGAGGCGATCGCACCCTTCTTCAGGCCGAAGCCCTGGACGAAGCCGTTGGCATGGTTGCCGTTCTTGCCGTGGCGCTCGATGACGGCGACTTTGATGATATCGTTGGCAAGATCGACCGTCGTCTCGTTGCCCCTGACGGGCAGGCGGTAGCGGCGATGCTCGGTGATGATCTTGCCCGGCATGACGCCGATGACAGGCGTCTCGCCCTCGGCGACCGGGACGCCGAAATGGGCGGCGTTGACGGGTCGGGCCTTGACGCTGTCGAGGCCGATCGGGGCAACCGGTCTGCGCGAAGAAAAGAGCGCATCGGTGACGCGGCGGCCGGCGGAGAAGATCATGTCGGCGCGGCAGTTTTCCAGGCTGTCGAGAACCACCAGATCGGCGCGCCAGCCCGGCGCGACCAGGCCGCGGTCCCTGAGGCCGAAGGCGCGGGCGGCCGAAATCGAGGCGGCGCGGTAGATCGCCAGAGGCTCGACGCCGCTTGCGATGGCCGTGCGGATCATATGATCGAGATGGCCCTGTTCGGCGATATCGAGCGGATTCCGATCGTCCGTGCAGAGCGCCAGATAGGGCGACAGCCGCTCGGTGATAATAGGCATCAGCGCCGCGAGATCCTTGGATACCGAACCCTCGCGCACGAGGATATGCATGCCCTTGCGGATCTTTTCCAGCGCTTCGGCGGCAGTCGTGCATTCGTGTTCGGTGCGGATGCCGGCCGAGAGGTAGCCATTGAGGTCGTTGCCGGACAGTAGCGGCGCGTGACCGTCGATATGGCCGCCCTGGAAGGCATCAAGCTTGGCCATGCAGACGGGATCCTTGTGGATCACGCCGGGGAAATTCATGAATTCGGCAAGGCCGATGACCTTCGGGTGGTGGCGGTAGGGCAGGAGGCGCTCGATCGGCAGGTCGGCGCCGGAGGTTTCGAGATGCGTCGCCGGAACACAGGAGGAGAGCTGGACGCGGATGTCCATGATCGTCTCCAGCGCCGATTCCAGAAAGAATTCGATGCCGGCGGTTCCGAGCACATTGGCGATTTCGTGCGGATCGCAGATCGCGGTCGTCACGCCGTAGGGCAGAACGCAGCGATCGAATTCATGCGGTGTGACGAGCGAAGATTCGATATGCAGATGCGTGTCGATGAAGCCGGGAACGACGATCCTGCCCGATATATCGATTTCGGTCTCGCCATCATAATCGCCTGAGGTGCCGACGATGCGATCGGCGCCGATCGCAATGTCCGACAGGACGAGTTCGCCGGTAACGAGATCGAAGAAACGGCCGCCCTTCAGCACGATATCGGCCGGCACGCGGCCGACGCCCTGGTCGATGAGACGTTCGAGCTTGGTGGTCATGGCATTGCTCACATTACAACCGATTCCGAAACTTATAACCGATCTGCCGCCACAAGCGAGTGCCGCAAAACGAAACCGGGCGCCATAGGGGCGCCCGGTGGTCGACGGTCCGCGATGGTTTACTCGGCGGCGACGATCTTGCCGGCTTCCCATTTGTAGAGCGAGAAGCTCTGCGAGGTCAGGTCGCCGGTCTCGCCGTAGGTGACCTTGCCGATGGCGGTCGGGATTTCTTCGCCGCCCTTCAGCGCGGTCGCAACGGCTTCGGCATCCTCGGCACTGCCGGCCTTCTCGATGCCGGCTTTCAGCACTTCGACGGCGGCATAGGCGTTGAGCGTGAAGGCCTCGGCCGGGATGTTCTTGGCGGCGAGCGCATCGGCTGCGGCTTTGGAATCCGGGCTCTTGGTGGCGTCCGAAGCGTTGGTGAAGATCGTGCCTCCTGCCGCATCCGTGCCGATTGCCCAGAATTCGGTGTTGGAGAGTCCGTCGCCGCCGATGATCGTCGCGTTGGCGGCGAGGTCATGCAGCTGGCGGGCGAGCAGGCCGCCTTCCGGGTGGTAGCCGCCGAAATAGACCACGTCGACCTTTTCCGACTTGATGCGGGTGGTGAGCGCGCTGAAATCCTTGTCGCCAGGCGTGATCGCGTCATTGACGACTTCGGTGATGCCTCCGGCGTTCAGCGTCGCCTTGAAGGCGTCGGCGAGGCCCTTGCCATAGGCGCCCTTGTCGTTGACGATGGCGACGCGCTTGTCCTTGAAATTCTTCAGCACATATTTGGCGGCGACTTCGGCCTGCTGGTCGTCGCGTCCGCAGGTGCGCAGCACGTTGGTGAGACCGCGCTTGGTCAGGTCAGGGGCGGTCGCGGTCGGGGTGACCATCAGCACGCCGTTTTCAGCAAGCACGTCCGAAACGGGAATGGCGACGCCTGAGGTCACTGGGCCGACGACGAAACGGATGCCGTCGCCGACGACCTTGTTGGCAGCGGAAACGCCCTGCTTCGGCTCGCCGGCATCGTCGGCCAGTTCGAGGACGACCTTCTCGCCGAGAATCCCGCCCTTCTTGTTGATCTCGTCGACGGCTGTCTGAGCGCCGTTCTTCACCTGGTCGCCATAGGCAGCGACGGGGCCGGTCAGCGGCGCGATCAGGCCGATGGTGATATCGGCGTGGGCAAGCGGCGCAAAGGCGAGTGACGCGACGAGGGTCGCCGTCAAAGTCTTGAGGGTCATTGTCTGTCTCCTTGGATGGGGTCATTCGACCCGCGATGAAGCGTCGCGCCGGCTTTTCCGGATCGTTCAACGGCCCTAAGGCCGTGCCAAGGACGATCGATATCGGCGCGATCAATGCGCCCTCCGGCCATATTTGGCTCGAATGGGTGCAACGGCAAGATTTCTAGGAATTTTGGTGAGATTTCGCAAGTTGATAGCAAAATGAAACGAGAATTGAGCCGATCCCGTGCGAAATCGTCCGAAATCGTCGATTTTGACGCCGTCTGCCGATTTCTAGAGGGTGCCGGTACCCCGCGTCAGCGATGCGCCGATGAAACCTGGCGAATTTCGCGGAGGCTCTCTTCGTCTTTCTGAATATTCGAATTCTGTTTCGAGATTAACATTTGATTCTACCAATTAGGGTAGAACCATTATTCGCGCATATATTGCTGCGATGCAAAAGAACGGTCGACAATAAACAGAGAGTTATTTCAGGAATAGAGAGCTGGATGCTCAAGCGGGTCGAAGCCAGGCAGGTGCGCACCGGAATGTTTGTCGAGGCCATCGAGGGTGCATGGCACGATCCCTTTCTGTCCAAGCGCAGATTTCTTCTGCGCCGTGAAATCGATGCCCAGAAGCTTCGCAAGAACGGCATGACAGGCGTGATCATCAACACCAGCAGAGGCCTGGATATTGACGGCCTGCCAGGTGGCAACATCGAGATCGACACCAAGGCGGCACGCGAGACCATCCAGAAATCCATGCAAGTGCTGGAAAGCGTTTTCGGTCGACTCCAGCATGGCGATGAGATCAGCGTCGATCAGGTGGCGCCGGTGATTTCCTCAGTCTCCAAGTCTATCGATCAGAATCCCACGGTCTTTCTGAGCGTTACGCGTCTGAAATCCAAGGACGAGGCGACGTTCCTGCATTCGATTTCGGTGAGCGCGCTGATGATCCTTTTCAGCCGTCATCTCGGACTTGACGAGACAACTGTTCAGATGCTCGGCACAGCAGGATTGCTGCACGACGTCGGCAAGCTCGAAATTCCGCTCGAGATACTCAACAAGGAGGGCCCCCTGGACGAGGACGAGATCAAGATGATCCGCGACCATCCGGAAAAGGGACACGCCATCCTGTCGCGCCAGGAAGGCATGTCGGAGATCGTTCTCGACGTCTGCCTCAACCATCATGAGCGTATCGACGGCAAGGGCTATCCCCGCAAACTTTCCGAGGCGCAGGTCAGCCTCCATGCGCGTATTGCTGCGATTTGCGACGTCTACGACGCCATCACCTCGGTGCGGCCGTACAGGGCGCCATGGAGCGCGAGCCAAGCATTGAAATGGATGCTTGGTAACGAAGGGCACTTCGATCGCCGGCTCTTGAAGAAATTCGCCCTCTGCCTTTCCGTCGCCGCCGTGACCTGAGGTCTATCCAACTTCGCAACAAACCGGCCTGTGTGGAGTCATAGCGCCGCGCGTCCTTTCAGACGCGCGGCGCTATGACGCTTTGACGTGCTGCATGCCCTTTTGCCGGAAATTTCAGAGCTTCTCAGATGTTGTTCTGCAGGATGGTCCGCAGCTTGCCGAAGAGCTCGTCGATGTGGTGCTTCTCGATGATCAGCGGCGGCGAGAGTGCAATGATATCGCCGGTGGTACGGATCAGCAGGCCGCTTTCATAGGCTTTCAGGAAAGCGGTGAAGGCACGCTTGGTCGGCTCGCCGGCGATCGGGTCGAGTTCGATCGCGCCGATCAGGCCCGTGTTCCTGATGTCGATGACATTGGGGCAGTCCTTCAGTGAATGCAGCGCGTCGGCCCAGTAGTCGGAAAGCTCGGCGGCGCGTGTCAGCAGCCCCTCTTCCTTATAGGTGTCGAGCGTGGCGAGTGCGGCGGCGGAAGCGATCGGGTTGCCGGAGTAGGTGTAGCCGTGGAAGAACTCGATCATGTGCTCCGGGCCGTTCATGAAAGCATCATGGATCTCGGAGGTGACGAAGACGGCGCCCATCGGGATGACACCATTGGTCAGTCCCTTGGCGGCGGTGATCATGTCGGGCTTGACGTCGTAATATTGGGCGGCGAAGGGGGCGCCGAGGCGGCCGAAGCCGGTGATGACCTCGTCGAAGATTAGAAGGATGCCGTGTTTGGTGCAGATCTCGCGCAGCTTCTGCAGGTAGCCCTTGGGCGGGATCAAGACGCCGGTGGAGCCTGCCACCGGCTCGACGATGACGGCGGCGACGGTAGAGGCGTCATGCAGGGTGACGATACGCTCCAGCTCGGTGGCGATGTCACCGCCATGCTCGGGCTCGCCGCGGGTGAAGTTGTTCTTGCCGGGCTGGTGGGTGTGCGGCATGTGATCGACGCCAGTCAGAAGCGTGCCGAACATCTTGCGGTTGGTGACGATGCCGCCGACGGAGATGCCGCCGAAATTGACGCCGTGATAGCCGCGCTCGCGGCCGATCAGGCGGAACCGTGATCCATTGCCCTTCACCCGGTGATAGGCGAGCGCCACCTTGAGCGCGGTCTCGACGGATTCGGAACCGGAGTTGGTATAGAGAACGTGGTTCAGGCCTTCCGGGGCAATGTCGACCAGGCGGTTTGCAAGTTCGAAGGCCTTGGGATGGCCGAGCTGGAAGGCCGGCGCGTAATCGAGCTCGCCGGCCTGCTCGCGGATCGCCTCGGTGATCTTGGGGCGGCAGTGGCCGGCATTGACGCACCAGAGGCCAGCGGTGCCGTCCAGCACCTGACGGCCGTCATGGGTCGTATAGTACATGTCCTTGGCGCCAACGAACAAACGCGGCTCCTTCTTGAACTGGCGATTTGCCGTAAACGGCATCCAGAAGGCGCGAAGATCGTTCGGTGCGTTGAGGCGATTGGACATGCTGTTCTCCTGGCCGCTGACGGCCCTTTCCCGGGGGCTTTACGCCCATATTTTTACTGCCCGGTCAAATTATCAGGGCTTCCCAAGGCGTCAACGGGAAAAGTCCCGAGAACGGCTCCCAACGGGAAGTTCAACGTGTCTCGGTCGATCACGGGGCGAGCGCTTCAGCTCGATCAGGCTGCAATTCTTTCCCCGCCGGCGAAAGGAGCAAAAGACCGGGCGCGCAAAGACACGACCGGCAAATCGCAAATTTGCCGGTCGTGCCATAAGGTTCACGTGCTGAAATATCGTTGCCAAGCCTCCGGGAACATTCCCTTGCAGCCTGGCATCGGCCGACATTCATGTCAGCGCTATCATTAAGCGGCGGATCTGTTCCGGTTCTGCACGAGGTAGATGTCTTCGAGCGTTGCCAGGATCTTCATGACCGGCTCGGAGGTGCTCGAATAATAGATGGTCTGTGCGTCCCGGCGGGTCTTGACCAGCTTTTGAGCGCGCAATTTCGACAGGTGTTGAGAGAGAGCCGACTGGCTGAGCCCGACCTGCGTCGCAAGCACGCCGACGGCCACTTCGCCCTTCACGAGGCTACACAGGATCAGCAATCTCTTCGGGTTTGCCATGGCCGACAATAAAGCTGCCGCCACGTTCGTGTGATCGGCCAAATCAGAGGTTTCCATATGTTATCTTCCTAATGCGAAACGTACATCAAGTGTGTTGGCGCAGGCCGCCAGCCGGGATTTTGACTGACATCAAAAACTAGCAACTGGGCTCGAAGATTGTATATACCTAAATTTAAGGTATCGAGTATGCTATTTTAGATATGTTTGAACAAATGTGATCGGCATCCACAGCGAGGGTTTCGAACTCGTATCGCAGCAGAGAATCGCCGGAAATCATGTCGAAACCTGAGGAATCCACACCACAAATGCGCCAAGAACCCGATTCCGGCGCATTTAGCCTGGTAGCAAGGCTTTCCTCCACATCGGGGTGGCGTTCTACTAAATCTCGCACTGTCTCTGTTGCCCTGGCGGCAATCTCCTCATTCGCGGCCGACTGGATTACGAGATCGTTCCCATCGAGTTGGTAGGCGCGGCCGAAACCGCCATTGAGGCTGGCCTGCTCAGGCTTGAGACGGAAGAATAGGAAATCAGGAAAGTCGATATAAAGCTTCGCCTTGGGGTGGCGAGCGAGAAAACGCGTGCGTATCCGCGCGTAGAATGGATTGCTGTGCTCGATGGGTTCTGCCAGGCATTGGGTCGTCAGGCGGGGATAGGCAAGGGGATCCCCCTTGCCGGGCTCGCCGGTCAGGAGCGAGGCGCGCGGATCTCTGGCGAGCGCCTTGGTATGAGCCGACAGCTGCGAAACCAGGATGACGGGGATGCCGTCGATATCGGTGGCGACGAGCACGCGGCTGGCGAAGGGGAAGCCGGTCTCGGGGGCGAGAACGGCAATCGCCGCGTGCCTGGCGGAGCGCAGAAGCACGCGGGCGAGCTTTCGGGCATCGTCGTCGGTTTCGCGTAAGGGCGAGGGCTGATCTTTCATATCCACTTTGTGACAAAGCGGATGGAAAACATCAAGCTTCCTGCTTGCGGCGATGGCGGGTGAGGCCGGCAACGATATCCTGAGCCGAGATGGTGCCGACGATCGCGCCGTTCTCGACGATGCCGATACTGCCTGGCTGGCGGGCAAGGGCATCGAGGATATCGATGAGCGGGGTCGCGGCGCGGGCCGTGGCGCTGACGCTCATGCCGGCGGCAGTCTGGCCAAGGCCCGGCTGCATGACGTCGGCCGCCGTCAGCATGTTGATCGGATTGAGGTTCTGCACGAAATCGGCGACATACTGGTCTGCGGGGTTCTTGACGATGTCGTGGGGCGTTCCGCACTGGATGATGCGGCCGCTCTCCATGATGGCGATGCGATTGCCGATGCGGAAGGCCTCGTCGAGATCGTGGCTGACGAAAAGAATGGTCTTCTTCAGCCGCCGCTGGAACTCCAGGAGCTCGTCCTGCAGGCGGGTGCGGATCAATGGGTCGAGCGCCGAGAAAGGCTCGTCCATGAGCAGGATCGGGGCGCCGGTGGCAAAGGCGCGGGCAAGGCCGACACGCTGCTGCATGCCGCCGGAAAGCTCGTTGACCTTGCGGCCCGCCCATTTCGTCAAGTTGACCAGTTCAAGCTGCTCGCCGACGCGGAGCTTGCGTTCGGCTTCCGGCATGCCGGCGAGCTCGAGGCCGAAGCCGACATTCTCGGCGACCGTGCGCCATGGCAGGAGAGCGAACTGCTGGAACACCATGGAGACGGTGTGCGTGCGCAGATCCCGCAGCGCCTTGGCATTGCATCTGTAAGGGTTGACGGGGCCGGTGGTCGTGGAGACGGCGACATCACCACGCACCACGGGAGCGAGCCCGTTGACGGCGCGCAGCAGCGTCGACTTGCCGGAGCCGGAAAGGCCCATCAGCACCAGGATCTCGCCTTCCTCGATCGTCAGCGAGGCATCGGCGACGCCGAGCACCAAGCCGGTGGCGGCGCCGATTTCGTCGCGCGATTTGCCCTGATCGACCATGGCAAGCGCGGTTTCCGGCCGATCGCCGAAGATGATGCTGACATTGTTAAAGCTTACCGCGGTCATGCACCGCCTCCTTCACCCGCCGTGCGGAACATCCGGTCGAGAATGATTGCCAGGATGACGATGCAGAAGCCCGCCTCGAAGCCCTTGGCGATATTGACGGTGTTCAGCGCACGGACGACGGGCACGCCAAGCCCGGGAGCGCCGACAAGGGCGGCGATGACAACCATCGACAGCGACAGCATGATGGTCTGGGTGAGACCCGCCATGATCTGCGGCGTGGCGTAGGGAAGCTCGATCTTGCGCAACACCTGTATCGGCGTCGCGCCGAAAGCGACGGCGGCTTCGACGAGGGACGGCGGCGTCGAGATGATGCCAAGGCGCGTCAGCCGGATCGGGGCGGGGATTGCGAAGATGACGGTGGCGATCAGGCCCGGCACCATGCCGAGGCCAAACAGGATGAGCGCCGGGATCAGGTAGACGAATGTCGGTATGGTCTGCATGAGATCGAGTACCGGGCGCATGGCAGCATAGATCCAAGGGCGGCGGGCGGCAGCAATCCCTAGCGGAATGCCGATCACCATACAGACGAAGGTGGCGGCCAGCACGAGGGCGAGCGTCTCCGTCGTTTCCTTCCAATAGTCCTGGTTCACGATCAGCAGCAGCCCGAGACAGGTGAAGACGGCGACCGCGATCGAGCGGCGCAGCCAAAAGGCGATGGCGGTGATGGCCGCGATGACGATGAGCGGATGAGGCTTCTGCAGCACGAAGAGCAGGCCGTCTATGGCGCTCGACAGCAGGAAGGCGATCTGGTTGAAGAACCATTCGCCGTTCGAGGTCAGCCAGTCCACAAAGGATTTGGCCCAGGGGCCAACGGGAATCTTAAATTCGGTGATCCAATTCAAGGGCGCGCCCATCCAGAAAAACAACAATCGGACAAAAATGAAACGGGGCGGCGAGCCGCCCCGTTCGTATCATCAGAGGCCGAGGCCGGTCTTGGCGGCGGCGAGAGCGTCGCCCTTGCCATCGCGGGTCTTGACGCCCGCGAGCCAGGGCTCGAGTGCTGTGGGGTTCGCCTTCAGCCATTCGGAAGCTGCAGCCTCCGGCTCTTTGCCGTCGTTCAGGATTTTGCCCATGATGTGGTTCTCCATGTCGAGGGAGAACGTCAGGTTCTTCAGCATCGTGCCGACATTCGGGCATTCGTCGAGATAACCGGCGCGGACATTGGTGAAGACCTTGGCGCCGCCGAAATCCGGACCGAAGATATCGTCACCGCCAGTCAGGTAGGTCAGCTTGAAGTTGGTGTTCATCGGATGGGGTTCCCAGCCGAGGAAGACAACGGGCTTGCCTGATTTGTCGGCGCGCGCGACCTGAGCGAGCATACCCTGCTCGGAGGACTCGACGACTTCCAAATCCTTCAGGCCAAAGGTGTTCTTTTCGATCATGTCCATGACGAGGCGGTTGCCATCATTGCCGGGCTCGATGCCATAGATCTTGCCATCCAGCTCGTCCTTATGAGCGGCGATGTCCTTGAAGTCCTTGATGCCAAGCTCGGCGCCCTTGGCGTTGGTGGCGAGCGTATACTTGGCGCCGACGAGGTTGGGGCCGAAGGATTCGACCGACTTGTCGTCGAGATAGGGCCGGACGTCCTTTTCCTGTGTCGGCATCCAGTTGCCGAGGAAGATGTCGATGTCCTTGTTCTTCAGCGAGGTGTAGGTGACCGGCACCGAGAGAACCTTGATGTCGGTCTGATAGCCGATGCTCTTCAGGACGACGGATGCGGTGGCGGTGGTAGCGGTAATGTCAGTCCAGCCGACGTCCGAGAAATGAACGGTGGAGCAGCTGTCGGGATCGGCGGCGAAGGCGGCGGTCGCAACGGAGAGGGCGGCGACGGCAGTTGCGGTAACGAGTTTGAACGTGCTTGTTGTTTTCATTTTAGACTCCCAGTCTTTAAGTTCCCAAGCCAACCATCAATAGCCGAGTTTGACAAGCGACCTCAGTGCGTTTGCGTCGTATCGACCCATGCGATTGCGACGTCGGTGGATTTTTTCGCGACGCCTTAGTTTCTGGGCTTTCGGCGGTTTTTGAGCGTGGATTCCTGTGATTATCGCCGTCACGGGGCTTTTCTTTGCCATTCCAAGCTTTCAATAAGCCGATTAAGGAGAAATCGGATGGCAAAACTCTATTTCAACTACTCGACGATGAACGCCGGCAAGTCGACGATGCTGCTGCAGGCCTCCTACAATTACCAGGAGCGCGGCATGCGGACGGTGCAGTTGATCGCCGCTTTCGACGAGCGCGCGGGCCGAGGCGTCATCGGCTCGCGGATCGGCTTGGAGGCGAGCGCCATTCCCTTCGAGCCGCATGAGGATCTGTTCCGGTTGGTTGCGACGCTGAGCGGCGAAGGAGCACCGATTTCCTGCATCTTCGTCGATGAGGCGCATTTCATGACGCCTGTCCATGTCTGGCAGCTTGCCCGCGTCGTTGACAGGCTCGGAATCCCTGTGATGGTCTACGGGCTGAGAACCGATTTCCAGGGCAAGCTGTTTCCGGCCTCGCAGGAACTGCTGGCGATCGCCGACGAAATGCGCGAAGTGCGCACGATCTGCCATTGCGGGCGCAAGGCGACGATGGTTGTGCGGCTCGACGGAGAAGGAAAAGTGTTGCACGAAGGCGCCCAGATCGATGTCGGCGGCAACGAGAAATATGTGTCGCTCTGCCGCAGGCATTGGGACGACGCGATGAACGGTGCCTGGATCGCCGAGCCGGTCTGAAGCCGGCGACGCCGCCTGTTTTCTTTGGCGCCGCAAGCGACTAGCTTGGGGTCAGGAGATTCCCTGGAGAGATCAGGTGCGCAAACCCCCGCCATTCGACAGCCAGTACGAAGCCGCCGACAGCCTTGCCGAGAGGATTGCGGCCGAGGGGTCCTATTGCGTGGCCGCGATCGGCGCCTTCGGCGGCGACGAAACACGGTCGGCCGACGAGGTCTTCCTCGAGCAGAATGCCCGCTTCCAAGCACATATCGCCGATGCTGCGACGCTTGACGCCCAAATGGCCGAGCTGGTTTTTTCCCTCGACCGGCTGACGGCCGAGGTTTCTGCCGATCTCGATAGTTTCCGGGGGCTGACGCCGCGTGAGAAGATGGCCGGCTGGGTGTCGCGCCAGCGGATGTGGCGCATGTATACGGAACGCGTGCGCGAGGCGCCGGTCATCGAACGGCTGCTCGACCTTCTGACGAAATCGGACGCTCTCGCCAGGCTGATCGCCGGCCAGCGCGCCGCGCTCACCGAACGGCACAGGGCAGCCGAACTCAACCTCGTCGACATCGTCGAGCAGAGGCGCCGACTGGTCGTTTCCATCGATATCGCCCGTCTCAAGATGAAGGAGCTCAATGCCAAGGCGCTGACGACGCAAGGCCGTATCGGCGTCTATGGCAACAGGGCGCACTGGGAGCAGATGGAGGCAGAGCGGCGGGCGCTGAAGGCGGAAGCCGAGCGGATTTCCGCCGGGGAACACGAGATGCGCGACGACAGCCAGCGGCGTGAGCGCTTCATCGGCCTGTTCCAGGCTTTTGTCGATTCGCTGAATGGTCGGATCGCTGCCTGCAACCTGCTGCTGCGCAAGCTGTTGATCGACGTAGAGGAGCGGCTGATCATCTACCAGGCGCAGGTCGATACCGACCGGCCAGGCATGAAGGTGAGGATCAAGCCGGAACTCTTTCCTGATATCGCTGCGCCGATCAGGCTGTTCGAGAAGGGCATGCTGGTCGCCCAGGATCTGGAGCGGCGCAAGAGCCGTGTCGATCTCGAATTCGCCAGAAGGTTCCCGACCTATGCCGAACTGCCGCCGGAAACATCGGGAGCACCTCTGATCGACACAGCGCGCAGGTCCTTCCGTTTCAGCCTGCCTTTCCTGCGCTCCTGACCCACAGGCGTAGACAATACCCCCTCTTCCCAATGCTTCCATTCCGGAAAATCGAAGGGCTCGTGTTGTGCTCGGCCCATCGAGCGCATATGTGGGATGCAGCGGGGCGGCAATGTCCCGATGTTCGCCTCGCCTGACAGGAGACGACGATGCTTGACCGGATAGCCGGTTTTTTCAGGCTGATCGGCCAGATGATCGGCCGCTGGGCCCGCCTGTTTTCCGCCTGGGCCTTCTGGCCCTTTCTTGCCGCGCACGGCTGGTATCAGCGCCGGAGCTGGATGATCCGGTTGCCGGTCATCGCGTTCGTGGCGCTGCTGGTCGCGCTCTACGGCTATTTCTTCTGGGAGACGCAGGTCTGGTCGAATTTTAACACCGCCTTTGTCGACCAGTACCGGCTTTCCGAACGCAAGGTTGCCGCCGGGCAGGAAGTGCCGGTCGCCGAGGGCGCCAATACGACGGCGCCGAAGACCTGCCAGCGCTCGGCGATCGTCGACGTCGCGGCCGATCTGACCGATTTCAATGTCAACCAGAACGCATGGATCTCCTCCATGGTGCTCTACAAGATGGGTTTCTTCGGCATCGACTGGGATCACACGCCCTTCCTCGACAACAAGGCGTCGTTCCAACGCGGCGTCAACCAGGCGGTCCGGCGAACCTCGGTGGAGCTTGTCGATACGCTCGGACGTGTGCGCGGCACATCGGGCATCAACAACGACCTGCAGAACGCACGTGGCAACCTGCAGTTCGACGAATATAGCTGGTATTTCGGGCTCAATCCCTTCGGGCCGAAGACGCCGACGCCTTCCTATTATCGCTCGGCGATCGGCAGCCTGCGCAAGTTCAACACCGATCTCGCCCTCTGCAACGCCATTTTCGACGGACGTGCCGACAATCTCGTCCAATTCATCGACCGCATCGCCAACGATCTCGGCGGCACCTCCGACATGCTCGCCGAGCGTTCTGAAAACCACAACCGCGGTTGGTTCGATACACGTGCCGACGACCGGTTCTGGTTCGCCTACGGCCAGCTATACGGCTATTACGCGATCATGGCGGCCGCCCAGGCGGATTTCTCGCAGGTGGTGGCGGAACGCAATCTCGGAGCGATCTGGGGCGGGACCATGCGGCAGTTCCAGTCGGCGCTGCGCATCCAGCCGGCGATCATCTCGAACGGGCGTGAGGATGGCTGGATCATGCCGAGCCATCTCGCCACGATGGGCTTCTATATTCTGAGGGTGCGCTCGAACCTCGTCGAGATCCGTTCGGTGCTCGACCGCTAAAGCGCGTCGCGATCTTTCAGATTCGCTCCTCGCGCTTTGGCTCTTTGCTTTTACGCATGTCGGTGTCGCGCGACATGCTTTGGATCCTGCGCGTCCAGCAGGACGCGCTATCGTTGTTGAATCAGCGGGGTATCGTGTTGTCCTCGAAGCCGACGACGCGCAGTCTTTCGACGAATTCATAGGTGACGCCGACGATGCCGCCGCCGCTTTCATCGTCACGGAAGCGGCCGACGCTGCGCACCAGCTTATAGCCGCCAAGCCGATTGTCGACGCGATAGACGAAATGGAAGCCGACGCCGTGAAGGCTTGCTTCTTCGAAGGTTTGGGCGATCAGGCTGCGGTCTTCCTCGTGGATGCGCGACATCAGCTCTGTCAGGTTGACAGGGCCGTCGCTGTAAGGGAGGCCGAAGATCGCGTGGACATCCTCGCTTGCAAAGAAATGTCCTGTCTCGATGTCGATGCGCCAAAAGCCGAAAAGACGGTAGGCAGCGAGCATCTGGACGACTTCCGCATCGGTAATGCCGATGTGGGCGCGGGATTGTTCTGTCTTGTCAATGACGGGCTGTTCGAAGTGAAGAGGCACGATTCCCCCAGATCACGGGACGACGTGCCGACTCTCTTCCGATTCCTCAGTTGATCAGCTTCAATCGAATTGCCTTAGCTACCAACTGGGTGCGGTTGACGCAATCGAGTTTTTTGATCGCATTCGTCATATAGGCGTTCACCGTATGGTCCGAGAGCGTCAGGATCTGGCCGATTTCGATCGAGGTCTTGCCCTGGGCCGTCCATCGCACAACTTCTAGTTCTCGGTTCGATAGCGCGGTATGCGCGCATTCCTCGTTGCGCTTGACTGCATTGTATGCATCGAGTGCATGGAGAATGATCATTACCAGCTCGTTGATCTCGCTCTGGCCGAGTGCGGTGCGCTCGCCGCAGAACCAAAAGACCAGGCGCTGGCCGTCGGCCGCGATGGTCGGCATGGCAACGCCTGCCGGTATGGCATGGCGCAACATCAGGGCGCGCAGTTCGGCGGGAAAGGCCTGACCATTGACGGCGTCGTTGAGGTGCCAAGCCGGCGGCACAGCGGACTGCCTCAGCCTTAGGCCGAAAGGGCAGCCGCGCATCATGTGGGCGCGGTCGAAATCCCTGACATAGGCGGCCGGAAGCGAGCTCTCGATCAGCAGAGGTTTCAAGAGAAGGTCTTCGGGGGAGGGAGCGTGCATCAGCGTCGCATGCGACAATCCGAAGGCTGTGGAAACCCTGCCGAGTGCCTGCGCAAACAGGCTGCGCGTTCGAGCGGTCGCAAGCTCTGCCGAAAGCAATGACTGTCTTTCAGAGGTAGTCATGTAAGACATTTGTACGCCTCCGGCAGCCTCAATGTTACCGCTATCAAACACAGAAAATCTGCAGGATGCTAGCCCCAATTAACTTAAGGCAGGCCGATTCATTCAAATTGTGAGAAATTAGCCACGGGAGATCGCGCTCTGATTGAGTTTCGACTTGCAAAGATAACGTTGCGGTATCTTGAGGCGCTTCGTGACGGCATAGCTATGGCCTCACGCAGCAGGGCAGGCGGAGAATCACCTGAGTGAGTTCGATGAGAACTCCGGTCTTCTCGCACCGGCGTAAAGGCGATGGACCGGTCCACCTGCAGCGCTTTGCGCTGGAGCAGATGAACTGCGTGAACACGGCCGCAGCGGGGCGCCATGTAGGCCGGATTGCGAATGAGAGAACAAGGCTAAGAGGGCCGCAGCGGGCGTCGAAATCCGGCTTGCTGGTGTTCAATCCAATTGCTAAGCGTATGTTCAGTACAACTGAGGCAATTTAATCGTGCGCTTTGCAGTTTCCTTTTTGGTGAAGTGTCTATTTTCCAGATCATTACTTGTTTTTCTCCTTTTGACCTTACCGATCGGAGCGGTAACCTCGCAGGCTGCCGAGAAGAAGAAGGCAGCACAGCCGCCGATGAGCTTCATCCTCGTGCGTAGTTTTCTCTGCCGGGAAAACTGTCCGGAATGGATATCGGCGGAGGGACGCATAACGTCCGATACCCCCGCGCGGCTGAGAAAAATTCTCAAGAAGATCGGCGGCCGGAAGTTGCCTGTCGTCTTCCGTTCGGAGGGTGGCGATGTCGATGCCGCCTATGCGATGGGCCGGATAATTCGCAAGGCCGGGCTGGAAACGGCGGTAGGCGGTACGCGGCTGAAGGGGTGCCCCGTTGGGGATACGCGCTGCGAAGCCGCTATTGCGAAGGACGGTGCCTCGGGCGGCTACACTTATTCTGCTGGTGCATACTGTCTTTCCGCCTGTCCGCTGGCGTTAGCGGGCGGTGCGTCGCGTGTCTCGTCGCAATGGGCCTTTATCGGCGTCCACCAGATCACGACCGTCTACAACAAGGTGCGTGTTTCCTATCGCATCGAATACAAGATCGTGAACGGCAAGAAGAAGGAAATCTCCCGCAAGGAGGTTGGGCGCAAGGTGGCGGGGCAGAGCAGTTCCACCAAACTTGGAAAGAAGGCTACCGCTGCCTTGACGGCCTACTTGAAAGAAATGGGCGTCAGCGAAGATGTGATCGGTCTGATGATGAGCGCCACGCCTGACAACATCAATATCGTACCGGTTGCAGAGGCACTTCGAACAGGTCTCATCACGGACATGCTGTCTTACAATGAGTGGCCCGGAATGCCGCTCTGCGCGCCGGATGCAGCGGCCGAAGCTGTGTGTCACGGCCATCCGGTAGCCGAAGCGCCCCTGGCGGCTAAGGCGCCTGTATCTGAGACGCCGGTATTTGAGTCGCCCGTGCAGGATGCGGCCGCAGACATAAGCGAGAGACTGCCGAGAACCCGGCCGATGGACTTTCTCCTGATGTACAATGGCAATTGCCAGGAGGAGTGCACGCAGTGGATTTCCGCGGATGGAGACATCACGCCGGACACGCCGGCTCGGCTGAAGGCGATGTTGACGACGCTCGGCGAAAGAAAGCTGCCGGTCGTCCTTCAGTCTAATGGCGGGGACATGGATGCGGCTTTCGCGATGGGGCGTATGATCCGTGCGGCAGGTCTGGAGACATCAATTGGCAGAACGCAATTGCCGAATTGTCCTAAGCTGGATCCGCGTTGCATAGCCAGCATCGGCAAAAGCGGACCGACCGAAGGCGAAGTCTTTGCCGGCCGTGCGTACTGCCTTTCGACCTGTACGCTTGTCCTGATGAGCGGAACGCCGCGGATTGTCGGATATTCGGCGATCGGCCTCGTTAGGCCCACGACGGCTGAATATACGAGATTTTTCGCTTATTTCGACGAGATGGGCGTCAGTGCCGAAACATACGAGACGATGATGCCTGCCACATCAACTGAGCGAGGAAGTATCATACTTCCTTCTCAGGCGCTCGAGCTTGGCATCATCAATGGGATCATCCCTTATGATGAGGAGCCCGGTTATCACCTGTGTGGGCCGGATGCCAAGGAAAGCCTTCGATGCCCCAGGAAAGCTGAAGCAGAGACCGTTCCTGCTGCTGCTTCGGTCAATTGATATCGGGACGCGAAAGAGCATAGCTCGGCGTTTTGCGTCGGGCAGTTGTTTGTTCACCCGCTCAAAGGGCCCCCTGTGCCGTCCTCTAAGCCTTATCCTTCAAATCGTTCTTTGACGTGACGCTCATGAGCTTCTCCAGGAAGCCGAGCATGACGGCGGAGGCGACGAAGGCGAGATGCATCAGCGTCAGCCACATGATCTTGCCGTCCTCGTATTGGTCGGCGTTGAGAAAGACCTGCAGCAAGTGGATGGAGGAGATGGCGACGATCGAGGAGGCGACCTTGATCTTCAGGCTGCCTGAATCGAGCTTGCCGAGAAAGGAGACTTCGTTGTCGGCTTCGCTGGCTTCATCGAAGCGGCTGACGAAATTCTCGTAACCTGAGATCATCACCATGACGATCAGGCTTGCGACGAGGGCCGCATCGATCAGGCTGAGCATGGCAAGGATCATCTCCGCCTCGTCGAGGGCGAAGACGCCGGAAGCGATCTTCAGGAGCTTGTAGCCGAAGGAAACCGCGTAGACGGCGAGCGCCGCTACCAGGCCGATATAGAAGGCGACGAGGATCCAGCGGCTCGACAGGATGATGCGCTCGATGATGAGTTCCAGTGCTTTCATGTCTTCACCCTGTAAAACCGCGATCGTTGCCCGCCACATAAACATCCGGCGTGGCGGCCGCAAGGCGCGGCGCTATTCACACCCCGCCGATATTTCGCTATCCCGATAAAGAGAGAACAAATAACTCCGCGTCTGCGGAGGTCGGGACGGGGAACTTTCATGCCATCCATCAAATCCGATATCGAGATCGCGCGCGCCGCAGCCAAGAAGCCGATTTTCGAGATCGGGGCGAAGCTCGGCATTCCGGTCGAGCAGCTCGCTCCCTATGGTCACGACAAGGCAAAGGTCAGCGCCGAGTTCATCGCCGCGCAGACAGGCAAGAAGGACGGCAAGCTGATCCTCGTCACCGCGATCAATCCGACGCCGGCGGGCGAGGGCAAGACGACGACCACCGTCGGGCTCGGCGACGGGCTGAACCGGATCGGCAAAAAGGCGATTGTCTGCATTCGTGAGGCTTCTCTCGGCCCCTGCTTCGGCGTCAAGGGCGGGGCGGCCGGCGGCGGTTACGCGCAGGTCGTGCCGATGGAAGACATCAACCTGCATTTCACCGGCGACTTCCATGCGATCACCTCGGCGCACAATCTGCTGGCGGCGATGGTCGATAACCACATCTACTGGGGCAACGAACAGAATATCGACATCCGCCGCATCACCTGGCGGCGGGTCATGGACATGAACGACCGGGCACTCCGCAGCATGGTCTCTTCGCTCGGCGGCGTTGCCAACGGCTTTCCGCGCCAGGGCGGCTTCGACATCACCGTCGCCTCCGAGGTGATGGCGATCCTCTGCCTTGCCACCGATCTCAAGGATCTGGAGCGGCGGCTCGGCGACATCATCATCGGCTATCGTTTCGACCGGACGCCGGTGCATGCGCGCGATCTGAAAGCCGACGGCGCCATGGCGGTGCTGTTGAAAGATGCGATGCAGCCGAACCTGGTACAGACGCTGGAGAACAATCCGGCCTTCGTGCATGGCGGGCCCTTCGCCAACATCGCCCATGGCTGCAATTCGGTAACGGCGACAAAGACGGCGCTGAAGCTCGGCGACTATGTGGTGACGGAAGCAGGCTTCGGCGCCGATCTCGGCGCGGAGAAATTCTTCGACATCAAGTGCCGCAAGGCCGGGCTGAAGCCGGATGCGGCGGTGATCGTCGCCACCGTCCGGGCGCTGAAGATGAATGGCGGGGTGAAGAAGGACGATCTCGGCACGGAGGATGTCGTCGCATTGAAGAAGGGCTGCGCCAATCTCGGCCGGCACGTCGCCAATGTCCGCCGTTTCGGCGTGCCCGTCGTCGTGGCGATCAATCATTTCGTCTCGGACACCGATGCCGAGATCGCGGCAGTCAAGGAATTCGTCTCGAGGCTCGGCGCCGAGGCGATCCTCTGCCAGCATTGGGCGAAAGGTTCGGCGGGCATCGAGGAACTGGCACACAAGGTGGTGGAACTGGCCGAGTCAGGACAGGCGAAATTCCAGCCGCTCTACGGCGACGATCTTTCGCTGTTCGAGAAGATCGAGATCGTCGCCTCGAAGATCTATCACGCCGGCGAGGTGACGGCCGACAAGGCGGTGCGCGACCAGTTGCAGACATGGGAAGAGCAGGGCTACGGCAAGCTGCCGATCTGCATGGCGAAGACGCAATATTCCTTCTCCACCGATCCGAACCTGCGCGGCGCGCCGGAAGGCCACATCGTCACCGTGCGGGAAGTGCGGCTTTCGGCGGGAGCCGGCTTCGTCGTCGCCATCACCGGCGAAATCATGACAATGCCCGGCCTGCCAAAATCGCCGTCGGCGGAACGGATTTTCCTCAACGATCAAGGTTATATCGAGGGATTGTTCTGATCCTGGGAGCGCTGGACGGGCCGTTCGGCCCGACGACGCTGGCGCTTCTCAAAGTCCGGATCGATGAACAGCCAGATGAAAAGCCTTTCCAGAGGGGCGGAAAACAACATTCCGATGACAAGGAACCAAGGCAGTTCGCCGGTAACCGATCCAATGGCGACGAAAGAGAGAGCGGCAATCAGCTATGCGATGATCTTCATTCGCCGCCAACCCTTGTCTTTGCATTTGCATCTTTGATTTGGATATTTCACGGCCTGATTCAAGCGCGGATTGCAGGCTTTTGAAACAATTATGTCCTCTGCTCACGAACCGCAACGTCCGGTTTCAGAGGGATCGGACATAGAGGGGCCGTTGAGGTATTTGCGGAAGCGCCAACGACCGCCATTCCCATCATGCTCGTTCAACGTTCAGTTCTCGGCCAAAGCCAAACTGGCAGGCCGCGATGCGTTTGCAGAAACCAGATGCTACATGAGTTGGATTTCTTCTGGAGGTTGTAAAATGAGAGACTGAACAGGTTTTGGCGGCGTGCTATGATTGAAGCCGCATTCACGACAACACGCCTAGAAATGACCGAGGACCGGGAGGCAGGGGTCCTGTCATTGAGGCAGATCAAAGGATGCCCCGTCAGGCGATGTCAGTATGACGCGGAAGAAAAAGGGGGGGAACGATGAAAAACACATCCGTGAAGCTGATTCTTGCCGGGCTCATCAGTCTGGGCTTTCCCTTGGCGACCGCAGCCCAGGAGGCCACGGATATCGGCGCGCTCGATAAGGCCACCGCCAATAGGGCGTTTGCCAGCAAGCCGGCCTATTCGCCCTATGCAGGGCGTAACTTTCCGACCCGGCCGTTTTTCGGCGACACTCATTTACACACCGGAGCGTCGTTTGATGCCGGGGCATTCGGTGCGAGGCTGACGCCCCGCGATGCATATCGCTTCGCGCGCGGTGAGGAAATCATGGCGTCGAGCGGCCAACCGGCCAAGCTGTCGCGGCCACTCGATTTCCTGGTGGTCGCAGACCATTCCGATAATATGGGCATGTTTCCTGATCTTTTTGCCGGTAAGCCGGATGTTATCGCCGATCCGCAGGCCAAGACTTGGTACGATATGATCAAGTCGGGTGACGGCGGCACGGCAGCGCTGGAGATCATCTTCAGCTTCGGCAAGGGAACGCTTCCTAAGTCGATGATCTATGGCCCGGAGACGCGTCCCTACAAGACAGCGTGGCAGGATACGGTAAAAGCCGCCGAAGAGTACAACGATCCCCGCCGATTCACCGCCTTTATCGGCTACGAGTGGACCTCGAACACTGCAGGAAACAATCTGCATCGCAATGTGATCTTCCGCGACAACGGCGACAAGGCGGATCAGGTCGTTCCCTACACGACCCTGAAGCCGTTGGGCAGTGACAACCCCCGCGACCTGTGGAAATGGATGCAGGCGTATGAAGAGAAGACAGGCGGCAATGTGCTGGCGATCGCCCATAACGGCAACCTGTCTAACGGTCGCATGTTTCCGATGATCGAGTCGTTCACTGGCAAGCCGGTCGACAAAGAATATGTCGAGGAGCGTGCAAAGTGGGAACGTCTCTACGAGACAAGCCAGACGAAGGGTACCGGTGAGGCCCATCCCACTCTGTCTCCAAACGACGAGTTCGCCGATTTCGAGATCTGGGATTTCGGCAATCTCGATGCCAGCGTCCCCAAAACTCCGGATATGCTCGAGTTCGAATATACGCGGTCCGCATTGCGAAATGGTCTCAAGCTTGAAGCGCAGCTTGGCACGAATCCGTATAAGTTCGGCTTGGTCGGCAGTTCCGATGCGCATACAGGACTTGCGGCCATGGAGGAGGAAAACTTCTTCGGCAAGACCACGCCGCAAGAGCCAAGTCCGGAGCGTCTCACGGCGACTTTCGTAAAAAATCCTAAGACGAATATCATGGTCATGGATTGGGAAGTGGGCGCGTCGGGTTATGCCGCCGTCTGGGCGATGGAAAATACCCGAGAGTCGATCTGGGATGCGATGCAGCGCAAGGAGACTTACGCCACTACTGGACCACGAATGACCGTGCGCTTCTTTGGCGGCTGGGACTTCGAGCCAGCCGATGCCCAGAGCCGCAATCCCGGCGCTGTCGGATATAGCAAGGGCGTGCCTATGGGCGGCGACCTCACTGCCGCGCCGGAAGGTAGGGCGCCGACATTCCTCGTCGCTGCGTTGAGGGATCCGATCGGAGCCAATCTCGACCGCTACCAGATTGTGAAGGGCTGGCTCGACGAGAACGGCGAGACCCACGAAGAGGTTTACGATGTTGTCTGGGGCGGCGACCGCAAGCCGGGCGCCGACGGCAAGGTGCCGCCGGTCGGCAACACTGTGGACATCGGGAATGCCAATTGGACCAATACCATCGGCGCACCGGAATTGATCGCGGTCTGGAAGGATCCGGGCTTCGATCCGAAGCAGAAGGCCTTCTATTACGGGCGCGTCATTGAGATTCCGACACCGCGCTGGACCGCCTATGACGCCAAGCGGTTCGGCGTCAAGCCGCTGGAGGGGACGCGGATGACCGTCATCGAACGCGCTTACACCTCGCCGATCTGGTATACGCCTTGATGTAAGGGCATTTTTTCACGATGCCGGCGGCTATGTGGGCCGCCGAACCTTTCGGGCCCATTCACTCCGTAAACGAGCAAGTGCGATGGTGTTGAAGAGTGTTTTGAGGGAGCCGCTGGTCCACTTCCTGCTGTTCGCGCTACTAATTTTCGCGGCCTACGGGGCAATCGGCACCGACGCGAAAGACAGGCCGGACAGCATCGTGGTAACGGCACCGAAGATCGAGCAGATGGCCATCCTGTTCACCAAGACCTGGCAGCGTTCACCGACTGCGGAAGAACTCAAGGGCCTCATCGACGACTATGTGAAGGAGGAGATACTCGTTCGTCAGGCGCTTGCGCTTGGGCTCGACAAGGACGACACGGTTGTTCGTCGTCGCTTGCGCCAGAAGATGGAGTTCCTGAACGTCGCGGACGCCGATGCGCTCGGTGCCACCGATGCTGAACTGGAGGCCTATCTGGCGGCCAATCCGAGGGCGTTCGATGTCGATGCGAAGCTGGCATTCCAACAGATCTTCCTCAACCCGGAGCGGCGTGGCGAGACAGTCGCACGGGACGCAACCTCCAACCTGCAGGTACTGCTGACCAATCCTGCGGTAGATTACACATCGCTCGGTGATGCCACTATGCTTCCGTCCGATCTGCCACTTACCGACAAGACATCGATCGCTCAGACTTTCGGGATGGATTTCGCCGAGGCACTCGACAAGGCTCCGGTGGGGCAGTGGACAGGTCCCGTCCTTTCGAGCTTTGGATTTCATCTCGTCCGGGTGGTGGAACGCAAGCCAGGCCGAGTGCCGAGCCTCGACGAGGTGCGCGACGCCGTGACGCGCGAGTGGATCAATGCAAAACGGAGGAAACTCGATGACCAACGTTTTGCGGAGCTTCTTAAAGGGTATGTCGTGCGCATCGAGAGCCTGACCGACGCGAAAACCAGCCCATGATGCGGCTCGGAGCCCTACTGGGCCTACTCCTCCTGGTATTTCTAAGCGAGCCGGGATACGGCCATGAAATTCGGCCAGCTTATCTCGATATGCGGGAAACCGCCCGGAACGAGTTCGCGGTCGTCTGGAAGATCCCGGCGCAAGGCGAGATGCGGCTCAGCCTTTACGCACGCCTGCCGGTCTCGTGCAGGGAGAAGGCCAGGCGCACGAAGTCGATCGAAGGTGGCGCATATATCGAGCGATGGACGGTCACCTGCGCAGGCGGGTTGAAAGGGGGCGAAATCGGTATCAACGGGCTGCAGTCAACCATGACCGATGCCCTTGTCCGCATCGAATACGCGCGCGGCAATAAGGAGATTGCCCGTCTCAAGCCGGAAATGCCATCCTTCGCCGCAGCCGGCGCGCAAACCAGCATCGCGGTGGCGAAAACCTATTTCCTGCTGGGGGTCGACCACATCCTTTCCGGCATCGATCATCTGCTTTTCGTTTTTGCTCTCATCCTGCTCATTCGGGATCGATGGATGCTGATGAAGACGATCACGGCCTTCACCGTCGCTCACAGCATCACTCTGGCTGGAGCGTCGCTTGGATATTTCAGTCTGCCGCAGAGGCCAGTAGAAGCAACGATTGCCCTCAGCATAGCGTTTGTCGCCAGTGAACTGATCAAGATCAGGCCTGGCGAAAGGCGACTTTCCGAGAGCTATCCGTGGGTCGTGGCTTTCGCGTTCGGGCTGCTGCATGGTTTCGGCTTTGCTGGCGCTCTCAAGGAGATCGGTCTGCCGCAATCGGATGTGCCGCTCGGCCTTCTGACATTCAACCTTGGCGTCGAGGCGGGACAGCTGATCTTCGTGGCCGCAGTGCTGATCCTGTTCAAGGTGGCGGGCGCCTTGAGCACAATACGGCCCACGCTGGCACGTCAGGGGGCAGCCTACATCGTGGGCACCGCCGCGATGTTCTGGCTGGTCCAAAGGATCGCAAGCCTGGCGGCTTGAAACCGCGATCCACCGGAAAGTCTGCTTCACGCGCCGTAAGCGGAAGTCGGGGTGCTGAGCGGCAATGTCGCATCTGGAGGCCAAGCAGATTGCGCTTGGCCTTTCGGCCTGCCGAGAAGGATCATGCGATACGCAAGCTCGCCGCCATCCGGCTTTGCTTTCAGCATTATGCTTTAGTGACAATAACGATAGTTGCCCTTCCTCTCGATGACGTCGAGATGGAAATGCGTTTCGTGGGCGGCGTCGCTTTCCGGGTCGAGGACGGTGGTGAAGTAGAGGCAGCCGGCGGCGCTGACGGTGCGCTGGAAGGCGCCGGTGAGTGTCGGATCCTCGCGACGGGAGCGGACGGCGACATCTTCGCCCTTTTCGAAATGGAAGCTCGCAATGTCGATGGCGTTGCCGCGGGCATGTTCGGAGATCTTGCCCGTTTCGGCGCCGTTGCGCAGGCGGCACATATAGGACGTTGCCTGGTTGACGGTGGTGATGCGGCCCTGCTCCGGCAGGGCGGCGGAGGCGGCAGGAATGACGCTCTCCTTCATCCAGCGGGCAAGGGCAAGTGCTGCCGGGCAGCGGATCGTCGCCTCCGGCTTCAGCTTGATGCCGGGCAGTGCTTCGGAGACGATGATCGGCTTGTCGATGCCGCAGCCATTGCCGTCGTCGATGCGTGGCGTGTCCTTGAAGACGACGCCCAGGGCCTGAAGCGCAGCCGTGCACTCGGCGTGTTCGGCATCGCTTTCGGGCTCGATCGTCAGATGCTGTTCCTCAAGTGTTTGTGCGGCGGGGGGCTTGTTCTCCTCCGTCGGACCCTGCGGGTTTTCCTTCCCTGGGGGAAGTGGCGGACCCTGCATTGGTTTGGCGGGTTCGGTTTTCGGTGTCGCCGTTTCGTTCGGCGTCGATGTCTCTGGTTTTTGGGTCTCTGGTTTTTGATTGTCGGGCTTCGGTTCAGGAGTGGGCATTTCTGCGGCCGGCGGCGGTTGTGTGCCTCCGGCATTTGAATCGGGGGTGGGTGCGGAACTGCCCTCGATATCCGGCCTTTGTTGTGGCAGAGGGCCGTGAACGGGCAGGCGGGCACCGGCAAGAACGGCGGTTGCGGCGAGAAGGATCGCCAGTATCGCAAGTTTTCTCAACGCATCCGATTCCCTGGTGTCGATAGCTAGGGATAACGCAAGCGGGCGGATTTCGTTGCAATTTCGCAACGTCGGGAGAGATCATTAAAACTTGATAATTTTATTCAACATAAGTCGCTGGTTTATGTTGACAATACTTCTCATGTTTTTTATGCGGCAAAAAGAAGGCGGAATTCTGCATCGTCTTCATCCGCAAAAGCCCAGCCAGCCCATCGAGCGTTCGACGCGCCACGACCAGCCAGCCCGGTAATCATCATTAAGGGGTAGGTTATGATCGTCCGGCATTGGCGTTCGGTTCTATTGGTCTGCACGGCAGCCACAGTTGTTCTTCCTGTTTCGCAGTCTTTCGCGCAAAGCGCTCCGGCAACCACGCCGCAAGCGACCGCGGAGGACAGCACTGTTCTGCAGAAGATCGTCGTCAAGGGCAAACGCGTGGCGCCGGGCAGCGTCGCCGACACGCCGCTTGCGACCGAGATCACCGCCAAGACGCTGGAAGAAAAGCAGGTCACCAATTTTGACGATATCGGCCGCAGCGTCGATGCAGGTGTGAACTATTCACGCGGCGACGCGGGCTTCAACCTGCGCGGCCTTTCCGGCGCTCGCATCCTGACCACCATCGACGGCATTCCGATCCCGTATATTTCGAATAGTTCGCGCCAGGGCGCTTTCGCGCCGGCCAACGCCAATGGCGGCGGCGACACCTTCGATTTCGATTCGCTTTCCTCGCTCGATATTGTGCGAGGCGCGGATTCGAGCAAGGGTGGCTCGGGAATGCTCGGCGGCGCCATCGTTCTCAATACGCTCGAGCCGGAGGATCTTATTCCCGAAGGCCGTGATTGGGGTGCGATCGTCAAGTCGACATACGACAGCGAAGACCGCAGCATTTCCGGCTCGGTGGCGGCTGCCAAGAAGATCGGCAACACGTCGATCCTGTTTCAGGGCGGCTACCGCAAGGGCCATGAACGCGACAATATGGGTGACAATGACAGCTATGGCCGTCCTCGTACCGAGGCGGATCCCGCCGATTTCGACCAGCACAACCTGCTCTTCAAGCTGCGCCAGGAGCTCGAAGGTGGTCATCGCATCGGCCTGACGGCCGAACGCTTCCGGCGCGATCTCAAGACCGACCTGCGCGAGCTCCAGGGCGGCACTACGCCCCGCAACTTCCTGATCGACAATTATGACGGCCGCGAATTGCGCGACCGCGACCGAGTTTCTCTCGATTACGATTATGAGGCGCAGTCTTCCGACGCATTCTTCAGCAGTGCGCGAGCCACGCTTTACTGGTTGGATCTGAAGAAGGAAGCCGGCAGCAGAGGCCGTACGACTGCCAATGTGGCTTATGGCCGTAACAACCAGATAGAAAACGAAACCTGGGGCTTCCGCGGCACGGCGACGAAGGATTTCGAATATTCCGGTCTCAGCCATTCCGTTCGCGTTGGTCTCGACGTCGGCGTTTCGAGCTGGAGCCAGTATAGCTGGGCCCTTTGCCCGACGCCCACAACGTGCCCGGCGCTGAACAACCAGGCGGAAGTGCCCAATGTCGACAGCCAGAATCTTGGGCTGACCTTCGAAGACAAAATCGAAATCGGCAATACCGGCTTCGCGCTGACACCCGGCTTCCGCTTCGACTGGTTCAACTACAATCCCTCGACCGGCGGAAGTTTCGCAAGCAATACCGGGCTTACCCGTTTCGGGGACCTAAACGATCGGACGGAAGCCGGCCTGTCGCCGAAGATTCTTGCGACATACGAGCTGACGCCTGACGTGCAGATTTACGCACAGCTGGCAGTCGGTTTCCGTGCACCCACCGTGGACGAGCTCTACAGCCGCTTCTACAACCCGACGAGTCGTTATGCCCAGCTTGGCAATCCTGATCTGGAACCGGAAATCGGCCGCGGCGTCGAAATCGGCGCCAATTTCGACACGGGCGATTTTACCGGTCGGATTGCGGCTTTCCACACCCGCTACCAGAACTTTATCCAGACGGTGACGAGCGTCGACGCGACCGGCTTCACGACATTTAATTACACCAACGTGTCTGCGGCCACGATTTCGGGTGTTGAAGCCAGTGCCGTCAAGTCGTTCAACAACGGCATCAACCTGCATGCGTCGCTTGCCTATGCCTATGGCCGCAACGAGGATACAGGCAAATACTTGCGATCGGTTGCTCCCTTCAAGGCGATCATCGGCGGCGGTTGGAGCAACGACAACTACGGTTTCGATCTTTCCTCGACGCTTTCGGCAGCCATGCCTGACGACGATGTTGCGACCACATTCGATGCGCCCGGTTATGGTGTCGTCGATCTGACGGCATGGTGGACGCCGGAACAGTTGAAGGGTCTGCGGATCCAGGGAGGTGTCTACAACATCTTCGATCAGGAGCATTGCAATGCGCTCGCCGTGCGCGACGTCAACCTGACCTCGGTGACGGCGTCGCAGCCGCAGGAGTGGTATTCGGAGCCGGGCCGTACGTTCAAGGTGTCGATCACCAAGACTTTCTGATCACGATCACCTCTTCAAGGCTGGGGAGGGGCGGCTTTCGGGCCGCCCTTTTTCATTCCCGCATTCGCCTCTTGCGCAATGGCTGATCTCAGGCTAACAATTTTTCCATGATCAAGTCCTTGAACATTGCAGTTTGGTGGTGGGTTCGCTAAGGCGGCCTCGACCAATCGTGTTCAAAGACGACGAGTGAGCCGCCCGAAACTTCGAGGCGGCTTTTTTTGTTTTATGGCCGCCTGTCGTCCGGGCCCCGATAACGGAGTGGAACAATGGTAACGATCCTGCGGGATGATGGTGCGGAAATCTACGAGACCAAAGGCGGCATATCAGTCACGCGGCAGCGGCGGGCGATCCCCTACGGCGATGCGGTCTCTTCCTATGTCGACAAGCTCGACGAGCGCCGCGGTGCGGTGTTTTCGTCGAATTACGAATATCCGGGCCGCTATACGCGCTGGGATACCGCCGTCGTTGATCCGCCGCTCGGCATCTCTTCCTTCGGGCGCGACGTCTGGATCGAGGCCTATAATGAACGCGGCGAGGTAATCCTCGGCTTCGTGACCGAGCGGCTGAAGACGGTGTCCGACATCGTGCTCGGCGCTTCTTCCGCCCGTCGCCTCGACCTCGCCGTCAAGACGCCGGACCGGGTGTTTACCGAGGAAGAGCGCTCGAAGATGCCGACGGTCTTCACCGTGCTGCGCGCCATCACCGACCTGTTTTATTCGCAGGCGGATGCGAGCCTCGGGTTCTACGGCGCCTTCGGATACGACATCGCCTTCCAGTTCGACGCGATCGATCTGAAGCTGACGCGACCCTCCGACCAGCGCGACATGGTGCTCTACCTGCCGGACGAGATCCTCGTCGTCGACAACTACGCAGCCAAGGCCTGGGTCGACCGTTACGACTTCGAAAAAGACGGCGTGACGACCGAGGGCAAGGCCCAGGATATCGCAGCGGAGCCCTTCAAACACACGGATGCCATTCCGCCCAAGAGCGATCACCGGCCAGGCGAATATGCCGAGCTCGTCACCAAGGCGAAGGAAAGTTTCCGCAAGGGCGACCTCTTCGAAGTCGTGCCCGGGCAGAAGTTCATGGAGCGTTGCGACAGCAAGCCGTCCGACATTTCCAAGCGGCTGAAGGCGATCAATCCGTCGCCCTATTCCTTCTTCATCAATCTCGGCCATCAGGAATATCTGGTCGGCGCCTCGCCCGAAATGTTCGTGCGCGTTTCCGGCCGTCGCATCGAGACCTGCCCGATTTCGGGCACGATCAAGCGCGGTGACGATCCGATCGCCGACAGCGAGCAGATCCTGAAGCTCCTGAATTCGAAGAAGGACGAGTCCGAGCTCACCATGTGCTCGGATGTCGACCGCAACGACAAAAGCCGTGTCTGCGAGCCGGGTTCGGTCAAGGTGATCGGCCGCCGGCAGATCGAGATGTATTCGCGCCTCATCCACACGGTCGACCATATCGAAGGGCGGCTGCGCGACGACATGGACGCTTTCGACGGTTTTCTCAGCCACGCCTGGGCCGTCACCGTCACCGGCGCCCCGAAGCTCTGGGCGATGCGCTTCATCGAGAGCCATGAAAAAAGCCCACGCGCCTGGTATGGTGGGGCGATCGGCATGGTCGGCTTCAACGGCGACATGAACACCGGCCTGACGCTGCGCACCGTGCGCATCAAGGACGGTATCGCCGAGGTGCGCGCCGGTGCGACGCTGCTCAACGATTCCATTCCTGACGAAGAAGAAGCCGAAACAGAATTGAAGGCCTCTGCCATGCTTTCCGCCATCCGAGACGCCAAGACCGGCAATTCCGGCAGGGTCCAGCGCGACGTCGCGAGCGTCGGCAAGGGCGTCAGCATCCTGCTCGTCGATCACGAGGACAGCTTCGTCCACACGCTCGCCAATTACTTCCGCCAGACGGGGGCGACGGTTTCGACCGTGCGCACACCGGTGCCGGAGGAAATCTTCGACAGGCTGAACCCGGACCTCGTCGTGCTGTCACCCGGACCCGGAACGCCCAAGGATTTCGACTGCAAGGCGACGATCAAGAAGGCGCGGGCGCGCAACCTGCCGATCTTCGGTGTCTGCCTCGGTCTGCAGGCGATCGCCGAAGCCTATGGCGGGGAACTGCGCCATCTGGCGCTGCCGATGCACGGCAAGCCGTCGCGCATTCGCGTGCTGGAGCCAGGCATCGTCTTCTCCGGCCTTGCCAAGGAGGTGACGGTTGGTCGCTATCACTCGATCTTTGCCGATCCCTCGACGCTGCCGCGCGAGTTCATCATCACGGCGGAAAGCGACGACGGCACGATCATGGGCATCGAACATGCCAAGGAGCCGATCGCCGCGGTGCAGTTTCATCCGGAATCGATCATGACGCTCGGTGGCGATGCCGGGATGCGGATGATCGAAAATGTCGTGGCGCATCTGGCACGCAAGGTGAAGACGAAGGCTGCCTGACCGCAATTTCGCCTGGCCCTTCCTCCTGTGGGAAGGGCCGGCCATTGGGCCGTCGGGCCGCGACTTGACTTCTTCCGGCAAATCAGAACATTTCAGGAACGATCAATTGGAACCTATCGCCGTGGCCAATGCTGAAAAGTTCATCGTTCTCCCTTACCGCAAGAACCGCGGCAATCTCGTTCCCGGCGAAATGCGCCAGGCATCGAACTCCGTCAGCGCGGAAAAGATCGCTTCGGCGATGGCTGAGCGTTTCGTCGGCGTGGCCGCCTATGCCGTCATCGTCGACGAGGAAACCGGCGACATGTCGTCGCCGCGATTGCTTGCACGATATGGCGAGATTGCCGATCTCAACGCCGCCTGAGGCGCCGTTTTCACCATGGAGACGTCGCTCTACCTGCCGGTCAAAGCCTTCCTGGAGGCGGCCGGTTATGTCGTGAAGGGCGAGGTCGGCGGATGCGATCTCGTCGGCTTGAACGGCGCCGAACCGCCGGTCGTGGTGGTCTGCGAATTGAAACTCTCCTTCAACCTCGAACTGCTTCTCCAGGCGGTCGATCGCGCGGCGTTGAGCGATGAAGTCTGGGTTGCGGCCCGCGTTTCCGCCAAGGGCCGCGGGCGAGAGGCCGATAGACGCTACCGCGATCTCTGCCGAAGGCTCGGTATCGGCATGCTCGGCGTCTCCGATGGGGGCGAGGTCAGCGTCATCGTCAGTTCCGTCTCGCCGATGCCGCGCACCAATCCGAAGCGGCGCTCGCGCCTCGTCAAGGAGCATCAGCGCCGCCGTGGGGATCCCGCCGTCGGTGGTGGCTCGCGGGCGCCGATCATGACCGCCTATCGCCAACAGGCGCTGCTCTGTGCTTCAGCACTCGCCCAGGGACTGGTGCGGCCGCGGGATATGAAGGCGCTTACGCCCAAGGCCGGCTCGATCCTGCGTGACAACGTCTACGGATGGTTCGAACGCGTGGACAAGGGCGTTTACGCCCTGACGTCTGTAGGGCAGGCTGCTCTTTTGCGCTGGCCGCAATCTTTGCTCTCCGACCCCGCTCCTTGAGCCGCGCTGTACCGGGCATCGGGATCGCTCGTTGGGGCTGTTTTCCGGCCGGGGACGGTAACGCCTGTGAAGGGCGTGTCATTCCCCTTTGACAAATCCTCCATCATCGCCCATATCACCCTCAACTGAACCGCCTGCGCGACATTCGCGTGGGCGGTTTTGCGTTTCAACGGCTTAGATGCTGCAATTCATTCGCAACCGCAGGGGGACGATATGAGTGACAACGGCGATCTTACGGTTCGGAAGCTGGCGATGTGGGGGATTCCACTGTCGCTCGGCGTCATGGGTCTGAAGATGGTGGCGTGGTGGGTTACCGGGTCGGTGGCGCTGCTGTCGGACGGGCTCGAATCGTCGGTCAACGTCGCTGCCGCCTTCATCGCCTTCTTCGTGATCCGCTATGCGCAGAAGCCGGCCGATCACGATCACCCCTTCGGCCATCATAAGGCGGAATATCTGTCTGCCGTGACCGAGGGCGTGCTGATCGTCGTCGCTGCCCTGCTGATCGTCGACGAAGCCGTCGGTTATCTCGCCGAGCCGCGCATGCTGGACGCACCTGTGCTCGGGCTTGCGATCAATTTCGCGGCCGGTGTCATCAATGCGGTCTGGGCGCGGTTGCTGATCAGAACCGGACGCAGGCATCGTTCGGCGGCACTGACGGCGGATGGACAGCACATCATGTCCGACGTGGTGACCTCTGTCGGCGTGCTCGTCGGCCTGCTGCTGGCGCTGGCAACGGGCTATGCGATCTTCGACCCGGTGCTTGCCATTCTCGTTGCCGTCAACATCCTCTATCAGGGCTGGAAGGTGATCTCGCAATCGATTGGCGGGCTGATGGACCAGGCGGTGGAGCCGCAGGAGGAAGAAGCGATCAAGCAGGCGATCGCCACCCATGCGGCGGGTTCGATCGGCGTGCACGACCTGAAAACGAGGCGGGCAGGCACCGTCACCTTCATCGATTTTCACATGGTGGTGCCCGGTGGGATGTCCGTGCGGCAGGCGCATGATATATGCGACCGCCTTGAGGATGCCATCAGGGCAGTGCACGAGGGCGCCACTATCGCAATTCATGTGGAGCCGGAGGGCGAAAAGGCTCACGGCATCCGCGTCAAAGTCGTCAAGGAGGCATAATGCCGAGTACCGATGTTTCCAGCCTGTCGATGCTGGGTCAGCAGACCGAAACCGCGCAATCGCCGGAGGAGGCGGTGCTTGAAAAAGTGCCGTCCAACCATGCCGGCACCGATTACGTCGTGCGCTTCACCGCGCCGGAATTCACCTCGCTCTGCCCGATGACCGGGCAGCCGGATTTCGCTCATATCGTCATCGACTACATTCCGGGCGAATGGCTGGTGGAATCGAAGTCGCTGAAGCTCTTCCTGCATTCCTTCCGCAATCACGGCGCTTTCCACGAGGATTGCTCGATCTACATCGCCAAGCGCATCGTCGAACTGCTCGATCCCCGGTGGCTGAGGATCGGCGCCTACTGGTATCCGCGTGGCGGCATTCCGATCGACGTCTTCTGGCAGACGGGCAAGCCGCCGGAAGGCGTATGGCTGCCGGAACAGGGCGTTGCCAGCTATCGCGGCCGTGGGTGAGTTGCGTTCGGGCGCAGCCCGAGCAATCGATCCAGTGAATCGATTGCAGCAGCGAACGCCCTGAGCCCAAGCGAAGGGCCGGGCGACGGTGCGGCAATGGTAAAGCCAACGGCCGCCCATTCTTTGGCCGCTAGATCTCACACATCCGTAACGTCGTCGCTGGACGAGTCGTCGCCGTCGTCGTAATCGGCCTGCTGCACGTTGGCGTTGTCGTCGTCCTTGTCGCCGGCGTTATCGGAGGCCTGGCGGGTGTCGTCATTGCCGTAATAGTTGTTGATGACGGTTTCCTCGGTGGGGGCGCTGGCATTGCCGAAGGGATTGGCGCCGAAGGGCGAGCCCCAGCCGAGCGAGGACATGTGGTTGCCGAAGATGCCGCTCAGCGAATTGGCAAGCAGCATGCCGCCGGCAACGCCCGCTGCCGTGCCGAGTGCGCCGCGCAGGAAGCTGCCGCCGGCCGACGGCGCATAGGCCTGCTGGCTCCAGGGGCCGGTCGGCTGTTGTGGCGTCTGGCGGAGATTGCCGTCGCCGGGATCGTCATAGCTGCGGGACTGGCCCCAAGGACCGGGGTTGGACGGAACGGGGGCCGGCTGCTGCGTCTGGGTGTTGCCGAAGATCGAGCTCAGGAAGCCGCCGCCCTGTTCGGCCTGGCGGTGTTCGCTCACGCCAGCTTCCAGCTGGCGAACATGCTCCTCGAGTTCCTTGATGTGGTTGGCGGCCGCCTCCAGCCCCTTTTCCTGAACAATGACGGCCTGGGCCAGATAATAGGTGGCCGACGGCTGCTCACGCGTCGCTTGGTCGATCAGGGCTTCGGCGTCGCGGTCGCGCGGCGTGGCCGCGGCGGTGCGCACGCGGTCGAAGAGGGCGGTCAGCAATTGGCGTTCTTCGGGTGACATTGTCCTGCCTCCTAATGATCTGATGCGGCATTTGCCGCGTGAGGCTGAGGTAGGAACCGATTTAGGCTTTTCAAAGCCTTTCGCCGTTACAATTCAGTAAGGCTTGCAGAACGGCGCGCGGCTTCTTAAGGATATCTCCATCGCTTCGGTGCCTTGTGTTTTTCCCGCATTGTTTTAGGCATTGAGTCGCACTATGTGCGAGGAACCCGAATTCATCTCCAAGAGGTTCGAATGAACGACGAAGACCAGGACGACAAGACGAAGGAACTGCCGCTCGGCAAGGAAACGGAGGCGAATCTTTTCAAGTCGCGTTCGATCTTCATCTACGGACCGATCAATCAGGAATTGGCGCAGAAGGTCTGCTCGCAGCTTGTGGCGCTTGCTGCTGCCAGCGACGAGGACATCCGCATCTATGTCAATTCGCCCGGCGGCCACGTCGAATCCGGCGATTCCATTCATGACATGATCAAATTCATCAAGCCGAAGGTCTGGATGATCGGCACCGGTTGGGTCGCCTCCGCCGGCGCACTGATCTATGTCGCCACTCCGAAGGAGCGGCGCCTGTGCCTGCCGAACACGCGCTTCCTGCTGCATCAGCCCTCCGGCGGCACGCGCGGCATGGCATCCGACATCGAAATCCAGGCGCGCGAGATCATCAAGATGAACGAGCGTCTGAACAGGATCATGGCAGCGGCCACCGGCCAGCCGCTCGACAAGATCGACAAGGATACGGATCGCGACTACTGGCTTTCGGCCGAAGAGGCGAAGGAATATGGCCTCGTTTCACGGATCGTGACGTCGCAGGCCGATATCTGAGTTTTCTCAGCCAAAACTGCAAGAACCCGCCCTTGCCTGCCGATCGCAGGTGAGGGCGTTCTGTTTTCGGATAGTGCTAGCGGCAAGGTCTGAACGGAAAGCAATGAATCCGGACTTGCGCCTGCGGCAACCATCATGCTCCATGCGTCATTCGCGCAGCTCGAGTCCCGTCATGCTCAAAGATTTTTCCGTCCAAGCCCTGTTCATGGGGCTGCTGACCGCGTTCGTCGGTTCCGCCAGCTCCTTCGCAGTTGTGCTGCACGGGCTGCAGGCGGTCGGCGCTACGGATGTACAGGCGGCTTCCGGGCTGATGGCATTGTCGATTTCCATGGGCGTCTGCGCGATCGTGCTGAGTGCCGTGACCCGATTGCCGGTCAGCATCGCCTGGTCGACACCGGGTGCCGCACTGCTGGCAAGCACCGGGGCGGTCGAGGGCGGCTTCAATGCGGCGGTCGGGGCATTCCTGATCTGTGCTGCGCTGATTATCGTTGCCGGGCTGTTCAAGCCGCTCGGGCGGGCGGTTGCTGCCATTCCGGCACCACTCGCCAATGCCATGCTCGCCGGCGTGCTGATCGGCCTCTGCTTCGCGCCGGTGCAGGCGATCGGCTTCAATCCGCTGTTCGGCCTACCAATCGTCGTCGCCTGGATCGTCGTCGGCGCCTTCAAACGGCTTTGGGCGGTGCCGGCAGCACTCGCGGCGTTCGTGCTGGTGCTCGCCTTCGGCGTCGATATCCCTGACGATGCGCTCGGCTCGCTGGAACAATCACTGGTGCCGACGGTGGAGATCGTCCGGCCGGTGTTCAATCTTGCCGGCCTCATCTCGATCGCGCTGCCGCTCTTCATTGTCACCATGGCCTCGCAGAACATTCCGGGTATTGCGGTGCTGAAGGTCAACCACTACGATCCAAAGCCCGGTCCGCTCTTTGCCGTCACTGGCTTCTTCTCGCTGCTGTCGGCGCCGTTCGGCGGCCACGCGGTCAATCTGGCAGCGATCACCGCGGCAATGTGCGCCGGACAGGACGCCCATGCCGATCCGAAGCGGCGCTATTGGGCGTCACTGATCGCCGGCGTCGGTTATATCATTCTCGGGCTGCTCGCCGGCGCGGTGACGGCCTTCGTCGCGCTCGCGCCTTCGATCCTGATCGAGGCGGTAGCGGGGCTGGCGCTGGTCGGAGCCTTCTCGTCCTCGGCAATGTCGGCCTTCCAGGCGCCGGACTCGCGCGAGGCGGCGGCAATCACCTTCCTTGTCACCGCCTCCGGCGTTTCCTTCGGCGGCATTTCCGGTGCCTTCTGGGGCCTGATCGCGGGTGGGCTGATGCTGGCGCTGTCGCGGTTGGTGAAGATTTGGAAAGACCGAGATCAGTCGAGGTAACGGAAGGTCGTTGTGCTCTCCAAATGTTGGATTCTGGCGTTTTCAAGCAGCTCCGCCGGCAATAGCTGGGCAGTTCGTCGAATGTTGGCGGCGACCAAAAGCCGGCCAAGGACTTGCCAGCTTTACCGTCCGAGGCTATAAGCGCGGGCATGAAGACCACTGGCGCCAGAATTTCTGACACGATTGCACGCGGCCGCATCGCCCTGCGTGACAATACACGCGCCCTGACCTCGCTTCTTCTCCTCGGCCTTACGCGCGGTTGCCGGGTCCTTTGAGGAGCGCCCGGCGGCCGAAAGCCCGCCCGGCCATCGCTCCTCGCGACTCACTTTCAAAATTGACCTAACGACCGACAAGGTCCGCATTTGTTTATCGCCAAGCCCGACGTGATCGGCTAAGAGCGGGCAAATGCCGGGACGAGGAGACGATACGATGGACGCGAAGACGCAATCTTCCCAAAATAAGGTGGCCTCCACAAACAAGACGGCCCCCGCAAAAGGCATGCCCGACGCCGCGGTGAAATACCGGGCCTATCCGCAGGTGAACATTCCCGACCGCACATGGCCGACGAAGACCATTACCAAGGCACCGGTCTGGTGCTCGGTCGACCTGCGCGACGGCAACCAGGCGCTCGTCGACCCGATGGGCCACGATCGCAAGGCGCGCATGTTCCAACTGCTGATCGAGATGGGCTTCAAGGAAATCGAGATCGGGTTCCCCTCGGCTTCGCAGACCGATTTTGACTTTGCCCGCTGGTGCGTGGAGGAGGGCAATGTGCCCGACGACGTCTCCCTGCAGGTATTGGTACAGTGCCGCCCGGAACTCATCACCCGTACCTTCGAAGCACTGGAAGGCGCAAATCGGCCGATCGTGCACTTCTACAACTCCACCAGCGAGTTGCAGCGCCGCGTCGTCTTCGCCAAGGATGTGCAGGGGATCAAGCAGATCGCCGTCGATGCCGCCAAGATGATCACCGATATGGCCACGAAGGCCGGCGGCGGTTACCGTTTCGAATATTCGCCGGAGAGCTTTACCGGCACCGAACTCGATGTGGCGCTGGAGATCTGCAATGCCGTCATCGAGGTCGTCAAGCCGACGCCCGATAACAAGCTGATCATCAACCTGCCGTCCACCGTCGAGATGGCGACGCCGAACGTCTATGCCGACCAGATCGAATGGATGTGCCGCAACCTCGACAATCGCGAGAACCTGATCGTTTCCCTGCATCCGCATAACGATCGCGGCACCGGCATTGCCGCTGCCGAACTGGCGTTGCTGGCTGGTGCCGACCGCGTCGAAGGCACGCTGTTCGGCAATGGCGAGCGTACCGGCAATGTCGACATGGTGACGATGGCGCTGAACATGTTCACGCAAGGCGTCGATCCCGAGATCGACTGCTCGAATATCGAGCGCATCAAGGAAGTGTTCGAATATTCGAACCAGATGGCGATCGGCGAGCGTCATCCTTACGTCGGCGAGCTGGTCTACACGGCCTTCTCCGGCTCGCATCAGGATGCGATCAACAAGGGTATGAAGGCAGCACAGGTCGCCAATCATCCCGTGTGGGAAGTCCCGTACCTGCCGATCGATCCGCGTGATGTCGGTCGTTCCTACGAGGCGATCATCCGCATCAACTCGCAGTCCGGCAAGGGCGGCATCGCCTATATCCTGCAACAGGATTACGGGCTGAACCTGCCGCGCAACCTGCAGGTGGAATTCCGCGAGGATATCCAGCGCATCACCGACGTAGAGGGCAAAGAGCTTCCGTCCCGGCGCATCTATGACCGCTTCATCGAGCGCTACGTGACGCAGCCGGAAGGGCGCCTGCGCTTCGTCGACCATCACACCTATCCTGACACTGAGCACAAGGGCCAGCGGATCGTCGCAGCCGAGATCACCGACAATGGCGAGATCAAGCGCATCGAAGGGCGCGGCAACGGTCCGATCGACGGCTTCATCAATGCGCTGTCGCATTATCTCGGCATCGAGATGTCGGTCGAGGACTATTCCGAGCATTCGCTCCAGCATGGCTCGAACGCAGCGGCAATCTCCTACGTCGAGACTTCCTATCCCGGTGGCAAACTCTTCGGCGCCGGCATCAATACCAACATCGTCGCGGCGTCGCTGGAGGCGATCGTCTCGGCCGCCAACCGCGTGCTCGACGTGAAGGCTGGCAAGGCCTGATTTCGGAAGGTCTTAGGCCGCGATCGCACTACTGCATAATTCCTTAGATCGGAATCGATTCAAGGATAAAATTATGCAGCAATTCAAAAGTGTTACAGCGCCCTTTGCGCCTCTGAAAAGACGCGCGGCGCTGTAGCGCTGCGCGGCCTGACGATGCAGTCGGCGATTTCGTCGGCCTCGTCGCGCGCCTCGGCGTGCCGCTGACCCCAGTGGCAGAGCGCCAGCAACACCGGTTCGAGACCGAGACCGAGTTCGGTCGCGCTGTATTCGACGCGGGCGGGGACTTCGGCGAAGATCTGGCGGGCGACCAGCCCGTGCTCCTCCATCTCGCGCAGCTGCTGGATCAGCACCTTCTGGGTGATGGCGGGCATCATCCGCTTTAGCTCCGACAGACGCTTCGGGCCGGAGAAGACGTAATAGAGGATGACTGGCTTCCAGCGCCCCGAGATCACCTTCAGCGCGCGTTCGACCGGCAGTTCCGGCAGTCTTTTCATCGGCTCAGCCATGGTCACCTCCTGGTGGGTAGGGCACGAAAGAGTGTGTATTTTTACCTGATATCCTATTGCTAAACCTGCCCCACGCCAATCAGACGTGAGGTTCATCTGCCATGAAAGCCGTTCAATTCACTCGCTTCGGTGCGCCCGATGTCCTCGAGCTCGTGGAACTGCCGGTTCCCGAGCCGGGCCCGAGCGAGGTTCTCGTCCGCGTCCATGCGGCGGGTGTCAACTTCTTCGAGGTGTTGATTCGGGCCGACCGCTATGCCGCAACGCCTGACCTGCCGATGTTTCCCGGTGTCGAGGTCGCGGGTATAATCGAGCGAGCAGGGCCTGGTGCCGACCGCTCGCTGATTGGCACGCGGGTTGCCGTTCCTCTCTTTGCGATCGGGCGCGGTTCGGGCGGTTATGCCGAGTTCGTCGCGGTCGATGGCGGGGCGGTGGTGCCGCTGCCCGATGCGGTCTCCTTCGAGGCGGCTGCCGCGCTGATGGTGCAGGGGTTGACGGCGCTGCACCTCCTACGCCGCAGTCCCGTGAAAGGCAAAATCGTTCTCGTCAACGCAGCAGCCGGCGGTGTTGGTTCTCTGCTCCTGCAACTGGCGAGGCGCGACGGGGCGGGGATGGTGATCGCAGCGGCGAGCAGTGACGAGAAGCGGGCGCTTTCCCTATCTCTCGGCGCTGATCATGCGGCCGATTATACGGCGCCCGGTTGGCAGGAGGACGTCAAGAGGCTGACCGGAGGGGCCGGCGCGGATATCATCTATGAAACCGTCGGCGGCGCGGTTTCTAAGGCGGCGCTCGATGTGCTGGCGCCTTGCGGCGAGCTGGTGCTGGCGGCGATGGGGCGGGTTTGGGCTTGAGGCGGCCGATGTCGAGCACATGCTTGATGACAATCAGTCAATCAAGGGATTTTCGCTATTGCCGCTGCTGACGCCTGAGGGTGTGCGGGAGGATCTTGCCGCGCTCTTCGAGCTTGCCGCAGCGGGCGCCTTGACGGTTACCGACGGCGGTCGTTTCCCACTGCATCAAGCGGCGGAAGCGCATCGCGCCATCGAGGAGCGGAGGGCGGTCGGCAAGGTGGTGCTGGTGCCTTAAGTCAAAGAAGGCGAGCACGACGTCGTGCGAAACCGCTCGTCATCATGCTCCGGCAATCAGATCGCGGTGGCGATCTCCATGGCAAGCTGGCCGAGCGTTGCTTCGGCGGAAGGGCCGGCGAGCACGTAGGAGGTGCCGGCATTGTGCCAGGTCACGAGGCCGATCTCGTCCTTGATCGTTTCCTTGAAGTCGTCGGTCTCCGGCGGCTGCGCGTCCTTGCGGAAGCAAATGGAGATGATGTCGCCATCGGCATTCGAATAGACGAGCTGCCCGACAGGGCGGCTGTCGCCGAGGATGACGCGCGCGCCCTGGAAGGTCCAGGCTTCTGCGCTCAGATCCGGCACGCGGAAGGGCACGCCGATCGCGGTCGTCAGCCAACTGGAAATTTCCTCGGCCTGCGAGGCGGGCACTTCGACGAGATGGCGGGGCTGGCGGATCAGCAGGCGCTGATAGGCGGTGACGTCGCCGAGCCAGTCGTTGGTATTGGCCGGAGCCGGATTGGTGGTGGCCGTGGTGGCAATCTCGTCGGCATCCGGGGCGGTGCCGACGAAATAGCCGATACCGCAGCCGACGGCAAAGAGAATGAGGGCGGCGGCCAGCGCCTGCGGGCCGCTCGGCGCCAGTTTCACTTGCGGGCGCGTGGCACGCTGGGCGATCGACGTTTTCGGCGGTTGCGTGCTCTTGATGGAACGGACGAGGGCGAGCGGCACCGGCTCCTTCAGGATATCGTCCAGGCGGCGGCGGCCGAAATCAGCCCCGTGGCGCAGCTTCTCATGCAGCCGGCGCGCATTCTCGTCGCTTGCCAGACGCTGCTCCAGTTCGTGCCGCTGTTCGGGCGAGACTTCGCCATCGAGAAGGGCGGTGAGCTGGGCTTCGAGCGGCAGTTTCCTAAGATCGAGCAAATTCAGAACCTGTGGATCGGGTGGGTGCCGGCAAGCCCGGCAAATTGCAGCCTTGCGGTGGCGAGTTGCGAGACGACGTTTGCCACCGGAATGCCCATGATGTCGGCCGCCTGCTGGTAGCTGTGGCCTTCGACGTCGACAAGCAGGAACATGCTGGAAACGCCATCCGGCATATCGGAAATCATGTGATGGATGGTGTCGGGATCGACCGCGGCCGAGCGTTCACGCGCGGCCTCGCGAATATCGGTGACGTTGCCGCGGACGGAAGCCTTAGGCTTGCGCTTGCGGTTGTCGTCGGTCCATTGCTGGCGGGCAAGCGTGTAGATCCAGCTTTCCAGCCGGCCTTCGCCGCTCCATTGATGACCTTTGGCGATGGCGCGCTGACAGACGGACTGAACGAGTTCATCGGCCACAGCAACCTCACCCGCGAGCGTGATCGCGAAGCGGCGGAGGCGGGGCAGGAGGCCGACGAGATCACGCCGGAGATCGATGGTCGTTGCGGGCTGACGCATTGTCTATCCAAGAAGCATTCACAATGGTTTCGCGGTCGAAGGGTTCACCCTCGGCGCGAAGCCGACATGGTTGGCGCCGGCGATACATGTGCTTTATGAAACAAGTCTCCTGCACTTCGCAAGCATCCGGTCGTCTTCATCCCTCTTTCCCAAGGGATTTTCGTATTGTGGCCCGCAAAGCTTGCGTCAATATGTCTTGTAGCCGTTCAAGCTTTGCAGCAGAGCGCGATAGGCCCAGGTGCCTTCGCCGCCGCGATCACGGATTTCGACCAGCTGGACGCGGGCGCCCTGGATATCTCCCTGTTCCACCAGCGCCATGCCCATGTAGGAGCGAGCGAGGATGTAATTCTCATCCGCCTGCAGCGCCTTGCGGTAGTAGGACATGCCGAGCTCCATGCGGCCGGCCTTGCGGTTGGCGTAGCCGAGATAGTTCAGGATGCGCGGGTCGTTCTGGTTGCGGGCGAGATTGAGCACGGTGATGGCGTTGTCATACTGGCCGGCATAGGCAAACTCGCGGGCGAACTTATAGAGATCGTCGTCGTTGAAGCTGCTCTTCTTCGGGTTGACACATTCCTTCTTGGCCTTGTCCCAGACCTTGCCGCCGGTGCAGGTCTTGGTCGTCTGGGTCTTCGGCGGCGGATTGGTGTCATCGTTGTTGTCGCCGACCGCGAAAGCGGCCGTGGCGAAGCCGAAGGCAAAGCCGGCGGCGAGCGAAAGTCTGGACAGGTGACGGAAAGAAGAAGTCATCGGCACGCTCCGTTCTCAGGCAATGCAGTTGCTCGAATTGTACGCTTACCACTAAAAATACCAAGAGGGTAAGCAACCTCCACGGCAAATGTTGCAGCGGTGGCCGGATCTCCTCGCTGATCGATTCAAGTGCTGCATAAATAGAGTCCGGACCCGGCGCTAAGGTGCGAAAATATTGGCACTTTCCGGCATCACCGCGTCGCCGGCCCTGTTGAGGCTGAAGCGCTCGCCGCTGAGCTCCCAGGCGCCGGGAGAGCCGTCGATGGAGAAGAGGTTGTAGGCGGCGGGCGGCTTGATGCTGCCCGGTCCCTGCGAGGCTGACGCGATGCCGACGACCGGCACTGGCTGCACCTGGCCGCGCAGCCAATGAAGCGTGTTCAGGTGCGTATGGCCGTGTAGCACGAGTTCGGCGCCGCCCGTCGAAATCACGGCAGCGAAGCGGCGGATGCCGATCATCCGTTTGTAGAAGGCCGTGGCGCCGCGGATCGGCGGGTGATGGATCATGACGACGCGGAAGAGACCGGCTTCGCCAGCCGCACGCAGTATGTTGACAGTATCGCGGGCCTGTCGCGCGCCGAAAAAGCCAGACGCGGCGAAAGGAGGGGTGGCGACCGCCGTCGAACAGCCGACAATCGCGACTTTGCCGCGGACGCGCAGATAGGGGAAGATATGGCGGTCGTCCTGCCATTGCGGCGGGGCCAGATCGCCGCGGACATAGTCGTACCAGGCGCGCATCGACTTCTCATAGGCGCCTGGCACATAGGCGTCATGATTGCCGGGAACGACTGACGTGTTCGCGGGATCGCCGAGCGCGCGCAGCCATGCAGCGGCAGCGCGGATCTCAATGCCGCTCGCCAGATTGACGAGGTCGCCGGTGACGGCCACGTGATCGGTCTGATGGGCGCGGATGTCGTCGAGCAGCAGATCCAACGTGCTGCCGAAAAGGTGCTTGCGTCGATTTCGATGCCAGTTCACAAAGCCTGTTATGCGTTTTGAAAACAGCTCCTGAATGGAAAGACTGGGCAACGGCCCAAGGTGGACGTCGGAGATATGCGCGAGCTTGAACATGTTACGAGACATAGACCAGCTTATTGACAAATCAAACACATCGGGCGCGATGAAGAGCTGAAACGGAGCGATAGTGGATAAAGAGAACAGGCCCCTCTACACGAGGCTGGCGTTGCGCCTGCTGCATGTCTATTTCAGTTTCGTCCGCAGCATGACCGTGGGCGTGCGGGCCGCCTGTTTCGATGAAGATGGACGCATCTTTCTCGTGCGCCACAGCTATATCGGCGGCTGGCATATGCCGGGCGGCGGGCTGGAGCGCAACGAGACGGTCGAGGAAGCGCTTGTCAAGGAATTGCGCGAGGAGGGCAACCTTAGGATCATCGGCAAGCCGCAGCTGATCCAGGTCTATTTCAATACCACGACGACAAGGCGCGACCATGTCGTCTTCTACCGGGCGACCGTCGAGCAGACGGCGCCGCGACCGCCGGACTGGGAGATATCCGACAGTGGCTTCTTTTCCCTCGACAGCTTGCCCGAGGGCACGACCAAGGCGACGCATCGCCGCCTCGCCGAGCTTCGGGGCGAGCAGGAGCCCGATCACCGGTGGTAAGAAGTATCAGGCGGCATTTAGCCTGGCGCGGCCATGCGGGCTGTCGAGATCGAGCGCCGGACCGACGGGGACGATGCCGGTCGGATTGATCGTCTTGTGGCTGCGGTAATAATGCTGCTTGATGTGGTACAGGTTCACCGTCTCGGCCACGCCTGCCGTCTGGTAGAGGTCCCTGAGATAGCCGGGCAGGTTGCGGTAATCGGCGATGCGGCGGATGTTGCACTTGAAATGGCCGACATAGACGGGGTCGAAGCGCACCAGCGTGGTGAATAGGCGCCAGTCGGCCTCGGTCAATCTGTTGCCGAAGAGGTAGCGGCCCTTGCCGAGGCGTTCGTCGAGCGTGTCGAGTGCTTCGAACAGCTTGCCGACATTTTCCTCATAGGCTTCCTGGGTGGTGGCAAAGCCCGCTTTGTAGACGCCGTTGTTGACGGTGTCGTAGACGGTGGCGTTCAGTGCATCGATGTCGGCCCGAAGGTCCTCGGGATAGAAATCAGCCGTCGAGCCGGTCAGCCCGTCGAAGGCGCTGTTGAACATGCGGATGATCTCGGCGGATTCGTTGCTGACCATCGTGCCGGTCTTCTTGTCCCAGAGCACGGGAACGGTGACGCGGCCGGAATAGTGCGGATCGGCCCTGACATAGATCTGCCAAAGCGCGGACGCTCCGAAGAGGTGATCGCCGGTGGCGCCATCGCCGACCTTAAATTCCCAGCCGTTCTCGACCATCAGCGGATCGACGACGGAGACCGAGATCAGCTCTTCGAGCTTCTTTAGCTTGCGGAAGATCAGCGTGCGATGCGCCCAGGGACAGGCGAGCGAGACATAAAGATGGTAACGCTCGGCCTCGGCCTTGAAGCCGCCGCTGCCGGAAGGGCCGGCCTCACCGTCTGATGTCACCCAGTTGCGGAACTGCGAGGGCTGCCGCCTGAAATGGCCCTTGCTCTCCTTCGTGTCGTACCAGGCGTCATGCCAAACGCCGTCCACCAGCATTCCCATGGTCTACATTCCCTTGATTGCGTGTTGGAATGGAAGATATCGCAGATGGCAGGGCTTTACAGGCGGCAAAGACTGAACAGTGCGTCACGTCGTGCATTTTGCGTTGGACGGCGGAAATTTTTCCTGCTATCGGCCTTTTCACGATTTTCGGACCCCTGCTTGATGTTCATTTCCAGAAACCTGCGACGACGCTGATGCTCCCGAACGCCCAAGGCGTGTTCGAGACCCATCAATCTGTCCATCCGGTTTCTGTCATCATGTACAAGCACGATCTCGTCTACCTCACTGAAGACGCGTCCCATGACGCCGCCATCGAACACATCAACGAAGAAGCCTTCGGTCCAGGCCGCTTCACGCGCGCTGCCGCGCGCATCCGTGAGCAGGGACCGCATGACCTGTCGCTTTCCTTCATCTGCACCGATAACGGCGAGACGATAGCCTCCGTGCGCATGACGCCGGTACTGGCCGGTACAGTGAAGGGCCATCTGCTCGGCCCGCTCGCCGTCCGTCCCTCTCACAAGAACAAGGGCATCGGCCGGGAACTGGTGCGGATCGCAGTGGAGGCGGCAAGTCGCAAGGGCTCGGAAGCTGTCATCCTCGTCGGCGACCCGCCTTATTACGGACCGCTCGGCTTCGAGAAGGTCTCCTACAACGCGCTTTCTTTTCCAGGCCCGGTCGATCCCCGTCGTGTGCTCGTCGTTCCGATCGCCGAGGGCGTGCACGAGCGGCTGAAAGGCACGATCGCCTGGCGCGAATGATTTAGAGCGCCGTGCGCGGACGCACAAAGGACCTCTAACTCTTTCGATCCTCGCATCCTGCTAGAGGCTTTTCCGGAGGAAGCTGCGCGTGCGACCTTCCGGGAAATCCTTGAGCTCTCCGAAAATCTCATAACCCTGACGCAGATAGACGCGCAGAGCCTGAGGGCTGAACGTGTCGATCCAGGCGCCGCGGCACCCTCGCGCCCTGGCCTCTTCTTCCGCCTTTGCGAGGATATTGCCTGATATACCGGTGCCGCGCAGTGTATCGGGAATATAGAGCATCTGGGTGAAGAGCCAGCCCCAGGCGGTAAAGCCGGAAAGACCGCCCGTCACCTTTCCGTCGGTGTCGCGGATGAGGACCGCAAGCGGCCGGCGATTCGAGGGGCCGACATCGCTGTTGTTGAAGGCCGAGAGCGCATCGGTGATCGCCGCCAGTTCCTCCGGCGAGGGCGAAGCGGTGAGCTCGAATTCCGGCATGAGATTACCGCCCTTCGCGCCACCACATGGCGCCGAAGGCGAGAAGCAGGATGCCGACGCCAGCGAACCCGGCAAAGAGCGGCAGTGTGTTGATGCCCTTCAAGACCGTCTCGCTGGTCATGCGGATCATCATGCGATCGTTGTCGGAGACGCGAACCTGGCCGCGCACCGGCAGGATCGGCGGGACGGAGATCGCGCCATTTGCATTGGAAACGCGGGCGACGAGACCCTTGCTTCTGTCGGCGACCGGCTGCAGCACCTCGGTTGTCGAGATCATCGCCTTGAATTCCGGCGCGTCGACGGCGCCGATATGGACAAGCGTCGACAGCTTGCCGTTGCGGATTTCGAAGAGGCCGATCTCGTCCATCCTCTTCTCGGCCTTGTAGAGGCCCGGTTCGGACTGGGTGAGCGGCAGGGTTTCGGTCTTGCCGGAGGGATAACGCACGGTGGCGTTGCCGGGATTGTCCCCGATCGTCTGGCGCGTGACCTCAAGGGTCCGGCCGGAGGCGCGCGCCGTCAGCGCTTCTTCCTCGAGCGCCGGCTCCTTCATCAGCCAATGGGCGATACGGCGATAGAGCGAAACGTTCGGACCGCCGCCTTCGAAGCCGCGCGCCCAGAGCCAGCCCTGATCGGAAAGCAGCATGGCGACGCGGCCCTGGCCGGCGCGGTTCAGCACCAGCAGCGGGTGGTTGTCGGCGCCGAGCATGATCGTCTCGCCCTGCGGCCGGTCGACATCGACGCTGCGGAACCATCGGCCCCAATGCGGCGGCTCCTCGCCCGAACCATCAAGGCCGCGCGTGACGGGATGTTTGCGGCCTTCCTCGGAGAGGCGGGGATAGAAGGCCTTTTCGATCATCTCTCCGGTGGGCGTTGCTGGCAGGACCGAGGAGAGTGGCGTCAGTGCAATGGAATCGGGGCCGGCGTGCTCGGGGCCGGCGGCGATCAGCAGCGCGCCGCCATTGTCGACATATTGCGCGATGTAATCGTAATAGAGCAGCGGCAGCACGCCGCGGTGCTGGTAGCGATCGAAGATGATCAGGTCGAAATCCTTGATCTTGTCGACGAAGAGTTCACGCGTCGGGAAGGCGATCAGCGACAGCTCGTTGATCGGCGTGCCGTCCTGCTTTTCCGGAGGACGCAGGATGGTGAAGTGGACGAGATCGACCGACGCATCGGATTTCAGCAGGTTGCGCCAGGCGCGCTCACCGGCATGCGGCTCACCGGAGACAAGCAGGACGCGGAGATTCTGGCGGATGCCGTCGATGACGTGGACGGCACGGTTGTTGGCGGTGGTGACTTCGCCAGGAAGTGCTGCGACCGAGAATTCGAGCACATTGCTGCCGCCACCCGGCACCTTGAAGGAGAAGGGCGTATCCTGCCCTGGTGTCGCCTGCAGGGTGGCGATCTCGTCACCATTCAGCTTCACCGTGACATCGGCCGCGCCGCCCGGGCTCGGGCCGTCGTCGAAGACGCGCAAGATCACCTGCTGCTCCTCGTTGACGATGCCGAAGCGCGGCCCCTTGATGACTTCGATGCGGCGATCGAATTCGTTGGCCTTGCCGGTTACGAGGCCATGGATCGGCGCGTCGAAACCGAGCGCCTGATTGGCGGCCGGAACATCATGGACCTCACCGTCGGTCAGCATGATTGCGCCGCCGATACGGGCGGGCGGGACATCGGCGATGTTGGCCGACAGCGCGTCGAACAGGCGCGTGGACGGCACGTCGGAATTGACGTCGCCTTCGACATCGACGAAGCGGGGCTCAATCTGGGGGAAGCGGGCGAGCTGTCCCTTCAAGGCCGCAAGCGCATCGTCGGTCATCTTGACGCGATCGGGCGTCTGCTGGCTCTGGCTTCGATCGACAAGAACCGGGACGATCGTCGACAACTGATCCCGGTCTTCCTGCAGGAGCACAGGATTGGCAAGGGCGGTCAGCATGGCGAGTGCTGCCAGCGTTCTGATCCAGGCGCCGCGAATGCCGCGCCAGATCGCGAAGGCGGCGATAACAGCGCTGACGACGGCAAGTGCAGCCAGAACCGACCAGGGCAGGAAGGGCGAAAAGTCGAACGTCATCTCATTGTCCTAACCGTTCGAGGAGGTCGGGAACATGGACCTGGTCGGTCTTGTAGTTGCCGGTCAGCATATACATCATGATGTTGACGCCGGAACGGTAGGCATATTCGCGCTGCGTTTCATCCGACGGCACGGTCGGCAGTATCGGTACGCCGTTGTCGTCGATCGCCCAGGCGCCGGCGAAATCATTGCCGGTGATCAGGATCGGCGAAACGCCGTCGGCCGTTGCCGCCGATTTTTCGCTCGGCCCCTGACCACCCTGCCGGGACTCAATCCAGAGGGGGCTGCCGGTATAACGACCGGGAAAGCTCGACAGGAGATAGAAGGATTTCGTCAGCACATGGTCTGATGGTACCGGTTCGAGCGGCGGAATGTCGAGATTGGCGAGGATTGCCTGCAGCCTCTCACCGTTAGCGCTGACATTGCCGCCATTGTCCAATGCGCTGATCTGATCGCGCGTATCGAAAAGCACGGTGCCGCCGTTGCGCATATAGGCGTCGATACGGCTGATCGCCGCGGTCGACGGCATCGGCGCCGTTGCCGAAACCGGCCAGTAGATGATCGGATAGAAAGAGAGCTCGTCTTTGGTGAGGTCGATGCCCACGGGCGGTGCCGGCTCCAGCGTCGTGCGGAAAGTCAGGAACTGGGTGAGTCCCTCAAGACCGCGCTCGGAAATATTGTCCACGTCCTGTTCACCGGTGACGACATAGGCGAGGTGCGTGTTATCAAGCCTCTGCAAGATGAGGTCGTCACCGGGCTGGGAGTCGTCGGCGTGAAGCGTGCCGGGCTGCATGAGAAAGCCGGCGCCGACGGCGACTGCGATCATCGCTGCGGTGCGGACGGCCGGGCGCAATCGCGAGAACGCGCCATTCATGAAGAGGACGATCAGGCTATCGGCCAGTAGCAGCAGAAAGGCTGCGAGAAAGAGTGCGGGTTTTGCCGACCAGCTTTCGCCGCCGATCAGGCCTTCGCGCACGGCATTGGTCCCTGCCGTGTCGAGCGGCGTCAGTTCGGCGTTCTCGGGCAGCACGTTCAGGGAGGTGAAACCGTCCTCGGAACCGTAGAGCCCGGGCGGATTGTCGAAATTCGCCGTCGGTTCGGCTCCGGCCTGCGGGATGAGCGGCCGCGCCGAACCCGTCTCGGAGACCAGCGTGCCCTTGGCCGTCAGCATGCGGAATGGCGGCAGGGTTTCGGAGACACGCGCATTGCCGCGCGCCTCCGACGTCACGCCGCCCGAGCGCGATATCTGCAGGAGGTGACGCAGCATGTCGACGAAAGTGCCTGAGATCGGCAGATCGGACCAGGTTGCTTCCGCGGTGACATGAAACAGGACGATCTGGCCGGATGCGATCTGCTTCATCGTGACGAGCGGCGTGCCGTCAGCCAGGCTAGCCCAGGTGCGTTCGGCAAGATCGGGCGTCGGTTCGGCAAGCACCTGCCGCTTGACGACGACATCGGCAGGGCGCGCTATGCCGGCAAAAGGCCCGAAACTCGGAAATTCGGCAAGCGACTGCGGCTCGCTCCAAGACAATGTGCCGCCCAGCGCCCGTTCTCCCTGGCGCAGGATGACAGGGATCAGCGGATCGTCTGCGGGAGCCGCCGCCATGCGCGGGCCGGCAAAACGCAGGAGCATGCCGCCATTCGATATCCAGCGCGTCAGAGGTTCGTAGGTCTCCTCCGGCAGCCGGCCGATATCGGCCATGATGATGATGGAGGGATTGTTGGCGAGAAGTTTTGGTATCGCGACCGAGAGATCGGAATCGGCGGGCTGGATCAGATCCGCATAGGGCTGCAGTGCCCGCTGGATATAATAGAGCGGCGAGAGCAGCGGCTGGAACTCATCCCCTCCTTCGCCCGACAGCAAGACGACACGGCGACGCTTGAACGCGTCGTCGAGAAGATGGACGGCGCCGGCCGTCGCGCCATTGTCGACGCTGACGCGCGCGAAATCGTTGCGCATCTCGAAGGGTGCTGTGATCGAACTTGTCGCAACACTCTGGCCGGGGCGGAAATCCACCCTGCCATTGGCAATCGAGCGACCCTGGCTATCGACGGCGTTCAGCGCCACGGATGCGGCCTGCGAGGTGTTGAGTCGAGTGACCTTGACGGCCATGGCATCAGCCGCATTGTTGGCCGCGGTGATCGCGACCGTCCTTGCGGCATCGCCCTCAATCAGGCGCAGATCAGCGGGCTGGAGTTCGGCCAGCCTGCGCACCGTCGTGTCGTCGGCCTTGGCGGCGGCACCGTCGGTCAGGAAGGCGAGGGTGCCGGGCTTTATGCCGTTCAGGGCGGCGCGCAGCGCCTGGAAGGCGCGCTCACGGTCCGGTACCAGCGGTCGCGGCTCGGCAGCGCGCAGCTTGTCGCGAGCGGCAGCGGCGGTGCCGGGCACGGCGTCGTTGGTCGGATCGGCGGTGAAAGCGATAGACACGGGTGTGCCGGCGGATTCGGCATCGTCTATCAACGCGTCGGCGGTCTGGATGCGGCGCTCCCAGTCGGGTGCCGCCGCCCAGCTGTTATCGACGAAGAGGACGAGCGGGCCACCTGATGCGAGCGAACTGGTGCGCGGATTGAAAACCGGATCGGCGATCGCAAGGATGATGGTGGCGGCGAGCAGCATGCGCAGCAGCGTCAGCCACCAAGGGCTTTGCGCCGGCGTCTCCTCGCGCTTCAACACCAAGGCCAGGATCTTCAGCGGCGGGAAGACCTCGGTCTTCGGACGTGGCGGCGTCAGCCGCAGCAGCCACCAGATGACCGGCAAGGCAACGAGCGCGCCGAGAATGGCGGGATAGGCGAAAGCGAAGGGAAGGGCGCTCATAGCTGCCCTCCATGCGTTGCCTTGGCCGGCATGCCGGACAGATACATGTGCACCGCGACCAGTGCTTCCGAAGCAAGATGATCGGTGCGATGGGTCGCGAAGGTCCAGCCGAGATGGCGCAGCGACTGTCCGAGGCTGTCCCTGCGGGCGAGGTAGGCGTTGCGATAGGCCTCGCGGATGTGTTCGGCGCGGCCGGAAACGAGCCTGGCGCCGCTCTCCGGATCGGTGAATTCGGTGCGGCCGCTATAGGGGAATATCTCTTCGGCGGGGTCTGATATCTCGACCACGTGGCCACGCAGGCCGCGGCGGGCGAGCGGGCCGAGCCGTTCCATGATTGCCGGCGCATCGTCGAGGAAATCGCCGATAAGGACGAGGTCGCTCCAGCCGCGGATCATCGCCGTTTCCGGCAGGCCGCCCGTCAGCGGCGTGTGCATGAGCGCGGCTGCGAGGCGTTCGGCGGCGTTGCGGGCGGAGGCGGGTTCCATGATGCCGGGGCAGCCGATGCGCTCGCCGGAGCGGGCGAGGATTTCGGCAAGCGCCAGCATGATGACCAGCGCGCGGCTTTCCTTGGACACGTTGCCATAGCTCGACTTGTACATCATCGAGGGCGACATGTCGCACCAGAGCCAGATCGTGTGCGCCGCCTCCCATTCGCGCTCGCGCACATAGGTGTGGTCGTCGCGGGCGGAGCGGCGCCAATCGATGCGCGACAGGCTCTCGCCCTCGGCATAGGGACGGAACTGCCAGAAATTCTCTCCGATGCCGCGCTTGCGGCGACCATGCCAGCCGGCGATCACTGTGTTGGCGATGCGCTTGGCTTCCACCAGGCAGTCCGGCACCAGGGCGGCCCGCTGCCTGGCGCGAGAAAGGGCATCGCTGCCGGGTGTCGGATTGACGATCTGTCCGATAGATGCCACGCGTCCGGCTTCCTTATCCCTTTGCCTGCTTGACCAGTCCGGCGATGACATCACGCACCGACATGCCTTCGGCGCGGGCGGCGAAGGTCAGCGCCATGCGGTGCTGGAGAATGGGTTCGGCGAGCGCGAAGATATCGTCCAGAGACGGTGCGAGACGGCCTTCGTAGAGCGCGCGGGCGCGTGCGCAGAGCATCATTGCCTGGCCGGCGCGCGGGCCTGGACCCCAGGCGACGTTCTTGTCGGTCGAGGCATTGCCCTGTCCGGGGCGGGCGGAACGCACCAGCGCCAGGATGGCATCGACGACCGTGTCGCTCACCGGCATCTGGCGCACCAGGGTCTGGATCTCGATCAGCCGCTGCGCATCGATGACGGCTTCCGGCCGGGTTTCGCCCAAGCCCGTTGTCTCGAGCAGGATCTGGCGCTCGGCGGCGAGTTCGGGGTAGTTGACGTCGACCTGCAGCAGAAAGCGGTCGAGCTGGGCTTCGGGCAGAGGATAGGTACCTTCCTGCTCGAGGGGGTTCTGGGTGGCGAGCACATGGAAGGGCGCCGGCAGGTCATAGCGCTGGCCGGCGATTGTGATGTGATATTCCTGCATGGATTGCAGAAGGGCCGACTGGGTACGCGGCGAGGCGCGGTTGATCTCGTCGGCCATCAGAAGCTGGGCGAAGACCGGGCCCTTGACGAAACGGAAGGAGCGGCGTCCACTGTCGTCCTGGTCCATTACCTCGGAGCCGAGAATATCCGAGGGCATCAGATCCGGCGTGAACTGGATGCGGTTGGCGGCAAGGCCGAGCACCTCGCCGAGCGTCGTCACCAGTCTGGTCTTGGCAAGACCGGGAACGCCAACGAGCAGGGCATGACCGCCTGACAGCACAGCGAGAATGGTGTTCTCGACGACGCTTTCCTGACCGAAGATCACTTTCGAGACTTCCCCGCGGATGGCGGCAATATCGGAGAGCGCCTTTTCGGCGGCGGCGACGATCGCCTTTTCATCGAGGCTGGCTTCGGTCTTCATCATACCCATGCGTATCTCCAACGGCTGAAATCATTCGGCAGCGAATCGGCGGACTTATACATGTGCCTCATACCCGATAGAGTTATGGAGATGTGACGGGCTGACAAGTTCGTTGCGAATGACTATCTCGTGACTTTACTTCGTTAAGGACAAACCGGGACGGAAGAATGGCAGCCGAGGAAATCAGCGGACAGGCGGATGCGGCGGGACTTGCCGCACTGATTTCGCGTGCGTCTGAGGAAAGTGGCGAGAAAAAACGAGGGTTGCCGCCCGTCGAACGGTGGAATCCGCCATTCTGCGGCGATATCGACATGGAAATCCGGGCTGACGGCACCTGGTTCTACATGGGTACGCCGATCGGCCGGCCGGCGCTGGTGCGGCTGTTTTCGACGGTTTTGAGGAAAGACGACGACCAGAAGACCTATCTCGTAACTCCTGTGGAAAAGGTCGGGATAAGGGTCGTCGACGCTCCGTTCATCGCCGTGGAGATGAGCGTGACGGAGAGCGAAGGTCAACAGGTGTTGACCTTCCGCACCAATGTCGGCGATGTCGTGGAGGCGGGAGGGGAGCATCGGCTGCGCTTTGCCATTGCGGACGGCAACGCCGAATTGAAACCCTATCTGCATGTGCGCGGGCGGCTGGAGGCGCTGGTGTCGCGTGCAGTGATGTATGAACTGGTCGCGCTCGGCGAGACTTTCGACGTGGAGGGGCGGGCGATGTTTGCGATCTGCTCCGCCGGCGAGGTCTTCCCGGTCATGCCGGCCGACGAACTGGATGCGCTTTGCCGATGAATGATGCGATCACCCACCGCTACCCGCTGTTTTCCGCAACCGAATTCCGCCGCCGCGCGCTCAATCAGAATGGCGGGCCGGTCGACCATGCCTGGCGCGATCACGGGGACCATATCCTCAACCCCGACATCGTCGCCGAGGTCGAGACCTTCAAACTGCGCGACGCCGCCGTGCTCGTGCCCGTCGTCGACGACGGCGAAGAGGCGCATGTGATCTTCACCAAGCGCACGGCGACGCTGCGCAAACATTCCGGGCAGATCGCCTTTCCCGGCGGCTCGATCGATCCCACCGATATCTCCCCTGAAATGGCGGCGATCCGCGAGACGGAGGAGGAGATCGGACTGGCCGGTTCCTTCGTCGAAACCGTCGGGCGGCTACCGAATTACCTTGCCTCGACGGGCTTTCGCATCACGCCGGTGCTCGGCGTTGTCACGCCGGGCTTTGCGCTGACGCTGAACCCGACCGAGGTGGACGACGTGTTCGAGGTGCCGCTTTCCTTCCTGATGGATCCTGCCAATCACACCCGCGACAGGCGTGTCATCGACGGCATCGACCGGCATTTCTACCGCGTGCCCTATGAAACCAGAATGATCTGGGGCATCACCGCCGGCATCGTCCGCACGCTTTACGAAAGGCTTTATGCATGACCGGCCTTGCCGACCAAGCATGGTTCCGCGACCCGGCGCTCGGCCGGATCTTAGCACTTCTCAGCGCCGATGGCGGGGAAGGGCGTGTGGTTGGCGGGGCGGTGCGCAACAGCCTGATGGGCCTGCCGGTCAATGATGTCGACATAGCCACGACACTCAGACCGGAGGCGGTGATGGAGCGGGCGGCGGCGGCCGGCATCAAGGCAGTCCCAACCGGCCTGGAGCACGGCACGGTGACGCTCGTGATCGACGGCAAGCCCTTCGAGGTGACGACGCTTCGCACCGACGTCGAGACCGACGGACGCCACGCCAAGGTTGCCTTCAGCACAGACTGGAGGGCGGATGCCGAACGGCGGGATCTGACGATCAACGCGCTTTATGCCGATGCCGAGGGCGAGGTGGTGGATCTCGTTGGCGGACTTGCCGACATCGAGACGCGCAACATCCGCTTCATCGGCGATGCCGCAAGGCGTATTGCCGAGGATCATTTGCGCATCCTGCGCTTCTTCCGCTTCTTTGCCTATTACGGTTCCGGACGGCCGGATGCCGAGGGGCTGAAGGCGTGTTCCGCGGCGCGTTCGAAACTGACGACGCTTTCAGCAGAACGCGTCTGGTCGGAACTGCGAAAGCTGCTTGGCGCCGGCGATCCCGGCCGGGCGCTGCTCTGGATGCGGCAGGTGGCGGTGCTGACGGAAATCCTCCCGGAATCGGAACGATGGGGGATCGATGCGATCCCTTCGCTGATCACCACCGAAAAGGCGCTCGGCTGGACGCCCGATCCGTTGCTGCGCCTTGCGGCGATCGTGCCGCCCGATGCGGCGCGCATGGAGGCGCTCGCAGCCCGGCTCAAGCTCTCGAATGCGGAAGCGGCCTATCTCAAGGCCTGGGCAATGGCAGCGCCTGTTAATGACGACATGTCGTCGGCGGCCTTCGAACGGCTGCTTTACCGCAACGGTGCCGATGGCATCACGACACGGCTGAAGCTGGCGCTTGCGGTTGCGCGCGGCAAGGCTGAAAGCGATTTCGACGAAATGGCGCGGTCGGCGCGGCTTGTCAAGTTGCTGGACAAGGCAATGCACTGGAAGAAACCGCAGTTTCCGCTGAACGGCGGCGACGTGATTTCGGCAGGAATCGCGTCCGGTCCGCGCGTCGGCGAGCTGCTTGCCGGCCTGGAAAACCAGTGGGTGGAGGAAAACTTCGTTTCCGACCGGGCGGCGCTGCTCGCCCGGCTGCAGGAACGCGTGCAATAATCAGGCGGCGGTCGCTTCGTCACGGATGCGAGCCTTGATATTATCCACCATGTTCTCGCGGATCGTGGTTTCGCCGTGAGCATCTTTCAGGTGCTCGACGGCACGGCGAACCACCTCGGCGTCGCTATCCGCCCGTGTATGCCAGGCGCAGCCCGGAACGAGAGTGCCGCATTCGAAAAGTCGCATGGTCTTCTCCTCTGTTCAAAACACAACGACGATCGCGATCTTACGCGATTTAAGAATGTGCGGGGGGAGGGAAGGTTCCGGCCGGCATCGACATGCCGGCCAGTAAAGGCCGTATCAGTCGGGCATCGCCCAGGCTTTGTAGGTATCCGAAAGCTGACCGGGCATGTTGCTGTTGGCGGCCGCTGCTTCGTTCTGCAGTTGTTCCGGCGACTTCCCGCCGGCCAGTTGCAGCTTGACCTGCTCGATGAAGCAGGACAGCGGCAGATCCGAGCCGCTCTTGGTCCGCAGTTTCTCGGCGATGCGCGTCAGAAACTCGGATGTGTCGATAGTGCGGGATGTTTCCTGGACATCCGTAGACGCTGGCGAGCCACTTTGTATCGTCATGACAATCCTCCTCCGATTGTTACGCACATACATATAAAGTTAGGACGCACTGAATTTTCGTGAAGGTCTATCACCTCGAATTTATCGACGAGATATCACAGTTTCATGGCCAGCGAACGACGGGGGGCAACGAAGAGAGAATGGATTCAACGTTGCCGCCGGTCTTCAGGCCGAAGATCGTGCCACGATCATACAGCAGATTGAATTCGACGTAGCGGCCCCGGCGGATCAATTGTTCGTCGCGATCGGCCTCTGTCCACAATTTATTGAAGTTGGAGCGGACGATTTTTGGATAGACCATGGCGAAGGCCCGGCCGACATCACGCGTGAAGGCGAAATCGGCGTCCCAGCCGCCGGCTTCCTCGCCTGAATGCAGCCAGTCGTAGAAGATGCCGCCGATGCCGCGGGCCTCGTTGCGGTGTTTCAGGAAGAAATATTCGTCGCACCAGGCTTTGTACGCATCGTAATCGGCGACCGCATGATTGCGGCAGGCGATCTCCATGGCCTTGTGGAAGAGCTGGCTGTCTTCGTCCTCCTGCGTGCGGCGGCGTGACAGCACCGGCGTCAGGTCGGCCCCGCCACCGAACCAGCGGCTGGTGGTGACGACCATGCGAGTGTTCATGTGCACGGCCGGAACGTTTGGGTTCACGGGATGGGCGATCAGCGAGATGCCCGAGGCCCAGAAACGCGGATCGTCCTTGGCGCCGGGTATCTGGGCGCGGAAATCCGGGGCAAATTCGCCGTAGACGGTGGAGGTATGGACGCCGACCTTTTCGAAGACGCGGCCTTCCATCATCGACATCCGGCCACCGCCGCCGGCGCCGTTTTCGCGTGACCAGTCCTTGGCGACGAAGCGGCCGGGCTCCTGGTCGGAGAGTGGTCCTTCCAACTCATCCTCGAGGGCCTCGAAGGAGGCGCAGATCGTATCGCGCAATCCCTCGAACCAACTGCGGGCGGCAGCCTTCTTCTCTTCGATATCGTCCGGCAAGCCGATGGGCAGTTCCGGTCTTTCCATTTACGCCTCCGACGGTCGACATCTCCTTCGGAGGCGACTCGCTCATTCTTGATTGCACGCCATGATTAGCAGTTGGTGCTGCATCTCGCCAAGCGTGGCCAGGCACCGCCGAGCGCTTCCAAGATTCGACTCGCAAATCAAGAACTTCGATACTACCTTTTCCGAGGAGGTAGGTTTGATGAAAAAAGTTCCAGGGCCTCCGTCCTTCGACGGCCTGAAGCGCAGGATAGCGAGACATCGGGCGGAAAATCCCCCGAGCAGGAAAGACCATTTCGTGCGTGAGACATATTGCCTCGGCCTCATGGACGCACGCGCCAAGGCGCGCGAATGGTTCGACGAATATCCGAAAGCCGCCTACTGGACCGAGGTGGAGAGCTGGCGTCAGCTCGACGGCGACCAGATCGAATTCACCATGCGCCGCCTGCCTTCGGCCGACTGACGGTCACTTCGCAGTCGCCCGCACACGGCTTTCGATCAGCAGGCCGTTTTCGTCCATGATCGGATGCGCCACCGAGACGATGTGGGCGTTGAGGCGCTTCAGGTCGCGCAGCATGTCGAGATGCAGAGAACTCGTCTGCAGGCTGTCGGCGCGGCCGTCACGCAGACGTTCGAGGTGGCGCTCGGCAGACTGTTTTTCCATCCGGCGCACCTCGACCTTTACCTCCATCATCTGGCGCGCGAGATTGAAGTCACGGGTGACGAAGATCGTCTGAGCGACGCGCAGATTGTCGATCGTCAGATCGAACAGCTTCCGCAGTTCCTGATGACCGTCCTCGGAAAATTTCAGGCCGAGGGAGATCTTCTTCGCCACCTGCTCCAGCAAGCCCTTCTCGATGATGTCGCCCATATGTTCGAGGTTGATCGCATAATCGATGACGACGATCGAGCGGCGGGCGTTCTCGTCGCTGAGACCCTCGCGACCGAGCTTCGAGAGATAGACCTTCACCGCCTGCTGCAGTCGGTCGACGCGCTCTTCGAGGGCGGATATCTCGGCAAGCTTCGATGCGTCGTTACGCTCGAAGGCTTCGGAGACCCGGATCAGCATGCGCTCGATCAAGTCGCCGACGCCGAGAACTTCGCGGGTAGCGCTGGCCAGGGCCACGACCGGCGTTGAAAGCTCCTGCGCATCCAGATATTTTGGGGCGCTGTCAGGCTCGGCCTGATCCGGCACCAGCCGGGCCATCAGGGTGGCGAGCGGCCGGGAGAATGGCCAGGCCAGCGCCGCCAGCAGAAGGTTGAAGGCAAGATGCGCATCGACCGGCAGCTTGGCAGGACCGAAGGGCAGCATCTGGATGAGTTCCGCCCCATAACCCGCCAGCGGCAAGGCGATAAGGCAGCCGAGCGTGCGGACGGCGAGATTGCCGAGGGTGACGCGCCGCGCCGAAACCGGACCGGACAATGTCGCGACGACAGGCGGTATCGCGCCGCCGAGATTGGCGCCGAGCACGAGCACGATGACGAGTTCGGCGGAGACGACGCCGGCCGAGGCGAGCGACAGGATGAGCACCACCACCGCAAGGCTCGACGAGGATGCGAAGGCAAGTGCTGCCGAGACGATCATTGCCACGGGCAGGGCGCCATCCAGCAGGCCGATGAAGGCGGCGAGAGCAGGGGAGGCGCGCATCGGCTCCGTCGCAAGACCAAGGAGGTGCAGCGACAGCAGCATCAGCCCGATGCCGATCAGCGCCGTGCCGCCGCCCTGGCTGGTGCTTGAACGGCCGCGGTAAAGCACAATGCCAACAAGAATCAGAAGAGGAGAGAGCCATTCTATGCCCGTTGCCACGATCCAGGCGGTGATCGCGGTGCCGACATTGGCGCCGAGCAGAACGATCTGCGCCATGCGCGGCTTGATCAGGTCACGCTCGACGAAGGAAGCAGTCATCAGCGCCGTTGCCGTCGAGCTCTGCAGTGCGACGGTTGCAACGAGGCCTGACAGGAAGGAACGAAGACTGCCGCGTGTGCCGGTCGCCAGCCCCGTTCTCAGGCGGGCGCCGAAGGCTCTGGATACGCCATCCTTCACCTGCGCGAGGCCGAACAGCAGCAGAGCCACGGCGCCGAACAGGTTGATCATGATGATTGTAGAGTCCATTTTGTTGTTTTTATTCTTCTTTCACAGATCTGGAGAAATGCGGTTTTCCTCACATGGCCATTCCAACGTGTTGGAATCATGGAGGCCAATACTGAATTTTTGATTGCCCGGCTAATAAATATACGCCGGTTTGACAGATAGACAACGCTATTTTGCGACATATTCTGGAGCGGATCGGCAATTCCACGGGCTTTGCTCCGCCAGCGCCGGTGTCCGTCAGGCCCAGGCGGTTTGGCGCATCGCCTCGCCGACGATCATGGCGGCCGAGACGGCGACATTGATCGAGCGCTGGCCTTCGAGCATCGGGATCAGGACGCGGGCGTCGGCCCTCTCATGCACCTGATCCGGCACGCCGGCGCTTTCGCGACCGAAGAGCAGGATATCGTCCGGGCGAAAGGCAAGATCGGTATAGCGCTCCGCAGCTTTGGTCGAGGCGAGGATCAGGCGGCGGCCGGTGGTCAGACGCCATGCCTCGAAGCGGTCCCAGCTGACATGGCGGGTGAGGGCGGCGGCGGCAATATAATCCATACCGGCCCGTTTCAAGTTGCGGTCGGAGATGTCGAAGCCGGCGGGCTCGATCAGATCGACCGCGAAACCAAGGCAGGCGGCAAGACGCAGGATCGTGCCGGTATTGCCGGGAATATCCGGCTGGTAGAGTGCCAGTCTGAGTGAAGTCATGATGCGCCATCTTCCCGCTTTCACCACAAAAGGCCTAATGCAACTGTGATTTCGACGCAACATGGCGCGTTTGGACCCGAAAAGATGAATTTTTCGGCAGAACAGGGCTGGAAAATTCCTCGTTTTCGCGTTATCGGTGCATATCTTTAATCGCCAGCAAGGAGCGCCAGAATGAATATTTTGCTGTATGTGCGCGTCCAGGCCGTGATGCCAAGCGGTGCGATTTTCCGCCGATAGTGCGGATTTCTTCCCTGAATTTCCTTTTTTGATCCATTGTGCGGCTGTCTCAGCCTCGCCCCTTGAACGTTCGGTTCCCATATGTGCTTGCAGTGCGCTGGGATGGCGCGAAGCCGGGAGCCGGAACGGTGACGTTTCGGAGCAATTTCATGTTTGGCTGGTTCGAACAGCGACTCAATCCCTTTCCAAGCGAGGACCCCGTCGCCCCGCCGAAAGGTCTTTTTGCCTTTTGCTGGCACTACAGCAAACCGGCTGCGCCCTGGCTCGGCCTGATGGCCGTGCTGACCGCGCTGATCGCGATCGGCGAAGTGGCGCTCTTCCAGTTCCTCGGCGACATCGTCGACTGGCTGACCAATGCCGACCGCGCCACATTCCTGGAGAGGGAAGGCCACAAGCTTTTCTGGATGGCGGCGCTGGTGCTGGTCGGCCTGCCGCTGACGGCCGGGCTCGATTCGCTCATCATGCATCAGATGATGCTCGGCAATTATCCGATGATCGCACGCTGGCAGATGCACCGCTTCCTGCTGCGCCACAGCATGTCGTTCTTCGCCAACGAGTTTGCCGGGCGTGTCGCGACCAAAGTGATGCAGACGTCGCTTGCCGTGCGCGAGACGGTGATGAAGATCCTCGACGTCTTCGTCTATGTCGTCACCTACTTCCTGACGATGATCATCGTTATCGCAGCGGCCGACTGGCGGCTGATGATCCCGATCCTCGTCTGGCTCGCGGTCTATATCAGCATCGTCGCCTATTTCGTGCCGCGGCTTCGCAAGATCGCGGCGGCGCAGGCGGATGCGCGCTCGATGATGACGGGGCGCGTGGTCGACAGCTATACGAATATCGCGACCGTCAAGCTGTTTTCGCATGCGGGCCGCGAGGAGGTCTATGCCAAGGAGGGCATGGACGAGTTCCTGCAGACCGTGCACAAGCAGATGCGCAAGGTGACGCTCTTCCATATTTGCGTCTACCTGAACAACTGTGTTGCGCTCTTCGTCATCTCGGGCCTGTCGATCTGGTTCTGGCTGAACGGCGCGATCTCGGTTGGCGCCATCGCCATCGCCATCGGTCTTGCCATGCGCGTCAACGGCATGTCGCAATGGATCATGTGGGAAGTCTCGGCGCTGTTCGAGAATATCGGCACGGTCTATGACGGCATGGAGATGATGAGCAAACAGCACGACATCGTCGACAAGCCGGGCGCACCCACCTTGACGGCGAAGAAGGGCGCGATCCATTACGACCGCATCCGCTTCCACTACGGCAAGAGCAAGGGCGTCATCGACAACCTGTCGCTCGACATCAAGGCGGGGGAGAAGGTCGGCCTGGTCGGCCGTTCCGGTGCCGGCAAGACGACGCTGATGAACCTGCTGCTGCGCTTCTACGATCTGGAGGCCGGTCGCATCACCATCGACGGGCAGGACATCGCCGGCGTCTCGCAGGAAAGCCTGCGCTCGCTGATCGGCGTGGTGACGCAGGACACCTCGCTGCTGCATCGCTCGATCCGCGACAACATTGCTTATGGTCGTCCCGAAGCAACGGACGACGAGGTGATCGAGGCCGCCAAACGCGCCAATGCCTGGGAGTTCATCGAAGGTCTCGTCGACATGCAGGGCCGCGCGGGGCTCGACGCACAGGTCGGCGAACGCGGCGTCAAGTTGTCTGGCGGCCAGCGGCAGCGTGTCGCGATCGCCCGCGTCTTCCTGAAGGACGCGCCGATCCTGGTACTCGACGAGGCGACCTCGGCGCTCGATTCGGAAGTCGAGGCGGCGATCCAGGAAAACCTCTTCGCCCTGATGGAGGGCAAGACGGTGATCGCGATCGCCCACCGGCTTTCGACGCTGACGGAGATGGACCGGTTGATCGTGCTCGACAAAGGCCGGATCATCGAGGCCGGCTCGCATATCGAGCTGGTCGAAGGAGGCGGCATTTATGCCGACCTCTGGAACCGCCAGTCCGGCGGCTTCCTCTCCGATCACGCCGAGGAAGCGGAAGTGGCGGCGCAATAAGATGAAATGAGGCCCTCCCTGCGAAAGCGGGGAGGGCATCTTGAATTCTTAGGATGGCTATAAGCTTGCCGGACGGTTGCTGAAGAACTGACTCCGTTTGCCTCTTATCCGTTCAAAGGCTGTCGGCCCAGTCGATCACGCGGTGATGCTCGACGACGACCATGGTGTTGACAGCCGCGATCGTGCGCAGGGCGACGAGGCGGCGATGCTCCTCCTGATCGATCCAGGTGGTGATGGCCTCGGCGATGATCTCGTCGCGCGGCAACCCCAGGGCGAATGCCAGGGCATCCAGCCTTTCTGCAAGCGGAAGCGGAACATGCACATCGAGCATTTTCGTTTCCATGGAAGTGGTCTCCGGTAAACCGCGATCGTAACGTGAGATTGTGACCAGTTCGGGGGCATTCAATGGGTATGCCGCCGATGTTACCGATAATTACCAAAATATAACATTCTGTCCGCTTTTCATTCCCTTTGCCGGCTCGGCTAATCCGCCTATATCGCTTCTATGTTGTTGAGCCCCATCCTCCGCCGGTTCGAAACCTGGATCGATCCGTTCCGCCCACGCGCCAATCTCCAGCCGCCGCGCTCGACGCTCGGATTCATCTGGTTCTATATCGGCCAGGCGAGGATGCCGTTCGTCGCCATGCTCGTTCTGGGTGGGACATCGGCGGCCATCGAGGCCGCACTGTTCTGGTTCGTCGGACGCCTGGTCGATATCCTCGGCAGCATCACGCCTGGGGCCGGCTGGAACGGTCTTCTCGCCGCCCATGGCGGCGAATTGTTCGGCATGCTCGCCCTTATCGGGCTCGTGCGTTTCGTCGTCGCCTTCCTGATTGCCCTCGTCGACCAGCAGGTGATCACGCCGGGCTTCTACAATCTCGCACGCTGGCAATCTTATCTCCACGTCTCCAGGCAGTCGTTGTCGTTCTTCCAGAGTGATTTCTCCGGGCGCATCGTCACCAAAGTCTGGTCGGCCGGGCAGGCAACCGGTGATCTTGTCACCTCGCTGATGGAAAGCGTCTGGTTCGTCGGCATCTATGCCGCAACGACGCTTGTGCTCGTTGCCCGGCTGGACTTTTCCCTTGCTGCCGTCGTGCTGTTCTGGCTTTGCGCCTTCAGCCTGCTTGCCCGCCACTTCGTTCCGCGGATCCGCCATCATTCCCGCGAAACGGCGGAAGCCGGATCGATGCTGAATGGCCGGATGGTCGACTCCTACAGCAACATGCAGACGCTGAAGCTGTTTGCCCGCGAGGAGGAGAGCGACCGCTACATGCGGGAGGGTTTCGATATCTACCAGGATACTGTGCTGCGCTTCACTCGGTTCATCACGGGCGTCAGGGCCTCGATGGCGCTGCTCTCCGGCCTGATGATCGTGACGATGGCGGGGTTGAGCGTCGATCTCTGGTTGCGCGGCCTGGTCAGCTCCGGTGCCGTGGCATTCTCGTTGGCACTGGTGCTCAGGTTGAATTTCCTCCTCGGTCGGCTGATGACGCAGTTCAACGGCATCATGCGCAATCTCGGCACCATCCAGAACGCCGCCGAGCTGATCTCCCAGCCTCTGGGGCTCATCGATCGGCCGGACGCCAGAGGCCTGGTGATCCGGCAGCCCGGCATCCGCTTCGACAATGTTTCCTTCCGCTACGGCAAGGGTCATCAGCCGGTCGTCGAGAATTTCTCCCTGACCATTCGGCCGGGCGAAAAAGTCGGGATCGTCGGCCGTTCGGGCGCGGGGAAATCGACGCTGATGAACCTGCTGCTGCGCCTCTACGATATTCAGGACGGGCGCATTCTGATCGACGGCCAGAATATTGCAGCCGTGACGCAGGAATCTCTCAGGATGCAGATCGGCGTCGTCAGCCAGGATACCTCGTTGCTGCATCGTTCAGTGCGCGACAATATCCTGTTCGGGCGGCCCGATGCCGGCGAGGAGGGGCTGGTCGAGGCGGCCGGGCGCGCCGAAGCCATCGAGTTCATCGAACGCCTGCAAGATCAGCAGGGCCGCAGAGGTTTCGATGCGCATGTCGGCGAACGCGGCGTCAAACTGTCAGGCGGGCAGCGGCAGCGCATCGCGATTGCCCGCGTCATGCTGAAGGACGCGCCGATCCTCGTTCTCGACGAAGCGACGTCGGCGCTCGATTCGGAAGTGGAAGAAGCAATCCAGTCCAATCTCCATCGCATCATGGAAGGCAAGACGGTGCTTGCGATCGCCCATCGGCTGTCGACGATCGCAGCGCTCGACCGGCTGATCGTCGTCGATCTCGGCCGGATCATCGAGGAGGGCAGCCATGACGAACTGCTTCGCCGCGGTGGACTCTATGCGGAACTGTGGGCGCGACAGTCTGGCGGCTTCCTCGCTACGGATGAGGATGCGGGCCTAGGGGTCGACGACGAATTCCGCCATGAGGCCAAAATGATTTGATCCGAAGCCGTTCTCGATGCGGCGAACCGATTTCAGCCGCAGGGGCGCGCGGGTAAAGATATGATCGATCGGAATGCCGAAAGCACCGGCGCGGATCGGCCATGTCGCGGGCTCCAGCGATACCGTGCCCAAGCCCTGGCTACGCATGAGATACTGCACGTCGGGCGCCAGAATCGACGTATTGAAATCGCCGGCAAGAACGAGCGGTCCCGAAAGGGAGGGAATGATCTCGGCAAGATCCTCGATTTCCAGGCCGTGGAATTCGTCGTAATAAGGTTTGGTCAGATGCGCGGCGAGGAAATTGATCTTCTGGCCATCGAAATCGATCGTCGAGATCGTCAGCCGGTTGCGCCAGAGCAGGCCGAGATTGCGGATACGGGGTTCGATTAACGGACGCTTCGACAGCACCAGCGTATCGCATTGCTCCATGCCGACACCGCAGCCGATGTAATAGGGATAGATCTTCAACAACCGCGGCAGTTCCGACAGCAGCGGTTCGGCCTCCAGGATGCTGACGACGTCGGCGCCTGAGGCAATGACCATATCGGCGATATCAGGGCCGTTTGCGAAATTATCATTCTCGATATTGAAGGACATCAGCCTGAAGAGGGCGGGGCGGCTCTCCTCGACAGCCGGCTCGACGAATTCGCGCATCATCACGACACCATGGACGGCAAGGACCACCGATACCGCGAGGGTCAGCAGCGCATACCAGTGCCGCTTGACGAGAAGGGCAGCGACCGAGGCCACGGCGCCGGCCACCGCCAGATGGACCTGGAAGCTGTAAAAGAAGGACAGCAGATAGAAATCGGTGACGTATCGGAGGGAGACAATGGCGAGAACGAGCGTCGTGAGAACGCTGAATACGCAAAAAATCGTGTCTCTCATCCGCTCCGGTCCGGCTCGCTGGCATGGCTGCGACTGCGCCTATCACGGGGGCATTTTTGTTGCAATGCAACATAATGGCAAGCGCGTGTTTGCCTTAAAAAATTCATCCGAAATTTCCCGCGACATTGTGCCCTCATCCCCTTGCCAAGGCTGGACATAATTTGCGATCAAGCATAGAACGCGCCGGATTGCCGGGGAATCTATGGCCGAATTGTGTCCAGAGAGATTCGCCGGTAGAGGGGGCAGGGCGGAATTCCGCGAAAATTGCGCAGAGGATGTTAGCCGTGAGCGAACACGAAACGACAAGCGAGGGCATGGGCGAACCCACTCGCCGTGATTTCCTTTATCTCACCACTGGTATGGCAGGCGCCGTCGGCGCCGTTGCGGTCGCTTGGCCGTTCATCGATCAGATGCGTCCTGATGCTTCGACGCTCGCTCTCGCCTCCATCGAAGTCGACGTTGCCAGCCTTGAGCCCGGCATGTCGCTGACGGTCAAATGGCGCGGCAAGCCGATCTTCATCCGCAATCGCACGCCTGAGGAAGTGGAAGCGGCAAACGCCGTCCAGCTTGCTGATCTAAAGGACCCGATCGCGCGCAATGCAAACCTTCCTGTCGACGCTCAGGCAACGGCTGTTGACCGTTCGGGCGGCAAGGGCAAGGAAAACTGGATCGTCATGATCGGCACCTGCACGCATCTCGGCTGCGTGCCGCTCGGCCAGGCCGGCGAATACAATGGTTGGTTCTGTCCCTGCCATGGCTCGGTCTACGACACGGCCGGCCGCATCCGCAAAGGCCCGGCGCCGCAGAACCTGGCGATTCCGACCTTTTCATTTTTGTCCGATACCAAGATCAAGATCGGTTGAGGGGAGACTGATTAATGAGTGGCCATTCCAGCTACGAGCCATCAACCGGCCTCGAGAAATGGGTCGATGCGCGCCTTCCGCTGCCGCGCATGGTCTATGACAGCTTCATCGCCTATCCGGTTCCGCGTAACCTGAACTATGCCTATACGTTCGGCGCCATGCTCGCCGTCATGCTGGTGGTGCAGATCCTGACGGGCGTCACGCTCGCCATGCACTACGCCGCCGAATCGTCGGTCGCCTTCAACTCCGTCGAAAAGATCATGCGCGACGTCAACCACGGCTGGCTGCTGCGCTATATGCATGCCAACGGCGCATCCTTCTTCTTCGTCGCGGTGTACCTGCACATCGCCCGCGGCCTCTATTACGGCTCCTACAAGGCGCCGCGCGAGATCCTCTGGATACTCGGCGTGGTCATCTACCTCCTGATGATGGCGACCGGCTTCATGGGCTACGTTCTGCCCTGGGGCCAGATGTCCTTCTGGGGCGCCACCGTCATCACCGGCTTCTTCTCCGCCTTTCCGCTGGTTGGCGAATGGGTGCAGCAGTTCCTGCTCGGCGGCTTCGCGGTTGAAAACCCGACGCTGAACCGCTTCTTCTCGCTGCACTACCTGCTGCCCTTCATGATCGCCGGCGTCGTCATCCTGCACATCTGGGCGCTGCACGTCGTCGGCCAGACGAACCCGACGGGCGTCGAGGTCAAGACGAAGACGGACACGGTGCGCTTCACGCCTTATGCGACGATGAAGGATGCTCTCGGCGTCTCGATCTTCCTGCTGGTCTATGCCTATTTCGTCTTCTACCTGCCGAACTTCCTTGGCCATGCCGACAACTACATCCCGGCCGACCCGTTGAAGACGCCGGCCCATATCGTTCCGGAATGGTACTTCCTGCCGTTCTACGCGATGCTGCGTTCGATCACCTTCAACGTCGGCCCGATCGACTCCAAGCTCGGCGGCGTGCTCGTGATGTTCGGCGCGATCATCGTGCTGTTCTTCCTGCCCTGGCTCGATACCTCAAAGGTCCGTTCCGCCGTCTACCGCCCCTGGTACAAGCTATTCTACTGGCTGTTCGTGATCAACGCGATCATCCTCGGCTGGCTCGGCTCGCAGCCGGCGGAAGGCTTGTTCACCACGATCTCGCAGATCTGCACGCTCCTCTACTTCGCTTTCTTCCTGGTCGCGATGCCGGTTCTCGGCTTGGTGGAAACACCGCGCCGCATCCCGAACTCGATCACCGAAGCGGTGCTCGAAAAGCGCAACAAGACCCTAGCGGTCAAGGCATAAGCGAGCGACGGAAGGGAATAGAAATATGAAAACGCTTGTTACAAGCATTCTCTCGTTCGCATTCGCTGCCAGTCTTGGCAGTGCCGTGCTGGCCCAGGAGGCGACGCCCGCCAATGGCGCGGCTCCTGCCCATCACGCGGAAAGTGAGACGCCGCACTATCCGCTGAAGGAGCCGAAGGAGGAGGAATGGACTTTCGCCGGTCCGTTCGGTCATTACGATAAGGGTCAGCTTCAGCGTGGCCTCAAGGTCTACACCGAAGTCTGTTCCGCCTGCCACTCGATGAACCTCGTGCCCTTCCGCATGCTCGATGAGCTCGGTTATTCCGAGGCGCAGGTAAAGGCTTTCGCTGCGAACTACGAGGTTCAGGACGGCCCGAACGCGGCCGGCGAGATGTTTAGCCGCAAGGCCGTCCCTTCCGATCACTTCCCGGCGCCTTTCCCCAATGCAGAGGCCGCTGCTGCTTCCAACAACGGTGCGGCTCCGCCCGACTTTTCACTGATCGCCAAGGCCCGCGAGGTCGAACGCGGCTTCCCGCAATTCGTCTTCGACATCTTCACGCAGTATCAGGAGGGTGGCCCGGATTACATCCACGCGCTGCTGACCGGCTATGAAGAGCCGCCAGCCGGCTTTCAGGTGGCGCAGGGCTCACATTACAATCCATATTTCCACGCTGCAGCCGTCCTTGCCATGCCGAAGCCGCTCTCCGACGGGCAGGTGACCTATGACGATGGCGCGCCGGCGACGGTCGACCAGTATTCGAGAGACGTCTCCGCCTTCCTGATGTGGGCCGCAGAGCCGCATCTCGAGGAGCGCAAGCGCACCGGCTTCATGGTCATGATCTTCCTGGCGATCTTCACGGTGCTGATCTACCTGACGAAGCGCTCGATCTACGCCAACAAGGAACACTGAGCGGTTTCCGATCGACATTCAAAAGGCGGCCTCGGGCCGCCTTTTTTGTTGGTTCCACCCCTGGCAATTGATAGGGTGCGGCCAGTTTCATGCCCTCGCAGAATATGGACTTTCCATGGACAATACGACTTCGGAGCTCGCAGCCAGCATCCGCTCCATTCCCGACTATCCCAAGCCCGGCATCATTTTCCGTGACATCACCACGCTGCTCGGCAACCCCCGTGCGTTCCGCCGGGCGGTCGACGAACTCGTGCAGCCCTATGCGGGCATGAAGATCGACAAGATCGCCGGCATGGAGGCGCGGGGCTTCATCCTTGGGGGCGCGGTGGCGCATCAGCTTTCTTCCGGCTTCGTGCCGATCCGCAAGAAGGGCAAGCTGCCTCACGAGACCGTGCGTATCGCCTACAGCCTGGAATATGGCGTTGACGAAATGGAGATGCATCGCGATGCGGTGCAGCCTGGAGAGAAGGTGATCCTGGTCGACGACCTGATCGCCACCGGCGGTACGGCTGTGGGTGCCACGAAACTGTTGCGCCAGATCGGCGCTGAAGTGGTCGGCGCCTGCTTTGTTATCGATCTGCCGGACCTTGGCGGCCGCAAGAAACTGGAAGAGCTCGGCGTTGTCGTGCACACTCTGGTCGAATTCTCCGGGCACTGAACCCTCGTCCGACCGCCTGCAGTGTCAGTCGAATTCGAGCACGCCGCTTTCGAAGCGGATAACGGGATCGCTGTTTTGATTGACCCCCTCGCAGAGGATGGTGTTGAGGTGCCAGCCTGGTCGCGATGCGAGCGGCCGGCTGGAGAGGAAGGCGACGGAATAGGTGACGACGTCGCCTGCGAAAACCGGCCGCAGCCATTGCAGTTTCTGGAAGCCGGGTGAAGGGCCGAGGTTCGGCGATGTCAGGCCCTTTTGCGCGAGGGCGGCGCTCTGCCTTTCCCAAAAGGCGAGGAAGGTCCGCATCCAGGCGGCGGTGGTGTGCCAGCCCGAGGCGCAGAGGCCACCGAAGAGGGTGTCTTTGGCGGCTTCTTTGTCGACGTGAAAACGCTGCGGATCGTAGCGCGTCGCGAAGCGGATGATGTTTTCCTCGGTAAAGGTGTAGCTGCCGATCTCGGCCTTTTCGCCGACGGTGTAAAGCTCGGACATCCTCATGCGGATGTCTCCGGGCTTATGCCGATATCTGCGGGCCGGACGCGCATGCCGAACATGACCGAGTTCTCCGAGACGCAGACGAGTTCGCCGCGCTGGTTTTCCACCTCGTGGCGAAACTTGACGATGCCCATGCCGGGGCGCGAGCGCATCGACCGGGCTTCGAGCACGGTCGAGCGGCCCGACAGCGTGTCGCCGGCAAGCACCGGCTTTCGCCATTCCATCAGATCGACGCCCGGCGCACCCTCGCAGAGCGAATGCAGCACATAGCTCTCGGCCATCATTCGCATGAACATCGAAGAGGTATGCCAGCCGGAAGCGGCAAGCCCGCCGAGAATGCTGGCGCGACCGGCGGCCTCATCGAGATGCATCGGCTGCGGGTCGAATTCGCTTGCGAACTCAATGATCTCCTCGGTGGTCACCGGCTTCGGGCCGAGCGTGAAGCGGCGGCCGGGCTGGAAGTCCTCGAAGGAAAGCTTTTCTGCCGACATTCGCTCCTCCCGCCATATGCAGCGCACAATGCTTACAATAGCATCCGCGCGGGCTCAATGATTCCGGGGAGATAAACCGGCATGACTGAACTAAGGTCGATACTCGATGAGGCCGTGCGCCAGGAGCTGATCTCGCCGGAGGCCGGGGGGCGGCTTTTGCCGTTCCTGATGGAGCGCGGTGTCGGCGTCGCTGAGGCGCAGCCGGCAATGGCGGCGGAGGGACAGGCCTGGTCGGATACCGAGACGCCGCGCTTCGTGCGCGGCTTCCACGATGTGCTGATCACCATCGGCGTCGCCGTGGCGCTGGGCGGTCTCTGGGGGCTTGCCGCGCTCTATGCTGTGCTGCCTGCAATCATCGTGCTCTCGGAAATCCTGGTACGCCACCAGCGGCTTGCCCTGCCGGCCGTCAGCCTGACAATCGCGCTGTTCTGTTGGACAGTCCTGCTGATGTCCTTCTTCTTCAAGCCGGGAACAGCCTTCTTTAACGACATCGGGGCGGACATGACGCAGTTCGTCGCCGGCTTCCCGATCATTCTCGGCCTCTATTATGCCCGCTATCGAGTGCCGTTGGCGTTGGCGCTCTGCATCATGTCGGCCCTTGCACTCGTCCTCACCCTGCTTTTGCGGCTCGTGCAATGGGCGAGCGGGGATCCTGCGTTTTTCGGCAATCATCCCATGGTGCTGGCGGTGGTCTTCCTCGCTTGCGCGCTGGGCTTGTTCGCGACGGCGCTCTATTTCGACCTTGGCGATCGGCTGCGCCGGACGACACGCTCCGATATCGCCTTCTGGCTTCATCTGGGTGCTGCGCCGGCGCTGCTCTTCAGCGTAAGGCTGCTGATTTCGTTCGACGGCAGCTGGCTGGATGTTGCCCAGTCGGTGTCGATCAAGACGCCCGTCGTTGTTATCAGCGTGGCGGTGTTAATGTTGATCGGCCTTGTCATCGACCGCCGTGCCTTCGTCACGTCAGGTCTGCTGTCGCTCGGTTTTGCGATCTATGGCATTTTCCGGCAGGGGAGTGCGACTGTTGATACCTATATCTACACGACGCTGATTGTCGTCGGAGCGATCGTACTCATCATCGGAACAGGCTGGATGCCGCTGCGCCGCATCGTGCTGCGGGCGCTGCCAGCTGCCATTTCGCAAAAACTGCCGCCTGCTGTCTTAGCGGCGACGTCGTAAAACAAATGTCGCCCAATCTACTCAGCAGTTGGGCGACAAGCATTGGTCGGGACAGCAGCGATTTCCGGTTAGAGCGGTTCAGCTTTTCATGGAAGCGCAGAACCGTTCTAACCCTTTGTTTTCACGCAATTCCCGGCAAAAACGCCTCGCGCTTTGCCTGGGAAAATCGCTTCGCATTTTTCCTGGAATTGCTTTAGGTGTTGAAGCGGAAATGGATGACGTCGCCGTCCTGGACGACGTATTCCTTGCCTTCGTCGCGCGCCTTGCCGGCATCCTTGGCGCCGACTTCGCCGTTGTATTTGATGTAGTCGTCATAGGCGATGGTATTGGCGCGGATGAAGCCGCGCTCAAAATCCGAATGGATGACGCCGGCGGCCTGCGGCGCCTTGGTGCCGCGCTCAATCGTCCAGGCGCGCGTTTCCTTAGGGCCGACAGTGAAATAGGTGATGAGGTGGAGCAGCTTGTAGCCGGCGCGGATCAGCCGGTCGAGACCTGCCTCGTCAAGGTCGAGGGCGGAGAGGAATTCTTTGGCTTCCTCTTCGGGAAGCTGGGCAACTTCCGCTTCGATCGCCGCCGAGATGACGACGGTTTCGGCACCCTGTTCCCTAGCCATCACGGCGACGGCTTCGGTGAACTCATTGCCGGTCGAGGCATCGCCTTCGGCGACGTTGCAGACGTAGAGCACCGGATGCGACGTCAAAAGATTGAGGCTCTTGAGGATGACGATCTCTTCCGCATCGAGCGTCGAGAGCAGCGTGCGCACCGGCTTGCCTTCGTTGAGCAGCTTCAGCGAGGCTTCCATGATTGGCAGCATCGCCACCGAATCCTTGTCCTTGCCGGTGGCGCGCTTGCGCGTCTGCTCGGTGCGGCGCTCCAGGCTTTCGAGGTCGGCGAGCATCAGCTCGGTCTCGATCGTCTCGGCGTCGGCGACAGGATTGATGCGGCCCTCGACATGAGTGATGTCGCTGTCTTCGAAGCAGCGCAGCACATGGACGATGGCATCGACCTCGCGGATATTGGCGAGGAACTGGTTGCCGAGGCCTTCACCCTTCGAGGCGCCGCGTACGAGGCCGGCGATATCGACGAAGGAGATGCGGGTCGGGATCAGTTCCTTGGACTTGGCGATGTCGGCAAGCTTGCGCATACGCGGATCGGGAACGGCGACTTCACCGGTGTTCGGCTCGATGGTGCAGAAGGGATAGTTCGCCGCCTGTGCGGCGGCCGTCTTGGTGAGCGCGTTGAAGAGGGTCGATTTGCCGACATTCGGCAGCCCGACGATACCGCATTTGAAGCCCATGGCTTGATCCATATCTGTTTGTAACTTTGCCCTGCCTATGCGGGAATGGCCGCCCTGGGTCAAGGGTTCGCAACAGGAATTGAAGTTCAACGGCTCTCCGGATGACAGGAAGGCTGCGGCGATTCTCGAAAAACGTGGCCGGGATTGCCTCCGCTTTCCGCTGAGTGATATTTACGTCATTGAACTGCCGTGCTTACGGTGCAATATATTGTCGGCGGACGTTTTCTCCGCCTTTTCCATGTCATCAACGGGTGGATTTTTCCGATGAGTGACAATGACGTTGCCCTGAAACCGAAGACCAAGGTGAAGCCGAAGCTGGATAAGCCGAAGCTCTACAAGGTCATTCTGGTCAATGACGATTATACGCCGCGCGAACTGGTGATCATGATCCTGAAGTCCGTCTTCCGCATGAGCGAGGAGACCGGCTACCGGGTGATGATGACGGCGCACAAGCTCGGTTCCTGTGTGGTCGTGGTCTGCGTAAGGGACATCGCCGAGACCAAGGCCAAGGAAGGCATCGACCTCGCCAAGGGCATGGGCTTTCCGCTGATGTTCACCACAGAGCCGGAAGAATAGGCGCTTTGCCGGGGGCAGTCCCGAGAGGGGCTCAGCGTCGGCGGATCTGGTAGCCGGTCTTGTCCTGAGCGAATCCACAATTCTCGTAGAAGCGCAGCGTGGCCGGATTCTTGGAGCCGGTGAGCAGCATCACCTTGTAGCAGCCTGCGTTCCAGGCGTCTGCGATCGCGTGGCGGATAACGGCGCCGGCGTAACCGCGCTTGCGATGATCGGCGTGGGTAACGACGTTTTCGATGAGCCCATAAGGAGCGCCGCTCCGCGTCAGGTTCGGCACGACGACGCTTGTGACGGTTGCGGCGGCGACATCACCGGCATAGCCGATGAACACGGTCATGCCCGGCTGCAAGAGGATGGCGGAGAAGCGTTCCTCGGCAAGTGCCTCGTCGAGAACCGGATCGGTCGGGTTCAGGTGACGGTAAAGCGTCATGAGACTGGGGAGATCGCTGCGGGCAGCAGGGCGGATGACGAAGTCCCGGTCCGTCATGGCTTCAGTCGCCCTTGTTGCCGAACATCTTCTTCAACATGTCGGCCATCGGCCCTGATGTCAGCAGCTTCGGCTGATTGTGGTTGCGGGCCTGATGGATATGCGACTGGCCGGCCGGCTTCTTTTCGGTATTCTTGTTTTCCTTTCGCGGTTTCTCCTCCTCGGCCTTGTCGCCGAGCGCCAGCGCGATCTTGTTCATCAGCTGCGAATCCTCGTTTCGCACCAGCATGTCGGCATTGTCGGCGAGCGTGTCGAGAAGCGGTTCCAGCCAGGCCTTGTCGGCTTTGGCGAAATCGCTGAGCACATGGTTCTGCACCATTTCCTTGACGCCGGGATGGCCGATACCGAGGCGTAGCCGCCGGTACTCCCTGCCGCAATGGGCGTCCAGCGACTTGATGCCGTTGTGGCCGCCATGGCCGCCGCCGGTCTTGAGCCGCGCCTTGCCCGGGGGGAGGTCGAGTTCGTCGTAGATCGCGACAAGGTCGGCGGGCTGGAGCTTGTAAAAGCGCATCGCCTCACCGACGGACTCACCGGAGAGGTTCATGAAGGTCTGCGGCTTGATCAGCAGCACCTTTTCGCCGGCGATCTCGCCCTCGGCGATCTCGGCCCTGAACTTCTTCGACCAGGGCGAGAAGCTGTGGCGCCGATGGATGGCGTCGACGGCCATGAAACCGACATTGTGGCGGTTGCCGGCGTATTTGCCGCCGGGATTGCCGAGACCCGCGATGATCAGCATGGCCTGTCTTCCCTCGCTAAAACTTCCCGCCGTTCACCACCGCGAAACGAAAGCAAAGTCAAGCGGAAAGGGCAGCAGCCCGCCGAGCAGGGTCATTCCGAGAGGTTCATACCGTATTTCAGGAAGATCTGCTTCTGGTCGCCATCGGCGATCAGCTTGTCGAGGGCAGCCTGCATCCTGGTGAGCAGATCGTCCGGAAAGTTCTTCTCGCAGGCGATGCCCATCGGCTGGGCGGAGAGCACGGTCACCATTTCCACCGGCTGGTCGACCTTCAGCTTTTCGAAATAGAGTTCGGAGATCGGCATCATGTCGATGCGCCCGCCAAGCAGTTTGCGCAGCGTCGCGTTGAAGTCGCTGGCGACATCGAGCTTGGTGAAGCCCTTCTCCTTCAGGATCGTCTCGGTGTAATCCTCGCGCTGAGTACCAACCGTATATTTCTTTGCCTCGTCCAGATTGCCGGCGGTGACGCCCGAACCCTTGCGAGTGATCAGGATGTTGCGGTCGATGAGCAGCGGCTCGACCCATTTGAACAACGGGTCGCGCGCGCCGTTGTGGGCGGTCGCGAAGACACAGGTCATCGGCGCCGTGCGGGCAAGGCTAAAAGCGCGCGCCCAGGGCATGATCTCGATCGTGTAGTCGACGCCGATTGCGGCCATTACCTTTTCGACCTGCTCGACGGTCGCGCCCTTGATCTCCTTGCCTTCGCGGTAGTTGAAGGGGGCATAATCCTCGGTCGTGAAGGTCACACTTTGCGCATGGGCGGTGCAGGGCAGCGCCAGGCATGCGAGAAGCAGGAGCTTTTTCATCGGCATCATCTCCTTCGTTCTTCGTTTACGAGGCGCGTGCGACGGCCGATTGCGAGGCCATCAGGTTCTCGATCAGTGAGGCTGCATGCTGCGGACGGTGGAAGAGGTAGCCCTGACCATAGTCAAGCCCCATCTGGTGGAGCGTGCGGCATTCCTCTTCGGTCTCGATACCCTCGGCAATGACGGTGCAATTCATCTTGTGGGAGAGCGTGGTGATGCCTTCGATTAGCATACGGCTTTTCTGGCGCACGTCGTCGTCGCCGTCGTTGATCGCGCGGGTGAAGGACTGGTCGATCTTGATGATGTCGACGGGGAAGCGGTTGAGGTAGCTCAGCGACGAATAGCCGGTGCCGAAATCGTCGAGCGCGATACGGCAGCCAAAGCGACGAAGCTCCGTGACGATCATGCGAATCTCAGGATTGTCGTGCATCAGCACGGCTTCGGTGATCTCGACGACGATGCGCTCGGGGCGGATGCCGTGGCGACCGACGAAGGCGGCAAGACGGGCCGGCAGCGCCGGCTCGAACTGCAGTGGCGAGAAGTTGATGGCGAGATAGGTATCCTGCATGCCTGATATGCGGGAAATTTTTGCGAGGTTGGCGATCGCCTTTTCCATGATGACGTTGCCGACCCGGACGATCTTTGCCGTCTCCTCGGCGACGCTGATGATCTCGGCCGGCGGCATCAAGCCCTTCTGCGGATGGTTGAGGCGCATCAGCGCCTCGAAACCGGCAATCCCGCGGCCGTTCAGGTTAACGATCGGCTGCAGGAAGGCCTCGAACCAGTCGTCGACGAGGCCGGCTTCGATGTTGGCTTCGATTTCGGCGCGGCTGCGGGCACGGTCGAGCATGGCATTGTCGAAGAGCTGCGCGCCGTTCTTGCCGTCGCGTTTCTTTGCATACATCGCCATGTCGGATTTCTGCAGCAGTTCGGCCGCGGTTGCAGCATGATGCGGATAGATGGCGATGCCGACGGAAGCGCTCAGATGCATGTCGGGGGCGAATGGCGTTTCGAAGATCGAGGCAATCTGCTCGCACATCACCCTGGCGCGTTTTTCTGCATCCTTCGCCGGCAACAGGATGGCAAATTCGTCGCCGCCGAGACGGGCTGCCTCGTCGGAAGGGGCAAGATGGGCCTTCAGGCGCTCGACGAGCTCGACCAGCGCCATGTCGCCGGCGGCATGGCCCATATTGTCGTTGATCCACTTGAAGCGGTCGAGATCGACGAAGAGACAGGCGAGTTCCTGGCCGGCGGCGTCGGCGGCGGCGATCTTGTTGTCGAGGACGGCTTCGAAGCCCTGGCGATTAAGAAGCCCAGTCAAGTGATCGGTGATTGCCTGGCGGTGGTTGCGGTCTTCGGAGGCCTTGAGTTCGGTGACATCGGTCATGACCGATAGCGAGAGGCGGTCGTGAGCGCCGGCTCCCGCCTCCGATTCCATGATGAGGACGTCCATCGTGCGGCCGTCCAGGCAGACAAACTTGACGGTGACGGTCAAGCCGCTTTCGGCCCGGCGGCGCTTAACGAATTTGTCGCGGGTGGTGGGGGTGACGAGATCGGCGAAGTTGCGGCCGATGACGGCAGCGCGGTTGTAACCTGTGGCAAGCAGCCAATAATCGCTGACGGCGGTGATGCGATCCTCCTCGTCGAGCGAGAAGAGCATGGCGGGAGTCAGATTGTAGATGTCGGTGGCGCGGCGGTGGGCGAACTTCAGCTCCTTTTCCTCGCTTTCGAGCTTGGTCTGCATCTCGTTGAAGCTATGGGCAAGTCGCCCCATCTCGTCGTTCGACTGCCAGTCGACATGATGGCGGGAGCCCAATTGGCGGGTGGCTTCGATCGCTGCCGTTAGCCGCATCAGCGGCTGGATGACGAAGAAGCGGTTGCCGATCAGTGCCGTGCCGAAAACGGTCAATACCGCAAAGATGAAGATCGAGATGAAGACGACCTCTTCCTGCTTCAGGCCGGAAAACAGGCCGAGCGCGGGATAATAGACGCTGATGCTGCCGAGGTTCCTCGGACCGTCGACGGTGTTGTAGATGATGGCGCGCGACACCTGCACCAGCTTGCCGTCGAATGAGCGCGGAATGGTGGACTGGCTGACGTCGAGCTGGCCTGACTGGTCACGCACTTCGACCTTGACGATGGCGCCTTGGGAAACGACCGTCGCGCTGATCTGGGTAACGCTGTCTTCATCGAGGTCCCACAGGGGTTTGGCCAGCGCCTGGGCATTGGCGACAAGAAGAACGGAGATATGGTCACGTATTTCCTTGTCGGCCCGTTCCGAGGAAAGAAAAAGGAAGAGAACAAAGAGGGGAGCGACAAAAACGAGCAGCGCTCCGCAAACTATCGCAAAAAATCTGTTCTCAACGGAATTGTTCATGGTTCCGTCTACTCCCCAGGCCGACCATATTTGCTGTCGCGCGTTGAGGCGGGCTTCTTCGCAGCTGACGGATCATGCTTTCACGAATTTGTTAAATGTTGCTGAAACGGGGCATTTCTGGGCAATGAAAAGCCCGCCTTCCAGGGGAAAGCGGGCCATATGCTTTATAAATTGGTCGAAGCGATCAGGCTTCGGCTTCGCCTTCCGCGGCGCTCTCGTCGATGCCGGCAGCGGGAGCGATAATCGTCGCGATCGTGAAGTCGCGGTCGATGACCGGGGTCACGCGCTTCGGCAGGGTGACTTCCGAGATATGGATGCTGTCGCCGATCTTCTTGCCGCTGAGGTCAATGTTGAAGAACTCAGGGATCGCATCGGCCGGGCAATGAACTTCGACTTCATGGCGAACGATGTTCAGAACGCCGCCGACCTTGAGGCCCGGGGACTTCTCTTCGTTGATGAAGTGAACGGGGATTTCGACGGTCACCTGGGTGTTGCCGGAGACGCGCAGGAAATCGACATGCAACGTGAAGTCACGGACCGGATCGAGCTGGTAGTCCTTCGGCAGAACCTTGTGCTTCTTGCCGTCGATTTCGATCGTCGCCACGGTGGTCATGAAACCACCGGCGTGAATGCGCTTCGTCACCTCATTGGTGTTGAGAGCGATGGCAATGGGGGCCTGCTTGTCACCATAGATGACAGCGGGAATCAAACCGTTGCGGCGAAGTTCACGGGCGGACCCCTTACCAACCCGTTCGCGCGCCTCGGCCTTGAGCTCGTAAGTTTCCTGGCTCATGGCTATTCCTTTCGAGGTTATATGGAGAGTTCGGCGGCGGGCAAAAGCCTTGTTCCGACGAACCGGAGGCGGTATGACCCGACCTCATCCGCGTTGCCTCCAAGGGTGTCTACACGGACCGGTGGCCTATATTATAAGTCGATCGGAAACGCAAGTTGCGGATTCGGGCTGTTTTCCGGTGATATACACGCTTCGACAAGCCGAAACCGCATTCGAGCATTGCGTCGATCGTCAACGGCGAGCCGAATGGCGCATACGAGGAGGCGATATCCTCGCCCGTCCGAAATACGCGGCCGTATGAACGGCGAAATTGCCATTCTCTGCCACAGCTGAGGTTGACATCGGCGCGCTTCGCATCTTTGGATGGCCGCATTCAAAAAAGGGGCTGAGGAGAAATCGGACTATGCGTCTCAAACTTGTCACGGCAACGAGCTTGCTGGCACTTTGCCTTGTCACCACGGCTCAGGGTGTCGAGATCAATCAGGATGGCGCCAATGCGGTCAAGGACAATCTGACGAAGCTGCTTCCCGAGGATCTTGCGAAGAGCGGCCTGCTTACCGTCAATCCGGCAGGCACTCGCTACGAGATCATTTACGATCTGGCGAAGCTGCTTGCCAAGGCCGATCCGGCGACATTCGCGATCAACGGGCTGACGCCGTTCTCGATGTTCGCTACGCCGCTCGACAGCGGGCTCTGGAACATTGAGGGTGACAACAAGCTCAACGTCTCCGGCCATTTCAAAGGCCCCGACCAGAAGCCAACGGATTTCTCCTACTCCATCGCTTCGCTTGTCTACACCGGCGTCTTCGATCCGGCGATCAGCTATCTGCGCTCCGGCACTTTCACCGCCAAGGACATCAAGGTCGCCAGCAAATCCGACACCGAGGAAGTCCATGCCAGCTTTGCCGGGATGGACCAAAAGCTGACTTCAACGGACAGCGCAGGCGGCAATGGGCGTATCGATTTTGCCGGTAGCGGCTCGATGTCGACTTTCGTCGAGCAGGTTTCCGGCCTGCAAATGCCGCCTGTTGAAATCCGTGCCGACTCCATTGATTTCGATGCCAAGGTGAACGGCCTGCCGGCCAAGCAAATCCGCGAGATCGTCCTTTTCATTCTCGACCATCTCGAGGAGAAGGAACTAAGCCCGGAGAACAGCGACAAGATAAAGGGAATGCTCAAGCAAGCCTTTCCGATTCTTGCCTCGTTCAGCGAGACAATCGGGGTCAATAACCTGACCATCAGCAGCCAGGTAGGCAATGGCGGCGTCAAGGCGTTCGGTTACAACCTGGCCATCGATGGGCCGAGCGATGCCATGCGTTTCGGCTTCGGTATCGACGCTCAGGACATCAGCCTCGACAGCCCGGCGATGCCGGCAAGTTATTCGCCCTTCGTGCCGACCAATTTCGATCTGCAACTCGCCATTCCGAATCTGGATTTCGCAACCTTCGGCGACGCGCTCATGGCGATGGATTTCAACGCCAAGCCGCCGGAGCAAAGCGGCGACGAGATGGCGAAAAAGCTCTTCCGCGATGGCCGGCTCACCGTCGAGTTTCCGAAGGTCAGCGCCAAGTCCGATGTCTACGACGTCGACATGACGGGCAAGATCGAGGGACGCGTCGATACTCAGAAAGACTATTCGATGGAGGCGACCATCCTTGCCCGCGATCTCGACAAGACGATCGCCGCGGTTCAGGAGCTTGCCAAGACAGATCCCGACCTCAACCAGGTCTCCTTCGGCATCATGATGGTGAAGGGCTTTGCCAAGACCGATGCAGATGGCCGCTCGCGCTGGGACATCAGCATCAGTCGCGATGGTTCCGTGGCGATCAATGGCCAGCAGATCAAGGGTCCGGATGGTCCTGATCAGGATCAAGATCAGGAGCTGGAGCCAGACCAGCAGGAACCGGATCAGGGTCAGGACGCGGTACCTGCGCCGCCGCAGCAACCTTGAGCGTTATCAATTGGCATCAGAAGTGAAAGAGGCCGGCCTTGTGCCGGCCTTTTGCGTCTTGCGTCACAAGCCCTGCGGAGACCAACGATCGGGACGGCGGTTTGCGACGCGGCTCCGCGACAATCAACGGCCAGCAATTCATGCGGCTCGGAGAGCATGCCCGGCAATAGCTTGGTCCATCTGAAGTAGAAATTGAAAGAGCCGGTCGAACGCCGGCTCCTTTTAATCGAAGAGGCTGGAGACGGACTCTTCCTGAGCCGTGCGGCTGATGGCTTCGCCGATCAGCGGCGCCGTCGTTACGACGCGGATATTGTGGGCCGAGAGGACGGCCGTGGTCGGCTGGATGGAATCCGTGATGACGAGTTCGCGCAGCTTCGAGGAGGTGACGCGGGTGACCGCGCCGCCGGAGAGAACGCCGTGGGTGATATAGGCGGTGACGCTGGATGCGCCCTTGGCCAGCATCGCGTCGGCCGCGTTGCAGAGCGTGCCGCCCGAATCGACGATATCGTCGATCAGCAGGCAGTCCTTGCCGGCAATGTCGCCGATGATGTTCATGACTTCGGATTCACCCGGCCGATCGCGACGCTTGTCGACGATGGCCAGAAGACAGTCCAGGCGCTTCGCGAGCGCGCGGGCGCGAACCACGCCGCCGACGTCGGGCGAGACGACCACGACGTTGCTGAGGTCATAGTGGCTCTTGATGTCGCGGGTCAGCACGGGCATGGCAAAGAGGTTGTCTGTGGGTATATCGAAGAAGCCCTGGATCTGCCCTGCATGGAGATCGAGCGTCATGACGCGGTCGGCGCCGGCTTCGGTAATGAGGTTTGCGACCAGCTTGGCGGAGATCGGCGTGCGGCCGGAGGCCCGGCGATCCTGACGGGCATAGCCGAAATAGGGTAGGACGGCGGTGATGCGGCGGGCTGACGAACGACGCATCGCGTCGATCATGATCAGCAGTTCCATCAGATGGTCGTTGGCGGGAAAGGCGGTCGGCTGCACGAGGAAAACGTCCTCACCGCGCACATTTTCCTGGATTTCCACGAAGATTTCCTGATCGGCAAACCTTCGAACACTGGCTTTCCCCAAGGGAACATTGAGATAGTTGCAGATCGCTTCGGCGAGTTGCCGGTTCGAATTGCCTGCGAAAACCTTCATTTTGGTCCGCCTGTTACGCGCTGATAGCCGCGCTTTTTAGTCAGCTTCCCCGTGAATGCAAGGGCAAAGGCGCCACAGGCTTCCATATTTGCAAAAAGTTTGTGACTAACCGCCTTGAGTCTGCCGCCAGGAGGAGAATTCCGCGATGGTTTTTGAGCCGATTTGCTGCATCACCGAGGCCGGAACGCCCGCCCAGGGATCGGCCGCGGCCGTCGGCACGCTTTCCTGTCCCTGGATGCGATGCAAGCGGCCGCCGCCGCTGTCGAGAACGTCCCAGACATAGACGACGGTAACCTTGCCGTCGTCGCTGAAGGCGGAGAGATAGCCTTTGAGGATGTAATCGCTGCTCGCATCGTTCGAGCTCTTGATGGAAAGGCCGTGCGCGCGCGCCTCGGTGCCGAGCTGGCGCGAGAGCGGTGTCACGGCCTGCACCGGCGCGCCGATGATCGGCAGGAAGCGCACGGTACTGCCGCGAACGGAGGAGGAACTGGAGGGGAGGGCGGCGGTCTGCTGCGGCTGTCGTGCCTCGGCCGGCTGAGCCGACTGTGCGGGAAGCCCACCACTGGCCACCGGCGGTGGCAGCGATTGTCCGTCGATCGGGGCGGAGGCGGCCGGCGAGGAGCTGCTCCTCGACAGGGCGTCTGCCTGCTCCTGCATCGTCGTCGGCGGCGCGCCGGTGCCGGGCCGATAGGCCTGCTGTGACTGATCATAGGCTGGATGGTAGCCGCCCTGCTGCGAGCTTGCCGAGAAACTCGGCTGGCGGGTGCCCGCCAACCGCTCGGCTTCGCTCTGCGTTACCGGGCTCGACGACGGGCGGCCGGAGGAATCGCCGATATCGACCTGCGGCGTCAGCGCATCGGTGGTGTTGCAGGCGGTCAGCAGAGCCATGACGAACAGGAACGTGGGCACAATCGCAGCTCGCGTCATCCCTTGATCCGTCCTTCCCACAATCGCAATCAGCCCCACCCGAATTTATGCGGGTGGGGACGGTCGTCTGTCAATTCCGGATTCTCACCGGTCAAAGCCCGATGAAATCGAGCGGATGGCGCGACAAGGCGCGCGGCGCATCCGGTGTCGTCAGATAAGTCTGGCCGAGCGTCATCGCCGTGCCCGTATCGGAATCGGCGATGATCATGTGCACGAAGAGCGACATGTTCGGCTCGATCGGCTGCGGATTGCCGACATGGAACATCTGATGCTCCATCCAGGAGGGCGAGAAACGGGCGCCGAGCGAATAACCGCAGGCATTCAGCCGGTGGCGGGCCAGGCCGCGCTCATCGATGATCCTGGCGTGCATGTCGAAGACATCGCCGAAGGTCTGGCCGGGCTTCAGCACGGTCTCGATCGCCTCGATGGTTTCGCGGCAGGCGTTGTAAAGCTCGCGATGGCGATGCGTCGGCTCGCCGATGACGATCGTCCGCATCATGGCGGCATGGTAATGCGCATAGGCGCCGGCCCATTCGAGCGTCAACTGGTCGCTGGCGTCGAGCTTACGGCGGCCGGCCTTGTAGCGGCAAAGCAGCGCGTCGGCGCCGGAGCCGATGATAAATTCGTTGGCGGGATAGTCGCCGCCGCCGGAAAAGATCGCGCCCTGCATGGCGGCGAGGATATCGGCCTCGTCGGCGCCGGGTTTTGTCAGCCGGATCGCAGCATCGAGCGCATCGTCGGCGAGAGCGGCGGCGCGCTCGACATAGGCGACCTCCGTCGGGCTCTTGATCAGGCGCAGGCGGCTGACGAGGTAGGAGGCGTCGACGATCTGGCCGAAGGTGGTCAATTGCGCGTCCAGCAGGCGGGCGACGCGGCCGGTCATGCCATGCGTATCGTATTCGACGCCGATGCGGGCGCCGAGCAGATCCATCTCGACCAGCAGGTTCTTCAGGTCGAGCGTCGGGTCGGCATTGACCCGGTCGACCCAGATATGGATGTCCTCGAGGATTGAGGTATGCCTGGCCTGGCGAAGATCAGCCGAGCGGGTGATCAGCGCCATGGTGCCGTCGCTCTTGACGACCAGCGTCTGGAAGAAGCAGTAGCCGAAGGTGTCGTAGCCAGTCAGCCAGTACATGCTTTCCTGGGCGAAGAGCAGCAAGGCGTCGAGCTTTTCTTCCTTCATCTTCTCGGTGAGGCGCGCAAGCCGGCTTGCGAATTCGGCCTTTTCGAAGTGCAGTGCCATTCTGCTCAAGTCTCCCTGATTGATATCGCGGAAATCTGGCGGCCGTAATCCGGCTCCTTGCGATGTGTCGTCCTGCGGTAGGAAAAGAAGCGCTCGTTGTCCGGATAAGTGCAGAGGCCGAGGCTTTCGGCCCGCACGCCGGCTTTCGCCAGCCGGTCGACGGTCAGCGCCGGCAGGTCGAACATGGCGTGGCCGGGCGTTGCGGAAGGCACGAAAAAGCGCTCGTCGTCCGGGTTTTCGGCGACGAAACGCTCGACGAATTCGGGACCGACCTCATAACTTGCCTGGCTGATCGAGGGGCCGAGGCAGGCGACGATGCTGCCGCGGTCCGCACCCAGCGCCTCCATGGCGGCGACGGTATTTTCGAGCACGCCCGTCAATGCGCCTTTCCAGCCGGCATGAGCGGCGCCGATGACGCGATTGTCCGGGTCAGCAAACAGGATCGGTCCGCAATCGGCGGCAAGCACGCCAAGCACAATACCAGGGGCTGCCGTTACCATCGCATCGGCGTCGGGGCGGATGCCGTCATAATCGGCGCCGATCGTCACGACATCGGGGGAATGGACCTGATGCACGGTTGCCAGCCGCTCGACCGGCAAGCCGAACCAGGCGGCGACGCGACGGCGATTTTCCAGGACCTTGTCGCGTTCGTCGCTGGAGCCGAGGCCGACATTGAGGCCGCGATAAAGCCCTTCGGAAACGCCGCCGGCCCGAGTGAAATAACCGTGCCGGATCGCGCTGCCCGCCGCCTGGTTCAGCAGCGCGCTTTCGATCGGTGCGGGAGAGGCCGCGTCCTGCATCTGTGATTCCGGGGTTTTCGAGGGGTTTGTCATGATCCCAAGCGCATCGCATATGCGGCGCGCTTCAAGTTCTTGTTTCGGGCGGATGTTGAACCAGCCGCGTGCGCCCTGTCAATCCACCGGACGAAAGGGCATGAGATCGATGGCGGGGTAGGAGACCGCCATCACCTTGAAGAGTTCGCCCATCCGGCCTTCACCGGCGCCGGCGAGCCTTTCGACCGCCGTCTGGATGACCTGCTGGGTTTGCAGCTCGCGATCGCGGCTGAGGGCGGTTGCGCGCTCGAGGATGCCGAGACCGGTCAGAAAATCACCCTGATGCAGGGCGCCGTTCAGATGGAGGCCGGCCGCAAGCGCCGTTTCGGCGAGTTGCTGGAAGTCGACATGACTCGTCAGATCGGCTTCACCTGGATGGGCGAGCGGCGGGTCGAATTCATGCATGCGCACGGCCTGCAGCGTATCGCCGAAGCCGGTGACGAGATGGCCGTAGTCGATCGTAAGCGCCGTGCCGCCGAAGGCGCGCAGCCGCTCGCAGATCGCCATCATCACCGCCTGGCGGGCAGGCGAGATCTCGAAGAGCGTGCCGACCGGCACGTCCTGCACCGGTTCGGGCAGCAAGGTGGGGTCGATGCCGGCGACGCCGGCGGCAAAGGTCAGCTCGCCATCGGCGTCGATGCCGACCATGCGCTCGCGGAAACCCGTCGGCATGCGAACGAACTGGCGGATGGGGATGGCATCGAAGAGTTCGTTGGCGGCAATCAGCGTGAAGCCGGGCGGTACTTCATCGAAGCCATCGTGCCAAGTGATCTTCTCGCCGTGGTGTTCGAGCGTCTGGCTCTGGACGTCGCGCAGGCGCTCGCTGGTTTCGACGAGATGCACGGTCATGGCGTCGAAAAGCGGTGGAGCGATGCGGGAGATGACGCGCAGCATGTCGGCCATCATGGTGCCGCGGCCGGGGCCGATCTCGACGAGGCGGACGTCCGTCGGTGTGCCGTGGCGCTGCCATGCATGGACGATGAAGACGCCGATCATCTCGCCGAAGATCTGGCTGACCTCGGGCGCGGTGACGAAATCACCGGAACGCCCGAAGGGCTCGCGGGTGCGGTAATAGCCGTGTTCGGGGTCTGCGAGGCAGAGCGAGAAATAATCGGTGACGCTGATCGGGCCGTTGGCCTGGATGATCGCCTTGATCTTTTCGCCTAGAGCGGTGGTCATGTCGCGCGTCCTGCCGTTTTCAGAGCTGCAGCGCAGCCTGGCGGCGGGCCCGCAGCATCGCCCAGAGGCCGAGCAGGATCATCGGGGAGGAGAGCACCATGCCCATGGTCAGCCAGTTCGTGCCGAGGAGATAACCGAGCTGGGCGTCAGGCTCGCGGAAGAATTCGACGAAGATGCGCGACAGCGCATAACCGCAAACGAAGACGCCTGTAATGAAGCCGGGGCTTTTCAGCGCGCGCATGCCGTAGACCAAGGCGGCCAGCACCAGGAGCAGAACGATGCCTTCGAGGCCGGCTTCGTAAAGCTGGCTCGGATGGCGGGCGAACGGGCCGCCAGTCGGGAAGACCACGGCCCAGGGCACGTCGGTCAACCGGCCCCAGAGCTCGCCATTGATGAAATTGGCGATGCGGCCGAAAAACAGGCCGAAGGGAACGACGGTGGCGACGATGTCGAACAGGCTCCAGATCGGGATGGCGTTGCGGCGGGCAAAGAGGATCATGGCGATCGTCGTGCCGGTCAGGCCGCCATGGAAGGACATGCCACCGTTCCAGATCTCGAGCGCACGGACGGGACTGCGCAGGACGGCAGGGAGATCATAGAAGAAAATATAGCCGAGACGGCCGCCGAAGACGACGCCAAGCGCTGCCCAGACGATGAAATCATCGAGCTGCGTCCTTGATATCGGCGAGACGTTGCCGGGCCAGAGACTTTCATTGGCGGCGAGGCGGCGCGCATAGGCCCAGCCGAGCAGGATGCCGGCGACGTAAGCGAGGCCGTACCAGTGAATCGCCAGCGGACCGATCGAAAAGGCGATCGGATCGATATCCGGGAAAGGCATGATGGCAAGGAGATCGGCTGTTATCGGCAAGGTTTTCCACCTGTTGAGTTGCGCGGAACATGCCGCTGCGATCCCGGACGGTCAAGTCCATTGTTCGTGATGGCTCGTTCCCGGCCGGTTCCGGCAAGCTTATCCCGTGCAAAGCGCTTGCATCGTCGATGGTGAAGCCCTACCTCAACTCTTGAAGCCCTGAAGGGCTGAATTCACCTCATGCGAAGGGAGAAAACCGCCATGACGACCGGAACGAACCGCATCATGGACGAATTCGCCAAGCTGATGACCGATGCGGCCGGTGCCGCCCAGGGCGTCCGCAAGGAGATCGAAACCGCCTTCAACGCCCAAGCCGAGCGTTGGCTGAACAGCATGGACATCGTCAAGCGCGAGGAGTTCGAGGCTGTGCGCGAGATGGCGATCAAGGCACGCGACGAGAATGAGGCGCTTGCCGCCCGCATCGCAGCACTCGAGGCAAAGCTTGCCGGCGAGGGCGCTTAAATCCTAGTACGACACAGATGCGGCGTTGCCTTCATGCCACACGCCGCATCTTCCGTAAAAAAACCAGGTGAGTTTTCCACCTGTGGACACTGCCAAAAAAGCCAATTCGCAGAGTCGCTTATTCTCCCTTCTGAATTGAATTTCGAAGAGCCTTTCCACAGTGGCCAGTCCTATTTTCCGTTCGGGGGGCTGGCAGGGGGCAAGGGGCGCTATACACTGATTTTAAATGATGATTCGAAGCGACTTGGTAAGCTCCGGGCAGGTTATCTGCGTTAAGTCTGGCAGCGGTTCAACGATCATCCGAGTGGTGGTTTCCGGTATTTGCGTGTGTCTTTCTTGTGTTCGTACACCAAGTTAGGTCGCATTCGTTCCGGTCAAGAAGGTGCTGCATGAACCTGATGGAATTGGAAGTCGAGCGTCAGTCGAACCCGGTCGACATGATCGAGTACGTTGCCTCCAACAACGACTGGTCGTTCGAACGGTCCGGCGAGGACGAGATCGCGATGACGGTCGAGGGGCGCTGGACGGACTACCACGTCTCCTTCTCCTGGATGGAGGAATTCGAGGCGCTGCATCTTGGCTGCGCCTTCGATATCAAAGTTCCCGACATCAGGGTCAACGAGGTGGTCAAGCTGCTCTCGGCGATCAACGGGCAGGTGCTGATGGGTCATTTCGACCTCTGGCGCCAGGAAGATGTCGTCATTTTCCGCCAATCGCTGCTGCTTGCCGGCGGTGCGGAGCCTACCAATCGCCAGGTTGAGGTGCTGCTTTCCAGTGCGCTTGATACCTGCGAGGCCTATTTCCAGGCATTCCAGTTCGTCGTCTGGTCCGGCATGGAAGCGACGAAGGCGATGGAAGCCGTGCTGTTCGAAACGGTCGGCGAGGCTTGAGATGCCGACGAAGGCTTTCTCCTCGACACATCCCGTCGTTCTGATCGGCGCCGGAAATATGGGCGGGGCGATGCTCTCCGGCTGGCTGAAAAGCGGCGTTCCGGGCTCAGCCGTCATCGTCGTCGATCCCGGCCCATCGCCGGCGATGTTGGCGACGATCAACGGGGCTGGCGCGACCCATCTGACGGCGCTTCCCACGGATTTGAAGGCAAGCGTGCTGTTCCTGGCGGTCAAGCCGCAGGTGATGGAGACGGTGCTGCCGGCGGTGAAGAGCGCCGTCGGGCCTGACACGGTCGTCGTCTCGGTGGCGGCCGGCAAGACGCTCGGTTTCCTCGAGAAACATCTCGGCAAGGCCGCCATGGTGCGGGCCATGCCGAATACGCCGGCCATGGTCGGGCGTGGCGTCACCGGCGCCTTTGCCAATTCAGGGGTCAGCGATCGGCAGCGCGAACGCGTCCATTCCCTTCTGCGCGTCTCGGGCCCGGTCGAATGGGTGCCGGCGGAAGCCGATATCGATGCCGTGACGGCGCTTTCGGGCAGCGGCCCGGCTTATGTATTCTATCTCGTCGAATGTATGGCGGAGGCAGGCCGTAAACTCGGTCTGCAGGCGGACCTCGCCATGCGTCTTGCGCGGGAAACAGTCGCGGGGGCTGGTGAACTCATGCATCAGTCCCCCGACGACGCTTCGCGGCTGCGGGAGAATGTAACCTCTCCCGGTGGCACGACGGCGGCGGCGCTGGCCGTACTGATGGCCGAAGACGGCATGCAGCCCTTGTTCGACGCAGCACTCGCGGCGGCGCGCAAGCGGGCCGAGGAATTGGCCGGCTGACGGAGACCATATGGCCGAAGAGATCAACTACGTCGATTTCGAGCGTGTCGACATTCGCGTCGGCACGATCATCGAGGCCAGTCCCTTTCCGGAAGCGCGCAAGCCGGCGATCAAGCTGGTGATCGATTTCGGCCCTGATATCGGCACTAAAAAATCCTCAGCGCAGATCACTGTGCATTATACGCCGGAAAGCCTGCTGGGCCGGCAGGTGCTCGGCGTCGTCAACTTCCCGCCGCGCCAGATCGGACCTTTCCGCTCGGAAGTGCTGACGCTGGGATTCGAGGACGAGAACGGCGCAATCGTGCTTGCTGCCGTCGAACAGCCGGTCCCGAACGGCCGAAAGATGATGTGAGCTCAAGCTCAACCTTAAGCGCGTCGGGTCTATCCAGATTTATGCGGCGCTTTAAGTCCTTGTTTTATGCAAGTCGTTATCCAAAACCGCTGCCCACTTCTGGGCGACATGCATTAGTTGTTCGGGGCTTCGCCTGATGTGCCGGCACGAGGTCTGATCTCCCGCAGAAATGGATTGCTGCGTCGCTCGTCGCCGATGCGGCTGCCCGGGCCGTGGCCGCAGATGAAGCCGACGTCGTCGCCAAGCGGCAATACCTTGTCGCGGATCGAATCGAGAAGCTGCTGATGATCGCCGCCCGGCAGGTCGGTGCGGCCGATCGAACCGTTGAAGAGGACATCGCCGAGATGGGCGAAATTCTGCGCACGGTTGAAATAGATGACGTGGCCGGGGGCATGGCCGGGCGTGTGATAGACCTCGAATTCATGGGCGCCGAAAGAGATCTTGTCGCCGTCTTTCAGCCAGCGGTCGGGCACGACGTTACGCAATCCTGATATGCCGTATTTCGCGGCCTGGGTCTCGATCCGCTGCAGCAGTGGCAGGTCGTCCTGATGCGGGCCAACCACGTCGATGCCGAGAGCTTCCTTCAGTTCACCGGCGCCGCCGGCATGGTCGAGATGACCGTGTGTCAGCCAGATTTCCTTGATGGTCAGGCCGTTCTGGGCGATCGCCTGCAGGATGAGCGGCACGTCGCCGCCGGGATCGACGACGATGCCTTCCTTGGTATCGGGATCGAAGAAGATCGTGCAGTTTTGCTGGAAGGGTGTCACCGGAATGATGCCGGCCTGGAGCATGCCCATAAGTGCCTCGCTTGGTGTCTCTGCTGCTTCGGGTATAATCCGAAACCGCGGCAAGGACAGCCGGAATCTTGTGCCATGGGCGGTGTGCCTCACGGTAAAAAGACGGACTGCAACAAGAATTTATGCCCTTCTTTGCCATCGTCGCAGGGTGATAAAATCGTTTTTCTCTCAATTCTTCCAAACATTTGCATGAAATCTCCCGCAAGTAGTGTTTCGCTCGGCGGAGCACAGGGGAACATCGTGGAACCCAGTGCGTTGTCAGCCCATCGAAACCAAGGAGACGCTCACATGACCTTGAAGAGAAACATTCTGCTGGCAGGCGCGGTGCTGATGGCTAGCGCCGGTCTTGCGCAGGCGGAGATGATGGCGACGACGGTCAACGATCTCAACGTCCGTGCTGGCCCCGGCCCACAATATCCCTCGGTCGGTCTTGCCACCCGCGGCTCCACCGCAGTCCTCGACGGCTGCATCGAAGGCAGCCGCTGGTGCCGTGTCGACGTCAACGGCATGCGCGGCTGGGTCTATGCCGATTATCTGCAGGTCGATCACGGCGGCAGCTCAGTCATCGTCGAGCAGCACCGCTCCGAGATCGGCGTTCCCAGCGTGACCTACGAGTCGACCGCGAGTGTCGTTCCGGCCGAGCCGCAGCCGGCGCCGGGCGACGAGTTGCTCGGCCCCGTCGGGTCGGTCGAGACTATCACCCCGCCGTAGACGGTCCGCACCTATATCGACACCAACCCGGGTGAGACGGTGCAGCTTGGCGGCGATGTCGTCGTCGGCGCGGAAGTGCCTGCAGACGTTACCTTCCAGACGATTCCCGACTACGAGTACCGCTATACGAGGATCAACGATCGGCCGGTGCTGGTCGATCCCGGTACGCGCCGGATCGTCTACATCTATCAATGACGTGATCGACAGAAACTGAGGCGAGGCGGACGTCGGACCGCCTCGTTTCGGGGCGCGTCTCCCTGCCTTAATCCCGCATCGGTTGATTTTTCTTAACGCTTTCCTCCGAAATATGATAAAATGCTAATACGCCAAAGATCGGCGTAGCTGGGCGATCGGGGAGATCGCCAGAGGAGGAAATCATGGAAGCCCTACTTCCGCTCATCACACAATTGATTGCCGGTGCAATCGGCGGCAACGCCGCGAGCGCCGCTTTGAAGCAGCAGGCGATCAACGTCGTCGCCCGTACGATCGCAGGCGCGATCGGCGGCGTTGCCGGCGGTATGCTGCTCAGCATGGTCGGTGGGGAAGCGGCTATGACCGGCCTGATCGCCGACGGCATCGGCGGCCTGATCGGCGGCGGCATTCTCTCGACGCTTGCCGGACTGGTCATGGCACGGGCGCACAGGTAAAAAGGCCCGGCAGGCGTTTATCTACAGCGCCGCGCGCTTTTGAGACGCGCAAAGAACGCTGTAGCACTTTAAATTGCTGCATAATTTTACCCTTCAATCGATTCCGATTTAAGGAATTATGCAGTAGCCGGCCGATTTCCTGAGGGTCTTATTCGGCGGCGATCACCGCCGGATAGACTTCCTTCATGTATTTCGGAGATCGTCGACGGCGTGAAGCGGTATGGGCCGGTTTCGGAAACCGGGGTCACTTCCGCAGCCGAACCGGTGAAGAAGCACTCGCTAAAGCCGGGGAGTTCCTCCGGCAGGATCGCGCGTTCGATCACCTCGATGCTGCGGCGTTTTGCAGCCTAGGGCTACGCCGATGCTATGGTGCTCGATTATCGCGGCCAGGTCGCCGAAGCGACCGGCGCATCCCTAACTCCTCCGGCGCTTCACGCGCCATGCCTGTTGATTGTTGTCCCCATTACGTCTTATCCACAGACGCAAGGGGAAATCGCGTGTTGCGTCGGAGTGCCAGACGGGCCTTAGTTTCCAGGAAGTGCCAGGGAAATGAGGAGACCGTGCGGGCCTCCCGCAGAGTTCGCGGAAGCTAAGCGGCAAATTTATGTCAATAAAGCTGACATATCTTCGCGAAAGTTTCCCGCAGCGCGCGGAACGAGAAAGGAATGCCGAGTGTCACGACAGACCGGCCCGAAAGTAGGCAAGCCAGAGCCGCTGGGCACGCCGATGGAAGATACTGATATCATCGATTTCGAGATCATCGAGCTGTTCTTCTTCGCCTATCGCGACTTCGTTTCCGATCCGGATGCCATCCTCGAAAAGAGCGGCTTCGGCCGGGCGCACCATCGCGTCGTGCATTTCGTCAACCGCAATCCCGGCATGACGGTGGCTGATCTTCTCGATACCTTGAAGATCACCAAGCAGAGCCTCGCAAGGGTGCTGAAACAGCTGATCGATTCAGGCTATATTCGCCAGGTGGCAGGTCCCGAGGACCGGCGGCAGCGCAAGCTTTATCCGACGCAATCGGGACGAGAGCTGGCGCTTGCCCTTGCCGAGCCGCAATCGCGCCGCATTGAGCGGGCATTCGAAGGGGCTTCTGCGGAGGTGCGGGAGGGCGTAAAAGCTTTCCTCAGCGGCATGCGGGACAGACAGAGGGCGGATTGAATGGCGGTCAAGACAGGTATTTCCGACGATGCGGCGCATTTGCTGGTGGTCGATGACGACTCCCGTATCCGCGCGCTGCTCAATCGTTATCTCGCCGAGAACGGCTTCCGCGTCACTGTCGCCGCCGACGGCGCCGAGGCGCAGCGCAAGCTTGCGGGTCTCGATTTCGACCTGATCATCATGGATGTGATGATGCCGGGCGAATCCGGCATCGACGTCACCCGCGGGCTTCGCGCCATCAAGAACGTCCCGATCATCATGCTGACGGCGCTGGCAGAATCGGGCAACCGCATTGAAGGCCTGGAGGCGGGCGCCGACGACTATCTTTCCAAGCCCTTCGACCCGCGCGAACTGGTGCTGCGCATCAACAACATCCTGCGCCGCAACGCCGGCGGCGAGGGACCGAAGATCGAACAAGTGATGTTCGGCCCCTACACCTTCTCGCTGACCCGCAAGGAGCTGAAGAAAGCCAGCGAGGTGATCCGGCTCACCGACCGCGAGCAGGAGATCATGCTGCTCTTTGCACGGCGCGCCGGCGACACGATCCCCCGCCATGAACTGATCGGCAACGATACCGAAGTCGGCGAGCGGACGATCGACGTGCAGATCAACCGGCTGCGGCGTAAGATCGAGGACGATCCCGCCAATCCCGTCTGGTTGCAGACCGTGCGCGGCATCGGATACAGGCTGAGCATCGACTAAACTCAAGGTTCGGGACCGGCGCTGATGGTGACGATCGACAGCTTGCGGCGGGAAGACCGCACTTCTGCGCCGGGCTGGCGCTGGATCGTCCGGTGGCTGCGCCGCCGGCTGCCGACCGGACTTTACGCGCGCTCGCTGCTGATCATCATCATTCCAATGGTGCTCTTGCAATCCGTCGTCGCCGCCGTGTTCATGGAGCGCCACTGGCAAATGGTGACGGAGCGGCTGTCGCTTGCCGTCACCCGTGACATCGCCGCCATCATCGAAATCATCGAGACCTATCCGCAGAACTCGGACTATAGCGAGATCATCCGCATCGCCCGCGACCAACTCAGCCTGCAGATCTCGATCGAGCCGGACGGCGATCTGCCGCCGCCGCGCGTCAAGCCTTTCTTCTCGATTCTCGATGGCATCCTCAGCGACGAGATCACCGACGAGATCCACCGACCTTTCTGGATCGACACGGTCGGCAATTCAAACCTCGTCGAGATCCGCATCAAACTCGACAACAAGATCCTGCGGGTGCTGACCAAACGCAGCCAGACCTATGCGTCGAACACCCATATCTTCATCGTTTGGATGGTTGGCACCTCGCTGGTGCTGATCGGCATCTCGATCCTCTTCCTGCGCGGGCAGATCCGGCCGATCCTGACCTTGGCGCGCGCGGCCGAAAGCTTCGGCAAGGGGCAGAAGCCCGATAATTTCTATCCGCGCGGCGCCGACGAGGTCAGGCGCGCCGGTCTTGCCTTCATTCTGATGCGGGAGCGAATCGAACGGCAGATCGAACAGCGCACCGCGATGCTCTCCGGCGTCAGCCATGACCTGCGCACCATCCTCACCCGCTTCAAGCTGCAACTGGCGCTCGCTGGCGACAATCCCGACCTGCATGGGCTTAACGATGACGTCAACGACATGCAGACCATGCTGGAGGCCTACATGGCCTTTGCACGCGGCGAGGTCGAAGAGGATGTCGGCGAGCTGAAACTCAGTGAGATCTTCGCGAAGCTGGAATCCGATTTCGCCCTGCACGGCAAAAAATTCAGCTATTCCATCGAAGGCGATGACGACATATCCGTCAGGCCGAACGCTTTCATGCGGCTCGTCACCAACCTTGCCTCGAATGCTCGGCGTTATGCCAATAGGCTCGACATCGAAGCCAAGCACAACGCCAAATGGCTGACCGTCGTCTTCGACGATGATGGGCCGGGCATTCCTGAGAAGAACCGCGAGGACGTGTTCAAGCCATTCTTCCGGCTGGATACGGCGCGCAACCTGGATGCGTCGGGCACCGGCCTCGGCCTTGCGATCGCCCGCGACATCGCCCGCAGCCACGGCGGCAACGTCACGCTCACCGACAGTCCGCTCGGTGGGCTGAGGGCAACGATCCGCATTCCGGCTTGAAGGCATGTCGCGCAAAATTGTGGAGCGGTTTTGCGCGACATGCCTTTGCGACGCGCTTTAGACGCCGGCGGCCGTCAGCTTCACGGCTTTGCGCGCATCGAAATCATCCAGGTGTTCGACGATCCAGCGCCAGAGCGTGACGACTTGCATGAGGAGGTCGCGTCCGAGCGGCGTCAACTCATATTCGACGCGCGGCGGCACTCCGGGATAGAGCGTGCGGATGATGAGGCCATCTCTTTCGAGGGTGCGCAGCGTCTGCGTCAGCACTTTTTGGCTGATGCCCTCGACCCTCTCCATAAGGCGTGAGAAGCGCAGGGGTGCGCCGGCATCGGAGAGTACGTGCAGGATGCGCAGCGGCCATTTCGCCGCCGCCCGCTCGATCAGTTCACGGGCCCGCCCATCCTGTTCGTCCGTCATACTGCTGCAGAAATCGAAGATGTCACTGGTCAAGTCAGTTACCTCAAGGTGTGTATAGATCGTCCGGGTACCTTCTTTCGATAGGATACAATAGACCATACATGAGCCGGGAACCAAAGCAGGAGGGTTTCCGATGTTCAGAGTCTGGTTGATAACAGGGAGTTCGCGCGGTCTTGGCCGGGCGCTGGCCGAGGCGGTTTTGGCCTCCGGCGACAATTTGGTGGCAACTGCGCGCGATCCCGGCCAGCTTGCCGATCTTTCCGAGCGGTATGGCGATCAGGTCCTGACGCTGGCGCTTGACGTGACCGACGAGGTGGCGGCAGCGGCAGCAGTCGAGGCTGGTGTGAAGAGGTTCGGGCGCATCGACGTGCTCGTCAACAATGCCGGCTACGGCAATGTCGGCTCGATCGAGGATACCAGTCTTGCCGATTTCCGCGCCCAGATCGAGACCAACCTCTTCGGCACGATCATCATGACCAAGGCGGTCATCGCCCTGATGCGCGGGCAGGGGGCGGGGCACATCATCCAGTTCTCATCGGTCGGCGGCCGGATCGGACCTGCCGGGCGCGGCGCCTATTCGGCAGCGAAATTCGGTGTCGAGGGCTTTTCCGAGGTACTGTCGAAAGAGATCGCGCCGTTCGGCATCAGGGTGACGGTGATCGAGCCCGGCGGCTTCAGGACCGATTTCGCCGGCTCCTCGACGGTGCTTGCCGAAGGGCGGCAGGACTATGCGGAGACGGTCGGTGCTACGGTGCGTTTCCAGCGTGAGTACGATGGTCGCCAGCCCGGCGATCCTGCCAGAGCGGCGGCAGTCGTCATCCACATCGCCGGTCTCGACGAGCCGCCGTTCCGGCTGCTGCTTGGCAGCGATGCGGTACTCAACGTCGAAAAGGCGGATGCGGCGCGTATCGAAGCCGATCGGATGTGGCGCACCGTGAGCGTCTCGACCGATTTTGATGCTGAGGCTGAGTTCATGCCCTGGAACAAGAAGACCGGCTGACGCAGGCAAAACAAAGCGCCGCTGAAAAGCGGCGCTTTGCATCAGGGATATTCGACGATTCAGCCGGCGGTGCAGAAGTGGCTGCGGCCGTCATTGCCGACATAGGTGCCGCTGCGCGGATCGAAGGAGCGGTAGCGGTAAGAGCAGTAACGCTCCCATTGCGGCGACCAGGGCTCCACCGCCGTGCGGACCGGCGCGTAATATTGCGGCTGATCGACATAGACGCGGCGGGGCGCGCGATAGACCGGGGCAGGCTCGTAATAATCCGGCTCGTAGGCCGGGTCGATGTAGCGGCGTTCTTCGTAGACCGGACCATTATTGGCGTTGGCGATGGCCGAACCGACGATCAGGCCGGTGGCAAGGCCGACGGCGCCGCCGACCCACGCATCGTTGTTGCCGTGATTGCCGTGGCGCCAGTGGCGGTCGCGGGCCGACGCTTCACCGATGGCGGAAAGCGTGAGTGCGGCAGCGGTTGCCGTCAGCAGAATGGTCTTGGCGAGCCTGTTCATAAGCATAAATCCTAATCCCGGGAACCGAACGCCGGCCCCTTTCTCGATGATGAGAGAAGTACAGATTTGTAGCTGAACGAAGGCTGAACGACAAAACCCGGCATTGCTGCCGGGCTTCAACTCGAACTCGCCAGCCTTGTTAAGGGTTCAGCCCGCAATCTGCAGATTGACGGCCTTCGGGCCCTTGCCGCGGCGATCCGGCTCCGTGTCGAAGCTTACCTTCTGGTTTTCCGTCAGACCGGCCAGGCCGGAGGCCTGAACGGCAGAAATGTGAACGAAGATATCGGCGCCGCCCCGGTCCGGCTTGATGAAGCCGAAGCCTTTGTCGGTATTGAAGAATTTTACAGTGCCAGTCTCTGCCATGCCTCAGGTCCTTTTCTCTCTGCCCGCCATCCACACGGGCAGCATCATAGCATTGCCTCCTTGCGGGGAGGTGTTGGCAGGCAATTCTTGAAATGTGAGAAAAAGGTCCCCTCTACCTCGGCCTGTTCCAGGCAGGACTTTCGCCCGCCATTTTCGGAACCGGCTGACCGGAATATTAGCGTTCCCGGCGCGCAAATACTTAAGGACTTCCCATGCTCGCAAAATGCCCGAACGCGGCGAGAGTGCTGCGTTTAAAGGATTTTGGCAAGCAAAAGTTTTTTAACGTGTCGTTCCGGGCACCCCCTGCCGACATCCAATTTGCGAAAAAACGCAAAATTTCCTTCGCTGATAGGGAATGATTAACGTTTTATATCGTCTGCAATATAAGTTCCGAGCAGATTTTCCCAAAAATGCAACGTGAACGCGTCTCTCGCGGCAAATGAATTTTTTTTCCGATGCGTGACTCACCCATATTTGGACGCGTGTTCACGCGGCTGGCAAGCGCCGGCGGGTCAGTCCCGGCACGAGTTCGACTACAAGCATAGCGATAAACATTAGCGCGCAACCTGCATAGCCTGTTACCGGCATCGTCTCGCCGAGCAGCAGGGCGGCGAGTGAGGCGCCAAAGAGCGCTTCGGAAGAAAGGAAGATCGCGGCTTGCGAGGGCGTCGTGTAGCGCTGGCCGATCACCTGCAGCACGAAAGCCACGCCCGAGGAGAAGATGCCGACATAAAGGATCTCCGGCGCCGCGGCCCAGATCGCCGAAAGGCTGACCGGTTCGACGGCTGCGGCAACGGCCAGCGCACAGACTGCGGTGACGGCGAATTGCACCGCGGAGAGCGCAAGCGGCCTTCCGGTCTCCGAAACGGTCGTGCCGGCAAGGGTGATCTGGATCGCCCAGAAGACGGCGCAGACGACGGTCAGCAGATCGCCTGGCGTCAGCGCCGAGAGATGGCCGCCGGACAGGAGATAGATGCCGGTGACCGCCATCAACGCGCCCGGCCAGATGACCCAATGCGGGGCACGGCGCAGGAAGAACACGGCGATCAGCGGCACGAAGACCACATAGAGGCCGGTGATGAAACTGGAATTCGTCACCGTCGTCGTCTGCAGTCCGACCTGCTGCGTGGCCGCGCCGCCGAAAAGGGCAAGGCCGATCAGGATATAGAGCTTCGCATGGCGTGCGCTGGTCTTCTCCTTTGCCTTTCGCGCTTCGAAAAGGACGAAGGGCAGCACGGCCAGCGTGGCGACGGTAAAACGCAGGCCGATGAACCAGAAAGGGCCGATCGCCTTCATCGCCGTCGACTGCGCGACGAAGCCGCCGCCCCAGATGGCGGCTGCAAGCAATAGGAGGAGGTTCGCCTGAACGCGCGTCATGTCGTCCTCGATGGGGAAGGGAGATGTGCGCAAGCGGTTAGCAGTTGCGTTTCCTTTCGGCAAGGGTGAAGACTTCGTGCCGGTTGACGGAGGCGAAGGCATGCGAGGCGAAGAACGGAAGCCGGCCGGCGACGTGGCCGCGCCGAGGGCGGCAGGCTATTCCGGCACGCCGCTCGTCAGGAAACTCGGCCTTGCACAGGGGCAGTCAGCCGCTCTTCTCGGCATTCCCGAAACGATCGGCGACATCAATGGTTTCGACGGTTTTGCCTCGGTCGTTCGGGCACTTCCGGAAACGCCCGCACGCGTATTCGACTATGTGCATCTCTTTACGACCGAACGGGCCGTGCTAGAGCGGACCGCGCCTGCGCTCCTGCCTGTTCTGGTGCCGAATGGCATGGTCTGGATCTCCTGGCCTAAGAAGAGCTCGAGGGTGCCGACTGATATCACCGAGGACGTGCTGCGGGAGGTTCTGCTTCCGATGGGCCTCGTCGACATCAAGGTCTGCGCCGTCGACGAAATCTGGTCCGGGTTGAAATTCGTCATCCGCAAGGAACTGCGCGGCGCGTTGTGACGTCTCAGCCGTTGCGGGCCTGCGCTCTGGAGATCCTGAGCAGCGCGCCGTTGTCCTCGTCCGTCACCATCAGCAGGGCGCCGTCGGGTGCGACGACGACGTCGCGGATGCGGCCGTATTCGCCCTCGAACAGACGTTCTTCGGTGACGAAGGCGCCGCCGTCGTCGCGCTGCATGCGCGAGAGCAGTTGGAACTTCAGCGCCGCGACGATGAAATTGCCGTCCCATTCTGGAAACATGGCGCCGCGATAGACGACGAGCGCGCCGGGTGCGATCGAAGGATCCCAATAGTGCAGCGGCTGTTCCAGCCCTTCCTTGGCCGTGCCTTCGCCGATCTCGGCACCCGAATAATCGCGGCCATAGGTGATAATAGGCCAGCCGTAATTCTTGCCGGCCTCGGGCTGGTTGATCTCGTCGCCGCCGCGCGCGCCGTGCTCGACGGTATAGAGCTTGCCATCCTTGGCGTCGAAGGTGATGCCCTGCGGGTTGCGGTGGCCTTTCGACCAGATTTCCGGCAGCGCCTTGCCGCCGTCTTTGAACGGATTGTCGGCAGGGATGCTGCCGTCGGCATTGATATGGATGATCGAGCCGGCATCGTCCTGCCAGTCTTGCGAGCGGTCGCGGTCGCCGCGGTCGCCCACGCTGATGAACAGCGAGCCGTCACGGGCAATCGCGATGCGCGAGCCGTACTGGATGTTGCCTGACGTGAAGCGCTGCATGGTGAAAACAGGCGTCACGGCAAGAAGCGTCTTTTCGTCATTTGAAAGCGTGGCGCTGAAGGCTTCGGTGCCGGAGCCCCGGCTGTTGGCGATGGCGGCGGTGAAATAGAGCTTGCGGCTCGTCGCAAAGTCCGGTGCGAGCGCCACGTCCATCAGGCCACCCTGGCCACGGGCGCTGACCTTAGGCACGCCGCCGATCGGGTCGGAGAGCTTGCCGTCGCGGACGATGCGCATGCGGCCCGGCCGCTCGGTGACGAGATAGGCGCCGTCGGGCAAGACCTCGACCGCCCAGGGATGTTCGAGGCCGTCGGCGAGCTTGTCGACCCGCACCGCGAGATCCTGCGTGTTGACAGTATCAGCTGCATCCGCCGATACGGTGCCGAACAGGACCAGCGCTGCGGCGAAATGGAAGGCGGACATTCTCTTCATCGTGCTTCCCCGTCGTCTCTCGGGCTGAACGTGGAGCGGGCAGGGGAGGGCTTCAACCCTCATTCGACCTGCAATAACGGCTTTGTGTTTACCGGTTGAACTGATCCCGTTGCGCAGATTCAAAAGAGGTAGAGCGTCCTTTGTGCGTCCAAGAGGACGCACGGCGCTCTAGCCATCGACCAATTCCGCCTCGAGGATGTAGCGCAACGCCCCGCGTTCCGTCGCGTCGAAGGGCCAGCAGGTGGTCAGCACCAGGCGGCGGCCATCGGAGGTGGGATCGATGCCGCTTGCATCCCACGGGGCGATGCGGCCCTCGCCGGCCTTGAAGGTCAACAGTTTGCCGTCGCGGCGCGTGACTTCAATCGTATCGCCGGGCCTTATATATTGCAGCCAGCGGAAATGCGTGTCGCGATGGGCAGCAATGACGGAGGTGCCTTCCTCTCCGGGCTGTGGCGTGTTGACGAGCCAGGCCGGACCGAAGGCGAGAGCTTCGCCGGAGGCGCCGGAGAGCACGATCGCCTCCTTGCCGAGGCGCGGGGCGCGTACCTTGGCCTCGGTGGTGAAATCCGCCCAGGGCCAGGGTTTTGTTTCTTCGCCCCGTAATTCGGCGGCGAAGGCGCGTTTCAGCAGCACCTGGGAAAGCTCCGCCTTCGCCTTCAGCAGGAAGCCGTCGCCGATCAGCGCCAAACCATAGAGGGCAAGGCCGGCGATGGCAAAGGCGATTGCTTTTTCGATCGAGGAAAGACGCCAGAGGAAGAAACCCTTCTTCTGGCGCATCTTCGGTCGGTCATAGGCCGTGGCGGCGGCCATGGCGAGTTCCAGATAGGTCGGAAGCGGCTCGAATTCGGCCACTTCCTCATTCTGGCTTGCAGAGAGCCTAGAGACCATTTTGTTTGGCTCCGACGGCAATAATGCCCTTGAGGCGCCGCCGCCAGACGGCCAGGCCGCTTGCCGCCATCAGCGCGAGGAGCAACATGGTCAGTCCCCGGATGATCTGCTCGTCGGCGCGCGTTGCCGTCTGCGGCAGGTTCACGGTCGTGCTTTTTTGCGCGATCATGGTGGCGGCCTTGGCGGTCGGGGCTGCAGCCATCATGTTTGCGATCTCAGGCGATGCGATGAGTTTCTGTGTTTCGGCCTCAGCCTGCTCCGGTCCGGCGTTTCCTGTCGGCGTAGCCGAGCCATGGCGCTCCGCGTCGTCACGAGGGGCAGGGTTTTCGCCTAGAACCTTATCAAAGTCCCAACCTTCCGGTAGGTTGAGCGGCAGCGTGGTCGAGCCCAGCGGCTGATCGACCGGGCGAGACGGGGTGACGTCGACGGCGACCAGGCTGGTGACGCGGGAGACGAGGTTATGGGCGAGCGCCACGGTCTCGATATCCTTGTCGAGCGCGGCCGGATCCTGACGTTCATAGGCGCGCGCCTCGAAATCGTCGATCTTGCGCCGCGCCCAGAGCTTGGAAATGCCGTTGCCGTTGGCGGCATTGGCGATATCCATCTCGACGCGCCAGGGCTGGTCGCCTGTCTTGCCGATGATCTGCAGCTTGCCGGCGGGCTTATCGTCAGGCAGTTGCGCGGTCAGCACGACAGGCTCGCCGCTATAGAGGTCCGGCATCGGGTTTGGCGTGATATCCTCGGCTGCGATGCCTTCGAAGCTTGCGGCGATATCGGTCATGGCTGGGTTCTGCAGCTTGGCGAAAAGCTCGCCCATGCGGCTCGCCACCTGATCGGTCGAGCCGATCGCCGTAAAGGTGCCGCGGCCGACTTCGGCGGCCTTGGTCATGAAATAGGTGTTCGGCGCCGAGCCGATGCCGACGGTGAAGACGCGGGCATCGCCGCGATTTGCGGTGATCTCCTGGAAAAGCTGCTGTTCGTTGCCGATCGCGCCATCCGTCAGGAACACGACCTGGCGCAGCGCTCCGGTTGCGACCGGTCCCTGGTTACGCAGCGCAGCCTGCAAGGCAGGTAGCATTTCCGTGCCGCCGTCGGCAGTCAGGCCTCTGACATAGGCAATCGCCTTTTCGCGATTGTCAGGGGTGGCAATGACGAGACCCTTGAAATAATCGGTCATCGTATCGTCGAAACGGATGACGTTGAAGCGGTCGTCGGCGTTCAGCTTGGAGATCGCAAGCGCCAGGCTCTGCCTTGCCTGCTCGATCGACGGGCCGGACATGGAGCCGGAATTGTCGATGACGAAGACCACCTCGCGTTTCGCCGGCGGCGCTGCCGTATCGGGGGCAGTGGGCGGGGTGACGAAGGCGAGCAGATAGGTCTTACCATCAATCACTTCGCGGAAGAGGCCGGCACTCGGCATCTTGCCGGGGGCGGCCTTCCAGGTGAGCTCGAAATCCTTATCGGCAGGAACGGAGTCCGCCTTCAGGCTGATCGTTCTCGTCTGGTCGCCGTTGCTGATATCGACCGCGTGGAAGGAGGATTTGACGTCGCCGAGCGGGAAACCGGCCTTGAGGTCGACGGTCAGCGAAACCGGATTGATCCTGGCGTTCTCACGCGGGTCAAGCACGGGGGCTTCGATCTTGTCGCGGTTTTCCACCGGGTCGCGCGGTGTGGCAAAACCGGCGCCGTTGTTGAATTCGACGGTCTGGACGATCGGCGCCGGATTGTAGCGCGGGGCGACGACCATCGGGAAGCGCAGCGAGAACTCGCCGCCCGACTGGTGGATGGTCTGCTGGTATTCGATCTGGACGACGATGGTTTCGCCGGGACCGATATTGGCGACCTGGTTGGTGAAGATGTTCGGCCGCTGCTGTTCGAGCAACGCCGTCTTCTTGCCCTCGGCCTTGGCCTGCTCGTAGATCTCGCGGGCTTCCTGGCGCGGCTTGATCTGGCCTTCGATGAAGCGTTCGCCGATCTGCATTTTCAGGGTGTCGACGGCGGAATTATCCGGCAGCGGAAAGACGTAGGTGCCCTCGACCCAACCCTGGCTCGGATTCTGGAAGCGTTGCGTCACCTTCACCCTGGCGATCGGGCCGGAGACATCGATGGCGACATCACTCTTCAGCCGCGGCGCTTCGACATAGAAGCCCGGCTCCTTCGAGGGAAAGAGCAGCGAGCCGCTGCGGACGTCGTTCGGCCGCACAAGTGCTGCGAGCTCAGCGGATGCCTGCGGCGTCTCGGCGGCGCGGGCGGCGGAGGCAAGTCCCAGCACCGCGGTGATGCAGGCCGCAAAGATAGTGAATGCAACAAGGACTGAAACGGAAATTCGGCGCGCGCGAATGCGCCCTATGGCAAACTCATCTTCCAGAAACATTGGCATACCCTCAATAACCAATTTCGGATGCCGGATGATGCGGCTTCGATCTCGGCGCGCTCGCGACCGAATTGCGGCGCGGCGCGGCATTTGTTGCGGCTTATTCGTGGCGATGGCCAAATTCGGCGATGCCACTGATTTCAGGGGATAAATCCGGATGACTTCAGAGATTGATTCAAGATCTGCGCATGGCGTTTCGACCAGGTGACGCAAGCCTCTCCCAAGGGCGCGGCATGCCGGGCTGATGGTGCGGCGAACCGATCAATAAGAATCATGCCACCATGACGCCTTTCCGCTTGAAATGCCGCCATACATTGGACATAGAGCTAACCGCAGAACTCCGGTCCCGGCTTTCTGCCCGTTTCAACCATTAGGACCGTTATCATGGCTTTCCTTGCCGATGCTCTTTCCCGTGTGAAGCCTTCAGCCACCATCGCCGTCTCCCAGAAAGCGCGCGAGCTGAAAGCAAAAGGACGTGACGTCATTGGCCTCGGCGCCGGTGAGCCGGATTTCGATACGCCCGATAATATCAAGAAGGCGGCCATCGACGCGATCAACCGCGGCGAAACGAAGTACACGCCGGTTTCCGGTATCCCGGAATTGCGCAAGGCGATCGCCGCCAAGTTCAAGCGCGAGAACGGCCTCGACTATTCCTGGGAGCAGACGATCGTCGGCACCGGCGGCAAGCAGATCCTTTTCAACGCCTTCATGGCAACGCTGAACCCCGGCGACGAAGTCGTCATCCCGGCGCCTTACTGGGTTTCCTATCCTGAGATGGTGGCACTGTGCGGCGGCACGCCGGTTTTCGTTTCTGCCACCCAGGAGCATAACTTCAAGCTTCAGGCGGCCGATCTCGAAAAGGCGATCACGCCGAAGACCAAGTGGTTCATCTTCAACTCGCCGTCCAACCCGACGGGGGCCGCCTATACGCATGACGAGCTGAAGGCGCTGACGGATGTGCTGATGAAGAATCCGCAGGTCTGGGTGCTGACCGACGACATGTACGAGCACCTGACCTATGGCGACTTCAAGTTCGTTACGCCTGTGGAAGTCGAGCCTCAGCTTTACGACCGCACGCTGACGATGAACGGCGTCTCCAAGGCCTATGCGATGACCGGCTGGCGTATCGGCTATGCGGCCGGCCCAATCCAGCTCATCAAGGCCATGGACATGATCCAGGGTCAGCAGACCTCGGGTGCGACGTCGATCGCCCAGTGGGCGGCTGTCGAAGCGCTGAACGGCACACAGGACTTCATCCCCGAGAACAAGAAGATCTTCGAAGGCCGCCGCGATCTCGTCGTTTCGATGCTGAATCAGGCCAAGGGTATTGTCTGCCCGGTGCCGGAAGGTGCCTTCTATGTCTATCCCTCGTGCAAGGGTCTGATTGGTAAGACCGCACCCTCCGGCAAGGTTATCGAGACGGACGAGGATTTCGTCTCCGAACTTCTGGAATCGGAAGGCGTCGCCGTTGTTCACGGTTCGGCCTTCGGCCTCGGCCCGAACTTCCGTATCTCCTATGCGACCTCGGAAGAGCAGCTCGAGGAAGCCTGCCGCCGCATCCAGCGCTTCTGCGGCGCCTGCAAGTAAGCGGATTTTCAAAAACACCGATCGAAGGCCTGCCGGCGACGGCCGGCCTTTTTGTTTGCGGCGACGTTGGGCTGGCGCTGCGATTATCGCTCACATCCCGATTCAACATGCTGCGGAGTTGATTCCGCTTTGCCTCTCAAGTCGTTGAAATCCGATTCAAAACGTGACGGCAGAGTGACGGTCCGGCGGGTGATCTGCGGTTGCGGGTTGGCATCAAACCAACTAGATATCCGGCATCAAGTTTAAGCGCCGCTTCGGGAGGCCGGGATTTTGCAGCAGAGTGCCGTGATCGTCTGTTCGGATGTCAACATGCTGCCTGCCGCCTGCTGCACCCTGCTTTCCGTCAAGCGCAATCTCTCAGGCTCTGCCGTGGAGTTCCTGCTTCTCGGCATCGACCTCAAGCCGAACGAGATCGCCGAGGTGGGAAATTTCGCGCGGCTGCATGATATGGCGATCAGGGTGCTGTCCTACAATACGCCGGATACGGCGCTGCAGGCGCGGGGCCGCTGGTCGGGCGCGACATTGGCGCGACTCTACATGGATCTGCATATACCCGATCATATCGAGCGCCTGCTCTATCTCGACGCCGATGTGCTGGCGGTTTCGCCTGTCGACGAACTCTTCACGAGAAATTTTCAAGGCAAAGCGCTGGCTGCGGTCGACGATTATGTCATGGCCTTTCCTGAAAAGGCCGGTGCGCGGCAGCGGAAGATCGGCATGCGCGAGGGCGGCCGCTATTTCAATGCCGGCGTGCTGCTGTTCGACTGGTCGGCCTGCCGCGAGAGGCAGCTTTTTGCCAGGACACGGGAGATCTTCGAGGAGCGGTCGCATCTTTTCGAGAATAACGACCAGGATGCGCTGAATGTTACCTTCGACGGCGACTGGCTGGTGCTCGGTCCGCGCTGGAACACGCAGACGGGCCTGCTGCCCTTCGTCGGCCGGCCGGCGATCCTTCATTTCACCGGCCGGAAAAAGCCGTGGCAGGCCACCGTGCCCTGGGTGCACCGGCGGATGGCCAAGCACTATATCGAGGATCTCAGCAATACACCGTGGGCCTCTTTCTGCAGGCAGCCGTCAATGGCGGGTCGAGTTGCGGGTTTCTTCTCGCATTTGGGAAAGCGCATCGGCGGGCTGACGCGGCTGGCACGAACGCGCGCCTATTTCAGCAACAGCTAGTAAGGCGGGCAGAGCGCATCGTCCTTGGAAAGTGCATGTGAGCCGGTATGGAAGCAATCCCCAGTGATACGCAGAGTGCCGCCGCCGCAGATGGCGGCTTCAACGTCCTGATGCCGGAGGCGTGGAAGGCGTTGCTGTCACCCTATTCCCACGTCGTGCTGGTGGCAAACAGCGAAGCAGTTGATTTCGGACGGCTGCGAAGCGAATTGCCGGAGACGGCGCTCTACGTTTTCTTCAACAATGTTTATAAGGTGCTCGACGAACCCTTCGCCGGCCATGCGGTGCTGGTTGCCCGCAGCGGCGTGATGGGCGCCAATATCGTTCACCGGCGCGAGGTGGTGGATGTCCTGCGTTTCTTTGCCGGCGACGATTTTCTGGGCGTCGTCAACATTCGCGTCTCCCCGGAGGAGAACTTCAGTGACGCGAGCGGCTTCAAGGGCGCGAGAACCCGCCATCTCGATCTGACGCAAATGCTCGGCGACCTCTATCCGACAGGAAAAATCGCGACGAGCGGCTTTGCGATGGCTCTTTGGCTCGCCGAGTTGCAACTGCCGGGCAAGATCCTGCTTGCCGGCTTTTCGGCCAAGAGGAGCGAGAAGTGGAAGGTCTTCGACGTGCACGACTGGACGTTCGAGCAGATCTTCCTGCGTCTCTTTGCCAGGATGGGCACGATCTCGATGATGGGCGGCGTGGACGCCGGCCCCTATGCGGCACTCGCCAAACGCTTCCCACAGGTGCCGCCGATCGAGATCGCGATGACCGCGGCTGAAGTTTTGTCGGAACGGCTCCACAATGCGAACGGCCAGATCGACAGGCTGATGTCCGTCACCAAATCGATCCGTGCCATCGAGGGTTTCTTCCGGCGCTTCAAGCCGAAAACCCGCAAGCAGCGTTTCCTCGAAAAGTCGAAGGAATGACTGTCGAAAGCCCTCCCCAAAGGCGAGGCTGTCCAGAAAGTTGCTCTTTGAGCTAACGTTCCGCGCGCGGATGACTGCTCTCCATTCCCCTGTCGGGGAGAAGGGAAGCCCTCAAAGTCCCAGCGCCGTCAGCATGACGAAGGTGGCGAAGAGGATGAAATGCGTCATGCCCTCGATGGCGTTGGTCTCGCCGTCGTTGAGGTTGATCGCGGCGGCAATCAGCGTGATCGCCACCATCACCGTCTGCACCGGGGTCATCGCCATGATGAAGGGCTGGCCGGTATAGAGCGCGATCGCCTCCATGACGGGCACCGTCAGGATGACCGTCGACAGCGAGGCGCCCATGGCGATGTTGACCGTCGCCTGCATGCGGTTCCTGAGTGCCGCCCTTAATGCGGTCAGGATCTCGGGGGCCGCCGAAATCGCTGCGACGACGACGGCGGTCACGGCGATCGGCGCGCCGCTGTCGCGCAGGCCTTCGGTCATGAAGGTCGCCATGAACTCCGCCAGCAGGCCGATGATGACGACGCCGACGAGAATGGTGGCGATCGAGATTGTGGTCGACTCGTCGGCGCTATGCTCGTCCGGACTTTCTTTCTTCCGTTCGGAGCGCGGGTAGCTGTAGCTGAAGAAATAGCTGTGCTGGCCAACCTGCATGCGCAGGAAGAGGCCGTAGAGCGCGATCATCGCGACGATGGTGAAGGCGGAATAATAGTGCCATTTGTCGCTCGGCACGAATTCCGGCACGATCATCGAGATGCCCATGGCGGTGAGGATCATCACGCCGTAGGTCTTGCCGGAATTGTCGTTATAGGGCTGTTCGCCGTGCTTGAGGCCGCCGAGCAGGGCGGCAAGGCCGAGAATGCCGTTGATATCGAGCATCAGGGCCGAGTAGATCGTGTCGCGCACCAGCGTCGGCGAACTCTCGCCGCCCATCATGATGGCGAGGATGATGACTTCGACGGCAACAGCCGAGAGCGTCAGGATCATCGTGCCATAGGGATCACCGACCTTGACGGCGAGCAGTTCGGCATGATGGGCGACGCGGATCGAGGCGAGCACGATGGTGCCGACCAGGACGACGGCTGCGATCAGCGCGACGCCGCGCCCCATCCCGATCACGGCGTGTTCCAAGAGATAAGCGATCCCTGCAACGACAAGTGCGGCGACCAGAAACTTTTCTTCTTTAAAGCGTGACGCGATCCTCAAGCCTCAGCTCCTGTCCAGATTCACGCATTTTATCTAAGTCGCTGATTTCGCCTATCAAGCGAGCTCCGGTCGAGTGCCATTTGCAGTCTTCGGCGTTTAATGGAATACTGAACGTCATCGGGGCCGGAAAGCAGATCGCGGCGTCCTCGAATTCTCGTCAAGCGGCCGCGATGATCCGGATCCTGTCCGGAAGCCTGCGAATGCGCAACAAGAAGATGAGGAGACGGATGCATGATCAAGGTGGTCTACGAAGTCGTGCCACATGACGGCGGCTGGGCCTACAGGCTGGGAGGTGTCTATTCCGAGGCATTCCCGACCCATGCCGAGGCGCTCGAAGCTGCGCGCATCGTCGCGGCCGAACAGCAGGTCGGCGGCGATTCCGCCGAGATCAGTTGGCAGGACGAGAACGGCAAATGGCATGAGGAATATGCCGAGGGCGGCGACCGGCCGGAAACCGAAGTGGTGGACGGCCTGTGGAAGGACCGTACGGCCGAGGCCTCGCAAGGCATTTGAAGCTAAGCATCGCCCGTCAATGCCCGCGCGACGATCGCATCGACGAATTCGAGCTTATGCGCAGTGTAGCGGTCGCCGTCCATCCTGAATTCGGCTGCCAGCCTGCGTTTGAGCGCGGCATAATCGGCCGCCGCTTGCGGATGCGCGATGAGATAATCCCGGAAAGCCAGCCTGTTTCGATGCGTGCCGTTGCCGGAAGGGCAAAGGTAGACCCGTTCCGCCGGCACTGAACCTCTCGATAGAAAAGCCCAGACCTCGTCGTCATAGCGGTTGCCGCGTGGCTCGTAGCCTTCTACCAGGAGCACGCGTGTGGCGCCCTCGATATGCCCGAGGTCGGGAAGAACGATGTCGATATCGATAAGCGGCTTGGCTGTCATGCCCGGTATGGACGTGCTGCCGATGTGATCGATGGAGAGCGCCTGCGGCAGCAAGGCCAGCAGCCTGTCGCGGATGCGCTGGAAGGCTTGCGGCCATTGCGGATCGTGAGGCACGAGTTCAACCGGGCTGTGCGCTATCATTTTCATCCCGCTGTGGTGCTCGACGCGTTAAGGAGGCTCTATCGCTTCGAAATTTGCGCATGATTCTTTGCGAAAATCGATTCTGATTTTCGCGATTATGCGCTGGTCGAATATCGGTGATAGTCCTGAAGTCCCTTGACCAATGCATCAAAGGTAGCGCGGCAGCGCGGCGAAGACTTCAGGCTCTCATGCATCGCCACCCACGTGCCGAGCGGAATGCTGAAGGCATCAGGCAGGATGTGAACAAGGTCTGGATTTTCACGCGCGAGCCCTGTCTGGCAGATGCCGATGCCAACGCCTGCACGGATCGCCGAAAGTTGGGCAAGGTTACTGTCGGAGCGGAAGGAGAACTCGATGCCAGGCACCGCATAACGTTTCATCACCATGCGGACATAGGCCGTCTGCCGGTCGAAGCCGATGAGCCGGTGGTTTGCGAGGTCAGCCAGGGTCTGCGGAATGCCGTATCGTTCGAGATAGCGGCGATGGGCGTGAAAGCCGAGCGGGATATCGCCGATTCGGCGCACGACGAGTGCGTCCTGCTGCGGTTCGGCCATGCGCACGGCAATATCGGCTTCGCGGTTCACTAGGTCCTCGATCGTATCGGAAGCCGAGAGCTCGATTTGAAGTTCCGGATAAGTCTCCTGCAGCGGTCCGAGAATCGCAGGCAGTACTTCGACGGCGATGACCTCGCTGGCGCTGACCCTGATCGTTCCCGTCACGCAATCGCGCTGGCCGGATGCTGTGCGCAAAAGGGCGGCGGTGGTTGCCGCCAGCGTTTCGGCATAGGGCTTGAGCGCCAGTGCGGCGTCGGTCGGCAGCAGGCCGTTCGGTGAGCGGGTGAAGAGTTCGGCGCCGATCGCCAGTTCCAGGGCGTCGACATGGCGGCCTATGGTCGGTTGAGTCAGCCCCAGTTCGCGGGCGGCGGCTGACAGCGACCCTTGCTGGAGCACGGTCAGGAAACTGCGGTAGAAATCCCAGCTTGGTTCGACGCTCATATATTTTTGTATAGCAGATGCATTTATTTCGTCAATTTCGTTTATTCCCTTCTGGGGGCATGATCCTCTCATCCGATCGAAGGAGATGATTGTCATGAGCAGCAAAATGAAGACGACGGCCCTCATTCTCGGCGCCACAGGCGGTATCGGCGGCGCGGTTGCCCGCAAGCTGCTTGCGCGCGGCTGGCGCATCCGGGCGCTGAACCGTGACGCCGCCAAAGCGTCGAGGAACGAGCCGGCTTTCGAATGGGTGCAGGGCGATGCGATGAATGCCGGCGACGTCCTGAGGGCGGCTGAAGGCGTCGGCCTGATCGTCCATGCTGTCAATCCGCCCGGTTATCGCGACTGGGAAACGCTGGTGCTGCCGATGCTCGACAATACCATCGCCGCTGCTCGCGTAGTCGGCGTGCGCGTCGTGCTGCCGGGCAACGTCTATAATTTTGGTCCCGATGCCCTGCCGGCGCCGACGGAAGAAAGCCCACAGAATCCGGTGACGAAGAAGGGGGCGATCCGCGTCGAAATGGAGAAGCGGATGAAGGCGGCGTCGCAGTCCGGCGCCGGCGCCATCATCGTCAGGGGAGGGGATTTCTTCGGTCCAGGCACGACGGCCAATAGCTGGTTTTCGTCCGGCCTCGTGACCCCAGGCAAGCCGGTCGGCACGATCAGGAACCCGGCACGGCGCGGCATCGGCCATCAATGGGCCTACCTGCCCGACATGGCAGAAACCATTGCCCAACTCGTCGAGCGGGCCGATCGACTGCCGCCTTTCGCCGTCTATCACATGGAGGGCTTCTGGGATGCGGACGGCATGCAGATGGCCGAAGCGATCAAGCGCGTCGTCGGCGGTAGGGCGAAGATCGGCAACTTCCCTTGGTGGATCGTGCCGCTGACCGCTCCTTTCGTTCCCGTGATGCGGGAGATCAAGGAGATGCGCTATCTCTGGAAGGTGCCGGTGCGGATGCGGAATACCAGGCTTACGGCCGAACTCGGCAAGGAGCCGCAGACGCCGATCGACGAGGCGGTCAGGGCTTCGCTCGTGGCGCTTGGCTGCCTGCCCGAACCGCACCGTCAAGCCGCGGCCGCCCTTATCGGGCACCCGTCGCAGAACGCGGGTTAGCTCTCGAGTTCGGCCAGCGCGATCCGGGCGACCGTCAGGGCTGTCTCTGCCTGCTGAATATTCGGATCGCCGAGGAACCAGGCGGCGGAAAGACCGGAATAGGCGGCGATCCATCGCAGCAGCCGCTTCGGCTCCAGTTTCGCCTCTGCTGAGACGATGGCGAGCTGGCGGCGGAAACGGGCGGGATCGGTGATCGTTGGCAGTTCCTCGTTGGCGAAGATATTGGCGAAATCGAAGCCACGTTCGCCATGGAGCCGCTTCGGATCGATTGCCAGCCAGCCGCGTGCCTCGAAATCGAGGATATTGTCGTGGTGGATGTCGCCGTGGAGGATGGTGACTTCACGCTGATCGGCAAGGAGGGTGTTGGCGATCGCCGAGCAATCGGTAAGCGTGCCGCCATGCTTGCCTGCTGCCGGCTCCAGATCGCGGAACCAGCGGGTGAGGGGTATGGGATCGGGAAGCGGTTTTTCGCGCGGCGCATGCAGCCGTGCCGCTGTCCGGCAGAGGATGCGGCTTGCCTCGTCGTCCTCGCCGTTCATCGCCATGGCAAGCAATGAGCGTTTTCCCGTCGCCCTTTCCAGCAGCACGGCGTCGCCCTCATGGGCGTAGACATAGGCTGCGCCGTCGCCGTCCCACCATTGCATCAATAGCGCGCCATAACGTTCGTCGATATCGGCCGCCACTTTCAGCATGGCTGGCCTGCCCTGCCAGCGGACCGGCAGCAGGCGGCTGGAATGGGTGATGATGGGTTCACCGTCTGATATCAGCGACCAGCGATCAAGATGGGGACTAAACATGGTGCAACTTACCGAGAGGTCGTGAAAATGGGAATCCCGCCTTTCGGCGGGATTCCCATTCGTGTGTGAAAGGTTCAGGCGACTTTTTCGAGAACGGGATAGTCAATATAGCCCTTGCCGGTGCCGCCATAGAAGGTCGACTGGTCGGGCGTGTTGAGCGGCAGATTGTGTACCAGGCGCTCGACGAGATCGGGATTGGCAATGAAAGGCTTGCCGAAGGCGACGAGATCGGCGCGGCCGCTTTCGACGACGTCGATCGCCAGATCGCGATCGTAGCCATTGTTGACCATCCAGTCGGCTTTGCCGCCGGCCCTTTCATAAGTCTGGCGCAGTGCCTTGTAATCGAAGGCGGGATTGTCGCCCTGCTTGTAGTCGCGGTCGCCGCCGGTCTGGCCTTCGATGACATGGATATAGGCAAGGTCGTATTTGGCCAGTCCCTCGACGACATGGGTGAAGGTCGCCTGCGGATTGGAATCGTAGCTTTCGCCGGACGGCGTCACTGGCGAGATGCGGATCGCCGTGCGACCGGCGCCAATTTCCTTCACCACGGCATCGACGACTTCGAAGGTCAGACGGGTGCGGTTTTCGATCGAGCCGCCATATGCATCAGTACGGTCATTGACGCCGTCGCGGATGAACTGGTCGAGCAGGTAGCCGTTGGCGCCGTGGATCTCGACACCGTCAAAGCCGGCGTCGATCGCCGCCCGGGCAGCCTTGCGGTAATCCTCGATGATGCCAGGGATTTCGGCGGTTTCGAGCGCGCGCGGTTCGGAGGTGTCGGCAAAGCTGCCGGTGCCGTCGGTATTGACCAGATAGGTCTTGGCCTTGGCGACACGATTGGTCGATGAAACCGGCTTGCCGTCGTTCGGCTGCAATGTCGTGTGCGAGATGCGGCCGACATGCCACATCTGGACGACGATCTTGCCGCCTGATGCATGGACCGCGTCGGTGACGCGCTTCCAGCCGTCGAGAGCCTCTTTGCTGTAGAGACCAGGCACGTTGGCATAACCCTGGCCCTGATGGGTGATCGCGGTTGCTTCGGTGATGATCAGGCCTGATGTGGCGCGCTGGCGGTAATATTCGACGTTGAGGTCGTTGGGGATTGCGCCCGGCGATCGGTTGCGGGTGAGTGGCGCCATGACGATGCGGTTCTTGACTGATATGTCGCCGACTTTCGTGGGTTCGAAAAGCTTGGCCATGATGGTCCTTTCTTTTGCGGGTGGATCACTCGGCAGGGGCGAGGGCGGCCCGGCCCCTGGCGGAGAGATAGGTGAGTGCCGTGGCGCCGAGGCCGGTCAGGGCCATCAGGGCTGCGGCGAGCGGAACGCGGGTGAGATCGAAGCCGGCGTCGATGACCAAGCCGCCCACCCAAGCGCCGAGCGCATTGCCGGTGTTGAAGGCGCCGATGTTGATCGTCGAGACGAGATTCGGAGCGTCTTTGCCGAAGCCGACGACGCCGACCTGAAGCGCCGGCACGGCGGCAAAGCTTGCCATCGCCCAGAGGAAGAGGGTGATTTCAGCCGGGATGAAGAAGCGGCTCGTATAGCTGAAGGCGATCGAGGTGATGGCGATCGCGGCGAAGACGCCGGCAAGCGTCGCGCCGAGCCGCCAGTCGGCAAGCTTGCCGCCGACGAGGTTGCCGATGGTCAGTCCGAGGCCGATCAGAAACAGCGTCCAGGTGACGCCTTCCGGCGAAACGCCGGTGACGTCGCGCAGCAGCGGCGCAATATAGGTGAAGAGAGCGAACATAGAGGCGGCGAAGAAGACGGTGGTGGAGAGTGCCAGCCACAGGCGGCCATTCCTGAGGGCTGCGATCTCACGCAGGATGCTGCCGTTCTCTTGCTGCTTATCCCTGGGCAGGATGGCGATCAGGCCTGATATGGTGACGATACCGATGACGGTGACGACGCCGAAGGTGGCGCGCCAGCCATAGGCCTGGCCGATCGCGGTGCCGAGCGGCACGCCAAGAACATTGGCGAGCGTCAGCCCGGTGAACATCAGCGCGACGGCGCGGGCCTTGCGATCCTCGGCGACGAGGCCGGCGGCAACCACCGAGCCGATGCCGAAGAAGGCGCCATGGCAGAGTGCCGTCACGACTCGGGCGATCATCAGCACCCAATAATCGCTCGCCAGAGCGCAAAGCAGGTTGCCGGCGATGAAGAATGCCATCAGCGCAATCAGGGCGGTACGGCGCTTCAGCTTCGCAGTCGAAATGGCCATCACAGGGGCGCCGATCGCGACCGCCAGGGCATAACCGGTGACCAGCCACCCGGCCTGCGGGATGCTGACCGAGAGATCGGCAGCCACCTCCGGCAACAGACCCATGATGACGAATTCGGTGGTGCCTATCGCAAACGAGCTCAAGGCGAGAACGAGGAGGGCGAGGGGCATTCTAAAGATCCTGCGTCAGTTGCTTGAGGAAGGCGGCGATCGTTTCTTCGTTGCGCTTGTAAAAGATCCACTGGCCGACGCGTTTGGTGGTGACGAGGCCGGCGCGATGCAGCGTGCCGAGATGGGCCGAGACCGTCGACTGCGACAGGCCGCAGCGCTCGAACTGGCTGGCGCAGACGCCCATTTCGAAAGGATGCTCCTGCGAGGGGAAATGTTCCTCGGGGTTTTTCAGCCAGCTCAGAATGTCCATCCGGGTGGGATGGGCGAGTGCCTTGATAATTTCGTCTTTGTCCATCGTCATTCGCCGAACTATAAATCGTGTTTAATCGATATATTGATCGTCAGGCTTCGATATGCAAATCACGGAGGCGTGAGGCCGTGGTTTTTAGTGAGTGCGCAAATTTTGGGCAAAAAAAGAGGGCCACCGGAAAACCAGGGCCCTTGTAATTGTGAAGGTCAAAAACCTCCAGAGGGGAACAGCTAATGCGGTGGTACTGGGAGAGAAACCACAAGATGCATCAGCTGAGAGAGATATGGTGCTTCCTTGAGCAGCTTTCAATGCTTTTTTGTGCATGTCTGCTATGCGCCGCACAATTTTTTTGCGGTGCGGCATTTATCGAGGAAGTAAGGGCAAAAAAAGAGGGCCACTGGAAAACCAGGGCCCTTATAAGTGTGAAGGTCAAAAACCTCCAGAGGGGAACAGCTAATGCGGTGGAACTGGGAGGAAAAGCCACCATGTGCATCAGCTATGTGCGATATGGTGGTTTATTGGGCAAACGGCAACCCTCATTTGTGCATGCCAGTCATGCACGTTCTGCATAGTCGACGATTCATCAATAAAACCGGGCTCAAAAGTTCCAGTTTCTGGCCTTGCTGACGATAAAATCGCGGAAGGCTTTCAGCTTGGCGGCGTTCTTGATCTCGTCTGGATAGCAGAAATAGGTGTCGAAGGAGGGGACGTCGGCATTGATCGCCAGCTGAATCAGGCCGGGGTCGCGACCGACGATGTAATCCGGCAGGCAGGCGACGCCGATTCCGAGCAGGGCGGCGCGCTTGATCGAGGTCTGGCTGTTGATCTGCAGATGCGGGATGCGCTTGTTGTCGGAGGAGCGGCCGGCGACCTCAAGCCAATTGACGTCGAGCAGGTAACTCGGCGCCGGCTCACCGAAGGTGATGATGCGGTGATTGTCGAGATCCTCGACCTTCTGCGGCTCGCCGTGGCGGTTGATGTAGGACGGGGCCGCATAGACGTGCATGTGCACGGTGAAGAGCTTGCGCTGGATGAGGTCGGATTGCTGCGGCTGGCGCAGGCGGATCGCGCAGTCGGCATGACGCATGTTCACATCCACTTCCTCGTTGTCGAGGATCAGCTGGATCTGCACATCGGGATAAAGCTGCAGGAACTCCTGGATCTTGTCGGTCAGCCAGCCCTGGCCGAGACCGACCGTCGTCGTGACGCGCAGCTTGCCGGATGGCGTCTCGGTCGTCTCGGTGAGCTGCATCTTCACGGTTTCGAGCTTCAGCAGCACGTCATGGGCGGTGCGGTAAAGCAGTTCGCCCTGTTCCGTCAGAATCAGGCCGCGTGCATGGCGGTGAAACAGCTTGGTGCCGACATCCTGCTCCAGCGCGCTGACCTGGCGACTGATGGCGGATTGGGACAGATGCAGTTTATCCGCCGCATGCGTGAACGAACCCGCCTCGGCAGCTGCGTGAAAAATACGCAGCTTGTCCCAATCCAATGGCATTCCCCCACCCCTCATGCCGATCTTACTCCGCGGCCACGGCGACGGGCATGTGGCCCGTCAGATATCGCTCGGCTTCAAGTGCAGCCATGCACCCCAGGCCGGCGGCAGTGATCGCCTGGCGGAACGTATCATCCGTCACGTCGCCCGCGGCATAGACCCCGTCCAGGCTGGTCGCGGTCGAATCCGGCGCGGTCCAGAGATAGCCATTGTCCTTCAGCTTCAGCTTGTCCTTGAAGAGTTCGGTTGCCGGCGCATGGCCGATCGCGACGAAGACGCCATCGATCACCATGTCGGTGATCGTGCCGGTTCTGACGTCACGCAGGCGCGCGCCGGATACGGATTGCGGCATTGGCGGCTTGGCCGGTGTGCCTGTTATTTCGGCCACTTCGGTATTCCACAGCACCTTGACATTCTCCTTGGAGAACAGGCGTTCCTGCAGGATCTTCTCGGCTCGGAAGAAGTCGCGCCGGTGCACTAATGTAACCGACTTGGCGATGTTGGAGAGATAGAGCGCCTCCTCGACGGCGCTGTTGCCGCCGCCAACCACGATCACGTCCTTGTTGCGATAGAAGAAACCGTCGCACGTGGCGCAAGCCGAAACGCCGAAGCCCTGGAAATGCTGCTCGCTCTCGATGCCGAGCCATTTGGCCTTGGCACCGGTGGCAATGATCAGCGTATCGGCGGTCCAGACCTGGCCGCTGTCGGTGCGGGCGACGAACGGACGCTGATTCATGTCGACTTCGGTCACGAGGTCGTTGACGATTTCGGCGCCGACATGTTTTGCCTGCTGCAGCATTTGTTCCATCAGCCAGGGACCCTGGATCGGATCGGCAAAGCCCGGATAGTTCTCGACATCAGTGGTGATCATCAGCTGTCCGCCCTGTTCGAGACCGGCGATCAAAACCGGTTTCAGCATGGCGCGCGCGGCATAGACCGCGGCAGTATAGCCTGCGGGTCCGGAACCGATGATGAGCACCTTGGTGTGGCGGGCGGGCATGTCATTTCCTTTCGACTGGCAGGAGGGCGGCGGCTAAGTGGCGATTGCGGCCGTTTCGCGGTCCATGCGCCATTTATGAACGTCCAATGCTTTTATTCAAGGGCAGCCTTGCGTTACCAACAAGGCAAATCGCCCAGATGTGCAAGAATCCGTCATCGGCGTGAAACTTTCTTGCGTATTCCGCGGCTTTATATAGAAGCTCCCCGCGGAGAATTAAAGAAAGGCAATGATGTGGGGCGTGCGGAACTCGACGTCATCGATATAAAGATCCTCCGGGAACTGCAGGCCGATGGCCGCATGACCAATGTGGAGCTCGCCGATCGCGTCGGCATCTCGGCGCCGCCTTGCCTGCGCCGTGTGCGCAAGCTCGAGGAAGCCGGCATCATCGAGGGCTACCACGCGATGCTGAACAGCCCGAAGCTCGGCTTCGACCTCGTCGCTTTCTGCATGGTCGGCCTCAAGCACCAGTCGGAAGGCAATCTCAAGGCCTTCGCCGCTGCCACCGCCGAATGGCCGCTGGTGCGCCAGGCCTGGATGGTCTCGGGCGACAGCGATTTCCTGCTGCATTGCGTGGCGGAGAACCTCACCCGCTTTCAGGATTTCGTCATCGAGGTGCTGACGGCGAACGAACATGTCGATACCGTGCGCACCATGCTGACGATCCGGCAGGTGAAGAAGCTGGGACTGGTCGAAGTCTAAAACGACCTTGGCAGGTTAATCGTCGTCGCGGATTACTTGCGCGAGCTATAGCCGCCCCGGTTGATGCCGTGGCGCTGAAGTTTGTCATAAAACGTCTTTCTCGGAATGCCGAGCGCCTCGATGGTGCGGCGCACGTCGCCGTCATTGGCCGACAGCGTGTCGCGGATGATCTCCGCCTCGTAGCGTTCCAGCCGTTCGGGGAGCGTCGCACCCGTCGGCTGAGGAGGGACCGCTGCCGCTCCGCCGCCTTCCACGCCAAGCACCACGCGTTCGGCATAGTGCGAGAGCTCGCGGACATTGCCTGGCCATGTGTGCGAGGCCAGATGTCGCCGTACATCAGGTGAAAGCGGCGGGACATCGCGACGGAAGCGCTCCGCGGCGCGAGCGGCGAAGTGGGAAAACAGCAGCGGAATATCGTCCCGCCGTTCTCTCAGCGGCGGAATGGAGATCGTCACGACATTCAGCCTGTAATAGAGATCCTCGCGAAAATCGCCGCGAACCGCGGGATCCCCGAGGTCGATCTTGGCAGCCGCGACGACGCGAAGATTGACGGGGCGCACCTCATTGGTGCCGAGCGGCGTGATTTCGCGCATCTCCAGCACCCTCAGCATCTTGACCTGCGTGGCGGCCGGCATGCTTTCGATCTCGTCGAGGAACAGCGTGCCGCCGCTTGCATGTTCGATGCGGCCCGTGCGGCGCTTCTGGGCGCCGGTAAAGGCGCCGGCCTCGTGGCCGAACAGTTCGCTTTCGATGACGGTTTCGGGCAGGGCGCCACAGTTTAGCGCCACGAAATTGCCTTTCCGGCGGTGGCTCCATTGATGCAGGATCTGGGCAACCACTTCCTTGCCGCTGCCCGTTTCGCCGGCGACGAGTACGTCCACATCGGTATCGGCGATGTGGCGAAGAATGTTTCTGAGGTTTTCCATCACAGGTGTCTGGCCGATCAGCGGCAAATTCTCCTGCGCATCTTCGGCTGCTTTCCGCAGCATGCGGTTCTCCAGAACAAGCCGCCGTTTCTCGCTTGCGCGGCGCACGCTCTGCACGAGCCGATCGGCTGCGAAGGGCTTGGCGATGAAATCATAGGCGCCGTCCTGGATCGCCTGAACGGCCATGGGAATATCGCCGTGGCCGGTCATCAGGATCACCGGCAGGTCGACATCCATCCCTTGCAGCGTGGCGAAGAGTTGCAGTCCGTCGATCTCGGGCATGCGGATATCGGTGACGACGGGGCCGGCAAAGTCCGCCGGCAGGTCCGCCAGCGCGGCTTTCGCACTGCCATAGGCGGAAACGGAAAATCCGGCGAGTTCGAGCGTCTGCGCGGTGGCACGGCGCAGATCCTTGTCGTCGTCGATCAGCGCAACGGGCATCAGTGTGTCCATGACCTCAAGCCTTCCTCAGCTGAACGATGAACCGGGTACCACCGCTGTCGCTTGCAACCTCCATCCGGCCGCCGTAGTCGCCGACGATATCCTTGGAGATGACGAGGCCAAGGCCGAGACCGCTTTCCTTCGAGGTATTGAACGGCGTGAACAAGCCTTTACGGATTTCCGGGGGAATGCCGGGGCCGTTGTCGGCGACTGTCACCGTTACCATCCCCGCGTCAGTTGATGTTCTGATCTCGACGCGACCCTCTCCGGCCTTCGGCGCCACCGCCTCCAGGGCGTTCTGAAGCAGGTTGATGAGCACTTGCTCGAGACGAATCCGGTTTCCCATCACCTGCAGTTCTTCGGGCGGCAGGTCGATGTCGAGCGTATCCATGCGGCCGGCAAACCGGCTGCGCAACAGCATCACCGCGCCCTCGATGACGTCTTTCAATCCTGTTGGTTCGGCGCTGCCGCGGCCCTTACGGGCAAAGGTCTTCAGCTCCTCGGTGATCGAACCTATGCGCTCCGTCAGCGCCGCGATGCTTTCGAGATTTTCGCCGGCAGGCGCAGTCTGGCCGCGATCGAGGAAGGTGCGGGCGTTATCCGCATAGGCACGGATGGTCGCCACCGGCTGGTTGATCTCATGAGCGACGCCGGCGGCTACCTGGCCCAGGATGGCCAGCCGATTGGCCTGCACCAGATCCTGCTGCACCGCCTGCAGCTTTTGCTCCGTGCTCTTGTGGCCGATGATTTCAGCCTGCAGCCGGTCCCGCGCCTGGCTGAGATCCAGCGTCCGCTCGACTACCCGCCGTTCCAGTTCCTCTCGTGCTTGCTGTTCGCTCGAGATCCGCAGGGCGATCGTATGGCGGCGGCGCAAGAGGAAGGCTGCTCCGGCCAGCAGTGGCAAGAGTATGAGCAATGCCAGCATGCGGGCTTCGCGAATCCCCGCATCGACGGACGGCCCCAACGCCACCAGATGCTGCAAATGCCATCCGGTCGCCGGCACCGACGTTGCGACATCGAGAAACCTGGTTTTCCCGGCATCGCCGGGCATGACGATCTCGACGACATCGAGCCCTTCGCCGAGGTTTCGGACCATGTCGAGGGGCAGGGGTTGAAGTGGCGCAGCGCCGAATTGGAGGCTTTCGCGGATCGCTGTCAGCCGGTCTTCGGCGATCCGGCCGATCGTCATGAACCGCCATGATGGAAGACTGGTGATGAGGACAATGCCACGCTCGTCAACGACGTAGGACGGGGTGCCGGAGGCGTTCCAATCCGCCTCGACGTCGTCGAATTCGACCTTGACCACAACGACACCCAGCAAGCCATTGCTGCCCGAAATCCGCTGCGAGATATAAAGACCCGGTTTCTTGCTGACCGTGCCGAGCGCGAAGTGCTCGGCCTGTCCTCGTTCGACCGCCCCCTGAAAATACTCCCGGAAGCGGTAGTCATTGCCGACGAAGCTCGTCGGCTCGCGCCAGTTGCTGGCCGAAACCGCCATGCCGTCCTTGTCGATGACATAGATGACGGCGGCCTTCGTGCCCGCCGCCAGCATTTCCAGCTTCTGACTGAGCCGCTCGAACGTGCCGGCATCGTTTCCCACCAGCGCCGCGGCGAGCGCGGTGTCCTGCGACAGCACGAAGGGAAGCGCCCGGTATTTTTCGAGGACCGTGCGCAGCAACGCCGCATTCAGCGTCACATCCATGCGGGCCCGCTCCTCGAGGGCAGCCTCCGCCCGGTGCTGGCCGATCTCGCCGCTGGTCCAAAGGCTTGCGACGACGGCGAGGAAGGCGAGCGCGGCATAGGTCCACCACATCCGGCGGATGCGGTGTTGCAGGGGCAGGGAAGGCCACAATTTCTGCGACACGGACATGGCGGATTTGTGCATTTTTCTGCACGAAACGCAAATGGATTTGTGCGGATTTCCGCATTGCTTAGTTAGTTGTCAGCAGTCTCGTAAATTTTTCATTAATAAATTCAATCGGTTGGTTGGCGACTTAAAACTGGCACGGCGATTGCGAAGGAGGTGGCAACAACGGCTGAGCTGTTGGACTTGAAGCGAACGGCTCGGGAGGCCGGAGTTCGTTCCGGACGAGCCACTAGGAGGACATCATGATCGCAGCACCACTCGATGCAGTCGCAGGCAGCAAGGGCAAGAAGCCCTTTTATAGCCATCTTTACGTTCAGGTTCTCGTGGCCATCGCTGCGGGTATCCTTCTCGGTCATTTCTATCCCGAACTCGGCACCCAGCTGAAGCCGCTCGGCGATGCCTTCATCAAGCTCGTCAAGATGATCATTGCGCCGGTGATCTTTCTGACGGTTGCGACCGGCATTGCCGGCATGAGCGACCTGCAGAAGGTCGGCCGCGTCGCCGGCAAGGCGATGCTGTACTTCCTGACCTTCTCGACATTGGCGCTCATCATCGGCCTGATCGTCGCCAATGTCGTCCAGCCAGGCGCCGGCATGAACATCGATCCGGCCTCGCTGGATCCGGCCGCCGTCGCCACCTTTGCCGCCAAGGCGCATGAGCAGAGCATCGTCGGCTTCCTCACCAACATCATCCCGACGACGATTGTCGGCGCCTTTGCCGATGGCGATATTCTGCAGGTTCTGTTCTTCTCGGTGCTCTTCGGCATCGCGCTCGCCATGGTCGGCGAAAAGGGCGAGCAGGTCGTCAACTTCCTCAATTCCCTGACGGCTCCCGTGTTCAAGCTCGTCGCCATCCTCATGAAGGCTGCCCCGATCGGCGCCTTCGGCGCCATGGCATTCACCATCGGCAAGTACGGCGTCGGATCGATCGCCAACCTTGCCATGCTAATCGGCACTTTCTACATCACGTCTCTGCTCTTCGTCTTCATCGTTCTCGGTGCTGTTGCCCGCTACAACGGATTCTCGATCGTGGCGCTGCTGCGCTACATCAAGGAAGAACTGCTGCTGGTCCTCGGCACCTCGTCTTCGGAAGCCGCACTTCCGGGGCTGATGAACAAGATGGAAAAGGCCGGTTGCAAGCGCTCGGTCGTCGGCCTCGTCATCCCGACCGGCTATTCCTTCAATCTTGACGGCACCAACATCTACATGACGCTGGCAGCGCTGTTCATTGCTCAGGCAACCGGCATCCATCTCTCCTGGGGTGACCAGATCCTGCTGCTGCTGGTGGCGATGCTGAGCTCGAAGGGTGCCGCAGGCATCACCGGCGCCGGCTTCATCACGCTTGCCGCAACGCTCTCCGTCGTCCCATCCGTGCCGGTCGCTGGCATGGCGCTCATCCTCGGCATCGACCGCTTCATGTCGGAATGCCGGGCGCTGACCAACCTCGTCGGCAATGCGGTGGCGACGATCGTCGTGGCACGTTGGGAAAACGAGCTGGATACGGCGCAGCTTGCCGCAGCACTGGGCGGCCAGACCGGAGAGGATACTTCGGCTGCCGGGCTGCAGCCGGCCGAATAGTCAGCCGCTATCCCCTTATCCTTAAAAGTCCTGTAGCGGCCCGTCATCCAACGGGCCGTTTCTCTTTTCTGCTTCAGCTGCGATTGTCGCCGAGAAGACTGTTATAAACGGCGCCGATCGCACTTGCTTCCTTCTCCAGCGCGAAATTCGCCCTGACATGCCGCAGCGCATTCTCGCCATGCGCGATCGCCAGAGCGGGATCTGCGATATAGGGCGCGATTGCCCGCGTCAGCGCCTCGCCATCGCCGGCGGCGACGACCGAACCCGTCTCGCCCGTGACGATGAGCTCGGCATAGGCGCCCGCATCCGATGCCACCACCGCGGTTCGCGAGGCCATGGCTTCGAGCGGCGTCAGGCCGAAGCCCTCGTTGCGGGAGGGGGCGACATAAAGCGTCAGGCGGCGATACCAGATCTTGATGTCAGGCACTTCGCCGAGAAAGAGGATGCGGTCGCTCAGTCCGGCGGCGGCGACATCCGCCTTGAGTTTGTCTGCGAATGCCACGTGCTCCGCCGTCACGCGGCCGGAGACGACTGCCGTCCACTCAGTATGCTGCGGCAGGAGTTCGATCATAGCCCTGACGAAAAGATCAGTGCCTTTCTGATGGCGCACACGGCCGAAGCAGCCGACCAGATGGCGGCCGGGCAGGCCGGTGGCGGCGATGCCGTCCTCTGCGGCTTCCGGCGGATGGAACAGAGCAAGGTCGACGCCGTGCTGGATGACCGTGTGCGGCACCTCGAGGAACGAGCCGGAACGGTCGCTGGTCGCGATGACGGCGTCCATGCGACGGATCAGCCATTTCGTATAGGCGGTGTGGCGGCGTTGCGCGGCCGAGGTGAAGAGAAGCTTCAGCGGCATGCGCGCGAGATGGCGAAGCAGGATGCCGACGGCCATCTCATTGTTGCGGCGAGCGTGCCAGACACGCCGGCGCCGGCGCGCCGGCGGGCGCCAGAGGCCGAGGAGCTGCCGCCACTTCAGTTTCGGCAGATCCTCCGGCAGGCCGGGGCCGAGTGTCGCGATCTTGATGCCGACCCGGATCTGGCACGGGATGAGCTGGACGATCGTCGACGTGACGCCGGAGAGCCGGCGCTTGAAATTGGGCGCAATGATCTCGACGTCACGGATATCAGGCAAGGGAGGGGTCTCGCGGCTCGCGGGCGATCAGCCCCAGGAAACCTGGAGGATTTCGTAGGCCTTGGAGCCGCCCGGCGCGTTGACCTCGATGGAATCGCCGACTTCCTTGCCGATCAGCGCACGGGCGATTGGCGAGGAGATGGAGATGCGGCCAGCCTTGACGTCGGCTTCCTGGTCGCCGACGATCTGGTAGGTCTTTTCTTCCTCGGTGTCCTCGTCGATGAGTTTCACCTTGGCGCCGAACTTGATCTTGTCGCCCGACATCTTGGTGAGGTCGATGACCTCGGCGCGCGCCGTCAGGTCTTCCAGCTCGCTGATGCGGCCTTCATTGTGGCTCTGGGCTTCCTTGGCGGCGTGGTATTCGGCGTTTTCGGAAAGGTCGCCATGAGCACGGGCTTCGGCGATCGCCTCGATGATTCGGGGGCGCTCCTCCTGCTGGCGCCAGCGCAGCTCTTCCTGCAGCTTGACGAAACCGCCCGGTGTCATCGGTACCTTTTCAACCATTTTTCTGTCCTTCAATCCTCGTATCCGCACAATCAGCGGCGAACACAAAAGAAAACAGGTCCCGAAGGGGAGCTTCGGAACCGTGCCACAATCTTAGTCGGACGCTTATAGCAGATCGCCAAGGCCGATTTCCAGAAAATTCGCATAAGAGAAACGCCGCCCGCCCCGATATCAGGTGGTGCGCCTTGAGAATGGGCAGAAATCCGATCGTCCCGATTGACTTCGCATAAGAGAACATATAGTGAACATACTAATGAAGAAGTCGCTCACAGAACGCTTGGCCATCCTATCCGATGCCGCGAAATATGACGCTTCCTGCGCTTCCAGCGGCACGGTGAAACGTGATTCCCGGGCAAGTGGCGGGCTCGGTTCGACCGAGGGATCCGGCATCTGTCATGCCTATGCCCCGGACGGGCGGTGCATTTCGCTTCTGAAAATACTGCTGACCAATTTCTGCATCTACGACTGCGCCTATTGCGTCAATCGCTCGTCGAGCAATGTCGAACGGGCGCGCTTTACGCCCGAAGAGGTCATCTGGCTGACGCTGGAATTCTACCGCCGCAACTATATCGAAGGCCTGTTCCTTTCTTCCGGCATCATTCGTTCGTCCGATTACACGATGGAAGAGATGGTCCGCATCGTCCGCGAACTGCGTGTGACCCATAATTTCCGCGGCTATATCCATCTGAAATCGATCCCCGAGGCGTCACCGCGTCTGATCGAGGAGGCGGGGCTTCATGCCGACAGGCTGTCGCTCAACATCGAGTTGCCGACGGATAACGGCATCACCCGCTACGCGCCGGAAAAGAAGCCTGCCAATATTCGGCGATCGATGGGAGATCTGAGGCTGAAGATCGAGGCCGCCAGCGAACCGACGCTGCGGACCAAGAAGCGTCAACGTTTCGTGCCGGCCGGCCAGAGTACGCAGATGATCGTCGGCGCTGACGGGGCGAACGATGCGACGATCCTTGCGACCAGCGGCCGGCTTTACAGCAGCTACGGCCTGAAGCGCGTGTATTATTCCGCCTTCAGCCCCATCCCGGACTCGTCGAAAAATCTGCCGCTGATCAAGCCGCCGCTGATGCGCGAGCACCGGCTCTATCAGGCCGATTGGCTCTACCGATTCTACGGTTTTGGCATCGACGAGATCACCGCGAACCAGGCGGGTGGCATGCTCGATCTCACGCTCGACCCCAAACTTGCTTGGGCGCTCGCCAACCGGGCCGAGTTTCCCGTCGATATCAACAAAGCCGAGCGTGAACGGTTGCTGCGCGTGCCCGGTCTCGGCACCAAGACGGTCAAAGCGATCGTTTCGGCCCGACGTTTTCGCCGGTTGCGGTTGGACGATCTTTCGCGGCTCGGCATTTCGATCAAGAAGGTCCAATCCTTCATCTCGGCGGAAGGCTGGTCGCCGCGCCGATTGATCGAGCGCCCCGACCTTCGCGCCATGTTCGAACCGCAACCTGAACAATTGTCGTTGCTGTGATGCGCCGGGTCGTGCTTGCAGGACGCGGGGAGCTTGCCGAATGGCGTGACGCCGCGCGCGCTTTTGCGGCTGCGGGCATCCTGCCGGAAGAGATCGATTGGCGCGAAAAAGGCGCGGAGGCGGACCTTGCGTTTCAACGCGACGCCATGCCGCCGGCGCCTTTCATGGCACGCAAGCCGATGACGGTGCCGCCCGCCTTCATTGAGCTCGCGCAGACAGTTCTCTGCCATTCCGACCCGGCGCGCTTTTTCCTGCTTTACCGTCTGCTCTGGCGGCTGCAACTGGACCGGCAACTGCTTGAAGTGGCTTCCGACGAGGACGTCGCCCGTGCCAGGCTGATGGCGAAAAACGTTCGACGCGACGCGCACAAGATGACGGCCTTCGTCCGCTTCAAGGAGGTTGGTGCGGTATCGGCTGACCGTCGAAAATTCCTCGCCTGGTTCGAGCCGGATCACCATATCGTCAGGCGCACAGCGCCCTTCTTCCAACGGCGCTTCACCGACATGGACTGGCTGATCGTCACGCCCAAGGGATCGGCCGCCTGGGACGGCGAGCGGCTGACGATGAGCGACGAGCCGTGCGAAAAACCCAATCTCACCGATGCTGCCGATGAACTTTGGCGCACCTACTACGCCAGCATTTTCAATCCGGCGCGGTTGAAGCTGAAGGCGATGCAGGCGGAGATGCCGAAAAAATACTGGAAGAACCTGCCGGAAGCCGATCTCATCCCCGGGCTGATCGCATCGGCGGAGAGCAAGGTGCGGGCCATGGCCGCACGAGAGGCGACCCAGTCGTTGCCTTTTCATGACCGGCTTCAGCAGGCGGCACGCAGCCTTCCCGCCGAACCTGAAGCACCGGCGGGCACGCTGGAAGCGCTGCGCGCGGAAGCTGCCGCCTGCACCCGTTGTCCGCTTCATGCGAAGGCGACGCAAACCGTGTTCGGGGAGGGGCCGCGCGATGCCGAGGTGATGTTCGTCGGCGAGCAGCCGGGCGACCAGGAGGATATATCAGGGCGCCCCTTCGTCGGTCCCGCCGGCAGGCTCCTCGATCAAGTGATCACTGAAGCGGGCATCGACCGCTCATCGCTTTACGTCACCAATGCCGTCAAGCATTTCAAATATGAGCCGCGTGGCAAGCGTCGCATCCATCAGAAGCCCAATATGGGCGAGGTGAAGCATTGCCGCTGGTGGCTCGATCTGGAGATGGCGCTGATCAAGCCGAAGCTGGTCGTTGCCATGGGCGCGACGGCGCTTGCGGCGCTGACCGATACGAAACAGCGGCTGCAGGATGTCAGGGGGAAAGCGATCGCGATCGACGAGAGGCGAACGCTCTTCGTGACGGTGCATCCATCCTATCTGCTGCGTATTCCCGACGAGCGGCTGAAAGCGGATGAACTGGCACGATTTCGCGAAGATATGCTGACAATTCAGCGCCTTATGCTGGCGGCTGCATAAACTGATTCCGAAGCCTCCGGCGATGCCTCAGCGGCAAGGCTGGCGCCATCGCTCATCGAGCGGTGGCGTTCGGTATCTCAGGCGAAATAGCTCTGCAGCGGCCGCACTTCCAGATTGCCGGCTTTTAGCGCCTTGATCGCCTGGGCGGCGGCCTCTGCGCCTGCCATCGTCGTGTAGTAGGGCACCTTCTGCATCAACGTCGCACGGCGGAGCGACTTGGAGTCCGAGATCGCCTTGTTGCCATCGGTGGTGTTGATGACGAGCTGGACCTGGCGGTTGCGGATCGCGTCCTCGATGTGCGGACGGCCTTCGAGCACCTTGTTGATCTTGGTAGCGGTGATGCCGTTTTCGCCAAGGAAGCGGGCAGTGCCGCCGGTCGCCAGCACTTTGAAGCCCTGCTCGACGAGGATGCGGATCGCCGGCAGCACGCGCGGCTTGTCCGCGTCGCGGACGGAGACGAAGACCGTCCCGTCACGCGGCAGCTCGACGCCGGCGCCGAGCTGCGACTTGGCGAAGGCCAGCGCAAAATCGGTATCGAGGCCGATGACTTCACCCGTCGAGCGCATTTCTGGGCCGAGCAGTGTGTCGACGCCGGGGAAGCGGGCGAAGGGGAAGACGGCTTCCTTGACGGCGATGTGCTTCAGCTTGCGCGGATCGGGCTTTTGCCCATAGGCGGCAAAGGTCGCATCGAGTTTCTCGCCGGCCATGACGCGGGCGGCGATCTTGGCGATCGGCGCGCCAATGGTCTTTGCGACAAAGGGCACGGTGCGCGAGGCGCGCGGATTGACTTCGAGAACGTAGACGGTGCCATCCTTGATGGCGAACTGGACGTTCATCAGGCCGCCGACATTGAGCGCCTTGGCCATGGCCTTGGCCTGGCGCTCCAGCTCGTCGAGCAGTTCGACCGACAGCGAGCGCGGCGGCAGCGAGCAGGCGCTGTCGCCGGAATGGATGCCGGCTTCCTCGATATGCTCCATGATGCCGGCGACATAGACATCGGTGCCGTCGGAGAGGCAGTCGACATCGACTTCGATGGCGTTGCTGAGATAGCTGTCGAAGAGCAGCGGGTTCTTGCCGAGCAGGGTGTTGATCTGGCCGGTCTTGTCGTTGGGATAGCGCTGCTTGATATCCTCAGGCACGAGTTCAGGCACGGTATCGAGCAGGTAGGTCTGCAACTGGCCTTCCGAATGCAGGATCTGCATGGCGCGGCCGCCGAGCACGTAAGAGGGACGTACGACCAGCGGGAAGCCGATTTCGGTGGCAACCATGCGGGCCTGCTCGACCGAATAGGCGATGCCGTTGTTCGGCTGATTGAGGTCGAGCTTCATCAGGAGCTTCTGGAAGCGGTCGCGGTCCTCGGCAAGGTCGATCATGTCAGGCGCGGTGCCGAGGATCGGGATGCCGTTCTTTTCGAGGGCCTCGGCGAGCTTCAGCGGCGTCTGGCCGCCGAACTGGACGATGACGCCGACGACTTCGCCCTTTTCCTGTTCTGCCCGCAGGATCTCGATCACGTCTTCGGCCGTTAGCGGCTCGAAATAGAGGCGGTCCGACGTATCGTAGTCGGTCGAGACGGTTTCCGGGTTGCAGTTGATCATGATCGCCTCATAACCCGCATCCTTGAGCGCGAAGGCGGCGTGGCAGCAGCAATAGTCGAACTCGATGCCCTGGCCGATCCGGTTCGGGCCGCCGCCAAGGATAACAACCTTCTTGCGGTCGGAGACTTCAGCTTCGGAGCGAGCGGCGCCGACGAAAGGCGTCTCATAGGTCGAATACATATAGGCGGTCGGCGAGGCGAATTCGGCCGCACAGGTATCGATGCGCTTGAAGACAGGCCGGACGTTCAGGCTGTTGCGGAATTCGGCGACTTCCTTCGGGCGCTTGCCGGTTAGTGTCGCCAGGCGCGCGTCGGAAAAGCCCATGGCCTTCAACATGCGCAGGTTAGCGGCATCATCAGGCAGGCCGTGCTCGCGAATCCGGGCCTCCATCTCGACGATCGCCTTCAGTTCGGCGATGAACCAGGGATCGATTTTGCAGCCTTCGTGGACTTCGGCTTCGCTCATGCCCTGGCGCAGCGCCTGGGCGACCATGCGCAGGCGATCGGGCGTCGGTGTGCCGATTGCGGCGCGGATGGCGTTCTGGCTGGATTCGCCCTCTTCAAAGCCGGGGATCTCGATCTCGTCGAGGCCCGTCAGGCCGGTTTCCAAGCCACGCAGCGCCTTCTGCAGCGATTCGGCGAAGGTGCGGCCGATCGCCATGACTTCGCCGACCGATTTCATCGCGGTCGTCAGCACCGGCGAGGCGCCGGGGAATTTCTCGAAGGCGAAACGCGGGATCTTGGTGACGACGTAGTCGATCGACGGTTCGAAGGAGGCAGGCGTTGCGCCGCCGGTGATGTCGTTATCCAGTTCGTCCAGCGTATAGCCGATCGCGAGCTTGGCGGCGATCTTGGCGATCGGGAAGCCGGTGGCCTTCGAGGCGAGTGCCGACGAGCGCGAGACGCGCGGGTTCATTTCGATGACGACGAGACGGCCGTCCTTCGGATTGACGGCGAACTGGACGTTCGAGCCGCCGGTCTCGACCCCGATTTCGCGCAGCACCGCGATCGAGGCGTTGCGCATGATCTGGTATTCCTTGTCCGTCAGCGTCAGCGCCGGCGCGACGGTGATCGAATCGCCGGTGTGGACGCCCATCGGATCAATGTTCTCGATCGAGCAGATGATGATGCAGTTGTCCGCCTTGTCGCGGACGACCTCCATTTCATATTCCTTCCAGCCGAGCACCGATTCCTCGACCAGCACTTCGGTGGTCGGCGAGGCGTCGAGGCCGCCGCCGACGATCTCGAAGAATTCCGAGCGATTGTAGGCGATGCCGCCGCCGGTGCCGCCGAGCGTGAAGGAGGGGCGGATGATGGCGGGCAGGCCGACATGGTCGATCGCCTGGGCGGCAATCGCCATGGCATGGCTCATGTAACGCTGCTTGCGGTCGCTCTCGCCGAGGTTCCACTGGTTTTCCAGCTCGTCCAGCGCCTTGTCGAGATCGGATCCGGAGAGGCTTTCGCGCAGCTTGTTGCGCTCGGCCTCGTGCGTCTTGCGGTCGAGGTCCTTGATGTCGGTGGCGTTCGCCAGCATCGAGCGCGGGGTTTCCAGCCCGATACGGGCCATCGCCTCGCGAAACAGCGCGCGGTCCTCGGCCATGTCGATGGCGGCGGGCTTGGCGCCGATCATCTCGACATTGTAACGGTCGAGCACGCCCATGCGCTTCAGCGAAAGCGCGGTGTTCAGCGCCGTCTGGCCGCCCATGGTCGGCAGCAGCGCATCCGGGCGCTCCTTGGCGATGATCTTGGCGACGACTTCGGGGGTAATCGGCTCGACATAGGTGGCGTCGGCAAGGCCCGGATCGGTCATGATCGTCGCCGGGTTGGAGTTGACGAGGATGACGCGGTAGCCTTCCTCCTTCAGCGCCTTGCAGGCCTGGGTGCCGGAATAGTCGAACTCACAAGCCTGGCCGATGACGATCGGTCCCGCGCCGATGATGAGGATCGATTTGATATCTTGGCGCTTCGGCATGAGTGCTTCCGTTTTCTGGCTGCGCAGAAAGCCGGCCAGGGTGGGAGATCACCGGGTCGGGTCGCGCATGCTGGGTCTTTTCAGGCTAGAAGCGGCTTATAGGCAAATGTATTTGCAAACGGAACCCCATAAATCGCGGAATCGACAGGAATCCAACACGGCGCGAAAGACTATTTCCCGTCAGGCACGACCACCACCCGGATTTCGCCGCCGCCCTGCTTCCGGAAGAGCGAAAGCGGGAGTCCCGTCAAGCGCTTGGCGCGTCTTCTTTAGGTGAAGCGGCGGCGCACATCCTCGGCATAGCTGCGGCTGACCGGGATTTTCGTGCCGTCGCGGGTGAGGATCAGCAGCCTGCCATTGTCGCGTTTCAGGCTTTCGACATGGGCGTCGGCCACCCAGTGCGAGCGATGAACGCGAAGGCCCGGCGTTGCGGCGGTTTCCTTCAGTGCGTCGGCAAACCGCAGCAGCACCAGTTCGCGCCCGCGGCCGGTCACCACCTCGGTATAGTGATCCTGGACGGAAAGGCGCAGCAGCGGGCCACGGTTCTCAGGCTTCAGCCGGTCGAGGATCGAGGTGCCATGGCCGGTTTCCTCAGGTGCTGCGGCTTCGGCGATTTTCTGGCTCATCGCCATGTAGGTCAAAAGGCAGAAGAGGGCGCAGAGCGGCACCGCAAAAAGCGCGCGCTGCAGGCCGCTCTGCAGCGTGGTCGTTTCGCCGGTGAAGACATAGTCTACGAGGCCGATGGCAAAGCCGATCGGCAGGGCGGCGGCGAGCGAACCCGTCATCATGCGGGCGAACATGGAAACGATCACCTCCCGCAGCAGTCTTTCGGCCGCGACCGCGCAGAGGATGGCGATCACCCAGGCAAGGGCATGCAGGCTCAGCCAATAGGCGAGGCGTTCGCCGAAGGCCATGCTTTGCATCGTGCCGTAGGGGCCGGTGAAGGCAAAGAGCAGGACGATCGCGGCAAAGGTTCCCCAGAAGCGCCGGGAGTGGAGAAAGACCTGCAATTCGCGAAGCGTGGATTGCAAGAAGGGGTGAATCACGAAGTTTTCCTGCCGTTCGCGCGGTTCGGATTGAGGCAGATGAAGTCTTGGCGGAAAGAGCGATCGAATTCAACCGGATGCCGCTCATGACCCTCGAACCGCTCTTCGATGCCCCGCTCGCCGTTCAGATCCATGTCGCCGCTGTTACGCCGGCGGCCCTTCTCGGCGCCTATATCCTGTTGCGCCCCAAGGGCACGCCGCTGCACCGGCTGCTCGGCAGGATCTGGATGGTGCTGATGATTGTAACGGCAATATCAAGTTTCTTCATTCACCAAGTCGATCTCTTCTACGGGTTCAGCCCGATCCATCTTTTGTCGATCGCAACATTGTTCGGCAGCTGGAATGCGATCGCGGCGGCCCGCCGCGGCGATATCCGTCTGCACAAACGCATCGTCGCCGGCCTTTATTTCGGCGGCATCGTCCTCGCCGGCCTGTTCACTTTCGTGCCTGGCCGGATCATGCACGCGGTCGTCTTCACCGGAGCGGAATGGCCGGCTGCCCTTGCTGCGGCGGTGATGTAACCCGCAAGAGCACATGGCACTAACCGGTATTATCTGGGAATTACCGGGAATTCGCGGGACCGTCTGATCTGTAAGGGGTTTTGGGGGGAAGCGGCGGAAGCGAGCGGAGAGTTTGCGCGCGAGATCTCGGCACTAAACGGCGGCCAGCGGCTGACCGGCCCAAGCGTTCAAATCGCAAGCCATTGAAAACTAAGGGATGCGGTCAACGAAAGTGGGACGGAAATTCAATTGGCAGAAAATGCGGCCCAACTTATAGAAAACCCTGATTCAAGCGACCCGAAGACGAGGCCTTGAAGCGCGGGCAAAGGACGACCAGGGCGCGCCGCTCTTTCGCTTCGTCAGGGCCTACGACCTTGGCTAACCAAGATAATGGCGGCTGAACTCGCGGCCGCTTGCCGAGCTGTCCGATGGCATTTTTCACCCGCGCCTGTGACAATTTCTGAACACCCGCTAGTTCTTTTCGCGACTGGGTTGTTAATTCCGGTTGAATCCCGTTTAGAGTCAATCCCTAAGAGTATTTTGAGGGGCGATATAATGCGGGCGGGTGTCTTATTTAACAGGAGAACTGCGGTAAGTGGCGCGGGAAGGCGTCGGTGGTCAGTTCGGCGACACCGGTACCTCTCGACTGTATCGGCGGCGGCGCTTGTGGTCCTATCCGCCGGGGCGGCTCAAACCGCTGACTGGCACGGACTGACAAGCAGCGACTGGACGGACGGGAGTAACTGGTCGGGAGGCACCGTTCCTGGTGCCGGTGCAACCGTCAACATCAGTACGCCGGGTGCACCGGGCAATACACCGGCAATCCTCGGTGTCACCGGCCCGGTCAGCGTCTCGGTGGGTACTATAAATGTCGGCCAGAGCGCTACTGTGCCTGGGACTTTGACGATCCAGAACGGCAGCCGTCTGACCAGCACGGGCAGCTCCCGGCTTGGGGTACCAGCCGGAAGCGCCGGGACCGTCACTGTCACCGGCCCTGGATCGCAATGGAACATACCAAGCGGAACTTTTTATGTCGGCTTTTTCGGCATCGGCACGCTCAACGTTGAGAACGACGGACAAGTCACCACGGGGTCCAATACGGTGCTGGGTGGCAATGCCGTGTCGTCGGGCACACTCAACATCAGCGGCGGCGGCACGTTGCAGACGCTGTCCCTTCGGGGCGGCCCCGGCGGGAGCCAGGCCAATTTTGACAACGGAATTCTGCGCGCGGGGGCCAATAATGCCACCTTCATCAACAGTTTCAACGGTACTGAGCTCAATCTGCTCGCCGGCGGGCTGACGATTGACACCGCCGGCTTCGCGCTGGGCACCGACGCAGCGTCCGGGTTCACCGGCGTCGGCGGTCTGACCGTCACGGGTGGCGGTACTTTCAGCCTGCTGGCAAACAGCATTTACTCAGGCCAGACGCAGATCGACTTCGGCAGCAGCCTCGCCCTTTCCGGCGCCGGCGCCATCGCCAGTTCGAGCCGGGTTGTCGCCGACGGCACTTTTGACGTTTCCGCCTCTGCATCTCCTACCATCCAGAGCCTGGCCGGCAGCGGCACCGTGGCGCTCGGAGCCCAAACCCTGACGATCACCAATGCCAACGACACGTTCGCGGGCGTCATCGGCGGCACGGGCGGACTGAGCGTCACTGGAGGCAGGCAGACGCTTTCGGGCGTCAACACCTATACCGGCGCGACGACGGTGAGCGGTGGCCGGCTTGCCGTCAACGGCTCGATCACCAGCCCGGTCACGACATCGGGAGCCGGCATTCTCGGCGGCACCGGCACGATCTTCGGCGATGTGATCAATGCCGGCACGATCGCGCCGGGCAATTCGATCGGCACGCTGACGATCTCCGGCAACTATACCGGCAGCGGCGGCACGCTCGAAATCGAGAGCGTGCTCGGCGACGATACGTCATCGACCGACCGCCTCGTCGTCACCGGCAACACGTCAGGCACAACCAATGTCAAAGTGATCAACCTCGGAGGCGGTGGCGCGCAAACCGTCGAAGGCATCAAGATCGTCGATGTCGGCGGCACCTCGGCCGGCAGCTTCTCGCTGCTTGGTGACTATGTGTTCGAAGGGGATCAAGCCGTGGTCGCCGGGGCCTATGGCTATCGCCTTTACCAAGGAGGCACCAGTACCCCGGCGGACGGCGACTGGTATCTTCGCTCGGCCCTGCGCGATCCCTCCGGCACCGAGGTCGTGCCACTCTATGCGCCCGGTGTGCCGCTCTACGAAGCCTATGCCGGCGTGCTGCAGAGCCTCAATGAGTTCGGCACGCTGCGCCAGCGCACTGGCGGGCGCGAGGAAGACGACGGTCAATCGGCCGACGACGCCGGGAACGGGCCAACAAGGGCGATCTGGACGCGCATCGATGGAACGCATTCGCATTTTGAGCCGGAGACCTCGACGGCGGGCACCGAATACGATGTAAATAGCTGGACGCTGCAGGCGGGCGTCGACGGAATGCTGCATGAAAGCGGAGCCGGCGCGCTGATCGGCGGCGTGAGCTTCCATGTCGATACCGCCTCGGCCGACATTTCCTCGCGCTTCGGGAAGGGTGACATCGACACGACAGGCTACGGCTTCGACGGCACGTTGACCTGGTACGGCAATAGCGGCTTTTACGTGGATACGCAGGCTGGCGTGACCTGGTACAGCAGCGATCTCAAATCCTCGACCCTTCGTACCACGCTTACCGACGGCAATGACGGCTTCGGCTATGGGTTCAGCGTCGAAGCCGGCCAGAAGATCGCGCTGACGAACCAGTGGTCGCTGACGCCGCAGGCGCAGCTTGCCTATTCCTCCGTGCGCTTCGACAGCTTCACCGATCAATATGGCGCCGATGTATCGCTCGACGACGGCGACAGCCTGACCGGCCGTCTTGGCATCTCGGCCGATTATGACGGCGACTGGAAGGATGCCTCCGGAAAGATCAACCGCGTGAAGCTCTACGGCATCGCCAATCTCTATCATGACTTCCTCAACGGCTCGGATGTCGATGTCTCGGGGACCAGCCTCGTCAGCGAGAACCAGGCGCTCTGGGGCGGCCTTGGTGTGGGCGGCTCGCTCAGTTGGTCGGACGACCGCTATGCGCTCAACGGCGAAGCCTTTGCCCGCACGAGCCTCAAGGACTTTGGCGACAGCAACGCCATCGGGGCGAAGGTCGGGTTCAGCGTGAAATGGTAGAGGAGTGCCGCTCTCGTCACGCACATCGGTCGAGAAGATGATTAGCCGATGTTGCGCCGCATCTGCGATTTCATCATCGCAACGGGTTATAACAGCGGCGGGACGATACACTACCGTCCGGGTGAGGAGAATCGCGCCGCCGACGCAGGCGCCTGATTGCCCGATGAAGTCGCTGGAATTCCAGCCGCCGACGGATATATAGACTCCTTGAGTGCAAGCACAGGCATTGCCGGGGAGAGCGAAGATGGAATGGAGAGGCCGGCGTCAGTCCGACAATATCGAAGATCGCCGCAGCGATCCGACCGGTGGCGGTTTCGGCCGCGGCGGCGGCTTTAATTTCCCTTCCGGCGGCGGCGTTCGCCGCGCCGGCGGCGGCCTCAGCATCGGTACGATCATCTTCCTCGTCGTCATCTATTTTATCTTCAAGGCGATGGGCATCGACCTGATGCAGGTGCTCGATACCGGCGGCACGACGAGCGGTCCCGGCTACGAGCAGAGCCAGTCCGGCGGAACACGCACGCCCGCCAATGACGAGATGACTGCTTTCATGCGTACCGTTCTTGCCGAGACCGAAGATACCTGGCAGGGCATCTTCCAGGCGCAGGGCCAGAATTACGAGGAGCCACGCCTCGTGCTGTTCTCGGGCTCGACGGCATCGGCCTGCGGCTCCGCATCATCTGCAACAGGCCCGTTCTACTGCCCCAGCGACCACAAGGTTTATCTCGATACCGAATTCTTCCAGGAGCTTTCCGACCGCTTCGGCGCGTCCGGCGATTTCGCCGAGGCTTATGTCGTTGCCCACGAGGTCGGCCATCACGTGCAGAACCTGCTCGGAATCCTGCCGAAGTTCAACCAGGCTCGTCAGCGCATGAGCGAGGCCGACGCCAACAAGATGTCGGTGCGCGTCGAGCTGCAGGCCGATTGCTTCGCCGGCATCTGGGGCAAATATACCCAGCAGAAGGGCCTGCTGGAGTCCGGCGATCTGGAGGAAGCGCTGAACGCCGCCCAGCAGATCGGCGACGACTCGCTGCAGAAGCGGTCACAGGGTTATGTCGTGCCGGAAAGCTTCAACCACGGCACCTCGGAGCAGCGCGTCAGATGGTTCAAGCGTGGCTTCGACAGCGGCCAGTTGTCAGCCTGCGATACGTTCTCCGGCCCGATTTGAGGAGTAGTGAGAAGGGGCGCATGGCACAAGCACATCGCAGCCCCTTCCATCCCTTGCTTACTTCTCGCTGTCCATATGCTGCAGCATATGCTCGGGATAACGCCCACCCGCGGCCGCGTCTTTCGGCACGGCGCGTTCGATAACTTCGAAATCTTCTGGCGACAGGTCGACGGCGCGTGAGCCGAGCGCCTCGCTCAGTCGGTCGCGGCGGCGAGCGCCGATGATCGGGACGATATCCTTGCCCTTGGCGGCGACCCAGGCGATGGCGATCTGGGCGACCGAGACGCTCTTTGCCTCGGCGATCTCGCGCAGCTTCTCCACCAGAGCGAGGTTCTGCTCGATATTGCCTTCCTGAAAGCGTGGGCTGTAATTACGGAAGTCGCCTGCCGTCGCACCCTGGCCCTTCTGCCAGTGGCCGCTGATCAGGCCGCGCGACAGCACGCCGTAGGCGGTGATCGAGATGCCGAGTTCACGTGTCGTCGGCAGGATCTTCTCCTCGATGCCGCGTGAGATCAGCGAATATTCGATCTGCAGGTCGACGATCGGGGCAACAGTGGCGGCGCGGCGGATCGTATCGGCGCCGACTTCCGACAGGCCGATATGCCTGACATAACCCGCCTTGACCAAATCTGCGATGGCGCCGACGGTGTCCTCGATCGGCACGTTCGGATCGAGGCGGGCGGGGCGGTAGATGTCGATATAGTCGACGCCGAGGCGCTGCAGCGAATAGGCGAGGAAATTCTTGACCGCGACCGGGCGGGCGTCAATGCCGTTCCAGCCGCCGACCGGATCGCGCAGGCCGCCGAACTTGACGCTGATGACGGCGTTCTCGCGCCTGCGGCCCTTCAATGCCTCGCCGATCAACATTTCATTGTGGCCCATGCCGTAGAAATCGCCGGTGTCGAGCAGGTTGACGCCGGCATCGAGCGCGGCATGGATCGTCGCGATGCTTTCTGCGCGATCTGAGGGACCATACATGCCCGACATGCCCATGCAGCCGAGGCCGATGGCCGAGACATCAGGTCCGGTCTTTCCCAAACGATAGGTCTGCATTGTCTTCTCCTTCTTTGCGCCGGAGCGGCGCGCTATCGGACGTCCGCGCCGGGGCGGCGCTGCCGGACACCGTTTTAGCGCTTTCGTATTTGTGCGATAATCCGGATAGTGTCGAACAGGCCGTACGGAAAAATGCACAATGAGCGATCTTCCCTTGAGTGATCTGGATGCCTTCACGGCGATTGCAAGGGAGCGCAGCTTTCGCGCCGCCGCCCGCAAGCGTGGGGTTTCGGCCTCATCGCTCAGCGACTCGCTGCGGCGGCTGGAAGAGCGGCTCGGCGTGCGCCTGCTCAATCGGACGACGCGCAGCGTCACGCCGACGGCCGCCGGGGAACGATTGTTGGCGCAACTAGAGCCGGCGCTCGGCGAGGTCGCCGCCGCACTCGGGGCGCTCGACAATTTCCGCGACAGGCCGGCCGGCACGCTGCGGCTCAACGTGCCGACGGTCGCGGCGCGGCTGTTCCTGCCCGACATTGCCTGCCGGTTCCTGAAGCTCTATCCCGAGATCGAGCTGGAGATCGTCGCCGAGGATACGTTCATCGACGTGCTCGCCGCCGGTTTCGACGCCGGCATCCGTTATGACGAGCGCATCGAGCGCGACATGATCGCCGTGCCGATCGGTCCGAGCCGGCAGCGCTATGTCACCGCCGCTTCACCGGCTTATCTGCAGGAAAGGGGTATGCCGCAACATCCGCGTGACCTGCTGGAGCACAGCTGCATCCGGCATCGCTTTCTCAGCGGGATCGGGCTCACCTGGGAATTCGAGCGCGGCGGGGAGACTTTTGCCATCTCGCCAAGCGGTGCGCTTACGTCAAATTCGATCGAGATAGAGCTCGCCGCCGCCGTCGCGGGGCTGGGCATCATCAGCTCATTCCAAGAGCTCCTGGAATCGGGCCTCGCCTCCGGTCAACTGGTCGCTATCCTCGACGATTGGGCCAGCGAATTTTCCGGTCCGTATCTTTATTACGCCAGTCGACGGCATATGCCGGCACCATTGTGCGCCTTCGTCGATTTTCTGAAGCTGGAACGGCAGCGCGCGCCCCTCGGTTGAGACGTCTCATAAACTTCCCGTTCTGCATTATCAAAAACTTTGAAATGTTCACGGATTGTTTCGGTTTCCTTTCTGAGCTATGTCACTTTCTTGGCGACGAGATCGTCTTTTCAGAACCGATCGCTGTAGAGATGCCTCATGCTTGACCCTAAATTCGTTCGCCGCGGCCTTTTTCTGGTCTTTATCATCCTCTTCCTCGACATTATCGGCATCGCCATCATCATGCCGGTGCTGCCCGCTTATCTGGAGCAACTGACCGGCGGCAGCGTCAGCGATGCGGCGATTGACGGCGGCTGGCTGATGCTCGTCTATGCCGGCATGCAATTCCTGTTTGCGCCGCTGCTCGGAAACCTGTCCGACCGTTTCGGCCGTCGGCCGATCCTTTTGCTTTCGGTGCTGACCTTCGCGATCGACAATTTCATCTGTGGCATCGCCACCAGCTACTGGATGCTGTTCGTCGGCCGCGTGCTTGCCGGCATCAGTGGCGGCAGCTTCGCCACCTGCTCGGCCTATATTGCCGATATCAGCACGGAGGAGAACCGCGCGAAGAATTTCGGGCTGATCGGCATCGCCTTCGGCGTCGGCTTCACGATCGGTCCCGTCATCGGCGGTTTGCTCGGCGAATTCGGCCCGCGTGTGCCGTTCCTTGGCGCGGCCGCGCTATCGCTGGTCAATTTCATCGCCGCCTGCTTCCTGCTGCCGGAAACGCTGGAGGCGAAAAACCGCCGCCGGTTCGAGTGGAAGCGCGCCAATCCGCTCGGCGCGTTGCGCCAGATGCGCCATTATCCCGGCATCGGTTGGGTCAGCCTCGTCATGTTCCTGTTCTTCCTGGCGCATGCGGTCTATCCCTCGGTCTGGTCGTTCGTCTCGACCTATCGCTACGGTTGGAGCGAGGGACAGATCGGTTTGTCGCTCGGCATTTACGGCATCGGCGCCGCGATCGTCATGGGCCTGGTTCTGCCGCGGATCGTGCCGGTGCTCGGCGAGTGGAAGACCGCTCTTCTCGGCCTCTGCTTCTCGGCCGTCGGGCTCACCGGTTATGCCTTCGCCTGGGAGGGCTGGGTCGTCTATGTCATCATCGTTGCGACTGTCATGGAAAACGTCGCCGATCCGCCGCTGCGCAGCATCGCCGCCGGCATGGTGCCGCCCTCGGCACAGGGCGAGCTGCAAGGCGCGCTCACCAGCCTCAGCAGCATTACCACCATCCTCGGACCGCTAATCTTCACGCAGATGTTCGGTTATTTCACGCGGCCCGAGGCGCCGGTCACTTTTGCCGGCGCGCCCTATCTTGCCGCCGCCCTGTTCATCCTGTTGGCCGCCGGCGTGTTCCTCATGCGGGTCCGGGTCCGTGAGCCTGCCCAGGCGCTGGAAGCGGCAGGTTGATCGATCAGAAACGCTGATGCGATGATGAATTTTTCATCATTTGCCTCATCTGGGGTAGTTCTTTGCGGGGCTTTGCTCTAAGTCCGGATGTTATTTCGCCGCAAGCTGCGGCGACGCATATTTCAATCACAGGACTGGTGTCATGGACACGCCGATCGACACGCGCAGGCTTGCGCCGACAGCCGATAATCGTTGGGGCGCACATTTCCGTGCAACGCTGGCGCTCGGCATTCCGCTGATCGGCGCGCAGCTTGCCCAGCTCGGCATCAACACCACCGACGTCATGATCGTCGGCCGGCTCGGCGCCGAGCATCTAGCGGCGATGGTGCTTGCGGCGCAGTTCCTGTTCACGATCCTGATCTTCGGCTCGGGCTTTGCCATCGCCGTCATTCCGATGGTGGCGCAGGCCTATGGCCGCGGCGACGTCGTGTCGGTGCGCCGGTCGCTGCGCATGGGTCTGTGGGTGGTGATCGCCTATTGGGTGATCATGCAGCCGGCCTTCTTCAATTCGGAGCAGATCCTTCTCTTCGCGCAGCAGAAGCCCGAGGTGGCCAAGCTCGCCCACGGCTACATCATGATCGGCCAGTTCGGCGTGCTGCCGGCGCTGCTCTTCAACGTCATGCGGGCGCTGGTCAGCGCCATCGGCAAGGCGGGTATCATCCTCAACGTCACCATCGCCACGCTGGTGATGAACGCGATCTTCGCCTATATCCTTGTCCTCGGCCATTTCGGCTTTCCGGCGATGGGGCTCGAAGGTGCTGCGATCGTTTCGGTCGTCGTGCAGACGGCCGGCTTCATCTTCATCCTGGCTTTCGTGCAGCGGCGGGAGGAGACTCGGCGCTACGAGATCTTCGTGCGGTTCTGGAAGCCCGACTGGCATGCGCTGCTGGAGGTCATCCGGCTTGGTTTCCCGATCAGCGTCACCATCCTTGCCGAGGTCAGCCTGTTCACGGTGGCTTCGCTCCTGATGGGCTATATCGGCACGATCGAGCTTGCGGCTCATGGCATTGCCCTGCAATGGGCCTCGATCGCCTTCATGATCCCGCTCGGCCTCAGCCAGGCGGCGACGGTGCGCGTCGGTGTCGCGCACGGGCAGGGTGATTATCAGGGGCTGGTGCGCGCTTCGATCACGGTGCTCGTCCTCGCCTGCGCCATTTCGGCGGTGGGTTCTGTGCTCTTTGCCACCATGCCGCAATTCCTCGGCAGCTGGTTCCTCGACGTCAATGCGGCCGAGGCGCCCGAGGTCCTTGCCTATGCCGGGCCGCTGATCGTCGTTGCCGGGCTTTTCCAGCTCGTCGACGGGCTGCAGGTGATCGCCAATGGATTGCTGCGCGGCCTCAAGGACGCACGCGTGCCGATGATCATGGCGTTGATCGCCTACTGGCCGATCGGCTTCTTCCTTGCCTGGGCCTTTGCCTTCCCGCTGGGTTTCGGCGGCATCGGCATCTGGTTCGGCTTCCTCGTCGGGCTGGCCGCCGCCGCCGTCATGCTCTGCGCGCGCTTCTACCTTCTCCTTCGCCGCGAAGGAGTGACGGCCGGCGCCTGATATCTCCTGGTCAGGCTGCGACCGGCTTGTAGCCGGCGATATCGGCGCGGATGCCGAGCCGTTCGAACGTTTCCTGCGGACTAAGGTTTGCCGTCGCCTGCGCGGCGGCGACCGCTGCCTGCGCCTGCTCGAACGCCTCGGCATTTTCCCATTCGGCGATCGTCACGAAGTTGAATTCGCCGGGGCCGGCGACCTGCTCCAGGACAGAGTGTCGGGTGAAGCCTTGCTGCGCCTGCAGCAAGGCATGTGTGCACACCATATGCATCAGGAACTCGTCGCGCGCCGGGGCCGGCACGGCGAACTTGTCGATCCTGTAGAAAACGCCGTTCATCCGGTTTTCTCCCGCATCAAATGTTTGCAGGCAGATCTGTAGTTCCTCAAGTTAAGTTGAGGTCAACAGGCGATTAAAGAAAAAGGCCCACTTGGGTGGGCCTTCATCTGAAATGGGCATTGTTTGAAATCAGCGCTCGGCGAGCGCCGGTTCGCCGTTCTTCTCACGCACCATGTTGATGAAGCGACGGAAGAGATAGTGGCTGTCCTGCGGGCCCGGAGAGGCTTCCGGATGGTGCTGGACGGAGAAAACCTGCTTGCCGAGGACACGCAGGCCGCAATTGGTGCCGTCGAAAAGCGAAATATGAGTCTCTTCAACACCATCTGGCAGCGACTTCGAGTCGACCGCGAAGCCGTGGTTCATCGAGACGATCTCCACCTTGCCTGTGGTATGGTCCTTGACAGGGTGATTGGCGCCGTGATGGCCCTGATGCATCTTCTCGGTCTTCGCGCCGAGTGCGAGGCCCAGCATCTGGTGGCCGAGGCAGATGCCGAAGACCGGGATATCGGTCTTAACAAGCGTCTTGATCACAGGCACGGCATATTCACCGGTTGCCGCCGGATCGCCCGGGCCGTTCGACAGGAAGATGCCGTCCGGCTGCATGGCGAGCACGTCTTCGGCACTCGTTGCCGCCGGCACAACAGTCACTTTGCAGCCGAGGCCTGCAAACAGGCGCAAGATGTTGCGCTTGACGCCGTAATCCAGGCAGACAACGTGGTATTTCGCCTCCGTCGCCTTGAGTTCACCGTAACCTTCATTCCACACCCACGGCGTTTCGGTCCATTGCGAGGACTGGCCCGACGAGGCGATCTTGGCGAGGTCGAGACCTTCGAGGCCGCTCCAGGCTTTGGCTTCGGCCTTCAACGTCTCGATGTCGAAGACGCCGTTCGGGTCGTGGGCGATCACCGCGTTCGGGGCGCCGTTCTCACGGATCCAGGCGGTCAACGCGCGCGTGTCGATGCCGCAAAGGCCGATGACGCCGCGGGCCTTCAGCCATTGGTCGAGGTGTTTGGCGGCGCGGTAGTTCGAGGGGTCAGTGATGTCGGCCTTGAAGATGACGCCGACGGCGCCGTGACGGGCGGCAGGCGTCAGATCCTCGATGTCTTCATCGTTGGTGCCGATATTGCCGATATGCGGGAAGGTGAAGGTGACGATCTGGCCGAGATAGGAGGGATCCGTCAGGATCTCCTCATAGCCGGTCAGCGCGGTGTTGAAGACCACTTCGGCCGGCACCTTGCCGGTGGCGCCGATGCCCTTGCCTTCGATGACCGTGCCGTCGGCAAGAACGAGCAGGGCGGTCGGCTTCTCGATTGTCCAGGGTGCTGTCGCGGTCATCTTCATCCCGTTTCCGGCGTTCGGTGCGCGCGTTGCCGCGGCTCGCCGCCTTTTGATCTCGCAGGCGCGTGGACGCGGCAATGCCGCGCGCTTCAGGCCTGATCACGAATTTTGGTGCAGGTGGCGGTAAATAGCCACGCAATCGCTTAGCGTCAATCTTTGTAGCCGAGATTGCTGCCATTTTCCTGCGCTTTATCGCACTGACCGCGCAATTTATTTGATCCCCCGCATCAGCGTGGTTTATGAAGCGGCATCAAAACAGGAGTGAAGACCATGCTGCGCGATCAACTCGCCACCCAGCTGAAAGAGGCGATGAAGGCCAAGAATGCAGAGCGGCTTTCCACCGTCCGGCTGATCCAGGCCGCGGTCAAGGACCGCGATATCGCCAATCGCGGCATTGCCAAGGAACAGGCGAGCGACGACGAAATCCTGCAGATCCTCGCTAAGATGGTAAAGCAGCGCGACGAATCGGCAAAGATCTACGAGGAGAATTCCCGGCCGGAGCTTGCCGCCAAGGAGCGTGCCGAAATCATCGTCATTCAGGATTTCATGCCGAAGCAGCTTTCAGACAGCGAAGTGCGCGCCAACGTGTCGGCGATCATCGCCGAGACGGGTGCAGCGGGCGCCAAGGACATGGGCAAGGTGATGGCGGCGCTGAAGGAGCGTTATGCCGGCCAGATGGATTTTGCCAAGGCGTCGGCGACCGTCAAGGAACTGTTGAACGGATAAGCCTCAGATGACGAGCCTTGCCTGCGGTTCGTTACGAACCGCAGGCCCGAGCACCGCTTCCGCTGCGGCATCGATGATGGCGAATTTCGCCGCCTGATAATTCCAATATTCGCCGATGAAGTGGCCCGACAGCCAGAAGTCGCCCTTGCGGGAGGGTTCTGTCCAGCCAACGCTTTCCATGGTCGCTGCCTGCGTCAGAAGCCGCTTCAGGTGGGTGTTGGAGATCATGAACTGTTCACGGATTTCCCTGAGCGACAGAGGACCGAGAACGACGCGGTCGGCCGTCCTTGGAAATTCCGGAAGCCGCGAGATCAGGTAATCCATCACCAGGCCGCCGGAATTTGCCCAGTTGAAGAGGTTGAAGGTGGCGCCCGGATTGCGCACCGCTTCACTCCCGATGATCGCCCTTGCGATCAGCGGCTGGATTGCTGCCATCATCGCAGAGGGATCGGCGGTGATCTTATCGGCGCGCTCACCGCCGTCGAGACTGTCGAGGATCATCATATGGGCGACGAGCCATCGGGTGAAATGCTGCTCGGCGATTTCGGTGGGCTCGAGGTAGCGTGTGCGCTTGTCGGGGCCGGGAACCGGTCGCAGGAAGCGATAGGCCAGCATCTCCTGCATGAAGGCCGCGGCCGTGTTGCGGCTGGCGATGTCGTTCCTGACCGCAAAATCGATGAAGCGGCCGGAATAGAGGCCGCCGCTCTTCCCGTCGTCGGAATAACCGTAATGAAGCGCGAAGCCGGCATGGGCCATCAGCCAGCGCTGCTGCGCGGCGAAGATCGAGGCGATGCGCGGGCTCTCACGATAGATGGAGAGCATCTGATCGGCGCAATGCAGGATGGCAGCGAGAAAGCGATCGTCTGCTGCAAGATTGTCCGCGGTAAAAGCCATTTGGAGAGGTCCAGGGAGTTCGGCGCATACATCTTTCATGCGAGCGCCGCCTGTCAATGGTTTTGTCAATAAGCGGTTAATTTCAAAGGGAGAGTTGTCGCAGGGAGAGCCAAAAATTTAAGAAGGCAGGAGCTGGGGGCGCTCCTGCCTTCTTGCTCTTTGCTTCCACCGGCACGCAGGGCCGAAGCCCAAGCCGGAGGGTATTTGCAAAGGCACCCTTGCGAAGCGGCGCCGGGGGTAGGGATGGTGCTTCGCTCGGGGATCGCTTTGTTGAGATCGAACCTATTGCGGTGCGGCGGCTTATTCAAATTACAAAAAAATAATAATTGCCGGAATCGGCGGTTTGGGAGGCGTCGAAGCGGAGTCTCGGGAGGTGGCGCGGAGGTTGATGAGGTGCAATCATCAGAGGTGCTAATCTTTTGTTTCTAAAGGGGATTCTTCGTCTCCGTCAGAGACCGCTGCGCTTGCTGAAGTTTTTCTGCCGGCGGAATTCCGGCTCTGAAGGGACAATAATGTCGCACCCTGTCGCAGGGGGCGATAACGCGTTGTTGATCGGATAACCGGAGCCGCCGATGACGGCCACATAGCCTGTGAATAGCGGGTTTTCATGACAAGTTTCGTGGCATGGAGCGGCAAAGCAGCTTATATGGAGGTTGGCCAAGAGGTATAAATGCGCTTTTCCAACACCTTTCTCGATGATATCCGCGACCGCGTTCCGATTTCGAACGTGATCGCGCGCCGCGTGAGCTGGGATAAGCGCAAGACCAATGTGTCGCGCGGCGATTATTGGGCCTGCTGCCCGTTCCACGGCGAGAAATCGCCGAGCTTTCACTGCGAGGACCGAAAGGGCCGCTACCACTGCTTCGGCTGTGGCGTCACCGGCGACCATTTCCGCTTTCTCACCGAGCTGGAGGGCCTGAGTTTTCCCGAGGCGGTGCAGCAGATCGCCGATATGGCAGGCGTGCCGATGCCGCTTGCCGATCCTGTGATGGAGAAGCGCGAGAAGGAGCGCGGCTCGTTGATCGACGTCATGGAAATGGCGACACAATTTTTCCAGGATCAGTTGCAGACGGCGAATGGGGCGAGGGCGCGCGCCTATCTGCGCGACCGCGGATTGACGGGGCGCACCATCGAGACCTTCCGTCTCGGCTATGCGCCCGACAGCCGTAATGCGCTCAAGGAATTTCTCGCCGGCAAGGGTGTCTCCAAGGACCAGATCGAGGCCTGCGGTCTGGTCGTCCATGAAAACGTGCCGGTTTCCTACGATCGTTTCCGCGACCGCATCATGTTCCCGATCCTTTCGTCGCGGGAAAAGGTGATCGCTTTCGGCGGCCGCGCCATGTCGGCCGACGCGCCGGCGAAATATCTGAACTCCAACGAGACGGAGCTCTTCCACAAGGGCAACGTCCTTTACAATTTCGCCCGTGCGCGGCGCGCGATCCAGGGACCGGGCCGCGGCGATTCTCAGGATGACAATGCGACCGGCACCATCATCGCCGTCGAAGGCTATATGGACGTGATCGCGCTGCATCAGGCGGGCATCGAGAATGCCGTCGCGCCGCTCGGCACAGCGCTCACCGAAAACCAGCTCGAGCTGCTCTGGAAGATGGTGCCGCAACCAGTGCTTTGCTTCGACGGCGACGGCGCCGGCATCCGCGCCGCCAATCGCGCCGCCGAACTGGCGCTGCCGCATCTGAAGCCTGGCCGTTCCGTTCGCTTTGCGCTTCTGCCCGACGGCAAGGATCCCGACGATCTCGTGCGCGATGACGGGCGCGCGCCTTTCGACAAGGTGATGAGCCAGGCAAAGCCGCTCTCCGAGATGCTTTGGAGCCGGGAGATCAACACCGGCAAGTTCGATACGCCCGAGGCGCGCGCCGAACTGGAGGCGCGGCTGAAGCAACTGGTCGCCGTCATCGTCGACGAGAACGTGCGCCGCCACTACCAGCAGGATATTCGCGACCGGCTGAACGCCTTCTTCCAGCCGCAGTTCCAGAACCGCAACAATGGCGATCGCCGCGGCGGCTTCAACGGCAATGGCAATTACCGGACGGGCCGCGACAATGCCGGCATGGCAGGGCCGAAAAGCCCGAGCGTCATTTCCGAAAGGCTCGCCCGGTCAGGCCCGGTGCGCGGCCACCAGAACAATACGGCGCTGCGGGAATGCGTGCTGGCGCTGACCGTCGTCAATCACCCCTCGCTGATGATCGACGATTATGACGAGATCGCCGCGATCGAATATGACAGCCGCGAGCTGCAGCGGCTCTGGTCGGCGATGCTGGGGGCAGCCGCGGCCGTCGCCGGCCCGCATCTGACGCGCGAATATCTGACCGAAAGGCTGGAATTCGAAGGCTTCGGCCCGCTCATCAAGAGCCTCGACCAGCAGGTGCGCAATGCCCGGCTGTGGATCGCGACCGAGGAGGCGGCGATGGAGGACGCGCGTGAGGGATACCGCCAGGCGCTGGCCTCCCACAAGCGGGCGAAGGCGCTGCGCCGGCAGAAGATCGAGCTCGAGCGCGAGATCGCGCTGGCGACCGAAGCCGGCGACGGCGAGGCGATCGTTCAGCTGATGCGAGCGCAGCAGGAAGTGCATTTCGAAGGGGTGCGCCTTGAGAACCAGGAGGCAATCATCGATGGCTTCGGCGTGCTTTCTGGCCGCGTCAAAGGGGCGGCGAACCACTGATGTCGCTGACTGAACGGAATGAACCGGGTTTTTCCGCTTCCGGCGTGCTGTTTTCTTCCGGCCGCTCGCCGCTCGATATTCTCAAGCAGGTCTATGGCTATTCCTCCTTCCGCGGCAAGCAGCAGCAGGTGGTCGAGCACGTGGTTTCCGGTGGCGATGCGGTCGTGCTCTTTCCGACTGGTGCGGGCAAATCACTGTGCTTCCAGATCCCGGCGCTTTGCCGCGATGGCGTCGGCATCATTGTTTCGCCGCTGATCGCGCTGATGCGCGATCAGGTCGAGGCGATGAAGCAGCTCGGCATCCGCGCCGCGGCACTCAATTCATCGCTGTCGCGCGAGGAGTTCGTCGAGGTTCGCCGCGCGCTTTCGGCGGGCCAGCTCGACCTTCTCTACGTCACGCCCGAGCGCATTCTGACCGATGGTTTCCGCGAGCTGATCGCCAACGAGAAGATCGCGCTGTTTGCCATCGACGAGGCCCACTGCGTCTCGCAATGGGGCCATGATTTCCGGCCGGAATATCGCGCGCTAGGCCGGCTCGGCGAGCAATATCCCGGTGTGCCGCGCGTTGCGCTGACTGCGACGGCCGATCCGCACACACGCGACGACATCATCGAGCGGCTGGGGCTCGATGCCGCCCAGATATTCACCACCAGCTTCGACCGACCGAACATCGCCTATGAGATCGTCGAGCGTGACCAGCCGCGCCAGCAGCTGTTGCGGTTCCTGTCCGGCCACAAGGGCGACAGCGGCATCGTCTATTGTCTGTCGCGCGCCAAGGTCGAGGATACGGCCGAATGGCTGAACGGTCAGGGCATCCGCGCGCTTGCCTATCATGCCGGCATGGACAGGTCGGTTCGTGACGCCAATCAGGATGCCTTCCTCAAAGAAGAGAACCTTTGCCTGGTCGCCACCGTTGCCTTCGGGATGGGCATCGACAAGCCGAATGTGCGTTATGTCGCCCATCTCGATCTGCCGGGCTCCGTCGAGGCCTATTATCAGGAGACCGGGCGTGCCGGCCGCGACGGCCTGCCGTCCGAGGTCTGGATGGCCTATGGCATGGCCGACGTGATCCAGCGCGGCCGGATGATCGACGAGGGAAATGCCGCCGCGGAGATCAAACGGGTCGAACGCGCCAAGCTCAACGCATTGCTGGCGATCTGCGAGACCGCCTCCTGCCGCCGCCAGGCGATCCTTGCCCATTTCGGCGAGGCGCATGCCGGCCATTGCGGCAATTGCGACATTTGCCTGAAGCCGGTCGAGACCTGGGAGGGCACGGAGGCGGCGATCAAGGCGCTGGCCGCCATCTATCGCACCGGCGAGCGTTTCGGCGCTGGCCATGTCATCGACGTGCTCCTCGGCAATGTCAACGAAAAGACCGAACGTTTCGGCCATGCCGAAATGCCGGTCTTCGGCGCCGGCAAGGATATTCAGGCGCGCGTCTGGCAGTCGGTCTTCCGCCAGTTGCTTGCCATGGGATTGATCCGCGTCGATCATGAGGCTTACGGGGCGCTGAAGCTGGAACCGGAGGCGCGCGCCGTCTTCAAGCACGAGCGACAGGTGTTCTTCCGCAAAGACCGGCCTGCCTCGGAACGGCGCACGAAGAAGGCGGAGCGCAGCGAGCGCAAATCGGGACTATCGGGCGCCGACGGCAGTCTCTTCGAGGCGCTGCGGGCCGAGCGTATGGCGATTGCGAAATCGCTCGGCGTGCCGCCCTATGTCGTCTTTCCCGATACGACGCTGATCGCCTTCGCCACCGAGAAGCCGCGCAGCCGCAAGGAATTGCTCGCCATATCAGGTGTCGGGCAGGCGAAGCTCGAACGCTACGGCGATGCCTTCCTGGAGATCATCCTGGCGCAGGACAACGGCCCGCCTGATCCTTGAGATCGGGCGAGGGGGCATGGTAGTGCTGCCTCTGGAGGAGGAGCGCCGATGGCCCAGAATATCTACGACCGACCGGAATTCTTCGCCAGATATAGCGGCATGAGACGATCCGTTCACGGGCTCGACGGGGCGTCCGAATGGCCGGCCGTGCGTGCGCTGCTGCCTGATCTTGCCGGCAAGCGTATCGTCGATCTCGGCTGCGGGTTCGGCTGGTTTTCGCGTTTCGCCATGAGCCAGGGTGCAGCAAGCGTGCTGGCGCTCGACATCTCCGAAAAGATGATCGCCAGAGCGAGGGCCGATACGGCTGAAGCCGTGATTACCTACGAGATCGCCGATCTCGAGCATCTCAGGCTTGCTCAAGCTTCTTTCGATTTTGCCTATAGCTCGCTGGCGCTGCATTATATCGAGGATTTCGCCGGTCTGGTCGCGACGGTCCATCGCGCGCTTTTGCCGGGATCGCAATTCGTCTTCACCATCGAGCATCCGATCTTCATGGCGCCGACCCACCCGGCCTGGGCGGCCGATGCCGAGGGGCGGCGCATCTGGCCGCTCGACCGCTATTCCGTCGAAGGTCCACGCACCACCGACTGGCTCGCCAAAGGTGTCGTCAAGCAGCACCGCAAGCTCGGCACGACGCTCAACACCTTGATCGCGGCCGGTTTTGCCATTCGCCATGTCGAGGAGTGGAGCCCGAACGAAGATGAGCTCCACGACAATCCAGATTGGGCGGAGGAGCTGGACCGGCCGATGTTCGTGCTGATCTCGGTCCAGCGCTGAAGAAGACAAGCAGATGGTGATATGCTAACTCGGCTGGCGCATCGGCCCGAAATTGGAATTGATTTTCGGAAAGCACGATGCGCAAATTCAAAGTGTTACGGCGTCCTTTGCGCGTCTGAAAAGACGCGCGGCGCTGTAGAGAAATCTTCACGAAGGGCCGCCCCATGACCTCGCAATTTCTCTCCCATCTCCAAGCTGAAATTTCGGCGCTGAAGGATGCCGGCCTCTATAAATCCGAGCGTGTCATCAGCTCCAAGCAGGCGGGCGAGATCGCGATTTCCACCGGCGAGCGGGTGCTGAATTTCTGCGCCAACAACTATCTCGGCCTTGCCGACAACGAGGAGCTGGCAGAGGCCGGCAAGAAGGCGCTCGACCGATACGGCTATGGCATGGCCTCGGTGCGCTTCATCTGCGGTACGCAGGAGGAGCATAAGCAGCTCGAAGCGCGCATCTCCGCCTTCCTCGGCATGGAAGACACGATCCTCTATTCCTCCTGCTTCGACGCCAATGGTGGTCTCTTCGAAACGCTGCTCTCGGAGGAGGACGCGATCATCTCGGACGCGCTGAACCACGCCTCGATCATCGACGGCGTCAGGCTTTCGAAGGCCAAGCGTTTTCGCTACGCCAACAACGACATGGCGGCGCTCGAGGAGGAACTGAAAAAGGCCGAAGGCAGCCGCTTCAAACTGGTCGCCACCGACGGCGTCTTCTCGATGGACGGCATCATCGCCAATTTGGACGGTGTCTGCGATCTCGCCGAGAAATACGGCGCGATGGTCATGGTCGATGACAGCCATGCCGTCGGTTTCGTCGGTAAGAACGGTCGCGGCTCCGCCGAACATTGCGGCGTCGAGGGCCGAATCGACATCATCACCGGCACGCTCGGCAAGGCGCTCGGCGGCGCCTCGGGCGGCTATACCTCCGCCAAGGCGGAAGTCGTCGAATGGCTGCGACAGCGCTCGCGGCCCTATCTGTTCTCGAACACCCTGGCGCCCGTCATTGCCGCCGCCTCGCTCAAGGTGTTCGACCTCATCGAAAACGGCGATGCCTTGCGCAAGCGTCTTTCCGACAATGCGGATCTGTTCCGCACAGAGATGACCAAGCTCGGCTTCACACTTGCCGGCGAAGGCCATCCGATCATCCCCGTCATGCTGGGTGACGCCAAACTCGCCCAGGATATGGCCGGCCTGATGCTGAAGAGGGGGATCTATGTGATCGGCTTCTCCTTCCCCGTCGTGCCGAAAGGCCAGGCCCGCATCCGCACACAGATGTCGGCGGCGCATTCGCGGACGGATGTGGAGCGGGCGATCGCGGCCTTTGCCGAGGCAGGGCGGGAACTGGGTGTGATTTGAGAATAGCGTTGCCATCTCCCTCTTCTCCCCAGCGGGGGTCCCAAGGACGGGTCGAGACCCGTGGCTCGACCCAGGCAGAGATGTCCGTCAGGATAGAAGAGGGGGAGGAGCGAAGCGACGTTTCGAGCGGTAAGCGAGGAACAAAGTAAGGTTTATATGGCGTGCCGTGCCGCCCCCTCATCCGCCCTACGGGCACCTTCTCCCCGACGGGGAGAAGAGGGAGTCGCAAAGTCGGGCACCAGAACAAGGCGGGATATCGTTGATGTCGAACATGATGAAGGCGCTGGTCAAAGCGAAACCGGAAGTCGGGCTTTGGATGGAGAATGTGCCGGTGCCCGAGGTTGGGCCGAACGATGTGCTGATCCGGGTGAAGAAATCGGCGATCTGCGGCACCGACGTCCATATCTGGAACTGGGACCAGTGGGCACAGAAGACCATTCCGGTGCCGATGGTAGTCGGCCATGAATTCTCCGGCGAGATCGCCGAGATCGGCTCGGCGGTCACCCGCTATCATGTCGGCGAGCGGGTCTCCGGTGAGGGGCATATCGTCTGCGGCAAGTGCCGCAACTGCCGGGCGGGCAGGGGGCATCTCTGCCGAAATACGCTCGGTGTCGGCGTCAACCGCCCAGGCTCCTTCGGCGAATTCGTCTGCATTCCCGAAAGCAATGTCGTGCCGATCCCGGATGATATATCAGACGAGATCGCCGCGATCTTCGATCCGTTCGGCAATGCCGTGCACACCGCGCTTTCCTTTGATCTCGTCGGTGAGGACGTGCTCGTCACCGGTGCCGGGCCGATCGGCATCATGGGCGCGCTCGTCGCCAAGCGATCCGGCGCCCGCAAGGTCGTCATCACCGATATCAATCCACACCGGCTGGAGCTGGCGCGCAAGCTCGGCATCGATTACGTCGTCGACGCATCGAAGGAAAACCTCGCCGACGTGATGAAGGCGATCGGCATGACGGAGGGTTTCGACGTCGGGCTCGAAATGTCAGGGGCCGCACCTGCCTTCCGCGACATGATCGACAAGATGAACAATGGCGGCAAGATCGCCATTCTCGGCATCGCGCCGGCGGGCTTCGAGATCGACTGGAACAAGGTGATCTTCAAGATGCTCAATCTCAAGGGCATCTACGGCCGCGAGATGTTCGAGACTTGGTACAAGATGATCGCTTTCGTCCAGGGCGGCCTCGATCTCGCGCCCGTCATCACCCACCGGATCGGCATCGACGATTTCCGCGACGGCTTCGAGGCGATGCGGTCAGGCAATTCCGGCAAGGTTGTGATGGACTGGATGTAGGGAGGACGACATGCTCCATGAAGGAAGCTGCCATTGCGGCAATGTGGCTTTCGAAGTCGAAGGCGAATTCACCGAGGCGCTCGACTGCAACTGCTCGCTCTGCCGCAGGCGGGGCGGACTTCTGGCCTTCGTGCCGCGCGAGAAGCTGGTGCTGAAAACACCGGAGGACAATGTCTCGACCTACACTTTCAACCGGCATGTCATCCGGCATCACTTCTGCGCCAATTGCGGCATTGCACCGTTCGGCGAAGGCGTGGGTCCGGACGGCGCGGCAATGGCTTCGATCAATCTGCGCTGCATTCCCGCGGTCGATCTCGGCGCGCTGACAGTGAAGGCGTATGACGGCGCGGCGCGCTAGCCACTATTTCTCAGGCCGGCGCATCGGCCCGAGAATCGGAATCATTTTCGGAAAGCACGATGCGAGGATTGAAAGAGTTAGAGCGTCCTTTGTGCGTCCGAAAGGACGCACGGCGCTCTAAAGGTGCATATACCGTCTGCACAACTGCAAAGATGATGGAAACAACTGGGTACGGCGGGCAAAATATTTGCTGCCCTTGTCTTTTGTTCGCCGCATCTTAAATAAGGGTTCGCAATCGCTGCCGCGGTTCAAAGCCTGTGGATAAGGCTTTTTCCGTATTTTTGTGGGCTTTTTTTCTGGAAAAGCTTGACGAGAACAAAAAATGTGGGAATCACCGTTCGACTTGTTGAATGGTGAACTGGGTCAAGGCGGATCGCGCAACCATGGCCGGAAATCCAAGAGCAAGAAAGCTTTGCTGTCCGGTGCCGGTAATCGTGGTTAATCAGGCTTTAAATGTCATCCCGTTAGGTGGGCAAAGGTGATTCGAGGGCGGCGCGTGCGGCGCGTCAGGCCCTGAGACAGCCCGTTCACCGTAGCGAGATTGGATAGCGTCAGGAAGGCGACGATATAAATGGCAACCAAGGTCAAAGAGAACGAAGACGCGGAAGTCGAACGCGACGGCGCAAGCGACGGCCCTCTTCTCGATCTTTCCGACGACGCGGTCAAGAAGATGATCAAGGCCGCCAAGAAGCGCGGCTATGTGACCATGGACGAGCTTAACGCGGTCCTGCCGTCCGAAGAAGTGACGTCCGAGCAGATCGAAGACACGATGTCGATGCTGTCCGACATGGGCATCAACGTCATTGAAGACGAGGAAGCCGAGGAAGCCGGTGCTTCCGGCAGCAGCGACGACGACGACGCCGGCGGCGACGAGGAGAGCGAAGGCGGCGAACTCGCGCCTTCGAGCGGCACGGCGCTGGCGACCGCCAAGAAAAAAGAACCGACCGACCGTACCGACGATCCGGTTCGCATGTACCTGCGCGAGATGGGCTCGGTAGAGCTTCTTTCCCGCGAGGGCGAAATCGCGATCGCCAAGCGCATCGAGGCCGGCCGCGAGACGATGATCGCGGGTCTCTGCGAGAGCCCGCTGACCTTCCAGGCGCTGATCATTTGGCGTGACGAACTCAACGAAGGCACGACGCTGCTGCGCGAGATCATCGATCTCGAAACGACCTATTCCGGCCCTGAAGCCAAGGCTGCGCCGCAGTTCCAGAGCCCGGAGAAGATCGAAGCCGATCGCAAGCTCGCAGAAGAGAAGGAAAAGACCCGTCGCGCCCGCTCCGGCGACGACGACATCACCGATGTCGGCGGCGAAGGCCTGCCTCCCGAGGAGGAGGAAGAGGACGAGGACGAATCCAACCTTTCGCTGGCGGCGATGGAAGCCGAGCTTCGCCCGCAGGTAATGGAGACGCTCGATACGATCGCCGAGACCTATAAGAAGCTGCGCAAGCTGCAGGACCAGCAGGTCGAGCAGCGGCTGTCGGCTTCCGGCACGCTGTCCACTGCCCAGGAGCGCCGTTACAAGGAACTCAAAGATGAGCTCATCAAGGCTGTCAAATCTCTGTCCTTGAACCAGAACCGCATCGACGCCCTCGTCGAGCAGCTCTACGACATCAACAAGCGCCTCGTTTCCAACGAGGGCCGCCTGCTGCGTCTGGCCGAATCCTACGGCGTCAAGCGCGACTCCTTCCTGGAGCAATACCAGGGCGCCGAGCTCGATCCGAACTGGATGAAGTCGATCGGCAATCTGGCCGCCCGCGGCTGGAAGGAATTCGCCAGGGGCGAAAACACGACGATCCGTGACATCCGCCAGGAAATCCAGAATCTGGCGACCGAAACCGGTATCTCGATCTCGGAATTCCGCCGCATCGTTCATATGGTGCAGAAGGGCGAGCGCGAAGCGCGTATCGCCAAGAAGGAAATGGTCGAAGCGAACCTTCGCCTGGTCATCTCCATCGCCAAGAAGTACACGAACCGCGGCCTGCAGTTCCTCGACCTCATTCAGGAAGGCAATATCGGCCTGATGAAGGCGGTCGACAAGTTCGAATACCGCCGCGGTTACAAGTTCTCGACCTATGCGACATGGTGGATCCGCCAGGCGATCACCCGTTCGATCGCCGACCAGGCCCGCACGATCCGCATTCCGGTGCACATGATCGAGACGATCAACAAGATCGTCCGCACGTCGCGCCAGATGCTGCACGAGATCGGCCGCGAGCCGACGCCGGAAGAACTGGCCGAAAAGCTCGCCATGCCGCTCGAAAAGGTCCGCAAGGTCCTGAAGATCGCCAAGGAGCCGATCTCGCTCGAAACCCCGGTGGGCGACGAAGAGGATTCGCATCTCGGTGATTTCATCGAGGACAAGAACGCGCTGCTGCCGATCGACGCCGCCATCCAGGCGAACCTGCGCGAGACGACGACCCGCGTTCTCGCCTCGCTGACGCCGCGCGAGGAACGTGTTCTGCGCATGCGCTTCGGCATCGGCATGAACACCGACCACACGCTCGAAGAAGTCGGCCAGCAGTTCTCGGTCACCCGCGAACGTATCCGCCAGATCGAGGCGAAGGCGCTGCGCAAGCTGAAGCATCCGAGCCGTTCCAGAAAGCTGCGCTCGTTCCTCGACAGCTAAGGGGCGACAAGAACTCTACGATTGCGAAAGCCGGGCTTCATGTCCGGCTTTTGCTTTCGATCTTTGCGCCACTGCCGCACACTTTTGGGCGACACGCCTAATACCAATGATCCCGGCGGCTTTCTTGTCGCTCGGTGGTGACAAGATTATAGTCCGGCCACGGGGGAAGAAATCGATCGCGATGCGCGAGCGAGGACCGACGCATGCCCGTGTCGGGCGAATCCTCCGCTGGGAGGTGCAAAATGACCACTTACATTGTGTTGATCAACTGGACGGACCAAGGTGTGCGCAATGTTCGCGACTCGTCAAAACGGCTGGATGCGGCGAAGAAGCTGCTCGGCGACATGGGCGGCTCCTTCAACCAGTTCTTTCTGACGATGGGCGGCCACGACATGGTGGCTGTCTGCGAAGCGCCTGACGATGCCGTCATGGCGCGGTTTGGCCTCTCGCTGGCGATGGGCGGCAATGTCCGCACCCAGACACTGAAGGCATTCCCGGAGGCGGCCTATCGAGAGATCATCGGCTCGCTTGGTTGATCGCGACAAAGGAACGCTATCGGCGATCATAAGCGTTGCGCAACTCGCGTCAGACTGGCACTGTCGCCCTGTCCTTAATTCCTCGTGGCGTATCGGCAGGGCTCTTGATGAAAGCGTTCCCGGGTTTTATGGCCGCCTTCGATTGTCCGACAGCTGCTTCCTGAGCGATGGCACTGGTGTGGGAAAATCGGGACGAAGGCATCGAGCGGGGCGCTTTCGCCTCGTTCGCTCTGCATGCCGTCATGCTTGCACTGCTGCTCCTGCTGCTTCCGAGACCTGAGCCGCCGGCACCGTTGCCGGACGACGGCATTACGGTTGATATCGTTCCCGAAGTCGCCAAACCTTCTGCGATAGCGCAGCGGGTCGCGACGCCTGCACCCACTACGGCAAAGAAGGACGCGAGTGCGTCGGTCCAGGAGATCTCTCCGCCGCATCAGGAGAAGGCGCCGACGCCCGCGAGGTCGCCTGAAGTGGCTTCCGTCCCTCCGGTGCCGCCGAAGCCTGGTGTATTCGTCCAGGCGGGCCAGCTGTTTTCGGACACGGTGTTGTCAGATCCGCGCGGCCGGCGCGCCCGCGAGGCGCTGCGCGGCCTTGCCGGCAGCGAGCGCAATCTGCAGCTCTGTGATCTGGAGGCGCTGGAGCAGGTGCGCCGGGCGGCGCAGCCGGCCATGGCGCCGGATGCGCTTGCGCCCTATGCGATGGCGGCGGAGAAAGTCAGTGGCAACAGCGTCGAGGTGAAGGGTGGCGCCTTCCGCAGCAAACGCAAGTGGTACAATATTCAGTTCAAATGCCAACTCGATGCCGGCTCCGGCAAGGTCGCTTCCTTCGCCTTTCTCATCGGCGATGCCATTCCGCAAAGCGAATGGCAGGCGCATGATCTGGTGGCCGACGATGGAGCCGCCGACCAATGACACTATAGCGTAGCGCGTCTTTTCGGACGCGCAAAGGACGCCGTAGCACTTTAAATGGCTGTTGCGATCACGCGGTTTTTTTCTTTTGTGGCTTGATGCTGCCGGCTTTAGAGGCCACATCGCTGCTGTGACAGAAGAAGACGTGGAACCGGCGGAAACGCAGCACGAAACGGGAAAGCAGCGGCCTGAAATCCGCTGGGGCGTCGTTGCGTCCGTTGTCGCTCATATTCCTATCATTGCTCTTCTGATTTTCGGGCTGCCGAAGATCGAGTCGAAGCCTGTCGAAGACGAGAGCGTGAAGGTGGAGCTCGTTCCGCCGCCGGAGGAGAAGAAGCCGGAGCCCAAGCCCAAGGAAAAGCCACCGGAGCCGAAGCCGCCGGAAGAGGCCAAGAAGGAACCGCCACCGCCTCCGCCGCCACCGCCACCGCCGCCACCGCCTCCAAAAGCTGCGAAGCTGCCGGAAGCGCCCGTCGCTCCCCAGCCACAACGTGTCGCCCGCCCGGTCTTCGAATTTGCCGAGAAGGATTCAGCGCCGGAACAAAGCGAGCGGGGTATACCGCAGCAGGCAGAAGCACCAAAACCGCCGGTCGTTGAGCCAAAACCCGAAGAAACGCCGCCTGTCGAATCGCCGCAACTCCAAAAGCCGGAGGTTCCGGAGACTATGCCCGCCGCGAATCCGCTGCCGCAGGATATCGAACTTCCCGAGGTAGATACTGCTGAGGCCAATCCGGAAAAGAACGGGCCGGCTGCCACAGGGCACGATGAGGCAAAGACGAATTTCGAGCCGGCAAAGCCGTCGACGAATTCGACGGCAACAACCTCCTCAACGCCACCAGACGTTGAGGCTAAGGAATCGAATAAGCTCACGAAAGCGAAGACGCTATTTACCGACAACTTTGTCTCAGACCGCGCGGTCAAGACGGCGATGAATAACTTGCCGCGCCAAACGCGGGGTGGTCAGCTTTGCTGGAGCGAGCTCAGAGAGCAGCTCCTTCATTCGTCTGCGGCATATGATCCTAATCGTATTGAGGTGCCTCGATACAATCTGCCGAACGGCAATTTCCTCGCGCTTAAGCGAAGTGCGTTCTTTGACGGCCAGCAATTGCATCAGTTGGCGTTCAGTTGCGAAGTGAACGATAATGCGACGAAAATTGTATCGTTTGAATTCGGTGTCGGGCATGTAATTCCCAAAAGTGAGTGGGCGATTTATGACTATCCATGATTGATGGCGCTCTTGGTGAGTCGCCGCAACAAGCCACGCGCAAGCAACCCTACCTAGCTTCTTCCTATGGCCGTGATGATTCCGGTGAAGAAGAGGACAATGATATGTCGAATGAGATCGAGCGTTTCTTTGAGCGTCAGGACGAAGCCGTGAGTGCGCTGTTCCTGGAAAACAAGGGCGACGAGTTGACCGATATTCTGGTGGCTGCTCTGGAAGAGGCTTTCGAAATTCTTCTCGAAGCCGCCCCCGCCGAAACCGTTCATTGAGGTTCCCGACGGCTGTTCAGTCTGCCCATGTGCTGACCGATCGCGACGCTTGCGGTCTCCCGTCCGGTCGGGATAATGCGCCAGCATCGATGGCCTAGATATCATGTCGATTTTTCAAGAGGATCAACCGTTGTCAGCGGGCGCACTTGATGCCCGCCTAGCCAGTTACCGGTTCGAGCGCGATGCACTCGGCCGTTCCGCCGCGAGTGTCTTCCGGCTGGAAGCTCTTGGATTGCCGACGCTTTATCTGAAAGTTGAAGAGACGGGTGCTTTCGGCGAGCTCGCCGACGAGGCAGCCAGGCTTCGCTGGCTCAAGACTTCCGGTCTGTCCTGTCCCGATATCATTGCAGAGGACAGCGACGGTGTGCACAATCGGCTGCTGATCAGCGCGCTCCCCGGGAGTGACCTTGCCAGTGCATCGGCGCTGACGCCGATCGCGCGGGTCGGGCTGCTGGCTGCGGCGCTTCTTGACCTGCATCGCCTGCCGATCGCATCCTGCCCCTTCGATCATCGGCTGGAGAGACGTATCGCCGGGGCAAAAGCGCGGATGCAGGCCGGCATCGTCGACGAGACCGATTTCGATGAGACGCGGCTTGGAAAGAGTGCCGAGGCTCTGTTTACCGAACTCGAAAGCAGGAGGCCGGGCGGCGAGGATCTTGTTGTCACCCATGGCGACGCCTGCCTGCCGAATTTCATCGCGTCCGAAGAGGGATTTTCGGGCTATATCGATTGCAGCCGCCTCGGTGTCGCCGACCGCTATCAGGATATCGCGCTCGCCTGCCGCAGCATCGCCTATAATTTCGGCGAGGCGCTGGTGCAGCCCTTCCTTGATTGTTATGGCATGCCGGCCACCGATCCGGCTCGGCTCGAGTACTATCAGCTGCTCGACGAGTTCTTCTAGGCCTCCAGGCTGCAACGATTGCGTCATGCCCATGCGGCTGGCAGAGTGCCCGGCGAGACCTGCGGGCAGACAATGGCGAAAAACCAGTTCAGGATGTTGCGCTCGGCGCTGGCTGGCGTCGAAGCGGTGGAAGCGGAAACGCCTCACAGCTTCGACCGGCACACGCATGAGCAATTCGGCATCGGCCTGATTTCCGCCGGTGCGCAGTCGTCGCTCAGCGGCCGCGGCATGGTGGAGGCAGAGGCCGGCGACATCATCACGGTCAATCCGAACGAGGTGCATGATGGTGCGCCGATCGGTGAGGGGCGGTCGTGGCGCATCCTCTATTTCGACCCCGCCATCGTCACCGGTCTGTCGCAAGAGATCAGCGAAGGCGGGGCAGGGCGATCGGAAATCCCACATCCGGTCATCCGCAATGCGGCGATCGCCGCCGGTTTCGAAACGCTGTTTCGCGCAGTGACCGGCGGCGCGGCGGCGGATGGGCTGCTCTGCGAGGAACTGCTTCTGCAACTCGTCGCCGACGTCATGCGCGAGCGCGGCGGCGCCGAAGAGCGGCCACTGGTGCCGGCGTCGATCCGCGCCGCCCGAAACCTGATTGACGACGATCCGCTTGCCGCCGTCTCGCTCGCCGATCTCTCCAGGGAAAGCGGACTGAGCCGCTTCCAGGTGTTGCGCGGTTTTGCCAAGGCGACCGGATTGACGCCGCACGCCTATCTCGTCCAGGCCCGCATCCATATCGCGAGGCGGCTGATCGCTCAGGGCATGCCGCTGGCGGAAGCCGCCTTTGCCAGCGGCTTTGCCGACCAGAGCCACATGACGCGGGTCTTCGTGCGCAAATACGGTCTGTCGCCGCGCCTTTATGCCGGCGCCTTACTCTGAGCGCCGGCTTTGCGCCTGCAATTTCGTTCAAGACCCCGACCGGCTCCTGCTGTTTTCTCGGCGCATCCAACAGGAGACGTTGAATGTCGAGGCAGGTTCAAGGTTATGTTTATCTGGCGCTGGCGATGCTGACTGTGGGAAGCACTGTGATCGCCAGCAGGCTGATCGCGTCGGGTCTGCCGCCGTTCAGCGCCACCGCATTGCGCTTCGCCATCGCCTTTCCGGTCTTTCTCCTGCTGATGTGGGCAACCGGCGCGCGCCTGCCGAAACTCTCCAGGGAAGACCGCCTCATCCTCCTCATCCAGGCGGGGGCCGGCAGCGTCGGTTATACGACGCTGCTGATCTCCGGCCTCAGCCTGACTTCGGCGGCCGATGCCGGCGTCATCATCGGCACGCTGCCGGTGGTGGCGGCCGCAATCTCCATTCTGCTGCTTCGCGAACGGCCGCAGCGTGCCCTGCTTGTGGCCGTGGCGCTTGCGACGGCTGGCGTGCTGTCGATCGCCTTCACGCCGGATGCGGCCGGAGGATCGCTCTCCGGCAATGCACTGATCTTCCTGGCGGTCGTCTGCGAGGGATTGTTCATCCTGCTGAACAAAAAGCTGAAGACGGAGATTGCGCCGCTTGCCCAGTCGACGCTGATGACCGGCATCGGCTTCATCGTTGCCGCCATCCCGGCCGCTATTTTCGAAGCGCCTTTCGCACAGGACATTTCCGCAAGCACTGTCGCCGCCGTCTTTTATTATGCGCTGGTGCCGACCGTCGGCGGATTTCTGCTGTGGTATGCGGGGGCAGAAAGGGTGAGCGGCACCGAAGCCGCGCTCTTCACCGCGGTTGCACCAGTTTCCGCCGTCATGCTTGCCTTCATCATCCTTGGCGAGCCGGTCGGCCTCCACCAGCTCGCCGGCATCGCCTGCGTGCTTGCGGCCGTGCTCGGTCTCGCCTTTGCCGGGACCCGCACGGTCAAACTTGCCGGCGGGAGATAGATCATGCAGTTCAGCCATTCCGATGCCATATGGCAGGCCTTTCCAGAGCTTCGCGCCGGCGCGCTGCATGCGGGAGGGATCCATGCGAATGCCGATGTCCAGGCGGCGATCGCAGACTTCAACGCGATCGCCCAGGCCCGGCTGACGCAAGCGCAGGAAGGCGAATTCCCTGAAATCCAGGCCTGGCGGCGCGGCTTTTCCCGCATGGGGCTGAAGCCGACGCAATATCGCTGCGCTTCCGAGGCGCTGTTGCGCCGCTTCCGTCAGGAACATGTGCTGCCGCGCCTGCATCCGCTCATCGATCTCTGCAATGCGATTTCGCTCGCCTTCGCCATTCCGGTCGCCGTCTTCGACGCTGAAAAGATCGTGGGCGATCTCCAGGTTCGTCGGGCTAGGGGTGACGAGACCTATCTGACCTTTGGCGGCGAAATCGAACATCCCGAGCCTGACGAGGTGATCTTTGCAGATGGCGGGGAGAACGCGCATGCGCGGCGCTGGACGAACCGGCAGAGCGGGCTTTCGGCGGTGCGGGCGACGACGCGTTCGGTGCTGATCGTTGCCGAGGCCCTGCATGCCTCCGCCGGCGACGACATCGCCAGGCTGGTCGAAACAGTTGCGGATGCGCTTGTACGGCACTGGCCGGCGGCGACGAAAACGGCGATGCTCAGTCCGGTATCGCCGCATTTCGAGTTCTGAGGGCGCAGCGTTTCAGGGAAAGCTGCGTTCGGGCCTTGGGCCGGCGGCATGCCCGCCCTATCTCTATGCGATCGATAGCTTCTGGAGACGAACCCGATGTCAGACAAGTCGTTCAAGATTCCGGGGCCGGACCATCCGATCACCGTCGAGCACAATCCCTCCCGCGTCGTCGTCACGCTTGGCGGCAAGACGATTGCCGATACGCGCGATGCGCTGACGCTGTGTGAGGCCTCCTATCCGCCGGTGCAATATATTCCGCGCAGGGATGTGGACATGTCGCTGCTTCAGCGCACCGACCATAGCAGCCATTGCCCCTATAAGGGCGACGCTTCGTATTACAGTATCATTCCGGGCGGCGAGCGCTCGAAGAATGCCGTCTGGACCTACGAGGCGCCGAATGCCGCGGTCAGCAGCATCAAGGACCATCTCGCCTTCTATCCCGACCGTGTCGACGGCATCGAGGAGATGGCCTCGCCGGAAGCCGGCGCCTTCTGACGGCAGGCATGACATTGAACCTGTTCCGGCGGAACATGTTTGCCGCCGGACCGTTAGGGTCATCTAGCGAGGGATGTGTCGTGCCAAAATTCTATTTTCAGCTCTTCGATCGTGATGGCGCCGGGACGACCGAGACGGCATATGATTTTGAATCCATCGAAGCTGCGAAAGCGGAGGCACGGCGCGTGTTGGCGGAGATGGCCACCGAAGGTCTGCCGGCTGCACCTCTGAACATGATGTCGGTGGAACTCTTCGATGAAAGCCGGCGACCGCTCGCAGAAATCCGGCTGATTCTCGAAGAAATTGCGAAACAGCCACGATAGGCACACCAAGCTGCGAATGCCGGTCGATCGAGCCAAAGCAATCAAAAGACTATGTCAAATTTAATTGCCGGCTATCAAGGCGGGTCTTAGCGTCGCGCCAACCGACCGAGTCGGATTGATGCGTAGGAGTGACCGGCGGCAGCCCCTAAACGGCAACCGCTATCGTAAGACGTCGAGCCATTCATTGTTGAAGACGAGGCTGGCAACCGTGACCGGATCGCCGCTCTCGTCGCGAACGGTGATGGCGATCGTCATGCGATCACCCGCGGGCAGTTCGTCGCGGGCCACATCCAGCAGGATGCGGGTCAGCTCCTTCGGAATGTCGTCACGAGATCTGAGCTCGGTACCGTGCTCGTCGCGCGTGGGGCCTTCCCCGTTGTGTAGATCGAAATAGTAGCGAGCCATGTTCTTTCCTGCGCGTTACAGGGGGAAATCACAGATGAAGACAATTGTTCCCGAGGCTAAGCATTGATTCTTATAGAAAAATCTAGGTCGCATCGAAATGGATCAGGGCTCCAGCAATATCGGCGGGCAAGCCCGTGATTGAATCCCTGCTGCTCAACCTTGGAAGCCGCGATGTTTTGTCGGCCGAAGAGGAAAGCCATCTCAGAGCAATCATCGTCAAAGACAGGTATTTTGCTGCCGGGGAGGATCTTGTCTCCGAAGGGAGCAGGCCGGGTTACAGCACGCTGCTGCTTGATGGTTTTGCGGCGCGCTACAAGGTGATGGCCGATGGCAGTCGCCAGATCACCGCACTGCATGTCGCCGGCGATTTCGTCGATCTGCACGCTTTCCCGATCAAGAAGATGGATCACGGCATCGTTGCGCTGTCGTCCTGCCATGTCGCCTTCGCCGATCACGGCGATCTCAGGACGATCACCGAGCGCATGCCGCACCTGACGCGGCTGCTCTGGCTCGACACGCTGGTCGATGGCGCCATCCACCGCGAGTGGATCGTCGCCATGGGCCGGCGCTCCAAGCGCGCCCATATCGCCCATCTCGTCTGCGAACTGTTCGTGCGGCTGCAGGTGGTGAAGCGGACGCGGGGCGCAAGCTTCCAGTTTCCGTTGACGCAGATCGAGATGGCCGACGTGCTCGGCGTTTCCGTCGTCCATCTGAACAAGACGCTGCAGGCGCTGAGGCGCGAGGGCGTGTTCATCTGGGAGAACCGGACGATCACCATCGTCGACTGGGAACGCCTGCAGGAAATCGCCGAATTCGATCCCGGCTATCTCAGCATCTCCAGGGAACCGCGCTAGGGCGTCATGGTTCTTGCATCTAGACGGGGTTTGCAACATGTTGCCGGTCGATAGTCGTCGACCGGGATCATCCACATCATGAATAACCTTCCAGCGGTCGATCTCAACCTCCTCGTCGCCTTCGACGCGATCATGGCAGAGCGCAGCGTCACCCGGGCCGGCGCCCGCATCGGCCGCACCCAGCCGGCGATGAGTGCTGCACTTGCCAGGTTGCGCCAGCTTTTTCAGGATGAACTCTTCGTGCGCAGCCCGAGCGGGCTGGAGCCGACACCGCGTGCGCTCGATCTTGCCGAGCCGATCGGAAAATCTCTGCGGCATGCGCAGGAGGCGCTGGCTTTCAGTGGCGTCTTCGACCCGCGGTCGTCATCGGCTTCGTTCCGGCTCGGTCTCTCCGAACACCCAGCCTTCGTGCTTCTGCCGAAGCTGCTGGCCGCGATCAGGCAGGCCGCGCCGAATATCAGCATCGATGTCAAGGGTTTCATCGCCCGTGAAAAGGCGGTGGAAATGCTCGATGCCGGCGAGGTCGATGCGGCGGTCGGCGTGCCGGTTTCCACGTCGCCACGCATCCTTTCCCGGCTGCTTTTCGAGGAGAGCTTCGTTTCGATCGTCCGCGCCGATCATCCGGCGGCGGCAAGGGGTCTCGATCTCGATACTTTCGTCGCGCTCGACCACCTGCTCGTATCGCCGGAAGGCGATCGTTATGGCCATGTCGACCGTAAGCTTTCGGAACTCGGTCTGCGCCGCAGGCTCGGCCTGACGCTGCCGCAGATGTATGCGGCGCCGGCGATCGTCGCCGAGACCGATCTCGTCGCCACGCTGATGCGCGGCATCGTCGACGTTTCGGATAGCCGCGCCCGGCTGTCGATCCATAAGCCGCCGATCGAGCTGCTGCCGGTCTCCTTTGCGCTGTCATGGCATCGCCGCAACGATTCCCATGTCGGGCAGCAGTGGTTCCGCGAACTGATCGGGTCAGTTGCGGCGAAAAAACAGGATCGGCTCGGGGAATCGAACTGATCCTGCTTCTGAAGTCGCCAGCTCGCCTTACACCATCAGCAGCGTCTTGCCGCGGGCGCCACCCTTCGAAAGGGACCGCAAGGCCTCGGCCGTGTCCGCAAGGGCGAATTCTTGTCCGATGACGCTTCGGAGACGGCCATCTGCGGCAAGTGCCGCCACCGCAGCCAGGCGGCCGGCATCGCTCTGGTGAAAGAGGAATTGCGCATCGATGCCGCGCGCCTTCGGCCCTTCGGTGTCGAACGGCGCGGAAAGGCCGATGAGCTTGCCGCCACGACGGATGATGCCGAGTGATCGCTCCAGCGTTTCGCCGCCAATCGTGTCGATCACCAGGTCGAGCCCCGTCGCCAAGGCGGCAAAATCCTGGTTGCGATAGTCGATCACCCCGTCAGCGCCGAGCGAGCGGACGAGGTCGAGATTGGCCGCAGCGGCTGTCGCCGTCACATGTGCGCCGGCACGCTTTGCGAGCTGAACCGCGAAGCTGCCGACGCCGCCGGCGCCGGCATGGATGAGCACCGACTGGCCGGGCTGGACGGCTCCGGCCTCGAACAGCGCCTGCCAGGCGCTGGCCGCAGCCGTCGGCAGGCCGGCAAGGCTTGCGAGCGGCAGATCGGCCGACACCGGAACGACCAATCGGGCAGGCACGGCCGCCAGTTCGGCAAAGGCGCCGCCGCTTGCCGGATCGGTGCGCGCGATCACCCTGTCACCCGGCCTGACGGTGGCGACGAGCGGGCCTGTTGCAACCACCGTTCCGGCGAGATCGGTCCCGAGCGTATAAGGGAAGGCGAGGGGGAAGAAGTCCTTCAGATATCCGGCAAGCAGCTTGTTATCCATTGGATTGAGGGCGGCGGCCTCGACACGGATGAGCACGCCGTCAAGGCCGGGTACCGGCTCGGGCACATCCTCGATCCGGATATCGTCTATCGCGCCATAGGCATGGATGCGGGCGGCCTTCATCACGCGCTCTCCGGATGAAGGGACGTCGTCTTCGGCGGCCAGGCGCCGAGCTGGTGCAGCATGCCGAACCAGTCCTCGAGATGCCAGGTGTGGGAGATCCTGCCGCCTTCGAAGCGGTGGAATTCATGGAGCGCGATCTCTATTCGGCGGTTCGTCGCCGGAATGCCGAAGAGCGCGCCGCGTTGGGTGCCGACGATACGGGCGCGAACGCCGGCGCGGTCGTTGAAGCCGATCACTTCGTCGACCACGATCTCCACATCCGGCAGGGATTCGATAAAGCCGAGGATGATCGGCTTCAGCCCGGCTGGCCCGGGACCCTGGCCGGGGGCGAGCGGAATATCCTGCCAGCCTGATGTGACGGCCTCATCGAGAAGATCGGGATTTTTGCGCGTGAAGGCGCCGTAGAAGGTTTCAAGCGTTGCGTGCTGCTCTGCGGTCAGCGCACTTGCCGTGGTGTCGATGGTCATCGAAAGCCTCTTGGTTTGGTAACAGCAATGAGGCTACGGCCAGTCGATCCATATCGGAAATTGATACCCGATATATCGCCCCATCCATATTTTGTATGAGTAAGGACCCGGGCCCAACGCAATCCGGTGAGCGCAGCTCATTCCGATTGACAAGCCGTCCATTCGAGCAGAACACCGTTCCGGCATTCAAAAACTCTATAAAGGCTGGCGGACCCAAGCTGCCGGCCGGTGACATCGCAATGGACATATCCCAAGGACCGGGGAGCGTTCTTCGCCACCCCGGCTATCTGAACTTCGCTGCCTCCCGCGTTTTTTCCTCGCTCTCCTTCCAGTCCATTGGCATCGCCATGGGATGGATGATCTACGATCAGACGCACAGCGCCTTTGCGCTCGGCCTCGTCGGCTTCTGCCAGTTCCTGCCGATGGCGGTGCTGACCTTCGTCGTCGGTCATGTCGCCGACCGGTTCGACCGGCGGCGCATCGGGCTTGTCTGCCAGTTGATCGAGGCGGTGACGGCACTGGTGCTGGCGATCGCCACCTGGCAGCAATGGCTGACGCCGGCCGGCATCCTTGCCGCCGTCACGGTGCTCGGCGCCGTCGTCGCCTTCGAGCGCCCGACCATGGCGGCGCTGCTGCCGAACATCGTGCCGGCCTCGATGCTGCAGAAGGCGGTCGCAACCTCGACCTCGATGATGCAGACGGCGCTGATCGTCGGCCCATCGCTCGGCGGCCTGCTTTATGGCCTCCATCCCGTCGCGCCCTTTGCCATCGCGGCGCTGCTTTTTGCCGTTGCGAGTTTCAACGTCATCTCGATCCGGATGCAATGGAGCCCTGCCAAGCGCGAGCCGGTGACACTAGCCTCGGTCTTTGCCGGCGTCTCCTTCATCCGCAGTCGACCGGTGATGCTCGGCACGATCTCGCTCGATCTCTTCGCAGTGCTGCTCGGCGGCGCGACCGCACTGCTGCCGATGTTTGCCCGCGATATCCTGCATGCCGGTCCGTGGGGGCTCGGCCTGCTGCGCGCGGCGCCCGCGGTCGGCGCGCTCGTCATGTCGATCGTGCTTGCCCGTCGGCCGCTCGAGAGCAATGTCGGGCGCAAGATGCTGGCCGCCGTCGCCGTGTTCGGCGTCGCCACCATCGTCTTCTCGCTCTCCACCAATATCGCGCTTTCCGTCGTAGCGCTGCTCGTCGTCGGCGCGTCCGACACGGTGAGCGTCGTCGTGCGCAGCTCGCTGGTGCAGCTTTTGACGCCGGACGAAATGCGTGGCCGTGTCAGTGCCGTCAACTCGCTGTTCATCGGCACCTCCAACCAGCTCGGCGAATTCGAATCCGGCATGATGGCAGCAGCCCTCGGGCCCGTCGCCACCGGCGTTGTCGGCGGGTTCGGCACGATCGTCGTCGTGCTCCTGTGGATGCGGCTCTTCCCCGATCTCACCAAGGTCAAGACGCTGCAGGGCTAGTGCATGCATGACGCGTTGAAAGCGGCGACCGCTGCCGTTAGGTTCGCCCCAAATATCATTCGGCGGAGCCGCGCGTGACGACAAATTTTCTATCCTGTGTGCTGGCGGCGTTTTTCACGTCGGTGCCGGCTATGGCGCTGGCTGAGTGGCAGGCGGTCGAAGAGGTGCGGCCTTATTCGATATCAGGCAAAACGGGCGCTGAGCTCTATGAATCGATTGGGGCGCGAGGGCCTGAAGCCGGTGCGGGCAGGGTGATCGCGCATACGACGTTCAAGTTGACCTGGACCAGGAAATACGAACCGCAGGGAAACGCCTGCGTGATCACGACCAACCGGCCGAAGCTGATCATCACCTATACGCTGCCGAAGCCGGCGGCCGAGCTGCCGGCCGCCGTCAAGAGCAGCTGGCAGGCCTTCATATCAGGCGTGCAGGCCCATGAGCGGGTGCATGGCGAGACCATCAAGGAGATGGTCAAGGAAATCGAGGCGACGAGCATCGGCCTCACCGTCGCCGACGATCCCGATTGCAAGAAGATCCGGATCGAACTGACCCGCCGCCTCGGCGAGATTTCCGGCAGGCAGCGCCAGCGCGGCCGTGACTTCGACAAGATCGAAATGGGTGACGGCGGCAATATCCAGCAGCTCATCCTCAAGCTGGTGAACGGGCCCTGATTGCCCGTCGCTGCCGCGCGCTTTATCCCTGGACCTGTCCGACCGATCTCCTATCTCTCCCGCTAACGAGGGCAGGTGGAGGAGAAGCGCAATGTCCTATGTCGACGGTTTCATCGTGGCGGTGCCGAAGGAGAATGTCGATGCTTACAAAGAATTCTCGACCTTCGCCGGCTCGATCTGGAAGGAATATGGCGCGCTCGAATATGTCGAATGCATCGGCGACGACGTGCCCTATGGCGAGCTGACCTCCTTTCCCCGCGCCGTGCAGGCCAAGGAGGACGAGGTGGTGGTGTTTTCCTGGATCGTCTACCGGTCCCGGCAGGAGCGTGACGATATCAATGCCAAGGTGATGGACGATCCGAGGCTCAAGGGCGACCAATGGCAGATGCCGTTCGACGGCAAGCGGATGATCTATGGCGGCTTCGAGATGATGCTCAAGCTCTGATGCCGCCTTGCCAGGGCGCGTGTAGACTTGCGTGAGGCAAGCATTGACTTGGTCGTCACGGCGCGCCAACTCCCGGGAGATGTCATTCCAAGACGGGAGAGCGCCTTGCCCCAGACGATCCTCACCTTGTCCACACGCGGACAGGGCCTTTACGAATTCACCGACCAGGCGAGCGCTTTCGTCAACGCATCAGGGCGGGAGGAGGGGCTTCTCACCGTCTTTGTGCGCCACACTTCCTGTTCGCTGCTGATCCAGGAAAATGCCGATCCCGACGTGCGCACCGATCTTCTCTCCTTCTTCCGCCGCATCGTGCCGCCGGCCTCCGATCCCTCTATGGGCTGGGTCGTGCATCGGGCCGAGGGGCCGGACGACATGCCGGCGCATATCAAGGCGGCGCTGACGCAGGTCTCGATCGGCATTCCCGTCGCCAGGGGGCGGCTGATGCTTGGCACCTGGCAGGGTATCTATCTCTACGAACATCGCGACCGGCCGCACCGGCGCGAAATCGTGCTGCATCTCAGCACCTGAAACCGGATTCATTCTTGTGAATGCAAACTGAATGCCCGGTTCGAACACCGTTCAGTTTGCGGCGGTTACTGTCGAGACAATCCCTGAAGGGAGAGCTTAGGTAATACCAATCGACGGAGACACCCCATGACGCATTTCCTGACCAAGGCTTCGCTTGCCGCTTTGCTCGCCCTCTGCACCATTCCGGCCACAGTTTCCACGGCCGCCGCCGCAGGGCCGCAGACGAGCTTTATCGTCGAGGCGCAATACCATCGTCCGATACGCGGCTGCTCGCCGATGCATGCGGTGCGCAAGGCGCGTGATTTCGGCCTGCGGGACGCCCACATCACCCGCATGTCGCCGCGGGTCGTTGTCGTCGCGGGGCGCGAACGCCGCGGCTGGGACAGGATTACCTTCGCGAATGTCCGCGGCTGCCCGCTGATCCGGCGCTGAGGACTCCGCGGCAAGCGCCCATGTGGTGCTTGCCGCCCCGTTTTTGCCTTGACGCTGACACTTTCAGCCGTCTCTTCTCTGACCTGTATGAGTGATTCCCAAATGACGCTTCGGCGTAATGCGGACGAATGGGGAGGGCGGCTTGACCGGCCCGACTTTCAAACGAAAGGTTTTTCGATGATGCAGTTTCTGGCAAAGGCGGGTCTTGCCGTCATGCTGACAGCCGGTACCCTGGCCGGCACGGTGGCGCCTGCCGCCGCCCAGTTGAATATCATTATTGGCGAGCCGGACCGGGGTCCGCCGCAGGACTATCGCCGTCCGCCTCCGGGTTATGACCGTCCGTCTCCGGGTTATGACCGTCCGCTTCCGGGCTATGGCCGTCCGTCGCGCGGCTGCAATCCGCAGCTCGCCGAAAACCTCGCTCGCGATTACGGCTTCCGCCGCGCCCGCGTCGTCGACATCACGCCGCGCCGCGTGATCGTCCAGGGTTGGACCCGTCGCGGCCCCGATGAGATGAGCTTCGGCAATGTGCGCGGTTGCCCCGCTCTGCGCCGCTGATCTCAAGGTCGATTACCGCCTCGTCTCCCCGATGCGGCGGCCACAACCGCCTTTGCCAGTCTCCCCGGATCGGCAAGGGTGGTTTTCTTTGTGCGCTCAGTTTGACTGCGCTCTTTCCTCCGGCATCATCGTGGGTCTTGTGCCACGGCTGTCCGGTTGGCGCCAATGGCTGCCCCTCATCCGGCTGGTGGCGGCAGCCGGATGAGGGGCTGGTCTCGCCGATCTCCAGAGCCGAGATGTTGCGTGTCTCAATCAGCAGGAAGTCGGTAGACTTTGACAGCAGTTTGAGCGCCGTGCGCCTGAAAAGACGCGCGGCGCTTTCATTTTACTGCTCGATGGCGAAGGTCACGGTGACGCTGACATTGTAATTGTTCTCGCCGCTCTGGACGGGAACGGCAGCGTCGGAGGCTTCCTTCATCATCGTGGCGCGATAGACCGGCTGCGGCATAGCGCGCGGCACATTCTCGTTGATCTCGATGATGCGGCCGAGCTTGACGCCGGCGGCTTCGCTCAGCGTCTTCGCCTTTTTGACGGCTTCGGCGACGGCATCCTTGCGCGCCTCTTCGATGGCGGCATCCGGCTTGTCATTGGTGAACTGGATGTCGCCGCCCTGGTTGATGCCGAGGCTGACGGACTGGTCGATCACCGCGCCGAGCTTGGCGAGATCGCGCAGCCGGACGGTGACCGAATTGATGGTCTGGTAGCCGATCAGCTGCGGCTGCTGCTGCTGGCCGTCGACCGGCTGCGGATAATTGTATTGCGGCTGGATGGAAAAGCCGGAGGTCTGCAGGTCGCGCTCGGCGATGCCGCCGCTCTTCAGCGCGGCAAGCACGTCGTTCATCGCCTTGTTGTTCTCGTCGAGCGCTTCGCGGGCGGTTTTCGCCTGTTTGACGACGGCGAAATTGACGATGGCCATATCGGGAGCGACGGACGATTCGCCATCGCCGGTCACCGAAATCACCGGCTCGCGCGGCTTCATCTCCTGCGCGAAGGCGGGCGCTGCGGCGGCGAGCGGCAGCGCCAAAAGGGCGGTCATCAGGACTGTTCTGGTATAGATCGGCGCCATGTTTTCATTCCTTGGTTGTCGTTTCCCGGAAGAGCTTTCTGTCGGTTGATTGTGAAGCTATTACGGCGGAAAAGACAGGCGCATGTGTAGCGAGAAAAAAATGTCAGGGATGCCTGTATCGGAGCCTGAACCTGCAGGACGTTCGCCGATCCTCAAGAACCGAAACGGTTGGACCGGAACCGACGGCTCGCTATCATATGGCGACCATCGACAACGAGGAAGCAATGTTCGAAACGCTGGATCCCGTCCCGTCCGAGATCGCCACCGCGATATCAGACGGCCTGAACGCCTTCAACGAGAGCGCTGAGATCAGACGCGAGGCTTTTGCCATCGTTTGGCGAGAGAACGGAGCGCTTATCGCCGGAATAACGGCGTCCGTTTCCTTCTCGGTTCTTTTCATCGGTAATCTGTGGGTCGCAAAATCGCTGCGGCTGGGCGGCATCGGCACGAAATTGATGGCGGCGGCCGAAGAAGAAGGGCGTCGCCGCGCCGCGGTCGCGGCCTGCGTCGACACGCTCTCGACCCAGGCCCCGGATTTTTACCCGAAGCTCGGATATGTCGAATTCGGCAGGATCAGCGGGCATGCGGGAGGCCGGCCCGTTGACCGGATCTGGTTCCGCAAGGAATTTTCCGCCGTGGCTTGATCATGACCGCCGGCTGTGGCCGCCCCCCTCTGCCCGGGCCTGGGCAGAGGGGACTCACACGGCACGCCGGTAAAGCTGTAGCAAACAATGCTGCTTTGGCGCGACCGCTTCCCAAATCCTGCAAACCTGATAGCAAATATGGCGGGTTAAGGAACAAACGGCGGCCGCGCTGCTGCGGCCGGCAAGGGGGCAGCATGCGCTTCATGGCAATTCTTTCGATCAGCCTCGCCATCGGTCTGGCGGGGTGCTCTCAGGTGGCGGAAAAGGCGGAGAACGCCGCCAACCGCTCTTACACCAGCTATGCGCTGGGCAAGCCCTATGCGGAGGTCGCCAATCTTGGCCAGTCGCCAATGGCGCGGCTTTCCGGCTCCGAAGCGACCTTCGGGCCGATGATCGGCGCGACGCCATTGATGAACGGCATGACGATCTACCGGCATATGGCGCCCGGCGCCCAGACCGAGACCGGCACGAATTTCGCCGGCCTGGTCGGCAGTTCCACGATTTCGCAGAACAACCGGCTTTCCTATTTCCTGGTGGGCGCCGACGGAATCGTCAAGGATTGGGCCACGGGCTCGGTACAGGGCAGCGCCAGCGATTGCGTGGAGTATATCGGTGGCATCATCAACCGCTGCAACGATATGCGGCAGCTCCAGGCTTCACTCGCGCTCTATGACGTCAGGGTGGCGACCAAGGCCGGCCAGCCTATCTCCAGCTGGGGCGAACCGGCCGCACCCGTAGTCAACTGAGCATGCGCGCCAGCCGGGATGAGGTCACTACCTTACCCGGCGGCGAGCGGATGCCTTGGATGGGCAAAGCATGTCGCGCAAATGTGTGGAGCGGTTTCGCGATAAACAGATGCGCGAAACCAAAGGCGAAAGCGCGGTAAGCGAACTTAAAGGTTCGCTACGCGCTTCAGGCGCCGAAATCGTCCATGAAGGATGGATGGATGGCGGGCTTGCGCTCTTCGCGTGCGTCGCGAATACGCTGGGGAACCGCGCCGAGACCAGCAACGAAGCGGGTCAGGAGATTGCGGTGGAAAAGTTTCTGTATGGCACTCATGGCAGTTTACTCATTCTTTTTTTTGTTAGCTGGCAGCATATATTTTGCGCAAGCTGCTATCGCAATGGGCAATTTTACATGACAGTTATGCGACAGTGCATGGCTTGAGGCATTGGGCCTGAAAAACGATCACATTGGCGTTAGAAGCGGCCGCCGGGGCCGCTCAGCCCCTATAAGTCCTCGCATACCCTCGTGATGGCGTGGTAGATTGCAAACTTCGGCTAAAGCCGTGCCCCTCCGAGGAGAAGCTCAGATGAACCGATTTTTCGCATTTATCGCGACCGGAACGCTGATCAGCCTTGCCACGATCATTTCGGCTTGCACTTCATCCGGAAGCCTCGACCAGACGTCGTCGATCGGCGGCGGTTATGGCGGTTATTATGAGCGTCAGCCGCTTAATCCGGCGTGTGGGGGTGGGTTCAGGCCGAGCGATGGCCGTTCTTGTAGCTATTAGAAATGTGCGTTGATCGGGCATGATGCCGCCGGAAGAAGTCGTGTGATACTGGCCATCCCCAGAGACGAACCATCGCGGCAATCAGACTTCTCATTTTCCAGCGCTAATAGCTGCACGGACGATCGTTGCCGAAACCATCGCGGCAGGCAGGCCGAAGCGCAAAGTCAGCGCTCTGAGCGGTATAGCCGACGGAGCCCGTCTGCACCGAGTCGTTTGAGCTCGTGGTACACGACGACGCCGACAGGGCAATGACGAAGACGGCTGCCATGGCTGCCGATAGTTTGCGAGTTTGAAGCATCTCCCCACCCCTTACTGTCCAAAGTGTCCGTATAATTCTGGCAAGTAGGGCCGATGAGGCGTTCCGATAACTGTCGTTGCCGATCAAGATTTTGTTATTGCCTGAAAACCCCTTCGCCAGCGTTCGCTGCCTCAATCAAGGTTGCCTCGGCCACGCCTACAGATGTCGTTTGTTTGGACAACGATATGGGGAGCCGCAGTGTGTTCAAAGGGGTCTCATTCACCCGGCCGATTTCGCTATTTGGTCTACGCGGGGTCGGCATCAAATGCGAAGGAGCTGGACATTGAGGGCGGGCACCTTCGGCTTGACGGGAAATTAAATGAGCACAGCGTTTTCCCTTCTAGGTTGGTTTGCCACCATTTACAGGGGCTGGAACCTACTCACGTCTCTGTTCGAGCGGAGCCGAAGGGCGTCCGAATTGAAGCGTGCTTTTCCATCGCATGCGCCAGATATATAATATTAGATATTCCTAAATTTACCAATTGCAGGTAGACGCAAAAGGTGTACTAGTCCCGACCTCTTCAACCAAGAGGGGCTATCATGACGAAGACCATCATTGCGATCATCTTGCTTTCGTTTGCCATTCCATCCATCGCTGTAGCGGGGAACTGCCAGACATCGTCCGATCGCGCTTCGGATGGGTCTCGCTGCGGCGGCAGGGCTTCAGATCAAAGGGACGGCGGCGAATAATCAGCCTGTCCTTTGCATGATAGGGCATGTCGGGAGAGCATCCCGCCATGTCCCTCACCTCGCCCGACGATCGCATCTCGACCTATAATCCAGCCGCCGCGACCACTCAGTTCGCGGTTGGTTCTCAGTTTTCGACAATTCCGATATCATCGTCTTCGTCGATGGTGTCGAGCGGTTCGATTTCACGATCAGCGCGACCTATGACGACGGATCTCGACGGATGCGAAAGCAGTGTTTTCGCCCGGCATCGTCGGTGATGTTGTGGCTTCTGGTAAACGCGCGCCGACGATCTTCTCGATTTCAGAACGGCAATTCGCATCACTCGCTCCCCAAAGTTATTTGAGGCGATTGTACTCACAGTCAAGGGCATTGGATATTATGTCGGACTAGCCGACCTCGCGGAAATAGGGAACAGACTTGTCTCTGAGATGCTTGCGTAGCGCAGGGGTCAGTTTCTTGCACAAGATGGCCGATTCCTGCCTGAACAGTGGGAGTAAATCCGTTATCGACTTAGTCAGCGTATTCAACTCCATAACTATTATCTGCGAGGTCACATCAAGCGGTGTGCTGTGGCTAACTATTTCGCCGTTGACGGTTCCTTCAGTCACGCGGCTTCGCAGTTCAATTTTGCGGTCAGCAAAATCGTTGAAGGCATCGCACATTGACTTGTGGCGCATAGTCAACGTCAGCAGTTCTTGAACAAGCTCGTATTCGCGCGCTTCTATGAAGACCAGTAATTCGTTGGGTTCGATCGCTATCGGTTCGAGTTTACCTGATAGGAGGGGGATGCGTGTCCATAAATCAAACTTGACGCGGGGGGTTGTTCCTTTCGCCTTGTTGTCGGCGCTTTTTATGTGGTGCAGCAAATGCGAAAAACTGTTGTTGATTAGCGTCGCTTTGAGCGCCACCGCAATCGCCTCACTCTTTCGCTGTTTGCGATGCTCCCGCCCTGCAAAATACGCGGTTATGGCCATCGTGATTATGCCACCAATAAGAACTCCCCAAACTTCCAACGGAATAGCTTGCAGCGCCATGAGCAAAAAAGAGGCGACAGTCGCGAAGGTCATAGAATCCTACCATTCGACACGAATCAGGTGACTTCGCCATAGCGTAATTGAGTTGTGCGGTCCTCTAAACTGCTCTTTTAAGTAACTCGAATAAGTGTTTCTCTGGATCGTTCAGAGTCGATAGGTATGAATGAACGATCCCTTTCAATGGCACGCGACAAGAAACCGTCAAACAGCACGGCCATAATTGTCTCGGTTAGTTTTGCCAGTGCCGTCTGGCTGTTCGCGGGAATTGTGCTGCTAGGTTACCTCGCAAAGTCACCTCCATCGTGTGTCGGTACGTTTAGTTGTCTGACCTTAGATACTTGGGGAACCTACCTTTCTGGCGTTTTTGCTCCGCTCGCATTCTTTTGGCTCGTTGCCACGGTGTGGATTCAATCCCGAGAGCTTGCACAACAACGTGAAGAACTTGCGTTGACGCGTAGGGAGTTCGAACACAACAGAGAGGTTATGAAGGCCCAATCTGACTACGTGGGTGCACAAACCGATACTGTTATCCGCGACCAAGCCGATCACGAGCTTTTAATGATGCTTCGTTTGTTTCGCACCTGGGCGCTTTCAAATCTCAGTAAGCCGGAACACAGAGTTCCGGGGATGGATGCTGGGCCATTCACTAAGCAGACCCCGGATGACCCAATTGATTTCATCGTCGCCGTTAGCGGTCGGCTCGCCCATCCTGTTTTTATGATCACGTTCATCGATGACAAACGCTACATTGAAGAATTTAAGCACTTGACGGCTGAAACCGTCGAAGAGCTGGCTCAGCACTACGACCGCATTTTCGCAATCCGTTCACGCGTGAGTCCCGCAAACGCTGCGCTGTAAGAGCAGCTCATGACTACGGTAAACAGCAAAGACATTCGAACTGTTGCGAAAAAGCTGCCGAGCATCATGGACGATTATACAGGGTTGGCTACCTAATGATTGGCAATGAAGTGCGGCCTTTTTGTAGCCCAATTTGTAGCCCGAGCCTTTCGACCCATGAGCGAAAATCCGCTAAATCATTGAAATAAGTGGTGGGCCCGGAGGGACTCGAACCCCCAACCAAGCGGTTATGAGCAGTGTGGTTAGCCGGAACCAGGAGGTATCATTCGGTAACATACGGAACTAACCAGTTGAAATCATTGACTTCGCTGCGGTGTAGGGGTTTGATTCCCGCCTAGCGGCTGAAACATGGTCAACTCCGCAGCTTGCCGCCCATCGCGCTGCCCAACACTGGAGCACGGCAATGAAAAGAGCGCGTATATTGGATGAGGACACTATCAAGAATTTCAAGCCGGCCAAGTTCAAGTCCGGGAAGCGATATGACAAACACGACGGCGAGGTCGCCAACCTGGTCGTCAGGGTGGGCACGCTCACCAAGGTGTTCGTGCTGATGGCCAGGTTCCCGGGCGACGACAGGACGACCCGCAGGAAGATCGGGACGTTCGGCCTCATGTCGCTGGAGAAGGCGCGGGAGATCGCCCGCGATTGGAACGATAAGATCAAACTTGGGATCGACCCGGCGGAAGAAGAAAAGCGGACAGGGCGGGAGAAACGCCTTCAGGAGCGGCGGGTGTTTCGGTCGGCCCTTGTGGACTTCATCGCCTGGTTGCCAGACCGGCGATACACGCGGCATGTGACCGGCGACATCGCCGTGATCCGTCGGACCCTTCTCGACAATCCCGAGGCAACGGAAATTCTGAAGAAGGCTGTCGCCGACGTGACCCGCGACGACCTCGGTGAGATCGTCGACGGCGTGACCAGCCGCTCGATGAGCCAAGCCTATCTGCTCTGCGACCAGTTGCAGGCATTCTTCCGATGGGTCAACGCGCCCCGGCGCTCGGGGCCCTACGGGATCGCGGTCAATCCGATCGACGGGCTCACCGCCGGCGACTTTGATGTTTGGAAGAACGCGCGGCTGCATGTCCTGGAGCCGTGGGAGGTGCGGGCGTACTGGCAGGCGGCGAGCGAAATGCCGTATCCGTACGGACCGTACTTCATCGTCCTTCTGCTGATCGCCGAGCGGAGGACTGCCGTCGCGGGGATGCGCTGGTCAGAGTTGGACCCGAGACGGAGGGTCTGGAGAGCGCCTCCCATCAAGGTCAAGGGCAAGCTCGTCGAGCACCTCGTGCCGCTTTCGGACCAGCTTATGGACCTGTTGGCGGACCTTCGCCACAGCCAGCCTCCAGGGCATGGCGACTACGTGTTCAGCTCGAGTCACGGTCAAGCGCCGATCAACGGTTTCGGCGCGGCGACGAACGAGTTGCGCGCCAGGGCGGAGGCGGCTCTCCGGGAGATCGATCCGACCAAGGTCATGCGGCATTTCGTGCTTCACGACGACCGGCGGGTCGACCGGACGGCGCTATCGGCCTTGGACGTTCCCAACGATGTGGCCGAGGGCATTCTCAGCCACAGCAGGAAGGGCATGGAGGGGCTGTACGATCAGTACCGCCAAATTCCGCAACGACGGTTGGCGATGGCGAAGCTGCATGACAGGCTCGACGAAGTGGTCGCGGGTTCAAAGGAAGACTTCTGGGAGGACGAACCTGCTGGCGGTTCCTGGGATGACTTCGGCCGCCTCGCGGTGAAGATCGAGAAGGCGGCGCAAGCCCCCCGGAGGCGGCCATGACCACGATCACCCGCGACGCGCTCTACGCGCTGGTCTGGAGCGTCCCCGGCGTCGAGGCAGCCGCGCGCCTGAAAGTGTCCGACAGCTACCTCGGCTACGTCTGCACGGCATTGGAGGTTCCAAAACCTTCGCGCGGCTATTGGAGGATACACGATACCGACAACGCCGGCCCCGTGCCCGAGCTTCCGGCGGCGGGCCCGGGTACGCGCCAGTCGTGGACGACAGGCGATGCCATCGGCTTTGCGCGCCGCCGAAAGCCGAAGAAGCTGAAGCGCGCCCTACAGCCGGCGATACCGGCCCCCGCGGCGCGCACGAAAAATGAGGCGCATGAACTGGTCCGCCGGGCCGAGCATGACTTCCGGACGGCTCAACCCGGTTCCGACGGCTATTTCCTCAAACCGCAGAGGAGGCTGCTCGTCGATATCGCAACGTCGGCCCCGGCGCTGCACGCCTGCCTTCGGTTCGCGAGCGCGTTGTTCAACAGGCTCGAGGAGTCCGGCCATCCCGTCGTGATCGCGGGCGGTTCTGAAATCCTGATCCGCGTCGAGATCGACAACTACGACGAGGCTGTTAAGCCTGATCCGGCACGCCCCGACAGTCCACTGCCCTGGGCACCGCTCCGACCGACCGTGGTCCACATCGGAGGCGTTCCGCTGGGCCTTTCGCTCGTTGAGGTCAGCGAGATACAGCAACTGGCCTATGCGGGCGGCGGAGATTTTGTTCCCGTGGCGGAGTTCAACGCGGCCGAGTTCGTTGGCTACACGTGGAAGACGTACCGGAGAAGGCCGAGCGGCCGATTGAAGCTTACAGCCTACAGTCCGTTCCACGACGTCCCGTGGCGGCACCAATGGATCGAGGGGCAGAAATCGACGTTCGAGGGCAGATTGGAGGAGATCGTGGCCGTCCTGCGGGCCGCCGCGATCGATCTTTCCCTGAGGCTCGAAAAGGCCGGCCGCTTTTTTACCTGAGCGGCTTGACGGCAGAGGGCGGCTCGGCCGCTCTCTACTCGTCATCGTCGTCATCGTCGTCATCATCGTCGTCGTCCGGCTCCGGCGGGTCGGGCTTCCACGTTCCCGCCAGGAAGTGGTGGATAACGTCTTTCGCCCAGACTAGCCGGCCTTCGGTAAGCTTCCGGCCCTGGGGAAACAACCGCTTCTTGCGCTTCACGTAGATGGTCTGCCTGGACAGCGTTGTCAGCTCGCAGACCTCGCGGTACGAGTAGACGCCGTGTGGATTGGAGATCGTGCGAGAGCCTTTCGGCCTGCGCGGGGGGCGCTTTGACATGGCTGTTCACCTTCCTAATTCGGGCGATACCGAGCGAGGAAAGCACGATGCGAAAACCCGGTCAAAATCGGCTACGATTGTATCGCTTTCGACTCCAGGCGGTCGGAATCCGCGTAAAAACGTGGTCGCCACGGTTTATCCAAAGCTGTCGCGGCGGGGGTACTTCAACAGACGCACGGCGCACCCCGAGGCCAACGAAACCGCGGCCCGACAAGACACTCAGAAACTCCACTCCGCGGTCCACGTAGAAATCGCGGAGGCGATCGTGGCTCTTCTTGGTAAAGGCCCCCCCGTTTTCGAGGTTCCCCACCTGTCGCAACGTCAGGCGCACGTCTTTGTCTTCAGCCACCTCCTGCCGTTCAAGCCCTAAAAGCGCTCTGGCGGCGGAGAAGTTCGCTTCGTCGGGTAGCAGAAAGCGGCGTAACACTGCCGCCTGGTAATGCCAGTATGCGCCTGAGCCGTGCACCACGTTATGGGTCCAGTCGGTCCTTCCCAGAAATCTTATGCCACGCCCTTGGTAGAATTCCCGCAGCGCGGCGATAGTCTTCAACGTGGTTTCCGCCGATCCCATCTCGCAAGCGGCCAGCGATACACGGGAGATACGGATAGCCCCCGCCATTTGTGTTTGTGTGAGCCCCATGAGCGCCCGGGCGGCTCGCAACGCGTCGGGCGGGATCGTAACTGCGAAAGGCCGGATTCCAAGGTGCTCGTGCGGTGCCGTCTCGCCAGCGCTCATGGCGGAGCCTGATAGGATGCACATTCCGGCCCAATTGACTTTGGAGACCAGCGGACGCCTATGCCGAAATACCTATCGGCAACCGGATCGCCCCAACCGAGGAACTCGACGCCGGCGCATTCGTAGAACGTCAGAAGCGTCCGGTGCGACCCCTGCCAGGCCTCGCCGGATTCCAGGCTCTTGACGGTGGCTCGGCTCAAGCCTGTTAATTCGGCGATCTCACCCTGCCCTTTGTTCAACAACGCTCGCGCGGCGCGAAAGGACACCCGTGCATCCTCGGTATGGAATTTCGCCTTTTCCGCCCTGCTGACATCCTGCGAACTCGGGGCCGACCACCTGGCTCCGGCGCGGGTGATCTCGTTTCCGATAGACGCCTCGCCGAGGAACTCGATGCCCGCCGCGGCATAAAAATCAACCAAGTCGAGGTTGGTGACGATCCGCGAGTCGGAGGTCTCGACGATCGTGAGATACCTATGCGGCACGCCAGCCGCCGCGGCAGCTGCGCGCTGCGAGAGATTCATAAGCGCGCGGGCGACCCGGAGGGCGTCGGGTGGAGCGGGTATTCTCATCCTCCCGAGAAGCCGGTCCTCCAAAAAAATGTCAATTGATACCGTATAGGGTCTTTTATTATCGCAAATGGAGTCTATAAGACTCCGCACGCCTCAATAAATGAGGGCAATGATTCGAGGGCTTGTGATGCAGCATGATGATTCGGTTTCCCGCGCGTGGTTTGGAACGTCAGGTGCGGAACTCGTGGAGAAGCTGCGACTTCTCGCCGACGACCTCGATAATATCGATCGTCGCGTCGATGTGATCGCACCGAACGCGGCCATGAACAGCTGGGCTTTGGCGATGCGCTCGGTGCCTTGCCTGATCGGCCGTCCTCTCGCACATCCGAACATCTCAGACGGAAGACCTGCGTACTCGAGCGAGCTCTTTTACCTCGACCCGGAACGCGGCATCGCGCGAACGATGTCTCGTTGGTACAGACTCGGAACGCGCGTGGACTCCGAATACTGGGAAAAGAGGCTCCGGGAGAATGGGCCGTCGGAGTACTCGCATTGATGGACATCGTCGAATTTCTCGAGGTTCTAAACGAGCCGCCGCCGCCTTCTACCAGAAAGCCGCCAGTCCCGTGGAAGCCAAGTAGCCCCGGCGACGATACCTTCATCACGCTGCCGGTCTTCATGGCCTTCTGCGGCATAGCCGCGGCGCTTCGGCCCTGGAACAAGAAGAACGCCAGGTTCAAGGGCGTCGTTTGCCTTCAGGAGGAAGCCTGCCTTTCCGTCTATACGGCCGCCGCCCGAGTCTTTCTACACGGGGTCGCAGAATACAAGAAAGATACCCGCCCATATGTCAGTGACTGGGGCGGACGCTACTCACACCGCGACCAGCTGGAAGTATTGCGAGTGAATCGAGCGATCTTCGTAAAGGAGCCCGGCAAAGCCTTGGATGACGAAGCGAGGCTCTTCGCCGACTTTGTGGTCGATGTTCCGATGCGGAGCCGGGGGCATGTCGAGGCGGCGCTTAGACGCTTCGGGATGCCGGTCATCGAGAAGGATGTCGAACTTCTCCTCTCTGCGCCGTGGTCCTTGCTGGACAAGGCCTTCCAGGAAGGACGCCCGCCGATGCTTTCTCTTCGGAGGCTACAGCAACTCGCGTTGCCGTCGACGCGCTCCAGTGCGCCGGAACCCACGATCAGTGTGCCAACCCTCGCGGATATGCATGGATACGGTCCGGTCGTGCAGTGGGGGTTCGACCTGGCGCGTGATCTGGCGGATTACAAAACGGGCCGCATCCGGTGGGAGGATGTCGACGATGGGGTCTTGATTTCAGGTCCGACTGGAACCGGAAAGACGACGTTCGTGCGTGCCTTGGCCAACACCTGCAGGGTATCCGTCGTCGTTGGGTCTTTCTCGACCTGGCAGAGTGCCGGTTCGCTCGATGACTTCTTGAAAGCCATGAGGAAAGCCTTCGAGGAGGCAAGATCGAAGGCTCCGGCAATCCTATTTATCGATGAAGTCTCTACCTTTGGTGATCGTAGCATCCGTGATCATAATAGGGCCTACATGACGGCCGCGATTGCCGGATTACTCGAACTCCTCGACGGCTTCCACCACCGAGAAGGTGTGGTGGTCGTGGCAGCCTGTAACCATCCCGACGATCTCGATCCGGCGATACGGCGCGCGGGACGGCTGGATCGTCAGTTCCCGATCACGCTTCCCGATGCTCAATCCCGGCTTTCGATTTTGCAATTCCACAGCGGGGTCGAGCTTGATCAACCTCAAGCTGAAATGTTCGATACAGCGACCGATGGTCTATCAGGTGCCGATATCGAACAAATCGCTCGAGGCGCACGACGAGCAGCGCGACGCCGTTCGGAGGTCCTTGCGGGGACGCATATCATCGACCAATTGCCGGCGGTGACGGAACTTCCGGAAGACTTCGTTCGTGCTCTTGCCGTCCATGAAGCGGGCCATGCCCTCGTCTCGATCGAAGTCGGCCATGGAGAGGTCAGTGAGGTCAAGATTTCACGGTACCGGGCTGAGGGCAAATCCAGCCAACTTGGGTACGTCCACTACGGTCACAGTAGTGCCCGGCCAAAGACGCGGCCAGACTATCTCGCGGCGATCGCCGTCTGCCTGGCTGGCATAGCCGCCGAAACGGAAGTCTTCGGTTGTTTTGCCGACGGCGCTTCGGGATCGGAAACGGCCGACCTCAACAGGGCGACGGAGCTTGCGACGATGTTGGAAGGCTGCCTCGGGATGGGACACACACTCGTCGTCGAGGGTTCCCCTGAACAGCTCGAGCGACTGAGGTCCTACAATCCAGAATTCCGCAGGCGCATTCACGAGGTTTTGCAGAACGAGTTCGATCGCTCGAGGTCCATCATTCAATCTCGTCGAGCCGCTCTCCATGCCATTGTCGAACGTCTTCTGGAAGCAAATGTCCTGCCAGGAGAGGAGGTCGCCGAGATCGTACGGCGGCACCGGATGCCAACGGTCAGCCTTGCGAAGCTGCCTCGTCGCGGCGCGGGAGCGTAGATGGCGAGCAAGGGGCGGGGAAGGCGGCGCTATCGTCGCATCAAAACGGAACCCGACCGGGAGAGGTCGGTTGGGTCGGGTCTGGACGAAATCGGCTTTGACCCGCCGGGACGCCGCATTGTGGTCGGGAGCGCGCGCGACGCATATTGGCGACTGAAACACTCGACTCCAAAGGGTGCCTACTACGATCAGTCGACAGGCCGGATCGTCGTCGAGTTCGAGAACGGCTCGACCTTCACGGTCCCCGGACGATTCCTCGAGGGATTAGTCGAGGCATCCGAGGCTCACCTCGCCGAAGTCGAACTGCTTGGCGAGACGGGTCTCCACTGGGACCTGGATGTCGATCACGAGATCGGGCTGATGATCACCGGAATATACGGCACGCCGAGTTTCATGGCGAAGTCTGCGACGCGTGCCATGGAGCTGCACAACAAAAAGCAGGCAAACGACTTCGCCGCCTGGGCTCGGGCAGTTGCCGTATATTTGTCGTACGGATTACCTTACAAGGACGAGATAGGTTGGGAACATTACCACATAACCGCCTATGAGGTCGGGTGTGCGGCGCTTATTGCACTGGGACAGGCGCACGAATTTGTCGGGGGAGCCAAGCCGCGGCGATTTCCCGAACGTCCCGAGCCGCCGCCGAGGTGGGACGATATCTCGATCGCGGTGATCTACGTGGCCGACCAGAACGGCGAACTGCGATTCCGAAAGTTGGACAGACGAGTTCTGTCGCTGAAGGCGGACGACCGCGATAGCGTGCCAGTAGCCAACATCGCCGCTGCCAACGGGGCCGGCCCGGCGTGCGCCACGGTCAACGCATACTCGGTTCTGGAGGCTCTCGGACTTGTGCAAGCGGGGTGTTGGACGAAAGCTGCTGAAACGGTCCTCTGGCGCTTCAATCCGTCGAAGTGGAACCTCCATTTCGCGAGCGATGCCAGATTTATCACGGCGGCTTTCGACGCTGCCGCGAATGTGCCAGACGACATCCGCTCTCAGATAGACGCGATTGTCACCGCCGCGGATGAGGAGACTTGGGTGGTTCAAACGCCGAATGGTGAGCACTCCGACAAGTCTGACCTGCCTCCCGATGCCGAAGCGATGCCGCCAGAAAAGCCCAGCGATCTGCGGAGCATGGCAGAAGATTTCCGACGCCATCGTCTCGATGTCTTGTTCCATCGCCGATGGCGCTTGAGCGACGGTTGGCTCTCCGCTGACGAGGCGAAATCCGCATTAGAGATTCACCACGATGACTTGGCGAGTTCGATGAGAAAGGCGGTCATGGGTTGGCTCTACCCAAGCCAGCCACTCCTGGCCCTCTGATCCACTCGCTAGACCGAGTTCTCCTTTTTTCTGCCGCAGTAGGATAACAGTCATGAAACTTTGGGTCCTCTCAGACCTCCATCTGGAATTCGGACAGCCTTTTTTGCAGACCCCACCAGCCGATGCCGATGTCATGATTTGCGCTGGCGACGTTCTGGACAAGGGCATCGTCCCGAGTCTGCAATGGCTCGCCGACACCGTGGCGCATGCTATCCCCGTGGTTTTCGTACCGGGAAACCACGAGTTTTATTCTGCGTTCGTCCAGGAAAGTACCCGGGACGCCCGCGATTTCGCTGGTCGTTTTCCCAACATTCATTTTCTTGAGAACGAGACCGTCGACATCGGTGGTGTCCGGTTCATCGGCGGAGGACTTTGGACCGATTTTCGCCTGTTTGGCCGAAATCCGGAGGTCACCATGTCGTACGCCGCGCACGGGATGAACGACTATAAGAAGATCAAATTCGCCAAGGCACCGTTTCGCAAATTCAAGCCGATCGACGCCTTGCGGAAACATCGTGAGACTCGCGATTTCATCGCCAGTCGATTGCGCGAAGGGACAGGGCTAACGACAGTCGTCGTGACGCATCACGCCCCGTCACCGCGTTCGATTGACCTCGGTTTCCGGCACGATCCACTCTCCGCTTGTTACGCTTCCGACTTGGAAGATTTGCTGTACGAGGTTGGGCCAGAATTATGGGTACACGGTCACGTCCACCATCGAAATGACTACATGGTCGGAGATACACGGGTTGTATCTAATCCCAGAGGATATCCCGGCGAACCGACGGGGTTTGATCCTAATTTCACTGTTGAGATTTCTCCGAAACCGGGTTCAAAGGGGAAGCTCGTGGAGTCGGCGTCGGCCATCCTCGACCGCGCACCCAAGCTGTGTTTCGGCATGCAAATTTGACTACCTTGGCGGGGTAATCGGCGTCCAATTTTTAAAATTGCATGCCGATCAGGGGTGAATTTTGGACGCCGATTGACAGTGTATTTCGCAGATCGCTTCTCGGCGGAAGGGCAACGCGTCTGGCAAAGCGCGGGCATTTTCTCGGCGGTCTTCCGCTTCGACGTCGATGACTACATGCTGGACGTCATGCTGGTTCCGGCTGGTGGTGATCGGCAGTCCTTGCGGTTGGCCATCAGCGACGACGATCAGGACATCATCGATCTGATGCTACTGATGACAAGGACGATCGACGGCGCTCTCGCTGCTGCGGCAGACGAGAAGCGGGCCGCCTATGTCGCCAAGGGTCCGCCGGCAAGGGACGAGCGGGGACGGATCAAGAGGCTTTGACGTCTTCAGGTATTTAGTCTTCATACCGCAGTTGCTGCGGCAATCTCAGCATAGTCGGGAAAGCCTTTCCCGAACGCATGGAGTTCGGGTGCTGAGGATACGACTGTCAACCAGCTACCTTGTTGGCTTCGCTTCAACCTCGTCAAGCCCGCATACACAAGAGCCAAGCTTTGGGCATGGGCCGCATGGGGCACGTATATGACGAGCAGGCGAGACTCCCATCCTTTGAAGCTGTGTAGGGTAGTCGCTTTAATCTTGGCGTCTCCCATGTAGAACCCCATCTTTCGACGCCGGTGGTCGCTCCCGAACGTATTGACCGTGTAGATATTGTACTCCTCAAGACGAGTAACCACGTCCATTCCGGATAGCATATCGCCGGTGAGCAATGTGATGTCGGCATTTGCTAATTCTCGCCTTCCAGTCTGGCGCATCAAAGATTGTATCTCATTCGAGCAGACCGTGCTGGCCTTATCGGAAGAGCATTGCACCCACCGCAAGCGGCACGGGTAAAGGTCGAGCGATCCTTGCTCTGCTTCCGGAAGGTCAATTGCATCTTTTGGAAGAAACGTCTCAGCGAAGTTCCGTGCGAGCCTCAGCGCATCAGGAGGGAGGCGATAGCTAGTGGCCAGTTGCGCCCACCTCCCACCGAAGCCTGCCCCCTTCATCGCGTCATCCGTCCAAGATGACGCAGTACCGTAGACGTCCTGGGTAGCATCGGCGACCAACAGCATTTCTCCACCTTGTTTGCACGCCTTGCGAAGAACGTTCCACCACAGGGGCAGGTAATCCTGCCCCTCGTCGACCAGGATCGCATCGTGCCGTTCGAAATCGGGGAGTGCTACAGCCTTCTCTGCGAGGAGTGGCAAAGCATAGTTTAATGTATCTCTTTGGCTGTTAGGGTCATTTGACCAAAGGTTCTCATACTCTTTATCCCATCCTGCGTCGTGACAGACGTGCTTGCACCACAGATGGAAGTGCGTGAAGCGAACATTTCTTAATTTTTCCGGTGCATCGAGACCTCGCACAATCAGGTCTCTCAAGTAATGCCAGAGCGTTATATTGAAGGTTGCCACCAGAACGGACTTTCCCTCATTAGCAAGGCGCGCGGCTCTTGCTGCAAGAACCAGCGATTTGCCTGACCCCGCCGGCCCCTTGATCCGGCGATAGCCACTTTCGGTCCTGGTTTCGGCCAGTGATAGTTGGTCCCGATCGAGAACTAGCGGCGTCCGCTGAGTTGATGAAAAGTCCGGCTCGACAAGCCATCCCCGCAGATCGCTCGCGTAGTCGGCCGTCATCACGCGCGATCCGCTGCGCATAGACTCAGGGAAAACGGCCCCCACATTTCCTGCTGATATCTCGGCTATGCCGCTGATAGGTTGGTATTTCTCGAATTTGCCGCCGTCTTGGGCCTGCTGGAAGGGGTAGAGAAGGCGCTTAACTTCACCCGCATCAGCGAAGGGAAAGATGACGCCTGCAGTGATCGCGGCCCAGCCTGCTCCTTCCTTGAGGCGTGGGCAGTAAAGGTCGAAGATTTCCCTCCTATAGAGGTTGACCTTCGTGATAGGATTTTGGTTCTGAATAGAGAACTCTTCGCCATTTCTCTCCGCCCAAAGCTCAGGTCCGTTTCGGCCCCGTTTGGTGAAGTATCGCATTGCATTCAAGTCCCAATCCTTCACCTCAAAAACTGCGATACCGCAGTTTGGGTTCAAAAGGACAAAGTCGGGACGTAGGCCGTTGAGATGAGGCTGTAGGTAAATTTCCCAGTTTTTTGGCAGATGTTGGCGAAAAAGCTGAAAGACAGCACGTTCTCCCGCAGTCAATGGCTGTCTCAACTTCGCCAGTTGGGATAGCGGCGGAGAGATAACTCTATCATCGATCAACGTACAATCTCGCGCCAGAAAAATATAAGCCGTTAGTAAGTTCGTCCGCAAACCAAAGGGCCGCAGCCACCAGCGCCGCCAATCCTGGGCTAAACCACTTCTGATACATGCATGCCCTCTGACGTAGGACATTTTTTATCGGATTAAACTTTGCCATTCAAGTATTTGTCGTGAACAGTGAGATTGCCGGAGCTGGAGGTGTGTCTCGACTGCTCGTTGTAGTGCCTCAAACATCAACCACCGGGCTTGAGGAATCAACCAAAACATCCGTATGCCTGTTCCGGCTGGCCTCGCGCCCACCACATCCTGTCACCTTTTGAAATCCATATTCAGCTCCCAAATGGGATATGACCTGTCCCCAACTCCACCTTATCCTCCCGGTCATGCGGCCTTGGGGGACCTCACAGTGGACAGCGCGGAATTCGACGTCTTTGGTAGAGTGACAACCGACTACGACGACCAGGCAGCTATCGACCTCCCTGGTCGATGGAAGCCCATGACGGGCTGGTGGGATGCGCGGATGCGGAACAGCCTCGATCCCTACAGCAAATACACCGCCGCCCGGATCGACACAGAAATCGTCGCCTACGCGAGGAACGGAGAACCTTTCCCCGGCGTGAACTTCGCATCCCAGGACTACCTGAACCTCGCAACGGAGAAACGCGTCATCAATGCGGCGACCGAGCCGCCGAGCGCTATGGAGTCCACAGCGCGGGATCGTCCGCCTTAATGGGGCTTACGGAGATCACGATCGAACTGGAGAGGACGCTCGCCACCTTTCTCGGGGTCGCCGATGCGACGGTGTTCCCGACCGGCTGGGGAGCTGGCCACGGCCTTATCAGAACACTGGTTCGCCGCGATGACCATGTCGTCATCGACGTTCTTGCACATGCCTGCCTTCAGGAGGGTGCCGACGCTGCGACGGGCAACGTTCACCGATTTCCACACTGCTCGAACGAGGGCGTCGAGCGGAGGCTTGCCCGCGTCCGGGCCGAAAACCCGGATGCGGGCATCCTGGTCGTTATCGAAACCGTTTTCTCCATGGACAGCGACGTTCCCGATATCGCCGGACTGCATGCGATCTGCTCCCGGTACGGAGCGACCCTGATGGTCGACGTCGCCCACGACCTTGGCGCGATCGGCCCTTGCGGCCGTGGGTATCTCGAGCTGCAGGGTGTTTTGAAGAACGTCGACATCGTTATGGGGAGCTTCTCTAAGACATTCGGTTCCAACGGCGGTTTCGTTGCCTCGAACAGGACGGAGCTGAAACTCGCGCTCCGGTACGGGTGCGGTCCTCTTACCTTCACGAACGCGATATCGCCGATGCAGGCAGCCGCGGTGCTTTCCTGTCTCGCTATCGTCGACAGTCCCGAAGGCGAGCGGCGGAGGGAGCGCTTGATGGGCAACGTAATGCACATGCGCTCATCCCTCCAAAGCGCTGGATTTCATGTCCTCGGACAGCCGAGCGCGATCGTTCCGGTCGTCCTCGGCTCCAACGGCCTGTCGAGGAAAATGACATCATACATGCTAAACAACGGAGCGATCGTAAACCTCGTCGAGTATCCCGCAGTCGGCAAGAACGGATGTCGTTGGCGGGTGCAGTTGATGCATAATCACACGCGCGAGCAGATACACGCCTTCGTGATGACTGCCGTGGCGGCGCGTGACGCCGTATCGTCAGGCGGCGATCGCTTGCTATCGCTTGTCACAGCCTGATGTCTTGCGGTACTTACTGCTTTTGGCAGTGTTGAGGCGTGGCTTGCACCGTGTTTCATTCCACACGGCGGGGCAACATGGCGGAGAGCATTCGCCCGCCGCTTTCGTCGGAGTAAGGCACTAGCAGAGCATCAATCTTCCCATGAGTGCCGCCAATTCGCTCTGCCTCGAAACCTCGAGTTTGCTCTAGGGCGCTCGGCCAGCTCGACGGTGACAGTGCCGCATCGTAGATCGTCGCGATCGCAGAATGAATAAGATTTGGTTCGCCCATGTTCCAACGTCCGCCGACCGTAATCGCCTGCGAACGGTCCCTCGCTTGAAGCCGGTGTTTAGCCCTTCTTTGGTCTCCACAATGCCGCAGTTTTCGCCACCGACCCTGCAGGCATGTCCGCGTGGCCAGCAAGTTCGTAACCCAGAAAACGCATGAGTTCTCCCACGATCCCACCTGCACTTTTGGTTCCGTCGTTGTGCGGATGGTAGCGGTCGCCGAGGTCCGCGACGATGAGCGGCTCGACTCCGGCCAGTGCTGGCCGCCCGGCCTGCGTCGCTCCGACAGCAGCCTTCTTTCCTTCCGAGGACCAGACGATCTCTTGCATTCTCTGGTAGACGGGGTCGGACAATCTCATGCCTCCGGAGCTGAGCGGCAGTCCGGAAGATTCAATCAGCTCAATTATTGCTTGCCCGCCATCGTCAATGCGCTTCCTGGCGTTTTCGTGGAGGTTCGCACGCTGCTCAGGAGTCATTTTCCTCAGTCTTTCGCTCGTGATCGCCATAGCTTGCTCCTTAGCTGACAGTTGGTCTGTTCACCTGCATATCTTGGGCAGCCAATTCGGGCCAAGGGGCATCGGGTGCTCTGGCTGACGCTGAACGCCTGGCTTGAAGGGAGCAACTCCCAAGGGCGGGGGTGCTGGACAGGTACAACTGACTTGGTTGCCTTCGTTGTCCACTTTGAGGCAGAAGCATCTCGGACAAATAATGCCTTCTTCCATTGCCTCCGACCATTCGCCCATAAGAACCTCCACCTGAATTGCCACAGCTTCGCAGAGAGTTTCCCGCGGTCAATTCACCTAAACGGGCAATGCATCGCTCGAACTGTGAGGCTAGAGCTGGACGCTACAGACGGATGGCCGGTGATTTCTCGTAGCGATCAGAACGAAGCTCGCCAGAAGGAGAGAGGATAGCGCTGGCGGTGGCGTGGGTGGTCTCTCGCCCGAACGGGTGATTTGACACCAAGAGCCTGTCTGCGATTCTCAGGAACGGGAACTTCCAGGGAGCTTATGGACGATGACGAAGGCCTCCGTTGAGTTTACGGCTTCGGAACTTGAGACGCTTGAGGCCTTTATCTGGGAAACCGTGGAGACGAGGCGAAATGTAGTAACGCGATCCGATCTAAAGGGGGTCGCCAGCGGCTCTGTGTTCAACGTCCTCAAAGAATGGCACCCTGCGCTGTCGCTCAAGGTGCGGAGTCGGGAAGGACTGGTATCGATCGCCGAACGCCTGGGTTTTTCCATCAACAGCGGATTGGGCGGCCGAGGTCTGCGCGGAACAGGCACATGGGAGTTTATTGATTTGCCAAAGGAGGCGAAGCAGCCGCGCCAGAAGCCCACTGTTGTCGGTGCTGTCTCGCCTCGTTCGCCCGCCATTTCCCACGCAGGTGAGAACAGCGACAAACTTCCTTCCGGCCCGGCCGTGGTCAGCATAGTAGGCTGGCACGGCGACGAACCACCGGATGCCATTGTCGCGAGGAAGGCCAAGGATATAGCGGAGGCAGGGCAGACGCTCTGGGCATTTCAATCATGGAAGGCAAGACCCGGCGCAGTCCAGGACTTCGGCCGCATCCATCCCGGACTGATGGTCTTTTTTATTGAAGGTGGTGCCACTCCGACCGGAACTTCTCAGTGTGCAAGTTGGATGTCAGAGGACCAGCGTAACTGGGTTCCATTGCCGAAGGGAATCGGTCCGGTGACGGGCAAGATCAACGGCGGCACAGCTCTGGTACTCGAAAGTCTCGAACCATGCTCGGCATCGATTGATCTATGGCGCTTCATGGAACATCCAAGTTCCGATCCCGTCAGGTTCATGCTCGGTGCGTCTACGGCATGCTTGATTCCAGCAGTCGAGATCGCCGACGGGATGAAGTCCCGATACCGACGCGTCCTGGCAGTAGGCCGGTTGGCGAAGCCATACGCCGTATACCTGCGGTGACACCTGGTTTATCACGACGTCAATGGGAGGAGGATGCCGTGATCAAATTCCCTACATTCACACTCGTCAACGGAGACGTTGAAGTTCTCACCCCCGTCATCGCCGCCGCGGATTGGATGCGTCCAAATCAGCCTGCCGCCCGATCCGATTACCGCTGGACGACCACTCGGGTCCCCGGCTGGACCATCTCGTAAAGCTCCTCGACGTCCTGACGGTACATCCGAAAGCATCCGCTCGATGCATTGGTGCCGATGGAGGAGGGGTCGTTCGTGCCATGGATGCGGAGCAGTCCGTCAGCGAGATAGATCGCGCGGGTTCCGAGCGGATTTTCAGGGCCGGGTTTTACCACTGTCGGAAGCCTTGGGTTCTTCTGGCGCATGCTGGCCGTCGGCCGCCATTCGGGATGTAATCGTTTCGACACCACCCGCGTCGTTCCGTACCATTGTTTGCCTTCACGGCCGACAGCGATGGGGTAGGCGAACTGCTCGCCCCATGGCGTCGTGTAGATAAGCGTATGTTCGCGCGTAGCGATGATGATGGTTCCCCTCGCGCTTCGTGTTGACGGTTCCCGACGCTCTCGGAAAGGTTCCCGGTATCGAGGCGCTGGCTCATAATAGTCGGGAGGTGGATACGGGCTATATGGGTCGTCGTAGCCATAGCCATCGAATTCATCGTATCGATCATACGGCACATTCACTTGGGCTTGGGCATGCATCGCTGTCAGAAAGAGGGCCGCAGCAAGGAGAACCAACAATCTCATTCTTCGCCATCCGCTTGTTATCACGCATGATTGGGCGGAATTCTGTGGCGGCACTATGGCGGGTTCGGTCTGGATTCATGGTGATCTTTCATCGCTCGCTCCCGAAATTCGCGGAGGCAAATACCACAACAGATCGGATCGTTAGCTGTTCGGTCGAGCGTCTTTGACGAGCCGACTTGCTTCTTCCAACATTTCGATCTCAGTGGATCGAACATCAGGGTCGCCAAAACGGTGCTCAGCAGCTATCTCGACGGTAGCTTTCTCAAATCGGAGCCGCGCGGCGGTTGCTTTGCGTTCTCGGTCATGTGGGTCTAAAGAGGTTTGCCTTGGCATCACGGGACTCGCGGAAGACGCTTGCAACAAGCCACCATAGTACGTCTTGTGCCAGTTGCTACGCAATTCCGTATTTATACGGTCGCTCGGCGTTGTTGCTTGCCCCGGGCAGCCACCACTCCTGTGCGCCGGGCGGCCAATCATCCCTAGTGTTTTAGTTTGTTTGACTGAGAGCGCTCGAATGGACAAGGGAGGCTATCATCGTGGGCAGGGGGACATCCCCCCAGAGGCAGGTTTTGCAAATCGTCTGCTGGTTCGTATTGCTCGCCTGCCTAGACCGGTTCGTCAGGCAATTGGATGGACTGTTTACCTTGCTCTCGTATTGGTGATGTTCGGGGTGACCTTGATGCCGGTTTGGTGGTCACAATAAGTTGCCACAGGCAATCGGCTGTTGCGCCGGCGCGGTGGCAGTTCGTCGAATTGGCGCAGCTTCTTGCTGGGCAGCTTGAATTGAACACAATCCGACACTACCTGGTGGTCATCGGCGTTGCTGGTGAATGCTCCACGCGAGCGTTCGCGACTGCCGAAGTCGCTTATCTGCTTTTGACCACGGATGTACTGGCACTGGTGTGAAGAGCGATATTGGAAAGGTCGGTGCGATTTCGCCCCGGCCTTTTTATTTGCCCGTTTGCCAGGGGGCTGAAGGGCGTTTCCTCAAACGACATCAGTATCGTCTCCAAAGGGCTGCGTTGGTAGAACGTTTTGTCTTTGGACCGCGTTTCTGACCGCGCCGGCCCCGTCAAAGTGGCAGGGAGTCCTCGTGCCGATCAAGCAATCTTCCTCCAGGGAGGCGGTCGGTTGTTAGCCGCCTCGGGGACTGACGGCACCTACTGGCGCTGATCCGCCTGGATCCCCTTTTCATCCAGGGAATGTAGTGCCGGAGAGCTGGGTTGCAGCATGCCGGTGGGGGTGAGGCCCCCACGTCTGTGATGCCCACCCGATCAAGTTCGCCGAAATGCTCGGCGACTATTGGAACGGAGAGAATGAGTGAAGAAGCAAAGAGCAGCGAAGCAACGATTGGGGCAGTAGGCATCGACCGGCAGAGGTTCCCACGCTTTAGCGGAGCAACCCATCGCGACTAAACTCTTCCCAGCCGAGAGGTTTCGAACGTGACTCATCGTCGGGGTCGGCATCAGGTTTCGAAGGGGTCTTGCCCTTGCTCTTCAGCGAACGCGTCAACTTCGCTTTTAAGGCTGCCCGTCGTCGTATCTCGGCCGTAGCTTCAGCATCCTCTTCGCGCCAGACTGTCACCAGGTCTCGGTCGAGGATGTCCTCCACCACGCGCGGGTCGAATACGTGGAAGGTAATTTTCCTCGCGCGCCCACGCAGCTTGACGGTACGCGTCCCTGCACTGGGCAAGCGCCCATCGCTGAGCCAGCGATGTCTCTCGGTAGAAGAGATCGTCAGGATATCCTGGATTTCACGAGGGATCACAGGCAGGCTTTCGATGTCTTCGAGGGCGTTGGAAACGACTGACGAAGCTGCACGGAAAGCACTCTTAGCCGTTTCAGCCATCGCCAATGTCAGCGCACCCGCCTCGAGTTCGAGCGACTTTCTCACCGCCAACGGCAGACGTGCGCGGATTTCCAGGAGAATTCCCTTCGCGCGAACGGATGATCCGAGCGTGGCTGCGGTCGATAGCGGCCACTCCTTGACGAGCTCAGCATGGTCGTTGGTCTTGGGCTTTGCCATGTGGAAGTAGATGGGCCTTCCGCTCTGCAGCGTCAACGGCTACCCCAGGAGGGAAGGACTTATGCGCTACGGCTTCGCGTTTCGATCTTGCGTTGGTGTTGCAGGATCTGGGGGCCGAAGCTTTGGCAGCTAATGCCGGGTGTCCAGAAGTGGTTCGTCGTCGTCAAAGTTTCCATTGCTGGCGGCATCGTACGGGTTGATGCTCCGGCCGCCGCCACGCGTGCCATATGCCGTCAACTGAACCATGACCTCTTTCGCCCGCTCAATGGCCTCGTCTTCGCTTGCAGCGTGACCGTCCGCGACCTTGATCGACACCGCTTCCCCGTCGTCGCCAACGAAATCTATCCGCCAGCCCGTTGTCTCGTGTGCAACCTTGGTTTCCAGCAAGTGCATGTGACTACCCGGCCTTCCTGCCTTTGAGATCGGCTTCGACGCTCTTCCGGAGCGCATCCATGATGTTGAACACATTCGACTTCGGAGCGGCTTCGGCAGCTTTCCCCTTCGCCGTTTTTTTCGGTTTCAACGCCTTTTTCTTCTCGTCGATGAGCCGCAGCAGGCTGGTCTGAATGGGATCGCTGGCCATCTCCGGGGACCAGCGCGCGGTCTTCTGCTTGATGAGCTTCTGGACGAGCGAATGAGATCCGGATCGGCCTGCTCGTCGATGTCTTCGAAATAGTTCTCTTCCGGCCGAACCTCGTCGCCGAAACGCAGCGTCCAGAGCACGATGCCTTCGCCGCGCGGTTCCAGGACGACCGCCCGCTCTCGGCGGCCCATCACGAGCTTCGAAACGCCGAAAACCTTGTCGGCTTTCATGGCATCCCTGATCACCGCAAAGGCCTCGTTGCCGACGGCGTCGTCCGGCATCAGGTAATGCGGCTTCTCAAGGTAGATCCACTCGATACTGTCGGCCGGGACGAACTTGTCGATGTCGATCGTCTTCACCGTGTCGAGCGCAACGGCATCCAGATCGTCCTCGGTGAGGATAACGTAGTCGTTCTCCCCGCGAGCGTAGCCCTTGGCTTCGTTCTCGTCCTTGACGGGCTTGCCCGTGACGGAATCGATATACCGGGAGACGACGCGGTTGCCCGTCTCCTTGTTGAGTGTATGGAATCGAACCTTCTCGCTTTCGCTCGTCGCCGGGGTCATAGCCACGGGACAGGTGACCAGGGAGAGTTTGAGATAGCCTTTCCAGTAATATTTCGGAGCCATCGTCTATCTCCCTAGCTGGCTTTGCGCTGCGGGGCCTTTGAAGCGGCGGACTTCACTGCCGTCCCGCGCGCGGCGCGCTGCCTCCCAGTGCCAGTGTTGGCGTTGGCGGCAGTGCGTTTCGATTTGTCCGCAGCGGGCTTCATCATGCCTGCGCTCTCGCGGAGCGCCGCCAGCAGATCGTTGGGCTTCGAGACCTCGACCTTCTTCGGCTTCGGAAGCGACTTGCCTTCCAGCTTCGCCTTCACCAGATCCGCAAGGGCGGCTTCGTAGCGGTCGTCGAAGGTCGCCGGATCGAACTCGCCCTTCTTGGTGCTGATGATGTGCTTGGCCAGATCGAGCATCTCGCCCTGGATCTTGAGCTTGGGCATCTCCTCGAAAGCCTCTTGGGACGAACGAACCTCGTAGTCGTAGTTGAGCGTGCTGGCGATCAGGCCCTTGCCGTGCGGCCGTATCAGCACCGTACGCATTCGACGGAATAGGACGGTGCGGGCGATGGCCGCGACCATCGACTTCTTCATCGCATCGCGGAGAGCCGCGAACGCGTCTCCGCCCATTTTGTCGGGCGTGAGGTAGTACGGCTTGTCGAAGTAGACGTCGTCGACGTCGGAGCACGGGATGAACGCCTCGATCTCGAGCGTTTTGTTGCTCTCAGGGATCGCGGCGGAAATTTCCTCGGGATCGATGATGATGTACTGGCCGTTCTCGATCTCGAAGCCCTTGGTCTGGGCTTCCTTCGGCACCGGATCCTCTGTCTCGCTGTCTATGAAGATGCGGTTGACGCGATTGCCCGTGGCCTTGTTGATGGTGTTGAAGGTGATGCGGTCGCTAGTCGAGGCTGCCGTGTAGAGAGCGACGCCGCAGCTTACCTCACCGAACTTCAGAAAGCCTTTCCACTGCGCACGTTGTCCTGACGGCATGACAATACTCCGAATCATTAATACGCGACTCAAAGACGTGTCAGGGTGATTCGTTCCGACTCAAAACGAATCATTTTTCAATGCTTTACGGAATTTCTCTCCCAAATTGATTCCGCCGTCTCCGCTGGTCGAATTGCGCCCGGCAGTAGTGGAAAGGGGTGGAGATTGTTCAGTTCGAGAGCCACAGCAACCTGCTTCCTCCAGCACCATGCCGGGCACCTCGCTCAGGGAATTCCGCAGCCGCTTCAAGCGGAGCATCATCATCCATTATCTCCCGGGAACCACCGGAATCATTGTGAGTTTCTACTGCGGACGTCATTCGAAGGAGAAGCCCGATGGCACAGACACCGACATCCCGCGGCCGCGCACAGGATCGAGCCCGCGTGGCCGGCGGCCAGGATCACGAGGTCAAGTACGAAGCAAAGAAGGAGGGCGTCTCGAAAGATGCCGTCAAGAAGGCCGTGAAGAGCGCTGGCAACTCACGGAAGAAGGTCGAGGCCGAGATTGACCGCCGTTAGGCGGCCGAACGACGTTGCTCTGTCCACGGACGTGGCAGGTCCCGTGGGTGTCCTGGCTTTCCTAATCTGGGATCAGGGCGACGCCGCTGTCTCGTAACGAACAGTCATAGCCACGCAAGCCTGCCGCCTCCATGTTTGGGGTAACGCATGTCCAAGTGCATACAGAACGACCACCTGCTGATGTCGAAGGCGGTCCGTGAATGGTATCGGTACTACGAGGTGGAGTGGGACGATCAAGCGTCCTCGTTTTTGTGTGATGCCGCCATCGAACTCTACAACGAGGGTTGTCGCTCGGTAGAGGAGATGGCGACCGTGCTGATCGGCACTTACGTCGGGCTGGCTGCCACGCGTGTAAACGCGCCGTCTTCGAGCTCATTGCATTGACAGGCTAAATCAGGTCAGACTGAACTCGACGAACTCGACGAACTCGCACTGCATGTGATCCGATCGCGTCTTCTTCCAGGCGTACAGCTTATGACCTGCTGATCGTTCAACGAATCCTTGCTACGACTCGTTCTGGTGTCTAGCTTTTCGGTGCTCGCGCCGTTGCATAGGCCACTTCGCTGCCGCAACATTGTCTTCGAGCATGCTCTCCGTGAACTGACAAGGATCCGACATGCTTGCCGAACGTCATACGACACCCGAATCCAACCCCGTCGACGCAGCTATGGCCTGGCACGGAGGGGATCCGCGCGCAACTATCGACGCTCTGCTCAAGGATCGCGAACGGCTGTGCGAACAGCTTGCAATCGCCCAGGCATGCATCAGCAAGGGCTATACGCGCGGTTGGCTGCCCGGCGCTGAATTCGAGGGACGATGATAACTTCGGAGACGAGCAGTGTACCGGGGTTCGTCGCAGAACTCGTGAGGGCGGCGAATGAAGTCGACCGCCTGACCGCGAGCGAAATCGAGAGCTTGTTGCTTCGTGCGATGACCACGGTACGCGATCTGCGCGAGCAAACTGGCATCCCTGGAAGTGGTACCGAACACGATGCAATCGTCCGCCTGGACATCGCGGCAAAAGGCGTCGTCACATTTTCCCAAGCGAATATCGTCCCTTCGCGAAGCCGCAGATTTGGTCCGAACTCTCTGGATCATCGTCGACAGCGGGACGGTTGTGACCTTAAAGCCGTCGCGGTAAATTGACGGACATCTTGTACCAACGGCGCGTCGAAACCGATGGATAATGATCGACCTACACGAACCGGAGATCAAAGAACCCGATCCGCAAACGCGTCTATCGACTTTTGAAGTGCATTGTACACAAAGGGAAGCTGATCACCTCGAAACGCCGGCACGGCCGATCGCAGGGCGCTATATGCATTTTTACGGACCGTCAGCCGTCCCTTCTTGATATCGACGAACTCGATCTCGCATCCGCTTTTTTCGCCGTTGACGTAGTGGAATCTGACGAGGCATTCGTCGGCGTCGGTCGGATCGAGCAATTCCACATCGGAAACTCTAACCTCCGGGGTTTTGAGGTCTTCACGAGAAACAAACGATGTCCAATCTCGTTCGAGAAACAGATCGTCGAGTTCCTGCGCGATATCCAATTTCGATTTGGGGTCCCAAAGCATTTGCTGGTAGGCGGCAGCAAGATATTCTCGAACGCCGTCAGCAATGATGGCCCGTGCTTTCTCGTCGTCTCCCAGATCTTGCGCTCGATAACGCAGCAGGCCTTCCGCCGTGTCGAACTCTTCCGAGACGTCGAACACCTCGATTTCGTCTTCGAAATCGAAGGAATGTCGAATGGCGAAGCGGTCATATCCGGTGGTAGGTCTTTCCTCATCCTCGGGGAAGATTAGCTCCCAGCTGCCGTATGTGCGGCCTTGCGTCGGAATGCGGCGTGCGCCGAACACCGCCCGGGAATGAGCTAGGTGGCGAAGTTCCGGGAGTGCATGTGAGACAGCGATCGATAGCGTCGGGCCCGAGGCGACCACGGTAGCGTCGTCGTACTTCGAGAATACCTGGAGCTCAAATTCGCATGGCGCGGCCGATGTGATAGTGGCCGTCTCCGAGTGATTTTCGGGTCGGGTAATTTCGGCAGATTGGGACATTGAGGGCCTCGTTCAATGGATACTGTTTAATCATGCTTGTCCGGAACGCTTGGCTCGGCAAGAGGGAGTTTCGTACCAGAGCCCGTTGGCATCTCGCATCCGGCATACTCTAGGCTGCTGCGCGACGCTGCGGTTCGGCGAAGAGCTGTCCTCAACCAGAGCCTCGAAAATGGGGGTGAAGGGAGTCGCGATGCTGGTGCAAAAAAACGGTCCCGCATGCTCTGGATCGTCAGGATGCGATAGCCCGGCTTCTTTTTGGGTGCGCTGACCTTGCGGAAGCGTCGCAGCGGGACCGTTGTGACCTTAAAGCCGTCGCGGCAAAACAAGAAGAATCGTCCTTGATCGGGTTACGGCGCGATCCAGCCGAGCGGCTTCCCCCGGGCAGCGGGCGGGCCGTTGCGATGGACATGGCGTTTCTTGCGACTGATCGTTGTTCGAAGAGAGCAGGGCGGCGAAGATGTCCTTGGCGCGAGACCGGCCGTCGAGCGCTACTCCTTTTACCTACCCAGTTTCCAACTGTCCCCAGACGGGCAGGCTACGCCGTTGAAGCGCGTGATGCCTTCGAGAGATTGCCGACTGGTTACAAAACCGCGACATCCGTCAGGCCCATCGTTACTGGCATCGATCTGTTCGATAACACCAGCGCTGCCAGTCGATGGGTTGGCCCAAGCAAGCGCGGTTGCACCGACGGTACTGTGACCTACGGTGTCTGCGATCACCGCTTGATCGGTCAAAGGCGTATGGTGCTGGATGGATGACTGGGCGAGGGGTGTCTCAAGCGGGTCGATATGTGAGCATGCCGCCAAAGCCGCGATGCTCATTGCCGAGATGAAGTGCTTCGGATTCATCGGTCGGATAAAGCGCTTTGCTTGTTGTGTTTCAAGTTACCAATAGTTCACAATCTGGCGAGGTCTGAAGAAGACGCGGTCGCTTGGAGACGGCGCGAACGTGTTCGCCAAAGTGTGGTCAGGCCCTCAATGAGCGTCGGCTGGACAACGATCTCGACGCGTTTCAACCGTTCGTTACGATTACCGCGACGACCAAGTCTCCGTTGCTCGCCCAGGCGACACCCAGTAGTCTCGCCGTCTCACCGACATATCGGCAGTGGCACGCAGCGATTCCATGGCAATTCTCTTCAAAACAACAATCAGCGAAAACTCGGCTTTCGAGATGATCGAACGGTCACTGTCAGGCGCTTACCAATCTGACGGCTACCTCAATGTCGTTAGCGATGCGGGCGAGACGGCATTGTCTTGGGGGCCGGCAATGCATGCCGAAGAGTTCAAGGCAGAGGTCAGCCAGATCCTGCGGCAGACTTGGGACGCTGCCCGCTTCTGGGTCATCTATGAGCGCCGCGAAGACCGGGGGGATGCAGGAGGGACTGAGATCCGTAACGCGGCTTTCCGCCTGACGCGCGGATATAGCGGCGTTATCGTTGTCACGCTCAGCCTCCTTGGCAAGCGCGACAGCGCCAATGACCTGGAGCTCGTCTTCGTCTGCTTCGAGCAGGATTTTCACAGGAGGAATTTTCGGGTGCGCTATGAGGGTAAGCCGATACAAAACCGGGATTGATGTCGCTCAAAGACGCACGCACGCGACCCGTTCTACTTGCGAGGACCACCAGGGATAGGTCGTGCGGCGATGTGGCAGCGGTATTGGACAAGAGGCTCGGCCGAACTCAGGCTTGGGTGCTAAGGCGATCTGAACATGTACGATTTCGTGCTTCTTTTCCTTGCTGGCTTGTTAGCAGGCAGCATGAATGCGTTGGCAGGCGGCGGGTCGTTCGTATCCCTGCCTGCGCTGATATCGGTCGGAGTGCCGTCGGTAGCCGCAAACGCGACAAGCACCTTAGCCTTGTTTCCCGGCGGCATGGCGAGCTCGTGGGTCTACCGTGACGGGGTTAGGAGTGTGTGCGGCGTCAATGTCGTGCCCATTGCTATCGTGACGGTTGTGGGTGGTGTGGCCGGAAGCATTCTATTGCTGCTAACCCCATCGAGGATTTTCGATGGTCTCCTGCCATGGCTTTTGCTGGTGGCGACATTGATGCTGGCGGCAGGTCCGAGGGTCAGCGCCGTATTCCGGACGCAGGCACGTCCGAGTGTTCTGACCCTCGCAACGGTTCAATTCTTTCTCGGTCTTTATGGCGGCTATTTTGGCGGCGCGGTGGGTCTTATGATGCTTGCGGCATGGAGCGCGCTCGGGGGCGGGGCCATCAAGAGCCTGAATCCGACAAGAATGGTGATGGTCACTGCCGCCAACGCGGTCGCCGTCGTCGTCTTCGTAGTTGCCGGGGCAATCGTATGGCAGGAGTGCATTCCCATGACGATTGGAGCCGTTATCGGCGGATGGATCGGAGCCCACATCGGACGTAGGCTGCCATCATCGGTCGTTCGGGTGCTAACCCTCGCGGTCGCCTTTTTAACGACCGCGGTGTTCTTTTCGCGAGCTTACCTTTGAGCGGAGGTCCGGCACCCAGCGAGGCAGGCTTTAACCCCGGAACATCCAGCTTTGGATGTCCCAAAAACGGGAGCCAGCGCCCGACAGTCGGCATGGCCTATCGAGAGCTGGCCGCCATGCACCGGGCGGCCGCAACCGCCTACGGCACCACTGGCTCCCGGGCAGCCAGTCTTTAGAGTTGGTTCTTCGAGGCGACAACGTCGCGGAGCGAGATGAATTCACCGTAGGTATTTTTCTTATCGATGACTTTTCAGTGGCTGTGGACGGTTCCTCGTTACGAGATTGAATCCATTCGTCCTTCCGCTTCAGCAGCATGGGGAAAGGTTGCAGTTCGCGGAGCACTCGCCAGCATATGTACATTGACTCACATTGCCCAAAGGAACAAAAAGAGAACATACTCGCTTTCGAGTTAGATGAAAACCTGATTTTGAAGAAGGCTTCGAATGGCGCAGAACGGCGCGAACCCCATCATCTGCGATCTTCGAGACCGCATCCAGCATCTCGAAGGCGCGGTGGCTCGCCCTAAAACGGTCCTGCCATTTGGTGTTTCCGAGATCGATGAGCGGCTTCCAGGCGGCGGACTGGCATATGGCGCGATCCACGAATTCGCCGGAGGTGGGGCAGGGTCGGTTGATGGGGCCGCAGCCGCGCTTTTTGTTGCCGGTGTCGCGGCCCGCACCAAGGGCAAGGTGGTTTGGTGTCTCGCTCGCCCTGATCTTTTTGCCCCGGCGCTGGCACAGGTCGGCCTCCACCCTGATCGTGTCATCTATGTCGAAGCGATCCGTGAGGAATATGTCCTCGAAGCCTTCGAAGAAGCCTTGAGGTTCGGAGGGCTTGCAGCTGTCGTCGCCGAACTGGTCCGGTTGCCGATGGTAGCTTCGCGCCGCCTTCAACTTGCCGCCGAAGGGTCTGGGACCATCGGTCTGGTGATCCGACGATGGCGGCGGCAGACCGAGGCCGGAGATTTTGGGCATCCGACAGCTGCGGCAACACGGTGGCGAATATCGGTTCTGCCGTCCGAGCCGCTTCGGGTTCCAGGTATCGGCCGGGCGCGATGGCTGGCGGAACTGATCAGGGTCAAGGCAGGTGAAAGTGCGGATTTTGAAGTAGGTGCATGTGATGCCCAGGGTCGTATCAGTCTTTTTTCCGACGCTGGCAACGGATCGGATCAGACGCGCCGATCCGTCCATACCGGCTGAGAGCCCGCTCGTCGTTGTCGCACGGAGCGGCTCGAAACGCTGGCTGTCGGCCGTCGATCAGAACGCAGCAAAGGTCGGCCTGCACGTTGGCATGGCAGGCGCGAAAGCACAGGCACTTGTCCATGGCCTGCATATGGTTGACGCCGATCCGGCGGCCGATCTTGCTGCACTCGAACGCCTGACGCTCTGGGCGCTGTCTCAATATTCACCGGTCGTGGCAACCGATCCTCCTGATGGCATCGTCATGGACACGGAAGGGGCCGATCACCTGCAAGGCGGCGAAGAGCTGATGCTGTCCGGTCTCGTGAACCGGTTTCGTGCACGCGGTCTGCCAGCACGTGCTGTCATTGCCGACACCTGGGGAGCCGCATTCGGGCTGGCGCGGTCCATGCGGGCTGAGACGAAGGTTATTCCAACAGGGAAGACGGCCGACGCTGTTGTACGACTTCCCCTCTCGGCATTGCGGTTGAGTGCCGAGACGATTGTCGGCCTGCGCACGCTCGGGTTCAAAACGGTCGGCGAACTGGCTGCGACACCGCGTGCGCCACTGTCCCTTCGCTTCGGTCCGGAGATCGGCCGTCGTCTCGATCAGATGTTCGGCCGCGTAGCAGAGCCCATCGATCCCATCCGCTGTCCGGAGATCATCGAAGTCCATCGTGCTTTCGCCGAGCCGATTGGCGCTGCTGAGACCATCGGAAAATACATCTCGCGGCTCGTGACCAAGCTCTGTCTCGAACTTCAGGCTAAGGGGCTTGGTGTCCGGCGCACCGATCTCATTATCCACCGCGTTGACAACACCATTCAGGCGCTGCGGGCGGGGACGGCAAAGCCGGTGCGAGATGTCGTCTGGCTGACGAAACTCCTCCATGATCGCATCGAGAGGATCGATCCCGGCTTCGGTATCGAGAAGCTCAGCCTTGCCGCAACGATGGTCGAGCCGCTGAAGGACAGGCAGATGGTTTCCGGTCTTGTGGAGGCTGCCGACGTCGACGTTACCTCGCTGATCGACGTATTGGGTAACCGTGGAACACAACGCATTTATCGTCTGGCACCAGTGGCCAGCGACGTTCCGGAGCGCTCGGTACAGCGGGTCTCACCGGTTGCCGAGGAAGACGGCCAGACGTGGCCGATGATCTGGCCGCGCCCGGTGCGCCTGTTGGACCGCCCGGAACTCATCGAGGTGATCGCGCTGCTCCCCGACCATCCTCCCGTTTCCTTTACTTGGCGCGGCAAGCGTCGGCGTGTGAAGCGAGCTGACGGACCCGAGCGCATCTTCGGGGAATGGTGGCTGCGAACATCCGAATGGACCGCCGTCCGCGACTATTTCACCGTCGAGGACGAGACCGGCGAGCGTTACTGGATTTACCGATCAGGTGACGGCGTTGACGCGGACACGGGCTCCCATCGGTGGTTTATTCACGGGACTTTCGCATGAGATACGCCGAACTCCAGGTCACAACGCATTTCAGCTTCCTGCGTGGCGCATCCTCGTCCGACGAGCTGTTTGCCACCGCCAAGGAACTCGGCATCGAAGCTCTCGGCATTGTCGACCGGAACTCCTTGGCCGGTATCGTTCGAGCACTGGAAGCGTCGCGAGCGACCGGTGTCCGCATGGTCGTCGGCTGCCGCCTTGATCTGCAGGACGGCATGTCGATCCTGGTCTACCCGACGGATCGTGCGGCCTATTCGCGTTTGACGCGGCTGCTGACCCTCGGCAAGTCGCGCGGCGGCAAGGCGAAGTGCATTCTGAACCTTGAAGACGTTGCACTCTACGCCGAGGGCTTGCTCGGCATGCTTGTTCCCGATCTGCCGGATGAGACCTGCGCTATCCAACTCCGAAAGATGTCCGAAGTTTTCGGAGACCGGGCCTATGTTTCACTATGCCTGCGCCGTCGACCGAACGACCAGGTTCGCCTGCACGAGATTTCGAACATGGCAGTTCGGCATAAGGTCAAGACCGTCGTCACCAATGACGTGCTGTTCCATGAGCCGTCCCGCCGCCAGCTTCAGGATGTTGTGACCTGTATCAGAACGCGCGTGACAATTGACGATATTGGATTTGAACGCGAGCGCCATGCGGACCGGTTTTTGAAACCGCCGGCCGAAATGGAACGGCTTTTCTCGCGGTATCGCGAAGCGCTCGCTCGAACGATTGAAATCGTCGAGCGCTGTCGCTTCAGCATGGAAGAGTTGACATACCAATATCCGGAGGAGGCCATCGTTCCCGGCAAGACGACCCAGCAATCGCTTGAGCAGTTTGTCTGGGAATGCGTGCCGAGCCGCTATCCGGAGGGCCTTCCAGCTCACGTCGAGAAGACCATCCGGCATGAACTCGCGCTGATCGAGACCATGCGATACGCTCCCTATTTTTTGACGGTTTATTCCATCGTTCGGTACGCCCGATCTCAAGGCATCCTCTGTCAAGGACGCGGTTCTGCAGCGAACTCGGCCGTCTGTTTTGTTCTCGGCATCACGTCAATCGATCCCGATACCAACGACCTCCTCTTCGAGCGTTTCGTCAGCCAGGAACGCGACGAACCTCCAGACATCGACGTCGACTTCGAGCACGAACGCCGCGAGGAGGTCATCCAATGGATTTACGAGACCTATGGCCGCAACAAGGCCGCACTCTGCGCGACCGTGACGCGCTATCGCACAAAGGGTGCCATCCGGGATGTCGGTAAGGCGCTGGGCCTGCCCGAGGACCTAATCAAGACTCTGTCTTCAGGTGTCTGGGCATGGTCAGAAGCCGTAGGCGAAAAGCAGGTCAGGGACCTCAATCTCAATCCCGACGACCGCCGTCTCGCATTGACGCTTCAACTGGCGCAACAACTGATGGGGGCCCCACGCCATCTCGGCCAGCACCCGGGCGGCTTCGTGCTTACCCATGACCGGCTCGACGACCTGGTGCCGATCGAGCCGGCCTCCATGGTGGATCGCCAGGTCATCGAATGGGACAAGGACGATGTCGAAGCTCTGAAGTTCATGAAGGTGGACGTGTTGGCGCTCGGTATGCTGACCTGTATGGCCAAGAGCTTTGCGTTCCTTACCCAGGAGAAGGACATCGATCTCGATCTCGCGACGATCCCGCAGGAGGAGCCCAAGACCTATGCGATGATCCGGAAGGCCGACACGCTCGGCACTTTCCAGATCGAGAGCCGCGCGCAGATGTCGATGCTGCCGCGCCTAAAGCCTCGAACCTTCTACGACCTTGTCATCCAGGTCGCCATTGTCCGGCCCGGTCCGATCCAAGGCGACATGGTGCATCCCTATCTTCGTCGCCGGGAGGGCAAGGAGAAGGTCGAATATCCGACGCCCGAACTGGAAGCGGTGCTTCATAAAACACTTGGGGTGCCGCTGTTTCAGGAATCGGCCATGAAGGTGGCCATGGTTTGTGCCGGTTTCACCGGCGGTGAGGCGGATCAGCTTAGAAAGAGCATGGCTACTTTCAAGTTCACCGGAGGCGTGAGCCGCTTCAAGGACAAGCTTGTGAACGGGATGGTCCGCAACGGCTATACGCCGGAGTTCGCGGAGAAGACCTTCAGCCAGCTCGAAGGCTTCGGCAGCTACGGCTTTCCGGAGAGCCACGCAGCATCGTTCGCCCTGATCGCTTATGCGTCGAGCTACATCAAATGCCATTTCCCTGATGTCTTCTGTGCAGCGCTCCTAAACTCGCAGCCGATGGGCTTCTATGCCCCGGCCCAAATCGTGCGCGATGCCAGGGAACACGGCGTTGAGGTTCGGCCGGTGTGCGTCAACCAGTCCCGTTGGGATTGCACGCTGGAACCCGTCGAGCACACCGACCGACATGCCGTCCGGCTTGGAATGCGGATGGTACACGGCCTTGCCACTGCGGACGTTGCTCGGATCGTTGCAGCCCGCGCCGATCAGCCATTCGACAGCGTCGACGACATGTGGCGGCGCTCGGGCGTTCCTGCTGCATCGCTGGTAGAGCTGGCCGAAGCGGACGCCTTTTTGCCATCCCTCGGGCTGGAGCGCCGCGATGCGCTGTGGGCGATCAAGGCACTCCGTGACGAACCTTTGCCGCTGTTTGCGGCGGCCGCCGAGCGGGAGGCAAGAACAATTGCGGAGCAGCGGGAACCAGCGGTCGAACTGCGACAGATGACGCAGGGGCACAACGTCGTCCTCGATTACGGGCATACCGGTCTGACGTTGCGCGAACACCCTGTCAGCTTTCTGCGTCAAGAACTCGCGGAACGCCGGATCGTCACCTGCACGGAGGCGATGTCGGCCCGTGACGGCCGCTGGCTGATGGCAGCCGGGCTGGTTCTGGTGCGCCAGCGGCCGGGGTCGGCAAAGGGCGTGATCTTCATGACCATTGAAGACGAGTCAGGCGTCGCCAACGTCGTCATCTGGCCCAAGCTGTTCGAACGGTCAAGACGGGTTGCGCTGGGAGCCTCGATGCTGGCGATCAACGGCCGCATTCAGCGGGAGGGCGATGTCGTTCACCTAGTCGCCCAGCAGCTGTTCGACCTGTCGAGCGATCTAACTGGGTTGGCAGATCGCGATCTGGAATTTCGGCTGCCGACAGGGAGGGGCGACGAATTCGGGCACGGTACACCCGGCAGGCCGGATTCGCGCGAGCCGTCAGGTCAGGGAATGAAATCGCGGGATATTTTCATTCCGGACCTTCATATCGATCAGCTGAAGCTAAAAAGTCGGAATTTTCATTAGGAGCGGGATGCGCAAACGAGGTTCGGACTGCAGCCACTGACTGCAGACCCCACCTCAAACTTGGCCATCGAAAAAAGTGCGCTGAATTGCCGCCCATTCATCTGGATAGGGCTCCTGATCTTGCGGACATTCCGCCTCGTACTCGCCCCAGCCTTGAAGCTTCCAATACTTGGTCATGGAGTCGAAATGGCTATGTCCCCTCAGCTCGGCGGCCTTTACTGCTCCTGGTTTAAGGAACGCCCTGAAATCATCGCCCATGGGGCCAGAAAGACAAAGACCAGGAAGCATCTCGCCATCGGGTTCAGGATCGAGCCAGACTTCATGGGCGAGTTCATTTTTCATTGGAACGCGCTATTACATTACGCATCGAGCGGGCGTCGGTTGGCAATCGAGATCAGTTCCTTGAAGTGAGTAACAATCCTACCCTCGCGACTCGCTTCCTCGGCTTCCCAACCGAACTTCCAGGCGTCGTGACGCGCAAGCCAATCCCCGAGAGCACTGGTATCACCAGTAGGCATCCTATGGGTCGCGAGGTATGGGTTCTCGTGGGCCTTCAGTCCGAGCACCCGTGCCCTTGAGCCTGCTTCCTGTATATCGATCAGCTCTTCAATTGTCATACGCGATCCCCCACGATGTCTGCGACGGTAGCATCGGAGTTCGCGCATGCAAGCGAATGCTAAAGAATGGGTTAATTTGGGACAGTTGAGCGTGGCGAGCGCCTCCGGTCGGCGATGCCGAACGCGCAATTAAAATTTGAGGACGCATTTTACCGCGGGTTCAGGTCGAACAGATAGCTATCTGGCGACACCGAAAGTGGTGAGACTGGGAGACTGCCGTTCATCATGGATCACTTCGGATCGTTCGTCACGTTGGCAGCAACTCCATACCTCATCGGCTTCCTCGCTTTGTGTTTCTGGTGGCGTTGGTGGTTGCTCCTACCCGCTGGGCTCGTGGCGGCAGTTCTGGCCAAAATCGAATACGCGAGCGTCAATGCCTCGGACGGGGCTGGCGTGGCATTCGGGATCATCCTCGTGGTTTTCGCGATGATTGGTGCCGCCAGCGGTTTCGTTGCAGGCGGTGTCGTGTTGATCGGCCGCACGACCCGATTGCGGGCGCTGCGGGCCATACATGTGCTTCCTGTCGTCTTCGTTTTAGGCTTCGGCAGCTATTTCGCAGTCACCTGGACCCAGCAGAAAATCAGGGAGGCTCGCTATGCGCCGCCCGCTGCCGCATGCCTCGACAACTCGCATCCGGCCCGAATCGCCGGTGTGGCTATCGCGATTCCGGTCGCGCCGGGTATCTTGCTCTACGGCGATGGAATGAGTGACGATCATTACGTTCTCTGGAGCAACCCGGATGCACGCGCCTTCTGCAACGAGGCAGATGGAGGCAGCGCGACCTTGAAGTCAGTGGTCTTCATGCTGGATGGCAGTCCGGCGCGGAGAGAAATGGAGACCAAACGACCGTTCTGCTCGCGCCCGCAACCTGAGTATCCGTGGGCAGAGATGGCTTGTCATCTGATCCCGACCGACGTTATTCCCGACAAGCCTGTGCAAATGACGGTTTCCGTCAAGGCTCCGGGCTTTGATCCTTCGGTGCGCGAACGCGAGGCTATGTTGAAGACCCAGGCAATTGTGGCGTCCGACGGCCTCAGAACCTATCGCTCGCAAAACGACTTCTATCTGCAGCGGCCGGATGGATATTTCGCCCAATGCTACGACCATCGTTCGAAAAGCCAACCCTGGCTCTCCTGCACGGCAACAGAGGAACTATCAGACAAGCTCGCCATCTCGTACGATTTCAGAACCACGGCCGAGATTTTCATACAGCAGTCGGCGGCTGTTGCGACCAATGCCCGTGCGATTTTCAATTCTCTCAAACCATGAAGTGCCAGTAGACTCCGATGTGCGGAGCTTGGCCAAAAGGTTTAAACAAGCTGAATTGGCCCGCCACGAGGCGATGTGGAGATGGCGTCAAGGTCATCGACCATGCCCTCCGGTGTATTGACGCGCTTCTTCGAGCGGCTCAAGTTCATCAGATGGACGAAATATACCCGCCTGATGTGCCAAACAACGATCCTGATCGCTTCCTCCGATGCCAGGACGCGCTCCAATTGGAATTCGCTGCTCTCGTCGACCGCGCCGTTGCTGCGGGGTGGCGGGCGGATGAGGTGCTCACGACAATCATCGAATTGGCTGACAACCACGCGCTCATGCTTGCCGCTAACGCCGACCTCGACAGTGGGCTGACGGTCCTGAAGAAAAAGCGTCCTTGACTCCTCCGCCAAAAAGAACAAAATGGGAACATTCCTGCGGCAACCCGATATTCCTATTCCAGCGTGGAGGATTTGGCATGCCCACCATTTTGTACAGAAACGATCAGAAAATCTCGCCAGGCGATGTCATGAAGTTCGCGGTCTACGCGGAGCATGTCAGCAGACAGTGCTATGACGTTTTCGCCGAAGACGGTTCGAGGTCTCGATCAGGAGCTCTGCCCCGTCGAGCGCAGGCCGTGTCTGATTCACTCGGTTTTGGAGATGAACCACACTTCTTGGCGGAGACGACGAAGAAGGTTCTCGACCTTCGAGATATGGTCTCTGGCATGTGCTTCGATACGTTCGGAGAGAGCGGCCATATGGGCAAGTCCATGGACCTTCTCGGCATGGCCCGGGACGTGGACGAAGTGCTCGAAAAGCTCGTTATCTGCCACCTTTCCCCGGAGGAGTTGGAAGAGGCCGAGGCGGAATGGGCATATGAAGCTCAGTTCTATGCGAAGATCGAAGGGGACAATTTGACGCGCGATGGGCCTGGCACCGGGGCGAGCGCCTGAAATCCTACCTAGTCATGATCTCCAGACTTCCGGCATGAAAGCGGCGGCCAGCAGTGTGGACTGCAGGGATGGCCAGAAAAGCGCTCAGATATTAGGCTGGCCGTGACGCGAAGGGGAGGTCGTGAATGTGCAATCTGTATCGCATGGAAGACAAGGATTGGGTTCGCAGATGGGCAGTGGACGTCGAGAGCCTGATTAACTTGATGCCCTCCTATCAGATGAACCCGGACCAAGCTGGGCCGATCGTTCGCAATACGGCGGACGGCCGGAAGCAGCTTGTGCATGCGCGGTGGGGAATGCCGTCGCCGTTTTTTGCGATCAAGCAGGCGGCTGAAGCGCGGGCCGAGAAATTGCGGCAGAAGGGTAAGTTGGTCGATATGGATGTGCTCATCCGTATGGAGCCGGACAAGGGCACCACAAACATCCGAAATCTCAATCTTCCGCATTGGAGGAAATGGTTCGGTGTCCAGAGCCGATGCATCGTGCCGGTAACCAGCTTTGCCGAGCCCGATCCAGCCAGCAAACAGGACGGCGAAAGCACGCCGAACGCATGGTTCGCGCGTGACGAAAGCAAGCCCTTGATGTTTTTTGCGGGTGTACACGTTCCCCAATGGCAAAGCGTTCGGAAGGTCAAAGACGGCCTGACCACAGACGACCTCTATGCGTTCCTGACGACCGATGCCAACGACGTCGTCAAACCGATTCACCCGAAAGCCATGCCGGTCCTCTTGCTGACGCCGGAGGAGGTGGATGTATGGATGCGTGCACCGTGGGAGGAGGCTAAGGCGCTCGCCCGGCCGCTTCCGAACGCCCAGATCGTTGTGACGTCACGGGAGCCCTATGGTTCGACCATCGTTACCACGTCCGGGGAGCCGGTGTCACAGCCGACTCTTCTCTAGGCAATGACCCATTTCGTAATTCGGCATTTACCAGGTTTTAAACCGGGAACAGCCCGATCTTGGAAGCGGCGGTTGTTTTGCGTACAGTCAAATTACTAACAAGGGTTGCGCTGGGTGCTCTTCACTAGGATTGGCTTTGTCCTTGCTCATATTGCGCTGGTCGCAGGGGCTTTAGTCCTTCGCGACGGCGAGCATCTATGGGTCCTTGGCCTGATGTTCGGCTGGTATTGCTTCGCAATGGTCGCCCTCATCGCCGCTATCTGGGTTCATTATAAAAAATCAAGCAGGTTGCCGCGCTAGATGCAGAGCCATTCGGATTCGAAGCCAGGCGGTGCGACGCTCGTGCTCTTTGAGACGGAACATCTCAAAGCCAATATTCGCGGCGTATTGGGGGAAGCGGCTCTGAGCCCATGGCAGCGGAGCTTTCTCTCGGATGTCCTATCCAAGTTGGAAAAGTATGGCGGCCGCGCACGGTTGAGCGATAAACAACGCCTGAAACTGAATGAAATCCTCGGAGGCGATGGAACGCGGCGTCAAGAAGCGGTCACGACATCTCGTACGACCCGGCAAACACGTCGTTCTCGCTTCCGCACGCCTTCCTTCCTGTCACGACGGATCAGGCGGTGGCGCAGGCGGCTTGTCCGAGACGCGGTGGTGGTGGCGCTGATCGTAATGGCCGGTCTTGTCTACTTGGTATTCGAGACTGGACCGGTGCAACCTTTTCTTGGCACGGTCGGCAAGTGGTCGCAAGCGATGGGGCCGGTCGACCAAGCGTTCACTGTCACAGATGGCGATACGGTTCACGTTGCAGGAGAGCGGGCAGGGACGCGGCTAGTTGGTTTTAACACGCCGGAGAAGTTCTCGCCCCAATGTGAATATGAACGCAAGCTGGGAGAGCGTGCATCGTCCCGGCTGAGGGAATTGGTCAAATCCCCCAACCTTCAGCTTACAAAAGTGCCGTGTGCTTGTCCGGCCGGTTCTGAAGGAACGGACGCCTGCAATCATGGACGTAGTTGCGGCGTCTTAAAGGTCGACGGCCGCGACGTCGGACAAATCCTGATCGGGGAGGGCCTTGCCGTCCCGTTCATCTGTGAAGGAAACCGCTGTCCGAGAACGCCTCGACCCTGGTGCGGGTAGCAATCATGATCATTCCGCCGACAAGCCCGCCGAATGGGCGCAGCCTTTTCACGTCCGCTTCCTCGAAGTGCGACAATTTCCGTGAACGTTTGACATGACATTTCTCGTTCGGTTGCTGAGGATCGTACTGTCACAATCGTTTGCATCGTCGTTTTCGCGGCATTGTTCGAGTTTCTGAACGCCATAGATCATCCTGTTTCCAAACTATACGAACGGCGAGCAGCAGTCCCAGTTAGACGCGGATAGGTTGGACTTGCGGCACACGGTGCAAAATCATATGGCTTTTGCATCTCGGAGATGCGGCAATGCGGACCTTCAGAATCATTGGCGGCATGACAGTGTTGGCATTGGTCGCCGTTGCAGTATTGTTCATTTGGTCGGGATTAGCGGCCAACGATATTGATCTCGAAGTGCCATGACAATTCAGCAGGCGAATACATCCCGGAACTGACTGCGCGAAAAGCTTATTGGGGAGAGTTCGGCGCAAGTACATGACCCTCTGCCCCGCGGTTACTAGCAAAGCCCCACTTATACGTGCTTCGGCAGATTACCAAGAGAACCTGAGCCATGTCCGAGAGCCGCATCGGCGGCCTTGCAACTGCACCTCGCACGGCAAGCTCCAGCTATGAAGGCCAGATCAAACCCGAACGCTTCGCAGGTATGGTTGAACTAAGGTTGGCCAAACCTCTTTCGTTGACGCAGTTCGGCGTCAACCACGTGCGGCTTGAACCGGGAGCGTGGTCGTCACTCCGACACTGGCATGCAGTTGAGGACGAATTCATCTACGTGCTCGAAGGCACCCTGACATTGCTCGATGATAATGGACCTCACGAACTGACGCCTGGAATGTTCGCGGCCTTTCCGGCAGGTGAGGGGAACGGCCATCACATCCAGAACCGCTCTGATCAGCCGGGCATCTTCCTGATTGTTGGCTCACGCCGACCGGGTGAAGAAACGATCCATTACCCCGACGAGGACTTCGGGCCGATCCAGAAATAGGGGCGTTTGTATTGCGCACGGACCGATCTCAGGTCGCGGAAGTCCTCGACGTTAATTTTCGTTTTTACGGCCGGTCACTCTGACATAATAACCATCGGGATCGACAAGGCGAAAGTCACGCAGCCCCCAAGTCTGAAGAGCAAGATCGGAGACCGGCCAGCAGCTCTCCTTTGCTGCGCGATAGGCATCCTCGACATCAGCGACCTTCAAGACGATTTCGACGCCGAGGCCCGCTCTCTGGCCGGCATCGATCCGTAGCGGATGATCGGTCGAAAGGACGCTACGCGAATTGATCGCGATCACCGCGTCGCCGTTTTTCAACATCGTGAATTCGGTTCTTGCCGAACCCTGGATTTGAAAGCCTAGAACGCGCCGATAGAAATCAAGCGATTCTTCCGGGCTCTCGACAAATAGCTCCAAACTCAGTTGCAACTGGTGCCTCCTTTCCTTTTCTGCGAAGAGGTTGCGGGGTTCTCGAACCCCATCGGCTGATCCCATGGGAATGTCGCCTAATGCGGATTCAGGTTCCTGTGCCTTCGGGCTGACAGACCCCTTATGAGCTATGCTCGGAGCAACCGCGTCGGTTGCGACCGAGGTCACCACACTGCCGTCGACATGCAATATGTTTGTCACACGAAGGGTCCTGCTTCTCTTCGGGCCCGCTGCCGCTTAACAAATGCGCTACCCACATACCAAGCTAGATAGGTCATTAGAATGGCTAGCTGCTGCAAGAAGATCGCGACGACGACTATAAACTGATCCAATCCGTCATAAGAGTCGTCGCCTACATCGGTGATATCTGGCGTGAACGTCACTCTGTCGCATACGTATACTGACAGAACGATCCAGATGACCGCCAAAAAATGCAATGTCTTCCGGCATCGTGGCCATGTGTGGCCCGCGATAAAAGCCACCAGCGGAGCTGCGAAGTTGCTCATAAGTATGATGGCGAACGCGAGTTCAGGCTTGATCATCGAAAATTGATCCTTCCGACGTGCTGCGGCGCAGGATGAGGCTCTGGCCTTTCGCGCTCCATAGACGTCTCTGTCCATAGAATTCTATCCAAGAGACCGAATGGCTCAACACTGCCACGCGCTATCAATCATCGCATTCCATGTCAGCGATGTCGCCAGCCAGGACGTCGGCGTGCTCGGACAGAACGGCAGCCACATTGTCGAGAAGCATCGCCAATTCGGAATCGCTGTCAAAAAGCTGTTCCTGTTTAGCTTTCAACTTGCCGATATAGAACTGATGAATATGCAATGACCCGGTCATTTGGGCGAGGCTTGGCATGCTGATGAATGCTCCCATTTAGTGATTCCGGAAGGTTCGTCAAGCATAGCGCGTGACAGGCATTCCCGTCGACCGCTCCATCTTCATCGACGTCGTCCGCCGGTAGATAATTCCGGTATATCGTATCTGCGTCAGCACGAACTCGCTCCACTCGGCGAACCAGGAGTAGCCCTTACCTACCAAGCGACCAGGCGCGGGTTGGAGAGTGCTAATGACCCGGTACTCGGGATTGCAGGGCACGTCGGTTGTCAGAAGCTGCGCCGAATGCTACCGGAAGATGTGCAGGTGTTTATGACAGGGGTGCATTCATGAATCGATTGATCGTCTTCCTTGCGGTTGGCCTTTCGACCGCCACCGCGCATGCGAGCGGGCTTCCGTTTTTCCCCAACACGAACGTCCCAGACTACACCGCGAAGCTCGTTGTGCGCGAAACATACGGAGATGGGAAGGACAACTGGCGGGTCGTGCAGCATCACAACGGCTGGACGCATGTCGAGGAGACACAAGGTGACGAGGCACATATCTGGTATGGGCACTTCTTTCAGAACGTTGTTTTGTCAACAGGCAAGAAAGATGGAGAGGAGATCAATCGCTTCAATATCAGGCAAGTCGAGCCGTCGTTTGACTACCTCGGCATCAAGCAGGTCAAGGAAACGAACGATGTGGAGACAGTGGGCGGCGAAGAGTGCCGCTGGTGGGAAATAGTTCGTAAGCCACCGGCGGAAAGGCCGATTTGGATGACCTGCTTGACCAGCGACGGAATAGAGGTCGCAACCAAGGTTCTCTTTTCCAAGGGTAAATTGATGTCCGAGGCGCGTCTGACCGAGATCAAGCGAGGTCCGGTCCCGGAGGCCGATGTGTTGCCCCCAAGACAGCTTTTTGAAGCCACCACATGGCTCAAGCCGCTGCGTACCTACCCGGATCACCCTCCGAGTGCTGTCGATTTCGAGGCGAGATTGGTTGCGAGGGCGTCTGACAATCCGTCGATAGACAAGACCTCTGAGGTGAGGCTGTTGCGACATTATCCATGGTGGTTTCGCCAGAGTGACGGCAAGGACGGGTCGATCCGGATCGAAGTTTGGAACGAGCTTGAGAACCAGGGAATTTCCTATTCCTCATCGAAGCGGGAACGCAGGATTGTCGCTGGCCGCTCTTCGCTGGACCCGAAGCGTTCCTTCTCTCAATTCAGCAGCCAAACTGGAATGGAAAATCTGGGCGAGCAGGGCCAGTTTCTTGGCGAAAATTGCACATGGTATGACCTAACGCCGAATACGGCCGATGCAAATCAGAAGCAGTGCATCACGTCCGACGGTATTCCGTTGAAGGACGACCACTGGTCCGGCTGGAGCGCAGTGGAGAGCTTCGACACGGTGGCGTTTACGCGTCGCGCCGTAGACATTACGGAAATGCGGCCGCCTCGCGAATATCTCGATCCCAAAGCCTGGGGATTTAAGTTCCGATAGCTTGGGTGGCACTGCAGTAGACAAGTTTAACCTGCGGCCTCGCCTCTTAGCACCACCAGCTTCTTTTCATGATTCATCGGTCCCCAGATCGATCGCGGTGCTAAGCTTAAAAGCCGGTTTGACCACGCAGCTCTTATGCTTCAGATTTGATGGTATTTCCCCGGGAGAAGTCATGCGAATTTTCATTCTGTCATCACTGCTTACTGCGTTATTCATCAATCCGACAATGGCATCATCCGATGCCGACGACATCCGTAAGAGAGATGCGCTGGCGTTGGGGTTCATTGCCTACAAGTGCAATATTCCCTTGCGACTGGAAAGGAATGTGTGGCTTCAGGGGGTGATGGTTGGTTCCGACCGGGCTTATCAAAAGGCGGCTATAGCCTTTGGCGAAAGTAATCTAGAAGCGAATTCTGTCCGCTTCGGAAAGAAGGAAGCCTGCCGGCGCTTCCGGGGGATGCTGGGTGAGATGAACTGGCTGTAACCGACTTCTCACAAATGCCAAGGCTCGGTTTATCACCGCGCCCTTCGAGCGTTGCGCTCCTGCCCGCTATCCGCTGCCCTGCGGCACAGACGCCGAGCAACAAACCCGGTGCGGTGAAATTAGCGCTCACGGTAAGCGCTCATTCCCTGCACGGCAGAAGCGCTGTGAGAAAAACCGGGCCAGTCACTCATTCACCAGTGGTCGCCGGCCCATGCATAACTGCCGCTTCTCAGAGATTTTGCGGGACACACGATCTGTGGTCACAATGGCTGGTACGCGACCTCGATAACCCGTTGAGCTTGCTCAAGCAGCGACTCAACCAGACGTTCGCCGTCGGCATTGAGCGGAACATCGAGATGTATCCAGATGTGGCCACCGCACTCAGTTATTCGCTGCGACAATCCAGACGCGACGAGACGTTCGCGGATAACCGAGAACTTGGGCGTAAGACGGTGGAACCGCAGCCAGATAGGCGTCTTGTGCCCGGCAAAAGGATCACGGACTCCCAAGCTGAAGCAGGGCTGCTCGTCGCCAAGCAGCCGGCAGACATATCGACGCTGGTAGTCGTTGGGTTCCTTTTCGTGGCTCATCGGCAGGACTCGGTTCCGCTGCAGGCGGCGGGTAACGCGATCCACGAGATTGACGAAGACCTCTTCCCGCTCGCGCCAAGCGAGCAGTTCAGAGACACTCCTCAGTGGCTCGATGTCGTAGCCATTAAGGACCCTGTACATCGCCTCGAATTGGGCGAGGTCACTAAGGAACGGTTCGGAGCGAACATCTCTCAGGGCGACCAAGACCCCTTCCCAATCGATCACCGCCACGGAAAAGTCGGACGTTAAACCCAGCTGCCAAGGACTGTCCTCGGTAAGAGCGCACGCACTCGACACCGATGCTTTCATCGCAGCAACCCGGTAATGAGGTACCAGCACCAGCAACGTTCCACTATCAGAGCTTTCTTGAAGGTCGCCATGGTACGAACTGAGTTGGCCCTCGCCAAACGCCGCGCCCAATTTCGCCTCTATCTTGACCACGAGCTTTCCGTCGGCCGTGCAGCCCTCCAAGTCGGGGCGGGCACCGTCTTTCTGTCGAGCCTCGGCTCGCCAAGTCAAGTCGGAGCTGATAGTTCTGCCCACCGTCTTAGAGATATGGTCCCCAAAGCTCTTGCGTGCATCCGGATTCTGAAGAAGGTAGGCAAGCCCCTGCGTGCACAGCAACTCTCCCTGTTTGGAGAGCGAGCTGAACTGGGCGAGGTGGCTCATGAGTCGTCGCATGACTAGCCTCTTGAACTTCAGGACCAAAGACGAGACCTAATGGATAGCATTGATGACTTCAAGAAGTTCATCGGCACGCGTCACTGGCATTACGCGAAAACCATGCCGCAGTGGCCGCACGATTACTCGGTACGGCAATTCAACGATCCGCCGGAGGACCAGGACCTTTTTGAGGAAGCCATCAAATTCATTCGTACCCAGGGCGACCTAAGTGGTTTGAGCCAACTGGTAGAAGCACAATGTACTCTGACATCGACGGCCGACAGTATTGGACCATGGGCGCTCCGGTTAAGGAAACGACTATCATAAACCACGCGTGGCTGGATTGGAGAGAGCGCCTTGTTCGCGGCGAGCCAGGTTTGTGATCCTCCCGATACGACTTTTACAAGATATAGCAGCGGCATTGAGACCCGACACTCCGCTATTTGCAATCACCTCATACGAAATCAGCTAAATCCCGAGATTTCCGGTAATCCAGGATTGAAAGCTCGGCATAATTTGAACGCGTTGGAAGACCGGGTTCGACCTATTGCGGACCTTTGCCTTCAATGCTTTGATGAGGAAATGAGCACCGCAGCTGCGCAAGCCGAGAGATTTTTTAGCGAGGTCATCGCACACGGAAGCGTTTGGTCGATTCAAGATGGTGAGGGGTTCCCTACATCGACGAATTTACATGGCGAGACCGCAATGCCCTTCTGGTCTTTGGAAAGCAGGGCCCAGAAGATCATCGACAACGTCATTGCATATAACAGTTTCCGAACGCGTCGAATTGAGCTGTCAGAATTCCTGGATCGCTGGCTTTCCGGACTGAAAAGAGATGGGCTTGCTGTTGGCATAAACTGGTCCGGCAAACGCGCGATTGGATATGACATGACGCCCGAGAATGTCCGAACACGAATAGAAATCAGTCGCTGACCGTCCGCTATTTAAGCGATTTGAGGGTGTGCATTGCGTCATTTTACAACGCCGTTGTCTCTCGCATACTTAGCGCGCGCAAGGTAGAACTCTTCGGTCCAGACATCTATTGCTTGATATCCGCGATCTAACATTTCTTGGAACGCTGGATTGGACTGCATCTTTACCGAAATCAGGGAGATCATGCATGGAGCATTCGGAGTTTCAGATCGGCCTGGAGTTCTGGTGCGGAAAGAGGCGGTGGAGGTGTACTGACGTCGGCGCGCGAACAGTTGTCGCGATTCACATCCACTCGGTTGAGATGACGACCGTCCAGGCCGATGGCACGAAAGAGCACGAAACGCTTACTTATGTGCAGGCAAATGCGTAACCGGTGTTCAGCTCCCACGTTGCCCTCCTCACCGTGATCTGTGATCGCCTATTCCGTGGACGAGCAACGGGAGTTTCTCCATGGAGAGTACACTGGAGGTTCTCACGACCAGGAAGTCTGGACGTGAGGTTCACCGGCACTGGCCGGATGAGGTCAAGGCGCAGATCGTTTCGGAGAGCCTTCGGCCTGGAGTGTTGGTGAATGAAGTTGCTGAGCGACACGATCACAGCGTGCGCCCGCAATTCCGCGATCTGGGTTTTCGAGATGTTGGCGACAAGGCACAGATGATCGTCGTCGCGCCTCCGGTTATCGCACTGCTCGGCCCATCTGCAAATGTCGCAATGCTCCGTCGGCTCCGGGTAATGATCGTCCCGTCCAGCGGCCGTCGCCTCTTCGGTGGCCCTCCGCACCTTCCTGAAGAATGCGGCATAGTCCGCGACGCGGAACGTCTGCGGCTCCAAGTCGGACCAGGGCACAACGACGTGCACGAACTCCGGCGTAATACCCTGCATCGCGCGGAGAAGTTCGGCGTAGGGGCTCAGCTGAAGCACGGTGCCGCCTTTGGTCTCGCGGGCGAGCGTAGCCGCACTTGTGCAAGAGGCGGACTGGGAGCCCAACACCAGAGAGGGTTACTACGAGGCAGCAACGGATAGGCGGTTACTCCCGCGCATCTCGTCGCGTGATTCCACCCTGCTGCACTAATCGAAGCTAGCGGAGGTCGATCACCGGGGTGCGGACTCCTGTGCAACGGGCAGCAACGCCCTAGAGGCTCGACGCCCCGTCAATTCATCAGATGGGACTAATGGACTTACCCGCTGATGTACGTCATCGTGCTGCCCGAGGGAGGCCATATGGGCAAGGTTATCGACTTCGATCGCGAAAGCGTCGGAAGTGGAAGGCGAGAGGCAAACCGTCGCACGGACCGCAGAGGCGCTATGCCCGCAAGAATCCAATCAAAAGCCAGCTTCCTAACTGGATACCTGGCGCAGCGCTAGCGACGGGAATTGCGATACTCGCCACCGCGATACTCACATCGCCTATTGCGTCCGGCGTCGGCTGCGGCATCAAAGGTAATATCAGCCACACCGGCGAGTGGATTTTTCACGTCCCTGGCCAAGAATATTACCGTGAGACAGTCATCAATCCGTTACAAGGGGAACGATGGTTCTGCACTGAGGAGGCCGCGCGCGAAGCTGGATGGAGGAAGGAATTTCGGTCAGCCCTTTCTCTGATCGATGCGTTAGGCGAATGGCCACAGCATATTCGAGAAAGATCGTCAGAGCGCCGCCCGACTCGGTGCGAGCCGAGTCCAGTCCCAGAGCGTAGCGACTCCGAAGAGAGGTGGAAAGCTTGCGGCCGTCGAGAGGCCATCGCAAGAGGGCACTTGACGATTTGCGACTGTCTTGTCGAAACCAGACAACAGAGGGATGACACGATGACATCTGCGGTAGTGCATCCGCGTCACTTCATCAAGGAGCCTATTCCAGCCATATTCGAGGTCTGCGAGCTTCTTTCGGCTGCGGCGGACGCCCATCTCAAGGGCAAGCGCGAAGTCGCAGAGGCCCTGTTTTGTCAAGCTGACATGCGGGAAATTTGGAACTGGATCAATCCGGACTGGGAGAAGCCACATCTCAAGGTGAGGAATCATCAGTCCGAAGGCGACACGCAAGAGATGCCGAAGACCATGCGCGATCCAATTCGGCACCCGCCGTTGCACGTCAAGGCGGCGGTCTTGGCGCGCGACGGCTATCGATGCCGTTACTGCGGCATTCCGGTGATCCATGCGGATATCCGCAAAATAGCCCACGCGCTTTATCCAAACGCCATTCCCTGGCAGGCTAGCGACCCGCGCAAACACCACGCAGCCTTTCAATGCCTGTGGCTCCAGTACGACCATGTCGTGCCGCATAGCCATGGCGGCTCGTCAGCCGAGGAGAACATCGTCATCAGCTGCGCCCTGTGTAACTTTGGCAAGGATAGATACACGTTGAGACAGCTAGGCCTGTGCGATCCGCGTCTGCGGCCGCCGACGTCGGTTCTCTGGAATGGTCTCGAATGCTTGAGGGCCTGCGCGCTGCCGCGATCAAGGCCACCGAAAGCGCCTGCCGCAAACAGGGGTGTTCGGAAAGTCCTTGAGGCGGCTCCTTCAAAAATTAGGAGTCTAGCCTATTCCAACGCCTTCTTTCTGCCCGGGTCATGGATACAGGGCGAATACCTCTATACCCCGCCGATCGCCGGGAAAGAACGCTGGTTTAAGATTGGCCAGGAACTAATTGCGGAGCCAGTCACACGGAATGGCATCAACGGCTGCCGCCTGCTGTGCGATCCAGGGCTATTTCGGCGGCGTGGTTTATCTCCGGAAGCATTTCTTGATCCAGAACAGAATGATGGGAGTAAGTGAGGGGCATATGAGTGATTTCTCCAAAGCCAGCCTTCTGGTCCTGTTGGTTCCCAGCATTGCATTGGGCCAGTCAGCGGCGGAGCACCATATCTGGCAAGACCAACGATCCTTTGAGCCGATGAGCCGCACGGCACAAGCAATTATGGGCCCTATCAAACTGTCTGGAAACCCAAACTTCGCGAGAACCGGGAGCAGAATGACGATCACTTTCGGCACTGGTACGTCCACGGTCTTGACCTCCGTGGAAGGCTCATGGCGGGAATGGGACCTGGCAGCGCCTAAGAAAATTACAGCAGAAGTATTCCGCTTCGAAGGTGATCCAGGCGAATTGGAACACGGAAATACCTTGTGCGGCGACCCGGCGATAAATCCCGCTCGCTACGTCGTATTTTACGAGGACATCTTGTTTGATCAACCGATGCTCGGCGTTGCTGTTTTCCGATCAAGGAGCGCCCCCAAAAACATTCACAGCTCAGGCCTATGTGGCACGTTTAGCTTCAACGGATAGGGAGTCGAACAGAACGGAGGGTGGCGAATGCGATTTTGCCGATGAAGACATGTGTCGTTGCAAGATGGGCTTGAGGAACGAGGTTTCGACACTATGCTCGAAGAGCGTCTCCCGTGGCTGGAGAGATTTGGCGAGAGCATTGTCCTGCTCCGAAATTTTCACTGACGTGACATCGCGGCAAAAAGTGAAAGTAGAACACTCCGCTGCCCCTCATCGAATGGTCTGGGCCGGACCGTTGTCATACGCACCGTCGCGTGCAATTCTGTCGCGTAGGCTGTTTAGGCAGGTGCACATGGCGGTAACAACATTCGCATCACCACCATGGTGGAGAATTGCTGTTGCACTAATTGTAGTGCCTTTGATGGCATCGTTCGCATATGCGGTTTACAGCCCAGCCTATCAGGGCTTGCCGGATATGATGGAGCGGGTTGTCCAAACGACTGCAGTCGTCGCATTCTTCGGTGCGTACCCGCCAACTGTTGTCCTCGGAATTCCATTGATACTCTATTTCAGGGGACGAGTAAGGGCGTCCCTTGCAAATTGTGCGATGGCCGGGGCCTCCGTTGCTACCTTCCCGTGGTTATGCCTAACTGTATTTTTCGGCCCGGATAAGGCCTACACGAATGATCACATCACCTACGAAAACGGAATGATGACGTGGTGGGGATTGCTGGAAACCACTGAATTGCTCGCAGAAATAGCGGTATTTGGCATTGCCGCCGGTGGACTATTCTGGCTAGTGGCCGCCGCCTGGATCGAAAGACAGCCCGTTGAAAAAGTGTTTGAATAGCGGCTCTCGGTATCGCGCCGAGCACCCCATCATCAGATGCTTGAGCGCCCGGCTTTCAGGATTTTGACATGCGCTGCAGGAAATTCGCACGATCCGATGTCCATTCATCGTCGAGAAGACGCAAGCCTTCGTCGGTCCAGAACCCGCCTCCTAGATCAGGCTTGACCAAGCCGTAGTATGCCAACACTTCGACCGCCTTTTCGCCGGCGCTCATTGACTTGTGAACTAGCCCCTCCGGGCCTTCGTCCATGTATTGCAGACACATATGAGCCAGAGCCTTCAAAATCGTTCTTTCTTCTGGTGTCACTGAAGTTATGCTCCTCCGCACTGCAAAGGCTCGACGCGCTGACTGCTACGGCAGTTTCTCGCTACCCATAACCCGATCTAAGGTTTGCTGCCTTGACCCTAACCCAACTCCTCATCAGTCGCCATACGGTGCGCGGTTAAGGGATCAGGCGGATTGTGGGGCGGAAGGCGGCCCCGGGTACCGTCATAAAGACCACATGGGCCGAGAACGACGATGCGCTCGCTAAGGGAGTGCAAAGCCAACATCGGACAGCTGTCGGAAAATGACCTATCTCCCTTTGGTTGGATTTATGCCAAGCTGCCAACGTTGACGTGTTCGCGCCAGAGCGGTGCGATTCTGCGGAGGTCTACCGGGGCGATGGAAAGCGAAATTCCGTTGAATGGTGGTCGCGTGAGCCAAGGAGTCGTGCGTGTCGGCGCTACGGTCCGACGTCCGCCGACGTTCAACTCGCCGTTCGTCCACAAACTTCTGCAGTACCTTGCTGCATCGGGTTTTGACGCTGCCCCGCGCTCAAACGGTTTTGACGAATTCGGGCGCGACGTTTTCTCGTACATTCAAGGTGACGTGCCACTGGACCTGTCTTGGCATGGCGATGATGTCCTGATCGACGCCGCGCGGTTGATACGCCGATATCACGATGCGACGGAGGGACTTGTGGCGTCACCTGCGGCGCAGAGCGTTGGACTCGAAGTCGTGTGTCATAACGACCTGTCACCTTGCAATTTCGTGTTTCGTTCAGGACGCCCGGTGGCAATCATCGACTTCGACAGTGCTTCGCCTGGACCTCGGATGCACGATCTTGGCTACGCAGCCTGGATGTGGCTCGATCTCGGTGATGGCGACATTGAGCAAGGACGCCGGTTAACCATGTTCTGCAAGGCCTATGATGCCAATGTCGATGTGTCGCATGTTGTCGATTTTGTCGTGCTTCGCCAACGGATTCTTCTTGCGCAAGCACGGCGCATCGGCGATGCGCCTATGGAACGCTGGTCGGCAGATTGCCTCGAATGGACGATTAAACATCTCCATTACGACCTGGTCGGAGCATCCAGTGACATTGAATGAGTCGATAGAGATATGCGACTGGTCTCCTGACTGGGCAGAGAACTTTCGCGTGAAAGCGGCAGCACTCCGGAAGGCGCTCGGGACCCGGGCGAAGCGCATTGACCATATCGGATCGATGGGCGGCAGGGACCGGCTGGACGCCTGGGGTGTCGGACGGCTAGAAGAGGGCCCATTCACGACTGCAGCACTGTGTGATCACCGTCCATGCAACCCGACCAAGCCGTGCATCAACTTCGTCGCTGAACGACAGTCAGAGCAGCGATGCCGGCTTCATCGGCCGCGCGCAGGAATGCGTCCCAAAATTGCTCTGGGGCGATCTGGCCGCTGATTGCATCGACGCAAGCCTTCACAGCAGTGACATATTCTTCGCCGTCATCGGAAGGCCAGTCCTTGAGCAGCATATATGCCGCGTCGCGGAGGGTGCGGACGATCCTATGAGCTGGCTGACCGCGCAGAGCCAGCCCGACGGGTGTGAATACAGAGGTTGCGTCCCAGTCCATTATCGTCGACCTTAGGGATCACAATCCCCGAGGGGTAATATACGCGTGTATTCCGTATCCCTAATTGACGATTGGTTACCCAGCGTGACCGGGCGTGAATGTGTGGCTGTTGTTCGAGACGATCAGAATTTCGCTAGATTGCGGACGCATTCGCGCTATGATTTCTCGCTCGGTCTTGGGGGCCAGCTTGAGAGATGTTGACGCTCTCTGCCTCTTTCTGAAGGGTGGGAATTGGGCCAGCTTTCTGATTTCGCGATTGACAGTGACGATATCGAATTCCTCCAGGCGATCATCGTCGATGCATGCAATGAGCTGAAGATTTCTCCAGATCATCAGGGCTTCGTGACGCGGGTCGTAGACCTGCGCTCCCAAGGTCACTCCCGCGAGGAAATCCTTCAAAATCTTAGGGTGGAATTCGCGAGACCCGCTGACCGTGGGCATACTGGCTTTGATCCATGAGGACTGTGGTTAGCTATCTGTCGTCGAGGCGCGGTCCTGCATCCTGTCGTGCACGTTCTCCGGACCCGCGATCAAAGCCGCGATCGCCGTCGCCTTCTCCCGATCACCGTAGCTGGCCACATAGCCCTCCAACAGGACGCTTCTGCCTACCATGCTTCAGAAATGGACGAGCTTTCCAGTTCCGGTTCCGCGGACACCGCGGCCTGCACGCTCGCAAGCTGATCGTAGGCTAGGCTTTCTGGCTCGAAGCTCATGGCAATCCTCCTTCGTGATACCGAAGGAAACAACGGACAGTTAATTTAGTTCGCGATAGGGACTTAGGTCCGAGAAGGCTGTGGGCGGCCCAAAGAAGAGTTGGTACACTGATGTTGTTCTTTATCCTTTTTGTTTTGCCGTACATCGTTGGATTCGTCGCGCTTGCGTTCTGGCGACAGGGGTGGACGCTTATGGCGGCAACCCTCGCAATGATTATTGTCTATTTCTTCTCCATAGGATCGGGGGATGGCCCAGGCGCGTTCGCGGCGGATGCCCTTCCAGCTGTCCTCGCGGCCGGAATTGCAGCCGGGCTAGTAACCAGCGTCATTGCCATGACGTCGAACTATCGATCTGGCTACATTGTAGCGGCAATGTTCCCTCTCGGATATATCGCTTGTTGTACGGTAATTGGGTACTTCTGAAGCCCTCTGGGCTATCGCTACCGTCCAGAAGGGAGCGGAACATCGGTCGCGAAAGTTGGCCCGCTCGGCAAGAATGGCACTCAGTTCTGTTGCCGTCGGAGTGGCAGGAAATCCATCACAGGGCTCACGACGGCGAGGTCCACATTGCCGACGTGAAGACCGCAAGCGGTACCGTCATCGAATTCCAACACTCGACGTTCACGCCGCAGGAGAGGGATCGCGGGAAGCCTTTTACGATCCCATGATCTGGATCGTCGACGGCATGCGTCTTAAACGGGACCTGTCGTCGTTCCGCGAGGAAAGCACCACATGCGCCCCATCGGCCGAGACTAAAACTCGAGCATGGGTCCTGTGGGAGCGCGCCTCGGCAATCATCGAGCGCTGGCGGGGAGGGAACCGCCCCTTATTCCTGGATTTTGGCGACGTTGATTTTCCGATGCCTTGGGCTCCGGCGACTGGAGTGCTCTGGCTGCTGATTACGTTCCACGCGAGCGAGTGATCGTGGCCCCCGTTGTCCGACAGAGCTTGATCGACCACCTGCTTTCGGGAACGGCAATCCAAGGGTTTGCGAGGCCAATGCTCGCTCCATCGCCAAGATCGCCATTGCCGGGGTTTGATGCGTACCTGGCGAGAGCCCGGGGGCGTCGATTTCGATTTTAAAGGAATTAGACATCTCGACGCAACTTTGCGAAACGGTCGAGTTTCTCGGTCCTAAACATCTCAGGTCCGTGGTCCTTTCGATGAGAGGGACGTTCGGCAAAGGCTATCTAGGTCTAAAAGTAGAATTGACCGTTTGATTGCCCCGAGTCCGAAAGGAGCCAAAAGATACAACGTAATGGATGCCGCCTAGTCTGCAATATCGCCGAGTAAAGCCGTTGACGGGCCTTCGACGATGGGTCGCGGACGAACGTACATCATTTGTTACTTCGCACCTGCGGTAATTGTCATACGATTCAAAACGCTAATTAATAACAAAAATCAGTTGCTTACTCGAAGTTTCTCGACTACGTTTTTTACAGAATAGTTCCGAAATAAGCGGAACCTCGCCGGCGATACTCAGCGGTCGTTTGACCTCGCTTGAGGAGGATGATGACGTTGTTTGCCCGAATTCGTTTCTTCGCAATGGTGCAGCGAGTGCGTGATCTCGTCTCGATCCGATACCGAACTACGACGGCAATCTGACGCGTCGTAAACCCTTTGTTCCACTTTTCTAAGATGGTGCTCCCGTGTGGCGCGCCCGAGGTTTGTTATGCAAAAGCAAGCTGTCGTATTCAACGGTCAGGAAGTCGGGATCGCGGTCCCTGTCGAAAACCGCCTCAAATTTATCGCTGTCCGCTTCAATGTCATCGACTTGGACAACAGGCTCTTTGACACGGTTACCGAAATCCGGCGCGCCATTACTGAGCATCTCGCGTCCAGCGGTCGTGCGATCACCTCGCACTGAATGGCAGGAGATATTTTTCTACGTCATGCGGCGTCCGTCATCCGAGGCCGACATGAACGCAATCCCCATCTGCTTCACAACGCTGCCCGATTACGAGAACTCAAAGGTGAAGAATGGTGGACGAAAGACCATCAGCCGAGGCGGATCAATGCCCCACGTCTCAACCATGAAACTCCCGAACACCATCATCGAACTGAATTCTCTCGTGGCTCCGAGGTCGGTTGTCGTGTTGATGTCCGATTGAGGTTCCTTGGGCCCAGAAAGCTGATCGGCCAGTGCTCAGGGTTCTTGCTTCCTACTCACGAACTTCAAGCTTGTCGCCATATTTCAAGGCGAGCCGACGGCAGTCCTCGCAATTCAACATAATGCCCTCCGCAACGACACTCGCGGCGGCGGTCGTGCAAACCGAAACGTCCAGTCTCGCGACATGCAGAATTGCATTACCCAGAAGGATATCGCAGGGCGCAGTCTCGACTTCGGCCCCGCCCACGCTATGCGCAACGACGCCGCGCACGGTCGCCAGCATTCCGCGCTTTCTTAATATGGTTATGTCGGCATCCCTTGCCATGACGATCTCATCTGCCGCCCGAGGCGTAGGATGTCCGCCCGATACGCCGCATCGGCAACTAAACGGCCGCGAGACACCGAAGTTCCCATCGCCTATCCAGTCGCGGCCGGACACCTGCGCCATATCCCCATCGGGTCGAAGATCACCGGATCGCGCCAGAAATCAGAAATCCGCGCTATCCTCAGCAACTGACATGACCGACAACTTCCCTGGGCTTTCCGGGGCGTTCGTGGGCACCCAGTCGCCAGGCAATTTGTGCGCAGGGTCGTCGGGGAAACGTCTTGATCTTTCTTCTTTGACTCTTCGTTCCCGCCAAATAGGTCCGCCGACGTGCCAGGAGGCTTCCTCTGCGCAAAAGTCGGCCGTTAATCTCTGTGGGATATGATACTCCGCATCCCACACGGCCATGATCTCCATCATTTGGATCGCTGGGTCATCTACAGAAGTTTCATGGCTCGGTGTACCACCCTCCCAAACCGTGACCCTCAATGTTCCGACCGGCCATTGCACAACCATCCTAGACGCACTCTGCTTGGACAGGGGATAGCGTCCGAGCTTTTTCCAAATGACAGCACGAAGTGCACGCCCAATTGACGGGTACGCAACGTTGACCACCGCCATGACTGGCGAACTCGTGATGTCTTCCGCCGACGCAATTGCGCGATCTCGACGAAGGAAGAACGCAATCGCTTTGTCGGCAGTAACCTGCCCATAATAAATCCATCCCCTCTCGCCCGCTATTGCGTAGAGGGTTCCAGCTTTCATATCGGCTCTGGCCACGGGGTCACTTTCGAACATGGCCGTAAATTGGCCCGCACGACAAGCAACGTCAATGGCGTCTTTTGGCATGCAGTGGCCCTAATTGCTTTCAATTGATGGGACTCTGACCTGCGGGAAACCGCTGTGGACAGCACTCTCCTTCTGGCAGTCTAACGCGACTTCGCACAGCGAATCTAATCAGTGTTATTCGTGACATGCTTATGACCGTGTTCGAAAGTGACCTACGCTCCTATTTCAATCCGAGATTGCTGCCCGGCCGTTGATCATGCCTGTATTTAAGAACATTCTTTTACTCGAAGCATTTTGAAAATGGATGACGGCGCGAGCATTGTCGACTTGGCGACCTCCCATTGCTCGTCTGTGGAAGAAACAGATTTGGACGATTAGGATAAACATGGGAGCGGAACACCGGTTACGGCCAAACTGCGGCATGATCCCCTGGAGCCACGACCTCAACCTTCATAACTGGCTGGAACAGAGCCAAGTTTTGTCATGCGTAGGGCTTCCAGGAAAGCCGCGCGGGATACGATCTCGAAGGTCGACGCGGAGGAGTCAATGTCGTGGAAAGCACTGTCAACCAAGACGACCTTGATGTCCGCTACCGCTGGAACGTCAGCAGGCTGACTGGATTGAATGGCCGAGAGCACACCCTTCTGGCGGCTGGCGCGGCTGACGGAACGCACCAGACGGTTCCTCCCATGCGAGGTCGGGTTAGTCGTTTTGCAAAGACTCGCGTTCGAGCGCAACATTTGCAAGGTCGTGAAGGAGCTTCTCATGTGTCCGCCAAAAGATGTCGGGCGCTTCCTTCGCGAGTTCGAGCCAAAGCGGGCCCTGCATCGTCTCTTCTGTCCAAAGGAGGCAACCCGTAGACGTCGGAGTGATGATCCATGCGTGATATGCGCGGGAGGATGGCGACGACTTCGGACCGCCCGCCCAGGCGATGCGGCTGGTAGACTCGAACTCGACGACAGACGCCGAGACGTCCTGACCAGCCAAATTGGTTTCAAAACGGCTTCCGAGCTGTAGATGTGTTTGGCCGTCGAGAACGTCTACATGCGAGACACCCGGATAAAAACTAGACCACGCCAGTGGATCAGTCAAAAGAGACCAGATTGTTTCCGGTGATGCGGCAACTTCGAGTTCATTCGTAAAATGGATTGGTGACCGGCTGGGAGCCATATCCGCGGGCCAGTGGATTGCTTCGAACATCTTATTTCCTGCGTTTTGGATTGAATGGTGGAACTGGCGGTTCATATTCACTTGCCGCCTGTCAATTATCAGCCGGGGTCAGACGATCGAGCGAAGGACACCGCCATCGACACGCAACGCAGCGCCGCTTGTGCCGGATGCCTGTTCAGAGCAGACGTAAACGACCATGTTCGCGATCTCGTCCGTTGTCGTGAACCGGTTGATCAACGAGGTGGGACGCATCGTGTTGAGGAAGTTCTGTTCGGCTTCGTCCTGCGTGATGCCTTGTTCCCTGGCCGTCGCGGCCATCCAGTTACCCAAAATTTCGGAGCGGGTCGGTCCCGGTAGAACCGAGTTCACGGTGACGCCTGTTCCGCCAACCAACTCAGCAAGGCCCCGGGATACGGAAAGCTGAGCCGTTTTCGTCATCCCGTAGTCGATCATCTCTTTGGGGATGTTGACCGCCGACTCGCTGCTGATGAACACCACGCGACCCCAGCCACGCTTGACCATTCCGGGGACAAACTGACGGGCCGCGCGCACGCCGCTCATGACGTTGAGCTGGAACAGGTCGAGCCACTCCTCGTCGTTCTGGTCGAAGAAACCGTTGATATGCGCGGTGCCAAGATTGTTGATGAGGATATCGGCCTCATCGATCTGACCTGCCAGTAGGGTGGAACCCTCCGAAGTCGATAGGTCGGCAGCAACGCCACTAAATTCGGCGTCGGGAAAACGCCTGCGAAGTTCCTTCAACGCGTCGGTAACCCGCTGTTCTCCGCGCCCGTTGACGACAACTGCTGCACCTGCACGTGCCAGCCCTTCGGCAATTGCGAACCCAATGCCGGCAGTTGAGCCTGTGACGACGGCCTTGCGGCCGTTTAGTTCGATTTTCATGATGGGTGTCTCCTAGCGATATTGCGATTGCGAGATCAAGGGCACCGGGCGCGGCGGTCTGTTCGTCTACCGCGCGTCACACCTTTTGGGCGACCTCTGCTTCTGCAGCTTGAGCCAGTCGTTCGACCCACTCCTGGTGGTAGCTGTAGAGACCGCCAGGGTGCTTGCGTCCGAGCATGTCGAGGAACCACTCGCCCTGTTGCGTTTCCTCTGTCAGGACATGACATCCGCTTTCCGTGGGCGTGATAACCCAGCCGTGGTACGCGGTGGAACCCGTTTTGTCGTCGTCGACCGTCGTCGCCCAGGCCAGTCGCTCGTTTCGGACATACTCGGTTACGACAAGGCTCATTGGGTAGCCGACAGTTACGCGGCCGTATCTGGTTCCGAGCGCCAGTTCGGGCTCTCCCGACATAATCTTTACCTGGTCCTCGGCAGGGAAATAGCGTGACCAGTTCTCGGCGTCGATCAGCAATTTCCACACCACTTCCGGCGGCGCTTTCACATCGATGTCGTTGAGCGCGTAGATTGCCGATGTCTTCGGATCAAAGCGTTCTGGCCAGATGACATGATCGTACATCGATCAGCCCTCCTTCTTGAAGAAATCCTGGAATATAAGCGGTGCCCAAGTTTTATCCTGCGCCTGCACGAGCCGGCCGCCTTCCGCTATTTTGCCGAGGCTGACCGCAGCAAAGCCAAGCCGCCGGACGAGATTGGCGACCTCAGAGGTTGCTCCCTCGTCGTCGCTCGCCAGGAAGACCACACGCCGTCCCTCAGCAGTTTTGGGGTCTTGCGCTAGCACACCAGCTGGCAGGTGATTGAATGCCTTCACAAGTCGAGCGCCCAGCATTGCCTTCGCGACAAGGCTGGAGGACGGCTTGTTACCGAGATCGGATAGCGGTACGCCATAGGCATTGGTGACATCTATGATGGTCTTGCCCTTCCAATCGATCGCTGCCTTGGCGACGTCACGGTGTGCCCAGAAGGGTACGGCGAGAATGATGAAGTCGGCCTTGACCGCTTCTTCAATCGTGAGAGCGCGCAGCACCTCCCCGTGACCGCCCAGGACTGCGGCGACTGCATCCCTCCCTCGTGAGTTTGCAACACCCACCCTGATACCATTGCGAACGAACTGGCTTGCGAGCGCCATGCCGACGCTACCGCTGCCGATGATTGAATAGGTCATGATCACTTCCTGTGAACCGATGTTCCGTCTGTGCTGCCAGAGATTTTGCCCAAAGCAAATTTCGCTATGGCTGAGAACATATGGGCTGGCATCGTATCTGATAAGAGGATATATTGAGATGCAATATATCTCCAATAGAGATGGATTGTTCCGGGATGCTTGACGGGATTTCGCTTGACCAATTGCGAACGTTCATCGCGGCGGTGGACGAGGGGAGCTTTTCGGCCGCGGCCAGAAAGCTCAATCGCGTACAGTCGGCTGTCAGCGGCTGGGTCAGTGGCCTTGAATATCAGATTGGCGTCATGCTCTTTGATCGCTCTGGTAGGTTTCCGACGCTGACGCAGGAGGGTGTGCTTCTGCTTGCCGACGCCCGCAACGTCGTCGCTGGAGTGGACATGTTGAAGGCCAGGGCGAAACTGATGACCTCCGGGGTCGAGGCAGAGTTATCAGTCGTGATCGACGTGTTCTTCCCTACGGATGTCATAAGCGCTGTGGCGAAGGAGTTTGCGAAACGCTTCCCCCTGACACCATTGCGTCTGTTTGTCGAAGCTTTGGGAGCGGCATATCAGCCTGTCCTGGACGGCCGGTGCAGTCTTGGAATCTTGCCGCCACTGCCTCAACCGTTTCCGTCGCTCACCAGTGAGCGACTAGGCGAGCTACCCTTGGTTGCGGTTGCTTCGGCTTGTCATCCGCTAGCTGCCTATGGACAACGTATTCCCCGACATGAACTGGCAAAACATGTACAGCTTGTTCTCACTGATCGATCGGACCTCACTTCCGGTCGAGACTTTGCGGTGGCCTCGCCCTCGACGTGGCGGCTCGCAGACCTTTCCACCAAGCACGCGTTTCTCAAGGAGTGCGTGGGGTGGGGCGGCATGCCGCTGCATATGATTGAAAAGGACGTTGCCGACGGCACGCTTACGGTTCTGGACGTGGACGATATGCCACTTTCCGGTTTCATGTTGACGATGTCTGCGTTTCATAGGCCATCGCACCCCCCTGGGCCCGCAGGGAGATGGTTTGTCGATCAGGTGAAGTCGTTATGGCATGGCGCAGATGTCCTTCCGACCTGACCATTTCATATTTGGGTTGATTGATGAATGACGCAGGTCCTAATAGTGCTATGCGTGCTAATCCTTCGACGCCTGCGCCAGTGCCTGTGTATCGACGCACTTCCGGATTTTCGTCAGTTGCCGTTCCGGACAGTAATGGCAAATACCCAGTTGTCCTTCCACGGCTTGTTTGTGGCTTTGACTTTCCCGGTGGCGACGCCGATGACCATAACCCTGTCTCCCTGCGCCACGAGCTCAGGAGGCTCCGTGAACGAAGTTTCGATCGCCTCCGAAGCCGTCTGAAGCAAGTCTTCGAGTCCACGGCATCCGCGGTGGGTGCCAGCCAGCGGCCAGTCTTCGCCTGTCTTCGGCAGACAAGGCCAGCCCGACCTATCGCCGCGAAAAAAAGTCCTTCACGCTTGATATTCTCTCCGATTTTCATCGAAATCTCTCCGTCGATCTTTGACCACCGCCGCGACCCTGCCAAGGCGCGGGCGCTGACAGACCAGCTCGCATCAGGAGCGACAACAGGACATAGGGCTCCGTCCCAGCCGGAGAGATCCAGGGTGTTGCTCGGTTCTTGCCGTTGCACCAATAGAATTGGAGACAATGGACAAGCAAATTCGTTTGCTTACCAGGCATAACGGCATCAAACTGCGTGGTGATATCAAGAGGCGCACGACTAAAAAGCATTAGCATTCGTGCGCAGACTTGGACGCGATGTCGCGTTGGCTTTTGAACTCATCAGCACGACCGGCCGGATATGGCCCAGCAATGAGAACTAACCGGCGACCATAACACAGCGAAGCAAAAGGAGATGAGCCATGTCAACGTTGTCCTCGCACGCTTTCGATTCTGCCGTGCTCTCTCCATCTGCTCCTGCTAAGCACTACTCAAGGTTAATAAAGTTCGTCGACGAGATTGCCGAGCACGAGCCACACCAGGCCTCAACCACGGTGGATATCTATTCGGATGATAACAACGAGTGGTACTGCCAAGTTTGCCGCGGGGGACAAAAGACCCAGGCGATGGGTCCTTACACCAAGCGACAGGCAGAGCGAGTCCAAGACGCTCGCAGGACTAGGATAGCAACAAAGGGCACCGCTTGGCTGATCTTTGAGAAAACAGAAGAGGGCGAAAGTGACGAGAGCGGCTGAGTGGTAGTGTCAGTCAAGACCTCGCCCTGTTGAGGTGCTGGGGAAGTCCCGGAGAACTCGGGTAAACGATATCTTGTCGTCCACTGAGAACTCTAATAACGCGTCGGCTCCCGGATAGCGGCATTTTGCCAGACCTCATGCCTTCCGACGCATTATTCCTTGACTAAGCTCCTACAGCTTACGCGTCGTCACAAAAAGTAGGTCTGTTTCGAAAAGAATCTTGTAGTTCTTGCTGTCGAAGTTGTTGTCATTGGAAGAACGGGCATCCGAAGAGCGTGGAAGATCGCCCTCGGACGTGCCTCGCAACGAAGCCTTCGGCATTCAAATACAGGTGGTCTTTCGAACTGCCGGCGGCGACAAAATTCAAACGTATGGGAACGCGAGATGGCAAGAGCGAAGTCATATCGTACAATTGCGGTTGCCAATGGCATTGCGGCAGACAAAGCGTTTGGTGCGGTCACGCCCCCCCTTTACCTGTCCAGCAATTTCGCCTTTTCAAAATTTGAGCAGTCGCAGGATTATGAATATTCTCGAACCTCCAATCCGACGCGCGATGTTCTAGCTGATACCCTTGCTAAGCTGGAGGGCGGTTCAGGCGCTGTGGTCACACCTACGGGTATGTCGGCGATCCATCTTCTCCTTAGTCGCGTGCCGGCCGGTGGGCTTGTGGTCGCACCATATGATTGTTATGGCGGAACTTACCGTCTTCTTGCAGCCTTGAAGGAACGCCATCAGTTGGATGTCGTCTTCATTGACCAAAGCGATAGCGCTGCCCTCACAAGCGCAATTCAGAGAGAGCCCGCGCTAGTTTGGGTGGAAACGCCTAGCAACCCGCTCATGCGAGTGGTCGACATCCGCGGGATCGTCGAACTCGCGGGAGGATGGAACGTCAAAGTGGCGGTTGACAACACATTTCTCTCTCCCGCGCTTCAGCAGCCCCTGGGCCTTGGAGCGGACTACGTCGTCCATTCGACAACGAAATATCTCAATGGGCATTCAGACGTGGTCGGCGGCGCAATCGTTGCGTCCGATCCGTCTGAAGTCGAGGCCCTACGATCCTGGGCAAACATAACAGGCGCGACGGGATCGCCATTTGATTCATACCTAACTTTGCGTGGCATCCGAACTCTGTTTGCACGGGTTGAGCGGCAGCAGTCCACGGCGTTGGTCATAGCAGATTTTCTCCTCCAGCATCCGGCGGTCTCCGCGGTCCACTATCCGGGTCTGCCCTCTCATCCAGCACACGGCATCGCGGCGCGCCAGCAAAGAGGCTGGGGTGCGATGCTAAGCTTTGAATTGAAAGGTGGGATTGAAGCCGTTCGACCGTTTGTCGCTTCGCTCGGTATTTTCACGCTTGCTGAGTCGTTGGGAGGCGTCGAAAGCCTCGTTGCGCATCCGTCAACAATGACACATGCGGAGATGAGCGTCGAAACACGGAGACTGGCAGGCATCACGGATGGATTGTTGAGAATGTCAGTTGGGCTGGAGGCTGAAGAGGACCTGATTGACGACCTTACGCAGAGCCTGTCACTGATTGCCTAGAGGCAAGACCACCTCAACGTTGCGTGGTTTCAGGCAGTCGACAGCACCTGCCACGGCTGGTCAGGATTGGAAAGTTGCCGCGAGAACGTCCAGGTGTGATGCACCTGAACGACCTTCTTCGGGTCCCCGTCAATGATCGTATTTTCGCTCGATCGGGTAAAATGGACCACTTCGGGGGAGAACAGCACTGTCACGTGGACCCTCTCCGGTTCAACGGCGACACCCAAGATTGTCGGTGAGGGATCGCTGATCAGGATGAATTCCGAGAACTCGCGTCGTGATTGGCGCGATTCAATCTCCTGCTCGAAAGTTACAAGTACAGTGGCGTCCAGCAACGGACGCAATGTCTGAAGATCGCCAGCGATGAAAGCTTTAGTCACTATTTCATAGGTGTTCGCTGCATGGCTCAGGAAGTCTTCGGCAGTGAAGTCCGGATCGATATCGTGCAATACGTTTAGTGCCGACCGGGTCAGAGGTGTGCTCTCTGCATCCCGCAGTGCCAACTGTTGCTTTTTGGTTTCGCTCAGGTCGCTAGACGTTTTGTAATTCTGTGAAGCCAAGTTCACGAGCATCCAGTAGAACAGGAACAAGGAAACGAGGTAGATAGTATTATTGAGGTTGATGGACTCGGTCACGGGATTGCCTCCAACGGATTTCTGCATGCCTCCTCTCACTTAATGATCGGCAGCGAAGAAACTTGGTGGCGTGGTGGTGGAGAGGAGGGATACCATTCCAGTGTCGTCGAACCGCTGGGACACTTGCTGCACTCCTACAGGAGATCTTTGCCGTCGGGCCCCACAAACTCGATACGAAAACCCTGAGCCCGTGCGCTTTTGATAAATCGATCCGCGCTCAAGACATCAACGGTGATCCTTCCGCCCAGACAGTGACCGAACGGTTGACTTAGTTCCGTGCGAACCCAGGCATCGGCTCTTTCCGAGCGGATGGAAATCTCCCACTGATCGACCGTTTTGTGATCGAGCGCGAGATCGCAGTTGCTGTGTTGCGGCGCAGGGCATGCCGCTCCTGAATGCTGCGCTTCGCTTTTCCGTGAACGATTGAAATCGGTGGGCATCGAGACGCTCCTGCCTGTTCCTAAGCCATCAAGATCTCTTCGGCGGGACTGAGATCACTATCTGTTGTGATGATGTCTTTGGCTGCGGGACATCATTCTCCGGTCATTTCTCCGCCGAAGTATCGGATGCGCATAACACCTCACGCGGTGCTTGTGACGGCATGTCGCATTGCTGGTGGGATAGACGCGCAGCGCCGCTGCGCATCATCGTCAACCGTCGATAGCAACCAATCTGTGCTGCTTTTCAAGGATATGCAAACGGAACTTATTGCTGGTTAACCACAAAAATATTGCATTAAAAATGGAGCGGTGGCCAGGCGCGCGCCTTATGTGACGAATGCAGGAATACACCATCCGTAGAATGTTTGGTCGCGATAGTTTGTCATTCCCGCCGTTTCAGTTCGATGGCGAATGGCTAAACGAACATCATTACGACGATCGCGCCGATGACGATCATGACAAGCCCCCCTATCAACATGGGCAACAGACTGTTGCCCTGATCGACCTCCGAGTTTATTTGCTTTGTTACCGGCTCGTCGTCAGTTGATTTATTCATGCTTGCCTCCATTCGAGAATACCTGCGGCGGTCCGTAGTGCCTCGCCAGCATAAGCGGGTGACGGATGTCTCTCTCCTCCAGCCGATGCGGGGCGGGCTCTCCCTTATTCATCAGCTGACCAAGCGGCTCCGATCCTACACTGACGCCTATACCCGCCGTCCGCGTGCTACGCCGGAACCGGGGCACGATAGCTCCATCGAAGAATCCCTGGGGCGTCAGCGCCAAGTCAGCAAAGCGTGCAGCGATCAAGGATCATCTGGAAGAGGGGCATCGCTTCGCCAAACATTCTCGGCATCGTCGCCAGGTACAGTCCACGTTATACCGGTCTTAAAGACTCTGACCGACACCTAAGAACTGGGTTGCCCGGCATCGAAGGACCGTAAGGTTGCACCCCGACGGTTCACATTTCCAGATCTAGTTCGAGCCCACAATCCCCAGGTAAATGAACATTGTCAATACCGGATTCCGGCGGCTCCTATCCAGCGACATTCGCGCGCGAAACGGTTTTAGATCATGAAAACTGCACTAAACCGCTGCTTAAATTCATTTGTCTGTTGCTGGGCAGATGATAGGCTTGCATTCAATTGGCTGGGCTGACGCTTGCATACTTTGGCCGGAGAGCAAAAATCATCAGCTTGTTTTCACTGCATGTGAGGATCAGTCAGCTTGGCAATCCTTAGCAAAATCCACGGCGTCCTCGATGCTGAGGACGACACGGACACAATCGGAACATGATCTCGCTATCGTTGTTTCAGCAGCATCTCCTCGAGGACGACGGCGTCGTTATGCGTCTCGTCATGAGCCGAGTAGACGAGCGTGACCGTGCCCTCCGCCATCAGCGCGCGCAATCGGTCGAGTTCGTCACCATGCTCTTCAATTTCCGCCATATACCGCCGGCGGAATTCGACCCAGCGGGCTGGATCATGTCCGAACCATTTCCGAAGATCGGTGCTTGGCGCGAGCTCCTTCAACCAGTGATCGATCGCCGCTTCGGACTTCTTGATCCCGCGCGGCCACAGCCGATCAACCAACACGCGGATGCCGTCGTCGGCGGTCGGGGTCTCGTATGCCCGTTTCAATTTCACTCTGTCGGAGATTTGTTTAGTCATCGACTTCGATCCTCGCTGTCCGTTGTTTTAAAGCATATAGGATGAGTAATCACGACTGCGAGAGTAATATCAGCCCCTGAACCAGGATAAAGAACTCCATTTATCAATTGATGGAGGTATTGACCTTGAGGAGAAGGACAATGAAGTTTTTCATCGATACAGCCGATACTGCTGAAATCAGCGAGCTCGCCGCGGCGGGCTTTGTCGACGGAGTAACCACAAATCCTTCGCTGATCGCAAAGACCGGCCGACCGTTCAAGGATGTGATCAAGGAAATCTGCCAATTAATCGACGGCCCGGTTTCAGCGGAAGTTACGGCGAAAGACGTCGAAGGCATGATCGCCGAGGGAGAGCTCTTGGCGAGCATTGCTGCCAACGTGGCCGTCAAGGTGCCATCTACGTGGGATGGATTCATGGCTTGCCGGGCACTCAGCACGCGCGGGCTGACGGTCAACGTTACCCTCTGCTTTTCAGCCAACCAAGCGCTGCTCGCCGCCAAAGCGGGCGCGACCTTCATTTCCCCATTCGTCGGAAGGCTCGATGATCTAGGGTTGAATGGCATGGAGGTCGTCCGAGAAATCCGCACAATTTATGACAACGATAAATCCTTGAAAACGGAAATTCTGGCGTCTTCAATTCGCACGGCTCTGCATGTGAAGGAGGCCGCGATGGCTGGCGCAGACATTGCGACCGTGCCGCCGGCGGTGCTTAGAAACCTCGCCAAACACCCGCTGACAGAGAAGGGTTTAGCATCCTTCCTCGCCGACTGGGATAAGACAGGGCAGGCGATCCTGTGATCGCTCAACATGGCATCGTTGACAAATTCAGCAACCATCGCAGCTGACGCAATCCCCGCGCCGAAGCTCGTCGGGTGTATTGATGAGGCAATCGCTGCAACGTCCAATAGTGTGCTGCGGGGCTGCGAGGCGGCCGATCATGCCTGCTTTGGTCTCACGCTGCTCGATGTTCCAAAAAGGTGTGACCTGTTCCTCGGCCGCGGACAATTCCGGGTGCCGAGAACAGTCCGACGGCAGTTCATCTTTCGGTCGCCAACAGTTCACAACTTAGGAGAGCCCGGACGGCCGACGAATCGGAGGTGCCTGTCTCTAATATTCGGCGGTCGCAAAACGATATTTTCCGTCAGTTGCGGCACCCTTTTCTACACAAAAATTGCACTAAACCGGTGATTAAAATCGTTTGCGCGATGCCGAGTAAAGGGGAAAACTAGCGCATATCCCGCTTTGGATCCGCACTCTCCCCGCGCCGCTTGCTCGTTCATGGACGGAAGTCAAATGACCTACAAGTCAATCGTACTCAATCTCAACATCGACGGTATGGTTGCCCCTGTCATTAAGCTCGGTGTCGAGCTGGCCCGGCGGTTCGATGCGGTCTTGATTGGATTTTCGGCTGCCGATGTTCCGCCGCCCGTCGTGATGGAAGGAGGGACGACCTTCGAAGATGAAAGCATGACGCGCCAGCTTCAGAATATCGAACGACGGATTGAGGACATTCGCGCGGAATTCGGAGGTCTTGCTGGCACAGCGGTTGAGACGGAATGGCGTGGTGCGGTAGGCAATCCGACCCGTTTGCTGATCAACGTGGCGTGTGCGGCCGATCTCATCGTCACCGCGTCGCCCGAGAGTGTCTTTTCTGGCAACGTTCATCGCTCCCCTGATCTAGGCAATCTCATCATTCAGTCAGGACGACCTGTATTCGTCGCCGCGGCCGATCAGAAAAGTATCCGGCTCAACAAAGTCATTGTTGGGTGGAAGAATACGCGTGAAGCCAGGCGTGCTGTTGTCGACGCCATGCCATTTCTGCGACTAGCTCAGGAGGTTCGTATCATTACGATCAACGAAAAGGCCACTGATGCGATTTGGAACAGCCTGAACGATGTTGTCGCCTTCCTTTCCCGCCACGGCGTACAGGCGAAGGTGGAGATATTTCCGGAAAAATCTGACGGTGGAACGATCGTCGATGTGGCCGATGCAATGGATGCGGACCTGATCATATCCGGCGGCTACGGCCACAGCAGATTGAGGGAGTGGATTTTCGGTGGGGCGACCCGCTCGCTGCTCGAAAATGACCGGTTGAATCGGGTCATGTCGCATTGATCACTTGTGCCGTGGGTGCTCGACCGCGGGGGTCATGACTGAAAAAGATCTGAGTTCAGAGTTTCGGTGCGGCAAAATCGTTTTCCTCTGCCCGACAATCCGGGTGACTACATTCCGCGCAGAGCGATGACGAAGCGGTTAGAGGTCGGGAATCGGGTGAGTTGGAACACCAGGACTACCCGCCGAGTTGATCGATAGAGTCATCATGACGCCGGCTCGTTAGGGGTAGAAGCGCCGCCCAATATGGCAGCAATCTGGTTGCGTAGATGAGGAGCCAGCTCCTCCTCGAACCAAGGGTTGCGGCGCAGCCAGACTGTACTGCGCCACGAGGGATGAGGCAGCGGGATCACTGCGGGACCATGAACGCGCCATGCGCGGACGGTCGCGGTCATCGAACGTCCGGAAGCGTGTTGCAACGCCCACCGTTGAGCGTAACCGCCGACCAGAAGCGTCAGTTCCACTTTCGGAAGACACGCCAGGAGCGACCGTCGCCAGAGCGCGGCGCAACGCGGCGGTGGCGGGTAGTCGCCGCCTTTGGGATTGGTCCCCGGGAAGCAAAAAGCCATAGGGGCCACGCAAATTCGCGGGTCTGTATAGAACGCATCGCGATCCAACCCAAGCCACTGGCGCAAGCGATCGCCCGAGGGATCATCGAATGGAAGACCGCTCTCATGCACGCGTCGTCCCGGTGCCTGGCCGCAGATCAAGAGGCGCGTCTCAGTGGTTACCTCAACCACCGGGCGTGGTTCGTGGCCGAATTCCGTAGCACATGCCCGACACGCACGGATTCTCGAAAGCAACGTGTCAAGTTGCGCCTCTTCCAACCCTGTGCGTGTTTGGCGGCTCGGCAGGTCGAATTTAGTTGCAGCAGTCTCCACCGTCGCTCCGGTCCTATTGCCGCTCTGCTCTCTGATCGGTGCAGGCTGGCCAATTAAGAATGTAGGAACTTGAGTTGGATTCGACCAGCTGCCACCTGCGCCGCGCGACCGTTCGCCACGCCGGTCTGAGTTCGTGAGCAGGTTTGGCGACGCGACAGAAATCCTTGGTAGCGAGGGAGTCTTAGCCACAAGATTGTTGTATTCAAATTCGAATTAAAATCGTTTTTGTTGGGGGATCAGATGCCATACGCTCGGTCTAAGGCCTTGAGCGAATGACGTCTTGTGGCGAAGCGCTGCCTACCGGATTGGCCCTCGTCGTGCTCGTCAAATTGCGGGCGCTTCCTGTCCGACAAAGTCGCACCGCACGATGAGACTGCTTGTGACTGTGTGGCAGGACCACGGCAGACAGATTCCAGATCGTACTGACGCGGTTGTCTGGCCGCCTTGGCTTTGCCTGGAGCGAAATCAAGGTTTAACATCATGTCAGCGGCTTCCACCTTTGCAACAGTCACCGATACACGGCCCGTTATTCTGATTACTGGTGGAACCGGGAACCTCGGACGTTCGATCGCTCGAGCGCTTGGTCCGGATTACCGCATCGTTGCACTCGATCGGAAGGCACATGATGCAGACATCCCGGTATTTGAATTCGACATTAGTTCTGACGCTTCCGTCGAGCTCGCCCTTCATAGATTCCGCGATATGTTCCGCGAGCGTATCGCCAGCGTCATCCATCTCATTGCCTTCTTTGACTTTTCCGGCGAAGACGACCCGCGTTACCAATCCGTCAACGTGGAGGGTACTCGTCGCCTTCTGAGCTCGTTGCAACGATTCGATGTTGGGCAGTTCGTCTACGCAAGCACCATGCTCGTGCACGCACCTTGCAGCCCTGGAGAGCGCATTGACGAGCGCCAGCCGATTGATCCGCGCTGGGCATACCCGAAATCAAAAGCCGCGGCCGAAGAAGTGGTCCGCGCCGAGCACGGAAAAATCCCATACGTCATTCTGCGGCTGGCAGGCGTTTACGATGAGCGCACAATGGTGCCGACGATGGCCAACCAAATTGCACGAGTTTACGAGCGGGAATTCCAGAGCTACTTCTATTCCGGCAGCACCCTTGTTGGCCAATCAATGCTCCATCGCGAAGATATGGTCGACGCCTTCCGGCGCGCCGTCGAGCTCCGCGCAGAGTTGCCGCTGGAAACTGAGGTCCTGATCGGGGAGCCAGATGCGATTGGCTACGATGCTCTCCAGGACAAACTTGGCTATCACCTTCATGGCAAAGACGATTGGCCAACACTGCGGTTGCCAAAGTTCTTGGCCGCGGCGGGCGCGTGGATGCAAGGTAGGCTGGAGCCACTGATACCGGATGTCATCGATCAGGGTGAGGAACCATTCATCAAGCCGTTCATGGTTGGCATGGCCGATGACCACTACGCGCTCGACATTCGGCGCGCGCGCGACCTGCTTGGCTGGGAGCCGAGACATCGGTTGACTGACGAACTGCCCCGGCTCATCGCCACGCTCAAGGCCGACCCCGCCGACTGGTATGACGCCAATCGCGTTGCACCTCCGGCGTGGTTCGGCGAGGCCGCGGCTGCCGGAAAAAACGCTGAACTTTTGAGGGCTCAGCGCAAAACACGGATCAAAACTGAGCACGGCGCGAGCCGCTGGGCGCATTTCGTCAATATCGGCCTCGGCACCTGGCTTCTCACGCAGCCGCCGCTGATAGACGTTTCGGAGCCGCTTCTGCGCAGGAGCGAAATGGCACTCGGCGTCGCGCTCATCGTCTGCGCCGCGCTGGCGTTGTCTTGGCGCGCGTCGTGGGCGCGCTGGCTCTGCGCCGGCATCGGCGCTGTGGTCATGGCTGTACCGTTCGTGTTTTCGACGGCGAACGCCACAGCGTATCTCTCCGACACGCTCGTTGGGGCGCTGATCTTCGGCTTTGCGGTCTGCACCAAACCCGAGCCCGGTCCTTCGGCGGTGGCCGCGCTGACCGGTCCGAGCGTCCCCCCCGGGTGGAGCTACAACCCGTCCGCCTGGACCCAGCGCTTGCCCATCATCGTGCTGGCCCTGATTGGCCTATATGTTTCGCGATATCTCGCCGGTTACCAGCTTGGCTATATTTCGGAGGTTTGGGACCCATTTTTTGCTGGCTCGCCCTCTGATCCGCAAAACGGCACCGAGGAGATTATCACTTCCTCGGTTTCGAAAGCCTGGCCGGTCTCCGACGCAGCCGTCGGCGGTTACGCTTATCTGCTCGAGATTCTCACTGGCATCGTCGGCTCGCGCATGCGCTGGCGTACGATGCCGTGGCTGGTCGTGCTGTTCGGCCTGATGATCGCACCGCTCGGTATCACTTCGATCGCGTTCATTATCATTCAGCCGGTTGTCATCGGCACGTGGAGCACCATCGCGCTGATCGGGGCGGCGGCAGTCCTTGTGCAGATTCCCTATTCGCTCGACGAACTGCTGGCGACGCTGCAATTCATGCGTCGCCGGATCAAAGCAGGCCGGAACTGGCTGCGCGTGCTCCTTTTTGGCGACACCGACGAAGTGCCGGAGAGCGGGGCGGATCAACCCTTCCAGGACGAGTTCGACCGCTCGCCGGGTGCCGTGTTGAAGAGTATGATTGGAGGCGGTGTCAGTCTCCCGTGGGCTCTGGCTCTTTCTGCGTTGATCGGCCTGTTCTTGCTTTTCACGCGCCTGACGCTCGGTGCTGAAGGGAACATGGCGGATGCGGACCATGTGATCGGCGCGCTTGTTCTGACCGTAATTTCGATCGCTGCCGCGGAAGTCGCGCGGCCGGCTCGGTACCTGAATGTGCTTCTAGGGTGCGCACTATTCATCACGCCGTTCGTCTTTGAAGCGAGCCTTGTTGGGACCCTCGCGAGCATCGCGGCCGGGGCCGCCTTGATCTTGCTCAGCGTGTGTCGAACTCCAATAAGAGAGCGTTACGGGAATTGGAATCCTTATTGAGTGGAGCGCCGTCCTGCTGCATAATTCTCCCGACTTAGCAAATGCCACTAGACGGCTTAGGATGGCGACTGGGCCGTCATCGTTAGGGGTGGAAAAACGGTGCCGGACAAGACCACGTCAGATTCTCCGGAAAGGGAGCGCCAAGCCGCCGCCGCACGTACTCGTTTTGAGAAAGCTACATTGGAAATAGCCTCAGAGCACCGCTTCGGTGGACCCAATGCGGTATCTACAGAGACAGAGATCGGGATAATGGAAGAGGCCACTCGGCTCGTAAGGGAAGCTCGTGAGGGCGAATAGCAATCTGGCTCTTATGGGATTTGCTACATAATTCTTTAATTCTCTGGATTGCCAATTAAGAGGCCACTCAGTCGGCACTGCGCGGAGCGAGTTGTTGTGTTCGCGTAGACCGATGTTCATGCCTCACGTCGTCCCGCCCCCTAATCTGTGATCGCGTTCCAAGAATGAAACGGGAGTTTCTCCACGGAGACTACATTGGAGGTTCTCACGACCAGGAAGCTTGCCCGTGAGGTGCACCGGCACTGACCAGGCGAGGTTAAGGGTCTAGCCGGCAAAATCCCAGGGAATTAGCCCTCGAAGGCGGCAAGGAGCTTCGCCAGCGCACCATCGTCCCGATAGGGAAATGTTCTTTGCACCAACTCTGGGCTCAACCGTGGCTGGAGGCTACGCGCCTCGACCTCATTGTACCTACGCCGTACTTCGTCACCGCGCTGAGCATGAGCTGCGGCGAGCAAAATTAGGGTCCGCCACGACTTGCTCGGAATATTCTCGAAATCCTCGACGGCAGCATCCGGACGGCCTTGCTGCAATCGGATAATCCCCCTGACGGTCCAGAACCACACAGGCGGATACTTCGTCCTCCTAAAGCATTCTTCGATTTCGGCTGCGGCCTTTTCCAAATCACCAATGTAGTGAAGCAACTCGGCATGATCGGCGCGAATCTCCACGTCGCTCGGCGCTAGGTCGCGTGCTTTGACGTAGTGGGATTCCGCGCCATCATAGTTTCGCATCGACACTTGAACCAATGCCGCCGCGTAGTGTGAGAAGGCATGGTTGTTGTCGAGCCGCAAGGCAATGCGCGAGATTTCTTCGGCGCGATGCAGTCGCTCGATCACTCCTTCCATGGAGAAGCGAAAAGCCAGTGCTATGGCATACATCGCATGTGCGTCGATGAGCGCTGGATCGAGTTCCGTCGCTTTCTGGAAGAAGCGTTCTGCGTCGGGCAGCAGATGTTTCGCGTCGAGCATCCTGCCGTAAAGAAAATTCTCGTATGCGGACCAGGAAGCCTCCGGTTTCTTCGCAATGGTCTTTGATGCAGTGGAAAGCACTTTGTCAACGACGAGCGACACGATCTCCGCCGCTACCGATTCGATGGCGTCGATATCGCAATCCGCAGGAAGATCGAAAGCCCTCGACCAGAGGATGGATGTCGCCGAGGTGCGCAGGAACCTGACGTTTAACCGGAACGGACCCGCCCCATGAACGCCGGTGCTGACCGTGTAGTCGTGGGAACGGCTGCCCATTTCAGCCGTCGAGGCGGACGCGACGTCGATCCAGTGCCGATCCGAAAGGAACTGTTCGAGGCCGGAGGTGATCAGCCCCATGACGTCCTGCTGATGGGGAAGAGCCGAAGACGCGACCCCAACTCTGACCAGGACTTTTTCCTGATCCAACGATGCTGCCGCTTCGGCAATGCGCGACGGCTCTCCTTTCACGGTTCCCGCGTGACGCGGTTGCCAGTTCCAGACGCGAACGGGGCGCTCGATATTCTTCAGACGTTTTTCCCCACCCTCTACGAATTCGCCGCCGATCCGCGCGGCGATCTGGTGGTAGACACCATCGGTGATGCAAATGCCCCCGGGCACGGCACCCGCTTCAACCCGAGAGGCGACGTTTACTCCGTCACCGAACATATCCGTGCCGTCAACCAGCACATCGGCAAGGTTGATCCCAATTCTGAGAACCATACGAGCGATTTCTGACTCGCGGCGCACCAGTTCGCCTTGGATCGCCATCGCGCATTCGACTGCCCCGGTGGCAGAATCGAATACAGATAAAGTTCCGTCGCCTATCAGCTTGAATATCCTGCCGCCATTACGCTCAATGTTCGGCGCGATTACGTCAGCCTGCAACGCCTTGATCAAAGCAAGGGTCGCTTCTTCGTCACTCTCCATGAGGCGGGAATAACCAACCACATCCGTGGCCATGATTGCTGCCAGCCGTCGCTTGACAGGAACGCTAGCCATTAGCCCTCCGAGTAGTTCCCACAGATCGCATCCACGAAGTTTGGCGAGACTAACACAGAACAGTTTCTCCGTCTTCCGAAGGGCGGAGTGGTCGACTTGACTGTTATCGAAAATTCCAATCGATAAAGGACAGTGTTTACGAGCACGTCGACCGCAGGCCTGCCCCTGCAATACGTGGATATTGGACCCCAGCGGCTAAAGAACATAGCGAGGGCTGTCCATGCTTATCGTGTGACCATTCAGCAGACGGTGCTCTCGATTTCCGCGATCCAAACCTTCGCGACTAATTTGCTGGCCCCGCGCCTTAGGGCATTCCAGACCGGCCCACCGCGATCTCGGGTTGAGACCGGAAGCTATGAGCCGCGTGGTAGATTTCTCGCGCGAGCCGTTTTGGCCTCGGCATTCGCACGGGTATCCATGGAAATCCGATCACAGATTAGGGCGACGAGGACAATGTGGGGGCGACCGAGTCGGAGACCTTCCGAAGCGATCTGCGCCTTAACCGTAACCGGTGTTGCCATCTGCTGAGGAAGAGTCGGTTTGCGCTGAATCGCGATATGGCCGCCGCTTAGCTGATCGGCGAGCACGCGGGATGATACTGAATTTTCCGAGGGCGATCGCCGCGCGTTTCGTCGCGATCGGCCGAATAACGTGTGAAAAAGAGCGGCCCACATTGGATAGAGACCGTTAGAGAATGCGCGGCAGCCGGTCCCATTGATGGAAAGGCGGCGGCGACGACAGCTGCCACTCGAGCGTCGTTGCCCCTTCGCCCCATGGACTAGCCCCTGCCTGACGTTTTCGACTGAAAGCCTCCGCGACCGTGATAAAGAAGACAATAAGGCCGACCGCCGAAATATACGACCCGATCGAAGACACGAAATTCCAACCCTCGAACGCGTCGGGATAGTCGGCATAGCGTCGCGGCATGCCAGCCAAACCGAGAAAATGCTGAGGGAAGAAGGCGAGATTGACGCCTATCAATGTCAGCCAAAAATGCAGCTTGCTGAGCGTTTCGCTATACATGTAACCCGTCATCTTAGGGAACCAGTAATAAAAGCCGGCGAAAATGGCGAAGACGGCACCCAGCGACAGCACATAGTGAAAGTGAGCGACCACGAAGTAAGTGTCGTGAAACATGCGATCGATGCCGGGGCTGGCAACCATGATCCCGGTGACGCCTCCGATCGTGAAGAGCAGAACGAAGCCGAGAGCCCAGAGCATAGGTGTCTTGAAATCAATCGATCCGCCCCACATGGTTGCAAGCCATGAAAACACCTTAACGCCAGTCGGAACAGCGATGACCATCGAGGCGAAGGCGAAATAGCGCTGGGTGTCCACGGATAAGCCAGACGTATACATATGATGGGCCCAGACGACGAAGCCGATCGCGCCAATTGCCACCATTGCATAGGCCATGCCGAGATACCCGAAGATCGGCTTCCTGGCGAACGTCGAGATGACAGGGCTGATGATCCCGAAACCAGGCAGGATCATGATGTAAACCTCGGGATGACCGAAGAACCAGAACAGATGTTGGTAGAGGATCGGATCTCCGCCGCCTGACGGCGCGAAGAAGGTCGTCCCGAAATTGCGGTCGGTCAGAAGCATTGTGATCGCACCTGCCAGCACCGGCAGGGATATGAGAAGCATGAAGGCCGTCACCAGCATCGACCAGGCGAACAAAGGCATCTTGTGCAGCGTCATGCCAGGCGCACGCATATTGAGGATGGTCGTGATGAAGTTAATCGCGCCGAGAATCGAGGACGCCCCTGAAAGGTGGATCGACAGGATGACGAGATCGACCGCGGGCCCGGGCTGGCCGTCCGTCGAATAGGGTGGATAAAGCGTCCAGCCGCCGCCATGGCCGAACGTGCCGGGCGCTCCTGGAACGAATATTGAGGTGATGAAAAGGATAAACGATGCCACTAGCAGCCAAAACGAGACATTGTTCAAGCGTGGAAAAGCCATGTCTGGCGCGCCGATCATGATTGGCACCATCCAATTGCCGAAACCACCGATAAGTGCCGGCATCAGGACGAAAAAGATCATGACCAGCCCGTGGGCGCTGACGACAACGTTGTAGACACCCGGATCGTCAAATACCTGCAGGCCCGGTTTCTGAAGCTCCATGCGCATCAACACTGAAAGTGCGGTACCGAGAACGCCGGCCATGATCGAAAATAACAGGTAGAGCGTCCCGATATCCTTGTGGTTGGTCGAGAAAAACCACCTAACGAGAAACCGAGGCTTGTGATGATCCAAGACTGGCGCTGGGTTGGACATAATTTGCTTCCTGCTTTCATGACGGCACGCCCGCCGACGCCACGATCGAGGACGTTTGCAGTCCGCAATGTGCGTCTTTGGATAGATGTTCTACCGCGGGTCGGAGCAGACGCGGACGTTTACCGTTGTTAGACAAATCAATGTCTTCCTGATCCGACACAACTCGCTCTCGAGCACAGTTGATATCGGGCACCTGAGCTTGGCAGCTCAAAAAATAGAAAGCAAACGCGATTAAATGCAGAATAAATACAGTATTATTGCATTGAAATGGGCGCGCCAGCCTGTCATCGCTGCGGTACTTCTTGTCCATACCGTTGCAAGCTTCAGAAATATTGTATTGAAACAATAATCAAATTCATTTGTCACATAGATGCAGGTCGCCATATAGTCGGTGCAACCAGAGCGGCTGTGCATCTCGACCTGCACATATGTTTAAAAACCTAATAGCAGCCGCCTCGATCGGCACCAGCGGGATCCGATGCATCGGACGAAGAAAGGCGACCATCATGAACGACAGCAATTTGAGACAGGACATCATCGACGAGCTCGACTTCGAACCGAGCGTTGATGCGGCGAACATCGGCGTAGCCGTCGAGAACGGCATCGTCGTACTGACCGGGCATGTTGCCACATACCTTCAGAAAACCAGGGTTGAAGACGTCGTACGTCGCGTGAAGGGCGTTACGGGTATTGCCCAGGAGGTTGAAGTTCGACCGTTCGGCACCAATAAAACCGCGGACGACGAAATCGTGAAACGAGCGCTGGACCTGATTAAATGGAACACCGCCATTCCGCTGGATGTTGTCCAGGTTAAGGTCCAGAACGGCTGGGTCACTCTCACCGGTGACGTGGAGTGGCAATATCAGAAGAACGCGGCGTCTGACGCCATCAAGGGCCTGGCGGGGATATCCGGTGTCGCGAACAATATTACCGTCAAGCCGCATGCCTCGGCCTTCGATGTCAAGAAGCGCATTGAAAATGCCCTAAAGCGCAATGCCGAAGTTGAGGCAGCCGCGATCAAGGTAAATGTGCTGGACGGCAAGGTCACGCTTGAGGGCCGTGTCAACCTCTGGTCGGAACGCAATGCAGCCGAACACGCGGCATGGTCAGCACCGGGTGTTAACCTGGTGGTGGATCGGATCACAGTAGCCTGAGCCAAGTAGGATGCAAAAGGGGAGCGGATTCGTCCGCTTCTCTTTCCTCTTCCGTCCTGGGTCGGATTTTGATTGGAGGCGCATATTTTGGCTTCTTCTGTATCACCAACGTTAGCATCCTCATCGGACGGATATCTGCTATAGCGTCACGCCATCCATACCCCAGGTTGCCGGTCGCGCCAGAGATCATGATGATGAGCCGCGTGCCGCAGGTCAAACTAGAGGAGCTGCTATAAGCCTCTGTCTCCAGCGAAGATGACAACGTTTGATGTCGCGTCGCAGCATTTTTTAGCTCGCATCTCCTGTCATCAGCTACGTTGGCAACATCCGATTGGCCATCGCCTGCTCGAACTCAAGTTCGGCGCGAACTCCAGCCAAATCCCGATGAACAAAGGCGGCGGCCACCTTCGCGCCGCCGCGTCGATACGTGACCGTGCAATCATTTTCTGCCAGGTTCCCGTCGATCTCCGTCTCGTCCCATCCTTCAGCATGACCGACGTAGGCTAGACTGAGACCATACTGTTCTGTCCAAAAGAACGGTACGCAATCAAATCGCTCGCGTTTACCGAGCATGTTGCGGGCAGCGGTCTGGCCCTGGCGCTCGGCAACCACCCAATGTTCCACTCGAAAGTTCTCGCCGGTAAGTCGGTCGGGCCATCGGGCGATGTCGCCGGCGGCGAAAATCCTCGGGATACTGGTCTCCAGGTAGGTATCGACCATTATCCCGCGATCGAGCTTCAACCCGGCCTGCCGAGCCAATGTTAGGCTCGGGCGCACGCCAATTCCTGCGACGACAAAGTCGGCTTGGAGAACCTCGCCATTCTTCAGCATGACGCCATTCGCGCCGATCGCGGCCGCCGTCGTGCCGAGGTGGAAGGTTACGCCACGGCTTTCATGAAGCGCTTGGATGTGCCGGCCGAGGTCGTCCCCGAGAACCCGTTGCATGGGGATTGCTCCGGGGCCGACGACATGCACCTCGACACCCCGAGCGCGGAGGGAAGCGGTGACTTCGAGACCAATAAAGCCAGCGCCGAGCACTACGGCCCGACGGGACTCCAGTGCCTCGGCGGTCAGTGCGTGGGCGTCCGCAAGCGTTCGTAAATGGTGGACAGGAGGGCGTCCGTCATCGGCGTTTAGCCGCACCGGATCTGCCCCTGTGGCCAGCAGGAGGGCGTCGTAGGCATGTCGCGTCCCGTCTTTGAGTTCGACGTGCCGCCCCTTCGTGTCTATTACGCTCACCAGCGCCCGCAGCTTGAGGTCTATGTCCTGAGCCTGGTAGAATTCAGGTGAGCGCAACGGGATCGAACTTTCGGTCGCAGTCCCCGAGAGATAGCCCTTCGATAGATTGGGTCGGTCATAAGGACCTGCCTCATCGGCGCTCAGCATAGTCACACGCCCGTCGTAGCCCTCATTCCTCAGGGTTTCGGCGGCCGCATGGCCGGCAGCGCCGCCGCCGACGATCACAATTGATCGTGGCAGACCGTCACGGGTTGGAAGCGATCGGCGCGCTACCGGCCCGCGCCGCGCCCGAACCATTATGTGACCATCGGTTTGCTCGACGTCAAAACACGGGATTGATGAAAAAGCTGGTGCGCGGAGCGCCTCCCCGGTGCGAAGACTGAAGCAAGCATGATGCCAAGGGCAACGAACTGTATCCTCCACCATGAGTCCGCCATCCAACGGCGCGCCGTAGTGAGTGCACACCGATCCCACGGCGAATATTTCCTCGCCGCGGCGCGCAAGCAACACATGCTCGTCGCCGACACGACCGGCGAGCATGCCACCATCGGCAAGTTGGCTCATCGGGATGCCGACGCCGAAGTCAAGCTTTTGGGAATCATTTGTCTTGGAGCTCATAAAAGGCCTCTCACTGGCATGGCTAAACCGGCTGCGGTGCGCGATGTAAATCACCGCGTCGCACTGATGCGCACGTCCTTTCGAATTCTCAGCCCGCTCCCTAAGAGTGAAACCGCCAGCGATGACGTCCAGTCACGCTCCTGGCACACGAGGCGTGCAGAGAGTGCGGGAGCGCGCCGCGTTGTCCCATTGGCTGAGGGAGGTTCGGCTAACTCTCCGGAGCGTAACGCAACCGACACTATGTGACAAATGAAACGAATTGACCTTTGAGTGCAATTATTCTGCACCGAATTCCAACGTTCCCGGACAAACCGGCCGCGCGGCATGTATCACGCCGTTTTTCTGGGCCGATCGCGCACCTATGGCACTCGGTCAGGTGCAACTATCCCGCCCTCATTCTCCAATATGGCGATTCGTTTAGCATCAGATCTCGTAAATTTCAGACGCACACCGATGCCGCGGCCGTTGTCAGAAATGAAGACCGCGCCGGCCTGTTCCAACGCTGCTTGCAAGGCAGACACTTCCTCATCGGTTGGTTCCGTGAGTTTACTCTCAAAACGCAAGATGCTCTCGATGCTAACACCTGCAGATATTGCGAGGCGTTCGCGCGAGAAGTCGATTAGTGCGCGCGCCGCCCGACATTGCGAACCGTTGATCATAATTCACCTTCCCCAGCAAAACATCAGCGCAACTTTCGCCCGGGCTGATTTCAACGCGAGCTCGTGACCACATTGTTGCTGCAACTACCAATCGTCCGTTTGCGCTGCCGATTATATCGTGTTTCCGGCAAACCGTCTGGGCCAACCGCAAGGCCGAGACGGGCCGTGCGAATTGGTGCCAATGAACATTTTTCCTCTGGAAATATCGTCGTCCTTCGGAAAAACAAGTTCTACTGTTGATCCCATGTCCACGACATTTCCGGTGCCGCGACGTCAGCTGTCTGTGCGCGTTGGAGCAACAGACCGCGCAAATCGCGAGGCAAGCTACGACGTCAAGGTTGTTCGCCCCCTGATCCGTCATGCCGATGGCGATTAGTCGCATTCGTTCATCTGAGGGACACCGATATGGCGGCGCGCTCTGGGACTGGCCAGTCGATCGCTCGAGGATCGCCATCTAGGATGGTTATCACCTCGTCAGAGGATTGTGCCAATCGGAGCCCCTCGCGGATCCGAGGTGCCCGAAGCATCCGGCACAGTTGTGCGAGCGCTGGCAGGAAGGCGGCAGCGGCAGAGCGCGGCCAAAGAAGGGTGAAAACAAGGTCGACGGGATCGCCGTCGGCGCTGCCGAAATCAATAGGAGCGGCTAATCGGGTGAACGACGCAACAGGCTTTGAAATCGAATCGAGCAGAGAATGCGGGACAGCGATACCACGGCCAATACCCGTTGCTCCGCTACTTTCGCGCTCCCAAAGGCCACGAAGAACAGCCTGATCATCAGCCTCGATCCTCTGCGCAATATTAAACGCGATTTTGGATAGCGCCGAATGCTTCCCCTTCGTCACAACGTCAAGGAAGATGTCTTTCTCTGACAGGTTTTTGAATATCATCGTGGTTGCCTCTAAGCCGAGCCGCGCCCATGCGAACGAAGCGCGTTTGGCACTCCGTCTGCAGCGGGGTCACATTGGATTGGGATGCTGGCGGACCCGGACGCGATGCCAGTGAATTCGCGCCCGGGCTAGAGGCCTGCTTTAAGGCGTCGTGGTTCTCGAAGGTGCAAGAAGATAATCATAGCTCTAAAGATGGGTGCGGTTTTTTTGAAATCAAGATAACCGCAGAAACAGCGAATCTAAGTTGCGTTTGCAATCGAATGAAATGTCTACTTCCAATTGGGGCGGTGGATGGCGAAATCATTATGTATGAGGCGATTGTTACGTACGTGGTGGCGGCCACTACTCGGTGCAGAAATACTGCATTAAAATCCCATGTTATTTCATTGGACTAATATTATCGGTAGCTTTTGAATGGCTGTGCGCGACAGATCGAAGCGGCCCATGGCTGCCGAACTTTTGGCAATCGCGAGTTAACGAAAAAGGATCTCCCCGATGAAAAAGCTGCTGCTCGTACCTGTTCTTACACTCGCCACCTCGGTTTGTGCCATGGCAGCGGATGACTTCGCAAAATCGCCACCGGCCGCCCCCTATCAGCAGGTTAGCAAGCTGGTGAAGTTACCTGATTTTTTGCCTGGCATGGGCCAACTCTTCGTCGATCCGGCGACACTGCCTGCCGGTCCGTTCCTTGCTTATGATCACGACGGAAAGCTTGTCAGCACGATTTATATGCTGCCGACGAAGGATCTTAACCCGGAAAAGACATTCGATAATCTTGCAGCGCCCGGCGGCAATGTCGACCATGTCGACGTCTACTACAATGCCGGCCATCCGGGCGTCGAAGAGCCACATGTTCATGTGGTGCTGTGGCATGTCGCAGCGGACGGCGAAGCGGGTGTCGCCAAATGACGGTCGCGCGGCGTGATGTGCTGAGCTTGGGTGGCGGGCTTCTCGCCGCCCTTTCCCTGTCCCGACAGGATGTGTGGGCCCAAGAGGTGGTGGAGATCAGAATGCAGGGGCGCTCGGATGGCTCACATGTCTGGTTCGATCCGATTGGTGTTTTGATCAAGCCCGGTCAGATGATCCGATGGATCAACCAAAACCCCGGCAATTCGCATACGACCACAGCCTATCATCCGACAAACTTCGGGAAACCGTTTCGCATTCCCGAAGCCGCAAACTCCTGGGATTCAGACTATCTCCTGCCCGACGAGAGCTTCTCCGTCACCTTCACGGAGCAAGGGGTTTATGACTACTACTGCATCCCCCATGAGCACGCTGGAATGGTCGGTCGCATTATCGTCGGGAAACCAGAAGTACATGGTGGCTGGATGGAGTCGGCTGCTGCAAGCCGTGGCCTCCCGGACGAGGCCCTCAAGGCGTTCCCGATGGTCGAAGAGATTATGGCGAAGCGGATAGTCCGTCGTTTGTAAAGAGCCGTGGCGACAGGTTCGGCAGTAGCCGACCAGGCGAATGGATGAGGACGGTGCGGACGGGAAATGGTGCTTCCTGACGGCGTCGGTGAACAGAGAGATGGGCAACATGACAGACAACACGGCGTTTCCGAAAGAGGTTTCGCTGCCATCGCAGGCGGAACGCAGCAGTCGCGCGCAGGCGGTCCAACAGCGCGAACGCGGAATGTATCGACTTTCGACTTTGGGCGAGATGACCGGCGGTATTGTCCATGATTTCAGGAACCTCCTGGCGATCATAGAATCCGGCCTGAGGCTCGCCGAAACTAAAGCGGACCACCCCGAGAGCGTGCGCGACTATATTGCGGCGGCGCGGGAAGGCGTCAATCGAGGTGTCGAGCTAACGTCGCAGTTGCTCACATTTGCGAACTATAAAGAACTCGACCTCCGAGCACGAGATCTGAATGAGCTCATCAATTCTTTCAAGCCTATCCTTAAATATGGGACGGGAACAAAAGTCCGTATTCGGCTCGTGCTTGGTTCGGACGTGCCGAACTGTGGGGTCGATCCGTCGTTGTTCGCGGCAGCCCTACTCAATCTGGTGCTCAATGCCCGGGATTCCATGCCGAGCGGCGGGGAAATCTCAGTACTTACAGAGCGTTTTGTCCAGACGGACATTGCAATCAGCGAGCCGCCGCCGGGAACCTATGCGTGCCTTCGCGTCAAGGACCAAGGCTGCGGAATGGATCCAGATCTATTGCAGAAGGTGCTGGACCCCTTCTTTACGACCAAGGGCGAGAATGGCACCGGGATGGGGTTAGCCCAAGTGCATGCGACTATGCAGTTGGTTGGCGGTTATTTACGCATTGCCAGCGAGCGAGGATCCGGAACCACGGTCGATCTCCTGTTTCCATCGATCTGAGCCGCCGCTTAGGCCTGTATGTTGCCTCTAGAGATAGCGTGTAATCCCGTCAATGCAGCGCCTACGACGCTCTCGTCGGCATTCGCAGACCTCACCGCGTAAACTGGATACGAATATTGCGGCATTTCGGGTACCAGGTGGAGCTGCCCCGCCGCTATATGCGGCTCAACAGCGCTCATCCTGAAATATCCGGAGCCGCCGCTCATCAAAACATAACTAAGGGCCAACGTGCCAAGATCGAATGACAGGTTCGGTGTGACATCTGGGAAGTTCATGTCGTGGTGCAGCACGAAATCGGGTCCCCAATCCATATGGACGTAGTTCGCCTCCTCAAGGCGCTCTACTTCAGGATTTGTCGTCACAAGCACGAGCTTTTCTTCCACCAGCAGCTCGATTTTCAGGCCTGGGCGATGCTGCGGCGCATACATTATCGCCACGTCCACTATCCCTGAAGCGACCTGATTGATCAGGTCCTGGGGCACGTCGACGTGCACGCGAAGCGCGATATCAGGGAGAGTCTGGCGAAACCATCTGACCCAGTTAAGCAAGAGCGGTTGAGCAAGCGTGACTTCGCTGCCTATCGTTAATACCGCTCTGTGGCCTGCTGGTACTGCGACCTGTTGACGAGTGCGCTGCCACAACTGGACGAACGCCGGTGCGTGGCGCAGAAACTGCTCGCCAGCAGGTGTGAGAGACGCTCCAGCCTTGTTTCGAATGAAAAGCGGCCGACCAAGCAATTGTTCTAAATTGCGAATTCTAGCGCTGACCGTCGTTTGGGCGACATTCAAGCGTTCTGCGGCGCGAACAAAGCTACCCGTTGAAACGATTTCCAGGAAGGTACGGGCAAGCTCAATATCCATCGGCGCATAGCATAAAACTTGCGTTCAAATGTCAATCAACTTCGTTTGTTAACTCCGGGACGAGGTGTGAGTTTTGGTGAACCTATCTGGCGTGCAACCCTGAGCCGCTCGCTGCAAGCGGTCGCGGGGGAGGGGTCGGAAACAAGCCTTCGCTGCCGACAGCGTCGGGTAGCGTCATCTTCTGGTCGCGCAGCATCGCCGTCCTCATGGGAATCACCGGGGTTCCCGCCGTTTCGCTTATGCGTCCCAGTGCCCTCGACTTGACTCGTTGATGCTCGCGGGCGAAGATGCTGCTATGAAGACCCGCGACATATACTCCTGCTCTTGCATCCGGATCTGCTCTATCGCAGAGCACTAGACCCGGACCGGGTTCTGTCGCTCCCGCGTCTTGGGTTCAATCTACATAGCTCCTGCTTTTGTACGCGACGAGTTTGCGAAACCGCAACTTATGCTGGAACATCCAGTCGGTCTGCGGTCGCGAAGAACGTAGCCATGCGGTCGGCAAAGCCTGCCGCTGACGTGCCGGACCCGCATCGAGCGACCGACGCGTCTCAGATCATGGGAATAGAAACATGTTCAATCCTTCACTGGATGTGTCGGGCGATGCAGTCGTCAACCAGGTACCAAGTCATATTGTTTTCGCCACCGACTTCACGGCGCGATGTGATCGCGCGCAGGATCGCGCGGTGCAGCTTGCCATCGAATGGAATGCCAGTCTCACAGCTGTTCATGCAATCGACGATGCCGGCGTAGCTGCCAACGCCTCGGTCCGCCATGCTCACCAGGTCGCTGCGCGCCGAAACGCCAAGCGCCTGCGCGAAGATCTGGCAGGGGTCGAGGGTCTTCGCTCGTCCGTTCACGTCGAAAGCGGAAGACCGGCAACAGTAGTTCAGGCACTGGCGACGAGAGAGCGGGCTGATCTGATCGTCACCGGCCTGGCAGGAAGCATGATACTGGGCGTACTGCCGATGGGCAGCACCGTCATGGCTCTGGCGAGGTCATCACTTGTTCCGGTGCTCGTGGTGAAGAAGAAGCTCCTGGACACAAGGTCACGAACGTTGGTGGCCACCGACCTAACGGCGTCGTCTAGCACCGCTTTGCGGGTTGCCCTGAATTGGTTCCCCAATGGCCGGCATGGACTTTTTCACGTTATCGATCCGCCTTACCGGATGTGGGCGGAGGACAAAGCGGCTTACACACGCCAAGTTGAACAGTTCGCGATCGGTGAATGCGCGAGGTTCGCCGTCGAGGCCGCTGGCGCGGCCGCGCGGAACAGGTTCGATATCACTGTGAGAGATGGTGACGTGGTGGACGCCCTGGGCCCCGTGGTAGACCAGGGGGACCTCGACCTTGTCATTGTTGGGACCCATGGCCGCACAGACGTGATGAATTTCCTCCTTGGCAGCGTGGCATCTCGAATTGTGAATGAGATCGAGAGTGATGTGCTGGTGGTTCCTCCAAGTTTTTAGTGAGGTCCGCCCCGGAATGCCGACGTTAGGCTGAGCTGAATAGCGATGAGTTTGCTGAGCCCATCCTGGAGACGCGCCGGACCGAGACCCGCGTGTGGGGCAACGTCTGTTGGCCATCGTCCCCTGCATGCGCCCCACGTGCCACCGCAGAAGTGCGACGTTAGGGTTCGACCTGGCCGCTCCGCAGCGGCACATCGGGATTCTTTTCAAACCTGTCCCGATATAGCGCCGCCCTCGCAAGAAGCATCAAGGTTACCGGAGTAGTCACAGTGATGAAAACTCCGATCAACACTTCGTGCACTATCAGGCGACCTCCGGCCACGCTGAAGAACAGGATGGAAGCAGTCATGATGCCGCCGGTTCCCCAACTCGTTGAGAGGGTAGGAGCGTGAATGCGCTCATAGAAGGTGGGCAGTCTCGCAAAGCCGATGGCCCCGATCAAGGCCAACCCCGCCCCAACGAGAATGAAGAAGGCGATAAAAAGAGCCAACCAAACCGGCGTGTCGGCAGCGGAATACGTCATTCGATCACTTCCCCGCGCATCAGGAACTTGGCCATGGAAACGCTCCCAACGAAGCCAAGCAGCGCGATCACCAGGGAGGCTTCGAAGTACACGGTCTTTCCGGTGCCGATACCGAAGACTGACAGCAGCAGCATTGAGTTGACGTAGAGCGCGTCGAGCCCGAGGATTCGATCCTGCGCGCGTGGCCCGTAGAACATTCGCACAGACAATATGGCGATGGCGATCGTCAGCATCAGTTGGGCAAGGCTGACGGCGGTGAGTATGATGATCGTGCTCATGAGAAAATCTCCAGCAGCAGCGTTTCGTAGCGGTTTTTGAGAAGATCCCGCCATTCGTCCTCGTCATCGAGATCCAGGACGTGAAGCAGAACCGAGCTGTTGCGCGAGTCGTATTCGAGCCAGGCGGAGCCCGGAGTGCCCGTAACGATGATGGCAAGGACCGCGAGAGCGGTAGGATCTTTCAGCTCGAGTGGGACATTGATGAACGCAGACCGATGCCCCCTTTTTCGTCCTCGTAGAATGACGACGCTCGCGCTGATGTTCGAGCGGATGATGTCGAGCATCACGAGGCCGAATAGCTTTGGAAGGAGATACCATTTGCGCAACTTCGGCTTTTCCGGTCGCAACGCGGCCAACGCCCAGGTCGAACACACTGCGACGATGCTGCCAAGCAGCACTTGGCCGATCGTGACGCCATTGAGCAGGAGCCACATCCCCAGTAAGGAAATCGTCAGTAGCGGATACGGAAACATGTCACTCCCCCGGAGCCGGTGTGTGATCGCGCCAGGATTGTAGAGGAACCACGCGTTTGACAGCCTCGATGTAAACCTGAGGATCGGCGATCGTGCGCACGGTCGCATCCGTATAGGCAAGCGCCGGTCCGGCTTTGACGGCCAAGGTAGCCGTCATCGCCAGGATCAGCATTACCGGAACAATTTCCAGGACGAGCACTCGCGGCACCGTCCCCTCAATCGAGCTCCAGAATGTTCGGATCCCAGCGCGCGTGAACGCAATGAGCGTTGCAAGGCCGCCGAGGATGATAAGGAATACGAATAGCATTGCGGTCGCCGTGGGGGCTCCTACAGACCCGGGTCCGACCAAGGCGGAGAGCATAATGAATTTCGCGACAAAGCCTGACAGGGGAGGAAGGCCAGACAGAAGAACGGCGCAGGCGGCAAAGCAGATACCCAGTATCGCTAGTGTCGCCGGCATGGTCGCACCTTGGCCCTCCTCGGGTACCTCGTTGTCGGCATCGCCGTAGAGTTCCATCGTCACTGCCAAAACAGAAGCCCCCGCGTCCTGGCCTCGCTCGACAAGTTCTACCAGCATGAAAAACGCTCCGAGCGTCAGGGTGGAACTGACGAGGTATAGAAGCGCTCCCGAACATGCCGCCCCATTATTCAACCCAATCACCGCTAAAAGGGTACCGGAAGAGACGAGAACAGAATATGCGCCCATCCGTCCCAGCGCCTGCGATGCCAGAACCCCAATCGTGCCAAACGCCAAGGTAGCCAATCCCCCATAAAGCAGGACTTCCGAGCCGAGGCCGGCGGACGGCCCTTCGGAAAACATGAGCATCGTCAGACGCAGAATGATGTAGATGCCCACCTTGCTCATCAGAGTGAGAATTGCGGCGACCGGAGCTGCGGCAACACTGTAGGCGCTGGGGAGCCAGAAGCAGAGCGGCCACATGCCGGCCTTGATGAGAAATGCAACACCGAGAACGGCTGCTCCCGCTTCCAGCAGCATTCGACGATCGGGTTCGATCGTTGGCAGCCGTTCTGCAAGATCGGCCATGTTCAGCGTTCCCGCGGTGCCGTAAACAAGACTGACACCGATCAGGAAGAGGAGGGCAGCAGCAAGGTTTATGGCAATGTAGTGCATTCCGGCCTTGACCCGAAGCGTCCCCGAGCCGTGCAGGATCAGCCCGTAGGATGCCGCCAGCATCACCTCGAAAAACACGAAGAGGTTGAACAGATCCCCTGTCAGGAAAGCGCCGTTCAGGCCCATTAGTAAGAACTGGAACAGGCTGTGGAAGTGCGCTCCGGCGGAGTGCCAACGAGCCAGCGAAAAGGTTAGGACAGGCACGGCGAGGATTGCCGTTAGACCCACCATGAGGGCAGACAGGCGATCGATCACGAGGACGATGCCGAATGGAGCCGCCCAATTGCCTAGCAAATAGACGCCCTCGAAAGTGCTTTCCCCCGCATTCGCGATCAATAGAAGGGCGGCACCGGCCAGTGCCACGGTCCCCGATAGACTGACCAGCGCCTTTATTGATCGCTGGCGATCTGGAATGAACAGAAGGCCCGCACCAAAAATGAGGGGGATCAGGATAGGTAGGATTATCAGATGCTGCGACCAAACGATCATCGCGGATCGTTCCTTCCATCGACGTGGTCGCTGCCTGTGAGTCCACGGGAGGCGAGCAGGACTACCAGGAACAGGGCAGTGGTGGCGAAACCTATGACGATCGCAGTAAGGACAAGAGCCTGCGGAACGGGATCGGCCAGCGTTGTGACCGAGACGCCATCGACGAGGATCGGTGGCTTGTCCGACTTCACGCCTCCTACTCCGAAAATGAACAGGTTTACGGCATATGAGAGAAGCGAGAGGCCGACGATCACTTGATAGGTCCTCGGGCGGAGTATGAGCCAGATCCCACAGGCGGTCATGAAACCTATTGCTGCAGCAAGGACGAGCTCCATTATTCCGCTCCTTTCCTCGGTTCGTCCAACGCTCGGATCCGATTGATCCGGATCGATTGATGGGCGAGCGCGACGAGAATGAGCACGGTGGAGCCCACAACCAACAGGAAAACGCCAAGGTCGAAGATCATCGCGGTCGCCGCCGGCACCGTCCCGATGAGCGGGAGTTCCAGGTAGCGGGAATGGGAGGTCAAAAAGGGGTAGCCGAACAACCAGGCACCGATGCCTGCCCCTCCCGCGGTGATCAGCCCGGACCCCATCCAGCGCAGTGGCAAGACACGGAGTCGCTCTTCGGCCCAGCGGGTGCCGCCGGAGAGATATTGCAGCAAGAATGCGATCGACATAGTCAGACCTGCGGAGAACCCGCCACCTGGCAGGTCGTGGCCGCGGATGAACACATAAAGCGCCAATGTGATGATGACAGGAAAAAGCCATTGCATGATGACCGAGGGCACGAGGAGATAGTCACGCACGGTGTCGCCTGAGTGACGGTTCGGCTGCTCCTCGTCAAAAAGAGACTGGACCTGCTGCTGTGCGGGTGGAGCGAGGCTATCTGGGGCGGGCCGGAAGCGGCGAAGGAGGGCGTAGACGGTAAGGGCAACAATTCCGAGAACGGTGATTTCCCCGAGCGTGTCGAAGCCTCGAAAGTCGACGAGGATCACATTGACAACATTGCGGCCGCCCCCTTGGCTATAGGCGTTGTCGAGGAAGAAGTTGGAAATTGCGTCTGGCACTGTCATTGTCATCACGGCGTAGGAGATGAAAGCCATGCCAACACCGCAGGCGGCGGCAAGCAGGAAGTCTCGGAACCGTCGGAACCGGGATCTGAAAGTCATCTCTTCTTTGAGAGCCGCTACTCGCTTCGGCAACCATCGCAGTCCGAGAAGAATGAGAACGGTGGTCACGATCTCAACGAGTAACTGGGTAAGGGCAAGATCCGGTGCCGAGAGCCAGAGAAACGTGATGCACACGATCAATCCAACCCCACCCAGCATCACCAGAGCCGCCAGTCGATGGTACTTTGCAAGGTAAGCCGTTCCAAGCGCAAGGCAGCAGCCGATCATCCAGAGCCCGAGAAAAGGTACGTTAAGGTCGGATGGAGATATCGCTCGCGACTGAAAACCGGCGAGGTAGAGCGGTAGAAGAGCGGCCAGGAAGCCAAGAAGCGTAATCCATCTGAGCTGTGGTTGCAGCCTCCTTGTCCCAAGCCAGATCTCCAGACTTCTTGCCCAGCGCCATGATACGGTCACGAGGACCCGCTCGAATATTCGTTGACCGGCAAAGTGCCGGAACACGGGGGGGCCGTCGCAGCGCGCGAAGTATTTCCGGAAGCCTACAAAGATCGCGCACCCGGCCGACAGCGCAACGAGGCTCATCAGGAACGGAATGTTCAATCCGTGCCAGACCGAAAGGCTGTATTGCGGCGTGGACTGGCCAAGAACACTAACAGCCGCGGCATGTAGAAAAGGGCCGATCGTCAGGTTTGGAACGATGCCAACAACGAGACAGGCAATGACCAGGAATTCGATGGGGAAGCGCATCCAACGCGGTGGTTCGTGTGGGTGTTGGTTAGGGAGGCCGGTTGAAGGCGGTCCAAAGAAAACCGAATAGATGAACCTGATTGAATAGGCGACGCTGAAGGCGCTGGCTAAAACGGCCAGGTATGGTGTCGCAGTATCCAACCACGAGTGGGCATGTGTCTCTACCGCTTCAGCGAAGAACATTTCCTTGGAGAGGAAGCCGTTGAGGAGTGGGACCCCCGCCATGGCTGCGCTGGCGACCATGGCGAGCCGACCCGTTATGGGCAGATGGCGTAACAGACCGCTGAGACGTCGCATGTCGCGTGTGCCGGTTTCGTGGTCGATAATGCCGGCTGCCATGAACAGCGATGCCTTGAAGGTGGCATGATTTACCATGTGAAAGATCGCGGCAACCGTGGCAAGCGGGCTTCCCAGGCTGAGGAGAGTGGTGATCAGTCCTAGATGGCTAATCGTCGAATAGGCCAGCAGCCCTTTGAGATCCTGCTGGAACATCGCAAAATAAGCGCCGAGCAGAAGCGTCAAAATGCCTGCGAGACCGACGAGCATGAACCAATCGTAGGTTCCCGAAAGCGCCGGCGAAAGGCGCGCCAGCAGGAACACGCCCGCCTTAACCATCGTCGCGGAGTGAAGATAGGCCGATACGGGCGTGGGCGCAGCCATCGCGTTCGGCAGCCAGAAATGGAACGGGAATTGTGCGCTCTTTGTGAAAGCGCCAAGGAGGATTAAGACCAGGCACGTCAGGTAAAGCGGATGAGCTTTGATCACGTCCGCCGAGGAGAGGATGACGTCGAGGTCATAACTTCCGGCGATGTTTCCAAGGATCACCAACCCGACCAGGAGGCAGAAGCCACCGGTCGCAGTCACGGTCAACGCCATTCGCGCACCATCGCGTGCCGCAGGGTTTTGGTTCCAGTAGCTGATTAAGAGGAACGAAGTGAGGCTCGTAAGTTCCCAGAACACGGAGAGCAGGATGACGTTGCCGGAAAGGATAATTCCCAGCATCGATCCCATAAACGCCAGGAGAAAGGAGAAAAACCGAGGTACCGGATCCTCTTCAGACATATAGTAGCGTGCATAAAGGACGACCAGGACCCCGATGATCGAGACCATCATCGCGAACAACCATGCGAATGCATCCAGCCGCAGAGTGAAATTAACGCCTATCTGAGGTAGCCACTCGATCTCGAACCTAAAAACGCCTCCGTTCGAAACGAGCGGATAGAGAGCGGCCGTGAAAAACACGACAGTTGCGGTCACGACCCCGGCGATGGAAGCGGGCAGGCTTCTCGAACTTGTTCGGAGTAAAAATGCCGTCAGCAAGCTTCCTGCGAAAGGCAGGATGACGATCAGCACGAGAATTATCGATGCTGCATTTACCCCAATTGGATTCTCTCCTGACGTAGAAGTGGCGGCCGTAAAATTGGCCGCCCTGAAACACTAACTTTAAACTTTACCCTCACTGGGCTATATCTGTCATATGGGTCGCGCCACAGTAGAAGTCAGCCTCACCCCGGCATTATGTCGCGCCGCACGCGGTTTCCTTGGTTGGACCCAGGAGGAATTGGCCGCCCGCTCAACAGTCTCCCGCAGTACAATCCGCGACTTCGAGGGAGATAGACATGGGCTGCATCGCTCGACGGAAGCGCAGTTGCTCAGCGCTCTCAAAGAGGGAGGCGTCATGTTCGTTGACATTCTCGGCTGCGGTACGGCGATCTGTGGCACGACCAATGGCTCCAACGAATGAGCAAGCAGGGTATTTCGCCAATAATAGCGGTCGTTAATTCGGAAAGAAGGTGTCGAGCGATGTAATCTGTGTACCATTTTGCTTCCGAACTTTGCCGAAAATAGGCCTCGGCCAAGCCGCCGAAATTGCGCTTTAGCGCCCTCCAGCAAGCTGCAGCCCAATCCCGACAGACGAAATCCTCTTCGACCATTCCGCCATCCTGCCTCTCACGGCTTCAACGAGAGGGTTTGATGTTTTTGACCGATGTTACAGTCAGCCTATGAACGTTCCCGTCTCGACCGCTCCAGTTGATCGACTGTCCGGACGAGAGCCCAAGGAGGGCTACTCCTACAGGGGTCATCACGCTCACCATCGATCGCTCGATGTCGGCCCGTCCCGGATAGCAGAGAGTGACCGTCCGCGCTTGCCCACGTTCTGTCTCGTAAGAGACAGTAGAGCCCAAGCCCACCACTTCGGGTGGAAAACTGTCGTCGATCACCACTGAAGCCCGCTCGAGTTCGGCGAGGAGCTCATCAGCCACGTCGAGGTCCCGACCAGGTGCCGCCAGCGCCAGTGAGGTGAGGCGGGAGTGGTCGGTTTGGCGCACGATGATCGGTGGCTTGACGCCAGTATATAAGTCGGTTTCCATTTTTCATGAATCCTCACGCAGCCGTTCAGGCCGCACTGATAGAGTAGAGTCTTGTGAGTGGAGGTCGCGCGGAACCATCAAATGACGGAGACGATCCCAGGGTTAAAGCGCGCGACAGCTGCGAAGAACCCTGGGCTAGAGTCCTTCGATAAGACGCACTCCGCGGAGGCGACGGCTACGAAATTGAGAGTTCTTCGTCATGGTCCTGAGATGATGCCGTTCCCGAGGGGGAAGTCAAGGCACTCGCTCAATCCAAGGCCGAGCTGTCCCGATGTTGTCAATCTGCGACCACATCTACAAATTCTGTGTGGCGTTTTCCGAAGCTTCAGGAAAGAAGCCCAGCTGAATTGGATGCGGCAGCGCGCCACATGCCGGACGCGAGGCGGGATGGCTTGACTTCTTGGCTCCCAATGACGATCTTAAAGGCCATGTTTAACAACCGCGACATATTCCCGATCGAAGCCTTCAGGGTCTGCCCGATCGCAGGATCGTAACCCGGATCCGGCCCATCGTCGACCGCCGGATCATGGGTAAAAGCGGTCAGCACCAGAGTTTGCTGATAGCCCGACAATTCTTCCAAAACAGTATCGCATGCATGGCAAGCGTCATGCTTGCACTGGAGGTATCGCGAGCAATGTCAAACAGTATTTCCTCTTCAATGCATCACGTGTCCATTCTCGGAGCAACAGACTACTCGTCGCTCGTACGCCTTGCTAAAACTGCCTCGGCGAAGGACCGCCACGCCTCGGCCGAACTGGTCGATAAACTCGAGAAGATCGTCGTGGTGCCGGATGGGCAGTCGCCAGACGGTACAGTCGGGATCGGTTCAACCGTTACTTTCGATGTCAAAGGCGCATCCCGCCGCACCATCACTCTCGTAGATCCGGATGATCTCGATGCCGAGGCATCAAGGATATCCGTGCTTGCTCCAATCGGGGTGGCACTTCTGGGCCTTCGGCAAGGGCAGAGCAGCCAGTGGGTCTCTCAAGACGGTCAGTTCAACGACCTGACTGTGGTGCACGTTGCCGAAAGACCAATCACCGGCTTCTCGCACTAGCGCTCCTCTACGTGAGCACATCCCGAGGAACATCAATGCTCTTGCGCGACAGCAAATACCGAAAACACCGGGGAGGTTGCCTCACCGCAGGTCCGTAGCCCTGTGCTGCCATCGTGGTCGGCACAGGGCGTTCCTGTTGAACCAGCGTTGGCACATCCATAGGAGACCTACGATGACTACGGTCCATTCGTCCCTTATATTTTCTGATGGGGATACTACTATCCTGCGGCGTCTGCTTGACGACGCTACTCCGCTTGATCGTGCGAAGGCATTGAAACGAGGAAAACTCGGTCGCATGCGCGGCCTAGTCGGCCGTTCCATTCCCCGTCTGCAGGAACCTGAACTTGCAGAGATGGAGCTGTGTGAAAATTCGCACGCGACCAATGGGCTCAGGCGAAGGGTCCACCGGCTCCAGTGCGGGCTAAAAATGATTTCCGGATCGGCAGATTTGATGGCACGGCACCGGGAGCAGGCACAAAGCCGGCTCGACCCTTCGCAAAGTGAGGCGGCGCGATGACCTATCATTCCGTCACCAATAATCCGTCTGGGGACGCTATCGACGTTCAGCTCCACTACGACCGCCTGAGCGGGACCGCTTACGCCTGCTCGACTGTATTCGATGGGGTGTTGCCGTTGCGCTATCCAAGCCCTGAGGCTGCAGCGGATGGGGCTCGCTTGGTGATCGAGACCGCCATTTCACGTAGCGACCCGAACTTCCCGCCGCGCCAGATACGAGTTTGGTTGCGCTGAGGTCCTCATCGAGGTGCTGCGGTATCCCCGACCATCGACGAGGTGAGCGACTATATTTACTGGAGAAATGAGCATGTCCAGAGAAGCTTTTTATCAATTGACCGCCGAGGACGCCAATGTCTTGATGTCCATGCTCGAACGGCAGGGGGACCGCCCGGGTCCGTTCGCGGCCGTGCTTCGAGAGAAGTTTAACCGTTCGAGGGTGTTTTCTCGCGAGGACATTCCCGCCAATGTGGTCACGATCGACACCGAACTCGTCTACACCATCAACGGCGTGAGGGCCGGACCGCATGTTCTTGTCCATAAACCGGCAGGCGGACTGCCCAGACTCGCCCTCTCTGTTTGTTCGATGCGCGGCCTGGCGCTCTTGGGGCTGGCGGTTGGGGCGAAGACCGAAATTCCGGGAAACGACGGAGAGTTTGAGGTTCTAACGGTCGAGAGCGTGGTGTTTCAGCCTGAGGCGGAAACCCGCCTGAAAGAGGATGGCCGGCAAGCCGCAGAACTGATTGACGAGGCCCCGCAAGTGGTCGATTTCCGGCCACGGCCCAGGAAAATCGTGATCTCCGATGACGATGATCCTGGTCCTAGTGCCGCATGATCGGGAACACTTAGGGCACGGGAAGCAGCATCTCGGACGGCCGAGATCGCCATCGTTGGCAGCTTGAAAACCGCGCTTCCAATCCGGATACATCGGGGCCTCAGAACGGTTGTTCAGCGTCGCCGAAGCTTGGGCCACAATTTCACCGCCCTGATCCTTCCGACGCGAATCTCCGAATCAGGGTGGCCGCAGCTAGGGCCGCTGCCTTTGCAAGATCCTGAATGTTTGCTCGGCCAAGTGAAAATTTCGCGGTGCGGGCACCGCGCTCGTCGGGCTGATGGGGGGTTACGACACCATCGATTACGTGCCCTACGACATTCTTCTGCGTCGTCTACCCAATCGTTAGGCGTCCACAATCATGCGTCCTGGAGCATGTGAGTGCCTCTGAAAATCCAGCAAAGAAGTTGCATTCAACTGGCATTCGAATTCGTTTGTTAAATAGACGCAATGCAATATCCTCTTGGGGTCACCTGGTGCAGATGCCAATTGCGTAGCGCGGATAAGGCGCTCGCATTCCTGTCTTGCAGCTCTGCCTCCATGCAGGCGGTTCGGTCTCGCCTAGATCGGCATCTTGCCTGTCATCTTGTCAGAGGAGCGTGTGACAAACCGTTTTCCGCATAGCGGAATTCGACAACTGCACTTGCAAACGAGAACGTATCGAAAAGAGCACCGTTGTCGCTCTTCACAGACGTAGAGGTTTGGAGGCGAGGAGAACGTTATGCTGTCTATTGAGCGGGATTTTAAGCGCGGCGGTGAGCGTATGGCGATCCCTACGCAAGGTGAAGTTGAAGGAAAGTTGCTGGTTTTCGAAGTCGTTGCCGTTGCTTGTTTGGAAGAACTTCTGCGACACGAGCATGCACCCGCAGTTTCAAAAGTTCGACGGCGGATACTGCATAATCTTAAAGAAAGATGCCAGTCGCTCAGATTGTGTGCCGAGGACGAAAAGGCGACTGTCGACTATGCACTGGGCGTGCTCGAGGCAGCGGTTGAGGAAGCGGGGTCTTGGTAACATTTGGGTTACGAGAGGCCGCTCTTGAGCTCGGAAAGTTGAGCTACGGCAGAGTCCTGCACCAACGCCAATCTGCCGATTTTCCCGTGGTTTCTGATTGGAGACGGCATCCAAGGTCCACCGGCTGCCACGCAACCGGGGGCTATGGCGATCTTGCACAATTTGAGAATTTTGCACTCCGAGGAGTATGCCATGACTGTGCCGCTTGCGTGTTACCTAACGACTAACGACCGCGCGACTCTGCAAGAAATTCTTGATCAGGACCCTCGCGACAACGCCTACAGCCGATTGCTTAAAAGCAAGCTGCTGAAGGCCTCAGTTTGCCCCCCCAAATGTATGCCCGATGATGCCGTGACGATAGGCAGTCGCGTGACGTTCTGCGTCAATGAAGGCGCTGCAAGGACGGCCTTGGTGGTACGGAATGAGAGCCGCGACTTTCCTGTGTATACTGTCTCCGTGAAATCCATTCTGGGATTGGGGATACTCGGCTTGAGAGCGGGAGCGACGACCAACATAGAAACCGACATCGGTAGCTCACAAAAAATAAATGTCATACGGCTCGATTTCCAAGCTCCTGCACTTCATCTCCAGCTCGTCACTGCGGTCATTTCAGAGTTTCCGCGAGGGACCATCCTTCTGCAGCCACGCGATTAAGCTGGCCAAGCGGCGCGTGGGAGTAGATTGTACTAGCCAGATCAACAACTGCGACCTGAACATATAACGCGGTAAGATCGTGCGTCGTGAATCCAACTCCCGAAGTATCGAGCGATAACCGCGTCAGTGGCAGTGATAGTCTCCGGTCTTGTGATTGGTATGGCAGCCATTCTTGTCAAGGCCACCGCCGTGACCGGAAGCACTGGTTGCAGAAAAAGCGAATACTGCGGCTGCGAGAGCGATTTTTGCAAAAGTCATCGGTTGAGTCTCCATTCCTTCTAGGGAAGCACTGACTCGACCAGAAGTCGAGTTGTTCTCAACCGTTGATACACGCTTATCGAGAGGATGGTAAACGTTGCGCGAGTGGACAAAGATCGAGGTCATCCTCTCCACGCGGATAAGCAGCAATCCTTGTCAGAAGATCGGACACAATTTGCGTGTACACAATTGCCACCTTGCCAGCTTGTCAGTTCTTCGCTGTCACAAACGTCCCGTTGATCCACCCCTCGGCGCTCGAGGCTATCGACCTAACGCGCCACCATTTACCCGATCGCTCAAGCACGACCAACTCAGTCCCTTTCGCCATCGTCTCGACCTTCAAATAGTCAGGCCCCGGACCTTCGCGCAGATTTAGGTCGGTAGTCGTCAGCGCCCGGTCTTTCAGATTTGGGTCGTCGGTTTCGTCCCCCACCTGCACTGTGATCGGTTGATCGAAAATATTAGGCTGCGGAGCAATCTCTCTGGTCTGAAGTGGCGGAGGGGATGCGTCGTTCGGGATGGTAGCGGTCGGTTCCGCGGCCACGGCAGCTTTGGGGGTTGCGAGCGCGACTTCCATTGCGCGATCGAAGGCCACCTGAAAGTCCGCATCGATGGAGCGGGTTTCGGTCGAACTGTTCGCCGAGGAACTTTCCTTAGTCGATGTCGGTGACGGAGCTGCTGGCACGGAAGCGATCGTCGGGGTGGAAGACTGAGGAAGAGGCGAAGGTTCTGCCAGTTTCGGCTCTGAGGGAGCCAGCGATGACGAGGGGAAAACACTCTTCGAGTTCGTTGCTTCTGTGTAGGTCGAACCTGAGTACGTCGATGAACGATGAGGTTTGGCGGTCGAGTTCGCGATGACGAACGCAACGACCGTCATCCCCACAATGATCCAAAACCCTTTGTACGATGCGGACATGACGATCCTATCCGATGTCCAGTTCAACCTGCTTTAGTCTTGTATAGGCGTCAATGAGCTGCTGTGGCGGCTTGGTCCGCAATGCCTGCGCGGTGTCGGCAAGGTGTTTCAGGTCCGCCGTCGCCTTGAGCAGATCGCGTTCGATTTCCGCACGCTGCTTGGCAATCTCACTTTTAGCGGCTTGGACAGCCGCGGGGTCCGTCGGGATCGATGCGTTATACACGAACTTGCGCTCCACCGTTCTTGCCCAGCCTTCGATATCGCTGGCCAACGAGGGCCCAAAACCCGGAACACCCGTCACGGACCGCTCCCGCACGTCCAGTGCGCTTTCGAAACCGTACGAGGCGAGGGTGGCCTTGCGGCCTGGGCCGACACGCGGGATTTTCGCGCGGTCGATGAGATGCGCGTCCATGTGCTTGTCTAATTGTAGCTGCCGTTTCTTTTGCTCAAGCGCAGCCAGCTTTTCTCGTTCCTTGACGGGCAAGCCGGAGTGCGTCGCTCCCAGCGCGATATAGTGGCTTCGGCGGGCCTCAAACGCCTCCGGTCCGGCCTTCTTGACCCAGTTTTTATGCTGCTCCTCCCAACCGGCCTTTGCCCCATTGAGTTCCGAAGCAAACTTCGTCTTGAGATCGAGCGACCTCCCAGCGATCACGATAGCGCCAAGCGCCAGAGCGATACCCCAAAACCCGCTGACTTGCGCCATCAGGTAAAGACCGACGCCTACAGCGATCACACCTGCTGCAACGGTGGCGTTGCGTTCATTCCTTGCTGACTTTCCGGCCTGGGACATGGTCAGACTGGGAAGCGGCCCAAAAACCGATTCAGCGTTTGGCGGTGAGGGCGGAGCGGGCATTGTCTTGATAGCGTTCAGCAACTGCCCGATATCCATGACAGGTGCGGCGGGGGAGAAGTGGGCAGGGAACAGCGACCGCCCCATCGTTTTTTCGAGTTTGCACCATGGACAGGAGCTAAGTTCACGCTTGTAGGCATGGGACTTGTCGACGGTGCAAACAGCTAGGGTGGCTTCGACGCCTTTCAGGATCGCTGACCAGGATGCGGCCGTCGGGCGACCTCCCGGCTGCCGCGCCGGAGGCATGAACGCTGCCTCTAACGCTTTGCGGACATCCTCGCCGTAGTCGCCGAGACCGGGCACGAAGGGTGGCGGCTCCATCATCGTTTCGGCTTTGCGAGCGCTGTAGGCAAAGCGGCCAGCCCCGATGGCAGTCTTGATGTCCATGTCGCCCTTGCCGAGGTAGCGGCCCGCGAACGGGTGTCGACCCAGAAACAGCAGCTGGAATATCAGCACGGCGAGGCCGAAGTTATCGTGATTTGGAGTCCGGTCGACCTTGCTGAAGGTAGCCCCCTGGAGTTCGGGGGGAGTGTACTCGGCGACCCCAACCAAGGAGCGGTAGGTGTTCGGTCCCGATCGGTACTGGAATGAATCGCTGTCGATCAGCGTCACCAGCGCCTTGTTGGAAACGAGAATTCCGGAGTGGTTGATGTCACCGATCACGCATCCGGTCGCGTGGATGCTAGCGACGGCGTTCGCGAGATTGATCGCTGACCTCAAAAGGAATTGGGAATCCGCGGTCGGGAACTCCGCTTTCCGGCTGCCGGGGCCATAGAGGTCATGGACGCTCTTGAAGCCCGCGACTTTCTTCATCGTGAAGCCGAGGAACTCACCGGACGGTGACTTGAGGGTTTCGATGGGGAAAGCCACGTAGTCCGAGCGGGTGTGAAGCCGATTGGCCACCATGGCGTTGACCTTGTCGCGCCGGTCCTTTGCCTTGCCGGGGTTGTAAATCTTGGCGGCGATGTCAGCGGATTCGACGATGTGATGGACCGCGCCTTCACCGCCCTTGCCGAGGGTCGCCCCTAGTGTCAGACGCCGGCCGTCCGAACAGATCACTGTAGTCACGTGCGCAGCCCCAGAATGAGGGACTTGTCGTCATCCGTGCGCTCGCAGACGTTTGCGCTGTCGAGATAGTCCCTGAGTGCGAGCGACAGAGTCTTGTCGACCTTCTGGGCAAGCGAAGACTTCAATGGAGCAAGCATTCGATCGAAAAAGGGACCATGGGGGGTCCTCGAAACATGATCGAGTACCATTCGTTCAATGCCATCTGAGAAGACTGCGAACTCTGCGACACGGTCTTCGATCGAGATGACCTCCAGGCGTGGTTGCGGATCGTCCGTCACGAAGGATGTCGTCGATGCGTATTCTCCCTGATAAGGCCACGACGGCACCTCCCATTCGTCGCAACCTTCACGCTTGATCACCGCCGCACCGTCACCGACATGAATGACAACGCATCGTTCTTCTGCCACCAACAGGGCAACCAGGGTCGCGGCGAAATCCCTGGGCCGCGCCTCTGCCGCCTTGGCTTTCTGATTGATCGCTTCGCGGATCGCATCGACCCAATCCCAGACGACCTCCTCGTCGAGGTCGTCGAGGGTGGAGCGAATGAGGAATTCGCGGCAAGCCTTGAGGAAGCTGATGCAGACGGTCCGCGATCCAAATTCCGCTAATGACGCGCTTCCAGCGCCGTCGGACACGACGGCGGCCATCACCGGGCCGTCTTGTGTTAGAAACAGCTTGGCGCAGGCGTAGTCCTGGCACGGCGAAGCCGTTTTCAAATGGGAGGTGCCGATCGCTCGGGCAGCCGCCCAGCGCCATTCTCCATTCATGAAATAGAGGCCCATCCGTCGGGAGTCGCCGGGCTCGAGAGTGGAACTGCGTCACCTGGATTGGACTGGGAGACCGAGCTGAGCGAGCTGGAAAGCCACGAAAATAGATCGCGGAAACGCAGCGCCTTGAGCGCCAGTGGGGCGCGTGTGCTGATCTGTGCCAGGGTTTCCATGTTCGCGCCTTCGACACCGACTGCGAAGAAGGAGAACGCTTTCTCTTGCTCGCCGGCCTTCACGAGGCTTGCGGCGTTCTTCCAGGCATCCGTCGGGCCACCGTCGGTGATAAGGAACACCCAGGGGCGATAGTAGGAGATGCCGTTCTGACGATACTGGTCCTTGCGCTCTCTGAGCATCTGCAGGCCTTGTTCGATAGCAGCACCCATCGGTGTGTCGCCTTGGGATGACAGGCTAGGCGCATACCAGTTCTGCACGCTCTGAAAGTCATTGACGATCGTGACTGGACCGAAGGTGACCAGACCGACTTCGACACGCTTAGCGGCCAAAGCGTCAGCAAAGAGTTCGTCCTTGAACTGGATCAGTCCATCGTTCAGCTCACTGATCGGCTGACCGTTCATCGATCCCGACACGTCGAGCAGCAGGAGACAAGGGCAACGTGGTTCCGGGTTGTCTACGAACTCTGCACCTTCGAATGGCTGTTGCTCGAACGGATTGCTCATCGGATGTCTCTCTGTTGGATTTAGTTTGCGGCGATACCAAAGGCGTCCAGCACCTCCGGCGTGATGGTTCCTGTCGCCCTCAACCGGTAATCCGTCTGCATGGCGACAAGGGCGGTCTTGCAGGCGGGGCCGACTTTTCCGTCGATCAGACCAGAGTAGTAGCCATAGGCGGTCAGCGCCGTTTGAACCTGCATCACGATGCGGGTGAACTTCTCGCTGTTGCCGGGTAGCGTCTTGAGCGGCGCGGTCGGCGCAGGTGCGGCAGGAGCGATAGCGTAGGCAGGCGAGGGTGCTGCGGGTACCTGTGCCGGCGCAGGTGGCGGCGTGTAGACAGGCTTTGGCGCGGTATAGGTCGGAGCGGTGTAGACCGGTGCGGGCGCGCTGTAGCTCGGTGAACTGTAGGATCGATAGCTGTAACCGCCGCCACTGCTGGAACGGTGGCTCGAATGCGAGCTATGGGAGCTATGTGACCTGTGGCCCGCCAGCGTATAGATGTGTTTGAGCTTTAGGCGCTCGAGCACCGACGGCACCGGATTCGGTTTCGAAACAACGTCGCCCCAGATCATTGCATCGGCCTTTGACGGCAGAAAGCCCGCCGCGAAAAACGACGGGATAAGAAAAAGTCTTTTCTTCATATTGGACCCAGCGCAGAGAACCCCTCGTTGTGACTATACCATTCGAAAAAACCACCACAAGCTGCGCGGCGGTCACACCGAGAGCAAAAATCGAGGTATTTGCGTTTCCAGTCCGAAATGGTTGATGGCGCGTAAGAGCGGTATGCTGCCGGAACCGAGCAAAGCGGAAAGTTGTAGAGCGAGACGTCAATTCCCCTGGCAACGCTGAGGTCTACCGCGGAGGCAATCGGCGCGAAGTCAGCGGACGAGTCATAGAACGACTTCTGCCAGTTCATGCGCCCATAGCCGATGCGCTCCATCTGCATGAGGGCCCAGACATGCGCAAAGTTCAGCCTCGTGAATACGAAGTCCGCCAGGTCAGCAAGCCCGGCGACGTTCTGGCGCATCACGACGGTGCGCAGTTCGACCGATGCACCGGCCCTCATGAGAACGCCCAGGCCCTTTGCAAGCTGACCAAACGCACCGGACTTCCCGACGATCTTGTCATGTGTTGCCGGATCCGCCGAATATAGAGGCACTCCCCATAGGACGCGTTCCGTACCGATCTCCAACATCGCCTCGACATCTGACGCCTGGAAATGCTGGCCGTTCGTCAGGATGTGGAACGTGACGTCGGGTCGCGCCTGGCTCACGGCCCGCAGCATGTCAAACAGCCTCGACTTATGAAGGAGTGGCTCGCCGCCGGATATCCCGATTACCACTCCCTTGGGCGACAGGAGCGCAGCCTCCGCAAACTGGCTAAACAGATCGTTATGCTGCTTTTTGGGCGGCTGTGAGCACATGACGCAGAGCTGATCGCACTGTTCGGTGACAAGGAAGGTATTGTGCTGCGAGGATGCCCGTATGAGCCTGTGGGCGCTTCCTTGGCCGGGTAGGGCAAGGATGACGTCTCCATCGTAGTCCTCGCCGCCCTCGGGATGGAGCACGAGTGAGAAGCCATTGAGGTCGTACTCCAGGCGGCCGTTTGATCGATCGATCAGGACGGCATCGTTCTCGGTTGTAGCGCTTTTAGCCGTATGACAAAGCCTGACCACGAGCGGCTCTGCCAAGGGTAGTTGATCGATTTGGACCCTGAGGTTTATCATCGATGCCACCTTGCGAGCGCACGATCGAACTGCGGGGCCCCGGTCCATATCGCCATGGATTTCCGGACCTTTAGGTCTTCGGAATAGATCATCGAGAAGATTTTATCGAAGATGTAAGTATGCCGCTGGCAGAAATCCGTAAGGTGCTTAGGCATGTCGATCCGGCCGTACCGGGAAAGGTCATCGACCAGGTCGATTCCACAAAATGCCTGGTAGGGACAGTGCACGCAGTCGGGATGGTAGTTGTTCAGCGCCTCGGAATTTAAGGTGTCGATAGTCGACCGATCTATCCCGTCGAATACATTGCCCATCGAGAGGTCGAACTGACCGAGGCGGGTGACCATCCGGGCTTCGTCCGTTGGGTAGACCTTGCCGTCGTAATCGATGACCAGGTAGCCGTGGCCGACGATATTCGGGTTTCTGAGATCGACATGCCCGTTGTGCCCCGATCGGAGAATCCGCCGAAGACAGTGGACGAAATAATACTCCTCGAGTGCGTACTCGGCTGTCCAGTTGTACTCGACGAGATTGTCGATGAAGTCGGAATGGTATGCGTTCCATGTGGCGGCGGAGGCTGCTGCGTCGTACTTCTTCCGCGCAAATCCATGGAAGTTGATCGGCCTCAGATAGATCGACCGCATCCCGAGGGACGCATAGGTTTGGATTACGGTCTTTGCGGTGGGAGGACGATACGGGTCTATTGTCGGCAGAGCGGAGACCTTGTCCGGTCCCAGCTGCTCGAGAGCCCGATGTAGGTTGGATACGAAAGCCTGTGTCCTGTCGCCGGAGAGCGTGCGCTGCCTCTCGTGGGTGAGGATGTCACCGTCGAGTGATGTGCTGACAACGACGTCTGGAAGCTGGAAGAATCGCCATGCATCCTCGGGGATTTCCTGCAGATTGGTGCAGACGACGAACTCGCAGCTATCGAATTTCCTCAGACAGAACTCTCGGACCTTGGTGAGGACATCCAAGCGAAGGCTGGGTTCTCCACCTTGAAATTCGACCTTGATTTTTTGGGTTGTGAGGCCGTCCAGGAAACCCAAGACGGCTTCGAGGGTTTGGTCATTCCAGTCGAAACCGGGTGTGTTCTCGTTGACCCGTGAAACTTGGCAATAACCGCAGGCAAGGTTGCAGCGGAGCGTGGGCACCAGGATGACGTAGTCGAGTTCGCCGGGGCTGTATAAACGGCTCGCGAAACGATGTTCGAAGCCAGCATAGGCGAGGTCACCGACTTCTTCGAACGCGTGCCCATTCCGAAGCAGGTAGTCCTGGTCCCGGTCGGTCAACCGATCCAGCGCATAGCGGGTCAGAAAATCATGATCGGACTTGAAGTAAGAGCCGGCCTCGTCGGCAAACAACAGATCACCATAGGGAGAGGGACGGAAGCGCAGCGGAAAGACGGTCATCGCCCGGTCACACCGGCGAGCAGCGCGTACCTCAGCGGCAGGGTCTCGCTGTAAATCTTCTGGCGATACAGGCAGAACATGAATTGCTGTTCGAGGTCCTTGACGTTTACGACCTCGCTTCCGGCAACAACTGCGGTGTCCCCGCTTATCGTCACACCGATGCCGGGATTAAGATAGCGAAACCGTACCGTCGCTTCGGCGACATACGGCATGAGTTCAGAGGCAATTTCAAATTCCAGGGGCATGGTACACGTCGGTGCATTTGCAGTTACCGGTTGAAAGTATCTGCTCAAGAATTTGTGAGCAATCGCCAAATCTTCGGATGGTTATGAGGATCAACGAACGTTCTCCGCGATGGTCCTAAAGCAGTCATCCATTGTGCCGACTTCATGTTTCAGCAGATCGGTCCATTCGCCGTCGTCAAAGCCAAAAAACTGAACGTAGCATTTGCTGGCGTCGTAGTCGGCCCATTGGGCCACAAGGAGGCGACTGTCGAGCTGATATCTCAAGCTCAGGTACATGTTGTCCTCACCTCCGACGGGAACGTCGAAGACCTGGCCCGTGCGGTTGTTGCCGACGTAGGCAAAGGAGCATCCGGTGCCGCATCCGATCTGGATCACGGAATACTCTCCGGCAAATGAGGGGCCGCCACTCATTCCGTCGGTTATCCGCGTCCGAAAATTGCTGAACTCTTTGTCCCGCCCGGTAAAATCTGGAAAATTGTTCGGCCCGGCGTACGTGCGGAAGACTGGGATCTGCCCGGGCTTGATCCGCGCCAGTGAGATCGCCGGGTGTTTGGATGTCGTCTCCTGAGATGTCCAGGAAATCGCCCTGTAGCCGATGTCCAACGTTCGCTTGGTGCCCTGGCTCTTTTCCAGGTACTCGCGCCTGGAAATACTGATGGTCCTAAGCTTGGCCGCCGCTGGCGCGTTCTTATACGCGTCGGCTCCGAAGGTTGCCTTCAGCCTTGCTGCCTGATCACTGTCTATCGACGTCACGAAGGTCGCGACCGTGTCGGTCCCGCTGACGTCAAAATAGCTGACGATATCGATCGTGCCGTTTGAGGATGCGACGGGGGATTTGGAGCCATAGAGGATTCCCCTGGAGCCCATCTGTGATCGGATTTCGCTCAACGAGGTCTCTCCGAACGTCAAGTCGCCGTAGCCCGTTGAGGGCCCCGCGACATCTTTCGGCCAGGTTGCCTTGAGCGCAATGAGGAGGTTCGAAGGCTTCTGATAGGTAGCCTCGAGGTCTACTCCGTCGGAGCCATGATACGTTAGCGTTGTGAAGGCACCGTCCGCTTTCGTTTCCGATGGTGCACCCAGCCGCTGAAGGGCGATCTTGTCGTCGCCAAGCCGAAAGCCCTCAATGGACTGAGCGCCTGAAACCGATGGCGTTGTAACGGCGAAGAACGCAATCAGGCAGAGTTTCGTGAGGCACTTCGTGAACAGGCCCGTCAGGTCGCGTCGCGGTGCACTGGCGCGCGCAGGAGACTGACGTGGCGTGACGAGGTTATCCTCACAGCTGGCTTTTTCGGCCTTCCATCCGAATTTCCAGGCGTCAAGGCGTGCCAACCAGTCGTCGAGAGCTTCGCTGTCGCCCTGGGGGACGTTGTAATCGCTCGGATATGGGTTCTGGTGGCACGCCAAGCCAAGCACGCGCGCCCTCGCTCCCGCCTCCTGGCGATCGATCAGTTCTTCGATTGTCATGCGTCCCCCTAGAGATCGCAGATGCTACCAACAGGGTACGCTAATGCAAGCATTCTGTTGACGAACACATTCGCAAAAGTTGCAGGGGGAGGGTTGCTTCCGGCGGTTCTGTTGATCGGCTTCGTGCCAAGCTAGTAGACCTTTAGATTCGGACAATTCGGACCTATCGCCTTGGTCATCTTGGAGGGACGTCAGGAGCGGGTCGACCTTCTTACCGGTGCTCGTAAACGGATGTTCACGGCATCTGGGCAGATCGGTGGGCATTCTCATCAGAGAGGGCCTTGCCGTAAGATTTGTTTGCGGAAAAACACCTACCCGCCGACGCCTCGGCTATGGTGCAAAGGCAACACTAATTCTTAGCATTTTGAACAGCATATCAAAAAGCGTATCCATATGTTGATACATAAGTCGTCCTCATCCTCATGCATCCGAACGGACGATATGAAGCGGCAGAACCGAGGCTGCCTTACGCGATCCCGTAGATGCGTGATGACATTTCTCTAACATCTGACGGCGTCTTAGCTTCCAGATCATCGAGATATGCAAGGAATTCATCGCGGCTTGAAAACGAGAAGACATCGGCTTTGAAACTCAGATCATCAGAAAGCGGCCGTTCCTGAAGCAATTGGGCCGATGTCTTGTCGACAAACATAGCGTCGACGTAAGGAGCGTAAGTTGCGATCGCGCGGACATCGTTTATCATGCCCCTGTTGACCACGCTCTTTTGCCCGCTGACTACTCGGCGAGCTATGGCGGCGAATAGGTAGGCTGAGATGCGGTGATGTGGCAGCTGCCTGTAAACTTCAGAATCCCACAAATCTCGGACTTTTTGGCCTGCCTCATTGGCCGAAACACCTTCTTTTCTCATGAAATGCAGCAGGTTTCGAACCTCCCTTTGGATGGGGGAGTTGACCGCATCAAAAAAGACGTCAGGGTCTGCACCGGCTTTCTTCCTTTCGGTAGAAGCCAGTGCACGGATTTTAGCCTGGAGAACGGCGTCTAGCTCTACCTTGAGAGCGTTGTCAAAATTCGGCTTTTCCGAAACCCACCGTGCCGCGAGCTTTTCCATTTCGGCATGAGTTTCATCGCGCATCTTGCGCAGCCCGTCGGCAAGCTGGCTGTAATCAGATCGCACGGATATATGCATATCCGAGAGCCAGTCGTTGCGGTTGCTTTCCAAGACCTCATCAACGGACAGGTCAATGGTAAGAGGAGTGCCCCTCACAAACGCCTCCGCAGCATCAAGCACTTGGCTTAGCTCGATAGTGGAGGTGTCCGAAAAGGAGATGTCGCCGCCGATGAATTCGTAAGCTTCCCGCAGCGCTGAAGCGCTGTGAAAGACCGTCGTCTCATCCCTATGGATGTCGGAATGCGGCAGAACGATCTGCTGAAGAAGAACCAGGCGGCGCAATCGCGCGTGGAGTGCCTTCGCAAATGTTTCGTGACCGAGCGGCAACCGCCCTTGCGAGGTAACGTTAAATAGCAAGCTGAAAATGAACTGGTCGAGATAGATTACTTTTTTGTCGACCGGCGGAAGCGCTGCATTCTCTGAATACCGACATTTCGAACAGCGCATCGTCAGAGAGTGCCCTCCTGCTCGCAGAAAGCCAAAGCTCTCTTGTTTGCACGCAGCGCATATAGAGAAGGGTCCTCTTTCCCAAGTAAAACCTTTCACTTCCAACGGTGCACCCATTCTGATCTTCGATTCGTGCGCACTCACCCCCACATTAACTGCAACTATGGGGGTCTGTTCGGTCCTTGCAATGGACGAACGTTCTAGGCGTCGTGATTCGGCACATCGCTTACGATGAGGCATACCTGACGCCGGAGACAACCAAAAGGGTCATCGACCTTCATAATTCTGCGATCCGATCGGCGGCGTCGTCGAGGAGGACGGCGGTATCAGGCATCGTCATGGCTTCACTCCGCCACTGTCATTGGGCGCTCCACAGCGAAAATAATGAATGTACTCAAGGGTTTTCCGGAAGCGCGGCTGGGCGCGAGGGACATTTCTCGGCAAAGCCGAATGACTGGCGCGCGCTAAATCAGAGCTTCCACGAACGAGCCAATTCAAATTGCAATTTCAAGGCGAATCATCTGCTTATGCTCCGAAACTCGTCCACAGAATACATGGAGAACCCGTTGATCACTGCCGCCGAACACAAGGTTTACGACGTGCTGGGAGATCGTTATCTGCATGAGATACCCCCTTATCAGCGTCCTTACTCCTGGACGGACGAGGAGGCGAAACAGCTGCTCGCTGACTTGGTGGAGGCAAAGGACGGCCCGAGTGACGAGCCGTACTTCCTCGGAAGTCTGGTGCTTATCCGGCCTCCGGGTCACGTTGTCGGGCAAGTCGTCGACGGGCAGCAGCGCCTGACAACTCTCACCATCTTGGGGGCAGTCCTTCGCGATCTCGCCGCGGACGACAGGGAACGCGAAGCACTGGATTCGATCGTCTATATTCGTCCCAACGCGTTCCTCGATCAGCAGGAAGCGGTCAGGGTGTTGGCCCACGAGGATGACCGTCTATTTTTCAGGGAATCTATTCAGACGCCTGGCGCAACCGCGAAAAGGGAGCCGGCGGGTCCGCCGAAAACAGAAGCGCAGGAGCATATGTGGGCGAATGCCATGGCGCTAAGGAAGATGGCGATGGAATTGCCAACAAGCGAGCGACAGCATCTCGTTACCTATTTGCTTCATCGTTGCGTCCTCGTGGTTGTCTCGACAGAATCCCGCGCCGCCGCTCTCCGCATCTTCAAGGTGCTGAACGACCGCGGTCTCGACTTGACCAACGCAGACGTCATCAAGGCGGACATCCTCGCGAAGTTCAAGGAAGACGCCGAAATCCAGTTCCAGGCCAAGCGGTGGCGGGAGTTCGAGAACGATCTGGGTCGCCAGGAGTTCGAGGGACTGCTTGAGACGCTGCGGTTCATCCGAGAAGAGAACAAGAACCGCCGAACGCTTAGCGAAGCCTATGCTGATCGATTCAAGGCAGCCAGCGTCGACGACGTGCGAGCGTTTCTCATTGACGAAATGGGCCCTGCTAAGGTCCACTACGGACGGCTCCTTGAATCGGACGCAAGCTCGTTCCCGATGCAGTTGCAGGCAAAGGCCGCCGAGGCACTTATCGGTCTCTCACTCGTGCCGAATAAGGACTGGGTACCGGTAGCACTCTCCGCTTACCTCAAGCAGACCCCAGAGCGCTTGGCGAAGACCCTGGAACGGCTCGAGGGCTTGGCGTGGACGATGCAATTGACGAGGCGGTACGACACTCAGCGCATGAACAGATACGTCGAGGTGCTGAAGGCGCTAAAGTGCGACGAAGCAACGCTCGATAGCACGTTGGCGCTTACTCCGGAGGAGCGTAGCGAGGCTGCGGCCTCACTCGACAGTGCGTTGTACAACACGTTCCCGACACGAGTCGTTCGAGCGATCCTCGAGCGTCTTGACCGGCTGATGTCTGAGCAGCCTGTCCTCTGGAGCGGTGTCAAGACTGTCGAGCATATTTTGCCCCAGAACCCGGCGACAGGATGGGATCATTTCGACGAGGAAAAGCGTCATGGGATGACGAACAGCCTCGGCAATCTTGTTCTTTTGACATCCAGAAAAAATTCCGGGGCATCGAACCTGCCTTACGCCGAGAAGATCAAGGTGTATTTCGGCCTGGGGCAGTCGCCTTCGTCTTCTAAGCGGGCAACGTACGCTTCAGTTCAGGAGTTAGCACACGTGCTGGACTGGACGCCCAGTACGTTCGATGTCCGGCATGCACGGCACGTGGCACTTCTAAAGTCGCGCTGGGGTATTTGATACTCACTATCTTCTCCTCAGCTCGCTGATTCCATTGTCAATCATGTGGGGCTGTCGCGAGTGCACCGTCGGCCTGCTTGCCCGACTGGAACTAATCTTAAAACCTGCTTCCCTGACAGGCTGCTTGGGAAACGCAGGCATCACTGCCTTGGAAATGCGATGCTCAGATAGGCCCGCCTTTCAGGAATTGGGCACCGATGATCTCGCCCAGGCGTCCCTCCCAACGTCGGAGGGTCCCTCGCTGCTCTTCCACTCCGCCATCGCTGCCGGCATCGGGGTTCAGGCTCTGGACGGAATGGGGTTCGAGCTCGAGCGGCGGAGAGAACATCAGTACCCACATGTTGACCGTGATCGCGCTGATCTCACGGTCCTCCCACGACTGCTCCGCGGCCTTTTTCTTGAATTGCCGGAACACCGACGTCACCGATTTGGGCTGGTTTCGTCGGTCCTGGAAAACCCACTGACTGTCGGCGTCGCGGCGAAGCCGGCAGGCCAGGCGGATCAGGGAAGCCGCGACGGGTGTCAGCGGAAGCATGTGAAGAGCGGGAGGGTGGTCCCGCGGTATTCGCCACAATCGGTTGTCGAGATCGAGGTCCGGCATTCTCATTCCACAGATATCGTATGGGCTTTGCGCGGTCACGATCATCAAGCGCACGACGCAAGCGGTTCGCGCGGCGGAGCGCGTCGACGCAAGGCCGGGATCGAAAGCCTGCCACACCGACCGAAGCCATTCGGCCATCTGGGCCGGAGCCACCCAGTTCCCGGTCTTCCTCATCCCGACTCCCTCGGATGCCTCCACGGGTGCGGTCGATTGTACCGTCTATCCCGGCCGTTCTCCACCGGAATCGCCGGCGTCAACGCCTTGCCTCGGTGACGGTCCGTCGTCTCCGGCCCGTTCGGGTTGCCGTGCGCGAAAGGCATGGCCCCGGTGCGTGCTTCCACGCTTCGACAATCGGGGTGCCGCGACCGCGCTATCGCGGCCGGAGGGGCACGCGACAAGGTTCCCGTTCGCCTCGATCGAAATCGCCGGACAACGAGGCCTATCGGTCCGGCGAAAGCGATGACGGGAGACGCGTGACGCGAGTTCGTGGCGTCGTGCGCGTGACCCGCGAGAAATTGCCGCCGGTCCGCGGGCTCCTTTGGGGCCAGGTGCCAGGAGGCGCGGCCGCTCGGGCCGGATCGTCCGGACCGGTTCATCGGTCCGCGCCGGCGTCGCCCGCGGTCCGGCCGGCCACGGGCGGCGTCCGCGTCGTCCGGCATCGTCGCGGTTGGCTGTTTCCGGCAACGGGTGTACACTTGCGGCGGCCGCGCGTTCGCGGTCCGCCGTTATCCCGGCAGCTTCGTCCGTCCGGTCGATGTCAGCCCGGACGGGTTGGGCGATCGAACGGCCGCCGTGCGGCGGTCACTGATTCGGGCGGCTTTGCCGCCCAGATTGCCGCCCAGTTTTCCATGCCCGCCGGGCGGCCCCCGCTGATCTCCCGCTGTCGTCGGACGCCGCCGTCCGGGTCGAACCACCGGCCAAGCGGTAGAGCACCGCCTTCTCGCCCTTTCCAACCGGACACGAAGAGGCTACGCCCAGGTCGTGCTTATGCAACTTCTTGATTATTTGGCCTTTTCTGTTATACTTTGTGTTGGCGGAGAGTCCTCAAAAGACTCCGATCCGCCGCCCAGAAACGCCGGCGATACGGGCAGGCACGGCGAAAACTCTGGAAAAAGTGGTGGGCCCGGAGGGACTCGAACCCCCAACCAAGCGGTTATGAGCCGCCGGCTCTAACCATTGAGCTACAGGCCCTTGGTGCCGGTAACGGCACCGTGATGCCGGGGCAATGGTTCCCGCGAGCATCGGTTCGCTCTAACGCAAATTGCAAGGAGCCACAAGCGGGCAGCGCAAGCATCTGTGGACGATGCATAATTCGTGGGCAGCCACTGGAACCTTCTCGCGCGGGCTACACTTATCCAAGTCACATTCCGCATGAAGAGGGCGATCGCAGATGGTGGCTTCGAACAGTGCCGTGGTGCTCATCGTGGAGGACGAGCCGCTGATCCGGTTCAATATCCTCGATGTGCTGGAGGAGGTCGGCCATGTGGCGCTGGAGGCGGCGAATGCCGACGAGGCTCTGGTGGTGCTGAAGGGCAGGCAGGATGTCGATATCCTGTTCACCGACGTCAACATGGCCGGCTCGATGGACGGTCTCCAGCTTGCCAAGCGGGTGAGGGCGATGCGGCCGAACATCGGCATCATCATCACCTCCGGCATGGTGCGGCTCGACCCGATGGCGCTGCCCGCCAATACCGCTTTCCTGCCGAAGCCCTATCTGCACGACGCGCTGATATCGACCATCAATTCCCTGATGACGTAACGGCAATGTCCTGATGACATGGCAGGGGCGCGCAGCCGCAAAACGGGGACTGTTTTTGCGGCTGCGCGCGAGGCGCCGGGAGACATGCTCGTCTTCAGGCGGGCGGAGGGGAACCGCACCCTCAGCTGAAGCTGCTCTTCAGCGCCTCGTTCTCGTGATGGGCTTTCTTCTCGTAGATCGTGAACAGCGCCATCGAGAGGAGATAGGAGAGGAAGGGATCCCCGATCTGCGTGGCGATGTCGCGGGATGCGAGAACATGGCGCTCCAGCGCGCCGATATCCTTCTGCATTGAGGTCTGCGTAGCGGTTTCAGCGAGGCGGTTCATGCTGCCATCTCCAGGAATTGGGTCACGACCGAGCGGGCCGGCACGTGCCTGACATAAAGGGGTAGGGTGAGGCCGAGGGCGGCGCGCATCTTGCGCAGCACCCGGTCCGAGACTTCGAAGGCGCCGCAGCAGACGGGATATTTGCCGTAGCCGTCTGCACGGCCGAGTTCTTCCACCTCGGCGCCGGCGCGCTTGTAAACGCGCTTGAGGTAAGGCTCGTAGTTGGAGATCATCGTGTGGATGCCGTGATCGAGCGCGCATTCGCAAAGCGCAAGCAGCATCATGGAGAAGGCGCGGCCGGCGTCGATCTCGGGGAAATCCTTGGCGATCGCCTCCTCGTCGATGCACATGCGCGTGCCTTCCCAGATGCCGGGGGCGATAAGGTCGGCGGCATCAGGGAACGTCTCACGGAAGACGTCGTAGAGAAGGGTCGGGCCTGTCGTCGGCATCAGGCGCATGCCGCCATAAAGACGGGTGCGGCTGTCGTTGCACCAGACGAGATAGGCGGGAGCAAGCGAATCGTAGCTGTCACGTTCGTAAGGGCCGATGACAGGAACGTCCCAGCCGAGCGTATCGGCGAAGACCTTCTTGCGCAGACGAAACATCTGGTCGAGTACGGCAGCGTATTTCTGATACTCATGTGCCTGAATGATAACGAACATTTTGCCCTCCAGCGTTTTCAAGTTCGTGGAAAGCAGAATGGTTCAGGCGAGCCGGATCGGAAATTCCCTCAGATAGGCCCCCTCAGATGAGGGGGCAGCATGTCGCGCAAAACTGTGCAGCGGTTTTGCGATAACGACATGCGCCAACAAAAAAACTAGGGATTGATGATGCGCAATTGCACGGCCCGCGAGGCGGCGGCCGAGATCGTCGCGCAGCCGAGCTTGAAGCGGGCGGTCTTCAGATAATCGCGTGTGGTATGCTCTGATATGCCCAGGATGACCGAAATATCCTTGTAATCCTTGCCGAGGGCGGTCCAGTGCAGACACTCGATCTCGCGCGGCGACAATGCCGGCACCGGATCGTTTTCGCCATGCAGCTCATAGACGGCCTTGCGGTGGATCAGATGGGCGATCTCGATCCACTCGTTGCGGCAGCGGCGAACGAGCTCGGCCCATTCCTCGGCCGGTATACGGGCATTCAGCGACAAGAGGGCGCGGCGCTGCGCCTTGTCGGCGACGGGAATGGAGTAGCCATTGCCGCCGATGCCGTGTTTCTGGGCGTCGACCAGCATGGCATAGGCCTCCGGCGTCGGTTCGACCTCGCTCCAGTCGAAGGGCAGCTGGCGTTCGAAGCCCTGCTTGACGATCGGATCGACCTTCACATAGCTGTTCAGGAGGTAGCGAGAGACCCAGGCATCCGGATAGGTGGTGCGCACGAAGGGCGAATCGATCTTGCTCGCGATCGTCTGGGCGAGATGGTAGGTGACGAAATCGAGGTTATATTCCGCCTGGAGAATACGGATGGCGGCATCCACGTTGGCCGCCGCCTTGATCTGTTCGAATGCGGACTCGAACTTTTCGCTATAGGTATTCTCAATCATTTCACTGCCCCAATTCCCTCAATCCTACCGCGAGGGCCGTCACAAATACAAGGCATCCCCACATATGCGGGGAATGACAATCCGGGTCCCATCTGCTAGCGCCTGTGATGAGGAGACCTCATATGGACAGCAAGAGACCATTCGAGATTGCCGAATGCCAACAGGCCGCCAAGGGCCTGAAATCCAGCTGGCAGGACATGGCAGGCTCCGAAGCGCTGATCCGCGCCCTCGTTGCCGAACGCAATGGCGACAGGCCGCTGGCGCTGTTCTGGACCGAGGTTCACCGGGCGCTCTGCCAGGAAACCAACGCTTTCTGACGATCGGCCTTCCCGAACGGCTCAGCCCTTTCTCCGCAATTTAGGCAGGCCACCCACGCCGGTCGGCAGGGAAATCCCGCCGCCTTTCTGCTCTGCAAAACTGCCAATGAACACGTCTTCATTCATGTCGTGATTCGATTTGGCGGCGAAAGGATCGGATGCTGCGTTCTGGATATATGGTTAAGAAATCTGCATTAATTTATGGATTTGTGCCAAAACGGTTGACGGAGCGTTTGCGGCAGGAGCAAGGGTGTTTGTGGAAACGGTTACACTCCTTACCTGTGCCTTCATTGGCTGCAGACTGTTTCGACTGTCATCACCGATGTGTGGAATGGAATGGCTGAAAAGCGCGTGCATCTGGTCTTCAAGACCCATCTCGATATCGGCTTTACCGACCATGCCGAGAAAGTCCGCCGGCAATATCACGAGCGCTTCATTCCGCAGGCGATCGAGACGGCCAGGCATTTTCATGCCGAAAATCCCGACGGGCCGAAATTCATCTGGACGACAGGCGCCTGGCTGATCTGGGACCATCTGAATTCGCGCTCGGCGGGAGAGGTCGCAGCGCTGGAGCAGGCGATTGATCGCGGGCAGATCCGCTGGCACGGCCTGCCGTTCACCACGCATACGGAGCTGATGTCGCCGGATCTCTTTCGGGCCGGGCTTTCCTATTCGCAGGAGCTCGACCGGCGTTTCGGCAAGACGACGATCGCGGCAAAGATGACCGATGTGCCCGGCCATACGCTCGGCATGGTGCCGCTGCTTGCCGAGGCGGGCATCCGCTTCCTGCATCTCGGCGTCAATACGGCCTCACCGCCGCCCGATGTGCCCGAGATCTTCCGCTGGCGGGCGCCTGGCGGCGAGGAGGTGGTCGTCATGTACCAGCGCTCCTATGGCGAGACCTGCTTCCCCGATGGTTTCGACGATGGCCTGAGCTTTGCCCATACCAACGACAATATCGGGCCGCAAAGCGTACCGCAGACGGCCGAGGCCTATCGCGAATTGCGCGCCCGTGAGCCGGATGCGATCATCCGCGCAGCAACGCTCGAGGATTACGGCGCCATTCTCTGGAGCGAGCGTGAGCGTTTTCCTGTTGTCGAGCTGGAACTCGGCGACAGCTGGATCCATGGCAGCGGCAGCGATCCGGTCAAGACGGCGCGGTTTCTCGCGCTGCAGCGGCTCTACGACCGTTTCGCGGCGGATGGTCTCGATGCGCGGCGTCTCGCCTTCGGGCGCGGACTGGCGATGGTGGCCGAGCATACCTGCGGCGTCGATATCAAATCCTATCTGCGCGATGACACGGCCTGGTCGCGGGCCGATTTCGAGGCCGCACGCCGATCCGATTATCGCTTCGCCTATACCGAAGCCTCATGGGACGAGCAGCGGGCCTATCTCGACCAGGCGATTTCGGAGCTCGACGTGACCGACCGGAAGGCGGCCCAGGCCGTGCTCGCCGAACTCGCCACGCCTGCCGTCATCGAGGGCGGTGGGCGGGAGCTCCGCTTGCAGGCCGGTGGCTGGTCGATCGCGCTCGACGGCGTGAGCGGCGATATTGCCGAAATCACCTCGCCTTCCGGCAGGACGATCACCGGCCGCGACGGCGCGCTGATCGCCTATCGATACGAGAGCTACGATGCCGGGGACATCAACCGGCACATGGAGACCTATCTGACTCATCGGCAGGAATGGGCGGTGCTCGACCATGACAAGCCGGGACTTGCCCGGTCGGGGGCCGCACTTTCGAAGGTTTTTTTGCCGACGCTGGAAGCGACTGATGAGGCGGGTATTCTCCTGTCGATGCCGGTCGAGGCCGTGCAGAAATATGGCGCGCCGCCGCATGTGATGCTGCATTTCATCGCCGAGGGCGATCGCCTCGATCTGCGTCTGACATTGCTTGACAAGCCGGCCAACCGCATGCCGGAGGCAAGCTTCCTCTCCTTCACGCCTGATCGTGCCGCGGAGTGGAATTTCCGCAAGATGGGCCTCTGGCATCGATCGGGGAATATTGCAACGAGCGGCGGTGGACGATTGCAGGCGGTGACATCGGCACGCGGTGATCTTGCCGATGGTCCGCTGACAATCGAAACCTTCGATGCGCCGCTCGTTGCGCCGCAAAGCTCAGATTTCATGACGTTCTATAAGACGCGGCCGGACTTCGGCTCCGGCATCCGTTTCAATCTGCACAACAATAAGTGGGGAACCAATTTCCCGATGTGGTGGCAGGGAGATTTTCAAGCGCGTTTCCGGTTAAGGCTCGACTGAGTCACCCCTAGGGGATTGAGTGACGTGATCCCGCGGGGATTGAGCCGCTCGAGCCGGTACGGATCGAGCCGTCCGGGCCGAGACAGGAAGCGGTTCAGCCGACGCTTGCCGATCGGCCGAGCCAGCCGGTGCATAGCGCTTCGGGCTGCCTCGGGCGAAACTTCAGTACCTCGCGACCGTCGGAAGAGGCCTTGGTGCGCTCCAGTGCATCGCGTTCGGCAACTGCCTGGCGCCAGTGTTCGTCGTCGCGGCCGTGAGGACGGCCCTGTTCCTCCCAGATCGCGTAAGCTCTTTTGCTGATCCATTCGTGGCGTCTATTGCTCATCTATCCATTCCACTCGTCTAAAGTGTTATTCGGCAATTTTGTCCTGCAGAACCGGTGGCCGGCGTTTGGCTGCCATCAGCAGGTCGAGTTCGATCGAGGAGGGTCCGAAACGGGTAAAAAGACTTTCGGCCTGATCGCCATGCAGGCCATATTTGGCGGCGAATTCGTCAAGGCTATAGGGGCGGCCGCGCAGGATTCTGCTTCGGCGCTCCGGTTCATGGATTTGCGTCATTGGTGATAACCCCAGACTGTTTTGCGAATGTGAGAACAAAACAAATTACAGAGACAAAAGTTCCGTGAATTTTCAGGGTTTTTTCGCCTCGGCGTGCCATTCCGGAGCGATCTGAAGCGGCTGGCATAGATTTTTAAGAATGCGGGACGCTCAGAAAATTTCGCCTAAAACATGCAGAAATATCAGGGTGTTATGGAATTCGTTTCCGCAGCGGTTGATAAATGGGCTTTACCCCGGCGCGTTACTCTATAGAATCAATCGTGTTATTCGGTCCGCAGGGGCAAATATTCGTTCCCCGCGTTGATGCCGACCGATACCGGAGGACTTGGCTTCAATCCAACAAGAGGAGACAGACATGATGAATGCACTGCCGCCACTTCATAACGGCCACGCGCCGTTTACCCTCCAGCAGCTGTTTCGCGAAGCGCTCTATGCCTTTGAGGAATGGGACAGCGAATTGACCGAGCCGATCGTGACCCACGAAGGAAGGGTCATTCCAATCAGCTTCGTTTTCGAAGCCATGCGCGAATGCACCGACATCGTGCCGATGAACATTGTCGGCGCCGTCACTGAACGGCTGACCAAGCCGTGGGAGGGCGAAGGCCCGCTCGACCAGATGACCTTCTCGACGGCGGCGCGCGTCATGCGCGTACTGGTGCGCAAGCGCCTTCTCGCCACCGGTGCTGTGGATCTCGTTGCCGTTTCGGCCCACGCGTCCGAAGACCAGAGCCGCGACTGACAGGATGAGGATCGCGGCCATGGCTGCGATCCTTTTCCGCTTCCTGGCGGAACCTCACCCATTCCCAACCGTTTAATTCGGCAGGCACGGCCCGCCGCTACAGCGCCGCTGTGGCACTTTGAATTGCCGCATAATTTGATCCTTAAATCGATCCCGATCTAAGGAATTATGCAGTCGTGACGGGCGAGGAATAAGTACCATGCTAAAATCCATCGTTCATGAAATCATCGGTACATCCAGGCGTGAGCCTGACCTTCCGCAATCGCTCGAGCAGTTTCGCGACAGGAAGCGGGTGCTGATCATCTTCGCCGATGCGCAAGACGACCGCGCGCTCATTCAGGACGAATGGCTGCGCAAGTCGCATATGCGCCTCATCGAAGAAGACGTCGAAGTGTTCAGCATCGCCGGCGGCGGCGCGTTTGCGCTGTTCGACGATGACTGGGAACTCGATGCCGACGATATTCGCGAGCGGCTGCAGGGGCCGCCGACCGGCGAGTTCGGGTTGATCCTGATCGGACGCGACGGAACCGTGAAGCTGCGCTCGAGCGAGCCAATGACCGCGGAGGATATCTTCGCGGCCTTCGAGATGTTGCCGAAGACGACGCCTTGGTAGTGTTTCGAGATTCCGTTTGAAGCGGAGCGCGGTGGAGCATCCGCGCCCGCAGCTTTTGCATGTTCAGAGTTCGAAGGCTTCCTTGAGGCCCAGACTCTTGCGTTCGCGCAGGTCGAGATCGGCCTCGATATGGGCGATATGATGCAGCATCAGCTGGCAGGCACGGTCGAGTTCGTTGGCTTCGATCGCCGAGATGATGTCACCATGTTCGGAGTGGCCGCAGCTCGATGCGGTCGACTGCCCGTAGAGCGCAATCACCAGGGAGGAGCGGGCGACGAGTTCCTCCATGAAGCGCTGCATGATTGAGTTTCCTGATATGAGCGCCAGCGTCAGGTGAAAATCGCCCGATGCCTTGATTTCGGCGCGGCGCGCCGTCTGGCCGCGCTCGCTCATCAGACGGCCTTCTTCCAGCAGAAGCTGTCTCAGATGCGCGATGTCATCAGGCGTGATCCGCGCCGCGGCCTCGCGCAATATGCCGGGTTCGACCAGGCGGCGGGCGGAAAAGATCTGGCGAGCCTCTTCCGGCGAGGGATAGGCGACGAAAGCGCCACGGTTCTTCTCGACGCTGACGAGGCCTTCATAGGACAGCGCCTGCAGGGCGGCGCGCGCAAGCGTGCGGCTGACGTTGAAGAGATTGCCGACATCGCTCTCGGAAAGCTTGGTGCCGGGCGAGAGCCTGCGCTCGACAATCGCCTCGCGAATGGCATCGCGGATCTGTTGCGCGCCTGTTTCGGCGGAGTCTTCGGCTTGCTGAGCCTTGGCGGCGGATTTCATGAAAATCGATTTCCTGATGACGAGAAACCATATCCGTGTTCGCGGCAAAAGTTAAACGGAATTTGTGCCCGAAATGACGGCAATATTGTATACGATTTTCTGCACAAACTGTGCACGATAGCCTAAATCATGTGCAGATTTCGTTGTGCATATAATTTGCTCTCGCAAGTTTTGCGTTGAAAAAAGCCTGATTTCGCAATGGCTTGACGCGAGAAACGGAGTTTGGCACGGCAGATGCATTGTCTTTTCCGAACAGGGGAAGGCATGATGTCGAAAGCGGCAGAGATCGATATAGTATCCGTTTCGAAGGTCTATGGCGCGACGACGGCGGTCCATGCGATCAGCCTGAAGATTCCGGCCGGCTCCTATTGCTGCTTCCTCGGCCCGTCGGGCTGCGGCAAGACCTCGACTCTGCGCATGATTGCCGGCCACGAGAGCATCTCGTCGGGCGACATCAGGCTCGGCAATATCGTCGTCACCGATTTTCCGCCGGCCAGGCGCGGCACGGCGATGATGTTCCAGTCCTACGCGCTTTTCCCGCATCTCGATTTGATCGACAACGTCGCCTTCAGTCTGAAGATGAAGGGCGTCGACAGGCAAGAGCGGCAAGCCAAGGCGCTCGAGATGCTGAAACTGATGCAGATGGAGGCCTATGCCAACCGGCGTCCGGCCCAGCTTTCCGGCGGCCAGCAGCAGCGCGTGGCGCTGGCGCGCGCGCTGATCACCGATCCGGAAGCGCTGCTGCTCGACGAGCCGCTGTCGGCGCTCGATCCGTTCCTGAAGATCCGCATGCGCGCCGAGCTCAAGAAGCTGCAGAAGTCGCTCGGCATCACCTTCGTGCACGTCACTCATAGCCAGGAAGAGGCGATGGCGCTCGCCGACGTCATCGTCATCATGAATGACGGCCGGATCGAGCAGGCGGCCGCCCCGCGCGAGGTCTTCGAGCGGCCGGCGACTGCCTTCGTCGCGCGCTTCATGGGCGACCACAATGTGCTGTCCGGCAGGGTGACGTCGAGCGAGAACGGCGTGCTGGTCATGACCGTGCCGGAAGGTCAGAGCTTTTCCGTGCGCGGGACGGGCAGGGAAGTCGGCGAGCCTGTCGATATCGGTATCCGCACCGACCGCGTCCGCCTGCAAGTGGCGACCGAATGGACGCTCGGCTTCGACGGCATCGTCTCCAACATCGAATATCGCGGCTCTTCCGTAAAGATCACCGTTATCGGCGCGGGCAGCGACGATTTCACCGTCATTGCCGACGACGGCGACTATTTCGCCCGGCCGGTTGCCGTTGGCGACACCGTCTCGCTCAGCTGGGCGCTCGAAGATGCCGTACTTCTCGGCCGCTCTTCCGCATGAGCCATTACCATCAAGAACACTGAACCTTCCATCCAAGAAAAGGGGAACTGACATGACGACTGAAACGACATCGACCAAGGCGGAAAAGGGGCTTTCCCGCCGCACGCTGCTGAAGACGGGTGCTGCCGCCGTCGGCGCCATCGCCGGCTCCGGCGCCATCACCGGCTTTCCCACAATCTGGGCGCAGACGAACATCACGCTGCGCCAGTTCGGCACCGGTGTTTCGAACATCAATGCCATCGCCGAGAAGTGCAAGGCCGATCTTGGCATCACGCTGGAGATGACGGCAACCGATTCCGACGCCGCCGCCCAGCGCGCCGTCACCCAGCCCGACAGCTATGACATTGCCGACATCGAATACTGGATCGCCAAGAAGGTGTTCCCGACCGGCGTCATGCAGCCGATGGACGTCAAGAAGCTGAAATATTACGACAAGATCGTGCCGCTGTTCATCAACGGCAAGCTGAAGCCGGAAAGCGTCATCGCCCAGGGCACGGCGCCGCACACGGTCGGCTTCGTCGAGGCGCAGGGTTCCAAGAAGTTCGCCAAGGAGCCGACGCAGTGGATGACGATGGTTCCGACCATCTACAACGCCGATACGCTTGGTATTCGCCCCGACCTCACCGGCCGTCCGATCACCAGCTGGGCCGATATTCTCGATCCGGCCTTCAAGGGCAAGACCGCGATCCTCAACATCCCGTCGATCGGCATCATGGATGCGGCGATGATCATGGAAGCCTCCGGCAAGATCAAATATGCCGACAAGGGCAACATGACGAAGGAAGAAATCGACAAGACGATCGACTTCCTGATCAAGACCAAGGGTGACGGTCAGTTCCGTGCCTTCTGGAAGTCGTTCGACGAAAGCGTCAACCTGATGGCCTCGGGCGAAGTCGTCATCCAATCGATGTGGTCGCCGGCCGTCGCCGCTGTCCGTTCGAAGGGCATCGCCTGCACCTTCCAGCCGCTCAAGGAAGGCTATCGCGCCTGGGGCGGCGGTCTCGGCCTTGCCTCGCACCTCAAGGGCGCGCAGCTCGATGCCGCCTATGAATACATCAACTGGTACACGTCGGGCTGGGTCGGCGGCTACCTCAACCGCCAGGGTTACTATTCCGCCTGCATGGACACCGCGAAGGAATTCATGTCGGCCGACGAATGGGGCTATTGGATCGAGGGCAAGCCGGCGCAGGGCGATATCCTGTCTCCCGAGGGCAAGGTCATGGAGAAGGCCGGCGCCGTTCGCGACGGCGGTTCCTTCGAAGCCCGCATGGGCGCGGTTGCCTGCTGGAACTCCGTCATGGACGAGGACCGCTACATGGTCCGTCGCTGGAACGAGTTCATCGCTGCCTGATCTCCGCAGAGAGGGTGGAGAGCCACTGTCTTTGGCGATGCTCAAGACGTGGCTTCGCTCCGCCCACTCACCTGCCCTTCGGGCTTCTGACCGGGGTCGACCCACGGGTCTCGACCCGTCCTTTGGACCCCCGCTGGGGAGAAGAGGGAGTTCGCGGTTTGGCCGCGAGACGAAACTGAGGTGCGCGGTGGCTTAGGTGCGCCGCGATTCTCTTCTCCTCGGCGGGGAGAAGGTGCCGGCAGGCGGACGAGGGGCGGGGCACGAGCCCTCGGTCGTCACGCTTGACAATGAGACAACGGAGAACCGGATCATGGCGACCATCGCGGCGGAAACGGAGGAGGACGGCCAGGGCGCGCGCGGCGGGCGCGGACTGAAGCTTTCCCCATCGGCGATATCCTATCTCCAGGCGACGCCGCTGTTCGTCATTCTCGGCTTCTTCTTCCTGCTGCCGATCGCCATGATCGGTGTCGTCAGCTTCTGGGACTACGATTTTGCCGGTCTCTATCCCGATTTCCTGACAATGAACTACACCGACACGCTCGGTTCGTGGGTGACGTGGAAGACCTATCTTAACACCTTGAAATTCACTGCGATTGTCTGGTCGCTGACGCTCGTCATCGGCTTCTGGGTCGCCTATTTCTTGGCCTTCCACATTCGCAAGACTTCGACGCAGATGATCCTCTTCCTCGTCTGCACCGTTCCGTTCATGACGTCGAACATCATCCGCATGATCTCATGGATCCCGGTGCTCGGGCGCAACGGCCTCGTCAATTCGACGCTGATCAATATGGGCATCATCCCCAAGCCGATCGAATGGTTGCTCTATTCCGATTTCGCCGTCGTGCTCGCCATGGTGCATCTCTATACGCTGTTCATGGTGACGCCGATCTTCAACACGCTGATGCGCATCGACCGATCGTTGTTCGAGGCGGCGCGCGATGCGGGTGCCTCCGGCTGGCAGGTGCTGTGGAATGTCGTCATCCCGCTCGCCAAACCCGGTATGGCGATCGGGACAATCTTCGTCGTCACGCTCGTCATGGCTGATTTTTCGACGGTGCAGGTGATGTCCGGCGGCCAGAGCGCCTCGGTGGCACTGATGATGAAGAACCAGATGTCGCTGCTGCAATATCCGGCGGCTGCCGCCAACGCCGTGGTGTTGCTTGCCGTCGTGCTCCTGATGGTCGCGGCCATCCTGCGTGTCGTCGACATCCGCAAGGAGCTTTGAGATGAACCACGAAAAACGCGGCCTGGAATTCTATCTGCTGGCGATCTTCTTCATCATCTTCGTGCTGTTCCTCTACGGCCCGCTTTCGGCGATCCTGATCCTCTCCTTCCAGGGGCCGGATGGCGGCCTGACTTTCCCGATGAACGGCGTTTCCACACACTGGTTCTTCAACCTGTTCGAGAAGCAGGCGGTCGGCGATTTCGGCGCTTCCTTCCGGCGCTCCTTCACCCTCGGTCTGATGGTGATGGTGGTGACCGTCGTCGTCTCGCTGCTCGCTGGCCTTGCCTTCCGCCGCCGCTTCCGCGGTTCGACCGCGCTGTTCTACGCCACGGTTGCAAGTCTCGTCGTGCCGTCGATCATCATCTCGCTCGGCATCGGCGTCGTCTTCCAGGAGGGAGGGCTGAAGCCTGCCTGGTATTCGTCGGCCTTCGGTGCGCATCTGACCTGGACGCTGCCATTCGGCGTGCTGATCATGTTTGCCGTCTTCAACCGCTTCTCGCCGGCCTATGAAGAGGCGGCGCGTGACCTTGGCGCGAGCTCCTGGCAGACGTTCCGCCATGTCGTGCTGCCGATGATCGCGCCGAGCCTCGTCGGCGTCGGCCTGTTCGGCTTTACGCTCTCCTACGACGAATTCGCCCGCACGCTGATGACATCAGGCACCTACAATACGCTGCCGCTCGAAATCTACGGCATGACCACCAACGTCACGACGCCGGTGCTCTATGCGCTCGGCACGGTGACGACGCTGTTCTCCTTCACCATCATTCTCGTCGCACTCGGCATCATGACGATGCTCAGCCGGCGGCAGGCAAAGATAAACTGACATGCGCATCCTCATCGTCAATCCCAACACCACGGCCTCCATGACCGAGAAGGCCGCGACCGCCGCGCGTGCGGTGGCCGCATCCGGCACGGAGATCATCGCCGCCACCTCGCGCATGGGACCGGTCTCCATCGAAGGACATTACGACGGTGCGCTGGCGATCCCCGGTCTGCTCGCCGAACTCAGGGACCGGCAGCCGGCGGGTTATGATGCGGCTGTTATCGCCTGCTTCGATGATACCGGGCTCGAAGCGGCACGAACCTTCGCCGATGTGCCGATCCTCGGGCTTTGCGAATCCGCGGTGGTGACGGCGGGCTTTCTGGCGCAGCGCTTCACCGTGGTGACGACGCTGGAGCGGTCGCGGGTGCTGATCGACAATCTGGTGCGCCGCTACGGCATGGGCGACCGCGCCAAGGTACGCGCCTCCGACATTCCGGTGCTGGAGCTGGAAGATGCGGCCTCGGGCGCGATCGGCAAGCTCAGGGCCGAGATCGAGCGGGCGCTTTCAGAAGACGGAGCCGAGGCGATCGTACTCGGCTGTGCCGGCATGACCGATCTGGCCCGCGAGCTGCAGGAGATCTACGGCGTGCCTGTCGTCGATGGCGTCGCCGCCGCCGTCAAGCAGGCCGAAGCGCTGGTGTCGCTCGGCCTTTGCACCAGCAAGCGTGGCTCCTATGCCACGCCGCTGCCCAAACCCTTCACCGGGGCGATGAGCGCGTTCTCGCCGATCCTGAAGGTCGGCTGACCGATGTCCGTTTCCTTCGATTTCGAGCAGCTTACCGAGCGCCAACGCTACAAGCTGATGATCGGCACGATCATTCCGCGGCCGATCGCGCTGGTGACGACGGTCGACGAGAATGGCCGGATCAACGCCGCGCCCTTCAGCTTCTTCAACTGCCTGTCGGCCGATCCGCCGATCCTTGCGATCGGGGTCGAGAATAATGCCGACATGTCGTTCAAGGACACCGGCCACAATATCCGCATGACCGAGGTGTTCACGGTCAATATCGTCTCCTTCGCGATCGCTGAGGCCATGCATATCTGCGGCGCCAAATATCCGCGCGGCGTCGACGAGTTGAAGGAAGCCGGCCTCACGGCGATGCCGAGCGAGAAGGTCGCCTCGCCCTTTATCGCGGAGGCGCCGGCTGCCTTCGAATGCCGGCGGCATGTGACGTTGGAGCTTGGCCGCTCGCGGCAGATCGTCATGGGCGAGATCGTCTATGCGCATTACCGCGACGGGGTCGTCGATCCGGAAAGGCTGCATGTCGATCCGGCCGCCGTCGATGCCATTGCGAGGCTCGGCGGCGATACCTGCGCCACCATCCGCGACCGTTTCGAGATGTTGACGCCGAAGCTCTGACATAGGGCATTTCGGTTTTCTTCGAGTCACGAAAGTGCTCTATCTCTTTGTCTTCGCGCAATTCCGGACGCAAAACCGCTTCGCACTCTTGCTGGAATTGCTCCTGGGATAGGCCCAAGTTTTTGCTTTACTTTTTCGGCTCCCGCGAGAATGGTCGGCTACGGATCATTGCGGCAGAGGAGCGCTTTACCCATGACAATCGAGGACGATCTCAGCCGGATCGCGGAGCAGGAGAAAGTCCTGAGCTTCGACGCTTTCGACCTGACGACGGCATGGCAGCTCGGCAAGCTCCTGCAGGAACTCGCCAACGAGCGCGGCCTCGGCATCGCGATCGACGTGACCCTGCATTCGATGCCGGTCTTCTATGCGGCACTCCCAGGTGTGACGCCCGACAACGTCAACTGGGTGCGTCGCAAGCGCAATATGGTGCTGCGTTATTTCCGCAGCAGCTACGCCTCCGGCCTGAAGCTGCAGAAGGACGGCAAGACGGTCGAGGATAACGGGCTTTCCGGCGCCGACTATGCGCCGCATGGCGGCAGTTTCCCGATCAACGTCAAGGGCACCGGTTGCATCGGCGCCGTCACCGTCTCAGGACTGCCGCAGCGCGACGACCATAATCTCGCGGTCGAGGCGCTGGCGCTGATGCTGGCGAAGGATCTGGATACGCTACGGCTTGCTCCGCCGCTCTGATGCGGTTTCTCCCGCCGTAATTTTGACAGAAAAAAGCCACGAAAACTGCAAATTTGCGTCGCCGTGCCGGTGACGCGGGCTTGCCGTGCGGCTAAGCTGCGGCATCGCACTCCTATCTTATCCCGGGACGCCATGATCCGTTTGTTCCTCGCGCTTGCCGCCACCATCGGCTTCGGCCTTTTGCTTGCCTCCTGCAACACGCTTTCCAAGGAGGAATGCGTCGCCGCCGACTGGCGGGTGATCGGCGAGAGCGACGGCGCGACGGGCTACGAGCCGCAACAGCGCTTCGCCGCCCATGCGAAATCCTGCGAGCGGGTCAAGATCGTGCCCGATCAGACGATCTGGTTTCAGGGATATCAGGCCGGTCTCGTGCGCTATTGCACGCCGCTCAGCGGGCTTGCGCGCGGCCAGGCGGGCAGCGGCTACGCCAATGTCTGCCCGCCCGAGACCGCGCCGGGCTTCCTGCGCGGCTTCAACCTCGGCAGCAAGCAGCACGAGCTGCAGTCGCGTCTCAGCTCGATGCAGAGCGATTATAGCAATAAGGAAACTGAAATCGACGAGCTTTCCGACAAGCTCAGAGATGCCAAGGACGGTGACCGCTCGGAACTGCGCCGGCGGACCGAGGATCTCGAAGACGACATGCACGACATCCGCCGCGACCAGCGCGACGTGCAGGACGATCTCGACCGTGTCAACGAGGATGTCGAGTGGTTCCAGCGGAACCCGAGTGCCGAACTGCCGGCGCCGGGTTACTGATCCTTATAGCGCCGCGCGTCTTTTCGGACGCGCAAAGGACGCTGTAAATTGAATAGTTAGAGCGTGATACCGAAAACCGCTCACACTTTTCGGCATCATGCTCTGCTTCAGAGCTTCCCGCCGGCCTCGGCGATGCCCTTGGTCAGGCTGCCCGTTGCCGGGAAGAGCGGGATGAGGCAGGCCTGCAGGGCGTGATAGATGTCACCCTTACCGGGGAAGAGTGAGTGTGAGGGAACGAGATTTTCCGTCAGTTCCTCGTGCCAGCCGCCGTTCTTGTGATCGATGAAGGCGCGTTCGATCACGTTCCAGATCCTGCGGTAGCTCTCCTCATGGAAATCGCTCGGCAGGTGTTCGTTGAGGAAATGTGCGGCCGCCGCACCCTCGCAGGCTGGCCACCAGAGCTTGTTGCGCTTGGCGGGCTTGTCGTCCCAGTCGAGTGTATAGAAGAAGCCGCCCTTGTCGTTGTCCCAGCCGAGCGCCATGGATTGCGCAAAGAGCGCCTTGGCCGCATCCGGCATCCATTCGATGCGTTTGCCGCCGAGCGCCCAGAGCTGCAGGACGAGGCGGGCCCATTCCAGCCAGTGGCCGGGCGTCGTGCCGGCCGGGCGGAACATTTCATTCGGATGATAGTACGTCTTGTCGAGATTCCATTCGGCGTCGAAATGCTCGGCGACGCGCCAGTCAACCGAACCGGCGGCGCGACGGATGACGAGATCGGCGATGCTTTCGGCCTTGGTCAGATAGTCCCGGTCGCCGGTGGCTTCGAAGGCCGCCATCAGCGCTTCGGTCAGGTGCATGTTGGAGTTCTGGCCGCGATAGGCGCCGCCATCGAGCGGCTGCCAGTCGGCGGTGAATTCCTCGGCGATTGCGCCGTGCTTCGCTTCCCAGAACTTCGTATTGAGGATCTCGGTGATATCATCAAGCATGCCGTCGGCAAGCGGATGGCCGATCGTTTTTGCGGCTGAGGCGGCAAGCAACACGAAAGCATGGCCATAGCCCTGCTTGTTGGAATCGACGGGACCATCATTGTTGAGGGACCAGAAATAGCCGCCATTTTTCCGGTCGCGATGATGGTTCCAGATATAGTCCATGCCGTGGTCGACGACGTCGGCAGCACCGGGACGTCCGAGCAGGGCGCCGATCGAGAAGCAATGCACGGCGCGCGCGGCGATATGGATGCCGCGGACCTGGCCCTCGGCGTCGAGCGGCCCGCCTTGGTCGTCGAGATCGTAGAAACCGCCCTTGGGGTTGACCGAATTGTGCTGGAAGAAATCGAAAAGACCGTTCGCCTGGGTCAGCAGCCAGTCGCGATGATAGGCGCGGGTCGTCCAGTTTCCAAGCGCGGCGTTGCCGGTTGCGGGTGCCATGATGCTCCTCCGATTTCGTGCACAAGCGTCGCAAACGCCTATATAGAGGTCGGGCAAGCCTGTCATCTGGCTAGCGCATCGTGCTTTCCGAAAATCGAATTTCGGAAAACACGATGCGCAGATTCAAACTGCTACAGCGTCCTTTGCGCGTCTTAAGAGACGCGCGGCGCTGTAGACTTGCAAAGCACGAAATCGCTAGGCATATATTGACATAAAGATATCTTTATGTGATTTGGAAGTCTGGTCTTATGACGTCAAGGAGCCCTCCCGTGTTTGACAATCTCTTTGGTCCGGAAACGGGCAAGCGTGACGGCAGTGAAGTGTTCGCAGCTTTGAAACAAGCCGCGAGCGAACGCATCCTTGTTCTCGACGGCGCCATGGGCACGCAGATCCAGGGGCTCGGCTATGACGAAGACCAGTTTCGCGGAACGCGCTTCATCGGCTGCGCCTGTCACCAGAAGGGCAATAACGACCTTCTGATCCTGACCCAGCCGGATGCGATCGAAGAGATACATTACAGATACGCCAAGGCCGGCGCCGACATTCTCGAGACCAACACCTTCTCTTCGACCCGCATCGCGCAGGCCGATTACGAGATGGAAGGTGCGGTTTACGACCTCAACAAGGAAGGTGCGGAGATCGTGCGCCGGGCGGCACTGCGCGCCGAGCGCGAGGACGGCCGCCGCCGCTTCGTCGCCGGCGCCATCGGGCCGACCAACCGCACCGCCTCGATCTCGCCCGACGTCAACAATCCCGGTTTCCGCGCCGTCACCTTCGACGATCTGCGTTCCGCTTATGGCGAGCAGATCGACGGGCTGATCGACGGCGGCGCCGACATCATCCTCATCGAGACGATCTTCGACACGCTGAATGCCAAGGCGGCGATCTTCGCCTGCGAGGAGCGCTTCGAGGCCAAGGGCGTGCGCCTGCCCGTGATGATCTCGGGCACGATCACCGACCTTTCCGGCCGCACGCTGTCCGGCCAGACGCCATCGGCCTTCTGGAATTCCGTGCGCCATGCCAATCCCTTCACGATCGGGCTCAACTGCGCGCTCGGCGCCAATGCGATGCGCCCGCACCTGCAGGAGCTTTCGGGCGTTGCCGACACCTTCATCTGCGCCTATCCGAATGCCGGCCTGCCGAACGAGTTCGGCCAGTATGACGAAACGCCGGAGCTGATGGCGGCGCAGATCGACAGCTTCGCCCGCGAAGGCCTGGTCAACATCGTCGGTGGCTGCTGCGGCTCGACGCCGGAGCATATCAAGGCGATCGCCGAGACCGTTGCCAAGTACAAGCCACGGCCGATTCCCGAGCACCGCCCCTTCATGTCGCTGTCGGGTCTCGAACCCTTCGAACTGACGAAGGACATCCCCTTCGTCAATGTCGGAGAGCGCACCAACGTCACCGGCTCGGCCCGCTTCCGCAAGCTGATCACCAACGCCGATTTCACCGCAGCGCTCGATGTCGCCCGCGACCAGGTTGAGAACGGGGCGCAGGTGATCGACATCAACATGGACGAAGGCCTGATCGATTCCGAAAAGGCGATGGTCGAGTTCCTCAACCTGATCGCCGCCGAGCCTGACATCGCCCGCGTGCCTGTCATGATCGACTCGTCGAAGTTCTCGATCATCGAATCCGGCCTGAAGCGCGTCCAGGGCAAGCCGATCGTCAACTCGATCTCGCTGAAGGAAGGCGAGGAGAACTTCCTCGCCCAGGCGCGGCTGCTGCACAATTACGGTGCCGCCGTCGTCGTCATGGCCTTCGATGAGACGGGGCAGGCGGACAGCTACGAGCGCAAGGTGGATATCTGCACGCGCGCTTACAAGCTGCTGACCGAAAAGATCGGCTACCCGCCTGAGGACATCATTTTCGATCCGAACATCTTCGCGGTCGCCACCGGCATCGAGGAGCACAACAACTACGGCGTCGATTTCATCGAGGCGACGCGGACGATCCGCGAGCGCATGCCGCTGGTGCATATTTCGGGCGGCGTCTCCAACCTGTCGTTCTCGTTCCGCGGCAACGAGCCGGTGCGCGAGGCGATGCATGCCGTGTTCCTCTACCACGCTATCCAGGCGGGGATGGACATGGGCATCGTCAATGCCGGCCAGCTTGCCGTCTACGACAATATCGATCCCGAGCTGCGCGAGGCCTGCGAGGACGTGGTGCTGAACCGCCGCCCCGACGGCACCGAGCGGCTGCTCGAAGTGGCCGAGCGTTTCCGTGGCGCCGGTGCCAGGGAAGGCCGGGTCCAGGATCTTTCCTGGCGCGAATGGAGCGTCGAGAAGCGTCTCGAACACGCGCTGGTCAACGGCATCACCGAATATATCGAGGCCGATACCGAGGAGGCGCGCCTGCAGGCCGCCCGGCCGCTGCACGTCATCGAAGGGCCGCTGATGGCCGGCATGAATGTCGTCGGCGACCTGTTCGGCTCGGGCAAGATGTTTCTGCCGCAGGTGGTCAAGTCGGCGCGCGTAATGAAGCAGGCGGTCGCCGTGTTGCTGCCCTACATGGAAGAGGAAAAGCGCCTCAACGGCGGCGATGAACGCCGGTCGGCCGGCAAGATCCTGATGGCGACGGTCAAGGGCGACGTCCACGATATCGGCAAGAACATCGTCGGCGTCGTGCTTGCCTGCAACAATTACGAGATCGTCGACCTCGGCGTCATGGTGCCGGCGACGAAGATCCTTGAAACGGCGATTGCCGAGAAGGTCGACGTCATCGGCCTTTCCGGCCTGATCACGCCGTCGCTCGACGAGATGGTGCATGTTGCCGCCGAGATGGAGCGGCAGGGCTTCGAGATCCCGCTGTTGATCGGCGGGGCGACGACCAGCCGCGTGCATACGGCCGTGAAGATCCATCCGGGCTACAACAAGGGGCAGACGGTCTACGTCACCGATGCGAGCCGCGCCGTCGGCGTTGTTTCGGCGCTGCTGTCGCCGGAGACACGGCAGAACTATGTCGACGATATAAGAGCCGAATATGCCAAGGTGGCGGCTGCTCATGCGCGCAGCGAGGCCGAGAAGGTGCGCCTGCCGTTGCCCCGGGCTCGCGAGAATGCCCACAAGATCGACTGGTCTGCCTACCAGCCGGTGAAGCCGCAATTCTTCGGCACGCGGGTGTTCGAGGACTACGATCTGGCCGAGCTTGCCAAATACATCGACTGGACGCCGTTCTTCCAGACCTGGGAGCTGCGCGGCCGTTACCCCGCCATTCTGGAAGATGAGAAGCAGGGCGAGGCGGCCCGCGCGCTCTGGGCGGATGCGCAAGCCATGCTCAAGAAGATCATCGACGAAAAGTGGTTCCGCCCGCGCGCCGTCATCGGCTTCTGGCCGGCCGGCGCCGTCGGCGACGATATCCGGCTGTTCACGGACGAGAGCCGGAAACAGGAGCTTGAGACCTTCTATACGCTGCGGCAGCAGCTTTCGAAGCGGGACGGGCGGCCGAACGTGGCGCTTTCCGACTTCGTCGCGCCTGTCACAAGCGGTGTTCAGGATTATGTCGGCGGCTTCGTGGTGACGGCGGGTATCGAGGAGATCGCCATAGCCGAACGTTTCGAACGGGCGAACGACGATTATTCTTCGATCCTCGTCAAGGCGCTGGCCGACCGCTTCGCCGAAGCTTTTGCCGAGCGCATGCATGAGCAGGTACGACGCGAATATTGGGGCTATGCCAAGGACGAGACACTCAGCAAGGAGGATCTCATCACCGAAGCCTATGCCGGCATCCGCCCGGCGCCCGGTTATCCCGCCCAGCCTGACCACACCGAAAAGGCAACGCTCTTCAAGCTGCTCGACGCTGAAAAAGCGGCCGGCGTGAAGCTGACGGAGAGCTATGCGATGTGGCCGGGCTCCTCGGTCTCCGGCCTCTATATCGGCCATCCCGACTCCTATTATTTCGGCGTCGCCAAGGTGGAGCGCGATCAGGTGGAAGACTATGCGGCCCGCAAGGGTATGGAGGTTTCCGAAGTCGAGCGCTGGCTCGGACCGGTGCTGAACTACGTGCCGCGCAAGGTCGAAACCGAGATCGAGGATGCGGCGTAACCAGCCGTTTGGCGTCGTCCGCTGATAAAGTGATTCAAGAAATGATGGAGCCGGAAAGTGATTCACTTTCCGGCTCCATGCTTTTGAAAATCAAGAAGATTATTCCTTGGAGCCGATGCTGTCGGCCTTTGCGGTTCAAGTCACCGCGATCGTCAACTCAGCGACGAAATCATAGGCGTCGCCGCGATAGAGCGAGCGGGTGAATTCGACGGCGCGGCCTGAGCCGAGATAGGAGATACGCTCGATCGACAGGCCGGCCGCACCCACGGAGACGCCGAGAAGCTGGGCGTCGGCTTCCTTCATGTTGGTCGCGGAGATGCGCTGCACGGCGCGCACGGGGCGGACCTGGAGGCGTTCGAGTTCGGCATAGAGTGAATTGGTGACGGCTGAGGGATCGGGCAGGAATTCGCCGGAGACGCTAGCGTTCTCGATCGCCAGCGGCTGGTCGTCGGCGATGCGCAGGCGGGAGAGGCGCGAAACCTTGACGTCGGTACCGAGGCCAAGGATCATCATCTCGTCGGGCGAGGGGGTGTGGATGCCCTTGTGCAGCCATTCGGAGCGGGAGGACATGCCGCGGCGCGCCATATCCTCAGTAAAGGAGGTGAGCTGCGACAGGCGTTGCTCGACCTTGGAGACCGGCTTGGCGACGAAGGTGCCCGAGCCGTGGCGGCGCACCAGCAGGCCGTCGGCGACAAGATCGTCGATCGCCTTTCGCACGGTGACGCGGCTGACGGCGGCGAATTCGGCGATGTCACGTTCCGGCGGCAGCGCATCGCCGTGGCCGAGCGTGCCGGTGCGCACGGCCTCTTCGAGCATGCGGCGCAGCTTGACGTAGAGCGGGCCGGTGCCGGCAGCCTGCAGGCGCTCCAGGGACAGGATGGTAGCGAGGTCGTCGCTCATGCCGCACCTCTCTGCCTGGTGTTCAGGAGCTTCACCGCAAGTTCCACCGCGCCGTGCAAGGCATCGTTCTTCGGTCGGGCGAGCAGCGGCCTGTAGCGTTCGGAAAGCCAGGGTTCATAAGCTTCGGCAAGACCTCCGAGCAGGCAGATCGACGGGCATTCGGGCCAGAGCAGCGCGTCGAGGCTTTCGCCGATCGCCGTTGCGGCATCCGTGACGATGCCGACCGCGACGGCATCGCCCTTGGCCGCATGTTGGAAGACGATCGGTGCGTAGCGGGCAAAGTCCTTCGGTCTTGCCGAATGCGCGAATTCGACGATGCGCTCCGGATCATTGCCGTATTCGGCCATGACCGCTTCGGTGATCGGCGATGCCGGGCGCACTCTGTCGTGGGCGAGCAGCGATCGTTCCAGGAGATCGCGGCCGAGGCGGGCGCCGCTTGCCTGGTCGCCGACGACGAAACCCCAGCCGCCGATGCCATTCAGTCGGCCATCCCTGCGGGCATTATAGACCGAGCCGGTGCCGAAGGCGCCGACGATGCCGTCGGCATCGCCGAGCGCGCCCTGTAGCGCGATCAGCGCATCGGTGACGACGCGGCCTTCGGCAAAGGGCAGGGCCGTTTCGATTCGCCTGCCGTAATCCCCGACATTGGCGCCGGCGACGCCGACGACGGCTGCGACGGAGGAAATGGTTTCTGCAGCAAGCCCGGCATCGCGCAGCGCCTGCCGGGCGGATTCAACGATATTGAGAAGAGAGTTTTCGAGATCCGACAGAATGTTGGCAGGGCCTGATTTGCCGCGGCCGATGATATTGCCGTTTCTGTCCGCGACCGCGGCTCGGCAGCTCGTTCCGCCGCCGTCTATGCCGATTGCAAGCTCCGTCATCGGGCCTCCGAATATGCCGTTCCCCATCTTTTTTAATACAATACCAAAAAAATACCATTTACCAAGTAGGAATGAAGGAGAAAATCAATCTTTTTATCTTATTGATTTTGCTTGATAAAATTTTTTAATGAATTTTTGGCAGCGAAAAAGTTAAATTCGGCTGGACAATTGGTATTTTTTTGGCCTTAATTCGTTCAAAGGGAACAGCGTTTCGAAGCCCACGAAAACCGGCAGTAAAGCCAAGCCGGAACCGCTTCGAGGATGATTGCAAGGACACCTGCCGGCCCGTGTGGCCAGTGGTTGAGTTCAGGCATCCATCGGCTTTCCCTCGTCATTTCGCCACGCCCGGTGCAGGCCACCGGGAAGGCGCGCACTTCCGGCCGCAGGCGATCCGCCTTTGCGTCCACGAGCTTTCGGGGCCGGCAGTCGCTGGCGGTCCTCCAAGGGGCATTGGGGTGTTTCCTCAGACACGCCAATTGCTTGTTTCAGATCGAAAAACGGCGCCTTCGGCGCCTGACAACAGGAGAGGGAAATGAAAAACACTGCTCTGAAAAGCTTGCTGCTTGCCTCTAGCCTGCTGACGCCGGCAGGTCTCGTCCATGCCGCCGACGTCACGCTGACGCTCGAAAGCTGGCGTAACGACGACCTGCAGATCTGGCAGGAAAAGATCATTCCGGCGTTCGAAGCCAAGAACCCGGGCATCAAGATCGTCTTCTCGCCGACCGCGCCGACCGAATACAATGCTTCGCTGAACGCCAAGCTCGATGCCGGTTCCGCAGGCGACATCATCACCTGCCGTCCGTTCACCTCGCTCGAGCTCTTCAACAAGAAACAGCTCGTCGACATCACCAGCCTGCCGGGCATGGAGAACTTCTCTCCGGTCGCCAAGGCCGCCTGGGCGACCGACGATGGCAAGTCGACCTTCTGCGTGCCGATGGCATCGGTCATCCACGGTTTCATCTACAACAAGGATGCCTTCGATAAGCTCGGCATCTCCGTGCCGAAGACGCAGGACGAGTTCTACGCAGCGCTCGACAAGATCAAGGCCGACGGCACCTACATCCCGCTCGCCATGGGCACCAAGGATCTCTGGGAGGCCGCCACCATGGGCTACCAGAATATCGGCCCGAACTACTGGAAGGGTGAGGAAGGCCGTAAGGCCTTGATCGAAGGCAAGCAGAAGCTGACCGACGCCGAATGGGTCAAGCCCTATGAAGAGCTTGCCAAGTGGAAGCCCTATCTCGGCGACGGTTTCGAAGCCCAGACCTATTCGGACAGCCAGAATCTCTTCACGCTCGGCCGTGCCGCCATCTACCCGGCCGGTTCGTGGGAAATCTCGCTGTTCAACAGCCAGGCCCAGTTCAAGATGGGCGCCTTCCCGCCGCCGGTTCCGAAAGCCGGTGACACCGGCTACATCTCCGACCATCCGGACATCGGCGTCGCCTTGAACGCGAAGAGCACACATGCCGAGGAAGCCAAGAAGTTCCTCAGTTGGGTTGCTTCGCCTGAGTTCGCCGACATCTATGCGAACTCGCTGCCGGGCTTCTTCAGCCTGAACTCCACCCCGGTCAAGATGTCCGATCCGCTCGCTCAGGAGTTCGTCTCCTGGCGCGGCCCGTACAAGTCGACCATGCGCTCGACCTATCAGATCCTGTCGCGCGGCACGCCGAACCTCGAAAACGAGACCTGGGTCGAATCGGCCAATGTGATCAACGGCACGGATACGCCTGCGGTTGCTGCCGAAAAGCTCCAGAAGGGCCTCGACAGCTGGTACAAGCCGGCCAAGTGATGTGATCAGGGGCGGCGTTTGCCGCCCCTCGTCCGGCCTGCTGGCCACCTTCTCCCGCTTGCGGTGAGAAGGAGACTCGCAGCGACCTCCCAGCCCGACATGGCATTTCAGCAGGGCACGTTCCTTCTCCCCGCAGCCGGAGAGAAGGGCAGGGTGAGGCGCAATGTTTTCCATCTGTGCTGCGCCTTGCGGCCAGTCGACAAGAACAGGCAAAAGCCATGAGCGAAACCGACAACGCGGTCGATATCGTCCCGATCAGGCGCCCGGTGCGCTGGCACATCTTCGTCTTCATGCTGCCGGCGCTGATCGTCTATTCCGCGGTCATGGTGCTGCCGCTTATCGAAACGCTTCGGCTGTCGCTCTACAATACGGTCGACGGGCAGCCGGCCTTCGTCGGACTGGCGAATTTCAAGGTGCTGTTCGGCGATGCGCGCTGGGCGCGCGATTTCTGGAATGCCCTTGTCAATAATCTGATCTTCTTTGCCATCCACATGTGCGTGCAGAACCCGATCGGCGTGGCGCTTGCCGCCCTGCTTTCGGTGCCGAAGTTGCGCGGCGTCGCCTTCTATCGCACGGCGATGTTCCTGCCGACGCTCCTGTCCTTCGTCATCGTTGGCTTCATCTGGAAGCTCATTCTCTCGCCGATCTGGGGCGTGGCGCCCTGGATGCTCGATCTCATCGGCTTGAAATTCCTGTTCGCGCCTTGGCTCGGTAAGTCCGGTTCGGCGCTGATCGCGGTGTCGCTGATCTCGAACTGGCAATATATCGGCATTCCGATGATGCTGATCTATGCCGCACTGCTCAGCATCCCCGAAGAGGTGATCGAGGCGGCCGAATGCGACGGCATCACCGGCTGGGCCCAATTCTGGAAAATCAAGTTGCCGCTCATCCTGCCGGCGATCGGCATTATCTCGATCCTGACTTTCGTCGGCAATTTCAACGCCTTCGACTTGATCTATACCGTGCAGGGGGCGCTTGCCGGGCCAGACATGTCGACCGACATTCTCGGCACGCTGCTCTACCGCACCTTCTTCGGTTTCCAGCTTCAGCTCGGCGACCGCTCGATGGGCGCGACCATCGCCACGGTGATGTTCCTCATCATCCTCGCCGGCGTCTCGCTTTATCTGTTCGTCATCCAGCGGCGCATGCGTCGCTACCAGTTCTGAGGAGCGCGCATGTCCAAGGCACGCACATCTCCCATCCGCACCGGCCTCGTGCATCTGGCGCTGAGCGCCTATACGCTGGTCGCGCTGTTTCCGGTGTTTCTGACCATCGTCAACTCGTTCAAGGATCGTGCCTCGATCTTCCGCGAGCCGCTGATGATCCCGACGCCATCGACCTTCAGCCTCGTCGGCTATCAGACGGTGCTCGGGCAGGGCGATTTCGCCACCTATTTCCAGAACAGCTTCATCGTCACGATCGTCTCGATCCTGCTGGTGCTGCTCTTCGGCGCCATGGCGGCCTTCGCGCTCTCGGAGTATCGCTTCCGCGGCAATATGCTGCTTGGTCTCTACATGGCGATCGGCATCATGATCCCGATCCGTCTCGGCACGGTGGCGATCCTGCAGGGCATGGTGGCGGCGGGCCTCGTCAATACGCTGACGGCGCTGGTCCTCGTCTATACCGCGCAGGGCATACCGCTGGCGATCTTCATCCTGTCGGAATTCATGCGCACGGTTTCGGACGATCTTAAGAATGCCGGGCGCATCGACGGGCTTTCCGAATATGCGATCTTCTTCCGCCTGGTGCTGCCGCTGGTGCGCCCTGCGATGGCGACGGTCGCCGTATTCACGATGATCCCGATCTGGAACGACCTCTGGTTCCCGCTGATCCTCGCGCCCTCCGAGGCCACCAAGACGGTCACACTCGGCTCGCAGATCTTCATCGGCCAGTTCGTCACCAACTGGAACGCGGTGCTGGCGGCGCTGTCACTGGCGATCCTGCCTATCCTCGTCCTCTACGTCATCTTCTCGCGGCAGCTGATCCGCGGCATCACGTCAGGAGCCGTCAAGTGACAGTAAAACCGATCCGTGTCCTCGTTGCCGGCCTCGGCAATATGGGTCGCAGCCACGCGCTCGCCTATCACAACAATCCTGACTTCGAGATCGTCGGTCTCGTCAACCGCTCGAGGCCACAATTGGATCCTGAGTTGCAGGGCTATACGATCCATCCCGACTTCACGGCGGCGCTGGCCGAGCTGAAGCCGGACCTCTGCTCCATCAACACCTACTCCGGCAGTCATGCCGATTATGCCGTCGCCGCCTTCGAGGCCGGCTGCGACGTCTTCGTGGAAAAGCCGCTTGCAACCACCGTCGCCGATGCCGAGCGCGTCGTCGCGGCAGCTAAGAAGGCGGGGCGCAAGCTGGTGATCGGTTATATCCTTCGCCATCATCCTTCCTGGATGAAGCTGATCGAAGAGGCGCGCAAGCTCGGTCCACCTTACGTCTTCCGCATGAACCTCAACCAGCAGTCCAGCGGCCCGACGTGGGCGACGCACAAGTCGCTGATGCGCACCACCTCGCCGATCGTCGACTGCGGCGTGCATTATGTCGACGTCATGTGCCAGATCACCGACGCCAAGGCTGTCGAGGTGCGCGGCATGGGGCTGCGTATGTCGGAAGAGATCGCCGCCGACATGTATAATTATGGTCACCTTCAGGTGCTGTTCGAGGATGGTTCGGTCGGCTGGTACGAGGCCGGCTGGGGCCCGATGATCTCGGAGACCGCCTTCTTCGTGAAGGATGTGATGTCGCCGAAAGGCGCGGTGTCGATCGTCATGGATCCGAACGCCAAGTCCGACGATATCGACACACACACCAAGACCTCGGTGATCCGGCTGCACACGGCCGAGACCGGGCCTGACGGCAAGTTCATCCGACCCGACCAGGACATGACGATGGAAGGCGAACCCGGCCATCAGGCGCTCTGCGACCTGGAACAGGCCTTCATGCTGAGGGCGATCCGCGAGGATCTGGACCTCGACCGCCATATGGCGGATGCGGTGGCGTCGCTGCGCATCTGCCTTGCCGCCGACGAGAGCGTGCGTACCGGCCAGCCGGTCAGATTGTAAGGGAAAGACAGTGGGATCACTTCAACTCAAATCCATCCGCAAGACCTATGGCACGCATGAGGTGCTGAAAGGCATCGACCTCGAGGTCAGGGACGGCGAATTCGTCATCTTCGTCGGGCCGTCGGGCTGTGGGAAATCGACGCTGCTGCGCAGCATTGCAGGCCTCGAAGACGTCACGTCAGGCGCCGTCGTCATCAATGGTCGCGATGAGACGCTGACGCCGCCGGCCAAGCGCGGCATCGCCATGGTGTTCCAGTCTTACGCGCTCTATCCGCATCTGACGGTCAAGGACAATATGGGGCTTGGTCTCAAGCAGGCCGGCACCGCCAAGGACGAGATCGACAAGCGTGTCAGCAAGGCATCCGGCATGCTTTCGCTGGAACCCTATCTGGCGCGGCGGCCGGCCGAGCTCTCCGGCGGCCAGCGCCAGCGCGTCGCCATCGGCCGTGCCATCGTACGCGAACCCGAACTTTTCTTGTTCGACGAACCGCTGTCGAACCTCGATGCGGCGCTGCGTGTCCAGACCCGTCTCGAAATCGCCCGGCTGCACCGCAGTCTGAAGGCGACGATGATCTATGTCACCCACGATCAAGTCGAGGCGATGACGCTTGCCGACAAGATCGTTGTCTTGAATGCCGGGGCGATCGAGCAGATCGGTTCGCCGATGGAACTCTATAAACGACCGGCCAATGTTTTCGTCGCCGGCTTCATCGGCTCGCCGCAGATGAATTTCATCGCGGCCGAGAAGGTCGGCGATCACAGCGCCAAGACGATCGGCGTGCGTCCCGAACACCTGACGTTGTCGCGCGAACAGGGGACTTGGGCTGCGAAGGTCGTGCATGTTGAGCATCTCGGCGCCGACACGATCATCTATCTGGAATCTGATCAATGCGGCCTGTTGACGGCGCGTCTTTTCGGCGAGCACCAGTATGAGCCGGACGAGATCGTCTATGCGACCCCGGACCAGGCGCACGTGCATCGCTTCGATGTAGACGACCAGGCGATCCGCTAAGCGCACGACAGAACGAAAAAGCCCCGCCAGCCAGCCTGGCGGGGCTTTTTCGTTCCGTCGTGTGCGGTTCGATCAGCCGAGCACGGGCCGCATGAAGCTGCGTTCATAGCTGACGATACTGCGGTTGCGTTTGTCGAGTTCGAAAGCGGCCTGACATTCCGGATCGCTTGCCATGCGTGTGCGATAGTCCTCGTAGGCGGCAAGGCTCGGGAAGGAAAACAAGGCAACGGCAATGTTGTTGGCGCCTTCGGACGGCAGGAAATAACCGTGATGGGTGCCGCCCATTCTGTTGACGATCGGAATCCAGAGCCGGGCATATTCCTCGAATTCGGCAAGCTTGTACGGATCGATCACATAACGCAGGTGGCAGGTAATCATTGACATATCCCATCGCGTAAATGCCGGGCGGAGGGCTGCCCGGCTCATTTGGTTTACTCAACTTCTGGCACCGGGCTGGGAGAGTTCAAGTGCCTTACGGTGATGGTTGCATCACGTTTGCTGACAGGTCGGCCGGCCTGAAATGAAAAAAGCACCGCGTCGGCGGCGCCTTCCAGGCGAGGTCGCGCTACGCTGGTTAGTCGCGGATGATGAGCAGGTCGGCTGCCATGAAGCGCAGCGTCACCGTTTCGCCGGCCTGCGGCGGGGTGGTGCCCGGGCTGTTGAACATGTCGAAGGAGATGACATTGCCCCCAACATTCATGCGGGTGCGGATGACTGATCCCAGGAAGTGGGCCGAAACGACCTGACCGGTCAGTGCCGTGTCGCTCTTGACACTGTCGGAGAGGGAGCCGGCTTCCGGACGCAGCGCCAGCGAAATGGTTTCGCCTGCCTTGTGGGCTGCGACCGACTGCTTCAGCGTTATGCCCTGATCGCCGATCTGGATGCGGTTGGTATCGGGATCGACGACCTTGGCCTCGATGAGGTTCAGCGTGCCGACGAAGGAGGCGACGAAGCGCGTCGCTGGTGTGTTGTAAATCTCGAAGGGCGAACCGATCTGGTCGGCCTTACCGGCATTCATGACGACAATGCGGTCGGAGATTGACAGGGCTTCCTCCTGATCGTGGGTGACGAAGACCGTGGTGATGCCGAGTTGCTGCTGGATCTGGCGGATTTCCTCGCGCAGCGACACGCGGATCTTGGCGTCGAGTGCGGAGAGCGGCTCGTCGAGCAGCAGCACCTGCGGCTTGACGGCAAGCGCACGGGCAAGGGCTACACGCTGCTGCTGGCCGCCCGACAGTTGATAGGGGAAGCGGTCGGCCAGGTGATCGAGCTTGATCAGGCCGAGCATTTCGTTGACGCGGGCGTCGACCTCAGGCTTCGGCGCGCCTGCCACCTTGAGGCCGAAGGCGACGTTGTCGTGCACCGTCATGTTGGGGAACAGCGCGTAGGCCTGGAACACCATGCCGATATTGCGCTGGTTCGGCTTCAGCGAGCTTTGATCCTTGCCGTTGATGGTCAGCGTGCCGCCAGTCGGCGTTTCAAAGCCGGCGATCATGCGCAGGACGGTCGTCTTGCCGCAGCCCGACGGTCCGAGAAAGGAGATGAACTCACCCTTCTCGATCGTCATGTTGAAGTTCTTGACGACCTGAACCGGGCCGAAGGATTTCTGAATGTTGTTCAGCGTGAGAAAAGACATGAGCCAGATACCTTAAGCCTTTGCCGGGGCGGCTTTGCCGAAGCGGGAAACGAGGTTGAGCAGGCCCATGCTGAGCCAGGTGATCGAGAAGGCGATGACCGCAAGCGCCGAAGGCTCGTAGGCCTTGTTGGCGCCGACGAGCTGCAGGTAGGGACCGAAGGCCGGACGGTTCAAAAGTGCGGCAAAGGTGAATTCGCCCATGACGATCGCCAGCGTGATGAAAGCGCCTGAGAGCACGCCGCTCATGACATTCGGGAAAATGCACTTGAACATGATGGTCGTCCATCGGGCGCCGAGGCTTTCGGCCGCTTCCGTCAGCGTGCGGACGTCGATCGCGCGCATGGCGGTATCGACGGCGCGGTACATATAGGGCAGGGACAGCGTGATATAGGAGAAGACCAGCAGGGCGTTGGTGCCGGTCGTCGAACCCGTCAACGGTAGGTAAGAGGACGAATTATACATTCTGAGGTAACCGAAGACGATGACGATCGCCGGAATGACAAGCGGCAGCAGCGTGATGAATTCGACGACCGGACGCATCTGCGGCAGGCGCAGGCGCACCCAATAGGCCGTCGGCACGACGAGCAGCATGCCGAAGACGATGGTCAGAAGCGCCATCAACATGGAATAGCCGAAGGTCTCGCGGAACTGAATGTCGGAGAATACCGACTCATAAGCATCGAGGCTGTATTCGCCGCGGCGCATGCGCAACGAAAACTCGATTGTGCCGATCAACGGAATGACGAAATAGGATGCACCCAGAATGACAGCGATCCAGGCTCCGAGACGTTGAGCTTTCATTTCTGCCACCGTTCGGCGCGCATGCGCAGCATGAGGTAAAGGACGTTGGAGACGCCGGTGATGACGATCATTCCGAGCGCGATCGCGTAACCGAGATTGGCATTGTGCAGAACGTCGCCGCGGATCTGCGCGTAGAGCAGGATCGGCACGATGTTCAGCGAGCTGCCGGTCAGCGCGAAAGCGGTGGCGATGGCGCCGAAAGCATTGGCGAAGAGCAACAGCGTCGTGCCGAGCAGGCTCGGCCAAAGGATCGGCAGCGCGACCATCGTCCAGTACTGGCGGTTGGTGGCGCCGAGGATCTGCGAGGCTTCACGCCATTCCTTCTTCATGCCGTCGAGGGCCGGCGTCAGGATCAGCACCATCAGCGGTATCTGGAAATACATGTAGGTGATGGTGAGGCCTAAGAAGGACAGCAGATTGAAGCCGGTGCCGTAGAGATTGAAGCCGAACCATTCGCGCAGGAAAATCGTCACAAGCCCGGTGCGGCCGAGCGTTGCGAGAAAGGCGAAGGCAAGGGGCACGCCGGCGAAATTCGAGGCGACACCGGAGAAGGTCAAGAGCGTCGAACGGACGGAGGCGGGCAGGCCACCGAGCACGACGGCCCAGGCGAGGAAGAAGCCGATCAGCGCACCGCCTAGAGCCGACGCCACCGAGACACGGATACTGATCGAGTAGGCGCTCATGATGGATGGGGTAAAGAGATCACCGATATTCTTCAGCGTGAAATCGCCCTCGGGCGTCAGGAATGCGCCCGCCACAAGATAAAGCGTGGGGATGATCAGGAACAGCAGGGAGAAAATGATGAAGGGTGCAATGCCCAGCCAGTCGATCACGCGATCTCTGTTGATCAAGGGGGCACTGCGCACCATAGGCGTTGAAACGGTGCTCATGGAAAAGCTCATCCTGGGGCGTCGGAGTGAGAAAACCTCCCCGCCTTGCGGCGGGGAGGCAGGATTAGAGGCTACTTGACGGCGGCGCCGACGACGGAATCCCAGTTCTTGGTGATGGCTTCCTTGCCAGCGGACTGTTCTTCGAGCGTCGGGAAAACGGCCTTTTCATAGGCTGCAGCCGGCGGCAGCTTGTCGAGCAGTTCCTTCGGGATCTTGTTGTTCTTGGCAAGATCGTTGAAGCGGATCGGGTGGCAATAGCCCTTCAGCCAGCCGAGCTGACCTTCGTCGGAATAAAGGTATTCCATCCAGAGCTTGGCAGCGTTCGGGTGCGGAGCGAAGGCGGAGATAGCCTGGACGTAGACACCGGCAACGACGCCCGACTTCGGAACGACGACCTCGAACGGAGGATTGCCCTTGAGGCTTTCTCCCCAGGAGAGGGCGTTGTAATCCCAGGCAACGATGATCGGCGTCGAGCCCTGCGCGAACGGAGCCGCCTTGCCCACGACCGGCACGAAATTGCCGTTCTTGTTCAATTCGGCGAAGAATTTCAGACCTTCTTCGCCGGCCTTGGCAGCGTCACCGCCGGATGCGGAAAGACCGGCGGCATAGACGCCCTGGACGGCCTGGTTGGCGGTGCGGGGGTCGCCTGCGAGGGCAACGCTGTTTGCGTAGTCGCTCTTTTTCAGGTCGGCCCAATCGGCGGGCGATTCCTTGACGAGATCCTTATTCACGAGGAACGAGAGAACGCCGTAGTAGTCGCCGTACCAGTAGCCTTCGGCATCCTTGGCGGTATCCGGGATGGAGTCCCAGGTGGAGACCTTGTAAGGCTGGATCAGGCCGTCTTTCTTTGCAGACGGGCCGAAAGAGAGGCCGACGTCGATGACGTCAGGAGCCTGCGGGCCGGTGTTGCCCTTGTTGGCCTTGATGGCTTCGACTTCGTCGCCCGAACCCGCATCCGGGTTGAGCTCGTTGACCTCGAGGCCATACTTGGCCTTAAAGCCGGCAATGACTTCGCCGTAGCCGCACCAGTCGTGCGGAAGAGCGATCGTCGTCAGCGTGCCTTCCTTCTTGGCGGCGGCGATAAGTTCAGCGCTCGGCTCGGCAGCGGCAATCGCGGTCGAAGCCACGATCATCGCAGTAGAAAGCGACAGTAGTCGAGAAATGTTAGAGATCACTGTTGTTCTCCTTCGGGTTTTCAGTGTCTGGCGATGCTGTTAATGAGCTTACATGAAGCTTGTATGACGATTGGATGACGTTCATTTCACCCTAAATAGCAGGCGGTTGCGGCAATGTTTCATTTGCGACAGCGCGCCGTGGTTCCGTGAAAATCCGTCATTGTTTTTCTTCTGTTTTAATCTTGTCCTCCTAGCCGGGTTTACGGAAAAGCCTGGTCTGCTCGAACAGGCCTTCCAGTGTCTTCATGCGCTCCTTCGTCTCGTCCCAGGTCGAATTCTGAACGGCCTCGATCAGCGCTTCGACGATGAAAAGGGTGACGACGGAGGAATCCCAGGCCGACGGCGCCTCGATCCGGACGCGAAAAGCATGCCTGGCGAGCTTGGCGGCGGGCGAGGCCCACTGGTCGGTGAAGACGACGATTTCGGCGCCACGCTTGCGGGCGGCGGTGGCGAGGCTCACCATCTCCTGCTCGTAGCGGCGGATGTCGAAGATGATCAGGATGTCGCCGGCATTCATGTTGAGGACATATTGCGGCCAGCTGCTGGAATTCGACGATAGCAGTGTCGTTGCCGGCCGGATGACCTGCATATGGGTGAAGAAATATTCGGCAAGCGCGCCAGTGATGCGACCGCCGACGAAATAAAGGCCGCGCTTACGGTCGGAGAGCAACGCGGCGACGCTGTCGAAAGTCGCGGTGTCGAGATCGGTCAGCGTCTGGCGCAGATTGCCCATGATCGCATCGGCGAAACGGTTGAGAATATGGGTGCCTGGGGCGTTCTGCGCCCAGCGGTCATGTTTGGCGATGGGGTTCGAGATCGTCGCCTCGACTTCCTGATGCAGATGCGCCTGAAAGTCCGGATAGCCCTTGAAGCCGAGCTTCTGCACCATGCGCACGACGGTCGGCGTCGAGACGCCGGCGTTCTCGGCGATCGTAGTGATGCTACCGAGCCCGGAGACCGGATAATTGTCGAGCAGGCTTTCGGCCAGCTGCTTCTCGGCACGCGTCAACACCCCCAAATGCGAGTGTATGACGTCCGAAACCGTCTTCGACGCAACTGTCACGTACTTATGCTCCCCGGGATGGTCTGGCGCCACTTTCCCACTCAAAGTTAACAACGCTGTCATAATCCATGTCAACCACTGTCATGAAAAGAAATTTTCAGTGGATGCTTGACACGGGTTGAAACCTGAAGAATTCTTTTCTTCATAAGGAATTTGTTAAGGGATAAGGAGTGGCGCCTTTGGTGCTAGCCCGACCGAAAATCCTCAGCGAAGCGGACGGTGACTGCGTCGGGATCGAGCGCATCCACGGCCGGAGTCCGGTGCTTCTCATCTGCGAGCACGCTTCGAATGCGCTTCCAGCCCTTTTCGGCGATCTCGGCCTGCCCAGCGAGGCGCTCTCCAGTCACATTGCCTGGGACCCGGGCGCGCTTGCGGTCGCCCGCAGCATATCGGAAGCGCTCGACGCGACGCTTGTTTACCAGCGGTTCTCGCGGCTTATCTATGACTGCAACCGGCCGCCCAGTTCACCCGGCGCCATGCCGGAAACCAGCGAGATCTACGCCGTTCCCGGCAACAAGGATTTGAGCCCTGAAGAACGGCTTGCGCGCACCGACGCGCTCTACGTTCCTTTCCATGACGCCATTCGCGGACTGATCCGCGATCGCCGGGCGAGGGGACAAGACAGCGTCATCGTGACGATGCACAGCTTCACGCCGGTCTATCACGGCCGCGAACGTGCCGTCGAACTCGGCATATTGCACGATGAGGACAGCCGGCTCGCCGACCGGATGCTGGAGGTCGCGGCCGAGGCGCCGCTTTACAGGACGGAACGCAACCAGCCTTACGGGCCTGAGGACGGCGTGACCCACACGCTGATCCTGCACGGGCTTTCGAACGGCTTGCGCAATGTGATGATCGAGGTCCGTAACGACCTCATCGCAGACGATATCGGCCAAGGGGTCATGGCCGACTATCTGAAACGGCTGCTCCAGCAAAGCCTGGACGCCTGACATAAAAAGAAGACCCGAGGGAGCAGTTTAACTGCGGACGTCCGCACGGCGAAAATGCCGCGGACAATTGGCACTGAACCGGCCGCAATCCCGCGGCCGATCGTGAACAGGGGGAAGTCATGTCGGATTATTCCGAACTGGACAAGAAGCAGGATGTGCACATCCTGCATTCCATGGGTTATGCCCAGGAACTCGAACGACGCATGAGTTCGTTCTCGAACTTCGCCGTATCATTCTCCATTATCTGCATCCTCTCCGGCGGCATCAATTCGCTGGCGCAGGCAACCTCGGGCGCCGGCGGAGCCGCCATCGGCATCGGCTGGCCACTCGGCTGCTTCATCTCGCTCGTCTTCGCCGTCGCCATGGCGCAGATCAGCTCCGCTTATCCGACGGCCGGCGGCCTCTATCACTGGGGCTCCATCCTCGGTAACCGTTTCACCGGCTGGCTGACCGCATGGTTCAACCTGCTCGGTCTCGTCACTGTGCTCGGCGCCATCAACGTCGGCACCTATTATTTCTTCATGGGTTCGTTCGGCACCAGCTATTTCGGGCTGACGGATACGACGATGGTGCGCATCGCCTTCCTCGTTGTCATCACCGGCGCGCAGGCGCTCGTCAATCACATGGGCATCGGACTGACCGCGAAGCTGACGGACTTTTCGGGTTATCTGATCTTTGCAACAGCAATCGCGCTGGCGGCCGTCTGCCTGATCGCAGCGCCCTCCTATGAGATCGGTCGCCTCTTTACCTTCGCCAACTATTCCGGCGAAGTCGGCGGCAATGTCTGGCCCTCCACTTCCGGTGCTTGGGTCTTCCTTCTCGGCCTGCTTCTGCCGATCTACACCATCACCGGCTATGACGCCTCGGCGCATACGTCGGAAGAGACAGTCAAGGCTGCCGAATCGGTCCCGCGCGGCATGGTCGCGTCGGTTCTCTGGTCGGCGCTTTTCGGATACATCATGCTCTGCGCCTTCGTTCTGATGCTGCCGAATATGGATGATGCGGCAAAGCAGGGCTGGAACGTGTTCTTCTGGGCGATGGACAGCCAGGTGAACCCGATCGTCAAGGATACTCTCTATCTTGCCATCTTGGTCAGCCAGTGGCTGTGCGGGCTTGCGACCGTCACCTCGGTCTCGCGCATGATCTTTGCCTTCTCGCGTGACGGCGGTCTGCCGGCATCGAAGGCCTTGTCGAAGGTCAGCCCGCAATACCGCACGCCGGTGGCTGCGATCTGGACCGGCTCGATCCTGTCGGTTCTGTTCGTCTGGGGTTCCTCGCTCGTTTCGATCGGCGACACGCCGGTCTATACGATCGTCGTCTCGTGCACGGTCATCTTCCTGTTCTTCTCCTTCGCGATCCCGATCACGCTCGGCCTGTTCGCCTGGGGCACGTCGAAGTGGGACAAGATGGGGCCATGGAACCTCGGCGAAGGCGTCTTCAAGCTCTTCGCGGTGCTGACTGTGATCGCGATGATCCTGATCTTCATCCTCGGCATCCAGCCGCCGAATGAATGGGCGCTCTACATCACCGTTGGTTTCCTGGTGCTGACCGCGATCGTCTGGTTCGGCTTCGAAAGCCGTCGCTTCAAGGGGCCGCCGATCGGCGCCGAAGTGGCAAAGCGTCAGGCCGAGATCGCGGCCGCCGAAGCAGCCGTCGGCGAAAGCGGCGAAAACTAAGCATCAAGGCTTCCCTCTCAAATGGCGGGGCCGCATCCTGCGGCCCCATCACGGTTCAACGAAAAGGCATCGGGCCGAAAAGTCCGGCCGAGCGCATGCGATTTCGTTGCCCCGATTTTGTCAATCCAATTCAGGCGGATCAATCATGAGCAGCAGCTACACAATCGACGACCTCAGGAAAGATGTTGCCGAAGGGCGCATCGACACGGTTCTGGCCTGCCAGGTGGATATGCAGGGCCGGCTGATGGGCAAGCGTTTCCAGGCGGAATATTTCGTCGAGAGCGCCTGGAAGGAAACGCACAGCTGCAACTACCTGATCGCCACCGACATGGAGATGGAGACCGTCTCCGGCTACAAGGCGACGAGCTGGGAGAAGGGCTACGGCGACTACACGATGAAGCCGGATCTTGCGACGCTGCGTCGAATTCCCTGGCTGGAAGGCACCGCGCTGGTGCTCTGCGATGTGCTTGACCATCATACGCTTGAGGAAGTCGCTCACTCGCCACGCGCGATCCTGAAGAAGCAGGTGAAGCGGCTCGAGGATATGGGCATGAAGGCCTACATGGCCTCCGAGCTCGAATTCTTCCTGTTCGACCAGAGCTATGAGGCGGCGCAGACTTCCGGCTACCGCAACCTCAAGCTCGCCAGCGCCTACAATGAGGACTACCACATCTTCCAGACCACCAAGGAGGAAGAGGTGATGCGGGCGATCCGCACCGGGTTGCAGGGCGCCGGCATCCCGGTCGAGAACTCCAAGGGCGAAGCTTCGGCCGGCCAGGAGGAGATCAACGTGCGCTACGCCGATGCGCTCGCCATGGCCGACCGCCACGCAATCATCAAGAACGGCTGCAAGGAGATCGCCTGGTCGAAGGGCAAGGCCATCACTTTCCTCGCCAAGTGGAATTACAATGCGGCCGGCAGTTCCTCGCATATCCACCAGTCGCTCTGGAGCCTGGAGGAAAAGCCGCTGTTCTTCGACCATGCCGGCAAGTACGGCATGTCGCCGCTGATGCACAATTACGTCGCCGGGCTTCTCGCCCATGCGAGCGAGATCACCTATTTCCTGGCGCCCTACATCAACTCCTACAAACGCTTCATGGCCGGCACGTTTGCGCCGACCAAGGCGATCTGGAGCAAGGACAACCGCACCGCCGGCTACCGGCTCTGCGGTGAGGAAACCAAGGGAATTCGTATCGAGTGCCGCGTCGGCGGCTCCGATCTCAATCCCTATCTCGCCTTTGCCGCGCTGCTTGCCGCTGGCATTGACGGGATCGAGAACAAGCTGGAACTCGAAGCCCCCTTTGTCGGCGACGCCTATGGCGGCAAGGGCGTTCGCGAAATCCCGCGCACGCTGCGTGCGGCCACGACCGAAATGACGGAATCGGCAATGCTGCGCAAAGCCTTCGGCGACGACGTGATCGACCATTACACCCGCGCTGCCGAATGGGAGCAGGAAGAATACGACCGCCGTATCACCGACTGGGAAGTGGCGCGCGGTTTCGAAAGAGCTTAATAGGCATTTGCGGGTTGCTTGCCCTTCACCCTAACCCTCCCCTCGTAAAAGCGGGGAGAGGGGACGTGCCAAACGCGGCGTCGATGTTGGGGAAAGCCGGTGCGGCATATCCTCTTCGCCCCGTTTACGGGGAGAAGGTGCCGGCAGGCGGATGAGGGGCTACGGCCTTCGCAAAGATATTGAAGAATACGAGGACAGGATTCGATCATGGCAATGATCCAATGCATTTCACCGGTTGACGGGTCGGTTTATGCCGAACGCGCAGCCCTTTCTTTCGATGCCGCCAGGGACGTGGTGGCGCGCGCGCGCAAGGCGCAGAAGGCCTGGGCGAAACGGCCGCTCGAAGAGCGTGTGCAGCTGGTGCTGAAGGGTGCTGCGCGGCTGAACGAGATGTCCGATGTCGTCGTGCAAGAGCTTGCCTGGCAGATGGGCCGGCCGGTAAAATATGGCGGCGAATACAAGGGCTTCAACGAGCGCTCCAACTATGTCGCTTCGATCGCGGCGGATGCGCTGGCGCCTCTCGTCGTCGAGGAGAGCGAGCGTTTCGAGCGCCGCATCGAGCGCCAGGCGCATGGCGTCGTCTTTGTCGTCGCGCCGTGGAACTATCCCTATATGACGGCGATCAATACGATTGCGCCAGCATTGATGGCCGGCAATACCGTGGTGCTGAAACATGCCTCGCAGACGCTACTGGTCGGTGAGCGGCTGGTGCAGGCCTTCACCGAGGCCGGTGTTCCCGAGGATGTGTTCCAGAACGTCTTTCTCGACCACGAAACGACGTCGGCGCTGATTGCCGCCGGCAGCTTCAATTTCGTCAACTTCACGGGATCGGTCGAAGGCGGGCGGTCGATGGAGCGGGCCGCCGCCGGCACCTTCACCGGCCTTGGCCTCGAACTCGGCGGCAAGGATCCGGGTTATGTCATGGAGGACGCCGATCTCGAGGCAGCCGTCGACACGCTGATGGACGGCGCGACCTACAATTCCGGCCAGTGCTGCTGCGGCATCGAGCGCATCTACGTGCATGAATCGCTCTATGACGCCTTCGTCGAGAAGTCGGTTGCCTGGGTGTCGAACTACAAGCTCGGCAATCCTCTCGATCCCGATACGTCGCTCGGGCCGATGGCACATAAGCGCTTCGCCAAGGTGGTGCGCGAGCAGATCGCCGATGCGGTTTCCAAGGGCGCCAAAGCGCTTGTTGATCCCAAGCTTTTCCCCCAGGATGACGGCGGCGCCTATCTTGCACCGCAGATTCTCGTCGACGTCGACCACTCCATGGCCTTCATGCGTGAAGAGACTTTCGGTCCGGCGGTCGGCATCATGAAGGTGAAGAGCGACGAGGAGGCCCTCGCTTTGATGAACGACAGCCAGTATGGGCTGACGGCCTCGCTCTGGACCAAAGATGTCGAGCGGGCAGGGCGGCTCGGTCGCGAGATCGAAACCGGCACTGTTTTCATGAACCGCGCGGATTATCTCGACCCGGCACTTTGCTGGACCGGCGTCAAGGAGACTGGCCGCGGCGGCTCGCTGTCGATCATCGGCTTCCAGAATCTGACGCGTCCGAAATCCTTCCATCTGAAGAAAGTCACAGCATGAGCAGCAACATCACCGCAAATTGGAGCTACCCGACATCGGTCAAGCTCGGCCGGGGCCGCATCACGGAACTGGCCGACGCCTGCAAGAGCCTCGGCATCAAGAAGCCGCTACTCGTCACCGACCGCGGCCTTGCCGCGATGGCGATCACCAAGACTGCGCTCGATATCCTCGAAGATGCCGGTCTCGGCCGCGCAATCTTTGCTGATGTCGATCCGAACCCGAACGAGAAGAACCTCGAAGCCGGCGTCAGGGCCTTCAAGGACGGCGGCCATGACGGCGTCGTTGCTTTCGGGGGCGGCTCCGGCCTCGATCTCGGCAAGTGCGTCGCCTTCATGGCCGGCCAGACGCGGCCGGTCTGGGACTTCGAGGATATCGGCGACTGGTGGACGCGTGCGAGTCTCGAGGGCATCGCCCCGATCGTCGCGGTGCCGACAACGGCAGGCACCGGTTCGGAAGTCGGGCGTGCCAGCGTCATCACCAATTCCGAGACGCATGTGAAGAAGATCATCTTCCATCCGAAGTTCCTGCCTGGGGTCGTCATCTCCGATCCGGAACTGACGGTCGGCATGCCGAAGATCATTACGGCCGGCACAGGTATGGATGCCTTCGCCCATTGCCTCGAGGCCTATTCCTCGCCCTTCTATCACCCGATGTCGGCCGGCATCGCGCTCGAAGGCATGCGGCTCGTCAAGGAATTCCTGCCGCGCGCCTATAGGGAAGGCACCGATCTGGAAGCCCGCGCCAACATGATGGCGGCGGCCGCCATGGGTGCGGTCGCCTTCCAGAAGGGGCTCGGCGCCATTCACGCGCTGTCGCACCCGATCGGCGCCGTCTACAACACCCATCACGGCATGACAAATGCGGTGGTGATGCCGGCGGTGCTGCGCTTCAACCGCAAGGCGATCGAGGAGAAGATCGGCCGCGCCGCCGCCTATCTCGGCATTTCCGGCGGTTTCGACGGGTTCTACGACTATGTGCTGAAGCTCCGCTCCGAACTCGGGGTGCCGGAGACGCTGTCGGCGATGGGAATCGCTGCCGACCGCATCGACGAATTGTCGGCCATGGCGATCGAAGATCCGAGTGCGGGCGGCAACCCGGTTGCCATGACGCTCGAAAATACCAAGGTCCTTTTCAGGGATTGCTTCTGACAATATAAGAGCGGACCTTTTGACTGGCCTGGAAAACCTCGGTTTTCCGGGCTTTTTTCGTTGCCGCGATATCCCTAGAGCCTTTCCTGGTCAGCTTGAAGCATTCTGTTGGCTCAAACGGAGTCGGATGGTCGACCGGCCGGCGCGCGTCGTAGCCAAGCTCTACGGCCAAGCCGGCCGGTCGATCAGCCGGCCCGTTTCAGCCAACCCGAAGGGCCGGGCATCTTTCCGCCAGGGCAGAGGCGATCGGCTCGGACGTACCAAGAGGTATGCCCTTCGCCAATCGCCTCTGCCCTGACGAAAACCTGCTCCGGCAGAATGATTCAAGCTGACCAGGAAAGGCTCTTGTTTTAGGGATGTGAAAAATACCGGCTGCAATTTCGCCGCGCGTGTTTCGAATTTGTTAACCATGATTAGAAAGGATGGATTAACCGCACGATGCTCCGAGGGTGCGTATAAGAGCGATTCCGGCTCGCACCTCTTTCCTTCCGAGGACCGAACATGCCTGTTATCACATTCGCAAATACCAAGGGAGGCGCCGGCAAGACGACCGCTGTTCTCCTGCTCGCGACCGAGCTTGCCCGCAAAGGCTATCGCGTCACCATTCTCGACGCCGATCCGCAGCACTGGATTTCACGCTGGCACGAGATCTCTGGTCACGTGGCCAATCTTTCGGTGATCGATTTCGTGACAACCGCCTCGTTGCCGCAGCATATCAGCGAGAACAAGCACAATACCGACTATTTCATCGTTGACCTGCCGGGTGCACGCAATCCGCTGCTTGCCACAGCCGTCGGCCTTTCCGACCACGTGCTGATTCCGATCCAGGGCTGTGCAATGGACGCGCGCGGTGGCGCGCAGGTGCTCGAACTGCTGCAGTATCTGGATGAGAAGGCCGGCATCAAGATTGGCCATTCGGTGGTGCTGACCCGCGTCAACTCGATGGTGACGACACGCGCGCTGCAAGTCGTCAAGTCGCTGCTCAGCGAGCGGCATGTGCCGGTGCTGGACACCGCAATTATTGAACGCTCCGCCTTTCGCGACATCTTCGACTGTGGCGGCACGCTGCACACGATCGATCCCGCGCGCGTCAGCAATCTCGACAAGGCCCGTGAAAACGCCACCTGTTTTGCCGAGGAAATGATGCGCAAGCTGCCAGTAAGGCTGGTGGCGTCCGCCCGCATGGCGACGGCAGCCTGAGTTCCCGCATCCTCGAACGAAGTGCATCCGGTTGGCTCCGCGACGCATTTCGTTTTTCAGGCGCTTGCCGTGCGGCTGCCATCATTGAGAGAATGAGCCAGAAGGTCGGAAAGCCGCCTTTTGATTTCGGCCAATTCGTCCGACATGCGATTGCGTTGTCGCGGCAGGCCTATATCGACCACCTCTAGAATGCGTCCCGGCCAGGGGCGCATCACGACGACGCGATCCGCCAAAAAGGCTGCCTCTTCGATATCGTGCGTGACGAGCAGCATCGTCGTGGCATTCACGCGCCATAGATCGATCAGATGATCCTGGAGTTCGACACGCGTCATCGCATCGAGTGCGGAGAAGGGCTCGTCCAAGAGGAGAACGGCCGGCTTCGTCACGAGTGCTCGCGCCAGGGCCACGCGTTGCGCCTGCCCGCCGGACAGCTCCTTTATCCAGCGCTTCTCGTGGCCGCGAAGGCCAATCTTCTCCAGGGCCGCCGATACCTGCTCATCCCGTTCGCTGCTTGCCAGATGGCGCAGGCCGAAACCGATATTGTCCGCGACTGTCAGCCATGGAAAGAGCCGGGGCTCCTGGAAGACGATATTCACGAGCGAGTCCGGCTCTGTCAGCAGCCGTCCCTCCAAGCTGATTTCGCCCAGTGTAGGGGCTTCGAGGCCCGACAACAGTCTCAGAAGGGTGCTCTTGCCGCAACCCGATCCTCCGATGACCGCGACCAACTCTCCCTTGCCGATACTGAGGGAGAAGTCTTGCAGAGCATGTGTTCCGTTTGGATAGATCTTGGATAGGGAGCGGATGTCAAGCATGTCAGATCCCGCTCGCATGGGTGTCGCGCCAGCGCAGGAACGGCGCGCTCGCAATCAGAAGCAGGCTATCGGTCGCCTTGCCGACAACGGCAAAGATCAAAATAGCCGCCAGGATCTGATCCGGCTTTCCGAGTTGCTGACCATCCACCAGAAGATATCCCAGGCCTTCGGATGCGCCCATGAATTCCGCCGCAACGACGAACATCCAACCGAGGCCCAGGCCTGCGCGCAGGGCAAGGATAAAGTCCGGAAGGACCGCCGGCAGCAAGATCAGACGAATGAGCTCGAAGCCCGAAAGCCGAAAGACGCGACCGACCTCTACGATGCGCCTGTCGACGCCGACGACGGCGCCATAGACTCCTAGATAGACCGGGAAGAAGACGCCAACGGCAATCAGCGCGACTTTGGAGGCTTCGAAAATACCGAACCACAGGATGAACAGCGGCACCCAGGCAATGGAGGGAATGGCTCGCAGAGCCTGCAGGGTCGGATCCAGCAGACGTGCGAGCGGTTTGGAGTACCCGGTCAGCGCCCCAAGAGCGGTCCCCGCCAGGGACCCGAAGGCGAAGCCGATTGCCACTCTGCGCAGCGTCGCGCCGACATGCGTTGCCAGATCGCCGGAGGCCGCCAGCGCATAGACCGTATAGAGAATTTTCGAGGGCGGGGGCATCAAACGGCCTCCGACTATTCCCGCACGAACGAGGATTTCCCAGGCGGCAAACAACGCAACCGGAAACACGATTCCGACAATCGGGCGATCGAAAGGCGAAACCCGGCGCTGCCGGGTCTCCCTTCCTGTTTCCGTATTGTGCCATGACAGCGCGATGTGCACCAAGGACATGGGAACGTTCTTTCTATCGCTTCACTGGCCGAGAGCGGCCGAGGCGTAGCTGGGATCGACCAGCGACGATACGGTCTTAACGACATCGACATCCGCTTTGATGACGTCGGCCTTTTGCAAAGCGAGACCCGCTGCTTCGATCGTCTCGCGCTGTGCATCGCCGATCACGGAATAGGTGAGGTTCGTGCGCTCCAGCTGGCGCTCTATCACCGTGTCGGGCAGCTTGGTGGCGGCAACGAGGGCGGCTTTGAGCTTGGTCGGATCTTTCAGAGCTTCAATGCGCGCCTTCTCGTAGGAAGCAAGCACGCGTTTGACGAGATCAGGATGCGCGATAGCAAACTCTTCGCGCACGTTAAGCACGCCCCAGCTGTTGTTTTCCGGCTTGCGATGGAACAGCACATCGCCATCTTCAATCTCGGCGGAGGCCATGATCGGATCGAGGCCGGCCCAAGCGTCGACGTCGCCCCGTTTCAGCGCAAGGCGGCCGTCCGCGTGCTGTAGCAGAACAAGCGAAACATCCTTTTCAGTCAGACCTGCATCGGCAAGGGCGCGCACCAGGAAAATGTGCGGGTCGGTGCCGCGCGTCACGGCGATGGACTTGCCCTTCAGGTCCTGGACCTTGGCGATGCCGGTATCCTTGCGTGTTACGAGCGCAGTCCATTCCGGACGCGAATACACATAGATGGATTTGATCGGGTTGCCGTTGACGCGGCCGATCAATGCAGCCGCACCCGCCGTCGAGCCAAAGTCGAGGGAGCCGGCATTGAGGAATTCCAGGGCTTTGTTGGAGCCTGCAGACTGGACCCAGGTTATCTTGATCCCATCCTTTTCGAATTCCTTTTCCAGGATGCCTTCATCCTTCAGAATGAGGCTGACCGGGTTGTAGGTCGCCCAGTCCACGCGAATTTCCGAGACATCGGCAGCCTGCGCCGTGCCGACTGCGACCAAACCCGCCAAAACGCTTAAAGCCAATCGAACAAGCGATTTCATACGACCTCCAAAATGTTAGGAAGTGAAATCTACAGATTTAATAGCTTTTTGGCGCGCTTTCGGGTTCCAAACTTTGGTACGGGAGAGCAATTTTGAACTGCCGTCGCGGCCCGCGCTAGATTGTTGTGTCAAAGTGCGGGGCAGCGCCGATCCCGCCGCGTATTGGTCGATCCAGTCGCGTGACATTGTTGTCTGTTCGCTTTGCGGTTATTCCGCCCGAAGACGCGATGGTATGTTCAGTCGACGAATTCGACCGTCACTCCCGGCTTGACCATCTTGGCCAGTTCGGTGGCATCCCAGTTGGTCAGGCGGATGCAGCCGTGGCTCTGGGTGCGGCCGATCTTCGAGGGTTCGGGCGTGCCGTGAATGCCGTAGGTCGGCCTGGAAAGCGCCATCCAGACGGTGCCGACGGGACCGTTCGGGCCGGGCGGGATGTTGAGGATCTTGTCGTTGGCACCCTGCTGGAAATTGATCTTCGGATTGTAGGTATAGCCGGGATTGAAGGCGACACGCTCGACGTTCACCAAGCCTGACGGAGAGGGCGTGTCGGTGGAGCCGATCGATGCCGGGTAGGCGGCGAGGAGATTGCCGGCGCCGTCATAGGCGAAGACCTGCTTGCGGCCCTTGTCGGCGATGATACGGGCAACCTCGCCGCTTTTCGGCTCACCCGGATTGACGACCTTGATGACGGTGCCGGGAACGCTGAAATCGGCGCCGGGGTTCATCTCCTTGAGAAAGGCCTCATCCATGTGGAAGCGTTCGGCCAGCATTTCGGTGGTCGAGGTATAGGCGAGCGACGGCAGCAGCGCCTTGTGCGAATAATCCTCCGGGATCTCCGCGACGAAGGGACCGGCGGCATCGGCCGGCGTGATCGTGTAACTGACGACGGGCAGGCCGCCGTTCATGCGCAGCTCTTCCAGAATGGCATCGGTGTCGTTGGGATCGAGCTTCGATCCGGTCATCTGGTCATAGGCATAGATCCCCTTGGTGACGTTCGAGCCCATATGGCCGTCGATGACACCCGGAGAGATGCCGGCACGATCGAGGAAGACCTGCAGCGCGACGATTTCGGGCTTCGACTTGTTCTTCAGCGTGATGACGGGCTCATCAGGCGCGGTCTTGGGCGCGTCGGCGGGCGGGATCTGCTGATCGGGGTCGATCGAGGCATAATCGTCGCCGGGCTGCGGATTACCGATACTGTTGTCATCGGGATAGGGCTGCTCGCCAAGCGGCCGGCGTTCGATCGCCGCATCGCGCGGAATGCCGCCGGTGACGGCGCCCCGCTCGGAATAACGCGTATCGCCATCGGGATTGTTGTCGGAATAATAGGGGTCGTCGCCGTACTGGTCGTTATAGACCTCGCGCGGGCCGGGCCGCGGCGGATAGTAGCCCCGGGCGCGCATCTCGGTAGCGACGACGTTGCCATAGGCATCGATCAACACGCGATTGCCGCTACGATCCCGGGCGTAGGCATAGCCAGTTGGAACGTAGTCGAGGATTTCGCCGTTCGGCGTCACGAGCACGATATCGCTCTGGCGGCGGTCGCGGAACTGCTGCGCGCCTGCCTCCGGCGCTATAGCCGCAAGGGCAGCCAAGCTGGCTGCGAGGCAAAATGCCGATTTTAAAAAGCGATTCACGTCTCACACCTCGAACAGTGACTGGGCAGACACACACATGCGAATTTTGACGCTAGTGTGGAATTTATGAAACCGTGCTGAACAAAATATGAAAATCACTAAGATTTCCTTTTACTCATAAACGTTTGCGTCCTTGTGGCAGTTCCGCGAATTCCACGGTTGCTGCAAAACCACAAGATAGGAACGGCACCGATTGACGAATGGCGGCGCGAAACCTAACGCTAGCGCATCGTGCTTTCCGAAAATCGGAATCAATTTTCGAAAAGCACAATGCGTCGATTCAAAGTGTTAGAGCGTCCTTTGTGCGTCCGAAAGGACGCACGGCGCACTAAGGGGCCGACAATTCCCCGAGGAGACCGTGATGATCGAATTTGCCGCCGCAAGCGGGCCGCGCCTGATGCTGGACGAAACATCGGTGCTGGATATCGGCGGATGCATTGTCGACGGCGTCGACATCGCGCCGAAACGTGCCATTCCCGACGACGGTGATGCGCGAATCGACCACTCGCTCGAAGGCTTTCTCTTCACCTGCGGGCCGGATCATATCCGCCACCGCCAGCCGATTCCCGGCCGGGACGACGGCAAGGTTTATCCGCTGCACGGATCGGCCTCCGGCCATGCGGCAAAGGTGCTGTGGACGAAGTTCGAGAACGGCAATGCCGAATGCCGCGCCGATATCGACATCACCACCATCGAAGGACTGCCGCAGCGCATCGAGCGGCTGTGGCGGATCGATGGGGCGACCGGCGAGGTGCGGCTCGAGGACCGGGTCGTCAATATGAGCGATCGGACGGTGCCGACCTTCCTGATGTACCACATGAACACTGGCGGCAAATGGCTGGACGAGGGCACGCGGCTCGAGGGCCAGATGCTGGAGAATGGTGGTTTCCCCTGGGCGTTCGGCGAGGAGCCGGGCGGCATCTTCTGCGTCACGGCGCCGGCGACGGAGGAGGGCTTCGCAGAGGTCCGCCTCGGACCGATCGCCGCAATCGGCGGCAGGACGCTGCGTGTGCGCTTCCGCGCCGACACGCTGCCCCATCTGCAGGTCTGGCGGAACCAGAAGGCGCCCGCCCATATCATCGGTATCGAGCCGGTTTCGCATCGCTGGATATCGCGCGACGAGCTTCAGGCCGCTGGTGAGTTCAACATGTTGGCGCCCGGCGAGAGCCGAAGCTATGCGCTGACCTTTACCTTCCTGTGAACGAAGTGTTGTTGACGCTGGCAGACCTCCGTCGTAGACCTTCAGCCCACGATTTTTGAGGAGACAAGACGATGGATATTCGCCAGATCGACGATGAATATTCGGTTTCGGGCCAGATCACGCTGGAGGAGCTCGACGAGATCAAGGCGCTGGGGTTCAAATCGATCGTCTGCCACCGCCCCGATCACGAAAGTCCCGACCAGACGTCGTTCTCCGTCATCGAGGCGCGCGCCAAGGAGCTCGGCCTCGAGATCGCCCATGTGCCGGTTGGACCGATGGGCGTGACCGAGGAAGCCGTGCAGGGCATGGTCGACGCGCTCGATGAATTCCCGCGGCCGATGCTCGGCTATTGCCGCTCTGGCGCACGCTCGACAGCGATTTACCAGAAGACCCACCATATCCGTAATTGAGCCCCCGTTCCGGGGGGGCGATTTTCCGGCGTTGAACCTCAGCGCCGTCACCTTCCATTCACTCAGGAGACTATAATGAGCATCAAGCGTATCGACGTCGGCTCGCGCATGAGCGGCGCCGTCATTCACGGCAACACGGTCTATCTCGCAGGTCAGGTCGGCGAGGGCGAAAGCGTCACCGATCAGTGCAAGTCCTCGCTTGCCGAAGTCGACCGGCTGCTGGCTGCATCAGGCAGCAGCAAGTCGAAGATCCTGCAGACGATCATCTATCTGTCCGACATCGCTGATTTCGCCGAGATGAACGCCGTCTGGGAGGGCTGGATCGATCCGGCCAACCCGCCGGCTCGCGCCACCAGCGAAGCCAAGCTCGCTGCGCCGAAATACAAGGTCGAGTTCATCATCACGGCGGCACTCGACTAAGTCGCACCATTTCGATTGCTTGAAGCCGGTGAGCACTGCGCGTGCTCACCGGCTTTTTGTTTGCGCGATTTCGGAGAGTGTGCGTGTCGGCGTGATCGCTTCGGGATCGAGCTTGACCTCGATGATCGCCGGTTTGCCGCTGGCGCGTGCCCGCTCGAAGGCGGGGGCGAAATCCGCTGTCGTTTCCACCGTCTCGCCGTGGCCGCCATAGGCGCGGGCAAGGGCTGCGAAGTCGGGATTGGTCAGATCGGTGCTGCTGACGCGGCCGGGATACTCGCGCTCCTGATGCATGCGGATCGTGCCGTAGATGCCGTTGTTGACGACGACTGCGATGATCGGCAGGCCGTAGCGGATGGCGGTGGCGAATTCCTGGCCGTGCATCAGGAAGCAGCCGTCGCCGGCAAAGCAGATGACTTCGCGCTCGGCAAACAGCCGCTTGGCGGCCACCGCCGCCGGCAGGCCGTAACCCATCGAGCCTGAGGTGGGGGCGGCCTGGGTGTTGAAACGGCGAAAACGATGGAAGCGGTGCACCCAGGTGGCGTAGTTGCCCGCACCATTGGTGAAGATCGTCTGCGGTCCGGTATTGGCCTCCAGCCATTCCATGATCGGCCCCATATGGACGGCGCCCGGACCTGTCGATGGCGGCGTCGACCAGGCGAGATAGGCCTGGTGCAGGCGTGCGGTGCGCTCGGTCCAGTGCGGTTCGCCCGGCGCTTCCAGATCGGCGAGCGCGGCGACGAAATCGGCCGGTGCGGCGCAGATGGCAAGATCCGGGCGATAGACGCGGCCGAGCTCGGAAGGGTCGGGATAGATGTGCACCAGCGATTGCTGGGGGTAGGGGATATCGATCAGCGTATAGGAGGAGGACGGCATTTCCGACATGCGGCTGCCGAGGAGGATCAGCAGGTCGCTCTCCTTGATCTCCTTCGCCAGAGTGGGATTGATACCGATGCCGACATCGCCGGCATAGCAGGGATGAAGATGATCGAACAACATCTGCCGGCGGAAGGAGCAGCCGATGGGCAGTTGGAAACGCTCGGCGAAGCTCTGAAAATCGGCGACGGCATCGGCATCCCAGCGCGTGCCGCCAAGGATTACCATCGGCCGCTCGGCCTTCAGCAAGCGGAGATAGAAATCGTCGATCTGGCGGCGGCCGGGATGGGCCTCGACGTTGGCATAGTGCCTGGCGCGGGGTGCCTCGACCTCATCGCGCAACATGTCCTCCGGCAGCGTCAACACGACAGGGCCAGGTCGGCCGGAGGTTGCGACCGCAAAGGCGCGGGTGACGAATTCGGGAATACGGGCGGCATCGTCGATCTCACCCACCCATTTGGCGAATTCGGTGAAGGCGCGGCGGAACTCGACCTCCTGGAAGGCCTCGCGCTCGCGTGCTTCCCGCTGCACCTGGCCGATGAACAGGATCATCGGGATCGAGTCCTGCCTTGATATATGCAGGCCGGCGGAGGCGTTGGTGGCGCCGGGGCCGCGGGTCACCATGCAAATGCCGGGTTCGCCGGTCAGCCTGCCCCAACAATCCGCCATCATCGCCGCTCCGCCCTCCTGGCGGCAGACAAGGACGTCGATATCGCTGTCGCGCAACGCATCGAGCACGGCGAGGAAGCTCTCGCCGGGCACGCAGGAGAGACGCTTGACGCCATTCGCCTTCAGCGCCTCGACGATCAGTTCTCCGCCCGTCTTCTTCATGACAATGCCTTCTTCATGACGATGCCTTCCTCTCGAGCTCGGCGAGCTCCGCCAGGATTTCTGCCTGATGTTCGCCAAGACGCGGGCTCGGCCTGATGTAACGCAGCGGCGTCTCCGACAGCACCACAGGCGTCCTGACACCGGGGATCACAGTGCCCGCGGCATCTGCAAGGTCGATGCGCAGGCCGCGGGCCTGCACCTGCGGATGGGCGAACATTTCCTCGATCGTATTGATGGCGCCTGATGGAACCGCGTTCTCCTCGCAGGCCTTTAGCAGATCCGCCTTCTGCCATTTCAACGTCTCGGTGGAGACGAGGCGTCGCACTTCGCCGCGATTGCCGACGCGGGCCTTGTTGGTGGCGAAACGCTCGTCGCCGGCGATGGCCTCCAGGCCGAGGATGGTGCAGAGGCGACGGAACTGCCCGTCGTTTCCAACTGCGAGAATGAGGTAACCGTCCGCCGTCGGCACGACCTCATAGGGCGAGATATTGGGATGGGCGTTGCCCAGGCGGGTCGGTGCCTCGCCGGAAACCAGATAATTCATGTTCTGATTGGCGAGCACGGCCGATTGCACATCGAGCAGGGCCATGTCGACCAACTGGCCTTCGCCTGATTTGAGGGCGTGAATCAGGGCGGCTTCGATCGCCGAGACGGCATAGATGCCGGTGAAGATATCGGCAATGGCGACGCCTGCCTTCATCGGCTGGCCGCCTGGTTCACCGGTGATCGACATGAAGCCGGACATGCCCTGGACGATGTAATCGTAGCCGGGGAGGCTGGCATAAGGGCCGTTCTGGCCGAAGCCGGTGATCGAGCAATAGACGAGCTTCGGGTTCACCTTGCGCAGGCTGTCATAATCGAGCCCGTATTTGACGAGGCCGCCGAGCTTGAAATTCTCGATGACCACGTCGGCGGTGGAGACGAGGCGGCGGACGAAATCCTGGCCTTCGGCGCTCTTCAGATCGGCAGTGACGGAGCGCTTGCCGCGATTGGCGGCGTGGTAATAGGCGGCCGAGAGGTTCTCGCCATCGGCACTTTCGACGAAGGGCGGCCCCCATTGGCGCGTGTCGTCGCCGCCGTCGGGATTTTCGACCTTGATGACGTCGGCACCGAGATCGGCGAGCATCTGTCCTGCCCAGGGGCCGGCGAGCACGCGGGCAAGCTCGATCACCCGGATACCGGCAAGCGGCGGCTTTTTCGTCACGGTCTCCGTCATGTTCCTCCGGGCTCTCATTCTTATTTAAGGCGCCAGCGTCACCTCAGATGTATCGGATACAGGCTTTGAAGCAAAGCGGCGCTCGCGCCAGAGGATGTAGAAGCCTGATGCCACGATGATGGCAATGCCGAGCCATTTGACCGCATCCGGAAAGTCGCCGAAGACCAGCCAGGCGAAGATTGTCGCCGAGACGATCTCGAAATATTGCAGCGGCGCCAGCGTCGAGGCCGGTGCTGCGCGATAGGCGTAGACGCCGAGGATGCCGGTGATTGCGGCCATGGCGCCGACGCCGGCGACATAGAACCAGGCGCGGCCTTCCGGCATGACCGGATCGAAGAGGTCGGAGCCGGTTCCCTGACCGAGGAAAAGCAGGAGGACACAGAAGAGCAGGCCCCAGATGCTCATCTGGAACTGCATCGACCAGGGGTCTTCCCTGCGCGAGAGGGCGCGGGTCATCAGCACGAAGATGGCGATGCAGAGCGCGCTGACGACAGGCAGAAGCGCGATGTAGCCGACCTCTTCGAAACTCGGCTGGATGATCAGCATCGCCCCGAAGAAGCCGACGCCGCAGGCGGTATACCGCCGCCAGCCAATCGTCTCCTTCAGGAAGATGCCACCGAGGATCGTCACCATGATTGGCTCGACGAAGAAGATCGCGATCGCGTCTGCGACCGCCATATATTTCAGCGTCGTGACGAAGGAGATCATCGAGACGGTGATGATCGCGCCGCGGATGGCATGGAACAGGCTCTGTCGCCAGGAAAAATCGGCGAAGCTGCGCCGCCATATCACGAGTGGCAGCATGCAGAGCGCCTGGACGATGAAACGGCCGGCGGTGATCTCCCCGGATGGCACGGTCGTGATCGCAAGCTTGGCAAAAATATCGATGAGCGGCGAGACCATCACCGAGAGTACCATCAGCACAAGCCCCATCGTCACGTCGGAGGCGGACGAAACGGGGCGGGCGGAGGAGCTGCTCATGATGAAATCCCTGTACTCAGGATATTGGTCGCTCAGGATCTTGCGACGGCCCTGTCGCACCACTCGCCAAAGGCTGCGATCGCCGCATCCGCGCCGATCTCATTCAGTGTTTCGTGCCGCATGTCCTGATATATCTCACTGCTGATACGGGAGAAGCCTTGGTCTTTCAAATGCTTTGACAGCCAGAGCACCGCTTTTCCACGCTCCGTCGCCGGGTCCACTCCACCGCCGACCAGATGGATCGGCATATCCCGCGGCAGCCGGTCTAGATGGATTTTCTGCGGCGCGCGGAAGGTCAACTCGAAGAGATCGAGCCAGAGAGAGACTGAGGCGTCGAAGCCGCAGAGTGGATCGGCGACATACTTGTCAACTTCATCAGGACGACGCGACAGCCAATCGAACTCGGTGCGGCGGCCGGCAATGGATTTGCCCCAGGTGCCGAAGGTGAGCTTCGGCAGCAGGCCGCTCGGCACGTCAGAGCCCTTCAGCATGCGCTCGGCAAGCAGGATCGCCTGGGCGGCGCGGCCGGCAAGGCCAACGGCGAAATTCGAATTCCAGACGGCGACAGCATCGAAGTCGGCCGGAGCCGTGACGGCTGCATTGAGGGCGATGAGGCCGCCCATCGAATGGCCGAAGAGGATCACCGGCAGGCCGGGATGGCAGGAGGCCGCATGGCCGCGCATGGCGATGACGTCGCCAATCACCCTTTCGACCCCACCACGCCGGGCAAAGCGGCCGATCGGCGCATCGGCTGCCGTCGTCTCGCCGTGGCCGCGATGATCGTGGGCATAGACATGATAGCCGCGCACCGCCATCGCCTCGGCAAAGGAGCGGTATCGTTTCGAATGTTCGGCCAGGCCATGCGATATCAACAGGATGCCGCGTGCCGCAGCTTCGGCCTTAGCATGGTGATAGGCCAGCGACGCCCCAGGCACGACGAGCCTTTGCGTTTCAGAAAACATGTGGATCCTCCCGGCGGCAACAGACCAGATCGCCGGGTAATTGCAACATCGGCGTTTGGTTATCCGATAACAAATTGCAGCCTTGTTGCGATTCAGGGTTGCGATCGTTTGAATTTGATGCTTATTTGTTCCTGTATTGTTCTTTTTGGGGGTTGAAATGAGCAGCATGCAGTTGCGTACTTTGTCGTTCGCTGTGTCGATGGTTATTGCCGGCGCCGCCGTGGCGCAGGAGGCCGGCGGGCGCACCCGCTTCATTCTGGCGGCGAGCTGGCAGCCGGCTTTTTGCCAGACAAACCAGAAGAAGGCCGAATGCGCCAGCCAGACCGGCGAGCGCCCTGACGCGACGAACTTCTCGTTGCACGGGCTCTGGCCGATGCGGCAGGATTATTGTGGTGTGAGCGCCGATCAGAAGACCGCCGACAAGGACGGCGACTGGAACAAGCTGCCGGAGGTCACGCTTGCAGCGGAGACGAAGACGGCGCTTGCCAAGGCGATGCCCGGCACGCAATCCGGCCTGGAACGGCATGAATGGGTGAAGCACGGCACCTGCACGAAGATGAGTGCCGACGACTATTTCGGCGTCGGTGTGCATCTCGTGGGCGCACTCAACGCGTCGGCTGTGCGTGATCTCTTCGCTGCCAATATCGGCAAGCCGGTCAAGGCCGAAGCAATCAAGGCGGCTTTCGACAAGAGCTTTGGACCGGGTGCCGGCGATCGTGTCAAGATGAGCTGCCGGCGGGCCGGCAATGTCAGGATGATCAGCGAGCTGACGATCGGGCTTTCGGAAGCTGCCGGAGCGGCATCGGCGAAAAGTGCCGGGCTTGCCGATCTGATCCAGGGTGCTGGAAAAACGTCGTTCGGCTGCGACGAGGGCGTCGTCGACGCTGCGGGCTTTTGACCGGAAATCCTGAGTAAACCGGGTTTCGGCGTTGCCCGGAGGCGCTGTTTCGCCTACATAGCGGCACAATCAAAGTTTCCCGCCCGGAGCAGCGCAGCATGGCACGTCAGTTCATCTATCATATGTCCGGCCTCAACAAGGCCTATGGCAACAAGAAGATCCTGGAGAATATCCACCTTTCGTTCTACCCGGATGCCAAGATCGGTATCCTCGGTCCGAACGGCGCGGGTAAATCCACCGTACTGCGCATCATCGCGGGCCAGGACAAGGAGTATACCGGCGAAGCCTGGCTCGCCGAAGGTGCGACGGTCGGCTATCTGGAGCAGGAGCCGCATCTCGATCCCAACAAGACGGTGTTCGAGAACGTCATGGAAGGCGTTGCCTCGAAGACCGCTGTCCTCGATCGTTACAACGAATTGATGATGAACTATTCCGATGAGACGGCGGAAGAGGGCGCCAAGCTTCAGGACGTCATCGACAGCCAGAACCTCTGGGATCTGGAAAGCCAGGTCGAGATGGCGATGGAAGCGCTGCGTTGCCCGCCGCGCGACGCCGAAGTCACCAGCCTTTCCGGTGGTGAGCGTCGCCGTGTCGCGCTCTGCCGTCTGCTGCTTTCGCAGCCGGATCTGCTGCTGCTTGACGAACCGACCAACCACCTGGACGCCGAAACCATCGCCTGGCTCGAAAAGCATCTACGCGACTATCCGGGCGCCGTGATGATGATCACCCACGATCGCTACTTCCTGGACAATGTCACCGGATGGATCCTCGAACTCGACCGCGGTCGTGGCATTCCTTACGAAGGCAACTACTCGGCCTACCTGCAGGCGAAAGCCAAGCGCATGCTGCAGGAAAGCCGCGAAGACGCGTCGCGCCAGAAGGCGATCAGCCGCGAACAGGAATGGATCGCTTCCAGCCCGAAGGCCCGTCAGGCCAAGTCCAAGGCCCGTATCAAGTCCTACGAGCAACTGGTGGATGCCGCCGAGAAGCAGCGTCCCGGCGACGCGCAGATCATCATCCCGGTCAGCGAGCGCCTCGGCCAGGTGGTCATCGAGATGGAAGGCATCACCAAGGGCTTCGAGGGCCGCACGCTGATCAACGACCTGTCGATCAAGCTGCCGCCGGGCGGCATTGTCGGCATCATCGGCCCCAACGGCGCCGGCAAGACAACACTGTTCAAGATGATCACCGGCCAGGAAAAGCCGGATGGCGGTTCGATCCGTATCGGCGAGACCGTGCATCTCGGTTATGTCGACCAGAGCCGTGACGCGCTTGCGGCTGACAAGACGGTCTGGGAGGAAATCTCCGGCGGCGCCGAAATCATCAAGCTCGGCAAATTCGACATGAACTCCCGTGCCTATTGCGGCGCCTTCAACTTCAAGGGCGGCGACCAGCAGCAGAAGGTCGGCAATCTCTCCGGCGGTCAGCGCAACCGCGTTCACCTTGCCAAGATGCTGAAGGCCGGCGGCAACGTTCTGCTGCTCGACGAACCGACCAACGACCTCGATACGGAAACGCTGGGTGCGCTGGAAAACGCGCTGGAGAATTTCGCCGGCTGCGCCATCATCATCAGCCACGATCGCATGTTCCTTGACCGTCTGGCGACGCATATCCTCGCTTTCGAAGGCGACGGCCATGTCGAATGGTTCGAAGGCAACTTCGAGGATTATGAACAGGACAAGGTGCGCCGCCTTGGCCCCGACGCCCTTAACCCGGGCAGCCAGGCCCACAAGCGCCTGACGCGCTGATTTATTCCATCTGTTTTCGCTTGCGAGAGCCCCGGTTCGGCCGGGGCTTTTTCATATCTGGCTCTGTCGCAATCTGAGCAGGCAATTTCGTGGAGAGAGCGAATTCTCGCTTGCCACCGCTTTTCAAATCACATAAAGATATCTTTATATCTTGATTGGATCGAAGATGAGCGAACCCTTGAAGCTTGGACTGGATGCGCTGGTGGACGTCTTGAAGGCGGCCGGCGAGCCCACGCGCCTGCGTCTTCTGGCGCTTCTTGACGGCGGCGACCTGACGGTGACCGATCTTACCGAAATTCTCGGCCAATCCCAGCCCCGCATCTCCCGTCACCTGAAGCTGCTCGGCGAGGCCGAACTGATCGAACGCTACCAGGAGGGCGCCTGGGCCTATTTCCGCCTCAAGCAGGACGGCAAGGCCGCCATGCTGGTGCGGGCGCTGCTCAAGCATGTTTCCGAGAACGATCCGACCATCCTTCGCGACGGCGAGCGGCTTTCGCAGGTCAAGCGCCAGCGCGCCGAGCGGGCGCAGGCCTATTTCAGCCGCAACGCGGCCGAATGGGACGAGCTTCGCCGCCTGCATGCGGCCGACGAAGAGGTCGACGCCGCCGTCATCCGGCTGCTCGGCAGCCAGCCGATCGACTCGCTGCTCGATCTCGGCACCGGCACCGGCCGCATCCTCGAACTCTTGTCCGGGCTCTACCGCCGCGCGACCGGCGTCGATGCCAGCCGCGACATGCTGAGCGTGGCGCGTGCCAATCTCGACAAGTCCCGCATCACCAAGGCCACCGTGCGCCATGCCGATATCCTGAACCTGCCGTTCGAAGGACAGGATTTCGATCTGGTGACGATCCATCAGGTGCTGCATTTCTTCGATCAGCCGGAAATTGCGATCACGGAAGCGGCGCGCATGCTCCGGCCGGGTGGCCGGCTCGTGGTCATCGACCTTGCGCCGCACACGCTCGAATATCTCCGCGACGAGCATGCGCATGTCCGTCTCGGCTTTTCGCACCAGGCAATGTCCGACTGGCTGCGCAAGACCGGGCTCGACGTCGAGCAGGTCGTCGATCTTCATCCGGGTCAGCAAAGCGAGCAGGGGTTGACGGTTACCGTCTGGCTCGCGCGCGATCCGAGGCGCCTCATGGCTTCGCAGGCGAGCGAAGGTGCCGAACCTACATTTGCCGGGAGGGTATGACATGGTTTTGAAAAACGAAGCGCGCGGCCGCAACATCAGGGTCTCCTTCGAATTCTTCCCGCCTAAATCGGAGGAGATGGAAGGGCAGCTCTGGCATACCGTCAGCCAGCTGCAGGACTGGGACCCGGATTTCGTCTCGGTGACCTATGGCGCCGGCGGCACCACCAAAGCGCCGACGCTGACCACCGTCACGCGGTTCCTGTCGCAGACGCCGCTTGCCACCGCCTCGCATCTCACCTGTGTCGGTGCGACCAAGGAAGAGACCCATCAGGTGGTCGACACGTTCCGCAAAGCCGGCGTAACGCATTTCGTGGCGCTGCGCGGCGATGCGCCCGGCGGCGCCGGCGCGCCCTACCAGCCGCATCCCGGCGGTTACGCCAATGCGGCGGAGCTGGTGGCCGGCCTCAAGGAAATCGGCGATTTCGAGATTTCGGTTTCCGCCTATCCGGAAAAACACCCGGAAAGCCGCGATACGGCCGCCGATATCGACATGCTGAAGCGCAAGGCCGACAATGGCGCCGACCGGGCGCTGACGCAATTCTTCTTCGACAACGACACTTTCGAGCGCTACCTGGAGCGGGTGCGCGGCGCCGGCATCTCGATCCCTGTCGTGCCCGGCATCATGCCGATCCAGAACCTGACGCAGCTGAAGCGCTTCGCCGGGGCCTGTGGCACCATCATCCCTACCTTTCTCGACGAGCGCTTTGCGGGCTTCGACGACAAGCCTGAGGAGCGGGCGAAGGTCGCTGCCGAAGTCGCTGCCGAACAGATCGAGGATCTCGTCCGGCGCGGCATCCATGATTTCCATCTCTATACGATGAACCGTGCGCCGCTGGTTTCCGCCGTGCTCGACAATCTCGGCATATCCCGCCGGGAAACAAAAAGTGCGGGCGCAGCCGCCTGATCCTTTCGGGACGTTCAAAAGTGAAAAGCGCATGTCGGGCGGGACATGCGCTTTTTCGTTGGCGGATTGATCAGCTATTCAGGAGTTTAGGCACTATCAGTCATTACACTTTCGTCGGCCAGCTCAGATGAAGAGCATGGACAAGACGAAAGCAAACGCTGCACTGACCAACAGAACATTCAAGGATTGCGTGAGTCCCATGTCTGTCTCCTCGCGTTAACCGGCCGATAATATGTCTGAAATATGTCGGTTGGGAAGCAGATCTTATGCTGCGCTGCAGAACGGTTCGGTGTATAAGTCGAATAGCGCTCTTGCAAGCCTTTGAAATAAGTCAATAATTCGCGACAAATTTTTGTTCACACAATTTAACATGCCGTTAAATCGGGCGATTGAGCATTTATCTATGCGCCTAAAACATGGCGGGCTCACAACCGGTTGAAAACATATGGAATTCGCAACCGGTTTCAGGCGGCCCTTGCCAGCATGCGATAGGCGCGGCCGTCGAGAATGACCAGGCCGAAACCGATCAGCGCCATGCCGGCGAGTTCACCCAGTGCAAGCCTTTCGCCGAGGAAGAGCACGCCGAGAAGGATGGCGCTCGGCGGCACCAGCAGGGTGACGAGCGAGGCGTTGGTGGCGCCGGCCGACGTCATGATCCGGAAATAGAGGATGTAGCCGAAGGCGGTCGACAGCAGTGCCAGCGCCAGGATGGCGAGGAAGGCATCGAGCGGCGGTGCAGCAAGCGTCCAGGGACGATCGGCCAGTAGCGACAGCGGCAGCGCAATCAGCGAGGAGGCGGTCAACTGGCCGGCTGCGGTGACAGGGGCAGGAACATTCTTGAAGCGTTTGCCGTAAGTGGCGGCAAAGCCATAGGAGATCGCGGCAAGTACGGGAAGAAGCAGCGCCCAGAGGGGGGCTTCGCCGCCGGCCGACATGCCGGGGCCGATCAGCACGATCGTTCCGACCAGGCCGACAAGACAGCCGGCGATCTTTGCCGGCGACAGCTTCTCGTCTGAGGTGAAGTAGTTGGCGATGAGCACGGTCCAGATCGGTGTCGTCGCATTCAGGATCGCCGCAAGCCCGGCGCCGATGCGGGTTTGGCCGAAGAAGATCAGCGCATGCGGCAGGGCATTGTTGATGAGCCCGAGGATCAGGAATTCGCGCCAACGGGCCTTGAGGATCGCATAGAAGTCGAAACGGCCGGCGATATAGACATGCAGCGCCAGCGCTGCGAGCAGCAGCCTGAAGAAGACGAGGGTCAGCGGCGGCACATGCTCGACGGCGATGCGGGCAAAGAAGAAGGAGCCGCCCCAGATCAGGCCGAGCAGGACCAGCAGACCCCAGGTCCAGGCATTCATTCTGCTGTCCATGCCGATTGCTCCACCGCAAGCTGCTCGTTTTGCCGAAAATCGGCACCGGTTTCGGCTTGATGCTTTAGCGCAAGCAGCGGATCGCGCCACCCGTTTCTTGCGAAGCGGGCGGCGGTAAAGTGTCAGCGGAGATCAGAGAGCGTTGAGAAGGGCAGGCGTTGCCCATCCATCGGCCGGCATGCCGAGGCGCTGCTGTTCCTTCTGGATTGCGACACGCGTGCCGGAGCCGAGGATGCCGTCGATCTCGCCGACATCATGGCCGAGCGACTGCAGCTTGGTCTGCAGCGCCTTCATCTGGTCGCTGGCGAGCCCCTGTTCCGGCACCCCCTTGAGATAGGGCTCGGCGCCCGAAAGGCGGGTCCCGAAATAGGCGGCCGAAGTCGTGTAGATGAACGACTTGTTCCATTCGAGATAGATCTTGAAATTGGGATAGGCGATGAAGGCCGGTCCCATGCGGCCCTGCGGCAGAACGAGATCGCCTTCGAGGTTACCGAAGGCGGTATTGCCGTCGCGCGGCTTGACGCCGAGCGCGAACCATTCGCCCGCTTTCATCGTGCCGCCGAGGCCGGATTTTTCCCAGGGCAGATTATCGGGCAGGGTCACTTCCTGCAGCCAGGGCTGGCCGCGCTCGAAGCCGAGATGCTGGATGAATTTGGCCGCCGTCAGAATGGCGTCCGGGCCGCTCTGCTTCAGGCGGATATGACCGTCACCGTCGCCATCCATGCCATAGGCAATGATGTCGCGCGGCAACATCTGCACCTGGCCGATCTCGCCGGCCCAGGCGCCGGTATTGGTGGCGGGGTCGAGGTCGCCGTGCTGAACCATCTCGACGAGGGCGATGAGCTGCGGACGGAAGAGTTCCGGGCGGCGGCAGTCGTGTGACAGCGTCACCAGGGCATTGCGGGTGTTGAAATCGCCCTGGACGGCGCCGAAATCGGTTTCCATTGCCCAGAAGGCGGTGATGACGCCCGGGGGGACGCCGAATTCCTGCTCGGCGCGGGCAAAGACGTCGGCATATTGCTTCATCTTCTGGCGGCCGATGTCGAGGCGGGCCTGGCTGACGGTGCGCTGGGAGAATTCGAGGAAGGTCTGCTTGAAGACGCCCTGGGCGCGGTCCCGGCTCAGCACCTTGGGGTCGATCTCGGCGCCGGCAAAGGCCTCGTCGGCGGCTACCGCACTGGCGCCGGCTGCGACCGCATCTTTCTTGACGCCTTCGAGGAAGGTGGACAGATCGCCGCCGCAGGGCGCTGCCGGGGCTGCGTCTGGCGCCTGCTGGGCGGCCGCGCCGCCTGCGAGGGCGAGGGCAAACAGAAGGGCGAGTGCAGAGCGGCTTGCGAGCGAGCGGTGCATGGATGTGGTCCTTATATCAAACAGAATGCCGTCGCTTTCACAGACGAATGTGACGGAAGCAAGAAACATCGCAAGACGTTACTAAGAATTTCTATCCTTGGAAACGGCCGCGACCCAATTGTTCCAGTTCTTTGCGCTGCCGGCAAAGACATTGATATCGGTCGGCCCACTGATGCCGGGAATAACGCCGGTCGAGGTATATTGCCAGAAGGCCCAGCGGCGGTCGGAATAGGTCACTTCGGGGTGTTTTGCCACCGAACGGACCCAGAAATGATAATCCTGGAAGTAGCCGGCGAGATTGTCGCGATGGAAATCGACCGAGGTATAGATGATCGGGCGCTTGCCGTAATAGGCCTCCAGCCGGTCCATGAAACGCTGCATTTCGGCGCGCACCGTTTCAGCGTCGGGGCGGTAGCGACAGGTCTTCGATTCGGCGTTCCATTCGACGTCGAGCACTGGCGGCAAGCGCATGGCTTCCTTCGGCACGTTGCGGATGAACCAGTCTGCCTGCTGATCGGCCGAAGAGCAGAAATAATAGAAATGATAGGGGGCATGCGGGATGCCGGCTGCGCGGGCTTCGCGCCAGTATTCGTCGAAGCGCGGATCGACCCTGTCCTTGCCTTCGGTTGCCTTGATGAAGGCGAAGGCGACACCGGAATTCTTTACCGTGGCCCAATCGATATCGCCCTGCCATTTGGAGATATCGATGCCGTGGACCTGGTTCTGCTGCGGATGCTTCGGACCGAAATCCTGCGGATCGGTATCCTTGAAGCGCGTCTTTGGCTTGATCGATGCCGTTTCGAGATAGTCATAACCGGAAGAAGTGCAGCCGGCCAGCATGATGGCCAGGGGCAAAACGCAAAACAAAAGCCGGCGCATGGGCGTCCCGTCGTAACTCGAATGATCTTTTTGCCCCACAACTTGACCTTCGAAAAAGACGAGCCAGCAGAGGATAACCCTCTTTTCACCATATCAACGTAAAAAATCGGTTAGTTTCAAGCGAATTATAAGCGCTTGCTGATAATGGCAGCCCGCCAGGCATAACCACCGCCGACGGTATCGAACAACAATATCGCGTTGTTTTCATGGGCTTGCGCTTCCAGAGCCTCACGCAGATCGGGGCGCGGGGTGACGTGGAATTTCGCAAGCCAGGACTGCAGCATGCGCCGGAACCAGGCCGGCAAGCCTTCCTGCTGGCCGAAATCGACAATGTGCAGCTGGCCGCCGGGATTGAGTGCGGCGATCGATGCATCGACGGCGCGCTCCCAGTCCGGGATCATCGACAGGGCATAGGAAATCAGGATGCGGTCGAAGCCGCTGACGCCGAATTCGCGCGGCGTGAACGCCGTGGCGTCGGCGACGCGGAATTCCGGGATCGTCGCCTTGGTGGCGAAGGTCTTGCGCGCCGAAATCAGCATTTCCTGGGAAATGTCGAGGCCGAACAGCTTGGCGGTCGGGAAATGCCTGTGGGCGAAGGCCATGTTGCGCCCTGTGCCGCAGCCGACTTCAAGCAGGGTGCCGTCTTCGGGAACGTCGAGATTGCGGATCGTGCTGTCGCGGCCGAGAAGATAATATTTGCGGGTCAGGTCGTAGATGTGTCGCTGGTAGCGGTACATGCCATCCATGAGGCTGGCATGTTCATCACTCTTTCCTGCCGTCTCAGTGCCGACCTTGCTCACGCCTTCTTCCCGTAAATGTGGAAGCCGCCGTAGATTGCCGAGCGATCGAGCGCGGTCAGTTCAAGCGACTTCTCCTCGAAGTAATCCCATTGGTCGCGGATCGCCGGAGCCAGACGGCCTTCGATGATGCTTTTTTCGGCGGCGGTGCGGAAGATCACGCGGGCGCCGTCGCGCGCCGTGCGGGTGATTTCCGTCCAGACGTCGTTCAACTGCTCGTCCGTCATCCAGTCCTGTGCGTCGAGCAGGATGTAGCGGTCGCGCGAGGCGGCCGGCTCGCGAGCCAGAAGCTCGGTGAAGCTTGCATGGTGGACGTTCACGCGGTCGACATTGGCGCGGATCACCTGATAGTGCTCCGACTTCAAATAGGTCGGCAGCGGGCCTTCCGTTTCGGTGCCGTAGCGGCGGCCGAAGGCCTGCCAGGCAAAATAGTTGTCGCTCATCGGGAAATGACAGGCGAGCTTTTCCAGGCGGTGCTTCAGCACCGGCGCGATCGAATGATCGGCGGCAAGGCTCGCAAGTTCGTCATATTGCTGCGGCGGAATGCCGAGGCCGAAGAGCGAGCTCTTGCGGCCGGTGATCCAGCGCACGACCGGCTTTTCGAAGAGCGGCGCGATCTGCTCGTCGAAGAACTGGCGCTGCTCGCGGATCGAGCGGGTTTTGGTCATCTCGCGCAGTTTGACGCCATGCAGGCGGGCCAGAAGGTGGGCAGCGCCGATGAAGCGGCCGAGCAGGCCCGTTTCGTAAATGTTGCGGTCGAAGACGGTGACGCGGCGGCGGCCGAACTTGCGGCCGTTCCAGTAGCTACGGGTCGCCTCATCGAGACGGGCGGCGAGATGCTGGTCGTAAGCGCGGCTGTTCGACTTCTCGTTCGGCATCGCCAGGAAGCGGACGAGATCGGCATGGCCGGGAAGATGCTTGAAGGCGGCAAGCTTCAGGCGGTTCAGCGCGATGTGGTGCGGATTGAGATCGACGACGTCGACCGAGGCCGGCGCCTTGGAGAGATAGGCGAGCATGTTGCAGCCGCCAGAGCCGATGGTGACGATGCGATGGTTGGGCTTCAGCTCCATGGCCTGCATGTCGAGATCCGGATCCTCCCAGATCTGCGGATAGACGAGGCCGGAGAAGAGAAGGCCGAAGAGACGCTCGGAAAAGCCATCCTTCGAAAAAGCCTTGTGGCGGAGAAGGGCGTCCTTGAGTTTCCGGTTCTTGCGGAAGCCGGCATCCGGTGCAAATTCTGACATGAGTCTGTCACCTTTTTAGCGTTCAGGGCGTGTAGCGCGCCTCTGCTACAGTTTGATGACGTGGGCTGTGGGGGAGCGCCGTTCCTGGGAGACTTCGACCTCCTCGGGAGAGCGACCGGATGGCTCTCCTGGGAAAGTGATCGGGACGATGGCCGTTCTTCGCTTCGGCCCCTTTTCGGCGCGTGTGATTCCTGCTTCTCTCCCGGCATGGAGGAATGCCATGCGATTTGTCCTGCGTATCCTGAAGGCGCTTGCTCTCCTTCTCGTTCTCCTCGTCATCACTGCCGGCGGCTGGCTCTTCATCCGGCCGCCGGAACTGCTCAGCGTCGGCGACGGCTATGCCGCCAAGATCGTCTGCTCCAATGTCTTCATCGCCGGCCGGGGGGCCGAGGATGTGCTTCAAGACGATGTCCAGGCGCCCGGAAATCCGCTGCTGCGGCTGGTGCGTGTCAGCGTCGACCGCGACAACGACCGCGTGACGGCGCGCTTCATGGGACTGTTTGCGCCGAGTTATGCGCTCTATCGCGGCGCTTTCGGCTGCACGAGCGTGCCGGACGGCAATTTCGAGGCGGCGGCGAATGCGGCGCCCTTCGATCCGCCGGCCAAGATGCAGGCGCATGACGCCTTGTGGCCGGAGGGCGAGGGCACCGGCAACCCGGCGGACGGCAAGATCGCCGCGCTGCTTGCCGATGCCGGAGTTGCCGGCCCGGCAATGCGGGCGATCGTCGTGGTGCGCAATGGCCGCATCGTCGCCGAAGCCTATGGCCCCGGCTTCTCGGCAAAGACGCCGCTCATCGGTTGGTCGATGACGAAGACCGTGAATGCGGCGGTCCTCGGCCGGCTGATGCTCGACGGCAAGATCTCCTTCGACGATGATAACCTGCTGGCGCAGTGGAAGAACGATGCGCGCGCCAGGATCAAGGTTTCCGACCTGCTCGGCATGGAGAGCGGCCTTGCCTTCAACGAGGACTATGGCGACGTCGCCGATGTGACGCGCATGCTCTATCTCGATCCCGACATGGTATCGCTGCCGGCCAATGCGCCGATGGAGGCGCTGCCCGGCCAGCGCTTCCGCTATTCGAGCGGTACGGCCGTGCTCTTGTCACGCATCTGGATGGACAGGGTCGGTAATGCGCAGGCGGCCTTTTCCTATCCGCACGACGCGCTGTTTTCGCCGCTCGGCATGACGAGCGCGGTGTTCGAACTCGACGCGCGCGGCACGTTTGCCGGAAGCTCCTATCTCTATGCGACGGCGCATGACTGGGCGCGCTTCGGGCAGTTCCTGCTGCAGGATGGCGTGTGGAACGGCCAGCGGCTGCTGCCGGAGGGTTTCGTCGGCGCTATGCGCACCCCGACGGCAGCGTCGAACGGGCGGTATACGCAAGGCCAAGCCTGGCTCGCTCCTGGCGGCCCAAGCGCCGCGTTCGGACTGCCGGAGGATACGTTCTGGCTGACGGGGCATGACGGGCAGAGCATGGCGATCGTGCCTTCCGCCAATCTGGTCGTCGTCCGGCTCGGCCTGACGCCAAGCCGGCTCGACTATCAGCCGCAGACGCTGCTCAAGAAGATCCTGGCGGCCGTGCCGCAACCGGGGGAGCCGAAACAGCAGGCCGGGTCACAACAAAAGGCGCAGCCGCAGCCATAGACCGGAGCTGCGATCGCCGTTTCAGCAATTGCCTTGGTGTCAGTAGTTGCCTTGGGCGATGTCGGTCATGCCCTTGCGCTTGGCGTCATAATAATAGCCGCGCGCATAGAGGCGGACAGCATCGTCTTCCTTATTGTCGGAGACGAGCCAGGCGCCGCGCAGATATTTCGCGGCATATTTGATGTTGGTCTCGGCATCGAAGAGGCCGCCCGGGGCACCGTCATAACCCATGGACTTGGCGGTGTTGTACTTGATCTGCATGAGGCCGAAATAGCCGCGCTTGTTGTAGGCCTTCGGATTATAGCGGCTCTCGCGATGGACGATGCGGTGGAGCAATGTCTCGGGAATCTCGTAGACCTTCGAATATTTGGCGATGAGCTTGGTGACGAAGCTCTTTTCGACCGTCGGCGCATCGTCTTTGTCGTCGTCGCTGAACATCGGGGGCGCCGTCGGCGGATCGATCGGCCCGGATTCGTCGAAACCGTAATCCATGCTGGCGCGTGGCGTGGTGTCAACTGCGGCAAGTGCTGCAAGCGCACTGTTTTGCGGCGTCGCGGCAAAGGCAAGCTGCGTCGTCGGCTGTGCGGGCGCTCCCGGACGCGGCGTCGGCACGACGGACTGGATCGCCGTCATCTCGGGCGTCAGCGGAATCTGCGCGTAGGCTGCCGGCTGTATGCCTCCCTGCATGGCGAGATCGGCAGGCTGAGAGGTTGCCACGGCCGGCATCGCCGTTGCGGTCAGGGAGGGGGGTGATGCCTGAGGAATGGTGGCGCCAGCGACAGCTGCGCCTTCGGCTGTCGGGATCGCGGCGAGTGTTGCATCTTCGCCGGGCTTCGGCATCGGCACGACGGTCTGGGCGGCTGTCAGTTCGGCCTGGGACGTGTATTCGACGCTCGCACATCCCGTCATCACGCCGCAGAGTATCGTGGAAACGACAAGACTGCGTTTCAGGCCGGATAATCCGATCGCTACCATTCCGCCACTTTCGTGAAATCGCGCCGCCCCGGCAGCGTATAAAAGTTACCAAAAACCTTAAGCCCTGGTGACCCCATTAACCTATTCGTGGCATTCCGGCAACCACGGAGTATTACTAGGCTGCAATACGACGATACCCGGCCGTTACGGCACCTGCAGCGATCAGCAGAGTGCCTCCGGTTCGGTTCACGGCGCGCTGGATGCTCGCCTTGCGAATCAGTCCGCGCGCGGCATGGGCGAGAAACGCGTAGGTGGAAGCGTTGAGGATCGCCAGCACGAGGAAGGTCGCTTCCATGATCGCCATCTGGCCGAGGAAGGGCAGGGCCGGATTGAGGAACTGCGGCACGAAGGCGACGAAGAAGATGATGCTCTTCGGATTGAGGGCGGTGACAACATAGGCGTGGAGGAAGATCTTGAGGGACTTCTCCTCCGGCAGATTGTCGTTGTCGGCAATCGGTTCGCCGATGATGGGAGCCCGCCAGAGCTTGAGTCCCAGCCAGATCAGGTAGGCGCCGCCGATCCACTTCAACACGGTGAAGAGGGTCGCGGAGGCGGCCAGAACAGCACCGAGACCGAAGAGAGAAGCGGTCATCGCGGTGAAGTCACCGAGCGCCACGCCGCCTACCGTCGCAAACGCCGTCCTGCGTCCATGACCGAGCGCATAGGAAACGACGAGCAGTATCGTCGGCCCCGGTATGGCCAGCATGATGGCGGATGCCGCCGCAAACGCGAGCCAAGCTTCAAGTGACATGGTGTCTCCTCCTATTCCTCGGGAACAAGCAAAGACATCATATTAACCATCCGTCAATCACGCTTCTTTGTATTTCTGGCCTATATTGTCCATGACTTCGGCAAACCATGCCGTCGAAAGGTCAAAAGCCTTGCCGCCCTTGATGCGCGGGAATTCTATAGTGCGCAATTTACCGTTCTGGCCTTCATCATGGCCGGTGACGCCGGAGACTTTATTGAGCGCGCTTTCGACGGCGAGATCGACCATGCTCTGGATCAGCCGCAGGTCGTCGCCGTTGGCGGGCGCCGAGCGGGCGAAATAGCCTGATTTCTGCACGAGGGAACGCTCGGCGTTCAAGAGATTGGCGAACTGCTTCTGGAACCATGCGCCGACATTGATCGTGTCGATCTTCACATGGCCGAAGGCATCGCGCTTGACGGTCTCGCCGGCGGCTTCGCGCTCGGCGACGATGGCGTCGAGGCATGCGCCTTCCGAGACAAAGACCGTGGCATGGCCGTTGCGGTCCATGCTTTCCGTCAGGCGGGCGGCTTCGGCGTCGAGGTCGAAGGCCATCTCAGGCAGGTAGACGGCGTCGATGCTTTTCAGATGCGCGTCCATCATCAGGCCGTCGACATACTGGTTGCGGCTGGTGCGCTGGAGATAGGCGCGAGCGGTGGCGGCCGTCAGCCAGCCGCAATGGCGGCCCATGACCTCGTGGATGACGAGGGTGCGGGGTGCGGCCGTCTGTTCGTTGCTGACATTGTCGAAGAAATGCGCGCCGACTTCGGCGGCCGTCCAGGCGCCGAGCGACTGGCGGATCGGCACGACGTCATTGTCGACAGTCTTCGGCAGGCCGACGACGGTGAGATCGTAGCCGTTGGCGGCGAGGTAGGCGGCAAGGTCGGCGGCCGTGGTGTTGGTGTCGTCGCCGCCGATCGTGTGGAGAATGGTGATGCCGTCATTGGCAAGACGTTCGGCGGCGACCCGCAGCGGGTTCTCGCCTTCCTTGACCAGGCCGCGCTTGACGCAGTCGGCGGCATTGGTGAGCTTGACGCGGCTATTGCCGATCGGCGAGCCGCCGTAGCGGTGCAGCAGCGGCGCCTTTTCGCGCATCTGGCGGGTGATCTCGAGGCTGTCGCCGATCAGCACCCCTTGGTAGCCGGATTTGTAGGCGACGATGTCGAGATCGGGTGCGATGTCGCTGTAGCGTTCGATGAGGCCGCCGACGGCGGAAGAAAGACAGGGCGCCAGACCTCCGGCGGTCAGCATTGCGACTTTCTGTTTGGCCATGATCCCTCCTACGGTGTTTCGGTGCGGCAGCGTTAGCTAACGCATGGATGCGGCAGGGAAAGGGCCCTGTAAAGTAAAGAATTTACGAAAAATGCGCCTTTCTGCAGTGTTGAACTGCAAAGGCGACCGGAAGCGCGGATATAATCGTTTCAAGCCCGGTCTGCCTGTCGGGGATCTGTTGTGGAAATTTCCATCGCGCGCTCCGCAGCCTACGTGCCTGGCCAATGGCGGCGACCGCTAGCCAGGCCTTAAGGTAAGATAAAGCGGGGCGATGAATCGTTTGCTGCGGTGCGACAATTACCAAATCGTGAAAACTGTGTTCGGCCCTACGACCAATAGTCGCCTTGCAAAGGCTGCGATTCTTTGGTCAAGCTGTTTGTTATAAGTTGACAAGTGTGTGAGATTTTCGATGTCCTTCTGGGAAAAGCTGTTGAATGCCATTGGCAATACCGCAGGCAATGCGCTGTCTGCGGTGGTCGAGGCTATCCGCACGGTTTTCGAAGGCGATCCCGAGACCCGGCGTAAAGTGGCTTTCTCCGTGGCGATCATCGCGCTGTCGGCCAAGATGGCCAAGGCCGACGGCATCGTTAGCGAGAAGGAGGTCGAAGCCTTCCGCGAAATCTTCGAATTCCCGCAGGATCAGGCAAAGAACGTCGCCAGGCTTTACAACCTCGCGCGCCAGGACGTCGCCGGCTACGAAGCCTATGCCGAACGGCTTTCCACGCTCTGCGTTACTTGCGCAGCCAATTGCACAGTGCTGGAAGACGTGCTCGACGGCCTCTTCCACATCGCCAAGGCCGATGGGCTGATCCACGAGAAGGAACTGAATTTCCTGCGTCATATCGGCGAGATCTTCGAGATGAGCGAGACCCGCTTCGAGCAGATCGCTGCCCGCCACGTCTCGTCCGGCGGCGATCCCTACAAGGTTCTCGGCGTCTCGCCTTCGGACGATTTCCCGACCATCCGCCGCCGTTACCATGGCCTTGTCAGCGAACATCATCCCGATCGGCTGATCTCGCGCGGCGTGCCGAAGGAATTCCATGTGATCGCCAATGAGCGCATGGCGGCGCTGAACGCGGCCTATGAGGCGATCGAGAAGGAACGCCGCGCGGCATGACCTCTTTCGAGGCCGACTGCAGAAGCGCTCGCGTGCAGCCCTCGCCGAACCATGGCGAGCGGGCGGACGGGCGCCATCCCGATATGATCCTGCTGCACTATACCGGCATGCCAACGGCTGATGGCGCGCTCGACTGGCTCTGTCGCGCCGAGAGCCAGGTTTCCAGCCACTATTTTGTGCATGAAAACGGCGAGGTGGTGCAGCTCGTGCCGGAAACACGGCGTGCCTGGCATGCGGGAAAAAGCAGCTGGCACGGCGAGACGGACATCAATTCTCTGTCGATCGGCATCGAGATCGCTAATGCCGGCCATCCCGGCGGACTCCCCGATTATCCGAAAGAGCAGATCGCCGCGGTGATCGAATTGTGTCGCGACTGTGTCAAACGTTGGTCGATCGTGCCGGAACGGGTGCTCGGGCATTCCGATGTCGCCCCCATCCGCAAGGTCGATCCGGGCGAGAAATTCCCCTGGGCCGAGCTCCACCGGGCGGGCATCGGGCACTGGGTCGAGCCGGCAACGATCACCGGCGGGCGCTTCTTCCAGCGCGGCGATACTGGCCAGCCTGTCGAGGCGCTGCAGTCGATGCTGTCGCTCTATGGTTACGGCACTGAAATCACGGGTGAATTCTCCGAGAAAACGGCGGGCGATGTGGAAGCTTTCCAGCGCCATTTCCGGCCCCAACGGGTAGATGGCATCGCCGATTTCTCGACGATCGACACGCTGCACCGGCTGCTGTCGTCGCTGCCGCGTTATACCTGACCGGAAGAACCGGATATCAGGACGGATTTCTCGCGGCCGGCGAGAAAACCGCCTCGCCACATCATTTCCCTATTATCTCCTCATTGCGATGGTCTAAGAACGCCCGCTGAACAGCGCTCGCGGCTGTTTTCAAGTGTAACCATGAGCGCCAAATGAAACGATAAGAATTGCTACGGAACGCGACCAGTCCTGGGTCGCGTGTGACCGGATGACGGCGAGGCGCGCAGTCCTGCAATTCTTTGGGTCGGAGTGAAGAGACTACATGAAGAATATGATTGTTGGTGCTGCGGCATGCGTTGGCATGCTGCTGGCGGGATATAGTGTTGCCTTGGCTGGTGATGACTGGGGTGTCCGGGCCGAAACCATCTCGCTGAAAACCGTCGATCGCCAGAGCGGCTATGCCATGCCGGATTTTTCCACGAGCATTCCCTATGCCGCACTGATCAACAAATATGCCGCTGAATACGACGTGCCCGTCGCACTCGCCCAGGCTGTCGTGCGCGTCGAGAGCAATTTCAATCCGAACGCCCGCGGCAGCGCCGGTGAAGTCGGCCTGATGCAGATCAAGCCGGCGACGGCGCGGATGATGGGTTATTCCGGCTCGAAGAAGGGCCTGTTCGATCCGGAGACCAACATCAAATACGGCATGAAGTATCTGGCGGCTGCCCATCAGCTCGGCGGCGGGCAGACCTGCAACACTATCCTGAAATACAATGCCGGCCATGCCGCCACGCGCATGAACCCGGTGTCGAAGACCTATTGCGGCAAGGTCCTGGCGATGCTCGACTGAGCATAGTCTGACGCGTCCTAACGAAATTCCCTTGCGGCAATTTTGCGATGTGAATCAGTGCGCTTGCCGTGATATCCCACCTTGAAACGAGGTGGGATATGGCAGTCGATTTCAGGTTTATCATCATCGGACGCGGCATGATGGGGGCTGCCGTCGCACGGCATCTCTCCTCGATGGCCGACGGCATCGCGCTGATCGGCCCGCGCGAGCCTGAGGAGCGCAAGGCTCATCACGGTGTCTTCGCCAGCCATTACGACGAAGCGCGCATCACCCGCACCTTCGACGGCAATCTTGCCTGGGGAACCTTCGCCGCCCGCGCGCTCGACCGCTACCGCGAGATCGAGGCAAGGAGCGGCATTTCCTTCTATTCGGAGGTCGGCTGCCTCTTTGCCGCTCCTGAGAAGGGCGAGCAGGACTATATCAAAAGGGCGCTGACCGTCAGCCGGACACTCGGCAGCGATATCGAGACCATCGCGCCGTTAGACCTTCGCCGGCGGTTTCCCTATCTTGCCGTCGATCCGGATTTCAGCGGGTATTTCGAACGCAGGCGCGCCGGCTACATCAACCCGCGGGCGCTGGTGCGGGCGCAGACCATGCTTGCCGAACAGGGCGGCGTCTCGCTTATCGAGGCAACCGCGACATCCGTGCGCGATACCGGTTCCCATGTCGAGGTGACGGCAGGCTGCAGAAGCTACAGCGCTGAACGTGTGCTGGTGGCCGCCGGCGGATTCAGCAATTTCCATACGCTGCTGCCGCGTCCCGTCGATACCAGGGTGATGGCGCGCACGGTCGCCTTCTACGAACTCGGCGAGCGCGAGATGGCGGTTTTCGGCGGCATGCCGTCGACGATCGTGCTCGGTGACCGAGAAGAGGATCACATCTATATCCTGCCGCCGGTGCGTTATCCCGACGGCAAGACTTATCTGAAGCTCGGTGGTGACACTGAGGCGCTTTCTTTCAGCCAGTTGGAAGATGCCGGCGCGTGGTTCCGTTCCGACGGCAGTGCTCCCGAGCGCGATCATCTCGCGCGTGTCGCCCTGCAGCTGATGCCGGAGCTTGCCGGCTGCCCTGTCACATCGGCGCCCTGTGTGGCGAATTTCACGCCGACCGGTTATCCCTATGCTGGATTTACGCAGTCGCCGCGCATCGCGGTGCTGACCGGCGGCAATTTCGTCGCGGCCAAATCCTCCGACGAGCTCGGGCGGCTGGGAGCGGTGCTTCTGGCGGAAGGAAGGCTCGGGGATCAGGATTTCGGCGGCGAGCTGACGCCGGTCTTTGGTTGAGGGGAAATGTTATGGCAGTCGATTTCAAATACATCGTCGTCGGCCGCGGGCTGATGGGGGCAGCGGCGGCGCGGCATCTGGCGCGCCAAGTGGACGGTGTCGCGGTGATTGGGCCGGACGAGCCGGATGATCGCAAGGCGCATCAGGGCGTCTTCGCCAGCCATTATGACGAGGGGCGCATCACTCGTACCATCGATCCCGACCGCAATTGGGCACTGCTCGCCAACCGCTCGATCGGCCGTTATGGCGAGATCGCCCGCGACAGCGGTATCGATTTCTATCGGGAGGTGGGCTGCGTCGCCGTCGCGCCGACGGGAGGCGATTATATCGAGAAGACCCGGCGGGCCGCCATTTCGCTGAACGTCGAAACCAGCCTTCTCGATGAGGCCGGGCTGAAGGCCGCCTTTCCCTTCTTCGCCTTTCCTGATGGGGGCACGGGCGTCTTCGAGGCGAGGGGGGCCGGCCACATCAGTCCGCGCAAGCTTGTGAAAGCCCAATCGCTGCTGGCGGAAAAGTCAGGTGCTGCCGTCATCCGCGATCATGTCATTTCGATCCGCAGCGAGGGCGGATGGGCCGCCGTCGAGACGGCCGGTGGCCTGACCTATCGCGGTGCAAAGGTGCTGCTGGCAGCGGGCGGATTTTCCATTGCGAAGAATCTGTTGCCGCGGCCGGTTGCCATGACGGTTTATGCCCGGACCGTGACGCTCTTTGAAGTAAGCGAGGCCGACGCGGTGCGCCTGGCCGCGATGCCGTCGCTCATTCTCAGGGCGCCCGGCATCGATATCTACCTGCTGCCGCCGATCCAGTATCCCAACGGCAAATTTTACCTGAAGATCGGCGGCGATCCTGACGATCTGGCGCTTAGCGACGAAGCGGAGATGCGCGCCTGGTTCAAGACCGAGGGGCGCGATACGGTGCGCGCGCATCTCAAACGCATCGTTGAAGGTCTTGTGCCCAATATCGTGCCGCTTTCGATTTCGACGGCCGCTTGCGTCGTGTCGCATACGGAAAGCGGCTATCCGATGATTGGCTATACTTCCTCGCCCGAGATCGCGGTGCTGACGGGCTGCGCCGGCACGTCGGCCAAGAGCTCGGACGAAATCGGCCGGCTTGGGGCCGAGCTGCTTTTATCAGGCGGAATCGGCGAAGAGGGCTACTCCACGGATTTCACACCGCAATTTCGCTAGAGCATTTCCGTTTTTCTCCGAATCACGGAAGTGCTCTCTCTTTTGTTCCTACGCAATTGCGGACGCAAAACCGCTGCGCATTTTTGCTGGAATAGCTCCAAGCGATATCATTTATTTCGATAGCAATTGCGATCTCTCTCGTTTATGGGAGCCCTGCCAGTTGGCTGGGCAGCCGCGCTTTACCAATGCCGAAAGGCGGTAGGGTGAGGAAAGTCCGGGCTCCACGGAAACACGGTGCCGGATAACGTCCGGCGAGGGCGACCTCAGGGAAAGTGCCACAGAAAGCAAACCGCCTGTCATGACAGGTAAGGGTGAAAGGGTGGGGTAAGAGCCCACCGCATCTCCGGCAACGGAAATGGCACGGTAAACCCCACCGGGAGCAAGACCGAATAGGGATGACGCGGCAGGCCGAAAGGCCTTCCGGCTGGTTTCCAGGCCAGTCATCCGGGTGGGTTGCGCGAGGCAGCGTGCGAACGCTGTCCCAGAGGAATGGCTGCCACGTTCCGGTTCACGCCGGAGCCTTACAGAACCCGGCTTACAGGCCAACTGGCGATTAACATCTTGCGGCGCGTCGGCCGGATTTTCACCGTAAGTCGCTGAAACTGACTGTTATCGAGCGGATGTTAATGCATTCAGGGGTTGATTTTTCTCGCTTAGCCACCACTACGTGTCGTTTGTAAGATGGCGATGCTAACCCTTTGTTAAACTTAACGGCTTATAAATTTTTGATCATGCGTCCATTGCAAAATGGGCGTATCCCATTGACGCCCATATGGTCCCATGCTATCCCAAATGCGCACTGCACCAGGGCAATCACCTGCCCATTCATCGCAAAGCAAAGGCGTCTTCCTCTCCGGAAGCGTCGGAGGGGTTTTGGCTCATCCGGCTTGCGAAGCTGTGCCTGATATCGGGAGTTTCGGGCGTCTTTTGGTCCGGATCCCTGCGGGAACGGATGTTTCGTGTCATGAACCGCTTCCTTTCGAACGCGACCAACAGGATCGATGCCAAGGGCAGGGTTTCCGTGCCTTCGGCTTTTCGTTCCGTGCTGGCGCAGCGCAATGTTCAGGAGCTCTATTGCTTCCAGGACTTTGTGTTTCCGGCGATCAGCATCGGCGGTCCGGATCTTCTCGAAAGATTCGAACGGCAGATTGCTGCGGAGGATCCGTTTTCGCCGGATGCGAACGAGATGTCGCTTCTCATTCATGGAGGCGGGGTCTTCATGAAGCTCGATGCCGAGGGGCGGCTGATGGTCACGGATTTCATTCGCGGCTTTACCGGTATCTCGGACGAAGTGACCTTCGTCGGTCGGGCGGATCATTTTCAGCTCTGGCAGCCGCAGGCTTTTGTGGCCGCACAGGCGCAAGCACGAGGGGAGCGCAAGCTGGCGGGCAAGCGTTCCTGAAAGAACGAGGGAACGGAATGGTGGCGAATCCTGGCGGAGGTTCAACTGATGCCGGTGGCGGACCGGTTCGTCACATTCCTGTTCTACTCGAAGAAGTGCTTGCGGCGCTGGCGCCCGCGCCCGGCAAGCTCATCCTCGATGGTACATTCGGTGCGGGCGGTTACAGCTCGGCCATCCTTGCGGCCGGCGCCGAGGTGATTGCGCTCGACCGCGATCCGACGGCGATTGCATCGGGGCAGGCGATGGTCGCCGCCCATGGTGGTCGTCTCAAGCTTGTTCATTCGCAATTCTCGCATCTCGCCGATCATGCGCCGCAGGGCGGGCTCGATGGTGTCGTGCTCGATATCGGCGTCTCCTCCATGCAGATCGACGAGGCCGAGCGCGGCTTCTCCTTCCAGAAGAACGGACCGCTCGACATGCGCATGTCCGCCGAAGGTGTTTCGGCCGCCGATGTCGTCAACCGCGCCAAGGTCGCCGATCTCATCCGCATCTTCCATTTTCTCGGCGAAGAAAGCCAGGCGCCGCGCATCGCGCATGCGATCGAGAAGCGTCGCGCCGAAAAGCCATTTGAGACGACGCGCGATCTCGCCGGTCTCATCGAGCTCGTTACGCCGCGCAAGATGAAGGACAAGATCCATCCGGCAACGCGCGTCTTCCAGGCATTGCGCATCTTCGTCAATGACGAGCTCGGCGAACTGGCGCAGGCGCTGTTTGCGGCGGAAACGGCGCTGAAGCCCGGCGGGCGGCTCGTCGTCGTCACCTTTCATTCGCTGGAAGACCGCATCGTCAAGAAATTCTTCTCCGACCGCGCCGGCAAGGCGTCGGGTTCACGGCATCTGCCGGTCGCGCATGAGCGAGCGGCAACTTTTGCGGCTATCGGCAAGGCGATGGTTTCGGCAAGCGAGGCGGAGGCCGAGATCAATCCGCGCGCCCGCTCCGCCAAGCTGCGCGCTGGCCTGAGGACGGACGCCGCCGCCGAAGCCGCGGATATGTCGCTCTTTGGGTTTCCCAATCTTGCCAGTCTCGGAAAGCTTGGTGGTTGATATGCTGAAAACCTTCGATCTCATGCTTATCGGCGTCATGACGGCCACCGCCGCCGTGACCTACACGATCAAGCACCGCGCCGAATTGAAGCTCGAGGAGGTTCATCGCCTCGAAGCCGAGATCAAGCTTGAGAAGGACACGATCGACCTTCTCAAGGCCGACTGGGCGCTGCAATCGCAGCCGAACCGGCTGGAGCGGCTGGTCAAGTCCTATAATGACGAATTGAAGCTGCAGCCGACGGAATCGACGGCGCTCGTGCATGCCAAGGAATTGCCGATGCTGAAATCCGAGGTTCCCGTGCCTGACGTGACGGAGGCCAAGGCCAGCGCCAAAGGCACGACCGTGGCCAGCGCCAAGAGCGCGACCGTGGCCAGCGCCAAAGGCGCACCGGACACCGCCAAGGGCGCGCAAGCCAACGCCAAGGCGCAGCCCATTCCGATGTCAGCGCCACGCGGCGAGGCAGAAGATGCAGACCAGATCGAAACCGGATCGGTGGAGGAATAATGTCGTTTCTTTCCCGCATCATGGTTTTGAAGAGCCAGGCGCATTTCTCCGCCGGCGTCTATAACCGGTTCGGCGGTCCTTCCCCCGCCGGCCTGGCGATCGAGGGATCGCGCAAGAAGAAATCCGGGCAGGCAAAAAGCCGCGTCGGCCTGCTGATCCTTGGCTTCATGGGCGTCTACGCCGTCATCGGCGGCCGTCTCGTCGAATATGCGATGAAGGATCAGGAGGTCGTCTCCAGCATTCTCCCGCCCGACCGGCTGATGGCCTCGCGCCCGGACATTCTCGACCGCAACGGCGAGGTACTGGCGACCGACATCCGCACCGTCTCGCTGTTTGCCGAGCCGAACAAGATCGTCGACGCCGACGAGGCAGTGGAGAAGCTTGCAACGGTGCTGCCCGAACTCGACGTCAGGGACACTTATAAGAAGCTCTCGGTCAAGACCTCGCATTTCGCCTGGCTGCGCCGGCAGCTGACGCCGAAGCAGCAGAGCCAGATCCTGGCGCTCGGCATTCCCGGCATCGGCTTCCGGCCGGAGAAGCGCCGCTTCTATCCGGGCGGCTCGACCGCCGCGCACATCCTCGGTTACGTCAACATCGACAACCGCGGTGTCGCCGGCATGGAGAAATTTATCGACGACCAGGGGCTTGCCGATCTCGCCTCGGTCGGCATGACCAGCGACCAGCCGCTCGAGCCGGTGCGGCTATCGATCGACCTGCGCGTGCAGAACATCGTGCGGGACGCGGTCGTCAACGCCGTCAACAACTTCCAGTCCAAGGGCGCCGGTGCCGCGGTCATCGACGTGCATACGGGAGAAGTGCTGGCGATGGCATCGGCGCCGGATTTCGATCCGAACGATCCGCAGGAAGGCGCCAAGGACGGTTGGCTCAACCGGATGACCAACGGCACCTTCGAAATGGGCTCGACCTTCAAGACCTTTTCGCTGGCCATGGCGCTCGATAGCGGCAAGGTGAAGATGACCGACAGTTTCGATGCCAGCAAATCGATCTATATCGGCGGCTTCACCATCCACGATTTTCACGGGCAGCGCCGCTGGCTGACTGTTCCCGAGATTTTCCAATATTCTTCGAATATCGGTACGGCGCGCGTCATCGACATCGTCGGCATCGATGCGCAGAAGGACTATCTGACCAAGTTCGGCCTCTTGACGAAGATGCAGACGGAACTGCCCGAAGTGAAGATGCCGAGCCAGCCGCGCGTTTGGAAGAAGATCAATTCGATCACGATTTCCTTCGGCCATGGCGTCTCGACGACGGCGCTGCAGACAGGGGTGGCCGCCGCCGCCCTCGTCAATGGCGGCAAGCTGATCGAGCCGACATTCCTGCCGCGCACGCGCGAACAGGCCGATCAGATCGCTACGCAGGTGATCAAGAAGTCGACCAGCGACAACATCCGCTATCTCCTTGATTTCAACGGCTACAAGGGATCCGGGCGTGTTGCCCGCGTGCCGGGCTTTGCCGTCGGCAGCAAGACCGGTACGGCCGACAAGGTGGTGAACGGGCGTTATTCGGCGACGCTGAACTTCAATTCCTTCATTGCCGCATTCCCGATCAATGATCCCAAATATGCCGTGATCACCTTCTGCGACGAGCCGAAGACCGGTGAGAAGCAATATGGCGGAACGATCTCCGCCGGCACCGCCGGCCCGATCGCTCGTGAGATCATCAGCCGCGCGGCCCCCATTCTCGGCATCGAGCCGAAATTCGGGGAGGGCGGATCGGCCTTGCTGGTGTCTTATTGAGTGTGAATGAATATCGACGCCGATTCGCGAGGGGTGAACCGGCTTCAAGAGAGAAAAGTGCGTTCGATGAAATTGCGAGACCTGGCCGGAGATCAGTTTCCGGAACTTGAAGCACAGCTCGAAGGCCCGGCAGGCTTGCTTGATATCTCAGGCCTGTCTTCGGATAGCCGCAAGGTGGCGCCTGGCAATGCCTTCGTCGCAGTCGCCGGCACCAAGGCGGACGGCGCAGGCTTCATCGCGGATGCCGCCGGCCGTGGCGCTGCCGTCGCGATCGCCTCCCAAGCCGTCGATGCTTCGATCCCCGTGCTTGCGGTCAAGGAGCCGCGCCGCTTCCTTTCCATCGCCGCCGCGCGTTTCCACGGCAAGCAGCCCGATACCATGGTCGCCGTCACCGGCACGGCGGGCAAAACCTCCGTCGCTTCTTTCACCCGGCAGATCTGGGCGCATGCGGGCCACGCGGCTGCGATGATCGGCACGACGGGCGTCGTTTCGCCGACGCGCAACGAATATGGCTCGCTGACGACGCCCGATCCGGTGTCTCTGCACGCGCTGCTGGCGGAACTCGCTCAAGAAGGCGTAACGCATGCCGCGATGGAAGCGTCCAGCCACGGCCTCGACCAGTGCCGGCTCGACGGGGTGAAGCTTGCTGCCGCCGCCTTCACCAATCTCGGCCGGGACCACATGGATTATCATCCCACGATCGAGGCCTATATGGCCGCCAAGATGCGGCTTTTCGATACGCTGTTGCCGAAGGGGTCACCGGCAGTGATCTTCGCCGACGATCCGTGGTCGGCGCAGGCGATCAAGGCCGCGACCGATGCCGGTCACGACATTCGTACCGTTGGGCGAAAGGGCGATTACCTCTCGTTGAAGCGCGTCGAGCACTTCCGCCACAAGCAGATGGCCGAAATCCATATCGGCGGCGAGATCTTCGAGGTGGACATTCCGCTGGCCGGCGATTTTCAGGTGGCCAACGCGCTGGTCGCAGCGGGGCTTGCCATGTCGACCGGCGTTGAGGCGAAGGTTGCGATGGCCGCGCTCGAGAAGCTCGTCGGCGCGTCCGGCCGTCTCGAACTCGTCGGCCATACAAAAGACGGCGCGCTCGCCTATGTCGACTACGCCCACAAGCCGGATGCGCTGGAAAATGTGCTGGGCTCGGTCAGACCCTTCACCACCGGCCGCGTCATCGTCGTTTTCGGCTGCGGCGGCGACCGTGACCGCGGCAAACGGCCGATCATGGGCGAAATCGCCTGCCGACTTGCCGACGTCGTTATAGTCACAGACGATAATCCGCGTTCTGAGGAGCCGGCCTCGATCCGGGCGGAGATCATGGCAGCAGCAGGCTGCGCCGCGGAAATCGCCGATCGCGCCACGGCGATCCGCGAGGCTGTTGGCATGCTGAGATCCGGCGATACGCTGATCGTCGCCGGCAAGGGGCATGAGGAAGGGCAGACGATCGGCGGCGTCACCCTGCCGTTCTCCGATCATGCGGAGGTGCGCAAGGCCTTGGAGGAGTTGAAATCTTGAGCTGGCTCTGGACGACGGAAGACATGATCGCAGCGATGGCGGGGCGCCCTTTCGGCACGCTGCCAGAAGGCATCACCGGCATTTCCATCGACAGCCGCTCGATTAATCCAGGCGAAGCCTTCTTCGCGATCAAGGGCGACCGTGTCGACGGTCACGACTACGCATCGATGGCGACGGCGAACGGCGCTTCCCTTCTCGTCGTCAGCGAGGCGAGGCTTCCCGCCATGGGCCGCCTGACGGTGCCGATGATCGTCGTGGAAGACGTGCTCGCGGCACTTGGCCGGCTCGGCCTTGCCTCGCGCGAGCGCTCGCGGGCCCGGATCATCGCGGTGACCGGATCTGTGGGGAAGACGACCACCAAGGAAATGCTGCGGCATGTGCTGTCGCCCTCCGGCAAGGTGCACGCCTCCGTCGCCTCCTTCAACAATCATTGGGGCGTGCCGCTGACGCTGGCGCGCATGCCTGAGGATACGGATTATGGCGTCTTCGAAGTCGGAATGAACCATCCCGGCGAGATCCGGCCGCTGGTGGGGATGATCCGTCCCGATGTCGCCATCATCACGACGATCGCGCCGGCGCATCTCGGCAATTTCAAGAACATCAAGGAAATCGCCGCTGCCAAGGCCGAGATCTTCGAGGGGCTCGAACCCGGCGGCCATGTCGTGCTCAATCGCGACAACGACCAGTTCAATTTCCTCGACCGCACGGCGCAATCGCTCGGCATCGAGCATATCCATTCCTTCGGCCAGCATGCCAAGGCCGAATTCCGGCTCGCAGAATTCAATGGCTCCGACGAGAATTCGACGCTGTGGCTGACGATTGGTGGCGAGACGCTGGAAGTCGCGCTCGGCGCGCCGGGCCGCCATATCGCCGAGAATGCGCTCGCAGCACTCGGGGTCGTCAGGATCGTCGGCGCCGATATGCAGAAGGCGATCGAAGCGCTTGCGACGCTGAGGCCGGAAAAGGGCAGGGGCAAGCGCCATCGGCTTTTAATCGGCGGCGGCAGCTTCACGCTGATCGACGAGAGCTACAATGCGAATCCAGCCTCGATGCGCGCGGCGATCGCGCTGTTGGCGGCCTCCGAGCCGACCGGCCGCGGACGCCGTATCGCCGTGCTCGGCGACATGCTGGAGATGGGCGAGTATGCGCAGAAGGTCCATACCGACCTTGCCGTGCCCCTGCTTGCGGCCGGCATCGAGCATGTCTGGCTGGCTGGAGCCGAGATGGCTGCGCTGAAGGAATCGTTGCCGGAAAGCGTCCACGTCGAATATCGCGAGAACACGGACGAATTGACGGACTATGTATTGAACTCGGTCGCGCCAGGCGACGTGTTGATGGTGAAATCGTCTCTGGGCATCGGTTTCGGCAAGATCGTCGCCGCGCTCCTTGACAAGTTCCCGGCATTTGCCGACACGCAACGCGAATTTTGATCGGGTAAACAAGGGGCCCTGAATGCTGATCTGGCTTGTCGAACTGTCGGAATATTTCAAATTTCTGAACCTGTTCAGATATATTACCTTCCGCACGGGGGCTGCTCTCTTCACCTCAGCACTGATCGTCTTCCTGTTCGGACCGACGATCATCAATTCGCTGCGCATCCGGCAGGGCAAGGGCCAGCCGATCCGCGCCGACGGGCCGCAGACGCATTTCAAGAAGGCTGGCACGCCGACCATGGGCGGGCTGATGATCCTCGCCGGCATCGTCGGCGCATCGCTGCTCTGGGCCGATCTTTCCAACGTCTATGTCGTCGCCACGCTGCTGGTGACGCTGGGCTTCGGCGCGATCGGCTTCTACGACGATTATCTTAAGGTCACGAAGCAGAGCCACATGGGCTTTTCCGGCAAGGCGCGTCTCGGCATCGAATTCGTCATCGCCGGCATCGCCGTCTATTTCATGATGCGCACCGCCCTTGCCTCGGGGATTGCCGGCTCGACCTTCGGCTCCTCGATTGCCTTTCCCTTCTTCAAGGACTTCATGATCAATATCGGCATCATGTTCGTCGTCTTCGGCGGCTTCGTCATCGTCGGGGCCGGCAATGCCGTCAATCTGACGGACGGTCTCGACGGACTTGCCATCGTGCCTGTGATGATTGCAGCCGCCTCCTTCGGCGTCATCGCCTATCTCGCCGGCAACGTGGTGTTTGCGAACTACCTGCAGATCAATTTCGTGCCCGGCACCGGCGAGCTCGCCGTCGTGCTCGGCGCCGTCATCGGCGCCGGCCTCGGCTTTCTCTGGTTCAATGCTCCGCCGGCCGCCATCTTCATGGGCGACACCGGGTCGTTGGCGCTCGGCGGCACGATCGGCACCGTCGCCGTCGCCACCAAACACGAGATCGTCATGGCAATCATCGGCGGCCTCTTCGTCATCGAGACGCTCTCGGTCATCATCCAGGTCGGCTTCTTCAAGATGACCGGCCGGCGCGTCTTCCTGATGGCGCCGATCCATCATCACTTCGAGAAGAAGGGCTGGACCGAGAGCCAGGTGGTGATCCGCTTCTGGATCGTCGCCGTCGGCCTTGCCATGCTCGGTCTCTCGACGCTGAAGCTCCGGTGAGGCGGCGATGATCCCGGTCACGACGCTCAAGGACAGGAAGGTCGCGCTCTTCGGGCTCGGCGGCTCCGGCTTTGCCACTGCCCGGGCGCTGATATCAGGCGGTGCCGACGTGACCGCCTGGGACGACAATCCCGACAGCGTCGCCAAGGCTGCGGCCGAAGGCATCAGAACGGAAGACCTGCACAACATCGACTGGAGCCAGCAGACGCTGTTCGTGCTGTCACCCGGCGTGCCGCTCACCCATCCGAAGCCGCACTGGACGGTCGATCTTGCGCGTGCGGCGGGCGTCGATATCGTCGGCGACGTCGAGCTCTTCGTGCGCGAGCGCCGCGCTCATGCGCCGGACTGCCCCTTCATCGCCATAACAGGCACCAACGGCAAGTCGACCACGACGGCGCTGGTCGCCCATATCCTGAGGTCATCAGGCTACGACACGCAGCTTGGCGGCAATATCGGCACGGCGGTGCTGACCCTCGATCCGCCGAGGGCCGAGCGCTTTTACGTCGTCGAATGCTCCTCCTACCAGATCGATCTGGCGCCGACGCTGGACCCGTCGGCCGGAATCCTGCTCAACCTGACGCCCGATCATCTCGACCGTCACGGCACGATGCAGCATTATGCCGATATCAAGGAACGGCTGGTCGCCGGCAGCGATGTCGCGATTGTCGGCGTCGACGACAGCCATTCCGCCTTGATCGCTGACCGCGTCCAGCGGGCAGGCGTCAAAGTGGTCCGCATTTCGCGCCGCAACGTGGTGGCGGACGGCATTTATGCCGAGGGCACCAAACTCATCCAGGCCGCCGGCGGCGCTATGCTGCCTTTCGCCGATCTCGACGGTATCCAGACGCTGCGCGGCAGCCATAATGCGCAGAACGCCGCCGCCGCCGTCGCCGCCTGCCTCGCTGTCGGGGTTTCCGCCGACGACATCCGCGCCGGCCTTGCCTCGTTCCCCGGACTCAAGCACCGCATGCAGCCGGTTGGACAGCGTGGCCGCGTCGTTTTCATCAACGATTCCAAGGCGACCAATGCCGATGCCGCAGCACCGGCTCTTTCGAGCTATGATCGCATCTATTGGATCGCCGGCGGCCTGCCGAAGGCTGGCGGCATCACGACGCTCGCTCCCTATTTTCCGCGCATCGCCAAGGCCTATCTGATCGGCGAGGCGGCCGCGGAATTCGCAGCGACGCTCGGCGAGGCCGTGCCTTACGAGATCTCGGGCACGTTGGAGCGCGCGGTCGCGCATGCGGCAGCCGATGCCGAACGCGACGAGAACGTTGCTTCAGCGGTGATGTTATCCCCGGCTTGCGCAAGCTTCGACCAGTATAAGAACTTCGAAGTCAGGGGCGATGCCTTCGTCGGCCACGTGGCAGCGCTTGACGGGATTGCGATGCTGATCGGTCCGGCAACAGGAGAGAAATGACATGGTAAGCCGCGCGGAACGTGGGCCTCTGGCCGATTGGTTCTGGACCATCGACCGCTTCTTCCTGGCGATGTTCATCTTCCTGATGGGCATCGGCTTCATGCTGTCGTTTGCGGCATCTCCTGCGGTCGCCGAGCGCATCGGGCTCGAACCCTTCCACTTCGTCAAGCGCCATGCGGCCTTCATGATCCCCTCGATCGGCGTCATGCTCGGGCTGTCGTTCCTGACGCCGCGCCAGGTGCGGCGAACCGCTATCCTGATCCTGATCATCTCCGTCGCCATGATGGTGCTGGTGCTCTTCGTCGGGCAGGAGGTCAAGGGTGGCAGGCGCTGGATCTGGATCGCCGGCCTTTCCATCCAGCCGTCGGAATTCATGAAGCCCGCCTTCGTCGTGGTCTGCGCCTGGCTGTTTGCCGAACATGCGCGCCAGCCGGAGATCCCCGGCAATCTCTTTGCGATCATCCTGTTCGGCATCGTTGCGGCACTTCTTATCGCGCAGCCGGACCTCGGCCAGACCATCCTGACCACGGCCGTCTGGGGCGGGATGTTCTTCATGGCCGGCATGCCATGGATCTGGATCATGCTGCTCGGTATCGGCGGCGCCGGTGGCCTGCTCAGCGCCTATTACGTCTTCCCGCACGTCGCCGGCCGAATAGACAAGTTCATGACCGGCGAGGGTGATACTTTCCAGATCGACACCGCGCGCGAGGCGATCATCCGCGGCAGCTGGTTCGGCCAGGGACCGGGTGAGGGTATCGTCAAGCGCATCATCCCGGATGCGCATACCGACTTCATCTTCTCGGTCGCTGCCGAAGAATTCGGGATCGTCTTCTGCATGGCGCTCGTTGCGCTGTTTACCGTGCTGGTGCTGCGCGGCCTCTCGCATGCCTATCGCGAGCGCAACGACTTCAATCGCTTCGCCGTCGCCGGCCTCGTGCTGCAGATGGGCATCCAGTCGATCATCAATATCGGCGTCAATCTCGAACTGCTGCCGGCGAAGGGCATGACGCTGCCGCTGATTTCCTATGGTGGCTCGTCCATGGTGGCGATCTGCGTCACCGCCGGCTTCATCCTGGCGCTGACGCGGCATCGACCGGAAAAACGCGCGCAGGACCGGAGCCTCTTCCGCGTCCCGCACGGCATGCCGGCGGAGTAGAAGACTATGAGCAAAGGCATCGTGCTGCTTGCCGCCGGGGGAACCGGCGGCCATGTGTTCCCGGCGGAGGCTCTGGCCTTCAAGCTGAAGGAGCGCGGCTATTCGGTGCATCTCGTCACGGACAGCCGAGCCGAGCGTTATGCCGGAAAGTTCCCGGCCGAGGAGATCCATGTCGTGCCGTCGGCGACGATCGGCTCGAAGAACCCGGTTGCCGTGGCCCGCTCGCTGTGGACGCTCTGGAGCGGCATGCGGGCGGCAAAGAAACTGATCCAGCGGCTGCAGCCGGTCATCGTCGTCGGTTTCGGCGGTTATCCCACCGTGCCGCCGCTGCTTGCCGCTACCCGGCTCGGCGTGGCCTCGATGATCCACGAGCAGAACGCCGTGATGGGCCGCGCCAACAAGGCCTTAGCAACCCGTGTGCAGGCCATCGCCGGCGGTTTCTTGCCGGAGGGCGGTGCCGCCTTTCCAGACAAGACGGTGACGACGGGTAATCCCGTGCGCCCGGCGATCATTGCCGCGGCCGAGGTGCCTTACACGCCGTCGCATCCGGGTGAGGCCTTCAACCTTGTCGTCTTCGGTGGCAGCCAGGGCGCGCAATATTTTTCCAAGGCGCTGCCGACGGCGATCAGCCTGCTCGACGACGCGCTTCGCGTGCGGCTGCGCATCACCCAGCAGGTGCGTCCCGAGGACATGGAGATGGTCAGCGGCTGCGTCGCCAAGCTGGAGATGGGGGCCGATATCGCACCCTTCTTTACCGACATGGCCGAGAGGCTGGCCAGGGCGCATCTCGTCATCTGCCGTTCGGGCGCCTCGACGGTTTCGGAAATCTCCGTCATCGGGCGGCCTGCCGTGCTCGTGCCTTACCCGCACGCTCTCGATCACGACCAGGCGGCGAATGCCGCGGCACTCGCTGCGACCGGCGGGGCGAAGGTGATCGCCCAGTCGGAGCTTTCACCGGAGAAGATCGCGGCGATCCTGACGGCTGTCATGAACGATCCGGAAAAGCTTTCGCACATGGCCGCGGCGGCGAAACTCGCTGGGAAACCCGACGCCGCAAACTTGCTTGCCGACATGGTTGAGGCTATTGCCGCCGGACGGACAATTGCGGAATTCAAGAGGACACGCGCATGAAACTGCCGAAGACGATCGGTCTCGTCCATTTCATCGGCATTGGCGGCATCGGCATGAGCGGTATCGCCGAGGTGCTGCATAATCTCGGCCACAAGGTGCAGGGATCGGACCAGGCCGACAGTGCCAATGTCCAGCGCCTGCGCGACAAGGGCATCGAGGTGTTCGTCGGTCACCGAGCCGAAAACCTGGGTGAGGCCGAAGTCGTGGTCGTCTCGACGGCGATCAAGAAGAGCAATCCGGAGCTCATCGCCGCGCGCGAAAAGCTGCTGCCGGTGGTGCGCCGTGCTGAAATGCTGGCCGAGTTGATGCGCTTCCGCAATGCGATCGCCATCGGCGGCACGCATGGCAAGACGACGACCACCTCGCTGGTCGCCACACTGCTCGAAGCCGGCGGGCTTGACCCGACCGTCATCAATGGCGGCATCATCAATGCCTACGGCACCAACGCCCGCATGGGCGAGGGCGAGTGGATGGTGGTCGAGGCCGACGAATCCGACGGCACCTTCCTCAAGCTTCCGGCCGATGTCGCCGTCATCACCAATATCGACCCGGAACATCTCGACCATTACGGCAATTTCGACGCCGTGCGCGCCGCCTTCCGGCAGTTCGTCGAGAACGTGCCGTTTTACGGCTTCGGCGTCATGTGCCTCGACCATCCCGAGGTGCAGTCGCTGGTCGGCCGCATCGAGGACCGCAAGATCATCACCTATGGCGAGAACCCGCAGGCCGACGTGCGCTTCAAGAATGTCCGCATCGACGGCACGCGCTCGATCTTCGACGTCGAAATCCGCCGCCGCCGCACCGGCCAGGTGATTGAGCTCAAGGGGCTGGTCATGCCGATGCCCGGACGGCATAATATCTCCAACGCGACGGCGGCGATTGCCGTTGCCAACCGGCTCGGCATATCGAGCGCCGATATCGCCAAGGGGCTTGCTTCCTTCGGCGGCGTCAAGCGGCGCTTCACGCTGACCGGCGAATGGAACGGGGTGCAGATCTTCGACGATTACGGTCACCATCCCGTCGAGATCAAGGCGGTGCTGCGCGCTGCCCGCGAATCCTGCAAGGGGCGCATCATCGCGGTCCACCAGCCGCACCGCTATAGTCGTCTTGCGAGCCTGTTCGAGGAATTCGCCGCCTGCTTCAACGATGCCGACAGCATCTTCCTGGCACCTGTCTATGCAGCGGGGGAGGATCCGATCGAGGGTATCGATTCCGTGTCGCTGGTTTCGCGCATAAAATCCGGCGGCCATCGCGACGCCCGCTTTCTCACCTCGGCGGAGCTTTTGCCGCAGATGGTCGCGGAGGTTGCAAAGCCTGGCGATTTCGTGGTTCTGTTGGGGGCTGGGAGCATCACATCCTGGGCAGCGGCGCTGCCCAAGCAACTGGAAGGCCTATCGGGAAAGTCCGTATGAAACAGGTGAATGGGGAAAAGCTTCTCGCGTCTCTCGGAGAGGGTGTAAAGGATATCCGCGGCCGTATCACGCCGGATGCGCCGATGGACCGTGTCACCTGGTTCAGGGCCGGCGGCCTGGCCGAGCTGATGTTCCAGCCGCATGACATCGACGATCTCATCGCCTTCCTGAAGATATTGCCGGAAGAGGTACCGCTGACGGTGGTCGGCGTCGGCTCCAACATCCTGGTACGCGATGGCGGCATTCCCGGCGTCGTGCTGCGCCTGTCGGCCAAGGGGTTCGGCTTCGTCGAGCTCGCCGGCGAAAACCGCATCCTGGCCGGCGCCATCTGCCCTGATAAACATGTGGCGGCGATGGCGATGGACAACGGCATCGGCGGCTTCCATTTCTTCTACGGCATTCCCGGCGGCATCGGTGGCGCGGCGCGCATGAATGCCGGGGCCAATGGCGTGGAGACGCGCGAGCGGCTGATCGAAGTCCATGCGGTCGACCGCAAGGGCGACAAGCATGTGCTTTCCAATGCCGAGATGGGCTATTCCTACCGGCATTCGACCGCATCGACAGATCTGATCTTCACCTCCGTGCTGTTCGAGGGCTATCCGGAAGAGCGCGCGCAGATCCGCGCCGAGATGGACGCCGTGCGCAATCATCGCGAGACGGTGCAGCCGGTGCGTGAAAAGACCGGCGGGTCGACCTTCAAGAACCCCGCCGGCCATTCGGCCTGGAAACTGATCGACGAGGCAGGCTGCCGCGGCCTCGTCATCGGCGGAGCGCAGATGTCGTCGCTGCACTGCAATTTCATGATCAACATGGGGCAGGCGACCGGCTACGACCTCGAATATCTCGGCGAACAGGTGCGCCGCGAGGTCTTCGAAAAAGACGGCATCAAGCTCGAATGGGAAATCAAACGTCTCGGCGTCTTCATGCCCGGCCGTGAGGTGCACCCGTTTCAGGGTGTGACGAGCGAGTAACGGTTACTTCACCGCAAGCTTCAGGCCTTCGCGCGGCGTGACCAGGGGCGACCAGCCAAGCACGTCGCGGGCACGGGATATGTCGACCTGGAGGGAGCCACAAAGACGTTGGTAGACGGCGTCCTTTCTCGTGACTCTCGCGCCCATCTGCAACAAGGCGGGGGGAAAGGGGAGCAGCATCGGTTTGACACCCAGCCCTGCGGCAATCCCTTCGATAAGCCCCGGAGTCGAAAGATCTTCTCCATCGCCTGCGAGAAAGGTCTCGCCGGCTGCCCCGGGATGCTTCATCGCGGTGATGATCAGATCGACGAGATTTGGAAGCGCGACCAGTGTTCGGCGGTTCTTCAGCGACGCGAAGGGGAGCGGTATCCTCTTCCGGACAAGTCCGACGAGCAGGGAAAAATTGCCCCTCGCGCCGGGTCCATAGACGAGCGGCGGGCGAATGACGACGACCTCCATGCCTGTTCGAGCGGCGATTTCATGCAGCCCGATTTCAGTTTCCAGCTTCGAGATGCCATAGGGGTCGATCGGCATTGGCGTATCGTCGTGTCGGAAGGGCCTTTCGTTCTCCTCACCATTGACCTTGATGCTGCTAATGAAGACGAACCTCTTTACCCCCGCGCGGGCGGCCTGCTCGGCGAGGTTCAACGTGGCGGCGGTGTTGATCCGACGAAATTCCGCGAGCGGATCGGCTGCGCGGTCGTTCATGATGTGAACACGAGCGGCGAGATGGACAATGACATCAACACCTTCGAGAACTGCCGCCCAATCGGTTTCGCTTGTTATCTCGATGGGGAAATGCCGCACAGATGTCGGGAAGCTGGCGGTTGCAGATCGCGTCGTCACCACAAGCTCGCATATCCGCTCTCCGTGCAGTCTTTCGACGAGAGGCCCACCGACAAAGCCGGCTGCGCCGGTAATGAGGCATCGCATGATCTGTTCCCCGTTTTGCCGTGAGTGTTCCGGTTAACCGGAAGTGCTCACGGCATCAATAAAAAAGCCGCGACGGTGGCCGTCGCGGCTTGTTGTTGACTTGCTACTCGAGGTTCAGACTTCCTCGCGGCCCGACAGCCGGATGCAGACCAGCGAAATCACCGCCGAGGCGGCGAGGTAGTAGCCGACATAATCGAGGCTGTAATGGGTGGCGAGCCAGGTGGCGATATAAGGAGCAAGTGAAGCGCCGAAGATGCCGCCGAGGTTGAAGGTCATCGAGGCGCCGGTGTAGCGCACCATGGTCGGGAAGGGCGCGGCAAGGGCAGCGCCGATCGGACCGTAGGTGAAGCCCATCAAGGCGAGGCCGATGATCGAGCATAGGAAGGCGCCTGTGAGACCGCTGGTCAACAGCGTGGCGTAGAAGAAGCCGAAGATCGCGATGGCAATCGTCGTCAGCGTCAGGATGGTACGGCGCGAATAGAGATCGGAGAGCCAGCCGGAGAGCGGGATCGTCAGGCCGAAGAAGACGACGCCGACAAGCTGGACGACCAGAAACTGTTCTCTCGTATAACCGAGCCCACCCTTTTCCAAGGGTGTCGTGCCCCAGGAGAGCGTGAAGACTGTCATGAGGTAGAACAGCACGAAGGTCGCGACGGCAATGAAGGTGCCGAGGATCAGGCTGCGCAGATGACCGCGGAAGACCACCTCGATCGGCACGGCGACGCGCTCGTGCTTTTCGACGGCTTTGCGGAATTCCGGTGTCTCGGCAATCTTCAGGCGGACATAGAGGCCGACGGCGACGAGGGCGAGGCTGGCGATGAAGGGAATGCGCCATCCATAGTCGAGGAAATCCTCGTTGCTCATCGTTTCCGCCAGGATGAGGAAGAAGCCGGAGGAAAGGATGAAGCCGATCGGCGCGCCGAGCTGCGGGAACATGGCGTACCAGCTGCGCTTGCCGGGAGGAGCGTTTTCGGTGGCAAGCAGGACGGCGCCGCCCCATTCGCCGCCGAGGCCGAGGCCCTGACCGAAGCGGCAAAGCGCCAGCAATAGCGGCGCGGCGATGCCGATCGCATCATAGCCTGGCAGCATGCCGATCAAGACGGTCGAAAGCCCCATCGTCATCAGCGCGGCGACGAGCGTCGCCTTACGGCCGATGCGATCGCCGAAATGACCGAACACCACGGCGCCGATGGGGCGGGCGAAGAAGGCGATCGAGAAAGTGACGAGCGACTGCAGCGTTGCGGCGTTCGAATCGCTTGCCGGGAAGAAGAGATGCGGGAAGACGAGGACGGCTGCCGTCGCATAGACGTAGAAGTCAAAGAATTCGATGGTGGTGCCGACAAGGCTGGCGATGAGGACGCGAGCCGGGGAATTGACTTGCGCGCTGTTCGAGGCAGGAGTCGGCGATGCGGAGATCGCGTCTGTCATTTTCAATCCAATCAGTATTTTTATGAATCGCCTTGGGAGGCCGGCGGGTCTTAACGCAATTTCAGGCCTGAGAAAACGTCTCCTTGCGCCGCAGGTACCGCACGCATCTCCACCCGCTTCTCGATCCTTGCGTGAAGCTTGCCGCGGCAATGTCCGCGCGCTTGACCGGAATCGAATTGTAACGGATTCACTTAAACTCTTGGTTGAGGTTAAGGAGGCGCGCATGCAAAAGAGTTTAGTTGCCGAGTTTCTCGGCACGTTCTGGCTGGTCTTCGGCGGATGCGGCAGCGCCGTGCTGGCCGCGGCCTATCCCGAGCTGGGGATCGGTTTTGTCGGCGTGGCCTTTGCGTTCGGTCTGACCGTGCTCACCATGGCCTATGCCGTGGGCGGCATCTCAGGCGGTCATTTCAATCCCGCCGTCTCCCTCGGCCTAACTGTTGCCGGACGGTTTCCCGCGGCGCGCCTCGTTCCCTATGTCGTCGCGCAGGTTGTCGGCGCCATCGCCGCGGCGGCGCTGCTTTATCTCATCGCCAGCGGCAAGGCGGGTTTCGAACTCGGCGGCTTTGCCGCCAACGGATATGGCGATCATTCTCCGGGCGGTTATTCACTGCTTTCGGCGCTGCTGATCGAAGTGCTGCTGACCATGTTCTTCCTGATCATCATCCTGGGATCGACCAGCAGCCGGGTGCCTGCCGGCTTCGCGCCGCTTGCGATCGGCCTCGGACTGACGCTGATCCATCTCGCTTCTATCCCCGTGACGAACACCTCGGTCAATCCGGCGCGTTCCACCGGCCAGGCGCTTTTCGTCGGCGGCTGGGCGCTGCAGCAGCTCTGGCTGTTCTGGATTGCGCCGCTTGCGGGTGGGGCGCTTGGCGGACTCGTCTGGAAATTCCTCGACGACGCCGACTGACTACAGGACATCGAACTATCCCATTGAGCCCGCGCGGTTTTTCCGCGCGGGCTCTTCTGTTTCCACGGATCGGCGGGCACCTTCGCTCCGACACTCCCGAAGACGCGAAGGTTAAAAAATCATGGGCGCGGCAATATGGAGTTAACGAAAGTAAACACTTCATTAACCATAATGATGCTCTAATGCACCCAGGTCGGACAAAGGCCTGAAACGGCGCAGACAGCTTCGCGCAAGCGTCGATTTCGAAAATGAAAGTTATTTTTGGGGGTGTTGATGAGTCGCAAGCATGTCGCTGTCCTGATGGGCGGATTTTCCTCGGAAAGGCCCGTCAGCCTTTCCTCGGGAAAGGCTTGCGCAGAAGCCCTCGAGGCGGAAGGCTTCGACGTGACGCGCATCGACGTGGCGCGTGACGTTTCCGAGAAACTTGCCGCGCTGAAACCCGATGTCGTCTTCAATGCCCTTCACGGCCCGTTCGGCGAGGACGGCACCATTCAGGGCATCCTCGAATATCTCGAAATCCCTTATACGCATTCGGGCGTGCTTGCCTCGGCGCTGGCGATGGACAAGGCCAAGGCGAAGCGTGTCGCTGCCGCCGCCGGCATTCCGGTCGCCGAATCGCAGGTGGTCAACCGTTTCGCCTTTCCCTCGACGCATCCGATGAGGCCGCCCTATGTGGTGAAGCCCGTCCGCGAGGGGTCGAGTTTCGGCGTCGTCATCGTCACGGAAGATCAGGCGCATCCGCCGCAGATCGTCAGCTCGCCTGAGTGGCGTTACGGCGAGGAGGTGATCGTCGAGCGCTATGTTTACGGTCGCGAGCTCACCTGCGGTGTCATGGGCGAAACGCCGCTCGGCGTCACGGAAGTGGTGCCGCAGGGACACAATTTTTATGATTACGACTCCAAGTATGCGGCGGGCGGTTCAAAACACGTCATCCCCGCGAAAATTTCACCGAATATTTACCAAAAAATACAAACATTGTCCCTAAGGGCGCATCAGGCAATCGGTTGTCGCGGCGTCAGTCGGTCGGACTTTCGTTACGACGATCGTTTCTCCGAAGACGGCGAAATCATCTGGCTGGAGGTCAATACCCAGCCAGGTATGACCCCAACCTCGCTCGTGCCCGAAATGGCCGGTCATGCCGGCTATTCGTTTGGTCAGTTTCTCCGGTGGATGGTGGAGGACGCGTCTTGTTTGCGTTGACAGTCAAGAGGATTGGGCGCCCCAGCCATCATGCCGTGCTTCCGATCATGGAAGCCGAAGAGCGGTTCGTGCTGCCGCGTCCACTGCGCCGCGTCACGCGCTTCCTGATCAGCCTCTGCAGCGGCCGTATCCATATTCCTGTTCATACGGGCACGGTCTCGGCGCTCGCCTTCCTGGCTGCGACGGGGTTTTACGGTATGTCGCTTGGCGGTCACACCGAAGCTGTCGCGCAGGCGACGACGACGGCGGCGGGTTTTGCGATTGAGGACGTCAAGGTCTCCGGCAATTCGGAGACCTCCGAAATCGAGATCCTGCAGCTGATCGGCCTTGACGGCACGACCTCGCTGGTGGCCCTCGACGTCGATGCCGCCCGCCGGAAGATCGCGCATCTTCCCTGGGTCGAAAGTGTCGAGGTCCGCAAGATCTATCCGAAAACGATCGAGGTGAAGCTCAAGGAGCGCCAGGCCTATGCGATCTGGCAGCACGGGCAGGAGCTTTCCCTGATCGAGAAGAACGGCAGCGTCATTGCGCCGCTGCGCGACAACAAGTTTTCGGCGCTGCCGCTCGTCGTCGGCCGCGATGCCGAAACGGCAGCGGCTTCGCTCGACGACGCCTTCTCGAAGTGGCCCGACGTGAAGGCCCGCGTGAAGGCCTATGTCTGGATATCAGGCCGTCGCTGGGACCTGCACATGGACAATGGCGTCGTCGTCAAGCTGCCGGAAGATGGCATCGACCAGGCACTGGCGACGCTTTCGAAGTTCGACAAGGAGCACCAACTCCTGGAGCGGGACATTGCCGCAGTCGATCTCCGACTGTCCGACAGAACCGCCATCCAGCTGACGCCGGAGGCGGCGGTCCGCAGGCAGACGGCAGTGACGGAGCGTACGAAAGAATTGAAGAAGGCGGGGCAGAATATATGAGCTTGTTCGGTTCATCCCATTTCGGATTACCGCGCCTGAAGCCGCTTTCGTCGAAGCGGTCACATGTCGTTTCGGTGCTCGACATCGGCTCGACCAAAGTCGTCTGCATGATCGGCCGGCTGACGCCGCGCGAGGAAAGCCAGATCCTGCCGGGTCGCACGCACAATATCGAGATCATCGGCATCGGCCACCAGCGTTCCCGCGGCATCAAGACCGGCGTGATTGCCGATCTCGACGCGCTGGAAGGCGTCATCCGCCTTGCAGTCGACGCGGCGGAGCGCATGGCGGGACTGACCGTCGAGAGCCTGATCGTCAACCTGACGGCTGGCCGGCTCGGCAGCGACATCTACACCGCGACGATTGATCTCGGCGGCCAGGAAGTAGAGCTCAACGATCTGAAGAAGGTGCTGTCGGCCGCTTGCCAGCAGTCGCTGCGCCAGGACCGTTCGGTGCTGCATTCGCTGGCGACCGGCTTCTCGCTCGACGGCGAGCGCGGCATCCGCGATCCGCTGGCGATGTATGGCGATGCGCTCGGCGTCGACATGCATGTGGTGACGGCGGAGCGCTCGGCGCTGAAGAACCTCGAACTCAGCGTCAATCGTGCGCATCTGTCGGTCGAGGGCATCGTCGCCACGCCCTATGCATCGGGTCTTGCAGCTCTCGTCGACGACGAGGTCGAACTCGGCTGCGCGGCGATCGACATGGGCGGCGGCACGACGACGATCTCGGTCTTTGCCGAAGGCAAGCTCGTTCATACGGACGCCGTCGGCCTCGGCGGCCATCACGTCACCACCGACCTGGCGCGCGGCCTTTCGACCCGCATCGAGGATGCGGAGCGGCTGAAGGTCGTGCATGCCTCGGCACTTTCGAATTCCTCCGACGAGCGCGAGCTGATCTCGATCCCGCCGATCGGCGAGGACGATCGCGACCAGCCGTCGCAGGTGCCGCGGGCACTGGTTTCGCGCATCGTATCGGCCCGAATCGAGGAGACGATGGAACTGATCCGCGACCGTATCCAGCGCTCAGGCTTCAGCCCGATCGTCGGCAAGCGTGTCGTGCTGACCGGCGGGGCGAGCCAGTTGACCGGCCTTGCCGACGTGGCGCGGCGCATCCTTGCCCGCAACGTCCGCATCGGCCGTCCGATGGGCGTCTCGGGGCTGCCGACGGCTGCCAAGGGTCCGGCCTTTTCGACGGCCGTCGGCCTGATGATTTATCCGCAGGTCGCGGACATGGAGACACATGCGTCACAGAGCGGTCTGCTCATGTCGCTTGGAGGAAATAACAGCCGCATAGCCCGCATGGGCCAGTGGCTGAAGGAAAGTTTCTGAAATTGAGTAATTGGCCGGCGTGGCGATGCGGCCAGAGAGAGAAGGAACAGGTACCATGACCATCAAGCTGCAAAAGCCTGACATCACAGAGCTGAAGCCGCGCATCACCGTGTTCGGCGTTGGCGGCGGTGGCGGCAATGCCGTCAACAACATGATCACCGCCGGCCTCCAGGGCGTCGACTTCGTCGTCGCCAACACGGATGCGCAGGCGCTGACGATGACGAAGGCTGAGCGCATCATCCAGCTCGGCGTCAACGTCACCGAAGGCCTCGGTGCCGGCTCGCAGCCGGAAGTCGGCCGCGCGGCCGCCGAGGAGTGCATCGACGAGATCGTCGATCACCTGAACGGCACGCATATGTGCTTCGTCACCGCCGGCATGGGCGGCGGCACCGGCACGGGCGCTGCGCCCGTTGTCGCGCAGGCGGCCCGCAACAAGGGCATCCTGACGGTCGGCGTCGTCACCAAGCCGTTCCATTTCGAAGGCGGGCGCCGCATGCGTCTGGCCGAGATGGGCATCCAGGAACTGCAGAAGTCTGTCGATACGCTGATCGTCATTCCGAACCAGAACCTCTTCCGCATTGCCAACGACAAGACGACCTTCGCCGATGCCTTCGCCATGGCCGACCAGGTTCTCTATTCGGGCGTTGCCTGCATCACCGACCTGATGGTTAAGGAAGGCCTGATCAACCTCGACTTCGCCGACGTCCGCTCGGTGATGCGCGAAATGGGCCGCGCGATGATGGGCACCGGCGAAGCCTCCGGCTCCGGCCGAGCGCTGCAGGCAGCAGAGGCTGCGATTGCCAACCCGCTGCTCGACGAAACCTCGATGAAGGGCGCCCAAGGGTTGCTGATCTCGATCACCGGCGGTCGCGACCTCACCCTCTTCGAAGTCGACGAAGCCGCGACCCGCATCCGCGAGGAAGTCGATCCTGACGCCAACATCATCCTCGGCGCCACCTTCGACGAATCGCTCGAAGGCATCATCCGTGTCTCGGTCGTCGCAACCGGCATCGACCGGGCGATGAACGAAGCCGCCGAGCGGAACCTCCAGCCGGCAGCAAGGCCCGCTATCCGTCCCTCCGCGGCTGTTGCTCCGGCAGCGGCCGCAGTTCAGCCTGCCCCTGTGATGCAGGCACCGAAGGCCATGGATCCGATCGCGCAGACCATCCGCGAAGCCGAGATGGAACGCGAGCTCGAAATTCCGGCCCCGCGTGCTGCCGCACCGCTGCAGCAGCCCGTAGTACAGCAGGAAACCTTCCGTCCGCAGAGCAAGATCTTCGCGCCTGCACCGGAAGCTCCGGCAATGCGTCCGGCCCCGGTGCAGCAGCAGGCTCCGGCGCCTGTCATGAGCCAGCCTGTCATAAGCCAGCCGGTTCAGCAGCAGCCGGTCCGGCAGGAGCCGACCATCCGCCAGGCGCCCGAACCGGTGCGCATGCCGAAGGTCGAGGATTTCCCGCCGGTCGTCCAGGCCGAACTCGACCACCGCACGCAGCCGGCTTCCGCGCATGCGGCGGAGGAGCGCGGTCCGATGGGCCTGCTCAAGCGAATCACCAATTCGCTTGGCCGCCGCGACGACGACGCCGTTGCCGCCGATATGACCGCCGCACCGCCGGCCGCTTCGCAGCAACGCCGTCCGCTGTCGCCTGAGGCAAGCCTCTACGCGCCGCGTCGCGGCAATCTCGACGACCAAGGCCGGGCAGTTCCGCAGGCCCGGATGATGCAGGAAGACGACCAGCTGGAAATCCCGGCATTCCTGCGTCGCCAGTCGAATTGAGTGCGTGCTTCGGCACCGTTCATGCCCGGGATCAAGGTCCCGGGCATTGCTGTTTTTCAGCCCGTGATTCGCGAGCAATTTCAATTGCGTGACTTCGTAACAAAGCGAAAGAAACAGTGATTTGGATTGGAGCGCCGGCGCACGTAAGTATGGTGCAAGGAAACTGCACTAGGAGACCTTTCGACAGGCTCCTTGTGCAGAATGAACGATGACCGTGCCGATCGGACAGACCGCCGGTACGGAAGAATAAAGGCAGAATTTATGGCAATTGGCTTGCTGGGTTTCCAAACGACGGTATCGCGTCCGGTGACGCTTTCGGGCATCGGGGTGCATTCGGGCGATAACGTCTCGATCACCCTGAACCCGGCCGAATCGGACACCGGCGTCATTTTCCAGCGCCTGCATGACAATGGCGACATCACCGAACTGAAGGCCGTCTCCTCGCAGGTCGGCAATACCGACCTCTGCACCGTGCTCGGCTTCTCTCCCGCCCATTCGGTCGCGACGATCGAGCATGTCATGGCCGCCGTCTATGCGCTCGGCCTCGACAATGTGGTGATCGAAGTGCAGGGCTCCGAAATGCCGATCATGGATGGCAGCTCGCTGCCCTTCGTCGAGGCGATCGAGCAGGTCGGTCTCGTCTCGCTCGGCGTCAAGCGCCGCTATATCCGTATCACCAAGCCGGTGCGGATCGAGCATGGCGGCTCCTGGAGCGAATTCCGCCCCTATGACGGTACGCGCTTCGAAGTCGAGATCGATTTCGACTGCCCGCTGATCGGCCGGCAGAAGTGGGCCGGTGACATGACCGCCGCCGTCTTCAAGGCCGAGCTTTCCCGCGCCCGCACCTTCGGGTTCATGCGCGATGTCGAGCGCCTCTGGGCGTCGGGCCATGCGCTCGGCTCCTCGCTTGAAAATTCCGTCGTCATCTCGGACGACAACACCGTCATCAACGTCGAAGGGCTGCGTTACGCCAAGGATGAATTCGTCCGCCACAAGACGCTCGATGCCGTCGGCGATCTGTCGCTTGCCGGTGTCCAGTTCATCGGTTGCTACCGTTCCTATCGCGGCGGTCACAAGATGAATGCCAATGCGCTGAAGGCGCTGCTCGCCGATCCCTCCGCCTACGAGGTTGTGGAGACGTCGACGCCGCGCCAGCGTGTCGCTGCCCGCGAACTGATTGCAGTCAGCGCTTCGGAATTCGCTCCCTGGTCGGCATGACCTCCAGCATATTCTCAAGACCAGGCCGCCTCTTTCCCGGAGGCGGTTTTTTTATGTCCGGCCATGTCTGCGGCAATAGACCGATGCTTGGCCGCCACAGGTCGGGAAGAAGTTGAAAAGCCGATCATTCTGCGGCTGCTGCCACAAAAATGCGTTAATGCCTTATCATTGCGTTGCTCTTGATGCACATTTGTGGCTAGAAACGCCAGCGAGGCGTGGCTGCCGTGGAGAGAGCGGCAGCAGTGGGGTTCTTTCGAATGGGTTATGCAGGATCTGAAGGTATGATGAAGACAGCGCGCGCTTTGTTCGCATCGCTTCTGGTGCTCAGCGCAGGCGCCTCGATCTCCGGTTGCCAGTCGGATCCCGACATCGACATCACCAAGCTCGGTCTCGAAACCGATCCGCCTGACGTGCTCTACACCCAGGGTCTTGCCAATATGAAGGCCGGCAACATGGCGGAAGCGGCGCGCAAGTTCGACGCGATCGACCGCGAGAACCCGTTCTCCGAATGGGCGCGCAAGGCGCTTGTGATGAGCACCTTCGTCAAATACCGCCAAGGCCGTTTGGACGACGCGCTTGCTTCGGGCAACCGCTACATGTCGCAATATCCGAAGTCCCAGGATGCTGCCTATGTGCAGTATCTCATCGGTCTCACCTATTCCAAGCAGATCGTCGACGTGACGCAGGACCAGCGCGCCTCGGCCAAGACGATCGAGGCGATGCAGGCCGTCATCGACAATTATCCGAACTCCGAATATGTCGACGATGCACAGGCCAAGATCCGCTTTGCGCGCGACCAGCTCGCCGGCAAGGAAATGCAGATCGGCCGCTACTACATGGAGCGGAAGGAATATCTCGCCGCGATCTCGCGCTTCCGCATCGTCGTCGAGAAATATCCGAATACGAACCAGATCGAAGAGGCCTTAGCGCGTCTCGTCGAAGCTTATTACTCCATGGGCATCGTCGACGAGGCGCAGACAGCCGCTGCCGTTCTCGGTCACAATTACCCCGATAGCCAGTGGTATGCTGATTCCTACAAGCTGCTGCAGAGCGGCGGTGCCGAGCCGCGTGAAAACAAGGGCTCGTGGATCGCAGCAGCGGGCAAGAAACTTCTTCTCGGTTCCTGAGGCCAATGCTGATCCAGCTTTCGATCCGCGATATCGTCCTGATCGAGCGGCTGGATCTTGCCTTCGAGACCGGCCTCTCCGTGCTGACGGGCGAGACCGGGGCGGGCAAATCCATCCTGCTCGACAGCCTGTCGTTGGCGCTCGGTGGGCGCGGCGACGGCGACCTGGTGCGCCATGGCGAGGATAAGGGCCAGGTGACGGCGGTGTTCGACGTAGGCATGGAACACGGCGCCCGCATACTCCTGCGTGAAAATGGCATCGACGACGAGGGCGACCTGATTTTCCGCCGCCAGCAATCGGCGGACGGGCGCACCAAAGCCTATGTCAACGACCAGCCGGTCAGCGTGCAGCTGATGCGCCAGGCCGGGCAGATGCTGGTCGAAATCCATGGACAGCACGACGATCGCGCCCTTGTCGACACCAATGCCCACCGCACCCTGCTCGATGCCTTCGCCGGCCTCACCGACGAGGTTTCAGAGGTCTCCAGGCTCTATCGGCTGTGGCGCGACAGCGAGCGGACGCTGAAGAAGCACCGGGAGAAGGTGGAAAGCGCGGCGCGCGAAGCCGACTACCTGCGCTCGTCGGTCGAGGAACTCGAGAAGCTCTCGCCGCAGGATGGCGAGGAGGAAGAGCTCGCCGATCGCCGGCAGAAGATGATGAAGGCGGAGCGAATCGCCGGCGATATCGCCGAGGCGTCCGAATTCCTGAACGGCAATGCCTCGCCGGTGCCCCATATCGCCTCGCTGGTGCGCCGGCTGGAGCGTAAGAGCCATGAGGCGCCGGGACTGCTCGATGACACCGTGATGCTGCTCGATGCCGCGCTCGATCAGCTTTCCAACGCGCAGATGGAAGTCGAGGCGGCACTCCGCAAGACCGAATACGATCCGAGAGAGCTGGAGCGGGTGGAGGAGCGGCTTTTCGCGCTCAGGGCCGCCTCGCGCAAATATTCCGTTCCCGTCACCGAACTGCCGGCGCTTGCCGTGCGCATGATCGCCGATCTTGCCGATCTCGACGCGGGCGAGGAGCGGCTTGCGCGGCTCGAAGCCGAGGTTGGCCTCGCGCGGGAAAATTACGATGCAGCGGCGCGTTCACTGTCCGACAAGCGCCATCATGCCGGCACCGCACTGGCTGCGGCTGTCATGGCCGAGCTGCCGGCGCTGAAGCTCGAACGGGCCCGTTTCATGGTCGAGATCAGCACGGATGCGGGGGAGGCGGCGGCCGAAGGCATCGACGTCGTCGAGTTCCATGTCCAGACCAATCCCGGCACGCGGCCGGGCTCGATCATGAAAGTCGCTTCGGGCGGCGAACTCTCGCGTTTCCTGCTGGCGCTGAAGGTGGCGCTCGCCGATCGCGGATCGGCCCCGACGCTGGTCTTCGACGAAATTGATACCGGCGTCGGTGGTGCGGTGGCCGATGCGATCGGCCAGCGGCTGAAGCGGCTGTCGGAGCGGGTGCAGGTGCTGTCGGTTACGCATGCGCCGCAGGTCGCGGCACGGGCTGCGACGCATCTCTTAATCTCCAAGGGGCCGGTGGCCGACGGTTCGGAAAAGATCGCCACCCGCGTCGCGACGATGGCGCAGAAGGACCGTACCGAGGAGATCGCCCGTATGCTGGCCGGGGCTTCGGTGACCGAAGAGGCGAGGGCGGCGGCCAAGCGGCTGCTTGCCGGCAACGGCTGATTTTTCTTCCGACGTTCTTTCTGCCCGGGCCGGCGGGATGACAATCACCGCGCATAGCGATATGCGCTGAAGCTTCCGGATCGGCGGCGAGCTCAAGCCATGCGACTTTTCCATTTCAGCGACGATCCCGGTATCGTAGCGTTCGAACCGCGCCCGGTTCGCATTCCCTCCGCCCGCGCGCCCGGCCGGGAATGGCTGAACGGTCCGCTCGTCTGGGCGATCGATGCCGATCATGACTTTATGTATCTCCTTCCGCGTGACTGCCCCCGCATCCTGATATGGGCGAAACCCGAGACGCTGGAGACGGAGCGGCGGCACTGGCTCGGCGACTGGCGCGCCGTCGCCTACGCCGAGCGTCATTGGCTGGAAAGGCTCGAAGCGGAGACGATCCACCGTTATGAGCTGCCGACTGAGGGCTTCGAGAATCTGGATGATGCGGGCATGTGGGTGGCCCGCAGACGCGTTGTTCCCACCGAGCGCGCCGCCATCTCGCGGCTCGACCGGGAGTTTGCGCCGCGCGGCGTGGAGCTCAGGGTGGTCGATAGCTTGCAGCCGTTGAAGAGCCTCCGGAACACCGGCCTGCATGTCAGCGGCATCCGGCTGCGCAATGCCAGGGATTGGGAATAGGCCGGGCAACCGACCTTCCTTTCGCAGGATATGTGGTCTCCCTTTTCATCCAGAAATTTTGCTCTAAAACAATCCAGATTTCTGACCAGATTCTCTGGAGTGATGTTCCATGTCCACCGAAGGTTCCGCCGTCGACACGTTGACGATCGAAGAGGCTGCCGCCGAGCTCGAACGGCTGGCAAAGGAGATCGCACATCACGATGCGCTCTATCACGGCAAGGACCGGCCGGAGATTTCGGATGCCGATTACGACGCGCTGAAGCGCCGCAATGATGCGCTCGAGGCGCGCTTTCCCGAGTTGATCCGCGAAGACAGCCCATCGCGGCATGTCGGTGCAGCGCCCTCCGTCACCTTCTCGCCCGTCATCCACGCGCGGCCGATGCTGTCGCTCGACAACACTTTCTCGCAGGAGGACGTGCAGGATTTCGTCGCCGGCGTCTATCGCTTCCTCGGCCGGCTGCCCGACCAGTCGATCGCCTTTACCGCCGAGCCGAAGATCGACGGTCTCTCAATGTCGATCCGTTACGAGAACGGCAGGCTGGTGACGGCTGCAACGCGTGGCGACGGCACGACGGGGGAGAACGTCACTGCCAACATCCGGACCATCGCCGAGATCCCCAACGAGCTGCCGAAGGGCGTGCCCGCGGTCGTGGAGATCCGCGGTGAAGTCTATATGGCCAAGAGCGATTTCCTGGCGCTGAACCGGCAGATGGAGGCGGAGGGCAAGCAGACCTATGTCAATCCGCGCAACACCGCGGCCGGATCGTTGCGCCAACTCGACGCCAAGGTGACGGCGAGCCGCAAGCTGAAATTCTTCGCTTATGCCTGGGGCGAGATGTCGGAGATGCCCGCCGACACACAGTTCAGTATGGTTCAGACCTTCAAGGACTGGGGTTTTCCGGTCAATCCGCTGATGAAGCGGTTGAACTCGGTCGCCGACATCCTGGCGCATTATGACGAGATCGGCCTCGAGCGCCCCGATCTCGACTACGATATCGACGGCGTCGTTTATAAGGTCGACAGTCTCGAGCTGCAGGCTCGTCTCGGCTTCCGCTCGCGTTCGCCGCGCTGGGCGACGGCGCACAAGTTTCCGGCGGAGCAGGCCTTCACCGAGGTCGAGAAGGTCGAGATCCAAGTCGGCCGCACCGGGGCGTTGACGCCGGTGGCGCGGCTGAAGCCGATCACGGTTGGCGGCGTCGTCGTCACCAATGCGACGCTGCACAACGAGGATTACATCAAGGGTATCGGCAATAGCGGCGAGCGCATCCGACCGGAGGAACACGATATCCGCGAAGGCGATACCGTCATCGTCCAGCGCGCCGGCGACGTCATTCCGCAGATCCTCGATGTGGTGATGGAAAAACGCGCGGCCGACGCCCGGCCATATGAATTCCCGAAGACATGCCCGGTCTGCGGTTCGCATGCCGTGCGCGAGGTCAACGAGAAGACCGGCAAGATGGATTCGGTGCGCCGCTGCACCGGTGGCTTCATCTGCCGGGCGCAGGCGACGGAGCATTTGAAGCACTTCGTTTCGCGCAACGCTTTCGATATTGAAGGGCTCGGTTCGAAGCAGATCGACTTCTTCTTCGAAAACGAGGACGCGTCGCTGCAGATCCGCACCGCGTCCGATATCTTCACGCTGGAGAAGCGTCAGCAGCAATCGCTGACCAAGCTGGAGAATATTGACGGTTTCGGCAAGGTCAGCGTCGGCAAGCTCTATGCGGCGATCAACGAACGGCGCAGCATTGCGCTCCACCGCTTCATCTACGCGCTCGGCATCCGTCATGTCGGCGAGACCACGGCGAAGCTGCTGGCGCGCTCCTATGGCACCTATGCCGCCTTTGAGACGGCGATGAGGGAGGCCGAGACGCTTGCCGGCGACGCATGGAACGATCTCAACGCCATCGAGGGCATCGGCGAGGTCGTGGCACGGGCTATCGTCGAATTCTACAAGGAGCCGCGCAATGTCGAGGTGATCACCCGGCTTATCGAGGAGGTGACGCCCGAGGAGGCCGAGCAGCCGGTGACGGCGGGCAGCCCGGTCGCCGGCAAGACCGTGGTTTTCACCGGCTCGCTGGAAAAGTTTACCCGCGACGAGGCGAAGGCGAGGGCGGAAAGCCTCGGCGCCAAGGTGGCGGGATCGGTCTCCAAGAAGACCGACATCGTCGTCGCCGGCCCAGGTGCTGGCTCCAAGCTCGACAAGGCACGCGAGCTTGGCGTGCAGACGATGGACGAGGACGAATGGCTGGCACTGATCAGCGGGTGAGGGGCTGACGGCAAGCCGCCAGCCCGTTTGCTCATTGCCTGAGCCGCGCCATCGTATAGGCGTCGACATACTCCCCTGATCGAAAGCCGAAAGCCCTTAGCAGGCCTTCCTGTTCGAAGCCGAATTTCCGGTAGAGGCCGATGGCGAGATCGTTGTCGGTAAAGACGGTCAGTTCCAGCCGTTTGATATCGAACCAGTCGTCGGCGGCGTCGACCATCGCGCCGAGCAGGATCCGTCCGAAGCCGCGGCCGGTGAAATCGTCATGCACGCCCATGCCGATACTGGCGACGTGCTGCCGACGGCCGGAGAGGCGGTTGAGGCCGCCATTGCCGACGATCTTGCCATTTTGGGTGACGACGAGGTTGAGCGCGCCTGGCGACGGGTTTTCCATGTGCTTGCGAACCTCCTCGACCCGCTGGTAGGGCGGCCTCAAGGTGCCGGCCCTGTAGCCCGGCAGATTTATGAGATCCGTGATCTCCTCCGCATCGGACAGGCGGACGGCGCGCACCAGGACGCCATCCGGCAGGCGCGCTCGGCCGCGAGGTTCATTCTCTTCGTTTTCGGACATTCATGCTCTCCATCGGTGTCAGGAGGAGAGCCGGTTTCCGAAAACCCTGCTCGCCTCGGCAGGGTTTCGGGATGATGATCGGATCGCTGCTAACGCGCCATCGCTCCCGCGTACCCTTCAAGGGTCGTGGTGTGATGGATAAGCGCTGCCATAGTCACGGAACCGATCATGGCGGCAAGTTTCGATATGCGGGTTAAAAAGTCAACCATGCGTCGTGTCGAATTTGCGCGGCCGGAAGCGGGGCGGTATTCCTGTGCCTGAAGAAACGATTCGGGTTGCTGATTTGAAGACCATCGCGATTGACTTCGAGACGGCGAACGAACAGCGCGGCAGCGCCTGTTCCGTCGGCCTTGCCTGGATCGAGGAGGGCAGGGTGACGCGCGTCGAAGAGCGACTGATCCGACCGCGGGAGATGCGCTTTTCCGGGATGAACATCGCAATCCATGGCATCCGGCCGGAGCATGTCGAGGACGCGCCCGAGTTTCCCGAGGTGATGGACGAGTTCGAGGAGGATTTTCGCGGCGCGACGATGATCGCGCACAATGCTTCCTTCGATTTCAGCGTCTGGCGGGCGAGCCTCGATCTCTACCGGCAATCCTATCCGGAGCTTACCTATCTCTGCAGCCTGAAGATGGCCCAACGAATCTGGCCGCATTTCCTCTCGCACCGTTTGAACCTGATCGCCGAGCATCTCGGCCTGCGTTTCGTGCACCACAACGCTGCCGAGGATGCTGTGGTCTGCGCGGCCGCGGCGATCGAGATGGCGAAAGCCGTCAAGGCCAACGCCGTTCACGCCATACCGGCGCTGATCGGCATGAGGCCCGGCCGGCTGACGGCGCGGGCCTACGAGCCCTGTACCTGCCGGAAAGGCTGATCCCTTCCACGAGCCCCATTTCTTGCAAAGCATGGGTGCATGCTTATCTAAAATGCGGATTATTCAGGGAGCCGCCATGTCCAGACTGCGCAATCTTCTCCTCGCCGCCTTTTCCTTCTCCGTCCTTTCCGCAGGCGCTGCCTCAGCCGAAGTCGTCGGCAAGGTCGGGGTCGACTGGATCGGCAACGACATCATTGTCGAGGCGGTCTCCGACCCTGAGGTCAAGGGCATCACCTGTCACGTCACCTATTTCGATCGCAGCTTGATCGACCGGTTCAAGAACGGCAACTGGTTCGAGGACCCGTCCAATAATTCCATCGCCTGCCGGCAGACCGGGCCGATCGAGATCGGTAGTATCGATCTGTCCAAGGATGGCAGCGAGGTGTTCCGCCAGGGCATGTCGCTGATCTGGAAGACGCTGGTCGTCAACCGCATCTACGATAAGACGAACGACACGCTGATCTATCTCGCCCATTCGCGCGAACTGACCGACGGCTCGGCGAAGATGTCGATCTCGACCATTCCGCTCTATGGGCAGAACGTTGTCTGGAAGAATGGGAAGCCGCAATAGGGCTTCTGCGGTGAGATTTTTGGAAAGAGCGCTGCTTCCCTTTTTCTCTCATTGCAAAATCAAATAGGCCCGGACGAGCCGGGCCTTCGAATTCCAGATATGGATAGCCCTCAGGCGGCCTGCGTCAGTTCGTCGGCAATGACCGTGTCGAGATTCAAGAAGCAGACCATGGTCTTTTCGAGCGCGACGATGCCGCGGCAGAAGGCGCGCTGGGCTTCCGGGATGATTTCCGGCGGCGGCTGCAGATCTTCGCTCTTGATGGTCATCATGTCGGAAACCTGCTCGACCAGCAGACCGACCAGCTTGCCCGCAATGTCGGTGACGATGATCGCCGAGCGCTCGGAGGGCTCGGTCATCTTCATACCGAGGCGGCAGGCCATGTCGATGACGGGGATCACCGCACCGCGCAGGTTGATGAGACCCAGCACATAGGGCGGGGTGTGCGGCATCGGCGTCACCGGCGCCCAGCCGCGGATTTCGCGGATGGCCATGATGTCGATGCAGAACTCCTGATCGCCCAGGTGGAACGAAACGATTTCGAGATAAGCGCCCGACTGCTTGATGGCGTTGTTGTTCATGGTCAGAATTCTTCCCAGTTGTCCCCGACGGGAGAAGCGATGACTTTGGCGGCAGTGCCGCCGTTGAATGCGACCGCGATTTTACCGATCAGGCTGCGCGCGGGTGATTGTCTCGAATGCGAGGCGGCAGGTCCCTCTCGCGGCGTTTGCCGGGCGCTCATGCCCTCGCCAGTCTTGAACTGCATGACCAGTTGCATCAGGTTTGCCGCGTCGATGGCGAGCCTATGGCCTACCGCGTTCGTCTGCGTGACCTGATCCATCTGGCTGATGGATGTATTGATTTCGTTCAGTCCCACGGATTGTTCGCGCGCAGAGGTTACGATTGATTTAACATGTTCATGGATGCGCAAAACATCTTCGCCGATCTGGCGAAGCGCTTCGTACCAGCCGGCGCCGATCATTGTTCCGAAACCTGGAAACGCCGCGCCGTCGAGCGTCGAAAGCCGCTGGCTGGCCGACAGGCTCTTGCGCGCCGCTGAGTTGGTCACGAAATACCCCTTCCGAAAACCGCTCGGATTCGTGTTTGTCTTCCCTCATGCGGAGTCCGGGGTTTTCGCCACGCGGCAGACATCATGTCAGAACGGCAGAAGAGCGCCGCACGCGATTGCTAATATAGATACAACGGCTTAAGCCTTTGCTAACGATATCTATCTCGAAACTGCTTGTTCGGCTGAGAACACATCATCAAAACGTGTTGCTTTCGATTTTTAGCCGATCCGACCGAGGGCACGGCGTCGTCTCCGGTGAGACAATCGATCGCGGGTTAGAAAACATATTGTTGAATTGCGCCCGTCCGGTCGAGCCTATAATCACGCGGGGCAAGGGGCGGGCGGTACATATCCGCCTGGATCGAGGATCATGCCAATGAAGACATTCCGCATCGCCGTCTGGATCGGTGTCCTGATACTTGCCGGGTTTCTTGGCGGGTTCACGTACTATCTCAACAGATCGGGGAATGTGGTGGCGGAGGCTCCCTTCGGCGTTCCCTTCACCCTGGTCTCCCAAAGCGGGCAGCCGATCACCGAGCAGGCGCTGCGCGGCAAGCCGACGGCGTTGTTTTTCGGCTTCACCCATTGCCCGGAAGTCTGCCCGACGACGCTTTTCGAGCTGAACGGCTGGATGGAGAAGGTCGATCCGAAGGGCGACAAGCTGCAGGCCTATTTCGTGACCGTCGATCCGGAGCGCGACACGCCCGAGATCATGAACGAATACGTCTCCAACGTTTCCAAGCGCATCACCGGCATTTCCGGCGCGCCTGACAAGATCGCCGAGGTTATCAAGGGGTTCCGCGTCTACGCCAAGAAGGTGCCAGTCGACGAGAAGGATCCGAACGGCGACTATACGATGGATCACACCGCTTCGGTCTTCTTGCTCGATTCGGCCGGGCGCTTTTCCGGAACGATCGCCTATGGCGAAAACCCGGACACGGCGGTAAAGAAGCTGGAGAATCTCGTCAGCAAGGGGTGATGGTTTCAGCGTGATGGGGCGTTGGCTCGACCGATGGCGGGCAACGGAAACGGGAAAGACCGCCTATCGTGAGTGAAATCCGCCTTTACGTGACGACGACCGAAAGCAAGGCCGAAGAGATCCTCGACCTTCTGAGTGCGGTCTTCGGTGAAGAAGACTTTGCCATCGGCACCACCGAGATCGATGAGAAGAAGGATATCTGGGAAGCCTCGATCTATATGATGGCCGAGGACGAGGCGGAGGTGCATTCCCGCGTCGAGGAGGCATTGAGGACCTCTTTCCCTGATGCCCGGCTGCAGCGGGAAGTCATCCCGGATGTCGACTGGGTGGTGAAATCGCTGGAGGGGCTGAAACCCGTCAGGGCAGGGCGCTTCCTGGTGCATGGTTCGCATGACCGCGACAAGGTTCGCTCCGGCGACATCGCCATCGAGATCGATGCCGGCCAGGCCTTCGGTACCGGTCATCATGGCACGACGGCGGGCTGCCTCGAGGTGATCGATGCCGTGGTGCGCTCGCGCCCGGTCCGCAACGCGCTCGATCTCGGCACCGGCAGCGGCGTACTGGCGATTGCGGTGCGCAAGCTCAGGAACATACCAGTGCTTGCGACCGACATCGATCCGATCGCGACGAAGGTGGCGGCCGAAAACGTGCGCCGCAACGGCATCGCCTCGGGCATCGTCACCAGGACCGCGCCGGGCTTTCATTCAACGGCCTTTTCCGAGCACGGTCCCTTCGATCTCATCATCGCCAACATTCTCGCCCGGCCGCTGATCCGCATGGCGCCGAAGCTTGCGGCGCATCTTGCGCCTGGCGGGTCGGTCATTCTCTCCGGCATCCTTGCCGGGCAACGCTGGAAGGTGATTGCCGCCTATAGCGGCGCGAGGCTTCGCCATGTCAGAACCATCTGGCGCAACGGCTGGGTTACCATCCACTTCGACCGACCCTAATGCGCGTCGCATAGAATTTGATTCATGCGACGCGGTTAGATCCTTGTTTTTATGCAATGTCGTGATCCCCAAACTGCTGCACGGTTTGGGCGGCATGCGTCGCATCCCGAAACGGCAAAAGAAAAAGGCGGTGCCGATGGCACCGCCTTGGACCGGTCTATCCGGTCAATGCCCGCGAGCTCAAGGGGAGGAGCGCTCGAGCGGGCTCTACTGCATTCCAATAGGCCGGTCCGGGAGGGAGGAGACGGACTGGCTTTCAGGCTTAGAACGCGTAGCTGAGGGCGCCCTTGTGGCGCGTGGCCCGCTGGCCGGCGCCGAGCAGCTTGAGGCTGTCCTCGTTCTGCGGGCGGCGGGCGCCGATCACGTGACGCACGGTCTGGCGTTCGCCAGCCTGCACCGGGCTGCTATATGCGAAGCGCGAGAGAGAGGCGGTCATTTCAAGAATTCCTTTGTTTATAGGTTCATCGCGAACCGTTCGATGACGCCTATATAGCTATTCTGAAATGCGGAGGCAGAGGGTTTCGCTCATGGGAGCCATGCGGCCAATGCATAAAGCGTGCCAAATTAACTTTTGGCGTCACAGTTCTGTCAAAATGTTGAGCGGCCCCAGAGGTTTCGACTCGTTTGGTCGCTTTTTCTCCCCATCGGTTGAAATTTCGCTAACATGGCCAGCATCCCATTAACCGGATTCGTCTCAATCATTCGGGTTTCCAGCATGTTCCAGTCTTTCGAGGTTACCTCCACGCCGCAATTCGGCAGGGATCGTGTATCGGCGCTGCGGGCCGGTTTCGATTCGCTCGGCATCGACGCCTTCCTCGTGCCGCGCGCCGACGAGTTCAACGGCGAATATGTTCCTGCAGGTTCCGAGCGTCTCGCGTGGCTGACGGGCTTTACCGGTTCCGCAGGCATTGCGCTCATCCTGCGCACGCAGGCGATCGTCTTCGTCGACGGGCGCTATGTAACGCAGCTTGCCGAACAGGTCGACGGTTCGGTCTTTTCGGGCGGCGATCTCGTCAATGAGCCGCCGCATGTCTGGCTTGCGGCAAACGGCAGCAACGGCCTGCGGCTCGGCATCGACCCCTGGCTGCATGCGGGTGCCGAGGTGCGCCGTCTGGAAAGAGCCCTTTCGCAGATCGGCGGCACGCTGGTCTTCCTGCCGCACAATCCGCTCGACAGGCTTTGGAGCGACCGGCCGGCCGAGCCGCTCGGCGCGGTCAGCATCCAGAACGTCGCGCAGGCCGGCGTGCTGGCGAGAGAGAAGATCGCGACGATCGCCGCCGATCTTTCGAAGAAGAATCTTGCGGCGGTTTTGATCGCCGATCCCTCTTCTGTCGCCTGGACCTTCAATATTCGTGGAGCCGACGTGCCGCACACGCCGCATCCGCTGGCGCGCGCCATCATCCATGCTGACGGCCGGGCCGAGATCTTCCTCGACAAGCGCAAGACCGGCATCGAGCCGGAGGCCTATCTTGCGCAGATCTGCACGCAGCTGCCGCCCTCGGCGCTGGAGGAGAGGTTGGCTGCCGTTTCGAGGGATGGCGGCCGCGTGCTGATCGACCCGGATATCGCCTCCTATGCGCTGGCGGAGATCATCCGCAAGGCGGGCGGCGAAGTGGTGGAGGGCGCCGATCCCGCCAAGTTGCCGCGCGCAGTGAAGAACGACGTCGAGATCAACGGCTCGGCCGCCGCGCATCTGCAGGACGGTGCGGCGATGGTGGAGTTCCTCTATTGGCTGTCGCAGACAAAACCCGGCACGGTCAGCGAGATCGCTGCTGCCGAGCATCTCGAAGCGGCGCGCGCCCGCGTCGGCCAGAGCATGCAGAACCCGCTGAAGGACATTTCCTTCGACACGATTTCGGGAGCCGGCGAACATGCGGCGATCATGCATTACCGTGTGACGACCGAGACCAACCGGATGATCGAGGCCGGCGAACTCTTCCTGATCGATTCCGGCGCGCAATATATCAACGGCACGACCGACATCACCCGCACCGTCGGCATCGGCGCGGTGGCGGAAGAGCATCGGCGCTTCTTCACGCTGGTGCTGAAAGGGATGATAGACATCAGCACCGCGCGTTTCCCTAAGGGCACGCGCGGCTGCGATCTCGATCCGCTGGCGCGCATCGCGCTGTGGCGGGCCGGCGCCGATTTCGCTCACGGCACAGGCCACGGCGTCGGCTCCTATCTTTCGGTGCATGAGGGGCCGCAGCGCATCTCCAGGCTTTCGACGCAGGAACTGCTGCCCGGCATGATCCTTTCAAACGAGCCGGGCTATTACCGGCCCGGCAGCTTCGGCATCCGCATCGAGAACCTGATCTACGTGCGCGGGGCCGAAGAGATCGAGGGCGGCGATGCGCCTATGCTCGGATTCGAGACGCTGACTTTCTGCCCGATCGACCGCAGCCTCGTCATTCCCGAGCTGCTGACCCATGACGAACTGCACTGGTTCAACGACTATCATCGCCGCACCTGCGAGGCGCTGATGCCGCTCATCCATGATCACGATGTCAGGGCGTGGCTCGAAAACGCGACGCTGCCGCTGGAATACTAAGCTGGAATACTAAGATGTCTCGGCACCGGCCCCGGGCCGGTGCTCAGAACCCGCCGGCATGGCGCCAGATCATCACGACGATCCAGGCGGCGACCAGCATCCATGTGTGGGTGAAGCGCAAGCCGATGAAGAGGGCGACGATCAGCGCCAGCTTCGATTCCCAGCCGCCGATGAAGAAGGCGGGTGCAACCAGCGTCGTCAGCACGGCGGCCGGCACGGCATTCAGCGCCGCCTCCATGCGCGGCGGAATGCTCTTCATTCGGGTGATGAGGATATATCCGCCGATGCGGGTGGCGAAGGTGGCAGCTGCTGCGGCCAGGATGACGAGCGCCATGTGAAGATCGAATTCCATGGCTCAGACCTCGTGCACTTCGGATTGAAGGGCGTCGGCTTCGAGATCAGGCTCTTGCTGCGGCAAAGGCAGCACGGCGGCGAGCACGATGCCGACGGCGGCGCCGAGGCTGACATGCCAGGGCGAGCCGACATAGCGGTAGGCGAGCACGGAAGCCACCGCGCTGACGAGCGCCACCGGCAGGAAATTGTCTCGCTTGCGGAAGCCGAGGACGATGCCAAGGAAATAAGCCGGCAGCAGGATGTCGAGGCCGATGGCCTTGGGATCGCCAATGAAGCCGCCGAGCATGCCGCCGGCGACGCTGATCAGCACCCAGGGGACGTAGATGATGATGGCGAAGCCGAAATACCAGGCGAAGGTGAGTTGCCGGCCGGCCTCGCCGCGCTTGACCGCTTCGGCGAATTGCGGATCGACGAGCAGGAAAAAGGTGAAGAATTTCTGCACCGGCGTGAAATGGCCGATGTAGCGCGCCAGGGCCGCCGAATAGAGCACGTGGCGGAAATTGACGGCGAGGATCGACAGCACGATCAGCCAGGCGTGGACATTGTGACCGAAGAGTTCGATACCGACCATCTGGCTAGCGCCGGCGTAGACGGTGGCGCTCATGAAGGCGGTTTCGGAGAGCGACAAGCCGTTTTCGACCGCAAGCGCTCCGAAGAGAGCGCCAAAGGGCGCGGATGCCAGCGCAACGGCGGAGCCACCCCGCAAACCTTCAACAAAGTCGGCGCGATTCATGCGATCTTGTCCAGTTGGAATACAAGTTTTCCCTTATGGTCTATGGCTTGCAACAGCAATTGAATTTCCTTGATTGACCAATCGATTTTGCTGAACCATCAAAGTCCCGATCGCATTCGGCAAAGAGGCAATGATGAAGAAGATCGAATTTTCGAAGGAGGCGAAGGCGACGATCGTTGCCAGCATTCGCCGCTATTTCGAGGCCGAGCTCGACCAGCCGATCGGCGTGCTGCCGGCGGAATTCCTGCTCGATTTCTTCGCGGACGAGATCGGCGCCCATTATTACAACCAGGGCCTTCGTGATGCGCATGCGGCGCTTCTGAGGAAGATGGAGGACCTGGCCGAGGACATCTATCTGCTGGAGCGAGACGACAAGAGCAAAGGCACTGCTGCATAGTTTTAAGGCGTTCCTTGCGCATTTGAAGGGACGCGCGGCGCTGCAGCCGATAACGGGACGCGGCGGCGCCGCGCCCCGCAAAGATTGCGGAAGGCAGAAGGCATCAGCCCTCGCGCTTCATCCTCTCCCGGCGGGCGATTTCGGCCTCGGAGGGCTGCGCCAGTTCGAACGTGCCTGTCTTGATTGCGCCAGCACGCTCGTAGACGCTCATGATGACGCCTGTCGTCGATACCGTGTTGGCGGTGAGCTTCAGCGCCTCCGGCTTGGCGCCTTGACCGAACAGGCGTTTGCCCGGGCCAAGCACGAGCGGGAAAGTCAGAAGCCGCAACTCGTCGATCAGGTCATGCGCCAACAGGGTCTGCAACAGGCCGCTGCTGCCCTGTGTCAGGAGGACGGGGCCATCCAGCTGCTTCAACCGGGCGATTTCGGCAGCTGCATCGCCGCGCAGGGCGACGGAATTTGCCCAGGTGAGCGGCTCTGCGGAAGTGGTCGCGACATATTTGGTCACGGCGTTGAAGACTTTGCCAATCGGATCGTCTTTCCCGACGAAGGGCCAGTGCGCGGCGAAGATTTCGTAGGTCTTGCGGCCGAGCAGCAGTTCGAAGGGATCGGTAAAGATCCCGCCCATGAACTGGCCCATCGGCTCGTCCCAATAGTTGACGGTCCAGCCGCCCTGAGTGAAGCCGCCGGTCGGATCCTCCCGCGGCCCACCGGGCGCCTGCATGACGCCGTCCAAACTCACGAAGGCGGCAGCAACTAACTTTCTCATCTCTCAACTCCCATTGTTGGTGCGTTCAGAGCCAAGGACGGATTGACTTGCACCGATCCGACATTCGATGCGATTTTTTCGGGCGTTATCCGAGCTAAACTAGCCGGCTAGGACCTTGGCGCTGTCGATGATCGCGATGCCATGCGCCCGCATTTCCTCGATGGCGGCGGCGACGCCTTCGGGGGTGATGCCGCGGCTTGCATCCTTGATGAAGCGCACGCGGACACCAGGCATCATCTCCAGCGCGTCGAGCGCAGAGAATTTGACGCAATAGTCGGTTGCCAGTCCGCAGACGTCTAGGTCGGTGACGCCCTGGTCCTCGAGGAAATCGGAAAGGCCGGTCGAGGCGTCGCGGTCATTGTCGCGGAAGGCCGAATAGCTGTCGATATAGGGATTCTCGCCCTTCTGCTGGATCAGGTCGATCTCTTCGGATTTGAGCTCGGGATGCAGTTCGGCATCAAGCGTACCCTGAATACAGTGGTCGGGCCACATCATCTGCGGTTTGCCCGACAGTTCCCCCATCTCGAAGGGGGCGGCACCCGGATGGGCGGAGGCAAAGCTGCCATGGCCAGACGGATGCCAGTCCTGCGAGGCGACGATCAAATCGTATTTGCCGCTATCGATCAGTCTGTTTGCGACGGGAACCACCTTGTCGCCCTCCGGCACCGGCAGATTGCCACCCGGACAGAAGCCGTTCTGAATATCGACGAGCAGCAGCGCTTTCATCAAGGCCAATCCCTTCGCTTTATTGCAGTGCAAGACGCCAAGCACACTGAATGGATCAACTAGTGGATTTCCAGGCGCGGACGCGCAAGTGTTAATTCTGGCACTAGCGGTAGTAAGTCGTCGAAACAGAATGCTCTAATGCAATCATTGCGTTAGCTGGCGGCGGTTCTCGTGTTGAAATGGAGCGGAGGGATGGGAACGGCTCGTGCATGGTTTCCGGATCGCAGCCCGCGACGGTGGCAATTGCCGGCAAATCGATCTGCCTGCGTAGGACGCCTTTGTGCGGCATCGATGGATCGAGGCTCCCCCGGCAGAGCCCGGATCTTGGCCAGCTAGACCGCCGCCACGTCATCGGCTGCGGAATCACCTGCTGCGGCGGAAGCGCCGTAGGTATTGCGGTAGGCCTGAAGGGCCGTCTGCATGTCGCTCAACACCTTGGTGAGGAGCGGATCGCTATCACCTGAAGTCTTGATGCTGTTCGGATCGGCGGCGAGGAATTCGGACTCGGTCAACTTGCCGTCGCCATTCGTATCCATCGCTGCGAAGACGCCCTTGGAATCGTCGTCGCTCTGATCGCTGCCGTCGCCCTGATCGTCGCTGCCGTCGGTCTTCTGCATGGACAGCATCAGCGACAGGATATCGGCGGTGATCTTCTTGACGATATCGGTGCTGCTGTCGTCGCTGTCGGTCGACGTAGTGCCCGATGTCGATGACGGCGAGGCGGCGGCCAACTCGTCCGCCGAAATGACACCGTCGCCATTCTTGTCGAGGCTGGAAAGTGGAGACTGGTACTGGGTCACTGTGCTGCCGAGAGATGAAACACTGGTCACTTGAACCTCCTTTGAAAAGTTCGTCGTGAAGCCTGCCTTTCATGGGCGGGCAGCCTTTGGGCTAAGCTGATTTGCGCAAAGCGTCAAAGCGACGTTTTGACAGGGTAGAAGTGCGATTGACGGCGCGGGGCGACGCACGTTAACCTTTCGGTTACCAAAACTGTCTCATTGGAATTATTGGCTTTTTTTGGCGGCCCATGGGTTCTGGCGAGCGGAAGCACATGCGTGCGATAGCAGGAGATCGCGCCGGTGCGGCTTGCGGAAGGGGCGATGGGCGATATACCAGCTCTCCGCCGCTGCGGCATTTCGTCCGCCTTCTCGAAGCGCTACGCCAGGTCGATCTTGCTCCCTGCCGCGATTTCTGCCTTTCTTGCCTCAGCAGCAAGCCGGAGCGAAGCCATGTCCGAGCCCGATCCAGACGAAAAGATCGATGCGACGTTCCGCAACGGATCGCTGACGGCGGCCGGGATCATCCTCGGCTTCTCCCTTAATTTTATTAGTGTCTGGGTTTCCAATCCCAACGACTGGAGCCGCATCGATATTCCGCCGATGCTGTTTCTGACCATCGGCATCGCCGTCCAGGTGAAGGTCTTTGCCGATCTGCTCGCGCGCGATTCTCTCTTTGCCGTCAAATATGATCGGTCTCGCCGGCTCTTCCTGATTGGATTGGGAATCGTCGCCGCCGGAATCGGCATTGCCCTGATTAACGATATTCTCGGGCTCGGAAGGATGCGGATGCTCGGGTGAAGGTTTTCGCGCCGTGTTGATGCGAGGTCACACGCGCTCGACGAACCCGTCCAAGACCCGCTTCTGTCCGGCCCGGTCGAATTCGATCGTCAGCTTGTTGCCTTCGATGCCGGTGATGTTGCCGTTGCCAAATTTCAGGTGGAACACGCGGTCGCCGAGCGTGAACCTCGACGGTTCCGATGAGGTCGATTTCGCCACCAGCTCGCCTTCGATGGTGCGCCCCTTGGGGCCGCTCTCGCCGTAGCCGATACGTTCGACGGCGTGGCCGGAGCGGGTGCCCCAATTGTCGCGCGTGGCATCGGTCTTGTTGGCCTGGGCGCGTTTCCAGCCGGGAGTGGAATAGGAGTTGGCGAAGGGTTCGGCCTTGTCGAAGCGGGACTGGCCGTAGCCGCCGCGGCCGTACCCGCCGTAGCTCTGCTCCATTTCGGCGACCTCGACATGGGTTTCCGGCAGTTCGTCGAGGAAACGCGAGGGCAGGGTCGATTGCCAGAGGCCATGGATGCGGCGGTTGGAGACGAACCAGATGTGGCAGCGGTGCTTGGCGCGGGTGATGCCGACATAGGCGAGGCGGCGTTCCTCCTCCAGGCCGGCGCGGCCGCTCTCATCGAGCGAGCGCTGGTGCGGGAAGAGGCCTTCCTCCCAGCCGGGCAGGAAGACGGTGTCGAATTCCAGGCCCTTGGCCGAATGCAGCGTCATGATCGACACGGCGTCGAGGTTCTCGTTGGTCTCGGCATCCATCACCAGCGAGACGTGTTCGAGGAAGCCGCGCATCGACTCGAAGCTTTCCATCGAGCGGATCAGTTCCTTGAGGTTCTCAAGGCGGCCGGGGGCTTCGGCGCTCTTGTCGTTCTTCCACATGTCGGTATAGCCGGACTCTTCGAGGATCTGCTCGGCAAGTTCGGTATGCGGTGTGTTTTCAAGCAGTTCCTGCCATCGGCGGAAAGATTGAATCACGTCGAAGAGCGCCTTTCGCGCCTTCGGCTTCAGCTCGTCCGTCTCGATAATGTCGGCCGCCGCCGCAAGCATTGGTATATCGCGGGCGCGGGCATAGTCGTGCAGCGCACGTACCGTCGTGTCGCCGAGGCCGCGCTTCGGCGTGTTGATGATGCGTTCGAAGGCGAGGTCGTCGGAGGCTTGAGCGACCAGGCGAAAATAGGCCATGGCATCGCGGATTTCCAGGCGCTCGTAGAAGCGCGGGCCGCCGATGACACGGTAGTTGAGGCCGAGGGTGACGAAGCGGTCTTCGAATTCACGCATCTGGAAGGAGGCGCGCACGAGGATCGCCATGTCGTTCAGCAGATGCTTGCCGCGCTGGAGCTGCTCGATCTCCTCGCCGATGGCGCGGGCTTCCTCCTCCGAATCCCAGGAGGCGTGGACCTGCACCTTGACGTCGTCGGGATCGGAGCGGTCGGTGAACAGCGTCTTGCCGAGGCGGCCCTCATTATGGGCGATCAGATGGGCAGCGGCCCCGAGGATATGTTCGGTCGAGCGGTAGTTGCGCTCGAGCTTGATCACCTTGGCGCCGGGGAAATCCTTTTCGAAGCGCAGGATATTGTCGACCTCCGCGCCGCGCCAGCCATAGATCGACTGATCGTCGTCGCCGACGCAGCAGACGTTCTGCGGCTCGCCCTTGGGGCGCTGGGCGAGAAGCCTGAGCCACATGTACTGAGCGGTGTTGGTGTCCTGATACTCGTCGACGAGGATATAGCGGAAGCGGCCGTGATATTCCTTCAAGAGATCCGGGTTCTTGCGGAAGATCGCGATCGGATGCATCAGCAGGTCGCCGAAGTCGCAGGCGTTCAGCGTCGTCAGGCGCGCCTGATAGGCAAAATAGAGATCGCGGCCGCGGCCATTGGCAAAGGCGCGGGCGTCGCCCTCGGGGATATCGGCGGGGCCGAGACCCTTGTTCTTCCAGGTGTCGATCATGCCGGCGAACTGCTTGGCCGGCCAGCGCTTGTCGTCGAGGCCTTCGGCCTGGATCAACTGCTTGATCAGGCGGACGACGTCGTCGGTATCGAGAATGGTGAAATCGGAGCGCAGGCCGACGAGCTCGCCGTGGCGGCGCAGAAGTTTGACGCCGATCGAGTGGAAGGTGCCGAGCCAGGGCATGCCTTCGACGGCGCCACCGACGAGCAGCGCGATGCGCTCCTTCATCTCGCGGGCCGCCTTGTTGGTGAAGGTGACGGCGAGGATCTGCGAGGGGAAGGCACGGCCGGTGTTGAGGATATGGGCAATGCGGGTCGTCAGTACGCGCGTCTTGCCGGTGCCGGCGCCGGCCAGCACGAGGACGGGACCTTCCAACGTTTCAACGGCTTCGGTCTGCTCGGGGTTCAGCCCGGCGAGGTAATCCGGCCGCTTGCCACCGTCGCGAGCCGCCATGGCGCGCGCCGCGATGCCGCCGCCGGCGACGGGCGCCCTTTCGGCGGGTGCGGCAGGCGGCTGCGGCTTGCGCGCCATCTCGCCCGGCTCTTCGTCGAAGAAGGGCATATCGTCGAAACTATTGCTCATGGCGCGTAATGTAGTGATTCGGGAAGGAAAGACCAGAAAAGATGTTCTGCTTTCATTCCCGAGCCGCCGCTATCCCGGGCGGTAGGTTGCGGGCAGCAATGCCGCCGCAGAGCGCGGCCATGGTGGTCACGCGGGCGAGCGGGGCTAAAATTCGGTTCGCGGCCTGTCGGAACCGGCGCCGATGGGGCGTCCTTGGGTCATCGGACAGCAGTCCGGATCAACACCGTCAACAAGGAGGCCGTTTCATGCCGAAGGTCGTTTCAAATCTCTGGTTCGCCGAGGAAGCACGCGAAGCCGTCGAATTCTATGTGTCTGTTATCCCGGACTCCAGGATCGGTCGCACCACCATTTTGCCGGCGGAAACGCCGAGCGGGCCTCCCGGCAGTGTCGAATTGATCGAGTTCACGCTCGCCGACCAGGCCTTCCTGGCGATGAAGGCCGGCCCGCTCGATAGCTTCAATCATTCCTTCTCGATCGCGATTCTTGTGGAAAGCCAGGCCGAGATCGATCGGATATGGGAGGCATTTCTCGCCAATGGCGGCACGCCGGAGGCCTGCGGCTGGCTGAAGGACCGATGGGGTCTTTCCTGGCAGATCGTGCCGCGCATGCTGTCCGAAATGATCGCCGACAGCAACCGCGAGCGGGCCAGGCGCGTAACCGAAGTGATGCTCGGCATGGTCAAGATCGATGTCGCCGCGCTGGAGAAGGCATTCAACGGCTGAGTCGCGCGGTTAGCGTATGATCACGATGACGGGCGCATAGTCGCGATGCGTCCGTTTCCATCATGTCTGAAGCGGATCGGCACACACTGTCCTGCATCGACTTTGCGCAGATTGGCTGCCAATCGTCGATTTCTCCAGTGCTCGAATCACGGGCGACATTGCACACCTTTTTCATCTTTCTGTCACGTCGCGAAATGTGCTGATACCGCGATGGCACCCTTCTCCACTACAATAAGGAACAGTTTCGTAGAGTAAAAAAATAACCGGTGCATGCACGTTTTTGTGCATTGCCAGAAACAGCCGGTGAGCGTGGAATATACCTGCGAAACTATTGATTCTTAGGAATGTCGTGTCCATCTCCTTGGTATGACGACCTAGAGCCTGTGGCATTAACCTTGAATGGAGGGCCCATGCTGAGTGAATCCGTATTTGATGCGTTCACCCGCACCTATGATGCGCGTCGCGAAACCGATATGTCGATCGCGGAGTATCTCGACCTTTGCAAAAAGGAACCACTTGCCTATGCCAATGCGACCGAGCGCCTGCTCGCCGCGATAGGCGAACCGCAGATGGTCGACACCGCCAGGGACACGCGCCTCGGTCGGATATTCATGAACCGGACCATCCGGATCTATCCGGCCTTTGTCGGCTTCCACGGCATGGAAGAGACAATCGAACGCATCGTTTCCTTCTTCCGGCACGCGGCGCAGGGGCTCGAGGAGCGCAAGCAGATCCTTTATCTGCTCGGCCCGGTCGGCGGCGGCAAGTCATCGCTGGCGGAGCGGCTGAAGCTGCTGATGGAGCTTCATCCGATCTACGTGCTGAAGGCGGGTGACGAGATCAGCCCCGTTTTCGAAAGTCCACTCAACCTGTTCGACCCGGACACGATGGGATCGCTCCTGCAGGAGCAATACGGCATTCCGCTGCGACGCCTGAGCGGACTGATGAGCCCGTGGTGCCTGAAGCGGCTCGATGACTTTGGGGGCGATATTTCCCGCTTCCGTGTCGTCAGGGTACAGCCTTCGCGGTTGCGCCAGATCGCTATCGCCAAGACCGAGCCTGGAGACGAGAACAATCAGGATATCTCGTCGCTGGTCGGCAAGGTCGATATCCGCAAGCTGGAGACCTATTCCCAGAACGATCCCGATGCCTACAGCTATTCGGGCGGCCTCAACCGCGCCAATCAGGGCGTGCTCGAATTCGTCGAGATGTTCAAGGCGCCGATCAAGATGCTGCATCCGCTGCTGACGGCGACGCAGGAGGGGAACTATATCGGCTCCGAGAATATCGGCGCCATACCCTTCTCCGGCATCGTCCTTGCGCATTCGAATGAAGCGGAATGGCAAACCTTCAAGGCCAACAAGAACAACGAGGCCTTCATCGACCGTATTTGCGTGATCAAGGTGCCCTATTGCCTGCGCGTAACGGAAGAGCAGAAGATCTACGAAAAGCTGATCGAGGGATCGGAACTGGCCGATGCGCCATGCGCCCCCGCGACGCTTGAAATGCTGGCCCGCTTCTCCGTGCTTTCACGTCTGCGCAAACATGAGAATTCGACGTACTTCTCGAAGATGCGCACCTATGACGGCGAGAGCCTGAAGGAGACGGATCCGCGCGCCCGCAGTGTCCAGGAATATCGGGATGCCGCCGGCATCGACGAAGGCATGGACGGCATATCGACCCGCTTCGCCTTCAAGGTGCTCGCCTCCACCTTCAATCACGACACCACGGATATTGGCGCCGATCCGGTTCATCTTATGTATGTGCTGGAGCAGTCGATCCGCCGCGAGCAGTTTTCCGACGATGTCGAGAAGCGGTATCTGGAGTTCATCAAGGCCGATCTTGCGCCACGTTACGCAGAGTTCATTGGCAATGAGATTCAGAAGGCCTATCTTGAGTCCTATGCGGATTACGGGCAGAATTTGTTCGACCGCTACGTGGATTATGCCGATGCCTGGATCGAAGACGTGGACTTCAAGGATCCCGATACCGGCCAGCTTCTCGATCGCGAGCTCCTCAACCAGGAACTGACGAAAATCGAAAAGCCGGCGGGAATCGCCAATCCGAAGGATTTCCGCAACGAAATCGTCAAGTTCTGCTTGAGATCGCGGGCAGCCAACGGCGGAAAGAATCCGTCATGGACGAGCTACGAGAAGATCCGGGAAGTCATCGAGAAGCGAATGTTCTCGCAGGTCGAGGATCTTTTGCCGGTCATTTCCTTCGGTTCGAAGAAGGATTCGGAAACAGAAAAGAAACACAGCGAGTTCGTCTCGCGCATGGCTGCGCGGGGCTACACGGAGAGGCAGGTTCGGCGCCTCGTCGAATGGTACATGCGCGTCAAACAGGCAAGTTAATGTGGAGCCAATATGCACATTGTCGACCGTCGGCTAAATCCGCGCGGTAAAAGTCTGGAAAATCGGCAACGGTTTCTTCGGCGCATGAAAGGCGCCGTGCAGCAGGCGGTAAAGCGTTCTCTGCAAAACCGGAACATTCGCGATGTGCTCGACGGCGGTGAGATCAGCCTGCCGATCGATGGAATGGCCGAACCGAGCCTTCGAAGGGGCGACGGCGGCGTCGCCGACCATATCCTGCCGGGAAACAGGGCCTTTGTCGAAGGCGATATCATTCCACGGCCGCCGGGTAGGAAGGGTGGAAAACCAAAAGATGCAGGCGAAGGCGATGGCGAGGACGGCTTCCGTTTCGTGCTGACGCGCGAGGAATTCCTCGATGTGTTTCTGGATGACCTGGAACTGCCCGACCTTGCCAAGCGGCGTCTGACCGAAACCGAGGAGGAAACTCCGTCGCGGGCCGGCTATTCCGTATCGGGATCGCCGTCCAACATCGCCGTCGGTCGCACGACGAGGCTCGCGATGATGCGCCGCGTCGCGCTTCACCGTCCGCGTCGCGAAGAGATCGAAGCCCTGCAGCGACAGATCGAGGAATGCGAGGACGACGAAAGCCGCCTGACGCTTGAGGCAAAACTCAAATCCCTGACGGAAAAAAGCCGGCGCATTCCCTATATCGATCCGCTCGACGTGCGGTATCGCCGCTTCGAAAACGAGCCGAAGCCTGTGGCGAAGGCCGTGATGTTCTGCCTGATGGACGTCTCAGGCTCCATGTCAGAGCACATGAAGGACCTTGCGAAGCGGTTCTACCTGCTGCTCTACCTTTTCCTGTCGAAGCGATACAAGAAAGTGGAGATCGTCTTCATCCGTCATACCGACAAGGCCGAGGAGGTCGACGAGGAAACCTTCTTCTATGGTCCGGCGACGGGCGGGACGCTGGTATCCAGCGCCCTTGCGGCAATGCGCGGGATCATCGCGGCGCGTTTCGATCCGGCAGAGTGGAATATCTACGGCGCCCAGGCTTCGGACGGCGACAACGCCCATTCGGACGGAAACCTGACCGGGCAACTGCTGCGCGAGATTTTGCCGCTGTGCCAGTATTTCGCCTATATCGAGGTCGGCGAAGAGGGCGGCGACTCCTCAATATCCCGTTCACCGCTTTGGATGCTCTATGACGGGATCCGTTCCGAGCTTCCGCTTTCGATGCGCAAGGTCTGCCGGCGGAGCGAAATATTCCCTGTTTTCCATGATCTCTTCCAGAAACGTGACGCACAGTCGAGGGTGACGCCATGACCACAACGATGAGACCAAGAGAGCGGCTTTTGTTCCAGGGAGCCGACTGGGATTTCGCAACGCTCCAGCGCATCCACGACGCCTGCGAGGAGATCGCGCTTAACGAACTCGGCCTCGATGTCTATCCGAACCAGATCGAAGTCATCACCTCGGAGCAGATGCTCGATGCCTATTCCTCCACCGGCATGCCGCTCTTTTACCGCCATTGGTCTTTCGGCAAGCACTTCGCGCATCACGAAACCTTCTACCGCCGCGGGATGCGCGACCTTGCCTATGAGATCGTCATCAACAGCTCTCCATGCATCTCCTACCTGATGGAAGAGAACACGGCGACGATGCAGACGCTCGTCACCGCGCATGCGGCCTTCGGCCACAACCACTTCTTCAAGAACAACTATCTCTTCAAGCTCTGGACCGATGCGGAGGGTATCCTCGATTACCTCGATTTCGCCAAGGGTTATATCACCCGCTGTGAGGAGCGTTACGGCGAGACGGCCGTCGAGCGTACGCTCGACGCAGCCCATGCGCTGATGTCGCACGGCGTACATCGATACGCGGGCAAGACCACCATCGATCTTCGCCAGGAGGAGAAGCGGCAGCAGGAGCGCCGCGCCCACGAGGAGCAAATGTTCAACGACCTATGGCGCACGGTTCCGGTCGGCAAGGCCCGGAAGGCGGGTGACATCGGCCTGGAAAAGCGCCGCGCCGCCCTCGGTCTTCCGCAGGACAACATCCTTTACTTCCTTGAAAAATCGGCGCCGCGGCTGCAGCCGTGGCAGCGCGAGATCCTCCGCATCGTCCGCCACGTCGCGCAATATTTCCATCCCCAGCGGCAGACCAAGGTGATGAACGAGGGAACCGCCACTTTCGTCCACTACCAGATCATGAACCGGCTTCACGAGCGGGGGCAGATCAGCGACGGAAACTTCCTCGAATTCCTGAAGTCGCACGCCAACGTCGTGTTCCAGCCGAGCTACGACGACCGGCGGTTCTCGGGCTTCAACCCCTATGCGCTTGGTTTTGCGATGATGCAGGATATCGAGCGGATCGTCACGAAGCCGACGGAAGAGGACCGCACATGGTTTTCCGATATCGCTGGACGAGGCGATGCGATGGCGGTCCTGCGCGACATCTGGGCCAATTACCGGGACGAGAGCTTTATCAGCCAGTTTCTGAGCCCGAACCTGATCCGGCAGTTGCGGCTGTTCCATCTCTACGACGATCCTGAACAGACCGAGGGGGTGCTGGTTTCGGCGATCCATAATGAGCGTGGATACTTGCGCATCCGCCGCCAGCTCTCCCGCGAATATGATATCGGCTGGACCGATCCGGCAATCGATATCGTCGATGTCGATCTCGCCGGCGACCGCCGGCTGTTGCTGCAACACATCATGATGAATGGCTGCTATCTTCAGGAAAATGACACGAAGCTCGTCCTGCAGCATCTCGCCGATCTCTGGGGCTATGACGTATTGCTTCAGGAAATCGACAGTTCCAGCACGGTGGCGAGAGAACACACGGCGAGCCCGCGCAAGATCGTTCAATAATCACCCGTTGTGCTGACGGGCGATAACGTGAACAATTATCGGTGGCAACAAACACAAAGCCTTAGTAGTTTACCGCCGTTGCAATCGCCCACTTGATCTCGACCAGTTTCAGCCTTTGCAGCGATCTTTCCCGGGGCGGATGGCGCGGAGACGAGAGACCATGAGTGAAACGCGGCGCAAGCTGACGACGATCTTCTGTGCTGACGTGCAGGACTATACGCGGCTGATGGGGGCTGACGAGGAGGGCACGCTTGCGAGCCTGAAGCGCTGCCGAGAAGCGATGGGGCGCCTCATCGAAAGCCATGGCGGCCGCGTCATCAATACCTGGGGCGATGGGCTGATCGCCGATTTCCCGAGCGTGGTCGAAGCGGTGCGCGCGGCCGTCGACACCCAGAACGAACTCGCGGGGTTCAACGCCCGCCGTCCGGCCGACGGGCGCATGCTCTTTCGCATCGGCATCAATCTCGGCGACGTGATCGTCGAAGGCGACGACATCTATGGTGACGGCGTCAATATTGCGGCGCGGCTGCAGGCTTCGGCTGCGGCCGGCGGCATCGTCATTTCAAGCACTGTCTACGATCAGGTGCGCAACAAGGTGGCTGTTGGTTTCGAGTTTCTCGGACCGTTGATGGTGAAGAATGTCGATGAAGGCGTGCCGAGCTACGCGGTGAAGATCGGCGATGCCAGGGACGAGACGCCGCCTGCCGAACGATCCGGCCCCGCGCGTCCGCAGCCGCAGCCGGCGGTTATGGCGGCGGCAATCTCCGAGGCAAGGCCGGCACCGCGCGGGAGTAGGCTCTACGGCGTGCTCGCCGTCATCGCCGCTGTCCTGATCTGCATCAATCTGCTGTCATGGCAGGGCATTTTCTGGGCGCGCTTTCCCGTGCTGGCGCTGGCCGTCGTCGCGGCGCTCGCCTGGAATCGCGACCAGACGCTGTTCAACCGCAAGATCACCTCGCTGGCGATCGTGGCGCTCGGCATTGCCGGCATCAACCTCTTCACCTGGACGGGGCAGTTCTGGGCGATGTGGCCGATACTGGGGATTGCGGCCGTCATGGGCGTGCGATGGTCGATGCGCCGATAGACATCCAATCTGCATCGTCAGAGATTTGTGCAATATTTCGCCCGACAATCGGCGGTGTCAAAGACAGCGGCGAGTGTTCGATCAAGCAAAAGTGAGCGGTCGGGTTATTTCCATTCTTTGCTGATATTACAAATCGGTAATGCCGGCTGCTTATGCTTGCCGGTAAGCTGTAAACGCGCGATATTGTCGCATCAGACGGGAATCTTGATCCCGCAGCGCCTCTTTCGACCGACCCAGGTCCAACCTCGAGTCCCTCTGGAGACGTGAATGGCCTTTTGGAAGCAGTTTATACTGTCGCTCATCGTGATTGTTGCCGGCTTTGCCGCGTGGGTTTTCTTTGTGCCCGGCGCCGGCGATACGATGCGCGGTGCAGGTATTCCAGACAGCGTCGTTTCCAAGATCGCGCCGAAGGCTGAGGAGACGGCGGATGCCGACGCTCCTGCCCGGGCGCAAGGGCAGCAGCGCGGCGACGGACAAGGGCAGGGACAGAACCGCCGCAATGGCGGCGGGCGCAACAGCGCCATTCTCGTCGCGACGCAGGCTGTCGTCCAGGGCGTCGTCAACGACCGGCTGAACGCCATCGGCACGGGGGACGCGATCCGCTCGGTGGCGGTCACGCCGCAGGCATCGGGCACGATCCGCGAAATCCTCATCAAGTCTGGTGACAGGGTGAAGGCCGGGCAGGTGCTCGCCAAGCTCGACAGCGAGGAGCAGGTGATCGCCCGCGGCCAGGCTGATGTGGCGGTCAAGGCCGCCGTCGAGAAGTCCAATCTCTATCACAATATCAAGTCCAGCGTGTCGCGCATGGACGTCTTCGATTCCGAGATTGCCGAGCAGGGCGCGCGGCTGCAACTGCAGGCCGCCGAGCTCAATCTCGCACGGCGCAACATCACCGCGCCGATCGACGGCATCGTCGGCATCGTGCCGGTTAATATCGGCGACAACGTCACGACGAGCATCCCGATCGTCACGCTCGACGACCGTTCGGAAATCCTCGTCGATTATTGGGTGCCGGAGCGTTTCGCCAATACTGTGTTGGTCGGTCAACCGGTCGAGGCGATGTCGGTGGCGCGGCCGGGACAGGTCTTTTCCGGCGTGGTCGAAGCCGTCGACAACCGCATCGACGCGGCAAGTCGCACACTTCGCCTGCGCGCCAAGATCGACAATAGTTCGGATGAGTTGCGCGCCGGCATGTCCTTCAGCGTCAGCATGAAATTTGCCGGCGACAAATATCCGGCGGTCGATCCGGTCTCCGTGCAGTGGGATTCACAAGGGTCATTCGTCTGGCAGGTCAATGACGACAAGTCGCGCAAGGTGCGGGTCAGCATCGTGCAGCGCAACCCGGATTTCGTGCTCGTCAAAGCTGACATCAAGGACGGCGACAAGATCGTGACGCAGGGCCTGCAGCGTGTGCGTGAGGGCGGGGCTGTGCGTGTGAGCGCCGATGTCGCCGCGACTGCGGAGGTCGCCACCCAATGAGCGTGACCGAGATTCATCAGGACAGGGCCTCGGGCAAGCAGAGCTTCACCGCACTTTTCGTTCGCCGGCCGATCCTGGCGCTGGTGTTCAACACGCTGATGGTCGTCGCCGGCCTTGCCGCCTATGTCGGCGTCGAGGTGCGCGAACTGCCGGATGTTGACCGTCCCGTCGTCACCGTGCGCACCACCTTCGACGGCGCTTCGCCGCAGACGATCGACCAGGAGTTGACCAAGGTGATCGAGGGGGCGGTCGCGCGCGTCAGCGGCCTGAAGTCGATTTCGTCGACCTCTTCCTTCGGCCAGAGCCGGGTCACTCTGGAATTCTCGGATGCGATCGATCTCGCGGTCGCCGCCAACGACGTGCGCGACGCGATCGGCCGCATCACCCAGAACCTGCCCGACGAAGCGGACGCGCCGCAGATCGTCAAGGCGGATTCGGATTCCTCGGCGATCTTGCGACTTGCCGTCACCTCCACCAAGCTCAACATGGACGACCTGACGCAGCTCGTCGAAAACGAGGTGATCGATCGCCTCGCCTCCGTCGACGGCGTTGCCGACGTCGAGGAGTATGGCGACCAGGAGAAGGTCTTCCGCGTCGACGTCGACCAGGGCGCGCTCGCCAGCCGCGGGCTGACCATCGGCGACCTGACGAAGGCGCTCGACAATGCCGCACTCGACGTGCCGGCCGGATCGCTGAAGAGCAATACGCAGGATATCGTGGTGCGCGCCACCGCCAACCTGCAGACGCCTGCGGATTTTTCCAACGTGATCCTACAGGACCGCGTCCGGCTCGGCGACGTCGCGACGGTGATGCTCGGGCCGCGCGACGGCGAAACGGCGCTGCGCTCCAACGGCAAGCCGGGCATCGGCCTCGGCATCATCCGCCAGGCGCAGTCGAATACGCTGAACATCTCGACCGGCATCAAGGCGGCTGTCGACCAACTGTCGAAGACGCTGCCCGAGGGCACGACGATTGCCATCACCAGCGACGACGCCGTCTTCATCCAGGGCGCGATCCACGAGGTGGTGCTGGCGCTGGTGCTCGCCGCCGTCATCGTCACCGCCGTCATCTATCTCTTCCTGCGCGATTGGCGGGCGACGCTGATTCCGGCGGTCAGCATGCCGGTGGCGCTGATCGGCACGCTGGCGGCGATCTATATGGTCGGCTTCTCGATCAACATCCTGACGCTGCTCGCGATCGTGCTGGCGACCGGCCTCGTTGTCGACGATGCGATCGTCGTGCTCGAAAATATCGTGCGCCGGCGCGCCGAAGGCATGGGACCGCGCGCGGCCGCGGTGCTCGGCACGCGTGAGGTGTTCTTCGCCGTGATCGCCACGACGGCGACGTTGGCGGCGGTGTTCATTCCGCTCTCCTTCCTGCCGGGACAGGTCGGTGGACTCTTCCGCGAATTCGGCTTCGTGCTCGCCTTTTCGGTCGGGCTGTCGTCGATCGTGGCGCTGACGCTGTGTCCAATGCTTGCCTCGCGCATGCTGACGAAGCCGATGCTCGAAGATCACGGCGTGCTCGGCCGCTTCGGCGGGGCGCTTGCCAATCTCTACAAATGGGCTCTGCACGGCTGTCTCAACGCGCCCTTCGTCGTCATCCTGTTCTCGGTGATCTTTGCCGGTGCGGCACTCGTCGCCTTCTCGACGGTCAAGAGTGAGCTGACGCCCGAAGAGGACCGGTCGATGGTGATGATGCGGCTGACGACGCCGCAGGGATCGAGCCTCGAATATACCCGAGATAAGATGCAGCTCGTCGAAGAATATCTGCAGCCGCTGGTCGACAGCGGCGACATTCGCAACGTCTTCTCGATTTCCGGGCAGGGCGGTTCGCTGAACAGCGGCTTCATGGTGCTGACGCTTGCCCCCTGGGGCGAGCGCCAGAGGACGCAGGCGGAGATCGTCGGCGATATCAACCAGGCGGCCTCCAGGGTGCCGGCTCTGCGCGGCAATGCTATCTCATCGAACAGCCTGCGCATCCGCGGCGCGGGCAGCGGCGTGCAGATGGCGCTGATCGGCAATGATCACGAGGCGCTGACGGCGGCGGCCGCCAAGCTGGTGCAGGCGCTCGAAGCCACTGGCCAATACGATACGCCGCGCCTGACCAACGAGCCCAGCCAGGCGCAGGTGTCGGTGGCAATCGACCGCGAGCGCGCCTCGGATCTCGGCATCGACATAACCGGGCTTTCGACGGCAATCCAATCGCTGCTCGAAGGGCGCTCGGTGGTCGACGTCTTCGTCGACGGCGAATCCTATCCCGTGCTTCTGACCTCGACGACGCGGCCGATCGACGATCCGACCGACCTCGAGAACGTGTTCCTGAAGACCGGCGATGGAAAGATCGTGCCGATGTCGGTCATTGCCACGATGAAGGAAGGGTCGGTCGCGCCGCAGCTCAATCGCGAGCAGCAGCTCGCCTCCGTCGCGATCACCGCCGGACTCAGGAACGGTATATCGCTCGGCGATGCCGTCAGCCAAGTGACGGCTCTTGCCGAGCCGCTGCTGCCACCAGGCTCTCGCTTGCTGCCGCTAGCGGAAGCGGCGACTCTCGAAGAGAATTCGAGCGGCATGGCGCTGACCTTCGGCTTCGCCATCGTCATCATCTTCCTGGTGCTGGCTGCGCAGTTCGAAAGCGTGCTGTCCTCGCTGATCATCATGTCGACGGTGCCGCTCGGTCTTGCCTGCGCCGTCTTCGCGCTTGTTATCACCGGCTCCAGCCTCAACATCTACAGCCAGATCGGCCTGGTGCTGTTGGTTGGCGTCATGGCGAAGAACGGCATCCTGATCGTCGAATTCGCCAATCAGCTCCGCGACCGGGGCGAGGATGTGCGGTCCTCGATTGAGAAGGCCTGCGCGCTACGCCTTCGCCCTGTGATGATGACGATGATCGCCACCATCCTCGGCGGCGTGCCGCTGGTCTTTGCCCATGGCGCGGGCGCCGAAGCGCGTGTTGCGCTCGGCTGGGTGATCGTCGGCGGTCTCGGTTTCGCGACGCTGGTGACGCTGTTCATCACGCCGGTCGCCTATCTGCTGCTTGCCCGCTTCGCCAAGCCGCACGCCCATGAGGAGGCGCGCCTGCACGAAGAGATGTCGGTCGCCACGCGGCCGCGCGCTGCGCCCGACGACGAGCAGCTGCAGGCCGCCGAATAAGGCGTTCATCCGATTTCGAAGGCTGCCGGACTGCCGCGCAACCCTTTAAATTGGGACGGATTTAAGGATAAATTTTGCAGCAATTCAAAGTGCTACAGCGTCCTTTGCGAGTCTGAAAAGACGCGGGGCGCTGTAATCCGGCGGCGCTTCTCATGGTGTATGAAACCTTGCGAAATAAGATAAATTACTTCTGAAGTTTAGTCGTTTGTTAAGCATAAACGGTAATGATTGTTATCAGTAACCGACTGGTCTTCTTCGTTTCTTGGAGGCCGCAACGCGCTGGAATTCCAGCGACCCCGGACATGAGAGTCCGCGCGGACGGTTCATTTCTTGTGCAGTTTGCGTCCTGTTGTGTTTTTGGAGTTTAGTTCCGTGAGTATTTACCAGCGCGTCTCGGTGGATGCGGCGCTTCATGTGCTGCGCGATATCAACCGCAATATGGCGGTCACGCAAAACCACATCACCACCGGCAAGCGCGTCGCGGAGGCCAGAGACAATTCCGTCTACTGGTCTGTCGCGACCACTGCGCGAACCGACAACAAGGCGATTTCAGCAATCCAGGATGCGCTCGGTATGGCGGCGGCGACGATGGGAACGGCCTATACCGGCGTTCAGAACGTCATCGATGTCGTCTCGGAGATCAAGGCCAAGCTGGTTGCCGCGACCGAAGATGGCATCGACAAGAATAAGGTCAACGAAGAGATCAAGCAGTTGCAGGAGCAGTTGCGCAGCGTCTCCGAGGCGGCGACTTTCAACAGCGACAACTGGGTGGTTCTCGACAACAACGCGACGCCGACGCAGCCGCGCCAGATCCCGGCCTCCTTCATCCGCAATGCCGACGGCACGATCTCGGTCGGCATGCTGAGCTACCATATCGACACGACGCCGACCGGGAGCACCTCCTCCAAGGACGCGCGCTACCTGATCGACGATCGCGCCACCGGTTCGGGCGAATACGGCGTGCTGACATCGGCCTATTTCGCCACCGAGCTCGGCGCCTCGCAGAATTATGTGCTGATGGAGAGCAAGAACGGCACGACCACGGGGCAGGTGGTGATTTCGCTCTCGGACGTCACGACGAAAGGACAGGTCAGCGAAATGATCAGTGTCGTCGATGCGGCACTGACGCAGCTGACGACAGTCGGTTCAGCCTTCGGCGCGTTGGAGAAGCGCATCAACCTGCAAAACGACTTCGCCACGAAACTCCACGACAACATCACCGCCGGCATCGGACGGCTTGTCGATGCGGACATGGAGGAAGAGTCCAGCAAGCTCAGGGCGCTGCAGACGCAGCAACAGCTCGGCCTGCAATCGCTGAATATCGCCAACGCGACCTACGATACGGTCAGGCAGTTGTTCCAGAATTTCTAAGAGTGCGGTCACCCAGCCATCCGCCCTCGTGGTTCGAGACGGCCTTTCGGCCTCATGACCATGAGGGCTGATTGTCGCGCTGGCCGCAGAGGCTATCGTTCTGCCATACCGTCGCGCAGGCGCACTACTCGCTAAAACTGGTGATATCTGCGCATTCCCGCAACATCGCTTCTGTTTCGGCGCCTGAAATTCCCCTATCAAGGGAACATCTTCATTTTCTTGCCGCAATCCTTGCCATTTGCTCGGATCAGTCGAACGGAGACCGTCCTGTCCATGATCAAGAAATTCGTACTTCTAGCTATTGCCGCAAGCTATCTCAGCGCCTGCACGACGACCGATCCCTATACCGGTGAACAGAAGGTTTCCAATACGGCCGGCGGCGCCGCGCTTGGTGCCCTCGGCGGTGCGCTCGTCGGCGTGGCCGTCGGCGGCGGCGGTCACGGCAAGCGCAATGCGGCGTTGATCGGCGCCGGCGTCGGCGCTCTCGCCGGCGGCGCGATCGGTAATTACATGGACCAGCAAGAATCCGAGCTTCGCGCCCAGCTCGAAGGCACCGGCATTTCGGTGACCCGCAACGGCGACAACATCATCCTCAACATGCCCTCGAACATCACCTTCGACGTCGACCAGGACGCGGTGAAGCCGGGCTTCTATCCGACGCTGAATTCGGTGGCGATCGTGCTGCGCAAGTTCAACCGCACGCTGATCGACGTCAACGGCCATACGGATTCGACCGGCAGCCTGCAGCACAATCAGGACCTGTCGCAGCGCCGCGCGCTGTCGGTTGCCGATTATCTCGGCGGCCAGGGCATCGACCAGCGCCGCGTCTCCGCCGTCGGTTTCGGCCCGTCGCAACCCGTCGCCTCCAATGCGAGCGAGGCCGGCCGGGCGCAGAACCGCCGCGTCGAGATCCAGATCGCTCCGATCACCCAGGGCTGAACCGGATTTTCTGCCTTTGAAGCGGCCGGGCTTAGCCCGGCCGTTTTTGTTAATGCTGCATCGTCGCGCCCTTGGTGATCTTGTCGACGATCTTCATTTCGGCGCGCAGCGCGATGCCGACCACCTTCGCGTCTTCGGGAGCAAATTCGGCGAAGACGGCGCGATTGGCTGCGTCGTAGCCGGTCGCAAACATCTCCTCGATGAACAGCGAGCTGGTAATATCGCGATCCAGCGCGCGGCGGTGAACGGCTGACATCGTCGCCCCGTCGGCAGAGAGCACGATGATCGGCTGGATCGATAGCGGATTGTAGAGATTGCCGGCGCGGTCCCTATAGGCTTCGCCGATGATCTCCGGATGCCGGCCGGCGATGCCTGTCATCAGGAAGGCGGTAACGTTCAGCTTCTGCCAGCCGGCAAGATTGTTTCGCAGGACGACGGCAATTTTGGTATCAAACATCGGACGGTCTTTCACCTAACTACGGGTTATGGAGTATCGGGCGCGTTGAACCAGGATTTACATCCGCAGGTCTTCGAAGGTCTTGAACGTTTGTGCGTGGGACCGTCCGGCAACGCCATCCTGGCTGCGCCGGCCTTTCCCGGCATCGAGCGCATCGCGGCGCAGTTCTCCGGCAATGCCTTCGAGCCGCACCGACACGATACCTATGCGCTCGGCGTGACCCTGAAGGGGGTTCAGACCTTTCGCTATCGCGGCGAGCGGCGCTTCAGCCTGCCGGGGCAGGTGATCGTGCTGCATCCCGATGAGGAGCATGACGGCGGGGCGGGAACCGAGGACGGGCTGCAGTACCGCATGCTTTATCTGGAGCCGTCGCTGCTTCTTGAGTGCCTGGAAGCCGATGGCGTCGGCCTGCCTTTTGTCGATGAACCCGTTATCGGCGATCCCGCGCTGGCGGGCGTGCTGCTGGCAGCACTCGGCGAACTCGACCGCGAACTGGACGAGCTTTTCGTCGACGATTTCTTATCGCGGGTGACCGGCGGGCTGTCACGACATGCGCGCATGCCGCGCCGGCCGCTCGGCGGTGTCGCCTGGCGGCAGGCGCAGGCGGCGCGAGATTATCTTGAGGCGCATGCGACCCGGGCAGTGCATTCCCTAGAGCTGGAAGCGGTAACGGGGCTCGACCGTTTCGCGCTGTCGCGGCATTTCCGGGCGGCCTTTGCCACCAGCCCGCATCGCTACCTTTTGATGCGGCGGCTGCAGCGGGCGCGGGCGATGATCGGCGCGGGCGAAGGGATTTCCGATGTGGCGGCGGCGACCGGCTTTGCCGATCAGAGCCATCTCAATCGCCATTTCAAGAAGGCCTACGGCATGACGCCCGGCCAGTGGGCAGCGCTCGCGCATAACTCCGCGCCGCGCTCTAAAGCGCGTCGCGTCAATCCGGATTTATGCGACGCGCTTTAAGTCTTTGATTTATGCATGTCGTTATCCCAAAACCGCTGCGCACTTTTGGTGCGATATGCATCAAGCGGGATTTTCCGCAAGGCCGGAACGGCGCGCGATGAAACGGGCGAGCATCGGGCCGATCATCAGGATCACCAGGAAACGGCCGGTCTGCATCGCCATGACGAAGGGCACGTCGACATCGCTGGAGGCGGCGATAATAGCGACGGAATCGGCGCCGCCGGGGCTGGTAGCGAGATAGGCGGTCAGCGGATCTATGCCGGCGAAGACGTGAAGCGCCACCGCCATGCAGCCGCAGAGCGCCATCAGCAGCACGATGCAGGCCGATACCCTCGGCAGGGCGCGCGCCACGTGCTTGAGGATCGAGCGGGTGAAACGTAGGCCGATGCTCCAACCGACGAGCGCATAGGCGATGGCGAGCAGCCACATCGGCAGCTCGATCTTCAGGAGGCCCGTGCCCTGCAGCAAGGCGCCGAGAAAGAGCGGCACGATGATCGTGCCGCCCTGGAGGCGCAGGCGCCAAACGCCATAGGCACAAAAGGCCGCAAAAGCCATCGTCGCTGCAAAGTCCGGCCAGTCGATCTCGGGAAAGAGGACAAGCGGCGGCGGCTCGGCGCCGTCGGCTGCCACCCACAGGCGCGAGATCACCGAGGCGCCGACGGCGACGAAGACGACGCGCAGATACTGCATGAAGGCGACGAGACGGCCATCGGCGCCATAGGCTTCCGACATGATGACCATGGCGGAGGCGCCGCCCGGCGAGGAACCCCATACCGCCGTCGTTCCCGGCAGCACCTGCCAGCGCGTCAGCAGCCAGCCGAGGCCGGTGGCGATGGCGATGACCGAGAAGATGAACAGCAGGAAGAGCGGCGCGTCCTTCGCCATGGTGCCGAGAATGTCAGGGGTGATGGTGCGCGCCATCATCAGGCCGACGAGGACCTGGCCGAACTGCAGCGGCCAGAAGGGCACGCGAAGCTTTCCTTTGCCGACGGTCAGCGCCAGTGCGATTGCCGCGACCATCGGTCCGATCAGCAGCGAGGCCGGCAGGGCGAAGAGCTCGAGGAAGACGACGAGAGCTGTGGAAAGCGCGAGCAGCAGCGCCCATTTCGGCAGGCCGGCATCCCGCAGCAGGCGGCTTGCGTCGCTGAGTGACATGATCCCCGTGTCTTTCCTGGCCGGCGCCAAGCCCTGAGGCTGAAGATGGGAGGGGCTCCGGCATGACGAAGAAAGGCCGGCTACAAGAGCCGGCTGGCGCGGGTCCGGTATAGGCGGGTGGAAGACGAGCGGTCAATTGCGAAATTTGGCTACTCGACGCCTTAAGATGCGAATTTGATTCATGTTGCCGCGCTAACTCATTGTTTTTATGTATGTCGCCCTCCCAGGCCGCACGGTTTTGGGCGGGGTACCGTCACAAACGCACATGGCCGGCGAGAAAATCAAGCAGGGCGCGTACACGCGCCGGCAGTGGCCCGCCCTGGCCCATATAGAGGGCGTAGAACTCCTCGAGATCGCCGGGATTGGCCTCTTCGAGCACCGACACCAGGCGCCCGGCATCGATATCGGCGCGCACGGTGAAGGCGGCAAGGCGGGCAAGGCCGGCGCCTGATAAGGCGAGGTGGCGCATGGCTTCGCCGTCTCCCACCTGCACGCCGGGGGTGATCGGGATCATCAGCGTTTCGCCGTCCTCGCGCAGCGGCCAGCCCTCTACGGCGCGGGCGTAGGAAAAGCCGATGCGGCAATGGCGGCGGAGTTCGGCAGCCGAGCGCGGTTCGCCGTGGCGCGATAGATAATCCGGCGACGCGACGACGATCTTGCTGGTGGCGCCAAGCTTGCGGGCGATCAGGCTGGAATTCTTCAACGGGCCGGCGCGGATCGCGACATCGGCGCGTTCTTCCATCAAGTCGACTATCCTGTCGGTATGGGAAATATCCAGCGTCACGGCCGGATGAAGCGCCATGAAGGCAGGCACGAGCGGCGCCAGCACATGGTTGCCGAAGGAGCCGCTGGTGTTGATGCGGATGCGGCCCGAGGCCTGTTCGCCTGTCGAGGCCTGACGTTCGGCTTCGGCGATATCGGCAAGGATGGCGATGCTGCGCTCGTAGAAGGCGCAGCCTTCCGGCGTCAGTTGCAGCCTGCGGGTCGAACGGTTGACGAGGCGGGCGCCGAGGCGTGTCTCCAGTCGGGCGACGAGCTTGCTCACAGCCGACGGCGTCATGCGCCGGGCCGTAGCGGCGGCGGAAAAACCGCCACGTTCGACGACGCTGACGAAGACTTCCATTTCGCCGGAGCGATTGATGTCCTGACGACTCATGATGAATTCAAGTCACAAATGATTTGCTTTCAGGCAATCTATATCATCGAGAGACCAAGGTCTATCTCATAGGAAATACAGGAGACAGATCCATGGACTACAGAAACCTCGGCGCCTCCGGCCTCAGAGTGCCGGTCTTGAGCTTCGGCGCGGGCACATTCGGCGGCAGTGGCCCCCTGTTCGGCGCTTGGGGCAATACCGATGCGGAAGAGGCGCGGCGGCTGGTCGACATCTGCCTTGAAGCCGGTGTCAATCTCTTCGACACAGCCGACGTCTATTCGGCCGGCGCCTCCGAAGAGGTGCTCGGCCAGGCGATCCGCGGCCGGCGCGACGCTGTGCTGATTTCGACGAAGACGGCACTGCCAATGGGCGAGGGGCCGCAGGACTGGGGAACGTCGCGGGCGCGGCTGATCCGCGCGACCGAGGATGCGCTGCGCCGGCTCGGGACCGACTATATCGACCTCTTGCAGCTTCACGCCTTCGATGCCTCGACGCCGGTCGAGGAGGTGCTGTCGACGCTCGACGGGCTCGTTGCCGCAGGCAAGATCCGCTATGTCGGCGTTTCCAATTTTGCCGGCTGGGAACTGATGAAGTCGCTCGCCGCCGCCGAGCGCCACGGCTATCCGCGTTATGTCGCCCATCAGGTCTATTATTCGCTGGCAGGGCGCGATTACGAATGGGAGCTGATGCCGCTTGGCGCCGACCAGGGTGTGGGAGCCCTCGTCTGGAGCCCGCTCGCCTGGGGACGGTTGACCGGCAAGATCCGCCGCGGCCAGCCGCTGCCCAAGGCAAGCCGGCTGCACGAGACGGCGCAATACGGCCCGCCTGTCGACGACGAGAAGCTATTCGACATCGTCGAGGTGCTGGACACCATCGTATTAGAAACCGGCCGGACGGTGCCGCAGATCGCCATCAACTGGCTGCTTAACCGGCCGACGGTATCGAGCGTCATCATCGGCGCCCGCAGCGAGGAACAGCTCCGGCAGAACCTCGACGCGGTCGGCTGGAGCCTGTCGAGGGAGCAGATCGAAAGGCTCGACGCCATAAGCACTGTCACGGCGCCCTATCCCTATTTTCCCTATCGCAGGCAGGCGGGTTTTGCGCGGCTCAATCCGCCGATTGTCTGAGGTGCGGGGACTGCGGACTTGGCTATAGCAACCGGCCTATAACAAAGTAGGAATGAAATCTTCTGCCAATCTTAACTGGACAGCCGCTTTGACTTGCCGCATACCCAGCCTGACCTGCGGAACACGATATGGTTTCTGCGGAATGGCAGGGAGATCAAAGGGATGGCGCTGAAGGACGCGAAGGCGGGCACACGCAACGAGGCCGGAATTGCCGCGGTGCTTGGTATTCTCAAGCAGAGCTTCGGCGAGCGTTTTCAGACCGGCCATTCCTTCCGCGAACAACATGCCCATACGACCACTTATATCCCGCCGCAGCTGCCGGACGGTGTGCTCTTCGCCGAGAGCGCCGAGGACGTGAAGGTGGCGGTCAGGGCGTGTGCGACCCACAAGGTGCCGGTGATCGGCTTCGGTGTCGGCACCTCGCTGGAGGGTCAGGTCAATGCCGCCAATGGCGGTATTTCGATCGATTTCAGCCGCATGAACCGGGTGCTCGAGGTCAATCCCGAAGATCTCGACTGTACCGTCGAGCCGGGTGTGACACGCGAGGCGCTGAACATCCACCTGCGCGATACCGGCCTGTTCTTCCCGATCGATCCCGGCGCCAACGCCTCGATCGGCGGCATGGCCTCGACGCGGGCCTCCGGCACCAATGCCGTGCGCTACGGAACGATGAAGGACAACGTGCTTGCCGTCACCGCGGTCACCGCCAATGGCGAGGAGATCCGCACGGCCCGGCGCGCCCGCAAATCCTCCGCCGGCTACGACCTGACGCGGCTCTTCGTCGGCGCCGAGGGCACGCTCGGCATCCTGACCTCGGTAACGCTACGCTTGCAGGCGATTCCGCAGAAGATCGCCGGAGGGGCCTGTGCCTTTCCGAGTATCAAGGCCGCTTGTGATGCCGTCATCATGACGATCCAGATGGGCATTCCGGTGGCGCGCATCGAGCTGCTCGACACGGTACAGATGCGGGCCTGCAACGCCTATTCCAAGCTCTCCTACGCCGAAAGCCCGACACTGTTCCTCGAATTTCACGGCACCGACGAGACGGTGCCGTTGCAATCGGCAGCCTTTGCCGAGATCGCGGCGGAATGTGGCGGCGGCGAATTCCTGTGGACGGCCAATGCCGAGGAACGGACGAAGCTCTGGAAGGCGCGCCACGACGCCTATTGGGCCGCAAGGGCGCTGGCGCCTGGGCTTGCCGCACTTTCGACCGATGTTTGTGTTCCGATATCGAGGCTCGCCGATTGTGTTTCCGAAACGCAGGCGGATATCGAGGAGCACGGGCTGTTGGGGCCGATTGTCGGCCATGCCGGCGACGGGAACTTCCATGTGCTGCTGTTGTTCGACGACAAAAGTGCCGAAGACATCGCCAGGGCTGAGAGCTTCGTGCAGCGGCTCAACCAGCGAGCGCTCGACCTGGACGGGACATGCACCGGCGAACACGGGATCGGGCAAGGCAAGATGGCGTTTCTGGAACAGGAGCTCGGCGGCGCGGTGGATCTGATGCGACAGGTGAAACAGGCGCTCGATCCAGACGATATCTTCAATCCTGGCAAGATTTTCCACCATGGCTGAAAACGGAATATTCTCATGAACTTGGGCCTTGCCCCCGGCATGAATAGCGCTAGAACAGGATGATGTTGGGCCAGCTCAACCTGAAATCTGAATCCTGTTCTCAAATAAAGAGTTAGAGCATGATGTCGTCCGAAAACCGCTCACACTTTTCGGCATCATGCTCTAGTGTCGGCAACAGAATCCCAAATGGAGACGCTTTGCATTGGTAGGCCGGTTCCTCGTCTTTCTGGGGGGAGTGATCGTCGTAGTGCTGTTTGTGGCGCTGCTTGCGCCGCTGTTCATCGACTGGACGGATTTCCGCAAGAATTTCGAGGATCAGGCAAGCCGCATTATCGGTAAGAAAGTCACCGTCTACGGCACGGTAGATGCGCGCCTGCTGCCGTTTCCATCGGTGACCCTGCATGATGTGCGCGTCGGCCAGGAAGCGGACGGCACGCCGATCGTCAAGGTCGAGCAGTTTTCCATGGATGCGGAGCTCGCACCTTTCCTGTCGGGCGAAGCGCTGATCTTCGACATGCGCATCGTCAATCCGAAGGTGCGCTTGAGACTGCTCAAGGACGGCACGCTCGACTGGATGCGCGGCAGCCGCGCGGAAATACCGGCAAGGACCGTCGTTCTCGAAAACGTGCATGTCAGTGGCGGCGAGGTCGAATTCATCGACGACCAGTCGGGCCGCTCGCGTCGCATCACCGGACTCAATGCGGAAATGTCGGCAAAGTCGCTGGCCGGCCCCTGGCGCATCGAGGGCGACGCTGCGCTTGACGGCGAGCACGGCGGCTTCTCGATCTCGAGCAGCCAGCCGGACGACAAGGGCGTGCTGCGCATGCGCACGAGGCTTTCGCCGGACAAGCACCCTGTCAGCGTCGATCTCGACGGCGAGCTGAAGCTCGTCGACAGTAAGCCGAATTATCAGGGCCAGCTTTCGGCGGCGATCGAGATCCGCAACAGCGCCAAGCCCGCCAACAAAAAAGAGCAGCCGCCGCGCGTCAAGGGCCGCTTCGAGCTCACCAATGAACGCATCCGCATTCCCGAATACCGGATGGAGATCGGCCCGACCGACGATCCCTATGTCATAACCGGCGAGGCGACGCTCGATACCGGCAATGCACCGGAATTCCTGCTGACCGCCGACGGGCAACAGATCGACGTCAACCGTATCGGCAATCAGGGCACTGCCGGCAAGACGACGCGCGATGCGGCTGTTTCGGCGCGCCAACGGCTGAATTCGCTGATCGATATCGTCGGGCAGGTGCCGATCCCGCAGGTGCCGGGCAAGGCGAGCGTCAAGCTGCCGGCGATCGTCGCCGGTGATACGACGTTGCGTGACGTGCAGTTGGAGCTCGAGCCGGCCGGCACCGGCTGGATGATCGACAGCGCCACCGGCACGCTGCCGGGGCGCACGCAGGTGGAAGGCAAGGGCAAGCTCTTGCTTCAGGGTGAGGCCTCGTTCAACGGCCAGATCGTGGTGGCTTCCAGCCAGCCGACCGGGCTTGCCTCCTGGCTTGCCGGCTCGGTCGATCCGGCCATCCGGCAACTGCGGCAGGCGGGCTTTTCCGCCAATGTCAGCCTGACGCATGAATTGCAGCGTTTCGAAAATCTCGAGATTGCCGTCGGACCGGCGACGCTGAAGGGCCGGCTGGAGCGCCAGGCGATTTCCGGCCAGACGCCGACGCTGTCGGTGGCGCTGAACGGCGATACGCTCGATCTCGACGCGCTGCAGGCGCTGAGCGGGCTCATGACCGGCCAGGATGCCGGCGACAACGTGCTCGACCACAAGATCGCCGCCCAGCTTAAGGCCGACAAGTTCACCGCCTTCGGCGTCAGTGCCGACAATGTCGAGACCACCTTTACGATCGCCGATGGCGCGCTTGCCGTCGACCGGCTGTCGATCAAGGATATCGCAGGCGCCGAGCTGACGGCGACGGGCAGGGCAGAAGGCTCATTGCTCGACTACAAGGGCGCGGGTGAAATCACCTTCAAATCGGCCGATCCCGGCGGCTTCTTTACCATGCTGCGCGAGCACCTGCCGCATCACCCGGTGCTCGACCGGCTGGTGCGCAATGCCGGGTGGTACGGCAATACGGCGCTTCGCGGCGCGCTGACGCTCGGCGGCGACGAGGGCAACGCGCTGACGGTGACACTTGCCGGTGTCTCGAACGGCAGCCGCGTCAATCTCGACTACCGCATGTCCGACCTCTTGGCGCTGACCGGCAATGGCACGACGAGCCTTGAGGCAACGCTCGAAAACGCCGTGCCGTCCATCCTGTTCGGCCAGGCCGGGCTCGACCCGCTGCCGGTCGATGTCGGGGCCAATGGCCGCCTGACGCTGAAGGTGAAGGCATCGGGCAATGATCCCGCCGATGCGGCCCTGAGCTTTGCGACCGACCGGACCTCGTTCACCGCCAACGGCAAGGTCGATGTTCGGCCGGAGACCTTCATGAACGGCCAGATCGGGCTTTCGCTGGACAGTGCCGATATCGACCCCTATCTCATCATGAACGGCATCGCCCTGCCGCAGACCGGAACCGGGTTGCCGCTCGGCCTGCAGGTCAATGCCGCCGTCGACAGCGACAAGATCGTCTTTTCGGATCTCAAGGGGCATGCGGCCGACAACGAATTTTCAGGTGCGCTGACCTTTGACCGGAAGGCTGCGAAGACGACCGCGAGCGGCGGGCTGACGCTCTCCAAGGCCGATGCCGGCTGGCTCGGCGAGGCGGTGTTCGGCCAGATCGTCGATCCCGCCAACGGTCAGCTGACGACGGCGCCGCTGGGGCTGCCCATCTTCAAGGATCTCGACGTCAACGTAAAGCTGACGGCCAAGCAGTTCTGGCCGGGCCTGCCGGATACAGCGGTGTCGGACTTCACCAGCAACGTCGCCTACAAGGGCGACGAGTTGCAGCTCAACGACATGGCCGGCAACTGGGACGGTGGAAAGCTTTCCGGCAACCTGCTCTTCACCAATGCCAACGGCACCGGCTTCCTGCAGACGAAGCTTGCGCTTGCCGATTCCGATCTTTCCGGCGTCGTCTGGCTGCGCGACGGCGCGCCGATCGCCAACGGCAAGTTCGGATTGTCGCTGTCGATGGAGGCCTCGGGCAAGACGATCGGCGAGATCGCCAGCTCGCTCAATGGTTCGGGCGAACTGAAGCTCGGCGATACCAGCATACGCGGGCTGAATCTTGCCATCCTTCCGCCGCTGCTTGCCGCGACCGATACGATGCAGGAGCAGATCAATGCCGGCAAGGTGCATCCGATCATCGAAACGCTGCTCAGCAACGGCGAGGCGAAGCTGCCGCCGCTCGGCGTCCCCTTCAACATCACCGACGGGACGCTGAGGGTGCAGAATGTCACCGTCGCCAACGATCTCGCCCGCATCACCGCCGATGCGCAGATCGCGCTGCCGGAAGAGCGGGTCAGCGCGACGCTGGGTGTCGGGTTCAATCCGGGCACCGAAGCGCTTTCTGGTGCGGAGCCGGCGCTCAGGCTGAATTTTTCCGGCATGCTGCCATCACCCGGCAAGACGATGGATGTGACCGATATCACCAGCTATCTGTCGCTGCGCGCTTTCGAGCGCGAGCGCCGGCGGGTCGAACGGCTGCAGGCGATCGTGCTCGAAAAACAGCGGCTGCGCCGCGAGGTGGCGCTCTATCGGTTCAACGACGCCGAGCGCATCAAGGCGGCCGAGATCGAGCAACAACGGCGGGCGGAGGAAGAGCGGCTGCGTGCACTGGCGCAGCAAGCAGCCGCTGTGAAGGCTGCTGCCGAGGCAGAGGCTGCACGCGCGGCGGAAGCCAAAGCGAAGGCGGATGCGCAAGCGAGGGCTGCCGCCGAGGCGGAAGCGGCACGGCGCAGCGGGCAAGCACAGCCGGGTCCGCTCAATTTTGACCAGTTGCCGGGCGTTCAGGCGCAGTGAGATTGCATAGAATTTGATTCATGCAAGGCGTATCAGATCTCTGTTTTCATTGATTTTTCGCCCAAAATCGCCCCACGGTTTTGTGCAGCGTGCATCAGGCCCGGGTCACGGCTGGCGGTCGCCCTCAGCCTTCAGCCAGGAAAGCACATGCAAGCGCAGCGCCGAGGACAGGTTGCTGTCCGGCGGGCGGTGGTCGTCGATTTTGGAGATCAGGGCGGCGAGCGGTATCGAACGGCCCGCGGCAATCATCTTCAGCTCGGCCCAGAACTCATCTTCAAGCGAAAAACTGGTGCGATGGCCGTGCAATGTCGCCGAATGCTTGCGGATCATGGAGCGCCTTCACATCCCGGTTAGAGCGCCGAGCGTCCGCGAGGACGCGCTCAGGACGTTTTGTCAAATCATGCGTGGGTTGGCAGATCGATTCAAGGAAACCGCGCAAGTGGCTGATCGCAGAATCCATTCCAGCTTTCAAGCTTTGCGTGAAACCCTCACGCGCCGTCGTCATCAGTCTCGATCCGGCCGTCGCGATGGGTCTTGTCGGCCTTGTCGTTCAGGCTGCGGGTCAGTTGCTTTTCGGCCTTGACGCGGCCGAAGGAAATACGGTTCTGTTCGGCCTGCTTCTCCTTTTCGGAGCGAGCCTGCTTCTTGCGGAACTGGCGCAGATTGATGATTTCGGCGCTCATGCGTTTGCCTGAATTCCCTATGAAAAAGGGAGGCTTGGCCTCCCTTCAAATCACTGTTTCTTGCGGAAGGAGTCGAGTGAGACGACGGAGCCCGGTTTCTTCTCTTCGCCATCGACGGGTTTTGCGCCCGCAGCGTCATCCGACTTTCCAGCCGCATCCACCGGATAGGCGGTGATTTCACCGGACGGCAATTCCTCGCCATCGGCGAGAGGCACGTCGAATTCGAGCTCGAAGTTGACGGAGGGATCGTAGAAGCCGCGGATCGCATTGAATGGGATGACCAGCTTTTCCGGAACGTCGGAGAAGGAAAGGCCGATCTCAAAATGCGTTTCGGTGATCTTCATGTCCCAGAACTGGTGCTGGATGACGATGGTCATCTGCTCGGGGTATTTCGACTTCAGATGCTGGGAGATGCGCACCCCGGTCGCGCCCGTGAGGAAGGTGATGAAGAAGTGATGATCACCGGGCAGGCGGCCCGTGGCTGCGACTTCCGCCAATACCTTGCGGATGACGCCGCGAAGTGCATCCTGTGCCAGAATGTCGTAGCGGATATGATCCTGCCCCATGCTTTTCCTGTCTTTCGTCGGTTCGGAGTCTTTTCACAAGGTTGTATGCCACGTCCGGGCGCCTTGGGAAAGACCGGAGCCGAGTCACGTTTTTAAGCAGCATACATGATTTCGGCGGCAGGGAGAAGGTGAAGGCTTCTGTTGCCAGGTGCCTTCGGACCCCGCCTAGAGGTGCGAACCACTAGGACTTTGATTGAAGTGTCACACCGCGATTAAGCAGCGAGACGAGCTTCCGCATAGTTGTCGTTTGCAACTACAATTTTAGCCCGATAACGGCGGTACAATGCCGAGCAAAAAGACGATCTTTACACCCTTGTCGATCCTGTTTCGCCCCCATCAAAAGCCGGCCTTCGAGACCGCCGGTTTTTGGTGGAGGCGCCGGGTACCGCCCCCGGGTCCAATAGGTTTATTACACCGCTCATTTATCGCCATAGCCGGCCCGAAAGCCGGCATGGGTGATATAGTGGTTTCCTCAGCCCAAGGAAAGGGCAAACGTCATAAAAGCGTTATGCGACCTATCAGAAACATTGGGAAAATGCCCGGCGGTGATTGGTTTCCCGGTTCTGAAGGCTTAAATTAGCCGAAACGGAATCAGCGCGACATGAAGCAATATCTCGATCTCTTGAATCATGTGATGGAAAAGGGCTCCGACCGGGGCGACCGCACCGGCACCGGCACACGCTCAGTCTTCGGCTACCAGATGCGCTTCGACCTGGAAGAGGGCTTCCCCGTCCTCACCACGAAGAAGCTGCATCTGCGCTCGATCATCCACGAGCTTCTCTGGTTCCTGAAGGGCGAGACGAATATCCGCTATCTCAAGGAGAATGGCGTTTCGATCTGGGACGAATGGGCCGATGAAAACGGCGATCTCGGGCCTGTTTACGGCGCCCAGTGGCGCTCCTGGCCAGCGCCCGATGGCGGCCATATCGACCAGATCGCCAATCTCGTCAAAGGCATCGTCAACAATCCGAATTCGCGCCGCCACATCGTCTCGGCCTGGAATCCGGCCGAAGTGGACGAAATGGCGCTGCCGCCCTGCCATTGCCTGTTCCAGTTCTATGTGGCTGATGGCAAGCTTTCCTGCCAGCTCTACCAGCGCTCGGCCGATATCTTCCTCGGCGTGCCGTTCAATATCGCTTCCTATGCGCTGCTGACGATGATGGTGGCTCAGGTGACCGGACTGAAGCCTGGCGATTTCGTCCACACGCTCGGCGACACCCATCTCTATCACAACCATTTCGACCAGGCGAAACTGCAGCTTGCACGCCGGCCGAAGCCGCTGCCGTTCATGCGCATCAATCCTGAGGTGAAAGACATTTTCGGCTTCACCTTCGACGATTTCGAGCTGATCGGCTACGAGGCCGATGCCAGCATCAAGGCGCCGATCGCCGTCTGATCCAGGATATTCCATGGCCGACATCCGCAGGACCATTATCGCCGCCGTTGCCCGCAACGGCATTATCGGCCGCGACGGCGACATGCCGTGGCGGCTTTCGAGCGACCTCAAGCGCTTCAAGGCGCTGACATTGGGCAAGCCTGTGGTGATGGGCCGCAAGACCTACGATTCGATCGGCAAGCCGCTGCCGGGACGGCCGAACGTCGTCATCTCGCGGCAGGCGGCGATAGACCATCCTGATGTCTCCATGGTCCATACGCTGCCGGAGGCGATGACGGCGGCCGAAAGGCTGGCGCTCGAAACCGGCGTCGACGAAATCTGCATTCTGGGCGGCGGGCAGGTCTATGCCCAGGCGATCGGCCTTGCCGACCGGATGTGCATCACGCATGTCGAGGCTGATCTCGATGGAGACGCGTCGTTTCCCGTGATCGATCCCGACACCTGGCAGGCGGGGGAGGCGATCGCGGTTCCGGCCGGCGAAAAGGACAGTTATCCCACGCGTTTCATCGTCTACGAACGCCGTCACGCCTGAAAATGAACTATTTTCCAATTAAATTGACCAAGTTTCTCACGCTGCGTTGAAAGCCGATGCGGCGATACCTATAACGGTCACCAACGCGTCCGCCGGTCAGCCCCCACGGTTTCGGATGCGTGGAGACTTAACGAACAACGAGGTTTTGATGCCCTGGAGCAATCAGAATGGCGGCGGCGGCCCTTGGGGCGGCGGCGGCGGTAATAATCAGGGACCATGGGGACAGGGGCCGAACCGGCCGCGCGGTGGCGGCGGCAAGGGCGGACCGCCTGATCTGGAAGATATCATCCGGCGCGGCCAGGACCAACTGCGCAACATCATTCCCGGCGGCTTCAACGGCGGCGTGGCGGTGATCGTCGTGGCGATCGTCGCCGTCTTCTGGCTGATCCAGTGCATCTATGTCGTGCAGCCGGACGAACGCGGCGTCGAACTGCGGTTCGGCAAGCCGAAGGCCGAGATTTCCATGCCGGGCCTGCATTTCCACCTGTGGCCGATGGAGACCGTGGAGACGGTCAAGGTGACCGTGCAGCAATTGAACATCGGGGCGACTTCGGCATCGTCTTCGAACGGCCTGATGCTGTCCAGCGACAAGAGCGTCATCAACGTGCAGTTCGCTGTCTTCTACACCGTCAGCGATCCCAAGGCCTATCTCTTCAACGTCGAAAATCCGGCAGAGACGCTGCAGCAGGTTTCCGACAGTGCCATGCGTGAAATCGTTGGCCGGCGTCCGGCGCAGGACGCCTTCCGCAGCAATCGCCAGCCGATCGAAGTGGATGTGCTCAATATCCTGCAGGACACGATGAACCGCTATGGCGCGGGCGTGACCGTCACCGGCGTGACGATCCAGAACGTGGCGCCGCCGCGGGAAGTCGCCGATGCTTTCGAAGAAGTGCAGCGTGCCGGCCGTGACCGCGATAGCACGATCGAAGAGGCCAATCGCTACACCAACCAGAAGCTCGGCCAGGCGCGAGGCGATGCGGCGCGAATCCGCGAAGATTCAGCCGCCTACAAGGACCGTGTGGTGAAGGAGGCGGAAGGTGAAGCGCAGCGGTTCACGGCGATCAACGACGAATATTCCAAGGCGCCCGACGTGACCCGCAAGCGGTTGTACCTCGAAACGATGGAGCAGGTGCTGAAGAACTCCCGGAAGGTCATCATCGACGAGAAGCAGGGCGTCCTGCCCTATCTGCCGCTCAATGAGCTCGGCAAGCCGGCGCAGCAGGGAGGTTGAGTCATGACATCGAACAGACTTCCCATCATTCTTCTCATCCTCGCCATTGTGCTGGTCGGGCTTTATTCGTCCATCTTCGTGGTGAATGCACGTGAGCAGGCCATCGTCGTCCGCTTCGGCCAGATCCAGTCGGTCAAGACCGAGCCTGGGATTTATTTCAAGCTGCCTTTCGGCTTCATGGATGCCGACCGCGTTCAGCTGGTCGAAAAGCAGGCGCTGAGGCTCGATCTCGACAATATCCGCGTTCAGGTCCAGGACGGCCAGACCTTCGACGTCGATGCCTTCGTGATCTATAACATCTCGGATGTTCGCCGTTTCCGCGAAACAGTATCGGGCGATCGCGAAGCCGCGGAAGCGCGGTTGAGGGCGCAGCTCGATTCATCGCTTCGCCGCGTCTACGGTCTGCGTGACTACAATGCCGCGCTCTCGGAAGAGCGTGTCGCAATGATGCTGGAGATTCGCGACGATCTGCGCACGGATGCCGAAAATCTCGGCCTGCATATAGACGACGTTCGCATCCGCCGCACCGACCTTTCGCCGGAGGTTGCGCCGAACACCTATAATGCCATGCGTTCGGAACGCCTTGCCGAGGCGGAGCGCATCCGTGCCGAGGGCAATGAGGAAGGCCAAAGGCGGCGCGCCATCGCCGACCGTCAGGTTGTCGAGCTCACCGCGGGCGCCCAGCGTGATGCGGAAATCCTTCGAGGCCAGGGCGATGCGGAACGCAACCGCGTCTTCGCCGAAGTCTTCAGCAAGGATCCAGCCTTCTTCGAGTTCTATCGCTCGATGGCGGCCTATTCCTCCGCTCTCTCATCGCAGGACACGACGCTGGTGCTGTCGCCGAATTCGGAATTCTTCCGCTATTTCGACAATGCCGCCGGCACCCTGCAGCCGTCGCCAGCAAGCCCGGCAGTGCCGGCTCCGGCAGCGCCTGGGGCACCTGCCCAGCCGACGAATTGAAGCAGGGGATACCCCGATAATCCTGGAAGGGCCGGCCCGAGTGCCGGCCCTTTTTTCGTGGAATGGTCGCGATAATTGGGCTTTTGCGAGGCCACGTCACATTGCACGGGGATTTCGCGAAAAGGTGATTTCGCCCTCCATCATTCCGCCTTATGCTGGTGCTCAATGTGCGCATGACCCCTTATGAGGAAGCTTGATGGCCCCCACGATTCGCTCGCCCTTCAGACGAACGCTCGCGCTTATGGCCAGCGCTGCAATTCTTGCGCATGCCGGCATGAACGGGGTCGCCTACGCCCAAACCGCGCCTGAGACGACAGCACCCGGGGTTGTGACGCCCGCTCCGGTTACTCCTGAGCCGGCTGCTCCCGCACCCACACCGCCGGCCGCGGCTGCACCGGGAACAGCTGCTCCCGCTCCTACGCCTCCCGTACCCGCCGCACCGCAGCAGGCCGCCGCGAGCCAGGCCGTCGTGCCGAATAACGGCCCGGCTTCGGTCGCCGATCTTGCCGAGGGGCTGCTCGACGCGGTGGTCAACATCTCGACCTCGCAGAATGTGAAGGACGACGAGGGTGCAGGCCCGGCGCCGCGCGCGCCCGACGGCTCGCCTTTCCAGGAATTCTTCAACGATTTCTTCAACAAGCAGCAGGGCAACAAGGGCGGCAACCACAATGTCAGCTCGCTCGGCTCCGGCTTCGTTATCGATCCGGCCGGCTATATCGTCACCAATAACCACGTGATCGAGGGCGCCGACGACATCGAGATCAATTTCGCCAACGGTTCGAAGCTCAAGGCGAAGCTGATCGGCACCGATACGAAGACCGATCTTTCGGTGCTGAAGGTCGAGCCGAAGGCACCGCTGAAGTCCGTGAAATTCGGCGATTCCAGCAAGATGCGCATCGGCGACTGGGTGATGGCGATCGGCAATCCGTTCGGCTTCGGCGGTTCGGTGACGGTCGGCATCATTTCCGGGCGCGGCCGCAACATCAATGCCGGCCCCTACGACAACTTCATCCAGACGGATGCGGCGATCAACAAGGGCAATTCCGGCGGCCCGCTCTTCAACATGAAGGGTGAAGTGATCGGCATCAACACGGCGATCATTTCGCCGAGCGGTGGCTCGATCGGCATCGGTTTCTCGGTGCCGTCGGAGCTTGCCTCCGGCGTTGTCGACCAGTTGCGCGAATATGGCGAGACGCGGCGCGGCTGGCTCGGCGTGCGCATCCAGCCGGTGACTGACGATATCGCCGACAGCCTCGGGCTCGACACTGCAAAGGGCGCGCTGGTCGCCGGCGTCATCAAGGGTGGCCCAGTCGACGACGGCTCGATCAAGGCGGGTGACGTCATTTTGAAATTCGACGGCAAGACCGTCAGCGAAATGCGCGACCTGCCGCGTGTCGTGGCGGAAAGCACAGTCGGCAAGGAAGTCGATGTGGTGGTGCTGCGCGACGGCAAGGAGCAGACCGTCAAGGTGAAGCTTGGCCGGCTTGAGGACAGCGATCAGGCGGCTGCATCCGATGATGCGGCGCCTGATGGTTCGCAGGATGACGGCGTGATCACCCCGGACCCCGGCGAGAACAACGACATGGACCAGCCGGATACCGGCGATCAGGCCCAACCCGCACCTGATACACCCGACCAGCATAAGGGCCAGGTGTCGCCGGATGCTGCAACGCCGAAGAACGTGCTCGGGCTGTCGCTGTCGCTGTTGAGCGCCGAGACGCGCAAGGCCTTCGGCATCGCCGAGAGCGTCGACGGCGTCGTCGTCACAGAGGTGACGCCCGGCTCCGCCTCCGCCGAAAAGGGGTTGAAGCCCGGCGACGTGATCGTCGAGGTGGCGCAGGAGTTCATGAAGTCGCCGGATGCGGTCGCCGCCAAGGTGCAGGCGCTGAAACAGGAGGGCCGCCGCAACGCCCAGCTGATGATCGCATCGGCGAATGGCGATCTGCGGTTCGTGGCGGTGCCGATGGAATAAGGGAGCTACGGCGGTAGTGAATTAGCCGCCGTACTCTCCAACTCTCCCTCATTCCTCTGCTTGTCACAGGAATCCAGTGCGCCCAAGTCCTTGGGCGCAGAAAACTCTTCTCTCCTGACGTAAGTCACTCACCGCGCAGACGCGCGGTGGCTGGTTTGCTGTGACGAGCACAGGAATGAGGGCGGAGAGGGTGTGCCGGGGGGCCTTTCGAAACGGAATCGGTGGCCTAACGGCCCGGAGATGACAGGCTATTTGGCGGGTTTACGGAGGTTGCCTTCCGTACGAGCCACCAGCGATCAGCCCCGATTGGGAATGTCGCTGGTATCGCCTTCATGCCGTCACGAAATCCGTCTTCCGGTAGCCCTGGATGTAGAGCAGTGCGGTCAGGTCGCCGTGGTTGATGCGCATCTGCGCTTCGGCAGCGACTGCCGGCTTGGCGTGGAGGGCGACGCCGGAGCCTGCAAGGTGCAACATGCCGAGATCGTTGGCGCCGTCACCAACGGCGATCGCTTCTTCCGGCGAAATGCCGAGGCGAGCCGAAATCTCGTTCAGCGCATCGACCTTCGCCTGCTTGCCGAGGATTGGTTCGGCGACGAAGCCGGAGAGAATGCCGCCGTCTTCGAGCAGTGTGTTGGCGCGGTTCTCGTCGAAGCCGAGAGTGGCGGCGATGCGGCTGGTGAAGACGGTGAAGCCGCCGGAGACAAGCGCGGTGTAATGGCCTTTCGACTTCATGGTGGCAAGCAGTTCCGGGCCGCCCGGGGTGAGCGTGATGCGCTTGGCGATCACCTCGTCGACGACCGATATCGGCAGGCCCTTCAGCAGCGCGACACGCTCACGCAGGGCAGGCTCGAAGGCGATCTCGCCGTTCATGGCGCGGGCGGTAATGGTCGCGACCTTGTCTTTCAGGCCGACTTCGGCGGCGAGTTCATCGATGCATTCCTGGCCGATCATCGTCGAATCCATGTCGGCGATCAGCAGCTTCTTGCGGCGGGTTTCCTGCTCCTGGATGACGAGATCGATCGGTGCGTTTGATATGACGGCAAGGATATTGGCCTCGGCCGCTTGCGCATCGGTGCCGTCGCGCAGCGCGATGTCGCAGGCAACGCCATCGGCCAGCCAGTAGAGACCGGAAGCTTTCACGGCCTCGGCCGCCTGCTCGGCGATTTCGGGTGTCAGCACGGGATTTGACGGATTGGCAACAAGCGTGGCAACGAGGGCCATGATGGAAAACCTTCTGAGCACAGTGAACGCGATCCTGATAACCGGGCCGACCGCCAGCGGCAAGTCCGCGCTCGCCGTCGAATTGGCCAAGCGCCATGATGGCGTGGTCGTCAACGCCGACAGCATGCAGGTCTACGACACGCTGCGGGTGCTGACTGCGCGCCCGTCGGAAGAGGAGATGCAGGGCGTGCCGCATCATCTCTACGGCCACGTGCCGGCCGGTGCGGCCTATTCCACAGGCGGCTGGCTACGGGATGTCTCGGCATTGCTGCCGACGCTCAGGGCCGCAGGGCGGCTGCCGGTCTTCGTCGGCGGCACGGGGCTTTATTTCAAGGCGTTGACCGGTGGTCTCTCAGATATGCCCGAGATACCGGAGGCCCTGCGGAAGGCACTCAGGTCGCGGCTGCTGGAGGAGGGCACGGACGGGCTCTATGCCGAACTCGCGGTGGCCGATCCCGCCATGGCGGCAAGCCTCAACCGCCAGGATGGGCAGCGGATCGTGCGGGCGCTGGAGGTGATGAAGGCGACGGGGCGGTCGATCGCCGATTTCCAGGGCCAGTCGGGACCGGTGATCATCGACGCCGCCCAGGCCCGCAAGATCGTCGTGCTGCCGGATAGGGCGGTGCTGCATCAGCGCATCAACGGGCGTTTCGAAAAGATGCTGCAGCAAGGCGCGGAAGACGAAGTAAGGGCGCTGCTTGCGCTCGACCTGCCGGCCGAGGCGCCTGTGATGAAGGCAATCGGCGTGTCGCAGATTACGGCGATGGTCAGGGGTGAGATGACGCGCGACGAGGTGCTGGAGAAGGGGGCTGCGGCGACGCGGCAATATGCCAAGCGGCAAATGACATGGTTCCGCAACCAGATGGACGATAGCTGGGAACGGCTGACAGTTTAGGTTTCAGTTTGTTGCGGGCCTCCCGCTTGAGACATCTGCTGGCTCAACAGTTCGACGAGTTCGCCAACCGCCGCCTGTAGCTGGTCCGCCAGAAATCCGCCGAAGCCCAGCATCAGGCCGGGGCGTGCCGGCCGCGCGGAATACATCGGGGAGATCGCGCGCACGGCAAGGCCGGCCGACAGGGCACGGGCTGCGAGTTGCACGTCATCGACCTCCTCGGGCAGCCATAGAAGAATATGCATGCCCTGGTCGCTCTGCTGGACGCAGCACCCCTCCGGCAAGGCCCGCTCGAGCGCCGAGAGCAGAACAGCGCGGCGTTCGGCATAGAGGCCACGGATGCGCCGGATATGCGCTTCGAAATAGCCTTCCCGCATGTAGGCCGCCAGAACGTGCTGTTCGGCGATCGGCGAATGCCGGTCGAGAATGGCACGGGCGCCGGCAAAGGCTTCTGCGAGTGGAGGAGGGGCGATGACGTAGCCGAGGCGCAGGGAGGGAAAGAGCACCTTGCTGAACGTGCCGAGATAGATGACGCGTGACGGACGCAATCCCTGCATTGAGGGAAATGGGTGTCCGGCATAACGCAGCTCGCTGTCGTAGTCGTCCTCGACGATCCAGGCACGATTTTGGTCGGCCCAGGCTGTCAGGGCATTGCGTCGGGCCATGCTGAGCGGCATGCCGATCGGATATTGGTGCGAAGGGGTCACGAATGCGGCGCGCGCCTGGGGACATAGCTCGAGGCCGCGTTCCACGTTCATTCCCTGTGCATCGACCGGCAGGCGGTGCGTCCGGACGCCGAGATCGTCGAGCACTGCCGTCAGACCGGGATAGGCCGGGTCCTCGGCCCATACCGGATCGTCACGCGAGAGAAGGACCCGCCCCGCCATATAGAGACCTTGCTGAGTGCCTGATGTGACGATGACCTGTTCCGGCTCGCAATGAACGGCCCGCGCACGGCGGACGTGGTCGGCAATGGCAAGCCTGAGTTCGAGCAGACCCATCGGGTCGTGGTAACCCGAGGGTGCGGCCTGTCTCGACGCGCGCACGCGGTTGCCGAGACGGCGCCAGTTGTCGTCGGGCGCAATGCCGGAAGCCGGGACGGCGATGGCAAAGGGAACGGGCGGGTGCGGGGTGAGCGCACGGGCGATGGCGATCAGCCGAGCAGCCTGGGAAGGCAGATCGACGGCATCCACGGCAGACGGCACCGCCGGTGCAGGCGGGGGCGCCGGCGTGGTGTCAATCAGATCAGCGGCAACACGGGTTCCGGCTCCGACCCGCGCTTCGAGATAGCCTTCGGCGGTCAACTGATCGAACACCTCGACGACAGTGCCGCGCGCGATCTTCAGCGAAGCTGCAAGGCTACGCGTCGAAGGAAGGCGTTCGCCTGGCCTCAGATCACTGCAGGCGATTGCGTTCCGCAGGGCCTGCGCAAGCTGGCGACCGACATTGTCCGTTCGGTCGATTGCGTTGAGCGATGGGATTTCGATAGTGCTGCGCCGTTTGGACATCGCAAAATGGTCCATAGAGATTCTTCAAAAATGGCGCTTCATGGTGAACCAATTTTCGAAGAAAAGGAAGCAGATCGTCGGCTTCCCGATGGCGCATTCTTCGTCTTCGCGGTCGTGCCGTGCGCGGGCGCAAACTTCTGGAAAAACGCAAATGCAGGATCTTCTCGTCGTCTACATCGCCTACGCAATCGCTGCAGGCAGTCCCGGACCAAGCAACATGGCCATCATGAACGTGGCGATGCGGCAAGGGCGTCGACCGGCGCTCGCCCTTGCTGCCGGGGTTATAACGATGTCGACATGCTGGGGGCTGGTCGCTGTCACCGGCATTTCCACACTCCTGGTCCGCTATGCCCATGCGCTGCTGTTCCTCAAAGTCGCAGGCGGGCTTTACCTCCTCTGGCTCGCCTGGAGGGCGGCCCGCTCGGCAGCCACCCCGGATAGGCCGGCAAGCGAGGCCGTCCAACCTGCCGCGCAACTCGGCGCGCTCTATCGTCGCGGCGTTCTGATGCATCTCGGCAATCCGAAGGCGGTTCTGGCCTGGGTCGCGATCATGTCTCTCGGCCTCAAGCCCGGCGCTTCACCGGAGATGGCCGTCACAGCTTTCGGCGGCTGCGTGCTGCTCGGGATCTCGATATTTACCGGCTATGCCGTGCTCTTCTCGATGGCCCCGATGGTGCGCGGCTACGCCCGTGCGCGGCGGTGGATCGAGGGAAGTCTCGCCGTCTTCTTCGCGGGCGCCGGATCACGTCTTCTGTTCTCACATTGACCGATTTTTCAGGATCGCATCATGTCTGTCGTTTCTCCGTTTCATGGACTTTCGGCCTTTCCGCCAACGCCTGCCGATAGGGGTGGCCGGGTCGACACGGAAGCCCTCTGCCGCCTGCTGGAACGCCTGTGTGATGCCGGCGTCGCTTCGATAGGCCTTCTTGGCAGCACCGGGATCTACGCCTTTCTCACACGTGAGGAGCGACGGCGAGCCGTCGAGGCCGCGGTCGAGTGCGTGCGCGGTCGTGTTCCGATCGTCGTCGGTGTCGGTGCTCTGAGGACAGACCACGCCCAGGCCCTGGCGAGTGATGCCGAGGCCGCTGGTGCTGACGCGCTCCTGCTTGCGCCGGTGTCCTACACGCCGCTTACTCAGGAGGAGGCCTATCAGCATTTCCTTGCCGTCACGCAGGCGGCGAAGCTGCCGCTTTGCATTTACAACAATCCCGGCACGACCCACTTCACCGTCAGCCGGGATCTTCTGCAGCGCCTGTCGGACATCGAGACGATCAGGGCGGTGAAGATGCCTCTGCCAGTTGACGGCGATTTCGCAGGCGAACTGGCGGCATTGCGTGAGAAGAGCAAGCTTGCGATCGGCTATAGCGGCGACTGGGGCGCTGGTGAAGCGCTGCTTTCAGGTGCCGACGCCTGGTACAGCGTCATCGGCGGCTTGCTTCCGCGCGTCGCTTTTGCCCTGACCAAGGCCGCGATTGCAGGCGAGGACGGCGAAGTGCGTCGGCTCGATGATCTTCTCCAGCCGCTCTGGCAAACGTTCAAGGCGTTCGGAAGCCTTCGCGTGATCTATACGCTGATCGACCTTCTCTCGCTCGCCAAGGCCGAGCTCCCACGCCCTCTCTTGCCGCTCGGACCGATGGATCGGCAGCGGGTACTCGCGGCGGTCGAGCCTCTGATCGCACTGGAGAGCGAGTGGAAGGCTTATTCCTTGTTGTAAAGGCTGCTCAGCGGTTTTTTCAAAATGCTTTCGCGCAGCGACGTGCCGGGCTCGCGGCGGGAGATCGCAGGCTGATCCGTCGCGGGTGCCGGCCGGGGAAAGACCGGCTCCTCGCGGCGCATTTCGCGACGCAGCGCGTCCAACCGGGGATCGATCGCCGGCACCGCAGCCGGGTCCAGCCGCGGCGTTTGCGGCAGCAGTTCCCGCCGATAGGTTTCGAGCGGCGCAGCGGTGGAGGCGGGTGGCGCGTACGGCTTGGCGTCGAGATCCTCGTCGGCCGGATCAGCCTCGTCCAAGCTTGCCACGGACGCGGCATAGCTCTGCTGAAAATTCGAAATGTCGGGTCCGACCGTCACCGCCCGCATGCGGGTGACGATCTTGCGCAGATCGACCGTATCCGGATCTTCCTCGCTCTGCTTGCTGTTGGCGCTGCTGGCCTTCGGCAGGAGGTTTTCGTCGACGCGGGAAAAGCGCATGCGCATCGGCACGCTGATCGCCTCGCCGAAAGCGATCGCCTCGCCGTTGCCGATCGAGGAGATGAAGCTCGTCGTCGAGATCGACGAATTCGGAATGGCCGAGCGGATGATTTCCTGGTCTCGGTCGTTGGCGAGGCGCATGGCAAAGAGCGTCGAACACTGCGACAGGATCGTCTGGTCGAGTTCGCCCGGCCGCTGGGTGATGATGCCGAGCGAGACGCCGTATTTGCGGCCTTCCTTGGCGATGCGGGCGATCGCCTGGCGCGTCGGCACGAAGCCGAGGCTCGGATCGGAGGGGATGTAGCGGTGCGCTTCCTCGCAGACGACGAGCATGTGGATGGCGCCCTCGCTCCACAGCGCCACCTCGAAGGCCATGCGGCAGAGCACGGAAGCGACCGAATTGACGACTTCTGAGGGGATGCCGGCAAGCTGGAAGGTGCAGATCGGCCGGTTCTCGCCGGGGATGCGGAAGATCTGCGCGATGGTTTCGGTGATCGTGTCGCTGATCGTGTTGTTGGAGAACATGAAGTGATAGCGCGGATCGTTGATCGCAGCGATGAGGCGCATCTTCAGCGACCGCAGGAAGGGCTTTTCCGAGCGGCCTTCCAGGCGGCCGATGCGCTCGTCGATCAACGCCAGCAAATCGGCCATACGGTAGGGGACCGGCGTATCGGCGGTGATCGAACTCTTTTCGGTCGTGCGGCGCACCAGCGAGTTGTCGCTGCCGCGGAAGGCGCGTTTGGCCTCCGGCAGGATATCGCGCAACATGTCGAGCTCTTCGGGCACCGGCGGGCGGCCGCGAAACACGACCTCGGCAAATTCCTCGAGCCGCATCAACCAGAAGGGCAGGTCGAGCGTATCGGTATCGATGGTGACGGCGTGCTCGGGAAAGGCGGCCGCGAATTCATTATGCGGATCGAGGATCAGCACGCGCAGCTTCGGATCCGCCGCGATCGCCTTGTGCAGGAGCAGCGAGACAGCCGTCGACTTGCCGACTCCGGTGGAACCGACGACGGCGAAATGCTTGGAGAGCATTGAGGGGATGTGGATCGCCGCATCGATGCTTTCGTCCTGCGTCAGCTTGCCGATAACGGCGGTCGTACCCTCGCCGGCGTCGTAGATGCGCATCAGGTCGGCGGATCGGATGCGGTGGGCGATGGCGCCGAGATAGGGATAACGCGAGATGCCGGTCGAGAATTCCTCGCGCCCGTCCTCGTCGACACGGACTTCGCCGAGCAGTTCCGTCTCGATCCTGAACGTATTGTCTTCGCCTTCGCCCCAGGCATGGCTGCCGGTGTTCATCTGATAGACGAGGGCGACGACGCGGTTGCGGCCGACGCTGATCGAAATCAACCGGCCCACGGACCACAGTTCCGTCAGATCGGTGCCGCCCTGTTCGGCGACGGCGGCGATGGTCGCCCGCGAACCGCTGCATGCAACGACGCGGCCGAGAAAGCGGTTCCCCGGTGTATGGCCATCGCGGCGATCCTGTTCACCCGCCTTACCAGGCGCGTGCAAGTCGTTGTTAAGCAAAGGGCCTACTCCTGCAATGGGAAGCGAGAATAAAGCCCTTCCTTTAACAAATCCTTCCGGCCATGGATTTTAGGGATGCGGGGAGCCGGGAGTTTTTTATTGCGGCATGCGTTGACGCTGCGAAATTTTCTGTCTATCACTTCCGACCATGAAAATCGCAACGGCTCTTATCGTGGTGGGAAAGCGCATGGGCAGGATGGTGTAACCATCCGGCGATAGCCACCCATGCGCTAGATGACAGGCTCCTCCGGGGCCTTTTTTTATGCCCGAAATTCGGGCTTCCGGCCACAAACGCAATCCCAGCATCAAACGGAACAGACAGATGAGCACGGACAATCAGGCGGCAGGCAATCGGATGACGGGAGCGGAGATCGTTCTCAAGGCGCTGAAGGACAACGGTGTCGAACATATCTTCGGCTATCCCGGCGGCGCGGTCCTGCCGATCTACGACGAGATCTTCCAGCAGGAGGATGTCAAGCACATCCTCGTCCGCCACGAGCAGGGGGCAGGCCATGCGGCCGAAGGTTACGCCCGCTCCACCGGCAAGGTCGGCGTCATGCTGGTCACCTCGGGTCCGGGCGCCACCAATGCGGTTACGCCGCTGCAGGACGCGCTGATGGATTCGATCCCGCTCGTCTGCCTGACCGGCCAGGTTCCGACCTCGCTGATAGGCTCCGACGCTTTCCAGGAATGTGACACGGTCGGCATCACCCGGCCCTGCACCAAGCACAACTGGCTGGTCAAGGACGTCAACGAGCTCGCCGCCGTCATTCACGAGGCTTTCCGAATCGCCCAGTCCGGCCGTCCAGGACCTGTCGTCGTCGATATTCCGAAGGACGTGCAGTTTGCGACCGGCACCTACACGCCGCCCGCCGACTACACGATCCAGAAGAGCTACCAGCCGAAGATCCAAGGCGACCTCAACCAGATCCATGCGGCGATCGAGCTGATGGCGAATGCGCGCCGTCCCGTCATCTATTCCGGCGGCGGCGTCGTCAATTCCGGCCCCGAGGCTTCCAAGCTGCTGCGTGAGCTGGTCGAGCTCACCGATTTCCCGATTACCTCGACGCTGATGGGCCTCGGCGCCTATCCGGCTTCGGGCAAGAACTGGCTGAAGATGCTCGGCATGCACGGCTCCTACGAGGCCAACATGGCGATGCATGACTGCGACGTCATGGTCTGCATCGGCGCCCGTTTCGATGACCGCATCACCGGCCGTCTCAATGCCTTTTCGCCGAACTCGAAGAAGATCCATATCGATATCGATCCATCCTCGATCAACAAGAATGTCCGCGTTGATATCGGCATCCGCGGCGATGTCGGCCATGTCCTCGAAGACATGGTTCGCCTGTGGCGGGCGCTGCCGAAGAAGCCGGAAAAGGGTCGCCTGGACGACTGGTGGACCGATATCGCCCGTTGGCGGGCACGCAACTCCTTCGCCTATACGAAGAGCAATGACGTCATCATGCCGCAATATGCGCTGGAGCGGCTCTTCGCCCACACCAAGGACCGCGATACCTACATCACCACCGAGGTCGGCCAGCACCAGATGTGGGCGGCGCAGTTCTTCGGTTTCGAGCAGCCGAACCGCTGGATGACCTCGGGCGGCCTCGGCACGATGGGCTACGGCCTGCCGGCCGCACTCGGCGTGCAGATCGCCCATCCCGATAGCCTCGTCATCGACATTGCCGGCGATGCCTCGATCCAGATGTGCATCCAGGAAATGTCGGCGGCGATCCAGCACGATGCGCCGATCAAGATCTTCATCATGAATAACCAGTATATGGGCATGGTGCGCCAGTGGCAGCAGCTGCTGCACGGCAACCGCCTGTCGAACTCCTATACGGAGGCGATGCCTGACTTCGTCAAGCTGGCGGAAGCCTATGGCGCCGTCGGCCTGCGCTGCGAAAAGCCGGATCAGCTCGACGACACCATTCTGGAGATGATCGAGGTCAGAAAGCCTGTCATCTTCGATTGCCGCGTCGCCAATCTCGCCAATTGCTTCCCGATGATCCCCTCGGGCAAGGCCCATAACGAAATGCTGCTGCCGGACGAGGCCACCGACGAAGCGGTCGCCAATGCGATCGACGCCAAGGGCCGCGCGCTCGTCTAATAAGGGAAGGGACCAAGGACATGAACGCTCACCTACAGCCCACGGGCTCCGCTTACTTCATTTCGCCGGAAACGGCGGCCGTCGAAAGCCACACGCTTTCGGTTCTCGTCGACAACGAACCGGGGGTTCTTGCCCGGGTCATCGGCCTGTTTTCCGGCCGCGGCTACAATATCGAGAGCCTGACGGTCTCTGAGACCGAGCATCAGGCGCATCTTTCCCGCATCACCGTCGTCACACGCGGCACGCCGCAGGTGCTGGAACAGATCAAGGCGCAGCTGGAACGCATCGTGCCGGTGCATCGCGTCGTCGACCTGACGGTGCGCGCCCGCGAACTCGGCCAGGACCGGCCGATCGAGCGCGAAGTGGCACTGATCAAGGTGATCGGCGAGGGCGAGATGCGCGCCGAGACCCTGCGCCTTGCCGATGCCTTCCATGCCAAGGTGGTGGATGCGACGGTCGGTCACTTCATTCTGGAGATCACCGGCAAATCGTCGAAGATCGATCAGTTCGTGGCGATCATGAAGCCGCTTGGCCTCATCGAGGTCTGCCGTACCGGTATCGCGGCGATGAATCGCGGCGTGCAGGGCATGTAAAGATTACAGCCCGGGCATGTAAGCCCGTTTCGCATGCGGACGCCGGTTTCGGCGTCCGTTTCAAATCTTCTCGTTCACCGGCGACGTGCGCGGATCGATCCAGTCATGCTTGACGATCAGGTCGCCGACTAACGGCCTATTTCTCATCTCCAGGCCGTTGGCCCTTTCGCCGCGATAGATCCGGAAATGCGTTTCCTCTTGCGGACTTAATATCGGCTTATATTCACCGAAGACGCAATTGTATGAAATGCAGTGAATCCGGATGTCGTCGCGATTGGTGTTTTCATTGCCCAAATTGATGGTGATCTGCATGTCGCCACCACTGGCGCCGTAGACCACACAATTCTCGCGAAGCTTGCAGGTTGTTTCAGAGAGGATTTTCTGGCCACTCTCCAGCAACAGGGCATATCTGACCCGATAGCTATCTCTCTTTACGCTGTCGGCATGCGCCGTCGCGACGAGGCTGCCGCTAAGGCTCAGCAATATGGGAATTAGGCCACGAACCATCCCTGTAACGCATTCCACGATGATAACTGACTACCGTTTTTATTCAGCTTTATGGCGAAATTTCATCGGGTTCGCTTAGAGCATCTCCAGCGGTTTTTTTCTTGCCGGCGGCGGAAAGGTGGCGTCGAGGGCATCCCAGTCGTCGTCGGTGATATCGAGCGAGACGCAGTCGCGGTTTTCTGCCGCGCGTTCGGCATTCGAGGTCTTCGGGATGACGATGACGCCGTCGCGTTCCAGCAGGAAGGCGAGCGCCAGCTGGGCGGGTGTCGCCTGATAGGCCTTGGCGATACGGATCAGTTCGGGATGGTGCAGGATATTTCCCTGTTCGATCGGGGAATAGGCCATGACGGGAATGCCGCGGCTCTGGCACCAGGGCAGCAGATCGAATTCGATGCCGCGGCGGGAAAGGTTATAGAGCACCTGGTTGGCGGCGACATTGGCGCCGTCGGGCACTCTAAGCAGTTCCTCCATGTCATCGGTGTCGAAGTTAGAGACGCCCCAAGCGCCGATCTTGCCCGATGCCTTCAACGTTTCGAAGGCCGCGACGGTCTCAGTGAGCGGATAGTTGCCGCGCCAGTGCAGCAGATAGAGATCGATGCGGTCGGCGCCCAGCCGTTCGAGACTGCGCTCGCAGGCTTCGACCGTGCCTTTCAGGCTGGCATTCCAGGGATAGACTTTGCTGACGATGAAGACCTCGTCGCGCCGTCCCCTGATCGCCTGACCGACGATCTCCTCGGCGCCGCCGTCGCCGTACATTTCGGCGGTGTCGATCAACGTCATGCCGAGATCGATGCCGGCCTTGAGGCTTTCGATCTCGGCCTTGGCATGGCCGGCATCCTCGCCCATGGCCCAGGTGCCCTGGCCGAGCGCCGGCACCTCAGTGCCGTTCGGAAATGTGATCGATGGAATCGGGTCGTTCTGCATGGGTTTCTTCCTACAGCGCCGCGCGTCCTTGAGATGGACGCTGTAGCACTTTGAATTGCTGCATGATTTTATCCTTAAATCGATGCCGATTTAAGGAATTATGCAGTCGGCAAGAGATTGGGCCGGGTCGCCATCTTTCAAGTAATCCTGTCACCATGACAATGATGCAATGGTATCGGCGGTTTAGGACAGTTATGCTGACCTAAATAAACAGGCCGCGGAAAAGCTGGCTTCGGGAGGTCGCATGCCGCTGGATACATTTCTCGCTCTCGTTCTGTTTGCCTTCACGACCTCGATCACGCCGGGGCCGAACAATATGATGCTCTTCGCATCGGGCGTGAATTTCGGCTTCCGCAGGACGATTCCGCATATGTTCGGCATCGGCGTCGGTTTCTTCTCGCTGCTCATCGGCGTCGGCCTTGGGCTCGGCGCGCTGCTGCACACGGTGCCTGTGGTCTATACCGCGTTGAAATTTGCGGGCGGCGCCTATCTCGTCTGGATCGCCTGGAAGATCGGCTCGTCGCGCTCGCTCAGCGAAGGCAGGAGCGGCGTCGAGCCGATGTCCTTCCTGTCGGCGGCTGCCTTCCAGTGGGTCAATCCGAAAGCCTGGGTGATGGCGGTCACGGCGATGGCGACCTATACCAGTCCGCAACTCTACCTCGTGAGCGTGCTGATCGTCGGTCTCGCCTTCGCGGCGGTCAATGTGCCCAGCGTTTCGACCTGGGCAGGCTTCGGCTCGGCGCTGAGGGAATGGCTTTCCGATCCGGTGCGGTTGAAGTGGTTCAATATCAGCATGGCGATACTCTTGGTGCTAAGCCTCTGGCCGATGCTAAAATAAAGTGATCGCCGGCTTCGTCAGCATCAGCCAGAAAATGCCGAGGACGGCTGAGAAGGCTGGAAATCCGAAAGCAAACCAGATGCGGTAGAGGCTGAAATAGGCTGGCGGCAGGGCTTTTCCCGCCGCTGCTGCGGCGCGGGCGAGGTCGCGCAGCCGGATCTGGATCCAGACGACCGGCAGCCAGAACAGGCCGGTGACGACATAGAGCAGCAGCGACAGCCCAATCCAGCCCTCCGACAGGTCCCAGCCGATCGATCGGGCCAGCAGATAGCCGGTCACCGGCTGGAGGATGGCCGCGGTCGCGGTGAAGATCGTGTCGGCGATGACGACGGTGCCGGCGACATGCGCAATCAGTCTGGGATCGCGCGTCCGGTGCGCCATCACCATGAAGAAGGCGATGCCGGCGCCGGTGCCGAAGAGTACGGTCGCGCCAATGACATGGGCGAGCAGTAGCCATTCTTCAAGCATCAGCGTTCATCCAGGGTGGCAAGGGCTACGAGCGTCAACAGGATCGACGGCAGCACCTTGACGAGGACCCCGAGCGGATCAAGTCACAGCGCGGGTTCGAGTAGGCTGGCGCCGGCGAGATAGGCGAGCGATACGGCCAGCATGCCGAGAAGGGCGCGTTTCGCCAGGGGACGGACAAGGACGGCGGCACCGAGGACGACGTCGGTCAGGCAGGTCGCAAGCGTCAGCGCCGTTGCCGAGGCCTCAGGCATGAACGGCAAGAAGCGAGCAGACGTCTTCTCCAGTGCCAGCAGCGGGATCAGACCGGACAGCAGCCAGAAGACGGATAGGCCCGATATGACGAGTGGCTTCAGGAGATAGAGCCTGGCAAACCAGAGATCCTGGACGCCGGAGGGATTGGCCGAGAGCGCTGCGGCCGCGGATGTCGCAGCAAGGCGGCTTCCTGATTTCGAGCTTCGCACGCCTTCCGACATCACTGTCAGCGCTGTCGAGCGCAACGGCGAACGCCAGCCGAGCAGGCCCGATAGATCGGCGAACCACGTCACCGGCCTGGCCAGCCAGGGGGCAAGAGAAAACACGCGGGCGGGCGGCAGGCCCAGCCATTGCCGGTGCAAGCGGACGAGATCGGCGAGCGTCAGGACTTCATTGGCGGCGAGATCGATATACTTTGAAGGAAGGCCGCCGGAGACTGCCCGCGACACGGCTTCCGCCACATCGTCCACCGAGAGTGTTTCGACCGGGCTTTCGGCATGGACCAGGGGCAGCACCAGGGGAAAGGCGGCAAGCGCCCGCAGCAGCGCCGAGCCGCCATGGGCATTGCGGCCGAGCACGAGGGCAGGGCGCAGGATGAGGTAAGGCAGGCCGCTTGCCCCGAGCGCCTCGTCGGCGCGGCGCTTCGTGGCGAGAAAGGGAAGGTCGCCGGCCGCTCCTGCCGTCCTTGCCGATATCTGCACGATGAGCGGGCGCGACGAGCACTTTGCTGCAGCATAGAGCGCCAGCATCGCCGCTGCCTGGGTGGCCGCCAGATCGTCCGACATGCCGTCCTGCAGGGCGCCGGCGCAATTGACGACGACATGCTGTTCCTTGAGGATATCGTCCCAATCCGCGGGTTTCGTCATGCGCGATAGATCTGCGCGCCGCCAGTCGATCGCCGGCTGTTTCAAACGGGCACGTACGGGATTGCGGCCGAGCCCGGTTACGACGTGGCCGTCGGCAACGAGCCGGGCCGCGACGACGGAGCCTATGAAGCCGGTTGCGCCGAGAATCAGGATGTTCATGGCAGGAGATTAGCGGAAAAGCGCATGAGAAATAGAAGGGCTTGGCGGGCCTGCGGCATATGTTAGAAAGAGCGGGCAGTTTCGGGAGGGCATCGCTTTGCACGACCATGACGACGACCACGCTCACGCAGATGAGCACGCCCATGGGCACGATCATGACAATCATTATTCCGACATGCAGGCGCGCGTGAAGGCGTTGGAAACGCTGCTGACGGAGAAGGGGCTGATCGATCCGGCGGCGATCGATGCGATCGTCGATACCTACGAGACCAAGGTGGGACCGAGAAACGGCGCCCATGTCGTCGCCAGGGCTTGGAGCGATGCCGATTTCGCCGACTGGCTGAAGCGCGATGCGACGGCGGCGATATCAAGCCTCGGTTACACCGGTCGGCAGGGCGAGCACATGCGTGCCGTCTTCAACACGGCCGAGACCCATAACCTCGTCGTGTGCACGCTTTGCTCCTGTTATCCCTGGTCGGTGCTCGGCCTGCCGCCGGTCTGGTACAAGGCGCCGGCCTATCGCTCGCGCGCCGTCATCGATCCGCGCGGCGTGCTGGCCGAATTCGGGCTGACGCTACCGGAGAACCAGAAGGTCCGCGTGTGGGATTCGACGGCAGAGTTGCGTTATCTCGTCATCCCGGAGCGGCCCGAAGGTACGGAAGGCATGGATGAGCAGTTGCTTGCCGATCTCGTCAGCCGCGATGCGATGATCGGCACGGCCATTGCCCGCAGCCCGGAGGCTCTCGCATGAACGGACCGCACGATCTCGGCGGGCAGATGGGCTTCGGGCCTGTCGCGCCTGAGAAGGACGAGCCCTATTTCCATGCCGAATGGGAAAAGCGGGCACTCGGCATCACGCTTTCCTGCGGCGCTTTCGGCGCATGGACGATCGATGAAAGCCGGCATGCGCGCGAGAATATTCCGCCGGCCGATTACCTCGCCGCCAGCTATTACGAGATCTGGATCCGCGGCATCGACAAGCTGCTCGAACGGCACGGCTTTGCGACGCGTGAGGAGCTGCTTTCGGGGCGGAAGCTGCAGGACGGCGCGTGCCAAAGCGGGTGCTGAAGGCGGACATGGTGCCCACCGTGCTGGCCAAGGGTGGGCCTTGTGATCGTCCTGTCGAGACCGCGCCGCTCTTCGTGGTCGGTGAGACGGTGAGGACGAAGAACTTCAATCCGGCGACGCATACGCGCCTGCCGCGTTATGCCCGCGCCAGGACCGGTGTGGTCGAGGCGGTGCAGGGTTCGTTCGTCTTTCCCGACGACAATGCGCATGGCAAGGGCGAGAACCCGCAATGGCTCTATACGGTCGTTTTCGACGGTGCGGAGATCTGGGGCGAGGATGCCGATCCAACGCTGACGGTGTCGATCGATGCCTGGGAGGGCTATCTTGAGCCGGCATGAGACATCGCCGCTGATGCAATCGTCCGGGCTGCCGAGGTCGCCGAAGGGCGAGCCGGTTTTTCCCGAGCCGTGGGCGGCGGAAGCTTTTGCCATGACCGTGCACCTGCACGCAAAAGGCCTCTTCAGTTGGAGCGAATGGGCTGAAACGCTTTCCGCGCAACTGCACAAGCCTGGCCGGGCCGAAGATGGCAGCGACTATTTTGACTGCTGGGTGGCTGCTCTCTCGGACCTCATCGTCAACCGCGGCATCGCCGATGCGGATACGATCCAGGCACTGCAACAGAGTTGGCAGCGGGCGGCGGAAGCGACGCCGCACGGCCGGCCGATCGAGCTCGGCAACGATCCCTCACGCTGATCCTCACGACGGGAATTGCTTGTAGCACTCTTCTGCTACCTCCCGCAGCGTCTCGCGGGAGATTTCGCCGGTGACGGCATAACCGAGTTCGCCGTCGATCCAGTAAAAGGTCTCGATATTGCCTGATGAGGCGAAGCGGAAGCTCGTCGTGCTATTTTCCGTGTTGCGGCCAACCAGGACAGTCAGGCGCTCGCCAGCCTGGTTCTCGTACATGAACATGGCGCCTGGCCGGCCATCGACCGGCAGCAAGCGGCCGCCAACCAGCTTGAAGCCGAGCGGCTGCAGGTTCGGGATCTTGAGATTCTGGATTGCCAGACGCTTGCCGAGCCACGTGGCAAGATGAGCCTCCTCGTCGGCGAAGACCTCGACGGGGTGGCGAACCTCGGCGGCATAGACCGTGAAGGCGGTCTCAGCCTGTTTCGGCAGGGTTTCGGAGCCGGCAAGCTGCAGCTCCGGCTTTTCCAGAAGTGCCGGGCCATAATGGCCGCTGAGGGCGCCGAGCGTGAAGACGAGGAGGGCTGATGCGGCGATCGCCCAGCGTTTCGGCCCCGATGAGACGGCGCGCGGTGGGGCGACGAGCAGACGATCGGTGTCCTTCGCCTTCTCATAACCGGCAAACAGCGACCGGATGGCCCCATTCTGCGCCTGCCATTCGGCGAGCATCGCCGCCTCGTCGGGATTGTCGGCCAGGAAGGCCTCGATGCGGGCGCGCGCCGTTTCCGGCAGTTGGCCGTCGGCATAGGCGTGGAGGTCGGCTTCGGTGACGCTCGGATTGGTCTCGTTCATTTCGGTCTCCGAAGCGTAATGATGTTGTCGGCCTTCAATCGCTCGGCGACGCGCCGGCGGGCGCGTGACAGGCGGGACATGACGGTGCCGATCGGGATATCGAGCGCGGCGGCGACCTCGCCATAGGTGTATCCTTCGATGACCACGAGCATCAGCACGGCGCGGTGCTCCTCTGAAAGGCTGTTCAGCGCATCATCCAGGCGGGCGCGCTCCAGCGGATCGGCCGGCGGTTCGGACGCGGCCAGATCCTCTGCGGCGTCAAGCTCGACGAGGCCGTCGCGCGCCTTGCCGCGTCGGCCGTTGCGGTAGAGATTGGTCATGATGGTCAGGACCCAGCCGCGCAGGTTGAGGCCGCGCCATTGGCCGCGGCGCGTGAGAACCTTCTCGACGCAATCCTGGAGCAGATCCTCGCCATCGGTATCCGAGCGTGTCAGGCTGCGCGAATAGCGCCTGAGCGAGGGCAGGAGGGCCAGGATCTGGCCCTCGAAGGTTTCGGGTGCGGGTGTTTTCACGCCGGCAGCTTTCTTGTGATCGGGGTCTTCGCGATCAAGGTTTGGCAAGATCCCAGTTGCCGCCGACGCCATCGCCGGTGATGTCGCCGGCCTTCTTGTCCTTGACCCAGAAATAGAGCGGCATGCCGTCCTTGGCCCATTGTTTCGTGCCATCCTTGCGATCGACGATCGAATATGCACCATCGGCCTTGGCATCACCAGCGGCCATCAGCGGCGGCCAGTTCTTGGCGCAGTCGTCGTTGCAATTGGAAACGCCCTTGACGTCCTTCTTGAAGGTGTAGAGCGTCATGCCGTTTTCGCCGGCAAGCACCTTGCCCTTTTCGGATTCGACTGTTTTGACAGGAGGCGCGGCGAGAGCAGCGGTCGCGGCAAAGGTGGCAGCCGCCACGACGGACAGAAATTTCACGGATTTCATGGTGTCTCTCCTCAGATTGGGCACGCAGTCTTGCGATACCTGAGATGAGACACGAGGCGAGGCGGTTTTATTCCATAGCGTCGGAAAAGTTTTGATGGCGGGCGTGGTGGGCCGAAGGCGGTTTCGTCGCGCACATCGCGCCCGGCGCCTTGCCGGCTATTCTCCAGTGGCGGCCGCCGCCGCCATGTCGACCCACACTGCTTCGAATATATGGCCATCGGGATCCTCGAAGGCGCGATTATAGAGCCAGCCCATGTCCGTCGGCGCGCGCGGATCGGCCTTGCCGCCGGCCACTCCGGCCGCCTCGACGATGGCGTCCACATCTTCACGGCTGTCCATCGTCAGCGCGATCAGCACCTCGCTTGCCTTCTGCGCTTCGGCAACAGGTTTTGGCGTGAAGCTCGCGAAGAAATCGCGCGTCAGCAAGTGGAAGATAATCGCCTCGGACCAGACCATGTTCGACGCCTGGCGATCGCTGAACTGTTCATTCTTGCTGCACCCGATCGCTTCATAGAAGCGGGTGGCAGCAGCAAGGTCTTTCACCGGCAGGTTCACGAAGATCATCTTGGGCATGGCAGTTTCCTCCTCTTCCTTCCCCATTCGGGGCGACGGTTTCTTCTCACACAAACTCCTGCACGATCGTATCGCTGGCATGAATGCAGACGATTTCGAGCCGTCCGGTGCCGACATTCTCGAAACGGTGGGGAATGTTGGCGGCTACTACGACGATATCGCCTGGAAAGGCGCGGGTTTTGGCGTCGCCTACGGTGAACTCGGCTTCGCCCTTCCTGACCGCCCATGTCTCGGAATAGGGATGGACGTGCAGGTCGGGCCCCTGGCCGGGCTCGTTGTCGACGAGGAAGAGCGATATCTCGCCGCCATAGTCGCGGCCTTCGAAGCGGACAGTGCGGCTCTGATTGGGTCGCACTTCCTGGTGGCGAAGAATCCTGAACATCACGTGCCTCCCGCTCGTTCTGTCTATGAACACAAAACTATCTTCGCGAGAAGATATATTCTTAAAACTATCTTCTTGTCAAGATATCTTCCGTGACTCGGGTGGAAGGTGTATGTCTCGTTTGTGGTGATATGAGGCAGAGAATGATGAATGGAACTGAACGGGACCGCGACCGCCCGGGGGACGAGGACCGCCCCGGGGATGACCATGTCGACCGGCTGCGCCGGCAATGGGCGGTGGAACTGCCGGACCTCGACACGGAGCCGATGGCGATCCTGGGGCGGGCCTTTCGGTTGTCGAACCTGGTGCGCCCCAGCATCGAGGCGACCTTTGCCGATTTTGGCCTCGACCGTGGCGAATTCGACGTGATTGCAACGCTTCGCCGTTCCGGAACGCCTTACCGGCTGACGCCGACGGAGATGTATTCGGCGCTGATGATCTCCTCGGGAGGCCTGACCCACAGGCTTGACCGGCTGGAGAAGGCGGGGCTGATCCGCCGGGAGAAATCACCACGCGATGGGCGCAGCGTGCTGGTGGCATTGAGCGAAGCGGGTGCGGCACTCGCCGAACAGGCTTTCCGCACCGACATGGCGAGCGAAGCTTCTTTTCTGCAGGCTCTTGACGGAAAGGAGCGCGAGGCGCTCGCTGCGCTGCTGCGCAAGCTGATCGCCGGAATTGAAAATGAGCAGGCGCGGGGAGAGGATGAGAACGCGGGCTGAGGGGAGATCGGAGCCCGCATCGCCGTTCAGGCAACAACACACTGCTTTTGCAGCTCATTTACATCGTGCCGGTTTTCGGATATGATATGTCCTTAATTCAATTGGCAGAGCCAGCCATCACACGAGTTGCTAAATGATCCTGAAAAGCCAGGTCGAGTGGGCGCTTCACTGCTGCGCCATTCTCGCGGGCCTGCCGGAGGGCAGGTATCTTTCCACCAAGGCGCTCGCCGAGCTTCATGGTCTGCCGAAGGAATATCTCTCCAAAGCACTGCAAAGCCTTTCGCAGGCATCGCTTGTCGAGACCACCCTCGGCCCGAGTGGCGGCTACAGGCTTGCCAAGACCCCCTCGGATATCAATTTTCTCGAGATTGTCGAGGCGGTCGAGGGGAAGGCCCGCAGCTTCACCTGTACGAACATCCGGGCGAACAATCCCTGCCGGCCGGAAGGATACTGCGACAGCAAGCCATGCGCGGTCGCGCGCATCATGTGGGAGGCCGACGAGGCCTGGCGGGATACGCTGAGGCGCGTCCGGCTTTCCGATCTGGTCGGCACCTTGTCCGAGGAAGTGCCGGCCGACATTTGGCGCAGCACGTTCGAATGGGTGCTCAAGCGCGCCGGCTGAGCGGGGGTGCCGATCTCTACGCCTTGAAGATGGTCCTGATGGTCTTCAGGATGGCATGCGCACTGCGGGCATGTTCCGGGGGCAAGGAGGCGCCGTTGCGGAAACGCTCGGCGCGGCTGGCGAGATGGTCGGCGACTTCTTCCGCCAGCGCGGGGCGTTCGCTTAGCAGCGGCGCGAAGGCCTCTTGATCGATTTCATACGCGGTCACGGAGGTCAGAGCTTCCAGGGTGCAGGCTTCCTGCATGCCGGCGAGCAGGCCGGTCTCTCCGAAAAAATCACCCGGCGCGAGGCGCCCGCGCTCCTCATCTCCGTGCCGCGCCGCGATGATGCCCGCCCGCACCATCATCAGCGACGGGAGCATTTCGCCCTCCCGCACGAGGACATCGCCCTTGCGGAATTCCCGCACGGCCGTGGTCTCGGCGAGTTTCTGCTTTTCATCTGATGTCAGCGTCGCAAAGATCGGAATGGCCTCGATCAGTTCGAGCGGCGTTACACGGGGCGGCCGTGCGCTTTCTTCGGTCGGCAGATCGCCCGTCAGGACTGAGGCCGCGGCCGGAACAGCCAAAAGCAGGCCGGCCGATTTGCACTGACGATAGACGAGATCGAGCACCTCGTTTCGTGCCGGCACCCGTTGGCTCGGGCTCGTCACCCGGAACTGCAGCTCGACCTCCAGCGCCGTGGCATCCAGCCCCTTGAGCGCCACGACCGGCGGCGGCTCGCGCACGATCGAATTGCAGCTCGCCAGCGCCGTTGCCATGACTTGGCGGACCGATGCCGGCATCCGCGTCGGAGCGATGCGGATAGTGAGGACCAGGAGATGGGTCTCGTCCGGCCGGCTTACATTCGTGAGGCCGAGCTTTGCCAGAAAACTGTTCGGCAGAACGACAACATTGTTTGCGCTGGTCAGGATGTGTGTCGCGCGCCAGTTGCTTTCGACGACGCGCCCCTCCGTACCGTCGCTGAGAAGGATCCAGTCGCCGATGATGTAGGGCCGGCCGAGCGTCAGCGCGATGCCGGAGAAGACGTCGGCGAGCGTGTTCTGGAGCGCCAGGCCGAGAATAATGGCGACGACGCCCGAGGTCGCGACGAGCGTGCCGATCGGCACGCCGAAGACGAAGGCCAGAACTGACAGGGCCATGCCGATATAGACGACGCCGATGACGAGATCCTGGAGCAGGCGGGCCTCTCGCGGACTGCCCTCCAGCACCAGATACAGCCTGATGAAACCGATGACGGCCCATGCCAGATGGATCCACCAGAGCGATTTCGCGACGATGACGAGCAAAGCCTGCGGATCCTCGGACTCATATCCTTGAAACCGGTGTGGTTCGATGCCGCTGACGACGAGGATCAACGTCATCATCGCGAAGAAGAGGATTTGCACCACCAGTCGCGTCGTCGGCCGTTGGCGGGAGAGAAGATGCCAGACGACGATACCGGCCAAACCTATCGTAATGAGGGATATCAGAGGTTTACCGAAGAGCGCGTCGTCAATCATCTCTCTGTCTCCGGAATGGGGCGAGCCGCCCATGATTCAGCATCTAGACCGCCCGCGCAAGCATCGGGGCTTGCGCAGGCGGTATCGCATCGGCCCGAAAATCGGAACCGGTTTTTGGAAAGCACGATGCGAGGGTTGAAAATGTTACAGCGTCCTTTGCGCGTCTGAAAGACGCGCGGCGCTGTAATGCGGATCATCACTTCTTGAGCGGATAGGTCAACTCTTTCTGCTTGGTATCGACGACAAAGACGGCGAGCAAGCGGGCTGGCTTCGTTTTGCTGCCGTTGGCGCTGACACCATGGCGGTCGCCCGGCATTTCGGAGAAGCTCTCTCCGGCATGATAGACCTTGACGGGGCCGTCGTTGACCTGGCTGCGGATCGCTCCTTCGAGCACGGTGGCGTAGATGAAGGCCGTATCGGGATGGGTGTGGCCTTCGGAGAAGCCGCCTGGGCCGTACTCGACCAGCACGCCCTTGATGCTCTTGCCCGGTACGTTTGGAAGTTCGTGTTCATAGACGAGCGTCACCTTGGCAGCTTTGCTGCCCTCATCGGCGCTAGCGCCCGTGGCTGCCAGAAGGGCGAGCGCACCGGCGAGGAATGATGTTCTGATCATCGGAATCTCCATGGTTGCAGGGTTGGGGCAGGATGCGCCCGAGTGGCCGCGTCCTCAGGGCAAGTCGGATCACTTTGGTTGGGCGGACTTTGCGAACCACTGCTCGAAGGTGATCGAGCCGAGCCGCGGGTTGTTGTCGGAAACGAGCGACTGATCGTTGAGTCTCGCGCCGAAATATTTCGCCTCGGCATCGGCCTCGACGGTGCGCGAATCTTTCATGGCCTTCAGATACCGGGCGACGAGTTCGCTGAGGCGCGCCCGTTCCGGACCTGATATCTCGATCGTCGCATTGGCGGGCGGTGCGAGAGCCACATCCGCCATGACATCGGCGACGTCGTCGGAAACGATGGGCTGCACATAGGCCGGCGACAGGCGGACCGTCTGGCCGACCGTCCCCGATTGGGCGATGCCGCCGAGGAATTCCATGAACTGCGTCGAATGCACGATGGTATAGGGAATGCCCGATGCCTTGATCAGCTTTTCCTGAGCGAGCTTGCCGCGGAAATAGCCGCTTTCCTGCAGACGCTCGGTGCCGACGACGGAGAGGGCGATATGGTGCCTGACGCCGGCGAGTTTTTCGGCGGCGAGAAGATTGCGGCCCGAGGTCTCGAAGAATTCGAGCACGGCCTTGTCTTCGAAGGAGGGCGAATTGGCGAGGTCGAGCACAACTTCGGCGCCTGAGAGCGCCTCCGCCAATCCTTCCCCGGTGATTGTGTTGACGCCGGAGTTCGGCGATGCGGCAATCACGTCATGTCCGCGCTTGCGCAGGCGTTCGACAGTCTTCGAACCGATGAGGCCGGTTCCGCCGATGACAACGATTTTCATAATGGATCTCCGTTCGCCGCCGGGGTGCGGCAGCGTCCAAGGTGAATCTTCTCAAGGAATTGCGCGGTTTAGTTCAGGCCGGCCTTATCGAGGCCGTAGGCCTTGTCGGCCGTGCCGGGCACGGTCTTGAAACCGACATTGACACGGTTCCAGGCATTGATGGCCATGACGACAAAGGTCAGGTCCGAGATTTCCTTCTCGGAAAGCTGGCCGCGAACCCGTTCGTAAATCTCGTCTGGAATGCCGCCCTCGGGAAGGTTCGTCAGCGCTTCGGTCCAGGCAAGGGCTGCACGCTCGCGGGGAACGAATAGGTTCGATTCCCGCCAGATGGCGACGTGATAGAGACGCAGTTCGGTCTCGCCGTGGATCTTTGCCTGCTTGACATGCATGTCGAGGCAAAAGCCGCATCCATTGATCTGCGAGGCGCGGATTTCGACGAGGGCCTGCAGCTTCTCGTCGATCACGCTGCTGCGCAGAGCCATGCTGAATTCCATGAACTTCTTGAAAAGCTCGGGGGACTGCTGGGCGTAGTTCAATCGCTGGGTCATGTCATTTCTCTGTAAAGCCATTCTCGCTTAGGCTGGCGGCATAAAGCCTATGCGCAGAAGTATGAGGGGGCAGGGATGGATATCGTTTCGGCATTGCGGACCTTTCAGCGCGTCGTCGAGACGGGCTCGTTTTCGGCGGCGGCGCACGATCTCGATGTGACGCAGCCGGCGGTCTCGCGACAGGTCGCGGCCCTCGAGGGCCATTTCAACATCCGCCTCCTGCATCGCACGACGAGCGGCCTGTCGCTGACGGCGGAGGGGGAGCGCATGCTGCCGATGGCGCTCCGGATTCTCGAAGCCGTGGAGGAGCTTGGCGATGCCGCCGGATCGGATGGAGCCATGGCTTCGGGAAAGGTGAGGCTGAGCGTTCCCGCGCCGCTCGGCCTCTATCTCAGCGAACGGCTGGGCGATCTTCTTGCCGCCCATCCGAAACTCTCTGTGGAACTGCTCCTCAGGGAACAAAGCTCCGATATGATCGAGGAACGCCTCGACGTCGAAGTGCGTCTGGGTTCCGTCGCAGACAGCAGCCTCGTTTGCCGGCGGATCGGCTGGACGACGGCATTCCTCGTCGCCTCGCCCGCCTATCTCGCGCGCAAGGCGTCTCCGAGGACGCCGAAGGACATCAAGGACCATGAATGCCTGTGCTACAGCAGAGCCGGCGATGCCTGTTCATGGTCGTTCTCGAACGGCTCGGAAGACATATCCGTCAGGATCTCGCCGCGGCTGACCGCGTGCAGCGCCGTCGCTATTCACAGGGCGGCCCTTGCCGGCGCAGGACTGGCGGTGCTCTCCCACATCGTCGCCGTGCCGGATATCGTCGCCGGTCGGCTGATCCCTGTCATGAACGACTTTCAACCGACCCGGCTGCCGATCTATGTCGTCTATCCCTCACGAAGAAACATGCCGTTGCGCGTCAAAGCGGTTCTGGACTTTCTGACCGATGCCATCGGGCAGGACCCGTCAATGTGCGCGAGCAGCGCGGGCCGGCGGTGGGAGGGATGACTGTCGGCGGGCGGCTTATCGTGCACGGCGGAAGCTGCAGCGGGTTTGGCGCCGGGCGGATTTGCCGTCATTGGCCTTGCCTCGCCAGTTTCCGCCTTGCCTAAAGGCCGCGAATCCTGCCAAGTCCTGCGATCATGCAATTTGCGCCGCAACAAGACGAAGCCCTGAAGGCTGTTTCGAAATGGCTGAAGGAAGGGCGCTCGCCGCTCTTTCGCCTGTTCGGCTACGCCGGGACAGGGAAGACGACGCTTGCCAAGCATTTCGCCGAGAATGTCGATGGCGACGTGCTGTTTGCCGCCTTTACCGGCAAGGCGGCGCAGGTGCTGCGCTCGCGCGGCGCCTCCAACGCCCGGACGATCCATTCGCTGATCTATCGGCCGCGCGGCGAGGAGGCGGTGGAAGACGAGGAAACAGGCAAGACCTCGATCGCGCCGATGTTTTCGATCAACCGGCAGAGCCCGGTCGCGAAGGCGGCGCTGATCATCGTCGACGAATGCTCGATGGTCGACGAGGCGCTCGGCAAGGATCTAATGAGCTTCGGCACGCCGATCCTAGTGCTCGGTGATCCCGGCCAGTTGCCGCCGGTTACCGGTGGCGGCTACTTCACCAATCAGGAGCCGGACTACCTGCTCACCGATATCCACCGCCAGGCGCGCGACAATCCGATCATCAAGCTCGCCATGCAGGTGCGCGAAGGCAATGAGGTGATGTACGGTGACTACGGCACGGCCAAGGTGATCTCGAAGAACGAGGTGACGCAGCAATTGGTCCTCGACGCCGACCAGGTGCTCGTCGGCACCAATAGGACGCGTCGGCGCTACAATCAGCGCCTGCGCGAGCTGAAAGGCTTCAATGCCGATTATCCCCAGACCGGCGACAAGCTCGTCTGCCTGCGGAATGATCCAGCCAAGGGCCTGCTCAACGGTTCGCTCTGGCAGGTAATGACCTCATCCAAGGAAACGACGAAGCCCGGCATCAATCTGCTCGTCCGCCCCGAAGACGATGACATGGACCGCGGGGCTGCGAAGATCAAGCTGCTGAAACAGGCCTTCGAGGACGTCGAGGGCGAGATCCCCTGGAACACCCGCAAGCGCTATGACGAGTTCGACTACGGCTATGCGCTCACCGTTCACAAGGCGCAGGGTTCGCAATGGAATGATGTCGTGCTCTTCGACGAGAGCTGGGCGTTTCGCGACACGCGGGAACGCTGGCTCTATACCGCGATCACCCGCGCGGCGGAGACGCTGACGATCGTTCGCTGATCCCATCGCACCCGCAGGTCGCATCTGCTGATCGGACAGAAGAAAGAGGAGACGGTGGCGGCCGTCGGGGCGTGATTCAGGCCTGCACGATGCCGAGCAGAACTGCCTTGGCGATGGCCTGGAAGCGGTTGTTGGCGCGGAATTTCAGGATGATTCCGGCCTCCAGGTCACGGGTTTCGTCATGCTTCAGGTCGAGCGCCCGGGCGATGCGTTGGGTGGAATAACCCTCCGCCATCAGTTCCAGGCAACGCCGCTCCTCTGCGGTCAGGCTTGCACTGTCCTGATTGTCGTTTAACGGCGGCTCCTCGACGCTGCCGTCGTAATCCAGGAGGTCGCCGACCTGCTGGAGCTGGCGGTGCAGCGTCGACATCTCCGCCGTCAGTTCGCGTTTGCGTACCTGCAAGGCCTCGCGGAACATCGCCTCGGCCGTTTCCTGCGAATCAGCCTTGCGGAGTTCGTCCATCAGTTCCTGGATGACGGCGATCGGCATGCCTGTATCGCGGCAGACTGTGATGACGGCCATGCGCATCACATCATCCTGGCCGTAGACCCGCATCAGGCCGATGCGGTTGGCTGAAATCAACCCTTTCTCTTCATAGAAATGCAGTGTCCTGTGCGTGACGCCGAATGCGTTTGCCATGTCGGCAATGGGCACCGGACCGTCCGGTAGATCCGGCGGTAGCGCGGCTGAAGGCAGGAACCGATATTTCGATCGGGCCTCCGAAGCGATACCGGCGGTGGCAAACAGGCGTTTGGAACCGTCTGGCATGAACCCTCCTGGGGCATGTTGTTGCACCTCATGCGGTTTTGCCAGTTGCTTCCCATGCGCGGCGAGTGGGGTTTCCTCTAGGCGTTCTTCTCAGTGGGAAAGAAGCAGTACGCGGCGTACTCTACGCGATACGATGTCCACGTTATGCGTGAACGATCTTTTTTATAAGTGCTAAAAATAATCTCTTTTAAATGGGATAGCAACTTTGCCGGCATATTTTGCCGGGTTCTTGGGTGTGTTGCACAAAAACAGGTGCTGCACTGCGGGATCTGGTGGTCCTCTTCAAAGCCGACGGGATTTACTATCTGCGGTACGCGCGCGGCAAATGCTCAGCGTAATTTCGGTGCCCATCAGCGATTGGCATCGCATCCATTTGTGAATCTCGTTGGCCATCGCGGAGCACTTGGCTTAAAAGCAGGGGCCTCCCATTTCCGTGACCGATGGATCTCGCCATGCCCGCCAAGCTCTCCGTGAACCTTAACGCCGTCGCCATGCTGCGCAACCGGCGCGACCTGCCCTGGCCGAGCGTCGAAGCGCTCGGGCGTATCGCGCTGAAATCTGGTGCGAGCGGCCTGACGGTGCATCCGCGCCCCGACCAGCGGCACATCCGCTTTTCCGACCTGCCGGTGATCCGCAACCTGATCGACGACGAATTCCCCAAGGCCGAGTTCAATATCGAGGGCTATCCCACAGAGGAATTCTTCGAACTCTGCGCCGGGGCGGCACCCGAGCAGGTGACGCTGGTGCCTGACGATCCCGCCCAGGCGACCTCCGATCACGGCTGGGATTTCCGCAAGCACCAGGCGTTCCTGACGGATGCCGTCGCGCGGCTGAAGACGATGGGATGCCGGGTGTCGTTGTTTGCCGATGGTGACGGGGACGCACAGGCGGTTGAGATCGCCAAGGCGGTCGGCGCCGATCGGATCGAACTCTATACCGGCCCCTATGGCGGTTGCTTCGACGCGCCGGAGCGGGCAGGCCCGATTCTTGAAGCGCTTGGACGGACGGCCGATGCAGCCGTCGCAATCGGCCTCGCCGTCAATGCCGGCCACGATTTGACTGTGGAAAACCTGCCAGCGCTGGTGAAGCGCGTTCCCGCTCTTGCCGAGGTTTCGATCGGTCACGGGCTGACCGCCGATGCGCTGGAATACGGCATGGCGGAAACGGTGCGGCGCTTTTGCCGGGCCTGCGGGCAGGCGGTCTGATCAGGGCGTCTCTTTCAGTGCTTTGACTGGAATCGAACCGCGACGCTTCTGATCGCGATTCACACAATGCGCCGCGCAGGAAGAGTCTGAAATGAAGAAGTTTTTCGCGTCTAAAGTCCGGTGGCGCTGCATCCCTGCAGCAAGCGCAGGGATGCAGCGAAAGGCTCAATGGGCGGCATAGCCTCAGGCGGTCAGGGCCGCCTTGTGCTCTACGAAGAAATCCTTCAGCGGCTGCGGCTGTTTGCCGGTCAGCTTGGTGAAGTCTTCGGTGACGATGTCGAACTTGCCGGCACGGGTGTTGGCGTCGGCAGAAACCAGCATGTCGGCGACGAAACCGGGAAGGCCGGCGCCGCGCATGCCCTGGCCGAGTTGTTCATCATTGACGTCGATCACCTCTAGCGGCTTGCCGGCGACCTCGGAAACGATGGCGGCGATCTGCCGGTTGTTCAGCGATTGCGCGCCGGTCAGCGTATAGGTGGCGCTCTCCGAGGTGCCAGAGGCAAGGGCTGCGGCAATCGCCAGGGCGCAGTCGTCACGCGAGATGGTCGAGACCTTGCCGTCGCCCGTGGCGCTGTACCATTTGCCACCCTGCAGGTTGTGCGGCATGCCGTGCAGGTAATTGTCGTGATACCAGGCGTCGCGGATGATCGTATGGGCGATGCCGCTTGCCTTGATGGCGTTTTCACTGCCGAGATGATCGGGCGCGAAGGTGACAAGCGAATCCTCGGGCGCGGGCATCGAGGTGTAGGCGATGTGCTTGACGCCAGCCTTGACGGCCGCTGCAACGGCGCCCTTGTGCTGGGCGAGGCGCTTGCCGGGAGTGTCGAGCGCATCGGTGCTGATGATCAGCAGCCGGTCGACGCCGGCGAATGCTTTTTCCAGGCCTGCCGCGTCATCGAAATCGGCCTTGCGGGTGACGACGCCCTTCTTTTCGAGTTCGGAGAGCTTTTCCGGGCTGCGCGTCGCCGCGACAATGTTGCCGGGAGCGACCTTGTAGGTCTCGATGAGGTGATGGATGACACGCTGGCCGAGCTGCCCGGCAGCGCCGGTGACCAGGATGATTTCGCTCATACGTCGTTTCCTTCTGTGTTGTGCCAGTGGTCTCAAAAAGAGAGTAACACTAGAATAGGAATTGACTTAACGATGTAAAGGAGGCAGTTTTTCGGCTCTACGTTACCAAAAGGGAACCAGCAGATGAGCGGTGCGGTCGTCAGTCTGAAGAACAGGATGCCGGGCGCGCGGCGCGAGATCGATCTCGCCGGCCTCGATTTCGGCAATTGCCCGGTCAGGGACATGATGCAGCAGATCGGCGGCAAATGGTCGACGCTGCTACTCGAGGTGCTGGCGGATCGGCCTTATCGCTTCGGCGAGCTGCGGCGGATGATCCCCGATATTTCGCAGCGCATGCTGACGCAGACGCTGCGCGACCTGCAAAGGGATGGTTATATCGACCGCGACGTCTTCCCGACCAAGCCGCCGAGCGTCGAATATTCGATGACCGAACTCGGACGCTCCCTCTACCAGCCGCTGTCGCAGCTTCTGAACTGGGCGGAAGCGAACCATGATGCCGTTCGCGCCGCCCGTTCTCATTTTGATTCCGCCGACAAATAGGCCGCCTTCCTCTACTTGCCGCGTCCTTCCGTCAGGAACAGCAGGAAGGCCAACGCCGGGAAGCAGAAGCCGATCCAGGCGGTCATCGTCCAGCCTCCGGTCGCATAGGCCCAGCCGCCGAGCGCCGAGCCGAGCGCGCCGCCGGCAAAGAAGGTTGCCATGAAGAGGCCGTTGAGCCGGCTGCGGTGTTCCGGGTTCAGCGCATAGATGGCGCGCTGGCCGCAGACGAGATTGGTCGTCACGCCGAAATCGAGAAGGATTGCCGCTGCCGTCAAGAGCAGCAAAGCACCAAGCGAGCCATCGCTGGCGAAATGGCCGATCAGGAAGGCAGCCATGCCGAGCAGCATGGCAAGCGTCGAGGCGATCTTCGTCATGCCGCGGTCGGCAAGCCGGCCGGCGATCGGCGAAGCGACGGCGCCGGCCGCACCTGCAAGCGCGAAGAGGGCGATGCCGTTCTGCGTCAGGCCGAAGGCCGGGCTTGCGAGCAGCAGCGGCGTCGTCGTCCAGAACAGGCTGAAGGCGCCGAACATGCCGGCCTGATAGAGCGCCCGGCGCTGCAGGACGCGCGAGGTGAGCGCCAGATGGCCCATGGAGGCGAGCAGCTCGCCATAGCGCAGCTTCGTTTTCGGCACGCGAACCGGCAGGTTGATGCGCAAGACGACGGCGAGCACGAGCATGAGCGCTGCGGTGACGTAATAGACCACGTGCCAGGAGGAGGCCTCGGCGACGAAGCTTGCGAAGGGGCGGGCGAGCATGATGCCGCAGAGCAGGCCGCTCATGACGTTGCCGACGACCTGGCCGCGTGTTGCATCCGGCGCCATGTTGGCAGCGAAGGGAACCAGGACCTGAACTGCGACCGATGAAAGACCGATAGAGAGCGAGGCGACGAGGAAGGTCGTGGGCGTCGACGACAGCGCCGCGCCGATGAGCGCGACCGCGGAGACAGCGATCAGCGTCAACACCAGACGGCGGTTTTCGGTGAGGTCGCCGAGTGGCACGATCAGCAGCAGGCCGAGGCCGTAGCCGATCTGCGTCAGCGTGACGATCAGACCGGTGGCGGCAGGCGTGAAGCCGAGATCGGCACTGATCGGGCCGGCCAGCGGCTGGCCGTAATAGAGATTGGCGGCCACCAGCCCGCAGGCGGCGGCGAAAAGGAAGGTTAGCCAGGGCGATAGCGCCCTGGGAATGGCCTCATCCGGCGTGGTGGCTGAAATGCTCATCAGAAACTCCGGTATTCAAAGGTTGAAAGGATTGAATGCAAAAATGCTGGCTGCGGCCACCCGATCCTTGACCGAATGCCGGTATTTCTCTCGTCCACGGTGTGGATTGTTCAGGTCACGAGCTTCATCGCGGCCTCGGCCGCAGACAGCATCTCTTCCCTGCTGCGTCCTGTTTTGCCGATGACGCGCAGGCCCTTGGTAAAGCAGAGGAAGGCGAGGGCGGCGGTATCCGGGTCTACTGTCTTCGGAATGGTGCCATCTGCCTGGCCGGTGCGGATGAGATCGGCCATCAGCTTTTCATCCGCGGCAAAGGCCGTCACGACGTGGGCAGCGGCTTCTTCGTCAAGCAGGGCGAAGTCGTTGGCGCCGCCAACGACGAGACAGCCTTTGCGGCCGGCTTCGCCATAGGAGAGCTCGGTATAATACATCACCATCTGGAAGACCTTCTCGCGACCGGTCTTCGCAGACGCGATCATCGCTTCCAGCCGCCGTCGGCCGAGTTTTCGATAATGGGCGAAAGCAGCGAGAAAGATGCCGCGCTTATCTTTGAATGCTTTGTAGATGCTCCCGGAAGCAAGGCCCATTGCTTCGGTCAATTCGCTGATGGAGGCGGCATGGTAGCCGCGTTCGGAAAAGACGCGCAGCGCTGCATCGAGTGCTGCGTCCATATCGAACTCACGCGGACGGCCACGGCTGCGGGTCTTTGCTTCTGGTGTGAGAGTGGCAACGGTCATGGCGCTTAATTAGGGAATGAACGTTTCCAAATCAAGTGAAATTTCTGCGACGCAGCAAATTCAGAGATCGAGCACCCAGTTCTGGCCGTTCGCCTCGGGGCCGAACATCTTATGTCTCTCCTCGGAGACAAGACGAAAGCCCGCCTTGACGTAGATGGCGCGGGCGGTCTCCAGCATGTCGTTGGTCCAGAGCGAGAGTTCGCGGTAGCCCTTCTGCCGGGAGAAGTGGATGCATTCGTCGACCAGCAGTTTGCCGAGCCCGAGACCGCGGGCTGATTTGTCGACATAGAGCAGGCGAAGCTTGGCGATGCCGTCGCCGCCATTGGTGACGAGGACCGAACCGACATTGATGCCGCCGCGTTCAGCGATCCAGCAATATTCTTTGGCCGGATCGAAATTGGCGAGGAATTTTCCGGCGACCTCGGCGACCAGCGCCTCGAAGCGCAGATCCCAGCCATACTCTTCTGCGTAGAAGCGGCCCTGGCTCTGAACGATCCAGCCGATATCGCCGGCGCGGTGGGCGCGGATGATGGCCGGCGCGGGCTTCGCCGCCGGGTCGAGCAGCGCGCGGATCGTGTGCATGGCGGAGACGGCGGCCTCCGGTTCGCCAGTCGCCAAGCGATCGAAACGGGCGGCGATCTGCGCATTGGAGCGTCGGCCGAGTTCCTCGAACGTCTCTCGTCCCTGATCGGTGATAATGATGACCTGGCTGCGAAGATCTGCCGGGTCGGGGCTGGTTTCGATCAGCCCTTCGGCGCGAAAACGCTTTAGGATGCGGCTGAGATAGGCCGGGTCGAGCTGCAGGTCGCGGGCAAGCGCTACAGCGCTGATGCCCTCATGCGAGCCGATCTCGAAGAGGATGCGGGCATCGGTCAGCGTGAAGGGCGTGTCGAGATAGGCCTTGTTCAAGAGGCCGAGGAAGTTCGTATAGAAGCGGTTGAAATCGCGGGCGGTTTCAATGAGCGATAGGTTAGACATGATGATCTCCAAATGGAGATCTTGTCAGACCGCTGATAAAGTCGGCCAACTACTCTCGTCATGCTCGGGCTTGTCCCGAGCATCTGCAGCGGGTGCAGCAGATCCTCGGCATGAGGCCGAGGATGACGCCGAGTCAAGAACGAGGTTTGTTAACAAGCCGACAAGAATCTCCATATGGAGATCTTGTCCTGCATTTAATGGACTGAGTCAACTAATTCGCTGATGTCAGGCCGCTTCTTCTTCCGCGGTTTCGTCTGCACCGAGCGCGAAATCGACCGCCGCCCGCGCATGGATCGCTGTGGTGTCGAAGCCCGGCAGCGGCAAATGGTCGGGATCGAGGATCAGGCAGATCTCGGTGCAGCCGAGGATGATGCTGTCGGCGCCGTTGTCGATGGCGTGTGCAATCACCGCCATGAGTTTGTCGCGAGAGCTGTCGAGCACCTTGCCGGCGCAGAGTTCGTTGAAGATGATGTCGTGCACGGTCGTGCGGTCGCCAGCATCTGGCACCATAATATCAATACCAAGGCTCTTCATGCGGTCGCTGTAGAAGCCGTGCTCCATCGTGTAGCGAGTGGCGAGCAGCAGCGGGCGCTTCCGGCCGGCCGCATGCAGCGATTTCACCGTCTCGTCGATGATATGAATCAGTGGCACAGAGATCTTCTCCGCGACCTTGTCGGCAATCAGATGCATGGTGTTGGTGCAGATGAGGATGCAGCCGGCGCCGGCGATCTGCAGGCGCAGAGCCACGTCGGCGAGGCGGCGGGCAGCCATATCCCAGTCGCCGGCCTTCTGAAGGGCGACGATCTCCTCGAAGTTGACCGAATGCAAGATGAGTTCGGCCGAGGCGAGGCCACCCTTGCGGTCACGCACCATCTCGTTGACGAGGCGGTAATAGACCGCCGAACTTTCGAAACTCATGCCGCCGATCAGGCCGATCGTTTCCATTTCTTCATGCTCTCCATGCTTCTGAACTTCGAAAATGATGCCGCAATCCCGGCGCGGCGTGTTTGCGTTGTTTGTCTCTCGTTTCAGATGGGTGATGGGATTTTGCGTCATTTTATGAAATCATGCAAAAAATAGGCGAGAGGTTTATGTTCGACACATGCTTGATGATCGCGACAGACGCATTCTGGACATGCTGCAGAAGGATGCGGGCATATCCGTGACCGATCTTGCCGAGCGCGTGGCGCTTTCGGTGTCGGCGTGTTCGCGGCGCATCCAGCGGCTGGAGGAGAGCGGCCATATTGCCCGGCGCATCGTCGTGCTCGATCGGGACAAGATGGGTGTGCCGACAACGGTCTTCGCGCTGGTCAAGACGGCGCATCATTCCGACGAATGGACGGAGACCTTCCGCAGGATCATCAGTGACATTCCCGAGATCGTCGAAGCGCACCGGCTGACCGGCAACCATGATTACATCCTGAAAATCGTGCTGCCGCGCGTCGAGCATTACGATGTGATCTACAAGCAGATCGTGCGCAAGATCGAGCTCTTCGACGTCTCGGCCTCGATCTCGATGGAGCTTCTGAAGGGCGGCACGGCAATCCCTGTGGGGTACGCCGATTGAGTTCCACCGACCGGGATGCAGGGGAGGTATGCCGAAACGGCAGTTGCAACCTTTGCGGCGAAGGCCACATTGACTTTGAGCGAAATGGCGCAAAGGGGCAGGTCATGAGCGATCATCATGTCGTCGTTGTCGGCGGCGGTTTCGGCGGGCTGCAGCTCGTCAACGGGTTGAAGGGGGCCGGCGTCAGGATCACGCTGGTCGACCGGCGCAATCACCATCTCTTCCAGCCGCTGCTCTATCAGGTGGCGACCACCATTCTCTCCACCTCAGAGATCGCCTGGCCGATCCGCCGCCTCTATGCCGACCGGCCTGACGTGACGGTGCTGCTCGGCGAGGTCACGGGCGTCGACAGTGGCGCGAAGACTGTTTCCTTACGCAACGGCATGACTCTTGGTTACGATACGCTGGTGCTGGCCACCGGAGCGACGCATGCCTATTTCGGCCATGACGAATGGGAGCCGGTGGCGCCCGGCCTGAAGACGCTGGAGGATGCGACGACGATCCGCCGGCGCGTGCTGCTTGCCTTCGAGAAGGCGGAGATGGAGGCCGATCCGGCCGTGCGCGATGCGCTTTTGACCTTCACCATCGTCGGGGCCGGGCCGACCGGTGTCGAGTTGGCCGGCATCATTGCCGAGCTTGCGCATTTCACGCTGCCCAAGGAATTCCGCAACATCGATACGCGCAAGACCCGCGTCGTGCTGGTCGAGGCTGGGCCGCGGGTGCTGCCGACCTTCGCCGAAGAGCTTTCGGCCTATGCGCAGAAGGCGCTGGAGAAACTCGGGGTCGAGATTCATCTCGGCAAGCCGGTGACCGAATGCAGCGCCGACGGCGTGAAGATCGGCGAGACCTTCGTTGCCAGCCGGACGATCGTCTGGGCAGCCGGGGTCACCGCCTCGCCGGCGGCGCGGTGGCTTGATGTTGCAGCCGACCGGGCAGGGCGCGTCGTGGTCGAGAAGGATCTGAGTGCGCCGGGGCTGCCCGACGTCTTCGTTGTCGGCGATACCGCGTCGGTCATGCGCGAGGACGGTAAGCCGGTGCCGGGCATTGCGCCCGCCGCCAAGCAGCAGGGCGGTTACGTCGCCAAGGTCATCCGCGCCCGCATATCCGGCAAACCGGCGCCGGCGCCTTTCAAATATTGGCACCAGGGGAGCCTGGCGACAATCGGCAAGAGTGCGGCGATCATTGACTTCGGCCGCATTAAGCTGAAGGGCTGGATCGCCTGGTGGATCTGGGGTCTTGCCCATATCTACTTCCTGATCGGCACCCGCTCGCGCTTTTCCGTCGCCTGGAGCTGGCTGTGGATCTATCTGAGCGGCCAGCACAGCGCCCGGCTGATCACCCAGCGGGAGACGATGCGGGAGGAGGGATAGACGGGAGATTTTTATTCGCCGTGCAAATACGGTGTTGGATTCCTGTGACATATCTTGGGCAAGCCTTAAGGGCGCGGGCATGACAAAGCAGAGGGGTATTCCACGGCCCCCGACACAGGAAACCACTCCCGGCGCGCCCGCACCGTAAATGCAATACACCCAACCTTGACATATCTCCGCACACACCCTTAGCATTTCACCCGCGTCTCCCAACCACCGGGAGTTACGCATCCAGCCGTAGCAACGGGTAGAGGTTTCAATGCGCCGATTCACTTCTCACGAAAATCACATCCGAAATTCCGAGAAGTTGGTGGTTTATGCGCACTTTGAATCTGGGCATCCTCGCCCATGTGGATGCAGGCAAGACTAGCCTTACCGAAAGACTGCTTTTTAACGCCGGGGTGATCGACAAGCTCGGCAGCGTCGATACCGGCAATACACAGACGGACACTCTCGAACTCGAGCGGCAACGCGGGATCACGATCAGGGCCGCGGTGGTGTCTTTTGTGATCGGCGAGAGGGTCGTCAATCTGATCGACACACCTGGGCATCCCGATTTCATCGCCGAGATCGAGCGAGTGCTGGGATTGCTGGATGCTGCGGTCGTCGTCGTTTCGGCGGTCGAAGGCGTGCAGGCGCAGACGCGCGTGCTGGTCCGGGCGCTGCGGCGGCTCGGCGTTCCCTTCATCTTCTTCGTCAACAAGGTCGATCGTCCCGGCGCGCGCTATCGGGATGTGATGGAGGTTCTTGCCGCGCAGCTGGCGGTCCGCCCCATCGCTATGTCCTCGGTGATCGACGCCGGAGCCAAGCTTGCCCGTGTGGAGGCGCTCGCTCCGGGAGACGAGCCGCTGTTTTCGGCGCTCTGCGAGACGCTCGGGGAAAATGACGAGGCGCTGCTCGATGACTATGTCGTCGCTCCCGATCGGCTGACGGAGGCAAGGCTCTGGCGCTGCCTGGCTGACCAGGTAGCGAGAGGCCTCGTGCATCCCGTCTTCGCGGGCGCCGCGATGACCGGCGCCGGCATCCCCGCTTTGGCATCGGCCATTGCGACGATCCTGCCCGAGCGGCGCCCCGATCCGGATGGTCCGGTGGCGGGCAAGATCTTCAAGATCGAACGCGGCTGGGGCGGGGAAAAGCTCTCCTACATCTACCTGAACTCCGGCACGGTGCGGCTCCGGCAATCTCTGGGCCTGCCCAAAGGCCTGGAACGGGTTACCGCGATCCATGTGTTCGAGGCCGGCCGGGTTCATGGCGCCGAGAGCCTCCGCGCCGGGCAGATCGCGCGCGTCAGCGGCCTTGCCGGCGCCCGCATCGGTGATGCTGTGGGCGGAAATCCTTTGGGCGAGTGGGCTCACTTCGCGCCGCCCGCGCTCGAAACCCGCGTTCTTGCCCGTCGGCCTTCCGACAAGGCGGCGCTCTGGCTGGCGCTTAACCAGATGGCCGAACAGGATCCCTTGATCAATCTGCGCCGGAACGAGGAGGCGGACGAAGTCTACGTGTCGCTTTACGGCGAGGTGCAGAAGGAGGTTATCCAATCGACCCTGCTGACGGATTTCGGCCTCGAAGCAAGGTTCGAGGAGAGCACGGTCATCCTGGTCGAGAGGCCATTAGGGACCGGGAGCGGCCTGCAGATCCTCTTCAAGGAGCCCAATCCGTTTCTCGCGACCGTCGGCCTGCGCGTCGAGCCGCGCGCCCCTGGAGCAGGCAACAGCTTCGCGCTCGAAGTAGATGTCGGCCAGATGCCGGTCGCCTTTTACCGGGCGGTCGAGGAAACCGTGTTTGAGACGTTGAAGCAGGGGATTTTCGGCTGGCAGGTCATCGATTGCCACGTGGCGATGACGGCAGCCCGCCACAGCTCGCCCGCAAGCACCGCTGCCGATTTCCGGCAGCTGACGCCGTGGGTGCTGGCAACGGCGTTATCGGCCGCACAGACCGTCCTCTGCGAGCCGGTCGACCGCTTTCATCTCGTCGCGCCCATGGAGAACTTGAGCGGCGTGCTCACCCTGCTTGCAAAATCGGCGGCGGCGACGACGGATTCGGTGATCGCCGATGGCGTCGCACGGCTCGAGGGCACCATGGCGTCTCAGATGGTCCAAAGCGTCCAGCAGCAATTGCCGGGCCTGACGAGCGGGGCGGGGACCATGGAAACCTCTTTCGATCACTACGCCCCGATCGCCGGCCCGCCGCGCCTGCGGCGGCGTTCGGGGCCAGATCCGTTCAACGGCACCGAATATCTGCTGCGCCTAAGGGTTGTTCCCATTTAAGTACAGTAGTGTGGCGACGCATAGAGAACGTAGATGTAGACCTATTCCCTCGCCAAAGGTCTCTACATCGAATAACCATAGCTCGCTGGCCGGGAAGAGAGCGTGAGATCTTTGCATGACAAGCGACGTATCTGCTGACGGAAAGAATCGTTTCTGGATGCTCGACTTGTTGCGTGGAGCGTCCGCAATACTCGTGCTTATCTATCACTCCAGCAGTGCGTTTCCCGTCGCTTATGCTGCCGTCGATCTTTTCTTCATGTTAAGCGGCTTCGTTTTGGCGGAAAGATACGGCGAGAGCCTGTTGCAGGCGGACGGCTGCCGAAACTTCATTAGCCACCGTATTGCGCGATTGTACCCCGTCTACCTGGTTTGCACGTTGCTGGGCGCTGCTTCGGTTTTCCCACTGATTGGTCATCTTGAAAACTGGAGCTTCAGCACTTTTGCCGTTTCCTCCGTTGCCAGCCTGCTCATGCTTCCCGCGCCGTCGGACACTGTTCTCGGCATTCTGCCCTTGAACGGCCCGGCGTGGTCGTTGTTCTTTGAGGTCGTGTCCAACGCAGTCTTTTTATTCACTGCGGCTCGTCTCCGAGTGGCCGTTTCTATTGTCGCGTTATCGGCGCCGGCGTTCGTCGTTGCGCTGTGGTACTTTCGGTACCCGCCGGGCTCTGTTTGGGGTGATATTGTCGGGGGCTTTCCCCGGGTTCTGGCATCTTTCTATGGCGGAGTGCTTCTCAGTTGTCTTTGGCGACGAGGCTTCCGCATCAGGCTTGCAGCCTGGCCTGGCTGGATTTTGGTGGCTGCTCTTGCGGCGCTTTATTCGGGATTCGTCCTCACCGAGAGAAAATACTATCTGCTCCTGACATTTGCCGCTCACCCAATAATTATGTGGCTTGGCTTGTGTCTGGCAAGAAATGCACGGTTTGAACGCATCGCCACCTGGATGGGCGAGATATCCTACCCTCTCTATCTCGTGCACGTACCGCTGCTCATTCTTCTCGCAACGTACGGAGTGGGCGATTGTTTTGCTTTGCGCAATTATCTCGGGCTCGGAAACACCTCCTGGGGCGGCGAATGCCATCGAGACGCAATTCCCCTGGTGGCATTCCTTTTGCCCCTGTCATTGTTGATGGCGTATCTCATTGCTATCTCGATACAGACCCCTGGTCGAAAATTGTGGCTTCGTTGGAGGCCTATCTAGCCGTCAAGAATTGACGGCCTACACTACGAGACGGCGGGTTGCAGGTAGTCCGCGCCGGATGGACAGGCGGCCCCCGAAGGAGCCGCCCCTCGTTCCTCAAGCCGCCAGCGAGGCGATGTCGATGACGAAGCGGTAGCGGACGTCGCTCTTCAGAACGCGTTCATAGGCTTCGTTGACCTGCTGGATGTTGATCTTCTCGATCTCGGAGACGATGTTGTGCTCGCCGCAGAAGTCGAGCATTTCTTGGGTTTCCTTGATCGAGCCGATCATCGAGCCCGAAATGCTCTTGCGGCCGGGGATGATCGAGAACGCATGCACGGGGATCGGGTTTTCCGGCGCGCCGACCACCACGAAGGAACCATCCACCTTCAGGAGGCCGAGATAGGCATTCCAGTCGATCTCGGCGCTGACGGTGCAGATGATCAGGTCGAAAGTGCCGGCAAGCTTCGTGAAAGTTTCCGGGTCGTTGGTGGCGTAATATTCCTTGGCGCCGAGCTTCAGCCCATCTTCCTTCTTGGAAAGGCTCTGGGAGAGAACGGTGATATCGGCGCCCATGGCGGCGCCGAGCTTGACGCCCATATGGCCGAGGCCGCCCATGCCGACGATCGCGACCTTCTTGCCGGGGCCGGCATTCCAGTGGCGCAGCGGCGAATAGAGCGTGATGCCGGCGCAGAGCAGCGGCGCGGAGGCATCGAGCGGCAGATTGTCCGGAATGGACATGACATAGCCTTCCCTGACGACGATCGAGTCGGAATAGCCGCCCTGGGTGCGTGTCTTGCGGTCGGCTTCGAAGTCATTGTAGGTGCCGGCGAGCCCGGGCATATACTGTTCCCGATCGAGGTCGCGCTCGGCGCAGCCGATGCAGGAATCGACGAAGCAACCGACGCCGACGCGATCGCCGACCTTGAACTTGGTCACATCAGAGCCGACGGCCGAGACGATGCCGGCGATCTCATGGCCCGGCACGATCGGATAGACGGCGTTCTTCCATTCGTTGCGGACAGTGTGGATGTCCGAATGGCAGATGCCGGCAAACTTGATGTCGATAACGACGTCATCGGGGTTCGGATCGCGGCGTTCGAAGGTGAAAGGGGTCAGCGGCTTGGAAGCGTCGGTCGCGGCGTAGCCTCTTGCAATAGGCATGGGAACCATCCTTTTCGATTGTGGGTAGGGGTTGAAAGAGATGGTGGACTATTGCCCGGAACGGCGGCAGAGGGTTAGAGCGATCCTCTCAGCTTTTTGCACGATCCTGCAAAAGTGAGGCGCCAGCCTGTTTGCGAAATGGCGAAGGCACTCTAGATAAGAGCGGTATCGCCGGTGTCAGAGAGTTGACAGAAAGAGTTGCCGCATGACCTTGCCCTTCAGCCCCTATCAGGAAATTGTCGATATCGCGATGCGCTTCGCGACCGGTGACGGCGAGTTCGCGACTGATATCGGCAATCTTCACATCAGCCGTCGGTCCAAGCCCAGCGATCCGCTGCACAGCAGCTATCGGCCCTGTTTTGCCTTTGTCCTGCAGGGGGCTAAGAGCCTGCGCCTCGGCGCGGAACTTATCAGCTATGGGACTGGCGACTATCTGCTGACCTCGCTCGATCTGCCGGTCGCCTGGCGCGTCACGGAGGCGAGCCCTGAGGTTCCGCATCTCTGCCTGGGGCTGGCAATCGATTCCGAAAAGCTGCTGGAGTTGCTCAGCCGCATCGATATTCCGCGCCCAGCCGCCGATACCGACGGGCAGCGCGGGATGGCGGTGAACGTCGCTCCGCCGGAGCTCCTGGATGCTGCCGTCCGCCTGTTGCGCTTGCTCGATCGTCCAGGCGACATTCCTGCCATGGCGCCGCTGATCGAACAGGAAATCCTCTACCGGGTGCTGACCGGGCCGGATGGCGCGCGGCTGATCAACATCGCCACTGCAGACAGCCACAGCAACAGGGTTGCGCGCGCCGTCGCATGGCTGAAGGAGAATTTCGCGCGGCCACTGCGCATCGAAGACCTTGCCGAGCGCGTCAGCATGAGCGTGTCGTCTTTCCATCATCACTTCAAGTCGGTCACGGCGATGACGCCGGTGCAGTATCAGAAGCAGCTTCGCCTACACGAGGCGCGCCGTCTGATGCTCGTGGAGCGCCTCGATGCGGGCACGGCCGGCCACCGCGTCGGTTATCAAAGCCCGTCACAGTTCAGCCGCGAATACAGCCGCCTCTACGGCGCCTCGCCGGCCCGCGATGTCGACGGCGCCCGCGACGTCATGGCGGCGGAGTAGCGCGGCGCGCGTCTGGAAGCCAAGTATTGTCGAGTTTTGTCGTCTGATCAGTCGAAGCAAAGCGACGATGGCGAGAGCTGCGGTGATGACTGCTGCGACCATCTGGTATTTCATCGGCTTTCCCTCATCGCCAGATTTCAGTTGTTGATCGCGATGATCGCCCAATGGCTCGCCTCGCAGGCGGTGTCGTCGCAGACCGCGCCCATCCAGACGGCGCCGTCGGCCATCATGACGCCGTCGCTGTTGACGAAGAGATCCTCGTATTGCTGGCGTCCGACAGCGCGGCGCGTCTCGGGCGTCACGAGATCGTCGAAATTGTCGATGAAATCCTCAGCGTTCTCGACGTCGTAGGTCTCGCCGTTGGCCTTGACCGTCAGCGGGTATTCGGCAAGGCCGGCGATGGTCTCGGCGTCGCCTGAGCGCATCGCCCGAACAAGTTGGCGCAGCGGCCGGTCGAAGCTTGCGGCATCGCCGTGTAGTTCCTCGATGCGGTTATAGACGTCGCTGTCGGACTGCGCGAGAGTGCTTGAGCCGCCAAGGAGGATTGCTCCGAGCAGGAGAAGAGCTGCAGACAGGCGTGACATCGAAGCCTCCGGGCAAATGGTATAGCGCGACATTATGCGGTCGCCGAGGATTCGCGCCTATCCAATTCTGGTGTTTCATCGCGGTTTCACGTATTAAAAAAATCTATCTGGACTTCTTGACGACCTGATCGGTTTATCGCATAAACCTCGCGAACCGTACCGTACGGTACGTATATGGGAGTCATGACCGTGTCTGTCGATACCGCAGAGCCGAGCGAATTTTCGCCGCGCCAGAACGCCGTTCTGGAGCAGGCGCTGCGATTGCTCGTCGATGGCGGCGAGAAGGCGCTGACGACTTCGGGCGTCGCGCGCGCCGCCAATTGCTCGAAGGAAAGCCTCTACAAGTGGTTCGGCGATCGCGACGGTCTGCTATCGGCGATGATTGCCTATCAGGCGAGCAAGGTGCGCACCTTCGAGCGCAATGGAGAGCGGCTGACGGCGGCGAGCCTGCACGACCATGTCGTCATTTTCGCGCGTGACCTGCTCGAGGTGCTCGCCGGCGACGTCTCGCTGGCACTGAACCGGTTGGCGATCGGCCAGTCGAACCGTGACGGCTCGAAGCTCGGCAAGCTGCTGCTCGAGCGCGGCCGTCGCCAGATCGACCGGCGCGCCATGGCGCTGATCGATGCCGGGAAGAGGGCAGGGCTCCTGCGTTTTTCCGATGCCGACGAGGCCTATCACACGCTTTACGGCTTGATCGTTTCCGACCTGCATGTGCGCATGCTGCTCGGTGAGCCAGGCCTCAAGGATACCGCGCGCCAGGCGGAGAGGGCGGTCACCGCCTTCCTCAGGCTTTATGGCACGGACAAGGTTCTGGCGGAGATGCCGGTTCTCGGTTGATTCCGCTTTAATGACAGTCAACAAGACAAGCAAAGGGAAGGAACTTCAAATGCGCGTCTATTACGATCGTGATGCCGATCTCAACCTCATCAAGTCCAAGAACGTCGTCATCGTCGGCTACGGCTCCCAGGGTCGCGCGCACGCGCTGAACCTCAAGGACAGCGGCCATGCAAACGTGGTCATCGCTCTCAAGGCCGGCTCGCCGACCATCAAGAAGGCAGAGGCCGACGGCTTCAAGGTCATGACCGTTGCCGACGCTGCCAAATGGGGTGACCTCCTGATGATGGCTACGCCTGACGAACTTCAGGCCGACATCTACAAGGCCGACATCGCCGGCAACATCCGCGACGGCGCTGCGATCGCTTTTGCACACGGCCTCAACGTTCATTTCGGCCTCATCGAGCCGAAGGCATCGCTCGACGTCGTCATGATCGCGCCGAAGGGTCCGGGCCATACGGTTCGCGGCGAATACCAGAAGGGCGGCGGCGTTCCCTGCCTCGTTGCCGTTCACCAGAACGCGTCCGGCAATGCGCTTGAACTGGCGCTCTCCTACGCCTGCGGCGTCGGCGGCGGTCGCTCGGGCATCATCGAAACCAACTTCCGCGAAGAATGCGAAACCGACCTCTTCGGCGAACAGGTCGTTCTCTGCGGCGGTCTGGTCGAGCTCATCCGCGCTGGCTTCGAAACGCTGGTTGAAGCCGGCTACGCGCCTGAAATGGCCTATTTCGAATGCCTGCACGAGGTGAAGCTGATCGTCGACCTGATCTATGAAGGCGGCATCGCCAACATGAACTACTCGATCTCGAACACGGCCGAGTGGGGCGAATACGTCTCCGGCCCGCGCATCATCACCGCCGAGACCAAGGCCGAGATGAAGCGCGTGCTCAAGGACATCCAGACCGGCAAGTTCACTTCCGATTGGATGCAGGAATACCGTGCCGGCGGCTCGCGCTTCAAGGGCATCCGCCGCATGAACGACAGCCACCAGATCGAGGAAGTCGGCGCCAAGCTGCGCGGCATGATGCCCTGGATCGGCAAGAACAAGTTGGTCGACAAGTCGGTCAACTAAACGGTTTCAAGATTCTGCGGTTGGAGGCCGGGGCGAAAGCTCCGGCCTTTACCGTTCTGCGCTCACGGTAAGCCAGCGGGTCGGCTTGCCGTCATAGCCGCCGCCGTCGCTCTCGCTGATGGCGATGTTCCCCCAGCCGCCGTTCGTCAAAAGCTCCGACAGCCATTCGGCGGAGGGATAGTTGTAATACCGCCCAAAGCCGTCATGGCCTTCCGCATCGCCTGCCTTGAAGGTCGCATGAATGATGCCGCCTGTCCTCAGGGCGCGCCGGATGCGGGCGAAGACATCGGGCAACCCGGGCCTCGGGACGTGGAGAAGGCTTGCCTGCGCCCAGACACCGTCGAAGGCGCTGTCGGCGTCGAGCTCTTGGAACAGCATGACCCTGACCGGTCTGCCGATCAGAACTTCCGCTTGTCTTGCAAGCTTAGCCGAGCCGTCCGTCGGCATAACGTCGAAACCCTGCGACAGCATGTAGGCGCTGTCCTGCCCGCCGCCGCAGCCGAGTTCGAGGATTGCCGCACCGGGTGCAAGGCCAGCGAGGAAGGCATCGAGCCGCTGCTTTGGCAGGCTGCGCGCCCGGCTGGCATACGTCTCGGCATTTTCCTCGTAGAAGGCGGAGGTGCAGTCAGGAGGCATGCTGTTCGGCCGATCGCGGGCGTCGGTTGGATTGAAGATGTTTTTCGGGAAGCCGGTCCGCGTCGATGATGTCAATGACGACAATCCCTTCCGATGCCACCCGGTAGAAGGCGACGTGGCGCATGTGGAGGAGCCGGCGAAGGCCAGCGCCGAGTTCGTCGCACTCTTCTCCCATGGAGGGAGCGTGGGAAAGAAGCACGAAAATCCTGTCCCAGTCGAGAAGATAGGCGTCTGCCTGCGCCTCGCCGAAGTTGAGGCAAGCATATTCGTCGATGCCTGATAGCACGGCGTCCGCGGTTCGGGTCAGCCTATAGGTTGTTGTCACGCAGCTTGGCCTTCGTTTCCGACAGGATGTCGGGAATGCGTCGATCGCTCGGGCCGCTTTCCTCAGCCTGCCTCAGGATGTTGCGCAGTTCTTCGTCGTCTAGTTTGTGATGGAGCTGATCCTTCAGAATGAGCTCCGCCAGGAATGCGCCGGCACTGCTGTATCTGCCGCTTGCGACACGATTTTCGACGTATTCCGCCAGATGATCCGGAAGCGAGATCGTCATTTTCGCCATTGGATTCGTGCCGCCCGCACATGCCGGTTTTCAGCCATTTCAGATGCCAGATTACCATTTTCCATTTTGTGATAGAAGCGTTGTGCTGCGCCGTCGAGGGCTTGGGTCACATGAGGATAAGTCTTTTTATCGATAGGGATGGCGCGTTCGAGATCCTTGAAATGGGCGTCGCACGTCAGGATATCGGCATCATGGCGTTCCGCGGTCGCATAAATGATCGCATCGACAGTGGCGAATTTATGAGTTGCCGATATTTCGGCAGCACGGCGGGCAAGTGTCGTGTCGAGCGAAACAACCATGCATGTCGCGGTATAGGCGATGAAGCTGTCGACGGCTTCTTCGTCCTTTTCGCGTGCCAGCCATTTGGAAAGCTCGCGCGGAATATATCGCCAGCCCGACGACTTTGCGGGCGAGGCGGAGAGCGGCGCCCACCATGTGGGTGTTGACGCCGCCGTTCGCGTGGAACGTCTGGAGTTCAGGTCGGGATGAGGCGGGTCCAGCCGTGCTCATCGTTCGTTACGCCCTTCTGCAGACTGACGAGCTGCTGGCGCAGTTCGCTGGTCAACTTGCCGGTCTGTCCGTCTCCGACCAGAAACTCGCCGCCGGCATGTCGAACCAGGCCGATGCCCGCCAGGACTGCGGCAGTGCCGCAAGCGAAGGCTTCGACGAGCCTGCCACTGGCAGCGTCTTCTTGCCATTCCGCGAACGAGTAGGGGCGCTGCTCGACGCGCAAGCCCCTTTCTTCGGCGAGCACGATCACGGAGGCCCGGGTGATGCCCGGCAGGATCGTGCCGCCAAGGGGCGGGGTCACCACTGATCCATCGTTCATCACGAAGAAGACATTCATGCCGCCGAGTTCTTCGACCCAGCGATGCTCTGCGGCGTCCAGGAAGACGACCTGATCGCAACCCTTCTTCGACGCCTCGGCTTGCGCCACGAGGCTGGCTGCGTAGTTTCCGCCGCATTTTGCAGCGCCAGTGCCGCCGCTGGCTGCACGGGTGTATTCGGTCTCGACCCAAAGGGAGACGGCCTTCGCGCCACCCTTGAAGTAGGCGCCGACCGGAGAGGCGATGATGCAGAAGACATATTCCAGAGCCGGACGAACGCCGAGAAACGCCTCATTGGCGAACATGAAGGGGCGAAGGTACAGGCTGGCGTCGCCGGACGGAATCCAGGCCTTGTCAACGCGGACCAGTTCTTCGACCGCCTTCAGGAAGAGTTCTTCGGGCACAGGAGGCATCGCCATGCGGGTCGCCGACTGCGCGAAGCGGCGTGCGTTCTCTTCAGGCCGAAAGAGCAGGATCCGGCCATCGTCTGCCTTGTAGGCTTTCATGCCCTCGAAGATTTCCTGAGCGTAGTGCAGCACGGCACTCGCAGGATCGAGCTCCAGAGGGCGCCTGGGCGTAACCTTCGCATCGTGCCAGCCCTTGTCGGCAGTCCATCGTGCCAGAACCATATGATCCGTGAAGACCTTGCCGAAGCCGGGCGTCTCCAGTGCCTGGATGCGATCGGCGTCCGAGACGGGAGACTTGTGGAGTTCGATTTTAATTTCAGGAGAGGCCGACGTTACGGTCATTGCTGGCACCTTGATAGTAAATTGAATAGTGGCGGCGACACTACCGCCGCCGAGCTGGTCTTGGAAAGGTCTGAATCAGCCGGTTTCGGCTTTGATCAGAGGAATAATCGCTTGATGTGGCTGACGTCGAGCAGCAAATTCGGGATCGAGCGCCGTCGCAAAGACGTTCGCTCATCTCGCACCAAGGCTTTGGAATATAAGATTTCCAACTTGTCACCATGACAAGAAAATAGGTCAGCATTATTGACATAATTTCCACCGCATGGTTTGTCGACGGTATAGAAAATACGAGGAAACCCCATGCTGAACTGGGACACCATGTTTGCGTCGCGCTCGTCGCGCATGCGCGCATCCGAAATCCGTGAACTCCTGAAGCTTCTCGACCGGCCCGACATCATCTCCTTTGCCGGCGGCATTCCGGATCCGGCGCTCTTTCCGGATCGGGAGTTCAAGCAGGCCTATGCCGATATCTTCGACGGCGCCGCCGTCAATTCGGCGCTGCAATATTCGGTCAGCGAAGGCTACAAGCCGCTGCGCGAATGGCTGGTCGGGCAGATGGCTGCTCTCGGCATTCCTTGCGAACTCGACAATGTCTTCATCGTCTCCGGTTCGCAGCAGGGCCTGGATTATCTCGGCAAGCTCTTCCTGTCACCAAACGACACCGCGCTCGTGACATGGCCGACCTATCTCGGCGCGCTGCAGGCCTTTAACGCCTATGAACCGGCCTACGACCAACTGACGCCGAACGGCAACCGGACGCCCGAGTCCTACCGCGCGGCCGCTTCCGCTGCCGGCGGCAAAGTGAAGTTCGCCTATCTCTCCGCCGACTTCTCCAATCCGACCGGCGAAACCGTCGATCTTGATGGCCGCAAGAAGGTCCTGGCGCTGGCGGAAGATCTCGACATCGCCGTCATCGAGGATGCGGCCTATCAGTCGCTGCGTTACGACGGCGATCCGATCCCGCCGATCCTGGCGCTCGAAATCGCCGAGAAGGGCCATATCAACGATACGCGCACGATCTATTGCGGCAGCTTCTCGAAGACGCTGGCGCCCGGCCTTCGCGTCGGCTTCATCGTCGCCAATGCGCCCGTCATCCGCAAGCTGGTGCTGATGAAGCAGGCGGCCGACCTGCATTCTTCGACGATCAACCAGATGGCGATATCAGATGTCGCCGAGCGCGGCTTCGATGCGCAGGTCGCCAAGATCAAAACCGCCTACAGCCAACGCCGCGACTGCATGCTGGCCGCACTCGAAAAATACATGCCTGAAGGCATCAGTTGGACGAAGCCGGAAGGCGGCATGTTCATCTGGATTACGCTGCCGGAGGGCATGGACGGCGCCAAGCTGCTGGCGAAATCACTCGAAACCGCCAAGGTCGCCTTCGTGCCCGGCAAGGCTTTCTTCGCCGATGGTTCCGGCGCCAACACCTTCCGCGTCAGCTTCTCCTGCGCCAACGAGCAGATGATCGAGGACGGCATCGGCCGCTTGGGCGCGCTGATCTCAGCCGAAATCGGCGGCTGATCCAGGCTGTCAAGGGGCGGGCGCCGATCAGAAGATCGTCGTCCAGCCTTCGTTCGCCGTCTCGCTCTTGCCGTAGCCGACCCGGTCCGCTACGGCGCCGTCGGCATTGCGCAGGATGATGTCGCCGCCCCTGTTGGCAAGCTGCGGGCCGCCGGCTGCGGCATCGAGCGCTATGGTGCGCAGCTCGCCCGCGCTCAACGACCCCGATAGCGTCTGGGTCCTGCCGTTTTCGTCCTCCAGCTTCCAGCCGTCGAGCGACGCCTGCATGTCGGAGCGGTTGATGATCGTCACTGTTTCGGCCTCGGTGCCGCCTTCACCGTTCACCGGGTTGATCAGCGCGGCGACGATGCGCAACGACGAGGCTACGATCGGCTGCGGCCGGCGTGTGCCTTCGCCGCGGCCCTGGCCGCCGCGACTGTCGGAAACCGGATGGCCGGTCGCCGCATCGGTGTTCCAGTTCTGCGACTGGAAGCAGAGGAAGATCGCCGCCCATTCGTCGGTATCGTTGAAATGGACGAGCAGGGCGCCGTCCTGGTTCGGCCCGTTGGTGGCCTTGAAGCTGCCGCCGTCGCCCTGGTTCATGTGAATGTCGTGGATGCCGTTGCCCGGCTCGAAACGGAATATTGGTCCGGCTTGTTGTTCTCAGGACCCCAGGCTTCGCCGAAGGCGTAGAAATGCACGTCGGAATCGGCAATGCCTTCCTGGACGATCGGCTCGATGAAGTCACGCAGGTCGTTCTTCGGCCCGGAGAGCTGGAAGGGCGCGACATTCATGTCCTCGCGCTCGATCAACCCGCCGCGGACATAATCGATGGCAAGCTCCGGACGGTCCTTGCGGATGTCGGTCAGGCCCATCGGCAGCGCCTCGAGTGCCTCCGTCAGCGACGAATGCTTGAAGTCGACGATATTGGCGTAGAGCAGGTCGTGCGGCGATTCCTTGGAGCGGACGTTGAGCGCGATACGGTAGCTGATGCCGTTCGCCTCAATGCGGATTTCGATATGGGGATCGTTGTCGTCGTCGAGGGCAAGGGCGCTCGCCGTACCCTTCAGGACCTTGTAATTCTTCAGCATGGAGAACCTCGCAGCGGGTGGCGGGGTTTTACGATAACACGGCGAAAGTGCATCTTTTGTGACGTCTGTCTTTCGCCGTGCAATGCTTGATCCATGATCGGCTATTGCTGGAGATGCGGACCGAAAAGCTCGAGATCGGCTTCACCAAGCCGGTCGCTAACCGTGTTCAGCTGGTGCCAATAGGGATAGATCACTGGCGGCAGGCTGACCGCGTCGAGGCGCTTGCGCTCCTCGTCCGTGAGTTTCAGCTCGGCGGCGGCGATGTTGTCGCGGAACTGGGCTTCCGTGCGGCCGCCGATGATGACCGAGGTGACCGCCTTGCGGCCGATCAGCCAGGCGAGCGCCACCTGTGCGGCCGAGACACCGCGCTCTTCGCCGATCGCGACCAGTGTCTCGACGATGTTCCAGAGGCGGTTCTCATCACGGATCGGCGGTTCGGTCCAACCGGCGAACTGGCGCGTGCCTTCTGGCGCTGCCTGGTTGCGGCGATGCTTGCCGGACAGCAGACCGCCGGCGAGCGGGCTCCAGACCAGTACGCCGAGGCCCTGGTCGATCGAGATCGGCAACAGCTCGTATTCGGCGTCGCGCGCTTCCAGCGTATAATGGATCTGCTGGCTGACGAAGCGTTGGTACCTGTGATCTTTGGCGATGCCGAGCGCTTTCATGATGTGCCAGCCGGAATAATTTGAGCAGCCGACGTAACGCACCTTGCCCTGCCTGATCAGGGTGTCGAGCGCTTCCATCGTCTCTTCCAGCGGCGTCTGGCCGTCCCATTCATGCACCTGGTAAAGGTCGATGACATCGGTCTTCAGACGCTTGAGGCTCGCCTCGCATTCGCGGATCAGGTGGTAGCGCGACAGGCCCTGGTCGTTCGGGCCGTCGCCCATGCCGAAGCGGGCTTTGGTGGCGAGCAGCACGCCCTGCGGCCGCTTGCCGGAGAGCACATCGCCGATGATGTTTTCGCATTCACCCGCTGAATAGGCATTGGCGGTGTCGATGAGGTTGATGCCGGCATCGATGCATATATCGATCATCTTGCGGGCCTCGGAGACGCCGAGGTCGCCGACGGTCTTCGCCCAGCCGACGCCTCCGAAGGTCATCGTGCCCATGGTCAAAGTCGAAATCTTCAGGCCGGAACGGCCGAGTAGACGATATTCCATTGAAATTCCTCCTTCATCGAAACGTGAGTGACGTAGCGCAAAGCCCGGCAATGGCAAATCGCCGGGTGTTCACGCCTGTGTGAGATCGCTTGCGCGCGAGGATACCAGATGATCGCCTCTTTCACAGGGTTGAAGACAACGCCGGCGAGATTGCGGGAAAGGCGATCGCCCCGATTGTGGGCACAGCCGGTGGACATCAACGAGGGTTGTGAAACCGGGGCCCGGTGGGCTGCGGCGCGCTGTCACATCTCTGTCAACGACCCCTAATAAGGGAGGGGTATCGAAATCGAGGATCCTTCCCATGAAAACGATCGTTTCCGCCGCAGCACTTGTCGCTGCGAGCCTCTTTGCCATTCCGGCTTCGGCCGCAAACCTCGTTCTCTATACTAGCCAGCCGAACGAGGACGCGCAGGCGACGGTCGACGGCTTCATGGCCGCCAATCCCGATATCAAGGTCGACTGGGTGCGCGACGGCACGCCGAAGATCATGGCGAAGCTCCAGGCCGAGATCCAGGCCGGCAACCCGGTGGCCGACGTCCTCCTCATCGCCGACGTGGTGACGCTGGAGCGCCTGAAGGAAGACGGCAAGCTCCTGGCCTACAAGTCGCCAGAAGCTGCCCAATACGACGCCGCCCTTTATGACACCGACGGCTATTACTACTCGACCAAGCTGATCACCACCGGCATCATGTATAACACCTCGGCCGCGATGAAGCCTGCGAGCTGGAAGGACCTGACGAAGCCGGAAGCCAAGGGCCTCGTCACCATGCCGAGCCCGCTTGCCTCGGGTGCGGCCCTGATCCACGCTCAGACGCTTGCCGCCGTTCCCGGCCTCGGTTGGGACTTCTACAAGTCGCTTGCCGAAAACGGTGCGATCGCGGCCGGCGGCAACGGCGCCGTGCTGAAGTCCGTCGCCTCGGGCGAAAAGGCCTACGGTATGGTCGTCGACTACCTGCCGATCCGCGAGAGGGCCAAGGGCGCGCCGGTCGAATTCGTGTTCCCGAGCGAAGGCGTTTCGGCCGTCACCGAGCCGGTCGGTATCCTTGCCAGCACGAAGAACGCCGATGCCGCAAAGAAATTCGTCGATTACGTGCTCTCCGAAAAGGGCCAGGAAGGCTTCCTGAAGCTCGGCTACATCCCGGCCCGCAACGGCATGAAGCTGCCGGAAGGCTTCCCCGCGCGCGACACCATCAAGGTCCTGCCGATCAAGGCCGCAGACGCTCTGAAGAATACCGATCAGGATCTCAAGACCTTCTCGGGCATCTACGGCTCGAACTGATCCTTTCATGCACGGATATATCAAAACCGGAAACAGCCAGCCCGCCTGGCTGTTTCCTTTTGTCGTCATCGTCGTCCTGATCCTCAGCGTGCTGCCGCTCGCCCGCCTCGCCATGGTCGGGATAGCGGCCTTTGCCGATGGCGGCGTGATGGCGGTTCTCGGCGACGCCTCGCTGTGGTCGGCGACCTATTACACGGTCGTCACCGCCATTCTGGGCACAATCATATCGCTCATCATCGGCTGCCTCTTTGCCTTCCTGCTGACGCTGACCGATATCCGCGCCAAGGAGCTGCTCAGTTTCTGCTTCGTGCTGCCGATGATGATCCCGCCGCAAGTAACGGCGCTTGCCTGGGTGCTGATGTCCGGCCCATCCAGCCCGCTGTTGAAGGCGCTGCATATCGCCCCGCCGCTCGGCTCGCCGCAGCCGCTCTATTCGGTGGGTGGCATCGCGCTGCTTTATGGCGTGCAGCATGCGCCGCTGGTCTACCTGGCGCTTCGGGCCGGGCTGATGACGCTGCCCCGCGACGGCGTCGAGGCAGCACGGCTTTCCGGCGCCTCCAGCCTGCGGGTGTTTCGCGACATCATCCTGCCGCTGTCGCTGCCCGGCATCATCGCGGGAGCGGCGATCTCGTTCGTCTCCTGCACCGGCAATTTCGGTATTCCCGCCATTCTCGGCATTCCGGCCTCGATCTTCACGCTTCCGACGTTGATCTTCACCAAGTTTTCCGCCTTCACCAGCCGTACCTTCGGCGACGTCGCCGTGCTCTCGGCGATCATCGCCGTCATCTCGGTCGTCGGGCTGATGATCCAGGACCGGGCGCTGCGCGGCCGTGACTACCGCGTCATCGGGTTATCCGGGGCGAGTGCCGCCTTCGAACTCGGCATCTGGCGGTTTGCCTTCACGCCGCTCGTCTGGGTGATCCTGTTTTTCATGCTGGCCGCGCCGTTCTTCGCGCTCCTTGCCGGTGCGCTGGTGCCGGCCTATGGTGTGCCGCTCACCTTCAAGACGATGTCGCTGCATGCTTTTGAGGAGATCCTGTTCCGGCAGGCGGTGACGCGCACGGCTTTTATCAATTCGCTGTCGCTTGCCGGCGCCACTGCGCTTTGTCTCCTCGTGGTGACGGTGCTTGCGGCCTATGCGCTGACGCGGCGCAAGGATGTGGTTTCCCGTATCGTTTCCAGCCTGATCGAAATACCCTATTCGCTGCCCGGCATCGTCATGGCCGTTTCCTTCATTCTGGTGTTCGCTGCACCCATCCCGATCCTGCACGTCTCGCTTTACGGCACGATCTGGATCATCCTGATCGCCTATTTCTCCTCGTTCTTCGCCGTCAGCCTGAAACCCGTGGTCAGCGCCTTCCACCAGCTCGACCCGGCGCTCGAGGAGGCGGCGCGGCTTTCCGGCGCCGGCTTTTTCCGCCGGCTTGCCGATATCATCGTGCCGCTGATTGCGCCGGCCGCCGGCGCCTCGGTCATCCTGGTCTTCCTGATCGCCTGCAACGAGCTGACGATCTCGGCGCTGCTCTGGTCGGCCGGCACCCAGACGCTCGGCGTCGCCATCTACAATCTCGACGACAGCGGCAGTTCCGACCTTGCTTCGGCGCTCTCGGTGCTCGTCGTCGTCATGGTCGTCGTGCTGATGCTGCTACTTGAGCTTCTGGCCAAACGACTGCCGAAAGGAGTGGTCCCGTGGCGAGGCTGATCCTCAACCAGCTCGGCAAGGATTTTGGCAGCGGGCGGGCCGCCGTCAGCGGCTTTTCGCTCGAGGTGCGCGAGGGCGGCTTCCTCGCGCTGCTCGGGCCTTCCGGCTGCGGCAAGACAACGGTGCTGCGCATGATCGCCGGTTTCGAGACGCCGAGCGATGGCTCGATCCATCTCGGCGAGCGGTTGCTTGCCGATGCCGCGCAGTCGCTGCCACCGGAAAAGCGCAACATGGCGATGGTCTTTCAGTCCTATGCGCTGTGGCCGCATATGAGTGTCGCCGACAATGTCGGCTACCCCCTCAAGGTGCGCGGCATCTCGGGCGAGGTCTACCGGGCGAAGGTGCGCGACGCGCTCGGCACGGTGCGGCTTGCCGATTATGCCGAACGGCGGCCGGCCGATCTCTCCGGCGGTCAACGTCAGCGCGTGGCGCTCGCCCGCTGCCTGGTGACATCGCCCGACGTGGTGCTGCTCGACGAGCCGCTTGCCAATCTCGACCGGCACCTGAAACAGGAGATGGAGGAAACCTTCCGCGAATTCCACCAGCGCTCGGGCGCGACGATGATCTACGTCACCCATGACCAGAGCGAGGCGATGGCGCTTGCGACCGACGTAGCCGTCATGTCGGAGGGTCGGCTGCTGCAAGTGGCCCCGCCCGCTGAAATCTATGCCCGGCCGGAAGGCCGCGTCGTTGGCGGGCTGATCGGGCGAGGCGCGATCGTGACGCTGCCTCGTCCCTTCGGCGATGGCAGGGCGCTCGACTGGCCTGCGCTGGAGCCGATGTTTGCTGCTGCTGCCGGGGCAGCCAGTGGCGACAGGGTGGATGTCCTCGTCCGGCCGGAGGATGTCGTCTCCGGCGAGAATATCGCCGCCGGCGAGGGGATCGCGGCGACGGTCGAGTCCGTTCTCTTCGAGGGTGAGCGTTACGCGCTGAAGCTGGTCCTCGCCGATAGTCAGGTGCTGCGGGCCTATACCCGCTTTCCCGTCCGAACGGGTGACAGCCTCCGGCTATCGGTGCGCGCGGCGTGGCGGCTTTGAGGCGCCGCACTCAACCAGAATCATTCCTACTCCGAACATTGCCAGCGGATGACGCGGCAGCTGCCGGTTTGTTTTCGGCAGCTGCGGATTGCCTGACGCTGGGCCTCACGGTTGTCGTAACCCCAGCCGGAGCCCCAGCCGCCGCGATGGCCGACGGCCACCGCGCCGCAGGCATTGCGGAACCAGATGGCGATCCGGCAGTCATTGGCGCTGCTGTCGCAATTGCGCCGGGCAACGATTTCGGCGTCGCCGCGATTGTCATGGGCATAGGACCAGCCGAGAGCGCCTGTTGATGGCGAATAGGCGATGGCACCGTAGCTGTCGGCAAGTGCCGGGCCGGCGCCGGCGAGGACGGTCAGAATCGCCAGCGATGCAGAAATCCGTTTCATGAAATGCCTCCCGCCGGAACTGGTGAATGTCGTCCGGGACGAATTATTCGGGGCTTGCGGGAGAATGTCAGCGGCCTAAGTCACAGGCAATCGCGTCCGGGGCTGCAAGAGGGGTGGTTGTCCGCATATTTCTTGGCCTCGCCATCTTTTCCTGCGGCTTCTGCTGGTTAAGGTACTCCCCGCAACCGGATCCTTCCCATGTCGCTTCGCCTCGCCACCTTCAATGTCGAAAATCTCCTGACCCGTTTCGATTTCACCGGCTTTCGCAACCAGCTGCGCCAGGACCGCGTCATCAAGCTTTTCCAGGTGTCGAGCGAGGGCGTCTATCAGCAGCTCGAGCAGGCCCGCGTGATCGCGGCGACCGACGACACGCGGCAGATGACGGCGCTTGCGATTGCCGACGCGGATGCCGATATCCTCTGCCTGCAGGAAATCGACAACATGGCCGCCCTTCAGGCCTTCGAATACGGCTATCTCTTCCGGATGGTCGGAAATGGTTACCGGCAGAAATACCTTGTCGAAGGCAATGACAGCCGTGGCATCGATGTTGCCGTCCTGATGCGCGAGGAAACGCGCGACGGCCAGAAGATCGAGCTCAGGGACATCAAAAGCCATGCGATGACGACCTATCGCGATCTCGATCTTTTCGACGAGGAGCTGGCGCTCACCAACCGTATCGACGACAAGATCTTCAAGCGCGATTGCCTGGAGCTCGATCTTCTGATCGGCGGCCGGCCGCTTTCGCTCTACGTCGTGCATTTCAAGTCCATGGGCAATCCGCGCGACGGGCTGGACGGGCGGCAATCGACCATGCCGATCCGCCGCGCCGAGGCGCGCGCCGTTCGCCGCATCATCGAGGACCGCTTCGGGGCGGATCAAGCCGGCACGAAGAGCTTCGCTATCTGTGGCGACATGAACGATTATCAGGAGCGCGTCGATGTCATCGGCCGCCGGGGCGCTGGCTATCGTTTCGAGCATCAAGATGAGGCCGAAAGCGCACTCGACGTTTTCAGCCGCGATGGCTTTGCCGAAAATGTGGTGCGCCGTCGCACCGACCTCGACCGCTGGACGCTCTATCACGCGCGCGGGCCGCAGGAGCAGTGGCTCTGCCAACTCGATTATCTCTGGCTCTCGCCAGCACTCGCCGCCCACAATGTCGGCCGCCTGCCGGAAATCATCCGCAGTGGCCAGCCTTACCGCACCATCTTCCCGCCGGGGCAGGAGGTGGAGCGTTATCCGCGTACCGGCTGGGACAGGCCGAAGGCGTCCGATCACTGCCCCGTCGTCATGACACTGGATCTCCCATGAATGCGAATTTGAACGCGAATTTCACCAACAGCAATTTTTCCGATGATTTCGCCGGCTGGCCGCCGGAGGCCACGGTCTTCCCGATTGCCGGCGTGGATCTGCGCATCCTGCCCGGCCCCCATCCTTTGGTCGCCGCCGAGGAAGCAGCGATCCGCGAGAACTGGGCGCGGGAGACCGCCGCCAATCCGGCGCTGTTCGACGGGCGCATGGTGTTTCAGCAACGGCTCTCGCTCAGTGAAAACGGGATTGCGGGCGAGGGCCACGTCATTCCCTTTTCCGCCTTCATGTGGTGGCGCCGACAGCCGCGGCGTCAGGGCGGCGTTCACATCTTCGCCTATCCGGTGCTCGAAACCTCGGACGGCGCGCTGGTGGCGATCCGTATGGGCGCCCATACCGCCAATCCCGGCCAGGTCTATTTCGCCGCCGGCTCGCTGGAACCGGAGGATATCGTCGACGGGCGTTGCGACATCGAGGCGAACATGCGACGCGAGGTCCATGAAGAAACCGGATTGGATCTTGGCCGTTCGGTGGCGGGGCAAGGGCTCTTTGCCAGTCATGCCAACCGAACGGTGACGGTGTTGCGGCTCTTCCGTTTCGATATGACGGCGGACGAGATGGTCGAACGGATCGAGAGCCACATGCTCGTCGCCGAGGATAAGGAGATCGCGGGTGCAGCGGCGATCCGCTCGGCCGATCACTCGGCGCACCCTTATAATATCGCCATGCTGCCCGTGATCGACTGGTATTTCGGCAAGGTCGAGCGGAGTTGATCTATGCCGCCTAAAGCCGTGTAGCGTTTTGGGATAACGACATGCATCACGTAAAGATCGAAAGCGCGACATGTGAATCCGGTTGGCGTGACGCGTTTTAGCGCCTTGCACTCGCTCGTCCGGTCGGGCAGGTTGGCGGCGCGATGACGATTCAGGGAGGCCGATGTGGCGCGAAGCTACAGCGTCTATGACGTGTTCACCGATCGAAAGCTTGCGGGCAACCCGCTGGCGGTGATCTTCGACGGAGACGATCTCAGCGACGAGGCAATGCAGGCGATCACCCGGGAGATCAATCTCTCGGAGACGGTCTTCGTGCAGCCTTCAACCAACCCCGCCTATGCGGCGCGTCTGAGGATATTCACGCCTGGGCGCGAGCTGCCGTTTGCCGGCCATCCCACGGTCGGCACGGCGGTGGCGCTGGCCGAACGGGCGCACGGTGCCGCGACGCGCGATCTCGTCACGGTGCTCGAGGAAAATGTCGGGCCGGTGCGTTGCGCGGTGCGGCTGAGGGAGGGCGAGGCGAGCTTTGCCGAATTCGACCTGCCGCGCAAATCGCAGCCCGCTGTCATGCCGCTCGACAAGCTCGGCATCGCCGATGCGCTATCGCTGAAGGTGACCGAGATCGGCTTCGAAAATCACGTCCCGTCGATCTGGAGCGCCGGCGTTCCCTTCCTGCTCATTCCGGTGCACGATGTCGGAGCCACGCAGCGGGTGGAATTCGATCCGCAACTCTGGGAAAAGATCGTGCCCTTCGTCGATGGCGCTCTTGCCTCGGCTTATGTGTACTGCCGCGGCGGCGTCAACCACGTGGCAAAGTTCCATGCGCGCATGTTCGCAAGCGGCATGGGCATCGTCGAAGATCCGGCCACCGGCTCGGCGGCGGCCGCACTCTCCGGCGCGATCCACCATTTCGACCGGCTGACGGACGGGCATCACCCGATCATGATCGAGCAGGGCGTAGAGATGGGCCGGCCGTCCTTCATCCACCTGCATATCGATGTCGACGGCGGAGCGATCTCCAACGCGCGGATCGGCGGCCAGGCAGTGCGGCTGGCCAGCGGCACGCTCGACCTTTGATTTCACCAGACCGCCGCGGCGTCCGACAGGACGCGCTTAGGACGCTCTATCACTTTGAATCGGCGCATAATCCTTTCCGAAAATGGATTCGGATTTTCGGGGTTGTGCGCCGCATTTCAGCCATGCCGAAAAATCTTCGCGATTAACCAAAGAAATTTCGCCTATGCGCTGGACAAGCCTGCCGATCCTGTTTATACGCCCCGTCACACCGCGCAGCCAAGCGCGAACGGGTGATTAGCTCAGTTGGTAGAGCAGCTGACTCTTAATCAGCGGGTCGTAGGTTCGAGCCCTACATCACCCACCAAATCTCTTGAAAAGATTGACATATTTGAACACAGACCGGATTTTCCGGTCTGTGGGAAACTGTCGCGAAGCAAGCGGCATGGTTCGCGTCATCCGCAGGACTGGCCGCGTCGATCCGCGCGCCCTATCTCCCTCTCGCGTATCAGGAGGGGTCTATGAGAAGCGTTGTTTTTGCCGTCGCATTGTCTCTGCCGTTGCCTGCCTTTGCCGCAGGCGCAATGGAGGTCAAAGCGGGCGATCATAGCTGCGGCGAGCTCGCGCAGATCATTCGTCAGAATAAAAAGGTCTTTGTCCGCGTCGGCTTCGGCGGTCGCAGCTTCCGCTATCCGCCGGCCCAATGCAGCATGGGCGAAAAACGCACCACGACCAGTTTTCGCGATGCCGAGGGAAAGCAGTGCATGCTCGATTATGCCTGCGTTTTTGACCCTGCGTCGCCTTATAATTTTCCCTAGCGCATCGTGCTTTGTGCGTCCGAAAGGACGCACGGGGTTCTCGGCGCTTCCGGTTGAGACGGGGAGCGAGCGAGAAGTGCATGCGGCTGTGCCCAGGCGTACAGTTCGGAGGGTTTCTGGACTGGCGGCATGGGGTGCGATGCCCTAACTTCGCTCTCTCACATTCAGGAGTTTCCATGAAAAGCGTTGTTCTGGCCGTCGCAGTGTTGTTTCCGTCCGCAGCTCTTGCCGTCGAGGCGGTGGAGGTCAATGCCAGGGATCACAGTTGCGAAGAGCTTGCGCAGATCATCCGCAAGGACAAGGCGGTTTTTGTGCGGATGGGCTTTGGCGGCCGCAGCTTCCGTTATCCGCCGGCCAGGTGCAATCTCGGCGACAAGTACGACACCGCACGGGTGAGGGATGCCAATGGCAAGCTTTGCCTCCTCGACTACGAGTGCGTGTACGATCCGCAGTCCTTCTATAACAGGATTCCCAAATAATATCCCGATCCAGGCGTTGCCAAAGCGCTGTTCGGCATGGATGACGAGGACAAGAAAAAAGGCCGGGCGAAATTCGCACCGACCTTCCTCGACCGGTCTCGATAACGACTGCCAGTACCTCCGCGGTCAGCCGCCAGAGACAGATTCAATATCCCTTAAATAGGGTTTGCTTAAACATCTTCAAGAGCTCGCAGCAGAAAGGAAGCCGGCATATGGCCGGCTTCTTTCGGCCGAGCAGTCGTTACTGCTGGGCCGGGGCAGCCGGCGGAGTGGCCGGTGCTGGTGCCGGTGCGGGCGTTGCGCTGTTGTCGGTCGGAGCGATCGGCTTGGCCGGCGCCGGCTCGGATTGGGTCGTGGAGGCTGTCGTGTCCGGCGATGTGCCGGGGGTGCTCCACTGCGAATAGGCGAATGCAGCGACAGCGATCACGGCCAATGCAGCGACCCAGACAACCCACGTGTTAGTGCTGCGCGCGCTCGGCGTGGTGCGCAGATCGAGATTTGGGTTCAGTGGGCGGTTGGGATCGTTGGCATTATTGGGGTCGTACGTCATGGTACTTTCTCCTCTTTCGGTGAAACAATAATGGCGGAGCTGGCTTTTTGTTCCATATGGGTGCAGGGAAGCGGTTGTTATCAGGGATTTCCGGGCTGCCACCGGCCAGAATCGGCGGCCAATGCCGCTCGGCTTCCCGAGGCGAAGGGCCTCCACGGAAGTTCATTTCGTCTCGACACGAACATTGTGCGTGCCGGTTCGATGCAAGCGCGCTTGACACGCCGGTGTCTGTTTGCGCATGATTTCTGCATGGGGTCGCGATCACCCCACGAGGCGTCATGCTGAAGAATCGCGTCCAGTAAAACCGATCAACGGAGGGACGCGTCATGCCGTCATTTCTCGAAATTTCTCCCGACAAGCTGAGCCGCCTCATCGGAACCCCCGGTGCGCCCTGCATTATCGACGTTCGCACTGAGGAGGACTTCGCGCTCGATCCGCGATTGGTGCCGGGCTCGATCCGGCGCGCTCATTCCGACGTCGCGTCCTGGTGTGGCGGCGTCGATGCCGAAGCCGTCGTCGTGGTCTGCCAAAGAGGCGGCAAGCTCAGTCATGGTGTTGCCGCCTATCTCCGCCATGCCGGGATTGACGCGGAAAGCCTCGAAGGTGGCTTCGAGGCGTGGATCGCAGGCGGACAGGCCGTGCCCGATGCAAAGCTGCCGCAACGCGACGCTGGAGAGCGCACCGTCTGGGTGACGCGGGCGCGGCCGAAGATCGATCGCATCGCCTGTCCCTGGCTGATCCGGCGCTTCGTCGATCCGAACGCCGTGTTCCTGTTTGTGCCTGCGCCCGAGGTTTTGGCCGTCGGCGAGCGCTTCGGGGCGACGCCCTTCGATATCGAAGACGTGTTCTGGAGTCATCGCGGCGAATTCTGCACTTTCGACGTCATGATCGAAGAGTTCGGACTGGCGTCGGAACCGCTTCTGCGCCTGGCGCGGATCGTCAGGGCGGCAGATACAGCGAGGCTCGACCTCGCGCCTGAGGCGGCGGGCCTGCTTGCGGCATCGCTCGGCCTCTCCAGGATGTATTCCGACGATCTGGAGCAACTCGAGGCTGGGATGCTTCTCTACGACGCTTTTTTCCGCTGGTGCCGCGATGCGACCGAGGAAACCCACAATTGGCCCGCGCCAAAGAAGAGGGTGTGAGATGGTCGAGATGACGGATAGTGCTCCCGGCGGCAAAATGGCGGAGGAAGACGCGGGAGAGGGGCATCACCACGGCGTTTCGTTTGGCGAGGCCTTCAGGGTGTGGCTGCGCGTCGCCGCCCTGAGTTTTGGCGGCCCCGCCGGCCAGATTGCCGTCATGCACCGGATCATCGTCGATGAGAAGCGATGGATCGGTGAGCACCGTTTTCTGCATGCGCTGAACTATTGCATGCTGCTTCCCGGACCGGAGGCGCAGCAGCTCGCCATCTATATTGGTTGGCTGATGCATCGAACAGTGGGCGGTCTCGTCGCCGGCCTGCTGTTCGTGTTGCCGGGCTTCCTGTCGATCCTCTGTCTCAGCTATATCTACGCGGCCTACGGCAACGTCGGCATCGTCGCCGGCCTCTTCTTCGGGCTGAAGGCGGCAGTGCTTGCTGTCGTCGCGCAGGCCGTCATCCGCATCGGCGGCCGTGCGCTCAAGAATCGCGTCATGGTCGGAATCGCGGCCGCGGCCTTCATCGCCATCTTCTTTCTCCATGTCCCGTTCCCGCTGATCGTGCTCGCGGCCGCCATTGCGGGCTTCCTCGGCGGCAGGTTCGGGCTTGCCGCCTTCCAGACGGGCGGCGGCCACAAGGCCGGGAGCGGCCCGGTGCTGTCGGATGCCGAGTCGGCGCTCGGCGAAGGCATACCGGCGCATGCGCGCCCGAATCTCGCCTGGTCGCTGCGTATGTCGGCCGTGCTGATCGCCCTTTGGCTAGCTCCACTTGCAGCGCTCTACGTAACCTTCGGTGCTGACAATGTCTTTACCGAGATCGGCCTGTTCTTCAGCAAGATGGCGGTCGTCACCTTCGGCGGGGCCTATGCCGTACTTGCCTATGTCGCGCAGGAGGCTGTGCAGCATTTCGGCTGGCTGAAACCCGGCGAGATGCTGGATGGTCTCGGCATGGCCGAGACGACGCCGGGGCCGCTGATCATGGTCGTCCAGTTCGTCGGCTTCATGGGCGCCTACCGGGATCCGGGAGCGCTGAACCCGATGCTTGCGGCAACCCTTGCGGCGATACTGACGAGCTGGGTCACCTTCGTGCCCTGTTTCCTCTGGATCTTCCTCGGCGCGCCGTTCATCGAAAAACTGCGCGGCAACATTGCGCTCGCCGGCGCGATGTCGGCCATAACCGCGGCGGTAGTCGGGGTCATCCTCAACCTCGCTATCTGGTTTGCCCTGCACACGCTGTTTGCCGAGGTTGCGACCGTCCGCCTTGGCGGCTTGCGGCTCGATATTCCCGTGCTGCAATCGGCCGTGCCGGCGGCAATGGCGCTGTCTGCCGCCGCCGCCGTCGCGATCTTCCGCTTCAAGGCTTCCGTGATCGCGACGCTGCTAGCCTGCGCAGCCGCAGGGATGATCTGGACGCTGGCAGTCGGCTAGGCCTCCGCCCCATCCGCGGGAATGCGCGTCGCGAGCATCTTGTCGATGCGCATGCCGTCCATGTCGAGCACCTCGAAGCGCCAGTTGTCGAAGACGAAGGTTTCGCCGGCTTCGGGGATGTGCTGGAGCTGATGCAGCGCGAAGCCCGCCAGCGTATGGAAATCGGCATCTGGACGATCGCGCAGGCCCAGCCGTTCGAAGGCGTCGAAGGCCGGCATCATCGCATCGATCAAGAGCGACCCGTCTTCCCTGACGACGATGTCGGGCTCTTCATTGGATCCCGGCAGATCGCCGGCGATAGCTTCGAGCAGGTCGGTCTGGGTGACGATGCCTTCGAGGCTGCCATATTCGTCGATGACGATGGCGAGGCGAACGGGTGAGGCCTTGAAACTGTCGAGCACGCGGACGACCGAGGTGCCCTCATGCAGCACCAGCGGCTGCTTGATCACCTCCATCGGCCGGACCTTGCCGCCGTCGAGAACCTGGTCGAGAAGGTCCTTCTTCAACACCATGCCGATCGGCTCGTCGATCGAGCCGCGGGCGACCAGCAATTGCTCGTGGCTGCATTCGCGGATGGTCTTCAGGATTTCGGCCTCGCTGTCGTCGGCGTCGAACCATTCGATGTCGAGACGCGGGGTCATGATATCGGAGATCGGCCTGTCGCCGATGTTGAACACCCGCTCGACGAGCTGCTGCTGCACCTGGTTGAGAAGGCCGGCCTCCTGGCTCTCGGCGACCAGCAGCTTGAGCTCCTGCGGCGAATGAAACGACGATTCGCCGGTTCCGGCGCGAAGACCCACACCCCGCAGCACGAGGTTGCCCATGCCGTTCAGGGCAAAGATCGCCGGCTTGAACAGCACCAGGAAGAACCCGAGCGGACGCACCACGGCAAGCGAGGTGGCTTCGCTGCGCTGAAGCGCCAGGCTTTTCGGCGCGAGCTCGCCGAGCACGATGTGCAGCGCCGTGATGATGACGAAGGCAATGACGATGGCGACGGTATGCGCGCCTGTTGTCGCCCATTGCCCCGGCAGCCACGACAGCAGAGGCTCGATAAGGTGGGCAAGCGCCGGTTCGCCGACCCAGCCGAGGGCGAGCGACGAGATGGTTATGCCGAGCTGGGTGGCTGCAAGGTTGGCGTCGAGATTGTCGACGGCGCGCTGAAGTGCGGAGGCATTCATCCGGCCTGCCGCGGCAAGTTCGGTAACACGGCTGCGTCTCACAGATACCAGCGCGAATTCGGCGGCGACGAAGAAGCCATTGGCGGCCACGAGAAGTAACACGGCTAGTATCCCGACATAGTCGAAGAGCCCGCCCGCGGATTCGGACATATTTCCCTACCTCTGAATTGATGCGAGTCCGACCCTACACGCTCGCACACCGGTGGCAAGGCGCAGCTGGTATTCTCGCGGCGGAGCCCGCCGTGATCGAGATCAAGGCACCGGTCTGCGGATGCGGAGCGCAGTTGTGTCGCGCACCGCATGATCGGGCTTATGCGCGTTGATGTGGAGCGCAAAAATGTGTGGCAAACGACGTGACCGGCGTCGCGCCATTCATCGCTTGGGCGCCTCGAAGAGCTCGATCGGGTTTCCGGCCGGATCGTCGAGCAGGATTTGCTTGCCGCCTATGCCCTGCACGATCTCGTTGCGGAAACGCGCGCCGGCCTGACGCAGCGCGACGACGTCTGCTTCCAAATCCTTGACCTCGATCTGGACGCGATTCCAACCGCCGGGCTCCGGCTTTCTCCCATCTGGCATTGCTTGAGATGCTCCGCCGGGTCCCGTCATGCCGCTGACGAACAGACGAAAACCGTCCCTGGTCAGGATGGCGAAACTCGGCGCGGGACGAAGCGCCACAGAGAAGCCGAGATGTCTCGTGTAGAATTCCACTGCGGCGTCGACGTCGTCGACGATGTAGCGCATGCTGATACCGGGCATGTTTTCCTCCATTGTGGTCTTCGTTGTCTTGATCTGATCGTCCTTTCGCGGGGGCGCATCCAGAACTCTCCTGTTCCTAGGATGTGTCGCTTCGAAACTCGATTATGCGCCCGTTTCAAGTTTTTTATGTATCTCGTTATGCCAAATCGCTGAGCACCTTTGGGCGAGACTAGATCGAATGGAGAGCATGCCGCCTGCCGCAGGGCAACCCTCCACGACCGCGCCTTCTAGGCGATGAGCACCAGAGGCCGAAGGGCTTCAGAGGAACGAAGCCAGCCGGCCGCGCTAAAACCCCGATCACCGTGTATAAGCTTAACCTAAAATATAAGCTTCGACCCGTAGCTATTGGATTCCATTACAAAAGTTTAATTTTTGTTTCAGTTTCAGTTCATCTTTTCGGCCCTAGTTTGGTCACGTGCCCAACACGAGGAACCCCACATGAAAAAGATTTTTGCAGCTCTTCTTTCCGCCTCCTTCCTTCTTTCCCCGATGGTTGTTTCCCAGGCCAGCGCCGACGATCATCGCCGTTCCCCCGTCGTCGTGCAGAAGAAGGTGATCGTCCGGTCGCATTGGAAGAAGGGATACCGCGTCAACGCCAGCGAACGTCGCCGGTTCTCCGATGTCAACGACTACCGCCGCTACCGGCTGGCGCCTCCGCCCCGCGGTTATCGCTGGGTGCGGGCCGATAATGACTACCTGCTGATCGGCGTCACCAGCGGCATCATCTCCAGCATTATTGCCGGCCGTTGATCGGTCGATATATGAGGAAAGGGCGGCTTCGGCCGCCTTTTTGACTCTGGGAGGCGCGTAGCCGTTTCGCACCCTCCTCCTCCTTCATTCCTGTGACGAGCATAGGAATGAAGGAGGAGGAGGAGGAGGAAGGGCCGGCGGCAGGTATGACCTGCTTTAGGATTGCCTGCGTGAAGGTATGACCCGTTCAGCAATGATGCCGAGAAAACCTCTTGGTCTTCCGACTTCAGCGTCGGTGTCCTGCTCGTGCGTCAGCGGATGAAGCCCTTCGATCGGCGGTAGCGGCTCGCATTCGGTGCAGACGCAGCGATAGCGTTTGATTGCCTTCGCCTTCATGCCGCCTGCCGGTTCCAGCTGGCGAAAGGATCGGGCAGGTCGCGCCAGCGCTCGGGCGCGAAGGCATCTGTCCTGATAAGACAGGCGTCGAGTTCCTTCCTGATCCAGGTCTCGTCCATCGGATCGGCGCCGATAAACACGATTTCCTGGCGGCGGTCGCCCCAGACGGGGTCGAGATAGGGGCCGATGGCGCGCATGAAGGCCGGTTCCTCAGGCCATTGTTCGCGCGGCACTGCCGCCCACCAGAGGCCCATCTTGCCGGTGCGCACGATCGCGCCCGCCTGGCTGATCTCGCCGACATGGTGCGGGCGCGTCGCCAGCCAGAAGAAGCCCTTGGCGCGCACGACGCCCGGCCATACGCTATCGAGGAAGGCCTGCAGCTTTGCCGGATGGAAGGGCCGCTTCTCGCGATAGACGAAGGAGCGGATGCCGTATTCCTCGGTCTCCGGCAGGTGGTCGCGGAAGCCGTGCAGTTCCTTGTACCAGAGCGGATGGGTCTCGGCCTTGTCTATATCGAAGCGGCGAGTGCCGAGCACGTCTTTCAAGGCGACCTTGCCGAAATCCACCTCGATCAGGCGTGCATCCGGGTTGAGACCGGTGACGATCTTGCGCGCGGCGTCGCGCTCCTCCTTGGCTGCCGTGCCGATCTTGTTCAACACCACGACATCGGCGAATTCGATCTGCTCGACCAGCAGGTCGACGATGGTTCTGTTGTCGCCATCGCCTGCCGTTTCACCGCGGTCGGCAAGGAAATCGGCCGAAGCATAATCGGCAAGCAGATTGGCGGCGTCGACGACGGTCACCATGGTGTCGAGCCTTGCGACGTCGGAAAGGCTTTGGCCATTCTCGTCGCGAAATTCGAAGGTGGTGGCGACGGGCAGGGGCTCGGCGATGCCGGTCGATTCGATCAAGAGGTAATCGAAGCGGCCCTGATCGGCGAGTTGGCGCACCTCCTTCAGCAGATCGTCGCGCAGCGTGCAGCAGATGCAGCCATTGGTCATCTCGACGAGCTGTTCCTCGGTGCGGGAGAGATTGGCGCCGCCGTCGCGCACCAGGGTGGCATCGATATTCACCTCACTCATGTCGTTGACGATAACGGCGACGCGTAAGCCTTCGCGATTGGTCAACACATGGTTGAGCAGTGTCGTCTTGCCGGCGCCGAGGAAGCCTGAAAGCACCGTGACGGGAAGTCTGTTGTCCATGGGAACCTCATAAGATCATAGTTTATGTTATATCATTACCTTTGATGTGCCGAAAAAAAGGCGGAACGGGGTTGTCCGTTTTCCGGTCTCTCCTGAGCGTCGCGTGTCCGGCAGGACGCGCGGAGCGCGCATGAGAGTCATGTGCTGGAGAGGCAGTCCTTCATGCTGTCGGCGATGCCGCGCATGAGGGTGAAGTAAAGATCGGGGCCGGCCTTCAGTGTTGCCGCTTCGGGATCGAGCACGCCTGACTTGGCGCGTGTGCCTTCGATGACCACATTGACGAGGCGCGGCTCGAACTGCGGCTCGGCAAAGACGCAGGTGGCGCCGAGTTCACCGACCTTGTGGCGGATTTCCGAAACACGCTCGGCACCGGGAATGGTTTCGGGGCTGACGGTGATCGAGCCGGCGACGCGGATGCCATACCGGTGCTCGAAATACTGGTAGGCGTCATGGAAGACGATGAAGGGCTTGCCCTTGACGGGAGCGACGATACCCTTGATCTCGGCGTCGAGCGCATCCAGCCTGTCGTTTAGCGCCTTGGCGTTGCCCTGATAGGTCAGTGCATTGGCGGGATCGGCGGCAACCAGTGTCGTGGTGATCAGCGCCGCCATTGCCTTTGCATTCATCGGGTCGAGCCAGAGATGTGTGTCGAAGGCGTCGTGGTCGTGGTCAGCCTCGGCGTGATCGTGTTCGTGCTCCGGGGCGTCGGAAGCACTGTCGTGCTGACCGGAAGCACTTTCGTGCTCCGGGGCGTCATCATGCGGCTCGAAGGCGCCGCCTTCGCGGAACGGCAGCTTGACGAGGCCGGGGGCATTGTCGAGTTCGGCGATGCTGGCATCCCGACCCAGCGCCTGCAGCGGCTTTTCGAGAAAGGCCTCGAGGCCGGGACCGACCCAGAAAATCACCCTGGCATCCTGCAGGGCGCGGGCGTTGGACGGCTTGAGATTGTAGGTATGCGGGGAAGCGGCGCCGTCGACGATCAGCTTCGGTTCGCCGACACCCTGCATGATCGCCGAAACCAGCGAATGGATCGGTTTGATCGAGGTGACGACGACAGGCGCATCGGCTGCGCGCATAGTGCTGCCGAAGAGCAGGACGGGGATCGCCAGGGCCGGGATTGCGAGGGTGGGCATTCTGAGGGCCAAAATTTTAAGGGCAGGCCCCAAGGCGCGTTTCATCAACATGCTCCGCTTGAATTGCAACTGTTATGTTATTACATCAATTGCGTTATGCTATAACGTGTGCAATAGCAGGACGCAACAGCACTTTCGGAAAATTTGATGCTCTCTCCCGCAAAGACCGCCGCTGGTATCAGGGCCGAACCGCTGGTTTCGCTTGAAAATGTCGGCATCCTGCGCAATGGCCGGTGGCTGGTGCGCGGCGTCGATTTTTCCGTCTCGCGGGGCGAAATCGTCACGCTTATCGGGCCGAACGGCTCGGGCAAGTCGACCAGTGCCAAGGCGGCGATCGGCGTGTTGAAGGCGGATGAGGGCAGGGTGGAGCGCAAGGCCGGCCTCAAGGTCGGCTATGTCCCGCAGAAGCTGTCGATCGACTGGACGCTGCCGCTTTCGGTGCGCCGGCTGATGACGCTGACAGGACCGCTGCCGGAGCGCGACATGCTCTCTGCGCTCGAATCCGCCGGCATTGCCCATATGCTCGATGCCGAGGTCCAGCACCTCTCCGGCGGGGAGTTCCAGCGGGCGTTGATGGCCCGGGCGATTGCCCGCAAACCCGATCTGCTGGTGCTCGACGAGCCGGTGCAGGGGGTCGACTTTTCCGGAGAGATCGCGCTCTACGACCTCATCAAATCGATCCGCAATGCGACTGGCTGCGGCATCCTGCTGATCTCGCACGATCTCCACGTCGTCATGGCCGAGACCGACACGGTCATCTGCCTCAACGGCCATGTCTGCTGCCGCGGCACGCCCGAAGCCGTCAGCCGCAGCCCGGAATATGTGCAGCTGTTCGGCAGCCGGGCGGCGCAAACACTTGCCGTCTATAGCCATCACCACGATCATACGCACCTGCCGGACGGCCGCGTGCAACATGCCGACGGCACGGTGACCGATCATTGCCATCCCGATGATGGCCATCACGCGCACGGGCATGGGCATGACGGTCATGAACATGGTCACGATCATACCGACCATGCCCATCCGCACGCGCATGCAGCGGGAGAGCGCCATGCTTGATGATTTCTTCGTGCGCGCCATTCTTGCCGGCGTCGGCCTGGCGCTGACGACGGGGCCGCTCGGCTGCTTCATCATCTGGCGGCGCATGGCCTATTTCGGCGATACGATCGCCCATTCGGCGCTGCTCGGCGTCGCACTGTCGCTGCTCTTCGAACTCAATCTGACACTGGCTGTCTTTGCCGTCGCCGCCCTCGTGTCGGTGCTGCTGCTCTTCCTGCAGAAGCGCCAGGCGCTGTCGGCCGATGCTCTGCTCGGCATCCTCTCGCATGCCACGCTGGCGATCGGCCTCGTCATGGTCGCCTTCATGAGCTGGGTGCGGATCGATCTCATCGCCTTCCTGTTCGGCGATATCCTTGCTGTTTCCACGACCGACATTGCGCTGATCTGGGGAGGCGGGCTCTTCGTGCTCGTGGCAATGGTCTGGCTCTGGCGGCCACTCTTGGCTGCGACCGTCAATGCCGAGCTCGCCGAGGCCGAGGGGCTGAAGCCAGAGCGGGCGCGGCTGTTCTTCATGCTGCTGATGGCCGTCGTCATCGCCATCGCCATGAAGATCGTCGGCATCATGCTGATCACCTCGCTGCTGATCATTCCGGCGGCTGCGGCCCGGCGCTTCTCGCCGACGCCGGAGATCATGGCGGTGCTCGCCTCGCTGATCGGGGCGGTCGCCGTCGTCGGCGGGCTGTTCGGCTCGCTTACCTACGACACGCCCTCGGGTCCCTCGATCGTGGTCGCGGCGCTGATCCTCTTCATGCTCAGCCTGCTTCCCGTCAGGCGCCACCGCGCGCTCATGCAAGGACAAGGCTCATGACGACACCGCAATTGACCAAGAACCAGTCGCTGGTCTTCGACGTGCTCGAAAAGGCCGAAGGGCCGCTCAGCGCCTACACCATCCTCGACAAGCTGCGCGACCACGGTTTTCGCGCGCCCCTGCAGGTCTACCGTGCGCTCGAGAAGCTGCTTGAATACGGCGTCGTGCACCGGCTCGAAAGCATCAACTCCTTCGTCGCCTGCGCCCATCCGGGCGACGACTGCCACAGCCACGGCATCGTCGCCTTCGCCATCTGCGAAAGCTGCGGCCAGGTGACGGAGTTCCACGACCATGAGATCGACCACAGGCTGATGAGCTGGGTGCGCGGGCAGAAGTTCAAGCCCGAGAAAACGACGATCGAGATCCGCGGTCTATGTGAGGCTTGCGCGGCGTAAGTTCGGCTCGTGTTCGCTAGACGATCGCCACGCGCTCGCCGAAAGGCGTGTCGTGAACTTGCGGGTGTCGATCCGTTCATAGGCATGATCTGCCGCGGATGGCTCGATGGCCGAGGACACTATTGCCTGACGGGCGGGTATTGTGATGGCCGAGCCGCCGGGTCATCCCGCTAGGCTCGCTCCTGCGTCTGGCCGCCTTCCCGATCTCGCTTGCCATACAAAGCCGACGATCCCCAAAAAGGTGAGGCCGGAGACCGGCCTCACCTTTCACGTTTTTTCGCTGATCGGCTTAGTTCGGCTTAGATCCCGAGCCGCCTTTGCCGGAACCGCCTTCGTGCGAACCGTCATTGCCACCCTTGCTTGGGCCGTCATTGCCACCCTTGTTTGGGCCGTCATTGCCGCCCCTGCTCGGACCGTCGTTGCCGCCATTGCCAGGGCCGTCATTGCCGCCCTTGCTCGGACCGTCGCTGCCGCCATTGCCAGGGCCGTCATTGCCGCCCTTGCTCGGACCGTCGCTGCCGCCATTGCCCGGACCGTCATTGCCGCCCTTGCTCGGGCCGTCGTTGCCGCCATTGCCAGGGCCGTCATTGCCACCCTTGCCTGGGCCGTCGTTGCCGCCATTGCCCGGACCGTCATTGCCGCCCTTGCTCGGGCCGTCGTTGCCGCCCTTGCCAGGGCCGTCATTGCCACCCTTGCCTGGGCCGTCGTTGCCGCCCTTACCCGGACCGTCGTTGCCGCCCTTGCCTGGGCCGTCGTTGCCGCCCTTGCCAGGGCCGTCATTGCCACCCTTGCCTGGGCCGTCGTTGCCGCCCTTGCCGGGACCGTCATTGCCGCCCTTGCCTGGGCCGTCGTTACCGCCCTTGCCGGGACCGTCATTGCCACCCTTGCCGTGACCGTGATCTTTTCCGCCCTTGTCGTGGCCGTGATGATCGCGGTCCTTGCCGCCGTGATCGTCTTTTCCGCCGTGGCCCGGACCGTCCTTGCCGTGCCCGTGATCTTTCCCGCCCTTGCCGCCGCCGTGATGATCATGGCCCTTGCCGCCGTGATCGTCCTTTCCGCCATTGTCGCCGTCGCCGTCACCATTGCCGTCGCCACTGCCACTGCCAGTGCCATTACCATTACCATTACCATTATCGCCATCATTCCCATTGCTGGCGAGGGAGCCGGTGCTGGATGTCTTCTTGCCGCCGCCAATGTTTGGGCTGCCGCGATCGTTATCGTTCGGGCTGAACCTGTTATCGGACTGAATTGCTCTGGTCGGCATGCACAGTCTGTATTCGAGTGTACCGCGAACTGCGGCCTTGCAATTGACCACTGCCGGGGCTGCCGTTGCCAAGCTGCTGCTTGCCAGAAGGGAAGCAACGGCGACGCTGAATTTCGCTGCTCTGCTGATCATTTCAATCCAATCCCAAGGTTAACTGAATGTTAATGGGGAGAACTCTTATACTAACAATCAATTAACCTGAAGAATAGATAATGGTTAATCTGTCTCATTCGTCTAATACAGTTAAATTCGCAAGTATAAAATTTTACTAAATTTTTATTTCGCCTATGTTATCGTCTCGCAATAAATAAAAGGAATCGGCTATGAAGCGCCTCTTTTCGCTCGCTGGCTTTTTATTCATTCTTCTGCATTTTCAAGCTGTTGCGGGATCATCGCTTCCTGTGACGCGAAGCATCGGCGCACCCGTGGGATTCGCCGCAGCCTGCGCCAAGTACAAGTGGCTGTGCGGCAGGATGGCGGCGCAACAGCTGAATGATCAGGCAGGAACAGCGCTTCTTCAAAAGGTCAATCGTGCCGTAAATGGACGTATCATTCCCGCGGAAGATCGCCCGTCTTCCCGAAATAAGGATGTTTGGTCTCTGCCGGTTGCCGGCCGTGGCGACTGTGAGGACTACGCTCTCCAGAAGATGAAGGACCTGATCGAAGCTGGTTTTCCATCGAACCGGTTGGCGCTTTCCGTCGTGATTGGACCGCACGATCAAAACCATGTCGTTCTGATTGCCCGGACGGACGGCGGCGATTATGTGCTCGACAATCTGACCAGTGCCGTGAGGCTCTGGCGCACGACGGGCTATACGTTTCTGGCCACTCAGGATTTCCAATCGCGAACGGGCTGGCGCGTGACGCTTGCTGGTCCCCGCGCAGGTGAGTTCTCTTGAACTGAAAGTCTCAAGGCGGTGCGCTCGCCGCTGGCAAGTGCAGATCCTGGCGCTATCTTTGCCGCAGAGCGCAAGCCAGGGACGATCGGGTGACGAAAACCGAACTCGCGGAGATATACCGCGGCTACATCGCCTGCCTGAACAGTCAGGACTGGACCAATCTCGGGCAGTTCGTCGGCGACGATGCGGTTCATAATGGCCGGCGGCTCGGGCTGTCGGGTTACGTCGCTATGCTCGAGCGAGACTTCGATGAGATTCCCGATCTTTATTTCAAGGTGCTGATGCTCCTTGGCGATCCGCCATACATAGCCTGCCGGCTCGGCTTCGATTGCAGGCCGAAGGCAAAATTCCTCGGCCTCGATGTGAACGGCAGGCGCGTTGCCTTCAGCGAGAACGTGATCTACGAATTTCGTGACGGAAAGATCGTCGAGGTCTGGTCGGTCATCGACAAGGCGGCGATCGAGTCCCAGCTCGCGGGCTCGAATTGATCGCGCGGACGATTTCCGGTCTGCGTTTTGATCAGATGATGGCGACGCGTTCACCGAAGGGCGTGTCGTCGTCGAAATTGCGAGTGCCGATCCGGTCGCTTTCGCCTGACAAGACCGGCTCTTCCGCCTGTTCGCCAGCCTCTTCCTCTTCTTCCAATGCCGCATGCCCGTGCCGCTTTTGCGGATGCGCCTCGTTTTCGACGATCAGATCCGCGTGCGGGATGAGATCGCTTGCGGCTTCCTTCTCCACGGCCCTCTTCGCTGCCAGTTGATCGGCGGTGATCTGCGACTGGCGGGCAGCGACCCAGGCATTGTCGGGTTCGGAGCCGATCGAGGTGCTGGTACCGACCTTGGTGGGTTCGGACGGGGCGGTGGCGGAGATGGGGTTGATCGCGTCGACCATGAAACTCTCCTGCGGTGACCAACTGGCGAAACAGCCGGCTGTTTCGTGGGATGAAAAACGGCGCGGTCTTGGGACCAATCAGGGAGACATATCGAGCCCGCGCCGAAAAACACAAGGGGACATTGACGTGACTGCCACCTCGGACAATGACGAAATCGGTAGCAGGTCGCGGGAAATTCGACGAAGAATTGTGTGCACAAGGGGATGCTCGGCGCGTGGTTAATGTAAGAATCGGAAACACTTTGTGACTAAGTGTCTCCAAAAGCAGCGTTTTTTGACTTGCTGCGCGCGAAAACATGACGGATATTGTTTAAACGTTGAGGAAGCCGTCATGATTAGAATGATTGAAAACCCTGCCGAACTGGCTGGCGAGGATATCACCGGCAAATATATTCTCCGGAGGCTGAACTATCATTGGTTCGCTTACGGCAAGGCGGCTATCGTGACCGCCTGCAAGGGAACGATCCTGCAGCTCGAGCGGGAAGAGACGGTCTATTCCGAGCGTTGGGGCCGCCGCGCCTACACGGGCACCGGCAAGCGTTATCCCGGCGGCATCTGTCCCATTTCGGCGGTCGCCTGCGTTTGCGATACGCCCGACGACGTCAATGCCGTTATTCAACTGGATGTCGAAGCGCAGGACGAATTTTATCAGCTGATCGCCAAGGCCGAAGCCAGAGTTCAGGCTCTTGCCTCTTCATCACGAAACAGCCAGTTTCTGGAAGCTGCCGAGTAGGCGGCTCTTTACCGAATCCGCCCTGAGCCGTTATTGCGGCAACGGCAGAATTTCTCCAACATCTCGAATCCTGGATGCAAAGGCGTCGCTGCGATCAAGGCAGCTTTCGTCGCTACGCTGCCATTAGGGAGCGTTCCGTCTCCTCAATCCGGTGCGGTAGTGTTAGACTCGGGCGGCAGCCGTTGGGATGCAAACAGCTCGTTCCCGGTTGAACGGAGAGCGGTCATGACAGAGCAAGACACTCGGCCCAATCACTCGTTCGCAGCGACGGCGCCATCGCTCGGCTCGCTCGCCATCACCATTGCCGTGATGTTTGCCGCGCTATTCTGGCCGGCCGGTACGCTCGACTGGCCGCGTGGCTGGATCTTTCTGGGCCTCTTCCTTGCACTGACATGTGTCGCGATCGCGGCGCGCAGCCGATATCAGAAAGGCACCAGGCCCTGGGACGCGGTGGTGGCGACGCTGACAATCATTCTCTTTGCCGCCATTCTTCCGGTCGGCGCGTTCGACGATGGGCGTTTCCATTGGGCGCCGCAGCCCGGTTGGATCGTCCTCATCGGCTATCTCCTGATGACATCAGGTTATCTCGGCCTAACCTGGGCGCAATCCGTCAACCGGCATTTCGAGCCGACGGTGCGCATCCAGACCGACCGCAACCACAAGGTAATCGACACCGGACCCTACGCCGCCATCCGCCATCCCGGATACGCAACCGCTATCGTGCTCAGCATCGGCATGGCACTGTCGCTTGGATCGCTCTACGCGCTGATCCCCGCCGGCCTGCTCGTTATCGTCCTCTTCGGCCGTACGCTCGGCGAGGAAGCCGAACTGCGCAAGGGCCTCGAAGGCTATGCGGACTATATGGCGCGTGTGCGTTGGCGCTGGATTCCGGGCGTGTGGTGAACGCCTTGGCGGGCGCAAAGGGCGCCTGACCACCAGCCTCGCGTTATCCTATCAACCGATCTGCCTGAGATCGCGCGCGAAGCGTTGCCAGTTTGCGACGTAGTTTTTTGCCGAGCGGCGGATGGCTTCGATTGCCGCCTCGTCGAGCACGCGCACCGCGCGGGCAGGTGTTCCGACGATCAGGGAATTGTCGGGGAATTCCTTGCCTTCGGTCACCAGCGCATTGGCGCCGACAAGGCAGTTGTTGCCGATCTTCGCACCGTTCAGGATGGTCGCACCCATGCCGATCAGCGTGTTGTCGCCGATGGTGCAGCCGTGGAGGATGGCGTGATGGCCGATGGTGCAGTCTTTGCCTATCGTCAGCGGGAAGCCCATGTCGGTATGGGCCATCACGCCTTCCTGGATGTTGGTGCCTTCGCCGACGGTAATCGGCTCGTTGTCACCGCGCAGCACGGCGCCGAACCAGATACCGACATTCTCGCCGAGCTCGATCTGGCCGATGATATTGGCGTCCGGTGCGATCCAATAGAGGCCGGCGGCGGGCAGTTTCGGCGTCGATCCGCCAAGTGCGTAGACGGGCATCCCTTTCTCCTCAGACGACCTCGACCGATAGGGTGGCGACGCCGTCGATGCCGCAGTTGATGCGATCGCCCCTGGCCACCGCGCCGACGCCGGCGGGCGTACCGGTCATGATGATATCGCCTGGTGCGAGGGTGAAGAGCTTCGACAGTTCTGCGATGATCTCCGGCACCTTCCAGATCATCTGGTTGAGATCGCCGTCCTGCACGCGCTTGCCGTTCTGTTCCAGCCAGATCTTGCCTTCAGCGGGGTGGCCGAGGCGGCTTGCCGGAATGATCGACGAGACGGGGGCGGAATGTTCGAAGGCCTTGCCGACTTCCCAGGGACGGCCGAGCTTCTTTGCCTCGCCCTGTAGGTCGCGGCGGGTGAAATCGATGCCGACGGCATAGCCGTAGATGCAGTCGAGCGCGTCGGCGGCCTCGATGTTCGCGCCACCCGATTTCAGCGCCAGCACGCACTCGACCTCGTAATGCACGTCGTTCGACAGCGGCGGATAGGGAAAGGCCTTGCCCGCCGGCAGCAGGTTGTCGGCATTCTTCTGGAAGAAGAAGGGCGGCTCGCGGCTGGGATCATGGCCCATCTCGAGCGCATGGTCGGCATAGTTACGCCCAACGCAATAGACGCGGCGCACCGGAAAACGCTCGGCGCTGCCCTCGACCGGCAGCAGCACCGGTTGCGGAAGCGGGATAACGGTGACGGGATCGGACATTGGCGGGTTCTTCCTGTTTACGAGTCTTGCGCCATCTTAGACGGAAAACATCGCGCCGGGAAAGCCGTCCTTGGCGTCCGGCTTCGGTGCATTGACGCTCTCACGGTGGCGGGTTAACCTTAGCCATGAGCAGGATTTTTGCAATTTCGACGACGTCTACGACCACCGCGCCGCGGTGGGTGGTAGACGCGTGAACTGAATTCCGTTCATCGCTGCTAAGACCAACCCGCCGGAGACGAGCGGGTTTTTTGTTCCCGCCCGTGTCCGCATTCGAGGACGAGATCGTGGACGATATCCAGAAGCATATTCTTGCGGAGCGGGCGCTGGCCGCTGCCCGCAACTGTGTCGCCAGCCGCTTTGCCGGGGCTGCTTTCACTTATGTAGCCGGCTCCCTCATGCGCGGCGAAGGGACCGCCTTTTCGGATATCGATCTGGTCGTCGTGTTCCCGTCTCTCGAAAGAGCCTGGCGGGAATCGTTCACTGAGGACGGTTTCCCGGTCGAGGCCTTCGTCCATGATCCGCAGACGCTGGCGCATTATCTCCATCAGGATGCCGACAGCGGCTATCCGATCATGGCCAACATGGTCGCGACGGGCTGTATAATGGGATCGGATATCGACAGCGCGCGCGTCATCCAGGCAAAGGCGGCAAGGATGCTTGCGGCGGGGCCGAAACCTCTTGCCGGGGTAGATTACGACTTGCTGCGCTATCAGGTCACCGATCTGGCCGACGACCTGCGCGGAACGCGCCCGCCCGAAGAGATCGCCGCCATCGCCGCGCTGCTCTATCAGAAGCTCGCCGACCTGATCCTCCTCGGGCGTGGCGCGTGGGCTGGCCGGGGAAAGTGGGCGCCGCGTCTGATGAGAGAGCTCGACGCGCAATTGGCGGCCGAATTCGACATGGCATTCGGGCTGGCGGCAGCGGGTGACGGCGCTCGATTCCTGGCTTTGGCCGACCGAGAGCTTGCCGTGCATGGTGGCCGCTATTTCGAGGGATTCAGGCAGAACGCGCCGCTGGAAGCGCGCCGCCTGGAATAGTTTGGTATCGGTCACATTGCCGCGTTTTGAAAATTGGATGGAAGATGCTTGAGTATGAATTCAAGGGTGCCTTGCCGTCGGCGGTAAGGCGTACCGCCAGATTGCGTCTCAGAATTCCCGTGGAAGGGGATATCGATTTCCTGACCCGACTTTTTTCGCAGCCGGAATTGGTCGCGCACCGACCGGTACCACGGCCGGACTCGCGCGAGGAAAGTGCAGCGCGGCTTGCGCGCGACATCGGGCATTGGAAAGATCACGGGTTTGGGCGCTGGGCCGTCGAGGCGAACGGTGCGCTGATCGGTTTCGGCGGCGTAACCCTTTCCAAGGAATTCGACGGCCTCAATCTTTCCTATCATCTGCAACCCGAAAGCTGGGGGCAGGGATATGCCACGGAATTGGTCAGGGAAGCCCTGGTGTTTGCCTTTGATGATCTGCATGGGGAGCGGGTGATCGGATTGGTTCGTACCGCCAATGCCGCTTCAAGACGTATTCTTGAGAAGTGTGGCTTCAACTTCGAGCGGGAGGTGATGCTGCATGGCGCGCCAACCAACATGTACGCCTTTGGCAAAACGAGCGGCTTATGAACGAACATCCGTGCGCAATTATCAGGCGTGACGAGACGTCGCCGCCGGTCATTCCTCGCCGGATTCAGCCAGCGCATCGCGGACGATCGCGTAATAGGGGGCAAGCTCGGGGATATCGGCGGCCAGCCTGTCGAAGGCGGAGTCGGATGGCGCAAGGGTGCCGGCGTATTTCGCTTGCGTGAAGGCCCGATGGGCGGCAAGGGCTTCGGCCTCGGCCTTGTGCACGACGGTATAGACGGGCGAGGGGACAGTGCGGCCTTTGACGATGATGCGATCGAGCTCGACGACGGTGTGGGTGCCGGCGACCAGCCTTGCGGTCTCCTCGCCGAGCAGCAGTGCTACGCCATAATTCTTCGAGGCGCCTTCGAGGCGGGAGGCGAGGTTGACGCTGTCGCCGAGGCAGGAATAGTCGAAGCGGCGGGTCGAGCCCATGTTGCCGACGATGCATTCGCCGGTGTTGATGCCGACTCCCATCTTCAGCACGTGCGGCTTGCCGCCGCGCGCCGCGGCCTCCCGTTCCAGCTCACGGTTCAGGCTCGATATCGCCGCCTGCATGGCGAGCGAGGCGGTGACCGCGTGGAGCGCATGGTCGGGATCGTCGAGCGGGGCGTTCCAGAAGGCCATGATGCAGTCGCCCATATATTTGTCGATCGTGCCGCCATGATCCATCACGACGTCGGAAAGCGGCGTCAGCAGCCGGTTGATCAGGCCGGTCAGTTGCTCCGGATCGTCCTTCAGCGTCTCGGCGATGGTTGTGAACCCACGCACATCCGAAAACAGCACGGAGAGCGTGCGCCGCTCGCCGCCAAGCTTCAACTGCGAGGGATCGTTCGACAGGCGCCGGACCAGATCGGGCGAGATATATTGGGCGAAGGCGCGGATGATCTGCCGCTTGTTGCGGCGCTCCTCGGCATAATCGAAGGCGGCCTGGCCGAAGGCGACCGAGACATAGGCAACGACTGGCCCGAGTGGCGAGACGAAGACATGGGCAAAGCGGATACCCGCAAAACTCGCCGCTGCGAAGGCAAGCACTGCCGCGGCGCTGGCGACGATCGTCAACCATCCCGTCGAGCGCCAGACGGTGGCGGCGGCAAGCAGCACGGTGATCAGGATGCAGGCGGCGACCAGCGGCAGGCGGGCTTCCGCGGTCGACAGGCCACGACGGATATTGTCGTAGATCGTCGCCTGGATCTCGACACCGGAGACCAGCTTGCCGGTGTGAACGGTATAGGGCGTGGCAAAGGCATCGACGCCACCCTTGTCGATGGCAGGCGCATTCTGCAGGCTGAGGCCGACCAGCACCACGCGGCCCTTGAAATAATCCGGTGGCAGCAGGTTCTCAGGGTCTAGCGCCTGGTAGTAGGAGACGGTGGGATAGCTGCGGGCCGGGCCGAAGGATTGGATGAGTCGGCCGGCCGACAACACCTCGGCCGGACCTCCGGACGCCTTTGCCAGCATAGCGGCGAAGCCGTCCTTATAGCCGGGAATACGCCGGAACGTGCCGTCGCCGCTGAGATCGATCGAGGCAATGCCGGTCACAGCACCCGCTTCGGTCAGTTGCGGCAGCGGCGTCGCGCGGATCAGCTGCGAAGCCTGTGGCGTCTCGATTAGTGTTTCGTCGCCGGCGAGCACGACATCGGGGCCGACGGCCTTGGTGATCGCATCGTCGTTGTCGGGGTTCGAGGGTTCGGCCATGATGATGTCGAGGCCGATGACACGGGCGCCGGCCGCGCGTAACTGCCTGATGAGTTCGGCATGCAGGCTGCGCGGCCAGGGCCATTGCGCATTGATATCGGCAAGCGAAGGTTCGTCGATCGCGACGATGACAGGCCCGCCTTGCGGTGGGCGTGGATCGTCGACGGTCGAGAGATAGTCGAAGCTTCTGAGTTCCAGCAACGACCATGCCGGCAGGCGCGACAGCAGCGAGATGGTGACGAGGGTGGCGAGCGCCAGCACCAGCAGCCTGAGATGACGGCTTTCAGCTTGCCCGCCGGCCGGCCGAGGCTTGCCTCGCACCGGCATCAGAAGCGGACTTTGAGCGTGCCCTTGAAGGCGCGGCCCCAGCCGGGCACGCCGGGCGTGAGCTCGAAATCCTCATCGAGCAGGTTATAGGCGGCCGCTTCCAGCGCGATGCGTTTGTCCAGGGGTTCCCAGATCAGGTGGGCATCGAGACTCCAATAGTCGTCGAGTTTCGTGCCGAGGTCGTCACCATCGCGCTCGCCGACATAATTGGCCGCCACAGTCGCCTTGACCTTGGCCTCATTGACCCAGGTCAGCGCGATCTGGCCAGAGTTGCGGGGAATGAACGGCAGCGAGCCGCCGTAGTTCGGCTCCAGCGGGTCCTTGTTCTCCGATTCCATGTAGGCATAAGTGGCGGAAAGGCCGAAACCATAGCCGAGCGCGACGTTGGCAGTCACGGCGGCGCGGTCGACGCTGCCGCGCGACAGCGGCAGGCTGTCGGCCGCCGGAAGCGAGATCAGCGGAAAGTCGATCGAGAAATCATGCAATTCCTGGTGCTGGTATTCGACCGAGGTGAAAAAACGATCGGTCCACTCGGCATCCCATTGCAGCGCGACCGTATCGCTATAACCTTCGATACCGACCGAGAACTGGTTCGGCTGCAGGCCGAGGATGCCGATCGGGGCGAGGGTGGGAACGCCGGTATCGACGCTCTGACGCATGAAGGCGGCGCGCAGCCAGTGGTTCTGAACGGGCGACCAGGCAAGGCCGAAGCGCGGCTCCAGCCGGCTGACATCGACGCCGTCGCCTGACATGTGCGTGCCGAACAGCGCATATTCGCCCTTCAGATCAGGCGCGATCTCGTGCAGCACGTCGACATAGGCGCGGGCGATATCGACGCGATTGTCGGCCTCCGTGGGGCCAAGCGTCGTGCCGTCGAGGAAGCCCGGAACGATATCCTCGATGTGCAGGAAGCTGCTGTTGTGGGCATCGATCCAGCCGCCCTCGATGCCGTAGCGGAAGGTCAGCGGTCCCGCCCCAATGTCGTGATTGAGGGCTGCGACATAGGTCTTCGAGCTCTGGTCCTGGCTGATCTGCGCGAAAGGGCGGATATCGGTGCCGGGACCGCCAAGGAACGGCACAGTCTCCCAATCGAACGCCAGTTCGTCGGTGGTCTTCGTTCGCGTGCCGGAATAGAGCAGCGCTGCATTCAGCACGTTTTCGTAGCCAAATGTGTGGCTCCAACCGATGCCGGCATTGGTCGCCGTAATGATGTCGCGCCGGGTCTGATAAAGCGGCAATTCGTCGGGCACACGCGGGATGCCGAAAAAGGGGACGAGGATGGGATCGAACAGCCCGTCGTTCAAAATGGTCGACAGCTGGGAATTGCTGCTCAAGGTATCGAGGTCGAAATCGCGTTTGGCGCCGTTGAAATAGGCGACGACACGATCATCAGGGGTGATCGTCGCTGTGAGATAACCGTTGCCGCTCAGGATCTTGTTCTCGGTGGAGAAGCCGCCGAAATCCGTATAGTCGCCATCGCGGGCGATCTCCTCCCAGTTCAGGTTGCCGTAGAAGCTGAGCGGGATGGTCTCGTTAGAGAAGCCCTGGATCTCGGCCTCACCGATGCGCCTAGTATGGCCATCGACGCTGTTGATGCCGCCGCCGAGTGAACCTTCGATGAAGGGGGTGCGCAGAAGCGTTGCCGAGCGCGAACGGCCCGACAGCATGTGCGGATCGAGCAGCAGTCCCTGGAACAGCGAGGAGAAGCTCGACGTGTTGACGCGATACTGGCTGATGTTGTCGTCGCCGAAATCGGTCGCATTATTGAAGGGGAAGATGCTGCCCTTGATCGACTGGTCGGTATAGCCGCTGCCTTCGAAGGGACTGAAGACGGCATCGCCATAATAACGGCCCCACGCGTCCAGGCCCTGCAGGCGGAAGGCGTTGTTCAGCGTCGAGCCGGCATCCTGGTTGGCGCCGAGCGCGCTGTAGTCGCCGCCGCGCGCCCTGGAGCGGCGGAGAAATTCCTGGGCGTTGCGGATCGCGCCGTCGGCGTCGTAGTCGTCGATGTCGACGGCGGTGCGGAAGGAGGAGATGACGGGATCGTTCTTGTCGAGCCTGTCAGCATTGTCGACCGCCTGTGCGGAGGGGATGCGGTCACCCTTTTCGTAATGGGCGGCGGCGAGCATCAACTGTGACTGCGAATGGGCCGGATTGGCGGTGCTGGCGGCCAGCAGGTCCGCCAGCGCCTTGTCGCGTTCGCCGGTCTGCAGGTAGTAGCGGCCGCGGGCGAGGAGAGCAATGTCGTAGGACGGATCGACCGCGAGCGCCGCATCGATCTCGCGCTTGGCATCCTTCATCCTGGACTGGTCGAGATAGAGAATGGCAAGATTGCCGTGGGGAACCGGGTCCTGCGGATCGAGCGCGATCGCCTTCAGGAAGGCCGCCTCGGCCTCGCCATTGGCGTCGCGGGCGCTCTGCAGCAGGCCCATCGAGTTCAACGATCCTGACGCCCCCGGCGCAAGCTCGATGGCGCGGTTCAGATCGGCCAGGGCGCCGTCGATATCGCTTTCATAGCTCGCCTTGTAAGACGCACGCGCGGCAAGGGCGATCGGATGGTTCGGATCGAGCGAGAGGGCGCGGTTCACCGCCTCCTGCATCTGGGCGCGGTCATCGATCAGCTGCGCCAGCTGTGCGCGGATCGCGGGCAGGGTGGGATCGTCGGGAAAACGCTTCTCGGCGTCCCTGATCACATCGACAGCGGCGCGCGGGTTTTGCAGAAAGCCGGCGGTGTAGGCCTGCATGATCGCGCCATAGGGGCCGACAGCTGATGACGGCGGCTTTTCGACATGGGCGGGATCGGCAAGCGAACGGGCGAAATAGCCGCCATATTGCGCCATGTTCCGGCGGTTGGCGTCGAGATGCGGCTGTGCTGCCGCAAATAGCCTTGCGGCTTCGTCGTATCGTTTTTCGGAGCCGGCGATCGTGGCATCGATCAGGTCGACGCGGGCCTTCTGGGCGGTCGTCAGCTTACGGCCCCGAACTTCCTGAAGCGTGGCGGCTGCAACCTGCCGGCCATCGAAGGCGCTCTGCACTTCGGCAAGCTCCAGCCAGTCCTCGGTGGTGCGACGCTCCGGCGGCAAAGCCAGCAGCCGGCGGCGCTCGTCGGCCATGCGGCCTGCCGGCAGCGGCGAGGTCGGCATCAGGCCGAAGCCGTCACGCAGGTTCAGGTAGAACAGCATCTGCTCGCGATCGTCGGGTGTGACGATGACGAGCTTGCGCGGCGCCTGGCCGATCGTGGCGACCGCTCCTTCCCCCTCGTTCACCTCGACGCTGCCCTGCGGGTTGGTGAGCGCGACGCGGCCTTCGAGCACGATCATCGAGGTCTTGGCGCCCTCGACGGTCATCGTCCAGTCGGTGCCGCGGATGGCGGCTGCGGCCGCCGGCGTTTCCACCGTCAGGCCCTGGCCGCCGCGCTCGGCGCGCGCCCAGATCGTTCCCGATTGCAGCTCCAGCGTCGTGTCGCCGCTCGCGGCCATCTTCTTGACCTGCAGCGAGGAATTGCGGCCGAGACGGACCTGGGTGTGATCGGAAAAGACGATGGCGAGCTGGCCGTTGGCATTGGTGCGCAGCACGTCGCCAGTCAGGAGATCCTGATTGATGTCGACGACACGCCAGTTCGACACTTCGATGAAGCGGACCTCCTCGCCGGTCTTGCGGGCAATGACGGATCCGGCAACCGGTGTTGCACGCTGAACGGGGTCGGCCGCCGCCGGCGGCGAAAAGCCTGGCAAGACGAGCGCAAGCGCCACCCCGGCGCGACAGATGTTTTTCCAGCGACCCAGCATGACCCAACCCCAACTCCCACATCCCCTTTGTCCATGTAGAAAAGAAAAGTCAAGCGCATTGCACACGTGTTCTTGAATTCGCCGTGCAGTGTAATATCAGGGAAACACTTTGTAGGTGGAGTATTCAGGTGAGCGATTTCGAAAATGCAACTGATCTTATGCTGAGCGCGCCGTCGAGCGGTGATATCAGTTCCGAGTATTTTGACCATATCAAGAAAATCAACGACATATTCTACGACCAGGTCAAGATATCTGACCAGAAGGCCGCCTATATCTTTACTTTCATGCTAGCCTTCCTGGTGAGTTCGAGCGAGGTGAGGGCAGTCTTCAGCCCGGCACGCTACGCGAGCGGGGCGCCAGGGAGCATGCTGTTCTCGGGCCTGCTTGCTGCAGCCTCGGTCTTTTCCATCCTTTCGGCGATCCTCGTCGTGTTGCCGCGCCGTTTGGACAGCTCGACCTCGCTGTTTTGGGGCGCCTGGCAGAACCACCGCGACCTGTTCTTCGAGGCGGCACTGCGGCGCGACGAACGCTATCTCTTCGACCAGTATCTCGAAAACGCCAACATCCTCTCCGCCATCGCCCGCAGCAAATATCGTTGCGTCACCTTCGCGTTCCGCGGGCTGATGGTGAGTGTGATCGCTTACGTGCTGCTGTTGGTGGCGGTGTGAGCGCAACATGGCTCAAGAGAGCCTCGCCCAGAGGTGGCCCGCAAGGGCTTCGAAGGGCGAGGCATGCTTTCGCCGGGCACGCAGAAAAGTGCCCGGCTACTTTCAATCCTCGACTTCGAGGATGAGTTCAAGTTCGATCGGCAGGCCGAGGGGCAGGCTGGCGACGCCGAGCACGACGCGGCCTGAGAGCTTTTCCTCGCCGAAGACCGCAAGCAGCATTTCGGATGCTCCGTCCGCAACCTTCGGATGGTCGCGGAACTCGCCTTCGGTCGCGATATAGACGCCCAGCTTGACGACCCTGACGACCCTGTCCAGTGAACCGAGATAGTCCCTGGCGGCGGCGAGCGCGCTCAGCGTTGCCGTTTCGGCCGCCTTCTTGCCGTCTTCGGCCGTCAGAGCACCGCCGACGCGGCCGATATAGCGCGGCGCATGGCCGACGACCGGCAGCATCCCGCTGAAGAAGACCAGGTTACCGGTCCTTATCGCTTCGACATAGGCCCCAAAGGGTGTCGGCGGCGGGGGAAGCGTGATGCCGAGTTCCTGCAGCCGCCGTTCCGCGCCGGCTGCCTGCGCTTTCGCATGGTCTACCATCTGCCCAGATGTGCGCCGCCGTCGACGTGCAGCACCTCCCCGGTTACGCGCGGCGCTTCGGTGAGGAAGACGACTGCGTCGGCGATCTCCTCGACGTTTGATATGCCTGCCATCGGCGACAGCGTCTTCAGGAAATCCTTCGGATTATCCTTGTGCAGCGGGGTGTCCACCACACCGGGAGCTACAATATTGAAGCGAATTCCTTGGTTCGCATATTCCATCGCCAGGTTCTTGGAGATGGCGTTTATACCGCCCTTTGTCATCATTGACACCGAAGCGGAGAAACCGGCGATCGGATGATCGGTCAATGGCGTGGTGATGCTGACGACGCTGCCGCCCGTTTTCTGTGTGAGCATTTGCCTGACGACCAGTTGGGTCAGGTGGATGAAGCCCTCGAGATTGGTCGAGGACAATTTTTTGAAGTCGGCCATGGTGAAATCGACGAACGGCTTGGCCAGGAAAATGCCGGCATTGTTGACGAGGCCGTCGATCGAGCCGAACCGGTCGATTGCGGTCCTTGCCACCAGCGCTGCGGTTTCGGCATCGCCAATGTCACCGTCGACGAGCGCCAGCTTGTCGGAGGCTTGGAAGGCGTTCGAAGTGCTGACCTGGCGCGAGGTGGCGACCACATTATAGCCGCGCTCGATGAAGGCGTTAACGAGGCCGGCTCCGATACCCTGCGAGGCGCCCGTGACGATGACTGTTTTTTTCGTAGTCATGCTGATCTCCATAAACTGGTTCGGGCAACGCGGGCCTTGCATTTGCGAAGGCCGGGTCGCTCGAGATGGGGCTGCTGCGAATGCGCCTCCATCGGGTTGTCTTGTTTTCGCAAGGTGAATATGGCGAAAACTCCATTACCCGATTAGATGGAAATATCTGGATTCTCTTTTGCATCCATGCAAAAATATCGCGATGGCTGATCTGAACGATATCGCAGTCTTCGTGAAGGTGGCGCAGTACGGCAGCTTCAGCCGTGCTGCCCATTCCCTCGGCATGCCGGTATCGACGGTCAGCCGGAAGGTGACGTCGCTGGAGGAGCAGCTGGGCGTGACGCTGCTGCAGCGGACGACCCGCAAGTTGAGCCTGACCGCCCAGGGCCGGGCCTATTACAACAGGTGCAGCGAACCGCTCGCCCATCTCCTCGACGCCGAGCAGGTACTCACCGAGGCACAGAGAAACCCGGAGGGTTTGCTGAAGATCTCCGTGCCTGTCATCTTCGGACAGGAGGTCTTTTACGAATTCGTCTCGGCCTTCCTGAAGGCATATCCGAAGATCCAGGTCGATCTCTTCGTCACCAACCTGTTCCTCGATCTGATCGCGGAGAACATCGACCTCGGCATCCGTTTCGGCGAACTCAAGGATTCGACCATCGTCGCGCAGCGGCTCGGGAAGAGCGTGCGCTATCTGGTCGCTGCGCCCGAGTATCTGAAGGGCAGGGTGCTTCCCTTGAAGCCCGAAGACCTGAAGGACCATCAGTGCATTCTGTTGAACGGCCGCAACGGCGAAGCGGAATGGGATCTCGTGAACGGGCGCAAATCGGTTCGCCTGCATGTGTCGGGGCCGGTATCGAGCCGGGATTTCGATGCGGTGAGCGCCTTCACCTATCGCGGACACGGCATCGGCCTGCTGCCTTCGACCTATTGCGACGAACAGATCAGAAGTGGCGAACTCATCCGCCTGCTGCCAGACTGGTCGTCCGAGGAAATTTTCGTGCACGCCGTCTATCCCACCCGCCGCTTCCTGCCTTCCCGGTTGCAGGTGTTTCTCGATGCGCTGAAGGCATGGAAGACCCCCTTGTGGCTTCCCTTGCATTGAAGGCCTTCCGATCCATCACCGAAAATTGAAGCCGTGGGCGTGGGCGAGCGTCCTGCGTCCGCCAAGCTATGTTAGAGTTTGCTGGCTTGGATGGCGCAGGGATTGGATTACCAATGCTGACGACACTTGCGTTGCTTATGGGGCTTACAGGCATTACCCCGGCCGCGCAGGCGGGGGGGAGCGAGGTCGACGTGACGCTGGTGCTCGCCGTCGACACCTCGCGGTCGATGGATTTCGAGGAGATCGGCATCCAGCGCGAGGGCTATGTCGAGGCGCTCAAGCACAAGGAATTCATCGACGCGGTGAAGGGCGGGCTGACCGGCCGCATTGCCATCAGCTATTTCGAATGGGCAGGCTATGTCGTCCAGGATTCCGTGATCGACTGGCAGGTGATCGAGACGGAAGAGGATGCGATCGCGTTTGCCGACAAGCTCGAAGCCCGACCGATTGCCACGCAACGGCGCACATCGATCTCCACCGCGATCGCTCAGGGCGCCAGTATGATCGTTTCCAGTCCCTTTCAGTCCAGGCGGCAGGTGATCGATGTCTCCGGCGATGGGCCGAACAACTCAGGCGATCCCGTCACCCCCGCCCGCGACAAGGCGGTGGAAGCAGGCATGATCATCAACGGCCTGGCCATCATGCTGCGGCCCTCCGATGCGCCGAACGGGCTCGACAAATATTATGCGGATTGCGTGATCGGCGGGCCCGGCGCCTTCGTGCTGCCGGTCCGCAAGATCGAGGATTTCGCCGTTGCCGTGCGCCGCAAGCTGGTGCTGGAGATCAGCGACCTTTCCCGGCCAGCGACGGTGCAGAAGATCGCTGGCGCTGAGGCGGGCACTGACTGCCTGATCGGTGAGAAGCAGTGGCGGGACATCTTCGACCGCTGATGCCAGAACAGGATGATTTTAGGCCGGGTCGGCCTAAAATCTCAATCCTGTCCTGAATTACATAGTTAGAGCATGATGTCGTCCGAAAACCGCGCACACTTTTCGGCATCATGCCCTACCGGGTTAGCGCGCCGAAGTTATATCCGTCAGTATTTGGTAAGCGGCAGAGACGCGATCCTCGTTGGGATAGTTTTTATTGGCCAAGATGACGATGCCAACTCGCTCTTTCGGGATGAACGCGACATAGGCGCCAAAACCATTCGTTGAGCCGGTCTTATTGATCCATACATCGTCGCGTGGTTCCATTGCGGGCATCAGTTGCTTGACGGGAATGGTTTTCAGCATCGCGCTGGAATTGTTTTCCATCAACGTCGTCAGCGTCACGGGATAAGAATACTGCTCCCAAATAAGGTCTTGGGTCATTGCGCCGACATCGAAGTATTCCCTATGCGTATTCGTGATCGCCTGCCGGAGCTTTTCGTCCAGGTCGACGAGGCCCATGTTCGCGTCGATGAACCGGATCATGTCGCTTGCTGTGGATTTCACTCCATAGGCTTCGGACGAAAGAATGGCGGGTGTCATCCTAGCCGGTTCACCGCTTCGCTTGTAGCCTTGGGCATAGTCCGCCACCCGCGATTTCGGCACATTGATATATGTGCTCTTCAACCCGAGAGAGGGAAACAATTCGTCCTGCATAAGCGCCGCGAAATCCCGCTGCATGCTTTTCGCCGTTATATAGCCAAGCATCCCGATGCTTGGATTGGCGTAAGTTCGATGGGTTCCAGCCTCGTATGAAGGATGCCAGGCTTCAAAATAGTCCATCAGTTGTTTTTCGGTTTTGACGTCATCAGGAATTTGCAGCGGAAATCCGCCACCCGTGTGCGTGCCCAAATTCATCAGCGCGACATCGCCGAAGGGGCTTCCCTTCATCGATGGAAGATATTTGCTTGCCTTGTCCGACAGCGAAAGTCGGCCGGTCACCTCAGCGTAGGATGTGAGGGTCACTGTAAACGTTTTGCTGATTGACCCGAGTTCGAACATGGTGGCCGCAGTGACGGGCTTGTCGGTGTCCTTCGACACGACGCCGTAGTTGAAGATGTGGTCCTCTCCGTCAACGGTAATGGCAACGGCCATGCCTGGGATGCCGTATTTATCCATGATCGGTTTGATCGCGCTGTCCGAGATGGCTTTCAGTTTCATCTCGTCAGCCGCAAAGCCACTTGAAGAAATGCATGTCGCGACCAGGGCGGCTGATAGAATTCCTATCCAATCACGCTTCATTTTTTCATCCTCCAGACGCGGTTCAATCAGCGCAAAGGCGCATGAGGACGGCATTTAATGGCACTGTTTTGCGGCAGCAAACTATGATATCTCGGAGGAGATACAAGAAAATCTAGGGCTAAGATGGTTCGGCAATTCCTCCCATTGAATGGCTTGAGAGCTTTCGAAGCTTCGGCGAGACATCTCAGCTTCACCCGCGCCGCAATCGAACTTTGCGTTACCCAGGCCGCCGTAAGCCAGCAGGTCAAAAGCCTCGAGAAGCGATTGGGCGTTGCGCTTTTCCAGCGCCTCCCAAAGGGTTTGAAAATCACCGCGGAAGGTGAAGCTCTTTTGCCGACGTTGACCAATTCCTTCGATCAAATGGCAATTACGCTGGACAGGATTGAAGCCGGGCAAGTTCGGGAATTGCTGTTTTTGGGCGTGGTTGGAACCTTTGCTGTCGGCTGGTTGTTGCCAAGGCTTCCGGATTTTCAACAGCAGCATCCATTCATCGACGTGCGCATTTCGACAAACAATAATCGCGTCGATATGGCCGCTGAGGGGTTGCATTTTGCCATTCGCTTCGGCAGCGGCTCCTGGCACGGCACAGAAGCACTGCGTCTGTTCGACGCTCCGCATTCGCCTCTGTGCACCCCCAGACTGGCAGACCGTTTAAGCTCGCCCGCAGATCTTGCCGAAGCGACGCTTTTGCGGAGCTATAGGGCCGACGAGTGGAGTTCCTGGTTCGCGGCAGCTGATGTTCCGCCGGCGGCACAGGTCAACGCAGGGATCGTTTTTGACTCTTCCCTCGCCATGATGGAGGCGGCCATGCAAGGATTGGGAATTGCTCTGGCGCCGCCGTCGATGTTTTCCAGGCATCTGTCATCAGGGGCTATATTACAACCTTTTCCCACGACCATATCATTGGGCAGCTATTGGCTGACTCGACTTCAATCAAGGCCGCCAACGGCAGCCATGCTCGCATTTTCAGATTGGATAACGTCGCAGATCTCTTCCGCATCTCAATGACAGCTTCTGGCGGATCGCAATCCTCGAACTGACGTCGGCAAGGAGATCGGTGAATTTGGTGAGGCATAGACACGATAAAACATTTCGGTATGGCGCGCGCCATACCGAAATGCCCTTGCTTCTCAGAGGATGTTGCCGCCTTTGCCTATAAGGGCAGCTGCTTGCCGGCCTGTTCGCTGACCATGTATTCCGCGTACCAGTCCGGCCAGCCTTCGTCGTGCTTGCCGCCGTTTCGCTTCTCGTGTTCACCATGGGCAGTTGCCGCACGGCGGAGTGCTGACGCAAGCTCGGTCGACGTCGTGAATTTCGTCTCGTCGGCGTCGATGCGCCCCGGTAGCCGCGTGGTGACTTCCTGGAACAGCCAGCCGTTGCCGTCGGGATCCTTGAATGAGGCGAAGGAGCGATAGCTGCGGTGATCGGGATCGCGGCCGGCGATCCGCAGTCGGCCGAACAGATAGGGTTCGTCCTTGCCGGCATAGACGCCGGCAGCGTCATGGAACACTTCGCTCACCTCGATGCCGCGGGCGATGAGATCGCGGCGGGCGGCCTCGATGTCGGAGACGATCAGGTAAAGCCCCTGGGCGGAACCGGGGGCCGCGGCGGTGACGTTCTTGCCGAAGATGATCGCGCAGCCGGAGCCGGGCGGGGTAAACTGAATTACACGGAAATCGGCATCATTGGCGAAGTCGGCGTCGAGCCGCCAGCCCAGGCCGTCGTAGAAACGTTTGGCACGATCCACGTCGGAAACAGGGATGACGACCACCTCGAGCTTGGTGTCGACGGGCTGTGTTCTCGGGGTCTCAATGGGGGTTTCACTGCGCATTGCATTGCTCATCTTCAGCTCCTTGGGGTTTTGGATGCGTTAAGAATGGCGATACATGTCAGTGGCCAGTGGACCACAGTGCGGTGAGGCCGTCGAATCAATTATTCTGTCTGATTTGGCCGTGTAGCGGAGTTGTATCGAAGCGGCGGGACTGTTCCCGCCGTCTTCTGTTCGTCGAACCGCTGACTACGCGGCAAGAGCGGCGCGGGTTTTGCCGATCGTCAGAGCTGCCTTTGCCGCTTCACGGCCTTTCTCGATGAAGTGCGCGCGGTAGATCTGCTTGTGATGCTCGGTTTCCTGATACTGGTGCGGCGTCAACGACACCGACAGGACCGGCACGCCCGTATCCATGCCGGCGCGCATCAGCCCATCGACGACGGCCTGGGCGACAAATTCGTGGCGGTAGATTCCGCCGTCGACGACGAAGGCGGCGGCAATGACGGCGCCGTAACGCCCGGTTGCCGCAAGATCGCGGGAAAGCAGCGGCATCTCGAATGCGCCGGGAACATCGAACACGTCGACCTGCTCGGGCGGAACGAGCTGGTAGAAGCCATCAAGGGCGCGGTCGACGATGTCGGCGTGCCAGCTGGCTTTGACGAAGGCGTAGCGGGTGGGTGTCACGGTAATCTCCTTTGGCAAACAGACACATCACCCAAGGCGATCACGAACGTCCCCGACAGCCGTAAGGGCGGCAGGAACGCACGTTCTCTTTCATCCGGACTATGACCGTCGGCTCAGGCATCTCACCTGATCTGCTGACCCTTCCTGAGAAGGCGCTCGCGGGCTCGCAATCAAAATTGCATACCGCCGGTAGGGACTTTCACCCCGCCCTGAGAACGGCACGAACAATAGGGGGAAGGCGGCGGGCTGGCAATAGGTCGAAATGCTTTCGCGGCCGGAGCTGGATCAGAGCTCCCCAAGCGGCGATTTCGCTCGTTCGTCGATGGCGACCGGCAATCCCTCTTGCGGAGGAGAGGCATGCGCCTACATGCTCTCTGTGAGGACATCTGGGTCAGAAATACCACGACAAGACAGGACGCGCTGTCTCCGCCTGGGCGGGGCCGTGACAACCATGGGAGAGAGTGATGCCAGAATCTTTCGTCGTTCACCGCGAGGCGCATATCGCGGCGCCGCCGGCCGCGGTGTTTGCGCTGATGACCGATCCGGAGAAGATCCTGCGCTGGATGGGAACGGAAGCGCAGGTCGAGCCGCAGCCCGGCGGACTCTATCTCGTCAACGTCACCGGCGCCCGCTTTGCACGCGGCTCGTTTCGTGAGGTGGTGCCGGTTCATCGCCTTGCCTACAGCTTCGGCTGGGACGGCAGCGAGGTGGTGCCGCCGGGGTCGAGCCTGGTCGAGATCGACCTGATCGAGCAGGGGGGCGGAACGCTGTTGCGGCTCACCCATAGCGGTCTGCCCAGCGCCGATCAATGCGCCGGCCATGCGGAAGGCTGGGCGCATTACCTCGGGCGGCTGACCGAAGTCGCCGCCGGGCGTGATCCAGGTCCTGACCCTTTTTACGGCAGGACGTAGCCCAGCGTTTCCGCCTTCAACATCGCCCGCTGCCAGAACAGGATGATTTTAGGCTGGATCTGCCAAAAGTCTGAATTCTGTTCTAAATTAAAGAGTTAGGGCATGAGGTCGTCCGAAAACCGCTCACACTTTTCGGCATCATGCTCCAGCGCCAAACATGAACGCGCAGTTCATCTCCAGTTCAATTTAGCGGCCATAAAGTGGGGACGGCTGGATTGAAAATGGAGTTCTCGATGAAAGCGCTTTCTATCGCGGCCGCCTTGCTCGTTGGCGGCCTCTCGATCGGCACAGCTGAGGCGACGCCGATGGGGACAATCAATGTCCAGAGCAATGTCACAAAGGTCGACTACGCCTGCGGTCGCGGCTGGCATCTGACGCGCTGGGGCGAATGCCGGCGAAACTGGAGACGCCCGCCGCCGGTAGCTTTCTACGGTGGTCCGCCCCGCTGGGGCTGGGAGCGGCGTCACCGGGATTGGGATGATGGCCCGCGCTGGCGCCATGAGAGGCGCTGGGATCGCGACCGGCGTTGGCGGGATGACGACTAAAGGTCTCGCTTAGATGTAATGGATGAAGGCCGGAGCGATTTTCGCCCGGCCTTTTCTAATGAAACAGCTTCGCCGACGCTGACAGCCAGCGTTCTCCCGATTTGCCCGAGAGGGTCAGATCCTGCCGACGAGCCAGTGCTTGTCGTCGATCAATTCCTCGAGCTCGATGGGATCCTTGACGCCGAATTCGAACCATTCGACGAGTTCTTTCGCCTTGCGGCTGCTCTCCTCCGCCGTCAGCTCGACCTGATACCTTTCGCACCATCGCCGAAGGATCGACGTCAGCAGCGTCATGTCATTCCCATCCAGCGGGTCTTTCGGCCAGAATATCGTGCCCATCGTACCCCTCAATCACACGATGACGAACGGCCCTATAATGGAATCAAAGTCGCGCAAGTTTAAAGTGTTTATTTTTTGTTTTCCACCGTGGCGAATGGTTTTCGACAGGGGAGCGGACGTCCTTTTTCGAACCAGGGGATGACCGCAAGCGGTCACTCCGGGGATGTCCTTGCGGCCGCCCCGGTGAGCGTGCGATGTTAAGCCATGGATCTGCCGTCCCCCCTTGCCTGGCTGATTGACGAGGCCGGCGCCTCGCCTGGTCCCGAACGGTTTCTGGCCGAACTCGGGCGCCGGCTGCTGGCCGATGGCCTGCCGCTTTCCGGTGGCGCGCTGACGCTTTCGGTGCCGCATCCGATCATCGCGCGGCGCACCTGGCTGTGGCGGGCCGAGACCGGTGCTGTCATCGAGGCGTTGGCCTTCGCCGCGGCTCCGCAGAGTGAGGCCGGGCGCGAGTGGCTGGCCGGGCTGGGACCGGTATGGGAGGATAGGATCGGGCCTGTACAGGACAATCAGATATCTGACAGACCGGTGCTCGGCTGGGCGGGTATCGCCAATGGGGCGGGGGCCGGTGCATTCGGCCCGGCTGAGGCTGGCCTGCTGCGCGAGGTCGCGCGTTTTGCTGGAGCGCCGCTCGCCGCCTTGGCGGCGCGGGAGGCGAAGGCCGCGCTGCTTGAAGCCTATCTCGGCCGCCGCAGCGCCGCCCGGGTGCAGGCCGGCGCCCTTGCCCGCGGCACCGGCGAGACCATCCGCGCAGCCCTTCTCTGCGCCGATCTGCGCGACTTCACCGCGCTCTCCGAAGTGACCGAGCCTCACGTGATGATCACCGCACTGGATGCCTGGTTCGACCGCGTCGCCGGCGCCGTGCATGCCTTCGGGGGCGAGGTGCTGAAGTTCATCGGCGACGGCGTGCTGGCGATCTTTCCGGTCACGGCTACGTCGAGCGAGGGCGACGCCGCTCGAGGGGATTGCGAGGCCTGCGAGGCAGCACTGCGCGCGGTCGCCGCCAGCCGCGCTGGCATGGCCCATCTCGATCAGGTGCGCCAGGCGCAGGGGCTGGCGCCGCTGCCCTTCGGCGCAGCATTGCATTTCGGCGAGATCCTGTGGGGCAATATTGGTGCTGCCGACCGGTTGGACTTTACCGCCATCGGCCCCGCCGTCAATCTGGTCAGCCGGCTGGAAGGGCTGTGTAAGCCGCTCGGCCGAAGCGTGCTGATCTCGGGCGCGGTTGCGGCGAATACGGCGACGGCACTGATGCCGCTCGGAGAGCACACCTTGCGTGGCATCGCCGACCCTTGCGCGGTCTTCACCCTGCCTGAGGATTGAGCTGCGGACAGGGCACTTGCATTTATGCAAAGAAAGCTTTGCAAAGATATCTTTGCAATAGTATGCTTCCGGCATGAAAAATCCGCGCCCGCAGCCTGCTCAATCCGTCACCGCACCCCGCACCCTCAGCCGTGTCGTGCCCGATCCAACCGCGCTGAAGGCGCTGACGCATCCTGTCCGGCTGCGCATGCTCGGCATGCTGCGGGTCGATGGCCCCGCCACCGCGACGCAGCTTGCGGCGCGGCTCGGGCTCAATAGCGGCGCGACCAGCTATCACCTGCGTCAGCTCGCCCAGTACGGATTCATCGAGGAAGCGCCGCATGCTTCGCGGCGCGACCGCTGGTGGCGCGCCAGCCACGAGCTCACCTCGGTGCCGGCAAGCGAGGTTGAGGGCGAAGCGCTGGATCTCGATCTCGCCTTCAACCAGGCGATACTCTCTCTGCAGGTCGGCCAGATGCAGCAGGCGCTGGAGGAATATGCCGAACTGCCGGCGGAATGGCGCAAGGCGAGTACGGCCAGCGACATCATCATCCCGATGACGGCGGAACAGGCCGAAGCCCTGACCAGGCGGCTGACCGATATCATTCTCGAAGCGATGCGGGTGGCGCCGCCTTTGGGAGAGCTGGCACCCCCGGATATGGTTCCTTTCTCTATCATGCTGCACGCCTTTCCCTATCCGGGCCGGCTCCCGCATCGCGAGGGGGATGATGGGTCATGAAGAAGGGCGGGCCATTCCTGGCGCTTGCCGCGGCCGAGACGCTTTCGCTTTCCGGCACGCGGCTGTCGACCATCGCTATTCCCTGGCTGGTGCTGAGCACGACCGGCAGCCCCGTTTTAACAGGGCTGACGGCGATGATGGAGATGCTGCCCTATGTCGCCGCCAAGGCGCTCAGTGGGCCGCTGATCGACCGCGTCGGCCCGAAGCGCATCGCTGTCGTCTGCGACATCGCTTCGGTGGCCGTGGTGATGCTGGTGCCGATGCTCGACTGGTTCGGCCTGCTTGTTATGCCGCTGCTGCTGCCTGTTGTCTTTGCCATGGGTGTGCTGCGCGGTCCATCCGATGCTGCCAAACAGGCGATGGTGCCGGATATTGCCGAATTGGCGGCCGTGCCGATCGAGCGGGTGACCGGCGTCGTCGGCGCCATCGAGCGGCTGGCCTCAACGGCGGGTGCTGCGGGTGCCGGAGCGCTGATCGGCTTGATCGGCCCGGGCCAGGCGCTCGTCGTCAATGCCATTACCTTCGCTGCCGCGGCGCTGATCGTTGGAGTGGGCATCCCCCGGCTCAGGAGTATGTCTGAGCTACGCGACGCGCCCGAGGCCCGGCCGGGCGGGATGTCGTCCTATCTCGGCGATCTCAGGGAAGGCTGGCGCTTTCTGCGCGGCGACGCGGTGCTCGTCAGCATTGTCATCATGGTGGCGACCACCAACCTGCTGGACCAGGCCTATCACGCGGTGCTGCTGCCCGTCTGGACGCAGAGCTCAGGCCATGGCCCGGAATTGCTGGGGGCGATGTTTTCGGCCTTCACCGGCGCCTCGATCGCGGGTGCTGCGATTGCCGCTGCGATCGGCGAGCGGATGCCGCGCCTGATGGTTTATACCGTGGCCTTCCTGCTGACCGGATTTCCGCGCTTTCTCGTTATTGCGCTGGATGCGCCGCTCTCCCTCATCTTCCTCACCCTGACAATCGCGGGATTTGCCTCGGGCTTCCTCAATCCGATCCTGTCGGCGGTGATCTTCGAGCGCATCCCCAAGCCGCTGACCGGCCGTGTCACCGCGATGAACGCCGCCCTCTGCTTCGCGCTCATCCCCTTCGGCGGCCTCGTCGGCGGCGCACTGATCAGCATGATCGGCCTTGCCGCGGCGCTCTCGCTCACCGGGCTCGCCTATCTCGCCGCAACGCTCTTTCCCCTGGCGCTGAAGAGCTTCCGCGGCTTCGACAAGCCTATCACCCAGAGCTAGCGTCGCGGTTGCTTGCCTGGCCCAGGTGCCCAAGCTCCTCGACCATCAGATCGATGAAACGGCGGACACGCGGTTCCAGCAGGCGCTTGTCGGGATAGAGAGCGACGATCTTTGCGTCGTCAGTTTCGAGGCCGGGCAGGACCTGCCGGAGGCGCCCGGCGAGGAGATCATCGGCGACGAGAAAATCGGGAAGGAGGGCAATCCCTAGTCCCGCCAGGGCGGCGTCGCGGATCGCCTCTGCGCTGTCGAGCCTCAGACGGCTGCGCCCTTGCGCTTTGACCCAGGGACCGCCTTCCCCGCGAAAGCGCCAGCCCTGCCTTTGATTGCGGCTGGCAAAGATCAGGCAGTCGTGGGCCGTGATATCGTCGATATCGCCCGGCTCACCACGCTCGGCAAGGTAAGACGGCGAGGCGCAGAGCCGCGCCTTGTATCTGGCGACCGTGCGCGCGATCAGGCCGGTGTCCGTCGCCGTCGCACCGATCCGGATTGCCAGATCGAAGCCGTCCTCGACGATGTCGGCCGGGCGATCGGTGAAGCTCACTTCGACCTGGATGTCGGGCCAGGCCCGAAGATATTTTTCGAGCAGGGGCAGCATGACGAGCCGCCCGAAGGCATCGGGAACGGTGAGCCTGAGAATGCCTCGCGGCGTGCTGTTCTGCCCTGCCACGCTCGCCTCCGCCTCGTCGACCGATTCAAGGATCTGCAGCCCGCGCTCGTAGAACATCCGGCCTTCGTCGGTCAGGCTCAGCGTCCTCGTCGTGCGGTTGAGCAGACGCGCGCCGAGCCGGTCTTCCAGGCGGATGACTGCCTTGCCAGCCGCCGAACGGGACAAGCCCATGGCTTGGCCGCCGGCGATAAAGCTCCCCGCATCGACGACGGCCATGAAGATCAGGATATCGTTCAGGTTCGTACGCGGCATGAGGCAACTCGAGCGGTTCGGCTACATCAATAAGTCGGGCAGTCATGGGATCGTTCAAGGCCCGGACCATCAACGCCCATCGCGGCAGTAAGGTCCCCACGCTTCGCTTCTATGTAGACGTCCCTTCGCCAATCAACCTGCCATAGCGGCCATCGCACCGGATAGCAGGTCAAAGATGGGCACTGGAAAGCCGGGCTACAGCATGTCGCCGAGGCTCCAGTGGTTGTTCCATCGGACGTCGATCTCGTCGTCGACATTCTGATATCTTATGTCGGTGGAGAGGCGCAGCCGCCGGCTGCGGTCCTGATTGGTGGTCGAGGCGTGGATCATGTAGGGAGAGTGGAGCACCACGTCACCGGCCTCATAATCGGCCGCGAGCCAGCGGGTGTCGAAGCGCTCCGCCATATCCGGGAGATCCTTCGACACCCAGCCGCCTTCCGCCATGTGGCTGTTATAGGCGCTGATCCGCTCGTCCGGGGAAAGATCGCCACTCCTGGCCCGGAACTCGGCTTCCATCTTGACGCCCAGCGCGTGCGAGCCTTCGAGGTAAACCAGGCCGCCCATCTCGGTGGGGATGTCGCCGATTGGAATCCAGGCCGTCACCAGGCGGCTGGTGCCGCCGCGGAGATAGACGAGATCATAGTGGGCGGGCGTGGCCGTCGACGATCCCGGCTGGACGAAACGCATGAGCTTGCGCTTATGCAGATAGGAAATGCCCTGCAGGAAATCGTCCATGAAGCGGGCGAGCGGCGGTTGCGCACAAAAGCCTTCATAGGCGGCTGAGCGGACGAGCGACATCAGGCGGCGATCCGCCAGGCTCCTGTCGAAGTCACCGGCAGACGCAATGCCAAGGGAAAAATCGCTGCCGGGCTCGATCAGTCCGGTTTCGGCGAGATGTTCGAGGACCCAGCGGCGGAAGTCGATCACGCCAGCCTTCGGCAGAAGGCCTTTCAGCCAGACATAGCCATCGTCCTGGTAGCGGCGGCGGATGGCGTCGACGCCGATGGCGGGATCGGTCGGCGTGAGCCAGCCCGTTCGCTCCGCAGGCAAGGTCTTGCCATGGGCGGCAAGGGTAAATTCCGGCCTTCTGACCTGCATGGCCTCAGCAGCAATTGACATTTCGCTCCTCCGTCGCTTGAGTTGGTTTGTCGTCAATTACCTGATCCTGCGCGCCAACCGACATAGAGGAAATTCATACCTGGACTTTTCGCTCATCATGAGAAACACCGAAGCCATCTATAGAACGCCGCCTGCCGCTGCCGGCGGACTTGCTGTCACCGGCAGCGGCAGGCAGCAGGCCCGCCGCGCGGTGACGGAGCGAAAACTGCCGAGTTTCGCCGTCGTCCTGGTAGAGCGCGGGCAGGGCTGGCTAGAAACCGCCGCCAGCGGCCGGCTGAGCCTGACCGGACCTGCATTGTTCTGGCTGTTTCCCAACCGGGTGCATTCCTATGGCCCCGACGAAGGCGGCTGGGACGAGCGCTGGGCGCTTTTCGAAGGATCTTTCATGCGGGACTTCGTGAGGATGAGGATCATCTCCGAGCGACATCCCGTCGTGGCTTTGCATCATCTCGATGAGGTGGTCCGGCTGTTCGGCAAGCTTCATGCCGATCTGCTTGACGATACCAATCTCGGGCAGGCATCGGCGGCATTGATGCTGCATCGCATCGTCATATCAGCCGCCAGACAGGCAAGCGGCGCGGCCGATCGACGCCAGGAAAGGCCCGACATGGCGAAAATCGTGGAAACGCTACGGCGGAGGGCGATGCAACCGTTGGACCTCGCAGCCTTTGCCGCCGAGCACGGCATGTCGCCGGCCACGCTGCGCAGGCGGTTCACGCTCGAAACCGGATTGCCTCCCAAGGCATTTCAGCTTCGGGCGCGCATGGATCATGCCAAACAGCTATTGGCAACCACCGACGAAAAGATCGAAACGGTGGCCGCCATGATCGGCCTGGACGATCCGTTTTATTTTTCGCGTGTTTTTCACGAACGTGAAGGCTGCAGCCCTCGCGAGTTCCGCGCGAGGTATCCGCGAGTTTGAGAGTCCGGCAGCTGTGGCCGGAGCGTCAGTGCCAACCCATCGCAGGCGCGACGTGGGTCAGGATGGCTTCGATGACATGAGCGTTGTATTCGACGCCCAGCTGGTTGGGGACGGTGAGCAGCAGCGTGTCGGCTTCGGCGATTGCCTCGTCCTCGGCGAGCTGCTTGATCAGGGCATCGGGTTCGGCGGCATAGCTGCGACCGAAGATCGCCCGGGTCTTCTCGTCGATGAAGCCGATCTTGTCCTCACCGTCGTTGCCGTAGCCAAAATAGGCGCGGTCGCGGTCATCGACCAGCGCGAAGATGCTGCGGCTGACCGAGACGCGAGGCTGGCGCGTGTGGCCGGCTTCTTTCCAGGCCTCGCGGTATGCCCGGATCTGGTCGGCCTGCTGGACTTGGAAGGGCTCTCCCGTCTCATCGTCCTTCAGCGTCGAGCTCTGCAGGTTCATACCGAGCTTGGCTGCCCACACGGCGGTGGCATTGGAGCTGGCGCCCCACCAGATCCGTTCGCGCAGGCCCTCGGAATGCGGCTCGAGGCGCAGCAGGCCAGGCGGGTTCGGAAACATTGGCCGCGGGTTCGGCTTGGCAAAACCTTCGCCGCGCAACACTTCGAGGAAGACTTCGGCATGGTGGCGGGCCATGTCGGCCTCGCTCTGACCTTCGGGCGGGGCATAGCCGAAATGGCGCCAGCCATCGATCACCTGTTCGGGCGAACCGCGGCTGATGCCGAGCTGCAGACGGCCGCCGGCGATGAGGTCGGCCGCACCGGCATCTTCGGCCATGTAGAGCGGGTTTTCGTAGCGCATGTCGATGACGGCAGTGCCGATCTCGATGCGGCTGGTTCTCGCGCCGACGGCTGATAGCAGCGGGAAGGGTGCTGCCAGCTGTCGGGCGAAGTGGTGCACGCGGAAATACGCCCCGTCAGCCCCGAGCTCCTCGGCCGCGACGGCAAGGTCGATCGACTGCAGCAGCGCATCGCCGGCCGAGCGCGTCTGCGATTGAGGCGAGGGCGTCCAGTGTCCGAACGAGAGAAAACCAATCTTCTTCATGCCGATGCCGCACCTTGATCCGTTGTATCTGGGTTCGACCGGTCATCGCACAGTTTCGGCCCGGAAGACAATCGGAACCGGATGGGTGTGGCCCAAAGGTCGCGCATCCAAGGCCTGAACTATATTGGCCGGTTGATTGCATCGAGCTTGCCAGTCAGTTGTTGAAGAAGGCTGGTTAGCAATCCCGTACCCATCCACGGATCGGCACCCTCGATGGCCGAGTCGGATTTTCTGTCGGCAGTATTGAGATCTGCCGCGGCGATCCGGACTTCACCTGACCCCCGACAGGCGCTAAAAATGAAACATGCGCTACACGTTCGCCATAGGTGATATCCACGGCTGTATCGATCCGCTGAACAGGATGATCGATCGGGTCGAGGCTTATGCGTCTGAAGGGACCGTCGTCTTCCTTGGCGACTATGTCGATCGCGGGCCTGACAGCAAAAGCGTCCTCGACCGGATCATCGCCGGTCCATCGGACCCGTGGCGATGGTTCTGCCTGAAAGGCAATCATGAGGACCTGATGGTTGCTGCCTATGCCGATAGCGACAGCAGAGACGTCTGGATCGGCATCGGCATCGGCGGACTTGAAACCGAAATGTCCTATGGCGGCAGAGTTCTGCCCCAGCATCTGCAATGGGCGGCCGATCTTCCCTTCATGCACATTGATCGATATCGCATCTTCGTCCATGCGGGCGTCGATCCAGCATTTCCGCTGCAGCAGCAGAGCGAGCACGATCTTCTCTGGTTACGGTTCCCTCCCGGTGAGTCCAGCGACTATTGGGGCAAGCACCTGGTCCACGGCCATACACCGTCGCTGTCTAACCCGGTGACGACAGGAAACCGCACCAACATCGACAGCGGCTGCGTCTTCGGCGGCAAGCTTTCCTGTGCGGTCTTCGACGACGATGTTGCCGGCGGGCCGATCGACTTTATCGAGGTGAGGGCATGAACTTGGTCGCGCCGGTAGCAGGTAAAGCCGGACGCGGCTGAGTGGGAGTGCGGCTTGCTCCCTCTTCTCCCCGCTGGGAAGAAGAGATACCGGTGGCGTCGTGGAGCGTTATGGGGGGCTTGTGCCCCGCCAGCCAGCGACGAGCCGCAGCCAGGGTGCCAAGTGGAAGCCGCTCATCAGCAGGTACATCGGCACCATTCCGCCGATCGGGAAGGCATCCGGCATTGTCGTGCAGATCATGTCGGCGCTGCCGGTCGTGGCTGTCAGCACCGCCATGATCGCGAATGTCGGAGCGGCTGCAAGCGACAGCCAATCGGCGGCGCGGCCGGTGATCCGGCTGCCTGGGCTAGCCCTGCCACCGCTCGGTTTCCCAGCTGATCCATCCGCGGCGGCAGCCAGCGAGAGCCATTCGGCGGCGTTGAGAGCGACGTTGCCGTCGCCTCTGCTTGGAGTGTGGGCGGAGAACAGCATCGGCGTCACTCCTTGCCGTACCGGTCGTGGTGGCGCCACCAGATGCCGGTTTCGTTGCGGCCCTTGGGGGCGCGGTCGAGCCATTGATACATGCCCCATAACCTGTCCAGCCCGCGCGCATAGCTGGAATAGCTGTGGTAGACGGCACCGTCGATGAGCTCGAAGGCGCTGACACCCGGGCGGTCGCGGGTATAGGTGGGGACATCGGTGCCGGTCATGGCGGCGATCTGGGTGATCGGCGCCTCGCTATCGCGGGGCTGCCGCTCCTGGACAGTCCTTGCGGTGAGCGGTTGGGGGGCGGGCGGTTCGCGGCGGTAATTATAGTCTACATCGCCCTGGTGCTGCTGCTCGGCAGAGAACCAGACGCTGAAATCGCCGTTGAAGTCGCTGCCAAAGGACGACGCCCAGGGAAAGCTCCAGTCCATCCGTCGCTTGAAAGCTTCGAGCTTTGCCAACGGCGCGCGGGAGACCGCCCAAAAGGCGACGTCGTGGTTCTCCAGGTGAACGAAGAAGCCGTTGAAGCCATCGGCGATCGACGAGCAGGACGGGCATCCCGCGGTATAATCCGGCCCAAACATGAAGTGATAGACGAGAAGCTGCGAGCGCCCACCGAAGAGATCCTTCAGCGAGACGTTGCCGCCGTCGGTGTCGAAGCGATATTGCTTGTCGATCCTCACTCGCGGCAATTGCTGGCGCTTCATCGCCAGCGCGTCGCTCTGCCGGGTCAGTTCCTTCTCCTCCTCGAGCAGATCGAGCCTTGCTGCCAGCCACTGCTGGCGTGTTGCGTTCAGCTGTTCCGTCATGGGTCTTCTCCTTTGCCTGTCTCTCGTCGTAGCATCCGGCGCAGGCTTGCTTGCCGGTCGACGACAAATCTAAGGCCAGGTGGAGAAACGGTGGGAGTGACAAGTGTGACGGGATTTGAATGGACTCGCTGATCACGGCGGCGGCGCAGGCGCTGGCAGCGGGCGATGCGCTTGGCGCGCTGAAGCGGGTGGCGCTGCGCGACGATGCGCCGGCGCTGGCGCTGCGCGGCATTGCGTTGGCGCAGCTCGGCGATCTCGTCCGCGCCAAGGCGCTGCTGAAGAGTGCGGCGCGTGCCTTCGGCCCGCGGGAGGCGATGGCCCGGGCCCGCTGCGTGGTCGCCGAGGCCGAGATCGCGCTCGTCTCGCGCGATCTCACCTGGCCGCCCAAGGCGCTGGAAGCGGCGCGCAAGGTGCTCGAAGCGCATGGCGACAGGGTCAATGCCGCCCATGCCAGGAATGTCGAGCTTCGCCGGCTGGTGCTAATCGGCCGGCTCGACGAGGCTGAGCGGGCGCTGGAAACGCTCGATCCAACGCCGCTGCCGCCGGCGGCAAGGGCCGCTCATGAGCTGGTGGTCGCGGGCATCGCGATCCGGCGCCTGCAGACGAATACGGCGCACGAGGCTCTCGACCGGGCGAGGCGGGCTGCACGCGAGGCCGGTATGCCGGTATTGACGGCGGAGGTGGAAAATGCCGCCCACGTGCTCAGCGCGCCGGTGGCGCGGCTGATCTCGCGCTGGCGGGAAAGCCCGCTGTTGCTCGAGGAGGTGGAAGAGCTGCTGGGTTCGGGCACGCTTGTCGTCGATGCCTGCCGCCACGTCGTGCGCGACGACCAGCTGTCGGTGTCGCTGGCAACGCGGCCCGTGCTCTTCACGCTCGCCCGGACGCTTGCCGAAGCCTGGCCGACGGATGTGGCACGCGGCACACTCATCGCGCGCGCCTTCCGCGGCAAACATGCCGATGAATCGCATCGCGCCCGGCTGCGCGTCGAGATCGGCCGGCTGCGCGCCGAACTGCGGGGACTGGCGGAGGTTTCGGCGACGAAACGCGGCTTTGCGCTTTCGCCGCGGCGTGCCGAAGAGACCGCCGTGCTGGCGCCGCTGGTCGAAGGTCAACATGGGGCGGTACTTGCCTTTCTCGCCGATGGCGAGGCGTGGTCGAGCTCGGCGCTCGCGATCGCGCTCGGCGCCAGCCCGCGCACCGTGCAGCGGGCGCTGGATTCGCTCGCCGATGAAGGCAGGGCGCAGTCGTTCGGGCGCGGGCGGGCGCGGCGCTGGATGAGCCCGCCGCTACCCGGTTTCCCGACGATCTTGTTACTCCCGGGACCGTTGCCAAGCGATTAGTATGGCTTGACTGATGAGGATGGCCTACGGGCGAACAGGATGGAAGAGATGAAAAAATCGGCTGCGACGATCATCCGTGAATATGGACCTTTTCCCGGTGCCGAGCGCGTCAACGGCGTCACCTTCGACGGTGAGCACGTCTGGTTCGCATCGGGTGACAAGCTGAATGCGCTCGATCCCGCAAGCGGCGAGGTGGTGCGCTCGATCGAGGTCGCATCGCATGCCGGCACGGCCTTCGATGGCGAGTTCCTCTATCAGATCGCCGAGGATGTCATTCACAAGATCGACCCCAAGTCCGGTCGTATCCTTTCCACCATCCCGGCGCCGGGCAATGGTGGCGATTCCGGCCTTGCCTGGGCCGAAGGCTCGCTTTGGGTCGGCCAGCACCGCGGCCGTAGGATCCATCAGATCGACCCGGAAACCGGCAAGATCCTCCGCACCATTGAATCCAACCGCGTCGTGACAGGCGTCACCTGGGTCGACGGCCAGCTCTGGCACGGCACCTGGGAGGGTGATGACAGCGACGTCAGGCGCATCGACCCCGAAACCGGAGAGGTGCTGGAGCGGCTGGAGATGCCCGAGGGCACCGGCGTCTCCGGCCTCGAATCCGACGGCGGCGACTGCTTCTTCTGCGGCGGAGGCGGCAGCGGCAAGATCCGCGCGGTGCGCCGGCCGGGGTGAGCGCGATGCGCCACCGTGGTGAGGCCCGGTCCGGCGAAGCGGGAGCAATCGATCCAGTGAACCGATTGCAGGGCCGAACGCCCTGAGCCATGCGAAGGGTTGGGAGAGGCAAGTTGACATGGGGAAGTAGTCGATGCGGCGTATCTTCCCCCCGGCGACAGTCAGCTCGCTAAGCCGGACGTCGATATCAAGGTCAGTCGTAAGAATTTCGATCAAGTGAGCGATTGATTTCATCACGTCACGATCTACTTTCGCGGCAGTGTCGAGGCTTGGGTCGAAGGCTGTACGCAAAGCCGGTATGATCGCGGGGGAGAGACTTTGAAACATCTGCGCACGACGCTCGGGCCTAAGAGCAGATCCGAACTTGGGATGATCCTCCCGCATGAGCACGTCTTCGTCGACCTCAGGACGCCGGACCAGCCCGGTTATGCCGAAGCAGACGTCGAAGACGTCGTTCGGTTGATGGCCCCCGAGATCGAGCGGATCAAGAAGCTCGGGGTGACGGCACTGGTCGAATGCTCGACGGGCGGCGTTGGACGCCGTGCGGATATCGATCTTGCCGTGTCGCTCGCGACGGATTTTCCGATCGTCGTTCCCACCGGCAATTACCGCGAGCCCTGGATTCCCGAATGGGTCCGCCAGGCTTCCGAGAAAGAGCTGGAGGCGTGGATGCTTCGCGAGCTGACGGAGCAGATCGACGAGACCGGGTTCCAGGCAGGCTGGATCAAGCTCAGCGCCGGCGATGACGGTATGACGGCGCTCGAGACGAAAATCCTGCGGGCAGCCGCGCGCGCCGCGGCGCAGACGGGCGCCGTCATCGGCAGTCATACGATCAGGGGACGGGTCGTTATGGATCAGCTCGATGTCATCGAGGCAGAGGGCTACAGGGCTGACAGGTTCATCTCGATCCATACGCAGGAAGAAAAGGACTTCGCCTATAATGTCGCCGTCGCCGAGCGAGGCGCCTGGATCGAGTATGACCATGTCGGCCGGGGCGGAGACAACGAGGTGGCGGAGCTGGTGATCAAGGCGCTGGAGGCGGGCTGCGGCGATCGCCTGTTGTTGAGCCATGACCGTGGCTGGTTCGATCCGGCGCTGCCGATGGGCGGGATACCCAAACCGTACACCCATCTTTCCACCGTCTTGCTGCCCGAGCTGAAACGGCGGGGCGTAGACGACGGAACCCTGATGCGCCTGACCCACGACAATCCATTCGAGGCATTCGCCCGATAGGGGAGTGGCTGGCCTAATTGCTCGAAAGGGTATTTGTTTCAAGTTCAGGCCGAAATATTGATCAGCCGGGCTCGCGGGGGCCTATTCAGAAATCGACGCGATACCGGGATCTATGCCGTGCCGCGCTCGTCGAACAAGAGCGCCATGCTGATCGCATCGATGAACCGACCGTCGATGCGTGCCGCACGTCGGACGATGCCTTCGCGGGCAAATCCCATCTTTTCGTAGAGAGCGATAGCACGGGCGTTGTCTTCATAAACATCGAGTTCAACCCGCGCAAAATCGGCGTCCTGCGCGGCTCTCAATGTCGTCTCGATGAGCCTTCGTCCCAGACCCTTGCCCCGATAGGCGGGAAGAATCCCCATTCCGAGTTTTCCGCGATGCGCGTGGGACGGGAAAAAATGTCGGCTGATGTCGCACCAGCCGAGGACCTGGTTTTCAGCGGTGGCGACGAATTGCGGATTGCCTTTTGCAATCATGTCCATCACGAACTCACGCATCTGCGGCAGGGGCGTTGCTTCCAGCATGGACAGGTATTTTTTCTCCCGCGCGACCACGTCGAGCGCATGATGAAAGCTGTCGATATGGACGGCAGCGATCGGCTCGATCCTGATGCCTGATGTATCCGACGATGCAGCATCCATGTGCTTCTCCTTCAACGATTGCGATGCCTATGGGGGGACCTGCCGCAGACCCGCACGGGAGCGCATAATTCACGGTCCGTCAACCTTTGCGTGTCAATTTCTGGGCAGCGGGCGCCATCAAAAGGTTGCAGGTATTGAAGGTCGGGCTCACATCGCACATTACGTTCGTCCTGGTGACGCTCACCTGCGCGGCGGCTGTGTTGCTGTGCGGATTTGCGTGGCTCGCAGCGGTGAAGGTCGATGATCTCTCGCTCCGTCGGCAGGCCGATTTCGTCCGACAGGGACTGGAAGAGCAGATCGCGGCACTTCCGCGGGAGCAGGAAAGCGTCACCAAATGGGACGATGCCTTCCTCTATACCAAACAGCGGAACCATGAGTGGCTGCTCGACAATATCGGCCAGTGGACCAACCGGTATTTCGGGCACGACAGAACCTACATCTTCGACGACACCAATCGCCTGATGTTCGCCTTCCGTGACGGCGCCGATGCCATGCCGCCGCGGCTCGGTGACGACGACGGCCAAGAAATGACTGCTCTCGCCGGAGAGATTCGCGCCGTTCTCGTCGAGCGGGCTGCAAAGCCCGGCGCTGAAGCGCTTGGTCAACTGGCCAAGGTTCGGACGATTATGATCGGCAACAGACCGGCAATTGCCAGTGCGCGTCCCATTCTGCCGAGCTCGGCCAGGATGCAGATCGAGGCGGGCCAGGAGTTCATCGCCATCTCGGTCAAGTTCATCGATGGAAAAACTGCCGAAAACATCGCCCATCATGCGCTGCTCGAAGGGTTGCATTTCGCGCCTTCGAAAGGTGAGGACGAGCGGGCGCAAGTGTTGGTGTCGTCCCATAACGGCGGCACGATCGGCTATCTCGTGTGGCCGCCTATCCTGCCCGGTTTTATGCTGCTTCATCAAATCGCGCCGGCAGGGCTCGGTTGCCTGGCGCTGCTGATCACCGTGGTGTTCTGGCTCGGACGAGGTCTGCATCGCACCTCGCTGACCCTGCTGGACAGCCAAGAGCAGCTCACCCACCACCGCAACCATCTGGAAGAGATGGTGGCCGATCGAACGGCCGAGATCGAAAGGCAGAGAGAGGAACTGGACCGCCTGCTGGTGCACGAACGCCAGGTGAATGCGCTCCAGCGCCAGTTCGTCGCCATGGCCTCGCACGAGTTTCGCACGCCGCTCGCCATCATCGACGCCGCTGCGCAGCGGCTCTGCCGCTCGACCACCAACGTCAGCGGCGATTACGTTCACGAAAAGGCCGGCGTGATCCGCAGTGCGGTGGTGCGCATGGTCGATCTGATGGAGAGTATCCTCGCCAGCGGGCGGCTCGAAACCGGACAGATCACACTGAAGCGGAGCGAAGGTGACCTGAAAGCGGTGCTCGTCACGTGCTGCGACAGGCAGCGCCATCTCAGCCGCACGCATGTGTTCCATCTCGATCTTGAGCCCATACCGGATGTATTGACGTTCGACCGCAGCGCGATGGAACAGGTCTTCACCAACCTGATTTCGAACGCCGTCAAATATTCACCCAACGCGCCTGACATTCATGTTCGCGCCCGGGCCGACGACAAGACGGTGGAGATCGCCATCTCCGACAGCGGCATCGGCATGGATGCGGAGGATCTGCCGAAGCTGTTCCAGCCCTATTATCGCGCCCGCAGCGCGACGGGCATTGCCGGGACGGGCATCGGTCTCAACGTCGTCAAGCAGGTTATCGAACTACACGGCGGCACCGTCGAGGTGACGAGCGAGCTTGGCAAAGGCACAACATTTACCATTCTTCTGCCAATAGAGTTTCTATTGTCGGATCAACAAGTCGCAGCTTAAGGAAGAGCTCATGGTTACAGTCCTGTGCATAGAAGACGAAGTCGAGATCCGGAACCTCCTCGTCGAAGAGTTGAGCGAAGCCGGCTACAGGACGCTCGAGGCCTCGAACGGCGCCGAGGGACTGGAAATGATCCTGTCGAAATGGCCCGATATCGTCATTAGCGATATTTCGATGCCGGTCATGGACGGGCACCAGCTTCTGGCGGAAATTCAGATCAATCATCCCGAGCTCTCCAACATTCCCTTCATCCTGCTGACGGCACTGACCGACCGGGAAAACACGCTAGCCGGCCTGCGCGGCGGAGCGGCGGACTATCTGACGAAGCCGCTCGACTTCGATCTGCTGCTCGCCAAGCTCGAAGGCTGCGTGACGCGCCTTGCCAATGACAAAGCGGTCCACCGGTCGTTCTGATGATCGACGGGGTTAGGGGGCGGCTGCGTCAATTCCACGCCTCGCGCGATTTTGACATTGGCGGCTCAGCCGGCAATGGTTCCCTGATGGAAGACGATCTTCCAGCTCCCGCCAGAGCTTTGCCAGATGGTGGTTCTGAGCGTCGTTCTGCCGGGTTCGTCCAGCGTGTAGTTCAGCAGATAGAGGTTTTCGGCGAGTCGGCGGATCGAGAAGTCCCGGCAGGGCCAGTCATGCCTTTCCGGCTGCTGGTAGCGCTCCAGTAGGTTAGCGATGGCGAAGTCGCGCTGGTAGATCCTGCCACTTGCGCCAATCTCGAAGAAATCCTCCGCCGTCATGGCTTCCAGATCGTCACGGCTCGTGCCGAAGGCACGCCGATGGAATATCGGCTCCCTCTGCCGAAGTTCGCCTAGAATGGTTTCGAGATCGAGATCAGACATCGTCAAATTCTCTAAATACGCGCGAATGTCGAACGATATCACTTTGTTCTCTCGCGGCGCCTTCGCGACAGCCCGCCTGCTCAGCAACGTTAGCTCGGACCAGCATCGAAGGTCGCGCAGGGAGGCGGCCCGCATTCCTGTTCGCAAAGCCGGTAGACTCCGTGCTTCGTGATGCGATCGTCCTCCGGCTCAAGCCGTTCTGCGACGCGCGTAAGCGCTGTCCTGCACGATATCGTTCAAATTGAATTGCCTGATCAACTGGCGAAGCGTGGCGCCTTCGTCGGCAAGCGATGCGGAAGCGGCGCTCGCCTCCTCGACCATGGCTGCGTTTTGCTGCGTGGTCTGGTCGAGGCTGTTGACGGCCGTATTGATCTCCGCCAGGCCGACGGATTGTTCCCGGGCGGAGACGGCGATTGCCTCGACATGGCGGTTGATGGCAACGATCAGCTCGCCGATGGTTTTCAACGCTTCGCCGGTTTTCGAGACCAATCCGACGCCGGCTGCGACTTCTCCCGCCGATGCATGGATCAGCGTTTTGATTTCCTTGGCCGCCTGCGCGGAGCGCTGCGCCAGTTCGCGGACCTCCTGCGCCACCACGGCAAATCCCTTGCCTGCCTCGCCGGCGCGCGCGGCCTCGACACCGGCATTGAGGGCCAAGAGATTGGTCTGGAACGCGATCTCGTCGATCACGCTGATGATGTTGGAAATCTGGCTGGAGGATTGCTCGATCCGACTCATGGCCTGGACCGCCTGGCTTACGATCTCACCTGATGTCGTCGCACCGGCATTCGCCTGCGCGGCCACCTCGCGGGCTTCCTCGGCGCGCTTGGAGGCGGATGCGACATTGGCTGTGATTTCATCGAGAGCAGCGGCTGTCTGCTCGAGCGCCGCTGCCTGTTGTTCGGTTCGTTTCGCCAGGTCGTTTGCGCTGTTGGCGATTTCATTCGAGCCGCCGTCGATATTGACGGCTGATCCCGCCACTTTGGCGAGGGTCTGGCAGAGTTTTGCGACGGCGCCGTTGAAATCCCCGCGCAGGCCCTCGAAATCCGCATCGAAAGGCTCGCTGATCTGAACGGTGAGATCGCCGCCGGCAAGTTGCTTCAGGCTCTCTGCCAATCCGTTCGTGGCTTGCGCCATGGCCGCAGCCCGCGCGCGCTCCGTTTGCTCGCGGCGCTGCCGCTCGGATTCCGTCAGCACTCGATTCGTTTCGATATTTTCATCGGCTCTGATCTTGGCAAGCGCCGTCTGCCGAAAGACCTCAACCGCCGCCGCCATCGCACCGATTTCGTCCGTGCGGCTGGAATAGGGAATCTGCGTGCCGGTGTCGCCAGAGGCCAGCCCGGTCATCGATTGCGTGATCTTCTTGATCGGACGCGAGATCTGGATTGCCACATAGGAGATCGCGCCAGCAACGATCGCAATCACGAGTGCCGTGAATACCGAGGTTGTCCAGAGAATGCCCAAGTACGTGGATTGACTGTTTTCGTAGGACGCCTCGGAGCCATTGACGTTTATCGTCAGCAATTCATTGGCCAGTTCTTCCGCGCGGTCGACGAATGGCTCCATGTCGGAATAGAAGATCGTCTTGGCAACATCGTTGTCGTTCTTGCGGGATTTTTCCAGCATAGGCTCGGACGATTTCTGGTAGCTCGCGGCCTGCTCCTCAATCTGCTGCAGCAATTGGCCTTCGCGCGGCGAGGATATGAGCGGCCGATAGGCTGCAATCGCATTGTCAAGCTCAGTGCGCTGAGAGGTAATCTTTACTTCTGCAGCGGCGATAGCCTGGTCGCTGATCGACATGATATGGTTGGCGTAGGCAAACTTCATGCGTTCCAGCTCGAAGCCGATATTGCGGGCTACCGAAACACTCGGCAGCCAGTTCTTGGCGATTGCCGTCGTGTCCTGGTTAACCTGCTGTACGCTCCTGAGGGAAAACAGCCCAAAGCTCAGGAAGATGAACGCAAATGTTACATTGATGATTGTCAGCGAGGTTCGAACCTTTGGCTTGCGCATGCAACACCTTCTTCGGAGCAATGATCAGGCCAAAGTTCTAGACTTGGTGATCGTTTGGCGTGTGCGAATTCTAACTCTCTGCATTTAAAGAAAAATGAATATATGTATGAGGCATAGCGGGCAGGCGGCTGTGTTCCCCGCGTCTTACGCGGATGACCACTAGTACGAGGACGGTTGCCGCCGAAGAGCACCCTTGTGCCTAATGCCTCTCTTTCGGTAGGAAGTCGCGGAGCGCCTCGAGGACGCGCGGGTCGAGCGTTTGCGACACGTTGAAGCGCATGAAATTCGTTGCCGATTGCGACAGGCTGAATGCGTTTCCGGGAGCCAAAACGATCCTCTTTTCCAATGCGGCCCGCGCCACATCAGCCGCATCGATGCCGTCGGGCAGCCGGCACCAGAGGAACATTCCAGCCTGGGGCTCCAGCCAGGGCGTTATGCCGAGATTCTTCAGCCGGGCCGAGACCTCGGTCATCGCCCGGGAGAGCCGGTGTCTCAGCGTCTCCATGTGTTTGCGATAGCTGCCGTCGCTCAAGACGTTCAGCACCAGTCCCGCCGTCAGCCGGCCGCCGCCGAAGGAGGTGGCGATCTTGAGGTCTGTGAGGCCGTCAATCCATTCTGGTTTCGCCACGACGAAGCCGCAGCGGGCCGAGGCCGAGAGGGTCTTCGAGAAGCTGCCGATGTGAATGACCCGCTCGAGCCCGTCGAAGGCGGCAAGGCGGGGTGCCGGCGTATATTCGAAATCGGCGAAGATATCGTCCTCGATGATGGCCAGGTCGAACTGGTCGGCGAGTTTTAGAACGCGGTGGGCGGTAACAGGAGACAACGTCGCGCCTGTGGGATTGTGGATGGCGGAGTTGGTGATGTAGAGCCGCGGACGCTCACCGGCGACGACTTGCGCAAAGGCTTCGATATCGGGACCGGACGGCGTGTAGGGCACACCAACGATCTTTGCCCGATGGGCGCGCAGCAGCGCATGGAAATTGAAATAGCAGGGATCGTCGACCAGCACCGTGTCGCCGGGTTCCAGCAGGAAACGGCAGAGCAGATCGATTGCCTGCGTGCCGGAATCGGCCAGCATGATTTGGTCGGGGGAGGCTTCGATCCCGCGTTCACCCAGGCGGCGGGAAATCAGCTGGCGCAGTTGCGGCAAGCCGAGCGGCGAGCCGTAATCGGCGAGCGCCGGCCCGTCGGCGCGGGCAAGCGTTCTGAGCCCGCGGCGCATGCTCTCCCCCGGTAGCCAGGAGGGCGGCAGCCAGCCGCAGCCAGGCTTCAGGTCGGCTTCGCCGGCCTCCAGCGATTGCCGCGATATCCAGAACGGATCGACCGCGCGGTCGAGCTTCGGTCCGGCCTCGGCAAGCGCAAAGGGCGCTGCCTGGTTGGCGACGTAGAATCCCGAGCCTGGTCTTGCCAGGATCGCGCCTTCGGCGACCAACCGTTCATAAGCGTCGACGACTGTCGATGTTGACAGCTTCAACGTCGCCGCCAGCCCCCGGACCGAGGGCAGCCTTGCGCCGGGCGTCAGGCTGCGGGCGGCGATGCGCTGCCTGATTGTTGCAACAACCATCTCCACGCGTGTCCGTCCTTCGTTCATCCGTATTGCCTTCCGCACCATTACAGTTTGACGAAATTGTATCAGACTGTGACTGTCATAACCATCCGTGTTGGCCGATAAGAGCGAGAGAATGAAGGAGTGCAGCGCATCATGGAGCGCGAGATGGACCGCATGGCATCGGGATGGATCAATGGTTTTATCGGGGTGGTGATCTTCAGCGGATCGCTGCCGGCGACGCGCGTGGCGGTGATGCAGTTCGATCCGGTCTTTCTCACCGTAGCGCGCGCGGCGATCGCCGGCATTCTCGCCCTTGGCCTGCTGATCGCTTTCAGAGAGAAGCGACCGAGCCGGCGTGACATTCTCTCCCTTGCAGTCGTGGCGCTGGGCGTCGTTGTCGGCTTCCCCCTGCTGACGGCGCTGGCGCTGCAGCATGTCACGTCAGCCCATTCGATCGTCTTCATCGGCCTGCTGCCACTCGCGACGGCGATCTTCGGCGTGGTCCGTGGCGGAGAACGGCCGAAGCCGGCGTTCTGGCTCTTTTCGGTTCTCGGCAGTGCGCTGGTGGGGGTATTCGCAATGACGCAGGGGCTGACGGCCTCGCCGGTCGGCGATCTCCTGATGCTGGCGGCAGTCGTCATCTGCGGCCTCGGCTATGCCGAAGGGGGCAGGCTTTCGCGCACGCTCGGCGGATGGCAGGTGATTTCCTGGGCGCTCGTGCTGTCGTTGCCGGTGACGGTCGCGGTCGCGCTTTTCCATAGGCCGGAGACCTTCTCTGGCATCGAAGCGCCGGCGCTGCTTGGCCTTGCCTATGTCTCGCTGTTTTCCATGCTGATCGGCTTCATCTTCTGGTATCGCGGCCTGTCGCAGGGCGGCATCGCCGCCGTCGGCCAACTGCAGCTGCTCCAGCCGTTCTTCGGGCTGGCGCTCGCCGCAACCCTGCTGCACGAGCCCGTGACCTGGGCCATGCTCGCCGTGACGGTTGCCGTCATCCTCTGCGTCGCCGGCGCCCGCAGGTTTGCGCGGTAGGCTTGTCCGTCGCTTTACAGAGGATACGTTTTAGGGGGCAAGATTCTTCAACGAGTCAACTCATGTCTCTTCAATATTGAATCCATAGGCTCGCGTGACGAGCGCAACACGGATTTCGTACCGAGTATACCAGTCTGACCGACCGCGATTTTGCGCCTGAATGTGATCGACGACTGATTTCCAGGCTCGAATGCTATCCTCATCCTTCCAATAGGAGATGAGTATGCCGAAACCGTCTGCCCCGCGAGCACTTTCGAAGCCGAGATAACCTGGCTGCTGTTTTGCAAGTTCCGTCATCGCATAACCCATCTCGCCATAGCCGTTGTCGAGCTTTGTTCGTTGAGAGGAAAAACTGACCATATAGTATGGCGGTTCAGGCAAAGCGGCGGTGGACATTTGGGCTCCGATCGATTGCTATGTGTGTGGTTTATCGCCGCGATCGCAATGACTGCTGTCGGCATACTGCGAAAGCGAGCAATCTTAGGCGCCGCGGATTGCCCCTCATCTTGAGTCATCCATCTGCCGTGACAGCTCGATGCCGTTTTGCCATGGTTGCGCCGGGGCTTCGGACTGAATACCATCCATCATGGTTCGACAAGTTCTCTTTGATCGGTATCAGCGATCCGTTGTGACGGCTGGGCTCTCGCTCGCTCAATGTCGGGAAAGCGCAAGAGTTGCTCTTATGGCTATGGCCCCCGGCCAGGTCTGCCAGCGGCAGGTGCTGGCCTCGACAATTTCGCTCACCCGTTTTCGTCGACCGTGGCAAATTGCGATGGCGGTGATCGCGGCATTTCTCGCGAGATCACCATCCACCTGCTGAATGCGGAGGCACCGCAGTGACCCGTCAAAGCTCCAAGCAGGCGTTGGTCTCCGCTTTGCGCGACGCCGACATTGCGACAAGCAATCACCCTGGCCGATCTATTCGCTGTTTCCGCGCCCCTTTGCTTCCCGCACCAGGTCCGGCATTCCATCGTGGGGACCGAGGGCGTGGGTGGGATGGTCATCCCACCAATCATCGTGCAGCGGTCGGCGGTGAGGGTGGAGCGGGTAGAAAATGCGGTTCTCGGCCTTGTGGCGCTCACCGACGACAAGGAGGTGCACCTCGGCTTGCGTGTTGTTGAGGAAACTATGGGCGATCCCGGTGCCGGCCGGAAATCCGACGGCGTCGCCCTGTTTCAGGCGATAGAGATGGCCGTCAAGCCAGACATCGGGCTCGCCTTCGAGAACGTAGACGAATTCCTCCTCGGCGCTCTCGGCATGCGGAAAGGAGGTGCGCCGGCCAGGCGGCAAGCGCTCGTGATGAATGCCCAATTTTGCCAGACCGAAATATCGTCCGAAAGGCGCGCCAATGCTCATCAGTTCGTCGTCATCGTCATAGTGCGAGTCGTCCGGCCGTTCGATCTCGCTCCAATGGACGATAAAGGACGGCCGCTCCAGCGTTGCCATGGTAATCCTCCTGAGTGTGAGAGGTTCAGATGACTGGGGATGCGAATTCCATCAATCCGTATGGCGATGCTGCCGTGAATGGAAAGCGACCGCAAGGGCGAAACGGCGCTCCCACGCAAGCGGCGCGGTCCTGAAGGTTCTGGGGTCAGCGCTTCGTGCAGCGGCGGCTCCCGATCCAGACGCGGGTTTCTACGACTGACTCACTTCGCAGGCACGACGAGCGTCTCTCCCTTGCGGACGATGTAGGTTGCCAATTCCGAAGCCTTGCCGCTGCCGACGTTCTTCGCCGAGTGAACGACGCCTGATGGAATGAAGAGGGATTGGCCGGCTTTAAGGGTAACCGGCTGTCTGCCTTCGAGCTGGTATTCCAGCGTTCCCTCAATGACGAAAGCGATCTCCTCGCCAGGATGTGAGTGATCGGGGGCGAGAACGCCCGGCGCGAAATCGACGCGGACCTGAATGGCCTCGTGGCCGGGCACGTCGATATCGTTCCTGATGAGATCGGTGCGCTGCAGCGGCTGTTCTGCATGTGCTGTTGCTGCGCCGCCGAGAGCAAAGGCGAGCGCGATAGCCTGGATCATTTTCATGTGGTCATCCTTTCTGGATTTAAACCAATCTCGACCATTGGGTCGCGTCCGGATTTCACCTGAGGATTGAACCAGGGATGTGTCTGAAACCTCCTATTTTTGTAATCCAGTGTATCACTACGCTGCCGACGACGAGTCCACAGGTCTGACGCCGGCGAGATTGGCGATGTCCGTGATGCCGCCGGAGGATTCGAAGTCGAATATTTTCTGGGTGACGAGGGCAGCGGCGCCCCGAGCCCAGGAATTGTCCTCCCAGTCGGGCAAGAGGGGCGGGGCGGTTCGGAAGGTCCGGGCAGCGAGGGCTTCACGCAGTGGCGTCAGGAAAGGCTCGCCGAGGGAGACGGCTTCGCCGCCGGCGACGATGACTTCGGGATCGGTGATGTTGATGAGATTGGCAAGGGCGGTGCCGATGCCGCGGCCGGAATCGGCGACGAGGGCGAGGGCGGCGGCATCGCCTGATGCGAGCGCAGCCGACAATTCCGGCAGTCCCAGCTCCTCGCGGCCGGTCGCTTCCCGCCAGCGTCTCAGCATCGATGCTTCGGAGTGATAGGCCATCAGGCAGCCGCGCTTGCCGCATTCGCAGAGCCGGCCGTTCTCCTCGTAGAGGGTGTGGCCGAACTTGCCGGCCGCGCCGTTTGCGCCGCGGTAGAGCTTACCGTCGATGACAAGCGCGCAGCTGATGCCGACGCCGACGGCGAGGACGGCCATGTTGCGATGCTGGCGGCCGAGCCCGAAGAGCTGCTGGGCAATGGCATAAGCGTTGGTGTCGTCCTCCAGCCAGACCGGTACATGGACACGGCTGGCGACGAGCGAGGCGAGGGGGACGTTGTTCCAGCTGAAGCGGTGGCTGCGCACGCAGGCCGTCTGTTCGTGATTGATGACACCGGGCATGGAGATGCCGATGCCGGCGAGCTTCGCATCCGGCCGGCCGGCGAGCTTTACCAGTTCTGGCACGGTGCCCGCCAGCAGGTCGGCGACCTTATCGGGGTCGTGGCCGTCGAGGTTTACTCGCATGGCGGCGACGGGGTTGGTGGCAAGGTCGGTTGCCACGCACTCCACCGAGTCGACCATCAGTTTGAAGCCAACGGCGAGTGCGTGCTCGTAGTTGATATCTACCGGGATCGGGCGGCGGCCGGTGAGGCCGGGCACGGTCTTCCCTTCGATGACGATGCCTTCCTCCAGAAGGTCGGCGACGACAAAGGTGACGGCGGCAGGACTTAAACCAATCACCGTCGCGATGTCGGCGCGGCTCCTCGGCCCCTCCCGCCGGAGAAGGTTGAGGATGAGGCGTCGGTTCATGGCTCTCGCCGTGGTCTGGTCGCCTTTTAACTTCACGATGCATTCCTTAATTTTGTAAATTAATTATTGCGGGCTGCAAAGATCTATGCATAAGTTCGGCCGCGGATCAACTCAGCCAGGCGGATTATCGCTGGAATCGCCGAGCGGATCGCAGCGTTGAATGCCTGGTCGGTCGTTTCATGGAGGAGGCGACGGTCGGGAGATGTTGATCGATCAACTGGGAGGAATTCAATGACATTTTTGAAGCAATTTCCGACGACCACCCGCAGACGCTTCCTGAAGGGCGCGGGGCTGGTTTCCGCCGCAGCGGTCACCGGCAGCTTTCCGATCCCGGCGATCGCGCAAGCCCAGGAGGTCACGATGATTTCCGCCGAAAACAATGGTGCCGCACTCGATGCGCTGAAGGCGATTGCCGCGGGCTTCAGCAAGGAAGCCGGCGTCAATGTCGTCATCAACAATATGGACCACGAGGCCCACAAGACGGCCATTCGCAACTATCTCGTCGCCGGCGCGCCCGACGTCTGCTCCTGGTTTTCGGGCAACCGCATGCGCGCCTTCGTCAAGCGCGGCCTGTTCGACGACATCTCCGACCTTTTCGAGAAAGAGAAATATAAGGACGTCCTCGGCGCGACGGCAGGCGCCGTCACCGACGACGGCAAGCAGTATGGCCTTCCCACCGGAGGCACGCTCTGGGGCTTGTTCTATCGCAAGGATGTGTTCGAGCAACATGGTCTGACCGTGCCGAAGACGGCCGAAGAGTTCATGGCCTATGGCGACAAGTGCAAGGCCGCGGGCATCACGCCGGTTGCGATCGGCACCAAGGAATTGTGGCCGGCGGCCGGCTGGTTCGACCAGATGAACCTTCGCATCAATGGCCTCGACAAGCATATGGCGCTGATGAACGGCGAGATGAGCTATCTCGATCCCGCGCTGACAGCGGTTTTCGACCAGTGGGAGGCGATGATTTCGAAGGGGTTCTTCACGGAGAACCACACGTCCTTCGGCTGGCAGGAGGCCGCGGCGCTCTTGGCGCAGAAGAAGGCCGGCATGATGAATCTCGGCGCTTTCCTGCGCTCGGCTTTCACCGCCGAAGATCTGCCACAGCTCTCTTACGCGACCTTCCCGGTGCTCGACGCCAAGATCGGCCACTACGAGGAATTCTCGGTCAACTCGATCCACATTCCCGCCAAGGCCAAGAACAAGCAGGGCGCGCGCGAATTCCTCGCCTACTTCTACAAGCCCGAGAATCTGGCGGCCTATCTGGAGCCGGGCGGCAATGTGCCGCCACGCCACGATCTGCCGCCAAGCAAAGACCCGCTGGTCAACGTCGCCGTCGAGACGATGAAGACGGTGCAGGGCACGTCGCAATATTACGACCGCGACAGCGACCCCGATATGGCGCAGGCCGGCCTCGTCGGCTTCCAGGAGTTCATGGCCAAGCCCGACCGGCGCAAGGCCATCCTGACGCGCCTCGAGGGCACGCGCAAGCGCATCTACAAGATCTAGCAGCTCTCCCAGGGGCGGCGGCGAACCGCTGTTCCCAAGGGGTGGAGGCTGTTTGCCTCCACCCCTTGGGGGAGGTGCGCCTCTGCTCCCGGAGCACGCATGAGTCTGCTCCTGTATTAATGAGGTTCTTGAGATGTTGATGTTATGGCGCCGCCAGCGCTGGTGGCTCACCCCGACTTTACTCATCGCGCCGGCGATATTGCTGTTCTTCACCGTCATCCTGCTATCGGCCGTCAGGAGCCTCTGGATCAGCCTGCACGACTGGGACGGCTTCGGCCCGATGGTCTGGATCGGCTTCGGCAACTACGTCGAGCTCTACAACGATCCGCAATTCTACGTGTCGCTGAAGAACAACCTGATCTGGCTGGTAATGTTCATGGCGGCACCGCCGATCGGGCTCGCCATCGCGCTGCTGGTCAACCAGAAAATTCGCGGCATGCGCTTCCTGAAGTCGCTGTTCTTCATCCCGCTGGTGCTCGCCTCGGTGACGGTCGGCGTCGTCTTCACCTGGGTCTATACGCCGGAGTTCGGGTTGCTCGCGCTGATCTTCAGGGCGTTCGGGGCGACGGCGCCGGCGGTTCTCTCCGACGAGCATTTCGTCACTTTCGCCATCGTGATTGCAGCACTCTGGCCGCAGATCACCTTCTGCATGGTTCTTTATCTCGCCGGGCTCAACAATCTCAGCGAAGAGCTGATCGGTGCCGGGCGTGTCGATGGGGCGAGGGGCTGGAACATGTTGTGGCACATCGTGCTGCCGCAGCTGACCCAGGTCACTTTCATCGCCATTGCCGTCACCGTGGTCGGGGCACTCAGGTCCTTCGATATGGTATCGGTGATGACGAATGGCGGCCCTTTCGGTTCGTCCTCGGTTCTCGCCTACCAGATGTTCGAACAGTCGATCTTCTCCTACCGCTTCGGTTACGGCGCGGCGATCGCCTCCGTGCTGTTTGTGATCATGGCCGCCTTCATAGTCTGGTACCTCAGCCGCATCATCCATACAGAAGAAAGGGGAGGCTGATGTATCCTCGTCCCATTCCCGAAGCCGACGTCTGGCAGCGCCGCCTCTATGTGTTCGCCGTCGTCATCGTCCTTCTGCTCTGGCTCTGCCCGCTGTTTGCGATCATCCTCACCTCGTTCCGTTCGACCGAGGATGTCATGGGCGGCAATCTGTGGGGATGGCCGACCGGCATCGGCGTGGTCGACAATTACACGGCTGTCTTCACGCAGACACCGATGGCCCGCTACTTCCTCAACAGCCTGACGATCACCATTCCCTCGGTGATCGGCGTCCTGGTGCTGAGCACGCTCGCCGGCTATGTGTTGTCGCGCTACCGCTTTCCCGGCAACATGCTGATCTTCGCGCTGTTCGTCGGCGGCAATTTCCTGCCGCACCAGATCATGATGATCCCGGTACGCGACCTGATGGTCCGGCTCGACCTGATCGACACCACGGCGGCGCTGATCATCTTCCACGTCGCCTTCCAGACCGGCTTTGCAACGCTGTTCATGCGCAATTTCATTGGAGCACTTCCCGATGAACTGTTCCAGGCGGCCCGCGCCGAGGGGGCCTCTCCTTTCCAGACGCTGGTGCATGTGGCGATCCCCTTGGTGCGGCCGGCCCTTGCCGCGCTCGCCATCCTGATCTTCACCTTCATCTGGAACGATTATTTCTGGGCCGTGGTGCTGACCGTCAGCGACTCCGTCAAGCCTGTTACCGCCGGCCTTGCCAATCTTCGCGGCGAATGGGTGTCGGCCTGGAACCTGATTTCCGCCGGCACCATCGTCGTCGCCGTGCCGCCCGTCGTCATGTTCTTCCTGATGCAGCGCCACTTCATCGCCGGCCTGACGATGGGAGCGGTGAAGGGATGAGCGATCTCCTAAAGTTCCAAGTTTCAACAGCAGAGAGCCAGGACGCATGACCAGTCTCGAACTCCGACAGATCAACAAGAATTACGGCGCCTATCATGCGCTGCGCGGCATCGATCTTTCCGTAGCGCAAGGCGAGTTCATCGTCATGGTCGGCCCCTCCGGCTGCGGCAAGTCCACGCTTTTGAAGTCGATCGCCGGCCTGGAGGAGATCTCCTCCGGCCAGATCCTGATCAACGGCCGCGACGTCAGCAAACAGGAGCCTGGGGACCGCGGCATCGCCATGGTCTTCCAGTCCTACGCGCTCTATCCGCATATGACGGTGGCGGAGAACATGGGCTTCGGTTTGCGCATGGCCAAGCGCCCGAAGGCCGAGATCGAGGCGGCGGTGGCGCGCGCCGCCAAGATCCTGAGGATCACCGACCAGCTGGAAAAGCGGCCGAAGCAGCTCTCCGGCGGCCAACGGCAGCGCGTGGCGATCGGCCGGGCAATCACCCGTTCGCCCGACGTTTTCCTCTTCGACGAGCCGTTGTCGAACCTCGACGCAGCACTTCGAACCCAGATGCGCGTCGAGCTCAGCAGCCTGCATGCCGAACTCGGCGCCACCATGGTCTACGTCACCCACGACCAGGTGGAGGCCATGACCATGGCGAGCCGGATCGTCGTCTTGAACCAGGGGATAATCGAGCAGGTGGGCTCACCGCTCGAACTCTACCGCAACCCTGACAACCTCTTCGTCGCGGGCTTTCTCGGTGCCCCGCGGATGAACTTCCTCGGCGTTACCATCGACGAGGTGTCCGGCCGCAATATCACGGTTTCGGCGCCGGGCCTTGTGCCGGTGACTGTCGAACTGGCGGAGGCCGCGGTGCCGCCGAAGGGCGCCAGCCTGACGCTGGGTGTAAGGCCGGAAAACATATCGTTGGTCGCCGACGCTGCCCAAGGCGGGGCGATCAACGGCGCGGTCCGACTGGTCGAGCATCTCGGGCGCGAAACCATCCTCTATATCGACGCCGGCAATCTCAGGACCATCGCCTCGGAAAGCGGCACCGGCAACATCACGGTGCAGCTCAGCTATGTCGCGCCCGTTACCGCCGACCAGAACGTGGCGCTGAAGCTCGACGCCAGCGAACTTTATCTCTTCTCGCCCGACGGCGGACGTACGATCAGCGCCCGCAAGACGATCCTCGACAGATAATCACAGGAAACATCACCGTGTCCGACAAGACCGCAAACCTTTCCGTATGGAACTCCGTCAAGACCGACCGCTTCCTCGTCGGCGCCCCGCATTATCCCGAGCACGTCGACGAAAGCTACTGGGAGCGCGACGCCGAGCGCATGGCGAAGGCCGGCTTCAACGTGGTCAGAATGGCCGAATTCGCCTGGCATATTCTCGAGCCGAAGCTCGGCACCTTCGATTTCGATCTGTTCGACCGTGCCATCGCCATGCTCGGGCGCTTTGGCATCGACACGATCATGTGCACGCCGACGGCAACGCCGCCGCGCTGGCTGAGCGTGGCGCATCCAGAGATTCTGAGGGTCGACGGCAAGGGCCGACCGATGAGCCATGGCTCGCGGCAGCATTGCGACACGGCGAGCCCGGTCTTTCGCGAACACAGCCGGCGCATCACCAAAGCGATGGCCGAGCACTATCGCGACAATCCCTTTGTCGTCGGCTGGCAGACCGACAACGAGCTGAATACCAGCATGCCGGAGAGTTTTTCGAAGGCGACGCTCACCGAATTCCAGGCCTTTCTGGCCGGCAGATATGGCGAAATCGACAAGCTCAACACGGCGTGGGGCGGCGATTTCTGGGCGACGGCCTATGACAGTTTCGACCAGGTGGTGCTGCCGATCGAGTTCGGCCCGACCTTCCCGAGCCCCGGACATCTCCAGGATTATCACCGTTTCCTGGCCTTTTCGACGGCGCGCTTCCAGCACGACCAGGTCGAGATCCTGCGCGCCGTGAAACCCTCCTGGTTCGTCTTCCACAATCTCGGGGGTCTCAGAGATATCGACTTTCGCGGCCAGTTCACCACCGATCTCGATTTCGTCGGCTACGATATCTATCCGATGCTCTACGACGAGTTCCAACGGCTCGGAAACCACGCCAAGGTCCAAGCGCTGCACCTCGATATCTGCCGCGGTTTTTCCGGCAACTACATCGTTCCCGAGCAGCAATCGGGCTTCGGCAGCCAGCCGGGCTTCTGCACGCTGACGCCGGAACCGGGCGAACTGCGCCGCATGGCGCTCTCCTCGGTCGCCCATGGCGCTGACGGGTTGATGTTCTTCCGCTGGCGCCCCGCGCATTTCGGCGCCGAGATCTATTGGATGGGCATCATCGACCACGACGACGTCGCCCGCCATCGCTATGACGAGGCGAAACGCTTCGCAACCGAGATGACCGCGCTAGCGCCCAAGATCCTCGGCACCTATGTGCGTATGGATGTCGGCATCGCCGGATCCGACTTCGACAATCAGGAAGCTCACAAGACCTATCCAATCGGCCTGCCGAGCCCACAGGACGATGCGATCCTGCTGCACCAATATTGCTACGACCGCGGCATTGCCTGCGGCTTCATTCATCCCGAGGACGATCTTTCCAAGCTCAAGCTGCTCTATGTCCCCCATTGGGTGATGTGGAAGGACGAATGGACAGAAAGGCTGAAATCCTTCGCCGAGCATGGCGGCACTGTCGTCATCGGCGCGCGCACCGGCACGCGCAACGAAGACAACCACGTCATCCGCGAGACCGCGCCCGGCACCTCGCTGTCTCAGCTCACAGGCGTGCGCGTCGAGGATTTCGGCCGTCTTGCTGCCCCCGGCGCCAACGGGCTGTTCGATGTGATGGAGCGTTCGGGCGGGCTTGTCATTCCTCCGAACAAGCCGGCGGAATCGCACCGGCGCGAGCGCCGCTTCAAGATTGGCAACCGCGAACTGGCCGCCGGCTATTTTTATGAAAACCTTGCGACCGACGGCGATGTCGAAGTGGTCGCGGCCTGGTCGAACCGCTATGCCGAGGGCCAGCCGATGGCGACGTCGCGCAAGGTCGGTAAAGGGCAGGTGGTCTATGTCGGCACCTATCTCACGCCGGATCTGACGGCAGCGCTTGCCGGGCGGCTGTTTGCACCCGTCGGCATCGAGCCGCTGATCGGCGAGCTTCCCGAGGGTGTCGAGGTGACCATGCGGATGAATGACGACCGTCGGCTGCTGTTCATCCAGAACTACACCGACCAGCCGGCGGCCATCGGCGGCGTCCCCGCTGGCCGTGATCTCCTGAATGATGAAAACCCCGTTGCCGGCCGGCTCGATCTCGAAGGTTATGGCTGCGCGATCATCGAATTGGAGGGATGAGCTTGCGCGCGCCGTCGAAGCTCAAGAGCTGCCTCACACCAACCCTCTCCCCCAAATGGGCGAGGGAACGTGCCTGAAGCTCCTTCGGCTCAATATCGGTCATCATCGGGGAGCACCAGTCTGGGGAAGGAAGGCGGGAACGCAATGAATTTACGGCTCGTCGTTGAATGCAGTTTCGTGGAACTCATGTCCTCGACATGGGCGGCAGGTGATGATCTACGCTTATCCTCGCTTGGATCAGGTCACGCGCAAAGATGTGAAATCGAAGATTTTGCAAACAGCTCTTGAGCTTTTCTCGAGCCAAAGACGTAGATTCGCCCCGGAGAACGCCCCCGGCAATTTCGGCTTCCTGGACCGCGATCTGGATTCGATCATCGGTGACCCGTCGCGTGGCTGCTTCAAGTGCGGAGAACTCTGCCATTGCTCATCATAGCACAGTCCGAAGATCGAAACTGAGATAGTTTAAACGCGCCTTCATGAGTGCTGCGCGCGCCTACACAAGCTCCCTGTTTACGAAAGGTCGAGCGGTCGCACCGGCTGGAAATGTGCTGCCACCTGCAAATACGGGGTTCCGCCTCGAGGTTTGCTGTCATGGCCTACAAAAACGGATGCCGTGTTTCGTCTCATCGCAACTGCGCGCCGCACTGGGAAACGACAGGGTCATGTCACTACTGTCTGTTTTTCAGGCGATCGCGACGTCGTTTGCTATATCCCCTGCATTCGCCGAAGTGCCGGCGGCAAAAGATCGTCTCGACGTTTCAGCGCCGACAACAATTCGTTTTCCGAGGATACGCCATTTCGAAACTCCGATTTGAGAAAGGTAAGCGCGGCACGCTTTTCTTCGGAGTCTGCAACAGCGTGGCTGCCCCGAAAGCCGGCACTTCGAAGGACTGTCCTGATAAGGCCGATGTCGGTTGGATCATCAATTTCTGACAAATGAGTGGAAGACACGACGTCCTCCTTGCTGGGGCTAGGGTAATTGCCCTCAAACAGCAGCGCCCGTGACATGGCTGCCGTCAGCTTTAAGGTGGTTACGATACCTTCAGTTTGCAATGATGCCCGCGGGCGGTGAACGTGGCATCACGCCGCCCGCCGATGCATCGAGAGCGACCGGGGCGCTGTTCGATGAGTTCCGCCGTGGGGATAGGGACCGGCGAGGCAGAGCCATAACCGGTTTCAACTCAGCCGTTCTGGGAACTCGTTTTGATCCGCCTTCGTTCCAAATCAGGCGTGAAGCCTAGAAAACACTGCTCGCAACAGCTGGAATGCTCGAAAGTTCTTTATGCGTTCACGTAAGTATCAGTAAGTGTGCATAAAGAAAAATAGTGAAATTATCAAACCGTTGAAAATAAAATTTATAAAAATACCTGAAGAATTCATCCTTTTTCAATCCATTGTATTCTGGATTCAATAGTATTATAATTCGTTTCCTCAACAATTCACTTGGCTCTTAACCGAAGGATTGGAATTCAACGCGATCAAGCGCCGAAATATCCGGCCGCGATCCGCTTGAGATGACCAGGCGCACTTTCGAGAAAATTACGACCAGCGAAATCGCAGAACGCGCCGCAAAAACCGTTCGCCTTAAAGCATGGGCGGCTGACCTCCACTGTGGTCATCCCGCGTTAAAGCCGGATGATCCTACATCCAGCAAGGTGAGCTCAAGCTTGGGCCGGAAGTTCGGGAAGGGTCTCATGATTCAGGTGGAGTGTCGCTTTTGGGTCGAGCGCAGCGTCGACGGCATCTGGGCTATGAGCGACAGGAGAACCTGTTTGCCCGCCCGGCCTTCTGATAAATAGGGAATAACGATGATGACTTGGCGTCGTGAAATTGTTCGATGAACTGGGCTGATAGAGGCGCATTCATCTTGGAGCAGTTTCAACAGAGGGTTCTGTGTCTGCAAAAAAAAGAGCATATCCGTACTCAAACAAAGCGGAAATGCTCTTTCGTAGTTTAGTGCGGAGCCATACTTGTCAGCTCCACACCGCTCGCACCTGAATTCTCGGCTATTCGTCTGATGTCACCGGCGCCGCGTTCTCCAGAGAGGTGCGGATTTGATCGATCTTCCCGTTTGCGTCGCCAACCCCCAAGATGGTTTTGGCTTCGTCCAAAACCGCCGGGCTGACTTCTCCGGTTTTCGTCGCTGAAGCCAATGCGTCCTCCAGCGCCTGATCCCCCAACAGAGGGTCATCGGCTGCGGGCTCGATTCCATTGTCGAGTTCATATTGGGCATAAGCCACGGCATAGGCCGCGATAGCGGTCATGCGTGGATCCGACGTATGCATCAGTGCCTTATAGTTCCGCTTCAAGGAGTTCAGACCCGCAAGCTGCGCCGACAGGTTTTTTTCTTTCGTGCCGATTTTAGTCTCGTCTGCCTTCGCGGACTTCGACTTGCTTGTCGCCTCGGTGGATTTGCCTTTCACGCCTTGAGATTTGGAGTTGCCGTGGTTTGAACTGCCACCCTGGCTGTTGCTGCCATGGTTGCCACTGTTTCCACTGCCGCCGCCGTGACCGCCACCATTGCCTCCACCATTGCCTCCACCGTTGCCGCCACCGTTTCCACCGTTCTTCGCCAGTGCGGTCATATCGATTCCGGCAATTGTTGCCGGGCTCGCCGCAAGAGCCAGCGAGAGCGCGGCCAGGGACGCTAAGGTTGCGATCCGCATTGTTTTCCTCCAAATCAGATCAAGCGCCGGGCAGATACACGGCTTGAGCAGATAGGAGAGGTTAGACGGTGATCGCGCATTGCACATCGGACCGAGGTCCGATGCCGCTCCGGCAATGGTCTTAGACGACCTGAAATGCTTAACGATTCCCTCTTCGCGCGAAGCGGCCATCGGTTGAGCTCATTGCTGCTCAGTATTTTCCGGCTGTCTCGTCTGCGGACGCATCGCGGGACGGGTGCAACATAGCGGCGGCGAGCTCCTGTCGGGCGTAAGCGGCCTCGTGATACCGGCCGACGAGTGCGCTGAAGTCGGCGGCCTTCATCCCTTTAATCCCCAGGGCACCCAGCGTGATGATGCGCTGCCGGCGGTCGATTTTGCTATAGATCGCACGCCAATGTTTTTTTGGCACTGGCGCATCCTGATTGAGCCAGAGGCGCAGGGCAAAACGGCTCGATGCGTAGACCGCGTAGCCCGCAACATCCGTCCAGGCAACCGGCTTGTCCAGTCTGGAGGCGAGCAATGCATCCGGGGTCAGCACCATGAGCGGTCGTGCCGCGCTCCGATACAGAAAGGCCGCGTAGAGAAGGGAGGTGACAGCGCCAAAGGCGGTGATCGCGGCGATCAGTGACTGTGCGAATTCATCGTAGCCGAGGCCCAATTGGCCGCTGAGAAAGACGACCGTCAGGCCAAATCCGGCGAAAATCATGGCGACGATCACCATCGTCCAGATCATCGGCTTGACGTTGTCGTAGACGACGGTCTCCTGTGAGGCCCCGGCAACCACCTTTTCAAGCACTTCGCGACGGCGGTCACGCATCATGCGCGCGTCGTCGATGAAATCCTTGCTCAACAGACGGCATAGTCCGGCCCAATCCGAAAACAGATCGTCCGCAAAAGAGCGAGCTCCCGGCTCCGGCTGACGCATCGCTCGTCTCAGCAGGTCATCGCCAATTTCCACACCGAGGGCCGATATCCGCTGGATCGTCGGCGGATGGCTGTCGGTCGGATGCGGTTGCCGATCTCCCAAAAGGGGCATCGGATCGCTCCATCCATTGGTGGTGACCAGTTCCGTTGTCTGCGCGACGAGGTCAGGCCAGGCATCATCGGAACCGGTATCATCCGGTCCGGCATATGCGCGCTGAAGAACATAGGCGACGGCGGGAGCGATAATCCCCGTGCGGATGAGAGCCGAGGCGGCGTCTGCCGGCGTCGCCAGCAGACTGCCGCTACGGTCAGCATCGAATTCTCGCAGCCGGCTCCAGTGTGCGACGGCATGATCGAACCGCTGCATGGCGTGAAAGCCGAGCTTCACCGCCGGATACAGGACGAAGCGACCACCGTCGGCGCGTCCAAGAGCTGCAAGAGCACGCCAGAGGCCTGCATAAATCGGCGTGAATTGCTGGCTATAGGTGGTGTCTTCGCCAGAAAAATGGGCGAGCTCATGGCCGATGATTGCCGCGATTTCGGCCTGGTCGAGAAGATCAAGATAGGCCGCAGGCAGATAGAGCGACCGTCCGGTCACCAGTCTGTCCTCAGGCCAGAGACGCAGCTGGCTCTCCGTTACGAAAAAGCCCTGGCCGAGGCCAACGATGATCGTGTCGGGCAACAAAGCGTGTTGCCGCCCGGCCAGGCTGCGGACGAAACGCCAAAGTTCCGGAGCCTCCGTTTCTTCGATGACGCGTCCCGCCGGGACAAGCGGTTCGGGTGTGAACAGGGCAAAGACATCTTTCAAGCCACGCAGCGCCGTGAAGGCGCTGTAGGCTGCGATGACGGCGAGGACGACGGCGACCGCGAAAAGCTTGGCACTGCCCGTGGTAAAATCTGCCCATAGTCCCATGCTGACTGCTTCGAACAGGGCCGCCGAAATGACGCCGATAGAAAACCCGATCACAACGGTCGCAAGAATGAACGGAAGGAGCGACCGCAGACGTTGAAAGCTCGCGATCAGTTGGCGTTGGGAGACGCGCGCGCGGATCCCGGAAATACCGGCCGCCATCAGTCCCAGCGCACCGCCGAAAAAAACAACTACGGCTCCGCCGATCGTTCCCCAAACCAGTGGCCGGCGGATCTGCGAGATTTCCAGCTCCTCGTCGGCCTGAGAAAGGGCTGCCTCGATTTGCGAAACGGCGACCAGGGCGGCAAGGGAGGTGGGCTCACCCGCTCCCTGGAAGGTCAGAATGGCTGTTGGATCGGATGCCGCGATGTTTTTCACCTGAGCCAGGGTCGTCGAGAGTTCGGCCGAAGAACGGCGCGCATGTTCAAGCGTTTCGGCTGCACGCTGTGTCTGCCAAATCCCCAAAGAGACCAGTGCGATCGGCAGGAGCAGCACCCATGCCGCCAGGCCGAGGCTTGCAATTTTGCGGGCTCCTTGTCGGCGGCTGGTTTGGTCCATGCTTGTTCCCCCCAATTTTTCCTCCCCCATTTGCGAGGTCAAAAAAACTTGGCCGGCGCCCGTTATCGAAAGGATGTCGACTTCATACAAGATGCCTCGCTGAGTTTCACGAGAGTGTCAAACGGCAGTCGCAATATTCCACCGTCAGCACGCAATCATCGCGGCGTCAGATGGATGCCTGCGAGCGTGCAGCGGACCGATCCACCGGCGCGCTCAATGGTCGGGATATCAAGCGCGACCAGTTCGGCGCTCTCTTCGATCGTGTTGCGTTGATCCCGGCTCAGGGATGCAAACGCCGTGGTCGAGAGCGCAAGGATACGCCCCGCATTTCCCTGGAGTTCGAGAGCGTTGCCGGCGAAGGAGGCGATCTGATCGTTGGTGAGTGCGATGACGCCGCGGCCGGAGCGCTCCAGTCTTAGAACGACCTCCCGGCGTCTTGCTGCATCGGTCATCATCTCCAGTCCGATCATGGCGAAGTCGGTGGCGATGCACATCAGGACATTGGTATGATAAACGGCGACGCCGTTTCCATCCCGCGCGTCGAATACCATCGGCTCGAAGTTGAAGTGGGTCGAGAAGCGTTCCAGCGCGATTGGATCGGTGCGGTCGGAGCGGACGGCATAGGCCACCCGATCGATGTGATCGAGAACCATGGCGCCGGTGCCCTCGAGAAACAGTCCGTCCGGCTCGAGGCCGGAATAGTCGATCACCTCCTGCACCCGATACTGGCTCTTCAGCATTTCGATGACGTCACTGCGCCGCTCGCGCCGGCGATTGACGGCCTTCATCGGATAGATCGCCACATGACCGCCGGCATGGGTGGAAAACCAGTTGTTGGGAAAGACCGAATCCGGTGTCTCGGTACCGGTGTCGTCGAAAAGATGCACGTTCACGCCATGGCTTCTGAGCACATCGGCCGCCCGGGTGATTTCGTCATAGGCCGCCAGTGAAAGGTCTTCCGTCGTATCCGGGCTGGACTGGAACAGGTTGTCGATGGCGGTCTCGGTATTCACGGTGAAGTGGTGCGGCCGGACCACGACGACTGCAGAGGGCGCCTGGACGGAATATGTGACGTGTCTTGGCATCGTCGCGCTCCTATGCCTGCCTTGCTCGCTGCAACATGCCGAACAGATCGCGCGGATCGTCCGGATCGGCGATGATATCGAGGTCCTGGTAAAGCCCGGTCCCCCTGAGCCTGTCACGGACATAACGAAGAGCGGAAAAATCCTCGATCGCGAAACCGACGCTGTCGAATAGGGTGATTTGACTGGCATCGCGGCGACCGGTCGCCTGTCCCGTCACAACCTGCCAGAATTCGGTGACAGGATAGTCGGCATCCATCTGCTGGATTTCGCCCTCGACGCGGGTCTGTGGCGGATATTCGACAAAGGTGTCGGCGCGCAACAGGATGTCGCGATGCAGCTCGGTCTTGCCCGGGCAGTCGCCGCCGATGGCATTGATGTGGACGCCGGAGCCAACCATGTTGTCGGTCAGGATCGTCGCGTACTGCTTGTCGGCGGTGCAGGTCGTAATGATATCGGCATTTTCGATAGCCGATTGGGACGAGCTGCAGGCGGTCACCGTCAGCCCCGTGCCTGCAAGGTTGCGGACCATCTTTTCCGTCGCCAGCGGATCGATGTCGTAGAGCCTGACGTGATCGATGCCGCAAACGGCTTTCATGGCAAGCGCCTGGAATTCCGCCTGGGCGCCATTGCCGATCATGGCCATCGTGCGGGCACCCTTAGGTGCGAGGTGCCGCGCGGCCATGGCTGAAGTTGCGGCGGTTCTCAGCGCTGTCAGCAGGGTCATTTCGGTGAGCAGTACCGGATAGCCGGTCGAAACTTCTGCCAGAAGGCCGAAAGCCGTCACGGTCTGCAGGCCTTGCGCCATGTTCTTCGGGTGGCCGTTTACATATTTGAAGCTGTAGATTTCGCCGTCCGAAGTCGGCATCAGCTCGATCACACCTTCGCCGGAGTGAGAGGCAACGCGCGGGGTTTTGTCGAACGATCCCCAGCGGCGGAAATCCGCCTCGATGACCTCGGTAAGTTCGGTCAAAACGGTTTCGATGCCGATGTGGTGGACAAGACGCATCATGTTCTCGACGCTGACGAAGGGTACGAGAGCTTTTTCCGATGGAAGGGGCGACGACATGCTGAGTTCCTCCTGCATATGCTCGAGGAGAAAGACTAACTGTCCTGCATGTTGGCCGAAAGTTCAAATCTGTGCTAATTCTGGCAGTAAATTGTGCATTTCGTTCAGTTCATTTGCGCGAATTTAGCAAGGAGGCAATATGACCATCGCGAAATACGCACCCGACGATCTGGATCGCCGGATTATCGCTCACCTCCGCGCCGATGGGCGCGCTTCCTTGAGCAAGCTTTCCGATGCACTCGGTGTCGCACGCGGCACAGTTCAGAACCGGCTGGATCGCCTGATGGAGACGGGTACGCTGCTCGGCTTCACCGTCCGGGTGCGGGAGGACTACGACGTCAACGCCGTGCGTGCCGTGATGATGGTCGAGGTTGTCGGCAAATCGACGACCCAGGTCATACGAAAGCTCCGTGGCCTGACGGAGATTTCAGCGCTGCACACGACCAACGGCAACTGGGACCTTGTCGCCGATATCCGGGCCGCAAGCCTTGCCGACTTCGACCGGGTTCTACGCGAGGTGCGCATGATCGACGGTGTCGCAAACAGCGAGACCAGTCTCCTCCTCAGCAGCGTCTGAGGGCTGCCAAGCGTGGGGCGACGCGGAGCCGCCATCACCACGGGCTGGCGCTGCGGGGGCTGGCGAAGAGCCAAGGATACTTCGAATTCGGCAGCTGTTGGCGTTGGCTTCGATTTATGACGGCGCGTCGAGGTGTGAATTGGCTCTCCTCCGAAAGAGAATCACGCCAAGCGCAAATCGAGAAGCGGGTGTAACTTCTTGAGATTCGGGAGGGACTTCGCCTGCCAAGGATATTGGTTGGTGCCTTTGACAACGAGCAGGAGGTCGCCCATCTTTCTGGCTTCAATAGTCAGCTTAGCCAAGAGATTTATGCCAGAGGAATTGAGGAATTCGAGACCCGTCAGGTTGAACGTCACCTGTTTGTGCCCCTCGTGGAGCAGGCCGAATACCAATGAGTAAATCGGCGCATAGGCGTCCGGTCCGGCCAGCCTGAATACGCCGTCGAAATACACTTCGTTTTTCTCAGCCCATACGCGGAAGTTTTCGTCGCTGATTTCCATTCTTCGCTCACAGATTGGAGGAGGGTGGCATCGCCACAGCCGCAGTCGTCGTCAGTATGATATGCCGGTCATTATTCCCTTCGAATGCCCATGCCATTTTTGCGTCATAGTCGCTCAAAAGCGTGAGCAACCCCAAGCCCGAACCGCTTGCTGCCGATATGGCATTGGTTTCGATTTGCTCAAGAAGAAGTTCCCCAGGGTCCTTCGATTGAAGGCGATGCAGCAGTAGCTGAAACCGAGATGATGTCACGCCATCGATCGTGTTCTTGACCCTTATTAAAAAGGTTCCGTCGAATATGCCGGCTTCAATGAGGATCTCCCCAGGCTGTCGAAACTTAACGGCATTTTCGATCAACTCATTGCTCAGATATCCGATGTCATGATGCGCCTGCACGTAGTCTTTCCTTGACCGTGAATAGGGCAGAGCCATGACTTCCGCGATGAAGTCCGAGGTCATTCCTGAGTGCTTCCATCCAAGCTGAAGCGGTCCATCGCTTAACGTAAGGCGAGTGCATGAATCCAGGCTTATGCCCACCAGAGATTCGATACCATATACCGTTGGCGTCATGTCTCACCTATGTCGCACTGCGAGAAGCGTGATGTCGTCGTAAATCTTCTGCGATCCGATAAAGAGCATTAATGTCGCTACAATTCCGGAAACGACTTTCTCAGCGCTCTGATCCTTCAGGCGAAGTGCTTCGCGGCACAGACGTTCGATGCCAAACAGTTCTCCCGCGTCGTTTTCGGCTTCTGTCACGCCGTCCGTATGCAGGAGTATGACGTCCCCCTTCTCGAACGCTATTTCACGGGTTTTAATGAAGGCAGAAATATCGGCTTCCAGCCCGATCGGTATGCCCAGATCCATGGTGTCTATGCGCTCGACCTTGCCGTTCGCCCGCACGACGACAACTTCCTCGTGTTGTCCCGACAGGATCATCTCTTTTCCGTCGTAGTCAAGAAACGCCAGAGTGAGATGCTTATCGATTTTAGTCCTCACTATATTTTTAAACAGGGCGCTGTTCAGGTCTGTGAGAAATTTGACTGCATCGGTGTTTCCGGCTTCCTGCAGGGCGCGGGCGACGGACTGAACCATCAACATCAATACGCCGCTTTCGAGCCCGTGTCCGGTGACGTCGCCGATGCCGATCTTCAATCGGTTTCCGCTCTTCAAGACGTCATAATAATCGCCGCCGACTTCTTCCGCCGGTCTCATATAGGCTGCGATCTCGAGGGCCTGAAACTCCTCAAGCTCCTGATGCAGCGGAAGAACCATGAGCTGGATTCTCTCGGCGACGGCGAGCTCTGTTCCGAGACGTCGATTTTCTCGCTGGAGCTGTGCGTTCAGTGTCGAAATCTCTTCCTTTGCATCTTCGATTTGAGCGGTTCGCTCTTCGACGAGTTGCTCGAGATTTTCGGTGTGATAGCTGATCTGCTCAGCCATCCGGTTGAATGCTTCCCCAGCCTCGCCGACCTCATCTTTACTTGCTATGGCCACCCTGACCGAATAGTCCTTCGCTTGTATCCGTCTGGCGGCATCTGCAAGTGCACTGATTCCGCCCGTTATTCGTTTCGAAGCCGCAAATACCGCGATCGTTACAATAAGCAGCGACATTAAGATCGCTAGAATTTGGTAGAGCACGATCCGGTTCGTAGCGTCCGAAATCTTGGCCTGGGCCGCATAGAGGGAGGCTTCGATTTCTCGTTCAGGCACAACCACTCCAAGAGACATTGCCTCTTGCCGAACCGGGCCGCTGAGCCAGAGATTGGTCGCGGGGAGCTTCTTCACGATAAAGATGTAGGGGACCTGGTTGCCGTCCTGCTGCAACAGCAAATGTTGGATGCCCTGTTCGCGGTCAAGGGCCAGTTTCGCTATGGCAGGCTGGGAGCTTCCCTTCAGGGAGCGCTCCAATCCGGTCACGCCGGTTCCGCTTGCATCGCTCGCAGAACGCAGACCGAGCGTTTTTTCGCCTGTGCTGTTGATCGCCACAACGTTTCCGTCGGACATTGCGAGGAATCCAAAGCCGGACTGGGCCACTTTCACATTTTCAACAGTCTGCGCGAGCTGGTCGAGTGTTATGTCCGCGCCAGCCGTCCCGGCGACATCCTTCCTGTCGGCTGTCCATAATGGATGAAAGAAACTGACGATCAGTTTCCCGGTAATGGCATCGGTATATGGAGCTGTCTGCGTTATATCGTCCGCGACCGGCCGCGTTTTCATATCCTTGGCCCAGCCCTGCCAGGACTCATAAAGTCCAGGAAAAAAGAAGTCCCAGAAATTGGCCTCGTTGTGACCCGGATAAAGGCGGTCGAAGGTTTGAGCCTGGTCGGTATAGGGCGCTGTCCTGAAGATTGGTCGTTCTTTCGATCCGATGTAATACATCTGCAGCTTCGAAGCACCGTGCTGCAGCAGGCTCGGTGCAACAAGGTCCAGAACCGCGCTCGTCTGGATATCGGTCTGGACGTCAGGCTTTGGGTTGTGGTCTTGTCCGAGCAAGTAACTCCAGACGCTGACAACCGAGACGGAGCCCGGAGCGTTCTGAGACCACTTTCCCGTCTGATCGTAAGCAAGGCTGACGCTGCTGGGCGATGTGCGAGCGATCGCCGCGCCGACGTCGGAATTACGCTCGGGATCGTCGATCTGCGCCTGGAGCACACCTGCCAAGGTGCTGACGTCGTTATGAACCTGCCGCAGGAGCAAACTCACCTGGGCTGCGGTGGAATCAGCATATGTACGAATGTATTCCTGGTTTGCCGCTTCAAGGCCCTGTCCGACTTCGAGGGTTGCGTCGCGCGACAGCCTCTGAACGTTCCAAAGTGCCAGCCCGCCGCTGACCAGCAAGTCAAAGAGGACTGCTCCACCGACGACCAAGATGAATTTTGCCCGAAATGAGCCTAGTCTTGTCGGTCTCTTCAATGATCTCTCGTCCATCATAGCGGCTTTCGGCCGGAGGCTGCCCAGATCGGCCAGCCTGCATAACCCTTGGGGTGAAGAGCAGCAAAGACATGATCTTTGAATCCCTGCCGGAACCTGCGAATAAAATCCAACGAGTCGCCCCGTCGAACGGCCATCTCACCCGCATAGACATTTTCCCAAGCTTCGATGATGTCCGCGAAGTCTTGGGGGTCCCCGTCAAGGTTGGTGACCATAAAGGAATCGACCTTGATACTATCGAACCCCGCGTCAGCGAGGAGATGGCGGCTTTTCGGCCCCATCTCGACATCCATGTCGAAATACCTGAACAATTTGGCGACTTCCTCGTAAGTCCATCTTATTGTTTCAGCATGTGGTTCGCCGAGACAATGCGAATTTTTTTCGTTCGTGATGTAGACACGGCCGCCAGGCTTACAGATGCGGTAGAGCTCCCGCAGCAGCATCTCGGGACGGTTGAAAATCTGCAGCGAATGTCGGCAGGTCACAAAGTCAAATTGATTGTCTCGCAGCAGCATTTGGGAGGCGTCACCATAGGTGTACTCGATTCCCTGTAGATCGAAGTCGGCAGCGACCCTGCGCGCATATTCGAGGCTGCGCACGGAATGATCCAGCGCGACAAGGCGTGCCGGTTTAAATTCCCTCTGAACCAAGGCCGCGAAATCCCCAATTCCGCAACAGATATCCGCGATGACAAGACCGCTGCGCAGGCCGTGGCGAGGCAACAGTTCACGTTCGTGCCTCCATGTCATTTTCGTCTGGGTGCGCAGAATGGGGATGAAAGTCTCGTCCTCGACAAAGCTCTGGCCCGGATAAAATGCCGAATCGTAGACTTCAACCGACAAGTTTGGTTGTGATGCCGCCAGCGTCTCGAACAAAGAGGTCGACCATGCCACCACGCTCGACGTGATGATGACGATCTTCCGTTCTGGCCTGGTCCGACAGCTTGCCGCGAGGACATCGGACAGGGTTACGAAGGCAGTCATGTTAATGTGCGTCAGACGTTTGACATTGAGGTAAACGATCCCGCTGTATTTTTCCAAACTTTGCTGCACCAGCTTGAGGGCATCGGCAATCTCAGTGGCGCTTTCCGGTCGCATCTTGCCAGACAGCAACAGCTCCTGATTTGTCGGATCAAAATGAACAGTGAAGGGCTGCGGGAGCAGGCTCATCGGAAGTCCTCGGCCGAGGGGAAATCCGCTATGATTTGTATCCCTTGTCCGCCGTCTTTCTCAATCCGGATCGTGGCGCGGAATATTGCTGCCAAATCGCTGAGCAAAACCGTCCCGTCGGACTTCATCACCAAGTATCCAGAGCCGGCGCCGGGGACCGGCTGGCGCTCACTTGATCTTGCATTGGCGTGCTTTCGGCCAAATGCTTCCCCGCCGGGAAAGACAATTCTCAGCCGATTGATTGTCGCGCTCCGATAGAGACTGAAACTTATCCTTCCTGGCTCGCTCGTTGAACGGAAAGCAAGTTCAATGAGCTCATTCGTCGCGACGGAAAGAAAATTGGAATATCGAGCGGGATCGCTGTGACCTTGGCCGAGAATGTCTGAGAGGTATTCGGTAATCCTGTCGCAAAACTGCCATCGGGATTTGAACATCGCAACGTTCAGTTCCAGCGATACCATCGGCGCAAATGCATGGTCATCGAAGCTAGCTGCTTCCTGTTCCAATACACCCTCCTTTCGTTTGCCTGGGGCGTCAGGTTGATGCACGCGATAGCTAAAGGCGCGGCGAAAATCGGTTGTTCACTGTGGTAGCGTGGGTCTTACGGATGTTTCCGCCCGGGTGATGAACTCGCCAATCGCCTCGACCGGAAGCGGCCTGCTAATCAAATAGCCTTGAAGTCTATCGCAGCCCACACCGCGCAACCATTCCGCCTGACCTGGCGTCTCAACCCCTTCGGCTGTCACCTGCATGTCGAGGTCATGGGCGAGGTTAACGATGCAGCGGACGATTGCCTGGCCTTTCAGATCACTTTCGAGGTCGGTGATAAAGTATTTGTCGATTTTGATCGTGTCGAAAGGGAATGTCTTCAGATAGCTCAAGGAAGAATATTCTGTCCCGAAATCATCAAGCGAGATTCGTATCCCTAGCACGTTGAGAGTATTCAGGGTGTCGATATTGTTGACGGTCCGCTCAAGGAGCACGCTTTCGGTTATCTCAAGCTCCAGACGGTCGGGTGGCAACCCGATTAAGTCTAGCGTTTGGGATACCCGATCAGTGAGGCCGCTTGTCAAGAATTCAGCCGCGGACACATTGACCGCGACGATGTAGTTCTGCGGCCACTTCATTGCCTCGCGACATGCCTGCTCCAAAACCCATGCACCTATTTCCGGCATGATTCCATCGGCCTCGGCCATAGGAATAAATGCCGTTGGTGGGATTTTCCCAAGTAGAGGGTGGTTCCATCTGAGCAAGGCTTCGAAGCCGACAATGCTGCCGCCCTCGGCGATGGGTTGGTACTCGATAGAGAATTGTTGTTGGACCAGGGCCATGCGAAGGCTGCGGCGCAGCAGTTCGCGTTGTTCCAGCAACTCAAGCATTGAGGGATCAAACGGTCTTGCGCGACCGCGTCCGTCCTTCTTCGCGGCGTAGAGTGCGACGTCGGACGCCTTCATCAGCTGCTCCGGATTTGTACCGTCCGGTGGGGCAGCAGATATGCCGATGCTGGCACCGACAAATAGCGCGATGCCATCTATCGTGAAGGGCTTTTTGAATGCATCAACCAAAGCTTCAGCTAGCTGGTGTCCTTTGGCGGGATGTCCCGGGCCCCTTGATATGACGGTGAATTCGTCACCCGCCAGTCGATAGGCTCTGTCGTCGCTGGTAAGGCACTCTTGAATGCGGCTTGCAGCAAGCTGAAGGAGCTTGTCGCCGGCCGGATGCCCAAGCGTGTCGTTAACGGGTTTGAAATCGTCAAGATCGAGTTGCATCAGGGACAGAGTCTCGTTCGAGCCTGCGGTCTCCCGTAACAACACAGCGAGGTCCTCGCTGAACTGGCGTCGGTTCGGCAGTCCAGTGAGCGGATCGTGGGTGGCCAGATGCAAAAGGGTCGCCCGCTCATCGTCGATAGATTCCTCGGACCGAACCACGGCAAACAGATCTCCGATCCGATAGATCGTCAGTCCGTGCGACGCTGGCGCGCCAAAATCCCCCGATATTTGCAAAGGCTGGGCACTGTCGCCCAATGAACGGAGGGCGAGTGTGATCGCCGATTTGTCCAATTCTGGAAAATGTTCCCAAAACGACGCTGCTGGTTTGACAGAATCAGGCAGCTCAGTGCCCAGCAAATTCTCGACGGGATTGAAATCGCGGTCAAAGAACAAAAGCCGGTCGATCGAGCTCGAAGCTCTCGCCTCTGTTTGTCCGAGCGCCGAGGGGGCCGCACGAATTTTCTGCATGTCCGAGGCCCTCCTTAGTCTCATGTCATAACCAGATATTGTAGCAAATTAGCTCCCACACAACTTGTGCACGCCAAGATTTACATTAGGCATTTCTGATTAACAATCCCCAACCTCGGCCCAACTCGCTCACGGATGGGCTTATGCCACATCTTTATTTTCGCGACCCATTTGCATCCATCGTCTCGGCGGCGACCCTTCGATAGGGGATCTCACGCGCCCGATCCGCACTCCGTCATGAACCAGTCGATAAAGCGGCGCACCGGCTTTTTCGCCCAGCTGTTCGATATGACGTAATAGCCTTGGTTTTCTGCCGTCGCGATGTCGGAAAGCACCAGCAGATCGCCGCGTTCGATCTCGCGGCGGAACACCTCGACAGGGCAGAGCGCCACGCCATGGCCGGCGACTACGGCCGTCGCCAGCATGTTGAAATCCTGGAATATCGGACCCCGGAGCGGCTCCGGCGCTTTCTGGCCGGCCTTGCGGAACCATTCCTTCCAGCCGTCGGCGGATTCGTCGTGCAGCAGATCGGCGCCGGCGAGCGAGACGTCGTCGACCGTCCAGTTGCGTTTGGCAAGGTAATGGCCGCTGGCGACGGGCTGGTTGCGGCGGGAGAAGAGCAGGCGGCTTTCCCTGCCGCCGCTCAGATCCTCGCCCATGGTGATCAGCACGTCCAGGCTCTCGTCGTCGAAGCGTTCTTCGGCGCGTGCATAGACGATCCTGAGGTCGAGATCGGGGTCGCTCTCCTGGAAGGAGGGCAGGGCCGGGACGAGCCAGCGGGAGGCGATCGAGGGAATGCAGCCGACGGTGATGGCCCGCATGTTGTGATCGCGCCGCATGTTGCCGGTCGCATGCGCGATCGCCGCCAGCGATCCTGACACGGCGCGGTAATATTCGCCGCCGGCTGCGGTCAGCGCGACACCGCGGCCCGATTTCCGCAACAGCTTGCGGCCGAGCCAGGTCTCCAGATGCTTGATCTGATGGCTGATCGCCGCATGGGTAACGTGCAGCTCGTCGCCCGCTTTCGAAAGGCTCATCAGGCGGGCCGTGGCTTCGAAAGCGCGCAGGGCGTTCAACGGCGGCAATTGCATTTGTAAAATTTCCTCACAGATGACGCAAGAATCATCATTTGAAAATGCCAGCCATTTCAATAGCTAATTGTCGTGAGCGATAAAAAAGAATCATCGCTGCATCTTCAATAATTTATCAGGAGAATCGGCGATGTTCGTCAGAAATCTGAAGGAGGTGGAGCTCACCGAGCGTTTCGTCGACTGGGGCAACGGCACGAGCCACCGCTTGCTGACCAAAGACGACGGCATGGGCTTTACGGTGTGCCATACCGTCGTTCGCGCCAATAGCGAACCCTGCTTCAGTACCGCAATCATCTGGAGGCCTGCTATTGCATCAAGGGCGAGGGCGAAGTGGAGGATATGGACGGCAACGTCTTTCCGATCCGCGCCGGTGATATCTATGTGCTGGACAAGCATGACCGCCATTATCTGCGCGGCGGCAAGGATCAGGATCTCATTCTGGTCAGCATCTTCAACCCGCCGCTGACGGGCACCGAACGGCACGACCTGAACAACAAGAGCGGCTCGCAATACTGAACGAAAGCATGATGCCGAAAAGTGTGAGCGGTTTTCGGACGAAATCATGCTCTCACTACATGATGTAGAACAGGATTCAGATTTTAGGCCGACCCGGCCTAATATCATCCTGTTCTAGCCGATCATTTCGTCGACTCTTAGGTGGAAAGCAGAGCCCGTCAAATGGCGGGCACTGCTTCCGGCGTGAACGGCAAGACGTCCGTGGCGACTTACAGCGCCGCGCGCAGCCTATTGCTGCTGCTGCTGCTGTTGGCCCGGCGGTGGCGTGCCGATTTTTTCCAGAACTTTCTTGGCCAGAGCCGGGTCGCTCTGCGCGGCCGTCAGGATCGACGAGTATTCCTCGACGGAGATGTCGGGAGAAGCCTTGACGGTGTCGACCATCTGCTTCTTGGCCTCCTCCTGCAATTGTTGCTTGGCAGTCTCGTCCTTCGTCGCGCCGATCTTGGCCGAATATTCCTGCCTCACCTTGTCGACCTGCAGATAGGCAACGGCGAAGGCCTCGATTTTCTGATCGCTGACGGCTGCTGTCGCACCGGTGCCGCCCTGCTGTCCCTGCATCGGCGTCTGGCCTTGAGCCGGCGGCTGCGCCTGTGCCGGCTGCTGTTGCGCCTGGGCCATGTCGACAGCGGATGCCGGGCTGAAAGCAAGCAGACTGAAGACCACAGTGCTCAATGTTGCGACAGATGTGTAACGATTGATCATATTCATTCCTCTTCAAGTGCATGATTTGATCGGCAGCAAGACCGCCTCGGTCGATCGCTCAGCCGCTCAAAGGCCGGCGAGGTCGCGACGATGGAACCTTTAAGAGGGCACGGTGCGGCGGTAACGGGGCGATTTGCTGACGATTGAGCGGCGGCTTTGTGACCGCCGGCATGTCGACTGGTGCGGGAAATTCCAGCGCGAGCCGGTCAGCCCGGGGTCTCACGCTGCTCTTTCCAGCGCGGGTCTTGGTCGGCTCAGCCCAGACAAACGGATGTCACGCGCGACCTCCGTTTGCCTGGTTATGCTTCGGCTAAAGCAATTCTAGCAAACGCTGCGCGGGAGAGCTTGTTTCGCAGCGCAGCCGCTCTATGTCCTCTCCCGTTTCAGCATGAGATGCAGGCAGTATTTACCGTAAAACCGGGCGCCGACGGTGTTGTCCGGCGGCTGGCTTGAAGGAGCTGAGCAATGAAAATTCTCATGGTTCTCACATCGCATGATCAGTTGGGAAACACCGGCAAGAAGACGGGATTCTGGCTCGAGGAGCTTGCTGCTCCTTATTTCGTTTTCCGCGACGCCGGGGTCGACATCACACTCGCTTCGCCGAAGGGCGGCCAGCCTCCGCTCGATCCGAAGAGCAATGAGCCGGCGTTCCAGACGGAAGACACGAGACGGTTTGAACGAGACGCGGCGGCAATGGCTGCGCTCGCAAACACCATCAAGCTTTCTGAAATCGACCAGGCGGACTATGACAGCGTGTTCTTCCCCGGCGGGCACGGTCCGCTTTGGGATCTGACGAACGATCGCAATGCGCTGTCGCTTATCGAGGACATGCTTTCGGCGGGAAAGCCTGTGGCGCTCGTCTGCCATGCACCCGGTATCCTGACGAATGTGAAGGCGCCGGATGGAAAGCCAATCGCCAAGGGCCGGGCCGTCACGGGGTTCACCGATTCAGAAGAAGAGGCCATGCACCTGGTCGAGGTCGTTCCCTACCTGCTCGAGGACGTCCTGAAAGAGCAGGGCGCAAAGTTTTCGAAGACGGCGGATTGGGGCGTGCATGTCGTCCAGGACGGCCTGCTGATCACGGGCCAAAACCCGGCTTCGTCAAAACAGGGCGCCCGGACGCTGCTTGATGCCTTGGGAAAAAAGGCCGCGGCTTAAGCACTTCAGCCCCTGGGCATGATTGCCGCCCGGGGGCGAGATCTCCTCATTCGGCTTGTGCCGACGCCGGCCGCAGGTGGGTTTCGACGACCTCTGCGACACCAGCGCATCGGCCCGAAAATCGGAATTGATTGTCGGGCCGATGCGCGGATTGAAAGAGTTAGAGCGTCCTTTGTGCGTCAGAAAGGACGCGCGGCGCGCTGAGGCGGTGGAGTGCCAATCGCACGACGTTCGAACACGGGATGGGAGGCATCTGACATGACCAGGAAATATACCGGGCAATGCGCCTGCGGCGCAGTAAGATTTGCCTTCGACACGGACCCGAACTTTGTCGCCAATTGCCATTGCCTAGACTGCAAGAGGGCAACGGGCGGCGAAGCCGCCACGTTCTTCGCGGTGCCGCAGGAAGATTTCACCGTGATCAGCGGTAGCCCGAAGGCGTTTCATTACATCGCCGATTCAGGCAAGGGGCTCGACCGCAACTTTTGCCCCGATTGCGGCGCCAGATTGTTCAGCAGCAACCTCGAGAGCTTCCCCGGCCTCGTCTTCGTGACGCTTGGCAGCCTCGACCGGCCCGAGCTGATCAAGCCGGGGGTCGAAATGTTCACCCGGCGCCGGCTCGCCTGGGCAAGGCCGCTCGATCTTCCGCAGTTCGATGGCATGCCTGGTTGAGCTGCGACGCCGGATCGAATTCTTCTTGAAGAAAAATTCGATCCAGTGTCGGATCGGCCAAGCCACGCCCGTCCTAGGTTCGTCCATTCCGTAAATCCAAAAAGGATCACGACCATGCCGAGTACCATACGCCTGCACCGCGTTCTGGCGACCACCCCGGAGAAAGTCTATCGCGCATTCCTGGAGGCGGACGCGCTTGCCAAGTGGCTTCCGCCGAACGGCTTCCTCTGCACCGTGCACCATTCGGAGCCGGTTGTCGGCGGCACGTTCAGAATGTCCTTCCGCAACTTCACGACGGGCAACAGCCACGCCTTCGGCGGCGAATATCTCGAGCTCGTCCCGGGCGAACGCCTGCGCTACACCGACAGGTTCGACGATCCCAACCTGCCTGGCGAAATGGAAGTCACCGTGACGCTGAAGAAGGTTTCGGTCGGCACCGAGGTGGATATCGTGCAGGCCGGCGTGCCCGACGTCATTCCGCCCGAGGCTTGTTATCTCGGCTGGCAGGAGTCGCTGCGAAACCTTGCCAGGGTTGTCGAGGCCGACATCCAGGAATAGCGCAAGATCGCGCCGGTCGGACGACAACCGTCCGGCATCGGCGACATCAATCAATCCCCATGTTTGGCCAGGGCGTTGCGGGCGGCCGCAGCGCCCCAGTCGTCGGAAAGGTCCTGCCCCTCGATTTCGGCTTCCTTGATCGGCGTTGCCAGGATCAGCGGCGCGGAGCCGAAAGGCAGGCCGTCGATCCGGCCTGCGTCACGGCTGAGCACGATCCGGGTCATCGGGCGGTAATCCTCGGTCAGCCGGCAGAACAGGATGGCGCCGTGCTTCTCGACATCGCGGGCGACACGATAACCGTCTGCCACGAGGTCGCCGATGTTGATCAACAGGTTCGCCCAGTTTTCGATCCCGGCCGCATCCAGTGTCGCGGCGTCGAATTCCATGAAAACCTCGCACTCGACGCCGTTCTCAGGCTCGGATATGCCGGCCCAGGGGGTCGACAGCCCGTCGGTGGCAAGTGTCAGCCTTCCCGGCGCATGGATGGCGAGGATCCGGCGGTGCGGGCCGAACCATTTCGTCTGGGCGTGAATGTTGGCCGTTCCGCGCTCTGCGGCAAAATCCTCCTGGACTGTACCGCGGCTCTGCCAGAAGACGCGCCGCGTAGCGGCAGCGGTTTCGTAGATCGGGTCGTCGGGGCCGCGCGGCACGATCGTTCGGTCATAACTCGTTTCGAGCGTGATCTCTCCCCGCATGAAGGGGAACTTCGGCTTCCTCCAGCGGATTATCACCTTGTTGAAGCGGGGCATCCCTGATGCACCGAGCTTTTCAACGACATCAGAGATGATATCGAGCGGATGCCTGGAGGCCTCAGGGACATAGTTTCCCTCGGCATCGCGGTAGCCGCCCGTCCGGGAGGAATGCCCTGCCTGCATCGTGGTGGCTGTCCATTCGCCGCTGACCGCGCCCGCCGGCGCCTTGTCGAGAGCCGGTGCAAGTTCCCGGATCGCATCGTCAATCGAATAGAATGCCACGTCGCCCTCCGCCTTCGCCCAAAGATCGCATCCCCCGCGGCCGCTCGGCCGCGAGCAGAAGCTAGCGCGGAGGCGTCGCCGATCAATAGCGAGGTGGACGTCGCGAGCAGGGGAGGCGCCCAGATCCCTGGGCGCAGGAGAATTCTTCACTTAGGTGCGGTGAGGCCCGCGGCGCTTATTTGCTTCCGTTGTTCGGGCGCGCCTTGGCGCTGTCGTTGTTGGTCGACGAGGCGGTTTTTCCGTCTGGTTGCTGCCCGAAATATGTCCCGCCGAGATGGCCGCCGGCGCTGGTGTTCCTCACCTGCCGTTCGGCGCGTTTCTGGAGTTCACGAACGTTGGTCTTGCTCATTTTCGGCTCCATGTTTGAGGTGGACATTTGGTCAACCGATGGCGGACGACACGGTTCCATATTTTTGCGGAGGGCGGTGTCCTTTACGTCGGCGGCGGGCTTGGGGGAACGTTTGCTCACCCGTCGTCGGTGTCCCGCTTCGCTGCCGCTCACCCGATGGAAATATTCGCACGTCGGACATTTGGAGCTCCTTCTTTTGGCTTCGTTGTAGAAAGACGATCCGGGACAACATCCCGATGAAATGATCGGCGTGGAGCAGCCGGTGCCGACCTAAGCGAGGAAAAGCGGAAAGGCTCTAAAGTTTGGGCCTGCGCTTCGCAAGCGCCTTGCGCGCCGCCATCCCACTCCACTGCTCGTCAGGATCGAGGTCTGCGACTTCGGCGTCTCTCGCAGCGAATTCCTGGACAAATTTACCATCGCAAGAAAATCGTCTTTCATTCCACAGTATATGTGTTAACACTTTATTAGGGATGGGGAGTATTCCGGTTCTGATTTAAGAAATATGGGCATTGTTGCCGATAATATCGGCACGACCGCATGTTCAAGGCGTGTCATGCTGGTTTGCTAATCTTGAATCAATGCCGGGTTACTTGTTTTGTATTATGGGGGGTTATTTTGATGGGTACGCAAAGCACCGGCGGCGGCAGCACGACTTCTTTCTCCAATACGCCGCAGGCGAAGGATGACTCTTACATCTGGACAGAAGACCAACTGCTCAGTCTCCAGCTCTACAATGCGGCCACCAAAACCATAACCCTCGACGTCATGTCGAATGATCTTGGCGGGAATGCCAAATCCCTCTTTTCGGTCGACGACGGTGATGGCAATCCAATTACCGCCGACTACGAGCTTCTTGCGAAAGACGTCGGAGCGAATGGGGCATCTGCCTGGGAGAAGACCCTGCTCGGCAATTGGGTCAGGATCAATAATGGAAAGATCGAATACCGTCTTAGTGATGGAAGCGGCATCGCGGGCTCGGGCGCGGATATCAACACGCTGTCTGCCGGTGAAATCCTCAAAGATAGTTTCGTCTACGCGATACGGCTCGGCAATGGCACGCTGAGCGAGGCAAATGTCTCGATCTCGCTCACCGGCGCCAACGATGCGGCTTCGATCGTCGTCGATGCGACGGTCACCGACGATCGGGCGACGGTCGAGGCGGGTGCGGCCGGCAGCGGCGATCCGAATGCCTCCGGCAAGCTGACGGTCAGCGATGTCGACGACGGCGAGGCGGCGTTTGCCGCCCCGGCCTCCCTCAACGGCATCTATGGCAGCTTCACCTTCAATGCCGCCAGCGGCAGCTGGACCTATACGCTCGACAATAACCGGGCCGCGACGCAGGCGCTCAACCAGGGCGACGCCGTCAGCGACACGCTGAGCGTCAGCTCGCTCGACGGCACGGCCAGCCACAACATCGTCGTCGCCATCACCGGCGCCAACGATGCGGCTTCGATCGTCGTCGATGCGACGGTCACCGACGATCGGGCGACGGTCGAGGCGGGTGCGGCCGGCAGCGGCGATCCGAATGCCTCCGGCAAGCTGACGGTCAGCGATGTCGACGACGGCGAGGCGGCGTTTGCCGCCCCGGCCTCCCTCAACGGCATCTATGGCAGCTTCACCTTCAATGCCGCCAGCGGCAGCTGGACCTATACGCTCGACAATAACCGGGCCGCGACGCAGGCGCTCAACCAGGGCGACGCCGTCAGCGACACGCTGAGCGTCAGCTCGCTCGACGGCACGGCCAGCCACAACATCGTCGTCGCCATCACCGGCGCCAACGATGCGGCTTCGATCGTCGTCGATGCGACGGTCACCGACGATCGGGCGACGGTCGAGGCGGGTGCGGCCGGCAGCGGCGATCCGAATGCCTCCGGCAAGCTGACGGTCAGCGATGTCGACGACGGCGAGGCGGCGTTTGCCGCCCCGGCCTCCCTCAACGGCATCTATGGCAGCTTCACCTTCAATGCCGCCAGCGGCAGCTGGACCTATACGCTCGACAATAACCGGGCCGCGACGCAGGCGCTCAACCAGGGCGACGCCGTCAGCGACACGCTGAGCGTCAGCTCGCTCGACGGCACGGCCAGCCACAACATCGTCGTCGCCATCACCGGCGCCAACGATGCGGCTTCGATCGTCGTCGATGCGACGGTCACCGACGATCGGGCGACGGTCGAGGCGGGTGCGGCCGGCAGCGGCGATCCGAATGCCTCCGGCAAGCTGACGGTCAGCGATGTCGACGACGGCGAGGCGGCGTTTGCCGCCCCGGCCTCCCTCAACGGCATCTATGGCAGCTTCACCTTCAATGCCGCCAGCGGCAGCTGGACCTATACGCTCGACAATAACCGGGCCGCGACGCAGGCGCTCAACCAGGGCGACGCCGTCAGCGACACGCTGAGCGTCAGCTCGCTCGACGGCACGGCCAGCCACAACATCGTCGTCGCCATCACCGGCGCCAACGATGCGGCTTCGATCGTCGTCGATGCGACGGTCACCGACGATCGGGCGACGGTCGAGGCGGGTGCGGCCGGCAGCGGCGATCCGAATGCCTCCGGCAAGCTGACGGTCAGCGATGTCGACGACGGCGAGGCGGCGTTTGCCGCCCCGGCCTCCCTCAACGGCATCTATGGCAGCTTCACCTTCAATGCCGCCAGCGGCAGCTGGACCTATACGCTCGACAATAACCGGGCCGCGACGCAGGCGCTCAACCAGGGCGACGCCGTCAGCGACACGCTGAGCGTCAGCTCGCTCGACGGCACGGCCAGCCACAACATCGTCGTCGCCATCACCGGCGCCAACGATGCGGCTTCGATCGTCGTCGATGCGACGGTCACCGACGATCGGGCGACGGTCGAGGCGGGTGCGGCCGGCAGCGGCGATCCGAATGCCTCCGGCAAGCTGACGGTCAGCGATGTCGACGACGGCGAGGCGGCGTTTGCCGCCCCGGCCTCCCTCAACGGCATCTATGGCAGCTTCACCTTCAATGCCGCCAGCGGCAGCTGGACCTATACGCTCGACAATAACCGGGCCGCGACGCAGGCGCTCAACCAGGGCGACGCCGTCAGCGACACGCTGAGCGTCAGCTCGCTCGACGGCACGGCCAGCCACAACATCGTCGTCGCCATCACCGGCGCCAACGATGCGGCTTCGATCGTCGTCGATGCGACGGTCACCGACGATCGGGCGACGGTCGAGGCGGGTGCGGCCGGCAGCGGCGATCCGAATGCCTCCGGCAAGCTGACGGTCAGCGATGTCGACGACGGCGAGGCGGCGTTTGCCGCCCCGGCCTCCCTCAACGGCATCTATGGCAGCTTCACCTTCAATGCCGCCAGCGGCAGCTGGACCTATACGCTCGACAATAACCGGGCCGCGACGCAGGCGCTCAACCAGGGCGACGCCGTCAGCGACACGCTGAGCGTCAGCTCGCTCGACGGCACGGCCAGCCACAACATCGTCGTCGCCATCACCGGCGCCAACGATGCGGCTTCGATCGTCGTCGATGCGACGGTCACCGACGATCGGGCGACGGTCGAGGCGGGTGCGGCCGGCAGCGGCGATCCGAATGCCTCCGGCAAGCTGACGGTCAGCGATGTCGACGACGGCGAGGCGGCGTTTGCCGCCCCGGCCTCCCTCAACGGCATCTATGGCAGCTTCACCTTCAATGCCGCCAGCGGCAGCTGGACCTATACGCTCGACAATAACCGGGCCGCGACGCAGGCGCTCAACCAGGGCGACGCCGTCAGCGACACGCTGAGCGTCAGCTCGCTCGACGGCACGGCCAGCCACAACATCGTCGTCGCCATCACCGGCGCCAACGATGCGGCTTCGATCGTCGTCGATGCGACGGTCACCGACGATCGGGCGACGGTCGAGGCGGGTGCGGCCGGCAGCGGCGATCCGAATGCCTCCGGCAAGCTGACGGTCAGCGATGTCGACGACGGCGAGGCGGCGTTTGCCGCCCCGGCCTCCCTCAACGGCATCTATGGCAGCTTCACCTTCAATGCCGCCAGCGGCAGCTGGACCTATACGCTCGACAATAACCGGGCCGCGACGCAGGCGCTCAACCAGGGCGACGCCGTCAGCGACACGCTGAGCGTCAGCTCGCTCGACGGCACGGCCAGCCACAACATCGTCGTCGCCATCACCGGCGCCAACGATGCGGCTTCGATCGTCGTCGATGCGACGGTCACCGACGATCGGGCGACGGTCGAGGCGGGTGCGGCCGGCAGCGGCGATCCGAATGCCTCCGGCAAGCTGACGGTCAGCGATGTCGACGACGGCGAGGCGGCGTTTGCCGCCCCGGCCTCCCTCAACGGCATCTATGGCAGCTTCACCTTCAATGCCGCCAGCGGCAGCTGGACCTATACGCTCGACAATAACCGGGCCGCGACGCAGGCGCTCAACCAGGGCGACGCCGTCAGCGACACGCTGAGCGTCAGCTCGCTCGACGGCACGGCCAGCCACAACATCGTCGTCGCCATCACCGGCGCCAACGATGCGGCTTCGATCGTCGTCGATGCGACGGTCACCGACGATCGGGCGACGGTCGAGGCGGGTGCGGCCGGCAGCGGCGATCCGAATGCCTCCGGCAAGCTGACGGTCAGCGATGTCGACGACGGCGAGGCGGCGTTTGCCGCCCCGGCCTCCCTCAACGGCATCTATGGCAGCTTCACCTTCAATGCCGCCAGCGGCAGCTGGACCTATACGCTCGACAATAACCGGGCCGCGACGCAGGCGCTCAACCAGGGCGACGCCGTCAGCGACACGCTGAGCGTCAGCTCGCTCGACGGCACGGCCAGCCACAACATCGTCGTCGCCATCACCGGCGCCAACGATGCGGCTTCGATCGTCGTCGATGCGACGGTCACCGACGATCGGGCGACGGTCGAGGCGGGTGCGGCCGGCAGCGGCGATCCGAATGCCTCCGGCAAGCTGACGGTCAGCGATGTCGACGACGGCGAGGCGGCGTTTGCCGCCCCGGCCTCCCTCAACGGCATCTATGGCAGCTTCACCTTCAATGCCGCCAGCGGCAGCTGGACCTATACGCTCGACAATAACCGGGCCGCGACGCAGGCGCTCAACCAGGGCGACGCCGTCAGCGACACGCTGAGCGTCAGCTCGCTCGACGGCACGGCCAGCCACAACATCGTCGTCGCCATCACCGGCGCCAACGATGCGGCTTCGATCGTCGTCGATGCGACGGTCACCGACGATCGGGCGACGGTCGAGGCGGGTGCGGCCGGCAGCGGCGATCCGAATGCCTCCGGCAAGCTGACGGTCAGCGATGTCGACGACGGCGAGGCGGCGTTTGCCGCCCCGGCCTCCCTCAACGGCATCTATGGCAGCTTCACCTTCAATGCCGCCAGCGGCAGCTGGACCTATACGCTCGACAATAACCGGGCCGCGACGCAGGCGCTCAACCAGGGCGACGCCGTCAGCGACACGCTGAGCGTCAGCTCGCTCGACGGCACGGCCAGCCACAACATCGTCGTCGCCATCACCGGCGCCAACGATGCGGCTTCGATCGTCGTCGATGCGACGGTCACCGACGATCGGGCGACGGTCGAGGCGGGTGCGGCCGGCAGCGGCGATCCGAATGCCTCCGGCAAGCTGACGGTCAGCGATGTCGACGACGGCGAGGCGGCGTTTGCCGCCCCGGCCTCCCTCAACGGCATCTATGGCAGCTTCACCTTCAATGCCGCCAGCGGCAGCTGGACCTATACGCTCGACAATAACCGGGCCGCGACGCAGGCGCTCAACCAGGGCGACGCCGTCAGCGACACGCTGAGCGTCAGCTCGCTCGACGGCACGGCCAGCCACAACATCGTCGTCGCCATCACCGGCGCCAACGATGCGGCTTCGATCGTCGTCGATGCGACGGTCACCGACGATCGGGCGACGGTCGAGGCGGGTGCGGCCGGCAGCGGCGATCCGAATGCCTCCGGCAAGCTGACGGTCAGCGATGTCGACGACGGCGAGGCGGCGTTTGCCGCCCCGGCCTCCCTCAACGGCATCTATGGCAGCTTCACCTTCAATGCCGCCAGCGGCAGCTGGACCTATACGCTCGACAATAACCGGGCCGCGACGCAGGCGCTCAACCAGGGCGACGCCGTCAGCGACACGCTGAGCGTCAGCTCGCTCGACGGCACGGCCAGCCACAACATCGTCGTCGCCATCACCGGCGCCAACGATGCGGCTTCGATCGTCGTCGATGCGACGGTCACCGACGATCGGGCGACGGTCGAGGCGGGTGCGGCCGGCAGCGGCGATCCGAATGCCTCCGGCAAGCTGACGGTCAGCGATGTCGACGACGGCGAGGCGGCGTTTGCCGCCCCGGCCTCCCTCAACGGCATCTATGGCAGCTTCACCTTCAATGCCGCCAGCGGCAGCTGGACCTATACGCTCGACAATAACCGGGCCGCGACGCAGGCGCTCAACCAGGGCGACGCCGTCAGCGACACGCTGAGCGTCAGCTCGCTCGACGGCACGGCCAGCCACAACATCGTCGTCGCCATCACCGGCGCCAACGATGCGGCTTCGATCGTCGTCGATGCGACGGTCACCGACGATCGGGCGACGGTCGAGGCGGGTGCGGCCGGCAGCGGCGATCCGAATGCCTCCGGCAAGCTGACGGTCAGCGATGTCGACGACGGCGAGGCGGCGTTTGCCGCCCCGGCCTCCCTCAACGGCATCTATGGCAGCTTCACCTTCAATGCCGCCAGCGGCAGCTGGACCTATACGCTCGACAATAACCGGGCCGCGACGCAGGCGCTCAACCAGGGCGACGCCGTCAGCGACACGCTGAGCGTCAGCTCGCTCGACGGCACGGCCAGCCACAACATCGTCGTCGCCATCACCGGCGCCAACGATGCGGCTTCGATCGTCGTCGATGCGACGGTCACCGACGATCGGGCGACGGTCGAGGCGGGTGCGGCCGGCAGCGGCGATCCGAATGCCTCCGGCAAGCTGACGGTCAGCGATGTCGACGACGGCGAGGCGGCGTTTGCCGCCCCGGCCTCCCTCAACGGCATCTATGGCAGCTTCACCTTCAATGCCGCCAGCGGCAGCTGGACCTATACGCTCGACAATAACCGGGCCGCGACGCAGGCGCTCAACCAGGGCGACGCCGTCAGCGACACGCTGAGCGTCAGCTCGCTCGACGGCACGGCCAGCCACAACATCGTCGTCGCCATCACCGGCGCCAACGATGCGGCTTCGATCGTCGTCGATGCGACGGTCACCGACGATCGGGCGACGGTCGAGGCGGGTGCGGCCGGCAGCGGCGATCCGAATGCCTCCGGCAAGCTGACGGTCAGCGATGTCGACGACGGCGAGGCGGCGTTTGCCGCCCCGGCCTCCCTCAACGGCATCTATGGCAGCTTCACCTTCAATGCCGCCAGCGGCAGCTGGACCTATACGCTCGACAATAACCGGGCCGCGACGCAGGCGCTCAACCAGGGCGACGCCGTCAGCGACACGCTGAGCGTCAGCTCGCTCGACGGCACGGCCAGCCACAACATCGTCGTCGCCATCACCGGCGCCAACGATGCGGCTTCGATCGTCGTCGATGCGACGGTCACCGACGATCGGGCGACGGTCGAGGCGGGTGCGGCCGGCAGCGGCGATCCGAATGCCTCCGGCAAGCTGACGGTCAGCGATGTCGACGACGGCGAGGCGGCGTTTGCCGCCCCGGCCTCCCTCAACGGCATCTATGGCAGCTTCACCTTCAATGCCGCCAGCGGCAGCTGGACCTATACGCTCGACAATAACCGGGCCGCGACGCAGGCGCTCAACCAGGGCGACGCCGTCAGCGACACGCTGAGCGTCAGCTCGCTCGACGGCACGGCCAGCCACAACATCGTCGTCGCCATCACCGGCGCCAACGATGCGGCTTCGATCGTCGTCGATGCGACGGTCACCGACGATCGGGCGACGGTCGAGGCGGGTGCGGCCGGCAGCGGCGATCCGAATGCCTCCGGCAAGCTGACGGTCAGCGATGTCGACGACGGCGAGGCGGCGTTTGCCGCCCCGGCCTCCCTCAACGGCATCTATGGCAGCTTCACCTTCAATGCCGCCAGCGGCAGCTGGACCTATACGCTCGACAATAACCGGGCCGCGACGCAGGCGCTCAACCAGGGCGACGCCGTCAGCGACACGCTGAGCGTCAGCTCGCTCGACGGCACGGCCAGCCACAACATCGTCGTCGCCATCACCGGCGCCAACGATGCGGCTTCGATCGTCGTCGATGCGACGGTCACCGACGATCGGGCGACGGTCGAGGCGGGTGCGGCCGGCAGCGGCGATCCGAATGCCTCCGGCAAGCTGACGGTCAGCGATGTCGACGACGGCGAGGCGGCGTTTGCCGCCCCGGCCTCCCTCAACGGCATCTATGGCAGCTTCACCTTCAATGCCGCCAGCGGCAGCTGGACCTATACGCTCGACAATAACCGGGCCGCGACGCAGGCGCTCAACCAGGGCGACGCCGTCAGCGACACGCTGAGCGTCAGCTCGCTCGACGGCACGGCCAGCCACAACATCGTCGTCGCCATCACCGGCGCCAACGATGCGGCTTCGATCGTCGTCGATGCGACGGTCACCGACGATCGGGCGACGGTCGAGGCGGGTGCGGCCGGCAGCGGCGATCCGAATGCCTCCGGCAAGCTGACGGTCAGCGATGTCGACGACGGCGAGGCGGCGTTTGCCGCCCCGGCCTCCCTCAACGGCATCTATGGCAGCTTCACCTTCAATGCCGCCAGCGGCAGCTGGACCTATACGCTCGACAATAACCGGGCCGCGACGCAGGCGCTCAACCAGGGCGACGCCGTCAGCGACACGCTGAGCGTCAGCTCGCTCGACGGCACGGCCAGCCACAACATCGTCGTCGCCATCACCGGCGCCAACGATGCGGCTTCGATCGTCGTCGATGCGACGGTCACCGACGATCGGGCGACGGTCGAGGCGGGTGCGGCCGGCAGCGGCGATCCGAATGCCTCCGGCAAGCTGACGGTCAGCGATGTCGACGACGGCGAGGCGGCGTTTGCCGCCCCGGCCTCCCTCAACGGCATCTATGGCAGCTTCACCTTCAATGCCGCCAGCGGCAGCTGGACCTATACGCTCGACAATAACCGGGCCGCGACGCAGGCGCTCAACCAGGGCGACGCCGTCAGCGACACGCTGAGCGTCAGCTCGCTCGACGGCACGGCCAGCCACAACATCGTCGTCGCCATCACCGGCGCCAACGATGCGGCTTCGATCGTCGTCGATGCGACGGTCACCGACGATCGGGCGACGGTCGAGGCGGGTGCGGCCGGCAGCGGCGATCCGAATGCCTCCGGCAAGCTGACGGTCAGCGATGTCGACGACGGCGAGGCGGCGTTTGCCGCCCCGGCCTCCCTCAACGGCATCTATGGCAGCTTCACCTTCAATGCCGCCAGCGGCAGCTGGACCTATACGCTCGACAATAACCGGGCCGCGACGCAGGCGCTCAACCAGGGCGACGCCGTCAGCGACACGCTGAGCGTCAGCTCGCTCGACGGCACGGCCAGCCACAACATCGTCGTCGCCATCACCGGCGCCAACGATGCGGCTTCGATCGTCGTCGATGCGACGGTCACCGACGATCGGGCGACGGTCGAGGCGGGTGCGGCCGGCAGCGGCGATCCGAATGCCTCCGGCAAGCTGACGGTCAGCGATGTCGACGACGGCGAGGCGGCGTTTGCCGCCCCGGCCTCCCTCAACGGCATCTATGGCAGCTTCACCTTCAATGCCGCCAGCGGCAGCTGGACCTATACGCTCGACAATAACCGGGCCGCGACGCAGGCGCTCAACCAGGGCGACGCCGTCAGCGACACGCTGAGCGTCAGCTCGCTCGACGGCACGGCCAGCCACAACATCGTCGTCGCCATCACCGGCGCCAACGATGCGGCTTCGATCGTCGTCGATGCGACGGTCACCGACGATCGGGCGACGGTCGAGGCGGGTGCGGCCGGCAGCGGCGATCCGAATGCCTCCGGCAAGCTGACGGTCAGCGATGTCGACGACGGCGAGGCGGCGTTTGCCGCCCCGGCCTCCCTCAACGGCATCTATGGCAGCTTCACCTTCAATGCCGCCAGCGGCAGCTGGACCTATACGCTCGACAATAACCGGGCCGCGACGCAGGCGCTCAACCAGGGCGACGCCGTCAGCGACACGCTGAGCGTCAGCTCGCTCGACGGCACGGCCAGCCACAACATCGTCGTCGCCATCACCGGCGCCAACGATGCGGCTTCGATCGTCGTCGATGCGACGGTCACCGACGATCGGGCGACGGTCGAGGCGGGTGCGGCCGGCAGCGGCGATCCGAATGCCTCCGGCAAGCTGACGGTCAGCGATGTCGACGACGGCGAGGCGGCGTTTGCCGCCCCGGCCTCCCTCAACGGCATCTATGGCAGCTTCACCTTCAATGCCGCCAGCGGCAGCTGGACCTATACGCTCGACAATAACCGGGCCGCGACGCAGGCGCTCAACCAGGGCGACGCCGTCAGCGACACGCTGAGCGTCAGCTCGCTCGACGGCACGGCCAGCCACAACATCGTCGTCGCCATCACCGGCGCCAACGATGCGGCTTCGATCGTCGTCGATGCGACGGTCACCGACGATCGGGCGACGGTCGAGGCGGGTGCGGCCGGCAGCGGCGATCCGAATGCCTCCGGCAAGCTGACGGTCAGCGATGTCGACGACGGCGAGGCGGCGTTTGCCGCCCCGGCCTCCCTCAACGGCATCTATGGCAGCTTCACCTTCAATGCCGCCAGCGGCAGCTGGACCTATACGCTCGACAATAACCGGGCCGCGACGCAGGCGCTCAACCAGGGCGACGCCGTCAGCGACACGCTGAGCGTCAGCTCGCTCGACGGCACGGCCAGCCACAACATCGTCGTCGCCATCACCGGCGCCAACGATGCGGCTTCGATCGTCGTCGATGCGACGGTCACCGACGATCGGGCGACGGTCGAGGCGGGTGCGGCCGGCAGCGGCGATCCGAATGCCTCCGGCAAGCTGACGGTCAGCGATGTCGACGACGGCGAGGCGGCGTTTGCCGCCCCGGCCTCCCTCAACGGCATCTATGGCAGCTTCACCTTCAATGCCGCCAGCGGCAGCTGGACCTATACGCTCGACAATAACCGGGCCGCGACGCAGGCGCTCAACCAGGGCGACGCCGTCAGCGACACGCTGAGCGTCAGCTCGCTCGACGGCACGGCCAGCCACAACATCGTCGTCGCCATCACCGGCGCCAACGATGCGGCTTCGATCGTCGTCGATGCGACGGTCACCGACGATCGGGCGACGGTCGAGGCGGGTGCGGCCGGCAGCGGCGATCCGAATGCCTCCGGCAAGCTGACGGTCAGCGATGTCGACGACGGCGAGGCGGCGTTTGCCGCCCCGGCCTCCCTCAACGGCATCTATGGCAGCTTCACCTTCAATGCCGCCAGCGGCAGCTGGACCTATACGCTCGACAATAACCGGGCCGCGACGCAGGCGCTCAACCAGGGCGACGCCGTCAGCGACACGCTGAGCGTCAGCTCGCTCGACGGCACGGCCAGCCACAACATCGTCGTCGCCATCACCGGCGCCAACGATGCGGCTTCGATCGTCGTCGATGCGACGGTCACCGACGATCGGGCGACGGTCGAGGCGGGTGCGGCCGGCAGCGGCGATCCGAATGCCTCCGGCAAGCTGACGGTCAGCGATGTCGACGACGGCGAGGCGGCGTTTGCCGCCCCGGCCTCCCTCAACGGCATCTATGGCAGCTTCACCTTCAATGCCGCCAGCGGCAGCTGGACCTATACGCTCGACAATAACCGGGCCGCGACGCAGGCGCTCAACCAGGGCGACGCCGTCAGCGACACGCTGAGCGTCAGCTCGCTCGACGGCACGGCCAGCCACAACATCGTCGTCGCCATCACCGGCGCCAACGATGCGGCTTCGATCGTCGTCGATGCGACGGTCACCGACGATCGGGCGACGGTCGAGGCGGGTGCGGCCGGCAGCGGCGATCCGAATGCCTCCGGCAAGCTGACGGTCAGCGATGTCGACGACGGCGAGGCGGCGTTTGCCGCCCCGGCCTCCCTCAACGGCATCTATGGCAGCTTCACCTTCAATGCCGCCAGCGGCAGCTGGACCTATACGCTCGACAATAACCGGGCCGCGACGCAGGCGCTCAACCAGGGCGACGCCGTCAGCGACACGCTGAGCGTCAGCTCGCTCGACGGCACGGCCAGCCACAACATCGTCGTCGCCATCACCGGCGCCAACGATGCGGCTTCGATCGTCGTCGATGCGACGGTCACCGACGATCGGGCGACGGTCGAGGCGGGTGCGGCCGGCAGCGGCGATCCGAATGCCTCCGGCAAGCTGACGGTCAGCGATGTCGACGACGGCGAGGCGGCGTTTGCCGCCCCGGCCTCCCTCAACGGCATCTATGGCAGCTTCACCTTCAATGCCGCCAGCGGCAGCTGGACCTATACGCTCGACAATAACCGGGCCGCGACGCAGGCGCTCAACCAGGGCGACGCCGTCAGCGACACGCTGAGCGTCAGCTCGCTCGACGGCACGGCCAGCCACAACATCGTCGTCGCCATCACCGGCGCCAACGATGCGGCTTCGATCGTCGTCGATGCGACGGTCACCGACGATCGGGCGACGGTCGAGGCGGGTGCGGCCGGCAGCGGCGATCCGAATGCCTCCGGCAAGCTGACGGTCAGCGATGTCGACGACGGCGAGGCGGCGTTTGCCGCCCCGGCCTCCCTCAACGGCATCTATGGCAGCTTCACCTTCAATGCCGCCAGCGGCAGCTGGACCTATACGCTCGACAATAACCGGGCCGCGACGCAGGCGCTCAACCAGGGCGACGCCGTCAGCGACACGCTGAGCGTCAGCTCGCTCGACGGCACGGCCAGCCACAACATCGTCGTCGCCATCACCGGCGCAGATGATGGTCCAGCTAGGCAGCCGCCGACCGACATTAAGCTGACACCTGTCGTTCCGGCGGATAGCGTTAACTTCAATAGTTTTGAGTTCAGTGGGCTGCTGACGGCGACTGATCCCGACGCAGGTGGATTCAGCTTCAGCATTGCCTCGCAGTCGAATCCGGGCTTGTTTTCGATTACCGGCAATACGCTTCATTCGGATGCGCTATCGACGAACGGTACATTTTCAGTGACGGTAACGGCAACGCAGACCGGTGATCCTATAGGCCCGGCCTTCGAAAAGACCGAGACGTTCACGATTATCACCGGTGGCAATGGCAACTCGGTGGACAATCCGACCGGTGGAACGGGCGACGATATGCTCTACGGCGGCGGCGGTAACGATATGATGTTCGGGCTCGGAGGTGACGACACTCTTTTCGGCCAAGACGGCAACGACACCCTAAACGGTGGTGCTGGCAACAACACCCTGACCGGAGGCGTGGGAAATGATACCTTCTTTTTCCAAAAGTTTGCCACCACCACGAACCATATGACTGACTTCAACGCTGGGACGAATAGCACAACCGTGGACAGGTTCCAGTTGGACGTCGGAGGCGGCACGTTCGAGTTCGCCGTCGGCAACAACAATACAAGCGTGGACAATGTGAAGGTGGGAAACAACGGCACGATCAATGTTGCCGGAACGGAGGTTGCCGTCAAAACGGACGTGAGCGTCACGAACGCAACCGTCCAGAGCACCATCAATGGTTACAGCAACATAACCACAGGGGCATTGTTCGTGTTCCACAACACGGATCTCGGCCATGCGGCGGTCTACTACGATCAGAACCCAAGTTCAGCCGGCGGCGCGGTGCTGGTTGCTGAATTCGACAACATCACCACCCTCAGCGGGCTTACAAATTTCAACTCGGGCGACTTCTTGTTTAGCTGAGGCGGTCTGTGATCGCGACCAGCATTCACCGCAGACGCAGCCCAATGGAGACCTCGCCTGCGGCGTACGTACTCGGGCCTGACGGGGAGGTCCCGGACGTTTGTGCGCCCAGCGCGCTGGGCGCGACGGATTCATCGGATGGTGGATAGCATCAGGTCACACGCGTTGCGGCAGCCTGCCGACCTCAATTGCCGTCGTTGGGCCGTGCCTTGGCGCTGTCATTGCTGCTGTCCGAGGCGGTTTTTCCGTCCGGCTGTTGGCCGAAATAGGTGCCGCCGAGGTGGCCGCCGGCGCTGGTGTTCTTGACCTGCTGTTCGGCGCGTTTCTGAAGTTCACGGGCGTTGGTCTTGCTCATTTTCGGCTCCATATTTGAGGTCGACCTGTGGTCAATGGAGGTCGACACTGTTCCATATTTTTCTGCGCCAACCGCCGGGGCCGGCTGTTCGGTGAGAGCAAAAGATCGGCCGACTGGCTGGCATTTGTGAGACTGGGCGGGAACAGTTCAGGGTTTTGCCTGTTGTTCGAATTCAACATGGAGAAACGAACATGGGCATGACGACACCGAAAGACGGCGCCCCCGGCACGACCGACCAGTCACCCCGCTGGGAAGGGCCGAGGGGGAATAAGCCTCGCGGCTACATGAAGGCCAAGGATGATCCGGATCGCGACCGTGACGCGCATGGCGAAAACAATCGCGACCCCGAGACCAGAGATCTCGGCGATGCGCTGAAGCAGAAGGGCGATTGACATGGCCAGCCCCGAGAAAGACGCGACCGGCCAGTTCGCCAAGTCGCGGGCCGACCGGAAGAGCACCGGCGTCGCCAGCGCCAAGCCGACCGTCATCACCGGCTCCGAGGATGCGACGGTAAACAAGAACCCGCCCGGCAAGAAAAAGCCTGAGAAGGATTGGGACATTAATTACGATCCCGCCGATAGGAACGAGAGCCGGTCGCACTAGCTCGGGCTGTCGCTGGTTCTCCTCACGAGCCAAACCGGGAGGCATTTCCGTTTTCTCCAGTCACGGAAATGCTCCATTTTATATGCGGGCACGGTTACGCTACCCACCGAAATAGGCCGGATGGTCGATATCGGCGAGGAGGCCGGGCTGTTGCGGCTGCCAGCCGAGCAGTGCGCGGGTATGCTCGCTCGAGGTCGGGATGTCGAAGCCGGCGAACATGCCGAACCAGCCGAAATGCTCGGCCGCTTCTTCCCGTGAGAGCGAGACGGCGGGCACATCGAGCCGCCGGCCGATGACCTCGGCGATCTGCCTGAAGGGAACTCCCTCTTCCGCGACTGCCAGGAACGGGCCGCCGACGGCGCCGCGCTCCAGCGCCAGGCGATAGACACGGGCGGCATCGAGCCGGTGCACGGTCGGCCAGCGGTTCTGCCCTTCGCCGATATAGGCCGAGACGCCCTTGCGCCGGGCCAAATCGATCAGGATCGGCACGAAGCCGTGGTCGCCATGGCCATGCACCGAGGGCGGGAGCCGGACGGTGGAGGCGCGCACGCCGCGGGCGACAAGCGATACCGCGGTGATTTCGGAGGCGCGAGGGTAGGTCTCCGACGTCGGCATGGGCGGATCCTTCTCGGTGCCGACACGGCCGGGGGCAAAGCCGAGGCCGGCCGTGACCAGCAGCGGACGATCGGAGCCTTGGAGGGCTTCGCCGAGCGCCTCGATGGCGCGCCGGTCGGCGGCGCAGTTCTCGGCGAATTTCGAGAAATCGTGGTTGAAAGCCGTGTGGATCACGGCGTCCGCCTCAGCGGCACCGCTCTTCAGACTTCCCAGGTCGTCGAGCGTGCCGTGATGGACTTCGGCACCGGCTGCCGCCAGTTGATCCGCTCCCTTGTCGGAGCGGGTGAGGCCGAGCACCTTGTGGCCGGCGGCGATCAATTCATCGACGACGGCCGAGCCGACCCAGCCGGTGGCTCCAGTGACGAATATGCGCATGTGATATCTCCAGTTTTTGCCGGAGACACATATTGGCTCTGCCTGTATCATGGTAAAGTAGTGACATTATCATGGTATAAAGGCTAACAGGATGGGTAAATTCATCACCTCGGATAACCGGCTCGGCGCCTATCTGAAGGGTCGCCGCGTCAGGCTCGATCCCGCCGCCTTCGGCTTTGCGGGGGAGCGGCGGCGCACGCCGGGTCTGCGGCGCGAGGAGGTGGCGAGCCGCGCCAATATCAGCCCGACCTGGTACACCTGGCTGGAGCAGGGGCGCGGCGGTGCGCCGTCTGCCGACGTGCTCGACCGAATCTCGCGCGCGCTGATGCTGACCGATGTCGAGCGCGAGCATCTCTTCCTCATCGGCCTCGGCCGCCCGCCCGAGGTGCGTTACCACAGGCAAGAGGGCGTGACGCCCAGGCTGCAGGGCGTGCTCGATGCGCTGGACCCGAGCCCTGCGCTGATCCGCACTGCGATCTGGGACGTCGTCGGCTGGAACCGGGCGGCAACCGTGCTTCTGACCGATTACGGCGCGCTGCCACCTGAGGAGCGCAACGTGCTCCGCTTCATCTTCCTCGATCCGCGCGTGCGCGCCGCCCAATACGACTGGGAAAGTGTTGCCCGTTTCGTCGTCGCCGCCTTCCGCGTGGATGCGGCCCGCGCGGGTGCCGCGGCCGAGGTCGAGCCCCTCGTCGACGAACTCTGCCGCAAGAGCCCCGAATTCCTAGCGATGTGGCGCGACAACGACGTGCGCAGCCACGGCGAGGGCGCCAAGCACATCAAACACCCCATCCTCGGCCCACTCGCTTTCGAATATTCCGCCTTCCAGGTGGATGGCCGGCCGGATCTCAGCATGGTGGTGTACAACCCGGCGACGGCGGAGGATACGGCGAAGATCAAGGGGTTGGTGGGCTGAGGCGAGGGCAATTGGTCGATCGATGGTATTGCGGTCTTCATCGCCTCAGTCCCGACAAATCTGCAGTCATTCTGTGGATAGGCGCGCCCAAGATTTGAGCCGCGCGGATGGGGGATTTCAATGAATTCATATCTGCCGCGGTCTTGGGCGCCGCTTCGGGCTTGCTAGCATGACAAAGCTGTGAAAGGCTAAAATACCACTCCTGCTAGAAAATTTATTGACCGACCCGGTTTCAGCTGCTTTCCTCCCGATAGACCAAGGCGAATGGAGCTTGAAGGAGATATCCATGGCAGTGCTTGCAAAACCTGTGGCGGTCGATGATGTCAGGAGCGCTTCCGAGAATGATGTGATCTCAGGCAATCTGCTGGATAATGATCTGGTAGGGGGCTCCGGCAACATGTTTCTCAACTTCTTCGACGGCGAGAGGGTGCTTGCCAAGAAGGATGGTGCGATTACCGATATCGAGGGTGAATACGGCACGTTCCACGTCAAGGCAGACGGCTCTTACACCTATACGCTGAACGAGGCGGCCAAGGCGGGCTTCGTTGACGGAATGACGCTGACGGAGACGATCGGCTACAAAATCTCCGACGGCGCCGGCAATACCGATGTCGGCCATTTCACGCTCGACATTCACGGGGTCACGAGCCCGCCGGTCGCGGTCGACGACGCCTTCTCGTTCCGCGAAGGAAGCGAGATGGCCGGCAACGTGCTTGCCAATGATCACGCTGGAGAGGCGGGCACGCTTTTCCTGCGTTCGGTCGAGGGCACGAGCATTCCTGCCGGTCAGGGGCAAGGGCAGACAACCGACGTGGCGGGTGAATTCGGCACCTTCCATTTCGCAGGCGATGGAAGCTTCACCTACGATCTCGATCCGGCCGTAAAGGCGGGCCTCAACGACGGCGAGCATATCACGGAGAAACTCCAATATTACAAGGTCTCCGACGGCGCCGGTCACGCGGATGCCGGCGTGATCACGCTGACCGTCGACGGCGTGACGGACGGGAAGTCGTTGAACACCAATCATGTCGAGGCCCAGGCGGATGTGGTGCGCCCCTTCCAGGACCATTACGAACTCCAGGGGGTCGCGATCGATCCGCTAACCGGCAAGTATTACGTCAGTTCCGGCCATGGTTTCCCAGATGGTTCCATGGTGAGCATTTACGACAACGCAGCCGCATTCGAAGCCGACCATGCCAGCGGCGCCATCTCTCTCGGCGACTATGACAAGGGCGAATTTGACATCGGCGGAACCTATTTTTCGGTCCGCGGCGGCGAGATCATCGGAAGAACCAACGAGGCGAGAGGCGAGGAGGACCCTTTCCCCGATCAGACTTATCTCGCAAAGTGGGATGCCGCCGACGGATCGCTCGATCAGAAGGGCGACCCGATTCCCGGCCTTATCGGCAAGAACGGGGCGGGTACGTTCGACTGGGGTGGATACACGGCCGTCAATACGATGCAGGATTCGACCGGCATTTACGTCGTCGGCCGCATCGATGATGCTACCTGGCAGGTCTCCAAGATCGATCCCGACACGCTCAACCCGATCGAATCCAAGACCTTCGCGGCCGGCGGGCTCGGCTACGGCTTTGCCGTCGACGGCACGTTCTTCTTCGGCGATTCCTCCAGCAGCGAGCATATCGGCACGGCCTTCGACTTTGAAACCGGGGTCAAGACAGCGGTCGACGTCAACATCGCCATACCGGGAGACGACTTGATCACCAACGTGGTCTATGATTCAGCGGCGGATAATCTCTACATCACCAACACCGGGATCGACGAAATCTCCGTGGTGCACAATATCTCGGACGTCCTGTTCATCTAGCGCATCAGCCCGAAAATCGGAATCGATTTTCGGAAAGCACGATGCGAGGATTGAAAGTGTTAGAGCGTCCTTTGTGCGTCCGAAAGCAAGCACGGCGTTCTATTCCTTACCGCTCGAATGCCGACCCCGCCCGTTCTCTTCACGGCGGGGCCTTTAACGGCGGCGTGAGGCGCGGATGCGGGCAGCGGGCTGCCTTCCAGGCCGGTCGCTACCACTGAGACGCGGAACTTGCCGTCGAGGCTGCGGTCGAAGATCGCCCCGACGTATGCAGTCTTGTCGTTGCGGACAAGGCCGCTCTCCTGCCAGTACGAGGCGTCTCCGGCTGTCCTGGCAGCAAGAGCGGCGGGCCGTGCGGAACATGGATGGCGGCCGACGCCTTCAGCCGGCCGCGTGGACCGGTCTCGGCCGATGATTTGGAACCATGATCCCGCCGTACTGTTTAACAGGAAGGCGCGGAAGCGCCGATAACGGGGATGCCGATTGCCGGCCAACCCGGTAATGACGATCGGCCTTTCGGTTCGCCTATGGAGGAGCACGACATGCAAACGACCCGATCGAAAGAACTGGCGGACGAATACCTGCGGCTTGGCGGCAAACGGCTGGCCAAAATCGATGACAATATCGTCAAGATCCGCCACTGGGATGATGACACGCCGGAGGCCGAGGCCTTCTGGCAGAAGCACATTGAGCCGTTGGATGACAAGCGCCGCGTAGAGGTCGAAACGCACCTTCCGACGATCAACGACCGGTGATCGCGGCGATTTCGCCGGAGCGCAGGACATTGAAGCACGACAGCGCCGCGCGTCTGAAAAGACGCGGCAGGCTGTCGTGCTCGGATATGTCGCGCCGCTGCGCTTACTGCAGCGTGCGCGTCTGGATCTGTTCGGCGGCGTGAGGCGCGGATGCGGGCAGCGGGCTGCCTTCCAGGCCGGTCGCTACCACCGAAACGCGGAACTTGCCGTCGAGGCTGCGGTCGAAGATCGCGCCGACGACGATATCGGCGTCTTCCTGCACTTCGTCACGAATGCGGCTTGCCGCTTCGTCCACTTCGAACAGCGTCATGTCCGAACCGCCGGAGATCGAGATCAGTACGCCCCTGGCGCCCCGCATCGAGATATCGTCAAGAAGCGGGTTGGCAATTGCCGCTTCCGCCGCCTTCATCGCGCGGCTTTCACCGGAGGCTTCGCCAGTGCCCATCATGGCGCGGCCCATGCCTGACATGACCGACTTCACGTCGGCAAAATCTAGGTTGATCAGGCCTTCCTTGACGATCAGGTCGGTAATGCAGCCGACGCCGGCATAGAGCACGCGGTCGGCGGTCATGAAAGCATCGGCGAACGTCGTTTTTGCATCGGCGATGCGGAAAAGGTTCTGATTGGGAATGACGATGACCGTATCGGCCGCCTGGCGAAGCGCCTCGATGCCGATTTCCGCCATCCGCATGCGGCGGTTGCCTTCAAAGGTAAAGGGCTTGGTGACGACGCCAACCGTCAGGATGCCTGCGGCACGCGCAGCGCGGGCGATGACAGGTGCAGCACCCGTGCCTGTGCCGCCGCCCATGCCGGCGGTGACGAAGCACATGTGCGAGCCGGCCAGGTGATCCATGATCTCATCGAGCGACTCTTCGGCAGCCGCATGGCCGACCTCCGGCAACGAACCGGCGCCGAGACCCTCCGTCACATTCGCGCCAAGCTGGATGCGGCGCGTCGCCTTGGAGGTGGCCAGCACCTGAGCGTCCGTGTTCGCAGCGACGAATTCGACGCCCGCCAGCTTTTCCGCGATCATATTGTTGATCGCATTGCCACCACCGCCGCCGACGCCAATGACTGTAATATGCGGCCGTAGTCCAGAAATGCCGCTCTTGGCGTCCGTCATCGCGCTCTCCTTTGATGCTTCGTTCATGCCCACCCTCGTTTGCGGACGGCGAATCGTGCGTCCACGATACGCGAGCAACAAGGCAGAGGCGAGGCGAAAGACGTCGCGACGGGAGCGGTGATAATCGGGATGGGGCTTGATGGCGGCATTGAGGGAGGGAGCGTTGTGCCGGGAACTGACAATTGCGCTTCAGGCATAAGGTCCTCCTCCCAATGTTAACCCATGCCAGTCCTACGCTTAACAGCGCAGAGTGAGACACTATCCGCTTTTGAATTCAGCCAGAGCGGGGTCGAAGATGACTATTCCCCGGTTCTCCCATTCATCAGGATTGAAATCAGAAAGAAAACCATCGGGGGTAGGATACAAACATCTTACAATCGGACCGGTGGGAAGCATCTGCAGGTAGAAAATATTCTCGAAGACTGGAGCCGGATTGAGTGCTTTCAGCTTCATTTTGGCCAACGCAATAGCCTGGTCGGGCGCGTCAAAGGGCTCGTGGGTCGGATAGATCAACAGGTGAGTAGGGATTGACACAACCTGATAGTGATTGGACTTGCTTGTAACGCGCTCGACCAACACCTCTGCATACTGGCCAAACGTCCGAAGCTTGTTTCCGGATTTGAACGGGTTTCCTTCGCCGTCGTGCAGCACAAGCTCCGTTAGTTCGAGCTTTACCCGCCCGCCCGGTAGGTCAAGGGTGAAGTCGACGTCGTTCTCGGGATTCTGATGCCACCGGAACGCCACACCAGTCTTTGTCTTCCAGGCTTCGGCAAACAATTCAACCACGCGGAGTTCAATGGCGTCTTTGCTTGTCCCTAGCAGGTCACGCAGGAATTCGCCCGAAGCGTTTCCATCGTCCTCAACTATGACCCGATAGCGTCCTTGGTTACCGGTCGGCTTCTTCGCCATTGTGTTTCCTCAAGGTGAGCGAATTTTTGTAGAATTCAATGACGATTCTTTCTGGGAAAGCGGCGACGATGCTAACGTCTTCGTTTGCCAAAGACACCAAAGGCTTCAAGAACTTGTAGCATTGCATCAACCGTCTAGGCGATGCGGGCGTCAACTTCCTCCCGAAGCAGCGACGTGTGTTACCGCCACCGGCAAACATAGCACACACCTCAACCCCACCATCCCATTCGCCTCCAACACCAGCGACCCACCGTAAAGCCCCGCGAGCTCGTTGACGATGCTGAGGCCAAAGCCGTTGCCGGGGACGTGTTCGTCTTCGCGGACGCCCGGCAGGAGGACGGCGGCGAGGCGGGCCGGGGGGATGCCGGGGCCGTCGTCTTCGATGGTGATGCGGGCGGTCGGGCCGTCGCGGCGGGCGCGGAGGGTGACGCGGGAGGCGGCCCATTTGAAGGCGTTGTCGATCAGGTTACCGAGCATTTCCTCGACATCGCTTTCGTCGCAGGCGACCCGCAGGCCTTGGGCGATATCGGTGTCGAAGGCGATCTTGCGTTCGGCATGAATCTGGCCGATCGCCCGGTGCAGATCGGCGACCGATGCCGCCATCTCAGTGCTGGCGACATTGTCCGACGAGGCCATCACCCGGCGGGCGGCGGCGAGGTGGTGCTTGATCCTGTTGTCGATCCGGGCCGCGAGGCTGCGCAATGCGCCTTGCGGATCGTTTTTCTCGTCGAGCGCCAGCAGCAGGCTCGCCACCGGTGTCTTGAGGCCATGGGCAAGGTTGGCGAACTGCATGCGTGTTGCCGCCAGCCGCTCTTCGTTGGCCGCCAGCAGCGTGTTGGTTTTCAGTGAGAGCGGCGTAAGCTCGACGGTCGCCTCATCGGGCAGGCGGGCGCGTTCGCCCCGGTTGATGGCATCGATATTGGCCGCCATGGATTTCAGGGGGCGCAGGCCGAAGCGGATCTGCCAGAGCGTACCGGCCATCAGCACGAGGCCGAGCAGCAGCATACAGGGCACAAGCCAGAAGAGCGCGCGGAGCGCCGGACCGACGAGGGCGATCATTGGTGCCGTCGCGGTGATCGTCAGCGTCATGCCGTCGATGCTGCGCACCGCCTGGCGAAGATAGAGCGGCCCTCTTCCCCGATCACCGCCGCTGCCTGATGTCGGCATGCCCATCAGCACATGACGCAGATCCTGCCGTGGCGGCGGTGCGTCTATCGTGCCATTCATCAGGGAGCGGGAGGTCAGGCGTTGCCGCCCGTCGTCGATCTGCCAGTACCAGCCGGAGGAGGGGCGATCGAAGGGCGGCGCATCGAGCGGCGTGGAGAGGGCGATCCTTCCCTCAGCGTCGCGCGTCACCGCGCCGGCAAGGGCGCCGATCTGGATGTCCAAACGCTGGTCGAGCTGCTCGCGCACCACCGTTTTCAGCGCCAGCCAGAGCACGATGGCGGCCACAGCGAGCGCCAGCGTCACGAAGATGCCGGAAAACATCAGCAGCCGGCCGGCGATCGATCTCGGCTTGAGGGACGGGGCCTTCATGGCGCCACTGCTGCCGTCAGCATATAGCCGCGGCCGCGCACCGTCTCGATTCGGCCACGCATCGTCTCGATGCGATCACCCCCGAGCTTCTTACGCAAGCGGGCGATGATGACTTCGATGGAATTGGAGTCGACTTCGGCATCGCCGTCATAGACGCGCTCGGTGAGTTCGCGCCGGTCGACGATCATCTCCTTGCGCAACATCAGACAGGAGAGCACCCGCCATTCCAGCGCCGTCAGCTTCAGCGGTAGTCCGTCGAGCTCGAAGGTGCCGAGCTGCGCATCGAAGACCAGTGCGCCGCAGACGAGCCGCGAGGCGGCATGGCCGGACGCCCGGCGCACCAGAGCGCGCAGGCGCAGCACCAGTTCTTCCACCTTGAAAGGTTTGGCGAGGAAATCGTCGGCGCCGGCCTTGAAGCTCGAGACCTTGTCCGGCCAGCCGTCGCGGGCCGTCAGCACCAGAACCGGCAGATTGCGATCGCCCTCGCGCCAGCCATTCAGCACGCTGACGCCATCGATCTTCGGCAGGCCGAGGTCAAGGATCGCGACATCGAAGAGTTCGGTGAGCCCCGCATGGAGAGCGTCCTCGCCGTTGCGCGCGATATCGACGACGAAGTTTTCCGATCGCAGCACGGCGGCGATCCGGCCGCTGAGGTCTTCATCATCTTCGACGAGCACTACGCGCATGGGGCAGGGCTTTCATCGAAGGGTATCTCTGGGGACGGGCCAAAACTATCGGGCCGAGCTTAACTCAATCTGAACGGAGAGGTTCAGGCAGGCGAGGGGGTGTGGCGGTTAGATTGCCGCCATTACTGAAGCAAGGAGCAGATATATGCCTGATGAAGACCAGGACAACGGACATCCCGAAGGCGCCGCCACGCCTATGCCGCCAGGATACCGCCGGCGCCGGCTGGCGATCCCCGTGATCGCGGCCGCCGTGGCGCTTGTCATCGGTGCTGCCGGGGGCGCCGGCGCCGTGAAGATGATGCGTCCCACGCCTGAAATGGCGCCGCTGACGCCCGTGGCGATTTCGGCCATGCCGGCCACCAGCCTCGTCACCATCAAGGGCAAGGTCGCCGAGATCTACGGCAACAAGTTTGTGCTGCAGGACGACAGCGGCAGGGCGCTTGTTGAAACGGGCCGGGCCGGCGAGGGTCGCGCTCTCGTCACCCCGGATGAAGCCGTCACCGTGCAGGGTCGCTTCGACGATGGCTTCGTGCATGCAAGCTACCTCGTTCGCCAGGACGGACGAACCGAAGCGCTGCGACCGCCGAAAGGTCCGCCGCACAGACGGTTTGCCGATTTCGATCACAGGCCCTGACGGGCGTGAACCAAAGCCGCGCTGCGGTGTTTACAGACACGCCTCATAACTCCGAAAGGAAAGCTTCTCATGCAACGACTTCTCCTATCAGGCCTTGCCCTTGCCGCACTGGCTGGCACCGCCTTCGCCCAACAGCCGCCCGCTCCGCCATCCGCCGGAACTCCACCGGCAGCGGCCGAACCCGGCTCGCCGCCTCCGCCGCCATCTCCGTCTGCCTCTGATGACGATGAGCAGATGACGGACCGGCCGGATGCGCGGCCGGGAGATCGCCCCGATTACCGCTGGCATGGTCGGAGAGGCGACATGGGCTTCCGTGGTTTCCGCGGTCATCGCCCGCCGCCACCACCGCCGTCCAAGGCAGCCCATTTCCGGATTGAAGACGGGAATACCCAGATCGATCTCAAATGCGCCGAGGATGAACCGATGAAGGCCTGCGCCGATCTGCTGCTCCAGGTGATGGACCGCCTGCAGAGCCAGGACTGATCATCCGCGCCTGAGGCGGGTGCCACACGATGATGCAACCGTCCGCGATTTCTCGCGGGCGGTTTGCGGGTTTCTCGAAGACGTCAGCGACTGGGGGCCAACGGGCATTGGCCTTCGGCTCACCGCGTGACGCGGGCTGCCGATGTTGCGGAGTAGCGATCGCCGTGGACCTCGATGCCTGAGAAGACCGCGTCGATCTCGGCCAGTTCCTCCGATGTGAAGGTGATGTCGGCGGCGGCGATATTCTCTTCCAGCCGGTGCAGCTTGGTGGTGCCGGGAATGGGGACGATCCAGGGCTTGCGCGCCATCAGCCAGGCGATGGCGATCTGGGCCGCAGTCGCGTTCCTGCGGCCGGCAATCGCCTCGATCGCATCGACCACCGGCTGGTTTGCCTTGCGGTTTTCGGCCGAGAGGCGCGGATTGGTCTTGCGGTGGTCGTTGCCGCCTTCGAAACTGGTGTTCTCATCCATCTTGCCGGTGAGGAAGCCGCGGCCGAGCGGGCTATAGGGCACGAAGCCGATGCCGAGTTCTTCGACGATGGCCAGGATTTCCCGTTCCGGGTTACGCCACCACAGCGAATATTCGCTTTGCAACACGGTGACGGGCTGCACGGCATGGGCGCGGCGGATAGAGTCGGCATCGGCTTCGGAGAGACCGAAATGCAGCACTTTGCCGGCGCCAATCAGATCCTTGACCGTGCCTGCCACCTCTTCGATCGACACGGCAGGGTCGACCCGATGCTGGTAGAAGATATCGATGCGATCGGTGCGAAGCCGCGTGAGGGCTTCTTCGACGACCACTCGGATGCGTTCCGGCCGGCTATCCAGGCCCACATCAGGCCGGCCCTCCTTGAAGCCGAATTTCGTCGCGATCACCACCTCATCACGGATCGGCGCCAGCGCCTCGCCGACGAGATCTTCGTTGGTGAACGGCCCGTAGGCCTCTGCCGTGTCGAAGAAGGTCACGCCCCGCTCATGCGCCGCCCGCAAGAGCGCAATGGCATCGCCACGCTCCATCGCCGGCCCGCGATGATAGTTCAGCCCCATGCAGCCGAAACCGATCGCCGAAACGTCGGGGCCTCTTTGGCCGAGCTTGCGTTTGATCATGCGGATGTCCTCCTCAGGTTTGATCGTAACCTAAGGGCAAAGGCTGGTATCGATTAGCCGGTGATATCGGCATGGGCTTATGAATTGGGTTCATGAATGTCGCCCGACGAACTGGAAAGCGGCGAATTGCAAAGGGCGGGCGAGGGCTGGTTTGCGCTGAAGGCCGATGGCGTGACGTCATGACGCCAGCCGGAAGGCTCCGCTCTGCACGGCTTCGATAACCGCGCCCAGCGTCTCTTTCCTGTCGTGCCCATCCGTCGACAGAACATGTCGCTCAAACGCACCCAGCGATGAGAACTGTCGATGGAGCTCTGCAATAGGGCCGGGATCGGTCAGCGTATCGCCGCCACGCTCCCGGCAGCGCCGGATGGCGACATCGAGCGGCGGACGCAGAATGAGGTAGTGGAGGGGTGCCGCGATTTTCCGGAACGGTTCCAGGAACCACGGCCCGACAATGCCGTCCACGACCACGAAGTAGCCGCCGCCGGCATAGCCCGCCGCCGCCTTCGTCAACACGTCGACGACAACGATATTCTGTTCATGAGCTTCCGGCAGATAGGGCGGGATCACGCCGTTCTTGATGAAATGCCAGAAGTCGTCGGAATGAAGATGGACCTTCGGCGAGCCGGGCTCGCTGGCAAGCGCCTCGGCCGTCGTGGTTTTTCCCGAGCCCGGCGGCCCGGTGAGAATGAGAACTTCGCCCGTGTGATCCATCGCGTGGCAATTTCGCACGAAGCAGCATCGTTTCGCAATTAGCCGATAGGCGGTGGGTAATAGCTCGGTATGCCCCCTTCGTTCCGATGACGCCGCTGAAGCGGCAGCTACTCCGGCAGTCCCGCCATCCTGAGAGCCTCAATATATCGATTGCGATCGTCCGGTCGCCGGAATGGTGGCAGCACGTCGGCGAGATTGGAAAGCCGGAGGGCGGGGTCCATCAGGCACAGGCGAGTGATCGTTTCCCCGGCTTGCGCAAGCCGTCCGGCCATGGCCTGGCCCGCCGCCATCACGCGCATGGCGCTCGGGTAGTTCGGCTGGTGCCGTAGCGATTTTCCCGCCCAAGCGGCGGCGTCGTCATAATGGCCAGCGCAAAAATGCGCGAGGCCGGTGTTGAACTGCCAGGCGAACAAGCGCGGATCCAAAGGGCTGAGGCGCATGGCAAGAGCTGCGTGTTCGACGGCCTTATCGGGCTCACCGAGGCAGGCCTTCACCCAGCTGCTGACGCCGAGCGCAGCGGCCAGGTTCGGGTTGAGAAAGACTGCGCGATCGATGCAGGCCGCACTGTCGTCAAGGTCACCGCCGACATAACCGATGACATATCCGCCGTAAGTGAGCGCAACCGCATCGTCCCAGCCGAGTTCGACCGCTCTGCGGGCCAGCCGGGTGGCTTCGGCGGTTTCCTCTGCGGGATTGAGCATCCAGCCGTTGCTCTTTCGGGTGGCGTAGCAGCGCGCCGCTCGGGCATGGGCTATGGCGAATTCCGGGTCACGCTCGATCGCCTTCATAAAAAGCCGTAGGGCCTCGTCGATGACCGATCTGTTGGTGATCGTCCGGTCGAAGGCCGCCAGGCCGCGGAGATAGTAGTCGTAGGCGTCGAGGCTCTCGGTCGGCTTGCGTTTGGCGCGCTCGATCTCAGCCTCCTCCACTTTCGGCGTTATGGCGCCGACGATGCTCGAGGCGACCTGATCCTGAAGATCGAATACATTCGCCAGGGTTCCGTCAAAACGATCGGCCCAAAGATGTGTACCGGTCGACGTATCGATGAGCTGCCCGGCAATGCGGAGGCGGTCACCCGTCCGGCGCACACTTCCTTCGACCACATAGCGTACGTCCAGCTCGCGTCCGACCTGCTTTATGTCGACCGCCTGACCTTTGTAGGTGAAGCTCGAATTCCGTGCGATGACATAGAGGTGGCGGAATTGAGCGAGCGCGATGGTGATGTCCTCAACGATGCCGTCGGCAAAATATTCTTGCTCCGCATCACCGCTCAGATTCTGAAACGGCAATACGGCAACCGATGGCCGGTCGTGATGTTTCGCCGGGGCTGGGAAGACCTGCGGCTGTAAGGCCACGTCGAGGCTGGGTGCCGTCCGCTGATGTTCGGATCCCTGGCGCGATTGCAGCGAAGCGGCCAGGGAAAAGGTCTCTGCCTCGGGTTCTGCCTGAAGATGCTTCTTCAAGAACGCCCGACAGGCTTCGAACTGGCGCAAGGCCGCGTTTTCGTGACCCCTGAGAGCGTGGATCCGCATCAGCGCCCGATGGGCGGCCTCCACGGTCGGGTCCACAGCCAGCAGCCTCTCGGCGAGCCCTTCGCAAGCCGATTCTTCCGCGGAGCCCGGCTCGGAGAACGCGAGGCTCAACCGCTCCACCAGCTGCAGCGCCTTGCGTTGATATGTGCTCCGATAGGGTCCAAACCACTCATCCAGCCCGTCCGGAATGGCCTCGCCTGCGAGCACCTCGCCGCGGTAGAGATCGGCGGCGAAGGCGAGATCGGCCGTCCGACCGGCCTCCAGTTTACGGTCGAAGATCGAAATGTCGGTTTCATCAGGACCTGTTATCAGCGCAACGGTCTCCTGATCCCCGTCGATGTAGACGGCGGCATCTCGCGCACTCGGGAACGATCGTCTGATATCCACCAGCGCCTGCCGCAGGCTATTGCGGGACTGCTGACTGCCTCGTCCCGGCCAGAAGGCTTCGGAAAGCAGTTCCCTGCGATGGCCACGGCGGCCTGCAAGCGCCAGGGCAGCAAAAAGAAGTGACGTCTTGCGCGTGGTGAAGCGGATTTGCCGGTGCTCCCGGGACGTCACTTCAAGGCCACCCAGCAACCTGATGCGCACAGATCGTCTCCCAGATTTCGGCCGCCACCGCAGAATAGCATTTCGGCAGATAGATTTAACACCGATTTAGCGGCGGCTTGTCGAAGTTTTCCTGGTCGTTCACGCTGAACCGAACAGCCGCAATACGTCCGCGTGTCAGCCTCCCATCTGCAAATCTCACAAATGGGAGACTGAAAATGGCTCACACGGAAACTCACGCCGGCATCAGCGCGCCGAAAGGACAGTTGTTCGGGTTCAGGTCCAACAGCGTCGCAATGATCGTCGCTGCCCTGAGGAAGTGGCAGCGGAGCGTCGCAAGACGGAAAGCATTGGCAGACATGACGCCCGACCAACTGAGGGACATCGGCCATCCCCGGGATGACATCGGTCATCCCCGGGTCAATCGACCCGTGCTCGAAATCAAGGCAGGGCTGATGACGGAGTTGATGTCGATGCGATAGTCGGAACGTTCCACCGTGCGGACGCGTCGGCTGTCGGTCGACAAGGCGAGGATCCAAGGCGCAAGCTTTGACCGAAGGCAATCATTGATTCCTCCCAGGATGTAATGCCGATCGATTTTCAGCATGCACAGCCCCGTCAATGATTGGCGGGGTTTTTTGCTGTTCGGCGGCAGGTGGGCTGTGGGTGTGGGCGAGTCCGCTCTGTCGGGGCAGGGGACTGCTGATCTAGCATTCCCCCTTCGCCATCAGAGTCGTCGCTTTTTTCCGCCGCGGCGATTTCGACTATGATGGGGCGCTGGAACGATAGGGAGGGCACGGCATGATCGATCATATCACCATCGCAGTGAGTGACCTTGAGAAGAGCAAGCTGTTCTATGAGCGCGCTTTCGACCCTCTGGGTTATCGCCTCTCCTTCGGAAAGGAGGGCGTGTTCTGGGCCTTTGATGTCGGCGGCAGTCTGTTCGAAATCCAGCGCACTGACGACAAGCCGCCTCTGACGCGTGTGCACGTTGCCTTCCGGGTTCGGAGCAGGGCGGAGGTCGAGGCGTTTTATCGGGCCGCGCTCGACGCCGGCGCTCGGGACAATGGCGCGCCCGGCCCGCGGCCGGAATATGAAGAGAACTATTATGCCTGCTTCGTTCTCGATCCCGACGGATACAATATCGAAGCGATGCTCAATGAGCCGGTGCCGCAAGGGTGAGGCGCAGGGCTCCGCCCAAAGACTGCAATCGAGGGGGAGGTGGATATGTCGAGTTTCAGGAACGCCGTCGTCTCTTTGCCCGGCAAGGAGCGCGTGGCGAGGACGCCCTTTGGCGCGAGGATCGTCATCCATGCCACGGCCGCCGAGACCGGCGGCGCGTTCGGGATGTGGGAAACCTTCACACCGCCCGGTCATGGCCCGGCCCCGCACACGCATACGCGGGAGACGGAAGTCTTTCGGGTCATCCGCGGGCTCTATCGATTCCAATGCGGCGACGAGGCGTTCGACGCGCCTGTGGGAACCGTCGTCGTTCTGCCGCCACATGTGCCGCACAGCTGGCGAAACATAGGCGACGAACCCGGCCAGATGTTCGGCACGGTCAAGCCAGGCGGCTGCGAGCAATTGTTCATCGATATCGAGGCTTTTGGTGCTGATACGCCCGAGAAAATCGCGGTGATCGAAGCGCGACTGGGGATCATCAACGACATCACGCTGGCCCTCGGATTGACAGGCCCGCAACCGCGCTGATCGATCATCAGGGTGTTGATCGGATCCTCAGCCCTGCGCCATCGTCCGCCACAACAAGTCTCATTGGGGCGGCTTTTGGCTGGGCGTCGGCCCTCTTGGGTCTCAGCCGACAGTTTCGATGACAGCGGCAAGATCGGCAGTTGTGAACGGCTTGGTCAGCACCGGCCGGCCGGCAAAGGCGGGATCAATACCCGCTGGCCCATATCCGGTTGCAAAGGCAAACGGGATACCGCGCTGCTGAAGGACTGCCGCCACCGGGAATGACTGATGCCCGGCGAGGTTCACATCGAGAATGACGAAATCAAGATTACCGTCGCCGGCAACCTCCAGCGCCGTGGGCAAGCGCGCGGCTGTCGCGACCACTTCGTGACCGAGGTCCATGAGCATGTCCTCGATCATCATGGCGATGGTCATTTCATCTTCAACGACAAGGACGCGTTTGGCCATGTCATTCATTCCGCAGACGGTCTGCGGGAGCGTCGAGACGGAAGGAAAAACCCGTTTCGGCGAACGAGATATCCACACTGCCTCCGGTCTCCGCGGCAAGGCCGCGCTGGATGAGGACCGTGCCGAATCCCTTCCTTTTCGGCTGCTCGACACGCGGTCCGCCATGTTCGTCCCAGTCTATGCGGTAGCGTTGCGTTCCGTCGTCGATGATTTGGAGGGAGCATTTGACGCTGACGGCGCCGCCATCATTCGACCATGCGCCATGACGGACAGCGTTTGTGCCGAGTTCGTGAAAGGCCATGGTCAGCGCCAGGGCCGTTTTTGCGGAAACCCGGATATCGTCTCCGGTCAGCTTCCATCGCTCGCCGTCCGGCCGATGCGGAACGGTCGCCTGGTCGAGCGTCTGTTTCAACGACGCGCTGCTCCACAGTTCGCCTGTCAACAGATCATTGGCACGGCCGAGCGACACCAGCCGCGCCGTGAAACTGTCCAGTGCACGAGGGATGTCTTCAGCATCGCGGAAGGTGCGGTACGCAAAAGCCTGCACCATCGCCAGATTGTTCTTAACGCGATGGTTGAGCTCATGAACGATAAGTTCCAGCTGTTGCTGCTTGCGTCGCCGCTCGGTGATATCGGTCGCGGCCCCAAACCATTCGACGTACTGCCGTCGGCCCGCCGGACGCGATGCTCACATTCGAAAACACCCTTGCTTGTGATGGCCTCGTCGATCACCGCCTGGATCGCGGGAATGTCCTCGGGAAACAGATAGGCCTCCTGCCACGCGACAGTTGGATTGGCCGTGTCTGCGAGAACGTTGCGCCCGTCGAGCTGCTGCATCTCCTTCCAGTCGGCGCTCATACGGTAGACGATGTCGGTCGTCGCGGTCGTGAACGCCCTGAACCTCTCTTCGCTCTCGCGCAGCCGACGCTGGGCAAGGACGCTTCTCGTGGTTTCGACGACGATCGCGATGACGCCGGCGGGTTTTCCGCTTTCGTCGAGGACGGGGGAATAGTCGAGGTTCATCCAGGCAGGAGCCGGACTGCCGTGGCGCAACAGCGTCAGCTCCTGATTCTCGTAGGCGAGTGTTTTCCCTGACAGTCCGACTTTCATTACATTGTCATTAAAGTCGGCAATTTCGCTCCAGCCCTCGCGGACCTTCGAACCGAGAAGATCGGGATGACGGCTGCCTGCGAACACGGAGTAGGCGTCGTTATAGATCATCACGCCGTCTTCGCCCCATAGAAGAACGATTGGCACGGGTGAAAGCAGGAGCATGTTGGTGGCCGTCTTCAGACTTTGCGGCCAGAGGTCGAGAGGACCGAGCGGCGTTTTGCTCCAGTCGCGGGTCTGGATCAGCCGGCCAATTTCCCCGCCACCGACAGGAAAGCGAGCTGTGAGTGGCTGAGGGGATTCGGAATCCAAGGCTCGCTCCAAATTTTGATGGTGTTTCTAATTAGCGCATCCCTTGATTTTTTCCACCCATGGATGTCGTGGCTTCTCCCTACCAATCTCTCTTGAGCATTGGCGCCTATTGAACCGATCAGCCTCTACGCCTGCGCCATCGCCCGCCACGCGGCCGGCGGGGTGGCGAAGGCGCGGGAGAAGGCGCGGTTGAAGGCGGCTTCGGTGGCATAGCCGGCCTCATAAGCTATCGCCGCGATCGGCTGGCCCGATGTGGCGAGTGCGACGCTTGCGAGGTAAAGCCGCCAGTCCCTGATATAGCGGATCGGCGAGGTCGAGAGCACCGTCTGGAAGCGATCGGCGAGGGCGCTGCGCGAGAGGCCGGAGGCCGCCGCCAGTTGCTCCAGCGACCAGTCGCGTCTGGGATCGTCATGAATGAGGGAGAGGCAGCGCGAGAGCGCGGGGTCGCCGAGCGCTGCCAGCCAGCCGACGGAACGCGACTCGGCCATCATGATCTGATGGCGCAGGATCTCGATGAAGATGATTTCGGTCAGCCGCGGCAGCATCGAGACGCCACCGGCGCGCGGCCTGTCGACCTCCTCGACCATCTGGCGGATGGTGGCGCGCAGCCAGTCGCCGTCATTGGCTGCTCGTGTCCTGACATGGATCAGCCTGGGCAGCGCCTGACGCAGCGGCGCAAAGCTCAGCCCGTCCCATTGCAGATAGCCGCAGAGCAGCCGCACGCCTTGCGCGGCCTCGCCGTAGCGCAGCACGGGAATCTCACGCCACGGCTTTTGCGGCAGGTCGCGGGTCGGCAGCACCAGCTTGCCGTCTCTTCCCGCGCCGAGCTGATGTCCGGTGCCGAAGGGAAAGACCAGCACGTCGCCCGCCTCGAGATCGGCCTCTTCACCTTCCGTCTTCAGCCAGCAGCGGCCCTCCACAACGATGTGAAACGGCATCGTGCCCGAAGCCTTCGCCGAAAGGCTCGCCAAGGCCGGCGTGGCATCGGTCTGCCAGTCGCCCGTCGGCATGAAGCAGAACTGCAGTGATCCCGACAGGCGGATCGTCGACAGCAGCGCCGACAGCACGTCGTCACGCGCGACACCCGCAGCGCCTGGATTTTCGGACAAGGCTTCACGCATTCCGGCCAAATACGCGCCCCGCGCACCCTCCTATCATCAGCTCGTTCAAACCGGGTGAACGCTGTTCACCCTGACAAACGGGAGAATACTATGCAAACCCAAAGCGACAAACTGGTCGTGCTCGTCACCAAAGGCATCGAATCCGAACTGTCCTCCGTCGCCTTCACCATTGCCAATGGCGGCATCACCGCCGGGCTGAAGGTCTCGGTGTTCCTCACCAGCACCGGGATCGACCTGGTGCGCAAGGGCGGCCAGCGCATGACGCATGTGCCGCCGCTCGATCCGCTGTCGAGCCTGATCGAGAATTTCCAGCAGCGCGGCGGCACGATCTGGGCTTGCCCGCCCTGCGTGACCTCGCGCGGCTACACGCAGGAAGACTTGCTCGACGGTGTCGTCATCGTCGGCGCCAGCGCCATGCATGCCGAGATCAAGGAAGGTGCTGCGACGCTGTCGTTTTGACGATACTCGGCCGGGATGGGCGGGAGTTTGGGCGGCGTCTCCCGCCGGTTTCGTCAGGCTTTGCGGATCGGCGACAGGTGCAGAGAAATACCAAGCGCCTATTCTTGCGTTCGGCAATATACTTGTGAGATTGTGTCGATATACGTGCGATAATGCCTGGTGCGGGCAGCGCGGGGGCTTCGATGACATCCGTGAGGGTCAATGAGCTGATATCGGTGGCGGGGCAGCCCGACGCCGCAGGTTTTGCCGCCTTCGCGGCTGATGGCTTTGCCGCCGTCATCAATGCCCGGCCGGATGGCGAGGAGCCGGGGCAGCCGGGCAATACCTCGGAAAAGGCTTCCGCCGCCGCCGCCGGGCTCGCCTACAGCTTCGTGCCGGTGAAGGGGACCGAGATCACCGAGGCCGATATCCGCGCCTTCCAGGCGGCGATGGCGCAGGCGAAGGGACCGGTCGTCGCCCATTGCAAGAGCGGCACACGGGCATTGACGCTCTACGCGCTGGGCGAGGTGCTCGACGGCCGGATGAAGCCCGGAGATGTCGAGGCCTTCGGTCAAAACCTCGGCTTCGATCTTGCCGGCGCGCGCCGCTTTCTGGAGAAGCGGGCAGGGCAGGCGGCTCATGTGAAGGCCTTCTTCGAGCCCCGCACCTCCACTGTGCAATATGTCGTTTCCGACCCGGCGACGAAACGCTGCGCCATCATCGACCCAGTGCTCGATTTCGACGAAATGTCGGGGGCGACGGGAACGGCCAATGCCGACGCCATCCTCGCTCATATCAAAAGTGAAGGGCTGACGGTCGAGTGGATCCTCGACACGCATCCGCATGCCGATCATTTCTCCGCCGCGCATTACATCAACGGAAAGACCGGTGCGCCGACCGCGATCGGCGCTCATGTCACCGACGTCCAGACGCTCTGGAAGGAGATCTACAACTGGCCGGCGCTTAAAACCGACGGCTCGCAATGGGACCAGCTGTTTGCCGATGGCGACACCTTCGAGATCGGTGCGCTTAAAGCCCGCGTGATGTTTTCGCCCGGGCACACACTCGCCTCAGTGACCTATGTAATCGGCGACGCCGCCTTCGTGCACGACACAGTGTTCACGCCGGATTCCGGCACGGCGCGAACCGATTTTCCGGGCGGCAGCGCCAGTGCCCTCTGGCACTCGATCCAGGCCATCCTATTGCTGCCCGAGGAGACCCGGCTCTTTTCCGGCCACGACTACCAGCCCGGCGGCCGCCACCCGCGCTGGGAAAGCACGGTGACCGCCCAGAAAAGCGCCAATCCTCATATCGCAGGCATCGACGAGGCCGGCTTCATCGCGCTGCGCCAGGCGCGCGACCGCACGCTGCCGAAGCCGAAGCTGATGCTGCATGCGCTGCAGGTCAATATTCGCGGCGGGCGGTTGCCCGAGCCGGAGGGGAACGGCCGGCGGTATTTGAAGATACCGCTGGATGCGTTGTAGAGGCGGCCGGGGCTGGGAGTGGGCGCCTTTGCCCCAGGTGCGGTAGGCTTCGGCGATGCGGCGGGCGGAGGCGATCGCAACATATTTATCCGCTGGTGGGATGGCTCCTTCGGAATCATCATTGACGTCGTGCAGGTCTGCGACGTAACTGGGTTCGACGGTTCCCTGAAGATGACTCCAAGGGGATTAATAGGGAACACGGTGAGGACGACCCAGTAGGGACCGAGACCGTGGCTGCCCCCGCAACTGTAAGCGGATTGTCGATCATCTCAGGAGTGGCCAGCGACTGGCCATCTCTGAAGGGCCCATGGCCCTGCCACTGCGGATATCGCGGGAAGGCGGATGTAACGACGGATATCCGCAAGCCAGGAGACCTGCCGTCAATCACGATCCAATCAACCGGGCGGGGATGCCCGGACAAGGAACAGATATGATTGACCTGCTGAACCTTCGCCGAATTCCGGCATGCATCCGTCTCGATTGGGCCTCCTGCGGCTAGGGCACGCCTAAGCGTGCTTTCGGTCCGCGCACATGCGCGGAACGGCCGTCATTTTTTCCTTCATCGAGGTTTTCCATGCGCCAGATTCTCGCCGCCATGACATTTGCCTTCGGGCTCGCCGGCCTTGCGGCACCAAGCCTTGCCGCGACCCACTACCCCCTGACCGTCAGTAATTGCGGCCAGCAGGTGACTTTTCAGAAGGCGCCCGCCAGGATCGTTTCGATCGGCCAGGGCATGACCGAAATTCTTTTCTCGCTCGGCCTTGCCGACAAGGTCGCCGGGACGGCCGTCTGGGTCGGTCCAGTCCTGCCGCAATATGCCGAGGCCAACAGCAAGATAAAGCGACTTGCCGACAACGATCCGAGCTTCGAATCCGTCGTCGGGCAGGAGCCCGACCTAGTGGCGGCCGAGTTCGAATGGCATGTCGGCGCGCAGGGCTCCGTCGGCAAGCGGGAGCAGTTCAAGGATCTCGGGATCAATACATATCTCGCGCCGGCGGATTGCGTCGCCAAGGTCAACACCGATGGCGGCGACGGCGTGCGCGGGGAATTGTTCACGATGGAGCTGATCTACCAGGAAGTCGCCGAGCTCTCGGAGATTTTCGACGTGAAGGACCGCGGCGATGCGCTGATTTCGGCGCTGAAGAAGCGCGAGGCGGATGCCGTCGCTTCGATATCGGGCGCATCGGGCAAGAACTTGCCCGTCGTCTTCTGGTTCTCCAGCAAAGAGGTCAACGGCGATGCCTTCATCGCCGGCAAGAACAGCGCGCCCGCCTATATCCTGAAGACGATCGGTGCGAAGAACGTCGTCACCACGGAAGAGGAATGGCCGCTGGTCGGTTGGGAAACCATCGCCCAGGCGAACCCTGCCGTCATCGTGCTCGCGACCATGGACCGCCGCCGTTACGCGGCTGACGATCCTAAGGTCAAGGTCGATTTTCTTGAGAACGACCCTGTGACCAAGGAGCTCGACGCGGTCAAAAACAAGCACTTCGTGATGATGGACGCGCAGTCGATGAACCCGACGATCCGCACGATCGATGGCATCGAGACATTGGCGAACGGCATCAAGTCCTTCGGCCTGGCGCAGTGAAGGCAATGTCGGTCAGGCAACAGGGATGGTGGGCGCTTGCCGCGCTCACCATTGTAGCACTTCTCCTGCTCGGGCTGATGATCAGCCTTGCCGTTTCCATCGGCGAGATCGCAATTCCCGTTGCGACCACGGCGGAGGCGGTCTCGAACCGGCTGTTCGGAACGAATTTCGAGATCAGCCGCATCCACCAGGGCATCGTCTGGGATTATCGTCTGAGCCGCGCGCTCGTCGCGGCCAGCGCCGGCGCATCGCTCTCGCTCTCCGGTGCGATCCTGCAGGCGCTGCTGCGCAATCCGCTGGCCGAACCCTATGTGCTCGGCATCTCCGCCGGCGCCTCGACGGGCGCCGTCTGCGTGATGATCCTCGGCTTCGGCTACGGTATTCTCGGCCTCTCGAGCGGCGCCTTCATCGGTGCGGTGATCGCCTTTCTGCTGGTCGGCTTCCTGGCAACGGGTGCGGGAGGAAGCGGCGAGCGCATCATCCTTTGCGGCGTCGCCGGTTCGCAGCTCTTCAATGCGCTGACCTCCTACATCGTGACGACTTCGGCGAATGCCGAGCAGGCGCGCGGCATCCTGTTCTGGCTTTTGGGTTCGCTCAGTGGCGTGCGCTGGCCCGATGTCTATCTGTCGGTGCCGATCGCGCTTGCCGGCTTCATCATCTGCATGGCCCATGTGCGGGCGCTGGACGCCTTCGCTTTTGGCACGGATGCTGCCGCCTCGCTCGGCATTGCCGTACGCCGCGTCCAAATCGTGCTGTTCGGCATGACGGCGGCGATGACGGCAAGCGTCGTCAGCATGGTGGGTTCGATCGGCTTCGTTGGCCTCGTCATCCCTCACGCCGCCCGCTTCCTCGTCGGGCCGGGGCATGGGCGGCTGCTGCCGGCAACAGCGCTCGGCGGTGCGATTTACATGGTCGGCGCCGATATTGTTTCGCGCGTCATCATACCGCAGCAAATCCTGCCGATCGGCGTCGTCACCGCACTCTTCGGCGCGCCGGCCTTCGCCATCATCCTCTATCGCGTGCGAGGGAATGCATGAGCATCAGCGTCGACGAGGTAAGCTTTGCCGCCGGCGATACCGTCATCGTCAACGGCGTCAGCCTAACGGTGGAAAGGGGCAAGGTGTTCGGCCTGCTTGGGCCGAACGGTTCCGGCAAATCGAGCCTTCTCAGATTGATTTGCCGGCTGCGCAAGGTTCGCAGCGGCGTCATCCGGCTGGGTGATGACGATATATCCTCGCTGTCGCGCGCAGCGCTTGCGCGGCGCGTCGCCTTCGTCGAGCAGCAGACGACGACGGATACGCAATTGACGGTGCGCGACGTGGTGCGGCTCGGCCGCACGCCGCATCGCGGGCTGTTGTCGTCCTGGGGCGCCGGAGACGACGCAGCCGTCGACGAGGCCCTGTCGCGGACGGGCATGCGGGAGAGGGCGGGCCAGCTCTGGCAGACGCTGTCGGGCGGTGAGCGCCAGCGCGTCCATATTGCCAGATCGCTGGCGCAGGCGCCGAGCGAACTGCTGCTCGACGAGCCGACCAACCATCTCGATATCCAGCATCAGCTCGACATTCTCTCGCTGATCTCGAAGCTCGGCATCACCTGCATCGTCGCACTGCACGATCTCAATCTGGCGGCGATGTTCTGCGACAGGCTGGCGGTGCTTCAGAAAGGCGAGGTCGTCGCCTCGGGGGCGCCGGAGGAGGTGCTGACGGAGGATATGATCGGCCGGGTCTTCGGCGTTCGCGCCCATGTCCAGAAATCGGCCGTGCACGGCCGGCATCATATCCAATACGTCATGGATTGAGGAATGGCGGGGAATTTCGATCTCAAGAGGAGGTATGGCCTCGCTAGCCTTTTTCCCGGACTGGCGTATTATTTCTTGCGGTCGAATGGAGTTTCGAGATGCTCGAACGAAATCAGCTTCCCCTGCGCCCTGTCGCACCCGGCTTCGCTGTCGCCTGGGTCGTCGTCATTTCAGGTGCGAGCGTCGCTCTCAGCCTGCTTTTCGCCTGCATAACGCCCTTCGTGGCCTTGGCGGCGGTATCGGCTGTCATTCTTCCCCGGCGGATGGCGGTGACGGCGGTTCTGCTGGCCTGGCTTGCCAACCAGATGGTCGGATATCTCGTGCTCGGTTATCCCCAGACCTGGGACAGTTATGCCTGGGGTCTGGCGATCGGTATCGCGGCATTTGCGTGCCTGGCTACGGCGCTCGGGGTACTTCGTCTGTCGACAGATCTTACCGTTACGATGGCCGGCGCCTTCCTGGCCGGGTTCGTTGCCTATGAAGGCGCGCTGTTTGCTGCAACGGCGGTGCTTCCGTCAGGTGAGGGCGCGTTTTCGGCAGCGGTGGTGGCGAATGTTCTGCTAATCAATTCTCTGGCGGCGATCGGGCTCATCTGCCTGCATGCCGGCGCGGCGGCCAGCCGGGCGCTTGTCGCAAGACAGCCGGGAACGGTGTTGTCTTAGGCTTCAGGCGCCGAAAACCGCATTGTCTCCCGCAGCAGCTCGATGGCCTCTGAGACCGATGGCCCTTTGACCGGTGGCGGCTCTGCGCGTTCGCAGAACTCGCGCCAGACAAATAGCGTCAGTTCCGCGCCATCCGTTGCGGTTTCCCCTGGTCCCTCCGCGAAATTCTCGAGCAGACGATAGCGAGCGTCCTTCCAGAACAACTCCTCCACCCAGTCATATATCGGGATCACATGAAAATGGATCGGGTAACCAGGCGTGTGCCCGTATCGGCCGATATAGACGCGCTGAGCATTCAATTGCTGTTTCAAGGCACTTTGAGCTCTTGCGAGCAATGGGCCGAATTCAGCCAAAGCATCTTCGGACAAATCCGACAGATCGTTGGTGTCGGTCTTGGAGCTGATCATGAGGTAACCGGGAAGGGCAGAATTGATGCGGTGGTTCACAAACCATCCTGCCGTCTCGGCGACGTGAAAGTGCTGGGGAATCTCCACGGACTTACTCCTGATGCACCCTTCAGGGGCTTCGATGAATCCCGCTAGAGGCCGGTATCGCGGTGACGTCAGAAAGGACGCTGTAACACATTGGATTGCTGCATCATTTTATTCTTAAATCGACTCCGATTTAAGGTATGGGTTGAGATAGCAGCCAGCAACGGTTATTTGGTGCCGACCTGCAAGCGGACTCTCCGCGAACGACAAGGCGCATAGCTCCCATGATCCCCGATTTCCTCGTCACCCATTCCGGTGGCTTTCATGCCGACGAATTGCTGTCGAGCGTCATCCTGACCCGGCTTTTCCCGCAGGCGCGTATCGTCCGCAGCCGGGCGCCGGAGTGGATCACGCCGGGCGAAGACCGGATCATCTATGATGTCGGCGGAGCCTATGACCCTGCAGCCGGGATGTTCGATCACCACCAGCGCGGCGCGCCGCTGCGCGACGATGGCCAGCCCTACAGCTCGTTCGGCCTGATCTGGAAGCATTACGGCCGTGATTATCTCACAGCCTTCGGCCTTCCCGAAGCACATGTGGAAGCGATGCACGGCTCTTTCGACGCCAGCTTCGTGCTGCCGGTCGATCTGACTGATAATGGCGCGCTCAGCCCCTCGGGGCCGTTGGCCGGGTTGACGCTGCCGGCGCTGCTGGAGACCCTGAAACCGGTTTTCGACGAAGCGGACCCTGAGGCTGATAACCGCGCCTTCCACGCCGCTCTTGCCATCGCCCGCAGTTTCGTTGAGGCCAGGATCGCCCAGAGTGCCGCAAAATTGCGGGCCGAGGCGATTGTGCATCGGGCAATCGAAGCTGCGGGGCAGGGGCGTGTTTTGGAATTGCCGAGGGGCATGCCTTTCCGTCCCGCCATCGTCAAGGCGAGCGCCGATCACCTGCTGTTCGTCGTTCATCCGCGCGAAAAGGACTGGTGCGTGACCGGCATTCGCCGCGCCGAGGAGGGGTTCGAGCTCAGGGCTGATCTGCCGGCGGCCTGGGCCGGGCTCACCAATGGCGCACTGGAGGCGGTTTGCGGCATAGAGGGCGCAAGCTTCTGCCACAACGGCCGCTTCATCGCCGCCGCCAGGACCCGCGAGGCGGTGCTTGCCATGGCCGATTTGGCGGTCAAGGAGGCGCTTTCAATCGGGGCGTAGTTAAATGGCGGCGGTTGAGGTTGCGCGAGGCCAGTATGATAGCCAGTCCCGGCGGCAGGTCGCTGATCCTGTTGCCGCCCTCCGGACGTTCGCCCAGCCTTTCCGTGACGAAGGCGGTTTGCCTGTCTTCGCTATCCGGCCTGCAATGTCGCCATCTTGGCGCCGAAGCCGATGAAGACCACGCCTGTCGCGGCTTTCAGCCAGCGCTGGAAGCGCTGGTTGCGCGCAGCTCTGGCGAGCCTCGCAAAGAGCAGAACCATCGAGCCGAACCAGATGACGTTGAGGCTGGCATGGACGGTGACCAGAAGGAAAGCCTCGCCGATCGCGGCCCGGCCATTGGCATCGTGATAGATGAACTGCGGGAAGACCGCGAGGTAGAACATCGACACTTTCGGATTCAGGGCGTTGGTGAGGAACCCCTCGAGGAAGGCGCGGGGGAGGTGCCTTACCTTACGGGAAGGGGCCACTGACGTCACGGAAGCATAACCGCGCCAAGCACCGACCAGCGCCTTGATACCGATCCAGCAGAGATAGGCGGCGCCAATCATCTTGACGACGAGGAAGGCCTGCGCCGACTGCGCCAGCAGCAGCGAGATGCCGCAGATCGACAGGGTGCCGTGCACATAGAAGGCGGCGACGAAGCCGGCAATATTGGCGAAACCGGCGCCACGCCCCGAGGCCGGCACCGTCTTGGCGATGAGGATGCCGTTGGGCCCGGGGGAGATGATCAGCAGCGCGGTGACGAAAGCAAAAGACAGAATTTCAGCAATCGACATTGCGCGCCTTTCCTGGGCTGGTTTCGAGGGCGGCCTTGAAGCCGACGGTCAAGTATGTCGTCGCCGATACCCGCGTCAATATCCAATCCTCGAGGGTGACGGACCCTCCCGGGAGGACTGGACCAGGCCTGGCCCGCGTCCCAATTGTGGAAGCGATTGACTTGCTATCGTGAAGGACTAAGCTTTACGCCATACAACCACCACTCACACGCGAGAGATAACGGAGGGTGTGAGTGGCTGGCAACCTTGAGGAGGATGAGGTTTGCCATGGATTACCGTGTTGTTCTGCTGATCGGCGCATTCGTGATTGCTCTTTTCCCTGGTAACGCCGGGGCGCAGGAGGGCGATGCAACGGCGGGTGCCACCGTTTTCAAGAAATGCGCGACCTGTCATGTCGCCGATACCGATACGAACAAGGTCGGCCCGTCGCTGAACAAGCTGTTCGGCAGAAAGGCCGGGACGCATCCGAATTTTGCCTATTCGGCCGGAATGAAGGCTGCCGGCGAGGGTGGTCTCGTCTGGGACGAGACAGTGCTGCGCGACTATCTCCACAATCCGAAAGCGAAGGTGAAGGGCACGAAAATGGCCTTCGTCGGCGTGAAGGACGACAAGGAGATCACCGATCTCATCGCCTATCTCAAGCAGTATTCCCAATGATGGGCAGCAATACTCCAAACGACGGTTCGCGGCCGGCGGCGCATGCCTAAATTGCCGTAATTGCCGATATTTTCTATCTGTGCGATAATAAAACAGACTTTTTTACGGAATGCGGTTTCACGGGTCGACTGCTCAGGGAGGAGCGGAAATGGCTGTCGTGCTGATCCTCGTCCTGATTGTCGTCGGCTCCGTGCTGTTCCATGTGCTGAGCCCGTGGTGGTGGACGCCGATCGCGTCCAACTGGACCTATATCGACAGCACCCTCGTCATCACCTTCTGGATCACCGGCATCGTCTTCGTGGCGGTGGTTTCGTTCATGGCCTATTGTGTCTTCCGCTTCCGGCACAAGCCGGGCAACAAGGCGCATTATGAGCCCGAGAACCGCAGGCTGGAATTGCTGCTGGGAGGAGGAACGGCGCTCGGCGTCGCGGCGATGCTGGCACCCGGCCTCATCGTCTGGAACCAGTTCATCACGGTGCCTGCCGATGCCGCATCGGTTGAGGTCGTCAGCCAGCAGTGGCTATGGAGCTTCCGGCTGCCCGGAGCCGACGGAAAGCTCGGCCGCGCCGAGACGCGCGACGTCACCCCGGAAAATCCGCTCGGCCTCGACAAGAATGACGCAAGCGGTCTCGACGACGTTATCATCGAGGGCGGCGAGTTGCATCTGCCGATCGGCAAGCCGGTGCACATATTGCTGCGCTCCGTCGATGTGCTCCACGATTTCTATGTGCCGGAATTCCGCGCCAAGATGGACATGATCCCCGGCATGATCACCTATTTCTGGTTCACGCCAACGCGGACGGGGACCTTCGAGATTCTCTGCGCCGAACTCTGCGGCGTCGGCCATCCGCAAATGCGCGGCACCGTCGTCGTTGACGAGGATGCGGACTATCAGACCTGGCTCGGGCAGCAGCAGACATTCACCCAGTTGACGGCGTCATCGGAAGCGTTGCCGCCGGCAAACTGAACCGGTCAGGCGGCGTGCCGGTTCAAGGAACCGGCGGGGAAAAGGGAGGAGAGAGATCATGGTCGAGATTCCATCCGGAAGCATTCCATCCGGTAGTGCTGGCGCCATCCCCTCCGCCGAAGTCGAGGATGTCGAGCTTTATCATCCACATAGCTGGTGGACGAAATATGTGTTCAGCCAGGATGCCAAGATCATCGCCGTGCAATATTCGATCACCGCCATCGCAATCGGCCTGGTGGCGCTGGTGCTCTCCTGGCTGATGCGGATTCAGCTCGCCTTTCCCGGCTATTTCGCCTTCATCGATGCCGATCACTATTACCAATTCATCACCATGCACGGCATGATCATGGTGATCTATCTCCTGACTGCGCTCTTCCTCGGCGGCTTCGGCAATTATCTCATTCCGCTGATGGTCGGCGCGCGCGACATGGTCTTCCCTTACGCGAACATGCTGAGCTACTGGATCTATCTGCTTGCGGTGCTGATCCTCGCCGCCGGCTTTTTCGCGCCCGGCGGCCCGACGGGGGCGGGCTGGACGCTTTATCCGCCGCAATCGGTTCTGTCAGGCACGCCTGGCGGCAAGGACTGGGGCATCCTCTTGATGCTCTCCTCGCTGATCGTCTTCATTATTGGCTTCACCATGGGCGGGCTGAACTATGTGGTGACCGTGCTGCAGGGGCGGGCGCGCGGCATGACGTTGATGCGGATGCCGCTCACCGTCTGGGGCATCTTCACCGCGACCGTGATGGCGCTGCTTGCCTTTCCCGCGCTCTTCGTCGCCTGCGTCATGATGATGTTCGATCGCGTGCTCGGCACGAGCTTCTTTATGCCCGCCATCGTCGAAATGGGCACGCAGCTGCAGCACGGCGGCGGCAGCCCGATCCTGTTCCAGCACCTCTTCTGGTTCTTCGGGCATCCGGAGGTCTATATCGTCGCACTCCCGGCCTTCGGTATTGTTTCGGATCTGATCAGCACGCATGCGCGCAAGAACATCTTCGGCTATCGCATGATGGTCTGGGCGATCGTCATCATCGGGGCGCTGAGCTTCGTCGTATGGGCGCACCACATGTATGTCAGCGGCATGAACCCGGCCTTCGGCTTCTTCTTCGCCACCACGACGCTGATCATCGCCGTCCCGACGGCGATCAAGGTCTACAACTGGGTGCTGACGCTCTGGCGCGGCGACATCCACCTGACGCTGCCGATGCTTTTTGCGCTCGCCTTCATCGTCACGTTCGTCAATGGCGGTCTGACCGGCCTCTTCCTTGGCAACGTCGTCGTCGACGTGCCGCTGTCGGATACGATGTTCGTCGTCGCGCATTTCCACATGGTCATGGGTGTGGCGCCGATCCTCGTCATCTTCGGGGCGATCTATCACTGGTATCCGAAGGTCACGGGACGCATGCTGAACGACGTGCTCGGCCATATCCACTTCTGGATCACCTTCCTCGGCACCTATGCGATCTTCTTTCCGATGCACTATCTCGGCCTGCTCGGCGTGCCGCGACGCTACTTCGAGATGGGAGAGACGGCCTTCGTTCCGCCTTCGGCCCATACGCTGAACATCTTCATCACCGTCATGGCGCTGATCGTCGGGGTCGGGCAGATGGTTTTCCTGTTCAATCTGGTCTGGAGTCTTTTCCGGGGCAGGGAGTCCGGTGGCAATCCATGGCGGGCAACGACGCTCGAATGGCAGACGCCGCAGACGCCGCCCGCGCATGGCAACTGGGGCAAGGATCTGCCTGTCGTCTACCGCTGGGCCTATGACTACAGCGTGCCGGGGGCGGCCGAGGATTTCATTCCGCAGAATGTACCGTCAGGCGGCGGCGTAACCCGGGAGGTCCACGCATGAACGTCATCCTGGTCTTCCTTGCCGCCATCGGCGCCGTCATCATCTGGTGGCTGGCAGGGCAACGGCTGACCTCGAAGCCCTGGCTGGAAACCGGGTCAGTACAGCTGCCGGCTCATGACGGCGTCGACCGGCAACAGTCGCCCGCGCCGGCAGTGAAAATCGGTCTCTTCGTGTTTCTCGGCGTCGTCGGCGCCGTCTTCAGTCTTGCCGTCAGCGCCTATTTCATGCGCATGGCGTCCGCCGATTGGTGGGCAATGCCGGTTCCGCGCCTTCTCTGGGTGAACACCGCAGCACTCGCCTTGAGCAGCGCCGCGCTGCAATGGGCCAAACGAGAAGCGGGGCATGGCCGCATGGAAAACCTGCGGCCGGCGCTTGCCGCCGCGTTTGTCCTTGCCGTCGCTTTTCTCGTCGGACAGGTCCAGGTATGGCGGGAGCTGGTATCAGCCGGCTACGTGCTTGCCGACAATCCTTCAAACAGCTTCTTCTACATGCTGACCGGCCTGCACGGCCTGCATATCCTCGGCGGGCTTGCCGTGCTTTCGCACACGACGGTCAGGGCATTCTCTACCGACATTGCGCCGGAGAGGCTGCGCCTCAGCGTCGATCTTTCCGCCATTTATTCGCATTTCATGCTCGCCGTCTGGCTCTTGCTCTTCGCGCTCTTTGCTGGCTGGGCGAATGATTTCGTCGATCTCTGCCGCACACTTCTGAACTAGGAGATTTGCAGATGGCACAGACTATCGGGATACACGGTGAGCCAGACGTAAGGCCCGCCGGCCTGCGCGGTGTCGCCGCCGATTTCAGCTCGGATCAGCGCGCCTTCAAGACCGCCTCCTGGGGCAAGGCGATGATGTGGATCTTTCTGCTCAGCGACACCTTCGTCTTCGGCTGCTTCCTGATCGCCTATATGACCGCCCGCATGTCGACGCCCGTTCCATGGCCCAATCCGAGCGAGGTCTTCGCGCTGCATATCGGCGGCCAGGACGTGCCGCTGATCCTGATTGCGATCATGACCTTCGTGCTGATCTCCAGCAGCGGCACCATGGCGATGGCGGTCAATTTCGGCTATCGCCGCGACCGCCGCACGACGGCGATCCTGATGCTGCTGACGGCCGTTCTGGGCGCATGTTTCGTCGGCATGCAGGCCTTCGAATGGACGAAGCTGATCACCGAAGGCGTGCGTCCCTGGGAGAACCCGTGGGGGGCGGCACAGTTCGGATCGACCTTCTTCATGATCACCGGCTTTCACGGCACCCACGTGACGATCGGCGTTATCTTCCTCCTCATCGTCGCCCGCAAAGTCTGGCGCGGCGATTTTGACCAGGAACGGCGCGGCTTTTTCACGAGCCGGAAAGGCCGCTACGAGGCCGTTGAGATCATGGGCCTCTACTGGCACTTCGTCGACCTGGTCTGGGTCTTCATTTTCGCGTTTTTTTATCTGTGGTAGGGCTTCTATCTGTGGTGAGGTCGTCATGAGCGAAACAACGGCGCATGCACAAAGCCAAACGGTGCACGCACAAGCACACACCGGACAGCAGCACCCGATCCGGCTCTATCTCCTGGTCTGGGGCCTGCTCTTCGTGCTCAGCGCAGCGTCCTACATGGTCGATTATCTCGGCGTCCAGAGCTACTTGAGGTGGACGCTGATCCTGCTGTTCATGATGCTGAAGGCCGGTCTGATCGTCGCCGTCTTCATGCACATGGCCTGGGAACGGCTGGCGCTCGTCTATGCCATTCTGCTGCCGCCGCTGCTGGTGCTGGTTTTTGTCGCGCTGATGGTATCGGAAGCGGACTATACGATCTTCACTCGGCTCGCCTTCTTTGGGGCTGGGCCGTAGGGCAGCAATCGGCGGTCTTCGTTGTCGGTCCGATCGTATTTGCTTTACTTTTACATCTTCGATCAACGTCTCGAAGATAGGTGGTTTCCCTTCTTCTCCCAGGACCGCAGCGCACGCCAGAGCACCGTGTTGTCTGCATAACCTAGCACACGCGCAATCTCGGACATCGGTGCGACTTGTTGGTCGCCGAGATAATGGGCGGCGAGTGTTTGGCGGTGCTGGCGAACGAGATCGCGAAGCGACACGCCTTCCTCCGACAGTCGGCGCTGCAGGCTTCGCGGCGACATCTTCAGTTCGGCGGCGAGGGTTGCGACCGTGATCGGCCTTTGGCCGAGATAGATGCTGATCAGAGCCTGGACCTTTTCCGTGACGACATCACCGGCCGCTGGCTCGTTGACCAGATCGCCGATATGCCGTTCCAGGATTTCGATCAGGCTTTTGTCTTCCGAACGGTACACACGATCGGCATCCGCCTTGTTCATGACGATCCGGTTGCCGGATTGGCCGAACAGGATGGGCGCGCCATAGATGCGTTCCAGCACGCTGGCGTCGCGCGGGGTCTGATGCTCGAGCTGGATTTCGATCGGCCGCCAGCCACGGCGGAAGCACGACCGGACGAGCTGACACGAGGCGGCAATCGTGAATTCGCTGTCCTGCCGGCGTGGCCACATGCTGGGATCGACGATCCGGTAGGTCCAGACAAAATCGCCATTCTCCTCGAACACGCCGGAACTGGTCGCGCCCTGGACCGCGTTGACATATTTCGACAGCCGTTCGAAAGCGCTGCGAATGGTCGGCGAGAGCGCAAAGAGCATGCCGATAGGGCCGATGTCGGCGGGCTTGAATCCGGTGCCCATGCGGGCTCCCAGTGCCGGTTCGCCGGTTATGGTCGCCGCATCCTCGAACAGCGCGACATAACGCGCCATGGGCAGGACAGCATAGGGGTCTTCCAGTTGCGAGCGCAGAATGCCGTGTGAAGCCAGAAGAAGGTCGGTTTTCCCGGATCTTTTATCGATTTGTTGCACCAGCGGGATCAAAACGGAGGCTCGAATTGAAGCAACTGCGGGCATGCGGCTGATCAAATGCGATGCAACTGCCATTTTCAGCGTCTCCGGTGACCTTCGTGGCGCGAATTATCGATTCATTGGCATAAACTGCAATTTCGGGGCCAGATCGCCGCGCTTACCTTCTTCGCAACAGACAAGCAAAGAGGGGTTCTCCATGACACTTGAAGCAAGCATGCCCGCACCATCATCGCCGGAGCGTCGTCTGGCCAAGGACTCGGTGGGCCTCGCCCACATCGTGTTCTTCGTCGTTGCTGCGGCCGCGCCGCTCACGGCCGTCGTCGGCGCTTCGCCGGCCGCCTTCGCTTTTGGCAATGGCGCAGGCGTCCCCGGCGCTTTCGTGCTTGCCGGCCTGCTCTACCTGCTCTTCTCGGTCGGCTTCACCGCCATGAGCCGGCATGTGGGCGGGGCAGGAGCCTTCTACACCTATATCACCCATGGCATCGGCAAGCCGGCTGGCGTGGGTGGCGCCTTCATGGCGCTGGTCACCTATAGCGCGGTTCAGATCGCCATTTATGGCCTGTTCGGTTTCTTCATGGCCAATGCCATAGCGCCGCTTGGGTTGGTCCTGCCCTGGTGGGCTTGGGCCTTCGCAGCACTCGTCGTCGTGCTGGTCTGCGGTCAGCGCAACATCGCCTTCTCAGGCGCGATCCTCGGCGTCTGCATGATTGCCGAAATCGCCATATTGCTGGTTCTGGATCTTGCCATCGTCGTTTCAGGCGGCGGACCAGAAGGCATCAGCTTCTCCTCCTTTGCGCCATCGTCGGTCTTCGCGCCCGGTCTTGGTGTGGCGCTGGTCTTCGTCATCGGTTCCTTCATCGGCTTCGAAGCTACGGCCATTTTCGGCGAGGAAGCCGAAGATCCGGAAAAGACCATTCCCCGCGCCACCTATGTTGCCGTGCTGCTCATCACCCTCTTCTATGCCTTTTCCACCTGGGCAATCGTGCAATTCTACGGTCCGGGCAAGGTGCAGGCTGCTGCGGCTGCCAGCCTTGACAGCTTCTACTTCACCGCCGCCAATTCCGTGCTTGGCGCATGGTCGAGCCAGGCGATGAACGTGCTGCTGATCACCAGCCTGTTTGCCTGCATCCTGTCCTTCCACAATACGCTCAACCGCTATTTCTTCGCCCTTGGCCGTGAAGGCCTGGCCGCACAGGTGCTTGGCAAGGTTCACGCCAAGCATGGCTCACCCTATGCTGCAGGTCTGCTGCAAAGTCTGATCGCGGGCGTCGTCCTTGCGCTGTTCGTGATCTTCGGCGCCGATCCTTACACCGTCGTGTTCTCGTGGATGGCGGCGCTTGCGGGTATCGGTATCCTGCTGGTGCAGGTGCTTGTCTCGGTCGCGATCATCACGTTCTTCCGCAAGACGCCGAACAGCTACAGCGCCTGGACCACAATGACCGCTCCGATGCTCGCGCTCCTCGGCCTCATGGGTTCGCTGGTGCTGGTCAGTTCCAATCTTTCACTCCTTTCCGGCAGCGAAAGCCTGATCGTCAAGGCTTTCCCCTATGCCATGGTGCTGGTGGGCATTCTTGGCGCGCTGTTTGCGATCCGGATCAAGAGATCCAAGCCCGCTCTCTACGCCTCGCTCGGAAAGGTCTTCAAATGAGTGCCGTTGCTGAATGTACACCCGTCGATCGCCTTCTGGTTCTCGCGGTCGCGATCCTTGCCGGCGCAACATTGCTGGTTGCCGTCGAGGCCCACGCCTTCTGCTCGGTGTTCTGCATTCATCCAAACCTGATGATGATCGATACGCAGATCTGCTCCGGTCGATCCTGATCACCGCAGCTTGCGACGCGCCATGGTGCGTCGTCTCTCCCGAAACCAAGAGGCCCGAAACCAAGAGGTATACCAATGGACGCCGTTGTCGCAGTCACCCATCCGCTCGATCCCCTGAGCCTCGCTGAGATCGCTTCTGCCGTTGCCATACTCAAGGATAGGCAGACACTCGCACCCACCTTCCGCTTTCCGATAACCCGGCTGGAGGAGCCGACCAAGGCGGATCTTGCCGCCCATCGCCTGGGCGACAGGCTGCCGCGCCTCGCCTTCATCCTGGCAATCGACATCAGCAATGGCGAAACCTTCGAGGGCATCGTCGACCTGACTACCGGCACGGTGTGCTCCTATAACCGGCTGCCTCTCGATGAACCGCCCTATGGCCAGCCGCCGATCATGCTGTGCGAATTCGAAACCGTTGAAGGCACCGTCAAATCCGATCCGCGCTGGATCGCTGCCGTCAAGAAACGCGGCATTACCGACGAGGATATTCCGCTCATCCAGATCGATCCTTTTTCCTCGGGCTATTTTGGCCGCGAGTTCGAGAAGGGAAAGCGCATCGTCCGCGCCGTGTCCTATTGGCGCGAGGATATCCGTGACAACGGCTACGCGCATCCGATCGAGGGCGTGGTGGCTGTGGTCGATCTGATCACCAACCGAGTGGTCGATCTCGTCGACGACGAGAAGATCATTCCGGTCCCGAGGAAGAAGCGCAATTATGGCCGCGAAACCTTCCCGGAACCGCGGCCCGATCTCAAGCCGCTGAATATCGTTCAGCCGCAAGGGCCGAGCTTTACTGTCGACGGCTGGAAAGTCGAATGGCAGAACTGGAGTTTCCGTGTCGGTTTCACCCCGCGCGAGGGCCTCGTTCTGCATGAACTCGGCATCAAGGATCAGGGTAGGCTTCGGCCAGTCGTCTTTCGCGCCAGTGTCACTGAAATGGTCGTGCCTTACGCCGACCCGACCGCGAACCACTATTGGAAGAGCGCCTTCGATGCCGGCGAATATGGCCTCGGACGCCTGGCCAATTGCCTCGAACTCGGCTGCGACTGCCTCGGCCATATTCACTATTTCGACGTGCCGGCGGCGGATGATTTCGGCCAGCCCTTCACCATGAAGAACGCCATCTGCATGCATGAGGAAGATTACGGCATCCTCTGGAAGCATTACGAATTCCGCAACGGTATTTTCGAAGTGCGCCGTTCGCGCCGCCTCGTCATCTCCTTCTTCGCAACCGTCGGCAACTACGATTACGGCTTCTACTGGTATCTCTACCAGGACGGCACGATCCAACTCGAAGCCAAGCTCACCGGCATCATCCAGACGGCGGCGGTCGCGACCGGCGAAACCTATCCATGGGGCGGCATGGTCGATGACAATCTCGGCGGTCCGACCCACCAGCATTTCTTCAATGCGCGCCTGCACATGGATGTCGACGGCGGCGACAATACCGTGACCGAACATGAGTTCGTGCCGCGTCCCTGGGGTGAAGACAATCGCTATGGCAATGTCTTCGATACCAGGACCCGTGTGCTGAAGCGCGAACTCGACTCCCCGGCCCTCGCCAATGGCGAGACCGGCCGTTACTGGAAAGTCTCCAACCCCAACATCCAGAACAGTGTCGGCAAGGCGCCAGGCTACAAGATTGTCGTCATGCCGTCGCCTGTCATGCTTGCCCAGCCGGATTCGACCGTTGCCCAGCGCGGCGGCTTCGCCAAGAAACACATCTGGGTCACCGCCTTCGATGCCAGGGAAAAATATGCAAGCGGCGATTACCCAAACGTGCACGCCGGCGGCGACGGTCTGCCTGGTTATGTCAAGCAGAACCGTAATATCGAGAATGCCGATGTCGTGCTCTGGCATTCCTTTGGCCATACCCATGTCTGCAAGCCCGAGGATTTTCCGATCATGCCCGTGGAATATGCCGGCTTCACGTTGAAACCGAACGGCTTCTTCGCGTCCAACATCGCCATGGACCTGCCGCCGGAAGGAAACGGCCAAAGTGTCGACAGTCGCCTCCAGCCTTCGCCCGACGACATCGGAAACGGTTCCTGCTGCCACACATAGCTGTAATACTACGGCTGTTCCTTTTTAAATTGCTTTTTGATAGTCCGACGGATTGTAAGAAAGGCAGGGAACAGAATGCAGTGGCTTCTCCAGCAGTTCGAAGATACCAACAAGCTGGCCGAGGCGCTCGACCAGCTCGAAATCTCCTACACATGGCACAAGGTCGTACCGTTTGTCGGCGAGCTCATCCCCGAGCCGGTCGTTGCTGATCCGGGTTCAGTGGTCATGTTCGGCTCCTACACGCTGTGGAAGAACGCCGAGGCGAACGGTTACCGGCCGGGTGTTTTTAAACTGCGTCCTTTTGTTCACGAACAGGCGTGGCACCCTTACCTCCTCAACGGTGCTGATGCGCTGTTCCTGACACTCCAGGATGTCCCCCAGCGTCTGGCGGATGACGGCAGGGATTGGTTCCTGCGCCCGGTCGACGACAGCAAGGAGGAGCCCGGAAATGTTAAATCGACCGGCGAGATCATCCGCATGGCAGAGAGGGTGGTGGCGCTCGACGAAGATGAAATCCCCAAGGGTTCACTTCGTCACGACACGCTGCTGATGCTCACCGAGCCCGTTCGCATCCTGCGCGAATGGCGTCTCTGGGTCGTCGACGGTCGGATCGTCACCTATTCGCTCTACAAAGACGGATCGCGTGTCGTCCATCGCCACGAGATCGATGACGATGCGCTGGACTTCGGGCAGCGCATGGTCGACATCAACCCCGGCTACTCCCAAGCTTATGTCATCGATGTCTGTCGGACAGAAGAGGGACTGAAGCTGCTCGAGACGAACTGTCTCAATGCTGCCGGGTTCTACGCCGCAGATCTCGTGAAGCTGGCGAGGGCGATCGACGGCCTGGCCCGCACCTGACGTCTTTCCGGCGAGGGAATGACGCTGTAGAGTTGCAGAATGTTGGCCCGACTATCCCACCCGGAGGCTCCGTATGGCTGAGGTCCTGTTGTTTCACCACGCACAAGGGCTGACCCCGGGTGTGCGCGCGGTCGCCGATGACATCAGGGCAGCCGGCCATATCGTGCACACGCCTGACCTGTTTAACGGACGCACATTCCCGAGCATCGAAGAGGGTCTCGCCTACATCGGGGAGATCGGATTCGACGAAGTCAGGGAGCGCGGTGTCCGGGTCGCCGACGAATTGCCGCCCGGGCTCGTCTATGCTGGGTTCTCGTTCGGCGTGCTGCCGGCGCAGAAGCTGGCGCAGACACGGCCCGGCGCCCGAGGGGCGTTGCTCTTCTATTCCTGCCTGCCGATCAGCGGCGAGTGGGCCTTCGGACCCTGGCCGGACGGCGTCGCGGTGCAGATCCACGGCATGGACAACGATCCGATCTTCACAGGTGAGGGCGACATCGACGCCGCCCGCGAGATCGTCGCGAAGGTCGAAGACGCGGAGCTTTTCCTGTACCCAGGCGATCAGCACTGCTTTGCCGATTGCTCGCTGCCGTCCTATGACGCCGATGCGACCGCGCTGCTCACCCTCCGCGTGATCGAGTTCCTGAATCGCGTCTGATCCAGACATTCCGCGAGAGATCCGGTTTGGCTCCGGCAAGCCGTCCTGAGATGGGTGCCGTTCATCCTGCGTCGCGGCTTCGGCGCGGCGCGGACTATTCGGACGCCACGCAGAAATTGTTGCCTTCGGGATCATTCAAGACCGTGTAGCCATCTGCTTCCCGGACGAAGGTCGCTCCGAGGGATAAAAGCCGCTCTACCTCCCTGGCCCGATCGGGGGTGGCAATATCGAAATGAAGCCGGTTGCGGGCGGGACGTTCCCCCTGGCGGAGGTGGAAGCAAAGGCGGGTTCCGGGACCTTCGACCATCACGGTCGGGTCAGTTTCTGGCGTCAGTCCGAGAGCGGCCAGGCGGGCCAGTTCGTCGTCGTCATATGGCATCACTTCGTAGCCTTCGAGCGCCTCCGCCCAGAACTGGGCGACACGCGAGGGAATGTCGCAATCAATGACGATTTCTTTCAGCCTTGCCATGGAGCTCTTCAAGAATTGTTCGGCCGGCGATGGCAAACGCGTTCAACGACCGCGCCGCCGACTGCCGGCAGCAATGCAAAAAGCACGAGCTGCGGTGTCTCCGTCAGCCCCAACAGGCCAGACATGAGGAAGGCGACCAGCAAACCTGCCAGCGCCCCAGCTGCATAGGGCAGATAATCTTTCAAGAGAGCCTCGGTCTTGTGCTGATATCAAACATTAGCTGCGTCATTCGCTTGAGATAGAGATCTTTGCGTTATCGGCAATGGTTGGCTGCGGTCGAACCTCACGCCGACCGATCGGCCTATGCGGAATGTCACAACGTTGATAGGGGGCAGGTCGATCAAACGATGTGACCCGGTGCGCCTGATTTTGCAGGAGACGACCATTTTCTTTCGCGCTATGAAGACTGACCGCATATCCCGCCACATCCGACACCGAGGTCCTTCCCATGGCTTTGAAAATCCTTTTCGTTGGCGGTACCGGCCAGATTTCATATCCGTGCGTCGAGCGCGCTGTGGCCCAGGGTCACCATGTCAGCGTCTACAACCGCAGTTTGAGAGGCGACCCATTGCCTGCGGGGGTTACCTCGATCGTCGGCGATCTCGCGGCACCCGCCTATGTGGACTTGTCCAAAGCCAATTATGACGTTGTCTGCCAGTTCATTGCCTTTACACCCGATCAGATCGCGCGCGATATCGATGTGTTTGCGGGGCACTGTAGCCAGTACATCTTCATCTCTTCGGCCTCGGTCTATGAAAAGCCACCGCGCCACTACGTGATTACCGAGCAGACACCGGCGATCAACCCCTACTGGCGCTATAGCCAGGACAAGATTGCCTGCGAGACGCTGCTCAAGAATTCCCAGAATCTCGCCTGGACCATCGTCCGTCCCAGTCACACCGTTCGCACGGGCCTGCCCATCATGATGGGCGACAGCGATGTCATGGCGAGACGCATGCTGGATGGTGAGCCCACCATCGTGGCGGGCGATGGCCATACGCCCTGGACGCTGACCCGCTCGGTCGATTTTGCGGTGCCCTTTGTCGGACTTTTCGGCAAGCCAGCGGCGCTGAACGAGATCTTCCATATCACCTCCGACCGCGCCCACATCTGGAACGATATTCAAACGGCGATCGCCAGATTGCTGGATGTCGAGGCCAGGATCGTACACGTGCCGACGGACACCTTGGTCCGCTACAATCCGGAGTGGGTTGGACCTCTCCGGGGCGACAAGGCGTGGTCGGCAATCTTTGACAACTCAAAGGTCAAAAGCGTGGCAGGCGACTTCACCTGCGCCGAGAGCCTTGATGAAATTCTGGCGGAGCCGATCATGCATCTCAAGCAGCGCCTGGCCAAGAATCGCCCGCCAAGGGGCGATCTTGATGCTTTGGTCGATCGGATTTGTGCTGCACAAAGCGCTCTCGGCTAGGCAGGTCTCGTAGAGCAACTTTCCGAAAGACACGGCGCAGGCGGTTGTGCCTGCGCTGATCACCCGGACTTGCGATGTCGCCGATCTCGACAGCCTGTCGGGTTGGCTGGAAAACATCCATGCAGACCTCAACGGCGGATTGAGAGTTGCGGCCGGCGGCCCAAAGGGTCGGAGGAGGTATCACGGCAGGCATTCACAAAAATCCCAGCCTAAAACGCGTCCTAAAACATGATGGAGGTCGCGCCGGGCGAGGATCTCGGCAATGATGGCCATCTATTCGCCACTCCGATCCTACCAGGCCATGCTGTTCGTTCCGCTTCCCTTCGTCGTTGCCCTTCTGCTGCTTGTCCTCTTCGTCACCGTCCTCCGGCGCGACGAGGAGACGCAGCCCAACCGGCCGTTTCTGGCACTGATCCTCCTCGCCGTGCTGCAATCCGTCCTCTCCGGGCTGCGCTGGGGCTACGGGGTGCAGGCTGTGGGTGTGATCGCGCCCGTCACCGCGGCGATGGTGCCGCCGCTTGCCTATGCCGGGGTTTCCAGGCTGGTGAGGACGAGCCGGCGGCCGCTGGCGGCGCGGATTGCGCTGCATGCCGTGCCCGCTGCCGTCATCCTCTTGTTGATGGTGGTCTGGCGGGATGTAATCGATATCGCGCTGGTGCTTGTTTTCGTTGGTTATGCCCTGGCGATCCTGCTTCTGATGCGGCCGGGCGCGGATGCGCTTCGGCTTGCGCCCTTCGAGGGAGCGGTGCCGGCCTATCGGGCAATCATCTTCGCGGCGGCGGCGCTGTGCCTGTCGGCCTCGGTCGATATCTTCGTCTTTCTCGACTTCACATGGACGCATGGCGAGCATGCGCTGACGCTGATCAGCGCCAGCAACCTTGCCGTCCTTGTCATCCTCGGCATTGCGGCCGCCGCCGCCAGCCGAAGCCGGGCGCCGGCCGAGACGATGGAGGCGGCGCTGAAGCTCGAAACGACCGAGGACAAGGAGACGATCGCCACGGTCGATGCGCTGATGGAGGCAAAGAGGCTCTATCGCGACGCCAATCTCAATCTCGACCGGCTGGCCCGCAAGGCCGGCATTCCCGCCCGCCAGATCTCGACGGCGATCAACAGGGCGATGGACAAGAACGTCTCGCAATATGTCAATGATTACAGGATCGGCGAGGCCTGCCGGCTGCTTGCCTCTACCCAGAAATCGGTGACCGAAGTGATGTTCGAGGTAGGCTTCCAGACCAAGTCAAATTTCAACCGCGAATTCCGCCGAGTTACGGATATGACGCCGCTTGCCTGGCGGCAGAAAAAGGGCGGCGCGGGCTTCCCTCCAGTGTCATCCTGAAGTGACGCCAGTCCTCTTCCGCCTCGTCCTGAGGCGCCCCTAAGGGGCATCGAAGGACGGGGCTGGGCCACCGGCACTTCATCCAGCCAGCATGCAGCCTGCACCCACACAATCACCCGCCCTCGTGGTTCGAAACGGCCCTTCGGGCCTCCTCACCATGAGGGCTGACCCGGATGCCCCGCGCTGCCACGTACACAATCGCGATCGAGGACTGTCTGGAACGTGTACGAGGTCGCGATTTCAGCCGGATCGGCGATGCTTGCGGCATGAACACGACATCAGAACATGACCGAGACCTTGCCGCCAAGCTGAGATCACTTTCGATCGAGCCCGCGGCCTTCAAGACAGAGCCGCCGGAGCGCCGTGCCCGGCGGCGAGTGATCCCTCGAGCAATGCTGGCCCTTGCTGCGACGGCATCGCTGGCGGTGGTTCTTTTCTATCGGCCGGAGACGCTGGAGCGCATCGAGACCATGCTTGCAGGCTTCGAGGACAGCGACTCTGCGATATCCGCTGGTGGAGAGAAGGCGCCGGCCGAGGGCGGCGCTGCTGCCGAGCGCGGACGGGCGTTGCCTGCCGATGAAGCAGCGAGCCCGGCCTTGCCAATCCGGGAAGTCACCGGCTCCGGCTACGTCGTGGCACCCGATATCGCCACCGTCTTTTCCAAATATGAGGGCCGGATCATCGCCGTCGAAGTCGAGGCGGGCGGCAGGGTCGCGGCGGGGCAGGTGCTGCTGCGGCTCGATGATGCGGGAGCCCGCTTTGCGCTTCAGGGGGCCGAGATCGCCCGGCAATCGGCGGGGTTGGCGCTGGCGGCGAAGACTATCGAATTGGCGCAGGCGCGGTCTTCCCTGACGCGCGCCGTGCGGCTGGCTAGGCGCGATGCGATGTCCGCGCAGACGCTGGAGGAGGCGAAGACGGCGTTCGACACTGCCGAAAATGCCGCCCTCCAGGCACGGCAGGATGTGGCCAAGGCGGATCTCGATATCGAGAGGGCGCGCGAGCAGGTGGAGGCACTGGCCGTCCGGGCGCCGATATCAGGCACCGTCACGCGGCTTGACGCGCATGTTGGTGACACCGTGCTGTCGCGCGAAGACAGCGTGCGGGAGAATGAAAGCCTGCTTGCGATTGCCGACATGACAAACATGGTCATCGATGCCGATGTGGCCGAGGCCAACATTGCCCTGATGCGGCCGGGCTTGCGTGGCGAGGCGGTGCTCGACGGCTTTCCCGACCAGCCGTTTGCGGTCGAAGTATCGAAGATCGCGCCCATGATTTCGCGGGAGAAGGGGACGGTGACGCTTCGCCTGTCGCCCTCCTCGCCGCCGCCAGACATGCGCCCCGCCATGGCCGCGCGCATCCGCCTTGTGGTGGACGAAACAACAACTTTCGGCCCGCAGGCGGGCGGACCTGCGACCTTTCGGCCGCAGGCCGCGGATATCACAGACCATCAGTAAGGAGCAGAGCGATGATCGACTCTCAAGAACCCTATATCGCGCTTCGCGGCGTCCGGAAGGCATTCAGGATCGGCGCGGAGACGATCCCGATCTTTTCCGGGCTCGACCTTTCCATCGCGCGCGGCGATTTCATCGCCGTCATGGGGCCGTCGGGTTCGGGGAAATCGACGCTTCTCAACATGCTCGGCGGCATCGACAGCCCTGATGCCGGGAAAATCAGGATCGGCCGCAGCCATCTCGAGCAGATGGGCGAGGGCGCCAGAGCCGCATGGCGGGCGCATGGCATGGGCATCGTCTTTCAGTTCTACAATCTGCTGCCGATGCTGAATGCCGGCGAGAATATCGAGCTGCCGCTGCTCTTGAAGCCGCTCGGGCGAAAGGAGCGGCACGCCCGCGTCGAGACCGTGATGGAGCTCGTCGGTCTTGCGGGCCGGCAGCGGCAGTTTCCATCGAGCATGTCCGGCGGGCAGCAGCAGCGCGTCGGTATCGCGCGCGCCATCGTCGGCGATCCCGACCTTTTGCTCTGCGACGAGCCGACCGGCGATCTCGACCGGAAGTCGGCCAACGATATCCTGGAGATGCTGGGCTTTCTCAATCGCGAGCTTCATAAGACCATCATCATGGTCACGCATGATCCCGAGGCCGCCGCCTTCGCCCGGCGCACGCTGCAACTCAACAAGGGCGAATTCGTCGAGCAGCAAGGGAGGGGCCGATGACCTTCTTCCAGCTCATGCGGCGCAATGCCTGCCGCAAGCGGTTCAGGGCAACACTACTGATGTTCTCGGTCGGCATCGCCTTCCTGATCTATGCCCTGACGGCGAGTTTCCTCGGCGGCAGCCAAGGGGCGGCCGGCGCCAGCGACAATCTGCTCGGCGTCTTCAACAAATCGGGCCGGGGGCTGCCGCTGCCGTTCGCCTATCTCAACCGGATCGCTGCGGATGGCGATGTCGCCGCGGTCGCCTATACCGCGCGCATGCGTGGGTTCGTTGAGGTGGAGAAGAATGTCGTCATGACGAGCGCGGTCGATCCACGCTCGATTGCCGCTGCCAATGGCGACGAGCTTGGGCTGACGTCCGCGCTGATCGCAGCGCTCGAAGAGGGCCGCGACCGGGTGCTCGTCGGCCGGGCGTTGGCGGAGGCGCAGGGGTGGTCGGTCGGCCAGCGCATCAGCGTCACCAGCCAGCTGATAAAGGCCGATGGCAGTCGTGACTGGAGCTTCGTGATCGCGGGTATCTTCGAGGGTGCGAATGCCAGCACCGACACTTATTTCATGCTCGCCCGCTACGACACGATCAATGCAGCCCGAGCGCGCGACAAGGATACGGTCGACGCCTTCGTGGTGCGCCCGCGCCAGGGCGTGTCGCCGGGCGTGCTGGCGGCGCGGATCGATGCACTGTTTGCCAACTCGGCGGCGCAGACGCGGACGCAATCGGAAAAGCAGTTCCTCGAAGCCTTCCTGCGTCAGTTCGCCGACGTTGGCCTGATCGTCAGCCTCGTCGTCGGCGCGGCCTTCGTGACCATCCTGATGATTACGGTGAACACCATGCTCTCTGCCGTGAGGGAACGCAGCTTCGAGATCGGCGTCATGAAGGTGCTGGGCTTTTCCCAAGGCCGGATCATGACTCTGGTGCTCGGCGAGACGCTGTTCATCTTCGCAACCGGTGGGGCGGGCGGACTCCTTCTCGCCTGGCTTGCGACGCTGTTGATCGGGCCTGAATTCGGCTTTGCCTTCAGTCTGTCGGTGCTGTTGAAGTCCGTCACCATCATCGCTGGTCTCGGGCTCCTGACCGGGCTGCTGCCCGCCATCAACGCCATGCGCCTGCCTATCGTCAACGCCTTCAGATCGAGATAGTCCAATGTCATCAGCACTCAAGCAGATATTTCTCATGATCAGAGTCAATCTCGGCAGCCTGCCGCGGCGGCTCTGGATCTCGCTGTCGATGGTGTTGTCGGTCGCGCTCGTCGTGGCGGTGCTGTCGGGGTTTCTCGCCATGGCACGCGGTTTCGAGAGTGCGCTGGAAGGCGCCGGCTCAGCCGGCATAGCGGTCGTCCTTGGCGGCGGCACCAACCAGGAGACCGGCTCGGACGTGCCGGCCGAGGCGATCCGCAGCCTAAGTGCCATGACCGGCGATATCGGTGTGGCGCGCGACGCGGTGGGTGGATTGGCGCTGTCGCGCGAGGTCATTGTTCCCGTCGATGTCATCAGGGCAAGCGATGGCGCCGAGCAGACATTGTCGCTACGCGGCATGGATCCGGCCGGCTCTGGCTTGCGCGATCGAGCGATGCTTTCGCAGGGGCGGCTGTTTTCCCAAGGCGCCCGTGAAATCGTCGTCGGTGCCCAGATTGCCGATGAGTTCTCCGGCTTCGCTGTCGGCGACAGGGTGCAGCTCGGCGCGGTCGATTGGATTGTCGCCGGGCATTTCACCTCGGGCGGCAGCGCCTTCGAATCCGAGATCTGGGCGGATCTGGAAGCGGTGCAATCGGCCTTTGACCGGCAGGGACAGGTGCAGAGCCTGCGTATGCGCCTCGATGGGGCGGGTGGTCTGGACGCACTGAGACAGCATCTTTCCGCAATTCCCGGCGCCCCACTCACTGCGGTCTCCGAGGCCGATCTCTATGCCGCGCAATCCGAGCGCACCAGCCGCCTCATTCGCCTGTTCGGCTGGCCCCTCGCGCTGCTGATGGCGGTGGGCGCAACGGCCGGCGCTTTGAATACGATGATGAGCTCGGTCTCTGACCGCACCGTCGAAATCGCCACGCTGCGCCTGCTGGGTTTCGGCCGCCTGCCGGCCTTCACTGCCACCTGGGTCGAGGCCATGCTTCTCTCGGTCGCCGGGGCAGCGCTCGGCATCCTCGCCTCATGGCTCGCCTTCAATGGCTGGCAGGCAAGCACGATGGGCGCCAACAATACCAAGATAGCCTTCCAGCTCGACGTCACCACCGACGTGGCGCTGACCGCCGGCCTACTGGGCCTCGCCATCGGCGTGATCGGCGGCGCGTTGCCGGCGCTTGCGGCGACACGATTGCCGCTGACCTCGGCTTTGAGGGCGAGGGGGTAGAGGCTGGCTGTCTGAACCTTCCGGGCGGCTCACATCATCACGGCGACCCGTCCTGATCGGCCCGATGGAGACATCCGCAACAGGCGGAGCGCCGCCGCCTCATCTGTGCAGCCCACCGAAACTGTGGCATAACTGAGCCATGGCAATGAATGTCTTGGCGGTCCATCGCGACACAGTCGGGACGGAACAGGGGGCAGGCAATTCGCTTGCCGCCGCCTATTCCGTGGGCGTTCTCTGCTGGCTGCTGTCGGCCGGCGTCTATATCGCAGCTAAATGGGTTTCTGCCGAGATGCCGCCCTGGGCGCTCTGCTTCTGGCGCGTGCTGATCGCCTTCGCGATCCTGATTCCGATCGTGCGCCGGCATTTCGCCGATATGGTCGCACTGGTGCGGGCTCGCGCTCTCGAACTGCTTGCGATTGGCGGCATAGGACTCGCGATCTGCCAGGGCATGATTTTTGTCGGCCTCGAACATGCCGATGCCACCACCGCCGGCATCATCATCGCGCTGATCCCGATCATCACCATGATCCTTGCCCGTTTGATGCTGGCCGAGCCGATGGGACGCTGGCAGGTGATTGGATCGATCCTGGCCTTTCTCGGGATCGTGGTCATTATCATCAAGGGCAGTCCGGCCGCGCTGATGCGGCTCGATTTCAACCCGGGTGAACTGTGGATCGTCGCCGGCGCGTTCTGTTTCAGTCTCTACACCGTCCTGCTCCGCCGCGCGAAATTCGACATGAATCGCCTTGCGCTCCTGGTGCTGCTGCTCGGTGCGGCGGTGCTGACGGCGCTGCCCTTCTACTTGTTCGAGCTATTCTCAGACGAACGCTCGACGCTCAATGGCAGCGGGCTCATCGCGCTCGCCTATGTCGCGATCCCTGGCGGGGCGGTCATGTACTATCTCTTCAATCGCAGCATCGAGGCACTTGGGGCGGCTCGGGCCGGCGTCCTCCTCTACATTCAGACCATCTTCATCGCCGTGCTCGCCTATCTGATCCTCGGCGAGCAGTTGCAACGCTATCACCTCGAAGGCGCGGCACTCATCATCGCCGGCTTGCTTCTCATCATCCTGCTGAAGCCGAAGATCAAGGCCGAAGCGGCTAGGGCCTGAGGTCCCACCATCGCTGCGACATGGTTGCCGCTGACTTCGGCTTTGAGGGCGACGGGGTAGGGTTTCACCTTGGAGTGCGCCTTTCGCTTACGCTCAAGGCGTTCGTCGCTGGCGCTCCTCCCCCTGAGCGCAAGCGAAGGCACGAATCACATGGCGCACAGACCGAAGGCGACGTACGCCTCGCGCAAACACGCCGCGATTTATTCACCTCGAAGTCGCCGATTTCTTGGCCCAAGTTGTAACTTTCGTCACACCAGGCCATTGCCTGTGGAATAAGGCCTGCGAGGCGCTCATTGCCCCATTGACAACATCTTGTCGCCTTTTTGCCGTGGCCGGTTGCCCCCGCCGCATCCGATCGGCCGATCCTGGACGATCCCGGCGGCGACATTAGCGATCCGACGAACAGGGCAACATGGCGATATGACAGTCTACTATGTGAACTCAGCGACTGGCTCCGACCGCAACGGTGGAACGGGCCAGAACTCGGCTTTTGCGACTTTGTCCAAAGTGGAATCCTTGAAACTGAAACCCGGCGACAGCGTGCTTCTTGCCAAGGGGAGCGTGTTCAACGAGCAGTTCGATATCAAATATTCCGGCAGCGACAGTGCGCCGATCAAGATCGGCAGTTACGGGACGGGTGCTGCACCCGTCATCCACAGCAGCGGCGACGGCATCCACAGTCTCTATGCCTCGAACATCGTCATCGAGAACCTGAAGATATCGAACACCGGGACCGCCGGTATTTATGGCGGCAGCGTCACGAACTGGACGGTCCGTAATGTCGAGATCGCCAAGACGGGAATGTCGGAAAATGCCGGCGCCGTCACCTTCCGCAACAGCACGAACGTCACGGTCGAAGACAGCAAGATAACGGGCGTCAAGGGCGACGGCTTCTGGATTGAAAAGGTCGCCGGCGTCAAGCTTCTCGACAACACCGTGACCAGCGCGAACGGCTCGACCGCCGATGCCGTGCAGGTGAACGACAGCAGCAATATTCTGATCAAGGGCAACCATCTCGACCAGACGAACGCCGATAGCCCCAAGGGCGTGATCGCGCTGGTGCGGGCCACCGATGCCGTGATCGAGGACAATGTTCTCACCGGCGGCGGCTTCGGTATCAGCGCGCCGGCCGGCAAGAATGTCGCCATCCGCGACAACGACATATCCGGATTTCACGGCTACGACTGGTCCTTCGGCGTCGGCCTTGGCGATCAAGGCAATGCGCGGGACTATGATATTTCAGGCAACCACATTCATGACGGCGCATGGGGCGTTGCCGTCAGCGGCGCGAGCGGCACCAGCTATACCCGCACGAATATCAAGGTGCACGACAATGTCTTCGACGACCTCTCGCAGGCGGCGCTGAAGGTCGATAGGCCGGCCTCCGGCTCCTTCACCCACAATACGATCGAGACCGGCACCACGGCCACCGCCATATCGCCGTCCATCGTCGACGCACACACCTTCACCGTTAGTAACAACCATACGGTCGCCAATGTCGAAACGGTGCTGGCGAGCCCGGTTGCCAAGACTGCCGCAGTCACGGAGGCGTCCGCGGATCCGGCTGTTGTCGCCGTCCATGACAATTTGAAGATCTTTACCGATACGGGCGAGGCCCATCGCGGCAATCTTCTCGAAAACGACAGCTCTGACAACGACACCCTGGTTCTGCGCCGATTCGGCGACGAAAGCGTCGGCAAGCACGGCCTGACGCTGACCGGCGACTACGGCGTCATCCACGTGGACCGGGAAGGCAACTATGCCTACACGCTCGATGAAACGAAGCTTCCCGACCATGACGGCCATGTGAGCGAGTCCTTCAGCTACGGGATCAACGACGGAAACTCGCACCACACCGACGGCGATACGCTGACCGTCTACATCCATATGGATAACTTGCTGGGCTGAGGGTGCGAGGCTGCAATGACACAAGGAGAAATCCCGGAAAGTTTCCGGGATTTCATGAGCAGCCGTCAGCCCCGTGCGGAGCGCGGACGCGTTTTTTCATGCTCAACCGCAAGTTTTCGCCGGCCGCTTCGTTGCCGCGGGATCGGATTCAGGCAACGACGGAACGAGCACAACCTTCGCCGCAGCTGCAACCCGGTCGTGCATTGGCGGAGCAACGCCTTCCTGGATGCGCACCTCGTCCTTGCCCGCGGAACGTTGCGGTGTCTCATAATGAACCGCAGCTGCATTCAAATGCACCGGAAAGCCTGCAAAAGCGTGTTCACTGTCAGCTCCGGTGACCATTGGTCGCGGGCTGCGATACGGCTCATTCACCTTTCGGTCGTTGTTCTGTAGATTATTTTCTTATAAGTTGTAGCCTCTAATATACCGCCACCGCCAGGCGTTTCTCGGGACCAAGGCAGGCCCACAGGGTCTGCCAACCGCCGTGAAGGCAATACCGAAGGCCCTCTTGATGGCCTTTAACCCCGACCGCATCCGATCCACGCGTTGCAGCCGATGCAGACGGCTGCGCGGCAATTCGAGAACAAGGCGATATGACAATCTATTATGTGAATCCGGCGATAGGCTCCAACGGCAACAGCGGAACGAGCGAGGACACGCCGTTTTCGTCGTTCTGGGCGGTGGAAAACTTGAAGCTGCAGCCGGGCGACAGCGTGCTGCTCGCCGCCGGAAGCGTGTTCAACGACCAACTCGATCTGAAATATTCCGGCACAGTGAGTGCCCCGATCACCATCGGCAGCTACGGGGTCGGCGATGCGCCAGTCATCCATAGCCCTGGCGATGGTATTCACAGCCTTTATGCATCGAACATCGTCATCGAGAATATCAAGATCTCGGACACCGGCGGGGCAGCCATCTATGGCGGATATGTTTCGAACTGGACCGTGCGCAATGTTGAGGTCGATCATACCGGCTTGGCAGGCAAGGCCGGTTCGATCACCTTCCGGACCGGCTCGAACATCACCATCGAAAACAGCACGATCAACGACGTGAACGGCGACGGCGTCTGGATCGAGAAGATCAACGGCGTCAATTTTCTCAACAACACCGTCACGAACAGCCATGGCACCACGGCAGATGCCGTCCAGATGAACGACAGCAGCAATATCCTGATCAGCGGGAATTATATCGACCAGACGGGTGCTGCCAGTCCAAAAGGCGACATCACGCTCATCCGGGCGGTGAATGCCGTGGTCGAGGATAATATGCTGGTCGGCGGCGGCTTCGGGGTCAGCGCGCAGGCGGGCACGAACATCGCCATCCACGACAACGATATCTCCGGATATGGCGGTTACAGCTGGTCCTACGCAATCGGCCTTGGCGACACGGGCGACACGCGGGACTACGATATATCAGGCAACTATATCCATGATGGCGTATGGGGCGTGGCGATCAGCGCTGTCGGCACCCCCACTTACGTTCGCGAAGATATCGATATTCACAACAACGTCTTCGACGACCTGTCACAGGCGGCGCTGAAGGTCGACAGGCCGGCATCCGGCTCGTTCCACGACAATGTCATCGCCAGCGATGTCACGCCCTACAGCATCTCCCCCACCATCATCGCCGCGAACACCTTTCCCGTCAGCAACAACACGACGCTCGACGAGGCCCAGGCGACGATGCTTGCGAGCAGCGATAGTCTCGCGGTCGGCGATCTGACGCACACGGACACGGCGCCTGCGCTTGTCGCAACCCATGACAGCCTGAAAATCTCGTCCGATCTGGACGCCGCCCATTACGGCAATCTCCTCGAAAACGACAGCTCGGCCAACGGAACCCTGCTGCTTCGCCGCTTCGAGGGCGAATACGTCGACAAGGACGGCGTGACGCTCACCGGCCATTACGGCACCATCCATGTCGATAGTGATGGCGATTACACCTATACGGCCGACGCGGCGAAACTCGCCGGGCTCAGCGGAGAGGTGAGCGACACCTTCCACTACAAGATCTCGGATGGGACTTCGCTGCATTTCGACACGGATACGCTGAGCATCTCCATCCATGTGGATGACCTGCTGACCTGATGGGGCGTATCGCCCCGTTCGATGCCGCGGTGGGCGGCCATAACCTTATCGGCGGCGCTGAATCATCACGGCGATCCGCGCCGGCGCTTGCGAAGTCTCATTGATCGCCGAGCAGGATCCTGATGACGTCGACTTCGATTTCCGCGCAGATGATCTCGTATTCGGTGATGATTGCAGGATCGGCCGATCTATCCCGGCGCATGCGATCGAGGACCGCGCAGGCTTCGCCATAGGCGCCGCATAATTCGTAAAAATGGGGCTGGCTCGCCGCGGCCGATCTGATCGTTCCCCGCGTCGCAGGCAGCCTCATCATCAGCCTGGCCAGCCCCTGTTCCGCGGCTTGCCGGGTGATATGGGCTACGCCTTCTTTCCTGACCATGCCGTCATTCCTCGCTGCCTGTGTTTTCTTATCCGGGGGGTACGCAGTACTCATCCCCGGAGTAGTACGCAGGAATGCTGCATCTGGTTTCATGCCGGATGAAGGATTGTGGACGCTGCGCCGCAAGCAGCCAGTGCTACCAGCGCAGGAGGCGGGGCCCGAGCACCGCGCCGATCGCACCGGTCAGGAGGATGCCGAGCGAATACCAGAGGGTGACGAAGGGTAGGCCGTTTTCCGTGCAGAACCAGGAATAGACCCAGGCGCCGGATGCGCCGGCGGCAATGCCGGCGATGAAGCCTGTCACCCCGAGGTTGCTCGGCGCGCCGCCACGCAGCACCCAGGTATTTGCGATCAGGATCGGCATGGCAAAGGCAAAGATCAACAGCGGGCAATGCAGGGCGGAGGAGCCGAGCACCAGCACGGGGTAGCTTGCGGCCGGCGACAAAGCGAGCTGGATGACCGCCATGACGGCGAGGGCGAGTACGATAGCCGCGGCAACCCCGAAAAAGCGGCCTTCCGAGCCATCCGGCCGGTATAGGCGATAAACGGCTGCGAAGGCGGCGATTGCGAGCAGGGCGTTGTAGGCGGACTTGATCCAGAAGACCGGCAGCATCAGCGCCTGCGCCATGTCGGTGCGAAGGCCGACGACGACCAGCATAAGCAGCAGCGAGATTGCCAGAGCAGGCAGGATGGCGAGCGCGAAGCGGCGTTCGAGTGCATGCCTCGGCACCGGCTTCAGATCCCGGACAAGGCTGTCGATCACGTCCTCAGTCTCTCTCACATTCCACCTCGCAATCTTGCCGCCAGCGCCTTGATGCCTCTGTGAACGCCGACCTTGACCGCCGATTCCGACTGTCCGGTGCGGCTTGACGTATCGGCCACCGACCGCCCCTCGAGCTTGACCTGACGGATCAGATCCTGCTGGTGCTGCGGCAGGCCGCTCAACAGCCGTTCGACATCCATGCGCGCTGTAATCGCATCCTCCCTGAAATCGTCTTCGATCTCCTCGTCCAGCTCCATTTCCGCCCTGTACCGGCCGCCATGCTTTCGGTGGTGGTCGATCAGCTTGTAACGGGCAATCGAGAAGAACCACGCGGTGAACGGCCGCTCCCTGTCATAGGTCGACCGGCGCGAATGCAGCGCCAGCAACGTCTCCTGCACGAGATCTTCCGTGTCGGATTTCGCGGTAGTGCCGATCCGCCCGCCATAATAGCCGACGAGCAGGGCCCGCAACGTCACGAGCAGACGTCGATAGGCCGCCTCGTCCCCGTCAAGGGAAAGAAGCATCAGCATCTTCAGTGCTTGTTCCGAATGGGCGCTCGTCATCTCGTCTGCAATGTCATTCGCGTGGATGACGCTTTGGTTACAGGTCGATCAAAAATCTTCCGGCGGCAATTCAAAGTGTACAGCGTCCTTTGCGCGTCTCTAAAAGACGCGCGGCCCTGTAGCGCTATCACATAAGCGTGAGGGCTGTAACCGCCTTCGCAAGGGGATCGAATTCAGGACTGTGAGCCGTCGGCGGGTGCTGGCGGATATGTCAATCGATCCGAGGAGACCCTCATGACCAAGATCCTTTCCAGCCTTGCCGCCTGCACCTTCGTCATCGGCCTGTCGCTCGCCGGCGTCGCCAACGCCCAAAGCAGCGATGCCATGAAGAAAGACAGCATGAAGACCGACACGATGTCGAAGGATGCGATGTCGAAGGATGCGATGAAGAAGGACAACATGGCGACCGGCAGCACCAAGGCCGACTGCATGCACAATGCGGGCATGGAGAAGGACACGATGAAGAAGGACACGATGATGAAGGCCTGCGATGCGATGAAGTAAGTTTAGCCGCGGCCGCTGAAACTTTATCGCCGGCGGCCGCGTCTTTTCTCGCGAAGACCTTTCACGCCGATCCGGAGGAATTACGATGGCCACGACCGATGCCGGCATGGCGAGCGGACGCACGCTCTTCTACCGCCATAGCCTGCTGGTGCGTCTGTCGCACTGGGTGAATGTGCTGTGCATGACGGTGCTGCTTTACAGCGGCCTGCAGATCTTCAACGCGCATCCGGCGCTCTATTGGGGCCAGTACGGCGCCGACGACGATCCGTCCTTCATTTCCATGGAGGCGGAGCAGGAAGGCGATGTGCTGAAGGGTGTGGCGCACTTGGGCGGATTGAGCTTCGATACGACGGGTATTCTCGGGGTTTCGAATGTCGACGGCGAGGCTGCGGTACGCGGTTTTCCGAACTGGCTGACCTTGCCGAGTTACCAGGATCTGGCTTCTGGCCGGCGCTGGCATTTCTTCTTTGCCTGGCTGTTCGTCATCAATGGCTTCATCTATCTCGCCTATGGTTTTATCAGTCGGCATTTCCGCCGCGATCTGCTGCCGGCGGCCGAAGAGCTGAAGCCTTCGCATCTCGGCCATGAGATCGTCAGTCACGTCCGGCTGCGCTTTCCCAAGGGGCCTGAGGCACGCCACTACAATACACTGCAGAAACTCGCCTATGTCGCCGTAATCTTCGTGCTGCTGCCGCTGATGATCGGGACCGGGCTTACCATGTCGCCAGGCTTCAATGCGGTTGCGCCCTGGCTGCTCGATCTGTTCGGCGGCCGGCAATCGGCCCGTACGCTGCATTTCCTGACCGCCTTCTCGCTCGTTGCCTTCGTCGCGGTGCATGTGGCGATGGTGCTGGTTTCGGGCGTGTTCAATAATCTGCGCTCGATGATCACCGGTTATTACGACATCGGGCAGGGAGGAAAGTCATGAGCCGCATCATCACCAGACGTCGCTTCCTGATCGGCGCGAGCATGACGGCATCGGCGCTGGGGCTTGCCGGCTGCGACGCCCTCGTCGAAAGCGATCGGACGAAATCGGTGCTCAAGATCGCCGAAGGCTTCAGCATGAAGACGCAGCGCTTCCTGCTCGGTGACGACGCACTCGCCCGCGAATTCACGGAAGCCGATATCTCGCCGACCTTCCGCGCCAATGGCACGAGCATGCCTGATAATACCCGGTATATCGACTGGATGAACCAGCGGTTTTCAAGCTGGAAGCTCGAGGTCGGCGGGCTGGTCGACAAGCCGATGCAGCTGTCGCTGGCGGAGCTGAAAGCCCTGCCGGCGCGCACGCAGATCACCAGGCATGACTGCGTCGAAGGCTGGAGCGCGATCGGCAAATGGACCGGCGTGCCGCTCGGCGCGCTGCTGCAGTCGGCGGGTCTGAAACCTGAGGCCCGCTACATCGTCTTCCACTGCGCCGACGAATACGAAAAGACGCTGGATGGCAGTGGCTGGTACTACGAAAGCATTGATCTCGTCGATGCGTTCCACCCCCAGACGATCCTTGCCCACACCATGAACGGCCGCGATCTCGAAGTCGCCCATGGTGCGCCGCTCCGACTCCGGGTCGAACGCCAACTCGGCTACAAGCAGGCAAAATACCTGACCGGCATCGAAGCTGTCGCCGATCTCGGCCAGCTTTACGGCGGCAATGGCGGCTTCTGGGAGGATCGCGGTTATGAATGGTATGCGGGCATATAGGCGGCGTGCTCCGACCGACATGCCGACTTTGACCTCTTCCCCGTGCCGGATTCCACGGCCGGGGAGGTAGTCGTGGTCGAGGGGGCGGAGCTCAGACAGAAAGGCCGATCGTGATGGTGGCGGATAGCACGCCGCCGTCGAGCTTCTCGAAATCGAAGATGTGATCGGCAGCATCCTCCGGGATGATGCCGTCCTCGTCGTTGCGCGTATCGCGGGCAGGGCGCCCGAGATAGTCGGGATGCTCGCCATAGATGATATCGCTCAGCGTATCGTCGAAATAGATCTGGCTGACGAGAAGCTCCTTGCCCTCGACAAGGATGCGGCAGTGAACATGCGGCGTGCGGCCCTGATACCATCCGGGATAGGCCGTCAGGAAGCTTGCCTGCCCATTTTCATCCGTCAGTTGGCGGCCGCGAAAGGCAAGCCCGCTGATCGCCTCGGCATCGCCAAGTGTACACATCTGCGCAGCCTCGCGGCCGGAATAGATGCCACGGTGATCGGTATGCCAGATTTCGATATCGGCGTTTTCGACCGGTCGGCAATCGGCCGCATGGACGATACGAATGGCCAGCCGCTGGGGCAGCCCAGCCTTTCCTTCCGAGACGTCCTGACGGGTCGGAATATTGTTGACATGGCAGGGGCCGAGGGTCTGGGCGACGGTCACGACGCAATTCGGACTGCTGCGGAAGAGCGGCGCGGGCAGCTTTTCCACGGCGATCGACTTTGTGCCGCCGCTTAGAAAATCCGTTCCCTTCCAATCGAATGTCCTGGCGGCAACAGTGATATGCCGCCGTGGCCAGATTGCCGCCGCAGCCACGGATGATGCCACGATAGCCGCACCTCCAAGCACAAGGGTTCGCCTTTTCATCTGTCTTCCTTTGCCTCAAGACGCAGGATTTAAGGAGGGTAGACCAGAAATTCCAATTAAACCTGAGCAGAAAAGCTTTATGCCTGTCAGCTCAGCGAGTTTGTCCATGAGCTGGTCCTGGAAGGCCGGGTCCAGAACGTCGGCGGCGGGCCTGTGCCGTTCGCGGTGATACCAGTAGCCACCGGTTCTGGTGGCGGTATTACGTCATCCTCGGCCTTGTGCCTGACATTTTGCTGCGCGGTCTGCAGATGCTCGGGACCAGCCCGAGCATGACGAAAGAGGAGTTGGTCGCCTCAGGGACGCGCGGGTTCGCCGCTGTTCTACGGAATGTCACTTCACCGGCATGACAACCGGAGCGTCCTTCTTCTTCAGCAGCACGACGATGAACTTCGCCGGTTTGGACTTGCTCGCATTGCGGCTGACCAGGTGAATGTCGGAAGGACCTTCGTAAAAGGTCTCTCCCGGCGACAAGGTGACTTCTTTTTCGCCCTTGACCTGCATCACGATCGAGCCCTCCAGAACGTAGACGAATGCATTCGCCTCATGTTTGTGAATAGGCGAGGAACCTCCCGGCCCATACTCGACCGATATCATCAGCCCTTCCTTGCCGGGATAATTCGGAAGGTCCTTTTTCATGAGCGGTGTGACGGCAGCGCCGTCTTCGGCGGCAACCGCCAAAGTGCCAAATAGGCAAACCGTGGCCGACACGCATAGCGATAACAAAGCTGAATTCATTGTCGTAATCCCTCTGCTTGTTGAATGCCGATGTGGATTTGCCTGGACTTACGTCGGCCGTTGGGACTGTCGAAACCAATCCGCAAAGTCGATCTTGCCGAGCCTCGCGCCCTCGCCGGGCACTAGCGAGCGATCGTCTAGTTCAGACCCGAAGTAGCGCGCATGAGCGTCTGCCTGGACTCTCCTCGGATCGTTGATGGCCTTCAGATACCGGGCAACGATCTCGTGCATGTGACCGCGCTCGGGACCGGCAATCTCGATCGTGCCGTTAAGCGGCTTTGAAAGCGCGACATCCGCCATCGCATCGGCAACGTCATCCGATGCGATGGGCTGGAAAGCTGCGGGAGAAAGACGAGCGACGGTGCCGACGGTCGCTTCATCAGCGATGCCCTTCAGGAATTCGAGGAACTGCGTCGAATGGACGATCGTGTAGGGGATCGGCGATGACTTGATGAGTTTCTCCTGGGCGAGTTTGGCACGGAAGTAGCCGTTCTCAGGCAGGCGCTCCGTTCCGACGATGGAGAGCGCAATATGGTGCTTGACGCCGGCCTTGGCTTCCGCGGCGAGCAGATTGCGGCTCGAGGTTTCGAAGAATTCGAGAGCCGCCTTGTCCTCCCACGATGGAGAGTTTGCAAGGTCGACGACGACATCGGTGCCGGCCAGCGCTTGCGCCAGGCCCTCGCCGGTGATGGTGTTGACGCCGGTGCTTGGCGAGACGGCCAGCACCTCGTGGCCTTTAGCGCGCAGACGCGCCGCGGTCTTGGACCCGATGAGCCCAGTGCCGCCGATAAGAACGATTTTCATGACGAACCTCCCTGTTGACGCCCTTTCGAGCCAGATGTCTCAGATCTAGATCACGCAAGTCGGAATGAGCCGCGAAAGACGTTTGAGGCTGGACAAGTCGAAGTCGCCGTATGTCGTCGCCATGGCGGAGGTCATCCCAGACCGAACCTGGCATCGCGGTGCCGGGCAGAATCCTCCTTAATGCGATTAGGCGCAACTCAAATGGCGAGGGCGTGGAGATTCAGCGTCGCCACGTGACATGCGCCGGGCGGGTTATGAGGCGTGATTGAGGTGAGAGTGGTTCCAAGCAAGATCAATACGGCTAGCCCTCAAGGAAATCGTTAGGTGTCGACCTGGCGTTGATAACACAAAGCGAAAATTGTCTCCGCCTGCCTCTGGAGCAGCCGTTGCCAGGCCGGCGGCGTTTGCAGCGCCACGCGTCTTCTCAGATGTGCAAGAACGCTGTAACACTTTGAATTGCTGCATTCTTCCCTAGATCGATTTCGATTTAAGGAAGAATGCCGTAGGCATCCAAGATTAGTTTCCGAGCCGGGGCAGAGGCATATGGAACCAACCCACTTGTTCGAGCTCGTCATCGCGATGTTTCTTGCGATCATCGCGCTGCACTATGCGGCCCACAGGCTCGGATTGCCGCCGTCCGTGGCGTTGCTGACGGGTGGTGCTTCGCTGGCGTTTGTGCCGGGGCTGCCGGCGATATCAATTGATCCCGGGCTGGTGCTGGTCATCTTCCTGCCGCCGCTGTTGATGGACGGCGCCTGGTCCATTGCCGCCGGGCGGTTGCGGCGGCATGTGATCGGCATCGCCTCGCTTGCCGTCGGCGCGGTGTTCTTCACCTGCGCGGTCGTCGCCGTTGTGGCCCACCTCATCTTTCCGTCGCTTCCCTGGGCGGCGTGCGCTGCCCTTGGCGCGATCGTTGCGCCGCCTGATGCGGTTGCGGCGCGCGCTGTGCTGCAGCGGGTCAGGCTGCCGCGGCGGCTTCAGATTCTGCTGGAAGGCGAGAGCCTGCTCAACGATGCCAGCGGCCTGGTTCTCTTCCGCTTTGCCGTTGCCGCTGCCGCGACGGGCGCCTTCAGCGCGGGGGAGGCGGCCGGCAGCTTCCTCGTGCTGGCGCTCGGCGGCGCCGTCGTCGGCATCGTTGTGGGAACGGCATGGTACAAACTTGTCCGGGGTCTCGGCGACGAATATCTCATCATCGCAGCCTCGGTGCTGCTCGGCTGGATTGCCTATCTGCTCGGCGAGCAGCTGCATGTTTCCGGCGTCATCGCCACGGTTACCGCCGGCCTGATCATGAGCTGGCACCAGCACACCGTGCTTTCAGCCGCAATGCGCATGCGCGGCATCTCGTTCTGGACGGTGATGATCTTCCTGATGGAAGCGGCGGTGTTCATCCTGATCGGGCTGTCGCTCCGGGATGTCGTCGAACGCGGCGGCGGCTTTGCCACCGTGATCGCGACCATGGGATTGCCGATGCTGGCGATCCTCGTGGCGCTCGTGCTCGCGCGTTTTGCCTGGGTCTTCGCCGCCGATTTCGTCATCAGGTTATGCACTGCCCTGGGGTTCACACGCGCCGCGCCGCTCGGCGTCGGCGGCGCCACCGTTCTCAGCTGGGCGGGCGTGCGCGGCGTGGTGACGCTTGCTTTGGCGCTGAGCTTGCCGGAAGGATTTCCCGGCCGCGACTTCATCCTCGTGACGGCCTTCGCCGTCATTCTCGGAACTGTGCTCATACAGGGCACGACATTGGGGCGGGTGATTGCCTGGGCGCGGCTGGTGGAGCCGGAGTCGGAAAGAGCGCGCCTGACGATGAGCCAGGCCGAAGCCGCCATGGCGCAGGCGCAGTTCGGGATCGTCCAGAGCCTGGCATATGATGCGGAGGGGAAACTCATCCATCCGCAATTGCTGGAGCGCTACCAGCGCCGGGCTACGTCGATCGTCGACTATGCCGAGAGAACCGAGCACTACATACCGGTGCTGCATGCGCACTTCGACGTCGTTCTCGAAGCAGTTGCCACGGGACGCCGGGAACTCATCCGCCTCCACCGCGCCGGCGAGATCGATGATGAGACATTGCGCGAGCTGGAACAGGATCTCGATCTCGAGGAATTGAGCGCGATCTCGGCCAAAGCCTGAAGTTCAGCGCCTCGCGCTTTCGCCATCATCGTCAACGCATTGCGATACCGGGGCTGATACCGGCGCGATCCTTATGTCGCCGAGCGGCGTCCTGACCTAAATGGCGATCTGTTCGCCGAGTTCGACGACGCGATTGGACGGCAAGTTGAAATAGTCGGAAGGATCAATCGCCAAGCCTTCCAGCGCCATGAATATGCGCTCCTGCCAGGCGGGCAGCCCGGTGTTCGGCGTCCTGACGAGGTTCCGGCGGCCGAGATAGAAGGAAGTCCTCATGATCTCGAACTTGAAGCCGCCCTCCCGGCAAAGAGCCAATGCCCTGGTGACATCTGGGTCGTCCATGAAGCCGAAGGTGATGTCGAGGCGCACGAAACGCGGCGAGAGTTGGCTGATCTTGATGCGGCGGCTGTCGGGGACATAAGGTTCGTCCTCGGTCCACACGGTCAGGATGACGTTCTGTTCGTGGAGCACGTGGTTGTGCTTGAGATTGTGGAGCAGCACGTTCGGCGTCCGGTCCGGAACGCTGGTCAGGAACACTGCCGTTCCCGGAACGGTGACCGGCGAATGGTCCGACTTTCGCTCGATCGACCTGATGAAGGAATCGAGCGGGATCTCGTTGTTGGCTCGCAGCCTCTTCAGATAGGCCTGGCCTCGGGTCCATGTCCACATCAGGATCATGATTGCCAGCGCAAGGGCGACCGGAACCCAGCCGCCATCGTAGATCTTCAGCAGATTGGCCGCCAGGAACATGACTTCGATGGTGAAGAGCGGCAGCAGCCAGGCGGCGGCGAGCACGAGGGAGTAGCCCCAGACGACCCGAAGGAACTGGAAGACCAGCATGGTCGAGATGACCATGGTTCCAGTCACGGAGATGCCATAGGCGGTCGCCAGCGACTCGGAGTCGCCGAAGGAAAAGATCAGCATCAGCACGCCGACCAGCAGGAGAAGATTGACGGCGGGCACGTAGATCTGGCCGGTGTTGGTCTCCGACGTGAACTTGATCCTGAGTCTCGGCAGGAAGCCGAGGTGAACCGCCGAGCGGGACAGCGAAAATGCGCCTGTTATCACCGCCTGGCTGGCGATGATCGTCGCCATCGTCGCCAGAAGAACCATCGGCGGCAAGGCCCAGTCGGGATACATCAGAAAGAACGGGTTGCCGGCCGTTTCGGGATGGGCGAGAACCAGCGCGCCTTGCCCGAGGTAGTTCAGCAACAATGCGGGAAAGACGAGTACGAACCATGCCATCTGGATCGGGCGGCGTCCGAAATGCCCGAGATCGGCATAGAGCGCCTCGGCACCCGTCACCGTCAGAAAAACGGCGCCGAGCACGATGAGGCCGACGCTGCCGGCATGGGTGAGGAACAGGAATGCATTGGCCGGATTGAGCGCGGCCAGAATCCTCCAGTCGTCGCCGATATGGATGAGGCCGCCGGCCGCCATGGCCAGGAACCACAACACCGTGATCGGCCCGAAAAGCTTGGAGACGGCCGCTGTTCCCCTCGACTGGACGGCAAAGAGGACGACCATGATCGCTGCCGACGCAAGCGGGACGTATTCGGCAAAGGCGGGTGTGATCAATTTCAAGCCCTCGAGCGCCGACATGACCGACAAAGCAGGCGTGATCATCGCATCGCCGATGAAGAGGGCAGCGCCGATCAGGCCGGCGAAGAAGAGCACCGGCACGTTTCGTCCCATCTTCTTCATCAGGAGGGCAAGGAGCGAAAGCGCGCCGCCTTCGCCGTCATTGTCCGCCCTGAGAAGGAAGAGCACATATTTGAAGGTCACGATGATCGTCAGCGTCCAGACCATCAGCGAAATCAGACCGATGACCTCGGTCTCATGCACGCCATCGGCGGCAAAGGGCCTCAACGCCTCGCGAAAGGCATAGAGCGGGCTAGTGCCAATATCGCCATAGACGACGCCGACCGCGCCGATGACCAGTCCGACAAAGCCCTTCCGGCCGACGCCATCCCCCGTCTTATCCATATGCGTCGACGTCATGGTTCCCCGCTCATGCCACTTGCCTATGAGAACAAACATATGCCGCATTGCAGAACGGCAAGCAAATTGATGCGGGTGCGAGTATTTTTGTGGGGGGCGGATGCGGGGATGGGAGCGTTGCGATCCGTTCAATGTCGTCAGTTCGCATCCCCTTGCGATTGCGCTGTCGCATGGTAAAAAGGATGCATGACCTGCGCCCTGAATCTTTCGAGCTTCTATTACACGCTGCTCCCATAGAGCGGCGCAAGGTCATATTCCTGATACTCGAGACGCCGCACGGTCGGCGGCACGTGTGTCAACAGTAGGTCTCCGGCTGATCGGCACAAATGGAGACCCTCGTGATACTATCGTCGCAGTCCACCGGACCTAGATCCGACTTTCTTCGCACTCTGAGCGAGCGCGGCTTCCTGCATCAATGCACCGACTTGGAAGCACTCGACAGCTGGCTTTGTTCAGGAGCCGGCACAGCCTATAACGGCTTCGATCTCACCGCCGACAGCCTGCATGTCGGGCATCTCATTCCGATCATGATGCTGCGGTGGTTCCAGAAGACCGGCAACAAACCCATTGCTTTGCTCGGCGGTGCGACAAGCCGCCTGGGCGATCCGAGCTTCCGCGACACGTCGCGTCCCTTTCTTAACGAAGAGCAGATCACGAAAAACCTGATCGGCATCCGGCGTGTCTTCGAGCGGTTCCTCGCTTTCGGGGAAGGTCCGACAGATGCTGTCATGGTCAACAATGCCGACTGGTTGGGCGGGCTCAACTATCTCGATTTCCTGCGCGATATCGGGCCGCATTTTTCAGTCAACCGGATGCTTACATCGGAGAGTGTGCGCCAACGGTTGGAACGGGAGCAATCGCTGACATTGCTGGAATTCAACTACATGGTCATGCAGGCCTACGACTTTCGTGTCCTCGCAGAAAGCCGCGGCTGCCTGCTTCAACTTGGTGGGTCCGACCAGTGGGGCAATATCGTCAGCGGCGTCGAATTTGGACGGCGGATTGGCGGACGCGCCCTGTTTGGATTGACTGCCCCGCTGCTGACGACGTCGTCGGGCGCGAAGATGGGCAAGAGCGTTTCGGGGGCGGTTTGGCTAAACGCAGACCGGTTGTCGCCCTATGAGTTCTGGCAATTCTGGAGAAACACCGGGGATGCGGATGTGGGTCGTTTTCTCAGGCTGTTCACCGAGTTACCCTTAGGTGAAATTGCACGCCTCGATGTGCTTCGGGATTCCGAGATCAACGAAGCGAAAAAGATCCTTGCCGACCAAATCACCAGCCTCTGCCACGGGGCAGATGCGGCAGCGCAAGCTTCCGAAACCTCCCGGCGCGCTTTCGAGGCGGGCGAGGTCCCGGCCGGTCTCCCGACGGTCAGGCTGCCGGATAGCCTTCGCGGCAATTTTCCGCTTGTCGACGCCATGGTTGTTGCCGGGCTCGCCAAGTCGAAAAGCGAAGCACGGCGGTTGATCGTCGGCGGCGGGGTTCGGGTGAACGGTGGCGGTGTAAACGACGAGGCAATGCGGCTTTGCGACTCCGACATCCAGGACGGCGTGATCCGGCTATCAATTGGCAAGAAGCGACACGTCCTCCTTCAGTTGGTTTAGTGTCGTGTCTTCAATTCGGGGAGCGGGCCAAGTCGACCACTTCGTCGCGCTCCCCATTGATACAGGCTTGATGTGGCAGCGTGTGTGGCCGCGGTCTTCATTCAACAAGAAAGAACAGCCGCGGGCAGAACGCCATTTTTCACCCGCACGACCGCGAACCGCCTGCTCAAGCCGCTCCAGGCTGTCTCGCCACTTCGTAGCGAGCCCGGCTCAGGCTGACCAGGCTCGCTATTGCCGCGCAGCCGCCCGCAGTGACGACCGCAAATTCGAGCGCGCTCGACAACGGCAATGTTGCGAAGATGATCGACATGCAGATCCCACCCAGGGTTTGGCCGAGAAGCCGCGCGGTGCCCTGCATGGCGCCGGCGGCGCCGCTTCTGGCTTTCGGTGCCGACAGAAGGAGAATTCGGTTGTTCGGCGTCTGGAACAGTCCGAAACCGAGGCCGGCGATCACAGTACCGACGAGAAACGCGATACCTCTCGGGTCGGGCGGGGTGAATCCGACCATCAGTAGGCCCAGGGCGAGCAGCGCGCCGCCGATGGCGCAAAGCCATGCCGTCTTGAAGCGGTTTGCCAAACGTCCCGAAATGGGCGCGATGATCGCGGTCGCGGCAGGCCAGGGCATCATGTATAGACCGGCCAAAACCGGCGTCATGTGCAACGTGTGTTGAAGGTAAAAGGGTAGCGCGATGTAGCTCAGCATCTGGCCGCAGAAGCACGATATCGAGGCGATGATCGCCACGCGGAATGCCGGTTCCGCCAGCAGGTCCGTGGGAACGATTGGTGCGTCACTGTTCCGTTCAAGGCGCAGCAGGACGAAAAGGCAGGCCAGCGAGGCGGCAATGAGGACGGCACCGCTTATCGGCGCGATCGCTATCCGGTCGGCGCCGCAGAAGAAAAGGATGAACATCAGCGTGTTGGCCAGCATCACCTTTGCGTTCAGCTTTCGCTTTGCGCCCTGAATTTGCCCGAGCAGACCGCCGCCGAGCAGAACGATGGCGCCGAGTGGTATATTGACTGCAAACAGCCAAGGCCAGGTCGTGACGGAAAGGATGGCGCCGGCAATGCCGGGGCCGGCAGCGGAAGAAATGGCGATGACCATGGCATTGATGCCGATGATCGGACCCAGCATGTGCTGCGGCACAGCCGAGCGCAGGTTCATCATGGCAAGCGCCATGATCGCGCCACCTCCCAAGCCCTGCGCGAAACGAGCGAGGATCAGTAAGGGAAGGTCGCCTGCGAAGGCGCAGGCTGCGGAAGCCGCGGTGAACAGCGCGACGCCGATCAGGAAGACCCGCCGCGCGCCGTAGATTTCACCCAGCGCACCACATGGAAGAATGGCAACAAGCACGGCCAGCTGATAGGCCGAGACGACCCATACGGTGTTACCCGCCTCCGCGTGCAGTGAGACCGCGATCGAGGGTAAGGCGACATTGGCAATGGCTCCGTCCAAAACGACAAGAACAAGCGTAAGGAGCAACATGGCAATAGCCAGGTACCGTCGAGGCGACGCCAGGCCGTCTTGAGAAATTGGTGCGGCGTAGGTGAGGGACATGAGAATTCCTCGATGTTTGTTGGACGGTCGACTACTTAGGCTTTGCTGATTGCCCGCGCCAGACGCAACAAAATCAATCGACCGTTGCGTAATGCGCCATGCCTGAATAGAATTGAGCCATGTCTGATCTCGATCTTAACCTCTTGGTGGCACTGGATGCGTTGCTGCGCGAGCAGAGCGTATCGGCCGCCGCCCGTCGGCTTGGCCTCAGCACGTCCGCCATGAGCCGGACGCTGTCACGGTTGAGGACCGCGCTGGGTGATCCGATCCTTGTGCCGGCCGGGCGCGGCATGGTTGCGACGCCTCATGCCCTGGCGATTGGTGCCGAGGTACATTTGTTGAAAGAAGCCGTGCAAGCCGTGCTTAGTCCGCCGTCGACCGTCGAGATTCGGGAGGTGCGGCGCCACTTCACGATCCGTGCCAATGAAGCATTCGTGCTTCTCTACGCCGCGGGTCTGAGCGCCGCTGTGACGAACGCTGCGCCGGGGATAAGGCTTCGCTTTGCGCCGAGATCGGACAAGGACGTTCAGGCTTTGAGGGACGCGGCGATAGATTTGGACATCGGCGTCCTCCCGCGAGACAGCGGGGAGTTGCGTTGCCAAACTCTTTTCGAGGATCGGTATGTCGGTCTCGCAAGGGTAGGGCACCCGATATTCGATGCTGATCGGCTAACGGCCGAGCGCTATGCCGCCTGGGGTCACGTGCTCTTCTCGATGCAAGCGGATTTCGCCGGTCCGATCGACAGGGCGCTCGCCGAATTGGGCCATGTCCGTGATGTCAGACTGATCGTGCCAAGCTTTCCGGCAGTGATAGCAGTTGCGGCGGCATCCGATTTGATCGGCTCGATTCCGAAATCATATTGCAAGTCCGCGGCGATAAGCCATATCAAGACCTTTGACCTGCCTGTGGCTGTGTCGGGTTTCACCATCGTGCAGGCGTGGCACCCCCGCATGGACGCAGATCCCGTGCATCGCTGGCTGAGGGCGCTGATTTTTGAGACGTTCCACTCGATGAACTGAGTACGTGGCCCGTCAAAGCAAGCGCTTCGTTCCCGTTCCGCAGACGTGATCCCGCGATCTTATGCAGTGCAGCCTCCCGTTGATGCAGGGAGCGAGAATTGCTGCTGGGCAGCGCCGAATGATGATCGCTGATGGCGCCAATAAGCGGACACCAGTCGTGAGCGGCTGCTGTGAAATTACCGGCGGCTGCATCATGCTGACACTGGCTGTCAGCAAAGGTGGTCGATAATCCTGAGACCGCGGGTGTCCGAGCCAGTCGCCATTTCGTCGGAATGTCCGGCTATGCCGTCGGATGCCTGGGCTTCAATCCCGCCCCAATCGGAGCAGAGTCCCCGAGATGAAGCCGCACCACCGTATTTTCTTCATTCAGTTTGCCGTGGCCCTTTCCCTGGGGGCGTTTGTTTCGCGGCTGCCCGACCTTCAGCTTAAGTTCAGCCTTACGGAAGGGGAGCTTGGCCTTCTGCTCGCCGTCATGTCCTCCGGGGTTCTCTGCGGGTTGACGGTTTCGGTGAGGTTCATCGAGAGGCTCGGTGCGCGCACCACCGCTTTCGTCACCGTCTTCGGTGCGTCGTTTTTTTTCGCGCTGATCCCCTGGATGCCTTCAGCTCTCCTGGCGGTGCCATTGTTCTTCATTGCCGGCGTTTTCACCGGAGCATTCGAGATCAACGCCAATATCGAAACCGATCGCCATGAGGCGCTGCTTGGGTACCGCATCATGAGCCGGGCTCACGGTATGTGGAGCCTCGGCTTCTGCATCACCGCCCTTGTTGCCGCCGGCATGCGGCAGGCTGCCGTCTCCATCGAACTGCATACCTTCATCGTCCTCGTGACGGTCTTGATTGCCGGGTCGATCGTCTTCTCCGGGATCGAGAATGCGCCCCGGCGGCAGGACGCTCACTCCGGAGATACGCCGATCATCGCTTTTCCCACGATCGGACTGCTCCCCCTTTGCCTTGTCGCCGCAGCTCCGCTTCTTGCCGAAGGCGCAAGCGTCGACTGGTCGGCGATCTATATGCGGGACGTCTTCGCGGTCGAACCCTTCGTCGGCGGGCTCAGCGTGACCATTTTCTCCTCGTTCATCGCCATCGGGCGGCTCAGCATGGACCCTGTCATCGACCGCTTCAATCCGCGCCCGGTCGCAATCACTCTGCTTGGGATCGCGGCCATCGGTGTTGTCATGGTTGCGACGGCGACACACCCTGTTGTCGCGCTCGCAGGCTTTGGCCTGACAGGTATTGGCTGCTCTTCAGTTTATCCGCTTGCCATCTCGGCTGCGGCCCGACGCACGGATCGACCCGCACCCGTCAACGTTGCAGCGCTTGGGCAGACGACGTTCCTTGTGTTTTTCGCCGGGCCGCCACTGCTCGGTTTCGTTGCCGAACACTTCGGCATCCGCTTTTCGTACTGGGCGGTCGTCCCTGTTCTCGCCGCAGCATTGCTGGTCACCAGGGCACTTGCCGCTGATCCTGCCCCGGTCACAGGCCAACCCGAACCGGCGCAACCACGCGGTTGACACGCCACGCCGGCCTCCGCTCTCCTAAGCTCGTTCACGTCCGCACCGGAGGGCAACCTCCGGCTTTCGCTGGTGAATCGGGCGAGCGCAATGTATTTCCCATCGCGCCCAAGTATTATAAGTGGCCATCGGAAATATAGCTCGTATAGGTGAGGAGCTAATTCCGCGTACTGTCGTCAACTCTTGGCCAATGGTTTTGCTGCTCAAGCATTGCGGACACAGTCCATCTCGTCTGAATGGACCTGATTTGGATGGCGAAACTGCAGCCTTTCGGCCCGACAAAACATATGTTTTGTCGGGTTGTGATGGCCGTGTCCGGCCCCAAGGGGAGGCTCGCCGACGGAGTTCTGCGCCTCGCTTCGGACAAATTTCCGCCGCCAAAATGCCAGTATTAGTTGTTTCTAAATCACGCCATAATTCGCATCTACGTTGCCGCGCCTGTTTTATTCTTCGCCACATTTCGGAATTTCAACATTATACAAACAATGGTGGGTAACTATGAAGGTTATTCTCGTCATCGTCCTCACGGTGCTTGCCGTGCCCTGTGAGGCGGACATGCTCGGCACGGCGTCCAAGTACAAGAGCATGCATGAACGCTCCATCTCCTTCCTCAGCATCAATCCGCGCAGGGTGTCGTGGTGCGGTGCGTTCCTGGCCTTTGTCGCCAAGCGATCTTCGCGGGAACCGCCGCCCAACCCCAATATGGCGGCGTCTTGGAGAAAGTTCGGCAAGCCGGTGTTCTTCCGCGCCGCCAGGCGAGGGGATGTCGTGGTGATCCGCACCGGTCGACGCTTTCATGTCAGCCTGTTCGATCACATCGACCAGCGCCGCCAGTACGTCTACCTGTTTGGCGGCAATCAATCCAACCGGGTGCAGCTGTCGCGCTATCGCGCCAGCTCGGTGGTCGCCGTGCGACGATGATGTTGGGTGAGAACTCACCCTCCTTCCAAACCTCGATGGCGGCGGGAAAAACAGGCCCTACGCCTTGCGCGCCCTGATATGGAGGAAGATCGGTGCAATGCGGGTATCGGCGACCACTGGCTCGGCGAGAGCCACCTCGACTGACGCCATGGGCTCGCCGAAGGCTTCGATCGTCAGTCCCGATTCGACGATCATCGACACCCAGGTCGACAGCGTCCGGTGAAAGCGGGGGACGGCAAACGGCGTCAGCGTCGCCCGTTCGGCCTCGGGGATGGAGGAGAAGATCCAGCGATCGATCCGGCCGTCGCTCTCGTCGAAATAGTCGGCGATCTCAACCGCGACGGGCTCGCCGGCCTGATTGCGGATATTGCGGCGTGTCGGCGGCACGAAACAGGGGTGCAGGATCGAAAACTGCAGGAAGCCGCCCGGCTTCAGGACCCGGTGGATGCCCTTCAGCACCTCGCGCTGGTCGGCCATGTCCATCATCGACATGAAGGCGGTGACGAAATCGAAGCTCGCCTCCGGGAAATCGATGCTCTGGCCGTCGCCGAGCACATAGTCGATGCCGAGCGGCGCTTCTGCCTCGCTCTCGCGGGCATAGCGAATGAAGGTCGGGGCGATGTCGAGCCCGGTCATGCGGGCGCCGAGGCGGGCGACGGCGCGGGTATTGGAGCCTTCGCCGCAGCCTAGGTCGAGCCCCGCTAAGCCGGTGACCGACGGCAGCATGCCGAGAAAGGCCGGTGTGTTCAGCGCGTCGCGGTATTTGTCGTAGCCGGCGCGGCTGTAGATCGTCCAGGTCTCGGCATTGCTCTCCCAATGGGCGGCGACATCATTGGCGTTCATGGCTCTCCTCCTTGTGCGATCGGAACGGGCGGGGAGCTATAAGCGGAGCGTGTGGCAATGGGAAGACGGGCGGTCCACTGTAAGCGGTTCACGCCTATGGATCATGACCAAGTTCGCGTGCACTATCATTCGATCGAGAGGATAGGGGGCTGCTGTGTCCGACGAAGTGATCATCCGCGAGCTGGTCGGCCTCGATCAGACGATGACAATTTTCCCGCGGCCCCCGCAGCTTGGCCGCAAGTGCCACCACTAGCGCAAAGCGGGACGGACGGAAGAATTGCCCGCCTTGTGCTGGCGGCGATTTTACGGTCGCATGAACAGGCTTAGAGATGCCGGGGCACCTTTGCCTTCAGCAGCTGCACGAGCGCGGGGTCCATGAAATCGTAATCATCAGGAATATGAAGGCAGATCAACCGCTTGTCCTTGAGAGCTGACCGGTACTTGCCCTGGACTTTCGCACGGTGAGCCTTCTCCATGACAAAGACGATATCGGCCCATTCGACCAGCTCGTTCGATAACGGATTTTCGGCATCCTTGTTCGTACCTGCCGAGGAGACTTCGATTTCAGGCCAGTTCGCGAAGACCTGTTCGGCCGTCGGGCTGCGAAGCTTGTTCTGACTGCAGACGAACAGCACGTTTTTCACGTTTCTATCTCTCTTCAAGTGAATAGGGCCGGCGATAGCACAATTCCGTGTCCGGGCGAACCAAGGGAGTTGATGCATCACCCTCGGCTGACACTCTTGAACGCAGCGATGATGCTTTGTGCGGCGAGTTGCGCCTCATCTGACGTCGTCTGGAAATTGGTGACGGAGAGGCGCAGGACGTCGCGGCCGCGCCATTTGGCGCCGCCGGCGAAGATCATGCCGTCCGCCTGGATCTTTTCGATCGTCTTTCGCGTCAGCGCGTCGCCCTCTTCGGAGGGCAGGTCCGTTCCGAAGCGGATGACGAGCTGGTTCAGCACGACGTCGTTCAGTATGCCGATGCCCGGTTGCCGCGACAGGAGATCGGCGATCAGCCGCGCTGAGGTGCAGCACTGATCGATGAGGGTGGTGATGCCGTCGCGGCCGAGATGTTTCAGCATCGCCCAGGTGGCAAAGCCGCGTGCCCTTCTCGAAAGCTCGGGCACGTAATGGGAGGGATCGCGTTCGCCTTCGCCGGCGAGCGGCAGATAGCTCGCGGCAATCGTCATGGCGCGGCGATGAGCGAGTTCGTTACGGACGATCGCATAGCCGCAATCATAGGGCGTCTGCAGCCATTTGTGGCCGTCGGTCGCCCAGCTGTCGGCCGCTTCGATGCCGCGGCTGAGGTGGCTGGTCTTCATCGATGCCTGCGCCCAGAGACCAAAGGCACCATCGACATGCACCCAGGCGCCTTTCGCCTTCAACAGCGGGATGATGGCGGCGAAATCGTCGAAGGCGCCAGTATTGATCTGCCCCGCCTGGAGAATGGCGATGACGGGACCGGTGACCGTATCGAGCGTGCCCGCCAGCGCGGCCGGGTCTATCCGGCCTACCGGATCAGTGCGCACACGCAGCACGCGATCGTGGCCGAGGCCTAGGAATTGCAGCGCGGAGAATACCGTCGTGTGGGCATCGTCGCCAATCAGCACGGTAATCTCGGGGGCGCCGAACAGGCCGTTGGCATCGGCATCCCAGCCCACCTGGCGCAGCACCTCGCCGCGCGCGGCGGCAAGGCAGGTGAAGTTCGCCACCGTCGCACCCGTGACAAAACCGACCGAGCTTTCGGCCGGTAGATGCAAGAGATCGAGAAGCCATCTCGCCGCGATGGTCTCGACGGCGGACGCGGCCGGGGCAACGGCATGGTTTCCGGCATTCTGGCCCCAGGCGCTGGTGAGGAAATCAGCCGCGACGCCGACCGGATGGGAGCCGCCGATGACCCAGCCGAAAAAGCGCGGTCCTGTGGTTGCATGCAGCCCGGGTTCGGCGCCGTCCGAGAGACGCCTGATGACATCAAGCATATCGGAACCGGCTGCCGGCAGCGGTTCGTCGAAACAGGCAAGCGAGGCTGCGTAGTCGTGGGTGGGCACGTGGCGGGCGGGCGCTGCCTGCCGGAATCCCGCCGCAAGGCGGGCGGCTTCCTGAAACAGAGATGCAATTGCCGTCATGCGGATCCCCCTGCCGCCATCGATCCTGGAGGGGCACACCCTCGAAAGCAGGCTGCCGGCACACGCAATCTAGCCGATATCGCCGGGGCTGTCTTTGCCGTGGGCGATCCCGGATATGGGCTCCGGGGTCTTCCTTGGGCTTGCCCAGACCTCAAGATAAATTGAGCATCGGGGATGCGCTTCCTAAATATCTACAATAACTACCTTATCCCGTTCTGTCCATTTTTGAAATTTCGTGGCTCTTGTTGAAAATGATTGCCTTTTTTTAAGTATCGTTCAATAATGAGGAAATATCATTTGCACCATTGTCAAGTTGGTGCTGCCAATTAGCGAGGGATGTGCACTGAAATATTTCCTTCTCTACGCGCTGACGTGCACGTTGGTCGGGATAGTTCTTCTCTTCATTATCCGTGAAGTTGTGCCATTCGCGATCGACAAGCCAACCGAGCAATCGGCGGCCGGACCAACCGGTGAGCCGTTGAACGCGGCAACCGGCGAGCCGGCGCCCGCGGAAACCGGGGAGTCGGTGCCCGGGCCAACAACCGATCAATCCGCCGTCCAGCCAGCCGATCCCTTGGTCGTCCGGTCTACCGGCCAGCCGGTCGACGGGCCAGCCCGTGAACCGGTGGTCGGGCCAACCGGTGAACCGGCTACGGGGCCGACCGATCAATTGAGGGGCGGTCCGAGCGGTGAACCGGCCGTCCGGAAGGGCGGTCGGCTGGGGAGCCCGGCGCAGTGATCGGCGCTTGAGATGATTGATTTCCGTTCGATCTCGTAACTCCGAGCATTGGCTGAAGTACGAAGCTTGCTGACACTGGTTGACGGCTGGAGCCATCTGTATTGAGAGTAGCTCTCATCTTGCAGGAGGTCCCGATGGATGGAAGCGGCACGACGATCAGGCATATCCAGGCAGACGAAGTGGAGGCTTTCCGGCGCATCCGTCTGGAAGCGCTTCGCACCGAACCGTCTCTCTTTGCAAGCCGCTACGAAGACTGGGCGGCTCTTTCTCTCGAGGAGTGGCGCAACCGCCTGAACGAACCGGTTTTCATCGCCTTTCAGGATGGCGAACCCGTCGGCATAACGGGCCTGCTCCGGCAGCGGTCGAGCAAGATGGTTCATCGCGCGACGATCATCATGGTCTACGTCAGACGGAGCCTGCGTGGAACGGGGCTTGCCGCGAAGCTGCTCAGCGCGGTGGCCGATCACGCGCGCGATATCGGCATCCTGCAGCTGGAGCTCTTTGTCAGCGCGGAGAACCCGGCGGCAATACGGTTCTATCAGCGGGAAGGCTTTTCCGAGATCGGCAGAATTCCCGGTGGGGTTCTGGAGGAGGGCAGGGAGATCGACGACGTCATGATGGCTCGCCGTCTGGTCGGTTAGCTCTCACGCGATGTTTCGGCGCATATCGGTTTGCCTGAGCTATTGACCTCAAGCGGGGTTGGGGTTGCAGGATGCCGGTATGGGCTGGAGGGTTGGCTGTGACGAAAATCCTGAAAGACGAGGATCTTGTCGGTATCGGGTTGATGGCGGTCGCGATCGATGCGCTCGAGACAGCTTTTCTCGCGAGAGCCGGCAATCGGCTGATCTCTCCGCCCCGGCATCATGTCTCGTTTCCCAATCGGGGCGATCTCGTCTTCACCGTCGGTGGCATCCTTGGCGAGAAACCGCTCGCGGGCTTTCGGGTCTATGAAACATTCGACGGGGTGGAGCATTCGCAGATCGTCGCTGTGTGGTCGGCCGATGACGCCAGGCTCAAAGGCATCGTTCTCGGAGAGCGCCTCGGTAGCCTCAGAACCGGTGCGATCGGAGGTCTCGCGATCCGCCACCTCAGCGCGCCGGATGCCAGGACCGTCGGGATCCTCGGTAGCGGAGCCCAAGCGCGAACCCAGCTTGCCGCGGCTGCCACCGTTCGGAAACTGGACCGCGCTCGCGTCTATAGCCGCGACGCAAAAAAACGAACCGCCTTCGCAGCTGAGATGCAGCAGGCCTTGGGCATTGAGGTGGAGCCTGCCGGCAGCGCCTCTGAAGCCGTTGATGGTGCCGACATCGTCATCTGCGCGACGACGAGCCAAACACCGGTCATCCATGCGCGGGATTTGAAGCCCGGGATGCACGTCAACACCGTTGGCCCGAAAACACAGGAGGGATACGAACTCGGCCTAGATATCGCCGATGTCGCAGCCGTGATCGCGACGGACTCTCCCGAACAGACGCGCGCCTATGCTTCGCCCTTTTTCCTCGCCGGCTCCGGCAATGAGCATCGCATGGCCGATCTTGCCGATATCATTGCCGGGAAAGCGGCCGGTCGGGGATCGCCTGGCGATACGACCCTGTTTTGCTCCGTCGGGCTGGCCGGAACCGAAGTCGTCGTCGCCTCGGCAATCCTTGATAGCTTATAGGCCAGTTTCTCAGGCCAGCCCGAGAACATCTCCCATTGTGTATTCGCCGGGTGCGCGCCCTGCGACCCAGCGGGCGGCGGCAAGTGCGCCGCGGGCGAACATGCCGCGATCGAGAGCCGAATGGGAGAGCGTCACGACTTCCTCGGCGGCGGCAAACAGGACGCTGTGTTCTCCGACGATCCCGCCGGCGCGCAAGACGGCGAAGCCGATTTCGCCGGTCGGGCGCTCACCGGTGATGCCGTCACGCCCGCGCCGCTCGACGGATGCGAGGGAAACCCCGCGGCCCTCGGCGGCGGCTTCGCCGAGCATCAGCGCCGTACCGGACGGCGCGTCGATCTTCCTGTTGTGATGGGCTTCGAGGATTTCGATATCCCAGGCATGCGCGGGAAGGGCGCGGGCCGCCTGGGCGACGAGGCCGACCAGCATGTTGACGCCGATGGAGAAATTGCCGGAGCGCAGGATCGGAATCGTGCGAGCAGCCTCTGCGATCCGTTCGAGTTCATCCGGCTCGAAACCCGTCGCCCCGATCACCAGGGCCGGTCCACCGGCAAAAGCGCACAAGCCGGCAAGTTCGGCGGCAGCGTTTCCCGTCGTGAAATCCAGGATCACGTCGGCCGCTCCGATCGCGGCCGACCGGTCGATCAGCCCGGCGCCGATGGCGCCCTCACGGCCGATGCCGCCGACGAACGCAAAATCCGGATCGGCCGCCAGCAGCGGCAGGATGGCGCGCCCGATGCGACCGTTCGCGCCGGCGACGGCTATATTGATTGGTGATATCACGGTCTTTCCTTGGCTCGCGATGTTTTCGGCTGAGCGGCTATTTACATCCAGCATTCGTGCCGGAGAAGGCGACCTGCAACTATTGCATTCCGCTCCCGGCGCAAAACCGTATCTCCTGTTGTCCGTTTGGTCGTCTGACGCTTACCAGTTGCCGGGATCGGCGGTGTGATCGATGCTGGCGAATTCGTCGGCCTTGTGCCGGTCCAGCTTCACCTCCGTTGTCGCCTTCGTCTCGTCGGTGACGGAGTAGCGGTCGGGGATCGGTCCCGTTGATAGTTCCTGATACATGAGCAAGGCGGCCTCCTCGGCGGTATCGGCCTCGATCTCTCGGGTGATTGATACGGTGAACTTGTGCATGGCTTCGGCCCTCTCGATCGATGCGGCGTGCGCAGTTTGCACAGTCTGACACGAGTTTTGTGTCGATGACACTAAAACTGCTCGCTTAGAATTTGATTCATGCGATGGCTTCAGGTCTTTGTTTTTATGAATGTCGTGGTGCCCGGCGCCAGACAGTTTCGGGCGAAGTCAGCTGAGGGGGATAGGTCATGCGCCTGAATCAGGTAACCGTTACGATGCCTGACCTTGATGCGGGCTGGAACTTCTACTGCATTCTCGGTCTCAGACCCGTCGTCGACGCCCGTCCCCGGTATGGGCGCTTTGTCTGCCCGGACGGAGACAGCATCTTCTCCTTGCATCAGGGCGTAAGTGGTGATGGCGGAACCACGGTGTATTTCGAGTGCGAGAACCTGGACGAGACGGTCGGCAGTCTCAGCGAAGCCGGTCTTCGTTTCGTGAGCGGGCCGGAGGACAAGGGTTGGCTCTGGCGTGAAGCGGAGCTGTTCGACCCCGGCGGCAACCGCATCATTCTCTATTTCGCCGGTTCGAACCGCCTCGATCCGCCGTGGCGGGTGGATCAAGGTCGGCCCGCTTGAGGTAGGTGCTCGGCCGTCCCCGAATTGACGAATCGCGGCCGCCTCGGCATCTTTGGCTCGGCGTGGCCTAACGCCGAACCTCTCCAGACCTTCCCCAGCAGGGTCTTCAACCGGAGGCAAAGGGACTTTCGTCTCGGGTCGTGATCCTTGGTCCTGATGTTTCGGGCCTGTTGCTGGGGAACGATGTCCGGAACGTGAGAGGCCCTGACATGACTGAGAATGGAAATTTCAAACGGCGGGTGCGTGCGCGCGCCGCCAAGACGGGTGAATCCTACACCACCGCCCGCATGCATGTTCTCCCCAAGTCGACGAATGACGCAGCGCCGGAGGCAAGACGCCTGCGTCTGGCCGTGGCGCAGACTACCTATGCGGACGATCCCCGCGATATCGAGAAGCTTCGCTGGAGCGGCCAGGAGATGCGCCTGCTGATGCGGCAGGCGCGGGAGGCGGGCGCGCGGCTCGTCCATTTTCCCGAAGGAGCGACATCATCGCCCAACAAGCGCATCATGTCGGAAATCGGGCCGCGGGAGATCGGGCCCTCCGATTGGCGGCGGTTCGAATGGGCCGTGCTTCGCGAGGAGTTGGATTCAACGCGCAGGCTGGCGCACGAGTTGGGGCTCTGGGCGGTCATCGGCTCGGTGCATCCGCTGACGGCGCCGCACCGGCCGCACAACAGCCTCTATGTCGTCTCCGACCGCGGCGAACTGGTGACGCGCTACGACGAGCGCCTACTGTCGAACACCAAGATCTCCTTCATGTACACGCCGGGTTCGATCCCCGTGACCTTCGAGGTCGACGGCATCCGCTTTGGTTGCTCGCTCGGTATGGAGTGCCACTATCCGGAGATTTTTAGCGAATATGAGCGGCTCGACGTCCATTGCGTGCTGTTCTCGACAACAGGCGGTTCGCCGGCCAATGAGCCGTCCTTCGCCGCCGAGGCACAAGGGCATGCGGCGAGCAACAGCTACTGGGTCAGTTTCTCGATCCTTGCTCATCCCGGTCAGGCTGATCCGGCCTCTTCCGGGATCGTCGCGCCCGGCGGCCGATGGGCTGCGCAATGCCCTGCGGAAGGAACGGCGGCGCTATCGCTTGCCGATATCGACGACAATCCCGGCGATCTTTCCCGGCCGTGGCGGCGCAAGGCGCGGAGCGGCCTCTACGAGCCGCACCGCGTGGCCGGCGACCCGCGCAGCGATGCGCGGGATAGGTTTTAGAGCCGTATCAAACCTCATCCATGCGACGCGTTTGCCCAATGATTTTCCTGTGACACAGGCGCGTTAAATTTTATCACCGGTGGCTCGACTCCATCGGTGATGCAGCACCAAAAGAGCCTTGTTCTGAGGGCATGGAGGTTGATGGTCGCAAGTCGAGGTGTCAATCTCTGGCATTGAGCCGCGTTATAATCAGCAATGACGTTTGGCGACCGGAGCCGTCACTCAGGGATGTACCCTTCCTAAGCGACAACGCCGGATATTATATCAGCCGAAGCGCTTACCAGGCTGAACTCAGCGTCGGAAAGACGATAAAACCCGTCTTGGGGAACGGGCAGTTCCAACATTTCCAGCTTCGATAGGCCGGCATATACGCCACGAACCAATCTGCCGAACAGCCCGTGAGAAATCGCAATTGTCGGTTCATGAATGTCTGCGATCCAGTTCTTTGCTCGCGCACAAGCGGCATCGAAGCTCTCCCCGTCTGGAGATCTGAAATACCAATCAAAAGCGTCGGACCCGTCCAGCATTCCTGGAAACTCGTTGTCGATCTCGAACTTGGTCATGCCGTCCCAAGAACCGACGGTCACCTCCATTAGCCGCGATTCCGGACGAGCCGTCAGCGGCAATGCACGTTCGATGCGAGCCGCGGTCTCTTGTGTTCTGCCGAGAGGGCTGACGTGAAGCTGGAACGATCGCTCGCTGCCTGCAATTTCCTTCTTCAAAAGCTTCGCCATTTGTTCGGCCTGTTCGATACCGCGCTCCGTCAGCGGTGAATCTTTTTGGCCCTGGAACCGACCCAAGGTGTTCCAAATGGTCTCGCCGTGGCGAAGCAGGTAAATCACTGGTGTTGTCCTATGCCAAAAAGATGGTCGCAGCGGCCAAGTGATGCGACAGATCAATAATGACTGCAACTGATCCGATCCATATGTGCCAGGTCTTCTACTGTCGGCCGAACTCGGTACTTCGACCGTTTAGCAGCGTTCGGCAGTGCCGGCGTGAAATCGCTCGGACTGGGCTGGAGAAAGACGGTTTGCCTCTTATTTCACTGAAAAATGCGAAACGAAGAGCGAGAGGACCGCGCAATGGCAAAGAACACGATCTGCGTATGGTACGACAAAGAGGCTGAGGCGGCTGCCCGCTTCTATGCCGCGACTTTTCCCGATAGCGCCGTGGGTGCCGTTATTCGTGCACCGGGAGATTATCCTGACGGCAAGCAGGGAGACGTACTGGTCGTGGAATTCACCGTTGCGGGCATTCCTTGCATCGGCCTGAATGGCGGCCCTGTATTCAAACACAACGAAGCCTTCTCATTTCAGATCGCGACCGACGATCAGGAGGAAACCGATCGCTATTGGAACGCCATCGTCGGCAATGGCGGCCAGGAAAGTGAGTGCGGCTGGTGTAAAGACAAGTGGGGCGTGTCCTGGCAGATTACGCCGCGCGTCCTCTCCGAAGCGCTCTCGGCAGGCGGTGGCCAGGCAAAGCGCGCTTTTGACGCGATGATGACCATGAGGAAGATCGACATTGCGGCGATCGAGGCGGCGCGGCGCGGCTGAGGCAGCTTCGCGCAGAACGATCCTTTGCCAGGGCTCGGATCTGGTGTGATCCGGCCCGATGGCGATCTTCGCAGTCGGCTCAGAACCAGAGGTCGCGTACGCAGCGCCCTTTGGAAGGCAGGTCCTCAAACGTGTCCAGGCCGTCGAAATGATCGATCGGCAGGTCCTGAACGAGATCGGCCGGCGCAAGACGCATGTTGACGGCCATACGCCGACGGCCATCCTTTCGAAGCCGCAGGCCGCGCCAGCTCAAGACACAGGCGCAAGATGGGCAGAACAAGATCTCGAGAGACGGCTCGTCCCTGTCGGCGCGGGTGTAGGAGGCGGTCTCACCGGTGAGAGCGATGCGCTCTCCTTCGTAGTCATAAGCCCACAGTGTGCCGTAGCGTCTGCAGAGCGTGCAGTTGCAGGCGGTGATCGAGCCGGGATCACCCTCAAGTGTCCAGCCCGCCTTGCCGCAATGACATGAGCCCGTCAGCATGAGCGTAGGTTCCGTCCTGTACCATACAGCGATCGCAATCTGCCCCAATCCCGTGACGACCGCAATTGGCGCTTTTCGCCGCCGCCTGCTTCCAGCGGTTGCGAACCGATACCTCCAGGCGGCAGATTTTCTGAAATTTCTAATTGAGATTGCAGCCGGAAGATGTTTTTCTGCGACCCAGCGTAGCTGAGTCCACGCCTCTTCCCGATTTTTGATCCGAGTGGCCCATGTCGATTTCAGATGCGATCTATCGTCCCTTCGAAACCTTGATCCGGCCGCTCGACATCCCCTACCGGCCGATGCCCACCAAAGGGCCCGTGGCAGTCCTCATACACTTCATCGCGATGTTTCGGGGCGTCATCATCACCATGGCGCTGACCTCGATGGCCATCGAAGCCATCAACCTTACGATCATCTGGGGTCTTTCGGTCATTGTCGACGGCGTGACGACACAAGGCGTAGAACTCTTCGTCGACAGTAATTTCCGGCTGCTGGCAGTCCTTGCCTTTCTGCTTTTTCCGGTGATGCCCATTCTCTTCTACATCACCAATATTCTCAACTCACACACGATCGGCATCAGCCTGCCCGTTGCGATTCAATGGCAGGGGCACAAGGCCGTCGAGCGGCAGGACCTCGCCTTCTTCCATGATCTTTTCGCCGGCCAGGTCGCATCCCGGCTCGGTCAGGTCGCCAATGCCGTTCAGCAACAGATCCTGATCGCATTCCAGACGGCACCGCGCTTTCTGCTTCAGATCATCGGCTCCGTTGTTCTTCTGCTCGCGCTCTCCTGGCAGCTTGCGCTGCCAGTCATCGTCTGGGTTGCCTTCAACGTGCTCTTTGCGATCAAGGTCGTTCCGGATTTTACGGAGCGCGCCCGCCGCTCGGCAAAGCAGAACAGCCTCATCTCCGGTGCCCTGACGGACATCTACGGCAACATCCAGATGGTCAAGCAGTTTGCAGCTGAAGACAGCGAGGCCGGTGCGCTAAGAAAGATCATGTCCAAGGGGGTCGATACGCTTCACCACGAACAGCGCATCTACCGGACAACCGAACTCGTCGTCATCAGCCTCAACATGGTGCTCTGGCTTGTCATGCTCGGCATTGGTTTCTGGGGGCTGTTTGACCGAATCCTGACCGTGGGCGATTTCGCCGCAACGGTTTACATCCTCCAACGCCTCTCGGCAGGGTCCTTCACCTTCCTGCAAATGGGACAGCAGATCTTCCGCGCGCTCGGCACGATCAAGGATGCCATGCCGGTCATGACAACACCGCCCACCATCACCGATCGGCCGGATGCGGCCGAACTGACGGTCAGCCGTGGGGAGATCCATTTCGAGAACGTCCGCTTCGCCTACAAGTCCGGCAAACCTGTCATCGATGACCTGTCGCTGACGGTTCGGCCCGGCGAAAAGGTAGGGCTCGTCGGCCTCTCAGGTGCTGGCAAGACGACGCTGGTCAGCCTGCTGCTGCGTTTTTACGACATAGAGGACGGCGCGATCCTGATCGACGGGCAGGAAATCCGCGCGGTCACGCAGGCAAGCCTTCGCCGCGCCATCGGCGTCATCGCGCAGGACGTCGCGCTGCTGCATCGTTCGGTCGGCGACAATATCCGCTACGGCCGGCCGGAGGCGACGACGGACGAGATCGAAGCGGTGGCGAAGATGGCCAGCGCCGATGTCTTCATAACCGATCTTTCCGACGGCGAAGGCCGCAGCGGCTATGATGCCTTCGTCGGTGACCGCGGGATCAAACTCTCGGGCGGCCAGCGCCAGCGTGTGGCGATCGCCCGCGTTCTCCTGAAGGACGCGCCGATCCTGGTGCTGGACGAGGCGACATCCGCCCTCGACAGCGAATCCGAAGCCGCCATCCAGGAAAGGCTGAACCTCGTCATGGAGGGAAAGACGGTGATCGCCATCGCCCACCGCCTGTCGACCATTGCCAGGATGGACCGGATCGTCGTGCTCGATCACGGGCGCATCGTGGAGGAGGGCAGGCCGGACGAACTGGTCGAACGCGACGGCTTGTTTGCCCGCCTGTGGAAACGCCAGACCGGCGGCTTCATTCCCGAGGACATCGACGAACCCTTGCCGGTCTCGCCTGCGACCTAACCGAGCCGCTGGCCCTCCCGTAAGCTGGGGTGACGTCAGCGAACTAAGAGCAGGCGGCCGCCGATCAAAATGAGATCGGCGCCCATCACGCATTTGATGTTAGCCTTGAACCGCAGGAGGCTGGCGGATACGCGCCGCCATTCCGTAGCGAAGGCGCATGCCGACGAAATCGCCCATTTTGCCGCGGCAGACTGAGCAGGCCGGCGCCGAAAGCGTACGGGATCGTCACTTTATCGGTCGCCGCACCCTTGACGACCGCGGCGAGCGTCCGGCCTATTTGCCGGCAAGGAACCGAGGAGCAGGGTGGCCATGATCAATACGTCGAGCAGGTCGGGCGTGCGCGACCGCGACGTCACCATCCGTCGCATTCTCAAGGTCAACCATGCGGGCGAGTTCGGCGCTATCAGGATCTATGGCGCCCAGATCCTGGTGGCCCGGCGGCTGTTCCCCGACATCGTGCCGATGCTTGAAGAGATGCGTAAGGACGAGATCGACCATTGCCGCCTGTTTCGCGAGGCCATGCCTGCAAGGGGTGCCAAGCCTTGTCGCGTCATGTCATTCTGGAGCCTCGGCGGTTCTGTGCTCGGCCTCCTGACGGCGCTTAGTGGGCGCAACATGATCTGGATCTGTACCGAGGCGGTCGAAAGCACGGTCCACCGCCATCTCGAAGACCAATTGGCTTTCCTTCAAAAGCGCGATCCCGAGCTTCATGGCCTCATCGGGTCAATTCAGGAACAGGAACTGGCGCACCTCACGAAGGCCGAAAACAGCCAGACAAGGCGGGGCTTGAGCCACGCGCTGTTCCTGCCCGTCGTTGGTGCCCTTACCGACGTGATGATCTGGCTCTCGACTTGGGGAGACTCGAGCTGGATGCGCGCCGAAATGGCGCGTGTGAGGAGAGGCTAGTCTCGCCGTGCAAACGACGATTGCTGCTGTCGGGCCTTTGGCCAAATGCGAGTGCGCTACTCGATAAGCCCGAAGATAGGGCCGTAGCCGCCGTGCCAGGACCAGTCGTTGCGGCCCATTGCCGGATTGTAAAGTCCGACGCCTCGTCCGCCATCGAGAAACAAGGCGTCTGCGCATTTCAAATGATCGCGGAAGAGGCGTGCAAAATCATGGAAATTCACTCCGTCTTCGCTGATCGCGAAACGAACCGCGCCGCGCTCGCAGGTTCCGACACCGCTGCGGCGGGTCCGGTCTGTCGAGCCGACGATGAAGATCGGGTTCAGCTTGTTGGCGATGACAAGCATCGGACCGGACTGGGTGGCGAACCGCGCATTGGGCCGGCGTTTCAGAAATTCATCGGTCGGGAGTATCCCGGCGCTTGCCTCTCCCAGAAAGAACACGCCGTTCGGCTTCTTATAGAAATTCGGCACCTGACCGGCTGAGCTTTCGGCCTCTGTCATATTGGCGGGGTTCAATTCCCTGCTGTTCTCGACATAAAGTCCTATCGGCGAAAAATCCGTCCGGTACATACCGGCGTTAACGGCAAAAGTCAGCGTTCGCCCCTTGACGCGAACGGCTTCGGCTAGGCTTGAAAAAGCGCGGTATGGCGCGCCATCAGCATTCTTCCAGAACAATCGCAGGTCGGCCTTGCCCGGTTCCAGAGTGCAGACAACGTATTTCGCCTCTTCGAAGCTTTCCTGCTCGCATGGTTGCGCATGCGCCTGATGCAGGGATGTCATCGTTGCTGTCAGCATGATGGCCGCGGCGAGCACGCTGTGTTTGAGATAGGTCATCGGTGCCGCGTCCAATCTTTCAAATCCATCAAGCCGCTTACCATGTTCCAGTGAATGCCGTGCAGGCGAGCAGCACCCCCGTCAGGATGTTCGCCAGGAACAGGCGATAATTCATGTCTGGGCGGGCAAGATCGATCCGCCGGGTCTGCCAGGCAAGATGGACGGCGATCACCAGCATTCCGACAGTATAAGGCGGCGACATTTCCAACAGCCAGCCCCCGAGCGACCACGCGCCGACCGCCAGAGCATAGAACAGGCCGATAAAGGTCTTGCCGTGCCGGCCGAACAGAATTGCCGTCGATTTCAGGCCAAGACGGGTGTCATCCTTTAGATCGACATAGGCATAGATCGTATCATAGCCGATCTGCCAGGCGATGGCCCCGGCCCACATCAGCACGGCGCCGACCGGGATATGTCCGGCAGCCTCGGCCCATGCCATCAGCATCCCCCAATTGAACGCCGCCCCCAGGACGGCCTGCGGCCAGTAGGTGAAGCGCTTGCAGAGCGGATAGACAAAGACGAGCGGCAGCACATATATCGCGATGAGGCGGGTGTAAGGCGTCAGGAAAAACAGAAGCGAAGCCGCCAGTGCGAGTTCAACGGTCAGGAAGATAAAGGCCGGCAGCGTGGCGATCTCTCCGCTTGCCAAGGGCCGAAAGCGGGTCCGCTCGACATGGCCGTCAAACTTCCGATCAGCGATGTCGTTGACCGTGGAACCGGCGCTTCTCATCAGAAGAGCGCCGAGAGAGAAGATCGCCAATTGCCTGAGGTCCGGGAGACCGTGGGATGCCTGGATAAGGGCGGCCCAGCACGGGAAGAGCGTCAGCCATATTCCGACCGGGCGATCCAGCCGCGCCAACCGCGTATATGGCCGCCATGCGGCCGGCAGCCGGCGATCCACCCAGTCGCCACGGTGGATATCGCTGAGATCGGGGCGGCTCAGAGTCGTCATGATGTGATCCAAATTTCCTGTCGCAAATAGCCGTGAAGCCTCAGGTTTTAGTCGCCATCGGCGTTGCCCAGAATAGAAATTTTTGCAGCTACGGCAATAACCGTCCGTTTGCGATTGGTCGCTGACCTTCTGCGGAAAACGCGGCTATATGTTCTTGTTGTGTTCACATGCTTGCGATATGAATTCTCCCGATCTTGGAGCAGCGAAAGGGAAGATCATGAGTGTCTACGCAACCGTCGGCGCAATCGATTCCGTCAAATCGAATGGCTTCTATGATGCGAGCTTGGCAACGATCGGATGGAGCAAACATCGAGAGTTTCCCGGATGGAGCGCCTATTCCGAAGGCGGGAAGGGTGAAGGTTTCGTTCTATGGGTTTGCAAGCCGTTCGACGGCGAACCGGCGAGCGCCGGAAATGGCTCGATGGTTGGTTTCATGGCCAAGTCCCGCGCCGAGGTGGACGCTTTTTACGACGCTGCCATGACCAACGGCGGAACGGACGAGGGCGCGCCTGGTCTACGTCCGCACTACGGACCGAACTGGTATTCCGCTTACCTGCGTGACCCCGCCGGAAACAAGATTGCTGTCGTCTACGACGGCTGAGGCCAGCTCGATTGCCGTAACTCGACATCTCGGGGATTTCCCTATTTCCCGGCGAATATGACGTGGGGACCGGCGCCGCGATCCGGCGCATCCCTGGGGAGGCCGAAGAAGCGTTTTGCCATTTCGGTCGGGCCGACATCCTCCAGGGATGTGAAGCCCAAGCTCAGCAGTCGGTTCGCAAGGTCCTCGGGATCGAAGTGCGTCAGCCATGGCTCGCCGACCGCGGCCGTGCGCGCTCCCATTTCCGCGGCGCGGGCACGGCGTTCGGGCGAATAGTTTTCGAGGGGTTCGCTATAGTCGAAGACGATGGATGCGCTCGGCAGGCCGACGACGAAGCGTAGCAAGGCAAAGACTGACGCCTCCCTGAGATAGGGCACGACGCCAAGCCAGATGAAGAAGGACCGCGTCTCGGGCTCGAGGCCGGAATCGATGAGACGCGCTTTCAAATCCTCATGTTCGAAATCGACAGGAACGAATGTTGGTAGGCTCTGCGTCAGTCCGGTCTCGTCAAGCCGCATCTGCTTCCAGCTTTGCGTGGCGGGATGATCGACTTCGAAGACCTTCAGGCCGGCATGGGGATTGCGCAGCGCAAAGGTGTCGAGCCCGGCGCCGAGGATGACGGCTTGCCTGACGCCCCTTGCAAAGGAGAGGGCAAGGCAATCTTCGGCATATCGGCTTCGCGCCGCCATAAACAGGCGAAAGGATCGTGTGGAGGGGTCCTGGGCTTTCAGGTCTGCTTCTGCGCAGGCCACCTCGCCGAGGATGCGGCGGGCATAGGGGTCTAAGAAGATGGCGCCGCCATCCACGCTCTGGTGCGCTGCTCGATAGGCTGCCGCACCCATCGCAGTGCGGCTTGGTTCCGATGCTCGCATGAAAGCCTCTTTCTCTGTAAATCTGCTGCTGGCGCGGGCAGGAAGCTTGCCGGAACCCGAACCGCGGCGGATACCTTGTCATCGCGGGAAGGCTAGGGTATGATTTTAACGATGTAAAGATTAGATCGAGACATGGCCACGCACGACGGATCGACCCGCTACCATCATGGCAACCTACGCCCCACGCTGCTGTCCGTGGCGAGGGCGCTACTGGAGGAGGCAGGCCCGGCTGCGCTGAGCATGCGGGAGATCGGTCGCCGCGCCGGCGTCTCGGCTCCGGCGGCGTATCACTATTTCAACAGCCTGGATTCCATCGCGGCAGCACTCGCCGAACAAGGGTTTGTCGAACTCAGCGAAAGCATCGATGCCGCCCTAGCCGGTCCTCGGCGCAATTTGCTTGGCGGCGGCATCGCCTATGTCGCCTTTGCCCGCGCGAATCCCGGTCTCTACCGGCTGATGTTCGGGGAGGGTTTTCAGGCCTATTCCAAGGGAAACGAAGCGATACGCGCCCTGCGGATGCAGGTCTACCGGCAGATGAAGGACGACCTGGAAAAGCGCCTGACGCCCGAGGACGTTCCGAACGCCGCGCTCTTTCTCTGGTCTCTGACGCATGGCCTTGCCTTGCTGATGATAGACGGCCAGGTCGAACCCGGCGCCGATCCCGACGCAAAGGTCGAGGATATCCTGAAGCTCGCCGGCATGGGGCTGCCTGCCGCGAGATAAGCTGTCGACGCGCTCGGCTTCATCCATCTCCGCGTGGGCGATCCAGCCAGGATTGCTTCGACCCTATTGTCGACGGCGATGCGGCGACATTAATCCCTACCAGGCGGTACGGGCGGTGCCGAGCGCTGTTGTATGAGAGGATGAGACCTGGGCGACGTGCGCCTTGAGCGACACGACGCAGTTTCCCGGAAAGCTGAGATTGTGCAACGTCAAGTGTTTCAGCAATGTCTCCGCATCGCGCTTTTCGGTTAGCGGAAATGTCACAGTCATGCGAGTTCTCCAACGAATAAACTGAGCATCCGAAAAAATTAATGTCTAAATTCTTGTGCGCCGCAACAAGAAAATTTTAACGATAAAATTAAAATCGATTAGCTTGCCGAGCGGCTTTTTTAAAATCGTTTGAAATTGGATTCGCGCTTCTCCGTGGATGCCTTGACTGCCCCGGTCAGCCACGAAGGAAGGTGCCGTAAATGTGGGCATTAGTCGTGAGCGTTAGTGCACTGAAGATCGAGCGGTCATCTGCCGTTGCGGGCCGCCCAGCTCCTGAGCCGCAAGCCGTTGAGCCTGATGAAACCTTCGGCATCATGATGATCGTAGGCGATGGCGCTTTCCTCGAAGGTGACGAGGTCGGCGGAGTAGAGTGACAAGGGGGAGGTGCGCGAGACGACCGAAGCGCTTCCCTTGTAGAGCCTGAGCGTCACTTCGCCGCTGACGAAGGTTTGGCTTTGGTCGATCAAGGCTTGCAGCATTTCCCGCTCGGGCGCGAACCAGAAGCCGTTATAGATCAGCTCGGCGTAGCGGGGCATGATCTCGTCCTTCAGATGCGCTGCGGCGCGATCGAGCGTGATCGATTCAATGCCGCGATGCGCAGCGAGCAGGATCGTCCCTCCCGGCGTTTCGTAAATTCCCCTCGACTTCATGCCGATGAAACGGTTTTCGACCAGATCGAGCCGCCCGATGCCATGCCTCGCCCAGTCCATTGAGTTCGGTCAGCAATGCGGTCGGTGTCATGGACTTGCCGTTCACCGAAACCGGATCGCCCCTCTCGAAACTGATGGTGATGATCTCGGGCGTGTCGGGAGCGTCGACGGGATCGACCGTGCGCTGATAGATATGATCGGGCGCGACCTCCGCCGGATTTTCGAGAATCTTGCCCTCGGTCGAGGTATGCAGCAGGTTGGCGTCGATCGAAAACGGCGCCTCGCCGCGCTTGTCGCTCGGCACCGGGATATGATGCTTCTCGGCATATTCCAGAAGCTGCATGCGGGAGCGGATGTTCCATTGGCGCCATGGAGCAATGATCTTAATCGACGGGTCGAGCGCATTGACGGCCAGCTCGAACCGGACCTGATCATTGCCCTTGCCTGTCGCACCGTGGGCAACTGCATGCGCGCCAACCTCCCGGGCTATGCCGACCAGATGCTTGGCAATTAGCGGCCGTGCGATGGAACTGCCCAGCAGATATTGCCCCTCATAGAGCGCGTTCGCCCGCAGCATTGGAAAGACGAAATCGCTGACGAACTCCTCACGCAGATCAACGATACGGATGTCCTTGACCCCTGACATCTCCGCTTTGGCGCGTGCCGGCTCGAGCTCCTCGCCCTGGCCGAGATCGGCGGTGAAAGTCACCACCTCGCATCCGTAGGTTTCCTGCAACCATTTGAGGATGATCGAGGTATCCAGGCCGCCCGAATAAGAAAGCACAATTTTATCTATCTTCGTCATTTACCCATCTCCATCTCAATGGTGGAACGATAGGCCAAGTCCTGCGCAATGAGCTTGCGAAGCATCCGTAAAATTGCGAAAGTTTGGCATATTATGCCATTGCTGAATCAATCGGAGCTATAAAATGCCAGTCATCATGGACCCGATCGATCGTCATATCCTGCGCGTAGTTCAGCGTGACGGGCGTATTTCGAACGTCGATCTGGCGAAGGAGGTAGGCCTATCGCCGTCACCGTGCCTGCGCCGCGTCCGGCTGCTGGAAGAGGCCGGAATCATTGATCGCTACGTTGCCGTGCTGGACCCTGCAAAGGTCGGGGCGGGGCTGACGGTTTTTGCCCGCGTCTGGTTCAAGACCCAGGACGCCGAGGTCACGCTCCGCTTCGCCGAAGCCGTCAGGCGGTTTCCCGAGGTGATGGAATGCTACCTGACGACAGGGGAATGCGATGCCGTGCTTCGGATCGTCACCGCCGATCTGCACAGCTACTGGCGTTTTCAGGCCGATCACCTGACGCGCATCCCGAGCGTCCTCAGCGTCAAGACCGACGTGCCGATGGAAACGCTGAAGCGAAGCTTCGAGCTGCCGTTGGGATAGGCGTCGTGGCTCGATCCCTATCCTAGGGGAGAGGCGTTCCGGTTCCTTGCCAGCCAGGCGAGGCCGGTGACCAGGAGCAGGATCATCACGGCATGGGTGATGTAATCGAGCGTGGTTCGCGGGCCGACGCCGACGGCGATGGTGAAGGCGCCGACGAGGGTGCCGAGGAGGGCGAAGGACTGGGCCGAGATCGCAGCCGTGCGGCTCCACGGTCGGTCAAGGCTGAGCGAGATCAGGCCGAGAAGGAGGACGGCCGATATCACCGCTTCAGCAATCATCGCCTGTCGGTGTTCGTGGCCTTCGAGGACGAACCCGGCATGGGTGAGCGAGGCAGTGGCATAAAGACAGATTTCGATCAGGAAGAGGATCGCGAGGGCTGAACGCATGGCATGGCTCCCTGAGGGATGTCGCCTGGGGCGGCTGCAGCGGCGATTGCCGGACTTCCGTTTATCATTGCATGGAGGGCAGACGGCGGACACCGCCGCCTGCGACTTTGTTTGCAATTACGCCTTCAATGCTGCGGCATAATCTGCCGCGTAAGTCTTCAACGAACGCGGTACCTTGCCCGTCAGCGTCTCGACATCGCCGGTCACGACGGCCGTCCAGCCTTGGCGAACCGGATAGAAGATTGAAGCGAGGAAGCTCGCATAGTCGGCCGGTACACCAGCGCCGGTGAGAATGCCGATGAAGGTGTCGTCCGTGATGGCGTTGTAAGCGATCGGCTTGCCGATGACCGCGGAAAGGATGGCGGCGGCCTCAGCATAGGACAGGGCTTCCGGCCCGGTCAGGTTGAACGCCTTGCCGTCGAAGGCCGCGGAGGTAAGGGCGGCCACGGCGCTTGCCGCGATGTCGCGGGCGTCGATGAAGCCGGACTTACCCTCGGCGGCCGGAAGCGCGATCTGGCCATGGTCGATGCCGGCCTTCCAGAAGGTGTGAAAATTGTCGGCGAACCAGTTCGGGCGCAGGATGACGTAAGGTGTGCCTGATCTTTCCAGGGCGATCTCGACCTGGCGATAGGGAATGGAGTCGTCGGCGTCGACGCCGAAAACGCTCTGGAACACGACCTTTACCTTGCGGCTAGCGGCCGCTTCGATGATGGGCAGCAGCAGACCCTTGGCATCGACATAACCGGAAGGCAGAAGCACATGGGCGCGGTCGACGCCCTCGAAGGCTGGGCCATGGGTTTCCGGCTTGCCATGGTCGAAGATGACGCCCTCGGCGCCCGCCACGGGCTTGCCCGTGCGGGAAGCGGCCTTGACGGCCTCGCCCTTCGCCAGAAGCCCATCCACCAGATGTTTGCCGACGGTGCCTGTCGCGCCGAGAACAAGAATCTTGCTGCTCATGTCACTCTCCTTGGTATCTATTGGAAACTATCTTTCCATAGGTTAGATACAGGGAAATTCGGATTAGAAAAGAGAGCACTTTTTTTCTCACATGGTTTCCTCCGGGAAACCGCACCGGGAAGGAAAGAACAGATGACGGCGATGCAACAGGCCTACAATGTCTATGAGGACCGCTGCCCGACGCGGCTGGTGCTGGATCGGCTGGCGGATAAATGGGCGCTGCTCATTCTCGACCGGCTGGAAGCCGGGCCGGTGCGTTTCAACCACATCCGCCGCGACATCAAGGGCATATCGCAGAAGGTTCTTGCGCAGACGCTGCGGAAGCTGGAGCGCAACGGGCTGATCTCGCGCACGATCTTCCCGACCGTGCCGGTGACCGTAGAATATGCGCTGACGCCGCTGGGGCGCACGCTGACGAATACCGTTTCCGCCCTTGCCCACTGGGCGGAGAAGAATATGGACGCCATCTTTGCAGCACAGCGTGCCTATGACGAAACGCACCCAGTTTGACAGCTCGGGAAAGGAGCCGCGACGGCGATCTAGACTGCGCGCCGCCGCTCCTGAGTGTCTGGGCCAGAGGGACCGGCGAGAGAATCACTCGACCTGGATATGAATATGGTCGTCGTGGCGGGCGGCGCGGCAGCCTTGAAAGCGGATATGGCTGTCGGTGATCCCAAGCGCGTTCTTCAGATGCGGCTCGATGAAGATCTTTTGCAAGCCGAAGCGCGTCACACCTTTGTTCGTCAACCAGCCGATCGCGGCCGATGTGCGCTGCTCCTCGATCCGATAGGCCGGGAACAGGGGCTGCAGCGCATCGAAGTTCCAGCGGGTGGTGAGCCAGTCGTTGCGCCCTTCGCATGGCAGTTCGTCGCCGGGGGCGGGTTGCTCGAAGGCGAAATAGCCGATCGGAGAGCGAGTGGCGCCATTCAGGAAGGTACCGTCCACGTCCTTGTAATAATAGCGAAGTCGAGCTTTTTCCCGTCGGCATGCGACAGATGCGGCAGCAGCGGAAAGCCTCTCACGAAGGGGAAATTGGCATCCAGCGCGACCGTGACGGTTCCCGGAAATTCCTTATCCATGTGGGCGGCAAGCGCGTTTGCCAGATCGCGCATGTCCGGGGTGACGTAGTTGCGGTTTAGCAGGCAATAGATCGGGGAGCGGACCATGAGCCTGTCTGCGGCGCCGGCGACGCAGGAGAGGGGAACCCGTCCGAAGATCGGAGCGGCGAGGCTTGCGGCAAGCGTGGCGCTGCCATAGCAAAGCAGGAAGATTGTAAGCTTTGCCGGAAATCGCCGTAGGCCGCAGGCGCGTGAGGCGGCCAGCGCCACGGATAGGCGATGCCGCCGATCTGCGTCAGCAACGTCAGAATGAGAACGATCACGGCGTGGAAAGCAAAACGGAACACGGAAGGGGCGGCCTTGGGAACGTTGCCATTCCCATAGGCGAGGGGATAGTGGCGCGCAAGGCGGATGGCGGGGTGCGCGGCTCATTTGCGCGTCCCTTGGAGTGCTTTGAATTGACAGGATCAATTATCTGACTAAAGTCAGACAATATGACTTGCGATCCTATCTCTCGTGTCCGTCGCTTCAACCGTGCCGTCACCTCCGAAGTCGGCGCTCTCGATACGTCTTTCCTCGGACGCGGCCGTCCGCTGGGTGCTGCCCGCGTCCTCAATTCGATCGGCCGGGGGCAATCGGATGTTGCGGTGATCCGCGATTATCTCGGTCTCGACTCCGGCTTGATGAGCCGTCTGCTGCGCAGTCTGGAAGAGGAGGGTCTCATCGAGACGATGCCGAACCCTCAGGACGCGCGTCGCCGCGTTGCCAGGCTGACCGAAACCGGCCATTCCGAGTTTCGGGCTTATGAAGCGCTTTCCAATGCGCAGGCGAAAGCATTTCTGGCGCGCCATCGCCGCCCGGACGAATTGCTGCGCGCCATGGATATCGTCGCTTCCTCGCTGAGACGTGAGCAGATCGTGCTCGAGGAGAAAGACGCTCGGCACGAGGACGCCAGCTATTGTCTTAACGAATACTACGGCGAACTTGCACGCCGCTTCGAGAAGGGTTTCGATGTAGCGTTTTCTCGCGATCCCGACGCCAAGGATATGATCCGTCCGCACGGTGCGTTCCTGGTCGCCATCTCGGATGGCCTGCCGATCGGCTGTGTCGGGCTGAAGGGCAATGGCGGTGAAGTCGCGGAGATCAAAAGGCTCTGGGTCGCCCCATCCGCGCGTGGCCTTGGGCTCGCAACGCGCCTTATGACGGCCGCCGAGAACATCGCCCGCGAGCTGTCCATCAAGCTCCTGCGTCTGGATACGAATAGCGCTCTGCCCGAGGCAACACGGCTTTATCGCGGAACTGGCTGGAGCGAGATCGACCGTTTCAATGATGACCCATACCCGGACACGTTCTTTGAAAAACGCCTTTAAGCGAAGGTCGCTTTGTGCTGCCAAAATGTTGATCGTGCGAACGTCCGAGTTTTTGGCCCTTCGGCAATTTGAAACGGAACACCAGTCAAGGTGATAGCAGATGTTCCCCATTCTCCTCCCTCCTTCCTGTGGCGAGCACAGGAAGGAGGGAGGAAGGCGCCGCCTGGCCCTTCGCATGGCTCAGGGCGCTCGGCCCTGCAATCGATTCACTGGATCGATCGCTCCTGCTTCGCAGGACCGGGCCTCACCCCTGAGAATCAGGCAGCGAAGCGCTCGGCGGGCGGGCGGCGGCGCAGGTTCGGCTGTGTCACCGCAGGCGGGTTGTAGGCTGCCTCCAGCGGGCCGGTGTCGGTGCCGGGCGGGACGATCGCGTCGATCCGGTCGAGGATTTCGTCCGTCAGGCTCACCCCGGCGCCGGCAAGCAGATCGTCAAAGTGCTCCATCGTGCGCGGGCCGATGATTGCCGAGGTGACGGCGGGATGGGCGATAGCGAAGGCCATCGCCATGTGTGCCAGCGAAAGCCCTGCCTGCTGCGCGAGCGGGATGAGCCGTTCGACCGCGTCCAGCCGGCGCTCGTCGTTCATCTGCCTGGGGAAGCGTTTGGCGCGGGCGCTGTCGGGTTGCGGTGCACCCTTGCGATACTTGCCGGTGAGCATGCCCATCGCCAGCGGGCTCCACACCATCGCACCCATTCCGTAACGCTCGCAGGCGGGCAGAACCTCGCGTTCGATACCGCGGTTGAGGATCGAATAGGGCGGCTGCTCGACGCGGAAGCGGGCCAGCCCGCGGCGCTCGGAAACCCATTGCGCCTCGACGATTTCCGAAACGGGAAAGGTCGACGATCCCAGCGCCCGCACCTTTCCCGCCCGCATGAGGTCGGTAAGGGCGGATAGCGTCTCCTCGATGTCGGTATCGGGCGCTGGCCGGTGGATCAGGTAGAGATCGATATGGTCGGTCTGCAGGCGGCGCAGCGTCTCCTCGACCGCCCGCGTCAGCCAGCGGCGGGAGTTGCCCTGGCGGTTTGGGTCGTCGCCCATCGGCAGATGCGCCTTGGTGGCGAGCACGACGTCGTCGCGCCGGCCCTTGAGCGCCTTGCCGACGATCTCCTCGGATTCGCCGCGGCTGTAGATATCGGCGGTGTCGATGAAGTTTATGCCGGCATCGAGCGCCTTGTGGATGATCCGGATCGAATCCTCGTGGTCGGGATTGCCAGCAGCGCCGAACATCATCGCGCCGAGGCAATAGGGGCTGACCTTGATGCCGGTTCTTCCAAGCGTGCGGTATTGCATGGTCTGTTCCTTTTATTGGGGAGGCGGACTTCGTGCGCGTCGATGTGGCCAACACCGTCACGCCATGTTACATAAGCGGAACCGCATTCCGTTTATATACGGAACAATGTTCCGTTTCGCAAGTGAGTGAATGATGAGCGACGAGAGAAAAGAGCAGGAGGACGGCCGGCGAGCTGGGGAAAGAGCGGAGAAGCCCGTGCGCGCCGACGCCAAACGCAATCTCGACGGACTGCTTCAGGCGGCAATGACGGTATTTGCGAGTTCTGGCGTCGACGCCCCAGTGCGCGAGATTGCGGAGAAGGCCGGCGTCGGCATCGGCACCGTCTACCGGCATTTTCCCGAGCGTTCCGATCTTGTCGTCGCTGTCTTCCGCCGCGAAATCGATGCCTGCGCCGACGCCGCGCCGATCCTTGCAGCCGAACATGCGCCGGGCGAGGCACTGGCCAGATGGATGCAGCGGTTCGTGGATTTCATCGCGGCCAAGCGCGGGCTTGCGGCGGCCCTGCACTCCGGCAACCCGGCCTTCGATCCCTTGCCCGCCTACTTCCAGCAGCGACTGCATCCCGCCCTTCGTTCGCTTCTCGACGCCGCCGCTGCCGCCGGCGAGGTGCGCACCGATATCGCTGCCGAGGATCTTCTGAATGCGGCTGCGAGCCTCAGCATGCACGCCTACGCCCAAGGGCCTGAACATGCCCGGCGCATGGTTTCCCTGCTGGTCGACGGGCTGCGCTACGGCGCGGTTCCGAGATGAAGATGCGCCGATGAAACGGGCTGTCGCCCGCCGCCGCTATGCTTTGGGGCGGGCGACAGCCTGGGATCATCAGGTCCGCATCGACAGCTCAATATCTTCTTCGAATGGCGTCGAGAGGTAGCCGGCTGCGGGCGAGCGTACGCGGGCGAGGTATTCCGGGCAGAGGTCGGCATTGTCGGCGACGATAAGGGCGCCTGGCCTCAGGCGGTCTTCGACCAGTTCCAGGATATCGCGATAGAGCGCCTTGGCGCCATCGAGGAAGAGCAGGTCGATCGTCTCCGGGAGATCGGTGCTCAGGGTCTTAAGGGCATCGCCTTCGCGGATCTCGACGAGGTCGATGAGGCCGCCGGCCGTCAGGTTGGCGCGGGCGCGGACCAGCTTCGACGGCTCGAACTCGCTGGTGATCAGCCGGCCGCCGCCATTGTCGCGCAGCGCGGCTGCGAGATGGAGGGTCGAGATGCCGAAGGATGTGCCGAATTCGACGATCGTACGTGCGCGGCTGCTTCGCGCCAGCATGTAGAGCAGCGCGCCGGCCTCCCTGGAGACGGGAAGCCAGAGATCCCTGAGGCGCCCGTAAAGGTCGAGATATTCGGTCTTGCTGCCGATCAGGCGCATTCGCTCATCACCTGACAGGGCCGACATTGCCGGGCTCGTCGCCGTGGCGGCCTCTTCGAATAGGCCATCGAGCAGGGGCGCCAGCGGGGCGGTGGTCAGTGTCGTCATGTCATATCTCCTTGGTGACAGGATCTTGTGTGGAGTGAAAAATACGAGTAATTCGTCGCATCTGCTATTCGCATTGCGGAGCGCTGCCATGACCGATCGCCCAAGAGCCCGGATTTCCTCGCGAAAACAGCCCAAGCAGGCCCGCTCGGCGGAACTCGTGGCGGCGATCCTGGATGCCGCTGCTCAGGTTTTGGCGCGGGAAGGCGCGCAACGCTTCACCACGGCGCGGGTGGCCGAAAGGGCGGGCGTCAGCATCGGATCGCTCTACCAGTATTTCCCCAACAAGGCGGCGATCCTCTTCCGGCTGCAGAGCGACGAATGGCGGCAGACAACGGACATGCTCGGCGGCATCCTCGCCGATGCGCAAAGGCCGCCGCTCGAACGGCTGCGCCGCCTCGTCCATGCCTTCCTCCGCTCGGAGTGCGAGGAGGCGGCGATGCGCGTGGCGCTCCATGACGCAGCACCCCTTTATCGCGATGCGCCGGAGGCGCAGGCGGCGAGGGCATCGGGGGACCGCATCGTCGAGCTATTCATGCAGGAGGCTTTACCCTACGCGCCGGAGGCGACCCGGACCCTTGCCGGCGACCTGATCACCACGACGCTCGGCACGGTGGGCAAGCAGTTCTCGGAGGCACCCCGAAGCGCTGCCGAGATCGACGCCTATGCCGACGCCATGGCCGATATGTTCTGTGCCTACCTCGAACAGCTTGGGGCTGGCCGGGACGGGGCATGATGTTCCGGCTGCGCTCCATTGGGCCCGGTGCTCCCAACACCCTGGCACTCCGGGGGGCGCTGGCGCGAGGTGGCGGTGTGAGGGGATGGCAAGCGAAAGCGCTGCATTCCAGCGCCTGTCATCGCAGAATGCTATGGTGCCTCAATGGATGGAGTAGGTCCTACTGGTGGTCCAGTTGCTTCGACAGCGCGGCAAAAAGCCTGTCGCAGTCGGTGTTCATCTGGACGAGATCGACGGCGACGGTGATGGCGTGGCGTCCTTCGATGCTGTCGATGTCGAGCTTCCTCTCGCAGCACCATTGCCGAACGGCATCGGTGACGATGGTTATTTCATCATCATTGAGCGAGATGAGCGACAGGAGCATCTTCGTACCCTCCATGAAGCGGCAAGAGCACCTATGGTCTCTCAAGCGGTCGTGTCGATGTTCCGATGGCGTTTACTCTACGCTCATTCCGCGGCAATACCACGGCCATTTTGACACGGCTTGGTGACAGCCGAACGATCCCGGCAGGCGGCCGTGAGCGGGTCACCTGCCAGGATTATTTGATCTTCTGCAATGGGATTTTCGTCTTGATGTTGCGGACGCCTTCGATGCGGCCGAGGTATTCCATCTGGACGCGCCTAGGATACCGACCGGGGCGCGTTTATTTCGCGAGCACGATATGCGTGGCGTGTTCGGTTGCGACATGCTCGGCAACGCGGAAGCCGAGGGCCGGGAGGTCGATGCCCGTGAACATCGCTTCGCCCTTGCCGAGGACGACCGGCGAGATGGCGAAATGCAATTCGTCGATCAGGCCAGCCTGCAGATATTGGCGGACGGTGCTGACGCCGCCACCGATTTTCACGTCCTTGTCGCCGGCCGCAGCCACCGCCTTGTCAAGCGCTTCCTCGATGCCGCCGGTGACGAAGTGAAACGTCGTGCCGCCCTCCATGGCGATCGGTTCGCGGGGATAATGCGTCAGGATATAGGTCGGCGCGTGATAGGGCGGGTTCGGTCCCCACCAGCCTTTCCAGGCGTCATCCGGCCACTCGCCGCGGATGGGGCCGAACATGTTGCGCCCGAGAATGAAGGCGCCGAAATTGGCCATGCCCCGAGCCGCATAATCCTCGTCAACGCCTTCGGAACCGCCGTCCTTTCCGATCATGGCGCGAAAGGTGCGGGTGCGGAAAAACCATTCGAACATCTCCGTCCCCCGCTTGCCCAGCGGATCGCTCATGCTTTGCTCCGGCCCGGCGCCGAAACCATCTACGGAAAGGGAAAATGCTGCGACACGAACCTTGGGCATGCTCTCCTCCATATGATTGCAATTTGAAACTGGTTGCGTTGTCGCATAAGTGCTCCTATATTGCAACCAGTTTTTGAAAGGAGAATATCGTGGATATCGAACTGCGGTCGGGTTGCCCGATCAACCTGACGATGGAAGTGCTGGGCGACCGGTGGAGCCTCATCATCATCAGGGACATCATGTTTGGCAATCGCCGCCATTTCCGCGATCTTCTGACTCATTCGGAGGAGGGGATCGCCTCCAACATTCTCGCCGCCAGGCTGAAGCGTCTGCTTTCGCTAGGGTTCATCAGCAAGCGGGACGATCCGAGCCACAGTCAGAAAGCGATCTACAGCCTCCTGGAGCCGGCGATTCAGCTCGTTCCCGTCTTCGCCATGATCGGCGCTTGGGGGCGGCGCCATCTACCTGTGAGCGAGGAACTGAGCATCCGCGCGCAGCTTCTCGAAGAAGGCGGGCCGCCGCTCTGGGACGAGTTCATGGACGATCTCAGGCAGATCCACATCGTCGATCCGATCGGTGGCGCCAACGGAACATGCACCTCGCCCGTGCTGGCGAAGCTGACGGCGGCATTCCTAGAGGTTCGCGCGAGATCATTGTCGCAGGCATCCTGAATATACAGGAAAGCAGTCGGCCCGATCAGCCTCCGGCGCCCTGGTATTTGCCTGTGGCGTAGCGCCAATGAGCGATTGCTATCAACACCCAAATCGGGCCGGCCACAAGAGATGCTGGCCCGGCCCAATCCCCGAGGATCGGGATGGGCTTGCCGAGCAGGGCGCCGACAGGGACGGAACTGGTCAGGGCGAGCGGAACCGCGGTGATGAGGATGGTTTGTATGCCGCCGGGGAAAATGTTGAGCGGGTAGCGCGTCAATTCCCAAAAGCCGAAGAAGATCGAGAAAAGGTGGTTGGAGCGTACCCAGATCAGCGCCGTGGCGCCGATCATGGTAATAAGGGCAGCGGTCAGCAGCGTTGCGCTGATGAGCGCAGCAACGAGGAACGACACGGACCAGACCGACCAGGCGAAGTCGACGGACAGGACCGCCCAGCCCATCAGCACCACCGCGAGGATGACGTGGCCGGTATAGCCGATGTTGAGGCCGGAAAAGACCAGGTAGGCCCAGGGGCTGAAAGGCTTGACCAACAGTGTGTCGAAAGTGCCGAGCCGCACCAGTTCTTCGAGATCGCGCAATTGCACGAAACTCATCGCGGCGCCGAGCGAATAAGCGAGCAGCTGGAAACTAAAGAGCAGGGCAAGCTCCGGCCAGGTCCAGCCGCCGAGCGTGTCGAAGCGGGCGAGCAGGATGCCGATGGTGGCGAAGACGCTGCCATAGGAAAGGATCTGCGCAAGACGGTCGAGCCAGAAGGCGCCGCGATATTCCATCTGGGAGCGGACATGCATCCGGACCAGCAGCGGAAGGACGCGCAGGTGACGAATGAGCACAATCAACCTCCCTGCACGGTGATGCGGCCGGAGGCCCGGCGCCACAGCCAGCTGACGCCGGCAAGGAACAACGCGGCCCAGACAAGGCCCAGGCCGAGATGGAGCCAGACATCGGCGGTAGAAAGCCTGCCGAGATAGACGGCATTGGGATAATAGACCACCCAGGCGAAGGGCAGGTGGCGGGCAATCGCAGCCAGCGGTTCCGGGAAGAACCAGAACGGTATCAGCAGGCCCGAGAACAATTGCAGAAGGGCGCCCAGGATCCAGTCCAGCGAGAAGCTCGTCATCAGCCAGAAGGCGACGAGGCCGAAGAGCGCCGACATCAGGAACAGCAGCGTAAAGGATAGCGCCCAGAAGGCGATGAACATCAGGCCATCGAACAGGCTTGCCGGCGGCAGCATGCCGTAAAACAACGCGGTGAAGGCGACGGTCGGAATGACCTGGGTCATCAGGCGATAAACAAAGCTGCCGCATTCGTTGGCGAAGAGATAGAGCGGATAGGATAAGGGCTTGAGCAGCCAGACCGCGACATCGCCTGTTTTGAGCGACCGGCCGATCTCGCCAATGATCCTTTCGGGGCGGGTTGCGCCCATCACGGCGCCGCCGAGCAGGGCATAGGTCACCATCTGCTGCAGGGAGACCCCGTCGACCACGATTGCGCCGGCGCCGGCATAGGCCGCCTGCCAGATAGCGACACGCGCAAAGACCTGCACGAGTTTGCCGAAGATATTGGCCCATACTTCGTTGCGGTAGGCGAGTTGCGAATGGAAGGAACTGCGCGCGAAGGCGAAATAGGCGCTCATGATGCCCGGGCCTTGGCATTGCTACGCCGGTCGGCGTTGCGGCGCTGGTAGAAGGTGCGGATGACCTCTTCGATGTCGGGCTCGTGCAGCGCCACGTCCTTGAGGTCGCGTCCGCTGCCGACCTCCGACAGGATTGCGACCAGCGAGATGTCTTCTCGCTCGATAAGATAGTTCTTGCGCAAGCCCTCGTCGCTGACGAGAGCCGCTGTGCGCAATGGCAGCGGTCCAGGGTCACTGGCAAATTCGAGTGTCAGCCGCCGGGCAGAGCCCAATGCCGCGCGCAGGCTCTTCAACTCGCCGTCGAAGATGAGCCTGCTGTGATCGACCATGATCAGCCGCGGGCAGATGGTCTCGATGTCCTGCAGGTCATGGGTGGTGAGAATGATGGTGACGCCGCGCTCGCGGTTGATTTCGGCGAGAAAGCGCCGAACCGCATCCTTGGCGACCACATCAAGACCGATGGTCGGTTCGTCCAGAAAGAGGATCTTGGGGTCGTGCAGCAGTGACATCACGATCTCGGCGCGCATGCGCTGACCGAGGCTGAGCTGGCGCACCGCGCGGTCGAGAAAGGGCGTCAAGTCGAGCAATTCGCTGAATCGCCGGAGATTATCCGCATAACGCGCGACGGGAATATCATAGATGCGCTGGTGCAAGGTAAAACTGTCTACCAACGGCAGATCCCACCACAGCTGGCTGCGTTGGCCGAAGACAACGCCGATCTCGCGCGCATTGTCCATCCGCTTGAGATGCGGCGTCCGGCCGAGCACCGAGAGCGTGCCGGCGCTCGGCACCAGGATGCCGGTCATCATCTTGATCATCGTGGATTTGCCAGCGCCATTGGGGCCGAGATAGCCAACGGCTTCGCCCGCCGCGATGTCGAAACCGATGTTGGAAACGGCCAGGACTTCCGTATATTCGTTGGTCACCAACGTTTTCAGCGCGCCCAGCAAGCCCGGAAATCGCTTGTGCTGCCGGAAGCGTTTGCTGACGCCCCGTGCCTCGATCAAAGCCGTCATGTGTATTTCCTCGAGGGTAATTCCAGCCGATTCGGCAGCAGCATCCAAGCTAACGCGGGGTTCGGCCAGTTCAAGCAAAAGTCGCTTTTTTCGCGTTACTCAATCGAACCTGGCCTTTTGCGTTGACAGCCATGATCAATCGATTCCTGTTAGGATCATGAGGATTCTCGCAATATCCGGCAGCGCCCGGCTCAATTCCACCAATACGGCTATGCTGCGGGCGATCCGTGCCATAGCGCCCAGTGACATCGAGGTTTCGATCTTCGATGGCGTCGGACGGTTGCCGGTATTCTCGCCTGACCTCGAGGGAGAATCTCTACCGGAGGCGGTGCGGGATTTCATAGATGTGATCGCCAAGAGCGACGGGGTGATCATTGCCAGCCCGGAATATGTGCGATCCATCCCCGGCGGCCTCAAGAATGCGATCGACTGGCTCGTATCAGGAGATGAGATCGTCCATAAGCCGATCGCCTTGCTGCACGCCTCGCATCGAGGTGATGACATGCTGGCGGGTCTTCGCACCGTTCTTGCGACCATCACCGACCGTTTCGCGGAGGATATCTTCCTCCGGCTCCCTTTGATGAAACTGGATCCAGCCGAGGTGCTTCGAAGCATCGAGACAGCGGAGAACCGTTCCAGAGTGCAGGCCTATCTCCACGCATTCTCGGCCTATTGCAGTGCAGACGCCGAGACTGCCTGAGGCTCGCCTCTCCATCATCGAACCTCCATCAGAAGGCCGCTCTCGAACGCCGATTTGTCGTGAAGCGTGTGCAGAATGACGAGTGGGGCAGCGAGCAGTGCAGCGAGGATGAAGGCGGAGAGGAAGTGTCTCGTCAGGAGACGAAGGATAGGTCGGATCATCTTGATCTCCAGCTGCCGCGAATATTCCTTGTGCTGGACCTCAACAATTGCAGCAGCATGACCGGCTGCCTTGCAAGCTCCGCAATGCTGCTGCAACCCTTGTGGCAGACAGAGGGGGTGAGCGAGACAATGGACGGGCGATGCGGATACTGCTGATAGAGGATGAGAGGGAGCTGGCCGAGGCGCTGTCGGCCGCGCTCGGCAAACATGGGATCGTCACCGACCACACGATGCATCTGGCAGACGCCGTCGAGTTGACGCGGCAGAACCTCTACGATGCGATCCTGCTTGACCGGCGCCTGCCTGACGGGGAGGGGCTGAGCTTCATTCCGGAGCTCAGGCGGACGGGCAAGGATACGCCGATCATCGTGCTGACGGCGCGCAACGAACCGAAGGAGCGGATTGAAGGCCTCGACCTGGGGGCGGACGACTATCTCGGCAAGCCGTTCCTGGTCGACGAGCTGATGGCGCGGTTGAGAGCCGTGCTGCGGCGGTCGCCTGAACTGGCCGAACTCAAGATCACTGCCGGACGGATGGTGATCGACCCGCTGCATCTGAGCGTCACCGTCGATGCCGTGCCGCTGGACCTGCCCCGGCGCGAACTTCTGGTGCTGGCGGCACTCGCAAGGCGCAAGGAGAAGACCGTGCTGCGCTCGACGCTCGAAGCGGCTGTCTACAACTACGAAGAGGAAATCCAGTCGAACGCGCTCGACGCGCATATATCGCGGCTGCGCAAGCGGCTGATCGATGCTGGCGCCGGCGTCGCGATCCATAATATTCGCGGCGTCGGTTACCTCATGAAGGAAGAATGATGACCAAGGCGCAATACACCAATCCGTCGCTTTGGTGGCGGCTGAGCTGGCAACTCAGCATTGTATTCGTCGCCGTGGTGGCGGCGGTGATCTTCGGTCTCTGTGTTTATGGTGCGAGGATCCTTTCTCCCAACGTCGCGCTGGAGGATCATGTCACCGCGGTACTGGCCCGGTCCGTCGCGCTCGATGCGCAGGGCCAGCTTGAAATACGCGATACGCCAGAGCTGGCGTCGCTCAAGGAGCAGTATGACGGGCTTTGGTATGTCGCTGCCACGACGGACGGTTCTTCGGTATCCTATGGCGCCATTCCTGCAGCCTATAGTGAACTTGCGCATCTCACCCATTTGTTCCAGGGCGCAGACATCAGGGGATCGGTCGGCACCAACGAGATCGCGTCCGTTGAAAACGTGGAGACTGCCATAGGCGAGCTCCGAGTTCTGTTTGGCGGCGTCGCCGACAAGGGTTGGCCCGTTCTTGTCCTTATGGGCGCCGTCTATCCGATCTATGTCTCGCTGCTCACCGTCGCCTTGCCGGCGGTTTTTCTTGCCGTTCCGCGAATTGTCAGGCGTGCCCTGGCCAGTGTCAGCGAGGTTGCCCGCAAGGCATCGGAGATCGAACCTCGCCGCTACGATGCACGCCTGCCTCTGGACGGCATCCCCAAGGAGGTGGCCCCGCTGGTGATTGCCTTCAACGAGGCGCTTGACCGGCTGGAAAATGAATTCCGCAAACGGCAACACTTCCTTATCGATGCCGCGCATGAACTCAGGACGCCGATCGCGATCATGCAGACGCGGATCGACGGAACACCCGAGGGCCAGGACCGCAGGCGATTGCTCGATGACGTCGCGCGCCTCGCCGAGACTGCCGAACAACTGCTCGATTTCGAGCGTAACAATCAGGCGATCGATCTGCACGAAACGATCGATCTCGTCGAAGTCGCCCGAACGGTCGTTGCCGATCTCGCGCCGCTGGCGATTGCCGACGGCTATCAAATCTCATTTCTATGCGAGGCGGAGAGCCTTGAACGCCGGGGCAGCCCTTCCGCGCTGCCGCGGGCGGTGAGCAACTTGGTGCGCAACGCCATCGACCACGGCGGCAACACGGGGATGATCACGGTTTCGGTATCGCGCGCACCTTCCGGCGGCGGCCGGATCACCGTCACCGACGAAGGGCCGGGTATTCCGGCCGAACATCGGGAGCTGGTGTTCGAGCCTTTCTATCGCGTCACCCCGAAAAGCAGGGGCGCCGGTCTCGGCCTCAGCCTCGTCAAGCAGGTCGCCGCAAATCATGGCGGCGAGGTCAGCATCGAGAGCAGTGCTGTCGGGACGCGAGTGGTGATCGAACTCGCATAGGTCAGCCTGCTTGAGCAGCATCCGCCCTGGTTTTGACCAGGAAAGGCTCTGGGAAGCGATCTGTAATGTTGCGGCAATTGTCGACCGCCACTTTCGCCCGACACTAGAGCGCCGCGCGTCCGACAAGACGCGCTAGGACGCTCTAGCACTTTAAACTGCGCATGATCCTTTCCGAAAATCGATTTCGATTTTAGGGGTTATGCGCTATCGGCGACGGAGGCCAGACAGCGTGCGCAGCAATCAATTCCCATTTTCCTTCCCACTGGCGTCGAGAGGCTTGTCTCTCGCACTGCCGCTGGCGCTCGCCATGGCCGCGGCCGGTTGCAGCTCGGTGCCACTGAAGGAGGCCGGCACGCTTTCTTCCTACGGCAATCTCGGCGCGCCGAAGGGCAAGCTGTCGAAATCGCGCGTCTATGTCGATGGGACGCGCCTTAGCCCGGCAAAGACGGTGAGCATCGTGCCGACGACCTTCGCCTTCAACGCCGCGACCCGCGTCAAATCGGACGCCGACCGCGTGATGGTGGCGAATGCGCTGGACCGGGCGCTCTGCATTTCGCTCAGCGACAAATATCAGCTGGTCTCAGCCGGCCAGCCGGCGGACCTGACAATCCGCTCGGTTGTCACCGACATCGTGCCGACCAACAAGGCGATGGCCGGTGTTTCGACCGTCGTGACCGTCGGTACCGGTTTCGTGCTGCCGGTCGGCGTGCCGCGGCTGCCGGCCGGCCTGGGCGGACTGGCGGTCGAGGCGGAAGCCGTCGACAACGGTGGCGTGCAGCGGGCGGCCATCGTCTGGTCGCGCGGGGCAAACTCGCTGCAGAACAACCCCCGCGTTTCCGAAGTCGGCGACGCCTATAGCCTGGCTTCGAAATTCAGCAGCGAGTTTTCCCGCATGCTGATCAAAGGCAAGGAGCCGAAGGGATTGGATATCTCGCTGCCATCGGGGCAGCGGATGAAATCGTGGCTCGGCGGAAAACCGAAATACGCCGCCTGCGACGCCTTCGGCCGACCGCCCGGACTGATGGGGGCTGTGGCTGCCAAATACGGCGCGCCGCCGCAATGGACCGAGAAGAAGCCGAAACCGGCCGCGACCTATTGAGAGACGATGTGCGGCGGCGCCGACTGCCCCCGCGACCAGCACTCAGCCCGCCCCAGGCTGACGGGACGGACGGAGCAAAGGCGGGCAAGGCCTGTGCTCCGTCCGTCTGGAATTCCGTCGTGCTTCATTTCAGCTGGTGGCTCCGGGCCTCAGCCAGAAATACAGTTTGATCTGATCGGGCCTGTCGGAGGGATGCGGGCCGCGCATGAACAATTCGCCGCCATTGCGCTCGATCACCCGCCGCGAGGCGTCGTTGTCCTCGTTGCAGAGGACGACCAGGCGGTCGAGGCCTTCCTTCGATGCCACAGCCATCAGAAGGCTCAGCGCGGTGGTCGCGTGGCCATTGCGCTGTTTCCACGGTACGACGGAATATCCCACATGGCCAGACACCTCGGGCGGCAGCTCCTCGGTGCCCGCTTGAAAGCGGAGGCTGATGCTGCCGCAGAATTCTCCGTCCCAGATCCAGAACAGACGGGTGGTGAGAGGCGGCGATCCGAATCCAGCCCGCTGTCTACCATCAGGAATGAGATCGTGGAGAAACCCTAATCTGTTCTGGCGCAGCCGCTGAAGCTCGCCGTGAACATGGGCCTCATTGCCCGCGCGGCGCGGATCGGGAGACCAGCCGGCGGCAAGCGCCGCTTCGAAACCCGACAGGTTTTCCAGATCCGGCTGCAGCAGGACGACGCGGCCGGCGGACTTTGCTGTTTCTCCAGACGTCATCTAGCACCTAGGTTCGCGTCGCCTAACCAAGTGTGCGCCCCCCATTCGCGCAGACAAACACGCCCCACTGGCGATTGGAAGCCGTGCAACGGGCTTTCGGCCATCAAAAAAGCCCCGCATTTCATGCGAGGCTTGCTCTGATGGATAGGTCGGACTAGCGGCACTGGCGGCGCGGGCCGTAGTTCGGCTGGTAGGTATTGTCATAGGCGCGGTAGGACCGATAGCGGGAGTAGCAATAATCGGCATGTGAACTGTACCCTTGCGAGGTATAGGCCCGCGGCTGCGAGGCAATGATGCCGCCGATGAGGGCGCCGGCCGCCAGACCGCCTATGATGGCGCCGGTGTTGTCATTATGGCGCCAGCCGCGATCGTAGCGTCGATACGAGCCATAACGGTCGTCGCGATAATAATCCCGGTTGCGGTAGTGGTGACGGTTGCGATACCACCTGCGATTATTGCCGAACTGACCCGGGCAGTTCGTGAAGTTATTGCAGCCGACGGTCATGATGCGGGCATCGGTATTTCCCGGTGCCGGCTGCGCCGCCGATTGGACCGGGCTCGGCACGAAGGCCGGGCCTGCCGAGGCCGGCATTCCGGAGAAGGCCGTCGCTATCGACAGGGCAATGATGGCGAATCTGTTCATTTTACTCACCTTGGGTCAACGGATGTATCGAGGGGGTAACGCAGCGGAAGGGAATAGGTTTCATTTTGGGATGGAATGAGGCGGCTTATGTGCGTTTTTGCTAACATAATACGCGCCTGTGCACCACTACCGGACGGCAGGAACCGACCGGTCCTAAAACGCTGGACAGCTTCGCCAACGCCAATAGGCGGGAATGTCTGAAAAGATCGCACCGACGACGCGGCGCAGACGAACTTTACTCTTATCGGAGCTCAATGTCGGACGGCTCGTTCGGGGGGCGGCATGTGCGTCGAAAGCGCGACATTGATGGCACCAGCGTGCGACACCATCCGTCGGGCATACGCCTGGCCCTTCGGCTATCCGATCATGCGGCAGCCAGCCGGCTCGTCAGCCTTTTCGACCAAGCCATCACTGGGCGCTCCACCATGGTCCACGATACCAAAGCGGTGAGTACGGATAACGATCCAGCGACGAGCATCGTAAGCGGGCCGCGCGAGAAGAAGTCACCGACGCCAAAACGGGCGCTCAATGCAAAAAGAACCGCCCAGGCCGGAAGATGGAAGAGATAGGCGCCGTAGCTGATCCGGCCCAAGCCGCTGAGAGATCTGTTCGCAAGGATTTTGAGAAACTGCCCTTTTGAAGCCAAGGCCACGATTGCGGCCAGTGGCAACAGGAGGGCGGCCTCGAGGACGACCCATTGAACGAGGTTTCCCAAGTCAAAAACGATTTGCATAATAAATCCAGCCAAACCGACCGGGACTGACAACCAGAGGAGCCATCGCGGAGCGCTCCACCCTTCTTCAGACAGGAACGACAAAGCGGCACCGGCCGCCAGCGCATCGATTGAATCGAAAGTCAGCAGAGTGGCTTCATCAACCTTGCCGAGGGCAAATGCGCAAACCCGGTAGGCGACGGTGCAGGAAACAAGCGCGCCGCAAAATTTCAGAAAATGGCGGGACGGCAGCGCCAGGATCACAAAAGGCCAAATCAGGTAGAATTGCTCTTCGACTGCAAGTGTCCAAAGGTGCGCTAGCGCCCAAGGCTCGGACCCGTGCGTTGCATACCAAATATTAGAGAGGAACAATGCATGCCACGGCAACGACTCCTGCATCATCGGGAGTCGTAACGGGCCTGATGCCAGCCAGCAAAATCCAAGCGTCAGGAAATAGGGTGGCCAAATTCTCGCTGCTCTTCGCGCGAAAAACACAGTTATCTCAACCGCGTGATGATCGTGTCCCTTAGCGGCTAACAGAATGTTTGTGATGAGGAATCCGCTCAACACAAAGAAGAACCGAACTCCAAGATGGCCAAGGTTCGAGCTTCCTCCCAAAATGAGAATAAAACACTGACAGAAGTGCAATAGCTCGTAACCCGTCTAGCTGAGGCTCCCGCAATCGACACACCGACGCTTCAATATCACAAAAGATACAGGACGTTTCCTTGGCGGCGATAATAAAGCTCTTCGAAAATTGCGATGTCAAATTACTCCTGCGGCGCATCGCTACCGGCTGACCTTGCTGGAGCTACACAGCAGGCTGCCGGCGCAGCACTACTCGCTCTATAACGACAGGCGGAAATCAACGGGCTGGAGGCGCTGAGCGAGAGGCTGGCGCGGGCCGGGGTCTGACACGGGTGCCAGGGATATCGTCATTGGATGTCATCGAAGGACGTTGACGCCATAGCAATCTCTCTTGAAATCATAGAGCGGTTTCCGGTGTTCAATATTAAAACGGCGGTCAACCTCATGTGTAACGAAGTATTAACTTCGTTTGGTAACCAGATATTAAGACTTTCCTTGAGCCGTGTTGCTGTTTCTGTTTTCGTACGCCGGCAAATACTCTGAGATAAGGGTCTTCCACATGGCGCAACCGACGCAATACATCATCATGGAGCCGCTGGGTGGCATGACCGATCTCGACTCCATACGCATGAGGCTTGCCGAGATCGGGCTGGCCCGCGAGGCGTTCTCCCTGGATTCGGATGTAGGCCGGCTCAGGCTGACCTTCTGGGAGCCGGATCGAATTGAGGCATTGCGCATATTGGCGCGGCTGGATCATTCCAATCCATGTTGATCGGGCACCCTCCGGGAAGAGAGAAACGTGACGTGCGCGATCGGCAGAGAATAATTTTGAAGGGGAGCAAAGACAAAATGACAACGATCAGTTTTCAACGTCCGAAGCCATCGGTGTGGAGCCGCGTGGTCGAGGCGCTTCGTGCGCTGTTTTTCGCTGGCGTATCCGGAGAATGGCATTGGCACGGCAATGTCATGCGTCGCCGGCTTTCCCACGGCACGATTGTGACCAGAGAGCCGACTCCGGGGGAGATTTACAACAGGGACAGAGGTCTGGCTTCGTAGGGCCTTCCCCGCGGCGCGCTTTTCACCTTGCCACCATCGCCCGCTACCATCGCCCTCTCTTCGAGGGTACGATCACCAATGGCAGAACTGACGCCGAAGCAGCGCCTGTATGTGGCGGAATATCTGAAGGATTTGAATGCGAAGCACGCGGCGATGCGGACGGGGTATAGCGGAAAGTCGCGTGCCAATGGCAATCGCTTGATGCGAATGAGGCTGTGCGGGCGGAGATTGAGAGAGCATTAGCGCCACGTCTTGCCGAGATGGAGACTTCCGCCGAGTGGGTGCTTGTCGCCATTGCCTACGTCGCGTTTGGTGATGTCCGTGACGTGTTCGATGACCAGGGGCCGCTGAAGGCGCCTTCGGAGTGGGATGAGCGGACGGCGGCAAGCGTTGTGGGGCTGGAGATCGGCACCTCGGCCAAGGGCAAGGGGGAGGTGGTGCATGCGGCGAAGATCAAGCGGGCGGACCGGTTGCGGGCGCTGGATATGCTGGCGCGGCATCACTCGCTCTATAACGACGGGATATTTTTACAATCATTCGCGATCCCGCAACGCGGTTTCAGCCGCTGCAGATTGCGGTCGCATCCGGCCACGGCATCGGCAAATCGGCCCTCATGGGCGATGTCCTGCTGGAATGAGGCGACGCTGGAGACGGACGGCCAATACCGACACGCAGACGCACCAAGACGGCCGGAGATATCGGCAAATGGGTTCCGCTCTTCGATCGCGTGCTGGCGACCTCGGTCCGCGCCCGGGAAAAGGCGGTGTCGGACTCGCAGCTAGCTCGACGTCTCGCGCTATCAGGCTCACGTTCCGCCGGCCAGCAATCGGAGCTGGCTTTCGTCGTGCACACCCTGGCGGTAAAGCTCGATGATGAGGGCGCCCAGACGGTCGGCTTCCTTGCTTGATCTGTCGATCTTTGACCCGCTACAGAGAGCTTCATGAACACGCCTGCACACATCCAGATCTTCGGAGGCGAGCGGTTCGTCCCGTGTGCTGAACAGCTTGTCTGACATCGCAATTTGCCCTTTTTGGATGCCGTGAATCGCTTTCGTGAAAAAAAGATAATTTCGCGATCTTTGCTCCGCAAGATGGGCGAAGGTCCGAAATTCAAAAACAGTTCGGGTCCTCGCACGGCAAGACGCGGGTGAGGGCGGCAGGGCATGGATATGAGATCGATCGGCGTGCCGATCGGATAGTGCGAGTGTGGGATCTACTTGGTTGCGGGGTCCTTGGCGCCCTGCTTTGACAGGCGCAGCTCTTTCAGCCGCTCGGTTTTTTCCCGGCGGGCCCGCTGCTCCGCCTCGATGGTTTCCTTGGCGGCTCGCTCGGTGTTTTCGAAACGATCCTGCCGGTAAGCCTTTGATGAGGGTTCACGCTCTCTTTTCATGGCCGCTAAACGCAAATCGGCGAAAACGGTTTCATGGGAAAATGAGTCATTGGCTGTCGATCGACGACGTGGCCAGAACGCCGGCGTGGAGGATGGCAAGCCGCTCATGGTAACCGGGCGCCTTGTCGGCGCCCGGTAACATCACGGATCAACCTTTGATGAAGGCAAGGATGTCGGGATTTATGATGTCGGCATGAGTAGTGCACATGCCGTGCGGGAATTTCTCGTAGACCTTCAGCGTGGCGTTCTGCAGCAGCTTGGCCGAGAGCAGGGCGGAGTCGGCGATCGGCACGATCTGATCGTCGTCGCCGTGCATGACGAAGGTCGGCACGGTGATGGTCTTCAGGTCTTCTGTGAAGTCGGTTTCCGAAAAGGCCTTGATGCCGTCGTAATGCGCTTTGGCGCCGCCGATCATGCCCTGGCGCCACCAATTGTTGATGACCGGTTCCAGGACCTTCGCGCCCGGGCGGTTGAAGCTGTAGAACGGGCCGGCCGGCAGATCGTAATAAAACTGCGCGCGATTCGCGGCGAGCTGCTTGCGCAGGCCATCGAAGACTTCGATCGGCAGGCCGCCGGGATTGGCATCCGTCTTCACCATGATGGGCGGCACGGCGCCGATGATGACGAGCTTGGCGACACGGCCCTGCGGCTGGCCGTGGCGGGCGACATAATGGGTCGCTTCGCCGCCGCCGGTGGAGTGGCCGACATGGACGGTGTTCCTGAGATCGAGATGCTCGACGACGGTTGCGGCATCGGCGGCGTAGTGATCCATGTCGTGACCGTCGCCCACCTGGGTGGAGCGGCCGTGGCCGCGCCGGTCATGGGCGACGACGCGGTAGCCCTTCTCAAGGAAGAACAGCATCTGGGTATCCCAGTCGTCGGAGCATAGCGGCCAGCCGTGATGGAACATGATCGGCTGGGCGGTCTTCGGCCCCCAATCCTTGTAGAAGATCTCGACGCCGTCCTTGGTTGTGACTGTGCTCATCTTTCGGCTCCATTGGTTGGGGTTGGATTCATGCGGTCAGAAGTTTGCGCCGTTGCCGGCAGAATTGGCAAGGCCACGAGCGCCGTTGCGCCGGAGGCTTGGGGCAAGTAGGTCGCGCCTTAGGGGATAACTCGGCTCTGAATATGCTGATGTGCTAATTGAATGGCTCTTTCTATTCTATTGATATGACTGACGTTTGTATGTCTCTGCGCGACGGGCGCACAGCACCGCCCATCTCGTATGAAGGAACGGGGATTTGGCGATCCTCGCCTGGCTGCTTCGTGCTGCGAACATTCTTTTGATCCGCGGTATGTCGGCCTGTTCCACTCCTCAGGCAGGTTCGTCATGGGTAGCGAAGGCAGCTGATTTGACGGGCGAATGTCTGCAATGAGCCAATTTTTGGCCGTGCGTTCAAGATATCTGTTCGGGTAGTTCAGCATATCTATCCGGGTAGGCGTGTTGGCATTCTCTGCGTTGCGCGCATTGCAGACCGCCGCCGGCGCTCACTTGAACGCGGGTCTATGCCCAACCATCTAATCCTCACACAACACCAATCGCGACCGCTTCGCCGGCGGCGGGACGGCCGTTATTGCCGCCTGAGGATCAAATAATGGGTTACATGGATAAGGACATAGCGCCTCAGAATGATGGGGCGCTGATCGATGCCTATTCGCAATCGATCGCTGCAGCAGTCGATATCGTCGGGCCGGCGGTCAGCCGGATTGAGAGGGTGGGTGGCCGGCAAGGGCACGGGTCGGGCTTCGCCGTCTCGCCTGACGGTCTGATCGTCACCAACAACCATGTCGTCGACGACGCCAAGGTGGTTCGCATCACCACGCCCGACGGCTTCGTTACCGAGGGCCGTGTGCTTGGCCGGGATGTGGATACCGATATCGCCCTCATTCGCGCCAATACAAGCACCGGCGCCTGGGCGAAGCTAGGAGATTCCCAGCGCCTGCGCAGGGGGCATATCGCAATCGCGATCGGAAACCCGCTCGGCTTCGAATGGACGGTTACCGCCGGTATCGTCTCGGCGCTCGGCCGGTCGATGCGGGCAGCAAGCGGCCGGCTGATGGAGGACGTCATCCAGACCGACGCGGCGCTCAATCCCGGCAACTCCGGCGGGCCGCTGGTGTCTTCGGGCGGAGAGGTCATCGGCGTCAATACCGCCGTGATCCAAGGTGCGCAGAGCATCGCCTTTGCCGTGGCGTCGAATACGGCCAATTTCGTGGTTTCGGAGATTCTCCGTTATGGCCAGGTCAGGCGCGCCTTCATCGGCATATCAGGCGATACGATTGTGCTGCCGCGCCGGGTGGCACTCGCCGCGGGCACGGCAAAAACGACCTCCGTTCGCATCCGGCGCGTCGAAGCCGATGGGCCTGCGGCAAAGGGAGGGCTGCAGGAGGGCGATTATATCCTCGCCATCGACGGCAGCCCGGTCGGCGGCGTCGACGATATCGTCCGATTGATGGATGGCAGCAGGATCGGCAGGGATACGGAGATCCTGGTGTTCTCGGTGGCCGGCCGGATCGAGAAGAAGATCTTGCTACCGATGGCGCGGTTGTGACGCCGCTTCGCGTCAGGCGCTGACCGCCTCCTGATCTGTTCCCGAAAAATCCACCGCCGCAAAGGCGGCCGCCAGCACTTCCGGTCCTGCGCCGGTTTTGGCCGCGTCGGTCGACAGGATCTGGCGGTAGCGCCTTGCGCCCGGCAGGCCGGTGAAGAGGCCGACCATGTGGCGCGCCACGTGCTGCAGCCGGCCGCCGCTGGCGATGTGGCGTTCGGCATAGGCCATCATCCGGTCACGCAACGCTTCCCAGTCCGGTTCGGCCGCAGGCGCACCGAAGAAGCGCTGGTCGATGTCGGCAAGGATCGCGGCATTCTGGTAGGCGGCGCGGCCGAGCATGACGCCATCGACATGGGTTAGGTGGGTTGCTGCCTCGTCGAGCGTGCGGATGCCGCCATTGATGCCGATGAAGACATCGGGCCAGCGTTGTTTCATTCGGTAGACGATGTCGTAGTCGAGCGGCGGGATTTCGCGGTTTTCCTTGGGGCTCAGGCCCTTCAGCCAGGCCTTGCGCGCATGGATCCAGATCGCATCGGCGCCGGCATCGAGAACGCGGGTGATCAGCTCGGGCAGCGCCTGTTCCGGCTCCTGCTCGTCGACGCCGATCCGGCATTTCACCGTCACCGGCACGGTCGCAACCCTCTTCATCGCCGCGATGCATTCGGCCACTGTCTCCGGCGTCAACATCAGGCAGGCGCCGAAGGTGCCCGACTGCACACGGTCGGAGGGGCAGCCGACATTGAGGTTAATCTCGTCATAGCCATAGGGTTCGGCGATCTGCACCGCGTCGGCAAGCTTTGCCGGGTCCGATCCGCCGAGTTGCAGCGCCAGCGGATGCTCGGCGGCGTCATGACCGAGCAGCCGCTCGCGCGGGCCGTGGATGATCGCATCGGCCACCACCATCTCGGTATAGAGCAGCGCCTCGCGGCTGATCTGCCGGTGGAAATAGCGGCAATGCCGATCCGTCCAGTCGATCATCGGGGCGACCGCAAAAATTGGCCTCTTCTGCGTCATAGATGTTCCATCGTTCGTTGTTCCCGGGCGCCGCACTGCGGTGCCCCGCTGCCTCAATGCAGCGCCGTATGGGCGGGATCATCCATAAGCGCGCATATAACATTTGCCGATGCGATCGACAAATCGAACGCCAAAAACAGAAACAGCGCCCCTTGCGGAGCGCCGTTCATGCCGCGTGAACGGAAGTCTGACTTACGAAGCCGAGATGTTGACGGCCTTCGGGCCCTTGCCCATGCGGTCCGGCTCGGTGTCGAAGGTAACCTGCTGGCCTTCGCGCAGCGACTGGATGCCAGAAGCCTGCAGCGCAGAGATATGGACGAAAACGTCCTTTGCGCCGCCATCCGGCGTGATGAAACCAAAACCCTTGTCCTGGTTGAAGAATTTTACGGTGCCCTTGGTGGCCATTGGGATCGTCCTTTTCCCTTAGTCTGTGTAGTATCCGCGCCCCCGAGAGGAAGCGGACGGCTTTAGCTTTCGCCCCGATCGATTGGGACGAAGGGTCAGTCGGAGAAGTCACGTACGGGGAAAGAACGTCTACGTAGGCGGGTATTCCCGCGCCGCCTTCCAAACGGAAGGGATTACCACATCAGTCCAGTCACCGGCATGCAAATGCCCGAGTAAGTCAATTCGTGCCAGCATTTCGGGCAAAAAGCAAGCGGGATTCTTTTGGCATACCTGCATCGATGTCGGGAAATGCCGAAGATTCAGATACTTGACGGTGGGTTAACGGATTTTTGCCCGGCTGTGCCATCGTGGGATTCCGTGCCGAAACGGGATGACGGGCGGATTCGATATCCGGCATGGATTTGTTCGTGGGGCGGTCGGGTCGACAGGCACACCGATCAGCCCTCATGGTGGGTGAGGAACGGAGCAATCGATTGCAGTGACAAACGCAGGGTCGCCTCGAACCACAAGGGCGGGTGACTGGGCCGCCCGCCTACTGCGCGTCACCCAGCAACGCGCTCAGGCTCCATGGATTATCACCCTTCTGATTAGCGATGTCGTCGACCTTCCAGCCGCCATGTTCACGCACCAGGGTGTAGCAGAGCGTCACCTCTTCGCCGTTTTCGAACTGCACCTCCACCTCGGCCTTATCATCCAGCAGGATCGGTTGGCCGATCCTGACGTCGTTCGCTGCGCCGTCCTGGCCTGCGATGACGGGATCGAAGTCGATTGCGCCGATATCGCCCTCCGGTGTGTTATCGAGATCGGTCTGGAGGAGCTTGTTCAGGTGGTCGGAGAAGAAGGCGGAATAGGGCGAGGGCGCCTCGGCGTCGCTGTTGTCGGTGTCGTAGCTATAGAGCGCCTTGAGCAGCGCCTTCGGCGTCTTGTAGGTTGCCGCCGATGCGGGCAAGGCTGCGAGCGCCGCCATGGCCAGGGCGAGGATGAATGTGGGCAGGCGCATGCGGGCTCTCCTCGGATCGGCAGGAGTTATAGCCGAACCGGGTGCGTAGGGGGAGCAGCAATTTGGATCGGGCGCTCAGCCCGAACTCCCGCTTCTACCCAGTGGGGAAAAGAGATTCGGCGGGGCGCCTTGTTCCGCCTCATCGACACGGGGAGCTTGCTGACCGCAAGCCCCCCGTTTTTAAAGCCATTGGCGACGTATTGCGTCGCCGCTTGGAATCAAGCCGCAGTTAGATCAAAGCGTCGTGCAGCAGGCTCGAAACCGACGGCTCGAAGACGTCCTTCACGGCGAGCGTGAAATCGTGGCTGGTGGCGTTTCCAGCCGCGTCATAGGCCTCGGCGGTGAAGGTCAGGCTGTGGGTGCTTTCGTAGTCGATCGCAGCCTTTGTCTGGATCTTGTTGCCGACCAGCTTGAAGATGCCGTCGGCATCGTCCGTCAGCCGCCATTTCACGGCGCCGCCTTCCGGATCGACCGCCGTGAGCAGGCCGACCGAGGTGCCGATGGCGATATTCTCGGAGACCGAGCCGCGCGAGAAGGCGAGCTTGGTCGGCGCCTGGTTGACAGGGGCTTCGTTGACGTCGAGGACGTTGATCGTGATGTCCTTCTGGACGGTAACCTTGCCGTCCGAAACAGCGACCTTGATCGTATGCGACTTGTCCGTCTCGTAATCCAGAGCCTTCGAGGTGACGATGCGATTGCCCTTTATCCGGAAGTGATCGTTCGCCCCGTCAATCAGCGTATAGGTGAGCGCGTCGCCATCGGCGTCCTTGGCGCTGAGCAGGCCGACCGTGGTCCAGATCGGTGTGCTCTCCAACAGGGAAGTTTTCGAGAGCTGTATATTGGTGGGCGCGCTGTTGCTGCCGTCGGGCGTGAACTTTCCCTTGGCGAAATCGTAGACGCCGTCGGCAAAACGGGCGAATTCAACATCGGTCAGCGTATCCTTGCCCTCCAGGGCGCTTGTCAGGATGTGGCTGCCATTGTTCAATGCGAAGGAGTAGTTGGCGAAATTGCCTGAGAAGACCGCCGTATCGATGCCCGCACCGCCCAACAGCACGTCGTTGCCGGCGCCGCCTTCGAATTTGTCATTGCCGCCGGTTCCGAAGAAATAGTCGTCGCCGCCGCCGGTCTTGACGTCGATGCCGAAGGCGGTGCCGAAGATGTCGACGTGGCGGTTTGCCAGTTCGTCGGAGAGATCGGCATGGGCGCTGTCCGTCAAAGTCAGTGCGAGGACTCGTTCTCGTAGCCCGGCTTCTCGTAAATGACGATCTTGTCGAAGCTTTCGAACTGGGCGGCCGAAGCGAGAACCTCGGCTCCCGCCGTTTCAAGAATTTCGACGTTCTTGATCGTTAGGCCGGCAAGCCCGATGAATTCCATGCCAGGGCCTAACGTGGGCTTGATAACTTGCAGCGTGTCGGTGCCTGCGCCACCGTCGATCACCCCGGAAATCGCGGAAGAATGTGTCTGCAGGTTGATGGCATCATTGCCATCGCCGGCGTCAATATCGAAGGTCTCAGGAGCGGTGGAAAGATTATCCCCATCAGTGATCTTGTCGTCGCCGGTTCCACCCCGGATAACGTCATTTCCAACGCCGCCGAAGATCTGGTCGTTGCCTGCGCCGCCGGTCAACGTGTCATTGCCGGCATAGCCGTTGATCACGTCGTTGCCTGCGCCACCATCGAAAGTATCGTTGCCGGCGGTTCCCTCCAAGTGGTCGTTGCCGCCGCCCGTCGTCACGTCGATACCGGAGGCGCTGCCGGTGATGTAGGCCCCACGGCTTGCCAGTTCGTCGGAAAGATCGACATGGGCGCTGTCCGTCAACATCAGACCGAGGCCAGAGTTCTGGTCGCTGGGGCTGTTCGAGAAGACGATCTTGTCGAAGCTTTCGAACTGCGCGGACGAACCGGCAACCATCGATCCCGCCGTTTCAAGGATTTCGATGTTCTTGATCGTCAGGCCCTGCAGCCAGGGGGCTCGCAGAATATCAATTCCAGAACCGCCATCGATTGTTCCGGAAAGTACATGAGTGTTGGTCTGCACGGTTATGGTATCTGCGCCGTCGCCCGCATTTATGTCGAAGGTTTCAGGGGAAGATCCGAAGAGCTTACCATCGGTGATCGTGTCGTTGCCCGTGCCGCTCCTGATGATGTCATTTCCATCATTGCCATAGATGATGTCGTCGCCGGCGCCGGTGTCGATGATGTCGTTGCCGGCGGTCCCGGTGAAGTAGTCTCGCGTGCTTCCAGTCGTGACGTTGATACCGGAAGTGTTAAGGGCGCCAGAGATGAAGACCTGATCGGCTATCAGCTCTTCGGAGAGGTCGACATGGCCGCTGTCCGCCAAATGCAAGTAGAGGCCAAGTTGGGAGGTAGTGGTGATCTTGTCGAAGCTTTCGAACTGCGCGGACGATCCGGTAACACCGTTTGACCCTGTTCCGAGAATCTCGAAGTTCTTGATCGTCAGGCCCGTCATATCCTCGGTCTGCAGCGTGTCGGTGCCGGCGCCGCCGTCGACTGTTCCGGATATCTGGACGAAGGGGCCTTTTTCCAAAATCACGGTGTCGTTGCCAATGCCCGCATCAATATTGAAGACTTCAGCGACGTCGGCAAAATAATCACCATCGCCAATCGTGTCATCGCCCGCGCCCCCCTTGATCACGTCATTGCCGGTCCCACCGAAGAGTCTGTCATTGCCGTCACCACCATTCAGCGTGTCTGAGCCCCCACCGCCCAATATGGTATCGTTGCCTGCGCCTGTCGTGATGACATTGGCGCTGCTCGATCCTGTCACCTCGGCGGAAACCGATCCCAGCTCATCGGCCAGGTTTGCCACCCCGGAACCCGAGACAGAGAGGGTGACAGCGGCGAGAGGAGTGGCGTTAGAGTAGCGGATAATATCGTACGCTTCGAATTCAGCGCCCGTCTTGGTAACCGTGGCGCCATTCGTGTCCAGAATATTCAAGGCCATATTCAAACTTTCAAAAGGATGGATGTTTGCCGACACATTTCTGCGTCGGCGGCAATCGCGTTGCGGCTAAATCAACGCCTCATGCGACAAGCTCGAAACCGATGGCTCGAAGACGTCCTTCACGGCGAGTGTGAAATTGTGGCTGGTGGCGTTTCCGGCCGCGTCGTAGGCTTCGGCGGTGAAGGTCAGGCTGTGGGTGTTTTCGTAGTCGATCGCCGCCTTCGTCTGGATCTTGTTGCCGACGAGCTTGAAGATGCCGTCGGCATCGTCCGTCAGCCGCCATTTGACCGCGCCGCCTTCCGGATCGACCGCCGTGAGGAGGCCGACCGAGGTGCCGATGGCGATATTCTCGGAGACTGAGGTGCGCGAGAAGGCGAGATTGGTCGGCGCCTTGTTGACAGGGGCTTCGTTGACGTCGAGGACGCTGATCGTGATGTCCTTTTCGACCGTAACCTTGCCGTCCGAAACAGCCACCTTGATCGTGTGCGACTTGTCGGTCTCGTAGTCCAGCGCCTTCGAGGTGACGATGCGGTTGCCCTTTATCCGGAAGTGATCGTTCGCCCCGTCGAGCAGTGTATAGGTGAGCGCGTCGCCATCGGCGTCCTTGGCGCTGAGCAGACCGACCGTGGTCCAGATCGGCGTGTCCTCGGAGAGGGCGGTTTTCGACAGCTGGATATTGGTCGGCGCGCTATTGCTGCCGTCGAGCGTGAACTTTTCCGTGGCGAAATCGTAGACGCCATCGGCAAAGCGCGCGAATTCGACGTCTGTCAGCGTATCCGTCCCTTCCGCGGCGCTTGTCAGGATGTGATCGCCATTGTTCAATGCGAAGGAATAATTGGCGAAATTGCCGGAGAAGATCGCGGTATCGATGCCGGCGCCACCATTGATGGCGTCGTTGCCGGCGCCGCCCGTCAATTTGTCGTTGCCGGCCTCGCCATTGATAATGTCGTTGCCGCCATTGCCGTCGAAAATGTCGTTGCCGTCGGTGCCAAAAAACTCGTCGTCGCCGCCGCCGGTCTTGACGTCAATGCCGGAGGCATAGCCATGGATGAAAGATCCGCGATCTCCCAACTCGTCGGAAAGATCGAGGTGGGCACTGTCCGTCACTGCCAATGAAGGGTTAAAATTGGGGAACGGATCGCTCGACCAGACGATCTTGTCAAAGCTTTCGAGCTGCGCGCTTGAACCGGCAACCCAAACGCCCGCCGTTTCAAGGATTTCGATGTTCTTAATCGTCAGACCCTGCAGCGACGGGGCACGCAGCGTATCGATCCCGGCGCCGCCATCGATCGTTCCGGAAAGTGAAACGAATGTATCCACGGTTATGGCATCGTCGCCGTCGCCCGCATCGATGTTATAGACCGCAGGGGTAAAGCTGAAGCGGTCATCATCGGAGATCGTATCGTTGCCTGCGCCGCCTCTGATGACGTCATTTCCGACGTCGCCCCAAAGCATGTCATTGCCGTCCCCGCCATTCAGCGTGTCTGCGCCGTCGCCACCTGAGATGGTGTCGTTGCCTGCGCCCGTTGTGATCGTGTTATCGCCGCTCGAGCCGGTCACGTTCGCGGAAACCGAGCCCAGTTCGTCGGCCAGATCTGCCGCGCTAGAATCGGACACGACCAGAGTGACGGGCGCGGAAGGATTTGCGGCGGAGTCCCGGATGACGTCGTACGCTTCGAATCCAGCGCCGGTCTTAGTAACTGTGGCGCCGTTCGTGTCCAGAATATTCAGGGCCATATTAAACTTTCCAATAGATGCGTTGTATTCTGTAAAAACCAAAAATCCCCGGTGGGAACGGTTGTTGCTGGTTCAATCAACGACAACCGCGTGGGGAATATTGCTTACCTTTGCCAATTGCTAACCAATTTTTCAATGCAGAATTGTGTATTTTCGATGGATTTTTAATGGAAAAATAAGATTTAATTGACGAGAGACCAGTTTGAATTTGAGAACTCAAAGTCGATTTTTGGCTTTCTAAATATATATCGTTTCGTTTGCCGATATGACGCGCCCTGGGTATAAAGCCGCGGGAAAATTGTGTTCCCGGCGAGATTCTTCAGCGTTGCCATTAAGCGCGGCCATCGGTGCTATAACTCCCCACTCGATGACAGGTTTCGGGCTTGCGTTTGAGGGCTTGACCTGCCACTGAACTTTCATCCAGCGGCGACTAGAGCCCCGGCGGTTTTGAATACGCCAAGTGGCGCGGTGTGAGCAACCGGCGGAAACGCGAAGCTTTCATCTTGCGCAGCGTTGGAGCCGGTTGCGGCGATGGTCCCGGCAAAGTCTGCCGGGGTTTGGTATCCGAGGGATGAGTGCGGCCGAAAATGGTTGTAATCGTCGGCCCATTCAGCAATGGCGCTTCGGGCATGATCGAGGCCGAAGAACAGGCTTTCGTTGAGCAGTTCGTCGCGCATGCGCCCGTTGAAACTCTCGACATAGCCATTCTGCATCGGCTTTCCCGGCGCGATGTAGTGCCACTCGACCTTGTGATCTTTCGACCAGGCGAGGATGGCATTCGACGTTAGTTCGGTCCCGTTGTCGGAGACAATCATTCCGGGCTTGCCGCGTCGTTCGATCAGCGTCGTCAGTTCTCGGGCGACACGTCGACCGGAGATAGATGTGTCCGGGATCGCTGCCAGGCATTCGCGCGTCACATCATCGACAATGTTGAGCACGCGGAAGCGTCTGCCGCAGGCGAACTGGTCGTGGACGAAATCCAGCGACCAGCGGGCATTGGCCTTCGCTTCGACCAGGATCGGTGCACGCGTGCCGACAGCACGCCGCCGGGCCTTTCGCTTGCGAACGGAAAGCCCTTCCTCGCGATAAAGACGGTAGATGCGATTGACGCCGGACGGCTCTCCATCCCGCCGAAGCAGGATGAACAGCCGACGGTAGCCGAAACGCCGTCGCTCATTGGCGAGGTCACGCAGCTTCGCTCGCAGATCGACCTCCGGCGGTCGATTGGACCGATAACGGATCGTCTTGCGGTCGGCGGATACGATCTGGCAGGCCCGCCGTTCCGAAAGACCCATGACGGCCTTCAGATGCGTGACGGCTTCACGCTTGGCGGCAGGCCCTACCATTTTTTTGCAAGAAGCTCGCGGAGCGCGGCTGCATCAAGCATCTGTTCGGCCAACAGCTTCTTCAGCCTGGTATTCTCGTCCTCAAGCGCCTTCAGCCGCTTCGCCTCGGAGACTTCCATGCCGCCATATTTGGCTTTCCAGTTATAAAACGTCGCTTCTGAAATCCCGTGCTTGCGGCAGAGGTCGGCCGCCTTCGCGCCAGCCTCCTGCTCCTTCAGCACACCGATAATCTGCTCTTCCGTAAATCGCTGCTTCTTCATTCGTCCGTCCCTTAATAGGCCGGACTCTAATCCATTCTGGAGGAAATTCGCAGTGGCAGGTCAGGCTGCGCGCTTCGGCGCGGCCGGTCTCAGACGAGCTTGATGAGGCTCGCCTCGGTGGGGTAAATCCGTCAGCGCGGTAAAGGGATTCGCCAAGCTTTTTGAGTACAGCAATATTTGACAATTCGACCGCCTATGCGGCAAGGCAGGTTTCACAGGTGGCCAAAATAACGTTCAGGAGCACGCTGGAACCAGGGCTGGCGGATCTCGGTTTTCACAGGGTTGAAAAGTTCCTGTATCGGTCGGATGGCCACGGCGCCATTCAACATTTCCTGGAGTTCCAATTGTGGGGCGGCCCGCTGAACTATGTTTTATGCGATTTCGGCATGGCAAGCGCGGATGGGCATCGCTTTGCCGTGGAGTGCCTGAAATTATATGGCGGCGTTAGTTACTCATGGCAGAACTGGGTGCCGCGCGTCTTCGGTGTTTGGTGTCAAGTCGGTCGGTTCTGCGGGTGGGGTCCGAGAAGCTCTTTGAAGCTCAACAAGAGCGAAATGCACAATATTTCTGATCGAGCCCTGCGGGACATCAGGGATATGATCTTGCCGAAAGCGAAGGCCGTTACCAGCCTTGAGGCCTTCGCAGATCAGATATTGAAAGACGAGCCTTGGCTACCCTGGATTACTTCCCACGGAGCGATGCGAGCTGCCGAGTATATCTATGCCGCGCGACGGATCGGGACCGATCCGTCGACCATCCTCTCCGCTATCGAGCCACGCGCCCATCCAGACGTGAAGAGTGGACTCGGTCGGAACGTCGATGCTTTCGCTTTTATCGAGAGCGTGTTGTCACATAGGTTATAGGCTGTCAGCGTCACGCCCGGTCGGGCGCTAGCCAAAGACTCGCCGCCTTCGCTGCGGAAGCATTACGCGAGCTTGATGAGGCCCGCCTCTGTCGGGGCAAATCCGCAGGCGCGGTAGAAGCCGGTCAGATGCGGTTCGAAATCGACATGCAGCCACGCAGCGCCCCGCTCCCGCGCAATCCGCGTCGCTTCCCTGACCAGCCGCGTCGCGATCCCCTGCCGTCGCATATCAGGGTGAACCGAGGTGTCGAGGATGAAGGCATGAATGCCGCCATCCCAAGCGACATTGACGAAGCCGACGAGCCTTTCGTCGTGGTAGGCGCCGATATGGGTGAGGCTGCGGGAGAGGATGGGGGTGAAGTCGCGCGGGGCAGGGGCGCCCCAGGCGGCGGACCAGAGGGCGTTGAATTCGGCGGCGGAGGGGAAGGGGTCGATGCGGAGTTCTGGCATGGGTGGCGGCTCCTTCCTTCATGCTGGCGGTGCTTTGGTTGGCGGCCCTGGCGAGTGTCCTGATATAACCTAAACCTGCCCCCATATTTTCCGCAGTGGTGTTCCAAGGCATTCAGCCATCTTCCCGTCCTGTTCCCCGGTGGTATCGCCGATTCCTAGATTGTGGGCCTCGAGAGCAAAGCGGCCGAACGCGGCGGGCCAGACATACCGCAGGTCGTTCAATGATACGGTGGCGCCGCAGCAAGGGGCCACGGTGTTGAGGCCTTTGAACCTATCGGCAGAAGCGGTTTCCATCGCCTCTCCCCACCATTCCTCGGCATCCGCGCCGCAGGCGCTGCACTCCACGCCAGACCAGTTTTCGCCGGGATCGTAGAACCTGACCTCATCCTCGAAGTTCGATTTCACCTCGTCCGCCCCGGGAACGGTTGTTTCCAGCAAGGAGACCGCCTTGGTGGCGTTTTCCGGGGCAGGTTGCCAATACGGGTTGGCTGGGATGTAGCGTAGGATGGTGTCGGACATTGTTGGTTTCTTTCTGGGCACAAGTGTTTTGCTCATCGAACTGCGACAGGTATTCGATGCTTGAGGGGTTATTTGCAAGACCCAGGGGCATTCGTTGCGGTCTTCAAAAACGAGATTTACTAGCGGGCTCTTCAGATAAGCGCTGTCGGAAGCCGAAGTATTCGGCTTAGTGCCGTGACTCGCGGTAAGCCACTCGCAAGACAGGATCGCGTTTAATAAGGTTCTGTGTGCAAATTCTAATTCCGGTTGCAGACTCAACGAACTTAGCGATAGTTATTTACGGCTCTTGGAGGGAAGCATGGATCGCACAACTGCGCTGTCTTACTATCAGCTATTCCCGTTTCATGATCATCCTTTGTGGAAGTCTATTATCGAGGGCAAATTTAGCCGTGAGCAAGTGCTTCAGGCTGAAATGCAGCACTATATTCGATCAGAGATTGGTAAGATTTATCGCGAGCATTCAGCCATAGCAGCCAAGCATCTGGACGCAAATATATATGAGTTGCTCCATGAAACAGTGGTTGAGGAGTGTTACGGCGTGGATGGCGGCCCGAGCCATGCCGAACTCATAAAGCATTTCTTGTTGGAAAATGGTGTGTCACCAACGGACTTGCGCCATGCGGTTTCAACGCCGGGTAATGTGGCAGCGATTGCCATATATAGAGATATCGCGGAGCGGGGGCCGGTTCACCATATGATAGGCGCTGGGTGTGTCGAACATTATTATAGTAAGTTATGTCCGAGGATTTTTGATGCTTATGCCAACATCTATAAATTTAAGCCTGGATCATTCGAAACCTACGAGATCCATGGACCAATGGATCAAATCCACGGCGAGCGAGCGCTAGAGATTTTAAAGTCTCCCTTAGCGCAAGCGATGGCGAACGACCTTTCGCTGGCGGTGAGGGATGCGTTTGTAGCAACGAGTCTTCACTACGATGGGATGTTTCAGGCTGCGACACAAACCCAAGTTTATTGGAGCGGGACGTGAAGGGCTATATCTACAAACTCTATAAAGGCGCTGACCCTCATAAAGGTTGGACCTTCAACGATCCTATCTTTGGCAAGAAGGCTTCCCTTGGTGCCTGTATGCCAAATATCAGAGGTGCCGTCGAACTCGGAGATTGGATTTTTTGTATCAGCGGGAAAATCGTCGAAAAATCCCCTTACATCGTGGGTGGATTTCAGGTTGATGAAAAAATATCGGCGATAGAAGCAAATCTTAAATATCCCGAATTTCGCTTGCAGAAGAACGAATTTGGCCAAATTATCGGAAATATAATAGTAGATGACAATGGAGATCATCATCCTCTCGACGATCATGACAAGTTTGAAAAGAGACGAGAGAATTATGTTCTCGGAAAAAACAAAATATATATAGAAAGCCCGCAGTCCGTTGAGAGGAGCCGTCAGAAGACGCTAGAGGTATTGCAAAAAACCTTTGGAAAGAGTGCGAACCGGATAGACGACCTTGTTCCAAGGTGGCGGAAGCTCGATGAGGGGCAGATCGAAACGTTGGTAGGTGAGCTTAAGAAGATATAAAACGGTGACGGCACTTCTAGATTATTTATTGGCGAGGAAGATCGCCAAAGAAAAAGTTGCCGATGCAGGCATCGCGCTGCATCGCGTCGAAGAATTGTACGGCGACGCCGAGCCGACGATTGATGAAATAAGAAAAGTCTCCAAAGCCTTCAAGGTGGCCGCCCGCGATCTTATTCTTCCTGTTAATTTTGATCTTACCGATCGAACGAAATTTCGTTCGAATTTCAATTACAGTCCAGATGATCTAAGTTATTATGAAGCTTGTCTCATCGAAAATAGATTTACTGAAATAGCGTCGGAAATTTCTATAAAATCTACACTACCTTTTTTCGTAGATTTTCAGAAAACAAATGACTCAGCGGAACAGTTGTCACGATTGTTTCGAATCAAGTTCATCGGTGCCGATTTAGAGTCTCCGCTTTTCGATTTGCCGACTATTTTGTATGAAAATTTTAAGATTATTTTATTTACATTTTCTTCTCGGGAGATCGATGGAGCTTCATACCGAAGGAGCAATTCTGCAATAATATCTATTGCAGAGCGCAATGATATCAGGATGATGTACACGCTCGGACATGAGCTATGCCATCTCCTTGTTGATATCAATGACCATAGCAACTCTGAAGCTTGGATTGACGAAGATGTTTTTGCTCCAAGCAACGCAGAGGTGAGAACGGCGGAATACTTTGCAAATGAGTTTTCTGCGTGTTTGCTGATCCCACTTGAAGGTCTCTTGAGCGAAATCAAAGCGATTAATGCGCGCATTGATGGTCCAGGATCACTTACGGCTTATCATGTCGCAAGTATTGCTCGAAAGTTTGGTACCAGTTTTAGTGTGGCTGCTAGACGCTGTGAAACCCTAGGGCTCATAGATCCCGGTGCCGCATCCATGCTGGAAGGCGCGGTAAAGAAAGGGTATAAATCCGCAGAAATATTTGCTGACGCTGTTGATATACCAAGGCGCCCAACTGTTGATTGGAAGCAGCCAGCAAACGACATAATAAAAGAACTCGATAATTTGTTTATTTCTGGTGATCTATCATGGACGAGAGTGCACGAGCTTCTCAATTTGAAGATCATGTAGAATGCACATAATCGATACTTGCGCTCTTATAAACATATTTAATTGTCAGCTATCGGCGGCGGCGATCGGGCAATTTAAAGGCAGTATCTGTGTGCAGGGATTGGTGGAAGACGAGTGCGAGTCGATCCGGGTAAAGTTGGAGTCCTTAATAGGAGACGGTCTTATTTTTCGATTTGATGGCTCGAACATTATGGGCAGCGACGTTGCTTCGATGGCCACGGAATATGCCATTGGCATTGGGGAATCGGAGTGTTTGGCAATTGCCAAGAAATACGAATTTAATTTTATCTCGGACGATAAGCGTGCTCGCCATGCTGCCATGAAAGCTATTCCGACGGCGGCGGTAACTGGCAGTATCGGCCTGCTCTGTAGTCTCTTGGATGCGAATGCGATAAACCAAAACGATGCCGATCAGGCGTTGCTCGATATCCGCACCTGCGGTGGTCACGTACCCAATTTCGATTTCAAAACACGCAGAATTTGTTGATCACCGCCCCGGCCGCCCAGTCTTCCCCTTCGTCCTGCTCTTGCGCTTCTGCTCGCCCGGGTCCTCATAACTGCCCACGCCCGTCTTCCCGCGCACGACCGGCCGCACGTCATCGCGGTCCGGCTGGCCTTCAAGCAGCGGTGAAAACCGCTTGGTGCCCTTGGCGGCTTCCGGCTTTTCCGGCAGCGCCCCAATGACCGGTTTTTCCGTTCGGCCGACCGTCATTTCGTCGAGGTCGTTTTTGCGGAAGAGGGTCTCCTTTGCAGGTTCGGCGATGTCGCGGCCCATCTCATCCAAGGCGGGTTTGCGGAAGAGAGGGGTGGTGGTGTCGGTGCCTGGGCCCATGTCGTCGATTGAGGGTTTGGCGAAGTAGGAGGGGGCGGCCCCCTCATCCGCCCCGCGGGCACCTTCTCCCCGCTGGGGAGACGGGGATTCGCGGCCCGCTTTTCCGTTCCTTTTGCCGCCTTCCATTGCCTTCGCTTCTTCGCGCGCCATCGGGTCGTCCATAGCGGCGAGTTCCACGGCCTTGAGGCGTTTGATTTCGTCGCGGAGGCGGGCGGCTTTTTCGAAGTCGAGGTCGGCGGCGGCGTCGCGCATGCTTTTTTCGAGCGCGTTGAGATGGGTCTGCAGGTTGTTGCCGACGAGGTTGCCGCCATCGGCGAAGCCCTTGCCCGAGACGCCCGAGATGTCGGCGCGGACGTGGTCGCGTTCGTAGACGGAGTCGAGGATGTCGGAGATCCTGGCCTTGACCGATTCCGGCGTGATGCCGTGCTCCTGGTTATAGACCATCTGCTTTTCGCGGCGGCGGCTGGTTTCCTCCATCGCCCGCTTCATCGAGCCGGTGACCTGGTCGGCATAGAGGATGACCTTGCCGTCGACGTTGCGCGCGGCGCGGCCGATCGTCTGGATCAGCGAAGTTTCCGAGCGCAGGAAGCCTTCCTTGTCGGCGTCGAGAATGGCGACGAAGCCGCATTCGGGAATGTCGAGGCCTTCGCGCAAAAGGTTGATGCCGACGAGCACGTCGAAAGCGCCGAGGCGGAGATCGCGGAGGATCTCGATACGTTCAAGCGTGTCGATGTCGGAGTGCATGTAGCGGACGCGGACGCCCTGCTCATGCAGATATTCGGTCAGGTCCTCGGCCATGCGCTTGGTCAGCACGGTGCAGAGGGTGCGGTAGCCCTTGGCCGCGGTCTCGCGGATCTCGCCGAGCACGTCGTCGACCTGGGTGCGGGCCGAGCGGACCTCGACCGGCGGGTCGATCAGGCCGGTCGGTCGGATCACCTGTTCGGCGAAGACGCCGCCCGACTGCTCCATCTCCCAGCCGCCAGGGGTGGCCGAGACAGCGATGGTGTCGGGGCGCATGGCGTCCCATTCCTCGAAGCGCAGCGGCCGGTTGTCCATGCAGGAGGGCAGGCGGAAGCCATATTCAGCCAGCGTCGCCTTGCGCCTGAAGTCGCCCCGGTACATGCCGCCGATCTGCGGCACGGTGACATGGCTCTCGTCGATGAAGACGAGGGCATTGTCGGGAATATATTCGAACAGGGTCGGCGGCGGGTCGCCGGGGTCGCGGCCGGTGAGATAACGCGAATAGTTCTCGATGCCTTGGCAGGAGCCTGTGGCTTCGAGCATTTCGATATCGTAGCGGGTGCGCTGCTCCAGGCGCTGGGCCTCCAGCAGACGGCCGGCCTTCTCCAGCTCGGCCAGGCGCAGCCTGAGCTCCTCCTTGATCGACTTGATAGCGCCGTTCAGCGTCGGGCGCGGGGTGACATAGTGCGAATTGGCGTAGATCTTCACCGATTTCAGGTCGCCGACCTTCTGGCCGGTGAGTGGGTCAAATTCGGTGATGGCGTCGATCTCGTCGCCGAACATCGAGATGCGCCAGGCGGCATCTTCCAAGTGGGCGGGGAAGAGCTCGATCGTATCGCCGCGCACCCGGAAGGAACCACGGGTGAAATCCATATCGCGGCGTTTGTATTGCTGGGCCACGAGGTCGGCCAGCAGCTGGCGCTGGTCGAGCCGGTCGCCGACCGACATCTGGAAGGTCATCGCCGTATAGGTCTCGACCGAGCCGATACCATAGATGCAGGAGACCGAGGCGACGATGATGCAATCGTCGCGTTCGAGCAGAGAGCGCGTCGCCGAGTGGCGCATGCGGTCGATCTGCTCGTTGATCGAGCTTTCCTTCTCGATATAGGTGTCGGAGCGCGGCACATAGGCTTCCGGCTGGTAATAATCGTAGTAGGAAACGAAATATTCCACCGCATTGTCGGGGAAAAAGTTCTTGAATTCGGAATAGAGCTGGGCGGCCAGCGTCTTGTTCGGCGCCAGGATGACGGCCGGGCGCTGCGTCGCCTCGATCACCTTGGCCATGGTGAAGGTCTTGCCGGAGCCGGTGACGCCGAGCAACACCTGGCTGCGGTCGCCATTCTCCAGGCCTTCGACGAGATCGCGGATGGCCGTCGGCTGGTCGCCGGCCGGCTCGTAATCCGACTGCATGCGGATGGCGATGCCGCCTTCGGATTTGTCGGGCCGGGCAGGGCGGTGCGGTGTCCAGATCTTACCGTTCTTGTGCAGCGGATTGCCGCTCTCGATCAGCGCCGACAGCGCCTCGACCGTGGCAGTGACGGCGGTGCCGGCCTGCAGCGACGAGGCCTCCTCCAGCGTCGTATCCATGCCGGAGACGGGATTGAGGCCGGCGGCCGCGCGCGTCTTCGGGTCGGTCGAGCCGCCCATGGAGGTGCCGCGCGCCGATTTCGAGGCGCTGACGCCGCCGTCGCTGGTTTTCGTCCTGGCGGCGATTTCCACCTTCTTGCGATGTTTGCCGGCCTTGGAGGCGATCTGGCGCTGGGTCTCGACGCCCGAGGTTTCGGCATCGGCCTCCAGCTGCTTCACCCAATCGGCAACCGAGCCTGAGAGGGGGGCTCCCTCAAAATACGATTGAGGGGCTTCCTCGAAGCCATTCGGGGCGGGGGATTTCTTCGGAGATCTGGCCATGGCGGGAATATGGAGAGAGTCACCGCGAAAGGGAAGAGGGAAAGAGTACAAAAGGGAAACGAACTGTGTGTTCGGAAGTTGGAATAGTGAGGGGGCAATTCTTGCTCCCTCTTCTCCCCAGCGGGGAGAAGGTGCCCGTAGGGCGGATGAGGGGGCCACACGGCACGCCATTCATTGCGCTTCGCTTGCGCTCAGCGTATTCGCGGCTTTGCCGCTCACCCCCTCATCGCCTCGCTATCGCTCCGGCACTTCTCCCCGCTGGGGAGAAGAGATTCGTGGCAGCGCCTTGGTCCCCGCCTGACGGCATCGCGGGTGCGCCAATAGCGGTCGTGCACACTCAAGGCTTGGTCTCCGTCGAGCAACTCATATTCGCATTGAAGAAATTGAGATGAATGCCGAATTTTCCGGCAGTACTGCTGAGCTGGACGGTGACGCCTTCCCCCGAGGGTGAAGTGAATCTGGCGTCGATATTCGATATCCATGTCCGCCCAACCGGGAATGTCACAATGGTCGTTGCCGGCTCGCCATATTTTATTCGAAAGTCTTGCACGATCAATGCAAACTCATGAAGTTCGCCGTCGCGGTGCTGTTGGATAGAGGCGATTTTGTCGTCGCATACGAAAAGACCGAGATTCGACCCTTCCACGACCCATTGACCGGGAAGGAAAGAAGAAAGCTCCTTCAATTTCCAACCTTTTTCGCTCGCATTCCGTTGGGCATCGGCAAACGAGCTACCCAATTTGAAATCGTGCAAGTCGTCCGGCGTTTGCGCGCAAGTTGCGCCGCTTGACAGTGCCGTCAGGGCAAAAGCAAAGCTGCAAATTAAAAGCAGTCCATTGGGCATGAAGGCCGGTCCCCGTCTCGAATGTTCAACGCAGAAATTGTTAAACAGATTGGGAATACCGCCGCAACGCTAACAATTAGGACGATCGCCAAAACGGGAAAAGCCGGAGAAACGCTATCCTATGGGATAACTGAGATCGCGGCTTGCTCCCTCTTCTCCCGTCGTCGATCGAGCGGCCAAGAGCGTGCTTGCGCCATGCCTCTCTGCAACGTATCGGTGCGTAATCGAGGGAGCGAGGAGCGCAATGATCCGCATTTTGCAAGACGACGACCAAGCGCAATGGCGTGCGTTGTGGACGGAATATCTGAACTTCGATGGCAGCACACTTGACGCCACCGTCCATGATCACACCTGGACTCGTCTTTTAAAAGAAGGGGAACCGATGCACTGTGCGCTGGCCCTGGCTGGTGGCAAAGCGGTGGGCTTCGCGCATTATATCTTCCATCCCTCGACCTGGAGTCTCAGCAATTCCTGCTATCTACAGGATTTATTTGTCGCGCCGACGGTTCGCGGGAAAGGTTATGGCCGAGCGCTGATCGCCCATGTGTGTGAACAAGCGGCTGCGGCTGGATCGTCGCGCGTGTATTGGCAAACGCAGGAGGATAACGCCCCGGCGATCGCGCTTTATGAAAAAGTCGCCGAGCGCTCGGGCTACATCCAGTTTCGCAAGTCGGTTCCGAGCTGAACTCTGGGTGGTGTCTCTTAAGGGCGCTAACCTCGCCTTGGGCAGTGACGGCGACGGCAGCTTCCCCCATTCCTGTGACATCCCTCGGGTTAAACCCGAGGACAGGAATGGGGGTGGAGGGATGTCGCCGCCGCTGCCTCACCACTACGCCGAGTGTTCTTCCGCCGGTCTCCCAACAACCAAGCCGAGCATATCATCAAGCCGAACGCTGGTCTGCCGGCCCCTCCAGCCGCGCGAGGTTCAACGCGCTGTTGATCAACCCGATATGGCTGAAGGCCTGCGGGAAGTTGCCGAGCATGCGGCGGGCGGCGGGATCATATTCTTCCGCCAGAAGCCCGACATCGTTGCAGATAGAAAGCAGCCGCTCGAACAGGCGCAGCGCATCGTCGCGGCGGCCGATCATGCCGAGGGCGTCGACGAGCCAGAAGCTGCAAGCGAGGAACGCGCCTTCGCCTGGCGGCAGGCCGTCGTCCACCTCCTGCGTCTCGTAGCGCAGCAGCAGGCCATCGCGCAGCAGCTTGCGCTCGATCGCCTCGACTGTCGCGACATAGCGCGGATCATCAGGCGGGATGAAGCCGACCATGCCGAGATGCAGCAGGCTGGCATCAAGCGCCTTGGAGCCGTAGGCCTGCACGAAACAGCCGAGTTCGGGATCGAAAGCCTTCTCGCAAACCTCGGCATGGATGTGATCTGCGAGCGTGCGCCAACGTGCGGCGGCCTCGGGCTCGCCGTCCGCCTCGGCAATCTGGACGGCGCGGTCGAAGGCCACCCAGGCCATGACCTTCGAATAGGTGAAATGCTGGCGCTGGCCGCGCACCTCCCAGATGCCTTCATCGGGCTCCACCCAGATTTTTTCGAGAAAGGGCAGAATGGCCGCCGCCAGTTCGCGTTCGCGGTGATGCGGCGGAAGCCCGCCCTTGCGGGCCTGCAGTATGGCGTCGGCCACCTCGCCATAGACATCGAGCTGCACCTGTTCGGCAGCGGCATTGCCGATGCGTACGGGTGTCGAGCCCTCGTAGCCACTCAGCCAGGGAACCTGCCATTCCAGCAGATTGCGCTCGCCAGCGACGCCATACATGATCTGCATCTGCGCCGGGGCACCGGCGACCGCCCGCAGCAACCACTTGCGCCAGGCGCTGGCTTCCTCGTAATAGCCGAGTTTCATCAGGGCGAGCAGGGTCAGCGTCGCGTCGCGCAGCCAGCAATAGCGGTAGTCCCAGTTGCGCGGCCCGCCGATCTTTTCCGGCAGGGAGGTTGTCGCCGCGGCGACGATGCCGCCGGTCGGCATGTAGGTCAGTGCCTTGAGCGTGATGAGCGAGCGTTTGACCTGTTCCGTCCACCGGCCTACTTTCGGGCAGGTCGCGGCAAAGGATTGCCAGAATTCCTCCGTGTCCGGCAGCGCATATTCCACCTGCCGCTGAGCCGGCTGCGGCATATGCGAGGGGGACCAGGTCAGGGTGAAGATCTGGCTCTCGCCAGCGGCAACCTGGAAGGAGCCGACCGTGCTCAGGCCGCGGCCTTCGAGCGGGACGGCGCAATTCAGGGTTAGCCTGTCCGGGCCGGCAATGGCGGTGATGCCGCCATCCTCGCCATGCGTGACCCAGGGAACGGTTCGGCCGTAATCGAAGCGAAGGTTGAGCTCCATATCGAAGGCGACAGTGCCGCTCTTGCCCTCGACGATGCGCATCAGATCGCTCGTGCCATCGCGAAGCGGCATGAAGTCGATGAGAACGGCGGTGCCGGTCTCTGTCTGAAACTCGGTTTCGAGAATGAGCGTATCGTTGCGGTAGCGGCGCGTGACGTGGACATTTTCACCTGACGGTGACAGCGACCAGAAGCCGTTATCTTCGGCGCCGAGCAGGGCGGCAAAACAGGCGGGGGAATCGAAGCGCGGAAAACAGAGCCAGTCGATCGAGCCGTTCTTCGAGACGAGTGCGGCGGTTTCGCAATCGCCGATGAGCGCGTAGTCCTCAATGGGTACCGACACCGGAGCCTCCTTTGCATAGCAGTCGGGCTTTTAGGTAGAGGCCGTGCGCGGAGGTCAAGCGCGGAAACTACCGGGGCGGTAGGCGTAGCGGCTATCATGGAAACTCCGGATATCAATTGTGGGAAGATCTCCGACCGCAGCTTTGACTGCCGCGCTCTGACGGATGATATCTGCACGGAGAGCGCGTTTCCCTTGTTCGCCATTGCCCAGGTGAATTCCGACGACCGCCGCGCGTCCGGTCGCCGTCGTGGTCAAGAGCGGACCTCCACTAGCGCCACTGCCGGAATCGCAAAGGTGGCGAAGCTCCGGACCACCCGACGGATTGACCTGACACAGGCTGAGGACGAATTGGTTACGGTCGCTTACGAAGCCGGTAAACCGAGCCGAAAAGCGGCGCGCCCTCAAAAGACGATTGAGGGGCTTCCTTCAAACCGTCAGGGGCGGGGGATTTCTTCGGAGATCTGGCCATGGCGGGAATGTGGAGAGCGTCAGCGCGAAGGGGAAGAGGGAAAGAGTACAAAGGGGAAACGAACTGTTTGTTCGAACGCGTGAATAGTTTTCAAATTTATGGCGCTGCGAAGCCGGCGCACCGCCCCCGTCCTTCGAGGCCCCTGTGGGGCACCTCAGGGTGAGGCTCCCTGAGCGTTGGCGCGGCATGCTCCAACGCGCCTTATGCTGAGGTGCGCAGCCCGCAGGGCGAAGCCTCGAAGCACGCGCCGCAGCGTGGCTGCCGGCAGCCATTGCTTTAGCCTTGATGGATTACCGGCGCCCGTGATGTCCGACGGCGATCATCCGGCCCCTACTGGAACCGAGATCGGCCTCGCGCAGTTAGTTTCTAGTCACTTCACCTCTAGGTGCTACTGCCATTAGCGATCATTCTGCCTTCTGGGAAACCCCCATTTCGATCGACCTTGATACCGGCGAACGGCTGGTTCTGCGCTCACCGCAGGATGCGCTTTATGCACTCGTCTCGGACTGGCCGGTCAATGCCGGCGTCCACCAGCAAAGGGCGATCGATTTCTGCCGCGCCTGGCTTGCCGGGCGGATGCCGGCCGAGACGGTGCGGCAGGCCTTTATCCTGGCGGCGCTGGAAGCCGGGGTGGCGATCAACGATGATGATGGGGCCGGAAGCTCTGTTGGGAACCCTTTAGTGTAGGTGCCGGCACTAATATCCACGTCACGCGGCCGGCATCCTGCAGCCGCGACAATATTCCTATGATGTATTGCAAATATTATTCTCGCTGTGTTTGTAGGAATACGCAGCGTTTATTTGCGCTCCGATTCTTTTAGGGATTCAGCTGAATGAAAATGAAAGTCCTTGTTTGCGCCACGCTGCTGGCTCTCGCCGGCTGCAATGCGCCGGTGTCGCAATCCGTTGCGGATTCCCAGCGTCCTCCCTCAAGTGACGTCCGGCAGAATTTCATTAACATCGTGTTCAAGAGAACCTACAGGCATGAAGCGGGAGAAATCGTATGGGCCCGCATCTCCAGCGTGGTTCTGCTCGATCCTGAAAAAAAGATCTATGCATACTGTGTGCGGGTGGTGCCCAAGCGCAGCTGGGGAGATTGGGCCTATCTCGGCGTCTCCTTCACGGATGGCAAAATATTAGGCGCGACGGTGAATGATAATCGCTGCCGCGACAAGCGGCTGCGCTACTACCCGTTCCCTGAGATGAACGGCATGAAGACCTGACGAAGGAGCGAGGGCTCCGGCCGCTTCGCCGTTTGAGGTTTTGTCGAGCGGCGGCGCGACATGCTTCCAGCGTCCCGAATGCGCGGCATCCTCCAACCTTCCTCATGCGGAGGTGCTTAGCCGCAGGGCGGAGCCTCGAAGTACGGGATGTGACGTTGCTGCTTGAAGCCATCGCCTTTTGGAAAAGGCCGATCTATCGACGTCGAAGTAGGAGATTCAACTGAATGAAGATCAAATTCCTTGCTTGCGTTGCCCTGCTGGCACTGGCCGGCTGCCAAACTCCGGCGCCGCAGTCCGTTGCAGATTCGCAGCGTCCGCCCTCCAACGCGGTTCGACGCGAGTATGTCGACGCTCTGCGGGGAACCATTAAAGCGGGGAACTTCGTAAAGGCCGAGATTTCCAGTGTGGTTCTGCTTGATCCGAAAAAGCAGATATATGCTTATTGCACGCGCACGACGGAACGTGCCTACCCAAACTGGTCCTATATCGGCCTGGGCCTGCAGCACAACATGATACTGTATCTGAAAAAGAATGACTATCGCTGCCACGACGAACGGCTGCGTTACTATGATTTTCCGGAATTGCGTAACATGAAATACTGATAGAGAGGCGAGGCGCCTGGCAGCCTCGCTATCACCTTCCGGCGGCGGTCCTGCTCAAACCGTGGAACCATTCCCACGCTCGCCGGCACACCATATTTTCAAAAGACGGACGCCCTGGAGTGATCCGCAGCCGGCGCTCTGCAATACCACACGATGACGGCAATCGTTCCAATGGGAAACAGTATCCCAAGAAGCTGGTGCCATCCGCTTCGGTTGATGTCGTGAAAACGCCGAGCGGCCATCGCGATTGAGGGAAGAAACGTCGCCAGCGACCAGATCCAGTTCAATGTTGCGGTTCGATCAACAAGGTACAAAGCGATGCTGACGAGTGCGACAAAGAGCGCCGAAAACCAGAATTCCGATCGGCTGGCTCTGCCGGTGAAATCCACATATTTCTTGAAGTAGCTGCTGATCGCCTGGCCGAAACCCATTGCCTGCGGCAGGCCGCCGAAGCGGTTCGGCCCGGCGGGTGGGTTTCTGAAAATGAAGAACAACGGCAAGGTTAGCGGGATCAAGACGACCAGCCAGTGAAAGAGAGAAAAACTACCCATGAGATACCCCAACGATTTGAATGGCATAGAGATAAGCAATGTTCGTTGCCGGAAGATTAATTGGCTTGCAATCTGACGCCTTCGGCAATCACAGCGTGAGAAGCGGCGGCTGCCACGTTGAGGACAGTATAGACGCTTGGAAGAGGTTGGCAGTTCAGCTGGCAGTTCAGCGTTTGACCAACACACGCGCCTGCACCGGCTGCTCGATGCCCTTCAGCACAAGCATGCGCGTTTCGGCGCCCGCGGCGAGATCGGCAGCCTTTGCCGCCGTTTCGGCCGAGATCAGGATCTCGCCGGCGGCGGCCCGGGATTCCAGCCTTGCGGCCTGATTGACGACGCCGCCGATCGCGGTGAAATCGCTTCGGAAGCTTGAGAATTCGCCGATCTGGACCTCACCGGAATGGATGCCGACGCCGAGGCCGAGAGTGCGGTCGGGCAATGCCTCGAGCGCCAGACTGTTCAGCGCGGCGGCGCAGTTTTGCTGGATCTCCTGCGCAGCCAGGATCGCCGCGCCGGCGTGATCCCTTCTGACGATCGGAAAATTGAAGATCGCCATCAGGCCGTCGCCCATCTGCTTGTTGACGATGCCGTCATGCGCCCAGATCGCTTGCGCGCAGCGATCCTGGAACAAGCTGACAATCTCGCTCAGCTGCACCGCCTCGATGCGCTCCGAAAGATCCGTGAAGCCCCTGATATCGGCAAACAGGATGGTGGCGTCGACGGTGATCTGGCGCTGCTTCTTGACATATTGGAAGGAGCGCTCGCAGATCGTGCAAATATCCGGGTTCATCTTGCTGCGGGTGATGCCGAGGGCGCGGAAGGGCAAGGCAAGCGCACCGCCGATCGGGATCGGCATATGCATCTGGTCCCAACAGCCGCGACAGATCCTGGCGCTGCCGTGCCTGGTTGGCTCCGTAGAGGAGGCTGTCGTCATATCTCGCAATCCATCGCTTGAGAGAGCCAAAAAAGAAGCTTCCGATACTCGGTTGATTTTGGCAACTCTCCCAATCATCGAAGACAACGATGGCTTGAAGTATTTCGTCCGGCGCCATCCTTATCGGACAAATCGCCGCCAAGTTGAATATCGTGCGGCCCGGCGATAGCATCGCGATGGAACCTCCTGTAGGATATTGTTAACAATACATTCGCTCTCCAGGAAAGACCGGGGATGGAGCGCCGTCTTGCAGCAATCCTGATCGCTGATGTCGTCGGTTACAGTCGATTGAGCCAGATCGACGAAGAGGGCACCCGCGTGCGTTTTCAGGCGGACCAGAATGATGTCTTCGAGCCGGCGATCGAGCGTCATCACGGCCGGCTGGTCAAAACCATGGGCGATGGTCTGCTGGTCGAATTCCAGAGTGTCGTCGATGCCTTGCGCTGCGCAGTGGAGGTTCAGCAACTGAAAGCCACGCAGACTGCCGCGGCGCTGCCTGAGCACAGGCTCGAGTTCCGGATCGGCATCAATCTCGGTGATATTATTGTCGAGGGCGAAGATATCCAGGGTGACGGCGTCAATATCGCCGATCGAATACAGGCGTTGGCGGAGCCAGGCGGCATCGCCATATCAGGCACGACATACGACCAGGTGAAATCGAAAATCCCGGTCGGTTTCGCTTCGCTCGGCGAACAGCGGTTGAAGAGCATCACCGAACCGGTCCGGGTCTATCGCGTCCTGCTTGACCCCACTGCTGCCGGCAAAACCCTCACAAACCGGAGGCGCCTGCCGAGACGCCGGCTCTTTGCAGGCATCGCAGCGGCCGTCGTCCTTGCTGTTGCGGGCGCAGCATTCTGGTGGCAGCCATGGATGCCGGCAAAACCGGCGGGGCCCGGTGAACGTTTCGCCTATCCGCTGCCGGACAGGCCCTCGGTCGCTGTTCTGCCTTTCATCAATGTCAGTGGCGACAACGAGCATGACCATCTCGCAGAGGGTCTGACGGACGACCTGATCACCGAATTGTCCAAAGTATCGGGTCTCTTCGTCATCGCCCGTCACTCGGTCTTCGCCATCCAGGACTCCGTCGGCAAGATTCAGGATGTGGCCGCCGAACTCGGCGTTCAGTACGTGCTCGAAGGGACATTGCAGCGTGCCGGGCCACGGCTGCGGATCAATGTCAAACTGATCGACGCGGTCACCGGCCTGTCGCTCTGGGCCGAGCGCTACGACCGCCAGTATGCCGACCTCTTCGCCGTTCAGGACGATGTGATCGGCAAGATCATCTCGGCCCTGTCGGTTAAGCTCAGCGCCCGCGAGCGCGATCAACTGGCCCGGATCCCGACCGAAAATCTCGAAGCCTATGATTATTACATGCGGGCCGAGCAGGAGGGCTTCATCTTCAGGGATGTCGACACCTATCGCCGGACCTTGTCCTTCTACCAGAAGGCGATCGACCTTGATCCGGGCTTTGCCAATGCCCATGCGGGAATCGCCCGCGTCGCCGTCGATGTCTGGCGCAACGACTATAATTACCTCTGGTCGGCCGCCGTCGCTCGCAAGATTGCCTATGACGCCGCCGGGCAGGCTCTCAAGCTGGATCCCAGCAATGCCAGGGCGCACACCGTTCTTGCCCTGCTGCAATGGGTGGACGGGCGCGAGACGGAGGCCAGGAATTCCGCCAGCATGGCGGTTGCGATGGAGCCGAACGATGCGGAGGCCGCCGCCAACCTCGCTCTCATCCTGGTCCACACCGGAAGCAGCGGGCAGGCCGTCACTGAGATGGAAAAAGCTTTGCGGCTCGACCCTTCGCCGGCGTCGAGCTTTCAGCTGCTGGCGGGGATCGTCTTTTACACCGCAGGCGACGATCGGCGCGCGATCTCGCTGATAGAGCCGACGCTCGCCGGCCTGCCGAAGGTCGAGCCGGCACGCGAATATCTGGCGGCGGCCTATGCGGATCAGGGCAATGAAACCAAGGCAGCGGCGGAGACGGCAAAGCTGCTGGAACTCTTCCCGGAAAGCAATCTCACCTATTACGGTTATCTCTATGATTACTGGCGGGACGGCGATCTGCAGCGCCATCTGGCCGGATTGCGCAAGGCCGGCATTCCCGAATGGCCCTTCGGTTTTACAGGCAATCAAGCCGACAGGCTCGGCGAGGCAGAGCTGCGCAATCTCGTCGACGGCAAGAGCTGGACCGGCAAACACAAGAACGGCACGGATTTCATCCAGTATTTTGACAAGGCCGGAAATACCGCCTATCGCAGCGCGAATACCAACATCACCGGCATGGTCGAGGTGCGGGGCGACAGAATCTGCGAAAAATTCGACGGCTATTTCCTCGACCGGATGGTGTGCGGATATGTTTACCGCAACACGTCGGGTGAGCAGGGCAACAGGCAGTACATACATGTGACGCCGCGCGCCCTGACATTCTTTTCACCCGCACCCTGAGGGGCCAGGCATGGCGGCTTCATTTCGTAGCCGGTTGCTGCCAGACGGTATGCATCTTCTCCGAAATCAGTGTCTGCTGAACCTCGGACCAATGTTTCTTCGAGTCGGTCACCTTGGTCGGGTTCTTCTCCATGCCTTCTGCAGCCCCGGGATCATAGCTCAGATACAGTTTGCCATCGATGATCCGCCAGGCCTTGGGATCGATATTGGTGGTCACTGTCCCGAAAGACACGCCGTCGGCGCAATAGCCGCCATATTGCGGCGCATATCTGGACGGATCGCCCTTGAAGAGATCGCGATTTCTAGCGCTGGCGAAATACCAGGTCGCGCCAAGCCAGTGGTAGGAATATGTCTCGGATCCTTCGATGGCCTGGTTTTCAGTGAAATAGGCGACCGGGTCATAGCCCTTGATCGCGACATCGCCGAAATAGCCGGTATTGACGAGATCTTCCGCCGCCATAACCTGAGTGAAGGGGGGCTGAAGGAAGGAAAGCAGCATGGCCGCAGCGCCAACAGCCACGCCCATGCGCTTTCCGTATTTTTGCACATGGCCGCATTTTTGCACATGATAAGACATAACAAGCTCCGTTCCCGGACGCGGTCTGTTACCTCAAGCGAAATGCTATTGCCGTTTGGTGCATTCCTTGTAGAGCGGTTCGCCCACAAGCTCGGCTTTCTGGCAAACAGCACCGGCTTCCATGAGTAATTTGGCCGTATCCCAATGCGCCCGCCACCCGGCTTGAGTGAGAGGCGTGTACCCGTTTCTTTCCGTCGCTTCGACATCCGCATTATTGGTCAAGAGAAAAGCCACTATCTCCGTACGGCCTTCTTCGGCGGCGCCGTGCAGCGGCGACATCTGATAGAAATTCTTCCTGTCGTTGACATCAGCTCCCTCTGCGACAAGCAGTTTCACCACCTCCAGATTTCCTCCATAGGCTGCCGCATGCAGTGCCGTCAGCCCACCCTTGTTGCGAACTTCGATGTCGGCGCCGCGATCCAGCAAAAGAGCGACGACATCGGCACGGCCCGCCAATGACGCGATAATCAGCGCCGGCTCGCCCGCCTCATCGGGCTCCGACAGATCGGAGCTCTGGCTCAGCAACTGTGTGACGCGGGCGATATCGCCGTCCTTGGCCGCGTCGTGCAAAGGACCTGCCCATGAGGGCATAACGCCAATGATAAGCGCAGCAACAGTCGCGATAAAAACATTCACGGGCATGATCTCGGTTTGATCAGGGTTCGTATGCGCCGTGTTGCGTTCTAGCACGCGGCCCATTCGTAAACAAGATTACGCTAATGGACGCGCTCCCGGCCAGCACCACGCACGCGCCACGGCTGTGAGCGACGGCTCCAGGGAATACGGTCACACTTGTTACTCCCCCTGTTTGATTTCCGATGCGAAACTATCTCAGACCAATGCGCGATGAACCGGCTTCCAAGCCCGGGAAATCGCCCTAATGAGGAGATTGAAAGCCATGACTGTTTCAGCCGAGAATGGAAAAGGCGGACAAGCCATACATAAACCACCGGTCGTGTCGCCACAGGCTTGGGAGGCGGCGCGCGAGCAACTACTTGTGAAGGAAAAGGCTGAGACCCGCGCCCGCGACGCGCTGGCCGCCGAGCGCCGTCGCATGCCGTGGATGGCTGTCGAGAAGGGTTATGCGTTTGACGGACCGCAGGGCAAGGTCAGCCTGCTCGACCTGTTCGACAACAGACACCAGCTCATCCTCTACCGCGCCTTCTACGAGCCCGGCGTGTTCGGCTGGCCCGAACATGCCTGCCGCGGCTGCTCGATGGTGGCCGACCAGGTCGCCCATGTCGCCCATCTCAACGCCCGCGACACGACGCTGGTCTTCGCTTCGCGCGCGCCGCAGGCCGACATTGCCCGGCTGAAGGCGCGGATGGGCTGGACGATGCCGTGGGTCACGATCACCGACAGCTTCGACAAGGACTTCGGCGTCGACGAGTGGCACGGCACCAACGTGTTCTACCGCGACGGCGAGCGCATCTTCCGCACCTATTTCATCAACAACCGCGGCGACGAGCAGATGGGTGGCACCTGGAACTACCTCGACATCACGCCGCTCGGACGCCAGGAGGTCTGGGAGGATTCGCCGAAGGGCTATCCCCAGACCCCGACCTACAAGTGGTGGAACTGGCACGACAGCTATATGCCGGACGCCGAGCCCGATAAGAAATGGGTAGAGGTGTCAGATGCAGGGGAGGCGGCGTTTCGGGCCGAGAGCGCAAACGAGAAACCGTGAGCGCGGCGGATTGCGGCCGGCGAGCTCCGATCCGTCGTGCCGCGCCTTCGAATCTTCGCGTCGCCCGCCATAGAGCCGTTGCCTTGCCGCTCACGGCCCATGCATAGTGGCCTGCGACGCGGAGGGGCCGATGAGAAGATTGCATGTGCTTGTTCTGATGATGATTCTGACGCCCGCCGCAGCGCAAGCCGAGCAGCGCTGCGGCTGGCTGGACAATCCCGCCACGCGGACCTAGTCGCTGAACGATGCCGATGGCGGCTGGGGCATCATGGACAATACAGGCGGTCCGACGGCTGAGGGAATGGATGAGATTCCCGACCTGACGAATGGCGAATATATCTACACGAATGCCGGTCACGGCTATGCCTGCGCCTGCATGAACGTCGATACGGATGACGAAAGGGCGATCACCCGGATTCATTCCGTGCGGCAATTGCCGCTTTCCCGATGCCGGAGCGACCGCGCCATCGGCTGGTTCCTCCACAAGGACCAATAGCAGAACCGGTAACGCGGCGCTGCCCGCCGATCGCCAAATTATTCTTCTCAAAGTGGAAACATTCCGGGGACGGTTGCGTTGTACCCGCTACCGGTAGTGCGCCTAACTGCCCGTCTATGAGGAGGCTTATTCATGAAGGTCATGATTGTAGAAGACGAGAATTTTATCGCTCTGGAACTCGAACGCATTGCGCAAGAGGCTGGACACCAGACCATCGGCCCGGTTTCGACGGTGGAGCAGGCTCTCGCCCACGCTCAGAGAAGTGATGTCGCGCTCGTCGATCTCAGTCTCTCCGACGGGCTGAGCGGCGCTCAGCTCGCGCGCCGGTTGATCGACCGACATCGGGTTGACGTCATCTTCGTGACCGGTAGTCCCGAGAATGTCGGTCACGGTATCGAAGGCGCGCTTGATGTGATCTCCAAGCCCTTCACCGATGAGAGGATCGCCAGCGCACTCTCGCGGGCGGAGCAGCGACGCAAAAACTTCGACAGCAGCAAGACTGCTTTGTGAACAGCAGCAAGCTGCGTTGTGATAAGAAGGAGATCGACGTCGTTCAGGCCGCTACTGCCTGCCCGAGGAGATAGTCCGGATGAAATACGCGCTCATTGGCGTTCTTTTCGCCCTCTCGGCCTGCGCCAGCGCAGGGGATCCGCAGCCGCTTCCGGGCAGCCTCACCTATGGCGGAAAGGTCCTCCATTCGCCCTATCGTCCGGGAACGGTGGTCAAGAATACCTTTCTTGGCGATTTCGGTTACCGTGTGTTCGAGACCTATGTCGTTCAGCCGGACGGGACGCTCAAGCTGACGTCGCAGAGCACCGGGCCGGACTTCCTTTGGCAGTGAGGGCTCCGCAATCCAGAGGGGCGCGAGGAGCGCGCGCTTCGGGTGTCTGAGGCTGGTCGTCGACTTTCGCGTTTCTCATTTCAGCGCAATTGAATGTTGCGCTGCGATAAAAATCTCGTCTATACAACAGGCATTCACCACGGACCCGGTGAGACCCCGGGTGGCTCTTCTGGCCGCCGATCCGCCAGACAACGCAAAACCTGCATGCCATCACGCGACCGCTCGACAGAGTAGGGCCGGACATGCTTTGCGAGAATCCATCCTATGCTGCTTTCCTCCATCCGTCGTGATTGGTCCGCCAATCCCATGCGCGAAATGCTTGCCGGAGCGGTGGCGACTTTCGCTCTGATCCCCGAGGTGATCGCTTTCTCGTTCGTGGCCGGGGTCGATCCCGAGGTCGGGCTGTTCGCCTCTTTCGTGATCGGCATCGTCATCGCCTTTACCGGCGGACGCCCGGCGATGATTTCGGCCGCCGCCGGATCGGTGGCGCTGGTCGCGGCACCGCTGGTGCATGCCCACGGCTTGCCCTATCTCTTTGCGGCCGGGCTGGTGGCGGGGTTAATCCAGATCGCCTTCGGCCTGCTGCGGCTTGGCGTGTTGATGCGCTTCGTGTCGAAATCCGTCCGCACCGGCTTCGTCAATGCGCTGGCTATCCTGATCTTTGCCGCGCAGATGCCGCATATTGTCGGCGCCGGCTGGATGGAATATGCCGTGCTGATTGCCGGGCTTGTCATCATTTACCTGACGCCGCGGATCACCACCGCGATCCCGTCGCCGCTGATCTGCATCCTGATCCTGACCGTCGCTTCGATGGCGCTCGGACTTCCCGTTCTCACCGTCGCCGACCTCGGCAAGCTGCCGGATTCGCTGCCTGTTTTCGGCTGGCCGGCGGTGCCGCTGACGGTTGAAACGTTTCGGGTCATCGCCGGACCTGCATTTGCCATCGCCATGGTCGGGTTGCTGGAATCAATGATGACGGCGAGCGTCGTCGACGATCTCACGGATACGCCAAGCTCGAAGAACCGTGAATGCACTGGTCTCGGCCTCGCCAACGCGGCCGCGAGCCTGTTCGGAGGTATCGCCGGCTGCGGCATGATCGGCCAGACGGTGAGCAACGTGAAATATGGTGGGCGCGGCCGGCTCTCGACGCTATTTGCCGGCGCGTTCCTGCTGATCCTGATGGTGCTCCTGAAGCCGTGGGTCTCCGAGGTTCCGGTCGCCGCGCTGGTGGCGATCATGGTCATGGTGTCGATCGACACGTTCGACTGGTCGTCGCTTAGATCCGTTGTGGTTCATCCCAGGATGTCGAGCGCCGTCATGGTGGCAACCGTTGTCGTCACCGTCTTCACCGCCAATCTGGCGCTCGGGGTGACGGTCGGAGTGCTGCTCAGCGGCGTGTTCTTCACCTTCAAGGTTGCCGGCCTGCTGCGCGTTGACGTGGCGCCCGACCAAGCTGCCGGGCGGTTGACCTATCGCGTGTCCGGCCAAGTGTTCTTTGCCTCCGCCGACGTCTTCGTCGAAGCCTTCGACGTTCAGGATGCGATCGGCAGGTCTGTGCTGATCGACGTGTCCGAGGCACATTTCTGGGACATCACCGCCGTTGCCGCACTCGACAAGGTCGTCCAACGGTTCGGGGCGCACGGCATTGCAGTGGAGATCATGGGCCTCAACCAGGCGAGCGCGACCTTGATCGGAAGCCTCGACAGCAAGGTGGTGCTGAAAGAGGTGTGACGGCGCGAGAGCGGGCGGATTTCCTAGAGCATGATGCCGAAAAGTGTGAGCGGTTTTCGGACGACATCCTGTTCTAGCGCGAGACGATCGCGAAATCATCGCCGCCGCCGATTCCCGTGGCGTTCAGCCGTCTGACGGCCAGTTCGATGAATGCCTTGACCAAAGGCGGCAGGTGTCGGCTGCTGGGATAGACGACATGCAAGCCGCCGGCCGGGGTCGTATAGCCGTCGAGAACGCGGTGCAGCCGCCCGTCCTTGATGCAGGCTTCGGCGAATCGGTGCGGCAATTGGGCGATGCCATGGCCCGCGATCGCGGCGGCCATCACCGCCTGCATCTCGTTGGCGGCGAAGCGGCCCGAAACCGCGACCGTTTCCTGACCGTGCGGACCTTCCAGCAACCATTGCGCATGTGTGGCCTGGCCGGCGATGACGCAGTCGTGGCGGGCGAGATCTTCAGGCACACCAGGTGGGCCGCAGCGGGCGAGATAATCCGGGTTTGCGCAGAGAAGGCGGTGCATCGAACCGAGTTTGCGGGCCACCAAGGTAGAATCTTCGAGGACGCCGGTGCGGAAGGCGAGGTCTATACCGCTTTCGACGAGGTTCAGCCTGTCGTCGGTCAGGCGCAGCTCGACGCTCGTCTTCGGGTAGGTCGAAAGAAATTCGAAGATTGCATCCTGGAGGAAGTGGCCACCGAAGCCGACCGGCGCCGATATACGGATCGTGCCGGCAGGCTCGGCCCTCTCTTCGGCAAGCCGCTGGTTGGCGCCCTCGATCGTGCGCAGCGCCTGGCTGCTTTCTTCGTAGTAGAGACGCCCTGAAGCCGTCAGGTTGAGGCTGCGGGTCGTGCGCTGCAGAAGCCGGATGCCGAGTTCGCGCTCGAGTGCGGCGATACGGCGGCTGACCGTCGTCTTCGGCATGCCGAGCAAGCGCGCGGCGGCGGTGAAGCTGCCCGATTCGACGACGCGGGCGAAAATCATGATATCGTTGAGATCGAGCATTGTATCCTGGTATGGTACGATGTTTTCCAATTATACGCCATTATGGTTCAATACGACAGGCCTTACCTCTGCTGCATCAGTCACAACAAGGAGAAGACAGATGAGCAATACACGAAGCGTACTGGTCACAGGCGCCACCGGCCAGCAAGGCGGCGCGGTCGTGCGTGCGCTGATCGCGCGAGGCCACCGCGTCAAGGCAATCAGCCGCCGGCCGGAGAGCGATGGCGCAAAGCGGCTGGCTGCGGCAGGGGTCGAGGTCGTCGCCGGCAATCTCGATGACGGGGCATCCGTGGCGGCGGCAGCAGAGGGCGTCGACGCGATGTTCCTGATGGGCAACAGCTACGAAGCCGGAACGGACGCGGAAACCCGTCAGGGCATTGCCGCCGCCGATGCGGCAAAGGCCGCCGGCATCGGCCACCTGATCTATTCGTCCGTCGCCGATGCCCACAAGAAGACCGGCATACCGCATTTCGACAGCAAGTATCTCGTCGAGAAGCACATTGCAGGCCTCGGCATTCCCTACACGATCAACGCGCCCGTCGCCTTCATGGAGAACACCGTGGCGCCCTGGGCGATCGACGGGCTGCGCCAAGGCGTCTATGCCGCAGCGCTGCCGCCCGCCCGCGTGCTGCAACAGGTCACCATCGATGACATCGGCGCTTTCGTCGCGACCTTGGCCGAGAGGCGCGAGCAGGTGTTCGGCAAGCGTTTCGATATTGCCGGCGACGAATTGTCCGGCGCGCAGCAGGCGAAGATCCTGTCCGAGGTGCTCGGCCGCCCAATCACTTACCGGGAATTGCCGATCGCGGCGATACGGCAGCAGAGCGAGGATACGGCGCTGATGTTCGAATGGTTCGACCGTACCGGCTACGACGCCGATATCGCCGCCCTGCGCCGCGACTTCCCCGATGTCGGCTGGCACAGCTACGCCGACTGGGCACGCGGTTTTGACTGGAGTGTGCTCGATAAGGCGGCTGGGTGAGTTCGCTGTGACACCGGTGATCTGACCGGTGTCACCGACAGGTGATGATGGCCTTGGCCACACTCTCCGTCATCCTTGAGCTATACACTTAAGCCGCGGATCAACGCCATGGCCGCTCACGGGTGCCGCGTGGATGCTCGGGTCAAGCCCGGGCATGACGGAGAGCAAAGGCATGTCCGAACTCTACATCGCAGAATTGAAGCGCGCTGGACTGGCAGATCGACCGTTCCACGCCGCATGGCGATTGTCCTGCTGTTCAAGATCGACGGGAGCCGTCGCTGCCAACGATACCTCACGCCTGAGCGGTCGGCCTAACAACGATGTCGCTGATATCGACATCGGCGGGTTGCTCGATGGCGAAGGCTATGGCGCGGGCGATGGCATCGGGTGAAATTGCCATCTCGTCCATGCGCTTTGCCATCTCGGCCTTGATCTCTGGGCTGGTCATGGAGCCGGTGAAATCGGTTCTTATAAATCCCGGCGAGATGTTGGTGACGCGCAGATGCGGGCCGGCCTCCAGCCGCAGGCCTTCGGCGATGGTGCGCATGGCGTTCTTCGTGCCGGCATAGACGGCCATGGTCGGCTTGACGATGAGGCCGGCGGTCGAGAGCGTGTTGACGAAGTGGCCGGAACCCTGCCGGCGGAACACCGGCAAGGCCGCGGCGATGCCATAGAGCGGGCCCTTGATGTTGACGTCGATCATCTCCTCCCAATCCTCGACCCGCAGTTCATCAAGAAGGGAGATCGGCCCGATGCCGGCATTGTTGATCATCACGTCGATCCTACCATAGCTGTTGCAGGCAAGCGCCACGAGAGCTGTGAGGTCCTCGCGCTTTTTCACGTCCATGGCGAGGCAGACGGCCTCGCCGCCGTTTTCGGTGATACGTCGCGCCAGGGCCTGCAGCCGGTCGGCGCGGCGGGCTCCAAGCACGAGCTTTGCGCCGCGCCCGGCCAGCAGCAGCGCCGTGGCTTCGCCGATGCCGCTGCTGGCACCCGTGATTGCAATAACCTTGTCCTTGATATCAGGCATCTTCGTTCTCCTTTGTGCTTTTGAGGATTGCAGGTGCTGCCTGGAGAATCTATGCTGGTTGCTCCATGATTTCGTCGAGATCGTCCATAACCCATGATCGATCCCTTGTCCGATGTCTTTTCGCTGCTCGAGCTAGAGAGTGCGCGCTGCACACGTTTCGAGGTCGGAGGGCAATGGGCGTTTCGTTTTCCGGCCAAGCCCGCGCTCAAGTTCGTTGCTGTCCTGCGCGGCGCGTGCTCGATCGTTCTGCCGGGTGAGCCGCCATTTTCGCTTGTCGCGGGCGACACCTTCCTGCTTGCCAATGCGCCCGCCTATGTGATCGCCAACGATCTCGATAGGGAGCCGGAGGACGGGATCGCCTTCTTCGACTGGGAGCATTCCAACATCGCCCGGCACGGCGGTGGCGAGACCGCGCTGATCGGCGGCAGCTTCGTCATCGGAGGCAGCAACGCCCGGCTGCTGCTCGACGCGCTACCGCCGTTCATTCATATCCCGGCCAGCGACCGCGGCGCCGCACTCCTCAGCTCGACGACGAACTCGAGGACGGGCAGATGGGCTCGACGCTGATGACGCGGCGCATGGGCGACATCCTGCTCGTGCAGGCGCTGCGGGCCTATGTGGGCCGGGAGGGTGCTGCCGAAACGGGATGGATCGGCGCGCTGACAAATCCGCAGATCGGCGCGGCGATCAGCCTGATCCACAACAGCCCCGGCCATCGCTGGACGGTCGAGGCGCTGGCGACCCGGATCGGCATGTCGCGCTCCGCCTTTGCGCAACGTTTCAAGGAACTGGTCGGCGTTGCACCCCTCGACTATGTCACGCGCTGGCGCATGCATCGCGCCCGCGAAGCCCTGCGCCGGGAGGATGTCTCGGTCGCCGGCCTTGCCGCGGCACTCGGATATTCCTCCGAAAGCGCCTTCGGAAACGCGTTCAAGCGTGTGTTCGGGCGCGCACCGAAGCGCTACTGGTCGGACGCGAAGGTCGGGTGAGAAGGCTGTTCCGCTTGCGAGGGTTGCTGGGGAATCCTATTGTCCGTCGACAGACCATCGTCCTTGAAGGGGGGAGACTTCAATGCCGTCGAGTTTCAATGTCGAAAGTGCCGATGGTTATGAGCGGCTGATGGGGCGCTGGAGCAGGCGGCTGGCGCCGATGCTGGTTGATTTCGCTGGTCTTGCGGATGGCGATCGCGTGCTGGATGTCGGCTGCGGCACCGGCAGCCTTGCATTCACGCTGGCGGAAACGCCGGGTCTGCAGGAGATCGTCGCCGTCGACTATTCGCCGGTTTTCGTCGAGGCCGCAACGCGACGCAACACCGATCCGCGGATCACGATCCGGCAGGCCGATGCCTGCGCACTGCCGTTCGAAGATAATCGCTTCGACAGAGCGATGTCGCTGCTCGTGCTGCATTTCGTGCCAGAGGCGGGAAAGGCGATATCCGAGATGCGACGTGTGGTGCGCCCGGGCGGCGTGGTCGCCGCCGCCGTCTGGGACCATTATGGCGGCATGTCCGGCATGCGGATGATGTGGGATACGGTGGCGATGCTCGACGAAAACGCTCTGCCCCTGCGCCGCAAATATTGTTTCCAGCCGATGATGCGGCCGGGGGAAATGCAGGAGAGCTTCATCGCGCAGGGCCTGGCCAATGTCGAGGAGACCTCGCTGCTGATCCGGATGGAATATCTTTCCTTCGAGGATTACTGGGATCCGATCGCCGCCGGCGAAGGACCGCTCGGCAAATATGTCGCGGGGCTTGACCCGGCGAAGCGAAAGGCGGTCGATGCCGCCGTCAGGGCCGCTTACGAGGCAGGCGAGCCGAATGGGCCGCGGTCGTTCGCATCGGTGGCGTGGGCGTGCCGGGGCAGGGTGCCGGGCGGCGGTTAGGTTGGTTGTGATGACCGGCCGTTGCGGCCGCATCCGCCTTCCTGCCGATTGGACTGAGTGCCCGCTCCGCTATCCCTCATTCCCGTGCTCGTCACAGGAATCCAGTGCGCCCAGGTCCCTGGGCGCAAGAGACTCCTTCGTCGTATGACAATTAACCACGGCGCAGACGCGCCGTGGCTGGATTCCTCTGACAAGCACAGGAATGAGGTAAGAGAGGTTGTGGGTTCCCGCTGGCGTCGATGACAAAGGAAAGGGGTCGAGGTTCCCATGTCGGGGAATGGGAGCGCCCGATGCTGCCGCGCCTCTGCAAGGCAGCGTCGATCACGTAAAACGTGATGGAACTAGGCCAATATCGCTGACATTATCCCCGCTGTCTCGACTGCGACCGAGCGCTCCCCGCGCAACAGCAGCCCTTGACAGCTCACCCGCCCGTTTCGGGCACCCCTTCCGACGGCATCCGGAATTGCCCGCCTCGCCGCCGCTTTCGGACGGAGGAATATCAGATGTCCGCTTTGGAAAGCCTGCGCCGGCTGACGCCGCAGCAGCGCAACACCGTGATCGCCAGCTATCTCGGCTGGACGCTCGACGCTTTCGATTTCTTCATTCTCGTCTTTGTTCTCAAATATATCGCCGAGGAATTCCATACCGACGTTCCCGCCGTCTCGGTGGCGATCTTCCCGACGCTTGCCATGCGGGCGCTCGGCGCATTGATCTTCGGGTTGGCCGCCGACCGCTACGGGCGACGCATCACGCTGATGGCCGACGTGCTGCTCTATTCGCTGTTCGAGTTCCTGACGGGCTTTTCCACGGGGCTCACGATGTTTCTTGTGCTCAGGGCGCTCTATGGCATCGCCATGGGCGGCGAATGGGGCGTCGGCGCCTCGCTGGTCATGGAGACGGTGCCGGAGGAAAGCCGCGGCATCGTTTCCGGCATCCTGCAGGCGGGCTATCCCTCGGGCTATCTGATCGCCTCGATCGTGTTCTTCCTGCTCTTCCCGGTCATCGGCTGGCGCGGCATGTTTTTTGTCGGCGCGGTGCCGGCGCTGCTGGTGCTCTACATCAGGCGCAATGTCGAGGAAAGCCCAGCCTTCCTGAAGCGGCAGGCCAAGGGGCGGCGACCATTCCGGACGGTGCTGCGCGAGAATATTCCGCTGTTCATCTGGGCAGTGCTCCTGATGACGGCGTTCAACTTCTTCAGCCATGGCACGCAGGATATCTACCCGACTTTCCTCGAAACCCAGCGCAACTATTCGAGCTATACGGTCGGCGCCATCGCCATCGTCTACAATATCGGGGCGATCTGCGGCGGGCTGTTCTTCGGCGCACTGTCGCAGCGGATCGGCCGGAAGAAGGCCATCGTCATCGCCGCGCTGATCGCGGTACCCGTCGCGCCGCTCTGGGCCTATGCGCCGGGGCCGGTGCTGCTCGCCATCGGCGCTTTCCTGATGCAGTTCTTCGTCCAGGGCGCCTGGGGCATCGTGCCGGTGCATCTGAACGAGCTGTCCCCGGACGAGGTGCGCGGCACCTTTCCCGGCTTCGCCTACCAGCTCGGTAACCTGCTCGCCTCGGGCAATGCAAAGCTGCAGGCGGGGCTGGCCGCCCGCTGGGACGGCGACTATGCCTATGCGCTCCTGATCGTCGCGGCCGTGGTGGCGTTCATCGTCGCGGCCCTTGCCGGCTTCGGCTACGAGAAGAAGGATGTCCGCTTCGGCACGGAGGAGGCCGAGGAACCGCATGGCGCGATGCGAATCTAGCGCTGCCTACGGTTATGAAGGCCGGCGGCGATGTCGCCGGCCTTTCAGCTCTTGAGCACTTTGCAACCGCAGATGCGATCGTAAAACGTTGACCGCAACAGGGTGATGCTGGAAGGCAAGCCGCTGCGCAAGTTGCCGCTGATCCCAATCTGTCATGAGACGATTGGTCCGAGCCTTGAGGGCTTGCCGTCGGATGGCGGCGTGCTAGGTAAAGCCCGCCGACATCTCACCGGCTCGATCCTTCCTCCACAGCCCCCGAGTTTCTCCATGTCCTTTTCTCCCGCCGCCGTCTGGCCCGTCGTCATGCTGTTTGCCTCCAACATCTTCATGACCTTTGCCTGGTACGGGCATCTGAAGCACAAGAGCAGCGCGATCTTCCTCGCCATCATCGTCAGCTGGGGCATTGCCTTCTTTGAATATTGCCTGGCGGTGCCGGCGAACCGCATCGGATCGGCGGTCTATACGACGGCTCAGTTGAAGACGATGCAGGAGGTGATCACGCTGATCGTCTTTTCCGGCTTCTCGATTTTCTGGCTGGGCGAGAACCTGACCTGGAACCATGCGATCGGCTTTGCCCTGATCGCAATTGGTGCATCCTTCATCTTTCGTGCATAAACTTTAGCCTTTTCAACAGATTACAAATCGTCCATGTCTAGATATCGCCACATTTCCTACAGATTGGCGTCGCAATCGGCTGGCAGCCTGTCACCTCAAGCATTTCCGGGCACGGAAATGCTCTGGCTTTTGTTTGACGCAATTCCGGACACAAAACCGCGACGCACTTTTGTTGGAATTGCTTAAGCGGTGATCATGAGGTGAACGGCCATGAGCCTGTCTTTCCCAACCATGGCGGCGATCCGGTTCGGTTATGGCTTCCGGCCGGGCGAGGCGCCGCCCAGCAGCAAGGACGAGCTCATCGGCCAGCTGCGCAAGGGGGAGGCGGCGATGCCGGACTTTCCCCTCGGCGGCCCAGACATGCGCCACCAGGCGATTCTCAGCCTGCAGCAGCAGCTCAAGCAGATCCGGCAGGACGCCAAGACGGTGACCGACGATACGACGCAGCGCGAGATCCGCAAAGGGGTGCAGCATCAGGCGCAGCAGCAGTTTCAACATGATGCGAACCTGCGGCTGATGCAGGCGGTGTTGTCGCCGTACGGCTTCTACGAGCGGCTGGCGACCTTCTGGACCGATCATTTCTCCACCAGCGCCAACAAGAGCCTGCCGATGCGCCTCATCGTGCCGCTCTACGAGGCCGAGGCGGTCCGGCCGTTCATATCAGGCAAGTTCGGCGATCTGCTGCGCAATGCCACCGCCCATCCGGCCATGCTGATCTATCTCGACCAGGCGGATTCACTCGGGCCGGATTCGGCCGGCGGCATGAAACGCAACAAGGGGCTGAACGAAAATCTCGGCCGCGAACTGCTGGAGCTGCACACGCTCGGCGCCGGCAGCGGCTATAGCCAGGCGGACGTCACGGCGGCTGCCATGGTACTGACGGGGCTCACCATCGACCGCAAGGAGATGGACATTGCCTTCCGGCCAAATATATCAGAACCCGGCTCGCATGAGGTGCTCGGCGTCAGCTATGGCGGGCGCAGGCGCTCGCGCGACGATTATCTCGACATGCTCGACGATCTCGCGCTCCATCCGAAGACGGCGGCGCATATCAGCCGCAAGCTCGCGGTGCATTTCATCTCCGACCAGCCCGACGAGGGGATGGTGTCCGACATGGCCGAAGCCTGGAAGAAAACGGATGGCGACCTCACCGCCGTCTACACTGCGATGCTCGACCATCCCGCCGCCTGGCGCGACGAGGGCGCCAAGGCGCGCCAGCCTTTCGACTACGTCGTCGCCGGCCTGAGGGCTTTGAATGCGGGACCGGTCAACGGCGTCGTCGGCAGTTTCCTGGCCGCCAACCAGCAGGGTACCGACGAGGGCGACATGGCAGCGAACACGCCTGGCATGGCAGGAGCGCCGGTGCCGACGGATCCCGCCGGCGAGGCGAGGGAGAAGCGCCTCAAAGCCTTCCAGACGGCGCGGGCGCTGGGGCAGGGGGCACTCAAGCGCATGGGGCAGCCGACCTGGCTGCCGCCGAGCCCGGCCGGTTTCGAGGAAGGCTTCTCCGCCTGGATCACCGGCAGCCAGCTCGCTGAGCGGCTGGCCTGGGCAAGGCGGGCCGCGGCCCAGTTCGGTCGCGACCAGGATCCGCGTGAATTCCTGAAGTCGACGCTTGCCGATGCCGCCCGCGACGAGACGATCCGCGTGGTATCGCAGGCGCCGAACAAGATCAGCGGGCTGACGCTGGTGCTGGCATCGCCCGAATTCAATCGCCGCTAAGCAGACTTTCGTTGGCAAGCCAACGCTTCGTCTGCTTAGCTTTTTGGTTTTGTCGCAGGTTCTGGCCGGAAAACCGTTGGACACTTTTCCGGAACCTGCTTAGGAGGCCCCGCCCATGACGCTGCCCACGAACCGGATTTCGCTGTCCCGCCGCGGCTTTCTGACCTCTGCCTGCTGTCTTGCCGCCGCCCCCATCTTCACGCCGGTCACTTTCGCGGCGATGCCGGGTGACAACCGTTTCGTCACCATCGTGCTGCGCGGCGCGATGGACGGGCTGGATCTTGTGCAGCCCTATGGCGATGCCGGCTTTGCGGCGCTCAGGCCGACACTGGCGCTGACGCCCGATACCGGGCTTCTCGATCTCGATGGCCATTTTGGCCTCAATCCAGCGGCCGCCGAGCTGATGCCCCTGTGGAAGAGCCGGGAGCTCGCCTTCGTGCATGCGGTGTCGACGCCCTACCGCGACCAGCGCAGCCATTTCGACGGGCAGGACATGCTGGAATCCGGTGGCGAGCATGTCGCCGAGGAAAAGACCGGCTGGCTGAACCGGGCGCTCGCCGTCATTCCGCGCTCGGATGCGCGCAAGGCGATCGACATCAACACTTCGACGGAGCTGATCCTCTCCGGACCCAACAATGTCGATGTCTGGGCGTCGGATTCCAATCTGGCGCCGGCGCGCGACGAGATGCAGTTCCTGGCGCGGCTCTATGCCGGCGATCCGCCGTTCGCCGAAGCGCTTGCCGAGGCGACGCGGGCCGACAGCGCCTCGATGATGGTCGAGCCGGAGGGGCTGCGCGGCGCCAAGATCGCCGATGTGGCGGCGCTCGCCGGCAACATGCTGAAGGGCGATTACCGCATCGCCAGCTTCTCGATCAGCGGCTGGGACACGCATATCGGCCAGGCCGGCCAGTTCAAGCGGCCGGTGCAGGACCTTTCGCAGGCGATCAATACGTTGAAGACCACGCTCGGGCCTGAGATCTGGGCAAAGACGGTGGTGCTTGCCATGACGGAGTTCGGCCGCACCGTGCGCCAGAACGGCTCAGCCGGCACCGACCACGGCACCGGCGGCTGCGCGCTGCTTGCCGGCGGCGCCATCAACGGCGGCCGCATCCTCGGCCGTTGGCCGGGCATCGGCGACGGCCAGTTGCTCGACGACCGCGACCTGATTCCGACCGCCGACGTGCGCGAGCTCGCCGCGGCGATGCTGTACCGGCAGTTCGATGTGTCTGCCGATGATTTGACGGGGAAGATCTTTCCGGGACTGGGGTTCGACAAGGGATCGCAGTTTCTGCGGGGGTAGGCCCGATCTCGCAAAGCGTGGGCGATCGATCCAGTGAATCGATCGCAGAGGCCGAACGCCCTGAGCCCAAGCGAAAGGGCGGGCGGCATCGGCGACAAGCCTTATCGGCCGGTCATCTTCAGTGCTGCCTCGGGAAGCCGCTCGCCTTGGACTTCGATGCCGGAGAGGGCTGCGTCGATCTCGGCGAGGTCGTCGGCGAGCAGGTCCACGTCTACCGCCCCGAGATTCTCTTCCAGCCGATGCTGCTTCGTTGTTCCCGGGATCGGAACGATCCATGGCTTTTGGGCCAGCAGCCAGGAGAGGGCGATCTGTGCGGGTGTTGCGCCCTTGCGATCGCCGATCCGCCTGATCAGGTCGACGAGCGCAAAATTGGCCTTGCGCGCCTCAGGTGAAAAGCGTGGCACGATGTTGCGGAAATCGCTCGCATCGAACTTGGTGTTCTCGTCGATCTTGCCGGTCAGGAAGCCTGCGCCGAGCGGGCTGAAGGGCACGAAACCGATGCCGAGTTCCTGAAGGACGGGCAGCAGTTCCGCTTCGGGGCCGCGCCAGAAGAGCGAATATTCGCTCTGGACGCCAGTCACTTTCTGAACGGCATGGGCGCGGCGGACTGTCTGAACGCCGGCTTCGGAAAGGCCGAAATGTTTGATCTTGCCGGCCGCGATCAGGTCCTTGACGGCGCCCGCCACGTCTTCGATCGGCACGTCGGGATCGACGCGGTGCTGGTAGAACAGGTCGATGCGATCCGTCTTCAGTCGGCGCAGCGAGGCATCGGCAACCGCCTTGATATGATCGGGGCGGCTGTTCGTGCCGCCGCGGCGTTCACCGGTTTGCTGATCGATATCGAAGCCAAATTTGGTGGCGATGACCACCTGGTCGCGGATCGGTGCGAGCGCCTTGCCGACAAGCTCTTCATTGGCAAAAGGGCCATAGGCTTCGGCCGTGTCGAAGAAGGTCACGCCCTGCTCATGGGCGGTGCGCATCAATCTGATCATGTCGCCTTCGTCGGCGGGCGGGCCGTAGGCGACGCTCATGCTCATGCAGCCGAGACCGAGTGCCGAGACTTGGAGATCGCCGATATTGCGTATTTTCATGGTCGTATCCGCGCTTGTTTTGCGAGGCGAAGGCGAAGAAGCGTCATCGGACGCAGCGGCTGCCCCAGGTCTCGCAGTTGAGTTGACGTGAACTTAGTCCTCGTGTCAGCTTTCGATTAGATGCTGTAATGCGCATGGACCTATAAGGCGGACTAATGAATGCCCCAGGACAACAATTTCAACGAACTCGTCGCCTTTCTCACCGTCGCCAGGGAACGGAGCTTCACCAGGGCCGCCGCCAAGCTCGGCGTGTCGCAATCGGCGTTGAGCCAGACGGTGCGCGGTCTCGAAGAGAAGCTGGGGCTTCGCCTCTTGACCCGCACGACCAGAAGCGTGTCGCCGACACAGGCAGGGGAACGTCTGCTGGAACGGGTTGGACCGAGATTTGAGGAAATCCAATTCGAGATCGCCGCCTTGAGCGAAATGCGCGAGCGGCCGGCTGGCACTATTCGCATCACGGCAGGCGAGCATCCTGCGATTTCCGTTCTCGCCCCGGCATTGGCGCGATTTCTTCCTGATAATCCCGATATCAATGTCGAGGTGATCGTCGACTACGGCCTGACCGACATCGTCGCGGAGCGTTACGACGCCGGCATCCGGCTCGGCGAGCATTTGGCGAAGGACATGATCGCGGTTCGGATCGGCCCCGAGGTATGCATGGCGGTTGTTGGCGCGCCCTCCTATTTCGACCACCATCCGCGCCCTGATGTCCCGCAAGATCTGACGGCTCACAACTGCATCAATATGCGGCTGCCGACGCACGGGACGATATATCCCTGGGAGTTCGAGAAGGACGGACGTGAACTGCGCGTCCGTGTCGAGGGCCAAACGGTGTTCAATAACATCGCCATGCGGATCGGCGCCGTGCTGGACGGGTTGGGACTGGCCTACATGCCCGAGGACCAGGTTCAGTCCTACATTGAAGACGGGCGGCTGATTCGGGTTCTGGAGGACTGGTGCCAACCCTTCCCTGGATACCATCTCTACTATCCGAACAGGCGGCATGCATCTCCCGCCTTCACCCTGTTCGTCGATGCGCTCCGCTATAGAGGAAAGTAATGCCGATTTTATTCCATCACGGCTTATCAACAGCTCGTGATTAATTAGTCCGCCTAATAGACCCTAGCTGTCCGAGGCGTCTAATCCTTTCGGTCCGTTGCCGTTACCTTCTCGCCATCTGAAACGAAGAAGCCTACATGCGATATGGATTGTCCAACACCCTGGCCGCATTGCTGCTTGCCTCAGCGCAGCTTGCCGCGCCATTGGCGACAGCTGCCGATGCGGTAAAGCCCGAGCCATTGGTTATCCAGGAGCAGGGCAGCTTTGCCGTCGGAGGAACCAGCACGACGGCGCCCGGAACTTTCGACCCGCTGAAACCTCTCGATCCCTCGGGGCAGACCTATCACGGCGATCATGCCTTTGTCTTCTATCAGGTGCCGGCAAACCCGCGTCAGTACCCGATCGTGATGTGGCACGGTGCCGGACAATTCTCCAAGACCTGGGAGACGACGCCCGACGGCCGCGAAGGCTTCCAGAACATCTTCCTGCGTCGAGGTTTCTCCACCTATCTCGTCGACCAGCCGCGCCGGGGCGGAGCGGGACGGAGCATGGCCGAGACAACAGTGAAGCCGACGCCAGACGAGCAGCTCTGGTTCAACCAGTTCCGTGTCGGCATCTGGCCGAACTATTTCGACGGCGTGCAATTCTCCCGTGATCCGGAAGCGCTGAACCAGTATTTTCGCGCGATGACGCCGAACACCGGGCCGTTCGACATGGACGTCGTGTCGAATGCGGTGGCAAAGCTGTTCGAGAAAATCGGTCCCGGCATTCTTTTCACTCACTCGCAGGGCGGCGGACCGGGCTGGCTAACGGCCATCAAGAACGACAGGGTTAAAGCCATCGTTGCCTTCGAACCCGGCAGCAGCTTCGTATTCCCGGCAGGCGAGGTCCCAGCCGATATGCCGAGCGCCTTCGACACGCTGAAGGGCGTGCCGGTGCCGATGGACGACTTCATCAAGCTGACGAAGATCCCGATTATCATCTACTACGGCGACAACATTCCCGACCAGCCGACGACGATGCCGGCACAGGACAGCTGGCGGGTGCGCCTGGCAATGGCGCGTCTGTGGCGCGACACGGTGAACAGGCATGGCGGCGATGTCACCGTCGTGCACCTTCCCGAAATTGGCATCCGCGGCAACACCCACTTCGCGTTCTCCGACTTGAACAACGTAGAGATCGCCGATCTGGTCTCGACGTTCCTCCGCGAGAAGAAGCTCGACTGATCCCGGAAATCATGAGGTGAAGACCATGAAACAACTGTTGGGAAACCTGATGCTGTCGGCAGGCATGATGCTGGCCGTTCTGCCGGGCGTCGTCAGTGCTCAGACACCGGCAGAAGGGGACGACAAGTCCCGGCGCTCACGCGCCCAGCAGCTGATGGGCGCGACCGCGCCGAAGCTGGCTGAACTGACCGACGACGTCCTCTATGGCGACATATGGGAGCGCCCGCAGCTGTCGAAGCGGGATCGCAGCCTGGTCACTGTTGCCGCGCTGATCGCTATGAACCGTCCCGACCAGCTCAGATCCCATCTTGCCATGGCCCGCCAGAACGGTGTGACCGAGGACGAGCTGATCGAGACGATCACCCACCTTGCCTTCTACGCCGGCTGGCCGAATGCGGTCTCGGCCGTTGCCGTCGCGAAAGACGTGTTCGGACGTGAATGAGACGAGGGGCCTTCCGCTTTTGCCGAAGCCGGTCGCCCGAATCTTCCGCACAAAACCAGGAAAAGACATCCATGCGTCATCTCATCAAGCGCATTTCCATCCTCTTTGCCATGGCCGGCGTCGCGGTTCTGGTCGGGTGGAAGGTCGACGCCGAGCCGAACCGGACGACGCTGCCCGAATTGGCTGGCCTCGTTCATTACACGACCGTCAGGCGCGGCAACGTGACTGAGCACATCATGACGACGAACGAAGCGATCCAGGCGGTGAAGAACGGGCAGCCTGTTCCAGACGGTACGCACTTCGTGCTGGTCGATTACCGTGATGGGGAAGTCTATCGCACCTTCGTCATGGAAAAGGGTCCCGGCTGGGGCGGCGATTATGACGAAGACCGTCGCACTGGCGACTGGCAGTTCCAATGGTTCAAGCCGGACGGCAGCGTCAACATGGCCGAGAACACGGCGCGGTGTCAGTCCTGTCATTCGTCCAGGGCCGACGAAGACTTCCTCTACACTCTCGACGCTCTCAAGGAATTTGACGGAGCCGTCATTGACTAGGCCGGATCGAGACCCCGGCGAGGGCGTCGCATCGTGAGTGCTTTTTTCGTGATCCGCCTCGTGCTCGACTTGACCGCGGCCGGACTGCTTTTTGTCGCGCTCGCCTATTGGTGGCTCGACAACACCACGCATGAATTGATCGGCACGGGTATGTTCATTCTTCTCGTCTCGCACAACGTCTTCAACAGACGCTGGTGGGCGAGGCTTCCGAAGGCGGCGCGCGGCAGGCCGAGTTTTCTGACAATCGCTTCGAATATCTCGATCGCCTTGGCGATATCAGCATTGCTGGTGACCAGCGTGCTGATTTCCCGCTCGGTGTTTGCTTTCCTTCCCTTGAGCGGCGGGCGGACGGCACGCGAAATTCACATCCTTGCGGCCTATTGGGCGTTCATCCTCGCTGCCGTCCATCTTGGCCTTCACTGGTCGATGATCATGGTGGTCACTGGCAAGCTCTTACGGGTTGGGCCGCCAAACGCGATCCGGACCGCATGCCTTCGTGCCGTTGCGGGCGCAATTGCCGCATACGGCATTCACAGCCTGTTCGTCATGGGAATCGGAGACCGGCTCATGGCCCGGCCGTCGATCGATTTCTGGGACTTCCAGGAGTCCACGATCGGGTTCTTTTTGCATCACATCGCGATACTGGGGGCGTTTGCATGTGCTGCGCATTATGCGGCCGCTTGGTTTCGTTGGGCGGGTGGGGTGTGGCGGGTGACGGATGCCGGCCAGTGATGTTTGTGACGGCTGTGGGGATATGGAGTTTGCGGCTGCCCGGCCCTTCGCTTGGGCTCTGGGCGTTCGCTGCTGCAATCGATCTGTATCCGCCACAAGCCTAATCGCGATGCGTATAGAATTCACAATCCGACATCAATTTGAAAAGAAACTCGTCAAAGGAATCGGCGAACTTTGTAACTCCAAACGGAAAATAAATGGCATCTTCGCCTTTCTTGAAAACAAGAACAGAACTGTTGTGAAGTTCGAAGCAAGGTATTTCATCATCATCGATAAATTCCGGATAGATTAGCCAATCTACCGTTTCCCGCCTCAAAATTTCAGCAATCTCGGAAGGGGACGGGAAGCAATTGTAGTAAGCTATAGTTGTTTTATGCGTGATATCCTCTGTCAGGCGCCCGGCTCCAATCTCTATGAGGAACCTTTCGTAGACCTCAGGAATCACCGGCCCAAATTCATCCTTAAATCTTGCAATCTCTGCCGGATCGACACGTTTTAAAAAATTTTCTGAGATGCGGTCATACACTGCGGCCGGATCATGCGAGAATTGCTTGTACCAAGCCCAAACCGTCTTAGCTTCCATCTTGGTCTCCGTGTTTGGGTATATGCGTAGAATCTAGACGTCAGATATTCACCAGAGACCCGAACTTCTTCCAACAAGGACAGAAATGAGGAAAAGTGGGTGGGTGCCGCTGCCCGGCCCTTCGCATGGCTCGGGGCGTTCGGCCCTGTGATCGATCCACTGGATCGATCACTCCCGCGAGCGGGACCGGGCCTCACCCTAGAACATCATAGAGGCGGAAGATGAAGCTTATCTGGTAGATCAGGTTGGCGATGACGAAGGTGGCGTGGAAGCGGCGGTTGGGAGTCCAGGCGGCGATGGTGCAGAGGATGATGTAGACAATGTTGCGCGCGGGATATTCCCAGCCGAGAGAGAGGATGCGTTCATGACCTTTGATCGCCGTATCGAGAATATCGACGGCGTAGGTCAGGCCGAGGATGCCGAAGAACCATTTGCGCCGGGAAATGAAATATTCTTCGTAGCCGCCATATTCGTCGAGCGAGGCAGGAAAGAGCAGGGCGCAGAGCAGGAAGAACAGGCTGCAGAAGCAGATCAGGAAGAGATAGATGCCAAAGCCGATGGCCGGCACGGCCTGCAAGCGATATTCCCACCACCAGATATGGATGATGAACAGGAACATCGACAGCGCCCAGCCGAGATGGATGGGGTAGACCTTGGCCTTGGCTGGATGCTGGACGATGCCGGCAACGCCGGTCAGCACCCTGGCGAGCGAAAGGCTGATGACCATGCCCATCACCACCTTGATGTGAAGGAAGACCTCCGGCGAGCTGACCGTTTCCATGTTGTCGATCCCCGGCCTGTCACTCCTCGGGGACTTGCTTGGGCTTGCCCTCTTCGTCGAGCGCCACCATGATGAAGGTGCCGGCCGTCACTTTTTCCATTTTGGCATAACGGGCGCGGTTCGCCCAGGCTTCGACGCAGAGCGTGATCGAGGTGCGGCCGACGCGCTCGATATCGGTATAGACCGACAGCGTATCGCCGATCTTGACCGGCAGCTCGAAAGCCATCTCCTTGACGGCGGCAGTGACGACACGGCCCCTGGCGCGCTCAGTGGCGCGGATGCCGGAGGCAAGGTCCATCTGCGCCATGACCCAGCCGCCGAAGATATCGCCAGCCGGATTGGCATCACCGGGCATCGCAAGTGTGCGCAGCGTCAGTTCGCCTCTCGGCTTGGCGGCATCGGTCATCAAGTTTTCTCCATCTGGGTGCGGCGTCGGGCCGGCGATTCACTGGAGAGTACCCTAGTGCAAAGGCCGTGGGCTGTAAAAGACAGCAATGCCGGGTGCTAGAGGCAGCCGGCGGGAAAAATCTTGCCGCCTTTGCCGATTGAAATTTCATTCGATTTCAAATGGTTGAATTTTACGGCTGTCACCTGACCTTACGTTATTTAATTGCCTTCTAATTAAGCTTTACGCTCCAGTAATTCCGGCAATTCAGAATGCGATCGATCTCAAATACAAGAATCGCCGGGAACCTCATGCGCAACGTCAAGATTTCCACCCGTCTCTACTGCCTCGTCGGATTCACGCTTGCCGTGCTTGCGGCGACGATGGTCTTCTTTCTGAACTATTCTTATTCCGAGCTGGAAGCGGAGCGGAAGGCGGGGCTGGCGCAAATGGATGCGACGGCGCTCGGCATCTTCGACAAATATTACAAGATGGAACAGGCGGGCACGATGACCCGCGAACAGGCGCAGGCGGCCGCCAAGGACGTGATCGGCGCGATGCGCTACGGCGCCGACGGTTATTTCTGGATCAACGACATGCGTCCCACCATGGTGATGCACCCGATCAAGCCGCAGCTGAACGGCACCGATATCTCCCAGATGAAGGATCCGACGGGCAAGTTCCTGTTCGTTGAGTTCGTCAACAAGGTGAAGAAGGACGGCAAGGGCTTCGTCGATTATCTTTGGCCGAAGCCGGGCGCCGACCAGCCAGTGCTGAAGTATTCCTATGTCGCCGGTTTCGAGCCCTGGGGCTGGATCGTCGGCACCGGTGTCTATGCGGATGATCTTGCCGCGCTCTATCGCCAGAACGCGATGTGGGCCGCAGTGCTCTGCCTGCTTGGCGCCGCCGCCACGATCGCGATCGCCTATGCCATCGTGCGCAGCGTCACGGCGCCGATCGCCCGGCTGAAGGCAGCGATGAACGCGATTGCCGCCGAAGAAGCATCGGTGGAGATCGCCGGCAGTGACCGTCGCGATGAGATCGGCCAGATGGCCAAGGTGCTGCTGGTGCTGCGCGACTCCGTCGATGAGCGTAGCGCGCTGCGCGGGCGGGAAGACGATAGGCAGCGGCAGATCGAGGAAGAGCGTCGCGGCAACGAGGCAAGTCTGCGTTCGGCGTCCGAGCGGCAAACTCTAGCGATGCAGGCGCTCGGCGTCGGCCTGGAGAAGCTTGCGGGCGGTGACCTGACGGTTGCGATCGGCGATATCGGCGAGGATTACGCCAAGCTGAGGGGCGATTTCAACGCCGCTGTCGATGCACTGAACGGCGTGATCCATGCGATCGCCGAATCGAGCCATGTCGTCAACGAAAGCGCTTCCGACATCAGCGAGGCGACCGGCAACCTGTCGAAGCGCACGGAGCAGCAGGCGGCCGCACTCGAAGAGACGGCGGCAGCGCTCGACGAGATCACCGCGACGGTCAAGACGGCATCCGAACGGGCGAACGAGGCGCGCGAGATGGTGGCCGAGACCAAGGCAAGTGCCGGAAAATCCGGCGAGATCGTCCGCAATGCGGTGACCGCGATGGGCCGGATCGAGGATTCCTCCAACCGCATTGGTCAGATCATCTCGGTCATCGACGAGATCGCCTTCCAGACGAATCTTCTGGCGCTGAATGCGGGCGTCGAGGCCGCACGTGCCGGCGAAGCGGGCCGCGGCTTTGCGGTCGTTGCGCAAGAGGTGCGCGAACTCGCCCAGCGTTCCGCCAATGCGGCCAAGGAGATCAAGGAACTGATCAGCCGATCGGCGACGGAAGTCGAGGGCGGGGTGGCGCTGGTGCGCTCGACGGGCGAAGCGCTGCTGGAAATCGAGGCGCTGGTCAATCAGGTTAACGACCACGTCGCCTCGATCGCCACGGCGGCACGCGAGCAGTCGACCGGGCTGAACGAGATCAACGGTTCCGTCAACCATATGGATCAGATGACCCAGCAGAATGCTGCAATGGTCGAGGAGACGACGGCGGCAAGCCGCACGCTCGCCGACGAGAGCACCCAGCTGAAGACGCTGCTTGCGAATTTCCGCCTGCGCGGGGAGCAGTCAGCAGGAACCCGATACACACGGGCAGCGTGAGGAAGCGGAGAGATCAAAGGCCGGGAAACCGGCCTTTTTCAATTCCGTCGCGTTCAGATTGTGCCGGTAAGTTTTCATTCACCGTTTTTAATTAAAATTAGAGTGAGTTTTTTCGGTCACTGCCCAGCCAGCCTGCGGAAGCGATAAGAGTATGGCGTTTGTTTCCTTTCCTCGGCGAACCCTTTTGCCCGTTATCCTTTCGGCGGCGCTGACCACCTGTTCGATCAGCGACGGACTGGTGCCGCCGGCCAATGTCGACAACGGCACCAGGGTCAGCTCGATCTCGCCCGCGCGGGCGCCAGCGGCGCGCATGGCGCCCTCGGTCCGAATGGCACCTGTGGAAAGTCAGGCCTCCTATCCGATTTCCAGCGCGCCCGTTGGCCAGGGCTCCGTCGATTACCTTGACACGCCGAACCTTGCCGGTACCGGCCACGCTGCACGAGCCGCTCCGCCGCAAACCGCACCGGGGCGCAAGCTGCCGATGATCGACAGTGACGAGGCGCTGGCGCAGCAGAACCAGAACTGGGGCGGCACGCAGGATCTTGCGATCCCATCCGGCGGCGTCAACATGGATGATGAGCTCGGGGCCGAGCCGGTCGTCGGGCTGGCGCAGGAACAACAGCAGCAGATCGCCGAGGGCAATGCCACCGAGCCTGTTGTCGACGGCATCGGCACCGAAAATCCGACGCAGCTCAACCAGCCTATGCGCCAGCCCGCGCAGCAACCAATGCCGCAGCCGGCTGCGCAGACGCAGATGAGCCGGGCGCCCGCCTGGAACGACGGCAGCCCGGTGGTGGCGCCGACCCGTGTTCCCGAAGAGGACGAGAGCGAAGAGGTCGCGATGCTGCGGCCGAACAATCCGATGATGAGCGAGCCGGCGGCACCCGTCGATCCCAGCGTCATGCCATCGTCCGAGCTTGCCTGCCGGCGCGAGCTGAAGCGCATGGGCGTGCTCTTCGACGACAAGCCGCCGATTTCGAACGGCCCGGCCTGCCAGGTGCCTTATCCGGTGTCGCTGAAGGGGCTTTCCGGCAATATCGGCGTCCGCCCGGCTGTAACGCTGAACTGCCAGGTGACGCTCGCCTTCGCCAAATGGGTCAAGAACGAACTGGCACCGTCCGCCCGCTACCGTTACTGGTCCGGCATCAAGACGATCCAGCCGCTCGGCGGCTATTCCTGCCGGCGCATGAACAACAGCCGGCAGAAATACAATCCGATGTCGGAACACGCCCGCGGCAACGCCATCGACGTCGGCAAGTTCGTGCTGAAGAACGGCCACGAGATCGACGTGCGCAAGAAGGGCCTGTTCTCGCTGCGCGAGGGGCGGCTGCTGAAGGCGGTGCGCAGCGACAGCTGCCGCTATTTCAACACCGTGCTGGGGCCTGGCAGCAACCCGGAGCACTGGAACCACTTCCACTTCGATCTTCGCTCCCGCAAAAGCGGCAAGGCCTATTGCGACTGATGCATGTCCTCCTGAACCATGCGGCGGATGCTGATGTTGCGGCCGCAATTGGGCCGGCTGGCAGAAAACGGTTCATCCCCGCCGCAGGGCACGCTATAGATCGGCCAGGCGGATTGCCGTTTCGAGAGTTTGATCCATGAGCTATGATTTCCACGTCGGCCAGAAGGTCGTCTGCATCAACGATACCTTCAAGCATGTCAGCATCGACCAGCTCATCCGCAAAGGCGAGATCTATACGATCCGCTGGGTGGGCGAATATACCCATTATATCGACGGCACCTTCATCGGGGTGAAGCTTGCGGAAATCAATCGCGGCAATGACGACGGGCCGGAGGGTTATGGTGCTGCCGACATGCCCTATCGCGCGACGCGCTTCCGGCCGTTGGTGAAGGACAAGATCGGATCGCTGCGCAAACTTCTGGCCCCGACGCCCGATGCGCCGGTGGAACCGAAGGAAAAAATCAGGAAGAAAGAGAAGGTCTGAGCGCCGCTCGGCGACATCGGCATTTCCCCGACTTTATGCGCGCGACATCAACGCCGTGATGACGCGATTGTGCCTTCAGGGTGCCTGTGCAACAGTCCGCGTCGGACATGTTGAGGAGGGGCCGTGAGACCGATTTCGAGAATTCTGGCGCTTTGCGCCGCCATCGCCATCATGATCTCGGCAGCGGGGGCGGCGTCAGCCGATCCGCTGGTTTTCAACTATCATGGATGGCAGGTCGATCTCACCAACGCCAAGGGCGCGGAGCCCGACCGGGAGATGGTCGCGGCCGTCAAGCGGCAGCTCGACATTGTCGAGCATGTCGATCTTAAACCCGATGTTCTCACCTTCATGCGCACGATCAGGATCTGGGCCAACCCAGCCGCCGCAAAAGCCGGGCCCGGCCATTACAGCAGCAAGACCGGCATCGACCTGCGCGTCAAAAGTCTTGCGCCCGACAAGCCGATCATCCTGCATGAACTTCTGCATGCCTACCACGACCGGATGCTTCCGGGCGGATTCGACAATCCCGATGTCAAGCAATTCTTCGATATCGGCCGGCGGGTCTGGCCGGGCGATTCCTACATGATGAGCAATGGTCACGAGTTCTTCGCGGTCACGGCCAGCGTCTACCTGTTCGGTGACATCGATCGGCCGCCTTATTCGCGCAGCCAGCTGCGAGAGCAGCAGCCGCGATACTACCAGTGGCTCGCCACGCTGTTCGACGACGGCCGGCCGCGCTCGTAACGTCGCAGCAGATGCAGTGATCGGATCAGGCCGTCTTCCTGCTCAAGAACAGCGCAGTTTCCTTGCGGACCTCAAGCACGCCGTTGCACTGCCTGAACGCATCGGCAATGGCTTGACGGAACCTGGTGAGCTGCAGTTCGCCGGCGCCATCGCCGGGTGGATAGGAGGTGAGCGCCAGGAATACATCCTCGGGCTCAGTGATCCGCAGGCTTGCCGGATGCTGCGACATGCTCACGTTTCCAAATTGCGACCGCATCAATCGTTCGGCAGCGTCATATCCGAAGGCTTCGGCAGCCGGATCGGATGGGGCACTGCCGAATATGGTCGTTAGCTCGTAGATCTCGCGCATATTGCCGGCGCCGTTGGTTGTGACCGCGAGTAAGCCGCCTGGTTTCAGCACTCTTGACATGTCCGCGATGCCGGCGGCCGGGTTGGGCAGGTGATAGAGCATATGCATCGCGACCACGGCATCGAACACGCCATCTTCGAAGGGGAGCGCGGCTGCGTCGGCTTGGCAACCCCGGACGGAGCCGAATGGCAGGGCGCTGCAACGCGCCACCGCCTCGTCGACCATGCCTTGTGAAAGGTCGGCGAGCGTCAGGTCAAGATTCTCCGGCAGCAGACCTGCCGTTGCTGCCCAGAACCAGGCCGGCCCGCAGCCGACGTCGAGGACACGAGCGCCTGGCTTCAGGGACAACCGCGCCGCAACCCATGGAAACCAGGCCGTCTCGGCGATGGTGTATTGGCTGTGCAGCCGAGCCCGCGCGGTGAGCTTCCGGCTGTCCCCATACTGTCCCGCATTGTCTGCTGTTATGGAGGACATGTCATCTCTGCGGGCTTTTCACGGGCGCCACCTCGCGCTTGCCGGCAGAACCTATAGGGGGCTCTGTTCCCGGGCAAGACGTGACTTTGCTCAGCGGGTAGGTCTGCTCGCGCAGCTGCCGTCGAGGATTGCCTTGATGTGATGGGTTTGGCGGAGAAACAAATCGTATCCGATTAAATCGGAATGTTGTTGACATCGGTTTTGGTGCGGCGTATTAGAGCGCATCCGATTTAATCGTATGCGTAATAAAAACCGAAAGGATATCACCATGACCGAGAAGCTTCTCTTTACCGGCAAAACCCACATCTCCGGCGGCCGCAACGGCTCTGCACGCAGCAGCGATGGCACGATCGACATCAAGCTGCCGCAACCGCATCCAGCTGCCGAAAACCTGTTCGGCATCGCCTGGTCGGCCTGCTATATCGGCGCCATCGAGTTCGCCGCCTCGCAGCGGAAGATCACGCTGCCGGCCGGTCCCGAGGTCGATGCGGAGATCGATCTTAACGTCGATAACGGTTCCTTCTTCCTCAGGGCGCGCCTCAATGTCAGCCTGCCCGGCATCGATCGCGACGTCGCGCAGGAGCTGATCGAGGCAGCCCATGGCATCTGCCCTTATTCCAAGGCGACACACGGCAATATCGACGTCGAAACCAAGCTTGTCTGAGCGCGGAAGGGTAGACCTCACCGCCAGAGGATTTGATGCTGAGGGCCTGCCGATCGCCGGCAGACCCCTTCCTGAGATAGCAGGCACCGGAAATCTTGCCGATCTGGAGAATACGCCATGATCAATAGCCACGCCCAACCGCACCAGGCCTATGACGAGTTTTCGCTCGTGCTCGATCCTGATGTCTATGAGCCGTTGCCCGATGACTGGCTGATCGGCATCACCGACGTCGTCAGCTCGACCGCGGCGATCCGGTCAGGGCGCTATGAAGACGTCAACTATGCCGGCGCATCTGTTATCGCGGCGCTCGGCAATGCCTGGGGTTCGTTCGATTTCCCCTTCGTGTTTCGTGGGGATGGGGCGGCATTCGCCTTGCCGCCGCACGGCATCATGGCCGCGACCTCGGCGTTGCGGCAGGTCGCGAGCTTTGCAAGAAGCGATCTCGATCTTTCCCTTCGGATCGGGCTGCTGACCGTGCGTGAAATCCGCAATAGTGGGCGCGACGTCAGAATTGCCCGCTATGCGGCTTCGGAAAAAGCGACCTATGCGATGTTTGCAGGGGGAGGGCTCAAATGGGCGGAGCAGCAGATCAAGAGCGGCCGGTATCTGGTCAAGCCGGGCCGCTACGCGACGAAGCCTGATCTGGCTGGCCTCAGCTGTGACTGGACCCCGTTCCCAAGCCAACGTGGCGAGATCCTGTCGCTGCTGGTCGAGCCAAGCGACCATATCAGTCCCGAGGTCTTTGCGGCGCTGGGGAAACGTGTGCTTGCGGTTTTCGATGCCGCGCCGCGCCAGTCTCATCCGCTTCCCGGCGGTGTTCCTTTGTCAGGAGAAAGTGGGAAGCAGGTCGATGCGAAAGGCTGGTCGGAGGTCGCCGCCAATTCGGATTTCCGCAAGTTCGACGACGGTTTGCGCCTGACGCTGGACTGCACGCCGGAACAGATCGACAGGGTCGAAGCGATCCTCGTTCCGGCAAGGGCGCGCGGCGAGATCAACTTCGGACTGCACCGCCAGTCGCATGCGCTGATGACTTGTCTCGTGCCATCGGACAGGCCGGATTCGCACCTGCATTTCCTCGACGGGATGGGCGGCGGTTATGCGAGGGCGGCCGAGATGATGGAGGCTGGTGCGCTTGGCGACGTCCAGCATCATGCGCGCTGAAACCCGTTCAGCCGGCGAGACGTCGTGACCGCCAAGAGACCTAAGCGGGTGTGCCTGGTTCCCGCATGGCCAGGTTTGCCAGCATCTCAGTGAGCTGAGGCAAGGCCAATTCGGCTTCTTTTTCTATCGCGGCGGCGGTGAACCATCTGAGCTCGGTGTGTTCATCACCGATAAGTCGCGGCCGGCCGTGCCATTTATCGACGTGATAGACATGGAACGTGACGGATGCTTCGGGCGGGCCTCCCGATCCGAACCGTCCTGCAAACTGCCAGAGCTCCGGCGTCACGCCTATTTCTTCCATCAATTCCCGGCACATTGCCGTCTCGGCGTCTTCACCCTCTTCGATATGGCCGCCCGGGAGGCTCCAGCGATCCGGGTGCACCTTGCGCTCCGAACTGCGCCTGGCCAGAAGAACGGTTCCGTTCCGGCTCAAGACGCCCATCGCGATGTCGGGCATGCATTCTCCTCTCCTCATCAATCTCGCGCCGATGCTGCCCGCAGCCACGGCTCTTTGCAATGACCAGTCGTCCATCGAGACAGTCGAGGTACAGCCTGACAGGGTAAGTTGACCCCTGTATTGCCCGGGCGCATAGTCCCCGGACAGACGCGAATGACCTGCTGCTGCGAACGAGGTCGGTCAGTCGATCTTCGTCCGTTTCCGAACAGATCAAACGGAGAGGAGAGCGTCATGCCACCCACATCCCTATCAACGCCCACGCGGCGCGAGCTGCTTGCGGCCACGGCCGCCGCCGGAGCCATGACCATGCTTGCAGGGACGCGCATCGCGCAGGCGAATGGTGATGGGCTTATCCCCTTCAGCGTCAATTTTCCCGAGGATCAGCTTGACGATCTGCGCCGGCGCGTCGTGGCCACCCGTTGGCCTGACAGGGAGACCGTCGCGGACGATACCCAGGGCGTGCAGCTTGCGACAATCCAGAAACTCGCGAAACATTGGGCGACGGATTACGACTGGCGCAAGATGGAGGCGCGGCTCAATGCTTTGCCGCAATTCATCACCGAGATCGACGGGCTGGATATCCACTTCATTCACGTGCGCTCCCAGCACAAAAATGCGCTGCCGTTGATCGTCACACATGGGTGGCCTGGCTCGGTCATCGAGCAGCTGAAGATCATCGAACCGCTCACGGATCCCACGGCGCATGGCGGGAGCGAAGAGGACGCATTTGACGTGGTGATCCCGTCTTTGCCGGGCTACGGCTTTTCCGGGAAACCGACGGGGTCGGGGAACTGGAACCCGCCGCGCATCGCGCACGCCTGGGTGACGCTGATGCAACGTCTCGGCTACACGAAGTTCGTGGCGCAGGGTGGCGACTGGGGCAACGCGGTCACCGAATTGATGGCGGTGCAGGAGCCGCCGGGATTGCTCGGCATCCACACGAACATGGCGGCCACGGTTCCGGCTGACATCGCCAAGGCTCTTGCCGCCAGCCGACCTGTCGCCGGACGAAAGGCGCGCCTTCGATCAGCTCGACGATTTCTACAAGAATGGGCTGGGCTATGCCATCGAGATGAACAACCGGCCGCAGACGCTTTACGGCATCGTCGACTCGCCGGTCGGGCTTGCGTCGTGGATGCTCGATCACGACATCCGCAGTTACCGGCTAATCGCCCGCGTTTTCGACGGAGAGCCCGAGGGGCTGACCAAGGACGATATCCTCGACAACGTCACGCTCTACTGGCTGACGAACCCGCAATCTCCTCGGCACGCCTCTATTGGGACAACGCGCACCATCCGTCGGGCGGGTTCTTCGACCCCAGGGGCATCAAGATCCCGGTGGCGGTCAGTGCTTTTCCCGATGAGATCTACCAGGCGCCGCAGAGCTGGGCGGAGAAGGCCTATCCGAAGCTCATCCACTACAACCGGCTGCCGAAGGGCGGTCACTTCGCCGCCTGGGAACAGCCGATGGCTTTCACTGCCGAGCTTAGGACGGCGTTCCGGCCGCTGCGGCAGTAGACCCGGCCCGGATCAGGCGACTGATGCCGCGATCACGATTTCCCCGGTTCGCCCTGCGTTGACCGCAGCAGGTTGTCGCGTAGCGTCGTCACCGATTTCTGCACGACGGGAAAGTCGTCGCCGAGGCCGATGGCGCCAAGCAGCGCGTTGCCGGGATCGGTTTCAACCAGTTGGCGTCCTGCCGGCGTCAGGCTGACCCGCACCTGCCGTTCATCGGCGGGATCGCGGTGACGGGTGATAAAACCATTCGACTCCAGCTTCTTGAGGATGGGAGTCAGGGTGTTGGATTCGAGGAACATCTTTTCCCCCAACACGCCGACGGTCTGGTCGTCCTCTTCGGAGAGGGCCACCATAGCGATATATTGGGTGTAGGTCAGGCCAAGCTCGTCCAGGATTGGCTTATAGGCGCGGCCGAAGGCGAGATTTGCCGAATAGACCGCGAAGCACAGGAAATTCGAAAGTTTCCGGTCGTCCTTGCCCGCCGGCGGGGAGGCGGGCGCGGGCATATCCGGCCCCTTAGCTGCTTTAGATGTCGGCATCGGTCCATCCTGTCCGGGCTTTCTAACGATGAGACCTATATAAATCGTATCCGATTAAATCGCAATGGTGTCGAAGTCGGTTTTCGATCCTGCCGTGGTGACCCGACAAAGATCAGCGGAAACTCCTGGGAGGCTTCCCATACTTCTTGCGAAAAGCGGTCGCGAAATGGGCGGAGTCGGAGAATCCGATTTCAAAGGCGATCGCCGTCATGGGCAGTGGGCTATTTTCGACCAGAAAACGGCCATAGCGCAATCTCGTCTCGACGATAAAGCGCTTCGGGGTCATGCCGATATTGTCCTGGAAGAGACGCGCGAACTGGCGTGGCGACAGGCCGACCATAGAGGCCACCTGTTCCGGTGAGACGTCGCGGCCTTTCCGACTCTCGATGAGAACGACGGCTCGCTGTATGCGCGAATCTTCTGTGCGGCGAAATGTTGTGGCGCGGCCGTGATCGAAGACGCTCATGTGCTTCTGCTCCGTGAGCGAAAGCTGGTGCACCGCCTTAGCCGCCCGATCCGGTCCGCAATGCGTGCGGATGAGTTCAGTCATCAGCGACAGGATCGATACGCCGCCAGGCACGGTAATGCGACCGTTTTCGATCAGGAAATCATCGCGCGTGGAGAAGGCAAGACGCGGAAAGGCAATCCGGAAATCCTCCGCATGAAACGGATGAACGCACGCCTTGCGTCCGGCAAGCAGTCCTTCCTGCGCCAAGACGAAGGCGCCCGTGCAAACACCAATTACCGGGACACCTGCCGATGCCGCCACCCTGAGATAGTCGCGATGCTTGCTGGGTGCAGCGCGCAGATGTGGCAGGAGGCCACCGATAACCACGACGTAGTCGAAGTCGGTCGGGTTGGTGTAGGGCGCATCGGCATGAACCCGGATGCCGCAGCTGGCGACCGCTGCATGGCCCGGAGCCCCCATGATCGACCAGCGACAATGTAATGGGCGGGAATTGTCGGCAAAGTCCGCCGCATGCCTGAGAGGCTCGACGATACCCGTCAGCGACATCATCGGGAAGGTCGGCCAGAGGAGAATGCCGACGGAGAGATCGGCCTTTCGGTCGCGTGCGACCAGAAGCCGCTCGGCCCAAAGATCGTCGAGCCAGCGCACATAGTCTGGCTCGCCGGCGGATGCTTCAGGAGGTTGCTCGGATGTGATCATGGCGCAGCCATGTCCTTTTTTCAAAGAAAATGTCTGATTTATAAAATTCAGGCGCGGTCTTCAGTGTCAAGTTTCTTCTCGTCGAACGCGACATCCGGGGAGCAGAAACCACCGGACCGGGGAACCAACAAATCAAGGATCACAGAACAATGGCACTTTCTCTTTCGAGAAGGATGGTGACGTGCGCTCTGCTGGCAGGCAGCTTCATGTCCCTTTCATCTATCGCCAATGCTTTCGAACTTGCCGAGCAGGGCAAGCTGACGGTTGCCTTCACCGGCGACATGCCCGGCTCCGGCTGGCAGGACGGGAAGCTGATAGGCTACGACGGTGAAATCATGCAGCGCATTGCCGACAAGCTCGGCCTCAAGATTGAGCCGGCGCTCATGGAATGGTCGGGTACGATCGCCTCCGTTCAGTCAGGCCGCGTCGACGTCATGCTCGGCACCATGGGCTGGACCGAAAAGCGTACGAAGATCATGAGTTTGTCTGAGCCGATCCACTACTTCAAAAATGGCATCATGCAATCGACGAAGACGAGTTGGGACAAGCTTTCCGATTTGGAAGGCAAGAAGATCGGCACGATCACCGGCTTTTCGTTCATTCCGGAATTGAAGAGCATCAAAGATCTTCAGCTCTCGCTCTACGACACGTCCGACGCGGCCGTGCGCGATCTTATTGCCGGGCGCATCGACGCGGTCATCGGCGATCCGCCGGTGGTCTCCTATGCCATCAAGCAGAACCCTGATTGGAAAATGCACTTCCTTGCCTTCACCGATAACAGCCCGGACTTCCCGCTGCTGACCGGTCTCGGCCAGGTGGTCTATGGCCTCAATCAGAAGAACGACGATCTGCGCCAGAAGATGGACGCCATCATCGCTGACATGTGGAAGACTTGCGAGATGAAGGAAATCGGCGCCCGCTACGGATTGTCGTCGGATGTCTGGTTCAAGCCGGTGGGCCAAAACTTCCGAGCCGGCGTCGATCGCCCGGCAGATTACAAGCTGCCGTCTTGCGCAGCTGGCGGCTGAACGGCCGTGCGGACGGAAGCTGCACGGCAGCTTTCGTCCACCCTCTTCGCCTACTGCATAATTCCTTAAATCGGAATCGATTTCAGGAGAAAATTATGCAGCAATTCAAAGTGCTACAGCGTCCTTGGCGCGTCTGAAAAGACGCGCGGCGCCGTAGATATAGTCGCATAAGGAAACGGCGATGAATGCGCTTCTCAGCGTTGCAGGCCTGCGCAAGAGCTATGGTCCTATCGAAGTTCTCAAAGGCATCGATTTCGATGTCGCGCCAGGTGAGAAGATTGCCCTGATCGGCCCATCCGGCTCTGGGAAATCCACCTGTCTGCGCTGCATGAATTTTCTGGAAAAGCCCAGTGCCGGCGAGATCCGCCTCGACGGCGAGCGCATCGGCGTGCGCAACGGCCATGTCATGAGCGACCGGCAACTTGCACCGCAGCGCGCCGAGATGGGCATGGTCTTCCAGCTCTTCAATCTCTGGCCGCATCTGTCGGTGACGGAAAACGTGGCGATCGCGGCGCGCAAGGTGCGCGGCCTGCCTGCTGCCGAGGCCCGCGAACTGGCGTTGGAGATGTTGGCCAAAGTCCATATGACGCACCGCGCCGACGCCTCACCGCTCGAACTGTCCGGTGGCCAGCAGCAACGTGTCGCGATCGCGCGGGCGCTTGCCCAGAAGCCAAAGCTCATGCTGTTCGACGAGCCGACATCCGCACTCGATCCCGAACTGGTCCAGGAGGTTCTGAAAGTGATGGAGGAGCTGGCAGCCGAAGGGCGCACGATGCTGATCGTCACGCACGAGATCGCGTTTGCGCGCGACATTGCCGATCGCGTCCTGTTTCTTGACGGCGGCACCATCGTCGAAGCCGGGCCGGCGCGCCAGGTCATAACCGCTCCCCGCGAAGCGCGCACGCAAGCGTTTCTCAACAAGATCCGGCACTAGGCGCCTCATGACCGGATTTTCCATATTCTTCTCGGTCGTCCAGGGGCTCGTCGCCGGCCTCGGCGTAACCGTTTTCGTCACGATCGCCTCGCTGGCGCTCGCAGCCGCCTTCGGGTTCCTTCTCGCCCTGCTCAGGCAATTTGCCGGGATCAAATTCATCGATCTGGCGATCGATGTCTGCTGCGAGATTCTCTGCAATGTGCCGGCCTTGACGCATCTGTTCATCCTCTACTTCGGGCTTGCCAGCATCGGCGTGAAATTGACGTCGATCACGGCGGCCGTCCTGGGCCTCGGGCTCATCGGAGCGGCGATCACCTGTGCAATCTTTCGCGCCGGTTTCGCCGCGCTGCCTGGCGGGCAGGCGGAGGCGGCGCTTGCCGCAGGGCTGACCCCGCTCCAGACCATCTTTGAGATCCTGACGCCGCAGGCCATGCGGATAGCGCTTCCAGGGCTCGGGAACTACGCGGTGCAGCTTCTCAAGGATACATCCGTCGTCTCGGCCATCGCGGCGCCGGAAATCATGTTCTTTGCCCGCTCAATGGTGACGTCGTCCTTCCAGACAACAATGATCTACGCGACGGCGGCGGCACTCTACCTGTTGCTGAGCTTGCCATTGATGCAGGTCACGCGGTTCCTCGAAAGACGTTATGGGAGATTGAAAGGATGAGCGCTTTCCTAGCGCCCTATGGCGATTATGGTGCCGAATGGCTGCCTCTCCTCCTGCGGGCGATGGTGAATACGGCCCTGCTTTCCGTTTGTGCCTTTGCCCTGGCATTCGTTTTTGGCTTGCTGCTTTCGCTCTGCCAGAAATCCAGTTTCGCGGCGCTAAGGTATTTTGCGGCCCTTTATGTGACGATCGTGCGTGGCGTGCCGCTGCTGGCGGTTTTGTTTCTGCTTTATTTCGGCTTGCCGGGTATCGGGATCGTCTTTGATGCTTTCGGCGCGGCGATTGCGGGCCTGGCGTTGTGTTTCGCGGCCCAGGTCGCAGAGCTTTTCCGCGCCGGCCTGAAGGCTATACCTGCCGGGCAGAGCGAGGCAGCGTTGGCCGCGGGCTTCAGCCCGGCCCAGAGCTTCGTCCTGATCATCCTGCCGCAGGTCGCGCGTGTCATTCTGGCGCCCATGATCATCACCTTCGTCTCGCTGCTCAAGGATTCTTCGCTCGCTTCGCTGATTACCGTCAACGAACTGGTCCTCACCGGGCGGTCAATGGCGACCGAGTATTTCCTGCCCCTGCAAATCTACATTGCCGTCGGCCTCTGCTATTTCGCGATAGCCTGGCCTTTCTCGGTCCTCTCGCGCCGGCTAGCCCTTCCGGCCACCCGCTAACTCGTCATCACAAGGCCAAGACCATGACCATTGAAACGACCGTTGCCACCGGCGACGCACGTCGGCATGCAACGCAATCGGATGAACCTCGTTGGCCGGTGATCCTCATGACGCCCGACCTCAGCGAAGCGCCTGATGCTCCGACCGAGAAGGAGTATGTGGTACGCGCCAACTATGCGGACGCCATAGCCGAGGCAGGGGGAATTCCGTTGATCCTGCCTTACAATACCCGGAACCTGGCACCGGCCTTGGCACTCGCCGATGGAATCCTCCTTACCGGTGCGCGGCCGGGGACGGAGGTGACAGGGGCGCGCAGGCAGTTCGAAATTCAGCTGGTCGAGCAAGCCTTGAAAACCGGCAAGCCGCTTCTCGGCATCTGCCATGGCATGCAACTGATCGGTGAATGCCTTGGAGGCAAATTTCAAACCGAGCTGCCGGCCGCCGCCGTATCCCACATCCCGCAAGATGTCCCCGACGTGCTGGCGCACGAGATCATCGTCGAGCAGGGCAGCGTGCTCGCCAACTGGGTCGGGAAGAGGTCGGCGCGCGTCAACAGCCTGCATCGGCATGCTTTGGCCGGCCACGGACGATTCCGTGTCGCTGCGAGGGCGCCGGACGGCATCATCGAGGCATTCGAAGGAGAAACAGACGGCTTTTGCCTGGGTATCCAATGGCACCCGGAATACCGGCTGACTGAACTCGATAGGAATGTCATGAGGGCCTTCGTCGACCGCAGCGCCGAAGCGGCAGCCCGCAAGGCACGCAATGCTTCGTCGGCTGGAAGCAATCGCGTGCGCGAACGGCTGGTACAGCTCGAGCTTGCTCTGCCGGAAGCATCCTCGCCGCCGGGTGCATTTTCCGGAGCTGTGCGGACCGGCAATATCATCACCATTTCCGGTCAAGTGCCGTTGAAGGATGGCGTGGTGCTGCAGACGGGACACCTCGGAGCATCAGTCTCCATCGAAGAGGGGCGAGAATGTGCGCGTTGGGCGCTCCTCAATGCGCTTGCCCAGTTGGAGGGAGCTGCGGGCGGCTTCCACAAGATCCGGGGCTTCGTACGGCTGGCGGGCTATGTCGCGGCAGATGCTGCTTTCGAGCGCCACGGCGCGGTCGTCGATGGCGCTTCGGAACTGCTCCGAGAGCTTTTCCCGGATCGATGGACGCATGCCCGCATCGCGGTCGGCGTTGCATCCCTGCCACGTGGGGTTCCTGTTGAAGTCGAGCTGACGGCCATCGTCGGCGACGAGGCCTGAGATGGGGCGCGTTGCGGTGATCGGCGCCGGCGTCATCGGTGTATCGTCGGCCTATCTTCTCGCCCGGGCCGGGCATGATGTGACACTTATCGATGCGGCGGGCGAGCCGGGCATGGGGGCGAGTGCCGGCAACGCCGCGCAACTGTCCTGGGCCTATGGTGACGCTATGGCATCGCCAGCCCTGCTGAAGCATCTGCCAGCCATTGCGATGGCGCGCGATCCGGCCTTCCGCATCCACTGGCAACTCGACCGGGACTTTCTGCGTTGGGGGCTGAAATTTATTGCCAATACCCCGTTCAGGCGTTGGTGGAACAATACGCAGGACATCCTGCGCCTCGCCGAGCAATCCCGTTGCGAACTCGCGATCCTGCTTAAGGAAACCGATGTCGAATTCGATTACCGTGTCGCCGGAAAGCTGCATCTCTACGCCGACCGGCAGAGTTTTGCTGCCGCCCATTCCAGTGTCGTGCGCAAGAATGCCCTTGGCTTCGAACAGCGCCTGCTGACGCGGATGGAAGCGGAAAACATCGAACCGGCGCTTGCCGCGTATCAGGGAGAGATTGCCGGCGCCGTTTATACCCCGGATGATGCCCTCGGCGATGCGGCCGAATTTTGCCGCCAGCTGACCGCCTGGATGATCGGGCGCGGGCAGGTGTCGACGCTTTTCGGCAGAAGGGTTTCGAGCTTTGTCCAAACGGGAGGGGTGCTGACAGGGTTGAGGTTCGAGGATCGCGACGAGCTTCACGTCGACGCCGCCGTTGTCGCCGCAGGACCGCAGATCCTTTCCCTCGTGTCCGATCTGCCCGAGGCCCGGGACATACGCTCCGTCAGAGGCTACTCGCTCACCATTCCAAGATCCGGCCTTGCACCAAGTATCAGCCTGACAGACGTCAAGCGAAAGCTTGCCTTTGCGGCAATCGGCGACCGTTTTCGTGTTGCCGGACTGGCAGACATCGAGCGTCCCGGAGCCGGTTTTGATGTCGGGCGTTTCGACACGCTCAAGCTGGCCGCGTCCGCAGTGCTGCCCGATCTTTTCGACCGATCGGACGAATTGAAGAGATGGTCGGGCGAGAGGCCCATGACTCCGACCTCCAAGCCCATGATCGCCGCCTCCCGACGCATCAAAGGTCTCTACATCAATGCCGGCCACGGCATGTTGGGATGGACGCTCGCATTGGGTTCTGCCCGCCGCGTGGTCGATCTCCTTCGATAAGTCGGTGGTTGGCGCCCGGTGCTCACAGTTGCGGACGCCCACCTGCCGCAGCGTTCCGGCAGATGCGGGGACTTCGCTCAATTCATACCTCTTCACATCCATCTGATCGCTTCGGATCATAAAATCCGGAGCGAAGTGAGTGAGAGCGCGTCACCAATGGAATCTGTGGAATGACCCCTAGCCGAATTTCTCAGTCGTGTCGGCCTTGCCGAACACCCAATAGCCGGATGCCTTGATCCAGCCGAGCGGGCAACCTCGTTCCAGCAGATAGGCGCGGATATCGCGTGTTACCGAGGCTTCCGCCGCGACCCAGATGAAGGTTTCCGGTTGGATATCGACCGTGCTCAACAATTTCAGCAGCGCTGCGGCATCGGTTGCCTGCGAGAGAGGCCGATGCGCCCAGTGGATGTGCAGTTCGGCTGATGTCGTGAAGACCTGCTCTTCCAACGGGCCGGTGACGGCTGCGATTGTGGTGATGACGGTTCCGGCACTGCTCTCCTCGATCCGGCGGCCGATTGCCGGCAGTGCCGTTTCGTCGCCGATCAGCAGCCATCGTTTGAGTGTCTTCGAAACCACGGCGGAGCCCCTTGGTCCGCCGATCTCGAGCCTGTCGCCGGGGCGCGCGTCGATCGCCCATTGGGTCACGGGGCCCGCCTCGTGCAAGGCGAAGTCGATGGTCAGTCTGCGTTCGGCATTGTCGTAGCGGCGCGGCGTGTAGTCACGGCGTTCTTCCCCGCCATCGGTGGCCGGTACGAAAATCTTGATGTGGTCATCGGGTGCAAGACTGGTGAAGTCGGCGAGATCGCCGCCGGTCAATTCGATGCGGCGCATGCTGGGGGTGATGTCGATGACGCTTTCGACCATCAGGGTGCGCCGTCGCGTGTCGTGGCGGATCCGCTCGATGACAGGGGCGGGTGAAGTCTGTTCTTTGAGTTGATTGTTATCCATGTGTCCTTCCGGGGCTTTGAAGCTCGATCCGCAGGACATAGTCGCGCAGATCGAAGCCGCAAAAGCCGTTCGATCATACGCGTTGAGTGACGTTAACGCTTACGTGGCCGGGTGACCCGACCATTGAGCGCATGATGTAACCGACGCCGGCGGCATGTGCAACGGCAAGGTGGCCAACAAGGGCGATGATTGCCAAAGTTTAACTTTCCGGCGGTGTTTCGGTCGGGCAATGATCATCTGCTCAACGCGCAGGAATTTCGTGCAGGCGGTCATGGAGAAGACAATGGACACCGAAATCCAGGACGTGCTCGACATCTATCACGCGATGATCGAGACCGAGCATAACAGCCCGCGCGAACTGCCTCCCGGCGGCCGCGACGGAGGACAGGATCAGCGGCTGCGCGCGGTGGGACCAGAGACTGGGCAGTTCATCAATATCCTCGCCAGGAGCCTCAAGGCGCCGACGATCCTCGAACTCGGCACCTCCTTCGGTTATTCCGGGATATGGCTGGCGGAAGCCGCGCGCGCTTCCGGCGGTCGGCTGATCACCATGGAAATGCACGACTACAAGTCTGCCTACGCACGCGACATGGCCGTCAGGGCAGGGCTTGCCGAGTATGTGGAATTCAAGGTCGGGGATGCCGTCCAGATGATCGGCGCGCTTTCCTCCGGCATCGACTTCGTGCTGGTGGATCTGTGGAAGGATCTCTACGTTCCCTGCCTCGAAGCCTTCTATCCCAAGCTCAATCCGGGCGCGATCATCGTTGCCGACAACATGCTGCGCCCGGGAGGCGATGATCTCAAACGCTATGGTGAGGCTGTCCGTGCCAAGCCAGGGATATCAAGCGTGCTGCTGCCGGTCGGCAGCGGGCTTGAGGTCAGTCGGTTCGATTGAGGCTGAGGTGAGATTAGCTGTCATTTTGTTTTTTGGTTGCAGAAAAAAAGAAGACACGTTTTAAGCTAATTTCCGACACGTTCCCGATCAAAGCTCTGCGTTATTGCGAGCTTTGGAGATGTGATGTCGGGCATTCTTGTCGCCACCCTTTTGGCAACGGTTTCTGCAAAGATTCCAGCCGGGTTTTCTAGCGGTGACGTTCTCTATTCTGATTGCAGCGAGTCCCGGCAGTTTGTCGTCGGGTATGTTGCCGGTTGGTTGGACAAATGGAATAGGGATGAGCAACTCGCTCGTCGCATTTTTACCGAAGCCGCTCCCAGACCCAGCAGGATGGTGAACTCGGCGCATTTTGCAATCGCCGTTGGTGTCAACGTCTGTATCCCAGTCGGAACTACGGCGGAAGCGATCGGCAATACGCTATGCACGTTCCTGGAGGAGAATCCCGGCATACGCGGGGCCACCGGCGACGAGTTGATGACCACCATGGCTCATTATAAATACCACTGCCCTATTCCTTAGGGAGATTCACGCCGGCTTGTTGGCCTCGATGAAACGGCTGAGCGAGGTGGCGGCGTTGAGCATATGGGCGCGCATGCGCCGTGACGCCATCTCGCCGTCGCCTTCGGCGATCGCCTGCATGATGGCCTCGTGTTCGTCGCGGGAGCGGCTCAGCCTTTCGCCCTGGCGCAGTTGCGTGCGTCGGAAGGCGTTCAGGCGGTTGCGGATGGCGATCGCCTGCTCCGCGAGGAAGCCGTTGTGGGTGGCGCGGTAGATGGTCTCGTGGAATTGGCGGTTGAAGCTGTCATAGGCGTCGAAATTTCCGGCTTGGACAATCGGCTCTGAGAGCTCGTGCAGTTCGATCAGGCGGCTGCGCTCCAGCGGCGTCATGCGGTAGGTCGCGAGCCTGACGCAGACGGCCTCGATCTCGGCCACCGTCTCGAACATCTCCATGATGCGTTCCGGCGTCATACGGGCGACGACGCCGCCGCGCCGGGCGCGAAGCTCGACGAGGCCGCCCGCCGCCAGCTGACGCAGCGCTTCGCGAACCGGCGTGCGGGAGGCGCCGAAACGATCGGCAAGCTGCTGTTCGTCCAACGCTGCGCCCGCCGCCAGCGTGCCGGCGGCGATCTCGTCGGTCAGGGCGTTGCGAATGCGATCGGAGAGCAAGCCGCGATCATCGCCGTCATCCTCGGTTTCGAAACCATTCGCCATTCCGTCATCTCCGATCTGTTTCAGGCATCGGCCCCAAGCGCCCGCGTATGCGATTGCGTGCCCCTTCTGCGTATACACTTTTGGCATCACGAAGGTGTTACGTATTCAATAATTGACTTTATGTCGGATGGGAATACATAAATCTCCAGAAAGCAGCCTTCTGCATACAAGAAGCCGCTTCAAATACCGAGTTTGACGACGGGAGCGCGCAACCCGACGAAGGCCAGTGCCTCGCGCCCGGCTAGCGAACCGTTCCGACATGGCATCACAGGCCAACCGATTTTGACTTGGCTTCCGTTCTTCGGTCCCGAGCCGACATGCTTTCGATCCTTCAATTCCTGGACGCACAAGGAACCAGATCATGATGATGAACAGACGGACTTTCTCGGCCGCCCTTGTTGCCGGCGCTGCCGCTTCTCTGCTTGCCACACGCGGCATGGCCGCGACATCCGCTCCCATAAAGGCGCGCAACGTCGTGCTGGCGCACGGGCTGTTTGCCGACGGCTCGTGCTGGACCGAGGTGATCGCGCGCCTGCAGGCGGCTGGACTCAATGCCACGGCGGTGCAGAACCCGCTGACGACGCTGCCGGAGGCTGTCGCTGCCGTGAAGCGGGTGCTCGACCGACAGGATGGCCCGACGGTTCTCGTTGGGCATTCATTTTCCGGCATGATGGTTACCGAGGCCGGCGTGCACCCGGATGTTTCGGCGCTCGTCTACGTGGCGGCGCGGGCACCGGATGCAGGTGAGGATTATACCGCTCTCGCTAAGACTTTCCCAACGCCGCCGGCTTCGGCCGGCATCGTCTTCGACGGTGACGAGGGTCGGCTGAGCGAGGAAGCCTTCCTGCGTGATTTCGCCGGCGACCTGCCGGAGACGAAGGCGAAAGTGCTCTATGCCGTGCAGCAACCGTTCCAGAAGGCGCTGCTGACCGGCAAGACGACGCAGGCCGCCTGGCGTTCGAAGCCGAGCTGGTATGCCGTCTCGACCGAGGACCGGACGATTAATCCCGATCTCGAACGCTTCATGGCCAAGCGCATGGGCGCGAAGACGATAGAGGTGAAGGCCAGCCATCTGTCGCTGATCTCCCACCCCGACGAGATCGTCCGATTGATCCTCGACGCGGCGGGGCAGAATAGGGACTGATGCCGAGGCCGGGAAGCGGCAGGGCCGCGGCGGCATCCCTAAGCGGCGAGGGGCCGCCGCTCCTCTCATATCGGTCGGCGCAGCGGCCTGAACGCTGCACGAAGCTCGGCGGAGAAGAGCTCCGGCTGCTCCCAGGCGGCGAAGTGGCCGCCCTTGTCGACCTTGTGGAAATAGATAAGGTTGCGATAGGCGCGACGGGCCCATGTCTCCGGGGCCTGGTAGCTCTCCCCAGGAAAGACGGTGATGGCGACCGGAAGCGCGATCTTGGAGGTCTTCTCCCCGGCCGCAAGGACGGGACTGCGCCCGCCGCCATATTCCCAGTAGATCCGGGCCGAGGAAGCGGCGCTGTTGGTCAACCAGTAAAGCGTGATGTCGTCGAGCACCTCGTCGGGAGACTTTTCGGGATCGCTGCTGTCGTAGGTCCAGTGCGTGAAGCCTGGATGACCGAGCGTCCATGCCGCAAGGCCGGCCGGGGAGTCCGATATGGCGTAGCCGATCGTCTGCGGCCTCGTGCCCATCATCGTGGCATAGGACCTGTTCCCCATCTTGGCTGCGGCGCTGAGGGCATCGAACGCCGCGCGTTCCTCGGTGGAGAGTCGCTGCGGCGCCGGCCCGCCCGCGGCGAGCACCGCGGCAACTTCGGGCGGCACGACAGCCGGCAGGTTGATGTGGATGCCGAGCAGACCTTGTGGCGCGAGCCGTCCCATTGCGCCGGAGACCGGCGAGCCCCAGTCGCCGCCCTGGGCGACGTAGCTGCTGTAAGCGAGGCGCTTCATCAGTTCCGCCCAGGCCCGCGCGATGCGGTCTGGCCCCCAGCCGGTGCCGGTCGGCTTGCCGGAGAAGCCGTAGCCCGGCATCGACGGAATGACCACGTCGAACGCATCTTCGGCGCGTCCGCCATGAGCGGTCGGATCGGTGAGCGGGCCGATGATCTTGAGGTTCTCGAATACCGATCCCGGCCAGCCATGGGTGATGATGACGGGCAGGGCATTCGGATGTTTCGAGTGGACGTGAATGAAGTGGATGTCTAGGCCGTCGATCTCGGTGATGAACTGCGGCAGCGCGTTCAGCTTCGCTTCCGCCTTTCGCCAGTCGTAGCCGGTGCCCCAATAATCGACGAGCGGCTTGATCTTCTCGAGCTGTATGCCCTGCGTCTGGTCGTCGACCGTCTCGCGTTCGGGCCAGCGTGTTGCCAGCACGCGCCGGCGAAGGTCGAGGAGGTCCGCCTCGGGAGTGTCGACGCGAAACGGGCGGATAGCATCTCCCGTGGCAGCCGATGCCGGATAGGACGGAAACAGGCTGCGCGCGCCCGCGGCGGCGATCCCGATCGCCGCGGTGGTCAGGAACCTGCGCCGGTCGCGGTTCAGGGATTCCGAGCCGGCACTTGTGAGCAGTTTGAAGAGAATGGTCATGGCATTGTCCTTTGAAGCAGACGCCTTGGGCAAGACTTCGAAAAGTTCGGCCATCGTCAGAATAGCATGGGCCTAGGTCGGGCCGTCCAGCTTGTGCGCCGCATGCATCATTAGGTGCGAGAAGGCGGCCGTCGCGTCGCTCACCAGGGTCGCGAAATAACCGAGTTCCATGGCGAAGCGGGCGGTGGATTCGATACAGGTATTCCCGCCGGATCATCTCGATGCGAGGCCGGCCGTATTGCGCAGGTGATCGGGATGCGTGCCGCCGCCCATACTTCTCGCCACCATCGCGACGATAGTTTCGAAGAGTTCGTTCTTTGCCTCGACGGCGGTGATGTCGCCCGACGCGGCGGCATAGGAGAGGGCTTCGGCGGCGCCGAGCATGGCCCAGAGGCCGGCTGCGGCGATCGTGCCGGCACCGGTAAAGGGCGAAAGCGCGATGCGGCATTTCTCGATGAAGGCCGCTTCGTATTCGCGCTTGATCCTTTCGAGTTCCGGCGAGCCGGCAAGTGCTGCGATCACACCGGGGATTTCGCGGCCCTGAAGAAGCACGCAGTCGACATAGGAGGTGGCGATGACTGTGGCCCGGTCGGCGAGCGACGGCTGGCTTGCCGCAAGGGCTGCGTCCATCACAGTCGTCTGGCGGGCGTCGAATTCGCGGTAGAGCGCTGCGAGCAGGCCGGGGCGGGTTTCGAAATGATCATAGACCACGGGTTTCGTTACACCGGCCCGCTCGGAAAGCCGGCCGAGGGTCAGCGCTTCCGTTCCCTCGTCACGGGCGATCTGCCAAGCGACGTCGAGCAACTGGCGATGCCGATCCTGCCGCGACAGGCGGCGACGCGGTTGCGGATCTGTCGGCTGATTTATTGTTTGGGCGCTTGACATCGCTATATACCAAAAGTAACTTACTGAAAGTAGCTTACCAAAGGTATACAGGCTGCGTCTTCCATCCGCAATCATTCAGCAGGAGTTTTCGCCATGCACGCGCTCATCGTCGTCGCGCATCCCGATCCCCAGTCGCTCACCCACCGCGTCGCCGCCCATCTTGCCGAAGGTGTCACACTTTCCGATGCCGGCCATTCCGTCGAGTTTGCCGATCTCGCGGCCGAGGGCTTCGATCCCCGGTTCACCGCGGCCGATATTGCTCGGCATCTGAGGAAAGGGGTGCTGCCCGCCGACGTTGCCGCCGAGCAGGCAAGGATCGACCGCGCCGATGCGCTGGTGCTCGTCTATCCCGTCTACTGGTGGTCGATGCCGGGGCTTATCAAGGGATGGATCGACCGGGTGTTCACCAATGGCTGGGCTTACGACGATCGCCCGGATACTGGGCTGGTGAAGTTGCTTGGCCGCCTGCCGGTGCATCTGGTCGGCCTCGGCGGCGCCGATGCAGGGACCTATGTGCGGCACGGCTATTTCGGCGCCATGAAGACGCAGATCGATCACGGGATCTTCGACTATTGCGGCGCCCGCGTCGTGACATCGGAGCTGTTGCTCGAAGCCGGACCGAACCATGCGGCCGCCCATCTGGAGACTGCGCGCGCCGTTGGCCGCAGGCTCTTCGACACATCAAGGCGATACGAGGCGACTGACCGCGTAAAGGTGCCCGAGTTCCGGTAAGGTTTATCGGCTGGCTAAGGCAGAGTCTTGCGCCGCCGGCCTTTTCACGAGACAAGCCTTGGATGAGTATTCCGACGACACATCCCTTCGACTTTGATCCGACCTACGGCATGCAGCTCGCAGACCTCCTTGCCGTCAAGCAGCCCGAGGCGCCTGAGGGTTTCGACGATTTCTGGGAGGCGCGTTATCTCAGGGCGCTGGCGGTTGATCCGCAGCCGGTGCTGCGCCGGAGCAAGATCACCCATGCCGACTGGCACGTGCTCGATCTCGTCTATATCTCGACCGGTTCATTCAGGATCGGCGGCTGGCTCATCCTGCCGCGTCGAGGGGAGGTGCGGCGCGGGCTCGTCGTCGGGCATGGTTATGGCGGGCGGGATCGGCCTGAATTCGATCTGCCGGTCAAGGAAACGGCGGTGCTTTTTCCCTGCTGCCGCGGGCTGTCGCTTAGCGCTCGTCCGCCGATCTCGCAAAATCCCTCCTGGCATGTGCTCCACGATATCGACAAGCCGAAATCCTATATCATCGGCGGCTGCGTCGAAGATCTGTGGCTTGCCGTCTCGACACTTGTTGCGCTCTATCCTTGGCTTTCGGGGCATATCGGCTACAGCGGCATCAGCTTCGGCGGCGGTGTCGGGGCGATGGCGATCGCTTACGACCAGCGCATCGATCGCGGTCACCTTGCGCTGCCGAGCTCCGGGGATCAGCCGCTGCGGCTGATCTTGCCGACCGTCGGCAGCGCGCAATCGGTGCAGGAGTATCATAAGGAACACGCAGATGTGCTCGAGACGCTTCGGCTCTACGATGCGGCAACGGCCGCTTCGCGGATCAAGGTGCCGATGCTGGTTGCCGTTGCGCTGTTCGATCCTTCGGTGGCGCCACCCTGTCAGTTCGCTGTCGCAAATGCGCTACCGAAATTTAATGAAATCTTCATCCTGGATGCCGGGCATTTCGACTATCCTGGCAGCGCTGAGCAAGAGGCGGTTCTCCGCGACAAGGTGGGACAGTTTTTCAGGGTGCCATGAACCGCGAATATCTGCGCTGGTACAGACAGCGGCTGCATCGAGACATGGAGATGCTGCTGCATAATTCCTTCAATCGGACTCGATTTACGGACAAAATTATGCAGCCATTCAAAGTGCTACAGCGTCCTTTGCGCGTCTGAAAAGACGCGCGGCGCTGTAGTGTTCGGCCATGCCGGCGCCAAGGTGCTGGTCTTTCCGACGCGGGACGGGCGCTTCTTCGAGTATGAACAGCTCGGGCTGGTCGCGAGCCTCGCAGACAAGCTCGGGGCCGGCCATCTCCAGCTCTATTGCATCGAGGGCCCGGCGGCAGAAACCTTCTATGGCTTCCACCGTCACCCGGCCGAGCGCATCCGCCGGCATGGTGCGCTCGAGGATTACATCCTGAATGAGGTGCTGCCGCTGATGGCGGCGAAGAATTCGCATGAATGCACCATCGTGCATGGCTGCAGCCTCGGCGCCTTCCAGGCGGCAAGCCTGTTCTTTCGCCATCCGCATCTCTTCCGCAAGCTCGTCGCCTTTTCCGGCCGCTACGACCTGACGATGAAGGTGGAATCCTTCGGCGACCTGTTCGACGGCTATTACGACGACAGCGTCTATTTCCACACGCCGACGCATTTTCTGCCTGGGCTCGGCGGCGATTAGCGGCTCGACAGGCTGCGTGAGAGCGACATCATTCTCACCATTGGCGATGCTGACCCTTTCCTCGACAATAACCGCTATCTCAGCCGGTTGCTCGCGGACAAGAATGTCGGCCATCAGTTACATGTCTGGGATGGACGCGCCCACCGCGCCGGCGCCTGGCGGAAGATGGCGGCGCTTTATATCTGACACGCTTGGAACGCTGTCACGGCCAATGCAGCGCTGCGGTCGCTACCGGCGCGTCCCAGAGGGCGATCTCCTCGTCGGTCAGTAAGGCAAGGGTGACGGACAGTCCCTGCATGTCGAGCGAGGTGACGTAGGTTCCGACCAGTGAGCGCTCGATCGGGATGCCTCTTTCCTCGATGAAACGGCGGGCGCCGTTATAGGCGAGGTAGAGTTCGGCGGGCGGCGTGCCGCCGAGGCCGTTGACGAAGAGCAACGCCTTGGCGCCTGGCGCTGCCGCGATGTCGCCGGCGATGGTCTGGCAGAGATGGCCGATGATGGTGTCGGAGGCGGCGAAGGGCTGCCTGGCATGGCCGGGTTCGCCATGGATGCCGACGCCAATCTCCATTTCGTCGGGTCCGAGCGAAAATGTGGTGCGCTCGGTCTGCGGCACCGTCACGCCATTCAGCGCCACACCCATTGAGCGGATGCGCGTATTCAAACCTTCCCCAAGCTGCTTCAATGCGGAAAGTGTCATGCCGCGTTCGGCCGCAGCGCCGAGGATCTTTTCGACGACCAGCGTTCCGGCGACGCCGCGTCGGCCTCTGCCTTCGCCGATCTTCGATGTTTCGATATCGTCACTGACGACCACCATGTCGAGGCTGTGGCGATCTCCGGCCATTTCAATCGCCATTTCGAAATTCATCAGGTCGCCGTCGTAATTCTTGACCACGAGCAGGCAGCCGGCGCCGGTATCGGTCTCTTCGATCGCGGCGATGATCTGACTCGGCGTCGGCGAGGTGAAGATATGGCCGACGCAGGCGGCGTCCAGCATGCCGTGTCCGACGAAGCCGATATGCATCGGCTCATGGCCGGCGCCGCCGCCTGATATAAGCGCCACCTTGCCAGGGGTGAGATGGCGGCGGCGGATGCATCTGCGCTCAGGCCCGAACACCACGAAGGCCTCATGGGCGCGCACGAAGCCTTCGACGCTTTCGGCGACCATGGTTTCCGCAGTGTTCATGAACTTCTTCATCAAGCCTCTCCCAAGGCCAAAAGCGTTACGTTACGTCAACCAGCTTACTCGTCATTCCGCACCCGATATCGCGACGATTTTCTGCACCAGATCTGAGATCGCCTCTTCCAGCAGGCGGTTTTTCCTGTCGTCGCCGAAATCAGGCACCATCAGCGACAGGTGCCGCAATTTCTCGGAATGGCCGAGATCCGGCAACTTGCCGGGATGGGCGGCCTGATAGGCTTCGAGAAAGCGCTCCTGTTCGGCAGCGCTGAAATGGCAGACGCGGACAATCGTCGCGAGATGGCGCGCCGGCAGCGGCGTTGCATAGGTCGGGCTGGTGATCTGGGTGACGAAGCTGCGATGTTTTCCAAGCGCCGTCGCCAGTCGCTGGCGCGTGCCCGATGGCCTGTTGTCGATGATCTGCGCCAGAATGGACTTGTAGGCGATAATGGCGTCTTCGATGTCTTCGCGCGCCATCCTACTCTCCGGCTGCCCTTGTGCCATCGGCATTGAGGCCGATGATCGCCGATCTTATCGCGGGACGCCGGGCCGGCGCCACGGAAAAATGCCGGAGGCCGGCGGCGAGCAGCCTGGGCAGATAGCTGGGATCGCCGGCCATGTCGCCACAGATACTGACTGGCTTGCCGGCGGAAAGTTTCACCGCCTGGGCGAGCAGCCGGAGCACGGCGGGTGCAGCCTTGCCGGCATCGGCGTCCATATCGTCGCGGGCGGAGGCGGCAAGATATTGGGTTAGGTCGTTGGTTCCGAACGAGAAGAAAGCCGCCGACCCGAAGGCGTCGAGCATCAAGGCGGCTGATGGTACCTCCACCATCATGCCGATCGGCGGCATTCGGTGGGGCAGGGCACGGCGGCCCAGCTTTTCGGCTTCCTTGCGGAATAGCTCGCGCATCCTGTCGACCTCGTCGGGAAACGTCACCATCGGCAGCATCACCGACAGCCTGCCAAAGACAGCGGCGCGCAACAGGGCGCGGGCCTGCACGCGGGCGATTTCCGGCCGGGCAAGCAGCAGCCGGATGCCGCGCAGGCCCGAGGCGAGAGCCGGCAGGTCTTCCAGGCCGGCGAGCGGCTTGTCGCCGCCGATATCGAGCATTCTTATGATCACCGGCCTGTCGCCTGCCTGCTCCAGCACGCGGCGATAGATCGCCAGCTGTCGTTCCTCGTTGGCAGCATCGGCGACCGAGGCAACTGAAAACTCCGAGCGCATCAGGCCGACGCCTGCGGTTGCCGGATCGAGCGCATCGATCTCGGCGGGATCGTTGATATTGATGGAGAGCAGGATCGGCACGCCGTCCGCCGTGCGCAGCTCACTGCTGCCGGTTTGCGTGTCGCTGGCAGGTGCTTGTGCCGGTGCCGGGATCAGCATGCCGCCGGCCTTCAGGATGACCGCACCGGCGTCGCCATCCACGCGAACGGGATCTCCATCTGCTGCCGAAAAGCGACCCGTGCCGACCACCATCGGCACCGATTTCGCCCGGGCAAGCAGGGCGACATGGCCGGCGGTGCTGCCTGCAAACAGCGCGATGCCACCGCCCTTCGACCAGTCATGGGCGAGAAAGCGGCTCGGCTCCATATCCTTGCCGACGAAGACCGAGCCAGGCGGGAAATCGGCGATCGGGGTGCCGGCGAGCGCCCCGAGCACGCGGTTCTTGATGTCGAGAATATCGACGGCGCGTGCCCGCATCTGCTCCTCGTCGGCCGCTTCGAGTTCACCGATATAGGCGTCGAGGGTGGCGACCCAGGCGAAGACGACATTCTCGTCGGCCTCCATGCGTGCGCCCGTCGCTTCCGCGATCGTCGGATCGCGCAGCACCTCGATCTGGAAATCGATGATATCCCGGCTTTCGGCATCGGCTCCATCGGCAAGGTGCTCGAGTTCGCCGATCGAGATGTCGATCGCCTTCTCCAGCGCGCTGTATCCACCGACGGCTCGGGATGCAGGGGCGGCGTCCGGCCGCTCGCCAAGAAAGGCCGGGCCGGATGCGATGCCCGGGGATGCGCTCTTCGCTTTCAGTCTAAGCGGTTCGGCCATGTTTCTTTTCCTCATCGAAGTTGCGCTCGATGAGTTCCTTCAGCGCGCGGATCGCCTCTTCGGCGAGAATGCCGTCGGCGCGGATCCTGAGGATCGACCCTTTTCGGATTCTCGCACCCATGATCTTGATGATGCTCTTGCCGTTGAGCCAGACGTCGCTGCCGTTGACAGCGATCTCGATCGAACAGGGGAAGGACTTGGCAAGCCGCGTGAAGGTGACGGAGGGGCGGGCATGCAGCCCGACACCGTGCTTGACTTCCACCTCCGTCTGGCAATTCACGTGCAATGGGTCGGGCTCCTGTTTTTCACTACGCAATCCGCTCGTCATCAGGGGGACAGTTCCTCGGCTGTGGCGACGACTTTGGCCAGCGACGCGCCCCCCGACGCCTCGGCAGCGGCGATGACGGCGCCTTCAACCAAAGGCGCGTTGCAGATGGAGACGAGGGCCGCGCGCGGAAGGCCCAGCATTTCGATCGCCATCTCGCTGTTGGTCTCGGCGCCACCGAGATCGACGAAGACGGCGACGCCGGCATCGGACCATGCGGCCTCGATCGCTTTCAGGATGCCGCCGGCATCGGTGCCGAGGTCGCCGTGGACATTGCCACCCGACCAGGCGAGCGGCACGCAGTCGCCGACCATCTGCCGCACCATGTCGGCGATCCCCCTTGCCACCAGCGGCGAGTGGGAGACGATCACGATACCCACATTTGCGGTCTTTCCATTCATTGCGGACGGTGCTCCCCGAGATAGCGGCAGATCGCCGTGGTCAGCAGCGCGCAGCTCGACGCGCCGGGATCGACATGACCGATGGAGCGGTCGCCGAGATAGGCCGCGCGCCCGCGCATTGCCTTCATGTCAGCAGTGCGGTTGGCGGAACGCTCGGCCCTGCGGGCGATTGCGCCGAGTGGCGAGCGGCTGGCAAGTGCCGCATGCACGGGATAGAGCACGTCGAGCAGGGTTTTGTCGCCGGCATGCGCGCGACCGCGTCTGGCCACGGCATCGATCGCCTGTTTCAGCACCTGCGAAAAATCGGCCTTTTCATCACTTTTGCGAAGCTCGCGGCCGATCTCCATCAGCAGCGTGCCGTAGAGAGGCCCGGCGGCACCGCCGACAGTCATCACCAGCGTCAGGCCGATCTTTTCCATGGCGTCGGGAAAGGGCAGGCTGGACAGGCTTTCGCCTTCGGCGCTCACTGCCTCGCAGCCGCGCCGCATGTTGGTTCCGTGATCGCCATCGCCGATGGCGCGATCGAGCGCGCAGAGATGATCGCTGTTTGCCGCGATCGTCGCGCGGCACACCTCTATCAATCCTGCCACAAGCACCGGTTCCGCCTGCACTGCCGTCCTCCCTGTCGCCGCGCCTCCCGCGGGCTTCTGAATTTCACGCCGGTCAGGCGAGGCTTGCCGCCACGCCGAACGCGCCGGCAACCGCGACGGCGCCGGGATCGGCGACACCCGCCAGATCCCTTTCGCCGACATAGGAGGCGCGTCCGGCTTTCGCCTTCATCATCGACTTCGTCGACTCCGCACCGGCTGCCGCAGCTCTTGCCGCGGCGGCGACATCGCCGGATGCGAGCGCCTGCAGGGCAGGCGACAACGCATCGACCATCGTCCGGTCGCCGACTCCGGCTCCGCCATAGAACGTCATCCTGTCGAGCCCGGCAAGAAGGGCTGCTGATATATCGGCTTTGTCAGCCATCGCCTTTGCCGCGGCGGTGAAGAAGATCGACAGCAGCACGCCGCTCGATCCGCCCATGCTGGTGCCGAGGATCTCGCCGAGCGAGGCAAGCGTTGCCGCCGGCCGGTCGAGCGGCAGCGTGTCGAGGCGGGCAAGCACACTGCGGGCGCCTGAGGCCACCGTCGAGCCGGTATCGCCGTCGCCGACGCGCCCGTCCAGCCGGTTGAGTTCGCTTTCCTGCGAGATCAGATGCTCGCAGAGCGCCGTGATGAGGCGCCGGTTGCGATCATTTTCTCCGGCCTTGCCGTTGGCGCCGTTCAATCCGGCTGATGTTCTCGGTGCGGCGACGATCCTGATCTCGTGGCGTTCGACGGCCGGCATCCAAGCGTGCGGCTCGACCGCTGCCGTCAGCGCCGCCTCGCGCTCGGCATCCAGCCAGATCAGCGACAGCGAGAAACCGTTCATGTTGAGCGCGGTCATCATCGGTGCCGGGCCGATGATCAGCCGGACGCGGCGGCCAAGCGGCGAGGACAGCACTGCATTGGCGATGACGGTCATTTCTAGCGGCGGCACGGCGCCGAGATTGTTGATGAGAAGGGCGTGGCTTCCCCCTTCACGCAGCGTTGGCGACAGGCGTGCCACCATGGTGGCGACGATATCGATGACCGGCTGCAGCGCGATGCGCTCGACGCCAGGCTCGCCATGGATGCCGAGGCCGAGCTCGCCTTCGTCCGCGCCGAGACGGTCCTCATGCGCCTGGCCGGGCACGCTGCAGGTGGACAGCGACACGCCGAGCGAGACGATGTCGCCGGCTGCTGCCGCGGCATGGGCCGCGACTGTCTTCAGATTCTCGCCTCGTTCGGCGTGATGGCCAGCGATTTTGTGGACGAATAGCGTGCCGGCCACGCCGCGCGGCTGGTTGATGCCAGGGATGGCGATATCGTCGGCGACGATGACCATCTCGACGTCGAAGCCCTCAGCGCGCGCCTTTTCGGCGGCAAGGCCAAAATTCAGCCGGTCGCCGGTATAGTTCTTGACGATCAGCAGGGCGCCCTTCGGGCCGGCGACGGCGCGGATCGCCGTCAGCACGGCATCGACGCTCGGCGAGGCGAAAATCTCGCCGGATACGGCCGCCGTCAGCATGCCTTTGCCGACGAAGCCGGCATGGGAGGGCTCATGGCCGGCGCCGCCGCCGGAGATGATCGCCACCTTCGACTTGTCCCAGTCCGCGCGCAGGATCACCTTGATGTCGGGAAAGCTGTCGAGGCGGGCCAGACGGCCATTGCTGCTCGTCAGAAGCAGACCGTCCAAGGCTTCGGTGACGATGTTTTCCCTGCGGTTGAAGAAGTGTTTCATCGATTGAGACCCGTCTGTTTGTTTTTCATGCCATCATCATGTCTGTTTGCCGGTCAGGAAAGGCGCTGTCCACCCGCGTCGAAATAAAGCGGATCGCGCAATGTCAGGCTGATCCGGTCGCCCGGCGCGATCGCCAGATATGGATCCGCAAGTGTGACGAGCTTGTGATTGCCTGCCCTGATGTGCAGATGGTTCTGGTCGCCGAGATGTTCGATCCAGTCGATTTCGGCATTGGCATTCTTGCCGACAATGATGTCGAGATGTTCGGTGCGCGCACCGATGGTCTTCGTGCCGGGCGGCGGCTGGCCGCCGGGCAAGAGGTCCGCAGGCAGTAGGTTGATGTGCGGCTGCCCGAGGCGGGCGGCGACATGCAGGTTGGCGGGATTGCCGTAGATCTCGCGCGGTGTTCCCACCTGCATCAGCCGTCCCTCGGCGACGATGCCGATCCGGTCGGCCATGGTCATGGCTTCCACCTGGTCATGGGTGACATAGAGCAGCGTCGAGCCGAGTTCCTTCTGGATGCGCTTCAGCTCCAGGCGCAGTTCGGCGCGCAGCTTGGCATCGAGCGAGGACAAAGGTTCATCCATCAGATAGATCGCCGGCCGGCGCACCAATGCCCGGCCGATCGCGACACGCTGCATCTCGCCGCCGGAAAGCCTGGTCGAGCGGTTCTCCAGCTTGTGGTCGATCCTGACCATGCGGGCGACCTCTCGGACGCGGCGGTCGATTTCCTCGGCGCTGAGTTTGCGGACCGGCGCCTTCAGCGGAAAAGCAAGGTTCTCGTAAACCGTCATGTGCGGATAGAGCGAATATTGCTGGAAGACGAAGGCGACGTCGCGTTCGGCGGGGGCTTCGGCGGCGACATTGCGGCCGCCGATTTCGATGCGGCCGCTATCTGGCTTTTCGAGGCCGGCGATCAGCCGCAGCGTCGTGGTTTTGCCGGCACCGGTCGGGCCGAGCAGCACGACGAACTCGCCGTCGCGGATCGAAAGATCAAGATCGGCCAGAGCCTGGGTGTCGCCGAAGCGCTTGGCGAGGTTCCTGAGGACGACATCAGCCATGCCGGGTCTCCTGATAGAGCGAGGACGGGACGGCACGGCCCGATGTGCAGTCGAAGAGCGCGAGTTTCGCCGGATTGAATTCCAGGCCGACCCTCTCGCCGATCTGGAAGCTGCGATTGGCGGGAACGCGGGCCTTGATCAGCCCGCCCGGGGTTTCCACAGCCACGACCTGATTGGTGCCGAGATATTCGCTGCCATAGACGGCGCCGCGGAGCCGCGAGGCGTCGCTGAAGCGGATATGCTCCGGCCGCACACCGAGCGCCAGCTCGCTTTCGGCCATGTCCTGATGGATCTCGGGAACGGCGACATCGACGCCGTCGAGCAGGATGGAGCGGTCGCCGCTCTTCAGACCCGAGGTGAAACGCATGAAGTTCATCGGCGGCGAGCCGATGAAATCGGCGACATACATGGTCGCCGGCTTTGAATAGATCTCCTGCGGCGTGCCGAACTGCTCGATGACGCCGTGGTTCATGACGGCGATCTTGTCGGCCATCGCCATTGCCTCGTGCTGGTCGTGAGTGACGTAGACGGTGGTCGCGTGGATGCGGTTGTGCAGTTCGCGCAATTCGTGGACCATGATCTCGCGGAACTCGGCGTCGAGCGTGCCGAGCGGCTCGTCCATCAGGAAGCATTTCGGACGCCGGACGATGGCGCGGCCGAGCGCCACGCGCTGCCGGTCGCCGCCGGCAAGGCCGGAGACCGAGCGGTTGAGAATATGGTCGATCTGCAGCAGGCGGGCGGTCTCTTCCACGCGTTGACGGATTTCGGCCTTTGCCATGCCCTGCGACAGCAGCGGGAAGCCGATATTCCTACGCACGTTCATATGTGGGTAGAGCGCGAAGAGCTGGAAGACGAAGGCGATGTCGCGGGCGCTGGCGCGGTTGAAGGTGACGTCCTCGCCGTCGAGATAGATCTTGCCACTGCTTGGCAGCTCGAGGCCGGCGATCATGCGCAGCGTGGTGGTCTTGCCGCAGCCGGAAGGCCCGAGCAGCGCCAGGAACTCGCCGTCATGGACGGTGAAGCTGGAATCTTGAACGGCGACGAAACTGCCGAATTCCTTGCGGAGATTTTCGATCCGGATGTCCGCCATGGTTCACTCCGGGAATTTCGAAACGATGATGAACATGACGGTGCCTGCAAGCAGGGTCACCAGCGAATAGGTGTAGAGCACCAGCAGGAAGGGCTGGAACAGCATCAGGAAGCCCAACCCGATCAGCACGGTCGCGATGGTTTCCATCGGGCCGCGGCGCAGGAGGAATGGACGCTTTGGGCGGGCGGGCGCAGGTGTTTCGATCAGATGGCTCATTTGCGGACGGCTCCGAAGGTGATGCCGCGCAGCAGCTGCTTGCGCAGGAGAATGGTGAAGACGAGGATCGGGATCAGGAAGATCGTCGTGCCGGCGGCGACCGCCGGCCAGTCCTGCCCGCCTTCGCCGATGATCGTCGGGATGAAGGGCGGCGCGGTCTGGGCCTCGCCCGAGGTCAGAAGGGCGGCGAAGGCATATTCGTTCCAGGCGAAGATCAGGCAGAAGATCGCGGTCGCGGCAATGCCCGTCGTCGCCTGCGGCAGTACGACCTTGCGGAAGGCCTGCAGTCTCGTATAGCCGTCGATCATCGCCGCTTCCTCGTATTCGCGCGGGATTTCGTCGATGAAACCCTTGAGCAGCCAGACGGCGAGCGAGACGTTGACGGCGGTGTAAAGCAGAATCATGCCGAGCGCCGTGTCCGACAGGCCGAGCTCGCGGTACATGAGGTAGATCGGGATGGCGACGGCGATCGGCGGCATCATGCGCGTCGACAGAATGAAGAACAGCAGGTCGTCGGCGAGCGGCACCTTGAAGCGGGAGAAGCCATAGGCGGCGAGTGTGCCGAGAAAGACCGCAAGGAAGGTGGAGCCGAAGGCGATCACCAGCGAATTGACGAAACGCGGCAGGAAGTTCGACGGGCCGGCGATCACCATGTTGCGCCTGCGCGTTACCTCGTCACAGGCGCCGACCGGCGCCGGCAGCGAAGCGATATAATCAGGCGTCTGCCGGGTGCGCGTGGTGAACAGGTTGCAATAGCCTTCGAGCGACGGCGTGAAGACGATCTTCGGGGGATAACTGATCGAATCCGGCGGCGACTTGATGCTGGTTAGGAAGATCCAGACGAGCGGGATGAGGGTGATCAGCGCATAGATGACGACGATGGTGCCGGCGATGCGCTTGCTGGAGAGGCTCGGTTCGACGACCGAATGGGCTGAGTTGGCGGCGCTCATCGTTGCTTCACCTTGTTCAGTGCCTTGACGTAGATGTTGGCGAGACCGAACACCGCGACGAAGAGGATGATGGCAAAGGCCGAGGCCCGGCCGGTCGCCCAGCTTTCGAAGGCGGCGCGTTTCAGCGTGATCGAGGCGACCTCAGTGACTGAGCCCGGCCCGCCGCCGGTGAGCAGCGTCACCATGTCGAACATCTTGAAATTCTCGATGCCGCGGAAGAGCACGGCGAGCATGATGAAGGGCAGGGCCATCGGCACGGTGATCGACCAGAACTGGCGCCATGGCGAAGCGCGATCGACCTCGGCAGCCTCATAGATATAGTCGGGGATGGAGCGCAGGCCGGCGAGGCAGATCAGCATCACATAGGGCGTCCACATCCAGGTATCGACGATGATAATCGCCCAGGGCGCCAGAGAGACATTACCGAGCATCTGGATATCCGATGTCGGGATGCCAGACACCATCGACACGGCATAGGCGAAGAGGCCGATCTGAGGCTCGTAGAGAAAGCGCCAGAAATTGCCGACCACGGCAGGCGACAGCATCATCGGGATCAGGATGATCGTCGTCCAGAAGGCATGGCCGCGAAACTTGCGGTCGATCAGATAGGCGAGCGTGAAGCCGATCACCGTCTGCAGCACGATCGTCCAGAAAACGAAATGCGCGGTGGTCTGCATCGCCTGCCAGATATCGGGATCGTTGAGGACGCGCTGGTAATTTCCAAGGCCGACGCCCTGGACAGGCGCATTCGGCCGGTTGGCGCGGTAATTGGTGAAGGAGAGGTAGACCGCCCAAAGCAGCGGAAAGATGTTGATCGCCAGCAGCAAGGTGATAGCCGGCGCAATGAACAGCCAGGCGATCGCCCTGTCGGAGAGGCCGCGGACGCGCCGGGCGACCGAGACGGGCGTCGCCCTTGCTGTCGCATCGGCTGCTTTCTCGACGATCGAGGAAGGGGAAATAGTCAAGTTTTCACCCGGTCTTTTGGGATATGGGAAATTTGGCGGCCCGGCTCGTCTGCCGATCCGGGCCGCCATCTTAAGGATGGCACGCATCAGGGATGCCGCACGCTAGATCTTGCCGTCGTCCTTGAAGACGTCGCTCCAGTCCTTCACCAGACCGTCGAGCGCTTCCTTGGCGGTGCCATTGCCGGCGACCACGTAGTTATGGACGCGCTTCTGCATGGCCTGCAGCAGCGAGGCGTAGCTCGGCTCGGCCCAGAAGTCCTTGACGATCGCCATCGAGTCGAGGAAGGCCTGGGCATAGGGCTGGCTCTTGGCAAAGCCCGGCGCATTGACGACGGAGTTCAGGCAGGAAAAACCGCCGAGTTCCCACCATTTGGCCTGCACATCGGGCTGTGCGAACCACTTGATGTATTGCAGGGCAGCATCGCGCTTGTCGGAGTAGGAGACCACCGAGATGCCCTGGCCGCCGAGCTGGGCGAAGTGCGCCTTTTCAGCCGGATTGGGGAAGAAGCCGATCCTGTCGCCACCGACCTTCTCGTCCTTGTAAAGGCCGGGCCAAGTGAAGGCGAAGTTCATCTGCATGGCGACCTGGCCGGATTTGAAGGCATCGGCGGATTCGACCATGTAGACGTTGGAGCTGCCGGGCGGTGTGCAGCAATCATAAAGGGACTTGTAGAATTCGAGGCCCTTGACCGCGTCGGCCGAGTTGACGAAGCCTTCCATGTCATAGGGCTTTTGCGGGTTTTCGTACTGGAAGCCCCAGTCGTAGAGGACGTTGGTCACGCCCATGGTGATGCCTTCGGAGCCGCGCTCGGTATAGATCGAGGCGCCGTAGACGGTCTTGCCGTCGATCTCACGTTTCTGGAAGAACTCGGCGATTTGCTTCAGCTCATCGTAGGTCTTCGGCGCTGCGAGATCCCGGCCGTATTTCGCCTTGAATTCCTTCTGCAGTTCCGGCTTCTCGAACCAGTCCTTGCGGTAGGTCCAGCCGACGACGTCGCCCATGGCGGGCAGCGCCCAGTAGTTCGGCGTGTTCTTCGGCCATTCCGAGTAGCCGACGACGGTCGCCGGCACGAAGTCATCCATCTTGATGCCTTCCTTGTCGAAGAAGTCGTTGAGCTTGACATAGTGGCCGTTCTCGGCCGAGCCGCCGATCCACTGGCTGTCGCCGATGATGAGGTCGCAGAGCTTGCCATGGGAATTCAGCTCGTTGAGGAAGCGGTCGGCATAACTCGTCCAGGGAACGAATTCGAATTTCATCTGCGTGCCGGTCTTGGCGGTGAAATCCTTCGACAGCTCGACGAGCGCATTGGCGGGGTCCCATGCGGCCCAGCACAGCGTCAGTTCATCGGCTTTGGCGAGATTGGGCAATGCCGACGACATGACGAATGCCGTGGCCAGCCCCAAAAGGGCTTTCGATGTTTTCTGCATAAGTTCCTCCCAGAACCAAAAGCCGGCTCCCCGCCGGCGTCGCATGTTCACCCACTTCAGAGAATGCTCACATGAACTCCTCAATCATCATGTTTAGCAATATGTTTAGTGATATCTATTTTTATAAACATTGCAAGCCTCAATCGTTGCTGCAATGCGAAAAGCGTGGCGCCACATGGGCGGATATTTTTGGGAGCCGATCTTTTCGGCCGATCTCGAAAAATTCTTTGGCGAGCGTACCGATGCAGCGACATCTGGCCTCGCTGCGACATGGATCGCACGGTATGGACTGCGCGCCGCTCCTGCTTTTCCCCGGAGCGGATCACTTGGCCTCGCTTCGGCGGGGCCTTTTTCTTGAATCTTTTCTTTAGCTGCCCGTAATCCGGATGCATCGGGAATATTCCTGCGCAGTGCGAGATTTAGCCTTTCCGCCCGGCTGCAACGGGCGTATTCAGCCAGTGCGCGGCTTTCCATGTCCGCGCTCCCCGCGCGGCAGATCTCCGATCGACTTCTTCCCGTTTCCCTGCCGCGTCATCCGGAATTTCTATTGGCAGATCCATGACCACGGCAGAGACGAGCGAGAATGGGCAAGAGGCGGCGAGCGGCCGCCAGGCGAAGATCGTGGCGCTGGTCGTTGCCGTTTCCTTCTTCATGCAGATCCTCGACGGCACGATCGTCACCACCTCGCTGCCGCAGATGGCGGCTAGCTTCGGCGTGCAGCCGGTATCGATGAGCATCGGCATCACCGTCTACATGCTGACGATGGCCGCCTTCATTCCGCTGTCGGGCTGGCTCGGCGATCGGTTCGGTGCGCGCCGTATCTTCCTGATGTCGATTGCCGTCTTTACCGGCGCCTCGCTGTTTTGCGGGCTGTCCGGCAGCCTTGCGGAATTCGTCCTGTGGCGCGCCGTGCAGGGGGCGGGCAGCGCGCTGATGACGCCGGTCGGGCGTATCATCGTGCTGAAAAACGCCCGCAAGTCGGAACTGGTCCAGGCGATCGCACTGATCACCTGGCCGGCGCTGACGGCGCCGGTGATCGGCCCAGTGCTCGGCGGCTTCATCACCACCTATGCCAGCTGGCACTGGAACTTCCTCATCAACATCCCGATCGGCATTCTCGGCATCGCGCTGGTGCTGCGTTTCGTGCCGGAGCAGCGCGAGACCAATCCCGGCCGGCTGGATCTCATCGGCTTCGTCCTTAGTGCTGCGGGCCTGACCTTCCTGCTCGCCGCCCTCGAACTCTCGGTCAAATGGGAGAGCGGGCTTTTGCCCGTCATATCAATGCTGGCGGCGGGCATCGTACTGTCGGTCATGGCGACGCGGCATTTCCTCGCCGTCGACAACCCGCTGCTCGACCTTTCGGCTTTCCGCATCCAGACCTTCTCGATGTCGACGCTGTCGGCGGGCACGGCCTGCCGGATGGCGATCAATGCGACGCCGTTCCTGCTGCCTCTGCTGTTCCAGCTCGGCTTCGGTCTGAGCTCGATTGCCGCCGGCACCTATCTACTCGTTTATTTCCTCGGCAATTTCAGCATGAAGGCGGTGACGACGCCGCTGCTGCGCTTCTTCGGCTTTCGCTCGGTGCTTGGGGTCAACGGGCTGATCGCGGCGCTTTCGATCGCCGCCTGCGGTTTCCTTTCGCCGGAGACGCCGCCGTTTTTCATCCATACGCTGCTCTTTCTCGCCGGCCTGTCGCGGTCGATGGAATTCACCGCGCTGAACACGTTGGCCTTCGCCGATATCGGCCCGGCGCAGCGAAGCTCGGCCTCTACGCTGTCGAGCATGCTGCAGCAGGTATCGATGCTGCTCGGCGTGGCGGTGGCGGCGGCCGTGCTCAACATCGGCTCGGCTCTCAGGGGCGCCGACAATCCCGTTCTTGCCGACTTCCGCTGGGCTTTCGTCGCGGTCGGCGCGATCGGCATCGTCTCGTCGCTGCGCTTTATGCAATTGCCGGCAGAGGCAGGGGCCGAAGTATCCGGCCATCGGAAATTCCAGAAAAATTAGCTTATTGGCGGAACCAATCGAGTCGCTCAGCGTTCACGCATTTCATTTCAGGTTTTTCGTTTCCCATCTCTTTCAAAGGCTTCCATGGGGAACCTCTCCAGGCCAAGGTCATGTTCTAAAAATGCCGGAGTCCCGACATCCTCCTTCCGTGCCGCCTGCGACAAGAGCGAGGGATAACCGCTGTTTACCCCAGACGGCCAATGCAATACGACATTCCCATGCGGACGACTCGGACGCTTGCGGGCGGTCGTCGCTGCGAGAGAACGCCGGGAGACTGAATGAGCAATTCTAGCGGCGATGCGGATGCCCTGATCCACATCCTCTATATCGACGACGACGAGGGGCTTGCCCTACTGATGCAGAAAAACCTGCGTCGGTGTGGCTTTTCGGTCGAGTGGGCCGAGAGCGGCGCTGCCGGCCTTGCGAGACTCGGCGAAGGCGGTATCGACGCCGTCGTGCTCGATCATATCCTGGCTGGCGAGACCGGCCTCGACATTCTGCCCTGCATCACGGCGATGCCGGATCATCCGCCAGTGATCTATGCGACGGGTTCGGACGATACCAGCATCGCGGTCGCGGCGCTGAAGGCCGGCGCCGACGATTACATGCTCAAGGGGATCTCAGCCGATTATTTCGACCTGCTCGCGGCCGCGCTCGAACAGGTACTGGAGCGGGCGCGTTTTCGCCGCGAGACGGCGCAGGCGCAGGAGGTGATCCGCCAGCAGCGCGACCTTGCCGAAATGCTGCTTGCCGAGGTCAATCACCGCATCGCCAACAGCCTCGGCCTCGTCGGCGCGCTGATCCGCATGCAATCCTCGATGACCAAAGACCAGGTGGCGATCGATGCGCTGCACGAAACGCAGATGCGCATCAACGCCATCGCCAGCGTGCACCGCAGGCTCTACACCAACCGGCAGGTCGGCTCGGTGCAGGTCGACGAATATCTGAACAGCCTGCTCACCGAACTCGAAGCCTCGATGCGCGACGACAAGCGGCCGCATCGGATCGTGCTCACCGCGCAGCCGGTCAACCTGGCGACCGACAAGGTGATCACGCTCGGGCTGATCGTCAGCGAGCTCGTCACCAATGCCTTCAAATATGCCTATCCGGACAGCGTGCCGGGCGAGATCCGCGTCATCGTCGACCAGACGGACGAGGCATTGCGCGTCATCGTCGAGGATGACGGCGCCGGTTTCGATCCGTCGAGCCCGGCCCGGGGGACCGGCCTTGGTACACGCATTCTGACGGCCATGGCCGCCAGCTTGAAATCGGATTTCGCCTATGACCCCGGCCATGACGGAACCAAGGCGACGCTGGTGTTCTCGTTGCATGAGGGGAAGTAGGGTATTCCCCGTTCAGTGCTGAGTTTGTCGCCATGCGGAACGCCGTTTCTTCTATCATTACAATAGCTTGCCGACGATACATCAAGAAACATGACGCTAGGGGAGGAACATGGCGACGATCCGCACACCGAAGGAAGTCTATGATTTCTGGTTCGTCAGATGCGGCCGGGAGCTGTGGTTCCGCGCGACGCCTGACCTCGATGCAGAGATCAGCACGGTCTTTCGCGATACTCATCTGGCCCTTGCCGCGGATGTTGGCGCCGAATGGCGGGCGGATGCGGAGAGCCGGCTGGCGGCTGTCATCGTGCTCGACCAATTTCCTCGCAACATCTATCGCGGCACGCCGCTTGCCGTTGCGACCGACGGGCTGGCGCTTCGCGAAGCCAAACTCGCGCTGGCATCCGGCGCCGACCGGGTGGTGGAGGCCGCATGCCGTACCTTCTTCTACTTGCCGTTCGAACATGCCGAAGACCTTGGCGAACAGGAACGATCGGTGGCGTTGTTTACCGCCCTCGGCGATGAAGAATATCTCGATTATGCGATTCGCCACCGCGACGTGATCGCTGCCTATGGCCGTTTTCCGCACCGCAATGCCATGCTTGGGCGGGAGTCGACGGCTGGGGAGCGCGACTATCTTTCCAAGCCCGGCGCCGGTTTCTAGGCCTTTCCAGGGAGCTTCCGCCTTTCTGTCGCCTTTCTTTACTATGACAAGCTGGCATTCTACCTCGACGACAACCTTTCCGGAGGCGCTTTTGCGGCTGAGACCTATCCTGCTTCGCACCATTCTTCTGCTGACGCTGGCGGTCGCTGGCGCGCATTTCAAGGGTGCTGCGGCCTTTGCGCAGGAGCCACAGGCACCGGCGGCCGCGCAGGCGCCGCTTGCCGATACGCCGCTCGACCAGGCGACAAAGGAGATCGACAAGGCGAAGGTCCAGCTGACGGCGCTTCAGGACGGCGTCAAGCAGAATGCCGACAATGACGATGCCCTGGTCGGGCTTGCAACCAAGGCCGACGAGCTCAGCCGCGCCGTCATCACCATATCGATCAATCTGAGGCCGCGTTTGGACCAGATCAAGAACCGGCTTGCCGAGATCGGCGATCCGCCGAAGGACGGGCAACCGCCGGAGGCCGAGATCGTCACCCAAGAGCGCAACGCGCTCGCCGCCGAGCGCGCGCAGATCAATGCGGTGACGGGCGACGCCGAAAACCTGTCGATCACGGTGACGAAGCTCGTCAACGAGGTCACCGAAATGCGGCGGCGGCTGTTTGCCGACACGTTGCTCAGGCGCACCGAGATCTCTGTCTCGGTGCTGGATGACGCCGGCGGTGCCTTCGTGCATGAGGCCAGCGAATTCTTGCAGGCCCTGTCAAGTTGGGCCACGTTCGTCTGGAAATTTAAGCGTTTCCCGCTGTTTGCCGCGATTTTCCTGTCACTCGCCTCGGCCCTCATCCTGCTTTCCGGCAGTTACCGGCTGTTCGGTTCGTATCTCCGTCGCGACGAAGCAGTCGAGAACCCGTCCTATATCGGCCGGCTGTCGATTGCCTTCTGGTCGACGCTGATCCGCACCCTGGCGCTCTCGGTTCTACTCGTCACGTCGTTCTTCTTCCTCAATGGTTTCAACGTATTGCGACCCGACATCGCACCCGTCATCGGCGCTCTGTTCGGGGCGATCGGTCTCGTCTATTTCGTCGGCCGCTTCGTCAATGCGATCTTCGCGCCGAATGAACCGCGCTGGCGGCTCGTTCGGCTTTCCAATCTCGGCGCGCGCTCGATCGGTTATTGCTTGCTGGCGATGGCCGTCGTCAACGCGCTCGATTATTTGTTCGGTACGATCGGCGAGGCGATGAGCTCGCCGCTGGTGCTGACCGTGGTCAGGAGCCTGATTGCCGCGCTGATCATCGGCCTGATCCTGATTTCGGTCTCGTTCGGCAAACCGATGCTGGCGAAGAACGGCGATCCAGATGCACCGGGCCGGCATTGGCCGCGCGGCATGGCGATCATCCTGCGTGTCGTCGGCGCCGGCCTCATCCTCACCGCGCTGACTGGTTATGTGGGGCTGGCACGCTTCGTCGCCACGCAGCTCATCATCACCGGCGCGGTCGTCGTCACGATGTATGTCGGCCTGCTTTCCGGCAAGGCGATATCCAGGCAGGAAAGCTTCGGTGACACCTTCTTCGCTCGCTTCCTGACGCGCCGTTTCAAGTTGGGACCTGTGGCGATCGACCAGGCTGGCCTGGTCGTCGGCCTTGCCATCTATGCCGTGGCGCTTATCGTCGGCATCCCCCTGATCCTGCTGCTCTGGGGTTTCCATGTGCAGGACCTGCAGATGCTTGCCTATAGGCTGTTCACCGAGGTCAGGCTCGGTGGCATTAGCATCTCGCTGCTCGGCATCTGCACCGGTATCCTGCTGTTTGCCGGCGTCTACCTGCTGACGCGCTGGCTGCAGCGCTGGCTGGATGGCAATGTGATGGCGCGAAGCCATGTCGATCTCGGCGTGCGCAATTCGGTCAAGACAGGTATCGGCTATCTCGGCGTCGGCATCGCGGCGATCATCGGCGTTTCGGCCGCAGGCATCGACCTCTCAAGCTTCGCGCTCGTCGCCTCGGCGCTCTCTGTCGGTATCGGTTTCGGCTTGCAGAACATCGTCTCTAACTTCGTCTCCGGCTTGATCCTGCTCGTCGAGCGGCCGTTCAAGGTCGGGGACCATGTCGTTTCCGGCACGGCCGAAGGCATCGTCAAACGCATTTCGGTGCGCGCCACCGAGATCGAGACGTTCCGCAAGCAGTCGATCATCGTGCCGAATTCCGAGCTGATCAACGGCCTCGTCGGCAACTGGACACACCGCAACAAGATCGGTCGCTCGGAAATTCCGGTTTCCGTTGCCTACAACGCGGATCCGCAGCAGGTGATGGACATCCTACTGGAACTGACGGCCAAGATACCGCTCGTCATGCGCAATCCGGAGCCGCATGTCGAATTCCTGCGCTTCGGGCCATATTCGCTGGATTTCGAGCTGCGTTTCTTCCTCGCCGACATGGGTGACGGCATGGCGGTGCGCAACAATCTCAGGATCGAGATCCTTAAGCGCTTCAAGGCCGAGGGAATCGAGATCCCGCTGCCACAGACTGATCTTACCATCCATCGGGAGGCTCGTCCCGCGCTTACCGATGCGGGCAAGGATCAACCCAACGAGCAGGAAAACTCGGCGGACACGCTCATGGGGGAGGAAGAGCAGCCGGTGCGGCAATTGCGCAGCAAGACGGCAGACGGCAATCGGAAAGGCTGAACGGGTCATTCAGCCATCATTCACAGCTATATGTGCATGATCTCCACTATCGGGATCGCTGCCGGGGGCAGCACCGATCGCTCGAGGGGAGGGCGCGCCAGCGCCGCCGCACATGATGGCAAGATTTGCCGCCGTTCTGCTTGTCCCGCTGCTTGCCGCGCCCGCGGTTGAAGCGGCATCCATCACCAACACCGATCCCGCCGCCGTCGTGCTCGTCATCACCGAGAGCGGCCAGCGCGTCGAGGTCGTCGTCGATGCCGGCGCTTCGGAAAGCCTCTGCCCTTCCGGCTGCTTCATGACGACGCCCGACGGCGACCGCATTGGGCTCGACGGCGGCGAGACGATCGACATCGTCAAGGGCTCGGCCGTCGTCAAGTAGCGGCTGCACTGATTAATGCGCTCAGGCTTCTCCGGGGTTGGGAACAGTTTCCGACCGGGCAACCGGGCGCGTCAGCCGCATAATAGCGGAGAATGCGGCGACGGGGATGGTGCTGAGCAATGCTGCGATCGACAGTGACCATGATACGCCGAGATTGCCCATCAGGAAGGCGAGTGCGAACGGCGCCATCGAGGAGACGACGAGACGGGCCGACATGATTTGTCCTTGCCGCCGGCCGTAGCCATCGCTTCCGAAGAGCGCGAGCGGTAAGGTTCCGTAGACGATGCTGTTAAGGCCGGAGCCGAGGCCGAAGACAATGGCGAAGACCAGCGCGCCGGGCACCGAGGGTGCGGTGGCGATGAGGATGACAAGGGCCGCCGGCAGCAGGATGGCGCAGATGATCGCCAGCATCACTTGCGACAAGCTCTCACCAAAGACCATATTGATGAGGCGGCTCAACACCTGTGACGGGCCGAAGAGCGTTCCGACCACCACTGCCATGGTGCCGAGGCCGAGTGCAGACATGACAGGCACCATGTGAACCAGAAGTGCCGAGTTCACGAAGCTTTCCAAAGCAAAGCCCGTTACCATCAGGATAAAGGCCGGCCGGCGCACCGACGGCTGAAGGCTCGGCTCGACGCGTTTGGCGGACTCCTTTCCTGTCCGTCTCCTGGTCTCGCTGACGCCACGGGAGAGCCAGGCATGAATGGGAAGGCAGATGGCGAGATGAAGCGCGGCGAAGATCAGATAGACATTCTGCCATGAGAGATGCGCGTGCAGCGCCGTGGTGATCGGCCAAAAGATGGTCGAGGCGAAGCCGGCGATCAGCGTCAGGTAGGTGATACTGCGCTGGGCGATGCGCGGCCTGATCTGCACGAGCAGGGCGAAGGCGGCGCCATATTGCACCAGGTTCGAGGCGATCTCGATGCCGATCAATGCCGCGACGAAAGCGACCTTTCCCGGCGCGAAGGCGCAGACGACGAGGGCAGCGGCGGCAATCGCCGAGCCCGATGTCATGATCCTGCCTGCGCCGAAGCGATCGATCCATGTGCCCATTAGAGGTGCGGCCAGGCCGCCGATCAGAAGGGCTAGGGAGAGCGCAGCGAAGATCCATTCCGATGACCAGTTGAGATCGCGGGCCATGTCAGGGGCGAGGATGCTGAAGCTGTAATAGAGCGATCCATAACCGATGATCTGTGTAAGCCCGAGTGCAACAATGGTCGCTACCGGCGGTCGTTCGGTGCTGATTGTCATAGGGATCTGAGGCTCACGCGCTGTTCGAGCTTTTCGGCTTCTTCTTTCCGCTCGCTGTAGCGGTCGGTCAGATAGTTCGACGCACCACGGGTCAGCAGCGTGAACTTCACCAGTTCCTCGCAGACGTCGACGACGCGGTCGTAATAGGATGAGGGTTTCATGCGGCCGTCGGCGTCGAATTCCTGAAAAGCCCTGGCGACTGATGACTGATTGGGAATTGTGATCATCCGCATCCAGCGACCAAGGATGCGAAGCTGGCCTACTGCATTGAAGGACTGGGAACCGCCGGAGACCTGCATCACTGCCAGCGTTTTACCCTGTGTCGGCCGGACCGAGCCGACCGACAGGGGGATCCAGTCGATCTGCGCTTTCATGATACCGCTCATTGCTCCATGACGTTCAGGGCTGATCCATACCTGGCCTTCCGACCATGCCGACAATTCGCGCAGTTCCTGAACTTTTGGGTGGCTCGCCGGCTCGGCGTCGGGCAACGGCAGATCTTCCGGATTGAAGATACGCACTTCACAGCCGAAATATTCGAGCAGCCGTGCCGCCTCCTGTGCGAGGAGGCGGCTATAGGACACCGCTCGCAAGGAGCCATAAAGGATCAGGATGCGGGGCTTGTGCGTCGAGAACGCCGGCCTGAGTGCGTCCATATCGGGTTGACGCAGATGCATCGGCGATACGGCAGGCAGATCAGACAATGCGCTTGCCCTCGGCATCGAGCACCTTCTCGCCATCTTCCTTGGTGAAGGCGCCGTTGTGCGTTTCCGGCAGGATTTCGAGGACAAGTTCCGACGGTCGCGACAGGCGCGTACCGAGAGGGGTGACGACGAAAGGCCGGTTGATCAGGATCGGATCTTTCAGCATCGCGTCGAGAAGCTGATCGTCGCTTAGATCGGGATTGTCGAGGTCGAGTTCGGCGTAGGGTGTATCTTTCTGGCGAATGGCATCGCGCACTGTCAGGCCGGCATCGGCAATCATCCTGCCCAGCTCGTGACGTGACGGCGGGTTTTGCAGATATTCGATGATATCAGGTTCGATGCCGGCATTGCGGATCATCGCCAGCGTGTTGCGGGAGGTGCCGCAGGCAGGGTTGTGATAGATGGTGACGTTCATAGTTTTGCCTCTGACGACAGGGTTGATGAAGCGCCTGGCTGCAGCAGCCAGGTGAACAGGAAAAGGGCTGCGACCGCGCCTGTTATTTCGGCGATCCAGAAGCCGGGAAGATCGACCGGACGAATGCCGGAGAAGGTATCGGTCAGCGAGCGGGCCAAGGCGACGGCCGGATTGGCGAACGAGGTCGAGGCGGTGAACCAGTACGCGGCGGTGATATAGAGCCCGACCAGCCGCGGCACCGCCTTCTGCTCGAACTTGATGCCGGCGACGATGATCGCGACCAGGCCGAAAGTGGCAACGCCTTCCGAAAACCATTGCGCGCCGCCGGTGCGTATCTTGCTCGACATTTCGAGAAGCGGCAGGGCAAACATCAGATGGGCGGCGACGGTCCCGACGATGCCTCCAGAGATTTGTGCGGCGATATATCCGGCGAGATCGCGTTTTGCCAGCGAGCCCGACATCGCAAAGATCAGCGAGACCGCCGGGTTGAAGTGGGCGCCGGAGATCGGTCCGAGCACAGTGACCAGCACCACCAGGATGGCGCCGGTCGCGAGCGTGTTGCCGAGCAGGGCAAGTCCTACGTCCTGCGTCAGCGATGTCGCCATGATACCCGACCCGACAACTGTCGCGACCAGCATGGCGGTGCCGAGACCCTCGGCGACGAGCCGGCGTGGTAGATCGAAGCCCGTCATCAGCCCATCCTCGTCGTGCCGCGGAACGGTGTATCGCCAATCCGGCCTACGGTCATTGCAGTTCCTCTTTCGTTGCAGGTGCACAGCATGCGGCGACGGCGGCAGCCGGCGCGCAGATCTGAGGATTTCCGCTGCAGCAATCCTCCATCAGGAAACGGATCAGGCCGCCGAGTGCCTCGTAATTGGCGGTGTAGATGATCGAGCGGGATTCGCGCTGCTGCGTAATCAGGCCCGAGCGTTCGAGCTCCTTCAGGTGGAAGGAAATATTGGACGGCGAGACCTCCGCCTTTTCCGCGATTGCACCTGCCGCCAAGCCATCGGGACCCGAAACCACGAGCATGCGGACGATGTGCAGGCGAGTCTCTTGCGAGAGAGCACCGAATGCGACGAGGGCTTGACGTTGATCCATATTTCAATGATCCTTGAATTATTGAAATGAGGATTAGCTGATATGAGCGCGATCGACAACGGAAAAATTCAAGAGGACGACATCAGCCTTGGCCAGCTGCTCAATACGCTCGACGGCGAAAGGGACGCGCCGCTGGTTTTCTATTACGACGGCCGGCCGGTGAAGCCTGGTTATCATATCACCGAGGTCAAAGCGGGCCAGTTCTCGGCCCTCGATTGCGGCGCCAATCCTGAGGCCTGGACGGAGATCTTCATCCAGCTCTGGGACATCGAAGAGGGCGACCGCACACACATGCCGGCCGGCAAGTTCCAGGCGATCATCCGCAAGGTTACCGACCACGTGCAGCTGGATGGTTCGGCGAAGCTGACCTTCGAAGTCAGCGATGGCGTGCGCCCGATGCAACTCTATTGCGCGGCGATGCCGATTCTCAGCGCTGGAACCGTCCATGTTTCGCTTTCGCCACGGCCGGCAAGCTGCAAGCCGCGCGACCGCTGGCTGGCAGAGGAAAACAGCAAGGCGGCGGCCTGCTGTGGGCCGCGAACGGCAACGCGCGGCTGCTGCGCGTAAGGGACACATGATTGTGCGGCAGGGCAGCGCGGGATCGTATTGACTGACCACCAGTCAGTCATATAAATGGAGGCTGTCGGTTTGATGCCGGCGCCGCCCGTTTCACACCCGGAGATCGCAATGAGCGCGCAGACCCTGTTGAACTCTCTGTTCCGATACAAAGCCAGCGTTGACGATGAGCTTCTCGATGCCTTGAATGCGCTCGGGGCTGAGGCGCGATCTGACGACTTTCGCTCAGCCCTTCGTGTGCTCAATCACGCCCATCTCGTCGATCGTATTTTCGTCGCCAATCTTCAGCGGCTCAATCATTCCTACGCGGCGAGCTGGAGCAGCGAAGTGCCGCCGTTGGCGCAGCTGTCGTCCGATATCCGGGAAACCGACCGTTGGTATACCGACTATACCTCGCGCATAACGCTTCCGGAAATGGAGGAAGTCATAGACTTCACCTTCACCGATGGTGGGCGCGGGCGCATGTCCCGCGAAGAGATGCTGGCCCATGTGGTGACGCATGCCGGTTATCATCGCGGTGAGGTCGGTCGCCTGCTGCCAGAAATCGAGAGCATCGCCATGCGCGACGTTTTTACCGGCTACCTGCACAGGACCGACCCCACGCGCCGTCAATGAGAGTGGAAGCACCGTGTCGATGCCGGCCGATCCTGTTTCTAAACCGAGAACCAAACCTCCCGAGGAGCGACGCGACGAGCTGATGACCGCAGCCGAGCGGCTGTTTCTGGAAAAGGGCGTGGAGCTGACCACGATCGAGGAGATCACGACGGGGGCGGGGGTCGCCAAGGGCACCTTCTATCTGCACTTTTCCTCGAAGGCCGATGTTCTCCAGGCGCTGCGCGCCCGTTTCGTGCAGGGCGTGCTGGATGGCATCGTTGCGGCGGTCGAAGGACGGAGACGAGAGGATTGGCGCGGGAGACTGGCGGCCTGGTCCATGGCATGCGCCACCGGCTATCTCGACGCGGCCGGGCTGCATCATCTCGCCTTCGTGACAGCACCTCCCGCAACAAGGGAAGGGCTTTCGCGCAACATCCTGATCGACCATTTGAGCGAATTGCTCGCCGCTGGCGCTTGCGAGAATGCCTGGTCGATCGACGATCCTGGCTTCACGGCGGTGTTCCTGTTCAATGCCCTGCACGGCGTGGTCAATCAGCCGGGCATCGGCGAGACGCCATCCGATCGCGCCGAATTGCTGCGGGCGATCGAGGCGCATTTCCTGCGCGGGCTGGGTTTGCCGTCAGGCATTGATTGAGGGCTGGGCATTCCACCATCTCAGCACCCGCATAGCCCGGAGCGTCACCCATCGCGACGGCTTGCCTTGCCCGTCGTCGATCTCGAACCACACCCGACCTGCAGGGCTCCCGTCGAGCTGCCAGCTGCCGTCCCGAAGGCGTCTGGAACGCAGGTGCTCGATCGCCTCGCCGAGACGCGGATCGGGATTATTGCCGGTCAGGATCGCGCTGGAGCGGAAATAGTCGAGCGCACGCAGAATGTCGTAGCGCCAGCGGTTCGGGTGCAGGAAGTGCAAGAAGCGCTCGTCGGCCGGCTCGCCGGTGCCGAGGCGGCGGAAGAGGTTGCGGGCCAGTAGAAACTCCTCGCCCGTCCTGCGCGCCTCTTGAGACCGATGCGTGCCGCCGGTCGACCTCTCGTATTCCAGCAAGCCTTCCAGCACGTTGATGGTGCTGGCGAAAGATGAGCGGACAGAGCCATTGATCCGCTCGCAGTTCCAGCCGCCGTCGTCGAGACGCTCGCCGGCCAGCCTGTCGACGATGGGCGAGACGTCGATCCCGAAATAGGCGCCATCGGCAATGGTGCGGCCGTTGATGCACTCCTCGACTTCGCCTTCCCAGTAGGGCTGGCCGCCTTCTTCCCAACGGGCGCTGGCGCCGATCAATTCGACGGTGCGCCTGGCGCACCCGCAGGCGGGATCAAGACCGAACTCCCTCAATTGCGATAGCGAGAAAGTCGTGGCCGTCCACGGCTGGCCACGCTCCCTCCACTCGCGAGCGTCGAAACCGGCGGGCAGGAAGGCGCCGCCCGCCCACTGCCCGTCCTCGTCCTGGCAAGAGAGCAGCCTGGCGCCCCAACCCTCGGTCTCGACTTTGGCCCGCTCGGCCATCCATTCCCTATCTGGGGCATCGAGCAGGTCGCGCATCACCTGCCACCGGATCGACGGATCGGAGTCGAGAAGCCATTCGATCACCGGATCGGATTGGATCATGGGGCGAACCTGTCGGCGGATCGGGTCGATGGCTCGTTTATAATCGCTTCGGCTGAGCAGTGCCACCCGGACAGGCCCACGGGAAATCGTCTAAATCCGACGTGGTCGCGTCAGGCGCTGGCGCTTGCGATGCCGCGGCCGGACTATGCCAGCGAAGGCACGAAGCTGAAGATCAAAATCCTCGGTTCGACCTATAATGCGACGGTTGTCGGCGAAAGCCCGTTCGATGCCTGGAATGCGGCGCTTCGCGCCTGATTTCTTAATCATATCCGCAAAGAAATCGGAGGCGGCGCCATTGAGCCGCCTCTTCGTTTAGAACTGGGCGCGCCGATTAATAATTATTCAAATCAATTGATGTATCAGTTTGATCCGGGGACAGATTTTACATCAAAGGTTTGCTATGGCGTTTCTAGGTATTTCGGGGATGCAATATTCCGGGGAAATGTTTGCTGGTGCGCGTATTATTGTCGCGGAAGATTCCAACGTATTCACCTCGATGATCAGCAAACGCCTCAAGGAGCTGTTCGACATCGAGGTCGAGATTTGCCGCAGCTTCGAGGATCTGCAGGTTTCCTACGACAAGTCTTCCGATCCGATCACGCTGGCGATCTCGAACATCAATCTGCCCGGCGCCGAAAACGGCGAAGCGCTCGAATATCTGGTCGATCTCTCCATACCCACAATCGTCTTTACCGGCACCTTCCATGAAAGCATGCGCGACAAGCTGATGGCCAAGGATATCGTGGACTATATCCTCAAGGACAATATCTTTGCCGTCGACCTGCTGGCGGAATCGATCTGTCGCTTCCTCACCAATCACCGCCATCACGTGCTGATCGTCGATGATAGTGCGACCGCGCGCGCCCTGCTGTCGAGCCGGCTGAAGCGCTACAATTTTCGTGTCAGCGTCGCCGAGAGCGGCGGCAAGGCGCTGGAGATCCTGAAGGCCAACCGCGATATCGGCCTGATGATCACCGACTACAACATGCCCGACATCGACGGCTTCGAACTGACGCGGCGCATCCGCGCGAGCATCGGCTCGCACGAGCTGCGCATCATCGGTGTTTCCTCCTCCTCGAACCGGCTGCTTTCGGCGCGATTCCTGAAGGCCGGCGGCAATGATTTCATGCTGCGTCCCTTCATTGACGAGGAGTTCTATTGCCGCGTCAACCAGAACCTCGATACGCTGCTGCAGATTCAATCGATGCGCAAGGAGCGGGCGGTTGCCTGACGGCCCTTCCAGTATCGGTATCGTCAGGGGGGCGGATATCACGCTCGGGGACAGTCGTCGAATTTCTGCAATTACAGGTAATGTCGCTGTTATTTGTCCCCTTCACGCGCACAGGCCTCTCGGTTATCGTCCCCGCCGGGGAGAGGGCCGAGTCGAGCCCATCGGGCGCATCGGGGAGTAGGGGCTGTGGCTTTTCAAGCGGATTTCCAGCGGGATGGTATCGGGCTGCGCTCCGGCGGGCTCAAGATACTTCTGGTTGAAGATTCCCGGATGTTTTCCGCCGTGCTCTGTCACCGATTCCAGACGGAGCTCGGCCTTGCCGTCAAATCCTGCCCGTCGCTGAAAGCTCTTCGCAAGGAACTTGCTGACGACGGTCACGGCTACACCATGGCCGTCGTCGACCTCAACCTGCCGGATTCGCCCTATGGTGAAGCGCTCGACTGCACGATCGAGCACGATATCCCGGCAATCGTCTTCACGGCGACATTCGATCTCAACACGCGCAACAAGATCATGGAGCGCAATGTCATCGATTACGTGCTGAAGGACAATGAATTCGCGCTCGACAATCTGGTCGCCACCGTCCGCCGGGCGATCTCCAACCGCAAGACGCGAGTGCTCGTCGTCGACGATGTCGTCTCGGCACGCCAGGTGCTCGTCGACCTGCTCAAGGCACAGCAATATCTCGTCGTCGAGGCAAATTCGGGGCTCGAGGCGCTGGCGGCGCTCGAGGCCTACAGCGATATCGAGCTCGTCGTCACCGACCACCATATGCCCGATATGAGCGGCTACGAGCTGACGCGGCGCATTCGCCATCGCTTCGGCTCGGACAGGCTGCGTGTCATCGGCGTTTCCTCCTCCAACGACCGCATGCTTTCGGCGAGTTTCCTCAAGGCCGGCGCCAGCGATTTCGTTTACCGGCCCTTCGTTGCCGAGGAGCTGCAATGCCGCATCGCCAACAATGCCGAAACGCTGGCGCAGATGCGGCAGCTGAGGGCGGCGGCGGCCTGCGACTACCTGACCGGCCTCTATAACCGCCGCTATTTCTACGACAACGGCCCGAAGCTGGTGAACGAGTGCCTGCGGCTGAAGGTACCGAGCTCCGTCGCCATTCTCGATATTGACCATTTCAAGCGGCTGAACGACACCTATGGCCACGAGATCGGCGACAAGGTGCTGAAGGCTGTCGCAAACAGGCTGTTTACGATCTTCGAGGGCAGCGACAATCTTCTGTCGCGCCTGGGGGGCGAGGAATTCGCCATCCTCTTCCCGCAGATGGATTCCGCTGCCGCGACCAAGCTCTGCGACGAGATCCGCTCGGATATTTCGCGGCTGAAGGTCACGGCCGACGACGAGGAACTCGGCGTTACGATTTCGATCGGCATCGCCGAGATCGGCGGTTACGAGACCTTCGAGAATTACCTCAACGCCGCCGACCAGTTTCTCTACATGGCCAAACACCGGGGCCGCAACCAGGTCTATTCCGACGCCAGGATGACGGAAGAGGCGGCGCAATAGCGCCATCCGAAGGGCAGAGCCAAGCCGCCGCCTTTCATATCAGGCGGCAGATGGCCGTCTTATCATCTCAAGCGGCGACCGTCTTTTATTGTCTCAGGCGGCGACTGTCCTTTATTGTCTCAGGCGGCGACGGCCTGGCGAGCGGTCGCCATGGTCATCTTGCGCTCGGCGCGCTCCTGCTGCGGTGAGCGATGGTAGAGTTCGCGATAACACTTGGAGAAGTGCGAGGCCGAGACGAAGCCGCAGGCGACGGCGACCTCGACGACGGGCATCGAGGACTGCACCAGGAGGTGGCGCGCACGGTCGAGGCGGATTTCCAGATAGTAGCGGGCCGGCGAGCGACCCATCTCCTGGCGGAACAGCCGTTCGATCTGGCGACGGGAGAGGCCGGCGCCGTCGGCGATCTCGATCAGCGACAGCGGCTCGGCGAGATTGCCTTCCATCAACTCGATGATCGACAGCACCTTGGCGTTCTGGACGCCGAGGCGGGCGCGCAGCGGCAGACGCTGGCGGTCATGCGGGTTGCGCACGCGGTCGGTCAGGTGCTGCTCGCAGATGCGGTTGACAAGGCTTTCGCCGAAATCCTCGCCGACGAGGTTCAGCATCATGTCGAGCGAGGCGGTGCCGCCGGCGCAGGTATAGAGATTGCCGTCGATCTCGTAGAGATCGGCATAGACTTCCGCCTGCGGGAAGGCTTCCGAAAAGCCCGGCAGGTTTTCCCAGTGGATGGCGCAGCGCTTGCCGTTCAGGAGGCCGGCCTGAGCAAGCACATGCGCGCCCGTACAGAGGCTGCCGACGGCAACGCCGCGATTGTAGCATTCACGCAGCCAGGCATTGACCGATTTGTTGTTGAACTGCTCGACATCGATGCCGGAACAGACGAGCACCATGCCCGGCCGGTTTTCGCCGCCGAGATGGCGGCGCTCCTCGGCAAGCGAGGAATTGGCCTCGACGCCGATGCCGCAGGAGGAATAGACTTTTTCCCCATCGACGGAGGTCAGTCGCCAGGTATAGGCCTGATAACCGAGCATGCGATTGGCGATGCGCAAGGTGTCCACGGCCGCCGAAAAGGGCAGCATGGTGAATTGCGGTACCATAAAGAAGACCAGCGAACGCTTCTTGATCTGCATCCTGTTCATAGCGAAATCCATGCTCGAGGGACGATGACACATTCGTTGCGCGGAATGCGTCGCGCCGATGTCCTGAAAGCGACACTGGCATGGAAAAATGCGGCCGGGAAGAGCAAATATGCGACATCGGGCACGATTTGGCCGATCAAACTGCCGGAATGGCTGCGGATAGGGCTGATGACGGGCTGATAGGCGACTGAAATTCAAGACTGAAAAGGGCTTGGGAATGGACGGTCAGGCCACGAAAAAGGCGGCGTTGCGCAAAGCAGACGCCGCCCTTATCTTGGGTGGAATGTCGCATTCATTACATGGTCCGGTGTTTGCTGTCGTCCGTGCTCGGCCAGCCGATGTCCTTGCGGATGTCGAAGGGCATGGCTTCGATTTCACGGGCCGTCTGCCAGCGTGTCCAGGCGAGGGTGAGCTTGCGGGCATAATGTGCCAGATCGAAGCGGCCTTGGCCGGAGGTGAGGGACTTACCACCACCGCGATAGGTGAGCGTGGTCATTTTCCGGTTCCTTTCTAGGGTCAGGGGCATGGTCGTCAATGGGAGGTTCGTCCATGTCCATAATCACAATATGGGCCTTGGGAACTCATCATTCAAACGAATAGAACTTATGGATAACATCAGAGATATTGAATGATGGCGGTGCGCCCGCTAGTCCCGTTGGAGGCCACTATAGGGTCGGTCATCCTCATGGGCCTCCTGGCTTTCCGTGCAAGGAGATCTGCGGAGCGGAGCATAATACCGAAAGGAGTGTGCTGTTTTCGGACGACGTCATGCTCTGTTTGATTTAGTGGGCGGCGGATCAGACCGGTGACGAGTATCGCGCTGGCGATCGAGACGACTTTGCCGGAGGCGATGATAGTGGCCGTGATGCCGACTCGCGAGCCTTCTGCGAGCCACTCAGCGCGGGCATACGTCCCAGAAGCCCGTCGTCTTGTCGGGTGAGGTGTAGTACCAGCACTGACCGGACTGAGGCGGCGTACCTGCCAATGAAACGGCGGCAGCTCCGGCGACGAAGCCGATGGCGGCGCCTGCGGCGATGGCGGTACCCGGACGCCAGTAGCGGCGAGGGGTCACCACCACGACGCCGCGCCGGACGGGCGGCCGAACGGCAGGACTGGTGCGTCCGACCGCAGCGCATCCGCGCGGTCCGCAAGCCGCAGCGCCGCAGCCCCTCGGGCCGCAGGCCGCAGCGCCGCGACGGGCTTCGGCCGTCGCCGGTACGAGGAGGGGCGCGCAGACCGTCATCAGCACGGCAAGTGTCGCAAGCACATGCGATAGGTTGACCGGGAACTTCATTTCATTTCCTCCCATTGCTTTCGTGTCTTGTTTAAGGGCCTGAAGAATGCCGCGCTCAGGCCGGGTTCGTGGCGCTCGCCGCACTATGCGCCGCGAGCGTCTGCTGGGCAGCGGCTGCAACAGCGTCGTCCTTTCCGCCCGAGACCTGGACGGTTGGCACGGCGAGCTTGATGCCGTTTTCGTTGAACGCCTGATGGATCATCCGCAGGGCGCGCCGCTTCAGCGTGAACTGCTGGCCCGGAAGCGTCATGACTTTCATCCGCAGGAGCAGGCCGGAGTCACCCAGGCTGTCGATCCCCTGCATTTTCAGCGGCTCGATCGTCGTCGGTTTGAATTCCGGATCCTCGAACAGTTCCAGGCCGATTTTCTTGATGATCTTGCGGGCCTTCTCGATGTCGGAATCGTAGGTGATGGTGATAGTCATCTTCTCGATCACCCAGTCGCGGCTCATGTTCTGGACTGCTCCGAGCTCGCTGAAGGGGACGATGTAGACGGCGCCGCGGTGGTGCCGGAGCTTGATGGATCGCAAACTGAAGGACTCGACGGTGCCCTTGTAGCTGCCGCTCTGAATATATTCGCCCACCCTGAAGGCGTCGTCGAGCAGGTAGAACATCCCGCTGATCACGTCCTTGACCACGGTCTGCGCACCAAAGCCGATGGCGACGCCAACTACGCCGGCACCGGCGATCAATGGGCCGATTTCCACACCGAGCGATGACAGCGCCATCATGATCGCGATGGCGACGAAGAGGATCATGAGGAAATTGCGAAGGATCGGCAGCAGGGTCCTGAGACGCGTGCGCCGCCGCTCCCGTTCGCTGCCGACTTCAAGGACGGCCTCGGTGTCGCCCAGCTTGCGATCGATCAGCACTTTCACCACATTCCAGGCGAGATCGACAACCAGGAGAATGATCCCGGCGCTGAAGAGACCGCGCACGAGGCGGAGAAGCGGCGAATCCTGCATCGTCATCTGCGTCAGTCTGACGTCCAAGGCGTCCGCAAGCAGAACGATCGCACCGACGATCAGCGCCGCCCTTATGCCGCGCTCGATAATCACCGAAGCGACGGTGCTTCTTTGCTGGCCGTCCTTCTGGTCCGCGGAAGAGTGCAGGATATTGTTAACCGACGCCTTGGTGAGGGCGATAGCGCCGGGCAATGCCGCGCAGACCACCGCGATCCAGAACAGCTTCATGGCTCCCACCACCCACAGCAGCCAGACGCCAGCGAAATAGACCGTCCAGAGCCAATTCCGGGCGCGTAGTCCGATCCGGCTGGCTTGGCCGGCAGACAATCGGGACGGACGTCTCCAGACAGCTTCGATGCCGATGACGAGCAACACGAGGCCAAGCGAATAGGCGACCAGTTGCCGGGCCGGGTCGGAAAAGCCGAGAGTGCCGAGCAGGCGGATGGTCACCCAGCCAAAGGCATACCAGCCGACGAGATAGCCCAGGCGTTTCGCCCAGTGGCGGGCGGCATCCTTCGTGATCGGGACGACACGGAATCGACCCTCTTCCTCTGCCCGGGGCGCGAGAAGCACGTCGAAAAGCGCGCTCGCCAGGCGGAAGACGACGATCGCGAAGAGATAGCCGACGACGATCTCCCGGATAACAGGCGGCCATTGGAACAGCAGGAAGAAGCCGATGCTGCCAAGCCCGAAGGAGAGGACGTAACATGCCGCCCACAGAAGCCTCGCGGCCAGTGCCACCACCCTCTCGCGGACCGTGGCAAAGGGCGCGCGCGCCATCCATGCGCGCCAGCCGGCGCTGATCCACCAGAACAGCCATTGCGCGGCCAGACCGACAGCGACGAAGGCCGCGACCAGGAAGATCGGCCTCGTCCCGCCATTCGCCTGGATGTCCCGTTCGAGCACTGCCCCGCCTTGCATCGTCTCCAGGGGAAAGGACTGGATAGCGCCGAGAAGGCCGGAGGCGTGGGCACGGAATCGCATCGCGAATTCCGAGAATGATGGGTCGGAGTTCGGGGTTGCCAAGGGCGGTTTCGCCGCAGCCTGGGCTGCTTGGGACTGCTGTTGCAGGAAGCGCTGGACGTCAGGATCCGAGAACATCCCAATGAAGCGTTGAACGCTTTCAGGCTGCGCGTTCGCAGGCGTCACGCTTTGAGCCACGGTAATGGAGGCACAAAGGAGAACGGCCGCCAGGGCGGCCGCCGTGAGAAGCGATCTAAACATGCGGATCTTGGAAACTCGTGGCATTGTCTATCCTGATCTTTGTGAACTGTCAGTTGCCAATTCCTGAACCGTTATTGCCTGCACGACTCCTTCGATCGGCCTCCGGCAGTGCAGTCGGGCGCCCGCTGCTGTTTGCCCATAGGACCCGTGAGGCCGCTGACCTGGCCGGCATAATTATCTCTGGTGTCGGCATCGACGACTGCGACCGGGGCGGCAAGGATCAGGCCGGCTGCGCTGCCCGCTGCGGCGGCCGTGCTCGTTGTTGCGGCAAGGATCTTGTCCCCGAGCCCGACCTTGCTGTCAGTCAGCGTCTGGCCGTCGGAAATCCGCGCTCCGATCAGCTGAACAACCTCGGGCGATTCTGCAAATTTCCCGTGGTTCAGTCTGTCGCCCGCTTTGACTTTGGTGAGGTCGATCACCGTGATCTGGCTGTCGGCCAGTTCCTTCTTGAAGGGAGCCTGCTCGGGATCGATGGCGCCGAGTCTCGCGACGTCACCCCATACCCTGCGGGATACTGCGAGCGCGCGGTCATCTCGCGAGACGAACAAGGTGAACTGCGGATGCTGCTTGCCCATGTCGACGATCTGCTGGCGGAAGACATCGACATCCACGTCGGGCGAGGCCAGCATCACATTCTCGAACTTGGCAGGGAGGCGGCCGTTGCGGATCGCCATCTGGCGAAGCGCTTCCAGCGCCAGCCAGTTCCCCATGGAATGCGCGAGGATGGACACCTCCTTCACTTCAGGATCCCTGGCGAGATATTGGAAGAGCATCTCCAATGCGTTGCGCGTGTAGTTCGTGCTCTCCCTGTCATATCCGTATGCAAGCAGACTGCCGCGCGACGGCCATGTCACGAGCACGGGAGCACTATGGACGCCGGAATCCTTGACGATCTGAGCGAAGCGATAAACGGAGTCTTCGAAGCGGTTGTTGAAGCCGTGGATGAACACCAGCACGCTGCGGTCGTGGCTCTTCCTGACCGAGGCGCTCAGCCATTTCTTGGCGTCGTCGCGCGTGATCTCGTCGGCTTTCAAGGTTGCGAAATCGGTTGCGGGATTGGATGGAAGCCTCTTCGGCCAGGCGACTTCGCCGACCTTTCGGACGTTTGCAGGGGGGATGGATACGGTGATGTCGGCAAAGGCCGGGGCGAGTGCGCGCTCGCCTGTAAACATTTCGCCCCGTATCGTGGAGCGGCTGCGCGTCGTGGTCACTAGCATGTCGACCTTGGTGGAATTCGGCGCGCTGTCGGCAACGGGGATGAGCACATTCTTCGGGTGGCCGCCACATCCGACCAATACGCAGAGCAGCAGGAGAGCCAAGATCCATTCCAGACCTGGGTAAAGTCTCGGTTGAATTCGGCCATTATGACATCTTGCTGTGCTCACTGCGGCTGCTCCTCATAACTCTGCCGAGTTCAAGCAGGCCTCGACGCCGCACGCCGCGGCGGTCGAAGTCTGCACAAGGCCAGACTACGCGAATATCGGAGACGTTACCCGTATAATCGGCGTATGTTACGCAGAGACAGTGTCAGCGGGGTTGCAGATCCGAGACGGTGGGAGCAGCCGACGCCGATTTATCGGGCACCGCCGCTCCCGCCTCGCGAACTGGCATCCGGACCTTCAACCCGGACGACAATTGGGACGTGACTGCTGATTGAACACGGTCGCGCGTGTTGGGAACCAAGTCTGCTCCACCTCGTTGCCGCTTCGTACCTGACAATGATGCAAAGGAGGAAACGATGATTTCCGCAGAGCAGATCCGTGAACATATGGAAGTGCGGGCTGCCGACGGCACCCATGTCGGCACAGTCGATCATCTCGACGGCCCCACGCGCATCAAGCTGACGAAGCTCGATTCGGAGGACGGCAAGCACCACTTGATCCCGATCGATTGGGTCGATCACGTGGATGCTCACGTCCATCTGTCGAAGAACGCCAGGGATGTTCGAAGCCAGTGGGCCACCATCAACTGACAGCCGGTCGGCTGCGGCTTGCGGGCCGCAGCCTCCTTAGAACAGGATAGTTAGAGCATGATGACTTTGACGCCGGCCACCGCCCGTTCAAGCGATAGGAGATCGATATGCCAGCCAAGTCCAGGGCCCAGCAGAAGGCCGCAGGCGCCGCCCTCTCGGCCAAGCGCGGCGAGACACCCAAGAGTGAACTCAAAGGCGCCTCGAAACAAATGGTCGAATCCATGAGCGAAAAGCAGCTCGAAGAGTTCGCCTCAACCAAGAGGAAGGGCAAACCCCAGCACGTTTCGAAATGAGGGTGCCGAGCACCGCCATGTGTTGCGGAACGTTTCCACCGCTTAACAGCTACGGGGCGGTGACCTTGAAAGCGGGCTGCCTCTGCCGCCGGCGCCGGCCGCCTATCAACCGAGATTGGCGGTTCGTCCGCGGTCGGTGTATGGTTCCGACAATCGTTTCGCGGCAATTCCCCATCAGCTAGAAGAGCGCATCGCGCTAAAACGGAGTCCGAGATTGGCCGTCGCTTTTACCAAGGAAGAGAGTTTCGAAACCGCTTCGGAAACCCTGCTGCCCGATCGTCCGATTTCGGCGCATCCGAACCTTGTTACGGAAGCAGGACTGAAGGCTCTCGAGCTGCGCTTCAAAGAGGCTCGCGAGGCCTATGATGGCGCGAGCACCATCGACGACGTGAACGAACGGCGGCGGCAGACAGCCAGTCCCTTGCGTGATCTTCGCTACTTAGCCGCAAGACTTCGCACCGCCCAGCTCGTGCCTGACCCTACGTCAATCGACACCGTCGCCTTCGGCAGCACGGTGACTTTCCGCCGTGACGACGGGCGCGTGCAGACCTATCGTATCGTCGGAGAGGACGAAGCCGATCCCAAGGCCGGATCGATTTCCTACGTTTCCCCGGTGGCGCGGTTGCTGATGGGCAAGGCTGTCGGCGATTTGGTGGAGACAGGCGGCCAGGAACTGGAAATCATCGCCATCGCATAGGAGCGCGCTATTTGCGTAGCCATCCCCGTTATTTTGGTACTATCCGGTACTTTATTTATCGAACCTTTACCATCCGTGGCTAGAACGATGACATTCCACCATCGAAAGTCATGCTCATGGTCAGCGCAATTTCCAGTTCTGCATCCACCATTTTGAGTTCAGCCGCTACAACCTCGTCTTCCAGTTCGTCGGATCAGCTTGCCTCTCTCGAGGCACAGCTTGCCGAAAAGAAGGCAGCCCTGTCGGAAACGCAGGACGAGCAAGAGAAGGCCACGATCGAAAAATCCATCGATACGCTGGAAGCGAAGATTGCCAAGCTCGAAGCGAGCGAGAGCAGCCAAACTCAGGCGTCTGCTGCATCGAAGCCTGCCGGTGACGCTCCGAAAGAATTTTCCGGCGAAAGCGAGCGTATCGGCACGACGAATTTTGACGAGACCAGTGAGTTCGGCAGCCGCACGGCTTACGTTTGATAAAAGGGACCCGGTTCTGCTGCATTCTTGAGTGACGCGTCAAAGACGGCGCTTGGCCACTGTGACGACTTCGCGCGTCAGATCCGCCAGGCGATCGGCGGCGAGGCGGTTTATCTGCCAGTAGAGCGGGACATCGAGCGGTGTGTCGGGCACCAGCTCGACCAGCCGTCCGGACGCGAGATGCTCGCGGGTCAGCTGGGTCGGGTTCATCCCCCAACCCATGCCCGAGAGGCTGGCTTCGACGAAGCTTTGCGGCGACGGCAGCCAATGGGTAGGATAGTCGAGATCGCGTCCGAACATCCGCCGCACCCAACTGCTTTGTAACCTGTCCTTCTGATTGAAGGTCAGCGCCGGGGCGTTGCGGATTGCCTCTGATGTCACGCCATGCGGAAAGTGCCGTGCGACGAAATCGGGCGTTGCAGTTGCGTGGTAACGCAGAATGCCGAGTGCAAAACGTCGGCATCCGCGGACCGGCTTTTCCAGGCTGGTGACAGCGGCGATCACCCGCCCGCGCTGTAGCCATTCGGCGGTGTGGTCCTGGTCGTCGACGGCGACGTTCAGCAGATAGGAAGAGCTCCTGGCGAAACTCGACATGGCCTCGACGAACCATGTCCCGAGGCTGTCGGCGTTCGTCGCGATTTGAAGCGTGACCCTTTGGCGAGGTTCGTCGGGATCGATGAGGGCCGGCAGCTGCCCGAAGAGTTCTGCTTCGAGCATGCCGACATTCTCCATATGGCGGCAGAGCCATTCTCCCTTTTCCGTCGCCGTGCACGGCGTGCCTCTGACGATGAGGACGACGCCGAGACGCTCTTCGAGCTGCTTCACGCGCTGCGAAATGGCCGACGGGGTCACGCTCAGGACGGTCGCGGCTCTCTCGAAGCTGCCTGTCTGGACAATGGTTGCGACGGCACGAAGTGCGGGATAGTCGAGCATGGATTAGTTTCACTTAATCTAGGTAAGTCAGATTAACTAGCCTAATTCTCCCAATCGCGATAGCGCAACCTTACCGAAATGAGGGGCGTTGGCCGAAGAGATGAATTTTTCGATCTATATAACCGGCTTGATGATGGGCCTCAGCCTGATTGTCGCCATTGGCGCGCAGAACGCCTTCATCCTCCGCCAAGGCTTGCGAAACGAACATATCTTTGCCGTCTGCCTCGCATGCGCGGTATCGGATGCCGCGCTGATCGTACTTGGTGTGACCAGCCTCCAGCAGATCGCCAGGTTCATGCCCTGGCTCGACCCGGTCATGCGCTATGGCGGAGCCGCATTTCTGGTCTGGTACGGGGCAAGAAGCCTCTATTCCGCCTTGCGGTCGTCCGCTGCTCTGACGGCCGGGGAAGCAAAGTCGTCGAGTTTTCGGCAGACGCTGGCGACCTGCCTCGCACTCACCTGGCTCAATCCCCACGTCTATCTCGACACGGTCGTGCTGCTCGGCACGATATCGACGCGATATCCGGGAGAGCAGGTTTCCTTTGCGGCAGGGGCGGTGACGGGTTCCTTCCTGTTCTTCTTTTCGCTCGGATATGGCGCAAAGCGGCTGCGGCCGATCTTCTCGAAACCCTCATCCTGGCGCATGCTGGAAACGCTCGTCGCTTTCACGATGTGGATCATAGCGTTCAAACTGCTGGGCGGGATGTGATCGGCGTTCGACCGTCGATCATCCGCTGCGGCGCAAGTCGAGTAAGACGTTGCGAGTTGACCGGCATCGAGGTGCCCAGATCCTGAGCGGATTCAAAGGGATGAAGCGTCTCTACCGCGTCCCATCGCACGCGCGGCGCTCCGGGACGGTCAACTCTAGCTCGCGCTGGCAATCTGCCAGCAGATGTGGCGGAAAGCGCCTTAGCTCTCGGAGCGCATGCTCATGGTTCGCATCCCTGCGCCTCTGCGACTTGAATGCGGAAAGGGCCTGTACGATATTCCAGATGTTTGTTTGAGGCATGTCGGGCCTCCTTTGCTGCATTTAGCTGCCGACGCCCGAAATATGAGGGTCAATTGACATTCAATCAAACAAAATGATATGGGGTTATGAATCAGAAAAATTGAAAGATGCGACGATGAGCATTCCCTTTCGCCGTCCCATTCCGCTGCTTGATAACGAGGTGCTGCGTACCTTCGTGGCTATCGCAGAGACAGGCAATTTTTCGACCGCCGCAGAGGCGGTCTTCCGCACGCCATCGGCGGTGTCGATGCAGATCAAGAAACTTGAAGAACAACTGGGGGCAACACTGTTTCTGCGCGACGCCCGCTCGGTATCGCTGACGCGCCACGGCGAGATGTTGCTGTCCTACGCGCGCAACATCCTGGCGCTGTCGAACGAGGCGGTGTCGCGCTTCATCATGCCGGAGCTTAGCGGCGTCGTGCGGCTCGGCGCGCCTGAGGATATCGGCGAACGGCTGCTGCCGAGCATCCTGAAGAGTTTCGCCGAGAGCTATCCCGGCATCATGGTCGATGTGACGATCGACATGAGCATCGGACTGAAGAAGCGCATGGAGGAGCAGCGGCTCGACCTCGCGTTGATCAACTGTGCGACACGGCCGTTCCCGACGGGCGGCGAGGTCGTGTTCCGCGAGCGGCTGGTCTGGGCTGGCGCCAGGTGCGGTTCGGCGCATCGCCGAGATCCCCTGCCGATCTCGATCTGGGAGGATGGCTGCATCTGGCGCCAGGAGGCGCTCTCCCAACTCGAACGCAACAAGCGGCATTATCGCGTCGCCTATCTCAGCGGCCACACGATGGCGCAGCGCGCCGCCGTGCTTTCTGATCTCGCCATCGCGCCACTGCCGCTGTCCTATGTCAACGAGGACATGGCGATCCTCGGGCCTCAGGAAGGGCTGCCGGAACTCGGCGCCTTCGATATCCGGCTGCTAACCGCCTCGCAGGTGTCGGGGCCGATCGAGACGGTGGCCGACAGCATTCGCGGCGCCTTTGCCGAGAGAGCAAAGGCGGTCGCCGCCTAATCCCCGAAAATCCGATTCGATTTTCGCAAAGGATTATGCGCGGATAGTCTGACAGGTATCCTTCTAGCCGGTGAACCTTTTGGTTTGTCGTGCGTTATCGGCGCGGACGGCAATTGTCGCCGTTCGGGGTTGATTTCAAACAAGGATATCCGAGATGACGACAACGGCCAAAATTGCCGCAGCCTTGATGGTTCTTCTTGCCCTTTCCTCCTGCGGAAACACGATCCGCGGCATAGGAAAGGATACAGCAAATACCGTGAACGCCACGCAGGATGCCGGCCGCTCAGTCGACCGCGCCGCGAAGAAGTAACGACCGTTCAGATCGCTGCCAGAATCGCCGGATCAGGTGCTGACCGGAGTCGGATCATCCTAACGGATGACCGGGGCCGGACCATCCTAACGGATGACCGGGGGATAAACCTTTTCCAGCCCGCCGGATCGGTCGAGACCGGTCCGGAAGGCTTGGTAGGCGGGATGTTGGCTGGAGCGGGCGGTTTCCATCAGTCGGATCTGTAACCGGTCCGGCGCCTGGGTTCCGAGCCAAATTCCCAGATTTTCGAGCTTCAGCGAGTTCAGGAAACGCGATCCGGCGGCAAGATCGAGATGGCGGCGCAGGCCGTCGAGCAGGTTGTCGTCCTGGGCGGCGTTTTCCATCAGTAGCGCCACATACGACTTGTCGGTCTCCGACAGCGCGGCAAGCTTTTCCGCAACGGTATCGCGGTCGGGAAAGGGAACATTGCCTGTCATCGAATCGTCCATGCTTGCTCGTGTCTTGTCGTTATAAGCTCGCCTTGACCTTCTCGGCTACATCGACAGGCACCCATTTCGTCCACAGGCCCTCGTAATTGCGAAGGAAATAGATCGCGGCATCCTCGTTGCTTTCGCGGTTTTCGTCCTGCCAGGCGAGCACCTGGTTGATCGTCTCATTGTCCCATTTGCGGGTCTTGAGATAGGTCGTGACAGGTCCGGCACGGCTGGCGAAAGACCGGGTCATCAGTGTGAAGGCGCGCGAGACCGGGTAGGAATTCAGCTGCGGCCTGGCGCAGCCGGCAACTGCGGTACAGCGGTCCCATTCGTTCTTGTTGTGGCCGACGCCGAAGCTCAGGCGCGTCATGTCATATTTGCCGAGGATGGCGGTCGGCGCCCAGTAATAACCGAGCCAGCCGACCTTGTTTTCGAAAGCGCGGGCAATCGAGGCATCCAACTGTTCGGGACTGCCGGTTTCGACAAGCTCGAAGCTTTTCTTGTCGGCAGCAAGCGCCTTGAACAGGTTGGTGGTTGATATCTGGCAGCTCCAGTCGGCGGGACAGTTGTAGACTGCGCCCTTCGATGGGTCGTCCTCGGCGGGGAAGAGCTCGGGATGTCTCAGCGCGTCTTCGACCGAGCGGATGTCGGGGTGGGCGTCGGCGATGAATTTCGGGATCCACCAACCCTCGACGGCGCCGTCAGCCAGGATTTCGGCCCCCTGCACCAGCCGGCCGCTGTTGACGGCTTGATCGAGCAGGGCCCTGACGGAATTGATCCAGTATTCCGAGGCGATGTCAGGGGTGCCTTTCTCATTCATCGAGGCAAAGGTCGGCAGGGTGTCGCCATCGACAATGGTGACGGAACAGCCGTAGCCCTTTTCCAGGATGATCTTGTCGAAGCTCGCCGCAATTCCTGCCGAGGCCCATTTCATTTCGGCGATCGAAACGGTGCCGCATTCGGCTGCTTCAGCCGGCGCAACGGTAGAAAGAGCCGCGGCAAAGACGGCCGGAATCAGAAACGTCTTCATCGTCATTCCCCGAATTCTTCTTAGGCGGACGCGCAGGCTCTGAAATCAACCGACATATATCTCTGGCACCTGAGGGGAAAACGCCTGCCGGGCGATACAGCAACAGGCTTTCCGGTTCATGGCACCGTCCGTCCTTGCGGCTCCGGCAACTCGTCGCAGGCCATGTTCAACAATGGCGCATTATGACGGAGCCTACGCGTTCGCTCGCAGAAATCAACCATCTTCTGCTCATGGTTGCGTGACTAAATGATTGAATTCGAAGAATTTATGTGAAGATCCCGAAAATGGCGCCCCTGGGCGAAATGCACGCTCTTCGCGATCGGCGGCGGATCTTCGGCAGAAATTTCGACGAGAATGTCAAAAAAGATCAAAATTAACATTTGCGTAAGCCTTCAATAACCCTCCGGTAAGAATGTGCCGTTATCAGTTGGGTCGTGGCAGCAATGACCGCCGCTTCTCTGGTTCAGGTAGTGCGTACCGGAGAAAGCGAGCTTCGCCGTGTAGGGGCGAAGACGCCTGAGTTTTCGGCAAACCGCGCAGAGCCAAGGCCATGCGCGGTTTTCGCGTTTGCGGCACGGAACTTTGGGGCAAGTCTTGACCCGGGATTACCGCCTATTGTAGGCCTCGCCTGAACGAGAGGCGGATGCGGGCCACCATGGCAAGAGCGATCATGCTGCAGGGAACCGGCTCCGATGTCGGCAAGACGGTTCTGGTTGCAGGCCTCTGCCGGCTGGCGGCCAATCGCGGGCTGACGGTCCGGCCGTTCAAGCCCCAGAATATGTCGAACAATGCGGCGGTCGCCGATGATGGCGGCGAGATCGGCCGGGCGCAGTGGCTGCAATCGCTGGCCGCGCGCACGCCATCCTCGGTGCACATGAATCCGGTGCTGCTTAAGCCGCAATCGGAGAATGGCAGCCAGATCATCGTGCAGGGCAGGGTGTTCGGCCAGGCGAAGGGGCGCGACTACCAGCGGCTGAAGCCACAGTTGCTCGGCGCCGTGCTCGAGAGCTTCGAAAAAGTGGCTGCGGGCGCCGACCTCGTTATCGTCGAGGGTGCCGGATCGCCGGCAGAGATCAATCTCAGGGCCGGCGATATCGCCAATATGGGCTTTGCGACGCAGGCGGGCGTGCCTGTCGTGCTCGTCGGCGATATCGACCGCGGCGGCGTCATCGCCTCGCTGGTCGGCACGCATGCAATCCTCGACGATGGCGACCGGGCGATGATTGCGGGTTATATCATCAACAAGTTCCGCGGCGACGTCTCGCTGTTTGACGACGGCATCCGCGCCATCGAGGGCTTTACCGGCTGGCCGTGCTTCGGCGTCGTGCCGTGGCTGCCGGGTGCGGGACGCCTGCCGGCCGAAGATTCTGTCGTGCTCGAACGGCTGGCGAGGGGCGGGACGGGCGCGCTGAAGATCGCCGTGCCGGTGCTGCCGCGCATCGCCAATTTCGACGATCTCGATCCGCTGAGGACCGAGCCGGATGTCGAGCTGGTGTTCGTGCGATCAGGCGAGCGGATACCTGCCGATGCGAGCCTCGTTGTGCTTCCCGGCTCGAAATCGACGATATCGGATCTCGCCGACTTCAGGGCTGAGGGCTGGGACCGCGATCTCAAGGCGCATGTCAGGCGCGGCGGCCGGGTGATCGGCATCTGCGGCGGCTACCAGATGCTCGGCCGGACAGTGCGCGATCCGCTCGGCATCGAGGGCGGGACGCTCGAGACGCCGGGGCTTGGGCTGCTCGACATCGAGACCGAGATGGCGCCGGAGAAGACCGTGCGGAACAGCCAGGCTCGCTCGACCGAATATGACGCGCCGCTTGCCGGCTACCAGATCCATCTCGGCATCACCCGCGGCCCGGATTGCGATCGGCCCTCGGCGATCATTGACGGCGCGCCCGACGGCGCGCTGTCGGCCGACGGTCGGATCATGGGCACCTATCTGCACGGGCTCTTCGGTAGCGACGCCTATCGCGACCGGCTGCTTCAAAGCTTCGGCCTATCAGGTGGGCGGAGGAATTACCGCGAGAGCGTCGAGCAGGCGCTCGACGACGTCGCCGGGGAATTGGAACGCCACCTCGATTCGCGCTGGTTGGCCGGGCTGCTCGGTTAGGCCGGATGTGTACCGGACGGGCTGCCTCACCGTCATCCGGTCTCGTCGTTCGGCTATTGCCAAATTAGTTGACTGAGTCCATTAATTGTCGCGACGGACCCGGTTGAGAGCGACGAAAACCATGAGCATATTGGATAGATTTTCACTGGCAGGTCAGGTGGCGCTCGTGACCGGCGGCGGCCGTGGTCTGGGCTTCGAGATGGCGCGCGCCCTTGCCGAGGCCGGCGCGCATGTCATCGTCAACGGACGCAGGGCGGCGACGCTGGAAGGCGCCGTCAGGACCATCCGTGCCGCTGGCGGCACGGCGGAGGCCGCCGCATTCGATGTCGCCGACCGCGAGGCACAGCGTGCTGCGATGGCCGATATCGACAAGATCCATGGTCGTCTCGATATTTTGATCAACAATGTCGGCGCCCGCGACAGGCGGCCGCTGGCCGAATTCGACGATGATGCGATCATCGAACTGCTGCGCACCGACCTTGCGGCGGCGATGACGCTTTCGCGCGACGCTGCCGTGTTGATGAAGCGACGCAATCACGGCCGCCTGATCGCGGTGACCTCGATCAGCGGCCATGTCGTAATGCCCGGCGACTGCGTCTATCCGGCAGCCAAGCAGGGACTGACCGGACTGATGCGCGGCATGGCGGTCGAATTCGGCCCGCACGGCATCACCAGCAACGCAATTGCGCCCGGCTGGTTTGCCACCGAGACGAACGCGGCGATGGCTGCGAACGAGGAATTGATGCCCTTCGTGCGCCAGCGCATCCCGGTTCAACGCTGGGGACGGCCGGACGAGATCGCCGGCGCCGCGCTCTTTCTGGCAAGCGCCGCCGCTTCCTTTGTCAACGGCCACGTACTGACGGTCGACGGCGGCATGACGGTCAGGATGTGAGCGGAGCCCGCAGCTGCCGTGGCGCCGGCGTGCTTTTTCGCGTCTGCTGCCAGTCGGCCGAAGTTTAATGTCGACTTCTTAGGCGCGCCTCACAGGTGGGCTAAGTTCGCGGACGAGCTGCTGCAGGCTGCGCTGGTCTTCCGCTCCCGTCTTGTCGTAGATGGCGGCCAGTTGCGATTTGACGGTACCGTCGGCAACGCCCTGTGCATTTGCGATCTCGGATCGCGTCATGCCTTCGGACACGTAGCCGACCACGCGCCGTTCGGCAGGCGTGAGAGCAAAAAGGGCAGCAACGGCTTCGACGGCCGACTGGATCACCGTTCCAGCCGCGGCGAGAAAGATCGCCGCCGCCGCCCGGCTTTCGAAGCGTCCCCTTTCGGTGCGCCGCTGCAACGGCAGAACGTGAGCGACGGCGGGGCGCTCGGCCGAGGCAAGGGGAACATCGATCCCAGCGGCTGCGAGACTGATTTCGTCACGCGCGCCAAGCATCACGGCGTTGGAAAGGGCGGCGCCTGCATAACTGTAGCGAGCGGCCAGCCGACCTGAAAGCGAGTGGACCACCTGCTGCTCGCGCAGCCGTGCTTCGGCGGCATCATTGGCGAAGAGGATCGTCATGTCTTCGGCGACGATGAAGACCGCATGGTCGAGAGCGTCGATGACCTCCCTGAGGACGGCGGCTTCGGCGCGCTCCATCTCGAACATATCGTGGATCGTCACGGCACGGCGGATATGCGGGCCGAGCAGCCCGACGATGTCGAAGACGCGTCGTTCGTTCGGTTCGTATTGCACCGAAATGTTGATCGTCCCGACACGGGTCGGGCGCTTCAGTACGGCCATGTCGATCGAGTTTAGAACCCCATACCTGGCATGAAAGTTCTGGTATAGCGCACCGCTCTTCCAGACGGCTTCGCCATCGGGTCCATAGAGGGAAAACATCCGTTCCAGCGTATCCGGCTGATCGATCTCCATTCGGTGAAGAAGGTGGAAGAACGGGACGTCCTTCGCATGCGCGACGAGGGTGCGGATGGCCTCTCCGTCGTCGCAGGCGATCTGGGCCAGACGTGCGGAACGCGTGGTCGTGTCGAAGACGGCAAGCGTGGTTAGAAAACCATTGACCTGGCCATTGATCAGACGAAGAGCGTTTGGCCAGGCATCCTCCCGGGCCACGCAATCATAAATAGCGCCAATAATTTCCGACAGCTGCTGTTCCATGATCACAATCCTGCATCAGCCCGGCCAGCGCGGTCAATTGTCGCCGGCCATGGCGCCTTCATTTCCGGGATTTGCGGAAGATTTCATCCCCCACGCGGGAGATGTTTCATCGCGCGGATTTTTTACAACGCAATGCCGGCCGGAATCCAATCGGCTTGGACAACCAGAAATTGGAGGGCAATCTTCATGAAAGTGACAAAAGCGCTAATCGCGGCGCTTCTCATTATGGCAGTTCTTCCGGCTGCAGCGCTCGGCGGCGGCGGCCTGCCGGAACTGGTTCGGGAGGCCAATGCGCGCCTCCGGGACGTCAACCAGGCCGTCAAGGAAGGCTATTCGCCGATCCCATGCACCAGCGGCATAGATGGAGGTGCGATGGGTATCCACTATGTCAGTGCCGACCTCATCAAGGATGAGGCCATTGATCTCTCCAAGCCGGAGGCTGTGATGTACGAGCCTGACGAACACGGCAAGATGAAACTCGTCGCTGTCGAATACATCACGACAAAAGGTCCCGCCAATCTCGGCGGCCAGCTGTTCAGTTTCACGAACGCACCGAACCGCTACGGCCTTCCGGCTTTCTACGAGCTGCACGTCTGGGCATGGAAGAATAATCCGAAGGGACCGTTCGCCGACATGAACCCGGACGTCAGCTGCCGGCATGCGCACGGTTGATGAAGCGCTGCGTCACTCAAAACATCATGGAAGGATAAAACAATGCCGCAATTCGTTGTCGAACGAAACATTCCAGGTCTCGGGGACATGGACAAGGAAACCCTGCGAGAGATCTCGGCGAAATCCAACGCCGTCGTGGCCTCCCTCGGCGAACCCTATACCTGGATCACCAGCTATGTGACCGGGGACAAGATGTACTGCGTTCATGAGGCCGAGAGCGCCGATGCGGTCTATCGGCACGCGGAAAAGGGTGGCTTTCCGGCGGACCGCGTGACGGAGATCACCACGCTCATCGGCCCTCATTCGGCCGCGCGTTAAGACCGCGTTCGATAGGGCGCGCCAACCACGCTCTGTCGCTTTTCAATCCACGCATAACCCTTTCACCAAACCGATCTCGATTCCGAGGTCTGCGCTGGGCGCGGGAGCCGGCCGGCGGACGAGGCGCCGACCGGCTCGCAGGGCGCACCGATCTTTGTGATCGGCGCACGATTCCATGGGGACGATCATGAACGAGAAGCTCTTGTCAGGCGGGTTCGAACTGCGACTGCGCAAAGCGGTGCTGCTGCTGTTTTCTCCGGCTCGTAGCCTCATGCTGTGGCGACGACGGCGATCGGTGGAAAATCGGCTTGGGGCGTTGTCGGACCACATGCTGAAGGACATTGCGGTGTCGAGAGGCGAGATCCCGTTCGTCGCCTCGCGGGACGGAGACTGGAACAGATTCCGCTAACCGAGCAGCCCTTTACATATCGAAGTGAAGCCGAACGGTTGAGGAAAAGCGCCGGCGCTCCTTGTTGTCATCATTGGATTCCCTATCACTTCCATTCGCCCAGGAGTGGTATAGCGACGTGAAGCAGGCTAAGGAATGAGATGCGTGATATCGCTCTTTCAGCGCGTATCTGCGGTTCGTGTTGCCGGGCTTTGGTGGCGAAAACGGTCATTCCCGGTTCCCGGTCCCATGCGGAGGTTCGAAAATTAACGATCATATTCAGTGGCTTATAGAGCAGGGACTCACCAGCGAGCATATTGGCGATCTCGTCGCCGGCCTGTGCGACCGGCTGATCGCAGATGGCATTCCGATCTGGCGGGCCAGCATTACCATGCCATCCCTTCATCCCATGTATCGCGGCGTCTCGGCCAATTTCGTGCGGGGCGGTGCAACCGTTCTCGAAAATGCAGCGCATGGCAGCGTAGAAGAGCGCAACTTCGAGAAAACACCGATATTTTACCTGCTGAACCGCGGCGAGAGAACAGGGCGCTGGATATTGGCCAGGGGTGAGGGGCTTGACTATCCGCAGCTCGCGGAATTTGCGCTTGCCGGCGGCACGGACCATCTGGTCAGCCTTTGCGAATTTCCGAAGGAGGTCGCGTTGCGCGGGCTTGGTTTCTCCCTGACCAGCGATGCGCCGGGCGGATTTTCCGATGATCAGCTGGCGATCGTCAAAGCGCTTGTCCCGGCGCTGGGTCTGGCGGCTTACCGTGTGGCGGCATCGAAAACCGCCACCGACATCCTCGCGGTCTATACCGGCGCCAGGACGAGCGCGCGCATTCTGGCCGGGGAGACCCAGAGGGGAACCGGCGGCTCCATCAATGCGGCGATCCTGATTGCGGACCTCAGAAATTTCACGGCCTTGACCGAGGTCTATCAACCCAGCGAGATCGTCGGGTTTCTGAACGAACATTTCGAGCTGATCGACCGGCATGTCGAGGAAAATTCCGGCGAGATCCTCAAGTTCATGGGCGACAGCGTGCTTGCGATCTTTCCGACCGACGCCGAGGATCCGCAGAAGGCCTGCATGGCCGCGCTGGCTTCTACGAAGAATCTGCTGAAAGCAAACGAGGCGCTGAACCGTGAGCGGACGAAAAACGGCGGCCCCGATATCGGCGTCGATGTCGTCCTGCATCTCGGCGAGGTTTTCTACGGGAACGTCGGCGCCCGTGGCAGGCTCGATTTCACGGTGATCGGCAGGGCCGTCAACGAGGCCTCGCGGCTCGAAAAGCTCTGCGGCACGCTTGAACAACACCTGCTGATGTCGGAGAGCTTCGCGGCCACCTGCGCCGTGGCCTGCGAGTATCTAGGATCGTTCGAGCTGCGCGGTGTTTCGAAGCGGGCCGACGTGTTCAAGCTCGCCGACGCCGTATCCTGAAGCGTCGATCCGATCGGCGCGACGACGCTCAGATCTCGCCTGAGACCTCGCGGCGGCGGCGGTCGAGTTCTTCGCTGTAGCGGCGCAGCGTATAGCTTTCGCTGAGCTGGCCGATCACCTTGCGTTCGATCAGGTTGTTGACGACGGCGAGTGCTTCGCTTTCGCTCTTGTCGAAGATCGCCGCCGCTTGCCTGGCATTCATCTGCGGCTGCAGGAAATCGTTGCGGTAGTGGATGAAATCGGCAAGCGTCTTGCCCTCGTCCTGGGCGTCGGTCGGGTTGGCGTAGATCTCCGGCACCAGCACGAGGCCCGCATATTTGTCGCTCTCCTCGACGAGGATGACGCGCTGGGTCGAGCCGATCGGGAAGGCCTGCTTGAATTCCTCCAGAGAGATGCCCGCCCTTGCCGTCTTGACATCGGCGCGCATCAGCTTGTCGACCGTCAGATTGCGGATCCAGCCGACATCATGGGCGCTGCGGATGCTTTCGCCGCGAAGATGAAAGCGCCATGTGGCGAAGGAGTAACCGAAGGTCGAGCGGACGACGAGCGAGGAGGTGATGACGGCGGCGAGCACCAGCGCCGTAATCGGGAAATCGCCGGTGATTTCGAGCGCCAGGAACGTCATGGTCAGCGGCCCGCCGATGACGGCGACGGCGAGCGAACTCATGCCGACCACGGCATAGATGACGGGCGTCAGCGTCGCATCGGCGAAATAGGGGCCGCAATAGGCGAAGAGCTTGCCGAGCAGGGCGCCCATGAACAGCGAGGCGAAGAACAGCCCACCCCTGAAGCCGGAGCCGATCGAGATCGCCGAGGCGAAGGATTTCAAGAGGAAGAGGCCGATCAGCGTCGGGATCGCCACCTCACGGGAAAGGTTGAGATGCAACGCGCCGTGGCCGGCCGAGAGCACCTGCGGTGAGATCATCGCCAACAGCCCGACGATGATGCCGCCGAGTGCCGGGCGGAAGGGTGGGGCGATCGAGCTCTTGCGCGCCAGCTCTTCGACAAAGGCGACGCCCTGCATGATCAGGATGCCGACACCGGCGCAGAAAGCACCGAGCAGCAGTGCCGGGATATAATCGGCTGGCACGACCGAGCCGAAGCTGCCGATATCGATGGTGAAATCGCTGCCGGCAAGCAGCCTTGCGATCAGGGTGGAGACAAGGGCGGAGACGACGACAGGCGTCAGCGACACGATCGTATAGGTGCCGATGATCAGCTCAAAAGCATAGAAAGCACCGGTCAGCGGCGCGTTGAAGGCGGCGGCGATGGCGCCCGCCGCGCCGCAGCCAACGAGGGTGCGCAGGTCCGAGCGGCGAAGCTGCAGCTTCAGGCCGAATTTCGAGGCGAGGCCGGCAGCAAGCTGGGTATAGCCGGCCTCCAGGCCGACGGAGGCGCCGAAACCGTTGGAGATCAGGTTCTGCACGGCAACGATGATGCTGTCGGTCAAGGACAGGCGGCCGCCATGCAGCGCATTGGCCTCGATCGGGTCGACCATCGGCTTCTTGCGTCGTTTCGCCAGCACTAGGAGCAACAGGCCGAGCAGGGCGCCGCCAATGACGGGGGCAGTGAGCAGCAGCATCTTGTTCTCGATCTCGGACGAGCTCAGTCGCTCGCTGTCTGATATGCCGAAGACCAGCTGATGCAGCTCGTTGGAGACGTAACTCATGCCGGTGACGGCGAGACCCGAGATGATGCCGACGACGGCGCCCGCCAGCGACAGGCCAACCTCGCTACGGCGGGTCAGCGCCCGCAGGCGTCCCGGATCGAAGAAAACACGCAGCGCACGAAAACGGCGCCGATCCAATTTCATAAGCATGGCTAGACAACTAGGCGGGGAGAGGCCCGGTCAAGGGCGGAGATGGTCGCGCAGTCCGCTTGCGACGCAATTGCGGCGAAAAGCCGGCGGCTGGGACAAATTTTTATGATGTAAGTCTCTGATAAATGACGATATTTTAGGTAGAGTAAGTCGTGTTGGCGGAGTTGCTTCCTCTGGCCGGCCATTGCCCGGTCGCCAAGGCCGGTTGACTTCACCTCTGAGCTTGCCTAACCATCCCTCAACGGATGGTCGCCCGACCATCCCGACATAACGGATGGTTCCGGATCGGTGTTACGCCCTTCCGGATGAAAAGGGAATGTGACGCGGCGGACCCAAGCCGGGCGCCTTCATCACAGCCGACCCCGCGACTGTAGAGCGGTCAGGGTCTTCCATCCGGCGTTAAGCCCTTTCTGCCGGCAGCCTGCAATCGTGCAGGCGGGCGGGACGGGCGGCATGCCGGAAAAGCCACTGGATATGCATGGTGATCAACCGGGGTCGGACGCCTCTCAAGTCTACGAATCGTCCACCTTTTCACTGATGCAGCCGGGAAGGCAAGGATGATCCGCTGGCACGATCAGGGCGACCGGTTTCCGGTCTGCCCCGATCGCAGCCGATAACCGCGAGCCAGGAGACCTGCCATGCGTGCCGGGCGCGAAGCCCACACCTGGGCACTATGCCCGTTGCCAGCACGGAGGTTGTCTTGGCTGAACGATTGAATTCAGCGCAGCCTGGTGCGGCGCGATTTGGCGGGGCCTTACAGCCGCCGGCGTCTTCCGTAGCGGCTTGCGCGGCATCTATTCAGAAGGCAACGCCGGCATGACGGCTGCCCCCTCCAACACTGTCTTCATCCTCGGCGGCGCGCGCTCCGGCAAGTCCAGGTTCGCCGAATCCCTCGTCACCGCGACCGATCTGGATCGCCACTACCTTGCCACCGGGCGGGCCTGGGACGAGGAGATGCAGGCGCGCATAACGCAACACAAGGCCGATCGCGGTCCGTCCTGGACGACGCATGAGGAGCCGCTCGATCTTGTCGGCAAGCTTACCGACATCGATGGCGAAGGGCGCATCGTGCTGATCGATTGCCTGACGCTGTGGGTCACCAATCTGATGATCGAGGAGCGTGAGATGGCGGTGGAATTTGCCGCACTTGCCGATTTCCTGCCCGCCGCGAAGGCGCGGCTCGTTTTCGTTTCCAACGAGGTCGGTCTCGGCATCGTGCCGGATAATCGCATGGCGCGGGATTTTCGCGATCATGCCGGCCGGCTGCACCAATCGATCGCGGCGAAGGCCGCCGAAGTCTATTTCATCGCGGCAGGCTTGCCGCTGAAAATGAAGGGTTAAGTCCATGAACCAGCAGAAGATTCCCGCAACCGTCATCACCGGCTTCCTCGGTGCCGGCAAAACGACGATGATCCGCAACCTGCTGACCAATGCCGGCGGCAAGAAGATTGCGCTGATTATCAACGAATTCGGCGATCTCGGCGTCGACGGCGACGTGCTGAAGGGCTGCGGTGCGGAGAATTGCACTGAGGACGACATTATCGAGCTCACCAATGGCTGCATCTGCTGCACGGTCGCGGACGACTTCATCCCGACGATGACGAAGCTGCTCGAACGCGAACAGCGGCCCGACCATATCGTCATCGAAACCTCGGGCCTTGCTTTGCCGCAGCCGCTGGTCGCCGCCTTCAACTGGCCCGACATTCGCACCCAGGTGACCGTCGACGGTGTCATCACGGTGGTCGATAGTGCTGCCGTTGCCGCCGGCCGTTTCGCCGACGACCATGATGCCGTCGATGCGCGCCGTGCCGAGGATGAATCGCTCGATCACGAAAGCCCGATCGAGGAGCTGTTCGAGGACCAGCTCACCTGCGCCGACCTCATCGTGCTCAACAAGACCGACTTGATCGACGCCGCGGGCCTTATCAGGGTGCGCGACGAGGTCGCCTCCCGCACGGTGCGCAAGCCCGTGATGATCGAGGCGAGAAATGGCGAGGTGTCAGCCGGCATCTTGCTCGGCCTTGGCATCGGCACGGAGGACGATGTCGCCAATCGCAAGTCGCATCACGAGCTGGAGCATGAGGATGGCGCGCCGCACGATCACGACGAATTCGACAGCTTTGTCGTCGATCTCGGAGCCATTGCCGATCCCGCCGGTTTCGTCGAAGCGCTGAAGGACATCATATCAGCCCATGACGTGCTGCGTCTCAAGGGTTTCGTCGACGTTTCAGGCAAGCCGATGCGTTTGCAGCTCCAGGCCGTCGGCAGCCGCATCGACCATTATTTCGACCGCGCCTGGGCAGCCGGAGAAAAGCGCGGCACACGCCTCGTTGTCATTGGCCTGCACGAAATGGACCAGGACGCGGTGAGGGCGGCGATCGAAGCGCTGGCATAGACCGATGCATCTGCTTCTGGCCCAGCAGGGAACGATCAGCGACGGCGAGGAGGCAATCGACCTTGGGCAGACGCCGGGCGATATCCTGTTCCTGTCGGCGGCCGACAGCGAGCTTGCCGCGATCGCAGCCGCCCATCGCGATCGCCGGACAGCACCTTCGCTGAGGCTCGCCAGTCTGATGAGCCTCAAGCATCCGATGTCGGTCGATACCTATGTCGAGCGCACCGCGCGGCATGCGAAGCTGATCATCGTGCGTGCGCTCGGCGGCGCCAGCTATTTCCACTATGCGCTGGAAGCGCTGCATGCGGCTGCGGCTCGCGCCGGTGCACTGATTGCGGTCTTGCCGGGTGATGCCAGGCCAGATGCGGGGCTGGTTCCTTTCTCCAATGTTGATCTCGACGATCTCAACGCGCTCTGGGCCTATCTGATCGAGGGCGGCGATGCTAATGCGCGGGCGTTTCTCGATTATGCCGGGGCGATGCTGTCGGGCACAGAGATGCCGGCACCGGCTGTGCCTTTGATGAAGGCAGGTATTTGGTGGCCGGGGCGGGGGTTGATCGGGGTCGAGGAGTGGCGGCGGGTCGTTTTAGATATGTCTTCGGGTGCGGGGATGGTAGCGGAGGAGGGATTTGAATCCCCTACAGTCGCCATCAGCTTCTACCGCGCCCTGGTGCAGAGCGGCGAGACCGGGCCGATCGAAGCGCTTGTCGAGGCGCTGGCCGCACTCGGCCTCCGGCCGCTGCCGGTCTTTGCCTATAGCCTCAAGGATCCCATCTCCACCGGCATTCTCGAAAGCGTGTTTTCGGCGCTGAAACCCGACGTTGTCATCAACACGACGGGCTTTGCGGTCTCGGCACCGGGTGCGGACCGGCAGCCGACGGTGCTGGAAGCGAATGAGGCGATCGTGCTGCAGGCGATCCTGTCGGCCTCGTCGAAGGAGGCATGGGCGGCTTCTCCGCAGGGCTTGTCGGCGCGCGATCTCGGCATGAACGTGGCACTGCCTGAAGTCGATGGCCGGGTGCTGGCGCGGGCGGTGTCCTTCAAGACGGCGGCGCGCTACGATGCGCTGGTCGAGACGAATATCGTCGCCAGCCAGGCCGATGCCGGCCGGGTGCGCTATACGGCTGAACTTGCCGCCAATTGGGCGCGGCTGCGGAAGACTTCCGCCGGCCACCGGCGCATCGCGCTCGTCATGGCGAACTATCCGAACCGCGACGGCCGGATCGGCAACGGCGTCGGCTTGGATACGCCGGCCGGCACCGTCGAGGTGCTCAAGGCTATGCGGGCGGCGGGATATCCGGTCGCCGAGATTCCGGCCGACGGCGATGCGCTGATCCGCCACCTGATGGAAGGACCGACCAATTCCGGTTCCGACGGAAAGATCATCCGCGAGACGCTTTCCCTGAGTCTGTACAACAGCTTCCTGGAATCTCTTCCCAGTAAGATTCAGGATGAGGTGAGAGCCCGCTGGGGCAACCCGCAAGACGATCCGTATTTTCGCGAAGGCGTCTTCGCCCTGCCTTTTGCGCGCTTCGGCGAGGTGCTCGTCGGCATCCAGCCAGCACGCGGCTATAATATCGACCCGAAAGAGAGTTATCATTCGCCGGATCTCGTGCCGCCGCACGGTTATCTCGCCTTCTACGCTTTCCTGCGCCGCGCGTTCGGCGCCCATGCCGTCATCCATATGGGCAAGCACGGCAATCTTGAATGGCTGCCGGGCAAGGCGCTAGCGCTGTCAGAAAGCTGCTATCCCGAGGCGATCCTCGGGCCGTTGCCACATCTCTATCCCTTCATCGTCAACGATCCGGGCGAGGGCACGCAAGCCAAGCGCCGAGGTGCGGCCGTCATTATCGATCATCTGACGCCGCCGTTGACGCGGGCAGAAAGCTACGGGCCGCTGAAGGATCTGGAGGCGCTGGTCGACGAATATTACGAGGCGTCGGGCGGTGATCCCCGCCGCATTCGTCTGCTCAGCCGCCAGATCCTCGAGCTCGTTGCCGATATCGGCCTCGACCGTGATGCCGGTATCGCGAGCGGCGAAAGCGAGGGCGAGGCGCTGAAGAAGCTCGACGCCTATCTCTGCGACCTCAAGGAGATGCAGATCCGCGATGGACTGCATGTGTTCGGGGTCTCGCCTGAAGGACGGCTCTTGACTGACCTGACCGTGGCGCTGGCGCGGGTGCCGCGCGGGCTTGGCGAGGGCGGTGATGCGAGTTTGCAGCGGGCGATCGCGGCGGATGCGGGATTGGGCGGCGGCGTGCGGGGTGCCTCCTCCTTCGACCCTCTCGACACCGACATGGCTGCCGTTTGGGCCGGTCCGCGTCCTGATATCCTCGCAGATGTTCTCGATGCCCCATGGCGAACCAACGGCGACGCCGTCGAGCGCATCGAACTGCTGGCAGCGAAGTTCGTTTCCGGCGAAATGGAGTGCCCAGCGGACTGGAAGGCTACGCAGGCTGTACTCTTGGAGATCGAAACCCGCCTCAAACCCTCTATCGTCGCCTGCGGCCCCGCTGAGATCGCGGGTCTGCTCGCTGGCCTCGACGGTCGCTTCGTCGCACCCGGACCCTCCGGTGCACCAACACGCGGGCGGCCCGATGTGCTGCCCACCGGCCGCAATTTCTATTCGGTCGACAGCCGCGCCGTGCCGACGCCGGCCGCCTACGAGCTCGGCAAAAAATCGGCGGAACTGCTGGTGCGCCGCTATGTGCAGGATCATGGCGAGTGGCCTGTCTCCTTCGGGTTGACGGCCTGGGGTACGTCAAACATGCGCACCGGCGGCGACGATATCGCCCAGGCGCTGGCGCTGATCGGCGTCAAGCCGCTCTGGGACATGAGTTCGCGCCGTGTCACCGGCTACGAGATCGTTCCGCCGGCGATGCTCGGGCGGCCGCGCGTTGACGTGACGCTCCGGATTTCCGGCTTCTTCCGCGATGCCTTTCCCGAGCAGATCGCGCTGTTCGACAAGGCAATCCGTGCCATCGGCGCGCTTGAAGAGGACGAGGCCGACAATCCGATCGCAACGCGCATGCGCGGCGAGGCGGCAAGGCTTGGCGCGGCCGGTCTGGACGAAGTCTCGGCAAAGCGCCGGGCGGGCTACCGCGTCTTCGGCTCGAAGCCCGGCGCCTATGGCGCCGGCCTGCAGGCGCTGATCGATGAAAAGGGCTGGGAGCGGCGCGCCGATCTCGCCGAGGCCTATCTCGTCTGGGGCAGCTATGCCTATGGCGCAGGCGAGGAGGGCAGGGCCGAACGCGGCTTGTTCGAGGAGCGGCTGCGCTCGGTGCAGGCTGTGATCCAGAACCAGGACAATCGCGAGCACGACCTGCTCGACAGCGATGACTATTACCAGTTCGAGGGCGGCATGGCCGCCGCCGCCGAGCAGCTCACAGGTGCGCGTCCTTCGATCTATCATAACGACCATTCCAGGCCGGAAAAGCCGGTGATCCGCTCGCTGGAAGAGGAGATCGGCCGCGTCGTGCGCGGGCGCGTCGTCAATCCGAAATGGATCGCAGGCGTCATGCGCCATGGCTACAAGGGAGCGGCAGAGATTGCCGCCACCGTCGACTATCTCTTCGCTTTTTCGGCGACGACGGGTGCGGTCGGCGCGCATCATTTCGAGGCCGTTTATCAGGCCTTCGTCGCCGATGCCGGCGTGCGCGATTTCATGATCGAGAAGAATCCGGCTGCATATAACGAGATGAAGGAGCGGCTGCTTGAAGCAATCGACCACAGTCTCTGGACGCCGCGCAGCAATTCGGCCCGGTTCGACCTGGCCGCCAGACAACAGAATGAGGTGAACCAATGAGCGACGAGACCACGAACAGCGAGATCGGAGAAGCCGGGAGCGGCAAGGACGACGCCCGCCACGCCGAGAAGATGGCGAAGAAGAAGGCCGCGCGCGACAAAATCATGGCGACCAAGACCGACGGCAAGGGCCTGATCATCGTCCATACCGGCAAAGGCAAGGGTAAGTCATCAGCCGCCTTCGGGATGATCTTCCGCCATATCGCCCACGGCAAGCCGTCGGCCGTCGTGCAGTTCATCAAGGGCGCGATGTGGACCGGCGAACGCGACCTGATCGAGAAGCATTTCTCCGATCTCTGCCAGTTCCACACGATGGGCGAGGGTTTCACCTGGGAAACGCAGGACCGCGCCCGCGACGTCGCCGCAGCCGCGGCCGCCTGGGAAAAGGCCAAGGAACTGATCCGCGACGAAAGCAACTCCATGGTGCTGCTCGACGAGATCAACATCGCGCTGCGCTACGATTATCTCGACATCAACGACGTCGTCGCCTTCCTGACGAGCGAGAAGCCCGCCATGACGCATGTCGTGCTGACCGGCCGGAACGCCAAGGAAGAATTGATCGAGATCGCCGATCTGGTGACCGAGATGGAACTCGTCAAGCACCCCTTCCGCTCCGGCATCAAGGGTCAGCCGGGCGTCGAGTTCTGAGACGGTCAGTTGAGCGCGAGGCTGCGCAGGATGGCAGCCGTTTCCTCATCCGCCGGAAAGAAAGATTCGACCGCGAGTTCCGACAAAGTGATGTCGACGGGCGTGCCGAAGATCGTTGTTGTCGAGATCAGGGAAAGCAAGCCGGCCTTGGTCCAAAGCTGAAGGGGAACGGCGATGCCGGCATAGTCGGTATGGACCTCGCCAGCAGTTTTAGGCGCTGGATAGGACAACAACTCCTTCAAAAGCTTGTCCAACATTGGATCGCCCGAAGCCGAGAACTGTTGGCGCAGCCTGCCGATAAGGTGGGCGCGCCACTCGGAAAGGTTTTTGATATGGGGCGCCAATCCTTGTGGATGCAAGCTGAGGCGCAGTACGTTGACGGGTGCCTTGAGCAGAGACTGGTCAGCAACGGCTGAGAGCAGCGGAGCGATGGCCGCATTGGCCGCGATGAGTGTCCAATGGCGGTCGACGGCGATTGCTGGGAAGGGCTCGTGCCCTTTCAGCACTATGTCGATGGCGAGACGGGCCGGTTCCATTGCGGGATCGTCGAGCGCGCGTTCGGCAAAAACAGGAGCGAAACCCGCCGCGAGCAGCAGCGGGTTCCGATCGCGAAGGGGCACGTCGAGCCGTTCGGCAAGATGCAGCAGCATGTCGCGGCTCGGTGTCGAGCGCCCGCTCTCGATGAAGCTCAGATGGCGCTGCGAGATCTCCGCCTCCAGCGCGAGCTCGAGCTGGCTCATGCGGCGACGTTGGCGCCATTCGCGCAAATGGTCTCCAAGCGAGCGGGCGGTCGGCGTCATCAGGCGGCTTCCGGCAGCAAATCTATGAACCCGCGGACGGATTTCAGCTTGCCGCCTTGGAGTTCGGCGAAATCCGTGCCCTTTATCAGCGCTTCGCCATTTTCCGGGCCGAGGCCCCAGGAGAAGCGCAGGTTGTCGCCGTAGCCGTCGGCCGCCCCGATCAGGGCGAAGCGGAAGCCGGGGAAGCGGCTTTGCACGGCCTCGACCAGCGAATTGATCTGCTCATGGCCTTCTCCGCGCATCAGTGGGTCGATATAGGTTGCGGCTTCGCTCCAGCTCTCGGCGATGAGAGCGCGGCGGCGAGCGGCATCTGTCTCATTCCAGATGGCGAGATAGCGCTCTGCGTTGGTGTTTGCTTCGTTCATCGGGTCATCTCCTTCTGATCGCCCATCAGTTCCAGGCAGCCCGATCATGCGGGAAGGCGGTGCACCTTATCAATTACGCCAGAGGTAATGGAAGATGGTCGAGGGTTTGGGTCAGACGCCGAGCCACAGGCGCAGCGGATTTGCCGGGTCGGCGAGCAGCTTTACCGCAAGGGCGACGCAGACGATCACAAGCAGCGGCTTGATGAGCTTTGCGCCGATGCGTATGGCAAGCCGCGAGCCCAGCTGCGCGCCGAGGAATTGGCAGGCACCCATCAACAGGCCGATCTTCCAGAGTATCGCGCCGAAGCTTGCGAAGACGATCAGCGCGCCGAAATTCGAGCCGAGATTGAGAAGCTTGGTGTGGGCCGTCGCCTTCAGCATGCCGAAGCCGGCGAGCGTGACGAAGGCCAACATGAAGAAGGAGCCCGTGCCGGGGCCGAAGACGCCGTCATAAAAGCCGATGACAGGTACCAGCGTCAGACCGAAGGCGAAGGGAGTCATGCGGCGGTGGGTGTCGAGGTCGTTGAGGTTCGGCTTGACGGCGAAGAAGACGGCGATCGCCACCAGGAGTACCGGCATGATGGCCTGCAGCACCTGGCCTGGAACGATCGTCGCGAGTGCCGCGCCGAGCGCGCCGCCCATGGTGGCCATCAGCGCCATCGGCAGTTGTTCGGCAAGTTGCACATGGCCCCTGCGGGCATAGGCTATCGTGGCCGAGGCGGCGCCGAAGAGAGACTGCACCTTGTTGGTGCCGAGGGCCTGGAGTGGTGGAATACCTACGATCAGCATGACGGGAACGGTGATGAGGCCGCCGCCGCCGGCAATGGAATCGACGAAACCGGCAAAAAAGGCCGCCGCGCAGAGCAGCGGAAGCAGATGGAAAGCGATATCGGGCAAGGTGGTATTCCGGGGGAGGGACTTCAGACGGCCTTGTTGCATTTGCCGCGCCAAGCTGCAATGGCTGCAACGACACGGGCAGGGCGCATTCGACGGTTTCCATGAGCGATCTCTCTTTCGATACGGCGAGGCACCACGTGCTCGGCCTCGGCTGCGAGCGCGGGACGTCGCCTGCCGAGGTGCTGGCGCTTGCGATCGAGGCGCTCGACGTAGCCGGTATCGGCGCGGCGGAACTCGCAGCCATCGCCTCGATCGACAGCCGAAGACTGGAGCCGGCGATCCTTGCGGTTGCTGCGCATTTTTCCGTGCCTGGCGTCTTCTTCGATGCGCTGCGGCTGGAGGAGGAGACGCCGCGGCTCGCGAATCCCTCTGCGATCGTTTTTGCCCGCGTCGGCTGCCATGGGGTCGCCGAGGCAGCTGCGCTGGCGGCTGCGGGGCCGGATGCCGAGCTTGCTGTCGCCAAGATCAAATCTGCGCATGCGACGGCGGCAGTTGCCCGCAGCGGGTTGCAGAAAGCCTAGTGGGCGTTATGGTGGCGCCAATTCGCGGCGCCGTCCGGCAGCTTCACGGTTCACATCTAGAGGATATCTCATGCACAAGGTCATCTATGACACCGACCCTGGCGTCGACGACGCCATGGCGCTTCTCTTCCTGCATCGTCATCCCGAAATCGACCTTCTCGGCATCACCACGGTCTTCGGCAACGCCTCGGTCGAGACGACGACGCGCAATGCGCTCTTCCTCAAGCGTGAATGGAATATACCGGCACCCGTTTCCAAAGGCGCCAGCGTCACTATCGATTCCTCGCGCGCGGAGCGGCCATGGCCCGCCATGGTGCATGGCGAGAACGGCCTCGGTGATATCGACGTGCCCGAGACGATCGACCTGCCGCTCGATCCGCGCCCGGCGCATCGTTTTATCATCGACACGGTGCGCGCCTACCCGGGCGAAGTGCGGCTCGTCGCCGTTGGCCGTATGACCAATCTGGCGCTGGCGCTGAAGGAAGATCCCGAGATTGCGACGCTGGCCAAGGACGTCGTCATCATGGGCGGCAATTTCTATGTGCCGGGAAATGTCTCGCCCGTCGCCGAGGCCAATATCCACGGTGATCCTGAGGCTGCCGACATCGTCATGACCGCGCCCTGGAAGGTGGCCGTCATTGGCCTCGACGTCACCGCGATCACCACGATGAGCCGCAGCTATCTCGGCGATATGGCGGCTATGGGCGACAAGGCGGTCAAGCAGCTCGACGCACTCTCGCAGTCCTACATCGATTTCTACAAGCACGCGGTTGAAGACGGCATGATGGTGCATGACAGCTGCGCCTGCGTCTATGTCGTGGTGCCGGAGCTGTTCTCGTCAATATCGGGTGCAGTGCGTGTCGTCTGCGGCGGCATCGCCGATGGCCAGACGATCGTCAGGCCAGATGGGCGGCGTTTTCCGCCTGATGGCGCTTGGGATGGCTTGCCGAGCCAGATCGTCTGCACAGGCATCGAGTCGGAAAGGGTCCTCGACCTCATCCGTAATACGCTGCTTGCAGCCTGACACGCTTGAGGGCCGGCAGCATCGCGGCCGGCCCTTGGGATATATTGTAATATATTCATTGCGTTGTGCGGGTTCTCCGAGGATTTGAATCCGACGCTTCACAAAGTGATTCATGACCATCTCAGCAACTTCAAGTGAGGCGATGGGCGCGGCGTTGACCTTGCCCTTTGCGGGGCCTAGATCAGCAGGATGATCGATGCCGCATTCTCCAATCTTCCGGCGCTTGAGCCGGGCAGCGTCTGGCTCGTCGGCGCCGGTCCCGGCGATCCCGGGCTTTTGACGCTGCTCGCCGCCAAGGGGCTTTCCGAGGCCGACGTCATCGTGCACGACGCTTTGGTCAACGAGGAATGCCTGGCGCTGGCGCGGCCGGAAACGCTTGTGGAATATGCCGGTAAACGCGGCGGCAAGCCTTCGGCGAAGCAGCGCGACATCTCGCTGCGGCTGGTGGAGCTTGCGCGAGCCGGCAAACGGGTGCTGCGGCTGAAGGGCGGCGATCCTTTCGTTTTCGGCCGCGGCGGCGAGGAGGCGTTGACGCTGGTCGAGCACAACATCCCCTTCCGCATCGTGCCGGGCATCACCGCCGGCATCGGCGGGCTCGCATATGCCGGCATCCCGGTGACGCATCGCGACATCAACCATGCCGTGACCTTCCTCACCGGCCATGATTCCTCCGGCATCGTGCCCGACAGGATCAACTGGGAGGCGATTGGCCAGGGCTCACCCGTCATCGTCATGTACATGGCAATGAAGCATATCGGCGAGATCAGCGCCAATCTCATCGCCGCAGGCCGGCTGCCGTCGGAGCCCGTCGCCTTCGTCTGCAATGCGGCCACTGGGCGGCAGCAGGTGTTGGAAACGACACTCGCCGATGCGCCCGGGGCCGTTGCCGCCTCCGGGCTGGAGCCGCCGGCGGTGGTCGTCGTCGGTGAGGTGGTCCGGCTCCGAGCCTCGCTCGACTGGCTTGGTGCGCTGGCAGGGCGGCGCCTACAACCCGATCCATTCCGCCGGTCAGGCAAGGTGCGGGCATGAGCGGCCTCCTGATCGCAGCCCCTTCCTCCGGTGCCGGCAAGACGACGGTGACGCTCGGGCTGCTCCGAGCGCTTCGCCGGCGCGGCATCGCGGTCGCGCCCGGCAAGGCCGGCCCTGACTATATCGATCCCGCCTTCCATGCGGCAGCGAGCGGCACGCTCTGTCTGAATTTCGATCCCTGGGCGATGCGCCCGGAGCTGATCTCGGCCAATGCGGCCCTTCACCGTTCCGGCGACCGCATCCTCGTCATCGAGGCGATGATGGGGCTTTTCGATGGGGCGGCCGACGGAAGGGGTACGGCGGCCGATCTGGCGGCCCAGCTTGGGCTTTCCGTGGTGTTGGTCGTCGATGCTTCGCGCATGTCGCAGTCGGTGGCGGCGCTGGTTACTGGTTTTGCCGGTTTCCGTGCCGATGTGCGGGTTGCTGGCGTCATCCTCAACAAGGTCGGCAGCGACCGGCACGAGGCGATGCTGCGGCAGGCGCTCGAAGCTATCCGGATGCCTGTCATCGCCGTCATCGGCAGCGACAAGGCGCTTTCCCTGCCGGAGCGCCATCTCGGCCTCGTCCAGGCCGGCGAACACGCAACCCTCGACAATTTCATCGACCATGCGGCGGATGCCGTCTCCGAGGAATGTAATTTCGAATTCCTGCTGCGCATCGCCAGGCAGGGGCTCAACCGGCCGTCGGCCGCCAATATCGACCGGTTGCCGCCACTGGGTGCCCGCATCGCCGTGGCGCGCGATGTCGCCTTTGCCTTTTCCTACGAGCATATGCTGCTCGGCTGGCGCCGCCGGGGTGCTGCGATTTCCTTCTTCTCGCCGCTTGCCGACGAGGCGCCGGCTGGTGATGCCGATGCGATCTATCTGCCCGGTGGTTATCCCGAGCTGCATGCCGGGCGGCTGGCAGAGGCGCAGAATTTCCGCGCCGGCATGCTCGATGCGGCAGCGCGCGACATCCGGATCTATGGCGAATGCGGCGGCTACATGGTGCTTGGCGAGGGCTTGATCGATGCAAAGGGGCATCGCCATGAAATGCTCGGCTTGCTGCCCGTCGTCACCACCTATGCCGAGCGAAAGCGCCATCTCGGCTATCGCCGTGTTGTGCCCCTCGACGGCGCCTTCTTTGCTCGGATGATGACGGCCCATGAATTCCACTATTCCAGCGTCGTTTCCGAGGGCGAGGGCAAACGGCTTTTTCAGGTGCAGGATGCGCTCGGAACCGATCTGGGCGCCGCCGGTCTCAGGCGCGACCAGGTGGCAGGCTCCTACATGCATCTGATCGATCTTGCCGGAGCTGCAGGATGAGCGCACCGATCGTCCACGGCGGCGGCATCACCGCCGCTGCCGCTACCTTCGGCGGTAGACCGGAAGATTGGCTCGATCTTTCCACGGGCATCAATCCGTGCCCCGTCGCCCTGCCTGACATTCCGGCAAGGGCCTGGCATCGCCTGCCGGACCGGCATCTCCTCGATGAGGCAAGGCGTGCGGCGCGAGATCATTACCGCAGCGGCGAGATCTTGCCGCTGCCGGTGCCAGGTACGCAGTCGGTCATCCAGCTTCTGCCGCGCCTCGTCGAGGCGGATAGGCTGGTTGGCGGCACGGTCAACAGTGTCGCGGTGACGGATAACAGGGTTGCCGTGACGGACAACAGGGTTGCCGTGGTATCGCCGACCTATGGCGAGTATGCGCGCGCCTTCGCCTCGGCCGGTTTTGCCGTCGATGCGGTCGACGATATTGCCGCGATCGGAGCCGGACATCGGCTGGCTGTCGTCGTCAATCCGAACAATCCTGATGGGTTGATATGGCCGGCCGAAACGCTGATTGCCCTGCACGACAGGATGAAGGCAGCGGACGGACTTCTCGTCGTCGACGAAGCCTTTGGCGATACCGATCCGGCACTCAGCCTTGCATCCCGCGCGCCGCAGCTTTCCAATCTGGTGATCTTTCGTTCTTTCGGCAAGTTCTTCGGGCTTGCCGGCCTGCGGCTCGGTTTTGCGATTGCGCGCAGCGATATTCTCGCGCGTTTCGAAGACTGGCTCGGCCCCTGGGCGGTCTCCGGCCCGGCTCTTTCGATTGCAGCTTCGCTGCTGCGCTCGGACGTTTCTCCGATTCGCGGCCGCATCAATGAACGCTGCGCCGGCCTGCATGGGGTGCTGACGGGCGCCGGGTTGCAGCTTTCAGGAGGCACGGCGCTCTTCACCCTTGTCGCCGATGCGAGAGCCGACGACATTTACACACATCTCTGCCGCCATCATATTCTCGTCCGCAAGTTCGACTATGCGCCGGAGTGGCTGCGTTTCGGGCTGCCGCCCGATCCGGCGGCAGACAGGCGGCTTGGCGAAGCCCTTCAGAGATTTGAGCGATGACGATCGACGAAAACCTTCTCGTACTGCTTCTGGCGCTGCTGCTCGACCGGATCGCCGGCGATCCGCAATGGCTGTGGTCGCGGATGCCGCATCCCGTCGTCATGTTCGGCGCGGCGATCTCCTACGCCGAGCGGCAGCTCAACCCGGCAAGCCTCACGGGCTCGCAGCGCCGAATGAACGGTATCGCCGCCATCCTGGCGCTGCTTCTTTTGGCGGCGGCCGCCGGCTTCGTGTTCAACCGGTTCTTCGCGCTGTTCGGCCTTATCGGCATCTTGCTGGAGACCGGGCTGGTGGCGATCTTCCTGGCGCAGAAAAGCCTTGCCGATCACGTCGCGGCTGTCGTCGTCGCCTTACGCGACGAGGGGCTTGCCGGCGGGCGAGCCGCCGTTTCCCGCATCGTCGGACGCGATCCCGAGACGCTGGACGAGCCGGCCGTCTGCCGCGCGGCGATCGAAAGCCTTGCCGAGAATTTCTCCGACGGCGTCGTGGCGCCGGCGCTCTGGTATGCCGTCTTCGGGCTGCCGGGGCTCTTCGCCTACAAGATGCTGAACACGGCGGATTCGATGATCGGCCATAAGTCTGAAAAATACATCGACTTCGGCTGGGCGGCCGCTCGGCTCGACGATGTCGCCAACTGGCCGGCCGCGCGCCTCTCCATCCTGCTGATTGCCGCCGGCGCCTGGATCCGGCGGGGAACAAGCGCCGGCCGTGAAGCGATCCGCGTGGCGATGCGGGACGGGGCCTTACACCGCTCGCCGAATTCCGGTCGGCCGGAGGCGGCCATGGCGGGTGCGCTGAACGTCCAGCTCGCCGGGCCGCGCATCTATGGCGGCGTCATCGTGCGTGAACCGATGATCAACGACGCCGGCCGCGACGTGGCGACCTCAGGCGACATCGAGGGCGGCGTATCGGTGTTCTACGCCAGCTGCATGGTGCTCGCCGGTGTTACGTTCGGGCTGTTTTTGTGTTTTCTGTAGGGTTGTGCCGTGCACGCCCCCAGTGGACAGGCCAGGCTCAAACGTTTATTCCGACCGCCTCATATCTCATCAGACCGGAAGCAGAGCGATGACAGTTCAGGTTGAATTACCGTGCCCGAAGTGCAAGAGCACCAAGATGAAGTTCGAGCGGCCCGAGATCCGGGAGACCGACATCATCACCTGTGCGGCCTGCGGGCATAATCTCGGCACGATGGCCTCGATCCGCGAGAAGATGAACAAGGCCTACCAAGGGCTCAAGAAGCCTTCGGCGGCACGCAAGCTCCAGTGAGCAGGTGCCACTATCTTCCGGCGCTAGCTCCTGCTTTGGCTCGTTAAAATTGTGATTACCATTCGGATTAAAGCAATATAACAAGTATTGCCGTAGTCTCTCTTTCGTGAGGGCGCAATTAAGCTGCGCGAGTTCGAAGAGGGCTATGATGAAGACGATTTTGGCGGCTGCGGCCGCAAGTTTATTGCTGCAGTTTTCTCCCGTTGCCGCTCAGGCAGCAACGCTCGTCGCCAATATCAGCATCGGTAAGCAGATGATGACCGTTTCCGAGAACGGCTTCGTCAAGTATCGCTGGAAGGTTTCGACCGCGCGCAACGGCTATGTCACGCCGACCGGTTCGTGGAGCGCCAAGTGGCTATCGCGCGATCACCGCTCCAGAAAATACGACAACGCGCCGATGCCCTTTGCCGTCTTCTTCAACGGCGGTTACGCCGTTCACGCCACCTTCGACCTAAAACGCCTGGGTCGGCCGGCCTCGCATGGCTGCGTTCGTCTGCATCCCGACAATGCCGCCCAGTTCTTCTCGCTGGCGCGGCAGGCCGGCCTTGCCAATACCCGCGTAGTCATTACGCGCTAATCTCGGATCAGCGCCTGAAACCGAATTCGACAGCTGATTCCCTTTACGCGCTGATCATCCTCTCCAGCTCATCCATGTCGGGGACGATGATATGCCGGAAGTTCTCGATGCGAATGACGCCGCTCTTGCGCAACCTGGTCATCTGGCGGCTGACGGTTTCGATCGTCAGACCGAGGAAATCGGCGATCTCGGCGCGGGATAGCGGCAGGTCGAAGGCGGTGCTTGTGGCCGTTTGCGGTTCGGCATGGGTGGCGATGAGGTGGAGTAGGCTTGCGACCTTCTCCTCGGCGGTGCGCCGGCCGAGCGTCAGCATCCATTCACGCGCGGCATCCAGCTCCTTCAGCGCCTGATCGTGCAGGCTGCGCTGCAGTTCCGGCGTCTCCGATATCATGCGGTCGAGCAGGCTGCGGGGGAAGATGCAGATTTCGGCATCGGTCGCAGCCTCGGCCGACAGCGTGCTTTCGCGCACGAAGGGCCTGCCGACGAAATCGGGAGCGAATTGCAGGCCGACGATCTGCTGGCGCCCGTCCGGCATCACCTTGCAGAGCTTCACCACCCCGCGCATGATGTTCGAATAGAAAGAACTTTCCGACCCTTGTGCGATGATCTCGCAGCCGGCATCGACCTTGCGGCGCAGCGAGTGGCGGCCGAGGTCCTTCAACTGACCGCTCGACAGTACGCCGCAGACGACGCCGTGCCGCGCCTGGCAGGAACGGCAGGCGACGGGGATACCAACCTCGAGAACCCCACTATGTGCGACGTCCATATCCTGATCCCTTCGAAATCCGCATGTGCCGGGCGTAGATGCGCATGCCGGGCATACCGGGCATACCGTAGACGATTACGCCGCGATTGCGGGTTCGGCTATCCCGATTTCTTCCAGCGCGGCTTGATGATTATCAATTTCGCCGGGATCGCGATTTGATCCAGATCAAAGTTTGCGTGCCCTGGTTGTTAATGGAAGTGCGGCGTCGAGACGAGGCCGTCCGTGGGTTTGATTCGTGCGGCTTCTTCGCCCTCGCTGGTGAGACGGGTTTTCTGCAGCGGCATCGCCTCGCGCCTTGGGTGACGGCAAAGGCCGGCATTCCATTGCTGTTTAGGCAACACCCAGCCGGCAAATTGCCCCAACGCCGGGACGAAAGCATTGGCTTTTGAAATGGATTTGCCTATGAGGGGGTTTAAATCGTCATTTCATGAGGTACAGCGCGTGACCGCTACATTCGATAAAGTTGCCGACATTATTGCAGAAACCAGTGAGATCGACCGCGCGACGATCACGCCGGAGAGCCATACGATCGACGACCTTGGTATCGACAGCCTCGATTTCCTCGACATCGTCTTCGCGATCGACAAGGAATTCGGCATCAAGATCCCGCTCGAAAAGTGGACGCAGGAAGTCAATGAAGGCAAGGTTTCCACCGAAGAATACTTCGTGCTGAAGAACCTCTGCGCCAAGATCGACGAGCTCAAAGCAGCCAAGGCCTGAGCGATATAACAGTCTTTTTTGAACGCCCTGCCGCCCTGAATATGGCGGCCGGGCGATTTTGTTCCTAAGTAGGCGTCACCGGCGGGCGGATCTGGCCTGTCGGGCCGGAGGATCCGAATGCTGCTGGAATATTTCCAGATGATCGACCGCGTCGAAGCGGTGGACCTGAAGAAGGGCACGCTTAGGGCGCGATCCGTCGTGCCGGCGAAGAGCCCTGTCTTCGAGGGTCATTTTCCCGGCATGCCGCTCGTTCCCGGCGTGCTCCTGATCGAGACCATGGCGCAGGCCTCCGGCATGCTGGTGCTTGCCGTCACCAATTTCGCCGCCATGCCCTTCCTGATGACAGTCGACGGCGCCAAGATGCGCACTTTCGTCGAACCGGAAGCCGTGCTCGACATCGAGGCAGTGCTCGAGCATGACGGTTCGGGTTTCGCGGTCACCAAGGCTAAAATCACCAGCGGCGGCAAGAAGGTCTGCGATGCGCAGCTGAAACTCCGCACCATGCCGTTTTCCGAGGTGCCGCTCGGCGATATCGTGAAGAAACGTGCCGGCGAGATCGGGCTTCTCGAAGCGATCGCGGCGCAGGGAGTGATTGGATGAGCAAGGCTGCAAACGACGTCGTCATCTCGGGCATCGGCATCGTCACCTGTCAGGGCGTCGGCAAGGATGCGCATATCGCGCTGCTTTCGGCCACCAGCACGCCGAAGGCGATCGTCGAGACCGAGAAGTTCAAGCCCTATCCGGTGCACCCGCTGCCGGAGATCGACTGGTCGCAGCAGATCGCCAAGCGCGGTGATCAGCGCCAGATGGAGAACTGGCAGCGCATCGGCGTCTTCGCCGCCGGCCTTGCGCTCGATGATGCCGGTTTCAAGGATGATATCGAAGCCTGCGGCACGATGGACATGATCGTGGCGGCCGGCGGCGGCGAGCGCGACATCAATGTCGACACACTAATCGTCGACGAAGCGCTGAAGCGCAATGACCGCGAGCTGCTGCTCAACGAGAAGCTGACGACGGAGCTCAGGCCGACGCTGTTCCTCGCCCAGCTTTCCAATCTGCTCGCCGGGAATATCTCGATCGTGCACAAGGTCACCGGCTCGTCGCGCACCTTCATGGGCGAGGAAGCGGCCGGCATATCCGCCGTCGAGACCGCCTTCTACCGCATCAAATCAGGCGAATCCTCGCATGCGCTTGTTGGAGGCGCCTTCGCGGCTGAACGGCCGGATATGATCCTGCTCACCGAAGCGATCGGCGCCCATGCGCGCGGCGACTGGGTGCCGCTCTGGTCGCGCAAGCCGAGCGACGGCGGCGGCATGATCACCGGTTCGGCAGGCGCCTTCCTGGTGCTCGAATCGCGCAAACACGCCGAAGCCCGCGGCGCCCATATCTATGCGGTCATCGACGCGGTCGAGGGCGATCGCGGCAACCGCAATTCCGGCAATCTCGAAGTCCGGCTGGAGCGGCTTTTGGCACCAGCCGCCGGGCTTGCCGCCGAAAGCACGGCGATCTTTTCCGGATCAACCGGCATGCATGATTTGGCCGCCCGTGAGCGGGCGGTGCTCGAACATCAATTGCCGGACGTTGCGATCCGCGGCTTCGGCGGCGTCACCGGCCATACGATCGAGACGCAGTTCACGCTGGGTCTTGCGCTCGCCGCCCTTGCCGTCGACGGCAAGGCCAAGGTTCCGCCCTTCGATGCCGCCCATGAGGCGCCGATGCGGGCAGGCGCCACCGCCGCCGTCGTGACCACGGTCGGACACCAGCGCGGCGAGGGCATTGCCGTTCTTTCCGCAGATGCGTGAGGAGTGAGAGATATGACAGCTTCCGCTTATAGAGATCACCTCGGCCGTCCGATCGTGGCTGTTACCGGCATGGGCATCATCACCTCGCTCGGCCAGGGCCTCAGCGACAACTGGGCAGCGCTTTCGTCAGGCACGTCGGGCATCCACGAGATCAACCGCTTCCCGACTGAGGGCCTGTCGACGCGGATCGCCGGCACCGTCGATTTCATCGGTATTCCGGTGCCGAACGCCGTCGAGCGCTCCTATGCCTTTGCGCGCGAGACGACGATCGAGGCGCTGGCCGATGCCGGCCTTTCCGGTGATTTCAACGGTCCGCTATTCCTCGCCGCCCCGCCGATCGAGCCGGAATGGAGCGCGCGCTTCGAGCTTGCCGACCGTTCGCCGGCCTCCGACCATCCGGGTGATGCCTATGAGCGTTTCCTGACGGCGCTGCGCCAGCGTCCGGACCCGGCCTTCCATGAGGCGGCCCTGTTCGGCGCGATTTCCGAGCGCCTTGCCGACCGGTTCGGCACCCGCGGCCTTCCCGTGACGCTGTCGACCGCCTGTGCCTCCGGCGTCACGGCGATCCAGCTCGGCATCGAGGCAATCCGCCAGGGCCGCACGGATCGGGCGCTGACGGTCGCGACCGACGGATCGCTGAGTGCCGAAGCGCTGATCCGCTTCTCGTTGCTGTCAGCCCTTTCGACGCAGAACGATCCGCCGACCAAGGCTTCCAAGCCATTCAGCAAGGATCGTGACGGCTTCGTCATCGCCGAGGGCGCGGCGACCCTGGTGCTGGAATCGCTGGAATCAGCAGTCGCCCGCGGCGCCAAGGTGCTCGGCATCATGAGGGGCGCCGGCGACAAGGCCGACAGCTTCCACCGCACCCGGTCGTCGCCGGATGGCGGCCCGGCAATCGCGACGATCCGTGCAGCCCTTGCCGACGCCGGCATGAACGAGAGCGGCATCGGCTACATCAATGCGCACGGCACCTCGACGCCGGAGAACGACAAGATGGAGTATGGCGCGATGTCGGCTGTGTTCGGCGAGCGGCTCGTCGGCATTCCGGTTTCGTCGAACAAGTCGATGATCGGCCATACGCTGACGGCGGCGGGCGCTGTCGAGGCGGTGTTCTCGCTGCAGACGATGCTGACCGGAACGCTGCCGCCGACCATCAACTACAACAACCCCGATCCGTCGATCGTTCTCGATGTCGTGCCGAACAAGAAGCGGGAAGCACAGGTTTCAGCCGTGCTTTCCAACTCCTTCGGCTTCGGCGGGCAGAATGCCAGCCTTGTCATGGCGCTCGAACCGGCTTAAGCGGTTCCCGACAAATTTTCGAGACGAGATGACGCCTTCAGGCGAGGGATTTTGCCATGCGCGCTTTGCAACTGATCGACGACCGCAAGCTTGAGATCACCGATCTGCCGGAACCGGATGCTCCAGCCGCTGGCGAGGTGACGCTGCGCGTCAAGGCGGTGGCGCTCAACCATATCGACGTCTGGGGCTGGCGCGGCATGGCATTTGCCAAGCGCAAGATGCCGCTGGTCATCGGTGCGGAAGCCTCCGGCGTGGTGGAATCGATCGGGCCGGGCGTCTCCAACGTGCTGCCGGGCCAGCTCGTCTCCATCTACGGCGCGCGCACCTGCGGCCTCTGCCGCCCCTGCCGCGAAGGCCGCGACAATCTCTGCGAACATGTCTCGGGCGTGCACGGCTTCCATCTCGACGGCTTTGCGCAGGAGAAGGTCAACCTGCCGGCGCGCCTGCTGGTGCCGGCTCCTCCCGGCGTCGACGCGATCGGCGCGGCGCTTGCTCCGGTCACTTTCGGCACGGTCGAGCACATGCTGTTCGACAATGCCAAGCTTGAGCCGGGCGAGACGATCCTCGTCCATGCCGGCGGCTCCGGCATCGGCACGGCGGCAATCCAGCTTGCCAAGAAGATCGGCTGCACCGTCATCACCACGGTCGGCTCGGACGACAAGATCGAGAAGGCCAAGGCGCTCGGCGCCGATCACGTCATCAACTACCGCACCGACCGTTTCGAGGGCGTGGTGCGCAAACTCACCAAGAAGAAGGGCGTTGACGTCGTCTTCGAACATGTCGGCAAGGACACTTGGGCAGGCTCGATGCTCTGCATGAAGCGGGGCGGGCGGCTCGTCACCTGCGGCTCGACCTCGGGTGTTTCCACAGAGATGAACCTGATGATGCTGTTCCAGCAGCAGCTGAAGCTCTTCGGCTCGTTCGGCTGCCGTATGGAGAACATGGCGGATGCGATGCAGAAGATGGGCCGCGGACTCGTCCATCCGGTCATCGATACCGAGGTCAGCTTCGGCGATATCGATCGGGCACTGGAGCGGATGGAATCGCGCCAGATCTTCGGCAAGATCATCCTGAAGATGGATTGACCGCGTGAAGCTGTTCATCACCCGGATCGTTCTGGCGCTCAGGAATTTCCAGCAATGGCTGGTGGCGCAGATGATGTTCGGCTTTCTGAATTTCCTGAAGCTGTTTCCGGCCGATGGCGCGATCCGCTTCGCCGACAGGATGATGCGCCGCCTCGGCCGGCTGACCAGCCGCCACAGACTGATGCTGACCAATCTGCGCAACGCCTTTCCTGAGAAGAGCGAGGCCGAGATCGAGGAGATCGCGCTCGCCAGTTGGGGCAATATGGGCCGGCTTGCTGCGGAATACGTCTTCCTCGACCAACTGTTCGACTATGATCCCGGAAAGTCGGAGCCGGGCAGGGTGGAGGTGTCGGGCGTCCCGATCTTCCTCGACCTGCGCGACAATCCGCGCCCCTTCATCGTCTTTACCGGCCATACCGCCAATTTCGAGCTGCTGCCGGTGGCGGGCGCCGCCTTCGGGCTCACGGTAACCGTGCTCTTTCGGCCGCCGAATAATCCTTATGTCGCCAAGAAAGTGTTCGACTTCAGGAGCGCGCGCATGGGCAAGCTGGTCCCCTCTCATGCCGGCTCCTCCTTCGCGCTCGCCCGTCAGCTGGAAGCAGGTCAGGGCGTGGGCGTGCTGGTCGACCAGAAATTCCGCAAGGGGCTGAAGGGCACCTTCTTTGGCCGCGACGTGAAGACCAATCCGCTGCTGCCGAAGCTGGTGCGCCAGTTCAACTGCGAAGTCTATCCGGCGCGCTGCATCCGGCTGCCGGGAAATCGCTACCGGCTGGAAATCGAGCCGCGGCTAGACATGCCGCGCGACGCCAATGGCAATCTCGACCTGCCGGCCGCCGCCCAGTTGCTCAACGACAAGGTGGAAAGCTGGGTGCGGGAATATCCGGAACAGTGGCTCTGGTATCACGACCGCTGGCAGATCAAGCAGACGCTCGCGCCTTAGAGCAGGATGATTAAATAATTAGAGCACGATGTCGCGTGAAAACCGCTCACACTTTCGGCATCATGCTCCAAAAACGTCCACCCTCATTTATCAGCGGTGAAAAGCGGCAGGTGCTCTCGGATTGAAACTGAGGGCACTTCATGTTACCCGTCACCACCAAGACGCGAATAATGTCTACCGGAAGGCGCATTTTTGGGAAATGCAGCCATATGAGGTTTCGGACTCGTCTCTTGGGAAAATGGGAGTGGAGGCGTCTTGCTGGAGCTTTTTCGAGCTTTTTCCTTGCGTTGCGTGCAAATCGAGGAAGCCATACGCCTGGGCGACGACCAGCGCGTCACGGCGCTCGACCGCCATGTCGAGCCGCTGGTCGAGGCAATCCTCGCCTACCGGGCAGTCAATCTGCTCGAAGTTTACATGCAACTGCAGTTTGTGAGCCATCTGATCAACCAGGATGCCGACGACAGCGCCAGCGTCACGGAGCACACGTCGGTGCTTTCCTACCTGCTCGACCGCTATTTCGGGGCGCATGGGCCGGACTGGCGCGTGCCTTCGCCGCAGGATGTGCGCATCGAGCCGCCGCCGGCCTATGTGCCTGATACCGACAATGGCCAGTTCCTCAACGCGGTAATCCTTGAAAGCCTGCCGGACCGCGTGGCGGTGCTGACAAGGGACTATCGCTACCTCTATTCCAATCCAGCCAACAGCGCCCATCTCAACAGGAAGCCGATGGAGCTCATCGGCCGCCACCTTTCCGAATTCATCGGCGAGGAGCGGTTTGCCGAATGCGCCAAGCATAAGCTCGATGCCTGTTTTGCCGGCGAACAGATCGACTATTCCTATGAGCGCTCGGCCGGCAGCGGCGAATCGCGGCAGGTGCGCTGTCGCATGTCGCCGCTGCGCGATGCGGGCGGTACGGTGATTGGCGCCCTGCTCGTCATGGAAGATCTCGATCGCCTGTCGCAGGCTGCCTGATCCCGGTCGGCAGCCTTAGGCAGCCTGACCAACTCGGCCGCCTTGGGTAGTCTGGCTAAGCCGCCGCCCAGACGGCGAGCTCGTAACCATCGCGGTCGAGGAAGTGGAAGCGACGGCCGCCGGGAAAATCGGTGATCGGCCGGCAGATCGTGCCACCGGCTCTTTCGACTGAGGTCAGCACTTCTTCCAGATCGCTGGCATAGACGACGACAAGCGGGCCGCCGCCCGGCCGCACGGGTCCGAAATCGGTAAAGCCGCCCTTCAGCCGGCCATCGTCGAATTCGCAATAATTGGGACCGTAATCGGTGAAGCGCCAGCCGAAGGCCGAGCCGTAGAAGGCTTTGGCGGCGGCGATGTCGGCGACGTTGAATTCGACATAGTCGATGCGGCGGTCGTGGTTTTCTGTCTTCTCGGCCATCTATCTCTCCATCAGGGCTTTCAGCATGGCGAGATCCTTCTCGACATGGGCGGCATCGGCGGAAAACTGTGTGTCGGTCATGCCGGGCAGACGCAGCAGCGTGAACATGACCTCGCAACCATCGCCGTTCGGCACGATGCGCAGGGCATTATAAACCCTCAGGCCGGATTCGATGGTCACCGTATGGTCGATCACGCCGAATTCATTGGCAGGAACGAAGCTCACCTTGACGCTGCCGAGAGTGCCGTGGGCGATCCAGTCGGCGCCGTGAGGCTCTAAGCCGGTCGCAAGGCCGGAGGCCCAGAGCGGCATGTTCTCCGGCTTGCCGGCGAAGTCATAGACGTCGCGCCAGTCGCGCTCTATCGACAGGTGGATGATTTTCGCGGGCATTGTCGACATGGCTTGCAGGTCCCTGGCATTTGGTTTCGTCAGAATAACAGACCGGCCAGCAGCGTCTTGAACAAAACGGTCAATCGGCTCTTTGCCGTATACTGAGCTGGTCGAGAATGACGGCAGGTGTCAGCGTCGAGAGCTCGCCGACCTCGCGTGTCATGTGGGGCTGGTCGGCAAAGCCCGCTTCGAGCGCAAGGCGGGCAAGCGGCATCGCGCCCGACCTGTGGCAGAGGTCGAGGAAACGCTGGAACCGGCGAATCCGTTCCAGCGTCTTTGCGCCGTAGCCGAAATGGTGGTGGCAGCGGCGGCGCAGCTGCCTCTCACTCATGCCGAGGTGCTCGAGCAGGCTGGACGCCGGGCGAGAGCTGTCGGCGGCGGCGAAGATCATGGCGGCATCGCGGGCGGGCTCCTCCTCATCGCGCGCGGTCTCTTCGAGCAGGCGGCTAAACAGCGCCCTGGCGGCCGAGGGGTCGGGACAATCCGCAAGCCGCGCTTCGAATTCGGCGGTGTCCTTCCGGCCGATGTCAGCGAGGGGCACCGAGCAGCCGACCAGTGCCGAGAGCGGCGTCTTCAGCCAGGGGGCTGCGGCGCCGGCCGCAAAACGTGCGCCGATGACTGTCGCGCCCGGCCGGATGACGGGAAAGGACGCTGTCCTGTCGGGACCGGCGACAACCAGCCGGCCGTCGATCCAGAGGAGATCGCAATAACCGTCAGGCACGATCGCCACCATTGCCGGCGGTCCGTCATGAAGCGCATGCGACCAGAGGCGGCTGAAATGGCGTCGCAGCGCCGGCGGCGGCATAGACTCGCGGTAGCAGCCGGCGCGGGCCGCCAGGAGAGCCGTATCTGTTCGTCTTCCCGATGCCAATGCGATATCTCCCGAGGCACTGATGATTACATGAGATAGGGCGTTGCGGGCGGGGCGCACGAAAAAACCTAGGGCTTCCGGAGTGGGCGCCAGCCGGCGGGTTGTCGGACAAGCGGCGATATTGCAAGCTTCATTTCATTGGCTTTTGCGAACCGATTAGACCCTTGCGAGACTTGCCGTTTGATTGAGACAGTGCCACAACACCGGTCCAAATGACACATCGGAGGTTTGTCGTGGAAAAGGCAGAAATCGGACTGATCGGCCTTGCGGTCATGGGCTCCAACCTGGCGCTCAATATCGCGGAAAAAGGCAATAAAATCGCGGTGTTCAACCGCACGCCGGAGAAAACCGACGAATTCTACGAAAGCGCCGGCGATCTGAAGAAGCAGATTATTCCCTGCAAGACGATCGAAGAGTTCGTCGATGCGATCCGGCCGCCGCGTCCGATCATCATCATGATCAAGGCGGGCGAGGCCGTCGACCAGCAGATGGAGCTGCTGCGCCCGCATCTCTCCAAGGGCGACATCATGATCGATGCCGGCAACGCCAATTTCCGCGACACCGTCGCCCGCTTCGACCGGCTGAAGAATACCGATCTGACCTTCATCGGCATGGGTGTTTCCGGCGGCGAAGAAGGTGCGCGCCATGGCCCGTCAATCATGGTCGGCGGCACCGAAGAGTCCTGGAAGCGCGTCGAGAAGGTGCTGACATCGATTGCCGCCCGCTACAATGACGAGCCCTGCGTCGCCTGGCTCGGCAATGACGGCGCCGGCCATTTCGTCAAGACCATCCATAACGGCATCGAATATGCCGACATGCAGATGATCGCCGAAATCTACGGCATCCTGCGCGACGGCCTCGGCAAGAGCGCCTCCGAAATCTCCGGCATCTTCGGCGAATGGAACAAGGGCCGGCTGAACTCCTACCTGATCGAAATCTCCGAGAAGGTGCTTGCGGCCACTGATCCGGTCTCCGGCGGGCCGATGGTCGACATGATCCTCGACAAAGCAGGCCAGAAAGGCACCGGCAAGTGGTCGGCGATCGAGGCGCAGAATATGGGCATTCCGGCAACGGCGATCGAAGCCGCCGTCGCCGCCCGCAGCCTCTCTTCGATGAAGTCGCAGCGCGAAGCCGCCGAAAAGATCTTCGGCACCCAGGCTGTGTCCTTCCCGATCGCTTACGGCCCCGAACTCAACAAGGATCTGGAACTGGCGCTGTTTGCCGCCAAGATCGGCGCCTATGCGCAGGGCTTCGCGGTGATGGCGGAAGCATCGCGCGAGTTTAACTGGTCGCTGCCGATGCCGACGATTGCCAGGATCTGGCGCGCCGGCTGCATCATCCGCTCGCAGTTCCTCGACGAGATCACCTCGGCTTTCACCAAGGCGCCTGATGCTGCCAACCTGATCGTCACGCCTGCCTTCTCCGACATGGTCAAGGAATCGATCCCGGCGCTACGCCGCGTCGTCGGTGCCGCGATTGCCGCCGGCCTGCCGGTTCCGGCGCTGACCTCGGCGCTGACCTATTTCGACGCCTATCGCCAGGCCAGGGGAACGGCAAACCTCATCCAGGCGCAGCGCGACTTCTTCGGCGCCCACGGTTTCGACCGCCTGGACGGCAAGGATTTCCACCACGGCCCCTGGGGCAGCGGTGCGTCGACCTTCTGAGGTTGCTGAGAAGAGATCGAGGAAAAGCCCGGCCGTCGCGCCGGGCTTTTTCGTCATTGTGCCCTCAAATTCTCCATCTACGATCCGCTGGGGTGGCGCTCCCTGCGCAGGCCCGATCGGATAGTCTGCAAGGCATCCAATTGCGGCGATCGGGCTAGATTGGTTGACCGACGTCGATGCGGTTCCCGTCGGGATCTTCAAACACGAATGCCCGCAATCCGTAGTCCTTGTCCTGAAGGCTTTTGATGATTCTTAACCCGTATTGCCGGCAAACCGTGTGCAGGGCATCGACATCGTCCACCATCAGGTGCGCAACATTGAAGTCCGCAGCCTTGTGGCTCGGCTGCAAGGTGAGATGCAGCTCCCCGCGATCACGCTTCAGGATCATGAAGCCGACAGGATTTCCGTTCTCGAATATTTTCTGGAAGCCGAGGACATTGGCATAAAAATCGTAGGCTTTGGTCATGTCCTTGACTGGCAGCATGGCGGCAATTCGTCCGAAACGAACACCGTGATCGGCGATATTATTCATCGCAGAACCTCTGGTTGCGAAGACGCTCACACCCTTCGGACGGTGCCGGCAGAGATTTCACGCTTCGATGTTTCGATCAGCAGGACGGTGCCCACGCCTCTCCGTCTATAGCCTCGGAAAATCCTCTGCGGAAGAGGGGCAACCGATTCCCGCGAGATTCGCGTGGGTCTACGACACTTCGTTTCAATAGGATAAGACGTTATTTATACGCGACAACGCGCCCGAGGAATTGACCGTGATGCTTATCCGAGACGAAACGCCGGAGGATTTCGACGCGATCCATGATCTGACCTCGACCGCCTTCAAGCCGATGTCTTACAGCGACGGGACGGAAGCGGAGATTGTTCGAAGACTTCGTGAAAACGGTGATCTGACAATATCGCTGGTCGCAGAGCAGCACGGCGAGATCCTGGGGCATGTCGCGTTTTCCCCGGTGACGATCGACGGCGCGCATGATGGCTGGTTCGGGCTGGGGCCGATATCGGTCAAGCCGGAGAGACAACGGCAAGGCATCGGTAAGGCGATGATTGCAAGAGGTCTCGAACTGCTGAACGAGATGGGTGCCAGCGGATGCGCGTTGATCGGCAATCCCGACATCTATAGCCGTGTCGGTTTCAGCAGCGACGGGCAACTGAAGTATCTCGACCTCGATACGCGGCTCGTGCAGCGGATTGTTTTTCGCGGATCCCGGCCAAGCGGGACGTTGCAATTCGCCCCGGCATTTGAAAGCTAGGATATTCCGTTCAACGGCCGAAACTTCAAAACCAAGCTGACAGAGAAGGCGGCGACATGTCCGAAACGGGCGCGATGACCATCCGAACCGAGCGTCTCAGGCTCCGCATGCCAGATATCGACGATTTCGCCGCCTATGCGCAGTTGATGGCGTCGCCGCGATCGCTCGGAATGGGCGGCCCGTTCGATCTGCGCGCGGCGTGGGGGATGTTCTGTCACGACGTCGCTCTCTGGCAGCTTTTCGGCCACGGAGCGCTGACGATGGAGCTCAGCGAAACTGGCGAATGCGTCGGTCAGGTAGGGATCAATCACGGGCCGCTCTTTCCAGAGAAGGAGCTCGGCTGGTTCGTCTATGCGGAATATGAGCGCAAGGGCTATGCTACCGAAGCGGCCTTGGCGCTGCGCGACTGGGCCTTTGCGACACTCAAGCTGCCATCGCTTGTCAGCTATATCGCTCCCGGCAATGCCGCATCCGTTGCGGTTGCGGAACGGCTGGGAGCGCGTCTCGATCCCGCAGCACCCCGAACCGATCCCGCCGATCTCGTTTACCGGCACCTCCCTTCCTGAAATGCGGAAGTGGTCTTGGGAACTGCATTGGTTGCGGACGTCTCAGTCCCTACATGTTGATCTGTTAGGATGTCGGGCTCCGCAAGAGATGGGGATATCGGATGACAGGCGCGAAGCGGGAACACTGGGACGAGGTCTACCGCACGAAAGCTGCCGACAGCGTCAGCTGGTATCAGCCGACGCCCGGGCCTTCCTTGCGAGCGCTTGACGAGCTGCAACTGCCGGTCACGGCCTCGCTGATCGATGTGGGCGGCGGCGCATCGAACCTTGTCGACCGTCTTATTGAGCGCGGGTGGTCCGACCTCACCGTCCTCGACATCGCCGCGCCGGCGCTCGAGGTCGCCAAGGCGCGGCTGCGGGATGAAGCCGGCCGGATCGCCTGGGTGGTTTCTGACGTCACTTCATGGCAACCCGACCGGCATTACGATGTGTGGCACGACCGCGCCGTCTTTCACTTCCTCACCGAGCCCGAGCAGCGGCTGGCCTATCGGCATGCGCTCGAAACCGGCACTGCGCCGGGCAGCGCCGTGATCATCGCCACCTTCGCGCCGGACGGGCCGGAACGGTGCAGCGGCCTGCCGGTCCAGCGCTACGACGCGGTAGCGCTTGCGAGTGAATTCTCGTCCACCTTCGTGCTTCAGCGCGACTGGCGCGAGGAGCACACGACACCCGCTGGTGGCCGGCAGTCGTTCCAGTGGTGCGTCTTTCGCAGGCGCTGAGCCCTCGGAGAGGGCGGCCGAGAGGCACGACCCTGATGATCGCGTCTACTGCTGCCTCGTTTCCCGAGAGAGGCAGTCGAGGATGAAATCCGCCCGGTCTGCGACCGCGATTTTCGGCAGTATGATGATGTCGTAGCCGAGCGTCGGATAGATCGCGGCCAACCGGTCATATTCGTCGACAGCCTCGTCGAAGCCATGGCGCCGCTCGGGATCGGTCGTGTAGATTTCGGGCCATGGCGGGGTCAGAAAAACCGTCTGGTGATAGCGGTGGGCTACGCTCAATTTTTCCAGGATAGGTTCTCCGGTGAGGTGCTGAAGCGCTGCCGCCGCATCGACCAGCCCGCGATCGAAAAACATCCAGCCGGTCTGCTCACACGCCGCTGCATGGTCGGCGATCGCCATCTCGATCGCGCGGCGCGCAAAGGCCACCATGTCGACCCAGGGCAGGGCTGCGCCGTCGTCTTCAAGTTCTTGCTTGACGATACGCCGGCCGGGCTCTTCGACGACGGCATGACCGCGGACAACAAGCTCCTGAAGCAGCGTCGATTTCCCGCCGCCGGAACATCCCGAAATCAAGACCGACCTGTTCATGTTCGAGCTCCCGCCTAGGCGACCCGGCGGGCGCGCGCCAGGCCGTGGTCGACGAGCCTGTCGATGATTTCGGCGTATCCGACGCCGCTTGCCGCCATCGCTTTGGAATACATGCTGATATTGGTGAAGCCGGGGATGGTGTTGATTTCATTGACCAGGAACTGCATGTCATCAGTCAGGAAGAAGTCGATGCGGGCCATGCCGTCGCAACCGACGGCCCGGAAGGCTCTTGCGGCCGCGTCGTGCATGGCAGCCTCGACTTCCTCAGGCAGTTCGGCCGGCACTTTCAGCGCCGCACCTTTCTCGTCGATATATTTGGCATCGTAACTGTAGAAGCCGTGGCTTTCGGCCGGCACGATCTCGCCCGGCCGGGAAACGAAGAGTTCTCCTGCCGTATCTTCCAAGACGCTGAATTCGATCTCACGGCCGCGCACGAATTCTTCGGCGAGCAGCGTGCGATCATGGCGGAAGGCCTCAGTAAGGGCGGGCGCGAATTCCTGGCTGGCATGGACCTTGGCGACACCGACCGACGATCCCTGCCGCGCCGGCTTGATGAAGAGCGGCAGGCCGAGTTCACCTTCGAGGGCTGCCAGCGAAGGGGCAGCACCCTCACGGATCGTTACCGCACGCGCTACCGGCAGGCCCGCCGCCCTCAGCAGGCGCTTGGCGATGTCCTTGTCGAGTGCTGCGGCGGAGCCGAGGATGCCGCAGCCGGCGAGCGGAACGCGGGCCACCTCCGCCACGCCTTGCACTGAGCCGTCTTCGCCGTGGGGTCCGTGCAGCACGGGAAACAGGATGTCGATCCTTGCCAGTTCATGCGGCGCGCCGTGGGCCGGGATCGCCAGCATCCGGCCCCGTCCGCCCGGCACGAGGCAGATTTCCGCACCCGATGAAGGTGTCGCCAATACGCCGTCCTCGAAACAGCTCAGCAGCCATTGTCCCGCGCGGGTGATGAAGATGGGGACGGCATCGTATTTTTCGGGCTTGAGCGCGCCCATGACATTGGTTGCCGAGAGCACGGAAACCTCATGCTCGGCCGAGCGTCCGCCGAAGAGCACGGCAATGCGCAGCCTGTGTGGGGAAGGGGTCATGAAAGCCTCCGAAACGATCTGGTGTTGAAAAGGTCAGGCGTCGACCGATATGCCGCGATTGGCGAAGAAGCGGTCGAAGACGGCAAGCGGCAGCGTCACATCGGCCTGGCTCGCCGCGTCGTGGCCGGACGGGTTGTGGAATCGGATTGCCCCCTGCGAGGCCGCCGTCACCAGCACCAGATGCCCGCCCTTCGACGGCGGCTCGCGCTCCGGCCAGCGGATGCCCGAGTTCACCGAGGCGATGAAGAACCGGCGCTTCGACAGAAGCTCGGGAATGGCTGATGTCTCGACGCCGGTCATCGTCTCCGCGCTAAGTGCGAAACGGTCGGCGGCGAAGCGGACGAAGGGCGCGTAGATCAGCCCCTTGATCGTGGCGTCGATTTCGTTGACGACATATCCGCCATAGGCGGTGCAGGCGCGGGCAAGCTCGAGTGTCGGATGGATCTCGCCGCGTGCGGCAAGAATCATCTTCAGGCAGGCCATGCCGCAGACATTGACTGCCCAGCGCGCATATTCCTCGATCGTTGGGGCCCCCGATTGATGCCAGAGCGGGTCGCCGAGCAGGGCCTGTTGTCCCTCGGCAAGCACCGGCAACGTCATGCCGGGTGTTTCCCATTGGCTGAAATAGGGCACGCCGCTTTGCTGCATCCTGTCGATATCCCCCTGGTTCGTCTCATGAGATGGCCGGCAATCTTGGCTTTTTTCGAACCGATGCCCGCTTGCGAATCCAAGGCTAAGGTGCAGCTTTCTTTAGGTCCACTTAATTAAAGTAAGTATATAGGTTAGAAATTATGGCCAATTGATCGGCCGGGGAAACAGGCTTGGATTTCTTCCGATTGCGCACACTTCGCGAGCTTTCGCGCCGCGAGACGATGGCGGCGGTCGCCGACGCGCTGGGTATTTCCTCATCGGACGTTTCTCAGCAGATCGCCCAACTGGAGGACGAAGTTGGAATCCGGCTCGTCGAGCGGCGCGGGCGAGGGGTGATGCTGACACCGGCCGGCCAGAGGCTCGTCCTGCATGCCGATCGGATATTCGCCGTCGTCGAGGAAGCCAAAACCGATATTGCCGAGCTGCAGAACATCGTCGCCGGCGACTTGAGGATCGCCGCCCAACCCTCCGCGGCGTCCTCCTTCATCCCGGCCGCGATGCGCGAGCTCGCGATCCACCATCCGCATCTCAACATCGTCATGACGACGATGGGACCTGCCGAAGGCGTGGCCGCGCTCCGGGCCTGGCAGGCCGACATCGTCGTTGCCGACGACATATCCTTCGATCCGCACACGCTCGAGGGCACGGTCGACACGCTGTTCCTCTGCCGCGACCAGCTCTTCGCGCTTCTGCCCGCCGGCCACAGGCTGGAGAGCGAGCCCGTCATCGAACTCGCACAGCTGAGGGATGAACATTGGGCACTCGACGTCGCCTCCAGCGCCTATTCCATGGCGATCCGCCAGGCCTGCCGCGACATCGGTTTCGAGCCCGTCATCAACGGTTTCAGCGACAGTTTCGAAGTGGTGTTCGCGCTCGTCGAAGCCGGATGCTCGATTTCGGTGATGCCCGGACTGGCGCTTCGAGATTTTGGCGAAGGCCTCACCGTCAAGCCGCTGGCGCCAGCCGCCTACCGCGGCATCCATGCGATTAGCCGGCGCGGCGAGGTGCGCAACCCGAAGGTCGCGGCGGTGCTCGATCAACTGGTAAAGAGCGCGCCGCGGGATTTGAACAGATCCTGATTTCGCGCGAATGCACTCTTGGCAGAAGCGATCATATCGGGCACTCTTGGTTCATGACTATGGCAACTCAAGCAGCAGACGTTCGCGCACGCGACGCACGACTTACCACCACGGCCTCCTGATCGGAGCCGGGTTAACACTGTCGTTTGCTTTCTCCTTATTTGCCTTGAGTCACCGTCCATGGACACCAGATCAAAGCCATATCGCGTTTTTTTCGTCCGGAGCGTCGCGCGGACGTTCTGCGTCGCAACTCCGCACGCGTTTCGACTTAGCCGCGGCTGCCGGACGTCACCGGAGCACCGGCAGCCGTAGCTGCTCCTGAACCAAAGAACGCCTCCATTTTTCAGGACACGCCGCCGGCAGAGCCGGTCGGCGCCAGGAGTGATGCATGCCTTATGATCCCACAAAGATCGAACCGAAGTGGCAGGCCTATTGGGCCGATCACCATATTTTTCGCGCGGAAATCGATCCGGCCAGGCCGAAATTCTACGCGCTCGACATGTTTCCGTATCCTTCGGGCGCGGGCCTGCATGTTGGCCATCCCCTTGGCTACACTGCCACGGATATAATGTGCCGCTACAAACGCATGCGCGGCTTCAACGTCCTGCATCCGATGGGATGGGACAGTTTCGGCCTGCCGGCGGAGCGCCACGCCATGCGGACCGGTGTGCATCCCGATGTCACGACGAAGCGCAATATCGAAACGTTTCGCGGACAGGTGCAAAGGTTGGGTTTCTCATATGACTGGAGCCGCGAGTTCGCCACCACCGAACCTGCCTACGTGCGCTGGACACAGTGGATATTCCTGAAGCTGTTCGAGAAGGGCCTCGCCTATCAAGCCGAGGTCGCGGTCAACTGGTGCCCGGCACAGAACGCCGTGCTCGCCGACGAGGAGGTCAAGGACGGGTGTTACGTCGAGACCGGCGATCCCGTCATCCGCCGCAGAATGCGCCAGTGGATGCTGCGCATTACGGCTTATGCTGACCGACTGCTGGAGGGACTGGATGGCCTCGATTGGCCCGAAAGCCTGAAAACCATGCAGCGCAACTGGATCGGGCGTTCTGAAGGGGCCGAAATCCGTTTTTCGCTCGAGCATGGCACGGAGGGCATTACCGTCTTCACGACGCGCCCGGAAACCCTATTCGGAGCAAGCTATATCGTGCTCGCACCGGAGCATCCCGCTGTCGCCACCACCGTCACGCCCGAAGCAAGAGAGGCGGTTGCCGCCTATATTGCCGAGGCCAAGGCATTGGAGGAAACGACGCGTACCGATGCTGGACGCGAGAAGACCGGCGTCTTCACCGGCGCCGATGCCGTCAATCCCGCAACCGGCGCCCGGCTACCGATCTGGGTGGCCGATTACGTCCTGGCGGGCTACGGCGCCGGCGCCTTGATGGCGGTGCCGGCCCATGATGCGCGGGACCACGCTTTTGCCTGCGCGCACGGCCTGCCGATCATTCGCGTGGTCGACAGTGCGGACGACATCGAAAAGGCGGCCTTTGAGGGCGAGGGGAGGATGGTTAATTCCGACTTCCTGAATGGTCTGGCCGCGCCAGAGGCCAGGAAAGCCATGATTGCTTGGCTGCAGGCGAGTGGCGCAGGCTGGCCTAAGGTCACCTATTGCCTAAGCGATTGGCTGTTTTCCCGCCAGCGCTACTGGGGCGAGCCGATACCGGTGCTGCATCTGGCGGATGGCTCGGTGATGCCGCTGCCCGAGGAATGCCTGCCGCTGCTGCCGCCTGAACTGGACGACTACGCCCCGACGCCGGATGGCGAACCGCCGCTTGCCCGTGCGCATGCCTGGGTCGAGACGATCGTGCCGGGCACCGACATTCCGGCACGGCGGGAGACTAACACGATGCCGCAATGGGCGGGCTCCTGCTGGTATTTTCTCAGATTTCTTGATCCCGGCAACGCCCGCGAGCCCGTCGCGCGTGAGGCCGAGCGCTATTGGATGCCGGTTGATCTCTACGTCGGCGGTGCCGAGCATGCGGTCCTGCATCTGCTCTATGCCCGCTTCTGGCACAAGGTTCTTTACGATATCGGGGTCGTTTCGACGGAAGAGCCGTTCCAGCGTCTGTTCAACCAGGGCATGATCCTTGCTCATTCCTACCGCGATGCGGCGGGCCGGTATTACTCGCCGTCTTCCGTCGTCGAAGAGCAGGGCAGATGGTTCGCTGGGCCGGTCGAAGTGCAACGCGCCGTCGAGAAGATGTCGAAGTCGCGGTTGAACGTCGTCAATCCCGACGATGTCGTCGATCAGTTCGGGGCCGACGCCTTGCGGTTGTACGAAATGTTCATGGGACCTCTGGATGCGGCAAAACCCTGGCAGACCGCTGGCGTGATCGGTGTGCGCCGGTTTCTAGAGCGCGCCTGGCGTATTGTTTGCGACGAGAGCGACGGACTCTCCTCAGCGGTGCGGGAGGCGGCCCCGAGCCCGCAGCTTCTGTGCTTGCGCCACCAGACGGTGAAGACCGTGACGGCGGATATCGAAGCAATGCGGTTCAACACCGCGGTTTCCCGGCTGATGGAACTGGCCAACGCACTGACGGTGGAAGCCGCGCGTCCGCGCGAAGTGGTGGAGACATTCGTGCTGTTGCTGGCACCCTTTGCGCCTCACATCGCGGAGGAGTTATGGAGCAAGCTTGGTCACGGGGTAACACTGACATGGGTTTCCTGGCCGACCTTCGACCCTGCGATGATCGAGCTTGAGACCTGCGAATATGTCGTGCAGATCAACGGCAACGTTCGCCACCGCTTCGAAGCCGCCGCCGACCTCGGCGAGGCGCTGCTGGCGGCGGCGCGATCGGAACCCGCTGTCATGGCCTTGCTCGACGGCAGAATGGTGGTCAAGGAAGTTCTGGTCCCGGGGCGACTGGTGAATTTCGTCCTCGAAGACCTGTGATGATCCAAAGCTGATCGTCGGATTTGAGCCCGGCGGTCCGTTCCCTCAACCGACCGCCTACCTGCCGCTCTCCGGCCAAGTCGGCTGGCTGACGCTCTGCAGCAGTTCCGGTTCGACGCCGTCGATGCGGGCGATGACGGCTTTGGCCATTTCGCGGCCGGCTTGGCGCACGTCTTCCTGGGCGGTGATGATCTCGGGGCGGATCCAGTTCAGGATCGGTACCGATTGCTTGGAAACCATGTCGAGATCGCGGCCGAGCGCTTTGCCGGCGGCCTCGATGCCGGCATTGACGGCGATTGCCGCGCTACCGGCCGAACAGACGATACCGTCGGGGGCGTTGGCCGAGCGCATCATCACCTCGACGATGTCGCGGATGTCGGCGAGCGGGGCGTCGGTGTTGACGCGCAGCGGCACTTCCTCGGCGCCGTAATCATGCAGGCCGGTCTGGAAGCCGATGCGGATATGGGCGTAGTAGGTGAGCTTGCTCGGCGGCTGCAGCAGGGCAATGCGGCGGCGGCCGCGCTTGACGAGCTTTTCCACCGCCTGATGCGCGAAGGCCTCGTTGTCGAAATCGTGGAACGGGTGCGTGAGACCCGCGTCGGTGCGCCCATGTGTGGCGAAGGGCATGCCGCGCTCGCTCAGCAGCCGCACGCGCGGATCATCCGGCTCGATGCGGGAGATGATGACGCCGTCCGCCGAGCCGGTATCAAGGATATAGCGCACCGGCAGCATCGGGTCCTTGCTGTGGGAATGCGGCGTGATGACGATATGATAGGGCGTGCCGGATAGCACCTCGGAGATGCCGAAGACCATCTGGCTCGAGAAGCCCATGATCTCCTCGTCGATGCTGAGAACGAGGGCAATGACGTTGGTCTTGCCGGTGCGCAGGCGCACACCTGCTCTGTTGGGCTGGTAGCCGAGCTGGCGGGCGACCATGCGCACCCGCTCCTTGGTTTCCGCTCCGATATCCGGCGCATCCTTCAGCGCCCGCGACACCGTCGTCACGCCAAGGCCGGTCATGTAGGCGATCGTCTTCAACGTCGGGCGCTCGCGCGCTGCCGGCGTCGATGCCGTGTTCTCGAAATTTCCCTTGTTTTCCATCCTTTTAGGCCTGCCTCGCGCGAATTGGTGTCGCTTATAGAGGCTTTTTCCAGCGTCGTAAGCCCGCCGCCTGCCAAAATCGCGCCTCCCTGAGGAATGCAATCTGTAACGATACAGTAGAAATGTCGAGTGCTTTTTGTTGTGTGCGTTGCAACATTGTACGCATAGGTTGAATCGGCAATTCGTGCTTTGTTTTTTTGCGATTGCGAAGAGGCTGAATCGCACGGCTCAATTTATCGTGTAAAATTATTATGGTTATTCAAATAGATAAATTGAAAACGCATGTGCGAGAACGGCCGATTGCATTTCGCTTCAGGGGATGCGGCGCTTCCGATGGAAACAGGCAGAAGTAGCATTTCCCGTTATCGCGGAAAAATTTGCCTGCGGGCAGTTGCGTGGAGAAATCGATTGATCTAAGTTTTTCCGGCAACGTTTCAGTGAGGGAGGAGAACTCATGAAAATCCGTATAATGGCGGCCGTGCTTGCCGCTTCGGTCGCGCTTCCGTTCGGCGCCGCCAACGCCACCGATCTCGAAGTCACGCACTGGTGGACTTCGGGCGGCGAATCCGCTGCCGTCGCCGAGCTGGCAAAGGCATTCGACGCCACCGGCAACCACTGGGTCGACGGTGCTATCGCCGGTTCGGGCGGCACTGCCCGTCCGATCATGATCAGCCGCATCACCGGCGGCGATCCGATGGGCGCCACCCAGTTCAACCATGGCCGCCAGGCCGAGGAACTCGTCCAGGCCGGCCTGATGCGCGACCTGACCGATGTGGCGACCGCCGAGCACTGGAAGGATATCATTCGTCCGTCGAGCCTGCTCGATTCCTGCACCATCGACGGCAAGATCTACTGCGCTCCCGTCAACATCCACTCCTGGCAGTGGCTGTGGCTTTCGAACGCCGCCTTCAAGAAGGCCGGCGTCGAGGTTCCGAAGAACTGGGATGAATTCGTCGCTGCGGCTCCGGCACTCGAAAAGGCCGGCATCATTCCGCTCGCCGTCGGCGGTCAGCCGTGGCAGGCGACAGGCGCCTTCGACGTGCTGATGGTTGCGGTTGCCGGCAAGGATACCTTCAACAAGGTCTTCAAGGACAAGGACGCGGAAGTTGCCGCCGGGCCCGAAATCGCCAAGGTGTTCAAGGCGGCCGACGACGCTCGGCGCATGGCCAAAGGCAGCAACGTCCAGGATTGGAACCAGGCCACCAACCTTGTCATCACAGGCAAGGCCGGCGGCCAGATCATGGGCGACTGGGCGCAGGGTGAGTTCGCGCTCGCCGGTCAGAAGGCCGGTACCGACTATACCTGCCTGCCGGGCCTCGGCGTGAACGAGATCATCTCGACTGGCGGCGACGCCTTCTACTTCCCGCTGCTGAAGGACGAAGAAAAGTCCAAGGCGCAGGCCGTGCTTGCCAAGACCCTGCTCGATCCCAAGACCCAGGTTGCCTTTAACCTGAAGAAGGGTTCGCTGCCGGTTCGCGGCGACGTCGATCTCGCTGCCGCCAACGATTGCATGAAGAAGGGTCTCGACATCCTGGCCAAGGGCAACGTGATCCAAGGCACCGACCAGCTGCTTTCGGCCGACAGCCAGAAGCAGAAGGAAGACCTTTTCTCCGAATTCTTCGCCAATCCGTCGATGACGCCGGAAGACGCTCAGAAGCGTTTCGCCGGGATCATCGCTTCAGCTGACTGATCAGCAGATTCGCTGCCCTTGCGGTCCGGCTCCCATCGGGGCCGGATCGTTCCGGACGGTCGGTGATGGTCCGGCGGGCGGCGGCGTCTCTCTGGTATCTTCAGCAGGTTTCAGAGGTGGAGACGACAGGCGGCGCCTTGCCGATCTGTCACTGGTCGCAGCTGCGATTTGAGGAGAAGTATTCATGACGGGTCAAGCGCGAGCAGGCCGGCCAAATAAGTTACTGCGCAATCTGAATGCCAAGATTGCGTCCATTCCGATGATCCTGACGGCGCTGGTGATCTTTGTCGGCGGCACGTTTTGGACGGTCTTTTATTCATTCACCAATTCCAAGCTCCTTCCGCGGTTGAGCTTTGTCGGCTTCGATCAGTACCAGCGCCTCTGGGCGGCACCCCGCTGGGTGACGGCGATCGAGAATCTGGCTGTCTACGGTATCCTCTCGCTGATTTTCAGCCTGGTCATCGGTTTCATGCTCGCGGCGCTGATGGACCAGAAGATCCGTTTCGAAAACACTTTCCGCACCATCTTTCTTTATCCCTTCGCGCTGTCCTTCATCGTGACGGGCCTCGTCTGGCAATGGGTTCTGAACCCCGATTTCGGCATTCAGGCTGTGGTGCGCTCGATGGGGTGGACGAGTTTCACCTTCAATCCGCTCTATACGCCTGAAATCGTCATCTACGGCATTCTGATCGCGGCGCTGTGGCAGGGAACGGGCCTCGTCATGTGCCTGATGCTTGCCGGCCTGCGTGGGATCGACGAGGACATCTGGAAAGCGGCGCGCGTGGACGGCATTCCGATGTGGAGGACCTATCTCTTCATCGTGATCCCGATGATGCGGCCGGTCTTTATCACGACGATCGTGATCATCGCCTCCGGCATCGTCAAGGTCTACGACCTCGTGGTCGCGCAGACATCGGGCGGACCGGGCATCTCCTCGGAAGTGCCGGCGAAATATGTCTACGATTACATGTTCCAGGCGCAGAACCTGGGGCAGGGCTTTGCTGCCTCGACCATGATGCTCGTCACAGTCGCGATCATTATCGTTCCGTGGGCCTATCTGGAATTCGGCGGAGGGCGCAAGCGTGGCTGATGTAGGAACTCTCAACACCATCGCTGCCGGCATCGACGCCGTCGCGCCTAAACTCGCCGAAGGCCCCAGCGGCCCCAGGCCGCGCCCGGCGGTGTCGGCGCGCAACATCATGCTCTACGGCACGCTTATCATTGCAGCGCTCTACTATCTGTTGCCGCTCTACGTGATGGTGGTGACGTCGCTGAAGGGTATGCCCGAGATCCGGCTCGGCAACATCTTTTCGCCGCCGGTAGAGATCACCTTCGAGCCCTGGGTGAAAGCCTGGGCGCAGGCTTGTACCGGGCTCAACTGCGATGGCCTGTCGCGCGGTTTCTGGAATTCGGTGCGCATCACGGTGCCATCGGTCATCATCTCGATCGCGATCGCCTCGGTGAACGGCTACGCGCTGGCGAACTGGCGCTTCAGAGGATCTGAGCTTTTCTTCTCGATCCTGATCATCGGCGCATTCATTCCCTATCAGGTGATGATCTATCCGATCGTCATCATCCTGCGCGAAATCGGCATCTACGGCACGCTGAGTGGCCTCGTGATCGTGCATTCGATCTTCGGCATGCCGATCCTGACGCTGCTCTTCCGCAATTATTTCGTGTCGCTGCCGGAGGAACTGTTCAAGGCGGCGCGTGTCGACGGGGCGGGCTTCTGGCAGATCTTCCTGCGCATCATGCTGCCGATGTCGCTGCCGATCTTCGTAGTCGCGATGATCCTGCAGGTGACCGGCATCTGGAACGACTTCCTGTTCGGCGTGGTCTTCACCCGGCCGGATACCTATCCGATGACCGTGCAGCTCAACAACATCGTCAATTCCGTCCAGGGCGTGAAGGAATACAACGTCAACATGGCGGCAACGATCCTGACGGGTCTCGTGCCGCTCATCGTCTACTTCGTGTCGGGACGGCTTTTCGTCCGCGGCATCGCCGCCGGCGCAGTGAAGGGTTGATCTCATGAATATGAATGCAAGCGTTTCCATCAAGGATCTGTCCCTGAACTTCGGTGCGGTGAGCGTGCTGAAGGATCTCAACCTCGACATCAACGACGGCGAATTCCTCGTGCTGCTCGGCTCGTCCGGCTGCGGCAAGTCGACCTTGCTGAATTGCATCGCCGGCCTGCTCGATGCGTCGGAAGGGCAGATCTTCATCAAGGGCAAGAACGTTACCTGGGAAGAGCCTAAGGACCGCGGCATCGGCATGGTGTTCCAGTCCTATGCGCTCTATCCGCAGATGACCGTCGAGAAGAACCTGTCCTTCGGTCTTCGCGTCGCCAAGGTGCCGCAGGCTGAGATCGACAAGCGGGTGGCGCGCGCCTCCGAAATCCTGCAGATTCAGCCGCTCCTGAAGCGCAAGCCGGCCGAGCTTTCCGGCGGCCAGCGCCAGCGCGTGGCGATCGGCCGGGCACTGGTGCGCGACGTCGACGTCTTCCTGTTCGATGAGCCGCTGTCCAACCTCGACGCCAAACTCCGCTCGGAGTTGCGCGTTGAGATCAAGCGCCTGCACCAGTCGCTGAAGAACACGATGATCTACGTCACCCACGACCAGATCGAGGCGCTGACGCTTGCCGACCGCATCGCCATCATGAAGAGCGGCATCATCCAGCAGCTCGACGATCCGACGACGATCTACAACAGGCCGCGCAATCTGTTCGTCGCCGGCTTCATCGGTTCGCCGTCGATGAACTTCCTGCATGGCGAGCTGGTCAAATCAGGCGACAGCATTGCCTTTTTTGCCAACGGCGTCATTTTCTCGCTCGCTGCCTACGACGCCAGCGAGACGTTGCAGCCCGGCCGCAAAGTGGTGCTCGGCGTCCGTCCAGAACACATCAAGGTCAACGAGAATACCGGCGGCGAAGAACATGACGCCACCGTCGATATCGAGGAGCCGATGGGCGCGGACAATCTGCTGTGGCTGAAACATGCCGGTCACACGATGTCGGTACGTGTCAACGGCGCACGCCGCTTCAACGTCGGAGCCAAGGTGAAGCTCAGCTTCGACATGACGGTCGCCTCGGTCTTCGATGCCGAAAGCGAGCTGCGTCTCTAGAGAACTCTGCGGGCGGGGCCGAAATGGCGCCGCCCTACCTCCAATCGGCCATCAGGCCAGCCAAATTCGGCCGCGGTCCGGCTTGTCCGGCGTCCCAGGAGCGGCCCGATCGGGATACGACTATGACATCCTTGCCGAAGAACGGTTTCAACATCGACCTTTCCGGTTCGTGGCAGCTTGCCTCTGTCGATGGCGAGATCCGCACTACAATCATCTTGCCGGGCGACGTGCACACCGCGCTCCACCGGGCAGGACTGATCCCCGATCCCTATTTCGGCCGCAACGAGGAAAAGGTGCAGTGGGTCGCCGAGCGCGAATGGGCGGTCGAGCGCAGCTTCACGCTTCCTGAGGTCGAAGGCGACTGGTATCTCGATATCGACTATCTCGACACGGTCGCCAGCGTCCACGTCAACGGCTTCCTGGCGCTCGAAGCCGATAATAGCTTCCGCCGCCACCGGCCCGATATCTCCAGCATGCTGAAATCAGGCGACAACAGCATCCGCATCGTCTTTGCGTCCAGCATCGCTGTTGCTGCTGCGCGGCAGAAGCAGCAGCCCTTCTACATTCCCTACAGCACCGGAAATTCGCCAATCCCCGACGGCAACATGTTGCGCAAGCCGCAATGCCATTTCGGCTGGGACTGGAACATCGCCATTGCGCCGCTCGGCCTTTACGGGACGATCGCGCTGAAAAAGCTCGAAACGGCGCGCATCGAACACGTCGTCAGCCGCCAGACCCACAATAATGACGGTTCGGTCGATCTCAAAGTGACGGCGACGCTGTTTTCCAAGGGGCCGGACATTGCCCAGGTCTATTTCGAGCTCGACGGCGAGCGCGTGCGCCTGGATGTCGGCGTCAATGGCGAGACCCATGTCAACCATCTCTTCCATATCGACAATCCACGCCTCTGGTGGCCGTCTGGCAGCGGTGAGCAGGCGCTCTACAGACTATCCGTCGAATTGCCGACGGATGAGGTGAACAAGCAGATCGGTCTTCGCACCATCGAACTGATCACCACGCCGGATGCATCAGGCAGCCGCTTCGCTTTCAAGGTCAACGGCCGCGAGATCTTCTGCCGCGGCGCCAACTGGATCCCGGCCGACGCGCTATTTTCGCTGTCTTCGCCCGAGAAGACCGAGGACCTGCTGCAATCGGCCAAAGCCGCCAATATGAACATGATCCGCGTCTGGGGCGGCGGCTTCTACGAGCAGGATCATTTCTACGATCTCTGCGACCGGCTTGGCCTCATGGTCTGGCAGGACTTCATGTTCGCTTGCAACCTCTATCCCTCGACCGAGGACTTCCTCGACAATATAACGATCGAGGTCGATTACCAGGTGCGCCGGCTCTCCTCGCATCCCTCGATCGTGCTCTGGTGCGGCGACAACGAGCTGGTCGGGGCGCTCACCTGGTTCGAGGAATCCCGCAAGGACCGCGACCGTTATCTCGTCTCCTATGATCGCCTCAACCGCACGATCGAGCAGGCGGTGAAAAAGGCGTTGCCCGGCGCGCTCTGGTGGCCGTCGAGCCCGGCGTCCGGCTATCTCGATTTCGGCGATGCCTGGCATGCGGACGGGTCCGGCGACATGCACTACTGGTCGGTCTGGCACGAGAACAAGTCGTTCGACAATTACCGTTCGGTGCGTCCGCGCTTCTGCTCGGAATTCGGCTTCCAGTCCTATACGTCGCTGCCTGTGATCAGGACCTATGCCGAGGAGAAGGACATGAACGTCGCTTCCCCCGTCATGGAGCTGCACCAGAAGAATGCCGGCGGTAACGAGCGCATCGCCGGCACGATGTTCCGCTATTTTCGCTTCCCCAAGGATTTTCCGAACTTCGTCTATCTCTCCCAGATCCAGCAGGGGCTGGCGATCAAGACGGCGGTGGAATACTGGCGGTCGCTCAAACCCCATTGCATGGGCACGATCTACTGGCAGCTCAACGACACCTGGCCGGTCGCCTCCTGGTCGAGCCTCGACTATGGCGGCCGCTGGAAGGCGATGCACTATCTCGTCAAGCGCTTCTTCCAACCGGTCGCGGTCGCTGCCATTCCTTCCGATGACGGAAAGACGATCCGCTTCTCGCTGGTCAACGACACGCTTGCCGATGTCAGCGTTGATCTTGCAGTCTCGATCCTGACGGTAAAGGGCGAACGCCGGCACCTGAAGGACGTGCAGGCCGTGTGTTCGCCGGATGCGGCCGTCACTGCCGCGAGCATCGACGTTTCCGATATTCCCGAGGGAACGCTGCTTGCCTGGCACTTCACCGCGTCGAACGGCACGGGCGGCGAGGGGCATTACGTCAACGGTACCTACAAGGCGCTGGAGCTGGAGCCCGCGGGGCTTGCTGTCACCCACGAATATGTCGAGGAGAATGGCTCCGTGGACATCAACGTCACCGCTAGGGGACTTGCGCTCTTCGTGATGATCGAGACCGAGACGGACGGAAAATATTCCGACAATGCCTTCGATCTCGCGGCCGGCGAGAGCCGCCGCATCACCTTTACCCCGGCACGGCCGCTTGATCGTGGCGCGCTTCCGGAGTTCCGATTCTACGACCTGTATTCCTGCCAGTCGGCGGATTGATCTTGCAAGAATGGGCACGAGGCCCAAGGAGAACATAATGACGAAACTCAGCTACCAGCTCTATAGCGCCCGCAACTTCCAGCCTTATTCGGCGATTTTCGAAAAACTTGGCAAATCAGGCTATGCCGAAGTCGAGGGCTTCGGCGGTATCTATGCCGATCTCGACGATGCCGGGCTGAAGAGCCTTCGCGCTGAGCTCGACAAGAATGGCCTGGTTATGGCGAGCGGCCATTTCAGCCCCGACTTCCTCGAGAAGGAGGTTGAGAAGTCGCTGAACATTGCCAAGATCCTCGGCATGGATTCGATTTATGCGCCGCATCTGGCGGCCGAGGAACGCCCGTCCGACGCTGCCGGCTGGGCCGCCTTCGGCAAACGCCTGCAGGAGATCAGCAAGCCCTACAAGGCTGCCGGCTACGAATTCGGCTGGCACAATCATGATTTCGAATTCTTCAAGCTGCAGGATGGCTCGCGGCCGATCGAGCACATCTTCGAAGGCGCGCCCGACATTTCCTGGGAGGCGGATATCGCCTGGGTTATCCGCGGCGGCGCCGATCCCTTCGCCTGGATCGAGAAGCTCGGACCGCGCATCACCGCGGTCCATGTCAAGGACATCGCACCGGCCGGCGAGGCGACGGATGAGAGCGGCTGGGCAGATGTCGGTCACGGCAAGGTCGAGTGGGCCAGGCTGATGACGGCGTTGCGCGCCACCAAGGCCAAGCACTACGTCGTCGAACACGATAACCCGAATGACATCGACCGCAATATCAGCCGCTCGATCGCATCCTTCCAGACCTACTGAGGCTTCATCATGACCAGGGAACTTGGCGTCGGCATCATCGGATGCGGCAACATCTCCACCACTTACTTCTCGCTGGCACCGCTCTTCAAGGGGCTGAAGGTGCTGGCCTGCGCCGATATCAACGCGCAGGCGGCCGAGGCGCGGGCCGAGGAATATGGCGTCAAAGCGCAGACGATCGACGCGCTTCTCGTCAATGACGAGATCGACGTTGTCGTCAACCTGACGATCCCGGATGCGCATTTCCGGGTATCGAAGGCGATCCTCGAGGCCGGAAAACACGTCTATTCCGAAAAGCCGCTGGTGCTTTCGCTCGAAGAGGGCGAGGAGCTTCGCCGCATCGCCAAGCAGAAGAACCTTGCCGTCGGCTGCGCGCCCGACACTTTCCTCGGCGGCGCCCATCAACTCGCCCGCAAGTTCATCGATGACGGCGGCATCGGCCGGGTGACCTCGGGCGCCTGCTACGTCATGAGCCCCGGCATGGAGATGTGGCATCCGAACCCGGATTTCTTCTTCCTGCCGGGCGGCGGCCCGATCCTCGATCTCGGCCCCTATTACATCGCTAATCTGATCAATCTGATCGGCCCGGTCAAACGTGTCGGCGGCATGACCTCGATGGCGTCGCCCACCCGCACGATCACCAGCGAGCCGCGCAATGGCGAGATCATCCCGGTCAAGACGCCGACGACGATCCAGGCGCTGCTCGAATTCGTCAACGGCGCCACGGTGACGCTGACGGCGAGCTGGGATGTGTGGTCGCACCGCCATGCCAACATGGAGCTCTACGGCACCGATGGCTCGCTCTACGTACCGGACCCGAACTTCTTCGGCGGCGTCGTCGAGGCCAGCGGCCGCGACAAGGACATCAAGCCGCTGGAGACTTGGGAGCATCCGTTCGGCAAGATCAACCAGGAAAACCCGAACGGCGCGCGCGCCAACTACCGCACCGCCGGCCTTGCCGACATGGTGATGGCGCTGATCGAGGGGCGCGATGCGCGCTGCTCGCTCGACCGCACGCTGCACGGCGTCGACGTCATGACCTCGATCCTGAAATCGGGCGAGGAGGGCCGTTTCATTGACCTGACGACGACCTGCACGCAACCGGCCGCCCTCGGCATCGAAGAAGCGCAGGCGCTCTTGAAGTAACAGGAAGAATGCCTGTATCTCGTTGGACCGCGAGACACCGTCAAAGTCGTTATCCTCGGCCTTGTGCCGAGGATCTACAGGCAGGGCGGCAGATGCTCGACACAAGGCGAGCATGACGACTGTGTAGATATTTTAGCAAGGAGAGTCTTATGAGCTGGCAACCAGCCGCAGACCGCTATTGGAAAATGAAATATAACCGCACGGGCCGTTCCGGTCTGAAGCTGCCGGCCGTCTCCCTCGGCCTCTGGCACAATTTCGGCGGGGACACGCCGCATGACCGCAAGATCGACATGTGCCGCACGGCCTTCGACCTCGGCATCACCCATTTCGACCTCGCCAACAATTACGGCCCGCCGCCCGGCAGTGCAGAAACTGCCTTTGGCGAGATCCTGCGCACCGAATTCGCTGGGCTTCGCGACGAGCTGATCATCTCCTCCAAAGCCGGCTACGACATGTGGCCGGGACCCTATGGCGAATGGGGCAGCCGCAAATACCTGATCGCCTCCTGCGACCAAAGCCTGAAGCGCATGGGCCTCGATTATGTCGATATCTTCTATTCGCACCGCTTCGACCCGGAAACACCATTGGAAGAGACCTGCGGCGCGCTCGATCATATCGTCCGTTCCGGCCGGGCACTCTATGTCGGCATTTCCTCCTATAATTCGCAGCGCTCGCGCGAAGCCGCAAAGATCCTTGGGGAACTCGGCACACCGTGCCTGATTCACCAGCCGAGCTATTCGATGCTCAACCGCTGGGTCGAGGACGACAGGCTGCTCGATACGCTGGATGAGGTCGGCATGGGCTCGATCGTTTTCTCGCCGCTTGCCCAGGGCATGCTGACGACGAAATATCTCGGTGGCATTCCCGAAGACAGCCGCGCGGCGCAGAACCACTTTCTCAAGCGCGACTACATCCGCCCCTCGATCATCGACAATATCCGCAAGCTCAACGAGATCGCCGAAAGGCGCGGCCAGACGCTGGCGCAGATGGCGATCGCCTGGGTACTGCGCGGCGGCCGCGTGACCTCGGCGCTGATCGGCGCCAGCCGCTCGTCGCAGATCGTCGATTGCGTCAAGGCGCTCGACAATCTCGAATTCAGTGTCGAGGAGCTTGCCGAGATCGACGTCTATGCCCGCGAGGCCGACATCAACCTCTGGGCCAAGTCCGCCGAACGCGAATAGTCACGTCAGGCCCGGAGGCAAGTCTTCCGGGCCTTTTTCTGCTATAATCTGATGTACGTACAGCAAAAAGCACCGCCGGTCGGAGGAGACCCTGTCATGATCCGCAATCCCATCTTGCCCGGGTTTAACCCCGATCCGTCGATCTGCCGCGTCGGCGCGGATTATTACATCGCCACCTCGACCTTCGAATGGTATCCCGGCGTGCAGATCCACCATTCGCGGGACCTGGTGAATTGGACACTGGTGCGCCGGCCGCTAGAGCGGAGATCGCAGCTCGACATGCGCGGCAATCCGGATAGCTGCGGCATCTGGGCGCCGTGCCTGTCCTATGCCGACGGGCAGTTCTGGCTGGTCTATACCGACGTCAAGCGTTACGACGGCAATTTCAAGGATGCGCCGAACTACATCGTCACGGCACCTACGATCGAGGCCGATTGGTCCGAGCCGGTCTACGTCAATTCCTCCGGCTTCGATCCCTCGCTCTTCCATGACGATGACGGCCGCAAGTGGTTCGTCAACATGCAGTGGAACCACCGCACCGAAAGCTATGGCGGCTCGCCGAAATCGCCGGCCTTCGACGGCATCCTGCTGCAGGAATGGGATCCGGCGGCAAAGGCGCTGAAGGGGCCGATCAAGAATATCTTCGCAGGCAGCCCGCTCGGCCTCGTCGAGGGCCCGCATCTCTTCAAGCGCAATGGCTGGTATTATCTGACCACCGCCGAGGGCGGCACCGGCTACGACCATGCCGTCACCATGGCGCGGTCGCGAAAGATCGACGGACCCTATGAGATGCATCCGAACATGCATCTCATCACCTCCAAGGATCATCCGGGCGCAGTGCTGCAGCGAGCAGGGCATGGCCAATATGTCGAGACGCCGGAGGGCGAGGCCTATCACACCCATCTCTGCGGCCGGCCACTACCGCCGAAACGGCGCTGCACGCTGGGGCGCGAGACATCCTTACAGAAATGCGTTTGGCGCGACGATGACTGGCTCTATCTTGAAAACGGCACCTCGGTGCCGGATGTCGATGTGCCGGGCCTCTTTGGCGCGGATCCCGTGGAAAAGCCGATGCGCAGCGAATACAACTTCGACGGCGGCACATTGCCTGCCGATTTCCAGTGGCTGCGCACGCCCGAGCCCAAGCGCATCTTTAACCTGACGGATCGTCCCGGCCATCTGCGCCTGATTGCGCGCGAAAGCATCGGCTCCTGGTTCGAACAGTCGCTGGTCGCCCGCCGCCAGGAACACCACAGTTTCCGCGCCGAGACCGTGATCGAGTTCTCGCCTGACACCTATCAGCAGGTGGCGGGGCTGACGCATTACTACAACCGTCACAAGTTCCACGCGGTTGCTGTGACGCTGCACGAAACACTCGGCCGCTGCGTGACGATCCTCTCCTGCAACGGCGATTACCCGAACGGACGCCTCAGTTTTCCCGCCGACAGCGGGGTTTCGATCGCCGCCGAGGGCCGCGTCCAGCTCGCCATGGAAATCCGCGAGAACGACCTGCAATTCTTCTGGCAGACAGAAGGCAAGGGCGCCTGGCAGCCGATCGGCCCGATCCTTGACGCCGGCGTGATTTCCGACGAGGGCGGACGCGGCGAACACGGTTCCTTCACCGGCGCCTTCGCTGGCGTATTCGCTTTCGATACGTCGGGCCGGGCGAAGGCCGCGGATTTCGACTGGTTCAATTACGACGAGCTGTAAGGGGTGCACCCTTGGTCGCTTTCATCCGCAGTGGATCACGCAAAGAGCGAGGAGCGGAGAAGAGGCACGTAAAAAGAAAGCCGGCACAAGGCCGGCTAAGACGGAACGCGGCTGAACAGGGGATACTGGCCGGTTCCAAGCACTTCGTGACTGAACAATAACTTTGACTACATGCCGAGGCAGCGAAAAAGGGGCGCAACGAGAACACCCGGAGACGGCTCCGCAAAGGGGTGGGCGGCGGGGCGGATGCCGGTGCTGGCCTCGGCTCCCTTATCGGGCATGAATATCACCGGATGATGACATCCGAAGCCGGCGCTGCCTTTCTTTCGCGAAAACCCGATGCCGGCTACTTCGCCCGCGTCAGCAGGTCAGCGGGCGAACTGTGTTAGCAGCGTGAATGCAGTGTTCATGGCTTAAGGATGTTAAAGCGTTACAAAGGGACTATATAGCGGCCGAAGTAACTTCCAAGAATCCGCAAGAGTCCCGCATGGCCCCCATCATTTCCGTTCAGAACCTCACCAAGACCTATGCCAATGGGTTCGAGGCCCTGAAAGGCATCAATCTCGACGTCGAAAAGGGTGAGATCCTGGCGCTGCTCGGGCCAAACGGTGCGGGCAAGACGACGCTGATCTCGATCATCTGCGGCATCGCCAATCCGAGCGGCGGCCGGGTGTTGGTCGCCGGCCACGACGTCGTGAAGGATTTCCGCGCCACCCGTGGGATGATCGGGCTGGTGCCGCAGGAGCTGACCACCGATCAGTTCGAAACGGTGTTCAATACCGTGAGCTTTTCGCGCGGTCTGCACGGCAAGAAGGCCAATCCTGCCCATATCGAGAAGGTGCTGCGCGCGCTCTCGCTCTGGGACAAAAAGGACAATATGCTGCGCCAACTCTCCGGCGGCATGAAGCGACGGGTACTGATCGCCAAGGCGCTCTCGCATGAGCCGGATATTCTTTTCCTTGACGAGCCGACTGCCGGCGTCGACGTGACGCTGCGCAAGGACATGTGGCATGTCGTCGAAGAGCTTAGGGCCTCTGGCGTCACGATCATCCTGACCACCCATTATATCGAAGAGGCCGAGGAAATCGCCGACCGCGTCGGCGTCATCAACGGCGGCGAATTGCTGCTCGTCGAGGACAAGGCGGCGCTGATGGCCAAGCTCGGTCGCAAGCAGCTCATTCTCGATCTCACCGAACCGCTCAGCCGGCTGCCGGATTGTTTTGCCGGCAATGGGCTGACGCTGCAAGCGGACGGCAGCCGGCTGATCTATGATTTCGATTCTGACAACGAGCAGGAAAGCATCGCGGCACTGCTGACCCGACTCGGCGAGAACAATATTCATTTCAAGGATCTCTCGACGCGGCAAAGCTCGCTCGAGGATATTTTCGTGGCGCTGGTGGGAGCGGGCAAATGAACGTCGAGGCGGTCAAATCGATCTATTTCTTTGAGATGGCGCGCACGCGCCGCACGCTGCTGCAGAGCGTCATCTCGCCCGTGATCTCAACCTCGCTTTATTTCATCGTCTTCGGTGCCGCGGTCGGTTCACGTATCCAGGAGGTGGAGGGCGTGTCCTACGGCGCCTTTATTACACCCGGCCTGATCATGCTGACGCTGCTTGGCCAGTGCATCAGCAATGGCTCCTTCGGCATTTATTTCCCGAAATTCACCGGCACGATATACGAGGTACTTTCGGCGCCGGTGGCGATGACGGAGATCCTGCTCGGTTATGTCGGGGCGGCGGCGACCAAGGGGATGCTGATCGGCTTCATCATTCTCTTGACCGCCAATCTTTTCGTCGACGTCAGGATCGAGCACCCCTTCATGATGATCCTGTTCTTCCTGCTGACGGCCATCACCTTCAGCCTGTTCGGCTTCATGATCGGCATCTGGGCCGGCAATTTCGAACAGCTGAACCTCATTCCCATGCTGGTCGTGCCGCCGCTGACCTTCCTCGGCGGGAGCTTCTATTCGGTCAGCATGCTGCCGCCCTTCTGGCAGGTGGTCAGCCACCTCAATCCGGTGCTCTATCTCGTCAGCGGCTTCCGCTGGAGCTTTTACGGGATCGCCGATGTCAATCCGGCGATCAGCCTGGCGATGATCACGGTATTCCTGGTGATCTGCCTGGGAACACTCGCCTGGATCTTCAAGACCGGTTACCGGCTGCGCAACTGATCGTCTCTGAAACAACCATCGGAAAACTCGATGATGTCATCGGTTTCTTCCGTTTTTCTTCCGCTCCGGCCTGAGGCATCTGCTGCGTCAGCCAAGAAGGAGACGGCAGATGACGGGTATCAGGATCGAAGGCGCGAAGATCATTATTGTTGGCGGCAGTTCCGGAATGGGGCTGGCGCTGGCGAGGCGTTTGCTCGGGGAAGGGGCGGCGGTGACGATCGCAGGACGCAGCGAAGATAGGCTTGCGGCGGCCCGCCGCGATCTCGGTGACCATCCTGGACTGGCGACGATTGCCGTCGACATATCGCGGGAGGAAGAGGTCGCGGCGCTGTTCCGCAATGGCGGGCCGGTCGATCACATCGTCAGCACGGCGGCCGATATCGGTGGAGCCTATCAGCTGCTGCCTTCGATCGAGCTTGCGGCGGCGCAAAGAGTGGTCGAGAGCAAGTTCTACGGGCCGCTGATGCTGGCGAAATATGGTGCCGCCCATTTGCCGCGCTCAGGATCGATCACCTATACGTCAGGTGTTGCGGCCTACCGGCCCGCGGCGCGTGGATCGGTGGTCGCAGCCGTCAATGCGGCGCTGGAGGGCCTGGTCAGGGCACTTGCAGTCGAACTAGCGCCGATCCGGATCAACGCGGTGTCGCCCGGATGGGTGGATACACCGATCTGGAGCTTCGTCGCCGCCGACGCCAAGCAGGCGACGCTTGACGCGATGGCGCAGCGCCTGCCGGCGGGGCGCGTTGGACGGCCTGATGATATTGCCGATGCGATCCGCTTCCTGATCGGCAACGGATTCACGACAGGCACTATCCTGCATGTCGAAGGCGGGCATCGGCTGATCTGAGCGGCGAGAGTTCTTCGCTTGCAGATTGCAGCAGGATGGTAAGCGCCGGCGGCTGCACGCGCCTGCGCCGCCACATCATCACCAGCGAGGCTGCGGGTGGTTTGCCCGGCCAGGGCAGTTCGACGACGTCGCCCCGTGTGGCGGCCGGGCCGAGCGCAAGGCGCGGCACGAGGCCATAACCGGGGCCGGATGCAACGAGTCGGATGATCGTCGCGATGCTGTCAGCTTCCGTGACGATTGATGGTGCTGCAATGTGTGCTTCGGCAAAGGCGGTGTCGAACAGGTGACGGTAGACGCAACCGGTTTCGGTGGCGACGAAGGGCACGGTGCTGAGTGCCGTGAGGCTTTCCGGTGGCCGGGCTTGCGCATCGCGGCCGGCAATCAGCACCAGCGGTTCGCTGCAGATGCGGCGCGTCAAGAAGCGTTCATCCTGCTGCCCGCGATCGAAGGTGAAGGCGACGTCGATCGAGCCGTGCTGCAATTGCGCAAGCAATTCGCCGCTGCCGTTGACCTTAAGCTTGAGGCCGACGCGTGGGTTCTTCTTGCGAAAGAGTGACAGCCAGGGCGCTAGCCTTTCGGCGGCAATGGTTTCGAGCGTACCCAAGGTGATGGACTGTCGGGCGCTGCCGGCTGCGGCGCTGACGGCGGCCTTCGCCTCGTCGTTCAGGGCCAGTATCTCCTCGGCATAAGCCTTGAGGACCTCACCTGCGGGTGTCGGGACGACGCCCTGCCGGGAGCGGAGGAAGAGTTCCGCGCCCAGTTCCTCTTCCAGCGCCTGTATCTGGTCGCTGAGGCTTGACTGAGCGAGATTGACCTCGGCAGCGGCGCGCGTGAGATTTTCGTGCCGGATCACTGCGAGGAATGTCTTCAATTGTCGTGGGTTCATATCGGGCTCCAGTATGGCGCGCCGAGACGCCTTGAACGCAGGATAGCAACAAAGTAGAACACGCTGCAACGCAGGAGCATTTGGCGGCGAACTGCTTATCTTATGCTGCTGCGTCCGTTCCCGTCAGGCGCTGCTGACGAGAAGGGCGCCCGAGATGATGAGGAGGGTGCCGGCGACGAGCTTCATTGTGTCGAGCTCGGAGGCTTCGCCGAGAAAGACGGCGCCGATTGCCAGCGTCACCAGCACGTTGCAGCTCCAGATCGGCGCGAGTTTCGAGACGGGGACACCGTAAGTTAAAAGCGCAAAGCTGATGAGGCCGGTGCCGACGGCAAAGCAGGCGCCTGATGTGGCAGCAAAACCGAGACCTTCGGCGGTCCATGGGGCAGGGCGCCAGATCAGTGCTGCGATCAGGCCGGCGAGCGCGCAGGCAGCGCCAAAGGCGATCAGATAGACGGCGGAGCCGGTGGCTGATGTGGCGCTCTGCTTCTGGAAGATGGCGGTGATGCCCCAGAACAGGGCGGGCAGAACGCCGCCGATGACGATCGGCCAGAGTGAGTTCATCGCGAAACTCCTGTCGCATCCATGGATCAAGGCCTCGCCCAAGGCGAAGGCCGGTCGAACATGCGGTGCCACCAGACTAGGAGTTTCTTTTTGCTTTTTGTGGTCTTGTTGTTCTTGCGCCCAAGCTGCCAGATCCGGTTGTCGCCGTAAAGCGGCGGAGCCGCATTAGTCGCGCATGCGGAGTTCGTCTGTCTGCATCTGCAGCGAGCCCAGCGTTTCCAGGAAGCTCATGCCAAGCAGGCTCTGGTCGAGCCGGCCGTCTTCGGCGACACTGGCTGTGACATTGTTGCGGATGATCGGGCCGATCGCCACCTGGTCGAGGGTGACGGGTGCTGCACGGCCGCGGCCGTTGGCGGTCATGACGGTCATGGAATAGGTGAGGCGGGAGAGGTCGATGCCGATCCGTTCGGCATCTTCGCGCGACAGCGCCACCATGCTGGCGCCGGTATCGACGAGCATCTCGATCGTCTGGCCATTGACCGCGACATCGGCTTCGAAATGGCCGTTCAGTAGCTTGTGCAGAATGATCTCCTGGCCGCCCTCACTTGTGGTGACGACGACGGCGTGGCCGGGAACGAGGCCGGCGAGCAGCCTGTTGCCGACGCCGAGCGCTTCCTGGCGATAGAGATAGACAGTCACGAGCGCCAGGATGATGACCAGCCAGATCATCATCTGGCGCATCGTTTCGCCGACGCTGCGCCGGCTCGCCCAGATGCCGGCCGACAGCATCAGCGCGATCGGCAGTAGATAGACGACGCGTCCGAAGTCATCGCTCTGCAGGCCGAGGATGCGGCCGCTGTCATTGTTGACGATCAGCACGGCAAGGCCGATGCCGATCACGACGAGGAAGACGGTCAAACGGATCATAAAGGCCGCTCCGGCCCGCGGGCGAGGCTTGGTTTCATGTGGTTCGACACACTGACGGCGCCTGCAAGCCTTGCCGGCAGCAGGGCCATGATCCGTCTTCGCTCGGTGTCGGAGTAGCTCATCCAGCTGCCGATTTCCTGAAGAGTCCGGCCGCATCCGGCGCAGAATCCGGTGGCTGAAACCAGGGAGCAGACGTGAACGCAGGGTGTTTGCATGGTGGATATATCGGAGTTTCAAAGAGCCGTGGCAAGGGCGCAAAGGGTAGCGATCTCGCAAATCTGCTGCGTTGCGCCCAGCGTGTCGCCAGTGTGGCCGGCAAGCTTGCGGCGGATGAAGGCGGTGAAGGCAAACCCTGCGATGCCGGTGGCGAGCAGGCTTGCGACCAGCGGCCGCAGGCCGAAGGCCGGCCAGATCAGAAGTGCTGCCACGAGGCCGGCTGAGGCGAGCGCAAACTGCATCGCTGCCTCGTCCGGCTGGCCGGTCGAGGCGGCCACGCCATCGGCCTTTGCCGGCGCCAACCGCTGCCAGTGCCAGGCGACGGCGCCGCGGCTCAGCGCCGCGACAGCGGGAATGGCAAGCGCGGCAGTGAGGGGCGCGGAATGGCGGGCGATGGCGGCAAGCGCGGCTGCGCGGATCACGAAGGAGAGGATCAGCGCTATCGCGCCATAGGTGCCGATCCGGCTGTCCTTCATGATGAGGAGGCTGTGCTCGCGGCTCTTGCCGCCGCCGATGCCGTCGGCAGTATCGGCCAGGCCGTCCTCGTGCAGCGCGCCGGTGACGAAGACCTGAATGGAAAGCGCGATCAGGGCTGCCATCAGCGGATCGGCGCGCAGCCCCAAAAGCAGGAGGAGGGCGAGTGCAGGGATGAAGCCGATGACGATGCCGGCAAAGGGAAAGGCGCGCACCAGCGGGCCGAGCCTGCCGTCATAGCCATTGAACAGCGATTGCGGCATGGGAATGCGGCTGAGGAAGGCGACGGCGCGGGCGGTATCGACCGCATAGTCATTAATCTTCATTCTGCTTCGTTCTGCCGGAGGTCATCTCGGCTTATGGTCGCGGCTGCGCTTTTGGAGTTGTTCGCCTCGTCCGCCCGCTTTAAGAGAGTTGCCATCCGCAAAGAAGCTGATTTGCGTGGAAAAAACAAGAAATACCCGGATTTATAGGAAAACCGCACAGATGAGCGTTTCAGGCCTGCCGTTCGACGATTTCCGTACCCTGCTTCGTGACCTGCCGGGGCCGGATGCCCGCGCGCTGGTGGCCGCGCGCGAACGTGACGCGCAGCTGACCAAGCCGCCGGGCGCGCTCGGACGGCTCGAGGAGATCGCCTTCTGGCTTGCCGCCTGGACCGGCCGCACACCTGCCGTCAACCGGCCGCTGGTGGCGATCTTTGCCGGCAATCACGGCGTCACCAAGCAGGGCATCACGCCCTTTCCACCAACGGTGACGCAACAGATGGTCGAGAACTTCGCAGCGGGTGGTGCTGCGATCAATCAGATCTGTGTCGCCTATGATCTCGGACTGAAAGTCTTCGATCTGGCGCTCGATTATCCTACCGGTGATATCACCGAGGAGGCAGCACTTTCCGAGCGCGATTGCGCCGCGACCATGGCCTTCGGCATGGAGGCGATCGCCGGCGGCACCGACCTGCTCTGCATCGGCGAGATGGGCATCGGCAATACGACGATTGCGGCGGCGATCAACTATGCGCTCTACGGCGGTTCGGCGCGTGACTGGGTGGGGCCCGGCACCGGTTCGGAAGGTGAGATGCTCGAGCGCAAAATCGCGGCGGTGGAAAAGGCGGTGGCGCTGCATGGTGACCATCTCGACGATCCGCTCGAGATCATGCGCCGGCTCGGCGGCCGCGAGATCGCGGCGATGGCCGGCGCCATTCTTGCTGCTCGCATGGAGCGCATCCCGGTGCTGATCGACGGTTATGTCGCGACCGCGGCGGCAGCGATCCTGAAGGCCGCCAATCCGTCCGCGCTCGATCATTGCCTGATCGGCCATGTCTCCGGCGAGCCCGGACATCTTCGCGCAATCGAGATGCTCGGCAAGACGCCGCTTCTGGCGCTCGGCATGCGGCTTGGTGAAGGCACCGGTGCGGCGCTTGCCGCCGGCATCGTCAAGGCCGCCGCCGCCTGCCATTCCGGCATGGCGACCTTCGCCCAGGCGGGTGTGTCGAATAAGCATTAAGGCCGCGGCCGCCGCCGTCGATCCGCACGCGTTCGCTTGCGCCGCCCAAATGGATTCGGTATTTGCGTATTCGCTCATCGAAGGGGAGGCGGCAAAGCCTCTCCCGGTCTGTGATGCAGGGAAGAGGAGAGGGCATCTTGACGAAGCCTGCGGTGACGAAAGAGACCGGACTTCGGCATTTCATCGCCGCCGCCGGCTACTCCTGGGCGGGCTTCCTGCGAGTGCTGAAAGAGGCAGCCTTCCGCCAGGAACTTGGCTTCTTCATCGTTTCGATCGCTGCGCTGGCGTTGGTGGGAGCCACTGCAGGCGAGATCGTCGTCGCGGTGCTTCTGTTTCTCGGGCTCTTTTCGATGGAGGCGATGAACACCGCCGTTGAAGAGGTGATCGACCGGATTTCGCCGGAGATTTCGATCGTCGGCAAACACGCCAAGGATCTCGGCTCCTTCGCGGTAACCTGCATGATTGCCGCCTGCTGCCTCTATCTAGGCTTCGTCCTCTGCAAGCACCTGTTCTTTGGATCTGGATGATTTCACGCTGGATCGACCGAAAATCTGAATCCGGATCCAAATCAAAAAATCCAACATGATGTCGCCCGAAAAACCGCTCACACTTCTCGGCATCATGCTTTAGCTGAATCAGGCAAAACTCTTGCGCTTGCGCAAGACGGCCTGAGCCTCCTCGACGGCCGGCAGGCTCTGGAGCACGCGCTTGGCAGGCAGGATGGCGATGACCTCGGTGCCCTCGCGCAGCTTCGATTTCAGCAGGAACTGCCCATCATGCTTGGCAAGGATCGCCTGGACGATCGGCAGGCCGAGGCCGGTACCCTGTTCGGCGCTCTTGATGGCGATTGAGCCCTGGCCAAAGGCCGACAGGACGACGGGAATCTCTTCTTCCGGAATGCCGGGGCCGTTGTCCTTGATCGAGATGTACTGTCCGCCACCAGCTGTCCAGCCGACCTTGACGTGGATCTCGCCGCCCTGCGGCGTGAACTTGACGGCATTGGAGAGAAGGTTGAGCACCACCTGGCGCATCGACTTCTCGTCGGCCCAGATGGCCGGCAGCTGCCGCTCGAACTGGTCCGAAATGGCAATGTTCTTGGCGCGAGCGCGCAACTGGACCATGCCGATGCAATCTTCGGTGATATCGAGCAGCGAAATCGCCTCCTCGCTCAGCTCGTATTTGCCGGCCTCGATGCGTGACAGGTCGAGGATCTCGTTGATGAGATCGAGCAGATGCTGGCCGGAGCGGTGGATATCGCCGGCGTATTCCTTGTAGGTCGGATTGGCGAGCGGCCCCATGACTTCGGCCGACATCACCTCAGAAAAGCCGAGGATGGCGTTGAGCGGAGTTCTGAGCTCATGCGACATGGAGGCAAGGAAGCGGGACTTGGCGAGGTTTGCCTCTTCGGCGCGGCGGCGAGCTTCGTCCGACATCGATTTCGCCACTTCCAACTCGGCGATCAGGTCGTCCTTCTCCGACTGGTATGAGAGAATTCTGAGGTTCGACTTGAAGAGCCGGTCGCTGATATAATTGAAGAAGACCAGGGTGGTGGTGAAGGCCCCCGTCAGGCTGATTTCGAGGAGGTCCCGCGACAGGCCGCTCTTGGCGGCGAGCGCCAGGACCGCGGGCGAGAAGGCGGCGAGCACGGCGGGCGTCAGCATGAAGTTCGACATCGCCGTGACGGAGAGCGCGATCAGCAGCGTCGCGCCCTTATAGAGAATGAAGTTCGACGGCTCGCAGGTGTCGCAGCCTTGCAGCGCGAAGACGGCCCAGCAGCAGCCGAGCAGGAACTGGCCGAGCAGCAGCAGGCGGCGCCATTTGCGGGCGCTCTCCGAGGTGATTTCCTGCCGGCGCGCGCGCCGCGCCAGCAGGATATTGCCCGTATGACAGGTGAGCGTCAGCAGCGCCCAGAAGAGCAATTGTGTATTCTGGGTGAAATAGACGCCAAGCGCGGTGACGATGACGACGAAGAGCGGCATGATTGTCGCGCTCTGCAGCACCGATGCCACATACATGTTGAGCACGTCACGATCGAAGGAGGAATTTGACGCATGACCGGACTGAAGACGTTCGCGCGTCTGCCGCACGGCCTTGGAAACGGCCTTGTTGCGGTGGCTGCGCGACCTGTCGACGATGATCTTGTCGGTCGATGTGCTTACGCCGGTACTCATGTGCACGTTGAAACTTCATCCCAGGGTGGATAAGAGCTTAATCGACAATTCTTAAGAAGATGTTTGCCATCTTTGCCAAGGATTTGTTTTTTAAGGAGGCGAAAGCGTGACACGGGGCCTGCGCCTGATTCGCGACGGCGTGACCGCTTTTGCCCTGCTGGCGCTCGTGGCGCTGATCGCCGCCAAGCTCAATGATGCGGCAAAAATCGAGCATATGGGTGCTTTCCATGCCGCCGACGGCGACAGTCTGACATTGGGAGCCGAACGTTTGCGCCTCGAAGGCATCGATGCGCCGGAGCTCAACCAGAGCTGCGAGCGGGAAGGGAAGGCCTGGGCCTGTGGCCGCGCGGCGCGCGAGGCGCTGCAGGGCATGGTGCTGGCATCTGGAACGCTTTGTCAGGGCAGCCGGCACGACCGCTACGACAGGCTGCTCGTCATCTGCCGGAGCGGGGCGGGCGGCGACATCAATGCCGCCATGGTGCGCCGAGGCATGGCCATCTCCTATGGCGGTTATGCCAAGGAGGAGGCCGACGCGAAGGCTCAAAAGGCGGGCCTCTGGGCCGGGACTTTCGAGCGGCCACGCGATGTGCGCGACCATGCGCGCCAGAGTTCCGGTTTCGACGGCGCCCTGCACCTCATCGGGCGGATCGTCGGATGGGAGTAAAGTCATGACCGACGAAGCCATGCTGGAGACGCTGCGGCGGGAGATCGCCTCCTGCCGCATCTGTCGAGACGCGCCGGCAAAAGGCATCGCGCACCGGCTGCCGCACGAGCCGCGCCCGGTGGCCGTGATCTCGTCGAGCGCACGCATCCTGATCGCCGGGCAGGCGCCCGGGCTTCGGGTGCATGAGAGCGGGCTGCCGTTCGACGATGCCTCAGGCGACCGGCTGCGGTCATGGCTTGGCGTTGACAGGGCAAGCTTCTATGACCGCGACCGATTCGCCATTGTCCCGATGGGCTTCTGCTTTCCTGGCTACGACGGCAAGGGCGCGGATCTGCCGCCGCGGCGCGAATGCGCGCCCCTCTGGCGGCAAAGGGTGATCTCGGCCATGCCACAGATCGAACTGGTACTGGTCATCGGCCAATATGCGCAGGCTTGGCATATGGCCGGTGAAAGGCGGGACAATATGACCGAGACGGTGCGGGCATGGCGTGACTGTCTTCTGTCCAACCGATCGCCGGCGGTGCTGCCGCTGCCGCATCCGAGCTGGCGCAATAGCGGCTGGCTGAAGCGCAATCCCTGGTTCGAGAAAGAATTGCTCCCGGTCTTGCAGGAACGGACGAAAATGCTGCTTTCCTGAAACAAAATTCTTTTAGTTGCGCGGAATCGAGTTATACAAAGAAAATAATTCGAAAGGACTGTTGTGCGCATGGACCGCCTCGACCGAAAAATACTGCGTCTTCTGCAAGAAGATTCGACGCTTGCCGTTGCCGATCTCGCCAAGAAAGTGGGGCTTTCGACGACGCCGTGCTGGCGGCGCATCCAGAAGATGGAAGAAGACGGCGTCATCAAGCGCCGAGTCGCCATCCTCGATCCGGAGAAGGTCAACACCAAGGTCACCGTCTTCGTGTCGATTCGCACTGCCACTCATTCGATCGAATGGCTGCGCCGCTTTTCCGAGGTGGTCGCCGAATTCCCCGAAGTGGTCGAATTCTACCGGATGAGCGGGGATGTCGATTATCTCCTGCGAGTCGTCGTGCCCGATATTGCCGCCTATGACGCCTTTTATAAGCGGATGATCGCCAAGATCGAGATTCGCGACGTTTCCTCCGCCTTTGCGATGGAGCAGATCAAGTATTCGACGCAGTTGCCGCTCGACTACATGATTCTCGATAATGCCAAATCAAACGAGGATTGAGGTCAAGCGTGCGGCCGTGACCGCACGCGATAATGCAAAATCCAATGAGGGCTGAGACCGGGCGTGAGTCTGCGACCTCAGATATGCCCTTAGGAGGCGGCGTGTGCACTCCGGCTGCACGTGGGATTGCCGGTTCGGCAAAGGCCGGGTTTAAGTATGTGCGATCTGCTATTGCAAAAAAAAGCCTCAAAAATAGCGAAAAAACGCTCAAATCGACCGAATTTCCTGGAAAAGTGAATAGCCTGGTAAGGATTCCCGGGTTATGTTCGATGAAACCAGTGGGCGATATGTCATAATTTTGTCTCATTGGTATCGAATTCAGGACACTATGTTCTAAACCGCCACCTTGTTTGTGCTCATTAGCCGGCGGTAGAATTTATGCGCTTCACCAGTATGTTCGACGGGGGTCGGACGGTGGAGAATTTGACAAAGGGGTTTAGGGTTTGCGGCTTGCGATGGAAGATTTCCGTCGCGGAGCCGTTTGGTATGTCTTTCGTATAAATATTTGAAATTGTTGTATAAAAATCACGTTGTCGGGGAAAGTTGCCCGTGAGAACCCATCTGGCGTGTATCGAGAATTGCTTGATAGGGCCTTGTATGTGATGACGGTTTGGCGGTTCGATCGATCCGCACGCCGAGATGGCTGTTCAAACTGGGCCGGCTTCAAATCGACTACCCGATCTGAAGCCAGCCCCGATCGACAAAGGAATGGATTGGTAAATGAACATCAGAATGGTTTTGCTTGCATCAGCAGCAGCATTTGCTGCATCGACGCCGGTTCTTGCAGCTGACGCTATTGTTGCTGCTGAGCCGGAACCGGTTGAATATGTTCGCGTCTGCGACGCTTACGGCACCGGCTACTTCTACATCCCGGGCACCGAAACCTGCCTCAAGATCGAAGGCTACATCCGTTTCCAGGTTAACGTTGGCGAAGACGTCGGCGGCGATTCGGACTGGGATGCCGTCACCCGCGGTCAGGTTCAGTTCACGGCCAAGAGCGACACCGAATATGGTCCGCTGACCGGCGTCATCGTCATGCAGTTCAATGCTGACAACGCCACGGCTCAGGACGCCATTCTCGATTCCGCTTACCTCGACATCGCGGGCTTCCGCGCTGGTCTGTTCTACAGCTGGTGGGACGATGGTCTCTCTGGCGAAACCGACGACATCGGCTCGGTCGTAACGCTGCACAACTCCATCCGTTATCAGTATGAAAGCGGCACCTTCTACGCTGGTATCAGCGTCGATGAACTGGAAGACGGCGTTTATCAGGGTGACGTGGATCCCGTCACCGGCCTCCTTGTTCCGAACGATGGTCCGAACAATGTCGGCGTTGCCTTCGGCATCGGCGGCACTGCCGGCGCGTTCAGCTACCAGGTCACTGGCGGCTGGGACGTCGACAACGAAGACGGCGCTGTCCGTGCAATGGGTACGGTTGACATCGGTCCCGGTACGCTCGGCCTCGCTGCTGTGTACTCTTCCGGCCCGAACTCCTACTACTCGACGGCTGAATGGGCAGTTGCTGCCGAATACGCCATCAAGGCAACCGACAAGCTGAAAATCACCCCGGGTGTTCAGTACTACGGCAACTACATCGGCGGTGCCAGCGCGTTTGACACCGTTCCTAGCGATTACGACGGTGCCGGTGATGCATGGAAGGTCGGTCTGACCGTTGATTACCAGATCGTCGACAACTTCTACGCCAAGGCTTCGGTTCAGTACCTCGATCCGGATGATGGCGACGACTCCACGACGGGCTACTTCCGTCTGCAGCGTTCGTTCTAATCCACTTGGTGGATATGCTCCCGGTCTTCGGACCGGGAGCACTTAAATCAGTTTCTGATCCGAGTGACCTCCGATCAGCTACGGGGACGGGTCCGGTCTTCCCTGCCGGACCGTCCTTGCAGCGTTTTTGACGCACAGTCTTCAAGGCAGTCTTTCAGGATCGTCTTTTCAGGTGAGCCGAACGGGTACGTTGCGTATCGCACGTCGGCATCTGCCCGCCTCGTTTCTTGAGGCACCCCGTTTTCAATCTTTCAAACGAGCTGGATCCACCGATCGATTTATCGCGCGGACGGCTGTTGGTCTGTCTTCCTATGCGGTGTTGGCTGGCTTTGTCGCAACAGGTCGCGAAAAGAAAATCCAATGCCGACAATGTGATCACCGCTTTTTGGGAGAGAGGATACAACCCTTGCTGGGGGCCGGCATTCATTCCTACTCGCGGATAGCTTGTTCTTATGGACGATCTCAACGACTACTATTATTTCGCCGCTGTCGTCTCGAGCGGCGGTTTCGCTTCTGCAAGTCGCGATCTCAAAATACCACGTTCCAAACTCAGCAGGCGGGTCAGCCGGCTTGAGGAAGGGCTTGGTGCAAGGCTCATAGAACGCTCGACCCGTCACTTCCGGGTGACTGAGATCGGCCAAGCTTTCTACGAAAGATGCCAGACCATCCTGCAGGAGGCCGATCGCGCCAAGTCGATCGTCAGCGAGGCTCAGTCCGACCCGCAAGGTGTGGTGCGCATGGGCTGCCCGCTTGGCCTCGTCGACATCTCGGTCGGGGGAATCCTGCCCGAATTCCTGGAACGTTATCCGAAGATCAAGCTGCAGATCATCGGCTCCGACCGGCGGGCCGACCTCATCAACGAACGAATCGACCTCGAAGTGAGAGCGACCAACGAGCCGGAGACGCAGACGAGTCTGACGATGCGCAAGCTCGACCGTATCAGGCGTATCCTGGTTGCAAGTCCGTCGCTCGTCGAGCGCACTGGCACCTTGCGTTGCGTGGACGAACTCGCCGACCTGCCGACGCTGGCAATGACGTCATGGGTATCGTTCCATACCTGGGAACTGGTCGGTCCGAATGACGCCAAGCGGGTGATTCGGCATCAGCCACGGCTCACCTGCCGCAGCATGACCGCTATCCTCGACGCGGCCCGTGCCGGCCTCGGCTTCGGGCTTTTGCTCGAAAGTGCCTGCGAAGCCGATCTCCAGGCAGGCAAGCTGGTGCGGGTGCTGCCAGAATGGCAGTCGGAGGAGAGCCAGTTCTATATCGTCTTCACGACAGCCAAGGGCATGCCGCCGGCGGTGCGGGTCCTGATCGATTTCCTGGTCGAAAAATCCAAACAGCATTGACTTACAGCGCCACGCGAGCCGGCATTCGCCTTATATCAACCGTGCCAATAGCTTTTCGCCGGCCAACTCCCTGACGGCATCCTTGCCGATCCAGCGGGCAGTTTTGTCAGGGCTTTCCGCCAGGGCCTTTGCGAGCGTCAGTGCCGGCGCATGGCAGGTGAGATTGCGCTTACCGATGCTGCGCAGCGCCCAGTTGACCGCCTTGCGCACGAAGTTTCGCGGGTCGCCGGCATGGGCCTCGATCAGCGGCAACCAGGCAAGGATGGTCGCATCAGGTTCCTTTTTTAAGTGAACCGCGGCACCGGCAATCATGGCGAAGGCGGTGCGCCTGATAAATTCACGCTCGTCTGCGGCGAAGTCTGAGATGAGCTCGTCCAGCCGGGCTTCAACGAAGAGATCGGCGGCGCAATCGACGATCTCCCACGAGTTGAAATCATTGGCCCAACTTCGAGCCTCTTCCATGGTCAACCGCTTCGGCTCGGCGGTGTGGAGGGCGAGCAGGCGGGCCTCGCGGATATCGCTTCGCCAGAGCTGCATTGCCCTGGCGTGATCCTTCTTCGCCAGTCCGGCGACCGCCCTGATATCGGGATTGGAGATACCGAGGGCGCGATCGGTGACGATGCCAAAGCGCGCCATGCCGGCAACATCCTCCTCCGAGCGCAGCGTTTCGAGATGCGCGATCAATTCGGCCGCATCGGAGGAGGGGCCGATCATTTTTCGAGGCGGGCGAGCAGCGAGGATGTGTCCCAGCGATTGCCGCCCATTGCCTGCACGTCGCCATAGAACTGGTCGACGACGGCGGTGACCGGCAGCTTGGCGCCGTTGCGGCGGGCTTCGGTGAGCACGATGCCGAGATCCTTGCGCATCCAGTCGACCGCGAAGCCGAAATCATACTTGCCTGCGTTCATGGTCTTGTGGCGGTTTTCCATCTGCCAGGAGCCGGCTGCCCCCTTGGAGATCACCTCGACCACCTTTTCGATATCGAGGCCAGCACGCTTGCCGAAATGCAGCGCTTCGGCAAGTCCCTGGACGAGGCCGGCAATGCAGATCTGGTTGACCATCTTGGTCAACTGGCCCGAGCCTGCCGGTCCCATCAAACCAACCATGCGGGCATAGGCGTCGATGACAGGTCTGGCGCGTTCGAAGACGGCCTCGTCGCCGCCGCACATGACGGTCAGGACACCGTTTTCAGCGCCGGCCTGGCCGCCGGAGACAGGAGCGTCGATGAAATCGACACCTTTTTCCTTTGCCGCGGCATAAAGTTCGCGGGCGACTTCAGCGCTGGCGGTGGTGTTGTCGATCAGCACCGAACCTGGCTTCATGCCGTGCACGGCGCCGTTCTCGCCCAATGTCACCGACCGGAGATCTTCGTCATTGCCGACGCAGACGAAGACGAAATCGGCACCGGCGGCGGCCTCGGCCGGGGTGGAGGCAGATTTGCCGGAGAATTTCTCGGCCCAGGCGGCGGCTTTTTCGGCGGTACGGTTGTAGACGGTAACATCGTGGCCGCCCTTCGTCTTCAGATGGCCCGCCATGGGGAAACCCATGACGCCGAGACCGATGAACGCGACTTTAGCCATATGTCCTATCCTTTTCCTCAAGTGCGGGTCCGAGGATTAACCGAAACGGCGGGAGCAGAAAAGCCCGTGAAGACGGACTTCCTTCCGATTGACGCATATGAGGCTGGCCACCGTTCGGGGCAGCCCTAGATCGGGGAGAGGGCACAATGTTTCCGGAGGGTGACATGAGCGAAATTCCGACGATCAAGCCGCGGCGCAAAGGCCGCAGCGGAATACAGGCTATGCTCATTCCATCGCTGCAGATGGTCGCAGAGCAGATTCGATCAGCACCGGAAGGTGTGCTTACCGACGTCGGCGTTCTCCGCCGTCGTCTCGCTGACCAATATCGGGCGGATGCCTGTTGCCCGGTAACCGTGCAGCGGCATTTGCGCGCGATCGCCGAACTGTCCTTCGGCGCATTGGAGAAGAGTGAGCCGGTTTCGACGGTCACGCCCTATTGGCGCATCGTCGATCCCGCAAGCCTGCTTGCGAACCGTCTTGCCGGCGGCCCCACCTTTATCCGGGAGCGTCTGGCCGCCGAAGGTTGGGAAGGAAGCGGAATAGTAGCCGGCATAGCGGACGCGCGAAAAAAATCCGCTTAAGGGCGATTTCCGGGCCGCAAAATTTCAGCAAAGGCCGAATCTCGCAAATAAAATTGTCGATATAAATTATAGATTTCATCATCATGGCATTCATCACTGACAGGTCGACCAGCCGAAAACAGGCTTGGCACCATGAAAAAGGGGAAAGTCATGATTTCACGTCGACAAACGCTCGGGCTTTTCGCAGCGACCGCGGCTACGGCAATCCTGCCGGCCGTCAGGCCGGCACGCGCTGCTGCCAGCGAGTTCCGTATCGGTTGGCAGAAGAACGGCGTGCTGGCGCTCGCCAAACGTCGCAGCGCACTTGAGAAGCGGCTTGCCGATCGCGGCATTACCGTCAGCTGGTCGGAATTCACCTCCGGCCCGCCGCTTCTCGAAGCATTGGGCGCCGGCGCTCTCGATTTCGGCGCGACCGGCGATGTGCCGCCGCTCTTTGCCCAGGCGGCCGGCGGGCAGCTCTATTATGTCGGTCTCTACAAGGGTAGCCCGGCAGCCTCGGCCATCCTCGTGCGCAAGGATTCGCCCATCAAGACGCTTGAAGACCTCAAAGGTAAAAAGGTCGCTTTCAAGCGCGGCTCCAGCGCGCATAATGTAACCGTCAAGGTTCTGCGCAAGGCAGGCCTGAAGCCCGAAGATGTCGAGCAGGTCGATCTTTCGCCGCCGGATGCTGCCGCCGCGTTCAAGAATGGCAGCATCGACGCCTGGTCGATCTGGGATCCTTATCTGGCGATTGCCGAAGCTGATCCGGAGACACGTATCCTGACGACCGCCGAAGGCATCGTCGACTCCTACAGTTTCTTTCTCGCCAACCGTGATTTCACCGATGCCAACGGGCAAGTGGTCGTCGACGTGATCGATGAGCTTGCCAAGGTCGGCAAGTCGGCACAGAGCAATCTCGACGAAACGGTGAAGGAGCTTTCCGAAATCACCGGCGTGCCGGCTGACGTGACGCGCGTGACATTGACGCGCAAGGGCGCCGATCTCGGCAGCGTCTCGACGATCACCGATGCTGCCGCCGCCTATCAGCAGGCGCTCGCAGACGAGTTCTATGGACTCGGTATCCTGCCGAAGAAGCTTACGACCGGCGACATCGTCTGGCGTCCCAAGGCGAGCTGATTTTTCGACCAGGGCTAAGATTTCCGCGAGGCGGCATGGAGAGGGTCTTCATGCCGCCGAACCGGAAAAATATTCTCCAAAATGGATTATAATAGCAAATTGATATTGTCGATCTAATTAGTGGTCTATGTCAGTATCCTGACGATCGACGCGGACACTGAAAGGCGTCGGCCAGCCACCATCCGATCGACAGGGATATTTCAGATGCTCACGCATAGATGGACAGCCGGCCTTACTACAGCCTCCGCCGCCACCGCGATCCTCCCAAGCATTCGCGCGGCGGCGGCGCCGAGTGGGCAGACAGTCTGCTTGTTGCCGCTTGCCAGCGGCCATCTCCACCGCGCGAGTTGATTTTCGAATTTCGCAGCTAAAGGACCGTCTTCCATGACCACCACCTCCCATACAGGTACATCCAAACCTATCAATTTCCTCTGGTTCATTCCGACATCGGGCGACGGCACCTATCTCGGCTCCTCCGAGCTCAACCGTGCGCCAGAGATTGGTTATCTCACGCAAATCGCCCAGGCTGTCGACCGGCTCGGCTATTCCGGCGTACTGCTGCCGACCGGGGTTGCCTGCGAGGAATCCTTCGTGACCGCCGCCGCCCTTGCCGCAAAGACCGAGAAGCTGCAGTTCCTGGTGGCGATCCGCCCCGGCACGGCATCGCCTGCCTATTACGCGCGTCTTGCGACGACGCTCGACCGCATCTCCAACGGCCGGCTGCTGCTCAACATCGTCGTCGGCGGCAGCCCGGCGGAGCTTGCCGGCGATGGCATCCATCTCGAGCATGACGAGCGCTACGCCCATGCCGAGGAGTTCTTCACCGTCTTTGAGGAACTGCTGGAAAAGGGAACGGCAAGCTTCGACGGCAAATATATCAAGGCGACCAATGCGCGCCTTGGCTTCCCCTCGGTGCAGAACCCGCGTCCGCCGCTCTATTTCGGCGGCTCGTCGGATGCCGGTATCGATTTCTCCGTCGGCCGCGTCGACAAGTACCTGACCTGGGGCGAGCCGCCGGCACAGGTTGCCGAGAAGATCACCAAGGTGCGCAAGGCCGCCGGCGAACGCGGCCGCGAGGTGAGCTTCGGCATTCGTCTGCACTTCATTGTGCGCGAAACCGATGATGAGGCGTGGGAGGCGGCCGAGCGGCTGATCCGTCATCTCGACGACGATACAATCCGCGAGGCGCAGGAGCGCTTTGTCCACGAGTCCGACTCGGTCGGCCAGAAGCGCATGGCCGCCCTTCATGGCGGACGCCGCGACAAGCTCGAAGTCTCTCCGAACCTCTGGGCCGGCGTCGGCCTGGTGCGCGCCGGTGCGGGCACGGCGCTGGTTGGCTCGCCGAAGACGGTGGCCGCGCGCCTTCGCGAATATCAGGAGATCGGCATCGATACGGTGATCGGCTCCGGCTATCCGCATCTCGAAGAGGCCTATCGCGTCGCCGAGCTGCTTTTCCCCGAGCTTGGCATCACTCGCGAGCAGCAGCGCCTGGGCTTCAACAACGAGTTCGGCCGCAAGCAGATCTTCGCAGGCGGCAGCCATGGCGGCAATCTGAAAGTCGTCTCCGGCTCCTGAGTTCGAACGAAGACGCAGAGCGTGACACCGCCGCAAGCCGCTTACGGCTTGCGGCATCCTGCTTTCGATAAGCGCGAGGACAATGCATGTCGACTTTCGATACTCCGTTCGTACGGTCGGTCGCTTCCGAAAAGGTTGGAAAGGCGGGTTTGCGCCTGCCGCTGCCCGGCCTGGACAAGCTGACGCCCTATCTGGTGCCGGTGGCGATTGTCGCGTTCTGGCAGCTTGCCTCCTCGGCCGGCTGGATCTCATCGCGCATCATGCCGTCGCCGGCCGATGTCGGCCTGGCCTTCTGGTCGACGACGGTTTCCGGCCAGTTGCCGAATGACGTGCTGGTGAGCGCCGGCCGCGCCTTTGCCGGCCTTCTCGTCGGCGGCTCGATCGGTTTCCTGCTCGGCATCGCCAACGGTGTATCGCGCATTTCGGAACAACTGACCGATACGACGCTGCAGATGCTGCGCACCATTCCGCATCTGGCGATGATCCCGCTCGTCATCCTGTGGTTCGGGATCGGGGAGGAATCGAAGCTGTTTCTCACCTCGCTCGGCGTGCTCTTCCCCGTATATCTCAACACCTATCACGGGGTGCGCAATGTCGATCGCGATCTGATCGAGATGGGCAAGGTCTATGGCATGGGCAACTGGACGCTGTTCCGCAAGGTGATCTTTCCAGGCGCGCTGCCGTCGATCTTCGTCGGCCTCAGATATGCACTCGGCATCATGTGGCTGACGCTGATCGTATCGGAATCGATCGCCGCATCCTCGGGCATCGGCCATATGGCCAACAATGCCCGCGAATTCATGATGACCGACGTCGTCGTACTCGCCCTCGTCATCTATGCCGTGCTCGGCAAACTTGCCGATGTCATCGCCCGAGTGCTGGAGAGGCGGCTGCTCGCCTGGAACCCGGTCTATCAGAAATAGGAGAGACGCCATGACATCGATCGCGCATGAGCGTTTTCACGCCGTCGCCGAAGAGCCAGCCTATACACCTGCGCCGGAGCGCAATGCGCCTGCGGGGGCAGCGGCGATCAGCCTGACGGGGCTTGAAAAGAGTTTCGGGGCCAACCGCGTACTGCGCGGCATCAATCTGCATATTCCGGCCGGCCAGTTCGTTGCCGTGATCGGAAAGAGCGGCTGCGGCAAGAGCACGCTGCTGCGCATCCTGATGGGCCTTGACGCGCCGAGCGCCGGCGAGCTGCATTTCGATGATGCCGACGGCGCACAGGCCAGCCCCAATGCGCGCATCGTCTTTCAGGAGCCAAGGCTGCTCCCCTGGCTCAGTGTCGCCGACAATGTCGTCGTCGGGCTCGGCGACGGCATCGATAGACGGGCGGCGCTAAAGGCGGCCGACGCCGTGCTTGCCGAAGTCCAGCTTGGCGAGAAGGCCGGAGAATGGCCGGCGCGCCTTTCCGGCGGTCAGCGGCAGCGCGTGGCACTGGCGCGGGCGCTGGTGAGCCGGCCGGGCGTGCTGGCGCTTGATGAACCGCTCGGCGCTCTCGATGCGCTGACGCGGATCAGCATGCAGGAACTCATCAACCGCGTCTGGCGCGAACTCGGTTTCACCGCCGTGCTCGTCACCCATGATGTCAGCGAGGCGGTGCATCTCGCCGACCGGGTCATCGTGCTCGACGAGGGGCGGATCGCGCTCGATCTTCCCATTCCTTATCCACATCCGCGCCGGCACGGCCATCCCGGCCTCGCCGAGCTCGAAGGCCGGCTGCTTGCCGCGATCCTCGGCACCGACGGCGGGCATTGATCCCAGCGCCGTTTGCGAAGCTGCATGATCAATGGCGGAAATGCATAGGCGCCTGGGTATGAGACATTCACCCGTCTCTGCCGAGGCGCGCTGCCACGTGCGCTAAAATCAGCGACAACAGTTTCCCTAAGTCGTCTCACGTCCAGCTTGACTCACCTATACCTCTATGGCTATACGTTAATCCATAGTCAGTGGGGTATGGATTGTAGATGTCAAACGCTCAAGACTTGCTCTTCAGAACGCTCGCCGATCCGACGCGGCGGGCTCTTTTCGAACGGCTGTGCCGCGAAGGAGAGAAGACGGTCGGGGCTTTGACGGCACGCGCTGGGGTCTCGCAACCGGTCGTCTCGAAACATCTCGGAATCCTGAAGCAGGCCGGATTGGTGCGTGACCGTCACGAAGGTCGCCAGACGCATTATAGCGCGCAGCTCGGTGCGCTGGCGCCGCTGGTCGACTGGACAAGTGAGATGGCTGGTTTTTGGCAAAATCGGTTCGACCAGCTGGAAGATCTACTGAAAAGGATGGACCAATGACCGAAACATCGACTGAAACCCGTTCCGTCGTCGTCGAGCGAGAGATCCCTTTTCCGCCGGAAAAGATCTGGCGCGCGCTCACCCAGCCGCATCTGATCGCGGACTGGCTGATGAAGAATGACTTCGTGCCGGTCGTGGATCACCGTTTTAAGCTCAGCGCGGATTGGGGATCCGTCGATTGCCAGGTCCTGGAAGTCGAGCCGAACAAAACCCTGTCTTACACCTGGGCTGCCTATGATCTCGCAAGCGTCGTCACCTGGACGCTCACGCCTAAGGGCGCGGGCACGCACCTGCGTATGGAGCAATCGGGCTTCCGGCCGGATCAGCGGCAGGCTTACGGGGGCGCCAGGGGCGGCTGGCAACAATTCTTCGCAAAGCTGGAGCAGGTGCTGGCGCGGATCGAGTGAGACAGATGCCAACGGTTACGCCATCCGCTTCGGCTCGTTTTCGCAGGAGGTTCCCGTGAATTGGAATAACTGGTGTCGGCAGATCCACCGTTGGCTGTCTATTGCCTTTACGCTGGCCGTCATAATTAATATCATCGCCATGGTGCAGGAGAGAGCGTCCGTCTGGGTGGGGCTTTTGGCGCTTCTTCCGCTCGCCTTGCTCCTGCTCACCGGTCTGTACTTGTTCGTCCTGCCTCATGCCACCAGATGGCGCAGCGCGAGGCGCAGCAGCGGATGGGGGTGAACAGAATGGCCGGCAAGACGTCCAAGGCCGAAGCGAAGGTCACGAAGAAGTCAGCCGCCAAGCCGGCCGCCGGGGAGCCAACCCTTCTCTCGGGCGGCAACCCTCAGATCGCCAAGGGTTACGGCGACGCTCCCGTGCAAGCCTACATCGCCGCCATGCCCGGCTGGAAAAGCGATGTCGGGCATCGCCTCGATGCGCTCATCACGCGCACGGTGCCCGGGGTATACAAGGCCGTGAAATGGAACTCGCCCCTCTATGGCATCGAAGGGCAGGGCTGGTTCCTCGGTGTCCATTGCTTCGCGAAGTACATCAAACTCGCTTTCTTCCGTGGCACGTCGCTCAGTCCCATCCCGCCCGGCGAGTCCAAACAAAAGGAAGTGCGTTACTTCCACATCCATGAGGCAGACCAACTCGACGAGGCTCAGCTCGCCGCCTGGGTGGAGCAAGCCAGCCAATTGCCCGGTGAACGAATGTGAGCGGACGCCAGGTCATCAGCACTTAAGGGATGGAGGAGCGATATCGATGAAGAAAGCCACGGCAACCATGAAGAAAAGCGGCCCGAGCGAAGAGAAGGACGGAGACTCTCCTTCTCGTTTGATCGATGCGAGAATCGAGGAGTTGAGCGATTGGCGAGGCCAGACGCTCGCTCGGGTCCGAACTCTGATCAGGCAGGCCGAGCCCGAGGTGGTCGAGGAATGGAAGTGGAGAGGGGTTCCCGTGTGGGAGCGCGCCGGCATCATCTGCACCGGCGAAACCTACAAGAGCGTGGTGAAGCTGACCTTCGCCAAAGGCGCTTCGCTGGAGGACCCTTCAGGCCTCTTCAACTCCAGCCTTGACGGCAATACCAGGCGCGCCATCGATTTCCACGAAGGTGATGAGATCGACGAGCAGGCGTTGAAGACGCTCGTTCGCGCCGCCGCAGCACTCAACACGTCAACGCGAGCTGCGGCTCGCCCCGCCAGCTCCCGACAAAAACCAAGCAGCGCTTGATGCTTGGCAACATCGCCTGAAACGCGTGGCATCGAACTTGATTTGGCGACATGTGTCAGTGAATGGGGCTTTCCTCGCGCTCGAGGAAGAGCTCCAGATTGTCGAGGCCGATTTCGGTACCCTGGAGGCGGGCGCCGTTGTCGGCGTAGCCGTCGAGGAAGACCACCTGTTCGGTGAAGACCATTTTGGTGCCGCCGGGTTCGGCTTCGAAGGCGACGGTTGTGAGGGAGGCGGAGATGCGGGTTTCGCCGAGCTTCATCTCATAGGCATAGATGATGCGGGCATTGGGCAGGATATCGATGTAGTGGGCATCATAGGCGTGCAGAAGGCCGTCGGTATCGGCGACGTAGTTCCTCTCCGTGCCGCCGGGGCGGAAATCGAGACCATAGTCCAGCGCCTGCCACTCGCCGTGGCAAGCGAACCATTGGCGTTTGGCCTCCGGCGCCGACCAGGCGCGGAAGACGCGAGCGACTGGCGCCTTCAGGTGACGCTCGATGACGAGAGTGGCGTGTTCGGCGGATGGCGTCGTCATTCGGGAAGGCTCTCCGTTTCATTGCCGAGAAATTGATCCAGCCTGTCGAAGGTGCTCGTCCAGCGGATCTTTCGCTGTTCTACCCAGCGCTCGACGGCAGCAAGCGCATCCTGTTGCAGGCGGTAGGTTCGCACCCGGCCGGTTTTTTCGGAGAGCACGAGGCCGCTCTCCTCCAACACTTGCAGATGTTTCATCACCGTCGGCAAGGCAACGGCGAGCGGCGCGGCCAGTTCGGTGACGGAGGCCGGGCCGCGGCCGAGACGATCGATCATGCCGCGGCGGCTGCGATCGGAAAGCGCATGAAACATGCGGTCGAGATCCGCTTGGCTTTCGATCATCCCGCCGCATCCCGGAAGCGGGCGGACAGCCTCTCTTTGTAGGGATAGAACTTGAAGTAGGGGCGGGCCTCGTCCAGCGCCCTTGCAAAGGACGGGCGCGCCAGCAGCCGATCGTAATAGGTGCGAAGGTTCGGCTGTTCCGGAGTGAAGGGGATCAGCGTCTCGGCATAGAAGAGCGCGGGGGCGGCGGCGCAATCGGCCATGGTGAAGCTGTCACCGGATATCCAGGGTTTGTCGGCGAGCTGCTTTTCGATCATCGAGTAAGCGGTGGCAAGCGTCGCCTTGGCGGCCGTGACCTCGATTTCGTCCGCCGTGCCCTCAGGACGCCGGTGATTGCTAACCAGCGTCTGCATCGGCGCCTGGACATAATGATCGAAGAAGCGATCCCAAAGGCGGACTTGCAGCGCCCGGTCGATCTCCAGCGGCAGCAGCCGAAGAGGCCCCGGATAATATTGCTCAAGATATTCGATGATGATCGATGTCTCGGGAATGGTGCTGTCGCGCGCCTCGTCCCGCAGCAGTGGCATCTTGCCGATCGGCCAGAAGCGGAAGAGATCGGCGCGCGAGCTTTCGTCGGAAAGATCGACGATGCGATTTTCGAAAGGGGTACCGTTTTCATAAAGCGCGATCAGCACTTTGTGGCAGAAGGAGGCGAGCGGATGCCCATAAAGCACGAGCGACATGCGGCGACCTTTCCTATCGTTGCGGTAAACTTTACCGATCGACTAACTATCAGGTCATGGCGCATCATGCAACAGATACTTCGCCAACTGCGAAACTATTCCGTCAGGCGAATATCAGGTGCATTAGCTTCAGCCGATATATCGGGCGATCACCAGATGGCCTGGTGTCGGCTGGCCGTCTTCCATGCGCACATTGATATCCGATATCTCGACGAGTTCGAAACCGGTGGCCGTCAGGCGTTCTCTCACATAGGCGTCGGCATGGGCGAAGCGCTGGTGCGGGCCGACCATATAGGCACGGCCGGCGAGTATTTCCTCGGGCAGGGTTTCCGAGGAGAAGATGAACAGGCCGCCCGGTGTCAGGTTCTCGGCGGCGCCGAAGAATAGCGGTTCGAGCGCGCCGAGATAGGGCAGCACGTCGGTGGCGGAGATGATGTCGAAGGCTTCCTCGTCGTTGTCGTCGAGAAAATCCTCGACCTCGGCGACGAAGAGCGTTTCGTAGAGGTCCTTCTCATGGGCGATCTCGACCATCTTCTCCGATATGTCGATGCCGGTCATATCGGCGCAGAGGTCGCGCAGCGCGCCGCCGGTGAGGCCTGTGCCACAGCCGAGATCGAGCAGCCGCTTGAACGGTCCGAGCTTCAGCGCCTGCAGGCGCTGGCGCACCAGCATCGGCACGTGATAGCCGAGCTGCTCGACGAGCACGTCCTCGAAAACCTCGGCATGCTGGTCGAACAAGGTCTCGACATAGGCGTCGGGCGCCTTGACCGGCGTTTCGCCGCGGCCCATCGCGGCAATGCGCACGGCCGCACCGCCGTGATCGTCGGGATCGATTGCCAGGACTTCCTCATAGGCTGCAACGGCCGCGTCGACATCACCGGCCTTTTCCAGCGCCAGCGCGCGGTTATAGGCCTCGCCAAGGGCTTCTTCGTCGATCTTCTTTGCCATCGCAGTCCATCGTCCTTTTGTTTCAGGCATGCGTCTAAGGCGGCTTTCGATGTTTTGCAATGGTGCGCTTGCGGGCGCAGAATGGCCGAAAAGAAGACGAAGGGAGGAACGAGCCATGAAAATGGAGGAAGACAGGACGTCATTGGTACGGGAAGGAGAGGACGCACGGCCTTTGCTGCCAAGTACTCCAAGCGAGGTTACCAACACGCTCATTCATTATTACCGCGGTGAACTCGGACGGATGACAAGTTGGCGCGACCGCATCGACCGGACCTCCAACTGGGCGATCACCGTGGTCGCAGCACTGCTTTCGGTCTCGCTGTCGACGCCGACTTCGCATCACGGAGTGCTGCTGTTCGGGATGATGCTGGTGACGCTGCTGCTGATGATCGAGGCGCGGCGCTACCGCTTCTTCGATATCTACCGCGCCCGCATTCGCCAGATCGAGCGCTGCTATTTCGCCGAGATTCTGGCGCCGGAGGCCGGGGCCGGCGGCGAATGGGCGATGGTGGTCGCCCGCAGCCTGCGCAAACCACGCTTCCTGCTCAGCTATCAGGAGGCGATGCACCGCCGTCTCAAGCGCAATTACGGCTGGATGTATTTCATCCTGCTCCTTGCTTGGTGCCTGAAGATCTCGACGCCGAAATTGCAGACGGAGGGCATGCCGGCGCTGCAGGCGCAGTCATGGGCCTATGTCATCGACAATGCCGTGCTCGGGCCGGTTCCCGGCCTTGCGGTCATTGCCATTGTCGTCGCCTTCTATCTCGGCATGCTCGGTTTCGCGCTTCGCCCGGATCGCGACGAAGGCGAATTCGGCCATGGCGAGGCGCATGTCTGACGCGGTCAGTACATGCCGCCCGAACCGCTCACACTTTTCGGCATCCTGCTGCAGAGCCGATCAGTGCAGGATGAACTCGCCCTTCAGCGCCCGCCACTCGGTTGCCGAGATCAGCTTGCGGTGGATGTAGCGCACCGAATGCAGCGGCCCGTCGAGCTTCTCTTCCCAGAATTTCAGGAAGCCGCGCATTTCGGGAAAATCGGGGGCGAGGTCGTAGTCCTGCCAGACATAGGTCTGCAGGATCGCCGGGTGGTCCGGCAGGTGGTAGAGGATCTGGGCGGTCGTCAGACCGTAGCCCTGCAATTGTTTTTCCATGTCCTTGTGCATCGCATTCCACTTCTTCTTGTTCCCACTCGCGCGCTTATTAGCGCTACGTGATATGGAAACATGCGAGTGGTTAATGAAATCTTTACAGATACTTTATAAAAGGACAATTTATTTTTTATATCAATGACTTGGCAGCATCGTGCCGAGAGTGCTGCCAAGTCGGCTTTGTCTCATGCATGCCGTTATCCCAAAGCTGCGACACGCGTTTCGTCGTCACGCATCAGCGCTTGAGATGCCGGGTCAGGCGGCGTTCGATCCAGGCCCAGAGATGGCGTAAGGCCTCGACGATGACGAGATAAAAGATCGCCGCCCAGAGATAGGTCTGGTAGTCGAAGGTGCGGGAGAAGGCGTAGCGGGTCTCGCCCATCAGGTCGAGCACAGTGATGATGGCGACGACCGCCGAGCCCTTGATCAGAAGGATGATCTCGTTGCCATAAGGACGAAGCGCGACGATGAGAGCCTGTGGCAGGATGATTTTGCGGAAAGCGATAAACTTGTGGATGCCGAGTGCGGCGGCCGCCTCGTGCTGGCCATGCGACACGCTTTCGATCGCGCCGCGCAGAATTTCGGCCTGATAGGCCGCGGTATTGATGGTCATGGCAAAGAGGCCGCAATACCAGGCATCGCGGAAGAACCACCAGATGCCGACGGCCTCAAGCTGCGGCCGGAATATGCCGAGGCCGTAATAGACCAGGAACAGTTGGGCAAGCAGCGGCGTGCCGCGGAAGAAATAGATGTAGCCGTAGGCCAGCGCATTCAGTATCCGGTTCTTCGACATGCGCGCCACGGCAAGCGGCAGCGACAGGATGGCGCCGCAGATGACGGAAATGAAAACGAGGCTCAGCGTTATCCAGAGACCATGGAGGTAGCGCGGCCCGTAACGGGTGAATTTTTCCGGATCCCAGCCATTGACGACGGAAAAGACAAGAAGCGCTGCGAGCAGAGCCCAGACGGCGACGAAGATATAGCCGGCCATGCGCGCCGGCGTCATCGGCTTCATCACCTCGCGGGGCGCGGGCTGCGGTGGGATCAGCGTTTCGGCATAGCTCATCGACTGATCTCCGAACGCTTGGCCCAACGCTCGACATAGACGAGCAGGAAGGAAGAGAGGATGGCGAGCACCAGATAGAGGCAACAGGCCAGGCCATAGAAGAAGAAGGGTTCCTTGGTCACGCGCACGGCGACACTCGTCTGGCGAAGGATATCGGCAAGGCTGATGATCGAGACGTAGGAGGTGTCTTTCAGCAGCACCATCCAGAGGTTCGTCAGGCCCGGCAGCGCGATGCGCACGAGTTGCGGCAGGATGACCAGGCGCAGCGTGCGGCCGCGATGCAGGCCAAGCGCGTCTCCCGCCTCATATTGTCCCTTGGGGATGGCGCGGAAGGCCGAGAGCAGCACTTCCGAACAGTAGGCCGAGAAGACGACCGAAAGCGCGATGACACCCGCGAGGAAGGCATTGATCTCGACCGGCGGCCCGTCATAACCGACGAAGGTCAGCAGAGACTGAATGAGCATCTGCATGCCGTAATAGATGATGAAGAGCGTCAGAAGCTCCGGCAGACCGCGGAAGATCGTCGTGTAGATGCCGGCCGCCAGCCGCAGCGACTTCTCCTCCGACTGCTGACCGAGCGCCACCAGGAAACCGATGGCAAGGCCAATCGGCAGGGTGACGATCGCCACCGAAACGGTGATCTGCAGGCCAAGCGCGATCTCGTCGCCCCAACCGGTATCGCCACAGCTAAGAATCGTCGACGGCGCCAGCCAAGTGAAGATGCCAACGGGTCCGCACAGCGGATCGAAGATGTGCACAATCCAGCTCCAGAAGGAGCCCAGCGCGGAAAATAATCCGCCCATGCGAGAATTCCCCTCACGGCTTTTGCCGTTTTAATCTTGCCATCTTTGTCAAACAAAAATGGCGGAAGAGCAAGCCTTCCGCCATTACCTTCATCGGCCAGATAACGAATTTCTTATTCGCCGTAAACGTCGAAGTCGAAGTACTTGTCCTGGATCTTCTTGTATTCGCCGCTGGCACGGATCGCAGCGATCGCCGTGTTCAGCTTTTCCTTCAGCGGGTCGCCCTTGCGGATGGCAATGCCTGCGCCGTTGCCGTTGATTTCCTTGTCGACCGGCAGGGTCGTCAGAATCTTGCAGCAGGCGCCAGCGTCGGACTTCACCCATTCGGAGAGAACGACGACGTCGTCGATGACGGCGTCGACGCGGCCGCTGGCAACGTCAAGCTTGTATTCGTCAGCGGTCGGATAGAGCTTCAGCTCAGTGTCGGCGAGATGTTTCTCCGCATAGTTGGCATGCGTCGTGGAGGTCTGCGCGCCGATCACCTTGCCCTTGAGGCCGGCGACATCCGTGATCGTCGAATCCTTCGGCACGGCAATGGCCGGCGGGGTGTTGTAATACTTGTTGGAGAAGTCGACGAGCTTCAGGCGCTCCGGCGTGATCGACATGGAGGAAACGATCATGTCGAATTTCTTGGCGTTGAGCGCCGGGATGATGCCGTCCCAGTCGGTGCTGACGAAGGAGCATTCGGCCTTCATTTCAGCGCAGAGCGCCTTGGTGATGTCGATGTCGAAGCCCTGGATTGTGCCACTGGCATCAACGAATTCGAAGGGCGGATAGGTCGAATCGGTGCCGATCACATATTTCTCGCCATCGGCCATGGCCGAGCCGGCAAAAAGGGACATCGCCGCGATCGAGGCTGCCGCGAAAATACGGGTAGGATTAAGCATGAGGATCCTCTCTGTTGGTAGCCGCCGCTCCTTTTTCTCTTGGGCTGACGGCCGCAGTTCAACGGTGCTGAGACCGCCTTGCGGCGATAATCAGACTTTTTTTGATAGAATTGCAACACAAATCCCACCGCAATTGGGCGGTGCAAATAGCGGGCGAGATGAACGTCGGCAGACTGCAACATTCACGCGAGGTTAATCCCGACCTCCCTAGAACCGGAACAAATCGGCGGCTCGGCGATTGCCATTCCGCCGTTTCGCCTCAATGCGAAGCTAGGGGCGGAACCAGGGCCTTGCGGCCTTCAAGAAGCTCAAACAGGATCGAGGAAACCCGATGGGCATGAAATCAAGATTGTTCGCGAGCGCGACTTTTCCGCTGCTTTCTCTTTCGCTGGCGCTGCAGCCGGCATCGGCGATGGCGGCCGTACGCGACGTTGCGACGCAGGCTGCGGCCGTGCGGCAGGTCGAGCCGGGCAGCTTCGAGGTGGCGCAGGATGCGCCTTCCGAGGAGGAGTTGCTGAAGAAGAAAAAGCACAAGGAACAGGGGGAAGCCCCGGCCGAACAGGCGCCGGCCGCCGAGAAGCCGGCGCAGCAGGAAGCGCCTGCCGAAAAGCCGAAGGCCGAGCGGAAGGAAGCGCCTGAACCCAAGGCAGAGCCGGAAGCGCCGAAGGCGGAGGCACCGAAGGAGGTGCCCGCGGAGCAGCCTGAAAGCAAGCCCGAGCGGAAAGCCAAACAGCAGGCCCAGCCGGAGGCCGCGCCGCAGCAGGAAGAGCAGCCGGTAACGCAGGAAAAGCCGAAGAAGCCGAAGAAGCAGGAGACGCAGCAGGCCGAGCCGGAGGCTCAGCCGCAGCCCGAACAGCAGCCGGCAGCAAAGGAAGCTCAGCCGGAAACGGAACAGGCACAACCTGAAGCCAAGCCGGAAGGCGGCAAGCGGGAGAAGGGGCAGGATAAGGCCCAAGGCAAAGATAAAGGCAAGGGCAAGGGCAAGGCTGAGACTGCCGCTCCCGAGGCGGTGACACCGACCGAAGAACAGGCCAAGCCCGAAGCCAAGCCAGAGGTGAAACCCGCAGCCGAGGCGCCTGCCAAGCAGAAGCCAAAGGGTGAGACTGCAGCACCTGCAGAAAATGCCCCTGCGGCTAAGACGACCGAAGATAAGGCAGCGGCCCCGGAAGCTGCGCCGGCCGAAAAGCCCAAGGATGGTACGGCGGCAAAGCCCGCCGGTGAACAGCCCGCCGGCGCACAGCCAGCCGCGCCCGCCACTGACACTGCTCAGCCGCAACCGGATGCCAGCGGCGGCCAGCAGGTGAAGCAGGCCATTCCAGCACCGGAAAAGGCTTCTCCCGAGGAGCTGGAGCGCCGGAAGAAGATCGCCGCAGATCCTGCCAAGAGCAACGAAACCGTCGTGCTGCCGGTCGAGAACGGCGCAGCCGTGCTCGACAGCGACAAGGATGCCGACCGCAGCAAGGGCCGCGAAGGCCGCCGCGACCGCGACAGGCAGCGCGCCGACAGCCAGGAAGTGAAGGTGCCGACCTCAGATGCCGATGCGCAGGCTGCCACCGGCGGCCAGGCGACGGCGCCGGTAAAGCTCGAGGCGGTCACCCGCGAGAAGGGCAGGAAGCTCGATGAGCGGCCGCAATTCGTCCGTCCCGATGGCGCGCGCTTCGACGACCGTGGCGACGACAGCCGTGTGATCATCCAGTACGACAACAGGACGATCGTGCGCGGCGACGACGACAGGCGCTTCTTGCGCGACGGCGAGCGGCCGAGCTACGAGGAGCTTTCGGGTGACCGCTACCGCGAGACGATCACGCGGCCGGAAGGCTATCGCATCGTGACGATCCGCAACCGCTATGGCGACATCATCCAGCGGTCGCGTGTCGATGCCCGCGGGCGCGAGGACGTGCTCTATTATTCGCAGGACCTCTATGACGATCCGGACCGCGACTATTTCGAGGATCCGGGCGCCGACCTGCCGCCGATGCGGCTGCGCGTACCGCTCAGCGACTACATCATCGACACCCGCAGCGACCCGAACCGGGACTATTACGAGTTCCTGAGCGAGCCTCCGGTCGAGCCGGTGGAACGCGTCTATTCGCTGGATGAGGTGAAGTATTCGGCTCGTATCCGCGACAAGGTGCGCCGCATCGACCTCGACACGATCACCTTCGCGACTGGTAGCGCGGACATTCCGATGACCCAGGCGCGCACGTTGCGCAAGGTCGCCGATGCGATCAGCCAGGTGCTCGAGAAGGATCCGAGCGAGACCTTCCTGATCGAGGGTCATACGGATGCTGTCGGCTCAGACCAGAGTAACCTCATCCTCTCCGACCAGCGGGCGGAATCCGTCGCCAACGTGCTCACCGACGTCTACGGCATCGCGCCGGAGAACCTTGCGACGCAGGGTTATGGTGAGCACTACCTCAAGGTCAACACGTCGGCCCCTGAGCAGGAAAACCGCCGCGTCACCATCCGCCGCGTCACGGCACTGGTCCGCCCGGTCGCTGCCAACAAGTGATGCTATGGGTGCCCCTCTCCATTCTTGGGGAGGGGCATTCCGGATCCCTTATTCTCCGTAGGGGATCCAGATATTCTTCACATCCACAGCGCGGCGAAGATATTGCGCGCCTTCGGCAGCGGCTCTGTCCATCCAGTCCGTCGCCTTGCCGTTGTCCACGAAGGTTCGCTTGAGATTGCCCGAAGACAGCTTCTCCACCGTCGTCGAAAGTTCCGCGGAGCCGAAGGCCCACAACGCATCAACGTCATTGTGCGCGGCAAGGATCTTTGCCAATTCGATCGCCGACCCGGTGACGATATTGACGACACCGGCAGGCACATCCGACGTTTCCAGAACGGAATAGAAATCCGTGGCCGAAAGCGGGAAGGGCTCGCTCGGCACCGCGACGACACGATTACCGGTGGCAATCAACGGCGCAACCAGACTGATAAAGCCGAGCAGCGGCGCTTCCGGCGGGCATATGACGCCAACGACGCCGATGGCTTCCGGCACGGCCAGAGCTACGCCGCGAAGCGGCGGCTGGTGAATGCTGCCTTCATATTTGTCCGCCCAGGCTGCGTAGGTGAAGAGACGCGAAATCGCGGCGTCGACCTCGGCGTTTGCATTGGCGGCGGAAGCTCCGGTCATCGCTGTTATCCGCGAGGCGAACTCGTCGGCGCGACCACTGAGGTTCTCGGCGATGTAGTAGAGAATCTGGGCGCGGTTATGCGTGGTCGCATTCGACCAGGCGGAGGCGGCCTGTGCGGCAACCACTGCATTGCGGATGTCCTTGCGGTTGCCTTCGCCGACCTCACCGATCGCCTTGCCCTTGGGGGAGGTGATGACACGGGAATAATTGCCGTCCGGGCGCGCCTGCTTGCCACCGATGAAGAGCTTTGCCGTCCGGTCGATACTGGGCAGGGCAAAATCGCCGGCAACCGGCTTCACCTGCGAAAGGGCGGGCATTGCTGCTCGCGCCTTGCGGCCGACCCAAGCCTTCGGCTTCAGATATTCGTAGCAACCTTCCCGTCCGCCTTCGCGGCCGAATCCGGATTCGCGCTTGCCGCCAAAACCGACGGCGGCATCGAAAAGATTGGTGGCATTCACCCAGACCACGCCGGCTGCGAGCTTTGCCGCAACGTTCAACGCCAAGCCGATCGTCTCGCTCCAGACGCTGGCGGCGAGGCCGTAGCGGGTGTGATTGGCAAGCTGGATAGCCTCTTCCGGTGTGCGGAAAGTCATGGAGACCGCAACCGGCCCGAAGATTTCCTCGGTCGCGACGATTGATGTCGGCTGCACGCCGCTGAGAAGCGTCGGCGGGTAGAAGCTGCCGCCCTTCGGCAGGTCGATCTTAGCCTGATGCAGTGTCGCGCCTTCTGAAACTCCCTTTTTCACCAGCGCTTCAATACGCGTCAACTGCACGGGCGCGATGATCGCACCCATATCGATGCACTTGTCCAAAGGCTGACCGACCCGCAATGTCTGCATGCGGCGCTTCAGCCGCTCATGGAAAAGATCGGCAATGCCTTCCTGGACCAGAAGCCGCGAGCCGGCGCAGCAGACCTGTCCCTGGTTGAACCAGATCGCATCGACGACGCCTTCCACGGCGCCGTCGATATCGGCGTCGTCAAAAACGACGAAAGGTGACTTGCCGCCGAGTTCCAGCGTCAACGATTTACCGCTACCTGCGGTACGCTCGCGAATAACGCGCCCGACTTCTGTCGATCCGGTAAAGGCAATTTTGTCGATATCCTCATGCCCGACGAGCAGCGCGCCTGTTTCGCCTTCTCCCGTCACGATATTGAGCACACCCTGCGGAAGGCCCGCTGCGGATGCCAGTTCGGCAAAGAGAAGCGCCGTCAGCGACGTGTATTCGGCAGGCTTCAGGATGACGGCGTTGCCGAGTGCCAAAGCCGGCGCCACTTTCCAGGCCAGCATCAGGAATGGGAAATTCCACGGGATGATCTGGCCGACGACGCCCACCGGCACATGATCGGCAAATTCCGTGTCCTGGATTTGCGCCCATCCGGCGTGATGATAGAAATGACGAGCTGCCAGCGGCACGTCGAGATCGCGGGTCTCGCGGATCGGCTTGCCGTTGTCGATAGCCTCGACCACAGCAATCAGACGCGCATGGCGCTGGATCATCCGGGCAAGCGCATAGAGATGGCGCGCCCGCGCGTGGCCCGGCAGGCGCGCCCATGACGCCTGTGCCTTGCGGGCCGCAGCAACCGCATTGTCCACATCCGCCGCGCCGCCGATCGCGAGCTTCGCCAGGACCTTGCCGGTGGCCGGCTCGAACGTGTCGAAGTTCTTGCCCGACGCGGAGCCCACGAACGCGCCATTGATGAAGTGACCGAAACCGGAAGCGTGGCGCGCTAGCCAGTCGCGAGCTTCGAGATCGGATTCAGGGGCAGGGCCGTAGGACATTTCGTCGAAATACTTTGCAACAGTCATCTGGATCATCCAATCGGGTGTCTGTTGAGGGCCGAATAGGCACCGGTGACGTGATGCTCCAACTGCCGCTCGATATCCGCAAGCAAGCTCGATGCACCGATGCGGAAGAGATCAGACTCCAGCCACTCGCGCCCCAGTTCGTCCTTCATCAGGAACTGGTAGTTCAACACGTCCTTCGCCGCGGAAATGCCACCGGCCGGCTTGTAGCCGATCTTGATGCCGGTGCGCTCCTGATAGGCGCGGATCGCCCGCAGCATGGTCAATGTCACGGCCAGCGTCGCATTGACGCCTTCCTTGCCGGTCGAGGTCTTGATGAAATCGGCTCCCGCCATCATGCAGACCAGCGAGGCCTTGGCGACATTGCGGAGCGTCTTCAGGTCGCCGGTCGCTAGAATGGCCTTGACATGCGCATTACCGCAGGCGGCGCGATATTCTTGCATTTCCTCGTAGAGTGCTGTCCAGTTGCCGGCCAGCACATGCTCGCGGGTGATGACGATGTCGATTTCCTTCGCGCCAACGGCAACCGACGCCTCGATTTCCTTGACCTTGAGGTGGTGCGGGCTGAGACCGGCAGGGAAACCGGTCGAAACCGCGGCGACCGGAATGCCGGAATCCCCAAGCGCCTCGACGGCCGTTGCAACAAAACGATGGTAGACGCAGATGGCGCCGGTGGTGATCGAACGGCCGCTCATGCCAAGCGAATCCAGAATGTCGGCGCGTACCGGATTCATCGCCTTCGCGCATAACCGCTTGACGCGCTCGGGGGTATCGTCGCCGTTCAACGTCGTCAGATCGATGCAGGTCACCGCCTTCAGGAGCCAAGCTGCCTGTGCGTCCTTCTTGACAGTGCGGCGTCCGGGAAGCGAGGCTACGCGGCGCTCGGTGGCAGACAGGTTGACCCGGGTGTCAAACACCCACGACAGATCGAGTTCCATACCGGTATTGCGCGGCCGGTTATGGGTGCCGTCCGGCGATCGCGAAGGGGCTCCATGATGCGCCGCGTTGGCCGCATTGTGAACAGCAACGGTTTCCAAATAGAATCCTCCCGGTCAGAGCGTGAAGGTCTTGCTGCATCCGTGCAGATGCACGCAGCGGAAGCCTCACAACTGGCTCAAATGTGATTTTCTTTTCATTGTTTGTTAGGTTTGCATCACTGTGCTACCGCGTCAAGTTTAGATTTCGACAGACGCTGAAAAAATGCGGATTTCTCAGTCGAAGTCGTTCATACCGTTTTCGGTGATGACCACATCGAATGACTTCATGTCGCTGAAAAAGGCTGGTTTCAACTTGCCGATTTTGCTGCTGTCGGCGAGAAGAATATTCTTTCGTGCCCGAGACATCGCCTTTTTCTTGATTTCCGCTTCGTGAAAATGCGCGCAGGTCGCGCCACGCCGGGCATCGACACCGGCTGCAGAAAGAAATGCCACGTTGATCACAAGCTGGTCGAGCATTTCCAGCCCCGAGGCACCGGAAAAGCTCGCCGATGCGGGGTGGTAAAGACCACCGAGCATAACAAGGCGAACGTTTGGTTTTCGCGTTAGACGATCGGCGACATTCATGGCGTAGCAGATCGCCGTTATGTGAATCCGGTCTGGGAGAAGATCGACCAGATAGGGTAAGGTGGTGCCACAATCGAAAAAGACCGTGTCATCATGGTGAATGTAATCAATGGCTTGTGTGCAAATTTGTCGTTTTGCAGCGGCATGACTGTCGGCGGCCCTGGAAATTTCATAGGGATCGTTTTCCGCTTCGACAGCCGGAACGATATGGCCGCCGAGAAACGCGAATTGGCCTGCATTGGCGCTGACATCACGCCGAACCGTCATCTCCGAGACGCCCAGGATCTCGGCAGCATTCTTGATGTGCAGAATGCGATGTCGTGAAAGGGCCTCGGATAAGACTGCGATGCGCCGGCCCCTGCGACTATCCATATCGCATGTCTCCCTTATCGTTCACACTGCAATAGTGTTCTGATGAAAATTTAACAAGGGACTGCCATTCCCATCTGGTTTCTCCCTTGATCTACGATCCGGCATTTGCGCCGAGATACAGCTTCTGCACCGGGCGGTTGCGCGCGACATGGAATATCGTCGCAATTTTATAGGGAAAGCCGTCAATTTGAAATGGGAATTCGTGACTTATTTTTCATTTTTTGATGGAATGGTCACAAAGTTGTATAGATGGTGCCGACTTCTGCTGCGGGGAGCGGGGTGACGACGAGAGCGACATTCTCGGCCGGCAGGGTCAACGGGGCGACTTCGTCACGCCTCTGGTCGGGTACCCTTCCGACCAGAGGCTTCATCCGCGCGACTGCTTAGGAACATTCCTGGCTGCGCGGGCTAATCGGCGGCTTTCCTTGCTGCCGTTTCGATCGCATCGGCAACCTTTTCCGGTTGGGAGGCGAAGACGGCGTGGCTGGCCTTGATCTCGGTCACGTCGCTTCCGGCACGTTTTGCCATGTCACGCTCGAGCTCGGGGTTGATGGAGCGATCCTCGGTAGCGACGATCGACCAGCTTTTCTTGGTCCGCCATGCCGGTTGGGTGATCTTGGCGGAGAATGCCTGCTTCGAGGCAAAGACCTGTGACTTTGCCATGAAAGCGGCTTCCGCTTGCGGAAGGTCGGCTGCGAAATCCGCGGCGAAGGCGCCCGGATCGAGATAGAGATATTTGCCGTCCTTCGTTTCCCTTATATCCATGCTGCCGGCAGGCTTCGAGCTGGCGAGGCTGAGCAGACTTTCTCCCTTGTCGGGCTGGAACGCCGCGACATAGACGAGGCCCGCGACATTGGGATCATTGCCGGCTTCGGTGATGACCATGCCGCCATAGCTGTGGCCGACGAGCAGGGTCGGTCCTTCCTGCAGGTCGAGAACGCGCTTGGTCGCCGCCACATCGTCGTCGAGCGAGGTGATGGGCTGCTGGACGATGGTGACGTTGAAGCCGCGCTTTTGGAGAATGTCCGTCGCCTTGCGCCATCCAGAGCCGTCGGCCAGAGCGCCGTGGACGATCACGATGTTCTTGACCTCGGCAGCCTCTGCCGCGAATGCGATGGTGCTGGTGGCGAATGCGAGGGCTGCCGTGAAAGCAAGATGTCTGTTCATGACTATTACTCCTTTGGGTCGTGTTGATGATCGGGATATTGATGCGTCTCAGGTTCAGCCGAAGGTGAAGGCGTAGGCCTGCACACCAGGATCGAGGAAGCTGATCTCGAAGTTGCGGGCGGCGACCGTGCCGGATTGGCGGACGAGCTGGTAAAGCCTGGTCGCGGTCACCGTACCGTTGCCGTCTGCATCGATGTCTGCGCCGTGGTCAGGTCCTGGCGCCTTGCCGTCGATCTTCACCTGGAAGCGGATCGGCTTGCCGCCGGCGCCAGGCCCGAGAACGAGATGCAGATCGCGGGCGCTGAAGCGATAAGTGATGCCGCCGCCCGGCTGATCAAGCGTCGCCTGATCCCGGCCGACGGTCCAGGTTCCGGACAGGCCCCAGCCGTTGAGGCCGGGTTCGGCGATCGAGTAGTTATGCGGCGTGTCTGGCTGCAGCCCTTCCGGAGAGGCGAAGTTCGCCGCCTGTTCGTAGCCGAGATAGGTTTCGCCGGAGCGGATGTTGCCGAGGTCGGGGCCTGCCTCCACGCCCTTGGCATCCGGCACGACCGGCGCACTTTCCGTCGTTTGACTGCCGGCTTCGCGCAGCAGGTGCTGAATGGCCTTTTCGGTCCTGTTGTAATTGCCTTCGCCAAAATGGTGGTAGCGGATCTGGCCTTTGGCATCGATCAGATAGGCGGCAGGCCAGTAGCTGTTTTCGAAGGCGCGCCAGATGCTGTAATCATTGTCGATCGCGACGGGATAGCCGATCTGGAAGTCGCCGATCGCCTTCTTGACGTTGTCGACCTTCTTCTCGAAGGCAAATTCCGGGGCGTGCACGCCGATCACCACGAGGCCCTGGTTCGCATATTTTTCCGCCCAGGCCCTGACATAAGGGATGGTGCGAATGCAGTTGATGCAGGAATAGGTCCAGAAGTCGACGAGCACGACCTTGCCGCGCAGTTGCTCTGATGTCAGCGGCTTGGAGTTCAGCCATTCGACCGCGCCGTCGAGTGAAGGCGCGTAACCTTCGACGGGCAGATCGCTGCGGAAGGGCTTCTTCGTATCGGCGGCTGCGATCACCATGTCTTTGCTCGCCACTTCGGAGGATGCGCCGCCCAAGGGCTTCGCATGCAGCCTGTCAAGCACGGCCTGTTCCAGGGACGCGGTGCTGGCATAGGAAATCCGCGCCAGCAGGCTGGTATCCAGTCCAAGCGCGATGACGGCGACACCCGCCAACACGGCAGCGCCGAGCACCTGGCGTATCCGGTCGCCGAGGCCGAGCGAGCGTTTCATGGCGGCGAAGAGCTTGCCGCCGACAAGCAGGGCGACGGCAAGCGAAGTTGCAGCACCAGCGGCATAGGCAATCAGCAGGAAGGTCGTTTGCAGATTGGCGCCCTGCAATGCAGCTCCGGTCAGCACAAGGCCGAGGATCGGACCGGCGCAGGGCGCCCAGAGCAGTCCGGTGGCGACGCCGAGAAGAAGCGCGCTCTTCACTGTCGTGGTGCCGCGCCCGCCGCCGGTGGCGTTCATAAGATTGTTGCCAAGGTCGACGATCGGCCGGGCAAGCGTGCTTGCGATGCGCGGTGAAAGCAGGCTTGCGCCAAAGAGGGCAAGCAGGACGATCGCAGCAAGCCGGCCATATTCATTGGCGCGAATGGCCCAGCTGCCGCCGACTGCGGCAAGCGTGGCGACCAGCGCGAAGGTGGCGGCCATGCCCGCCAGCATCGGCAGCGTGCTTCTGACGAAGGGCTGTCCGGCGCGGGCGAAGACGAAGGGGAGGATGGGGAGGATGCACGGGCTGAGGATCGTCAGCGCGCCTCCGAGATAGGCAATGATCAGAAGTGTCATCATCGTTTCCTTTGAAACCGATTGATCGGGCTCTGGGCGGCGATGGGCCTGAACCAGCAACGGCGGGGATATGGCTGTGCGGACGTATCCCCGATGTGTCCGGCTTTGCGGGGAAATGTACCGAACTATTGCGGTCGCGGGCGGGCGATACAAAGTGATACAAACTGCCATCCTGCCGTGGGGCAGCAGCGGAAATGGCCGCGGCGGTGCGAGGCTCTGCTCGGTCGGTGCGATTGTATCGGAATGTATCCAGGCGGCCGGAAGCTACATCCGTATTCAAAAAACGGTTGCTTACGACATATCGGGGATACAAGTAGAGCGCCTTTTCGCGACCGTGATCCATTCGACAGGAGAGACCGATGTCAGAGCAAATCAACCACCACCGCCGCCGTTTCTTCGGCATGACGGCAGTCGCCCTCGCGGCAGTCGAGTTCGGGGTGGCCGGCACGGCCGCCGCCCAGTCTTCTGCGACTGCCGCATCGGTGCCAGCTATAAAGCCCGGAACCAACACGTCCTTCGAAGCGCTGAAGCAGGTCAAGGCAGGCGTGCTCGACATCGGTTATGCCGAGGCGGGAAAGGCGGATGCCCCTGTTGTATTGCTGCTGCACGGCTGGCCCTATGACATCTATAGTTTCGTCGATGTCGCGCCGCTGCTTGCCTCGGCAGGTTACAGGGTGATCGTGCCTTATCTGCGCGGTTACGGGACGACCCGCTTCCTGGACGACCAGACGCCGCGCAATGGCCAGCCGTCGGCGCTCGCCGCCGATATGATCGCGCTGCTCGATGCGCTCGATATCGAGAAGGCTGTCATTGCCGGCTACGACTGGGGCGGGCGGACCGCCAACATCATGGCGGCGCTCTGGCCCGAGCGCTGCAAGGCGATGGTATCGGTGAGCGGCTACCTGATCGGCAGCCAGGAGGCCAACAAGAAGCCGCTTCCGCCGAAAGCCGAACTTGCCTGGTGGTACCAGTTCTATTTCGCTACCGAACGCGGCCGTCAGGGATACGAGAGCAACACGCATGATTTCGCAAAGCTTATCTGGCAGACGGCATCGCCGAAGTGGAACTTCGACGATGCGACATTCGACAGATCGGCCGCTGCCTTCGACAATCCCGATCACGTCGCGATCGTCATACACAATTATCGCTGGCGCCTGGGGCTTGTCGAAGGCGAGGCCAAGTACGATGCCTACGAGACGACGCTCGCCGCAACGCCTGTCATTTCGGTGCCGACCATCACCATGGAGGGCGATGCAAACGGTGCGCCGCATCCGCAGCCTTCCGCCTATGCCGGAAAATTCTCCGGCAAATACGAGCATCGGACGATCGACGGCGGCATTGGCCACAACCTGCCGCAGGAAGCGCCGCAGGCCTTCGCGCAAGCTGTCATAGATGTCGATCGCTTCTAATGTCGGCGCCGCCGGTCGCGGAGCCTCGTTGCTCCGACCGGCGGAATATGCGTAGCTCGCGTCAACCGCCTGGACATCGAGGCCGAGGGCGGGGGCCGCTTCTATCGGTAAGGAATAGGGAAATATGGATCATGTCGATCACATCCTGATCGTCGATGACGATCGCGAAATCCGCGAGCTGGTATCGGGCTACCTGCAAAAGAACGGCCTGCGCACGAGCGTTGCCGCTGACGGGCGCCAGATGCGCGGTTTTCTCGAATCCAATGCCGTCGACCTGATCGTGCTCGATGTGATGATGCCCGGCGATGACGGGCTGGTGCTGTGCCGTGAACTGCGCGCCGGCCGGCACAAGGCGATCCCGATCCTGATGCTGACGGCCCGCACCGACGAGATGGACAGAATCCTCGGATTGGAGATGGGCGCCGACGACTATCTTCCCAAGCCCTTTGCCGCGCGGGAACTGCTCGCCCGCATCAAGGCGGTGCTGCGGCGCACGCGGATGTTGCCGCCCAACCTGCAGATCAGCGAGGCCGGACAATTGCTGACTTTCGGCGACTGGCGGCTCGATACGGTGGCCCGGCACCTTCTCGACAAGGAAGGGACCGCGATTGCGCTCAGCGGCGCCGAATACCGTCTGCTTCGCGTGTTCATCGACCATCCGCAGCGGGTGCTCAATCGCGACCAGCTTTTGAGCCTGACGCAGGGCCGCGATGCCGATCTCTTCGATCGCTCGATCGATCTCCTGGTCAGCCGCCTGCGTCAGAGGCTGGGCGACGATGCGCGCGAACCGACCTACATCAAGACGGTGCGCAGCGAAGGCTATGTGTTTTCGGTTCCGGTCGAGATCTCGGAGCTGCGCCAATGAAGGCGGCAATCCGCTTACGTTCGGGCCTGACGTGGCCGAGCACGTTGCGGTCGCGGATCTTTCTCATCCTGCTGATCGGATTGGCCTTGGCCTACGGGCTGTCGTTCAGTGTGCTCTATATGGAGCGCTACATGTCGGCCAAAGCCGTGATGCTCGGCACGCTGGAGAGTGACGTTGCAACGTCGATTGCCGTTCTCGATCGGCTTCCGCCCGGCGAACGCGGCGATCTGCTCGATCGGCTGAGCCGCGGCAATTATCGTTTCGTGCTTGGGCCCGGCCTTCCCGGCGTGCCTGACACGTCAAGCAAAGGGGCGGAAATCTCAGGAAAGATCGAGGAGGCCATCGGGCACCGCTTTCCGATCCGGATCGAACGAATTCCTGGCGATGTGAACCGGCTGCAGGCGCATCTGACGCTCAGCGACGGAAGCCCGTTGACGATCGACGTCACGCCGAAGGGCGTCATGCCGATTGCCGCATGGCTGCCCTACGTCTTCGTCGTCCAGATGGCGCTGCTCATCCTCTGCACCTGGTTTGCGGTTCGCCAGGCGATCCGGCCGCTCGGCGAGCTTGCCGCCGCCGCCGATGCGCTTGACCCGAACAAGGACGGTCCGGCGATGAGTGAGGCGGGGCCGAGCGAGGTCGCGCATGCGGCAAGAGCATTCAACGCGATGCGGGAGCGGATCGCCCATTACCTCGAAGAGCGCGTCCAGATACTGGCGGCCATCTCGCATGACCTGCAGACGCCGATCACCCGCATGCGGCTGCGCGCCGACATGGCGGAGGATTCGCCGGAGAAAGACAAGCTGGTGCACGATCTCGGCGAGATCCAGCGCCTCGTTCAGGACGGCATTGCCTATGCACGCAGCGCGCATGGCAATGGCGAGAAGAGTGCCCGCATCGATCTCGCCTCGTTCATCGACAGCATAGCCTACGACTACCAGGATACTGGAAAGGCCGTCACCGTGGTCGGCCTGGTTCAGGGTGCTGCCTTCACCAAGCCGCATGCTCTTCGCCGCATCCTGTCGAATTTCATCGACAATGCGCTGAAGTTTGCCGGCGCTGCCGAGATCAGCGTCGCGCGCAGCGCCGAGAACGATATCGTCATATCAGTCATGGACCGCGGGCCGGGAATTCCGGACGATATGCTGGAAGCCGCCATGCAGCCTTTCTTCCGGCTGGAACAATCCCGCAACCGGGAGACCGGCGGCACCGGTCTCGGTCTTGCGATCGCCCAGCAGCTGACGGCCAAGATCGGCGGATCACTCCGGCTCTACAATCGCGCCGGCGGTGGTCTGGCGGCAGAAGTCACCATCCGTTGACGTCGGCAGTCACCGCAAAATTTCGAGATGTTTGTATGTAAGGATGTCCTCGATATCGGATGCTACGTTTTGTGACATTTCGGGCGATTTCGGAAACATGGCGGATATATCCGTCGGTCAAACCACACTCCGTCAACCCGGCCGCGTAGCGCGGCCAGTCGCCTGGAGCGACGCAACACAAGGAGTGTTCCATGACAAAGATCGACAAGGTTCTCTATACCGGCAAGACCCACACGACGGGCGGGCGCGACGGCGCGTCGCACAGCGACGACGGCCAGCTTGATATCAAGCTTTCGCCTCCGGGCAGCAACCGCGCCGGCACCAATCCCGAACAGCTTTTCGCCGCCGGTTGGTCTGCCTGCTTCATCGGCGCGATCGGTTTCGCCGCGGCTAATCAAAAGGTCAAGCTTCCCGCCGATCTTGCCGTTGACACCGAGGTCGATTTGGGAACCGCCGATGGCGGCTATTTCCTGCAGGCCCGTCTCAAGGTCAGCCTGCCCGGGATCGAAGCCGATGCGGCACGAGCCCTCATTGAAGAGGCTCACCAGACCTGCCCCTATTCGAAGGCCACGCGCGGCAATATCCATGTCGAATTGACCGTTGCCTGATGGATGGATTCGTCGCCGGCCATTGGCTGCGGCGGACAGGGGACGTGAGCCGAAAACAAGCAGGACGAGGCCGATCGGGCCTCGTCGATGGAGGATTTGATGAGATTGATGATCATCTGTTTTTTGGGAGTGGCGGTCTTCGCCGCGCCCTGCATCTACGACATAAACTCGCAGGAGCCTTCGCCGCTTGCGGGCCTCGTAACGGCGGCATCCGCAGCTTCGCCTTCGGGGGAGCAGAGGCCGCTCCAGCCGATCCCGGGGTCGACAACTCCTCTTCTGACCTCACCAAAGGAGAAAGACCGTGAAGCTCTATCAGAATGAAATTTCCTCGGCGACATCTCGCGTCCGCATCGCGCTCGCCCTCAAGGGACTGACGGCAGAAGCGCTGCCGGTTAGCATCCTCGGTGAGGATGCCGAGAGCCGGCAGGCCGGATATCGCAGCGTCAACCCGCAGGGGCTCGTGCCGGCCTTGCTGACGGATAGCGGTCTCCTCCTTACCCAGTCGCTGGCGATCGTCGAATATCTCGACGAGATCAAGCCCGAACCGCCGCTATTGCCGGACACTGCGGAAGGCCGGGCGCAGGCGCGGTCGATCGCGCTTGCGATCGCAGCCGAGATCCATGCGCTGCTGCCCCCGCGGATCGGCCTGCATCTCGGCAAGGTCTTCCAGGCGGATGCCGATGCCATTACTGCCTGGAATCGTCATTGGGTCGGCGAGGGAATGGCCGCGGTCGAGACGATGATCGCCGGCCGCAGGCAGGGAGCCTTCGCCGTTGCGGATCAGCCTGGTATTGCCGAGATCTTCCTCTTCCCGCAGGCGATCAGCGCCCGGCGCCTCGGCTTCGATCTCGCCCGCTGGCCCAATATCGCGGAGATCGTCGCCAGACTGGAATCGATACCGGCTTTCCAGGAGAATGCACCGGCGCCGAGACGATGATCCAATCTATCAAGAATCGGCCGCAAGTGACTGCGGCCCATTCTCTTCTGGTGTTCTAGCCTTGGAGATGAGACGTCGCCTTCATGGCCCGTCGGCCGCTTTTAACGGTTGACCCTTGCCTGCAGATGCGCGGGATAACGATCGCCTTCCACCTTGATCGTGGCCAGCGCGCTTTCGATGCTGGCAAGATCCTCAGCCGTCAGTTCGACTTCAGCGGCCTGGATGTTCTCCTCGAGGCGATGCAGCTTGGTAGTGCCGGGGATCGGCACGATCCAGGCCTTCTGCGCCAGCAGCCATGCGAGAGCCACTTGGGCGGAGGTTGCCTTTTTGCGGGCGGCGATTTCTCCGAGACGATCAACGAGCGCCTGGTTGGCCTTTCGCGCCTCCTGAGAAAAGCGTGGCACGACGTTGCGGAAATCCTTGCTGTCGAAGGTGGTCGTTTCACTGATCGCGCCAGTCAGGAAGCCCTTACCAAGCGGGCTGAAGGGCACGAAACCGATGCCGAGCTCTTCCAGCGTCGGCAGGATTTCCTGCTCAGGTTCGCGCCACCACAGCGAATATTCGCTTTGTAGTGCTGCCACCGGCTGGACGGCATGGGCGCGGCGGATCGTCTGGGCGCCTGCTTCCGAGAGGCCGAAATGTCTGACCTTGCCTTCCGCGATCAGCGCCTTGACCGTGCCGGCGACATCCTCGATCGGAACATCGGGATCGACGCGATGCTGGTAGAAGAGATCGATGACATCCGTCTTCAGACGCTTCAGCGCCTGGTCGGCCACCGCGCGGATCTGTTCCGGGCGGCTGTTCATGCCGCTCTGGCCGCCATTGGCATCGAAGTTGAAACCGAATTTCGTGGCGATCACCACCTCCTCGCGAAAGGGCGCCAAGGCCTCTCCCAGAAGCTCTTCGTTCTTATAGGGGCCATAGGCCTCGGCCGTGTCGAAGAAGGTCACGCCGCGTTCAAATGCCCGCCGGATCAGTGCGGTCGCTTCCTGAATATCTGTCGCAGGGCCATAACCGTAACTCAGCCCCATGCAGCCGAGACCGATGGCTGAGACATGAAGTCCGCTCTTTCCAAGTTCACGCTTCTGCATAGAAGTTTCCTCTTCTAACCTTGGTATTGCGTGTCGGTGACATGCTCCATCCAGTCGACGACCTTGCCGTCGAGCTGTTCCTGGATGGCGATATGGGTCATCGCCGTCGTCGGCGATGCGCCGTGCCAATGGCGTTCACCCGGTGCGAAGCAGACGACGTCGCCGGCGCGGATCCCCTCGACCGGGCCGCCTTCGCGCTGTACGCGACCGCAGCCCGATGTGACGATCAGCGTCTGGCCGAGCGGATGGGTGTGCCAGGCGGTGCGGGCTCCGGGCTCGAAGGTGACGCTGGCGCCAGCCGCGCGTGCGGGGCTGGTCACGGCAAACAGTGGGTCGACACGCACGCTGCCGGTAAACCAATCGGCTGGTCCCTTGGCCGAAGGCTGCGAACCGCTTCGCTTGATATCCATCTTTGTCTTCCTTTCGATGTCGGGGTGGACGTGTCCACTCGAGTAACAAGGTATTTAGGGCGTGCGCCCGGTTGCGATTAGATGGTATAAACGGCAAGAACCCATGAGGAATTTTCATAAATGTCACGCCCTGCCGTCGACGATCTCATCGCCTTCCTCGCCGTTGCGCGTGCACAGAGCTTCACCAAGGCGGCGGGCAAGCTGGGTGTGTCGCAATCGGCGCTCAGCCACACCATCCGCGGGCTCGAGGAGCGGCTTGGACTGCGATTGCTGACCCGCACGACCCGCAGCGTCGCGCCGACAGAGGCCGGCGAACGCCTGCTCGTCTCCATCGGACCGCGGCTCGACGAGATCGAGAGTGAGTTGGCTGCCTTGAGCGCCTTCCGGGAGAAGCCGGCAGGCACCATCCGCATCAATGCCGGCGAGCATGCGGCCGATGCCGTCCTCTGGCCCGCCTTGCAAAAGCTCCTGCCTGAATATCCCGATATCAATGTCGAAATCATCGTCGACTACGGTCTGACCGACATCGTCGCGGAGCGCTACGATGCGGGGGTGCGGCTGGGAGAACAGGTGGCGAAGGACATGATCGCGGTGCGCATCGGCCCCGACATGCGCATGGCCGTGGTCGGCGCTCCCGCCTATTTCGACACCAGGCCGATGCCGCTGACGCCGCAGAATCTTACGGATCACAATTGCATCAATCTGCGTCTGCCGACCTATGGCAGCGTTTATGCGTGGGAGTTCGAGAAGGACCGGCGCGAGCTCAGGGTTCGGGTCGAAGGACAGTTGATCTTCAACAATATAGCCCTGCGGCTGAACGCGGTGCTGGCTGGTCTTGGGCTGGCCTATATGCCGGAGGACTTGGTCGAGGCGCATCTTGCCGACGGGCGGCTGGTGCGCGTCCTCGAGGATTGGTGTCTGCCGTTTTCCGGCTACCATCTCTACTATCCGAGCCGCCGGCATACGTCGCCGGCATTCGCCCTCGTCGTCGATGCACTTCGCTATCGAGGATAGACGCCCACTATGTCGGGCCGCCCGGACAGGCATATATCCGAACCAGGAGTGATCGGCTCTTGCCGGAAGCGAACTCATGCCTGCCAGTGATTTGACATTCCATCACTCGCCGCTAATTCATACTTGAAATTGAAGGAAACAGTGAATGAATACTGCGGCACCTGCCACGAAAGCTCGGACCGGCGTGTCCGGTTTGGATACAGTTCTGGCGGGGGGCCTCTCGCCGGGGCACGTTTTTCTCCTGGAGGGGAATCCGGGAGCTGGCAAAACGACGATTGCGCTGCAGTTTCTGATCGAAGGTGCGCGGCTCGGCGAGCAGGGGCTCTACATCACCCTTTCGGAAACCGAGAGCGAACTTCGGGCCGGTGCCGCATCGCACGGCATGGTGATCGATGGGAATATCGAGGTCTTCGAGGTCGTGCCTCCGGAAAGCCTGCTGGATGCCGACCAGCAGCAGAGCCTGCTTTATTCGTCGGATCTTGAACTCGGAGAGACGACAAAGGAAATCTTTGCCGCTTTCGAGCGGATCAAGCCACGTCGCGTGGTTCTCGACAGTCTGTCGGAGATAAGGCTGCTCGCGCAAAGCTCGTTGCGCTACCGCCGGCAGATCCTCGCGCTCAAACATTATTTTGCCCGACAAGGCGCGACAGTCCTTCTGCTCGATGATCTGACGTCCGAGGTGCTCGACAAGACAGTGCACAGCGTCGTGCACGGCGTCATCCATCTCGAAGAGATGGCGCCGAGCTACGGCTCCGAACGCCGACGTCTCAGGGTCATAAAATATCGCGGACAGGCCTTCCGCGGCGGCTATCACGATTTCATCATCCAGACTGGCGGGGTTAAAGTCTTTCCGCGGCTCGTCGCCGCCGAACACAGGTCGAGTTACGCACGTGATCAGATTTCCTGCAATATTGCAGAACTGGATCTGCTTCTCGGAGGTGGCCTGGAGCGAGGTTCCAGTACACTCATACTTGGTCCCGCCGGTACCGGCAAAAGCACGTTCTCGTTTCAATTCCTGATGGCTGCGGTCGCGCGCGGCGAGAAAGTGGCCGCCTTCATTTTTGACGAGGAGCTGGGCCTGCTTTTCACGCGGCTGAAGGCGCTCGGAATGGATCTCGAAGCCATGCGAAACGCGGGTCATATCCACATCGAACAGCTCGATGCCGCCGAACTGTCGCCGGGCGAATTCGCCCACCGCGTGCGCAATTGCGTCGACAAGTCGGATGCGAAAACCGTCATCATCGATAGTATCAACGGTTACCAGGCTTCGATGCCGGATGAGAATTCGCTGATCCTTCATATGCATGAGCTGCTGCAATATTTGAACAGGCAAGGCGCCAACACCTTTCTCACCGTGGCCCAGCACGGGCTGGTCGGTGACATGAAGGCACCTGTCGACGTTACCTATCTCGCCGATACCGTCATTCTGCTGCGTTACTTCGAGGCGGCCGGAAAGGTGCGGCGGGCAGTCTCGGTGATCAAGAAGAGGACCGGCTTTCACGAGGATACCATCCGGGAGTATCGCATAGACGCTTCCGGCTTGAGGTTCGGCGATCCTCTCGTCGGGTTCCAGGGCGTGCTTCGCGGCGTTCCCGAATTTGTCACGACCTCAACGCCGCTCCTTGCGACCGATGGCGGGGATAGCGGCAATTCCTAATTCCGGCAAACCGAAAGCATTGATCTACACCCCCGTCGGTCGCGATGCCTGGGTGGCGAGATCATTGGTCGATGAGGCCGGATTGGCATCGATTGCCACCACCGACCTGCCTATGTTCGCGTCATCGCTCAGCGATGACGTCGCGCTTGGCGTCCTGACGGAGGAGGCCGTTCGCTCGAGCGATCTCAAGCCGATCGCCGCCTGGGTTTCGGCCCAGCCGAGCTGGTCTGACCTACCGTTCATCGTGCTCACCACACGTGGTGGCGGACCTGAACGAAATCCGGCCGCTGCCAGGCTTTCCGAGGTTCTTGGCAACGTCACCTTCCTGGAAAGGCCGTTCCATGCGACCTCCTTCATCAGCGTGGCCCGGACCGCATTAAAGGGGCGCCTGCGCCAATATGAAGCGCGAACCCGGCTTGAGGCTCTGGGCGAGGGAGAGCGGCGGTTGCAGACCGCTCTCGCCGCCGGTCGTCTCGGGGCATGGGAGCTGGAGCTGTCCTCGATGGCATTGTCGGCCTCGGCCACCTGCAAAGCAATCTTCGGCCGAAGCCCCGATGAGGATGTCACACGCGACGATCTGATCGCAAGTATCCACCCCGACGACCGGGATCTTGTGCTGGCACGGTTGCGCCAGACGATCCATACTGGGCGCGACTATTCGATCGAGCACAGGACGATCTGGCCGGATGGATCGCTGCATTGGACCGAGGTCCACGCGCAGCTTTATTCCGACAGATATGGTTCCGCCATGAAACTCGTCGGCGTCTGCTCCGATACCACCGTCCGCAAGACCATTGAGGAAAATCTGAGACGGCTCAATGAAAACCTCGAAGAGCGCGTGAGGGAACGGACCAAAGAGGTCAACGCGGCTCACCAGACCCTGCTCGAGGAAGTGTCCCAGCGCGAAAGAGCCGAGGAGCAGCTTCGCCAATCGCAGAAGATGGAGGCGATCGGCCAACTGACCGGCGGCGTCGCACACGATTTTAACAATCTGCTGATGGTCGTTCTCGGAAATCTGGAGCTGCTCGGCAAGCATGTTGCCGGAGATGCCAAGGCGACGCGTCTGGTCGACGGGGCGGTTCAGGGTGCGCGGCGCGGGGCGGCGCTGACGCAGCGGCTGCTGGCTTTTGCCAGACAGCAGGATCTGCAGGTCAAGCCGATCGATCTGGCCGAGCTGGTCTCCGGCATGAAAGATCTGCTGCGGCGCTCTGTGGGATCCTCGATCAGCATCGAAACCATCCTGCCGGCAACCCTGCCGCCGGCGCTGGTCGATGCGAACCAGCTCGAACTGGCGCTGCTCAATCTTGCGGTCAATGCCCGCGATGCGATGCCGGATGGCGGGACGCTATCCATATCGCTGCGTGATGCGCAGGTGGCCGGCGATGACGGCACTCTCGACAAGGGCGCCTATCTTGTGTTGGCGGTGGCCGACAGCGGCACCGGCATGGACGCGGAGACGCTGAAGAAGGCGGTCGATCCGTTTTTCTCGACCAAGGAACTCGGAAAGGGCACGGGCCTCGGCTTATCGATGATCCACGGGCTTGCCGTTCAGCTCAATGGCGCACTTCGTCTGACAAGCGAACTTGGGGTCGGGACGACCGCTGAGTTGTGGCTTCCGGCAACCGAACAGCGCCCCGAGCGGGTGATCGAAGCGGAACTGCCCGTTCCGCAAGCTGCATCCAGACTGAAGATCCTGCTGGTCGATGACGATGCCTTGATCGCCATGAGTTCGGTCGACATGCTTGAAGATCTCGGCCACGAGGTCGTCGAGGCAAACTCCGGCGCGCAGGCGCTGGAACTGATCAGCAGTGGTCAGCATTTCGACCTTGTCATAACCGATTATTCGATGCCTGGTATGACCGGCGCACAGCTTGCCCAGGCCGCGCGGGACATTTATCCTGCGTTGCCGATCGTGCTGGCGACAGGTTACGCCGATCTTCCTGCCGGCACCGATATCGATCTTCCGAGATTGGCAAAGCCCTATGATCAGGCCCAGCTCGCCAAGGAAATCGCCAAGGCGATGGCAAGCGAAACAATTCAGCTTCTCAGGTCCGGCAGTGGTGCACGGGGCTCAGCGCCCATAGTGCCGCGTGTCCTTTCAGGCGCGCAAAGGACGCTGTAACACTTTTAAGCGCTGCATCATTGTGTCCTTAAATCGATTCCGATTTAAGAATTATGCCGTGGCCTGTCCAAGGCCGACGATGCCAGCAATGAAATCGGCGATGGCGCCCGTGTCGTCCAGATCGAAGACCGGCAGGGCCGTATCCGTGACGGCATGATCGGCGGCGATAGCGCAGATATGGGGATCGCTCGGCGCCAACGGTTCACGATTTGCCGCCTCCAGGCGGCGGGCCTCGATCTTCGGGATCGGCTCGCGCTTGTAACCTTCGATCAGCACGAGGTCGCAGGGGGCGAGGCGGGCGAGGATCTTCTCGAACTCAGGTTCGGGGGCACCGCGCAGCTCGTGCATGATGGCGTAGCGGGTGCCGGAGACGATGGTGACCTCGTGGGCGCCGGCCTGGCGGTGGCGGTAGCTGTCGGCCCCGACCTTGTCGATGTCGAAATCATGATGGGCGTGCTTGATCGTCGAGATCCTGTAGCCGCGGCGGGTGAACTCCGTCACCAGTCGGACGGCGAGCCCCGTCTTGCCTGAGTTCTTCCAGCCGGCGATGCCGAAGATTTTCGGTGCGGTCATCCGCGAAGGGCCTCCAGCCAGCGTTCCGCCTCGACGAGATCGTCGGGCGTATTGATGTTGAAGAAAGGGTCGAGCAGGCTGGCGCGGGTCGGATGCAGCGGAAACGCCACTTCCGTAACGTCATGCCGTAACAGGAAGTCGCGTACGCGGCGCTTCTCGTCGGTGGTGATCCAGGCTTCGAGATCGGCGGCCAGCGTCACCGGCCACAGCCCGAAGACGGGATGGCTGCGGCCCTCGGAGGCGGCAATGGCGATCTGCGACGGGTGCTCGATCGCTGCCGCCAGCCGGGCGACGAGATCGGCCGGGAAGAATGGGCAATCCACCGAGACGGTGACGACATGGGTGATCGAGGGCAGGCCGGCGGCATAGACCATGGCTGCATGGATGCCGGCCATCGGCCCGGCCTTACCGCGAAATCGGTCGGGAACGACAGGCACGCCCTCGGCGGCGGCATCGGCATTGACGGCAACGAGCGGGGCCTGCTGCGAGAGGCGGGTCAGCACATGGTGGAGCAGGCTCTCGGCCCCGAGCATCACGCCTGCCTTGTCGCGGCCCATGCGCTGCGAGCGGCCGCCAGCCAATACGACGCCTGCTATATCAGATCTGCCAAGCGAGAATTCAGCCATCATCCTTCCTCAGACCGGCGCGCGCGGCGCGGATTCCTGCGCGATCGGCGATACGCGGCGCTTGGCCTCACGATAGAACGTATAGAGGCCGGAGGCGATGACGATCGCGGCGCCGACGAGCGTCCAGCTGTCAGGCACTTCGGCGAAGAAGAGGAAGCCGAGCAGGGAGGAGAAGATCAGGCTGGTATAGCGGAACGGCGCGACGAAGGAGATTTCGCCGGTACGCATGGCGAGAATGACCGACTGGTAGCCGACGAGCACCAGTACCGAGGCGAGCACGAGATGCCCGAGCGAGGTGGCGCTGACCGGCTGCCAGCCGCCGAGCAGCGGGATGAGCAGTGCGCCGAAGAAGGAGGCCGACATGGCAGTGATGACGGTTATCATCAGCGAGGGAATTTCCGGGCTGATGCTCCGGGTGGCGAGATCGCGGCCGGCCGTCGTCAGCACCGCGGCGACGCAGAGCAGGGCGGCGGCGGTGAATCCTTCCGGGCCGGGGCGGATGATGATCATCACGCCGACGAGGCCGACGAGAATCGCCGACCAGCGCCGCCAGCCGACCGGCTCACCGAAGAACAGCGCTGCACCGAAGGTGACGACCAGCGGCAGCGACTGCAGGATCGCCGAGGCATTGGCGATCGGCATCAAGCCGAGCGCGGTGATATAGGTGACGGCGGAGAGCGTCTCACAGATGATCCTGAAGATAATCATCGGCTGCAGCATGACCCGCCAGGAGCGCAGCGCGCCCATTTTCCAGGCGATCAGATAGACCAGCAGGCTGGTGAAGAGGCCGCGCAGGAACATGATCTCGCCGGCGTTCATATGGGCGATCACCGATTTGGATAGGGCGTCGCTTGCGGAAAAGCCGGCCATCGCCATGCTCATATAGATGGCGCCCTGAGTATTGCGTGACCGCGGCATGAAGAGATTCCCGTTACCTGTGCGCCCCTTTTAGTCGCGAAGATGCATGAAGGGAATCGGATGAATGTCACACCAGGCATAAATCGATGATGCGGTGCACAATGGCACTGATGTCAATGCAGGCGTGTGGGCGGAAGTCCGACAAATGCCTGTTTTATAACGTGAATTCCGATATTTCCGACGCCGCGATCAAGGCGTCGATGAGGACGTCCGTCGCGTTGCCGGTTCGGCCATAGGCGTTTTTCTCGTCCTGCGCGGGAAACGGGTGGCTGCATCGCCTGATGTTTGAGCATCTCAGGTCTCGTAACAACCCAGGAGAGACCGATATGACACTTCTCAACGACAAGATCGCAATCATTACCGGCGCAAGTTCCGGCATCGGCCGCGCGGCGGCGAAACTCTTTGCACGGCAAGGCGCCAAGCTCGTAGTCACCGGTCGGCGGCAGGATGCGCTCGATGCCGTCATCGCGGAAATCGAGGCGGAGGGTGGTCAGGCCGTCGCCATATTAGGCGATGTCAAGGACGAGGCGCTGCAGGCAAGGCTCGTCGAGACGGCAGTTTCGCGTTTCGGCCGGCTCGACATCGCCTTCAATAATGCCGGCATCCTCGGTGAGATGGGGCCGGTCGCCGGGCTGTCGCTGGAGGGCTGGCGCGAGACGATCGAGACCAATCTCACCGCCGCCTTCCTCGGCGCCAAGCACCAGTCGGCGGCGATGGGAAAAGGCGGCGGATCGCTGATCTTCACCTCGACTTTCGTCGGCCACACCGTCGGCATGCCTGGCATGGCCGCCTATGCGGCGAGCAAGGCGGGGCTGATCGGCTTCGTGCAGGTGCTCGCCGCTGAACTCGGAGCGCAGAAGATCCGCGTCAATGCATTGCTTCCCGGAGGCACCGACACACCCGCCAGCATCACCAACGCGCCCGATGCCACGCCGGAAGTGCTCGCCTTCGTGGAGGGGCTGCATGCGCTGAAACGCATGGCGCAACCCGAAGAGATCGCCAATGCGGCGCTTTTCCTCGCCTCCGACATGTCGAGCTTCGTGACCGGCACGGCGATGCTTGCAGATGGTGGGGTTTCGATCAGCCGGACATAGGGCCGGCAAGGGAAGGTGCCGTCAGGTTATCGCTGCGGCACGTTCTTTGTTGCGGCGGGCTATGCCGCCGCAACTAAGGCATCGATCAGGCGACTTCGCGTATGTCTCCTTCCGCCTGGCGGTCGAGGTAGGCGACCAGATCCTCGATGGTGACGAGGGGTAGGTTGTGGCGTTCGGCGAAGAGCGTGAGTTCGGGCAGACGGGACATGGTTCCATCGTCGTTGGCGACTTCGCAGATGACGCCGGCGGGGACCCTTGCGGCGAGGCGGGCGAGATCGACGGCGGCTTCGGTATGGCCGGGGCGGCCGAGCACGCCGCGGGGGTTGGCGCGCAGCGGAAAGATGTGGCCGGGGCGGGCGAATTCATCTGGCTTTGCGCGATCGTCGACGAGGGCGCGGACGGTGGCGGCGCGGTCGGCAGCCGAGATGCCCGTCGTCGTGCCCTTGAGATAATCGACGGAGACCGTAAAGGCGGTTTTGTGCGATTCCGTGTTGTTGGGCACCATCAGCGGAATATCGAGCGCATCGAGGCGCTCGCCTTCCATGGCAATGCAGACGAGGCCGCGGGCGTGGGTCATCATGAAGGCGATTGTTTCCGGAGTGACGGCATCGGCCGCGACCACGATATCGCCTTCGTTTTCCCGGTTTTGGTCGTCAACGACGACGACCATCTTGCCGCTGGCAATGGCTGATATGGCATCTTCAATTGTTGCGATAGTCATGCTGTCTGGCCTTTCAAGGGTTATGTCAGCGTACTGACATGGTCTGCTCGGCTCAATCCGTGAGCGAGCCTTCTGCCCTTGGGCGAACAAACGTCAGCGGACTCCGTGATGGAGTGCGACTGCCCGTGTTGTCCTCTTCCATCCGGACTATACCGTCGGCTCCGGCATCTCACCGGATCTGCTGACCTTCCAGCAATTCAAAGTGCTACAGCGTCGTTTGCGCGTCTGAAAGACGCGCGGCGCTGTGGTGCCGGAAGCGCTCGCGGGCTCCAGGATCACTCCTGATACCGCCGGTGGGGAATTACACCCCGCCCTGAGAACATTTCAAAGATAGGATCAAAAATAGGCAGATGGCAAGGTCAGTCGACCGGGCAAAAATGCAAAGCTGCCCTAACGCCGATGGACACACTGTTCACATGGAGGCGACGACCGGCTCGCCTTCAGTGCTTGGTTGGTGGTTTGGTCCTTCCATGCATGTCGTTGTCCCAAACCACTGCGCACTTTTAGGCGACATGCATCAGGACATGATCAGGCCGCCGTCGACATTGATCGTCTGGCCGGTGATATAGGCGGCGTCATCGCTGGCGAGGAAGGTGACCAGGCCGGCGACATCCTCTCCGGAGCCGGCCCGTTTCATCGGGATGCCCTCGACCCATTCCTTCATCAGTTCGCCGGGGGCGTAGTTGCCGAGCAGCTTGCCCCAGGCCTGGTCGTTGTAGGCCCACATGTCGGTCTCGATGATGCCGGGGCAGAAGGCGTTGACGGTGATCTTCTCGGTCGCGACTTCTTTGGCCAGGCTCTGGGTGATGCCGACGACGCCCATTTTCGAGGCGGCATAATGCGGCGTGTAGATGAAGCCGTCGCGGGCCTGGCCGGAGGCGGTGTTGATGATGCGGCCGCCGCGCTTGTGCTTGCGCATTCTTGATATCGCCTCCTGGGCGCAGAGGAAGACGCCCTTGGTGTTGACGGCCATCACCTTGTCCCACTCGTTTTCGGTCAGGTCCTCGACCCGGGCGATGGTAATGACGCCGGCATTCTGGATCGAGACGTCGACCGAGCCGAATTCCTTCTCGGCGGCATCGTAGAGGGCCTTGACGCTTGCCTTGTCGGTAACGTCGCCGATGAAGGAGATCGCCTTGCCGCCTTCGGCCCGGATCTGTTCGGCAACGCCGTGGACCAGCTCCTCGTTGGCCGAAACGACGAGATTGGCGCCTTCGCGCGCAAAGCGTCTGGCGATGGCAGCGCCGATGCCGCGGCTGCCTCCCGTGATCACGACCGTCTTATCTTCGAAGCGTTTCATGCTCTTTCCTTCCCGGTAAACAGCAAATCTGGGCGTGACCTGCCCTGCGATGATTATTGGAGCTCAAGCGGTTGCCGAGATAATCTTGGCGAATTCAGGCAGTCTTGGGCGCCGTCCGTTCGACAGCCCGTTCGATCGGCGTGAAGGGCGGGCAGACGACGATATCGCACGCCGTCTTGCCCGTTATTCCCTTCAGCGCCTCGATCTCAGCTAGGGAGGAAGCGAGACCGTTCATTATCCAGTTGCCGACAATGAGCTTTCGCCTCGCCATCACCAGCAGCAGAAACCGCCGTCGACGAGAAGATCGACGCCGGTCACGAAGCTTGCCGCATTCGACAGCAAGAACACTGCCGGGCCTACCATCTCGTCCACTGCTGCCATTCGCTGCATTGGCGTTTGCTCTTCGAAGAGCTTGGTCTGATGAACCATCTCCGGACGGGTGTTCATGGGCGTTGCCGTGTATCCGGGGGAGATGGTGTTGACGCGAATGCCGCGGTCGACCCATTCCATCGCCATAGACTTCGACATATGGATCACGCCCGCCTTGGAGGCGTTATAGTGCGCTTGGCTCAGCCCTCGGTTTACGATCACACCCGACATGGAAGCGATGTTGACGATGGAGCCGCGTCCATTCTTCAGCATGGCGCGAGCCTCGGCCTGGCAGGAAAGAAAGACGCCTTTCAGGTTGATATCCATCAACGTCTGATATTGGTCCTCCTCCATCTCTTCCGCCGCGTTCGCGTTAGCGATGCCCGCCGCGTTGACTGCAAGTGTCAATGCGCCGAGATCTGCCTCTGTCCGTGCTATTGCCTCTCCAAGGGAAGACTTGCTCGTGACATCCGCCGCGATCTGGATCGAACGGCGGCCAGCGGCGCGAATATGTTCAGCCGTCCTGGCCAGCCCGTCGTCGGTTCGACGGTCGAGCAACGCCACGTCGGCGCCGCACTGTGCAAGGCCGATGGCAATGCGCTGCCCAATGCCGCTTCCGGCTCCGGTAACGATGGCAACCTGGCCGCTGAGATCGAAAAGCTTCGGGGCGTTCAGAGTGATGTCGGACACCGCTCTTCCTTTCTCTGTCTGTTTAGATGGTGGCTAGCTCCATGACCGAAACGTCATTTGCCTGGTCACGATTGAGAATGCCTGCCTGTTTGCCTTGCGCAAGCACGAGAATGCGATTGGAGACTCCGAGAACTTCCTCGAGGTCCGAGCTTACGACGATGACCGCCACGCCCCGTTTGGCAAGATTGACGATGATGTCGTAGATGCCCGCTCGGGCGCCGACGTCGATGCCTCTCGTCGGTTCGTCGAGTACGACGACCTTAGGATCGCGCATCAGCCATTTCGCGATGACGACCTTCTGCTGGTTGCCGCCGGACAGGTCCGAGGCATATTGCTCCGCACGGCCCTTCACGCCGAACTTGGCAACGGCCTTCTCCGCAAACGAGCGCTTGATGCGCGGCGTAATCCAACGCCCGCCCAGCTTGTCGAGATTGGCGTAGATAATGTTCTCGCCGATCCGGTGCCCGACAACGAGGCCTTGCTCCTTGCGGTCTTCCGGGACCATCACGATGCCCTTGGCGATCGCGTCCGCCGGATCGCGCAGCCTGAGTTCTTCGCCTTCCAGCTTGATCGAACCTGCACTGATTGGGTCCGCGCCCGAAATGGCGCGGACAAGTTCCGTGCGGCCGGCGCCGACCAGTCCGGCGATTCCAAGAATTTCCCCGGCGCGCACTTCGAAGGTAACGTCACGGAATGAGTTGTCCGGCGAGCTCAGCCCCGACACCTGGAGTACTGGATGGTCTGTCGGAACCGGCAGGGCAGGGAACAAGCGGTCAAGCGGGCGTCCAACCATGCTCTCGACGATCGTTCGCACCGGGGTCGCGCTGTCGGAGAATTCCTGCACGCGCTCGCCATCGCGAAGAACGACGATCCGGTCGGTTATTCGCTTGATCTCTTCCATGCGGTGGGAAATGTAGACGATGCCGACACCCTCTGACCGAAGCTTTCTAACCTGTTCGAAAAGAGCTTCCGTCTCCGCGCCGCCAAGGGCGGCTGTCGGCTCATCGAGGATCAGGAGCTTTGCGTTGAGAGCCAGCGCCTTGGCGATCTCGATGAGTTGTTGATTTGCTGTGGAAAGGCCGGCGACTGTCCGCGTTGCGGGTATGTGAAGGTTCAAGCGAGCGAGCTGGTCCTGGGCTCGGCGAACCATTTGGGGACGATCGACGACGCCGTTCTTCATCGGCCAGCGTCCGATGAAGACGTTTTCCGCGATCGACAGTTGCGGCAGAAGCTGCAGCTCCTGGTGGATCAGGACAACGCCCTTGTCAATCGCTTCCCTTGGGGTGGCTGGGGCAAAAGGCTGCCCCAGCCATGTCATTGATCCTTCGGACGGTGTGCGGGACCCAGCGATGATGCCTGATAGCGTTGACTTGCCCGCTCCGTTTTCACCGAGAAGTGCAACCACTTCGCCCGGATAGACGTCCAAGCTGACATTCTTCAGAACCTGGAGCGGCCCATACCACTTGGATATGCCCCTCAGGGAAAGAACTGGATCAGTCATGGCACACCTCCTCAAGACCTCAACTTCATTACGGATGGTTGGCGATGAAGCCTGCGACGTTTTCTTTGGTTGTCAGCGTGGCATCCATGAGCTGGACCGGCGGCACCTTTTCTCCGGCGACAAGCTTGGCGGCGTTTTCAACCGCGTCGCGGCCCATCTTCTGCGTCTGCTGGGTCGCAGTTACGTTGAAGACGCCTTTGCTGAGCGCTTCGAGAGCTGCGGTGTCACCATCGAAGCCGCCAACCACGATCTTCTGGGAAGGATTGGCGACCTTGATCGCCTGCGCGGCGCCAAGGGCGAGGCCGTCGGCCTGGGCGAACACGATCGAAACGTCCGGATTTGCCTGCAGCATATTCTGCATGATCTGGAATCCTTCGTCCTGGCTCCAGATGTTCGAGAACTGCTCGGCGACAACCTTGACGTCCGGATATGCCTTGAGAGATTCAGCACAGCCCTTCGAACGATCGACTTCCGGCGTCGTGCCCTTCTGGCCGTGGATGATGACCATCTTCCCCTTGCCGCCGGCTTCCTTCAGGATGTAGTCGCACACGGCCTTGGCAGACGCGACGGAATCCGTTGCAAGGAATGTATCGCCGGGTGCTCCCTCGGCGTTGCGGTCAACGTTCACGACCGGAATACCAGCGTTCTTCGCGAGCTTGACCGGAACGGTCGCAGCGGCCGCACCTGCGGGAATGTAGATCAGCGCGTCGATTTTCTGGGTCAGGAGGTCCTGAATCTGATTGACCTGTGTCGGCCCGTCGCCCTTTGCGTCGACCGTGATGACTTCGATGCCGCGCTTCTTGGCTTCGGCTTCGACCGATTGCTTGATCTGGTTGAAGAAGTTTGCCTGAAGGTTGGCAACGGCCAAGCCGAGCTTCTTCAGTTCCGCGGCGTGTACGGGGCCGAGCATGAGACCCAGCAGTGCAGCAGACGCGAGCATGGTGCGCGCTATTTTCATTGTATTTCCTCCGTTGTTTGATGGAACCCTCGGGTATGTCCTCCCCCTCGGGGTATTGATCCGCCCCAAACCCTTGGAGCGGAATTCCAGGCCCGCCGACGCGGCGGACCCCGTTCGTCAGGCGCGACGCCGACGAATAGTCTCCGCGCCGACCGCGAGCACGATGACGATGCCGATGATCACTTGCTGCAGGAACGGTGAGACGTTGAGAAGATTGAGCCCGTTGCGAAGGACGCCGATGATAAGAACACCGATAAGTGTTCCTCCGATGCCGCCCGCGCCCCCGGAGAGCGAAGTTCCGCCGATGACGACCGCAGCGATGGTGTCCAACTCATAGCCCAGACCACTGGACGGCTGGACGGAGTCCAGCCTGGCGGCGAGTACGATGCCTGCGAGCCCCGCGAGGACTGAACTTGCGACGTAGACGCCAATCGTCACGAGCGGGACGTTGATACCCGCCAGCCGAGCGACTTCCGGATTTCCTCCCACCGCGTAGAGCATGCGGCCTTCGGACCGGAAGTGCAGGAAAAGCCACGCCGCAAGAACAACCGCAAGCATGAGAAACACCGTGGCTGTCAACACACCGAAATGGCGATCGATTGCCAGCATCATGAACCAGTCGGGGAATCCGACGATCTGCTGGCCGTCCGTGATCATATTTGCGACGCCGCGAGCCGCGGACATCATTGCAAGAGTGGCAATAAACGCTGGAACCCTGAACTGCGTCACCAGTAGTCCGACGATCAGCCCCGAAACGCCCGATGCGACCAGAGCAAAAGCGATCCCGACCGGCAGCGGTAGGCCGGCGACATTCGCAGTCCAGCCCATGACCATCATCGCAAGAGCGAGTGCCGAGCCGACGGAGAGATCGATGCCGCCGATCAGAATGACAAAGGTCATTCCGACGGCCATGATGCCGAGAACCGTGATCTGATCGAGGATGTTGAGGCCGTTCCGAACCGACAGAAACGTGTCGGTGCTGACGCTCAGAAAGACGCAAAGCGCGAGCAGCCCCACGAGTGGGCCGGTGGCGCCCTTGAGCTTGCTCAACCAGGCGCCGGACGAAAGCCTGTGTTCATTGATATCAAGCGCCACCATTGTTCCTCCCTATGCGTAGGCTGATCGCTAATTCGTTTTAAGAATAAATATTCACTTATGCTGGAAAATTCATTAACAAGTTGCCTTTCGGCTGTCAATAGGATTTTCTGGGCTTGCAACTGCCGGTGTACCGCTTAAGGGGCTTGACTAATCGGCGTCTTGTGCAAAAATATTGATAACTGAATATTTATGCATGAGAGGAATCCATGAATACGACAGAACTCGAGCGGGTCGCTCGCGAGATCCGATTGCGCGATCTCCAGGCGGTCTTTGAAGCGGGCGCCGGCCATATTGGCGGGGAGATGTCGGTTATCGACATTTTGACTGCCCTCTATTTTCGTGTGCTGAATGTTTGGCCCGATCAGCCGAAGCACCCCGACCGCGACAGGTTCGTTCTTTCGAAGGGACATACTGCATGCGCTCTGTATGTGACGCTCGCAAAACGTGGCTTCATCCCGGAGGAAGAGATTTCGACCTTTTTGCAGCCGCATTCGAGGCTGAACGGGCATCCAAATTGCAACAAGGTCCCTGGCGTCGAAACGAATACCGGGCCGCTCGGCCACGGTCTTCCAGTCGCAATAGGAATGGCAAAAGCCGCCAAGCTCTCGGGCGCGAAATATCACACCTATGTCGTCACCGGCGACGGTGAGATGCAGGAGGGCTCCAACTGGGAAGCGATCATGGCGGCCGCGCAGTTCAAGCTCGATAACTTGACGCTGGTCATCGACCACAACAGGTTCCAACAGGGCGCCGCCCTGGCGGAAACCAACGATCTCGCCCCGCTTCGTCCGAAGCTTGAAGCTTTCGATTGGGAAGTCAGCGAGATCAACGGGAACAATATGAGCGAAGTCGTTTCAGCCCTCGAATACCGGGGATCGAGACCGCATTGCATCGTCGCCCACACCAACAAGGGGCATGGAATCTCGTTCATGCAAGACCGAGTCGACTGGCACCACAAGGTACCGAGCAAGGAACAATACGAAATCGCATTGGCAGAATTGTCGGAGGCACTGCAATGAACGCGCCAATAAACGCACCCAAGCTCTACGATTGCCGCGACGCATTCGCCACTACGCTTGAGCGGCTGGCAGCCGAAAACGATACGATCGTTGCCGTCTGCAACGACTCCGTGGGTTCCTCCAAGCTCGGCGGCTTCAAGGCGAAGTTTGCAGAGCGCCTCGTCAATGTCGGTATCGCCGAGCAGAACATGGTGGGGGTTGGAGCAGGCCTCGCCAATGGCGGACGCCTTCCGTTCGTGTGCGCCGCCGCTCCGTTTCTAACGGGACGGTCGCTGGAGCAGATCAAGGCCGATATTTCGTATTCGAATGCCAACGTGAAGCTGGTCGGCATTTCTTCTGGAATGGCGTATGGCGAACTCGGCCCGACCCATCACTCGATCGAGGACTTCGCCTGGACGCGGGTTCTGCCTAATCTTCCGGTCATTGCGCCTTGTGACCGCATCGAAACAGCTGCTGCGGTTGAGTGGGCCGCGGCCTACAACGGCCCCTGTTTCCTGCGCCTGTCTCGCGTGGGTGTGCCTGATCTCCTTCCGGAGGGTCACAAGTTCGAACTTGGCAAGGCAAATCTCCTTCGCCAGGGTTATGACGTCACCCTTATCGCAAACGGCACTTTGACTCATCGAATCCTAAAGGCTGCCGAGATTCTCGCAGAACGCGGCATCAACGCCAGAGTGCTCAACCTTGCAACGGTTCGTCCGATCGACGAGGACGCCATCATCGCCGCGGCGAAGGAAACCGGAGCGATCGTCACAGCCGAAGAGCATTCGATCTTTGGCGGGCTCGGTTCCGCGGTCGCCGAAGTGGTGGTCGACAATGCTCCAGTCCCGATGAAACGTCTCGGAGTTCCCGGCGTCTACGCTCCGACCGGTTCGGCAGAGTTCCTGCTCGACGAATTCGGGATGGCGCCGTCCGCAATCGCCGACGCGGCGCAGTCGCTGATCAGGCGCAAGTAACTGGGATCACGTGATCAGCCCGGACGCTTTTTGTCGTCCCGGCTGCCGTCTGATCTGGGGAGGATAGAATGCGGGCAATTCTGGCAATTGACCAGGGCACGACCAATTCAAAGGCAGTTCTCGTTTCCGAAAAGGGAGAAATTGTTGGCAGAGGTTCGGCTCCAGTCGGCATCACCTATCCGAAACCAGGCTGGGTCGAACAAGACCCACGCCGGCTCTACGCATCCGTCTGCGAGGCGATCGACGCCTGCCTGAACGCCGCCCCCGACGTCATTGTCGAGGCCGTGGCGATTTCCAATCAGCGCGAGTCAGTCACGGCCTGGGACGCCGAAACGGGAGAGGCACTTGGACCGGTGGTAAGCTGGCAGTGCCGTCGCACGGCACAGGATTGCGAACGTCTCATTGTCGAAGGCCACCTTGACCGTGTGCAGGCGCTCACAGGCCTGCCACTGGATCCGATGTTCCCGGGTTCGAAATTCCGATGGCTGCTCGACCGTATGCCGGCCGGGCGATCGGTGCGATTGGGAACGGTCGACAGTTGGCTCGTCCACTGCCTGACGGGTGGGCGCCGGCATGTCTGCGATGCTTCCAATGCCGCCAGGAGCCAGTTGTTCGATCTCCAGGAGCAGAGATGGAGCAAGGAACTTGGCGAGATTTTCGGCGTGGATATCGCGCTCCTCCCCGAAGTACTCGACAGCTCTGCCGACTTCGGCAGGACGCAAGGGTTGCCAGGCGTGCCGGATGGAACTCCGATAATGGCCGCGATCGGAGACAGCCATGCTGCGCTGTTCGGCCATGGCGCATTCAAGCCGGGCGATGGCAAGGTAACCTTTGGAACCGGCTCTTCTATCATGACGACGCTTCCGCGATTCATTCCCCCACGCAACGGCGTCACAACGACCGTCGCATGGCGTCTCAGGGGAAAGCCGACTTTCGCTTTCGAAGGCAATATTCTCGTTTGCGCCGCCAGTCTCCCCTGGATGGCAGGCATTCTCGGCCTTTCAGACGTGGCGGCCCTTGTCGAACTTGCGGCGAGCGCCGAACCGGGCGGACCGGGCTTCGTGCCAGCATTCGTGGGACTGGGCGCACCCTATTGGAACTCGGACGCCCGTGCCCTGTTCTCTCAGATCAACTTCAATACGACACGTGCGCAAATGGCGCGGTCGGTAACCGACTCGATCGCCTTCCAGGTGCACGACGTGATCGCCGCCATGCGTGCACAAAGCGGCGGCGAGCTCGGGGCGCTCTATGTAGACGGCGGACCGAGCCAAAACCGGTTCCTGATGCAGTGTGTCTCGAACCTCATCGAACATCCCGTGATCCAATGCGAAGCACCCGAGGCGTCGGCTTTGGGAGCCGCATATCTCGCGGGTCTCTCACTTGGCTTGTGGAGCGATCTTCATGTTATCGCAGAGCTGCCCCGGAGCTCGCATATCATTGACCCGGAACCCGTGGATCGAGCGGTGCTTCTGAATACATGGAGCGATGCACTTGCCCGCTCGACGTCCCGCGAAACAACGGCTAATGATGAATAAAAATTCACCCTAGGATTAGCGATGACTCGCCTCAATGAACTCCGCCTCATCTCAAGGGTCGCCCAGATGTACCATTTGGAGGGACGGCGACAGGCGGAGATCGCAGAGCACCTTCGCCTGTCGCAGGCGACGGTGTCGCGCATGCTCAAGCGTGCAGAGGCTGAAGATATTGTCCGAACCAGCGTGACGCCCCCGGTTGGCACCTACAGCGAGCTCGAGGGCGCGCTTCGCGAGAAATATGATTTGCCGGAGGCGATCGTCGTGGAGTGCACGGAAGATCGGGACGGAGCCATCATGGCCCGTATCGGAGAGGCAGCGGCTCATCTCTTGGAGGTGACGCTTGCGCCAGGGGAGATCATCGGCGTTTCGAGTTGGAGCCAGACCATCTCCAAGATGGTCGAGAACATTCATCCGCTGAAGAGCGCTCAGGCGAAATACGTCGTCCAAACCCTTGGAGGCATGGGCGATCCTTCAGTGCAGACGCATGCGACGCAGCTTACCACGCGGCTTGCTCGCCTGACCGGCGCTGAGCCAAAACTGCTCGCTGTGCAGGGCGTTACGACGTCCAGAGAGGCAAAATTTCTTATGCAGGCCGATCCATACGTTCGGGAGACGATGGACTTGTTCGGCAGCATAACGCTTGCGATTGTCGGAATCGGAGCAGTCGAACCGTCCGAACTTCTCGCACGGTCCGGCAACATCTTTTCGTCTCGCGAACTCTCTGATCTCGCGGAAGCGGGAGCCGTCGGCGATATCTCACTTCGCTTCTTCGATAAAAACGGCAAGCCGGTCAAGACACCCCTGGACGACCGGGTCATAGGGCTTCCACTCGAGGATCTCGAACGGGTGGACCGGGTCATTGCTCTTGCCGGTGGGTCCAAAAAGACTGACGCTATCGCAGGGGCGCTCCGTGTGGGGGTTATCGACATGCTTGTTACCGACAAGTTTACCGCGCAGCGATTGATCGACTGATGAGGCAGACTGATTTTGCCAACCTCAATGCGCTGTCCCATCCACAATCACATGGTCATGGTCCATCGAGCATTTCTCCACCCGGGCCTCGACCCTGTAGATCTCCCGCAACATCTCGGCAGTGACGACGTCGCGGGGGGTGCCGCAGGCGTGCATGCGGCCGTTGGCGATGACCAGGACCTTGTCGGCGAAACGTAGCGCCTGGTTGAGGTCGTGGATGGCAATCAGCACGATCATGCCCTTGGCGCGGGCCTGGCGGCGCATGAAGTCGAGGACTTCGACCTGGCGGTGGAGGTCGAGCGCGCTTGTTGGTTCGTCCATCAGCATGATCTCAGGCTCGCGCACCAGGGCCTGGGCGATCGAGACCAACTGGCGCTGGCCGCCGGACAGCGCGCCGAGATCGCGGAAGGCGATGGCGATGATATCAAGCGCCTTCATGATCTCGTCGATGAAGCGCAGGTCGCTGTCGCTGACAGCCCAGGACTGGCCCTGTTTGCGGGCAAGCAGGATGGATTCGTAGACCGTCAGCACCGCGTTTGCCGAGGTATCCTGCGGCATGTAGCTGATGGCGTTTTTTGTCTTCGAGCCTTCGACGACGACATGGCCAGGCCCTTTGAGCAGGCCGGTGATGCGCTTGAAAAGCGTCGACTTGCCGGCGGCGTTCGGGCCGATCACCGCCACGACCTCGCCTGATTTCATCACCGGCGTCGTCACGTCTTCGACGAAGAGTTTGCGGCCGTGATAGGCGCCGACCGCCTGCAATTGAAGCGCTACCACGATCGGCTCCTGTTCGAGAGGATGAGCGAGAAAAAGAAGGGTACGCCAACCAGCGCGGTGATGATGCCGATCGGGAAGACGACGCCTGGTATGATCGACTTCGAGACGATCGAGGTCAGCGAGAGCAGCAGCGCGCCCGACAGGATCGATCCCGGCAGGAAGAAACGCTGATCCTCGCCGAGGATCATGCGCGCGATATGCGGCCCGACGAGGCCGACGAAACCGATCGTCCCGACAAAGCTCACAGGCACTGCGGCAAGCAGCGAGACGATCAGCATGGTTTCGAGCCGGATGCGGCGGACATTGACGCCGAAGCTTGCAGCCTTGTCCTCGCCGAGGCGGATGGCGGTCAGCGCCCAGGCGTTGCGGGCAAAGAGCGGAAGTGCTGCCAACAGGACGGCAAGCGTCACCCAGATCTTCGGCCAGGTGGCCTTGGTGAGGCTGCCCATCGTCCAGAAGACGACGGCCGACAGCGCCTGTTCGGAGGCGAGATATTGCAGGAACGCGAGAGCCGCATTGAAGGTGAAGACCAGCGCGATGCCGAGCAGCACCACCGTCTGCACCGAGACGCCCCGGGCTTGCGAGATGAAATGGATGAAGAGTGTGGCGATCAGCGCCATGATGAAGGCATTGACCGGCACCAGCAGCCCGGCCGCTACAGGCAGAAGCGGAACGCTGGTGACGATGGCAAGTGCGGCACCGAAACTTGCTGCTGCCGAAATGCCGAGCGTGAAGGGGCTGGCGAGCGGATTGGCGAGGATCGTCTGCATCTGCGCACCGGCGACGGAGAGCGATGCACCGACGACGATCGCCATCACGGCAACCGGCATGCGGATGCCCCAGACGACGGCGCGCACCTGATCCGAAACCGAGGAGGGGTCGAGAAGGGCAGCGACGACTTCACTGAGACTATAGCGGGCCGGGCCCCAGGCGAGATCGACGGCAAAGGACAGGCAGAGCGCTGCCGTCATGGCGGCAAGGATTAGAAGCTTGCGCCGGGCGAGGGCGCGGTAGCGCTCCCTCCCGGCTTCGGCTTCGATCGATATGGCGGCGATCTCGGCCATTTCGGATTACTGACCCGCCTTGGCGTCGACCCAATAACCCGGCTGATAGGCGACCGGCAGGAATTTTTCGTGGAATTCCTTGAAGGTGGCATCGGGATCGAGATCGGCAAAGAGGTTCGGATGGAACCACTTGGCCAGCTGCTGGACGGCGACGAACTGGTAGGGGCTGGTATAGAACTGGTGCCAGATCGCGTGGACATTGCCGCCGGCAACCGCCCTGGAGCCGGTGAAGGCAGGGTTTTCCATCAGCGTGTTCAGCGCCTTGCGGCTGTCGTCGAAGGTGGCTGCCGCATTCGGGCCGACATTCACAAAGTCCTTGGCATTCTTGGTCTGGCTCCAGTTGGAGCCGGTGACGACGATGACGTCAGGATTGGAGGCGACGACCTGCTCGGCATTGATCGAACCGGTATAGCCCGGCAGGAAATCGGAGCCGAGATTGTGACCGCCGGCCCAATCGACCATCAAGCCGAAATTATCGGGACCGAAGGTGCCGCAGCATTCGACCAGACCCGCGGCGCGATACATGAAGACATTCGGCTTCGGCGGATTGGCGGCCTTCAGCTTGTCGGTGACGCGGGCCATCTGCGCTTTCCAGAAGCTGGCGACGGCTTCGGCGCGATCCTCATGGCCGAAGATCTGGCCGAGGATCTTCAGGCTCGGCTCGGTGTTGGCGAGAATATGCTCGCGGAAATCGATATAAACGATCTTCACGCCGATGCCGTTCAACATGTCTTCGAGCTTCACCTCGTCGGCCGCCGTCTTGTTGCCGATCGGCAGCAGCAGCACATCGGGATGAAGCTTGACGACCGTCTCGGTCTGCAGCGTGCCGTCTGTGAGGTTACCGAGGAAGGGCAGGTCCTTGCCCTTCGGAAACTTCTCGACATAGGCGTTGAAGCCGTCCTTGTCGGTGGTCCAGAGATCGTTGCGCCAGCCGACGATCTTGGCGAAGGGATCTTCCTTCTCGATCGGTGCGACGGCGTAGAGCATGCGGCCTTCCCCAAGGATCACACGTTCGACCGGCTTGTCGAAGGTCACTTCGCGGCCCGCGACATCCTTGACGGTGAAGGATTGCGCCCAGGCCGAAAGCGGCATCAGGCTCGCAATCGCCGCTGCGGAGACTGCGAGTATTTTCACGAAATTCATCTGGAAATTCCCCCGAGGTCTGAATAATGTCCGCAGGCATAAGAAATATGACTTTATGAATCAAGTTATATGTTTTAGAGCGTTTCCAAACTGATCCGATGCCGGGGTGCCTCAGATGAATTCCATGAACACGAACTACTCCATCCGCGATGAAATCCGCGACTTCTGGTCGGAACGGGCGGCGACCTTCGATCAGAGCGTCGGCCATGAAATCTTTTCGGAAGCGGAGCGGAAAGGCTGGCAGCGGCTGATCAGAAAGCATCTGGGTGAGGGCCAAGGTCGCGCGGCACTCGATCTTGCCTGCGGCACCGCCGTCATCTCGCATCTGATGCATGGTGCCGGCTTTGCAGTCACCGGCCTCGACTGGTCGGATGCAATGCTGGCGCAGGCGCGCGCCAAGGCGAAGAAACGCGGCACCGATATCCGCTTCGTGTCCGGCGACGCCGAAAACACGATGGAACCACGGGGAAGCTACGACGTCATCACCAACCGGCATCTCGTCTGGACGCTGGTGGACCCGGCTTCTGCCTTCAAGGAATGGTTCGCGGTACTGAAGCCGGGCGGCAAGGTGCTGATCCTCGACGGCAATATGGGTAGGGAAACCTGGGTCAAGGGCCTGCAGAAGCTCTGGACGAAGGTGACCGGCAAGCCGGCGGCGAGCCACATGACGCCGGAGATGATGGCGCGGCACCAGAAGATCCGCTCACGCGTCCATTTCTCCAGCCAGATGCCGGCCGAAGCGGTCGTCGATCTTCTGCGCCAAGCCGGATTTACAGACATCGTCGTCGACCGCAAGCTTGGGGATATCCATTGGGCTCAGGCCCGCAAGATGCCGTTCCTGCGCGGGCTCGAGCGCATGGTGCAGGAGCGGTTTGCGATTTGTGCGCGTAAGCCTGGGTGATGGGTTGTTCATCGGCGCCGCACGTCTCTTCTCCCCGCTCGGGAGAAGGGGGATGTGGCACCGACGCGCGTCCTCTTTTGGGTCTTGGTGCGGCGGCTATGATTAGGGGAGTTTGCCGTACCGTATCCCGGCCCTTCGCGGGGCTCAGGGCGTTCGGCGCTGCGATCGATTCACTGGATCGATCGCTCCCGCTTTGCGGGACCGCGCCTCACCCACCGGTGACACTCATATGCCGCGCCACCGCAGGGCGGTTATGGGTGCGGTCGATGATGAAGTCGTGGCCTTTGGGTTTGCGAGTGATGGCCTCGTCGATGGCGGCGTGGAGGAGGGCATCGTCTTCAGTGGCGCGGAGTGCCGCGCGGAGATCGGCGGCGTCGTTCTGGCCGAGGCACATGTAGAGCGTGCCGGTGCAGGTGAGGCGCACGCGGTTGCAGCTCTCACAGAAATTATGGGTCATCGGCGTGATGAAGCCGAGGCGGCCGCCGGTTTCCTCGACCCTGACGTAACGCGCCGGGCCGCCAGTCTGGTAATCGATGTCGACAAGGGTGAACTGGTCTTCGAGATCGGCGCGCAGTTTCGAGAGCGGCAGATACTGGTCGGTGCGGTCTTCTTCAATCTCACCCATCGGCATGGTTTCGATGACGGTCAAATCCATGCCGCGGCCGTGGGCGAAGCGCAGAAGCTCCGGCATCTCGGCATCGTTGAAATCCTTCAGCGCCACGGCGTTGAGCTTGACCTTCAGCCCGGCTTTCTGAGCGGCATCGATGCCTTCCATGACCTTTGCGAAATCGCCCCAGCGGGTGATCTTGCGGAACTTGTCGGGATCGAGCGTGTCGAGTGAAACATTGATGCGGCGTACGCCACAATCATAAAGCTCCTCGGCATGGCGGGAAAGCTGCGAACCGTTGGTCGTCAGCGTCAGCTCGTCGAGGCCAGAACCGATTTTCTGGCCGAGTTGGCGCACCAGATACATGATGTTCTTGCGCACCAAAGGTTCGCCGCCAGTCAGCCTGATCTTGCTGACACCCTTGGCGATGAAGGCGGAACAGAGCCGGTCGAGCTCTTCCAGCGTCAAGAGATCCTTCTTCGGCAGGAAGGTCATGTTCTCCGCCATGCAATAGGTGCAGCGGAAATCGCAGCGGTCGGTGACGGAGACGCGGAGATAGGTGACCGCCCGCCCGAAGGGGTCGATCATCGGGTCCGCACCTGCCACCAGCGGCGATGCATTACCTATCGTTCCAACTCTGCTGTTCACCTGTATCTCCGTACTCCAGTCAATGTGGGCATATGCTATTGTCGCGTCAAGGGAAACAGCCCGCGCGAGCATGCCAATTTCAGCTTGCGCTGAAAAAGATCAGCGCCTACTCCTCGCATGAGAAGAGGACAAAATGATGAGCGATATCTGGCCGAGCGAACTTCGCGTCTCGAAAGACAGGCAGCGGCTGGTGGTGACCTTCAACGACGGCCAGAGCTTCGACCTGTCGGCAGAGCTCTTGCGTGTGCTGTCGCCCTCGGCCGAGGTGCAGGGCCACGGGCCAGGGCAGAAGGTGACGGTGCCAGGCAAACGCAATGTCGCGATCATCTCGATGATGCCGACCGGCAATTACGCCGTTCGGATCGGCTTCGACGACATGCACGATACCGGCATCTACACCTGGACCTATCTGCGCGAGCTCGGCGAACGCGGCGCTGAGCTGTTTTCCGCCTACGAGGACGAGCTCAGCGAAAAGGGCATGAACCGCGACACGGCGGAGAAGCCGCGCTGAGGGTCACGAGGGCGCCGCTATCGCTTTCAATCCACACATAATTCCAGCCATCGGGGGGCCATATGGCGAAAACGAACGGAAAGAACTGGCTGCGCGCCAAGGGCAGCGCCAGCGGCAGCAAGGTGACCTTCCTCGAACTGTTCTTCGACCTGGTCTTCGTCTTTTCGATCTCGCAGCTCTCGCATGCGCTCGCCGCCCACTATACGCCGCTTGGTGCTGCCGAAGCGGCGCTGATGACCTTCGCCGTCTGGTGGGTGTGGATCTTTACCGCCTGGGTGACGAACTGGCTCGATCCCGAGAAAATGCCGGTGCGCGGCATGCTGGTGGCGCTGATGATGCTCGGGTTGCTGCTGTCTGCCTCCATCCCCGAGGCCTTTGGCGACAAGGGGCTGCTGTTTGCCGGCGCCTATGTGGCGATGCAGGTCGGGCGCTCGCTGTTTACCACCTATGCGATGACGCGCGTCGACCGCCCCAACACGCTGAATTTCGTCCGCATCACCACCTGGCTCGTGGCAGCAGGGGTCTTCTGGATTGCCGGCGGGCTGCTCGAGCATGAAGCCCGGCTGATCGCCTGGGTGATTGCGCTTGCGATCGAATATGCCGGGCCGGCCGCGGGCTTTGCCGTGCCGGGGCTCGGCCGCTCGACGGCGCGGGACTGGGACGTTTCCGGCGCGCATATGGCCGAGCGCTGCGCGCTCTTCGTCATCATCTGCCTCGGTGAAGCGATCCTCGTTTCCGGCCGCACCTTTTCGGAGCTGCCGTTCTCCGGGCTGACCAGCGTCGTCTTCGTCACCGGCTTCATCGGCACGGTCGCCATGTGGTGGCTCTATTTCCGCTTCGGTCACGGGCGCGCTGCCCACCGCATCGAGCATGAAGAGACGCCGGGCAGCTTGGCGCGGCAGGCCTTCACCTATGGGCATATTCCGATTCTTGCCGGCATCATCGTCCATGCGGTGGCGGTCGAGTTCATGTTCTCGCATCCGCATGAGACCGGCAATCTCGGCATCGCTGCGGCCGTGCTCGGCGGTTCCGGCCTGTTCCTGATCGGCAATCTCTGGTTCAAGGGCGCGACCAGCGGCCAGCTGCCTCTATCACATCTGGCCGGCCTCGTGTTTCTGATCCTGCTCGCCTTCGCAGCACCCTTCATCGAGGTCTATTTGATGGGCATTCTGGCGACGCTGGTGCTGATCATCGTCGCCGCCTGGGAATATCGCTCGCTGACCGGCACGACGGCTGCGCCGACGCTGCATTGAGCATCAGTCCTCGTCGCGCAGATCTTTCATCAGCACCGTGATGATCCGCTCCATCGAATCGGCGGTCGCCATGCATTGCTCGATCGGCTCGTCCGTTAGCACGCGGTCGATGAGGCCGGTCTGGATGGCCATGGCTTCCTCACTGAGCTTCCGACCCTCTGGTGTCAAATAGAGGCGCAGCACGCGCTTGTCTCGCTCGTCATCGCGGCGAAGGAGCAGACCGCGCTTCTCCATCTGCGGCAAGAGCATGCTCATGTTGGAGCGGCCGACCAGCAGCTTGCGCGCCAGCTCCTGCTGCGAGATGCCTTCGAAACGGTAGAGATTGACCAGGATATCGAGGTGCGGCGGCTTGATGTCGAGATCGGCAAGCGAGCGGGCCAATGACTGCTGCATCAGCTGGCAGGCGCGAGCCACCGCGATCCAACTGCGAAAACGCGGATGATCCCAGGGAAGGGATTGATTTTTGTTCATCGTTGTACTTTATTGTTCAGTGTTGAACAGTCTTTTGGAATCCCACTATGACAAACTTTGTGCTTGACGTCACCCGCCTCGGGTTTTCGCCTCTACAGGCGGTTTCGCCTGATCTGGCAGGCAGGGCGGCGTTCCAGCTGTTCTGCCGGACGCCGTCGACAAAGCCGAAGGGAGCAAAGGCGAAGGCGGCGCATGCAGCGGGTGCGGCCCGGCTTGCCGGCGCCGAACGCTTCAACCTCAGGCTTGCCGGCGGGCGCCAAGCGCATGCCTATCGGCTGAACGGCGGGGCGAGGGGCAAACGCAAGCGCTACCTGGTGACGCATGGCTGGGGCTCTAGCGCCGCATATATGGCCGAACTCGCCTCGATGCTTTCGGCAACGGGAGCGGAGGTCGTGGCGCTCGATTTTCCCGGCCACGGCCGTTCCGGGGGGCGCTTCCTCCATATGGGGCTTGCGGTCGAGACGATCGCGGCGGCCGAGGCGCGGTTTGGCGCATTCGATGCGGCGATCGGTCATTCCTTCGGCGGTGCGGCGCTGATGGTCTCGGCAGCGGGGCTGCTGCCGGGTGTGGCGCCTGTCACCGGCGAGAGACTGGTGCTGATCGGCGCGCCGAGCGAGATGGGCTGGCTGTTTACCGATTTCGGCGGGATGATCGGCCTTCGCCCTGCAGCGCAAGCGGCGTTTGAGAATGAGGTTCATCGCGTCACCGGACGGAGACTGGAGGATTTCGACGCCGGCGAGGCGGCGGGCGAGATCGGCCGCCCCGTGCTCGTCATCCATGCCGAGGACGACAAGGAGGTGTCGTCTCTCCATGCCAGGCGCTACGGCGCGGCGGGAAAGGGCGTTCAGCTTCTCTGGGCGAACGGCTTCGGCCACCGGCGCATCATCGGCGCCGCACCGGTTCTTGCCGCGATCGCGGCCTTTCTCGAAGGCGATCGGGGCGTGGGTGAAGCTCTTGATGAAAGCATCAAAAAAGATGCGGAGATCATTCCGTTTTTTGAGCTTCCGGCAAGGCGCGCGGCATTGTAGCGTCCGTCGCGAAGATCAAGCCGCGGCGGGACGCCTCATGAAAATCATCAGCAGCATCGAAGAGCTCAATACGATCTATGGCGCCGGACTTTCGCCGGCCTCGGTTACCAAGGTGACGAAGCAATTGACCCCGCTCTATCGTGAGATGATCGAGATCTCACCGTTTGCGGCGCTTGCGACCGTCGGTCCCGAGGGTCTCGACTGTTCGCCGCGCGGCGATCTCGGTGGCGTGGTGCGTGTCATCGACGACGAGAGGCTGCATCTGCCGGACTGGCGCGGCAACAATCGGGTCGATTCGCTCTCCAACATCGTGCGCGATCCGCGCTTGGCGCTTATGTTCCTGATCCCCGGCTCGAACACGACGATGCGCATCAACGGCCGGGGCGTCGTTTCCGACGATGAGGCGCTGCTTTCAAGCTTCGAGATGGACGGCAAACGTCCGCGCACCGTCGTCGTCATTTCTATCGACGAGGTCTATTTCCAATGCGCGCGCGCCGTGATGCGGGCCGAGCTCTGGAATGGAGAACACTTCGCCGATCCGGCGACGTTGCCGACGCCAGGACAGATGCTGAAGGCCGCGACCGGCGATTTCGACCAGGAAACCTACGACCGGGAATGGCCGGGGCGGGCGGCAAAGACGATGTGGTAAAGCATCGTCACTCACGGCTCAGACTACTGAAAAAGTCGGCCAACTTCTCTTTCATGCTCGGCCCTGCGCCGAGGATGATGCCGAGTAACAACGAGGTTTGTCGACAACACTAAACCGTCACCTGCCAGTGACAGCGTGCGTGCGGCGCGGGACTGCGGTCAGGTCTTGTAGATCAGCCAGCTCTTGGTGAAATCCTTCTGCATGCCGTCCTGATAGAGGATGGTGCAGTTGCGGCCGGCATTTTTGGCGCCGTAAAGGGCGATGTCGGTTTTGCTATAGAGTTCGCCGGCATCCCCGGCGCTGGATGCCATGCAGATGCCGATCGAGACGGTGACCGGACCGTAATTCACCCGCGTACGGGAGTTCTTGAAGGGCGTCGTCTCCAGCGTGCGACGAATGCGCTCGGCGATCGCGGTCACTTCCTCGGGCGTGTTGCCATCGATGATAAGGGCGAATTCCTCGCCGCCGGTGCGGGCAACGAAGATGTCACGGCGGACATTGCTGCGGATGACGGAGGCGACGGTGGCGAGCACCTTGTCGCCGACCGGATGGCCGTAGGTGTCGTTGATCTTCTTGAAATTGTCGATGTCGCAGAGCAGCAGTGCCGTCACCGGCCGCATGCTCGAATTGTCGAAAATGGCGGCGAGGCGGTCGTCGAAGGCGCGGCGGTTGGAAAGGCGCGTCAGCGAGTCGGTGTTGGCGATGCGCTTGTATTCGTCGAGTTCCTTGCGGACCTGATCCATCTCCTGCGAGCGCTGGACAACGTCCTCGACCGTGCGTTCGCCATGCGCCATGGTGTCGCCGGTCGCCTGGCTCAGGAGATCGATGGCGTTTTCGATCAGTTCGACGCTGGCGTTGCTCTTGGAGGTGATGCGCTTGTGGGTCTCGCCGAGCAGTCTGGTGTAGCTTTCCAGCGAGCTCTGCTCCTGCCTGAGAATGCGCAGCAGGCCATCGAGTTCGCCGGCAATGCGCGTATGGGCATCGTCGAAGACACGGGCCGGGCTGTGGGTGAAGTGCTGTGCGCCGAGCGCATCGAGTTCGGCCTGGGTCACCTGGCCGCCGAGGGCCGCCAGCTCGCGGGTGAGGGCTGGATTGGAGCCGATATAGGCCTCGTAGAAGAGTTGGTAATTGCGCGGTATCGGCGCGACGCCCATGGAGCGCATGGCATAGGTGATCTGACCCGCAACGTCGGGAACCGGCACCTTGGGCGCGACAGCCGTATTCATCCGGCGAACTCCTCATATATTCAAAGGCAATATTCTATTTGTTAGCTTAAATTTCTTGGGAAAAGATTAAAGCGATATATACCAAAGATTACATACGACAAATGCCCCATGAGCTAATACTTCGATCAGGCCTATGATTCTCCATGGAAAAACGTATCTTTACTGACGCAGTGCATACTCGCTGAGCGGGTACAGTGTCTGAAAAACTTACAGTTCTTCTCTGCCGGAGACCGTATTCATCTTGTCGACAGTTGGTTTTGGCCGTTTCGTATTGCAGTCTCGACATCTTTGGGATCGTATTTTCTGCAACGGACCCGATCGTAGCCCGCAAATCAGGGCGTGAGATCATGGAAACCTCCCGTCATATTTCTTTCGCCATCCTGACCTTCACCGTCCTCGCCGCCGGCGTCTTGCTGCTGGAGCACACCGGCTTCTTCGCCGGCGCTTTCCGCACGGAGATCCTGGCAAGGGTCGATGCCGGGGATGTGGTGAGCGTGGGCGAGGCGGTCACAGCGCAGAACACAAGCGCCTCGGATAAGGCGTCGCCGCGGTAGAGCTGGCGGCAACGCAGCCCGCCCACTCACCCCAAATTCAGTTCCTGGAAAAAATCATTCCCCTTGTCGTCGATGACGATGAAGGCGGGGAAGTCTTCGACTTCGATCTTCCAGACCGCTTCCATGCCGAGTTCGGGATATTCGAATACTTCAACCTTGCGGATACAGTCCTGGGCAAGACGGGCGGCGGGGCCGCCGATCGAGCCGAGATAGAAGCCGCCGTGCTTCTTGCAGGCCTCGCGCACGGCGCGCGAGCGGTTGCCCTTGGCAAGCATCACCATCGAGCCGCCGAAGGACTGGAATTGGTCGACGTAACTGTCCATGCGCCCGGCCGTCGTCGGGCCGAAGGAGCCGGAGGCGTAGCCGACAGGCGTCTTGGCGGGGCCGGCGTAATAGACCGGGTGGTTTTTCAGGTAATCGGGCATGCCTTCGCCCTTTTCCAGCCGTCCGCGGATCTTGGCATGGGCGAGGTCGCGGGCAACGATGATGGTGCCGGTCAAGGACAGGCGGGTCTTGACGGGATGCCGGGAGAGTTCGGCGAGCACCTCGGCCATTGGCCGGTTGAGATCAATGCGCACCGTCGATTCCGACAGTTTCGCCTCATCGATCTCGGGCATGTATTTCGACGGATCGGTTTCGAGCTGTTCGACGAAGATGCCGTCGCGGGTGATGCGGCCCTTGGCCTGACGGTCGGCGGAACAGGAGACGCCGAGGGCGATCGGCAGCGAGGCGCCGTGGCGGGGCAGGCGGATGACACGCACGTCATGACAGAAATACTTGCCGCCGAACTGAGCGCCGACGCCCATCTGCTGCGTCAGTTTGTGGATTTCCTTCTCCATCTCGATGTCGCGAAAAGCGTGGCCGCTCTCGGACCCTTCGGTCGGCAGCTCGTCGAGATAGCGGGTGGAGGCGAGCTTGACGGTTTTCAGGTTCATCTCGGCCGAGGTGCCGCCGATGACGATCGCCAAATGGTAGGGAGGACAGGCTGCCGTCCCTAACGTCAGGATCTTCTCCTTAAGGAAGTCGATCATCCGGTCATGGGTCAAGAGCGAGGGCGTGCCCTGGTAGAGAAAGGTCTTGTTGGCCGAGCCGCCGCCCTTGGCGACGAAGAGGAATTCGTAGGCGTCGGTGCCTTCCTCGTAGATGTCGATCTGGGCCGGCAGGTTGTTCCTGGTATTCTTCTCCTCGAACATTTTGACCGGCGCGAGCTGCGAGTAACGCAGGTTCTTCTTCTCGTAGGCATCCATGACGCCGCGGGCGAGCGCCGCCGTATCCTCGCCCTCGGTCCAGACCCTGCGGCCCTTCTTGCCCATGATGATCGCCGTGCCGGTATCCTGGCACATGGGCAGCACGCCACCGGCGGCGATATTGGCGTTCTTCAGAAGATCGTAGGCAACGAAACGGTCATTGTCCGTGGCCTCGGGGTCATCGAGGATCGAGGCGAGCTGCTTCAGGTGGCCGGGGCGCAGCAAATGGTTGATATCGGCGAAGGCGGTTTCGGCCAGCAAGCGGATGCCTTCCGGCTCGACGGTCAGGATCTCCTGGCCCTTGAACGTATCGACCGAGACATGGTCGCCGCTGATCTTGCGGTAAGGGGTGGCATCCTTGCCGAGCGGGAAGAGATCGTCAGCCATCGATGTGACCTTTCTGGTAGGGCGTCGCTAGATTGGAACCGGTCTAAATCCGCCGCGGGGCAAAAGCAATCAGGATGCGCCGGAGTCCGGCCGGTTAAGCCAGGGTCGCGCGGGCTGCATCACGCGAAACGGGTGAGGCTAGCGTAATCGCCTCGACAAAGACGACTCCAGGTTGCCTTCTGTTCGAGGCCAGTTCATATTCCCGGCAGCGTTAACCTGCCGGGGCTTCGAATGACAAATGCAAAGCCAACTGCTGTCGACGACCTTCTCGTTTTTTTCGAAGACAATTGGATTCGCGGGAATCTGCTGCGCCTCTCCAGCGATCCCGAGGGAGCGGACATGTATGTTCGCTTCGTCAATGGCGTGCGCATCGACGCCAAACATGGGCCTGACCACGAAACGATCATAAGGGGCGAATACGGAACCTTCAGACTGAAACCTGACGGTCACTTCGAGTACGAGTTGGACTACACACTCGACGTCGTGAAAAATTTAACGAAATACGATCAGCTCATCGAGAAGTTGAGCTTCAAGATGTCCGATGGCTCAGGGGGCACGGACCTCGGCGTGCTGACCCTTGCGATCGACGGCGTCAACGAAGGCGATAAATACCACGAGGTCCTGGATTTCGACGATATGGGCGTCTTGTCGAGGGCCGATAATTTCTCTCTGCCTGACTATCGCAACTTTGCACTTTCGGTGAATGGCAGCCACGACCTGACGCTTCTGAACGGGTATGTCTATGATACCATCCCGGGTGTCGACGCCATCACCGAGGACGGTTTCAGCGATACCGTTCTATCGCCGGGTTCTGCGCCCGTAAGCCTGAAAATGCTCGATGGCGGGGAGTTCACCTTTCAGAGCGTTTCGATCGCCGAATTGTCGGCATCGCCGTTTCACCTGACGCTGACTGCGCTGAACGACGGCCAGATCGTCTATCAGCAGGAGCTCGAGGTCACCGGCCCCACTCTCGAGGTCAATCTCGAAGACATCGAAGAAATCCGTTTCGACTTCATGGGCAATTCTGTCGTGATGGACAATTTTTCGCTGTTTGCCTTGCTATAGGCTGGAGGGAGTCGAGGCGTTGCGGCATATCCCCTTCTCCCCGCGAGCGGGGAGAAGGTGTCGGCAGGCGGGTGAGGGGCTGTGGCCTATGCGACCTTCCTACTTCGGCCCGATCATCGTTTCCGGGCGCACGATCTCGTCGTACTCTTCCGATGTCACCAAGCCGCTGGCGAGGGCCTCTTCCTTTAGCGTCGTGCCGTTCTTATGCGCTGTTTTGGCGATCTTGGCGGCTGCGTCGTAGCCGATCTTCGGGGCAAGTGCCGTTACCAGCATCAGCGAGCGTTCGAGGCCGGCCTTGATATTGTCCTCGCGCGCCTCGATGCCGACGACGCAATTGTCGGTGAAGGAGACGGCGGCGTCGGCGAGCAACTGCACCGACTGCAGGAAATTATAGGCCATCATCGGATTGTAGACGTTGAGTTCGAAATGGCCCTGGCTGTCTGCGAAGGTCAGAGCCGCGTTGTTGCCGAAGATATGGATGCAGACCTGCGTCAGCGCCTCGCACTGGGTCGGATTGACCTTGCCGGGCATGATCGAGGAGCCGGGCTCGTTTTCCGGCAGCGCCAGCTCGCCCAAGCCGGCGCGCGGGCCGGAACCGAGCAGGCGGATATCGTTGGCAATCTTGAAGAGGGCGGCGGCAGCCGCATTGATGGCACCGTGGGAAAAGACCATGCTGTCATGCGAGGCGAGCGCCTCGAACTTGTTCGGCGCGGTGACGAAAGGCATGCCTGTTATGGCAGCGATCTCTTCGGCGACCTTTTCGGCAAAGCCCACCGGCGCATTGAGGCCGGTGCCGACGGCGGTACCGCCCTGGGCGAGCTCGCAAAGGCCGGGCAGGGTCATTTCGATGCGCTTGATGGCGGAGCCGACCTGGGCGGCATAACCCGAAAATTCCTGGCCGAGTGTCAGCGGCGTCGCATCCTGGGTGTGGGTGCGGCCGATCTTGATGATGTGGCTGAATTCGGTGACCTTCATGTCAAGGGCGGCATGCAGGTGCTTGAGGGCCGGGAGCAGGTGATGGGCGATTTGCTCTGCGCAGGCGATGTGCATGGCCGTCGGATAGGTGTCGTTCGACGACTGGCTCATATTGACGTGATCGTTCGGATGCACCGGCTTCTTGGAACCCATGACGCCGCCGAGCATTTCTATTGCACGATTGGAGATCACCTCGTTGGCATTCATATTGGACTGCGTGCCCGAACCGGTCTGCCAGACCACCAGCGGAAAGTGGTCGTTCAGCTTGCCCTCGATCACCTCCTGGGCGGCGTCGACGATGGCTTTGCCGAGGCCAGGATCGAGCTGGTCGAGCGACATGTTGGCGCGGGCGGCCGCCTGCTTGACGATGCCGAGCGCGCGCACGATCGATAGCGGTTGCTTTTCCCAGCCGATCTTGAAATTGCCGAGCGAACGCTCGGCCTGGGCGCCCCAATATCGGTCGGCGGCGACGTCGATCGGGCCAAAAGTATCGGTTTCGGTGCGGGTTGCGGTCATCAGCCTTGCCTTCCCTTTACATGCTGTTTTCGGGCATTTTCGAAAGATGAGGTCTTATAGGTTGGAAAGCCCGACAAGAAAACTGGACGCCGTGCGAAATATTGAAATCGGAAGTCATGTTTGCGCAGGCTTTTCGGCGTGCCTTTTAGGCCACTTTGGAAATTTTATGCATCCGGGCGTTTTCACCCCACTGGTCTGCCGGAGAAAATTCGGTAAAAAATTAACTAATAATTTCATAATTTTGTGTGAACTGCTGGGCGGCGCCATGCAGGATCTCCGTCACATAAAATTGAGTCCGCCGGCGCTGGCGGCGCAGGCCGGTTTCTGATCAATGAGGCCCTACGCTGCTTGAGTTTCGCGGGATTTGAGCTTGGGCCTTGCGCTCGTGACAAGAACAGCATGACACCGGGACTGGAAGATATATGACGTTCGTTTTGAAAAGCGCGGCATCCGCATTGGCAATTTCCTGCGGCGTGGCAGTGATGAGTGCCGCACCCGCGCATGCCTATACACTGATGGATATGCTGCGCGGCGACAGGCAGCGGTCCCAGAGCACCATCTTCATGGACCAGATGCCGCCCGGCCGTGTGGGCCAGCGCGGCGGCATTGGCGGATCGCTCGGCGGGCTCGACCCGGAAGCGCCGCTGCCGAAGGTGAGCGGTCCGCGTTATTACACCTACAAAACCGAGACGCTGCAATTCGTCGATACCGGCAAGTTTGCCGATCCGGTCGTCACCGGCGCAGTCGCCGATGTTTCGGGCAGCGGTGATGCCAGCGCCGAACCCGCCGTGCAGCGCCGCTTCCTGGCTCAGGCCAAGGTGCGCGCCAATGTTGACGTTGCAAAGGCGCTCGAAGCCTATTACGGCGACAGCCGCAATCCGCTCGTCTGGGTCGATGGCAACCAGATCAACGACCGTGCCAAGTCGGCGATGTTGGTACTTGCCGATGCGGGCTTCGTCGGCCTCGACCCGGCGGATTACGTCGTCCAGACGCCTGATATCGACCCGGCCAATCCCGATCCCGCCTTCCGCGACCGTGCGCTGACGCAGTTCGAACTCGAACTCTCCGCCAAAGTGCTGGCTTTCGTGCAGGACACGGTGCGCGGCCGCATCGATCCGAACAAGATCTCCGGCTATCACGATTTCCAGCGCAAGGTGGTCAATCTGGCCCCGGTGCTGAAGCTTGCTCGCATGAGCCCCGACGTCGGCGCCTATATCGCCAGCCGCTCGCCCGATAGCCCGCAATTCCTGGCGCTGAAGGCAGAGCTTGCAAAGCTTCGTGCCGCCGACGGTGGCAACGAAGAGCGAATCGTCGTTTCGCTCGACAAGCTGCTGAGACCTGGCGAGAGCTCACCCGAGATCGCCAATATCGTCAAGGCAATCGGAAAGCACGGTTCCGAAACGCTGAGGACCGATCATGCGGCAACGATCGCCGCCTATGCCGGCAGCAGCGACTATTCGCCTGACATCGTTTCGCTGGTCGAGGACTTCCAGAAGGAGCGCGGGCTGAAGGCCGATGGCGTCATCGGCCAGGCGACGGTGCGCGCCATGACCGGCGGCGACACCAATGCTTCGAAGATCGACAAGCTCGTCGTCGCCATGGAGCAGGCGCGCTGGCTGCCGGAGGATCTCGGTTCACGCTACGTTATGATCAACCAGCCCGCTTACATGGTCTACTACCACAATGACGGCAAGGAACAGCTGTCGATGCGCGTGGTGGTCGGCGGCAAGAACAACCAGACCTATTTCTTCGATGACGAGATCGAGACGGTAGAATTCAACCCTTTCTGGGGCGTGCCGCAGTCGATCATCATCAACGAGATGCTGCCGAAGCTGCGCTCGGATCCGAACTATCTCGACCAGCTCGGCTATGAAGTCGAGGTGAACGGCCATGCCGTCGCCTCATCGAGCGTCGATTGGTATGGCTCGACTGACAACGTCTCGGTGCGCCAGCCGCCGAGCAGCGACAATGCGCTCGGCGAACTGAAGATCCTGTTCCCGAACAGCCACGCGATCTACATGCACGACACGCCGTCGAAGAGCTTCTTCAAGCGTGACATGCGGGCGCTGAGCCACGGTTGCGTGCGTCTTGCCGATCCGCGTGCGATGGCGGCTGCCGTGCTTGGCACGACGGTCGACGATGTCGCCAAGCAGATCGCCAGCGGGCAGAACCATGCCGTACGTGTGCCGCAGAAGATCCCGGTCTACGTCTCCTACTTCACTGCCTGGCCGAACAAGGACGGCGTGGTGGAATATTTCGACGACGTCTACGGACGCGACGCCTATGTCGACAAGGCCTTCGATGCGACGACCAAGGCGCGTGGGGCGCAGATCTGATAGTCGGATCTGATTAGTGATGCTGGCGGGCGGTCTTTGGGCCGCCCGGTTTGTTTTGGGGTGTCTGCGTGCAAGAAATAAGAGGAGAGGGCGCGCCGTATGGCCCCCTCATCCGCCTGCCGGCACCTTCTCCCCGCTGGGGAGAAGGGACGTTGCGGAGACGCCTCGCTTCTGATCAAACTGTTTCGTGCGGTTGCAGCCGTGCCGCTAGTTCCCCTCTTCTCCCCAGCGGGGAGAAGGTGGCCCGAAGGGTCGGATGAGGGGGCCGCGATCGCAAAGACATACGGCTGATCGCCAAACTTCAGACGGCAACCTTCTCCGCATATTCCTGTAGCAGCGTTTCTACCAGCTGCGGCGTCAGCTCATCGAAATGGGTAATGATAACATCCGGATCGAGGCTCGAAACCGGTACGTCAGAATAGCCGAACGGCACGGCAATCGAGGGCACGCCGGCATTCTTGGCAACGGCGATGTCGTTGATGCTGTCGCCAATCATAACCGTGCGGGCGATGTCGCCGCCGGCGCGTTCGATAGTGCCGGTGAGGTGGCGGGCGTCGGGCTTGCGCACGGGGAAGGTGTCGCCGCCTGATATCGCGTCGAAATATCTGACGAGGTCGAGCTTGTCGAGCAGGCCGAGTGCCAGGCTTTCCATCTTGTTGGTGCAGACTGCGAGGCGATAACCTTCGGATCTGAGCCGGTCCATGGCGGCTACCAGGCCGGGATAGGGCTCGGTACGGCCGGGCATGTTGCCGGCATAATGGGCAACGAAACGCTCGACCAGCAGCGGCAGGGCGTCGCCTTCGAGCGGATGGCCGCGCAGCCGGCAGGCGCGCTCGATCATCACGCGCGCGCCCTGGCCGACGAGATGGGTGAGGTCGTCGTAGCTGACCGGTTCGAGGCCGAGGGCTGCGATCGTGTGGTTCAGGCTCTCGACCAGGTCCACATGGGTATCGAGAAGGGTGCCGTCGAGATCGAAGACGACGAGCGCCGGGCGAGCGGGGGCAGGGGTCAAGGGCATGTCTCTTTCAGCGATGGTCGTCTTGCGGAGCGATGGATCGTCCTGAGGTAGGCGATCGCGCGGCGGAAAGCAACGTCCGGCGATGGCCGGGAAGGCCGCAGGCCTCTGTTTCGGCTTTTCATTTTCCGTGATGATTTTGACTTTCGTTTGCCAGGCGAGCCGTGTAAACAGCACATCCAACGCAATAATCGGAGCTGGCGGCGCATGGATGCCCGCGAAATGAAGATCAAGGCCGCCGAGGCCGCGCTCGCCCATGTCGAAAGCGGGATGCGTCTCGGAATCGGCACCGGCAGCACGGCGGAAGAATTCGTTCGCCTGCTGGCAGAGCAGGTCGCGGGCGGCTTCAGGGTCGAAGGCGTCCCGACCTCCGAAAGAACCGCGCGGCTCTGCGTCGAACTCGGCGTGCCGCTGAAGTCGCTCGACGAACTGCCGGCACTCGACCTGACCATCGATGGCGCCGACGAGGTCGATACGGGGCTCAGGCTGATCAAGGGCGGCGGCGGTGCGCTGCTGCGCGAAAAGATCGTCGCAGCCGCCTCCGAGCGAATGATCGTCATTGCCGACGAGAGCAAGCTGGTCGAAACGCTCGGCGCCTTCGCGCTGCCGATCGAGGTCAATCCATTCGGGCTCGTCTCGACGCGCATCGCGATCGAAAAGGTCGCGGCCCGGCTCGGCCTCTCGGGTGAACTCGCTCTGCGCCAGTCGGGTGACGGAGAGTTTACCACAGATGGCGGCCATCACATCATCGATGCATCTTTTGGCCGCATTCCTGATGCAGAGGCGCTTTCGAGCGAGCTGAATTCCATACCCGGCGTCGTCGAACACGGGCTCTTTATCAATATGGCGGCACTTGCGATCATTGCCGGTCCTGCGGGTGTGCGCACACTGCAGGCAAACAGATAACAGGAGCGTATACTCATGATGAACATTGCAGGTCTTGGCCGTCTCGCCGCTGCGACCGTCCTTCTTTCCGGGCTTGCCTTCGGCTCCGCCGTCAACGCGCAGGAAGTCTCCGAGGAGCAGCTGAAGGCGTCTCGCGCGGCGATCGACGCCATCGGCGCCACTGCCCAGTTCGACAACATCCTGCCTGGTCTCGCCGAGCGCCTGAAGGCCGGCCTGATCCAGGATTCGCCGAACTACCAGGACATCATTTCGTCGACGGTCGACGCGCAGGCGCTGGCGTTGGCGCCGCGCCGCGGTGATCTGGAGAAGGAGGCGGCACTCACCTATGCCAAGACCTTCACCGTCGATGAGCTGAAGGCGATCGCCGACTTCTACAATTCCGACGTCGGCAAGAAGCTGCTGCGTGACGGCCCGGTCGCCTCGCGCGAGACGGCGAAGGCCGCCGACATCTGGGCGCAGGGCATTTCCCGCGACCTGGAAAAGCAGAGCAACGCCGAGCTTTCCAAGGTCATCAAGGCGCCGCCGCCGGCAACCGACAGCCCGGCCGCTCCGGCTCCCGCACCGGCTGCACAGCAGTAAAGCTTGCCCATAAATTTGCGAAAGCCCGGCATCGTCCGGGCTTTTTTGCTATGATGTGGCCAATGCCGCTGGCGAGGCTTCAGGTGAATGCAGATGTCCGATCATGACAAGGCTGTCCGAGTGCGGATATCCGGCAAGGTCCAGGGTGTCGGTTTTCGCTATTGGGCGCGCGATGAGGCCGTACGGCTCGGTTTGACGGGCTGGGTTCGCAATGAAGAGGATGGGGCCGTCGTCGCTGTGATCGCAGGACCCGACATCGCCATTTCGGCGATGATCGAGCGTTTCAGGCGCGGGCCTTCGGGGGCGTCGGTTTCGCGCGTCGAGACGGAAGCAGCCCAGATTGAGAAGAACCCGACGGATTTCCGCATTACCCGCTGACAGCAACAATCGCTCGGCAGATGCAATTGGCATCGCATATGCGCCGGAACTCAGTCCCTATGGGTTCGGGTTCTTTGCAAGTTGCCACACACCGTCCTCATCCGGCTCCACGCGCTTGTTGCCGCGGTAGAAGATCGGCAGTCTCGTCTTTTTGTCGATCGAGAAGCGGCTCGGGGTGTATTTTTCGTCCTCATGGCCCTGAATGGCGAGGCCGAGCGCTTCCTTGAATTTGCCAGCCCGGCACAGATTGGCGAAGAGAGTTTGATCCATCTTTTGCTCCGGCATTCTTTTCCATCCTATGGATTGCCTGCCAGCCTTCGGCGACCGGGTCAATCGCAGCCGTTTACAATGAAGATTCGGCGATGGGAACGGGATGACGCAGGAGCGGGCTTTTGTTTTCGTGATGATCGCCCCTATATCAGGAATATCCTTCCTGCGATTCCCTTCCGGAGCTCCTTATGTCTTCCTACGACTACGACCTCTTCGTCATCGGTGGCGGTTCCGGAGGCGTGCGCGGCGCACGTGTCGCCGCCTCGCTCGGCAAGAAGGTGGCGATCGCCGAGGAATACCGCTACGGCGGCACCTGCGTGATCCGCGGCTGCGTGCCGAAGAAGCTCTTCGTCTACGCCTCGCAGTTCCATGAGCATTTCGAGGATGCAGCGGGCTTCGGCTGGACGGTCGGCGAAAGCAGCTTCGACTGGAAAAAGCTGGTGGCGGCCAAGGATGCCGAAATCGCCCGGCTGGAAGGTCTCTACAAGAAAGGTCTTGCCGGCGCCAATGCCGAGATCCTGGAAACGCGCGCAGAGCTCGTCGATGCCCATACGGTGCGGCTGCTGAAGACTGGACAGACGGTGACGGCCAAGACGATCGTGATCGCAACCGGCGGACGGCCGAACCCGCATGCAGCCCTTCCCGGCCACGAACTCTGCATCTCCTCCAACGAGGCCTTTCATCTTGAAGAGCTGCCGAAATCGATCGTCATCGCCGGCGGCGGCTATATTGCCGTCGAATTCGCCAATATCTTCCATGGCCTCGGCGTCGAGACGACGCTGATTTACCGCGGCGCCGAGATTCTGTCGCGCTTCGACGAAGATCTGAGGCGTGGGCTGCACGAGGCAATGGTCGCCAAGGGCATCCGCATCCTCTGCCACGACACGCTGCAGAAGGTTTCCAAGGGTGAGGACGGCCTCATTCTGGAGACGCTGAACAACGGCACGCTGCAAGCCGGCGTCGTCATGCTGGCGCTCGGGCGCGATCCGAACACCCAAGGCCTCGGCCTCGAGGCGGCCGGCGTCGCGGTCGACGAGCGCGGCGCCGTTATCGTCGATGAATATTCTCGCACCAATATCGAAAACATCTATGCGCTCGGCGATGTCACCAACCGGATACAGCTGACGCCGGTGGCGATCCACGAGGCGCTGTGTTTCATCGAGACTGAATACAAGAACAATCCGACCCGGCCGGATTACGAGCTGATCCCGACCGCCGTCTTCTCACAGCCGGAGATCGGCACTGTCGGCCTCTCGGAAGAGGATGCGGGCAAACGTTACGGCGAGCTCGAGGTTTACCGCGCCCAGTTTCGGCCGCTGAAGGCCACGCTTTCCGGTCGGGCCGAGCGGATGATCATGAAGCTGATCGTCGATGCGGCGAGCCGCAAGGTGGTGGGCGCCCATATCCTCGGCCACGATGCCGGCGAGATGGCGCAGTTGCTCGGCATCACGCTGAAGGCCGGCTGCACCAAGGACGATTTCGACCGGACGATGGCGCTGCATCCGACGGCCGCCGAAGAGCTCGTCACCATGTATGCGCCGAGCTATCGGATCCGCGACGGCAAGCGGCTTTGAGCCGCGACGGGCTTTAGCTTCTTGTTTTATGCATGTCGTTGACCCGGAACGGCTGCACACTTCCGGGCGCATAGAGCCCCGTGCGTCCTTCCGGACGCACAAAGGACGCTCTAACACTTTGAACCTACGCATCGTGCTTTCCGAATATCGATTCCGATATTCGAGCCGATGCATTAGCTGGTGATGCGCGGTGCCCGGATGACCTTGAGGAAAAGCGCCTTCATCGCATCGGTGATACCTTGGGTCGGCGTCACCTCGAAATAGAGGCCGGGCGAGGCGCATGCCTGCATCTTCGTCGGAATCTCGCTCTGGAAGGGGCTGATCCATTTGTTGTACCAATCGTTGCTCGGCAACGGCAGGTAGGTGGTGTAGAGCACGGCGATCTTGACGCCGCGATCCTTCAGCGGCTTGCAGAAGGAGGTGTCGATCGGTTCCTGACAGCGGCCGCCGGTCGTCTTCTTGGTGCATGTCGACGGCTTGTAGCTGTCGCCGACGCCATCGGAAACGAAGAACAGGATCTTTTCGGGGCTGATATTCGACGTGCCGTCACCGGCCGGATCGATGATGGTATTCATCTGGGTCAGGGCGCTATCGAAGCTCGTGAGCTGGTCCTGATTGTAGTTCTGGTAGGGAATGGTCATCAGGTCGACGGCGTCGGTGTAATTCTTCACCTTCGTCAGGTCGGAGGTGGGGCTGGAGATCGTCGTCAGCTTGGCGTCTTCGGCTTTGGTGCCGAAAGTATAGACGCCCATGCGAAACTGATCGCTGCTGACGCGTTCGGTCTTGGCCGTGTCGGTCAACGCCTGGGTTGCCTGGCGCACGACGTCGATGCGCATGGCGACGCCGAGACTCTTGGCGATTGTGTAATTGTTGGTGCTCTGGTCCATCTGATGGCAGGCGAAGGCGCAGCCTGTTTTGGCCTGCAGTTTCGAAACATCGGTCGCGGTTGCGCCGACGCCCATTGAAGGCGTGTTGTCGAGCAGGATGTAGAAATCCATGAAAGCGGCAGTTTGATATTCGGCCGTCGCGGAGCCCGAGATCGTGATCGAGTCCCGGCCGAGGATGCGCATGAAGGTGGTGGGCACCGTCGCGCTGAAGGAAACCTGCGAATTCAGCTTGTTGGCGGTCTTGGTGACATCGATGCCGAGGTCGACATGAACGTCGGTCAGCTCCCCGGACATCTGAGAGATGAAGATACTGCGGGCGTCGTCCTTGCCAAGCGAGATCGTGCCGTTGCCGCTCATGGTCATCGCGGCTGCGACTGCGCCGGATTTTTCGGCGATCGAACCGACGGCGGCGGCATCGGCAGCGGCGTAAAGCTGTGTCCTCAGGCTGAGCGCATGGGCGAGATCCACGGCCATGCCGGCCGCACCGAAGAGCGGCACCACCAGCAGTGCCGTCATGATGCCGAAATTGCCCGAGCGATCCGATATGAAACCGGACGGAAGGATCGCCATGCCATGTCCCCGATGTTGAACTCTTTGCGGTTCTACATTGAAAGTCTAAAATATGGGGAAATCGACATGGTATATGCGGATTTAATCAGAGAATGCCGGGCGGCGCCGGTGAGGCGACAACTGTCGGCGATTGGTCTTTGCAAGCCTGACCTAAAGGTCTATAAGCCGCCGCATATTGAGGCATCCTAAGGTATGGATGTGAGAACGGGTGAGTGAGATGGCAGACAATTGGACCCCGAGCAGCTGGCGGCAAAAACCGATCCTGCAGGTTCCCGAATATCCCGACGCAGCCGCTTTGGCGGCAACGGAGGCCACGCTCGCCAGCTATCCGCCGCTCGTCTTCGCGGGCGAGGCGCGCCGCCTGAAGAAGCATCTTGCCAACGTCGCCGAAGGCAACGGCTTCCTGCTGCAGGGCGGCGACTGCGCCGAGAGCTTTGCCGAACACGGCGCCGACAATATTCGCGACTTCTTCCGCGCCTTCCTGCAGATGGCGGTCGTGCTGACCTTCGGCGCTCAGCTTCCAGTCGTCAAGGTCGGCCGCATCGCCGGCCAGTTCGCCAAGCCGCGTTCGTCGAATGTCGAGAAGCAGGGCGACGTGACGCTGCCCGCCTATCGCGGCGACATCATCAACGGTATCGAATTCACCGAGGAGTCGCGCATTCCGAACCCGGAGCGCCAAGCCATGGCCTATCGCCAGTCGGCCGCGACGCTGAACCTTCTGCGCGCCTTTGCGATGGGCGGCTACGCCAATCTCGAAAACGTCCATCAGTGGATGCTCGGCTTCGTCAAGGACAGCCCGCAGGGCGAGCGCTACCGCAAGCTCGCTGACCGCATCAGCGAAACCATGGATTTCATGAAGGCGATCGGCATCACCTCGGAAAACCATCCGAGCCTGCGCGAGACCGATTTCTTCACCAGCCACGAAGCGCTGCTGCTCGGCTACGAGGAGGCGCTGACCCGCGTCGATTCCACGTCGGGCGACTGGTATGCCACGTCAGGCCACATGATCTGGATCGGCGACCGCACGCGCCAGGCCGACCATGCGCATGTCGAATATTGCCGCGGCATCAAGAACCCGATCGGCCTGAAATGCGGCCCGTCGCTGCAGGCAGACGATCTGCTGCAGCTGATCGACATCCTGAATCCGGCCAATGAAGCCGGGCGCCTGACGCTGATCTGCCGCTTCGGCCATGAGAAGGTCGCCGACAACCTGCCGCGCCTCATCCGCGCCGTCGAGCGCGAGGGTCGTAAGGTCGTCTGGTCTTGCGATCCGATGCACGGCAACACGATTACGCTCAACAATTACAAGACCCGTCCCTTCGAGCGGATCCTGTCGGAAGTCGAAAGCTTCTTCCAGATCCACCGCGCCGAGGGCACGCATCCGGGTGGCATTCATGTCGAAATGACCGGCAAGGACGTGACCGAGTGCACGGGCGGCGCTCGCGCGGTTTCCGCAGAAGACCTGCAGGACCGCTACCACACCCATTGCGATCCGCGCCTCAACTCCGACCAGGCGCTCGAACTCGCCTTCCTGCTTGCCGAGCGCATGAAGGGCGGCCGCGACGAAAAGCGCATGGTCGCGAACGGCTGAGACTACAGCGCCGGGCGTCTGAAAAGACGCGCAAAGGACGCTGTAGCACTTTGATTGCTGCATAATTTTACCCTTAAATCGATTCCGATTTGAGGAATTATGCGGTAGCCCCAAATGGATGAAGAAAAGCCCGGTGATGCCGGGCTTTTTTATGCTGCGAAGGTGGAACTGGCAGTCAGATGCTGGCTTGGACGCTGTGCAGGTTCGCGTAGACGCCGTCTTGCGCCATGAGCTCATCATGGGTGCCCTGTTCGACGACGCCATCAGCCGTCAGAACCAGGATGCGGTCGGCGTGGCGGACGGTCGACAGGCGGTGGGCGATGACCAGGGTGGTTCGGCCGTTCGCCAGGCTGAGCAGTGCCTGCTGTACCGCCCGTTCGCTCTCGTTGTCGAGCGCGCTGGTCGCTTCGTCGAAGATCAGGATCTCCGGATTCTTGAGGAAGGCCCGGGCGATGGTGATGCGCTGGCGCTGGCCGCCCGAGAGCTTGACGCCGCGTTGGCCGATATCGGTGTCATAGCCATGGGGCAGGGCAATGATGAAGTCGTGCGCATTGGCGGCGCGCGCGGCCGCTTCCAGCTCGGCATCGCTGGCGTCGGGCCGGCCGTAGCGCAGGTTTTCCGCCACTGTGCCGGCAAAGAGGTAGACATCCTGCTGTACCACCCCGACATGGCGCCGGAGCGAGGCCAACGTCACCTCGCGGATATCGGTGCCATCGATGCGGATCGTCCCTGCTTCGACATCGTAGAAACGCGGGATCAGCGCGCAAAGCGTGCTTTTGCCGACGCCCGACGGGCCGACCAGAGCGACGAACTCACCGGGCGCGATGGTGAGCGACAGCTGCTCGAGCACCCGCGGGCCATCGGCCTCGTAGCCGAAGGCGACATCGGAAAAACTGATCTCTCCCCTTGGCGGCGGCATCGGACGCGCGGCCGGTCGATCGGTGATATCGGGGGCAATCTCCAGGATCTCCATGGCCCTGATGAAGCCGGTGTAGCCCTCCTGCCAGAGGCGCACGAAATTGGCGAGCCGCTGCACCGGATCGACCAGCACAGCGACGCAGAGCAGAAAGGTCAACATGTCGGGGACGGTCAGTTCCGCCGTCAGGATGCGCAGGCCACCGACGACGATAACAATTATCGTGATGAGCTGGGCGAAGGTTTCGGTACCGACCGAAAACCAGGCTTCGCTGCGGTAGCCCTCGGCGCGGCTTTTGAGGAAGCGTCGGTTCTGCTCGGCGAAACGTTCCTTCTCCAGCGCCTCGTTGGCAAAAGACTGGACGACGCGGATGCCGGCAAGAGCATCTTCGACGCGCTCGTTGACGGCGGCGATCTGCCGTTTGCTGGCTTCGAGCGCGCGGTTCATACGCCGGTTGAAATAGAGCGCATAGGCCACCGCCACCGGGGTGAGCAGCAGGATCAGGGCTGCCAAGGGCGGATCGATGAAGAACAGCACCAGCATGGCGCCGCCATATTTCAGCACGGCGATGGAAAGATCCTCGGGGCCGTGGTGAAAGAGCTCACCCAGCCACAGGCTGTCATTGGTGATGCGGCTCATCAGCTGGCCGGTGCGCTGGCGGTCATAGAAGCTGAACGAGAGCTTCTGGCAGTGCTCGAATAGTTCCTGCCGCACCGTGGCCTCGATGCGGGCGCCCATGACGTGGCCGCGGTAGTCGACGAAGAAGATGGCGATAATCTGGACGGCCAGAACGGCGAGCATGATGCCGCCCATGGCAAGGATTTGTCCGAAGGCCTGCGGCGCATCGGGTAGAGCCAGAAGCCGGCTCGTGACGACATTGGCGCAGAGCGGCAGGGCGACCGCCGTGCCAGCGACGAGGATGGCACAAAGCAGATCCGCCAGCAGCAGAGGCAGATGCGGGCGATAGTAGGAGAGGAATTTGTGCATGCGCGACCAGCGCCGCCCACGGTCGGCGGAAATCGGATGATCGCGAAGGAGGTTTACGAAGGGGTTATGGCGTCGCGAGTTTTTCCTCGCACGGGAGAACCGAATGTTCATGAAGCTGAGTGTCCTTGTGGGGGATGTTTCCTTTCTGTTTGGACAGGTTCGCTCTCATGTCAGTCTCCTGAGGTTGATTGAACCCTCAGTATCGCCGACAACCGCCGCCGATTCAATGCAGCGATGGGACGAGGTTGGCGGGTGTTGTCGACAGGCAACAGATTCCCGCTGCAATTTGACCAGGTACGGGCGATGGAAGGGGTCTTATTGCACCAGCACCGATTGCTGGCAGCGTACGTCAGTGACGCGCACGTCGGCTTCGCCGACCTTGATGCCGAGCAGCGTCAGGAGGTTGAAGAGCAGCTCGTCAATCGGCTTGGTCAACCCCGTGAGTGTATCGGCGACGGCGCTTTGCACCACTGTTTTCGATAGGCCGATGCCGAGGCCGAGAATGCTGACCTGGATATCGGTCTCCTTCACCAGCGACGCCATGGCAGAGGTCAGCGTGTCCTTGGTCGAAACGTTCTTGATGGTCTTTGCCGCGATGTCGGCCGGCTGGAAGGTCAGCTTGGTCTTGCTGAGATTGGTCAGGTTGACATGGGCGAGGCCGGAGACGCTGAGCAGCGGCGCGTTCATCATCGTGGCGCGGCTGACACGCGGCGCGCTGCCGAAATTGACGAAGGCGTTAGGATCGACGTCGCCGAGCGACAGTTCCGCGACGCCGGGCACGACATCGACGCCGACGCTGGCGTTTCTGGCGCCGCCGCCGAGACAGGAGATGCTCGCAAGCTTGGCCTCGGCATGGGCGACTTCGAGATAAAGGGGCACGCGCACCTTCAGCCCGGCAAGCGAATTGGCGCCGAGCGCCGAAACATCGAGAGCCAGGCGCACCTGTGCGGTGCGGACGGTGGCGCCGGTGGCGCCGATCCCGTTCGAAGCGGCGTCCTTCGGCATCTCGCCGATCGCAAGCGTCAACTTGACCGTGGCAAGTCCAGGCACGGAGCCGTTGAGATTGGCTGCGACCTGCTTCTCCTGGTTTGCCGCAACGGCTGCCGCCGAAACAATATCCATCACGCTCGCCTCGGCCGAGAGGTGAGAACCGCTGCCGATGAGGCGCTCGCCGGCCGGGCCGAGGTTGAAGAGATCCTCGAGCCTGATCTTGACCTGCGAGGTGCCGAGCGCCTTTTCGATCGCGTCGAGCGCCTTGGTGACGGTGAGTGTCAGGCCGCCGGACTTGCCGAGCGTTTTCAGCAGGCGCGGATAGGAGATGTCGGTTGCCAGCAGCTCGTCATAGGTGCCGGCGGTGAGGTTGAGATCGGTCGCCAGCATATCGAGGAAGGGGAGCAGCTTGATATCGGCTGACGTGAGCGCCTCGTAATCGGCGACCTTCAGCGAGAGACTGGTGCCGAGCAGGCTGCCGAGCAGCGTGTTCAGCACGCCGCCATTGAGGCTTGCCAGCCGCGAGCCGATCGAGAAGGCAGCGAGTTTGGAGGCCGAGGCGGTGCCGACCGCCCTGAGGTTGGGAGCGGCGGCGAAGGCGGTGGCGAAGATCAGCTCCGCCTTCTGAGTGATGCCGACCTTGACGGCGTCATAGGGCTGGATGCCGGCGGCAAAACGGCTGCCGAGCGGCACCGAGGCATCGGCGAGATAGGTGCCGGGAGTGAATTCGGCGACGGCGTCGAATTGCTTGAGATCAGCCGTTGCCGGCAGCGAGCCCGTCTTCGTCGCATAACCCGTGTTGGTGCGGACGGCGATGTTGACGCCGTTCTGATCGAAATTGGCGACGAGGTTGTCGGCGGCGTGGCTGATGTCGGCGGCGGCGACGATGGCGCCGATATCGCTCAGCTGCTGCAGGCGGCGCTGCTGCAGCGTCATCATGCCGTAATCGACGCCCAGGCCGAGCGAATAGAGGATGAGCGGGGCTGAGATCGCTGCCATGATGGCGATATTGCCTGATGCATCGGTGGCGAAGCGGCTCAGGCGGGCCCCGAACATCGGCATCTCACAGGCCTCCCATCCGGATGGTCGCGAAGCGCCGGATCATGTGGTCGGGCAGGGGAAAGGTGTAGAGGTTCCAGATCGGCAGGTTGACGGTGTCATATTCCGCCGTCACGGTGAACTGGTTGGCATTGCCGGGGTCGGTGGTAACGGTGACATGCAACTTGCTCTTTTCGAGCAGCGGATGGTCGATGGTCGACTGGCTGATGAAATCATCGACCAGCTGCGATCGCTCCTGGCTGGTCATGCCGGCAACGGCGGTGCGCGCGGCATCGGCGGTCAACTGCTGCACTGCATGGGATGCGCTCAGATAGATGCCGTAGGCGATCATCGTCAGTACCACCAGAAGGAAGAGCGGCGCGACAATGGCGAATTCGATTGCTGCGGCGCCACGTTCGTTCGAAGGGAAACGTTGGAAAATTCTCATTTTTCACCTCGCAGGCTGACCGTGCAGAGTATCGATCAACGGTTGTGACACTAGAGCCGTGGAGGTTAATTTTGGATTATCTAATAAACGTTTTGGATGTATTAGATTATTATGAAGTTCCTTTGTTTTGTTAGGAAAATAGCATTTTATTGAGGAATTTTCTTTATGTTGCAACCTATGGTGTGTTTCCGTGTTGGCTCGGGAGGTGCGCGCATAAGGAAATGCTACTTCCTGCTCCGTGCCGAAGTGTTGGCGTGATTGGCACAGGGCCGGCGGCCTTCAAGATTCCTGATGGTTCGTTCAGGGAAATGGATTTGACGCCGGAGCAGATCGGCGGCAACGTTCCCTTGGAAACAGCGGGGCGACGATGACCGAACAGCATACAGGCGGCTGCCTTTGCGGCGCCGTGCGATTTTCAAGTACGGCAAAGCCCGGACCTGTCGTCGGCTGCCATTGCTCGCAATGCCGCCGGCAGACGGGACTTTATTATGCCGCGGTCAATGTGGCGCGCGCGGCTCTTTCGGTGGAAGGCACTGAAGCGGTCCGCTGGTACCGGTCGAGCGAGGAGGCGCAGCGCGGCTTCTGCTCGAATTGCGGCTCCGCGCTGTTCTGGCAGGCGGACGGTTCGGCGGAGATTTCGGTCATGGCTGGCGCCTTTGACACGCCGAGCGGCCTTGCCTTCGGCCATCATATCTACTGCGCCGACAAGGGCGATTTCTACGAGATATCGGACGGCTTGCCGCAATATGCGGTGAATCCGACTTAAAGGGCGTCGCATTGGATTCATGCGACGCCCTTTAGGTCGTTATCTGATGCATGTTGTTATCCCCACCGCTGCACACTTTTGGGCGACATGCATTAACCCTTGGCGGCAAGCGCGGCGCTGAGGCGGGCCACGTCCTCGCGTAGCCCCGTCAACTCGGTCAGTACATGCATGTCGATCTTCTGATGCAGGGAGAGCACTTCGAGCTCGGCCTTGAGATTGACCTCGTAATCCTTGGCGGCCTCGAAGCGGTCGCGCTCGGCCTGACGGTTCTGCGACATCATGATGATCGGCGCCTGGATGGCGGCGAGCATCGACAGGATCAGGTTCAGGAAGACGAAGGGATAGGGGTCGAAGGCGCCGCTCACCAGAATGATGGTGTTGATCACCGTCCAGGCGACGAGGAAGACAAAAAAGGCGATGATGAAGGACCAGGAGCCGCCAATGCGGGCGATGCTGTCGGCGATGCGCTCGCCGAAGGAGGCGTCGGCTGAGAAGGCGGCGTTGACGTCGGTCGAGATGACCTTGCGTTCGTGCGCTTTCGCCAGCACGCGCTTTTCGACGTCGCCGAGTTCGTCGGCCGGCTTGTCGAAATGATGGTGCACGAAGTCCGAAAGATTAGACATTGCCTGTTTCCGATGCCGGTTGTCGATACGGTCGCTTTCGGCGCCAGTATTCCGCTCCGCTAACAAATTGCAATGCGTATCGATGCCGCGCTGCGCCATGCGCGATCCGTTCATAAAAATTTCGTCGTCGCGAAGTGTCGCTTTCGACGCGAACGTGTTGCGGTCGCGAAAGGCGCAGGCTAAATAAATGACATGACACAGGAAAACGCTCTTTCTGATATCTTCCGCATCGCCATCGGCCAGCTCAACCCGACGGTCGGCGATGTCGCCGGCAATCTCGCCAAGGCGCGCGAGGCGCGTATTGACGCGGGCCGGGAGGGCGCGCATCTGCTCGTCCTGACCGAGCTTTTCATCTCCGGCTATCCGCCGGAGGACCTAGTGCTGAAGCCCGCCTTCATCCGTGCCTGCTGGAAGGCGGTCGAGAGCCTGGCTGCCGACACTGCCGATGGCGGACCGGGCGTCATCATCGGTTTTCCCAGGCAGGACGCGACCGGGCGCTACAATTCCGTCGCCGTGCTCGACGGCGGCAAGGTGATTGCGGTGCGCGACAAGATCGACCTGCCGAATTACGGCGAGTTCGACGAGAAGCGGGTCTTCGACCAGGGTGCCATGCCGGGGCCGGTGAATTTCCGCGGCGTGCGCATTGGCATTCCGATCTGCGAGGATATCTGGGGCGATCTCGGCGTCTGCGAGACGCTGGCTGAAAGCGGGGCTGAAATCCTGCTGTCGCCGAACGGTTCGCCCTATTATCGCGGCAAGGTCGATATCCGCCATCAGGTGGTGCTGAAGCAGGTGATCGAGACCGGGCTGCCGCTGATCTATGCCGCCCAGCTCGGTGGCCAGGATGAACTCGTCTTCGACGGCGCGAGCTTCGCCTTCAATGCCGACAAGTCGCTCGCCTTCCAGATGAGCCAGTTCGAAACCGCGCTGGCGGTGACGACATGGAAGCGCGGCGACAGCGGCTGGCACTGTGCCGAAGGGCCGATGGCGCATATTCCAGAGCGCGAGGAAGCCGATTACCGCGCCTGCCTGCTCGGCTTTCGCGACTACGTCAACAAGAACGGCTTCAAGACCGTCGTGCTCGGCCTTTCCGGCGGCATCGACTCGGCGATCTGCGCGGCGATCGCCGTCGATGCACTTGGCGAAGAGCGGGTGCGCACCGTCATGCTGCCTTACCGCTACACCTCCGAGGATTCGCTGAAGGACGCGGCCGATTGCGCCAAGGCGCTCGGCTGCCGTTACGATATCGTGCCGATCGAACAGCCGGTGACGGGTTTCAGCAGCGCGCTCGCCAGCCTTTTCGAAGGCACGGACAGTGGCATTACCGAAGAGAACCTGCAAAGCCGGGCGCGGGGCGTCATCCTGATGGCAATCTCTAACAAGTTCGGCTCGATGGTGGTGACGACGGGCAACAAGTCGGAAATGTCGGTCGGCTACGCCACGCTCTACGGCGACATGAACGGCGGCTTCAACCCGATTAAGGATCTCTATAAGATGCAGGTCTATGCGCTTTCCCGCTGGCGCAACGAAAACGTACCGCCGGGTGCGCTAGGGCCGTCTGGCGAGGTGATCCCGCAGAATATCATCGACAAGGCGCCTTCGGCCGAGCTTCGTCCCGACCAGAAGGACCAGGATTCGCTGCCGCCCTATCCCGTTCTCGACGATATTCTCGAATGCCTGGTGGAGAAGGAAATGGCGGTCGAGGAGATCGTCGCGCGCGGCCATGATGTTGCGACCGTCCACCGGGTCGAGCATCTGCTCTATCTCGCCGAATACAAGCGGCGGCAATCGGCGCCGGGGGTAAAGATCACCAAGAAGAATTTCGGTCGCGACCGGCGCTATCCCATCACCAATCGGTTCCGGGACCGCTGAGACCATGGAAATATCGGGAGGAAACATGCGCAGCTCGGTCGAGATCTACAACGTCAAGACGGGCAGGGCCCGCGAGGTCTGGCAGACGGAGAAACTGGTCGAGGCGCCAAATTTCTCGCCCGATGGTTCCTACCTGCTCTTGAACGGCGACGGGTTGCTCTACCGGTTGCCGCTCGATGGCGGCGAGATGGTCAAGGTCGATACCGGCTTTGCCGTCAACTGCAACAATGATCACGGCATTTCGCCCGACGGGACGAAGATTGTCATCTCCGACAAGACCGAATTCGGCAAGTCGGCGATCTATACCTTGCCGATCGAAGGCGGCACGCCGCGGCTTGTCACTCAGAACCTGCCGTCCTACTGGCATGGCTGGTCGCCGGATGGGCGCCAGCTTGCCTATTGCGGCATCCGCGACGACGTCTTCGATATCTACACCATCTCCGTCGACGGTGGTGCCGAGACGCGGCTGACGCATGGCGAAGGCCGCAATGACGGGCCGGATTATTCCGCCGACGGGCAATGGATCTATTTCAATTCCAGCCGCACCGGGCTGATGCAGATCTGGCGCATCCACCCCGACGGCACCGGGCTCGAGCAGGTGACCTCCGACAATCAGGGCAACTGGTTCGCTCATCCGTCGCCTTCGAATGACAAGGTGTTGATCCTCTCCTACGACCCCTCGGTTTTCGACCATCCGCGCGATCTCGACGTGCGGCTGCGGCTGATGGACATGGACGGCGGCAATCTGAAGACGCTGTTCGAGCTCTTCGGGGGGCAGGGCACAATCAACGTGCCCTGCTGGTCTCCTGATGGCGAAGAATTCGCCTATGTCCGCTATTTTCCGGCTGACTAGGTCCGGCGCCGCTCGCGGGCTGATTTTGCCAGATCTTCCAGCACCGCGACCGACATATCCCAGTCGATGCAGCCATCGGTGATGGACTGGCCATAGACCAGCGGCTTGCCGGGAACGAGGTCCTGGCGGCCGGCGACGAGGTTGCTTTCGATCATCATGCCCTTGATGTCGCTGTTGCCGGCGGCAATCTGCGCGGCCACGGATTTGACGACGAGCGGCTGGTTCATCGGATCCTTGCCGCTGTTGGCATGGCTGGCATCGATGAGGATGCGCGGGGCGACACTGAGCTTGATGGCTTCGCCGGTGACCGCTTCGACATCGGCCGCTTCATAGTTCGGCCGCTTGCCGCCGCGTAAGATTATGTGGCAGTCGTCATTGCCAGTCGTCGAGGCAATTGCTGCCTGGCCGTCCTTGGTGACGGCCGGGAAGTGATGCGGCTGCGAGGCTGCGAGGATGGCATCCAGCGCGACGCGAACGCCGCCATCGGTGCCGTTCTTGAAGCCGATCGGGCAGGAAAGGCCGGAGGCAAGCTGCCGGTGCACCTGGCTTTCGGTCGTGCGTGCGCCGATCGCACCCCAACTGACGAGATCGGCAATATATTGCGGCGTGATCGTGTCGAGGAATTCGACGCCGGCCGGAAGGCCCATCGCATTGATATCGAGCAGCAGGCGTCTCGCAATCCTCAACCCTTCCTCGATCCGGTAGCTGCCGTCGAGATGCGGGTCGTTCATCAGGCCCTTCCAGCCGACGGTCGTGCGAGGCTTTTCGAAATAGACGCGCATGACAATCTCGAGATCGTCGGCGAAGCGGCGTCGCTGTTCCTCCAGCCGTGCGGCATATTCCCGAGCCGCAACGGGGTCATGGATGGAGCAGGGGCCGATGACGACGATCAGGCGATCGTCTTCGCCCTGGAGGATCTTATGGATCGCATCACGGTTGCTGGTCACGGTGTCCGTGACAGTAGCATTGCGGTGAATTTCCGCGATGATATCGGCAGGTTTGGTGAGTGGGGTGATCTCGACGATACGCAGATCATCAATGGTATCAGACACGGTATGGCTCCTGTTTGGTCATACCGTGCGGAACAAAAAAGCCGCCAGGTAGACTAGCGGCTGTTCGGGTTGTCGTCGCGTCGAATTCAGTTACGCATGGACCCGCATCCGCTGAGAGCAGCGGTACCAATAAAATCCCAAGGCGTTGATTGATGTGATCGACATGGGGCGTATGTAGCGCCACGCCTGCGTGATGTCACGTAGAATTTTCTGTCCGAAAATCCAGCGCTCCGGGGGACGGCAACGGCTTCTACGGAGGGACACCCCGGCGAGGCAAGAAGCGCGTCGCACTCGATCTCGTGCATGCGACGCGCTCTAAGCTTTGTTTAAACCTGTCGCTCTAAAGATGCTCTCGGGCGACGGTCATTCGCACTGTTCTAGAAAACGCAGTTCCTGAGATCACAGGGCGTCAACGTTCACGCCGACGGTGATGGCGCCGATTGGCGTTCCCGCGTCGTCTGATATCGTGACGCTTGCCTGCGACTGGAGCGTCTGGGTCGATTCATCCTTTTCGATCTCATCGACGAAGACGGCGTCCTTGCCGGCTCCGAAGGACTTCTGGAACTTGCCCTCATCGCCCTGCCAGTAATCGGATGTGGTGTCGCTTTGACCGACATTCAGCCCCTTTGCGTCCATGACGAAGATCTCGGTGATCTTGCCGCCAGAAGCTTCTTTCTTGCCCTGAAGGAATTTCGACAGCGCATTGTTGAGCACGCCGTCGATCATGGCGTGGTCGGAGCCATCGACTTCGGCACGCCACTTCTTGTCGAGGGCGTCGATATCGGCAGCGCTGAGATTGGCGTTGGCAGCATTCTGCGCCTTGACGGCCTCGATGATGGCAGGGTCGTTCAGCCAGGGCTTTACGTCGCTCGTCACGTAGTCGGAGATCGGGGCAAGCTTGGCATCCTGTGCGAGGGATACGGCCATCGGCATTGCAAATGCGGTGCAGGCCAAAAGAAATGCGGGCACGAGTTTCTTCACAACTGTTTCCTTCCTGATTATAGGTTGTTGAGAACTAAGGCTTATCGGGCGAAGACGACGTCAGAACTCCTCCCAGGCTCCGGGAGCAGCGGCGGCAACGGCGGCATTTCCTGCATGCCGCTGCACGAAGGCTCTCGGCTCGGGACGAGATTGGCGGGTGGGTTGAACGGCTTTGGGCTGGCTTGCCGCTGACGCGCCGACGATGAACCTGCCGGCCGAGTCCTGCAGCAGGCGTCCTTGCGACAGCAGTTCGTGGCAGGCTGCGTTGGTTTCCTCGACCATTGCCGCGTTCTGCTGTGTCGTCTGATCCATCTGGTTGATCGCGCTGTTGATTTCCTGCAGGCCCGTCGCCTGTTCGCGATAGGATTGGACGATGGAAGCGATGCTGTCGCTGATGCGGTTGATCTGCTCCTCAATCTTCAGGAGGGCATCGCCGGTCTGGTTCACCAGCCCGACGCCCGCAGCAACTTCGTCGCCCGACACATTGATCAGGTTCTTGATTTCCTTGGCTGCATTTGCAGACCGCTGGGCGAGCTCACGCACTTCCTGCGCGACAACCGCAAAACCCTTGCCGGCTTCGCCGGCGCGCGCCGCCTCGACGCCGGCGTTCAGCGCAAGCAGGTTCGTCTGGAAGGCGATTTCGTCGATGACGCCAATAATGCGGCCGATCTGGCTCGACGAGGTTTGAATCCGGTCCATCGCCCCGATCGCATCACGCACCACCGTCGCCGAGACATGGGCGCTCCGCTTTGTCTCCTCGACCAACTGCCCGGCATTTTCGGCCCGTTGCGACGATGTTCTGACCGTCGTGGTCACCTCATCCAGTGCGGCGGCGGTCTGTTCCAATGCTGCTGCCTGTTGCTCGGTCCGCCTGGCGAGTTGATCTGCGGAGGTCGCCAGCTCGCTCGAGCCGGTTTCAACCGCCACGGAAGCGGTCTTGATCTCTGTCAGAGCGGCCGCGACCGCATCGACCATGTTGTTGAAATCCTGCCGCAATTTATCGAATTCGGGACCGACATCGGCCAGGTGTATCGAGAAGTCGCCGGCGGCAAGGCCTTCCAATGCATTTGCGAGAGCGTTCATGACCAGCCGTTGCGTGTTGCTGGCCTCTTCGGTCAACAATGCGTTGCGCGCCCGTTCGGCGTCGAGCGAAGCACTCTGCTCGGCAGCGGCTTGCTCTCTCTCGACCTTCGCAATCGCCTCGTGACGGAAAACTTCCAATGCTCGCGCCAGAAAGCCGATCTCGTCGCCATTTTCCCTGTAGGTGACGGGAGAGACCAGATCGCCTTTCTGCAACGCGCTAATTCGTTCGCTGATCACCCTGATGGGCCGGCCGACCAGGCTGCGCATGGCGAGAAGGAAGGCAACGACGGCCATGGCGGTGATCGCGGACTGCGTGAGCAACGAAATGAGAACTTTCTGCCTGACTTCGGAAGCGATTTTTTCGACAGACCAGTTCGTGACGATGTAGCCGGTGGCCTTGCCTGCCTTATCCAGCGGAAGCGGCGCGATGATCGTGACCACGCCGGCGGATGTTCCGCTATCATCGACAGTCGTCTTTTCCGGTTTCGCGCTGAGACGCTTCGCCAGATCGGCGGGTGCAGGCAAACCGTTGATGCCGTCGCGTGTCCACGTATCGACTGATGCCGGTTCCGCGTTGAATGCGGCAAACTGTACAAGATCGAGCGAGGGGTCGTCGCGGTAGAGCGAATAAGCCTCGCGAACGGCGTTCGCCTTCCCCCATTTCACGCCGCCGGCGGCCAGAGATGCAAACTGCTCCGCATCCTTGGACCAGTTCGCCTTGGCGCCATCGATCAACGCCCGGGTTTCGTACATCCAGGTATAGGTGGCGAAAGCGGAAATGCCGCAGAGGTTTACGGCAACGATAATCGCCGCCAGCTTGGCTGTCAGAGGCATCGTTTTCAAAAAATGGAACATTCCGCGGCGGCCTAGAATTGCGGCTCAGTCGGACATGTTCCCGACTGGCGTATCAATACGGGCATCGACGCTGACGGTCGCATCACGAGCGCTCATGCCCATGTCCTGATAGCAACCCAAAACGCGCAAACGCAGTGTGTATTTGATGTGTGAATAAATCATAAAGTAGAAACGAATGCTGAGCACACGCGTGCCATTCGCGCCTGCTGCCGCCGGCGCCGAGCCTTGCGAACCGGTGGGTGTAGCAGGGCTTCCGTGGCGTCAGGGAGATCAGCTATTTTCAGCCACGGCCTCTTCCGGCTCGACGTGCCGGCGCTTGCGGCCGCGCGCCGTCAGTTCAGCGCCGGCATCTTGGGGCAGGCGCAGGAAGGTGATGCAGGCCAGCGCCGAAATCGCCGAGACGCTGAAGAAGGCGATGTGGAAATCCGAGACCAGCAGCCTGCCGTCGTGAAAGCTGCTGGAAATTTCGAGGATGCCGCCGGCGATCGCCACACCCATCGCCATGGAGATACGCTGGGCAACGGCATTGATTGCGGTTGCCTGGCTGCTGTCGGCATCATCGACATCGCCGAAGGCCATGGCGTTGACGCCGGAGAAAGCCATGGAGCGGAACAGGCCGCCGATCAGCAGGCAGGCCATGATCAGGAACAGTGGCGTTTCGGCGGTGAACAGGCCGTTGATGCCGAGGAAGATCGCCGCCAGCAAGGTGGTGAGGGAGATCACCGTGCGGAAGCCGAAGGCATTGAAGGTGCGCGAGGCGGCGAATTTCGAGCCCATGGAGCCGAGCGCGCTGACGAAGGTGACCGAGCCCGATTGCAGCGGCGTCAGGCCGAAGCCGAGCTGGAGCATCAGCGGCATCAGGAAAGGCAGGGCGCCAAGTCCCATGCGGAAATTCGAGGCGCCGAGGATTGCCGCCCGGAACATCGGGTAACGGAACATCTTCGGATCGAGAAGCGGATAGGGCACGCGGCGGGCATGCAGGAGGTATAGGAGGCCGGCAAGGATGCCGATCGCAACGGTGACGTAACCATAGATAACGGGCACGGCCGGCAGGCTGATCACCGACAGGCCGAAGACGAAGCCGGAGAAGCCGAGGCCGCAAAGAAAGAAGCCGGGGAAATCCATCGGCCGGGGACTGCGTGGCTCAACCGCCGGCAGGAAACGGGTGACGAGGATGATGCCGAGCACGCCGATCGGGACGTTGATCCAGAAGATCCAGTGCCAGGTGAGGTAGGTGGTGAGGAAGCCGCCGATCGGCGGACCCATGATCGGACCGATCAACGCTGGAATGGTGAGCCAGGCCATGGCATCGACGAGTTCGTGACGCGGCGTTCCCCGGACCAGCAGCAAGCGGCTGACCGGCGTCATCATCGAGCCGCCGGCGCCCTGGATCAGGCGTGAGATGACGAAGGCCGTGATCGAATTGGAAAAGGCGCAGGCGATCGAACCGATCATGAAAACGAAGATCGCCATGCGGAAGATGTTGCGTGCGCCGAAACGATCGGACATCCAGCCGCTGATCGGGATGAAGATCGCCAGCGCCACGAGATAGCTGGTAACGGCGAGCTTCAGCGCGATCGGCGAGGTGCCGATATCGGCTGCGATCGCCGGTAGGCTGGTGGCGATCACCGTCGAATCCATCTGTTCCATGAACAGGGCGACCGCAAGGATCATGGGCGTGAGGCGGGGCACGGGCAACCAAAGTGCAAAGAGAAAAAGTGCGGCGCCATGGGCGTCGGTCAGGATCGGTTTGTTTCTAAGGCAGCGATGCGCCTCTGTCCATGAAGTCGATGTCGCATGCAACGTGTCGGCGGTATGAGGGCCGGCTTGCCGCCGCCGCGCTTTCCTGAAATAGATGCGCCGTCAGGTGCCCGCCGTCCAGGCGGGAGAATCGGGAATCCGGTGCAAAGCCGGAACGTGCCCAACGCTGTAAGGCTGACGCTTGCCGCTTCATCACGCCACTGGCTTTTTGCCGGGAAGGCTGCGGCAGACGGATGACGCCGAGTCAGAAGACCGGCCTGGCTAGATAGACCGATCCGCGCGGACGGCGGGGCGGTTGCGTTGTTGGGGATTTGACGATGCGACCCTTTGATGATGATGCCCTTTCGGCGGCGTCCGGTTTTTCCTTGGCCGAACGCGAGGCCGTCTATCATGCGATCATGACGCGGCGCGACGTTCGCAGCCAGTTCCTGCCCGATCCCTTGCCGGATGACCTTGTGCAGCGGCTGCTGACGGCTGCCCATCATGCACCCTCCGTCGGCTTTATGCAGCCGTGGAATTTCATTCTGGTGAAAAGCGCAACCGTGCGGGCGCGCGTCCGGGATGCTTTTGCGAGGGCCAACGAGGAGGCGGCGCTGATGTTCGAAGGCGAACGGCGGCAGGCCTACCGCTCGCTCAAGCTCGAAGGCATCGTCGAGGCGCCGCTCGGCATATGCGTGACCTGCGATCCTACCCGCAGCGGCAGCGTCGTGCTGGGGCGCACGCACAATCCCAGGATGGATAGCTATTCCACAGTCTGCGCCATCCAGAATCTCTGGCTTGCGGCGCGGGCGGAAGGGGTCGGGATCGGCTGGGTCAGCATCTTTCATGAAAGCGACCTGAAGAGCATTCTCGGTATACCCCAGCATATCGAGGTGGTCGCCTGGCTCTGTGCCGGTTTCGTCGACCGGCTCTATGACGAGCCGGAACTGTCCGTCAAAGGCTGGCGGCAGCGGCTGCCGCTCGAGGAACTCGTCTTCCATGATGGATGGGGACTGAACACCTAGAGGTCGTCTTCTTCGGCACCGACAAAGGCGAGGTCACGATTCGCGACATCAAGATGCAACAGAACTTCGCTCGCAGCATGTCGCTCGCAGACGCGATGAACCCCGACAATCTGCTCTGCTACGAAATGAACGGAGCGACCCTGCCTGCCCCCAACGGTTTCCCGCTGCGGCTGATAACTCTGGGCTGGTACGGGATCGCCAACGTCAAGTGGCTGAAGGGCATCGAGGTTCGCGACACCCGCTTCATGAGCCTGCTGATGGGCCGCGACTATGTCACCATCCGGGAGGAAGAGCACAAAGGCGAGACCGTGCGGGCCGAGACCTCGGTCGGCCGGGCCTTGCTGAAATCCGCGCCCGCCAAGGTCACGCGCAACGACTCGGGTCACCGGGTCGTCGGCGCAGCCTGGGGTGCACCGATCGACCGGGTCGAACTGAAAATTGATCAAGGGCCCTGGATGCCGGCAGTCATCGATCACAGCGAGGAGGCCGAATACGCCTGGAAGATTTGGTCACTGGATTGGCCAAATCCCTCGCCTGGAGAACACACGGTGACCTCGCGCGCGATCAGTACCGCAGGGCAAATTCAACCGGCGATGGACGATCCCTTGATCGCCAAAAAGCACACATACTGGGAAAGCAATGGCCAGGTGACGCGCCGCATCCGCATCGTTTGAGAAACGTTGCTGCCTCGCACGTCGGCTGCTGAGTGAACGGAACGTTCCACCGAGAACCCTTCGCTTAGGATTGCGACATTTCGGGAGAAAGGCGCTAGCGGCCCTTCCGCTAGTCTGCCCCGTCTTTTTTTGCCCGCTCGATGAATTTCCCGGCGACTGCTTTGCCAAGTGCGGCACCGGCCCGGTTGTCCATTTCATAGTGGATGCCGGCCCAGATGCGGGAATCGCCCGCTTCCTTGCCGACCGTTCGGATGAACTCCGCCTGGTCGGGGAACAGATAGGCAAGCACCTCGCATCGGGCAGTCGACAACGTGGAGTGATTCGACGGATAACTGGGATGGGCCGGCACTGCGAACAGGGGAGTGATGCTCGGGTCAAGCATGTTGGGCCGCAGGTACCAATAAGCGTATTTCCCGTCGTTGCTTGCAATGTAGGCGTCGTAGTAGACCGTTGCGAGCATCGCGTAAGCCCGTGCGGCGCGCGGCGGGTTCGAATCCGTCTTGTCCTCGAACATCCACTTGCTGGCATAGTCATACCAGTCTGTGAACAGGCCGGATGGACTTTGCCAGTAGAACGCCTTGTAGCTGTTGGGGAATTTTCGCTCAAACTGGCGGACTGCATCCGTCTCGGCCTTCACGGCCGCAGACTTGCAGTCGGGCGGAGTCGGTGGCCTGAATTCATCGGCTGTCTCGAGCAGGATCGGCTTCCAGTTTGGCATGGTTGCATTGGCGGGTTTGTCTCCGACCCACATGCACGGCCCGGTCGGCACGGTGCCGGTCCAGACGGCATCGGAGCCGTCGGCCTTTGCCCGCGCAATCACTTGCTCTGCCACGCGTCGCCCCAGTTCCAGGCCGGCGGATGAATCGCTTGGGAACTGGACACCGGCAAGGACACGCGACTGTGCGGCTTCTTCGGCCATCGCCTGGAACGACGACGCCTCGTCGGGAAAGAAATAGGCAAGAACGGTCGCGGCGGCGGCGGCGGCGGCCGCGTGTTCGGATGGATAAGCGGGACTCCGAGGCGTAGGCAGCGCAGTCGGCAGTGTCGTATCCACCTCGCTCGGGCGGGGGCGATTGTAGAAGTATTTCGACTCCCAAGCCGCGATGGTGGCGTCGTAGACCGCCATCGTCAAATAGGTGTAGACGCGATGCGCATTGGGGATCGTCTGGTTTGCGAGAAGACGGTTGTTGACCAGGTCGATCCATCGATAGCCGGGCGAACCGGCGTCCCAGAATGTGATCTTGGCGGCGACCTGCGCATCGTTCTTTGCGACAAGTTCGCGAACCTGCTCCAACTCGGTTGCGGAAGTATCCGGTGGGGGCGGGACTCGGAAGTCTTTGCCCGACGTGATTACCCACGTCTTCCACATTCCAGCGTTTGGCTCTATCTGATCCGATTGGGCGAAAGCGAAGTTCCCTGACAAAAGGATTAGCGCGCAGGCCCTGCTAAAGCCGCTAAGCATTTTCGACCCCCATAGTTGATCCCCGGCCCAAAGACGGAAGGTTTTCTGTTTTGACGGCCGTCCCATTTTCTATTTTAGCCCGCTCTAATTATACCGCGAAGCGCTGCCAAGTGAAAGGATCAATGAGAGCAGGATCAAGGAGGCCGCTCTAGCCAAGATCGATCCGTATAATGGACAATCGCCTGGCCGGTTCAGGGCTGGCGACAAGCTATTGGCGTTTTTAGACAAACTCTGATCCCTGCCGGAGCTAGGGACATCGCGGTGAGGGCCGCGACGTCCATGCCGACCCCACCAATTATCGAGGAACTTTCAGTAGGCAGGAAAGCGCCAATTGCAGTCATCGGCCTCAGGTCGATGACTGTCTTAGAGGATAGCTTTTCCGTTTATGCAGGTAACGACATTGCCGCCAACCCAAATATCTTCAGATTCGAGCCGGACATGAACCCGCCCTGACCTGCCCAAGACCGTCCCTTGCGCAGCGATGTATGAAGGCGGCGCGAGATTTGCGGAAATGAGCCATTTTGCCAAACCCGCATTTAGGCTACCAGTGACTGGGTCTTCGTAACCAGCGGCGGTGAAGGCGCGGACCTCGAAATCCACACCATCGACGTCCCCCAAACATGGTGCAATCAGGCCTACCCTTAGTCCGGAAATACTCTGGTAGTTCGGACGGACACGTAGGACATCGTCTCTGCTTTTCAGGAGCAAGGCCATCCAACCGGGACCGTTGTCTACCCAACTCGCATCGACTATCATCTCAGGTGACAGACTTAGACCGCTCATAACTCGTTTCATTAGATCGTTATCGATATGTCCAGTCTTGATCAAATCTGGAGCCAGAAATGAGAGGATATCGCCGTCTCTTCTGATCCGGATCAAACCCGCCTGACATTCCTGGATGACAACTGGCTGCTTTGGCTTTCCGCCCAAGGTCAGCCATGCGTGGCAGCTACCCAAAGTCGGGTGTCCGGCAAAGGGTAGCTCCTGATGCGGCGTGAAAATTCTGACGCGATAATCAGCATCCGGGACCGTCGGCTTTAGGAGGAAGGTCGTCTCGCTTAGATTGGTCCAGTTGGCAAACTTGGCCATCGTTGATGTATCAAGATCGTCCGCATCCACTACCACCGCAAGTGGATTTCCACCCATTCGCTCCGAGGAAAAAACATCAACCTGTTGAAACGATAGCTCTTTAAGATTGCTGTTCATAGCATCTCCTACTGTTCGAATAGCGTGCGCCAATGTCTATACACAAGGGGGCTGCAGAATGCCTTTCGGAGTAACGGATGCAGACAAAGATTTCCGCTTCGGGCATACCCGGTCTTCCAAAGCGTTCAAATTATGCCGAGCTTTTAATCCTTGATTACCGGAAATCTCGGGCTTTAGGGAATGGGCTCGGCATAGTTTCGGACTCGGGATAAATTCCTGACCTTCATATCGATACGCTGAAGGCGAAATCCCGGAATTTCCAATAGATATTCGGCTATCGGTGGCTCACTCGGAGGATAACGGCCCAATGAACATGATCGACTTGAAGGAACGGATCATCGTGATCACAGGCGGTGCGCGCGGCATCGGCTACGCTATCGCAGAGCGCGTCATCCAGTCCGGTGGCAAGGTGGCCATCTGGGACCTGAACGAAAACATGGCGAAGGACAGCGCTTCCGCTCTCGGATCTGGCACGGTCGCTTTCGGCGTCAACGTCGCAGATCCCGTATCAGTGAAAAATGCGGCGGCGGCGACCGAGGAGATTTTTGGCCGTATCGACGGCCTCGTCAATTCCGCCGGGATTACCGGTCCGGTCAAGCCCACGATCGAATACGATTTCGGTGAATGGAAAGACGTCGTCGATGTCTGCCTCACGGGAACCTTCAATTGTTGCCGGCACGTCGTTCCGGTCATGTTAAAGCGCGACTACGGGCGGATTGTGAACATCTCTTCGGTTGCGGGCAAGGAAGGAAATCCGAACATCGCCGCCTACAGCGCAGCGAAAGCTGGTGTGCTGGGCTTCACCAAGTCTCTTGGCAAGGAACTCGCAAAGACAGGAATCGCCGTGAACGCGGTAACGCCAACCACAGCAAAGACACCTATATTGGACGGGCTGACATCCGAGTTTATCGAATATATGCGCGTCCGCATTCCGCGCGACCGTTTTGTTGAACTTCACGAGATCGCTTCGATGGTCGTCTGGCTGCTCTCCGAGGAGAACTCCTTCACGACCGCATCGACGTTCGACCTGAGCGGCGGTCGTACGACCTACTGACCATGCTCAAGCGACCCGCATTCACATCCCGCCGCACGTTCACGTGACATCGCCGTCATCTCATGCGGCCTGGCACAACGCCGCTATTGCTCCGCCACCGCAGTTCCAGCTGTTCAATCACTGCTGCTGTTGTGGCTGCGGGCCTGGCGTTGCCGGATTGGCGAGGTCGATCGAGCCCTGATCGCCGGCCAGAAACTGCGGGCCGACCTGACGGACGCGGTTCTGTGTGGGATCGTAGGGGCGCTCGGGAACGGACGGTTGCGGCGCGGCGGCATCCTTCGCCTTGGTGCGGATGGTGGTGATCGAGCCCTGCTGCGGCGGTTCGCTCACCGCCTGCTTGCCGCGCATCTCCTCATAATAGGCTGTGAGATTGCAGGCGCAGGAGGACTTTTCCCCGGGCGTGCGGTTCTTGTAGGCAAAGGCATTTTTCATGGCGCTGTAGGGCGTGCCCGTTGCGACCGAGATCATATTCGAGGCTTCGGTGCTCGTCACGTCACGATAGAACAGTTCAGTCTCGATGCCCGGGCACATCTTGGCGCAGGTCTGAGCATCGCGGCCGAAATCGACCGACGTGGCGTTCGAGCTGATCGGGAAGAAGCCGCCGTCGCAGCTGCGCACGCACATGGTGCTGACCGGCGAGAGCATCTCGGCCCGCGGCAGGCCGTAACGCGGATCGACCTCTTCACCGCCGCCGAGCGGAATGAAAGTATCGGTGCGTAGCGCCTGTTCCTCGACGCTTGGCGCGGGGTCGGCGGCGCTGCGATCGCTCGGGGCATACAAGTTTTCGCTGTTGCAGCCATTGCGGTCGAGAGCCGCGACCAGTTCGCGGCGTGCGTCGTCATCGGCGCCGTTCTGGTCGGCCAGTTCGTTGCGGCGGTCCTGGAGATAGTGGATATTGTCGATCATGCGCGCTTCGGACTGCGAAAGTTCGGCGCAATAATCGTCATTCTCGCCGCCGATCACCACCATGCTGCCCGAGGTGCAGCCATTGCTGCGCAGCTCGTTGCGAACCTTGCGCAGCTCGAGGTTCTGCTCGGCCATGGCGCTGGAATATTGGCGGGCTTCCGGGCCGTTGCCATTGCCGATCGATCGCGGCAAGTCGGCAAGGCGACCGCGCAGGTCCTCACAGACGGCGCTGTTTTGCGCGGCGGCAGGCGCCGCAAAGGCAAGGAGAAGGGCAAGAGACAGGTTTCGGCGTTTCACGGCGTCGTCCCGGAATGAGCAAAGAATCGATCGGTCGATTGCGGCCTCGATCGCCGCGCGTTGTCTCTTAACGTGTTTCTCTTAATAAGCTTGGAGAAATTCCTAGCGCATTTTCGCGATCTTATCCAGCAAATGCGGGCGACCCATCTGTGGGGAGAATTTGTTGTGCCGCCAAAAGCGGGACTTTCTTCTTTCAATTTTCCGGGACTTGATTCTTCTTCTCGCTCGCCAGATCAGCTTTCATAGCTACCTCCGCCACTACCCCCCCAACGAGGGATAGGGAGAACTCCGGTCGCTGCAATGCCGCTTGGCGCCGGGTAGGTTTACAGACGGTGCATTCTTTATGATACCGCACTTACCACGCCTCGATCACGGCCAGTGCTTCGATGTTGACGCCGCCGCGGGAGGTGATCAAGACGTGGGATATGGGGCAGGTCGCCGCAAGCCGCAGTGGTCTTGCGGTGGGCGCGGCGAAGGCGAGAAGGACGGCGAAAATGTCAGGTATTTCCAACGAACTTCGCTCCCCTGCTGCGACAGTCGGGATACCCGAAGCCCAACACGGCCTCCACGTCTTCGTGGACGGTTGTTATGAACCCGGTTCCGGGCACGGGGGCTGGGCATTTGTCGCCTATCGTGATGCCGCCGAGATCGCCTCCGGCTTCGGTGGCGTCGAGGATTCCGCCAATAATTCGATGGAATTGACCGCCGTCCTCAGGGCGGCAATCTGGATCAACAGCGGAGCAAGCGGCGAGCCTGCGACTATCTGGTCCGATTCCGTCTATGCCGTCAAAGGCTGCAACAGCCGGCGACATATCTGGAAGAACAGCGACTGGAAGAAAAGCAACCCGAACGGGAATACCCGAAGCCGAACGATCGCCAATGCGGAACTCTGGAAAGCGGTCGATCTTCAACTATCCCAGAATGGTCTGGTGACCATCGCCTGGTGCAAAGGCCATTCCGGCATTGCCGGCAACGAGCGCGCGGATGCGCTCGCGGATAAAGGGCGCCTGTCCCTGCGGAGTGCCTGAGACGGCATCAGGACATGTGTCGGAGCGGCTTCAAGGCCGCTCGTACCGAAGGATTATATCCCAGGCCCCGCGCCTGCAAATCAACCGGCTGCAGATGCTGGGGACAAGCCCGATCATGGCGAGGAGTTGGCCGACTTTGTCAGCAGTCTGAGCCGGCTCAGGCCGGTTGCGATGCCTCGACGACGGCGAGTGCCGCCATATTGACGACGCCGCGGGAGGTGACCGAGGGGGCGAGGATGTGGGCGGGCAGGGCGGTGCCGAGCAGGATCGGGCCAACATGCAGACCGTCCGTCATCGACTTTACCACACCGAGCGTGATATTGGCGGCATCGAGGTTCGGGAAAACCAGGAGGTTCGCCTCGTCGTGCAGCGTCGTGTCCGGCATGACGCGCTTGCGCAGTGCCTCGGTGATGGCGCTTTCGCCGTGCATCTCGCCATCGACCTCGAGGTCGGGTGCGGCTTCGCGCACGAGCTGCAGGGCGTTGCGCATCTTCGTGGCGCTTTCGGATTCACGCGAGCCGAAGTTGGAATGCGAGACCAGAGCGGCGCGCGGGGTGATGCCGAAACGGCGGATTTCCTCGGCCGCGAGCACCGTCGCCTCGGCGATCTCTTCGGCGTTCGGATTAAAGGTGACGTAGGTGTCGGTGAAGAAAGTGGCGCCGCGCTGCGAGATCATCAGGCTGAGGGCTGAGAAGTCGCGGACATCCTTGCGTTTGCCGATGATCAGGCGGACGTCGCGCAGATGCTTCTCGTAACGGCCTTCCAGGCCGCAGATCAGCGCATCGGCCTCACCGCGTCTCAGCGCCAGCGCGCCGATGACGGTGGTGTTGGTGCGTACGATGGTGCGGGCGGCTTCCGGGATGACGCCGCGGCGGCCGACGAGGGAGAAATAGAGATCGACATATTCGCGGAAGCGCGGATCGTCTTCCGGGTTGATGACCTCGAAATCCTGCAGCGGCCGGATGCGCAGGCCGTAGCGCTTCAGGCGTGTCTCGATGACTTGCGGGCGGCCGATCAGGATCGGTTCGGCAAGGCCTTCCTCGAGCAGTACCTGGGCGGCGCGCAATACGCGTTCGTCTTCGCCTTCGGAGAAGATGACGCGCTTGCGCTCGGCGGCCTTGGCCGCAGTGAAGATCGGTTTCATGACGAAACCGGAGCGGAAGACGAAGCGGTTCAGCTGGTCGAGATAGGCGTCGAAATCCTGGATCGGGCGGCGCGCGACGCCGCTCTGTTCGGCGGCCTTGGCGACCGCAGGCGCGATGCGCAGGATCAGGCGCGGATCGAAGGGCGAGGGGATCAGATAATCGGGGCCGAAAACCGGGGTCTCGCCGGAGTAGGCGCGGGCGGCGACATCCGACGGCTCTTCGCGGGCAAGGGCTGCGATGGCGCGTACGGCCGCCATCTTCATTTCCTCATTGATCGTCTCGGCGCCGCAATCGAGCGCGCCGCGGAAGATATAAGGGAAGCAGAGGACGTTGTTGACCTGATTGGCGAAATCCGAGCGGCCGGTGCAGATCATCGCATCGGGGCGGGCAGCACGGGCGAGATCCGGCATGATCTCCGGCGTCGGATTGGCAAGCGCCATGATCAACGGCTTGTCGGCCATCTGCGCCAGCAATTCCGGCTTCAGCACGCCGGCCGCCGACAGGCCGAGGAAGACGTCGGCGCCGCCGATATTTTCGGCCAGCGTACGCGTGTCGCTCTTCTGGGCATAGATGGATTTCCATTCGTCCATCAGCTCGGTGCGGCCCTCATAGACGAGGCCTTCGAGATCGTGGACCCAGATGTTTTCGCGTTTTGCCCCGAGAATGACAAGCAGGTTGAGGCAGGCGAGGGCGGCGGCACCCGCGCCGGAGGCGACGATCTTGATGTCGGCGATGTTCTTACCGGCGAGTTCCAGCCCGTTCAGGATCGCAGCGGCGACGATGATCGCCGTGCCATGCTGATCGTCGTGGAAAACGGGGATCTTCATCTTCTCGCGCAGGCGCCGCTCGACGTCGAAACATTCCGGCGCCTTGATGTCCTCGAGGTTGATGCCGCCGAAGGTCGGCTCCAGCGAGGCTATGGTCGAAACCATCTGGTCGACGCCTGCGGCGTCGATCTCGATATCGAAGACGTCGATGCCGGCGAATTTCTTGAAGAGCACCGCCTTGCCCTCCATAACAGGTTTGGAGGCAAGCGGGCCGATATTGCCGAGGCCAAGCACGGCGGTGCCGTTGGAGATGACGGCAACGAGATTGGCGCGCGAGGTATATTCGGCTGCCATTTCGGGATTGTCACGGATAGCAAGGCAAGGGGCGGCAACGCCGGGCGAATAGGCGAGCGCCAGGTCGCGCTGATTGCCGAGCGGCTTGGTCGCCTGGATCTCCAGCTTGCCGGGGCGGGGATAGCGGTGGAAGAAAAGCGCCTGTTCGTCGAGATCGCCGCTCGTTAGGTTCTTTTCCGTCTTGGATTTTTCCGGGTGATCCATCGCCGCCTCCGTGCACGTCTTTTGGGGAGTTCCCTCCATACATCAATCGGATACGGGCGACAGTATGGAAATGAGGGATGGGAGAAGTTTTCGTGAGGTGGGCGGGGGACCCGCGGGACGACCATTCGACCCTGATGCCAATGGCTAATCCTTTTGGAAAACTTGTTTGACGACCTCAACAGGCGCAGGATGCCGGCTGCGACGGTGCGGGGCGCCGGTCGCATGGAGGAAATCATGGACAATTTGAACCTCACGACCCTGCAAAGGGGGCAGACGATGGTCAATGACGTGGCCATCGATGCTTTTGCCGCCGGATTTCGCGGCAGTCTCCTGACCAGTAAGGACATGGATTACAACGAAGCGCGGACGATCTGGAATGCGATGATCGACCGCCGGCCCGGGCTTATCGCGCGCTGCGCCGGTGCTGCCGATGTGGTGCGGGCGGTGCGGTTTGCACGCGACAATAATCTGCTCGTTTCGGTGCGTGGCGGCGGCCACGGCATCGCCGGCAATGCTGTCTGCGAGGGCGGTATCGTCATCGACCTGTCAGCGATGAAATCGGTGCGGGTCGATCCACAGACCAAGCGCGCCAGGATCGAGCCGGGCGCGACACTCGCCGACGTCGACAAGGAAACGCTGGCCTTCGGGCTGGTGCTGCCGACCGGCATCAATTCCACGACCGGCATCGCCGGCCTGACACTCGGCGGCGGTTTCGGCTGGCTGACCCGCAAATTCGGGCTGACGCTCGATAATCTGCTTTCGGTTGATGTGGTGACGGCCGATGGCGAGCTGGTCAAGGCGAGCGAAAAAGAAATGCCGGATCTCTTCTGGGCGCTGCGCGGCGGCGGCGGCAATTTCGGCGTCGTGACTTCTTTCGAATTCCAGCTCAACCCTCTCAACACAGAGGTTCTGGCCGGGCTCGTCGTGCATCCCTTCGCCGATGCTGAAAAGGTGCTCAAGGAGTACCGGCAGGCGCTGGAGGCGGCCCCTGACGAACTGACCTGTTGGGTGGTGATGCGTCAGGCGCCGCCGCTGCCGTTCCTTCCGGCCGAATGGCACGGCAAGGAGATCGTGGTGCTGGCCATGTGCTATTGCGGAGACATTGCGGCGGGCGAAAAGGCAACGGCCAGATTGCGCGCGATCGGAAATCCGATTGCCGACGTCGTCGGCCCAGTGCCGTTCACCGGCTGGCAACAGGCATTCGACCCGCTGCTCACGCCCGGTGCGCGCAATTATTGGAAGAGCCAGGATTTCGCCTCTCTCTCGGATGCGGCGATCGACGTCCTGCTCAACGCCGTGCGCAAGCTGCCCGGACCGGAATGCGAGATCTTCATCGGCCATGTCGGTGGTGCTGCTGGCCGCGTACCCACCGAGGCGACTGCATTTCCGCAACGAAGCTCGCATTTCGTCATGAATGTGCATGCGCGCTGGCGGGAAGCCGGGATGGATGGAAGCTGTATCGGTTGGGCGCGGGAGCTCTTCGAGGCAACCAAGCCGCATTCGGTCGGCACCGCCTACATCAACTTCATGCCGGAGGACGAGGTCGATCGGGTCGAAAGCGCTTACGGCGCCAACTACGGTCGCCTTGCCGAAATCAAGCGGCGTTACGATCCGAACAATCTGTTCCGGATGAATCAGAACGTGAAACCGATGGCGGCGGTGCGAGCTGCCTGACGGGACTGGCGTGGAATCAAGGCGTTGGAGCCTCCGCCGCGCGCTTGCTTAACGCGCGGCGGACCTGCCCAAGGCGAGCCGCAACCGCGCGGTGATGTCGCTCCAATGCATTGAGGCGATCCTCATGATAGAGTCGGTTTGTGGCCAACGTCCTCGCCATCAAGGGGCTCTAGTTTCGGGGCAAGGCCACATGACGCATTGATGTTCGCTGCGCTTGAGGATTGGGCCGAATACGGCGCTGGCAATTTGGTGAGCGTGACCCGCCACTGGTTCTGTAGCGGCGCTCTGCAAGGCGTCGCTAACCGCCGGGCATCGGCCTAAGCGTCACGTCTGCGCCATAGGCATCGCGCAGTTCGCCTTCCTGTCCCGGCTGCCGGTCGGCGGCCTGATGCAGCAGGATCGACTCGTATCCTTGCGAGCGCGTCCCCTCGATCAGCGTGATATCGGCGTTTCCAGGATTGTCGGAGCGCTCGAACCACTCGACGGGGCGGTGCAGGAAATTCATTTCGACCGCCCGGTTGGTGACGCCATGACCGACGATCACAACGTTGCGGTCGCTATTTTCGGCATCGTGCATAACGGTCTGCAGGAACAGGCGCACCCGCTGGGCCACATCCGCCCGGCTTTCGCCATCCGGCGGTCGTGCGTAGAACTTGCCGCTGTTGCTGCGCAGCCTTGCCCATTTTTCGAACTCCTCGGGAAACTTCTGCTTCTGTTCGGCGTGGTCATAGATTTCGGTGAAGAGACCGAAATCCTGCTCGCGCAGCAGATAATCTTCCCTGATATCGCCGACGACGCTTTCCGGCAGGGCTTCGAGCAGCGCATCCTTGCTCTGCCGCGTCCTCAGAAAGGGCGAGTACCAGATCTGCAGCTTGCCGAAACCCGCGCTCGGCAATGCGTTGAGATAGGAGGCGATCACGCCGCCTGCCTCGAGTGCCTGCCGATGGCCCCACTGCGTCAGCGGCACGTTGTGATCGCCGAATTGGCGGTAGGCCTGTTCGTTGATGTTGCCGAGGGATTCGCCGTGGCGAACGAGAAAAAGACGCATCAGCCATCCCGCATTGTCGGATATGAATCGCCGCCATCATGAACGCCCTGAATGCGCAGGGCAACATGGTAGGCCTGGCGGCGACGGGCATCCTGCCCGCGCGGCGACAGGCATCCTGCCCGCGCGGAATGATCGGGTTTGCAGCGCTTTTCCCGGTCTTGTCATCTTCCTGAAACACGAGTCTGTTTTTGGAAGGCTAGATGAAAGATGGGACATGAGTGGCAGCTCGTGAAAGACATGATGGAACCCAGACATTTCCGCACGCTCTTCATTTCCGATGTCCATCTCGGCTCGAAGGCCGCGAAGGCCGACTTCCTGCTGGATTTCCTGCGCCACCACGAGGCCGATACGATCGTGCTGGTCGGCGACATCGTCGACGGCTGGCGCCTGAAGCGCAGCTGGTACTGGCCGCAGGTCTGCAACGATGTCGTCCAGAAGCTGTTGCGCAAGGCGCGCAAGGGCACGCGCGTCGTCTATATTCCCGGCAATCACGACGAATTCCTTCGGGCCTTCCCGGGCATGCATTTCGGCGGCATCGAGGTCGTCGAGCGCATGATGCATGACGGCGCCGACGGCAGAAAATATCTGATCCTGCACGGCGACGAGTTCGACGTCGTCGTCCGCAATGCCCGACTGCTCGCCTATCTCGGCGACTGGGCCTATGACACGGCGATCCGTATCAATATCATCCTAGCGGCGGTGCGCCGTCGCCTTGGCATGCCCTACTGGTCGTTCTCGGCCTGGGCGAAGCTGCAGGTCAAGCATGCCGTCAATTTCATCGGTGAATTCGAGCGTGTCGTGGCAGAGGAAGCCCGCAAAAATGGCGCCGATGGGGTGATCTGCGGACATATCCATCATGCCATCATCCAGGATATGGACGGTATCCGTTACATCAACACCGGTGATTGGGTGGAAAGTTGCACGGCGGTCGCCGAGCACGAGGATGGTACGTTCGAACTGATCACCTGGCGGGCGCTCGCCAGCAGTGTAACAGCACTTGCCGCCGTCGAGCGGGAAGACGCAGAACTGGCTCCACAAGCCGCCTGATTTTGGCGCCGGCGCATCCGCGCCTGCGCTCCCTCGAATTTAGCCGTTACCGTTAGGCGACAGGCCCTATTTATTTTCTAAAACGTTTCAGGACGGCTATTTCTCGCAATAGTCGCCTCCAGGGTGGTGTGTTAGGACAACGTCCAGTTTCCTTCAGGTCCACCCATGATTCCCGCTCAAAATTCCCCGACGGGTGAGGGAGCGCCGCCGCGCTTCCGGATGCTTAGCGCGCTTTCCTATTGCGCGCCGCTGCTCGTCAACGGCATCGTCCTGCCGTTTTTTCCCGTGTGGCTCGCAACCCACAGCTTCAGCGACCACGAGATCGGCATCATCCTTGCCATACCGATGGTGGTTCGCGTGTTGGTGGCGCCTGTCGTCGCCATGATCGCCGATCGATTGAAGGAGCGCGCCGACGTGCTGCTCTGGTCGGGTTGCCTGTCGCTGCTGACGGCGATCGCGCTGTTCTGGACGACGACCTTCTGGCCCGTGACGATCGTCTATGCGCTGCAGGGCGCCACTTTCGCGCCCTATGTGCCCGTCGTTGAATCGATCGTCATCTCGGGCGTGCGCCGCTGGGGGCTCGATTACGGATCGATGCGCGTGTGGGGCTCGATCGCGTTCATCGTCTCGACGCTGGTCGGGGGCCAGTTGATCAGCCGGTGGGGCGGCGAAATGGTGCTGCCGGTCATGGTGTTCGGCTTTATCATGACCGTTGTCATGGCGATCTTCTGTCCGCGCATCGGACCGACGCGACGGCGCGGCCAGCCGATCAACATTCCGGCAGCCACCGGCAGCGGTCTGCGCGAGCCGCACCTTCTGCTGCTTCTGATCGGCGTCGCCATCCAGCAGTCGAGCCATGCGGTGCTGAACGCCTTTTCCTCGATCTACTGGCATCATCTCGGCTTCTCCGGCACGCAGGTCGGCCTGCTCTGGAGCGCCGGCGTCGCTTCGGAAGTGACTGTGTTCTTCCTGTCGAAGCGTCTCAACCGTCGCTTCGACGCCTGGACGCTGATCCGCTTCGGTTGCGCCATCAGCGTCTGCCGCTGGATACTGTTTCCGATGAATACAGGCTTTGCCGGTTTCTTCCTGCTGCAATGTTTCCATGGCTTTACCTACGCCTTCGTGCATACCGGCGTGCAGCGGCGGATCGTGGCGACCGTGCAGGAAACGCAGGAATCCTCGGCGCAGGGCGCCTATTTCTTCTATGTCGGCATGGCGATGGCGCTGATGACCCTGGCGTCGGGTTATCTCTATGCCTGGCTCGGCGTCGTCAGCTATTACGTCATGGCCGTGGTCGCGTTCTCCGGCCTCGGCCTCGTCATCTCAGCCTATTATCTTCAGCCCCAGAGGGTGGTTTCGGGCGGAAAGACCAGGGAAGCGGCGTAACGAAGACCGGGTTCGCGGTCGCGGGCAAGCAGCAGCGGACCGTCGAGATCGACAAAATCGGCATTCTGAGCAAGCAGAACGGCGGGCGCCATGGCAAGCGAGGTGCCGACCATGCAGCCAATCATGATGCTGAATCCAAGCCGTTCGGCCTCGGCCTTCATCGACAGCGCCTCCGTCAGGCCGCCCGTCTTGTCGAGCTTGATGTTGATCGCGTCGTAGCGGTCGGCAAGGCTTGCGAGATCGCCGGTGTGGTGGACGCTCTCGTCGGCGCAGACGAGGAGCGGGCGGCGGATTTCAGCAAGCAGCCCATCGCGGCCGGCCGGCAGCGGCTGCTCGACGAGGGCCACACCCGCTTGCGCCGCGATATTGAGGTGACGTTCCAACACCGCTTCCGGCCAGCCTTCATTGGCGTCGAGGATGATTTCGGCATCGGGCGCGGCGGCGCGGACGGCGCGGATGCGGCTTTCATCGTCGCCGGTGCCGACCTTGACCTTGAGCAGGGCGCGGCCGGCATGCTCGCGCGCCTGGGCGGCCATCACCTCCGGTTCGCCGAGCGAGATGGTGTATGCGGTGGTGAGCGGCTGCGGAGCGGAAAGGCCGAGGCGGGCGGCGACGCTGTCTCCTGTCTGCTTCGCCTCGAGGTCCCAGAGGGCGCAATCGACGGCGTTGCGGGCCGCACCCGGCGGCATGGCGGACAGCAGGTCGCTGCGTGAGATGCCGGCCTCGATCAGCGGTCGAGCCGCCTCGATTTGGGCGAAAACGCTCTCCATCGTCTCGCCGTAGCGGCGATAGGGCACGCATTCGCCGAGCCCCTGCGCTCCCTCTTCGACAAGCGTGCAGGTGATGACCTCGGCTTCGGTCTTTGCCCCGCGCGAGATGGTGAAGGTCCCGGCAATCGGAAAGGAATTCATCTGGATATCGAGGGTGCGCGGCATTATTGCTCTCCTGCAAGCATGGAAATTGCACGGTGCTTCTGTATATTGACGCGCCGGGCGAACGATCTGCTTCGCGATTCGCGCAATGTCGCTGTAAGCCTTGAAAGACACAAGTATCTTGAACGCCGAGAATCGCAACGCCGCCTCACTGCAAGTGGACGACCAGGCTGATGGCTCGGGACAGCGTGTGCGTCTTCAGGGAAATTGGCGCAGCGCCTACATCCATCTGGTGCTGCGCGATTTCGAAAAGCTCCTGCAGAAGAAGACCGGCGACCTGACGGTAGACCTCTCGGACATTGCGGAGATCGACACAGCCGGCATCTGGCTGCTGTGCCGGCTGAAGAAACAAGAAGAGGCTGGCGGGCGTACGGTTCGCTTCGAAGGCACCAACCCGCATATCGACGAAATGCTGGAGATGTTTTCCGAGGAGCCGGCCAAGCCCGAGCCGGAGCAGACTGAAAAAGTATCGCTTGCCGCGCGCATCTTCGCGCCGATCGGCAAGATGACCTACGACCTCTGGGACAATTTCGCCGCCTCCATGTATATCCTCGGCTCGGCGGTGCGCGGCGCGCAGATGAAGTTCGGCCGCGGCAGCGGCGTTTCGCCAGCCTCCATCGTCAACCAGATCGACCATATGGGCGTTCGCGCCGTTCCGATCATCTTGCTGATGTCTTTCCTGATCGGGGCCATCATCGCCCAGCAGGGCGCCTTCCAGCTGCGTTACTTCGGCGCTGAGGTCTTCGTCGTCGATCTCGTCGGCATCCTGCAATTGCGCGAAATCGGCGTGCTTCTGACGTCGATCATGATCGCCGGCCGTTCGGGCAGCGCCATCACCGCCGAAATCGGCTCGATGAAGATGCGCGAGGAGATCGACGCGCTGAAGGTGATGGGGCTGAACCCGATCGGCGTGCTGATTTTCCCGCGGCTGGTGGCGCTGACCATCGCGCTGCCGCTCTTGACGGTGCTCGCAAATTTCGCTTCGCTGGGCGGGGCTGCCGCTGTCGCCTGGGGCTATTCCGGCATCACCTTCGCCAATTTCCTCTCGCGCCTGCATGAGGCGGTGACCCTGTCGACGGTGCTCTCAGGCATGATCAAGGCGCCGTTCATGGCGCTGGTGATCGGCATCGTCGCCGCCGTCGAGGGGCTGAAGGTTGGTGGCAGCGCGGAATCGCTCGGCCAGCATGTGACGGCCGCGGTGGTGAAGGCGATTTTCGTCGTCATCCTGATGGACGGGCTTTTTGCGATGTTCTATGCAGCGATCGATTTCTAGGATGGCGGACCGCGTGGACGAAAAACCGATCGATACGGAAGACAAGGACGAAAGGGACATCGTGCTGTCGGCGCGCGACGTCACCGTCGGCTTCGGCTCCAAGGTCGTGCTCGACAATCTGAACCTCAATATCTACCGCGGCGAGATCCTGGGCTTCGTCGGCGCGTCCGGCACAGGCAAATCGGTGCTGATGCGCACCGTGCTCCGGCTGCTGCCGCGCCGCTCCGGCACGATCAAGATCCTCGGCCAGGATTTCGACGAACTCGACGAGCCGCAGCGCAACGCGCTCGACATGCGGCTCGGCGTGCTGTTCCAGCAGGGGGCGCTGTTCTCGTCGCTGACAGTCAAGGAAAACATTCAGGTGCCGATGCGCGAGTATCTCGACCTGCCGACCTCGCTGATGGACGAGCTGGCGCATCTGAAGATCCGTATGGTCGGGCTTGCAGCCGATGCCGCCGACAAATATCCATCCGAACTGTCCGGCGGCATGATCAAGCGCGCAGCCCTTGCGCGCGCGCTGTCACTCGATCCGGAACTCGTCTTCCTGGACGAGCCGACCTCCGGCCTCGACCCGATCGGCGCGGCCGAATTCGACGAACTGATCGCCAACCTGCGCGATAGTCTGGGATTGACCGTGTATATGGTCACGCACGACCTCGACAGCCTGTTTTCGGTCTGCGACCGTATTGCCGTGCTCGGAAAGAAGCGAGTAATGGTGGAAGGCACGATCGACGACATGCTGGCCTATGACGATCCGTGGGTGCAGGCCTATTTCAAGGGCAAACGCGCGCGGTCGATCGTGCCGCAGAACGCTGCTGCCGCGCGGCACGACAGCAGCGGAAAGTGACCGGATAAGATGGAAACCAAAGCCAATTACACGATTGTCGGTTTTTTCACGGTGCTGGTGATCGCAGCCGCCTTCGGCTTCGTCTACTGGATGGCCGAATATGGCCGCGGCGGCCCGATGACGGAACTGATCGTTCGTATTCCGGGCTCGGCCAACGGCCTCAGCGTCGGCTCGCCGGTGCGCTTCAACGGCATCCAGATCGGCTCGGTGCAAACGCTGTCGATCGATGCCGACGATCCGCAATATTCGCTGGCCTTCACCCAGGTGCGCACCGATGCGCCGATCTACCCCTCCACCAAGGCCGCCCTGGAAATCCAGGGTTTGACCGGGGCTGCCTATATCGAACTGTCAGGCGGCCGCAAGGGCGAGGAAAGCATCCTCCAGCATGCGATCGACAACGGCAAACGCGCCGTCATCGTCGCCGACCAGTCGAGCGTCACCAATCTTCTGGCGACGGCCGACAAGATCCTCGATCGCGCCAACGACGCCGTCGGTGAACTTCAAGGTTTCATCGAGGATTCGCGCGGGCCGCTGACCGAGACGTTCAAGAATGCCGAAACGTTCTCGGATGCACTGGCCAAGAATTCCGGCAATATCGACGCCTTCCTGCAGAGCGTCGGCCAGCTCTCGGAGACGGTGAAGGCGGTTTCCGGCCGAGTCGATTCGACGCTTCAAGCCGTCGAATCGCTGGTCAAGGCGGTCGATGCGCAGAAGATCGACAACATCGTTTCCAATGCCGAGAAGATTACCGCCAATGTCGCCGATGCCTCGGGCGACCTCAAGGGCGCGATCCAGAAGTTCGACCAAACGGCCACCACCTTCAATGATTTCGGCAAGCAGGCGCAGGCGACACTCGACCGCGTCGATACGCTCGTTGCCCAGATCGATCCGGCGAAGGTGAAGGGCTCCGTCGACGATATCTCGCAGGCGACCAAGGATGCGCGCGCCGCCGTCGCCTCGATCCGCGATGTCGCCAACACGGTTTCGGCGCGTCAGAAAGATATCGACCAGACGATCCAGGACGTGTCGCAGCTTTCCAACAAGCTGAATTCGGCCTCGACCCGCATCGACGGCATTCTCATCAAGGTCGATGCGCTGCTCGGCACCGACAATACGCAATCGCTGTTCGCTGAAGCGCGCGATACGCTGGAATCCTTCAAGAAGGTCGCCGACAACCTGAATTCGCGCATTGGGCCGATTGCCGACAATCTGCAGAAATTCTCGAGCGGCGGCTTGCGCGACGTGCAGACTCTCGTCAACGACATGCGCGGAACCGTGAGCAATCTGAACGATACGATCACCAACTTCGACCGCAATCCGCAGCGCCTGATCTTCGGCGGGGACACGGTGAAGCAATATGACGGCCGGACGCGGCGTTAACTGGGAAATCAAGGGTAGCCTAATATGGTCGCATCGCATCTGTTGTCGCACCGTTCTTGGATCAGGGGAACGGTGATCGCGCTGCCGCTGACGGCGATGATTCTTTCGGGGTGCGGCACCGCGGCCAAGAACGACACCTATGACCTGCCCGCCGCCGTCGACGGCAGCGGACCCGCGGCCAAATCCCGCCAGATCCTGATCGCCAGCCCCACAGCGCTAAGGTCGCTCGACAGCGAGCAGATCGTCATCCGTGTTTCGCCTTCGGAAATCCAGTATCTCTCAAAGGCGCAGTGGGGCGACAAGCTGCCGCGCATCGTGCAGTCGAAGCTGGTGGAAGCCTTCGAGAACTCGGGCAAGCTCGGCGGCGTCGGCATGCCGGGGCAGGGGCTGGCGATCGACTACCAGATCGTCACCGATATCCGCTCCTTCGAGATCGATGCTTCGAACGGCAACCAGGCGGTGGTCGAGATCTCCGCCAAGATCCTCAACGATCGCAATGGCTCGGTGCGCACTCAGAAGGTTTTCCGGGCCATGGCGCCGGCCGGCGGCGACAATGACGGCTTCGTCAAAGGCCTCGATCGCGCCTTCTCCACGGTTGCCTCCGAGATCGTCAGTTGGACCCTGCGCTCAATCTGAACTGGAATTCCGCGGCCACCCCGTGAATATCGGGGGTTGTCGATTGTGAAAATTATTTGATCCCATGGCATAGGGGTCGTCATCGTATTCAATTTCTTCATGAATTTGTGGAACGCATCATGTTATCGCTGTCAGGAGGCATGCTGCATGGTGGCTGCACGAGTATTCGGGAAATCGTCATTGGAGGCGATCCAACGCGAAAATGATCGCCTGGCTGCGCTGCAGCAGCTCGATCTCCTCGACACTCCGAGGGACGAGGGCTTCGAGCGCATCGTACGCCTGATAAAGGAAATCTTTTCCATCGACATCGGCATTGTGTCGCTGATCGATGCGCATCGGCAATGGTACAAGGCTTGCTCCGGCCTTTCGGCCGACGAAGTGTCGCGCGAAGACACGTTCTGCCGCTACGTCGTGGACTGTGAAAGGCCTGTTGTCGTGCAGGACGCCACCAAGGACTCGCGGTTTTCACAGCATCCTTCGGTGACGGGCGAGGACAATATTCGTTTTTACGCCGGCGTGCCGTTGAGAACAAAAGCCGGGCACATGATCGGAACGGTATGCGCGATCGACCGCAGGCCACGATCGTTCGGCAACAGAGATCTCGGCATTCTCGAGGAACTGGCGGGGGCTGCGATGGACCGCATCGAGCTCATGCAGTCGGCCGCGATTGACAGCCTTACCGAGGCGATGACGCGGCGGGCCTTCAAGCAGGAGGCCGATCAGCTCATTTCGCTCGCTCTGCGGCACAAGCACGACCTCTCATGCATCGTCTTCGATATCGACCATTTCAAGAAGGTGAACGATACGCATGGACATGCCGCCGGAGACGAGGTCCTCAAGGTGGTGGCATCGACTTGCAAGGCGACCCTTCGAGCCGGTGATCTGTTCGGCCGTCTTGGCGGCGAGGAATTTGCCGTCATCCTGCCGCATGTCGATCGGGAAGGTGCCGTCGCAGTCGCCGAGAAACTCAGAGCCGCCATCGCCTCTCAGATCATTCGCGGCGATCATGGCGCTCTGACCGTTACAGCCAGCTTCGGAACTTCGGCACTCTCGATCGTAAGCAAAGAGATCGAAACCCTGCTGGCTCAGGCGGATGCGGCGATGTATCAGGCCAAGCATGGCGGACGGAATCGTTGCGTGTCGTGGAGTTCCATCCACGCCGATCACGCCATTGGCGCTCGACGGCGGGTGCTGAAGGCGGGTTCGATCCTGTTCAACGATCGACGCTCGACCATCGACTGCACAGTCAAATCCATTGGATCGGAGAGCGCCGGCATTTCGGTCTCCAATACATCAGGCATTCCTTCGGAATTCATTCTGGCCATCAAAGGCGAAGGATTCGAAACGAATTGCAGGGTGATCGCGCAAGACCGGCAGCATCTGGAAGTGGCTTTCAGATAACCCGTTAGAGCGCCGTGCGTCCTTTCGGACGCATTAAGGACGCTCTAACTCTTTCAATCCTCGTATCGTGCTTTCCGAAAATCGATTCCGATTTTCGGGCCGATGCGCTAGCAAAAACCTGCCGGCAGGTGTCTGCTCATCGGGCCTATTTGGTCGGCTGCGAATCCGTCATCGTCGCTCCCGGCTGGCTGCCCGGTGTCGTGGAAGCTGTGGCGGTCGATGACGGCGAGAGAGTGCTGTCCAGCAGGCTTGCCATCTTGTCGTCGCGTATGCTCGCGGTCTTTTCGCCCATGACGACGCCGACCACGCGGCGGCCATCCTTCAGCGCCGACGTCACGACATTGTAGCCTGATGCGTCGGTGTAGCCGGTCTTGATGCCGTCGACGCCGTTATAGCGATACATGAGGTTGTTATGTCCGCGCAGCTTCATGCCGCGGAACTGAAAGCCGCGCATGGAGAAGAGCTTGAACTCCTCTGGGAAGTCGCGCATCAGCGAAACGCCGAGTGTCGCCATATCACGCGCCGTGGTGACCTGCTCAGGATCGGGAAGGCCCGACGGATTCTTGAAGACCGTATCCTTCATGCCGAGCTGACGTGCCTTGTCGGTCATCGCCTTGGCGAAAGCTTGTTCGGAGCCGCCAAGCTGCTCGGCGATCGCCACGGCCGCATCGTTGGCGGACAGCACGACAATCCCTTCGACCGCTTCGCGTAGCGTCACCTTGCGGCCGGCGCCGACGGCGAGCTTGAAGGGCTCCTTGCTCTCGGCATTTTCCGACATGGTGAGCTTCTCATCCCAGTTGAGGCGTCCGTCATGCAGGGCCTCGAAGGCGAGATAGAGCGTCATCATTTTGGTCAGCGACGCCGGATAGTTCAGATCGTCCTGATTGGAGCCTTCAAGGACCTGACCGGACTGCACATCAACGACGAAGCTTGCCTGGCCTGCCTGAGCCAGAGTGAAAGCGCCCATCAGGAAAACAGAAGAGAGCGCGGTGGCAAGGAGCCGGGATGTCGTCTTGGTCATCAATGTTGCTGTCTCTATCGTTTGGATGGTGGAGTGAGCCATTCGCTTTAATGTGAGCGGATCAGAAAAGTTTGTGACGGAATGAAGGACAGGGGGCAATAAAAAAGGATCATCCACAGCTGATTCCTTTTGTCTCACCATTCAGGCTTTGGCCTTGCCGACGTCGAGCGTCTTTCGGCCTTCAGCGAGGAATGAAGCGTCGGATCTCGCACAATCCTTGCGGGCACGCTCATTTCGATCTAAGGCGCTGGAAGACAGCATTGCGCTGCGTGAGGTGGGATTTCTATGATGCGCTCGGCAATGGTTTTGGGCGTTGGCATATGTGTGCTCATCTTCTCTGCTCTTTCCAGCCTTGCGTCATCTGGACGCGTTGCGCTGGTGATTGGCAACTCGGCCTATAGCCGGGTCGAAAAGATTCGGAACCCGGAAATGATGCGACTGCTATCGGCGCAGCGCTTCGGCGAATGGGTTTCGAGGTGACGGTCGTCCATGATGCGACAAAGGTTGAATTCGATTCCGCTCTGTCGACGTTTTCCGATGTTGCGGCCGGGGCAGATATTGCCGTGGTATTCTACGCCGGACACGGAATGGAGCTTAACGGCTCCAACTATCTCATTCCGACAGATGCCACTTTAAGCACAGATGTGCAGGCGACCTCTGAAACCGTGACGTTGGACAACGTTCTGGATGCTGTTCGCAGCGTCAAAGGTCTTCGCATCGTCCTTCTCGACGTATACCGCAAGAATCCCTTTGTGCTGAAAATGAAGCCAAACGGAGCCAGCCGTTCCATCGGACGAGGGCTTGCGGGGATCGAACCAACGCCGAATTTGCTCGTCAGCTATTCGGCGGAGGCGGGCGCCACTGCAAATGGCGTCGATTCCGATCACAGCCCCTATACCGAGGGCCTGCTGAAGTTCCTAGAGATGCCCGGGCTTGAGGTGAATTTTCTTTTCAGACGCGTCTCTGCCTATGTCCGAAATAAAACCGATGGCCAGCAGACACCGTTCGAATATTCCAGCTTGCCCGAGGAACCTGTCTATCTCAGCCCATCCTCCGCCACCAATTTGCCGGCTACCAAAGCTCAAATGGTTCTCTATGAGGAGAGAGTTGGGATGCCGGAGCCGACGGCATTGGCTGGCTCGGTGACTTGGTCAATCGATATGCGGACTGACGCCAAGGGCCACTCCGATCCAGTCGTGCGGGGCCACATGGAAATTCCGCAGCGTAACCTGACGGCTGTACTGACGCTGGAAAGAAATACGGATCCATCGATCGCTGCGAGCCATCTCTTCGAACTATCGTTTCAGATCGCGGCAGGATTTGAAGGAGGAGGAATTAATAGTTGGACGAGCATGTCGATGAAGACCACGGAAGGCGCTCGCGGTGACATGTTGATAGCCGTGGCCGGCAAGGTCACTGACACTCTCTATATGCTGGCGCTCAATGGTTTGCCTGATGCTCGCGCCAAAAACATCGAATTGCTTTGTAAACGCCGATGGATTGATTTGCCGATCTTTTATCAGAACGGCACACGAGCGCTGCTGACGCTTGAAAAGGGCGAGGATGGTGAGCGTGTGTTCAATCAGGCAATTCAGGCTTGGGCGTCAGATGATCTGGCCCGGACTGATGGCGGCAATGCTCAATAGAAAGATGGCAGCATCATATCCGGTCTACGAACTGCCGCCCTAGTTTTCAGGTTCAGACCGCGGCCCATGGTCACCAACGAAAGCCGCCTGACGTCAGTTCAAGGGGCTTTCTCCCATTCGACGATCGAATTGGCCTCCGTTCGCTCGGGCGGTTTTCGCCCGAGGGTATCAGTCAGTCAGGCTCAGCCGAGCCTGCCTGCGGCGTGGGCGAGCATGGTGTAGACCTTGCCCGTATCCGAGGTGAGGTAGGACTGCGTCACCGTCCGGTTCGGGTCGGTGCGGGCGACGTCGGCGAGCAGCTTTTCGAAATCACCAATGTAGCGGTCGACGGCGGTGCGGAACTCCGGTTCGCGGTCGTATTTGCGCTTGATCTCGTCGAAGGTCTGTTGGCCCTTCAGCGTGTAGAGGCGGCGGGTGAAGACGTCGCGCTCTCCGCGCTGGTATCGACGCCAGAGATCGACCGAGGCGTCATGGTCGATGGCGCGGGCGATATCGACCGAGAGCGAGTTCAGCGATTCGACGACGTGACGCGGATTGCGGCTGTCGTTGCTGCGCGCGACCGGTGCGGCAGTTTCCGCCGGGCGGGCCGGAGCACGGGCAGCCGCCTCGTCGGCGGCCTCCTCACGCGATGCGCCACGCAGGAGGTCGCTGATCCAGCCGCCGCTTTCCGGACGCGCGGGCTCCTGACGGCCTGTTTCCTGGCGAGTGGGGGCAGGCTGCGGGGCGGCGCGCTGGGGAGCGGCGGCCGGCGCAGATGGTGCGATCGTTCCGCGCAGACCTGCCGCTTCGATCGGCGGGGGTGCTGCCGGCTGCGGCGGCTGGGCTGCGACCGGCTGGGCGGGACGCGGGGCAGGCTGCACCTGAGCGAGCGTGCGGGCGACAGGCTCGGAGATCTCGAGCTGCTGGCTGGAGCGGCCGACGAGCTGGGAGATATCCTGCAGCGCCTTGATCTGCTCGGCGACGGCCCGGCGCATGGCCGAGGCGCTTTCCTTGGCTTCCTCGGGAAGATCGAAGGCGCCACGCTTCAGCTCGGCGCGAGTGGCGTCGAGCTCGTTACGGATGTCGGCGGCGGAGCGGCGGATATCCTCGGTGGCGCCGGAGAAGCGGCCGACGGCATCATCGATCGCTTCGCGCAGCGCTTCCCGCATGTTCTGGGCGGCACCGTCGGAGGCACGGCCGGCTTCCCCGAGCATACGCTCGACTTCCGACAGCGAGGCCGTGAGACCGCCGCGAATGCGATTGGAGAGATCGCCGGAACGGCGTTCGACATTGGCGAAGGTGCCGTCGATCGTCGTATTGGCCTCGTCGCCGGCGCGGGTGATCGCCTCGCGCATCGTCTCTGCCGCTTCCTGGGCACGCTTCTCGGTTTCGGTGAGAATGCGGCCGATATCGGCGAAGGAGGATTGCACACCTTGGCGCAGATTGCCGGTGACCTGGTTGGAGCGTTGCTCTGCCCGCTCGAACACAGTCTCGATCATGCTGCCGAGGCCTTGCATGGTCTTTTCGATCTCGGCGGAGCGCTGGACGAGGCCGACAGAGAGTGTCTGCAGCGCGCTCTCGCGCTCTTCGAGCGTCGAGGCGAGGTTGGACTGGGCGGCGCCGAGAAGCTGCGAGGCCTGAGTCAGGACCTTGGAGTGTTCGTCGAAGCGGCCGATGATCCCGCCGACCTGCGCCAGCGTCTGGCCCGAGATGTCGGAGAGGCGGTCGATCTTGCCTTCGAGGAGCCTGGTCGAGGCGGAGACCATTTCAGCGGCCTTGGTGGCGGAGTCGGCAAAGCGCGTGGTGGTGTCGCCGAGAAGGCCGTCGACGCTGGCCAGTTGTTCGGCGGAGCGGTTCATCATCATCGCCATCGCCGCACTGCTTTCCGACATGCGCTGGACGAGGCCATTGACGTTGCCGACCAGGCTATTTTCGATGGCGCTGACGGCATTGGCGACATTCTCGGTGCGGGCGGCAACGGCGCTGGCGAGTGCTTCGTTTTCGGCGCGCAGACGGTCGGCGCTGAGATTGGCCGCGGCGGTGATGCGGGCGGCGGCCTGCTCGCCGGCATCGGTGTAGCGGTCGATGATCGGGCGGGCCGTTTCGTCGAGGATGCGCGTCAATTCGACCGAACGGCCTGATAGCATCGAGTTGAGGTCGCGGGTGCGCTCTTCGAGCGTCGAGCGGATCGAGTTGCCGCGCGTTTCCAGTGCCCGGTCGATGTCGGAGAACGTCGTATCGATCTCGCGGGCACGCTCCTCGAGATTGGTGCGAATGGCGCTGCTGCGCGCTTCGAGCGCCCGGTCGACATCCGCCATGGTGGCGGAAATCTCGCTGCCGGCGCTCGACAGTGTCGAGCGGATGGCATTGCCGCGTGTCTCCAGAGACTGGCCGGCATCCGACAGCACCTTGGAGATGGCATTGACCTGCGTGCCGACGATGGTCTCGGCCTCGGCGACCTTGTTGACGATGGCGTTACCGGCTTCCGAGAAGGTCTGGGCGACGGCAGCGGCCTGGCTTGCCAGCCGGTTCTGAGCTTCAGCGACACGGGTGACGATCTGCGACGAGCGCTCATCCATGGTGCGGGTGAATTCGTCGCTTTTCGCATTGAGATCCTCGGCGAATTGCTGGCCGGTCTTGCCAAGCAGTTCGGTGGTTCTCGTCGCCTCGCCTTCCATTCCCTGGGCCGCGTCGGCAACCGCGCTGCGCAGCGTCGAGGCGAGACCGGCGGCCTTGCCTTCGATGGTGCGGTTGACGGCCTCGAGGCCGACGGTCAACGCACGGTCCATGGTGGAGAGGCGTTCCTCGATGCGTTCATTGCCGCGGTCGAGCGTTTCGCCGAGGCTCGCGGTGCGGCCCTCGATGGCGCCCGTCAGGCTGGTGGTGCGGCTGTCCAGCGTCTCGGCTAGATTAGCGGTGCGGCTGTCGATCGCGTGGGTGAGGTTTGCAGCACTGCCTTCGAGCGTCGCCGAGATGCGCCGAGTGGTATCGTCGCTGAGCGCGCCGAGACGGGAGACGCCGTCGGCAAGCACGCCGGACAGCTGGCCGGTGGCCGCTTCGACCTTTTCGGCAACGCCGCCGACGCCGTCGCGGATGCGGGTCTCGATCGCTGCGAGACCGGTTTCCACACGTGATCCGGTTTCTTCAAAACGGCCCGTCAGGCTTTCGACCGACCGATCGAGATGGGCGGAGAAATTCTGGGTGGAGCTCGAAATCGCATGTGCCGCCTCCTGGAAGCGGCTGGCGATCTGGCCGGCGCCGGCATGCATGCGATCTTCCAATGTCTGGGCGCCGGCATCGATCGCCTGGCGGATCGCAGCTTCACGGTGCTCCAGCGACAATTCGAGCATGCCGACACTCGTCGCCACCGATGTGCCGATGCTGGTCGCCTGTTCGGCCAGCGTATCGCTGATCAGAGCATGGGCCTGGTTCAGCGATAGGTCGATGGCGTTGGCGCGGTCTTCGAGCGTCGTGCGGATGCGCTCATGGGCAGAGGCGAGCCCACCCTCGATGCGCGCTGCGGCCTCGTCGGCGAGGCCTCCGAGCCGTGTATGTGCATCGGTCAGACGGCCTTCGATGCGGCCGGTCAAACCGCCGACGAGATCCTCGAAGCGGGCGCCGCCGGTATCGAGAACGCCCGAGAGGGCGGCGCTATGTTCGGAAAGCGCATTTTCGAGCCGCTGCTGATTGTCGGTATAGGCGGTGCGGATCGCATCGGTCTTGTCGGAGAAGGCGCCGGCGACTCGTGCCTCGGCACCGGAGACGGCCTCCATAATGGCGTTGCTGCGGGCTTCGAGCACACTGTCGAAGCGGCTCTGGTTATCGTCGAGCGAAATGGCGAGCGCCATGGTCTTTTCATCGAGCGTATCGGTGAGCCGGTCGTGGGTTGCCGTCACGGCGCCGATGATCGCGGCGGTGCGGTGCTCCAAGGCTTCCTCGAGGCGGGCCTGGCCTTCATTCAGCGAGGCGGCAAGGGCGGCGGCCTTCTGGTCGAGCACACCGTTCAGGCCTTCGTGCGTGCCGGAGACCGCATTGGTGATCGCTTCGGCGCCTGTTGTCAGCGTCTCCTCGAGACGGCTCTGGCTCTCGTTCAGCGAGATGGCAAGCGCCATCGCCCGGTCGTCAAGTGTCTCGGACAGGCGGTCGTGGGTGGCGGAGACCGCATTGAGGAAGGATTCCGAGCGGCTCTCCAGCGTGTCCTGCAGGCGGCTCCGGCCTTGGTTCAGGGAGGCGGCGAGCGCCGTCGCCTTTTCGTCGAGTGTGTCCTCGATACGCGTCTGAGTTTCGTTGAGCGAAATGGCGAGCGTCATCGCCTTTTCGTCCAGCGTCTCGGAGAGGCGATCATGGGTGCTGGAGACGGCATTCAGCAGAGCTGCGGAGCGGGTTTCGAGCGTATTCTCGATACGGGCCTGGCCTTCGCTCAGCGAGGTGGCAAAAGCTGCCGCCTTGCCGTCCAGAGTCTCCGAGAGACGGTCATGAGTGCCGGAGACGGCGTTCAGAAGGGCCGCGGAACGGGTTTCGAGCGTGTCCTCGATGCGGGCCTGGCTCTCGTTCAAGGTATTGGCCAGCGCCATGGCCTTCTCGTCGAGCGTCTCGGCAAGGCGATCGCGCGTGCCGGACACGGTGTTCAGCAGCGCCTCGGCGCGCGCTCCAAGCGCATCCTCGATGCGGGCATGGCGCTGGTCGAGCGAGGTCGTAAGGGCGGCCGCCTTGCTGTCCAGCGTTTCTGACAGGCGATCATGCGTGCTTGATACGGCGTTGAGAAAGGCCTCGGAGCGGGTCTCGAGCGTATCCTCGATACGAGCCTGGTTTTCGTTGAGCGAAATGGCGAGAGCCATCGCCTTTTCGTCAAGCGTCTCGGAGAGGCGGTCATGCGTGCTTGATACCGCATGCAGCAGCGCTTCGGAGCGGGTCTCGAGCGTGTCCTCGATGCGGGCCTGGCTCTCGTTCAGAGAGATAGCGAGGGTCATCGCCTTTTCGTCGAGCGTCTCGGCAAGACGGTCATGGGTACCGGAGACGGCATTGATGATGGCGTCGGAGCGGGTCGCCAAGGCTTCCTCGAAGCGGCCGTGATGGGTGGTCAGCGCCTCGACGAGCGCGCCACCGCGCTCTGCCATGACGCTGTCGATACGGCCGTGGGCCGTGCCGAGCGCTTCGCTGATTTCGGCCGCACGGGCAGTAAGCACGCCGCTTAGTTCCTCGGCGCGACCGCCGAAGGCAGTGGTCACCTGCTCGGTTCCGGCGGCAACGGCAGTCGTCAGATCGGTGGTGGTGGTGCGCAGAGTGTCGCGGAATTCGGCCGAGCGTGTCTGAAGGTTGTTCTGCAGCTCGGAGGTACCGGTCGCAAGCGTCAGCGCGATGTCAGACGTAGCGCTCTGCAGCGCCGAGGTCAGTTCGCCGGTGCGGCTGGTGAGTACTGTGGTGATTTCGTCCGCGCGGCTGCCGAGGGTGCTTTCCAGGACTTCGTGGCCGGTGGCGAGCGTGGTGGCGAGCGCCAGCGACTGGTCGGTCATCGACGAACCAAGGCGGTCGATGCCGGAATTCAGGATGCCGTCGATCGAATCCGAGCCGCCGGTCAGCGTCTCGTTGATACGGGCGAGGCTCTCCATCAGCTTGGTGTCGAGCGAGCCTGTGCGTTTGTCGAAGGCGCTGGTGAATTCGGCGACGCGTTCGTCGAAGGCGGTCGACAACTGGGCGACAGTCGTCTGCAGCCGCTCCTCGAAGAAGCCGGAGCGCACGTCGAGATCCATGACGGCGTCGTCGGCGGTGGTCTGCAGGCTCTGGCGGAAGCTTGCACCCTTTTCGTCGAGCGCGCTGTTCAACTTCGACAGCACGTCGTCAAGCGTGCCGCCGATCGTGCGTTCGCCTGACGTCAGGCTCTCGTTGATCTCGCGGGTGCGGGCGATCAGGATCTCATTGAGCTGGTGCGTACGCTCGTTCAGCGCCGCATTCAGCTTTTCCGTGCTGCTGTCCATGGTCGAGGCGCGCGTCTCGAACTGGCTGAGCAGCCTTTCGCCATGATCGTTGAGATTGACGGAGAGGGCTTCGAGGCGGTTGTCGAATTCGGTGGCCAGCGCAAAACCCGATGCGTTCAGTGTCTGCAACAGGGTATCGGTCTTGGCTGCGAGCAGGCTGCCCATCGACTGCAGGGCGCTGTCCGACTTTTCCAGGATCGTCGCGGCGCGTGTATCGATCAGCGAGGCGAAGGCTTCGCCCGATGTGGCAAGCCGTACCGCGATCTCTTCGGTCGCAAGCGACAGCTCTTCCTTCAACTGGTCGTGTACGCTGCCGATCGAGGTGCGGATACGATCGGCATGGTTGACGATCGCTTCGCGCTCGGAGCCGAGTTCGTGGACGAGGCCGCGCACGCGCAACTCGTTGTCGGCATAGGAACGTTCAAGGGCATTGACTTCGGAATGGACGAGCGTTTCCAGCTCGGAGGCACGGGCGATGGTGCGCTCGATGCCCTCATTCATGGCAGAGACCTCACGGCGCACGGCCTGGCCGACCGTCATGATGCGCTCGGAGGCGATGGTTTCTGGCTCTGCCAGGCGCAATGCCACCTCTGCCATGGAGCGGGCGGCGTTGCGCATGTCCTGAGCGCGGGAGATCATAATGGCGAAGGCATAGAACATCATCACGGGAATGACGATGCCGACGAGGCCGGCGATGACGCCGGGCAGGGCGACGAGATCGGCGAGCGAACGGATCTGCCAGATCTGCGGAGAATAAAGCAGCGACATCAGACCGAGGCCGGCCATGACCCAAAGCACGGAAAACAGGGTGGCGGTACGCACCGCCGAGCGGCTGGAGGCGCCGTCAAAGGATTTCAGGATCGAGGCGGGCGTATTGCGGCTGGCATCGTTGGCGGGCGCGAAGGTCGGGCCCCTGGAAGCCTGCTCGCCGGCGGCACCGCGGCGGCTACGGCGCTGCGCTTCTTCCTGGGCCTGCTGATTGCGCGCATTTACTGGATCAGACACATTAGCCTCCGGGGCCTGGGGCGCGTCGCCGCGGCGAGACGGTACGTTATCCTTGCTGAAGTCGATCTGGAGCGCCTCGTCCAATGCCTTGAACGCCTTGTCCTCAATCGACTCGTTATATTTGTTGTTCGCCATTCGGGTATGCCTCGTTACTGTCAGCCGGCCCAACCGCGCATCCGGGGCTTCCGCCTCACCCGGGAACAACTTTGCCGTTCCAGCCTCCCATCCCAACGAAGGACGGATAAGCATGTCATTTCAGAGTAGATAGCCGCCTTTTCAAACGGAAGGTATCAAAACACTACCATTATCCACTCGCTCGGCAAAGGCGCGTACCATAAACCCGCTCCACCAGTATCGTAGTGACACATCTGAGCTCTTCACACAATTAATGAAGGCTTGAGATTCACGGCCCGTTAACCCGTTGTTAACATCTTTGAATCCTAGACACCGCTTAAAAACCAATAATTTAGGGATGTTTAACGGACGTTAACCATATGGCGAGATTTCCACCCTGAGTGTGCCGGAATTTAACGTGATAGCCACCCTCCTGACGCAGAACTGTTGCAACTGCGGACGACAGAGACGGGAGAATTGGCAATGGCAGCCCAGATGGCAGCATTGAACATCGTATTCGAGGCGCCGGATAATGCAAAGGGACCGTGTCCCTCGAAGGTCCGGCCGATCGATCTGGTCCATCTCGCGAAGCAGACGATGGGCGACAAGACGCTGGAAATCGAAGTCCTTCAGATGTTTGCGCGCCAGGCCCGTGCATGTCTACAGGATATTGCGAGCGGTGAAACCATCCGTATCGGGGCAGCCGCGCATCGGCTGAAGGGCGCGGCAAGCTCAGTCGGCGCGTTCCGCGTGTCGCAGACGGCGGAAGCGGTCGAGGAAACCGGCGGCGATGCCGGCGCGACGGCAGCGCTGGGTGCCGCCGTCATCGACGCCGAGAATTTCATCCTGAAGCTCTGCCGCGGCTGATCTCTAAGTCTTTATTTAATGCATGTCATTGTCCCAAAACCGCTGCACACTGTTGGACGACTTGCAGGAGATAGTGTTTTAACGAGGCCCGTTGTTCCATTGCGGAACCGCGGGTCTTTTTGCGACGTCCCGTATGACGCTTTGAAGACGGCGGGCGAAGGCCCGATCTGCGAGGCTATGGCGGATTTCGCCAATATTGACTGACGCGTCGAATTGTCGGAAGAAAATCCGCCCACCCACCTGAAGACCGGAAATAGTCCTGATGCCCAAACTTACCATCGTCGCCTTCGACGGCACGCGCTTCGACCTCGACGTCGACCAAGGCTCCACCGTGATGGAGAATGCCGTGCGCAATTCGGTGCCCGGCATCGAGGCCGAATGCGGCGGCGCCTGCGCGTGCGCGACCTGTCATGTCTATGTCGATGAGGAGTGGACGGAAAAGGTCGGCCAGCCGGAAGCGATGGAAGAGGACATGCTCGACTTCGCCTTCGATGTGCGCCCGACCTCGCGGCTGTCCTGTCAGATCCGGATGAAGGCTGTCTATGACGGGCTCGTGGTCCACGTGCCGGAACGCCAGGCCTGAAGCACGTCACGCTTCAAACGTCGCCGAAACATTCGATATCAAAAAAGACGCCTCGCGCGCTTGAGCGAGCGAGGCGAGGCGGGCGCATTACCTACGGATGAGGGAGGAACATCCGCGGCTTCGGAACGCGCCAGGAGAACCCAGCGATGAAAGTGCAGATGCCGTACCTGAACTTTCGAATGTGTTCATATTAACGCGTTCCGGTTGAGTCTGCCAGGATGAAAAATGACCATTCAATCGCTGGGGAGGGTGCAAGTTTCGCACAAGTTTCGTTGTGCAGCTAAGGTTTTCCGCTCGCAACCAGATTGAAAAAGCCTTATTTTTCGCCGGCTCGACCGTTGATTCGATTATTCAGCAACCTCAACATTCGCTTCTGAAAATTGACCGCCTCGACTCGGTCGAAGCGAGCCTGCTGCCGGTCGTGCTCCTCTATACCGCGAGCTGATTCGTTGGAGACGAGTTCCTGCATGGCTTCGCAGTTGCGCTGCTGCCGTAGCGCCCGTATGGCGCGCTCCATGGCGCGGGCCTGGTCGCGGGCGATCTCGGCATGGCGTTCCTCGTGGCGCTTGATATCGCTCGATAGCGCGTCCCAGATCATCGACAGCTCCTTGCTGGCGCCCTTGCGGCTGCTCCAGCGCGGCAGGATGATCTGGGTGTGGACCGTGACCTTGACGTTGCCGACGCGGCAGCGCCCGTTATCCTGGATATAGGTTGCCTCGCCGCCGAAGCGGATCTTCGTAGCGCCGGGATGGCGCGCCGAGGAACCGCTCGCCGTCGGGCCCCGCCGGCTGAGTTCGCGGTCGAGCTCATCCGCTGTTTTGCCGCGAATGTCGAAATAGGAATAGCTTTTCGATGCGATCACTTCGGCTGCCACGGGGCTGCAAAGGGAAAGAGCAATGGAAAAGGCGATAGGAAGGACCATATAACGCACTGCAAGCGGCATTCTGAACGCAACCCGTGTTGAAATCGACAGGAGCTTGGGGCATAGCCACCGCAAGCGCAATATCGGATGGCGCTTTTTTCGTCCTCAATGGGATAAGTCTGGTGACAGGGCTCGAAGGCAGTATATGGCGTGTCGGCCATGGCCGGGAGATCGAACTCGGCCGTCGTTCGACGATCATGGCGATCATCAACGTGACGCCGGACTCCTTTTCAGACGGCGGTCGCTTTGAAACCGTCGATGCGGCGGTCGAGCAGGCGCTGCGGGCGGTGAGCGAGGGTGCCGGCATTGTCGATATCGGCGGCGAATCGACCCGGCCGAATGCAGCAACCGTCAGCCCTTCCGAGGAGCAGGCGCGCGTGCTGCCGGTCATCGAGGCGCTGCGCGGGCGCACCCAGGCGCTGATCTCGATAGACACCTATCGCGCCGAGACGGCACGGCTTGCGATCGGAGCTGGCGCTCATATCGTCAATGACGTCTTCGGGCTGCAGAAGGAGCCCGATATCGCCAATATCGCCGCGGTGACCGGAGCCGGGCTCTGCATCATGCACACCGGCCGTGACAGAGTAAAACTCGTCGATGTGATTGACGATCAGGTGCATTTTCTCGAACGGTCGCTTGCGATCGCCGCTGCATCAGGCGTCAACCGCGACCGCATCGTACTCGATCCGGGCTTCGGCTTCGCCAAGGAGACGGCGGAGGAGAACCTGGAGCTGATGGCGCGGTTTTCTGAACTTTCCCGTTTCGGCTTGCCGCTGCTCGCCGGCACGTCGCGCAAACGCTTCCTCGGCGCGGTGACGGGCCGTGAGGCACAGGACAGGGATGCGGCGACGGCTGTGACCAGCGCGTTGCTCAGACTTCAAGGGGCTGCGGTTTTTCGGGTGCACAATGTCGCAATCAACAGGGATGCGCTCGATATCGTCGATGCTATGCTCAATGCGCGCCAGGAATTCGAGAGGAAGCGGCCGACATGACCACCTACACGATCACGCTGCAGAACTGCGCCTTCTTTGCGCGCCACGGCGTGCATGACGAGGAGGAATTCCTCGGTCAGCGCTTCTTCGTCGATGCCGAACTCGATGTCGTCGCCGGCGAGGCGCTGGAAAGCGATTCGATCAACGATACCGTCAATTACGGCATCGCCTTCACCGTGATCGAGCAGATCGTCACCGGCAAGCGGCGCTACCTGATCGAGTCCCTGGCGCTCGATATCGCCAAGGGGCTTTGCGAGACATTCCCGCAGATCCGGCGGGCGAAGATCACGGTGCGCAAGCCGAACGCACCGGTGCCCGGCGTGCTCGATTTCGTGCAGGTGAGCGTTGAGCACTTTGCCTGAGGCCGCATTGCAATCCGCCACACTCGGTCTCGGCGGCAATATCGGCGACCCCGTCAAGGCGATGGCGGCCGCGCTGCAGAGGTTGGACGGGCGGGACGACTGCCGGGTTACGGCGGTGTCGCGGCTCTATCGCACGCCCCCCTGGGGAAAGACCGACCAATCCTTCTTCTTCAACGCCTGCGCCGCCGTCAAGACCAGCCTGGAGCCCGAGGCTTTACTCGATGTCTGCCTGTCGATCGAACGCGAGATGAAACGCGAACGCATCGAGCGTTGGGGGCCACGGACGCTGGATATTGATGTGCTAACTTATGGCGACGTGATCCAGGACGCGCCGCGGCTGGAACTGCCGCATCCGCGGATGACCGATCGCGGTTTCGTGCTGATGCCGCTTGCCGATATCGCGCCGGGTCTTCTCGTCAGGGGCAGGGCGGTGAGTGACTGGCTTGATGATGCCGAGGTGACCGGCATCGAGATTGCCGACGATAGCCACGACTGGTGGCAGAGCGCCTGAAGCAGGGAAGCTGAAACGGAAAACGGCGGGAAACCCGCCGCTTCAGGAAAATCCGCTGTGCGACTTGTCTACTGGATAGAACCGACGGCCATCTCGTCGACCTGGCGGGTCAGCGTCAGGCCGATCACCGGGATCATCTGGCTTTCCACCTTGACCGAAACGGTGACGTTCATCGTCTTGTCGTCGCGCACGCGGGCGATCATCGCACCATTCAGCTTGGCGCGGTTGATGCCGACAACGACGGTATCCTCGCTGACGGCGCCGGAGACGACGTCAAGGCCCTTGCCGGCGGCGCCGTCGAGGAACTTGCCCTTATAGCTAGAGCCCGACTGCGAGATGACGGCGGTCATCGGCTGCTTGAAGACGCCGACGCGGCAGGTGCCGTCGAGCTTGATGCCGGCGCTGCTGTCGCCGGTGGGCTCACCGATCAGGTTGCAGGTGAATTTCGTGCCCTTGTACTTGCCGGCGACGATTTCGCCGGGACCCTTCCAGGAGCCGGCGACGGAATCGAAGAAGGCCTTGTCACGGGTTGCAGCGGTGGCTGCCGGAGCGACATCTGCAACGGGAGACAATGCCGCGGCGGCCAGGCCGCATACGATGAGAAACTTGCGCGAATACATGGATTTTCCTTGGCAAACACCACTCACGAACTGGCTGCAAGTTTTGCCGAAGAATGGTTAATCCTTCCTTTCGATTGTGCCGAAATGCAAGGCAATACAGGGTTTTTGCGCGGTGATTATTTTAAAATACCGTCACTAGAGCATTGAATCTGCTCAAATTTCTCTGGCATTACCTTAGGGTGGGCGAAAGCTGCGGAATCGCTGCTTCGTTCAAGGATTGTTGCCGCGCGGCGACATGGAGGGAGTGAGATCGCCGATGAAATCACCGATTCCCGGCCGCTTCAGGGCGTGGAAGGCAAGCGGGCGGCAGAGATCCATCGCCGCGATTCCGATGCGGGCGGTCATCAGGCCGTTGATGACACCTTCGCCGAGTCGGGCCGAGAGCTTCGAGGCAAGCCCATGGCCGAGCACCTGCTGGACCAGGCTGTCGCCGACGGCGATCGAGCCGGTGACGGCCAGGTGCGCCAGCACGTCACGCAGCAGGCGGAACATGCCGAGCGTGCCGGGACGGCCGCCGTACAGCTCGGCCATAGCGCGGATGAGGCGTACCGCCTCGTAGAGCACATAGAGCAGATCGACGACGGCGCGCGGGCTGACGGCGGTGACGATCGAGACACGCTTGGAGGCGTTGACGATCAGCGCCCTGGCCTTGCGATCGAGGGGAGCGAGCAGTTCGCGTTCGGCTAGCGCAATCAGATGTGGGGGATCGATGACCTCGCCTTCGGTCGCCTTCAGCGTCGCGCGACCCTTCGATGTCTCAGGATTTGCCGACAGCAGCGTGGTCAGCTGGGCGACGACGGCGCGCGCCTTGGCCGGCCGAGTCTCGAGTATCGCCGCCTCGGCTTCGGCCTTGATCTTCTGGACGGCGGCAAGGCGCATCATGCCAACGGTTTCGCGGATGACGAGGGCCAGCACGGCAAGGATGCCGATTGCCAGCACGGCAAGGGCTGCATAACCCAGCCAGTCGGCGCGGGTGAAGAGATCGCGGATCAGGCTATCGGTCCAGAGGCCGATGGCGAGCGACAGCAGGATGCCGAAGGCGCCGGCGGCGATCTTGCCGAAAGAGGTCCGACGTCTCAGCGGCGTTGCAACGGGGACCGCGCTCAGATCCTTCTCTGGATTGAGGAAGGGATCGTCCTCGTCAGGTGTGACAACGATATTTTCGGAGAAGCTTTCCGGTTTGCGCCGCCGCTCTCCTTGCCGGCCGTTGTCGCGCAGCTCGGCAGCCTCGTCCTCATAGGTGAAGGCAGCGGGTGCGCGGCGCGGCGGATCGGACGGGGGCTTGCTCATGCGAGACGGTCTCCGAACAGGAACTGCATGGCGCGGTCGAGGCGGATATGCGGCACCGACAGCTTGATGCCGCCGCCGGTTTCCTCGAGTTGCGGCGGGCGGAACCTGACGACGTTGACATCGGGCAGTTGCAGGCCGGTGTCGCCCGCGGCGAGGCGATCGAACAGGCTTTCCGGATCCTCAGGCAGGTCGCCGGGGAAGATCGCGGTCTTTCTCTGGCCGTCAAAGCGCTCGCCGGCGATGGTTTCGCCCTCCATCGGCGTGCCGACGATGACCGGCAGTTCATGGCCATCACGTTTGACGGTCGCTTCGCGGGTGGCGCGCACGGAGGCAAGCGCCATGACGTCGATTCCGGCGCCTGCCATGCCGATGCGGTCGATGGCGCGATCCACCAGGCGGCGGGTCAGGGCATCGAGCCGGTCGTGGCTTTCATGGTGGAGATGGTCAGCCTTGGTGGCGGCGACCAGCACGCGGTCGATGCGGCGCCCGAGCAGGGAGGAAAGCAGCGAATTGGTGCCAGGGCGGAAACAGGCGAGCACATCGGTCAGCGCGCGTTCCAGATCCTGCACGGCTTCGGGGCCGCGGTTCATCGCCTGCAGTGCATCGACCAGGACGATCTGGCGGTCGAGCCGGGCGAAATGTTCGCGGAAGAAAGGTTTGACGACGACCGATTTGTAGGCCTCGTAGCGCCGCTCCATCATCGTCCAGAGCGAGTTGCGGCCAGGACGCCCGTCCGGCGGCAGCGCTAGCGGCGCGAAGGTCAATGCCGGCGACCCGTCGAGATCGCCGGGCAGAAGCAGGCGGCCGGGCGGCAGGGTGGAAAGCGAGCGCTCGTCGGCCTTGCAGGCCTTGAGATAATCGGCAAAGGAGGTGGCGAGATCGCGGGCGACCATCTCGTCGGCGCCGGCATGGATATCGGCCGTGCGCGTCAGCGCCAGCCATTGGCGTGACAGCTCGGAGCGGATGCCGGTTTCGGCGAGCGCGATCGTCTCTTCGCTGAAGGTGCGATAATCCTTGCCGAGCAGCGGCAGGTCGAGCAGCCATTCGCCGGGATAATCGACGATATCGATCGACAGGCGGCCGGGCGAAAACAGCCGGTTCCAGCCGCTGGCGCTCTGATAATCCAGCGTGATGCGCAGTTCGGATATGGCGCGGGTCGAATCCGGCCAGATACGGTCCTTCACCAGTGCGCGGATATGGTCCTCGTATTGAAAGCGCGGGACGGCATCGTCGGGCTGCGGTTCCAGCCGCACCGCCGAGACGCGACCGGATTGCACCGGCTCGAACAGCGGCAAACGGCCGCCATTCAAGAGATTGTGGACCAGCGAGGAGATGAAGACCGTCTTGCCGGAGCGGGAGAGGCCGGTGACGCCGAGCCGCACGGTCGGATTGACGAGGCCGCTCGCCCGATCGGCGAGATTGTCGAAGGCGATGCGGGCGTCATCGGCAAAAGATGTCAGGCGTGGCGGCAAGGCGCGATTCCGGTTGGTGACTGCCTCGCAATATAGGGAGGGCGCGCCGCCCGCAAAAGAAGCGGCGCGAAAGTCTTCAGACGACCACGAAATCGGTGAGGCGCCAGACGGCGGCGGAAGCATCGTAATCGACGACGGCAAGGCCTGCCGTCGGGAAGCCGCCGGGAAGGGCGCTTACCATCGCCTCGTGACCGATCAGCGCCTCCAGCGCCTGCTCCATGGTCGGATTGTGGCCGACCAGCATGACGGCAGATTCGTCCTGCGCATCGATGATCTCGAGATAGTTGTCGACCGTGGCATTATAGAGCGCGTCAACATAACGAACCTCGAGCGTGAGGCCCATCGCCCGGTACACCGCATCGGCGGTATCGCGGCAGCGCAGCGCGGTCGAACTGATCAGAAGATCGGGACGATAGCCCTTGTCGGCGGCCTTGTCGGCGATGATTTCGGCATCGCCAAAGCCCTTTTCGTTCAGCGGCCGGTCGAAATCGCGCTGCCCGGGTTCGGCCCAGGCGGCCTCGGCATGGCGCAGGAGATAGATGCGGTTGGGCGGAGGCAGGGGTACGGTCATGGGCAAATCCAGGATCCAGCGGGCTTTTTCAGTAGCGGTTGCAATCGGCCGGCGTCAACCGTCAGCGATGCTCCAACTGCCCAAAACGCGGCTGATAACACGGCGTTTTGAAGGCGAAGCAAAAAACGCAAGCCGGAATAATGATGAGAAAATAGTCTGTTAGCCGAAAACTGTGACAGATTTAAAAATCTGTTTACCTGTCGTATTTGGCTTGAATCGCGACTAGCGCTTGGGATATACACCCGGCCAGATGAGATGTTCTTCAGGAGAATCGCGTTGAGTGAGAAGATCGATCTTAGCAATTACGTTCCCTCGGAAGAGGAAGAATTCATGAACGTAAACCAGCGTGCCTACTTCAGGGCGAAGCTGGTTGCATGGAGAAATGATATCCTTAGAGAAGCGCGCGAGACACTCGACCATCTGGCCGAGGAAAGCGCAAACCATCCCGACCTCGCCGACCGGGCGTCGTCGGAAACAGACCGGGCGATCGAACTTCGCGCCCGTGACCGGCAGAGAAAGCTGATTTCGAAGATCGACGCGGCACTGCAGCGCATCGAAGACGGCACCTACGGATATTGCGAGGAAACTGGCGAGCCGATCGGCCTCAAGCGCCTCGACGCCCGCCCGATCGCGACACTATCGATCGAGGCGCAGGAGCGTCACGAACGCCGCGAAAAGGTCTATCGCGACGAATGAGAGTTTTCATGCAGGCATGAGAGCAGAATAAGCGCCGCGATCAGATCGCGGCGCTTTTTTGTTATCCATTGTCCTCGCGTGTTGGGGAACAAGCCACAAAGGCCCGGGATCGAGCCGTTGTCGCCGCAGATTCCGTGATTACAGCCGATCTCCTGATGCCAGAGGTTTCCACGATTGCTCTCGATCGGCCTGCATGGCGAGGTCGATCACGATAAGGGTGCCATTCCTGATGCGTCGCCGCATGACGTCTGATCGGTCAGGATCTGTGCGAACCATGCCTTCATCATGAAGAGCCTGCAGCCGGGAGCGCGAAACTTTCAACTCGGACGCGAGCAGACGGTCAAGCCGTATGCTGGTTGGAAACGGGACTATTAGTTCGATTGCCAAACTCGTCCAATGTGCAGTTTCGCGCTGGATTTCTTTCGCGATTTCAAATTCAGCAAACTCGTCCACACGTTGCGACTTGTGCCGGAGAGCATCCAGGTTGAAGGTTTCCGCCCGGATCCAGTCCGGATCGTTGGATTGTAACGCGTCAAGGATTGCAGGGTCGATGTCGCGAACATTGCGGCGCTCGATGATTGGCCGGTTCCATGTCCTTTCACAGGTCAGGCATTTGTAGATAAGCCAAGCATCAAGCTTGCGACCGTTGGCGTTGAGCCGGATCTTGCCGCTGGATTGGAAGGCTCTCAGGCTTCCGCATCCACTGCATGCAATCCAAGGCTGGGGAGCTGTCTTGGGAATAATGGTCCATCGGACCTGAAGCGTATTGCACATACCGTCTTGGTCTTCCGTTCGGAAGTCCACCAAGATGGTGCATGAGAAAACCCCTTGCGGGCGCGGTGTGGCGATGTTGTGGGCGGCTGAAGAGCTGAGACAGCGGAGCTGCACATGGCACATTGTAACAATGCCAAACCGGTCTCTCGCCACCACCCGATGAACATGTTCGCATGCCGCCAGCGTGTCGCTCTGCGGCAGTACGGGTGAAACTGGAGTGAGACCGGTATTTACTTAGGCAAAGTGCAACCTCGAATGCGCCAACGCTCTTCAACCCTAGAGATAACAAATGATTGGCATGAAAGGCAGCCCCCAAGCCGCTCGTGTGCTGAAAGCCAGGGCAATGCGGCTTTTATGCAACGTGATGATGAAGGAAGGGGGGCTCTGGCAATCCGATGTCAGGCAGGCGCGTTTGCCTTCACTTGTCGCGATTGACACTCATTTCGCCGAAGATGCGGGCGACTTCCTTCTGCAGCTCGGTATCGGCGCCGGTGATCGGGGCAAGCTCGGGATCACGGCGTGGCAGGTTGCCCGGCTGCGGCACCGCTTGGCGAGGCGCCTGGTTTGCCGGCGCCGGCACGATGCGTTCGGCCGTCAGATTGTTCGACATTTCCTCTTCCAGCACCCGCTGGAATTCATGACGGATCGCCGCTGCCGGCTGCGCAGCCGGCTCGTCTTCGGCCGTTGCAGGTGCGGCGCGCGCGGCCGCCGGCATGTCCTGGACAGACGGGGCTGAGACCTCGGGGTCGATTCGCTGTTGCGGCAGCACGCGCTGGCGGGCGGCATCGAGGATCTCGGCGGCACTTGAGGCATCGTGAAATGGTGCTGGCTGCGCGGCTGGGGGAGCGGCGGGACGCTCCGGCGGGCGCGGCTGGGGCGGGACGGCACGCAGAGGATTGTCGCGTTCGGCCGACAGCGGAGCTGTCACAGGCTCTGCCGGAAGAGGGCTCGTGACCACCGGCGGTGCCACGGCAGGCGGGGCCGGTGGTTGGGCCGACGGCTCTGGGCGCGGACGCGGCTCCGGCGAAACCGGCGCAGAGAAAGTGGGTTCGGCGGCCGGCTCGACACGGGCTGCGACCGGCGGGCGTGGTGGCGAGACCGGCGGCGTTTCCGGCCGCGCGACGGATATCGGACGCTGCTCGACGGGCTGCGGGCGGCTGGCACTGTCCGGCTGTTCGGCCGCTGCGGGGAGGATACGGCTCTCGATGACGATATCGCTCGGGCCGCCGATCATGATCAGGTGCTCGACATCGTCGCGGCGCACCAGCACCAGCCGGCGACGGGCATCGACGGCTGCGGCATCCAGCACCTGCAGCCGGGGCTGCCGGTTGCGGCCGCCGCGCACGAAGGGCGAGGGCGCCCGGCTGCGGATCACCCAGAGCACGATGATGAGCAGGAGAAGCGCCAGACCGACGCCACCGGCGGCAAGCAGGAAACGGCTGCCATAAGCTCCGACAACATCATCCAACATAGTCACTCACTCCATTTCGCATTCGGCACATATTGACGACTTTTCCGTTCCTTAGGCAAGGCCCGCCGATCCTGTCCAGTCACGGGAGAACGCGATTTCGTGTTCCGCTGCTTGGCACTCGACGACCTTGCGCACGGGCAGCAGCTGGGCTTCTGGGGCAGATGGCGCTGTTGCCTGTGAATTCAAGCAGTCTTGCCGACTAGCGGTGTTTTTGCCGACGCAGCAAATTGCTAAGAAGGAAAGAGTGCCTGATTCCTGCTTCGTGTTCGTGCTACGAAGCGGGAGGGCTTATGTGAGGAATACATGACGAAACCGCGTCAGGCCGACGACTATAACGCACCGCTTGTGGATCGTGGGGGGCGTTCTGGCACGGTCTTGCGCATTCTTCTGCTGGCGCTCGTGCTGATCGCTGCCGCCGGCGCCTTCGTCTTCTTCAAAAAGTCGCTCGACAACGAGGTCGTGCTTGGCGGTCTCGGCGTGCTCGCCATGGTCGGCATCTTCTTCCTGGTATCCTCGGTCATCGGCTTCATCGAGGTGATGCCGCAGCGCCAGTCCGACAGCCTGGCGCGCGCCTTCCTCAACAGCCATCCCGACGGAACGCTGATCACCGACGAAAAGGGCCGGATCATCTATGCCAATGCCGCCTATGGTGCGCTGACCGGCGCTCGCAAGGCGACCGAGGTGCAGACGCTGGAAACGCTGCTGTCGCGTCATCGCGAATCCAACGAGGCGCTCTACAGGCTGGTCAACGGGCTGCGCGAGGGCAAGGAAGGCCGCGAGGAATTCCGCCTGCTGCGTGCCGTCGGCCCCGGCAGCAACAGTTCCGGCGCCCATTGGTACCGGCTGAAGGCACGGCTGCTGCAGCCGGAGGAGAACGGCGGCAAGCCGCTGCAGATCTGGCAGATTACCGACATCACCACGGAGCGCGACGACCAGGAGCGCTTCTTCAAGGAATTGCAGAACGCGATCGACTATCTCGACCATGCGCCGGCTGGCTTCTTTTCCGCCGGCAGGAAGGGCGAGATCTTCTACCTGAATGCGACGCTTGCCGAGTGGCTGGGCCTCGACCTCACCAAATTCGTGCCGGGCTCGATGACGATCGGCGACGTGGTGGCGGGCGAGGGGCTCGCGTTGATTCAATCGGTGCAGGCCGAACCCGGCCTGAAGAAGACCGTGACGCTCGATCTCGACCTGCGCAAGAGCAATGGCCAGAGCCTGCCGGTGCAGATCATCCACAGCGTTACCTCGATGCGCGACGGCGCACCCGGCGAAAGCCGGACGATCGTGCTGGCGCGTGAAAAGAGCGATGCCGGCGGCCAGTCCGCTTCGGCCGCTGCCATGCGCTTCACCCGCTTCTTCAACAACACACCGATGGCAATCGCCTCGGTTGACGGCGACGGGCGTATCCTGCGCACCAATGCACCATTCCTGAAGATGTTCTCTGGTGTCGTCTCGCGCGATGACCTCGAAAAGGCGCCGCATCTTGAAACCATCGTGCAGGAGAGCGATCGGCCACAGCTCGCCGCGGCGCTGGCGGCGGCCAAGGACCGGCAGGGCGACATTGCGCCGCTCGACACCCGCACACCGACCGACGAGGCGCGCTATTTCCGCTTCTATGTCAATGCCGTCATCGACCAGAGCGACGAGGCGCCCGAGGAGGCGGCGATCGTCTACGCTGTCGAGGTGACCGAGCAGAAGGCGCTGGAAGCACAGATGGCGCAGACGCAGAAGATGAATGCTGTGGGAACGCTCGCCGGCGGCATCGCGCATGATTTCAACAACGTGCTGACGGCGATCCTGCTTTCCTCCGACCATCTGCTGCTGCAGGCGCGGCCCGCCGATGCCAGCTTCGCCGACCTGATAGAGATCAAGCGCAACGCCAACCGTGCCGCCGTGCTGGTGCGCCAGCTGCTCGCCTTTTCGCGCAAGCAGACGATGCGGCCCTCGGTGCTGAACCTGACCGATGTCGTCGGCGACCTGCGCATGCTGGTCGACCGGCTGCTTTCCGGCACCAATGTCAAACTCGACGTGCAATATGGCCGCGACCTCTGGCCTGTCAAAACAGACCTTTCGCAGTTCGAGCAGGTGCTGATCAATCTCTGCGTCAATGCGCGCGACGCGATGCCCGAGGGTGGCACGCTGACACTGCGCACCCGCAATCTGACCGCCGCCGAGGTCTCCGCCTTCAACTACTCCTACATGCCGGCCGAGGACATGGTGCTGGTCGAAGTCGCGGATAACGGCACCGGTATCGCTCCCGAGATCATGGACAAGATCTTCGAGCCGTTCTTCACCACCAAGGATGTCGGCAAGGGCACCGGGCTTGGCCTCGCCATGGTCTACGGCATCGTCAAACAGTCGGGCGGCTACATCCAGCCGGAATCCGAAGTCGGCAAGGGCACAACCTTCCGCGTCTTCCTGCCGCGGCACATTCCGGAGCCGGCGGTGGCCGCCGAAGCGGGCTCGATCGACGGCGCCATCGCCGGGGCCGAAGTGGTGCCGCTGCCGGTATCGCCGCAGCAGCCGGAGGACCTGACGGGATCGGCCGTCATCCTTCTCGTCGAGGACGAGGAGGCTGTGCGCCGCGGCGGCAAGCGCATGCTGGAAACGCGGGGCTACACCGTGCACGAGGCGGGCTCGGGCGTCGAGGCACTCAGCATCTTGGAAGAACTCGACGGCAAGGTCGACATCGTCGTCTCCGACGTCGTGATGCCCGAAATGGACGGTCCGACGCTGTTGCGCGAGCTGCGCAAGACCTATCCCGACATGAAGTTCATCTTCGTCTCAGGTTATGCCGAAGATGCTTTTGCCCGCAACCTGCCGCCGGAGGCGAAATTCGGCTTCCTACCGAAGCCCTTCTCGCTAAAGCAGCTCGCTGTTGTGGTGAAGGAGACGCTGGATGGGTGAGTGAGGTGCTGTCGGAGGGCACGCTGTGCCGTGCCGCATCCCCCTCTGCCCTGCCGGCATCTCCCCCACAAGGAGGGAGATCGGCTGGGTGCACTGGCTCCCTAACCAAATATCCATGCAGCTCGGCGAAACGTTGATGCGATGCGAAGGTTTTGCCGCTTGTAATCTCCCCACCTGTGGGGGAGATGCCCGGCAGGGCAGAGGGGGGCTGGAACGGCACCACCTCTCTGCTAAAAATTGATACCTGCCAGCCCGTCAACCTTCATTCACTCAACGCAACCGCAATCTCAGCCGCAAGCCGCGCATTATTCTCAACCAACGCGATATTGGTCTTGAGGCTCTGGCCGTCCGTCAGGTCGAAGATGGTCGACAGAAGATAGGGCGTTACCGCCTTGCCGGTCACTTCGTCGCGCTCGGCGCTGTCGAGTGCCCGCTCGATATAGATTTCCATCTCCTCGCGCGCGATCTCGTCGGCCTCAGGCACCGGATTGGCGACGAGCATGCCGCCGTCGACGCCGAGCTGCTCGCGCACCGTCTGGAAATTGGCGATGGCGGCCGGGCTGTTCAGCGACAGCGGGCTACGGATGCCCGAGGAGCGCGACCAGAAGGCGGGGAATTCCTCGCTCTCATAGGTGACGACAGGCACGCCGCGGGTTTCCAGCACTTCCAGCGTCTTTGGAATATCGAGGATCGCCTTGGCGCCGGCGCAGACGACGATGACGCCGGTGCGCGCCAGTTCCTCGAGATCGGCTGATATATCGAAGCTTTCCTCGGCGCCGCGATGCACGCCGCCGATGCCGCCTGTGGCAAAAACGCGGATGCCGGCGCGCGCCGCCGCGATCATCGTCGCCGCGACCGTGGTGGCGCCGGTGCGGCGCTCGGCGATGGCGAAGGCGAGATCGGCGCGCGACACCTTCATCACTTCGGTCGCCTTGGCGAGTTGCTCCAGTTCCGCGGCTTCAAGACCGATATGCAGCGTGCCGTGAATGACGGCGATCGTTGCCGGCACTGCACCCTGTTCGCGGATGATCGCCTCGACGCTGCGGGCCATCTCGATATTGCCGGGATAGGGCATGCCGTGGGTGATGATGGTCGATTCCAGCGCCACCACAGGCGCGCCGCGCTGCTTGGCGCTGGCGACTTCCTTCGAATAGGCGATCGGCAAAAGAGGGGAGATGGGCTTGGTCATGGTCTTGTCCTGTGATCGACAGAGCATGATGCCGAAAAGTGTGAGCGGTTTTCGGCATCATGTTCAATTATTTAATTGGCTGCTTCAATGCAGAATTCTGATCTGGGGAACAAGGGCAAGCGCCTCATTCAACAGCTCGGGCGTCAGATTTTCGTTGACGGCGTGCCGCGACTGCACGGTCAGTGTGGCGACCGCGGTGCCGTGGCGGATGGCTTCTTCGAGCGGCAAGCCTGATATCAAGGCGGCGAGTGTGCCGGCCGCAAGAGAATCGCCAGCACCCGTGACATCGGCAACGGTGTCGGCGATCGGCGGCTGCAACGTCACGGCGCGGCCATCGCAAAGCGCGACGAGCTCGCGCCGGCCGCGGGTGACGACGGCGTTCCTGATGCCGATCTCATTCAGCAACGGCGGCCAGCCGGCAGCCTCTTCCGGCCGCTCACCGGCAAGGGCGGCAGCTTCAGCCTCATTCAGGAACAGGTAATCAATATCCCCGATGCAGGGTTTCAGCCTGACGACCTTGGCCGGCGAGATGGCGATTGCCGCAACGGGCTTCGCGAGCGAATGCGCCTTTGCGACGATCGCCGCGATCGTCTCTTCCGGCAGGTTGGCGTCAAAGAGGATGAAATCATGGGCGGCGAAGGCCTCCCGCACCCAGCGGATGGAGAGACGCCGCGGCACGAAGAAGCGGTAGAGATCCATGTCGGCAAGGGCGATCACCAGATTGCCGTCCTTCTCGATGATCGCCGTGTAGCTCGGCGTCTTGCGGTCGAGGAAGACGAAAGGCCGGTCGTCGATGCCTGCGAAATCGGCAGCTTCTCCAACCGTCTCGCCCATCGGATCGCCGCCGCGCGGCGAGATCATCGTCACCTGAAAACCGAGCCTTGCGAGGTTGCGCGCCGCATTGAAGCCGCCGCCGCCCGGCTCCTCGAACCAGGTGCCGGGATTGCTGGCGCCAGGCGCCGTCTCGCCCGAGATTCGGCCACGCCGGTCGATATGCGCACCGCCGAGAACAAGAATCTTTTTCTTCATCCGATCCGCTCTCCCGATGCCCGAAGGACGAATCGATACGGTGCGCCCTGCCGCGGCCGAGTCGGCACTTTTGGCCTAAGCCGTTGCTTTTCATTGATAAAACAAATGCAGAACACGTGTCGTTTTACCTTTTTCTTTCAACTATTTGATCGCCTATTGCGAGAATGGAACAAATAGGGTACAAACTCGACATTGCTTGAGCGGCTTCAATAACCTAAAGGTGGATCGGATGTCTCAGAATTCATTGCGGCTGGTAGAGGACAAATCGGTGGACAAAAGCAAGGCGCTTGAAGCGGCACTCTCACAGATAGAGCGGTCGTTCGGCAAGGGCTCGATCATGAAACTCGGCTCCAACGAGAATGTTGTCGAGATCGAGACGATCTCGACCGGCTCGCTTGGCCTCGATATTGCACTCGGCGTTGGTGGCCTGCCGAGGGGCCGCATCATCGAGATCTACGGGCCGGAAAGCTCCGGTAAGACGACGCTTGCACTGCAGACGATTGCCGAAGCGCAGAAGAAGGGCGGCATCTGCGCCTTCGTCGATGCCGAACATGCGCTCGATCCCGTCTATGCCCGCAAGCTTGGCGTCGACCTGCAGAACCTTCTGATCTCGCAGCCCGATACCGGCGAGCAGGCGCTCGAAATCACCGATACGCTGGTGCGCTCCGGCGCCGTTGACGTTCTCGTCGTCGACTCGGTCGCCGCACTGACGCCGCGCGCCGAAATCGAAGGCGAAATGGGCGACAGCCTTCCCGGCCTGCAGGCACGACTGATGAGCCAGGCGCTGCGCAAGCTCACCGCTTCGATCTCCAAATCGAACACCATGGTTATCTTCATCAACCAGATCCGCATGAAGATCGGCGTCATGTTCGGTTCGCCGGAAACGACGACGGGCGGCAATGCGCTGAAGTTCTATGCTTCCGTGCGCCTCGACATCCGCCGCATCGGGGCGGTCAAGGAGCGCGAAGAGGTGATCGGCAACCAGACCCGCGTCAAGGTCGTCAAGAACAAGATGGCGCCGCCCTTCAAGCAGGTCGAGTTCGATATCATGTATGGCGAGGGTGTCTCCAAGACCGGCGAACTGGTCGATCTCGGCGTCAAGGCCGGCATCGTCGAAAAGTCGGGTGCCTGGTTCTCCTATAACAGCCAGCGTCTCGGCCAGGGCCGTGAAAACGCCAAGACTTTCCTGCGCGACAATCCGGATCTCGCCCGCGAGATCGAACTGTCGCTGCGCCAGAATGCCGGCCTGATCGCCGACCGCTTCCTGCAGAATGGCGGACCGGACCCGGATGACGGCGATGGCGATGCCACTGCGGAAATGTAATTTTCGCGCTTAAACTCATCGGACAGTTCCAACCGGCCGCATTCCTGATGAGAATGCGGCCGGTTTTGTTTGTCTGCTGGACAGTGGCGGGGGCGAACGTTAAAAGCCGATGAATTTAAATTTACCTGCCTCCGGCAGCATTGAAGGGCATAGCATGAGCGGTGTGAACGATATCCGGTCGACCTTCCTCGACTATTTCAAGAAGAACGGCCATGAGATCGTTCCGTCGAGCCCGCTCGTGCCGCGCAACGACCCGACGCTGATGTTCACCAATGCCGGCATGGTGCAATTCAAGAACGTCTTCACCGGCCTCGAAAAGCGTCCCTATTCGACGGCGACGACTTCGCAGAAATGCGTGCGGGCCGGCGGCAAGCACAACGACCTCGACAATGTCGGCTATACTGCACGCCACCTGACCTTCTTCGAGATGCTCGGCAACTTCTCCTTCGGCGACTATTTCAAGGAGAATGCGATCGAGCTTGCCTGGAAGCTCGTCACCGAAGGCTTCGACCTTCCGAAAAACCGCCTGCTGGTGACCGTCTATTCCGAGGATGAAGAAGCTGCGACGCTGTGGAAGAAGATCGCCGGCTTTTCCGACGGCAAGATCATCCGCATCCCGACCTCTGACAATTTCTGGCAGATGGGCGATACCGGCCCCTGCGGCCCGTGCTCGGAAATCTTCATCGACCAGGGTGAGAATGTTTGGGGCGGCCCTCCGGGCTCACCGGAGGAAGATGGCGACCGGTTCCTTGAATTCTGGAACCTCGTCTTCATGCAGTTCGAGCAGACCGAACCCGGCGTTCGCAACCCGCTGCCCCGCCCGTCGATCGATACCGGCATGGGGCTGGAGCGCATGGCCTGCATTCTGCAGGGCGTTCAGAGCGTGTTCGACACCGATCTCTTCCGCACGCTGATCGGCACCATCGAGGACACGATGGGCGTCAAGGCGGAAGGCAGCGCCAGCCACCGCGTCATCGCCGACCACCTGCGCTCCTCGGCCTTCCTGATCGCCGACGGCGTGCTTCCGTCGAATGAGGGCCGCGGTTATGTGCTGCGCCGCATCATGCGCCGCGCCATGCGCCATGCACAGCTGCTCGGCGCCAAGGAACCGCTGGTCTACAAGCTGCTGCCGACGCTGGTGCAGCAGATGGGCCGCGCCTATCCGGAACTGGTGCGCGCCGAAGCGCTGATCTCGGAAACGCTGAAGCTGGAGGAAAACCGCTTCCGCAAGACGCTGGAACGCGGCCTGTCGCTTCTGTCGGACGCGACGACGGATCTTTCCAAGGGCGATATGCTGGATGGTGAGACCGCCTTCAAGCTCTACGACACCTACGGCTTCCCGCTCGATCTGACACAGGATGCACTGCGTGCCCGTGAGATCGGCGTGGACATCTCCGGCTTCACCGATGCGATGCAGCGCCAGAAGGCCGAAGCCCGCTCGCACTGGGCCGGTTCCGGCGAGAAGGCGACGGAAACCGTCTGGTTCGAGCTTAGGGAAAAACACGGTGCGACCGAATTCCTGGGCTACGACACCGAAACGGCCGAAGGCGTCGTGCAGGCGATCGTCAAAGAGGGCGCGGTTTCGACCGAGGCCAAGGCCGGCGACAAGGTGCAGATCGTCGTCAGCCAGACGCCGTTCTACGGCGAATCCGGCGGCCAGATGGGCGATACCGGCGTGATCTCGTCCGACCACGCCAAGATCGAGATTTCAGATACGCAGAAGAGAGGCGAAGGCCTGTTCGTGCATCAGGGTATTGTCATCGACGGCGTGGTCAAGGACGGCGATGCGGTCGTGCTGACGGTCGATCATGCCCGCCGTTCGCGGCTGCGCGCCAACCACTCTGCGACCCACCTGTTGCACGAGGCTTTGCGCGAGGTGCTCGGCACCCATGTGGCGCAGAAGGGTTCGCTGGTCGCGCCCGAGCGCCTGCGTTTCGACGTCTCGCATCCGAAGCCGATGTCGGCCGAGGAGCTGAAGATCGTCGAGGATATGGCGAACGAGATCGTGCTGCAGAATTCGCCGGTTACCACGAGGCTGATGAGCGTCGACGATGCGATCGCTGAAGGCGCGATGGCGCTGTTCGGCGAGAAATACGGCGATGAAGTCCGCGTCGTGGCGATGGGCGAGGGCGTGCGTGGCGCCAAGGCCGGCAAGCCTTATTCGATCGAACTCTGCGGCGGCACGCATGTCGGGGCCACTGGCCAGATCGGGCTGATCCGCGTTCTCGGCGAAAGCGCCGTCGGCGCAGGCGTTCGCCGTATCGAGGCCGTCACCGGCGAATCGGCGCGCGAATATCTGGCCGAACAGGACGAGCGCGTGAAGACGCTTGCCGCCTCGCTGAAGGTGCAGCCGGGCGAAGTGCTGTCGCGTGTCGAAGCGCTGATGGACGAGCGCCGCAAGCTCGAAAAGGAATTGGCTGACGCCAAGCGCAAACTCGCCATGGGCGGCGGGCAGGGCGGCTCGGTCGATGCCGTGCGCGAAGTGGCCGGCGTCAAGTTCCTCGGCAAGGCGATTTCGGGCGTCGATCCCAAGGATTTGAAGGGGCTTGCCGATGATGGCAAGACCAGCATCGGTTCCGGCGTCGTTGCCCTGGTCGGCGTGTCCGACGACGGCAAGGCAAGTGCTGTCGTGGCGGTGACACCGGATCTCGTGCAGCGTTACAGCGCCGTCGACCTCGTCCGCATCGCATCTGCCGCCCTCGGCGGCAAGGGCGGCGGCGGCCGCCCCGACATGGCGCAGGCCGGCGGCCCCGACGGATCGAAAGCCGATGAAGCGATCGAGGCGGTTGCCGTGGCACTTGCCGGCTGAACTGCCGCCTGACATCAGTTTGAAATTCAAACCGGCTGCGAGATCATGGATTTCGCAGCCGGTTTTGTTTTCAACGACGGTGGTCCCTCGATGTTCAGTTGCGCGGCTGCAACGCAAGGCGACAGGCGAGCCCGGTGAAGACCGTTGCCAGGATATATTGCGGCAACCTCGGGAAACGGCTCGCCGATTGAAGTCTCGAACGGATCGTGCTTCCGAGGAAAATCACGGCGCCATTCACGACGAGGCCGATCCCGTTCAGGACGCTTGCAAGTATCAGCATCTGCATCGTCAGCGATCCGGCTGACGCATTCACGAATTGCGGAAAGAGCGCCATGACGAAGAGCGCCATCTTCGGATTGAGCAGATTGGTGGCAAGGCCCGCAAAGAAGATGCGCCGGCCCGACAGCCGCTTCAGCGTCGATGCCGGCTGAAAGGCGGCGCCTTCCGAGCGGACCGTCTTGTAGGCGAGATAGAGAAGATAGCAACAGCCTGCCCAGCGCACTGTTTCATAGGCGGCCGGCACGGTCATGAAGAGCTGTGACAGCCCGAATGCCGCGGCAAGGGCGTGGCAATAGGTGCCGAGCGCGATGCCGGCATAGGTCAGGAAACCGGCAGCGCGTCCCTGGCCGATACTGCGGGAGGCGATCAGCAGCATGTCGGGGCCGGGCGTGGCTGTCAGCACCAGCGCTGCGGCGGCAAAGAGCATTAATGTTGAAAAATCCGGCATCTATCATTCCTTTTGGGTTCGAGCCGGAATTCCGGTCTACGCAGGATTCGCCGAAGGTTCAAGTCCGCAGGATTTGTCAAATCGGGTTATGGTTCTCTCGAGCCGATCGATTTGCACGAGGTTTTGACATGAATGGCGAAACGGCATGGGCACTTTATGAAAACCGTCTGAGACGGGTTTCGGCCTATATTCACGACCACTTGGACGAGGAGCTGGATATGGAGCGCCTTGCCGAGATCGCCTGCATGTCGAGCTATCACTGGCACAGGATCTACCGGGCGATTTACGGCGAGACGCTGGCGGCCACCGTTAAGCGGCTCAGGCTGCATCACGCGGCGGGCGAGATCGTCCGCACGGAACTTGCCGTCAGTGAAATTGCAAAGCGATCCGGCTATCCCAATCTCCAATCCTTCAATCGTATTTTCAAGTCGGTCTACGGCATGCCGCCGGCCCGCTACCGGAAAGAGGGAAGCCACACAGCCTATGAGCCCTCACCTAACGGAAAGACCAAAGTCATGTTAGACGTTACCATACGCGAGATCGCGCCGATCGAGCTGATCGGCGTTGGCCATACCGGCTCCTACATGCAGATCGACAAGGCCTTCGAGATGCTGTTCGGCACGCTTTACGCCCGCGGCCTCGCCAAGCCCGACATGCGGATGATTGGCGTCTATCTCGACGATCCCGATCTTGTGCCGGAGGAAAAGCTGCGCTCGATCGCCTGCGTCACCGGCGCTTCCGACGTGCCGGCCGATGCGCCGTTCGAGCGGCGCGTGATCGACGGTGGCGATTATGCGGTGCTACGCCATAAGGGTCCCTATGCCAATATGCCCAAGTCCTATCAGTGGCTGTTTGCCGAATGGCTGCCGAAATCCGGCCGGCAGTTGAAGGACAGGGTCATGTTCGAGGAGTATCTCAACAATCCCCGCGACGTGCCGCCGAACGAGCTTCTGACGGATATTCACATGCCGCTCGTCTAAGGCCGTGGGGGGACCCGGCGGATCAGCCGCGCCCCCAAGATGCTCAAGACCACGCTCAGGCGGCCTGCATGGTCTTGATGGCTTCGTCATCAAGGGCGTTGGCCCGCTTGTAGGCCTCACGCTCGCTGATGCGGCCGACATAGTCGAGGAAGGCCTGGCGTCTTTCGATGCCGCCGAATCCGAGGCCCCAGCCGATATGGGAGCCGACATATACGTCGGCGGCGGTGAAGCGCTCGCCGGCGACATAGGTCGAAGCGGAGACGGCTTTCTCGAGTGTGTTCATGACGTCGCCGAAACCGCCGCAGCCGGCCATGCGCAGGCGTTCCTTCGGAATTTCGAAGCCGAGAGCCTTCATCGTCACCGCCGATTCGAGAGGACCGGCGGCAAAGAACATCCAGCGATAATAGCGGGCGCGCTCGTCCGGCCTCGGCGCCAGCGCCTTCTCAGGAAAGGTTTCGGCGAGATAGGCGCAGATCGCCGCGCATTCGGTGACGATGGTATCGCCGTGGCGGATCGCCGGCACCTTGCCCATCGGATTGACTGCGAGATATTCGGGCGCCTTCATGGTTTCGCCGAAGGTCAGGTATTCGGTGCGGTAGGGTTGGCCGATCTCCTCCAGCATCCAGCGCGCGATGCGGCCGCGCGACATGGGGTTCGTATAGAATACCAGTTCTTCAGTCATGACATCCTCCTCGTGTTCCCGTTATTCTACGGCCTTGCCGTTCCCCGGAATCAATAGTGCGGCAGGGCCTTTGTGCAACCCCAGACCGTTAGAGCGCCTTGCGGTACTGGATGAAACCCGAGCGCTCGGCGATCCGGTCGTAGAGCCGCCGCGCCGTTGCATTCGTTTCGTGCGTCATCCAATAGAGCCTGCCTGCGCCGTTTGCGCGGGCGAGGTCGGCGACGGCCTCGATCAAAGCGGCACCGGTGCCGAGCCCGCGCTGACTGTTGTCAACATAGAGATCCTGCAGATAGCAGGTCCATTGCGGCAGCCAGCAGGAACGGTGAAAGATGGCATGGACGATACCGACGAGACGGCCATCGTCGTCAAAGGCACCGAGCGCGTGCATCGGTTCTTCAGGATCGTGGAAGCGAGTCCAGGTGAGGTCCGTGGTTTCAGGCGGGATGACCACTTCGTAGAAGCGCTGATAGGCCTCCCACAGGGGCTCCCAAGCGGCGCGGTCCGAGGCTTCAAGCGGCCGCAGGATGACCGTCATCGGTTCATTCTCCTAAAATGAAAACGGCGGGGAAATCCCCGCCGCTTCGATGTTATCTTGGAAAGGCCGGCTTACGCCATGGCCTTCTGCAGGTTCTGGTCGATCTTGTCGAGGAAGGCGGTGGTCGAGAGCCACGGCTGGTCGGGGCCGATCAGCAGCGCCAGGTCCTTGGTCATGAAACCGGATTCGACAGTGTCGACGCAGACTTTTTCGAGCGTCGAGGCGAAGCGGGCGAGCTCGGCATTGTCGTCGAGCTTGGCGCGGTGCGCCAGGCCGCGGGTCCAGGCGAAGATCGAGGCGATCGAGTTCGTCGAGGTTTCCTGGCCCTTCTGATGCTGGCGGTAGTGACGGGTGACCGTGCCGTGAGCGGCTTCGGCTTCGACCGTCTTGCCGTCGGGCGTCAGCAGAACCGAGGTCATCAGGCCGAGCGAGCCGAAGCCTTGGGCGACCGTGTCGGACTGGACGTCGCCGTCGTAGTTCTTGCAGGCCCAGACGTACCCGCCGGACCACTTGAGCGCCGAAGCAACCATGTCGTCGATCAGGCGGTGTTCGTAGGTGATGCCGGCTTCCTTGAACTGATCCTTGAATTCGGTCTCGTAGACTTCCTCGAAGATGTCCTTGAAGCGGCCGTCATAGGCCTTGAGGATGGTGTTCTTGGTCGACAGATAGACCGGCCACTTGCGCATCAGGCCGTACATCATCGAGGCGCGGGCGAATTCGCGGATCGATTCGTCGAGGTTGTACATGGCCATGGCGACGCCGGCGCCCGGTGCGTTGAAGACTTCCTTCTCGATGACGGTGCCGTCCTCGCCGACGAACTTGATCGTCAGCTTGCCCTTGCCGGGGAACTTGAAATCGGTGGCGCGGTACTGGTCGCCGAAGGCGTGGCGGCCGACGACGATCGGCTTGGTCCAGCCGGGAACCAGGCGCGGCACGTTCTTGCAGATGATCGGCTCGCGAAAGATGACGCCGCCGAGAATGTTGCGGATCGTGCCGTTCGGGCTCTTCCACATTTCCTTGAGGTTGAATTCCTTGACGCGGGCTTCATCCGGCGTGATCGTCGCGCACTTGATGCCGACGCCATACTTCTTGATGGCGTTGGCGGCATCGACGGTGACCTGGTCGTTGGTGGCGTCGCGGTTTTCGACGGAGAGGTCGAAATAGTCGATGTCGAGGTCGAGATACGGATGGATCAGCTTATCCTTGATGAGCTGCCAGATGATGCGCGTCATTTCATCGCCGTCGAGATCGGCGACGGGATTGGCGACCTTGATCTTGTTCATGTATCTGCCTCGTTCGAGCTTGAATGGGGACGGGGTCCCGGGTGGGTGATATGATCCGGAGCGCTATAGCATTGTGAACCGGGAACGCAAAGCTGCAAGGGGTTCGACAATGCGTTTTTGCCGCCATTGCCACGCGCTGAAATTTAGCTAGTGTCCGCCGCGATCTGCCGCTCCGGACATTCGACCATGAAGACAATCGCCGTTGTTATCGCAAGCCTTATCGCCTTTTCAGGCATCAGTCACGCTGCCGGCATTACCGCTCCTGTGAAGGAGATCATGGAGGCGACAAGGAGCAACTGGGCCGACAACAACAGCGACTGGACCGACATCTTCGATGCGAGCCGGCTCGAGCATCTCTACAGCCGCGATTTCGTCGCGAGATACCAGGCGGCGGCGCAGTTTCCCGCCATCGATGACGACGGCATATCGCCCTTCGACTACGACGTCATCGTCAACGGCCAGGATGCGTGCCCGCTGGAGGATCTGACGATGGCGGCAGCGCCAGTGATCGACGGCGTGGCCGAGGTGACGGTGCGCTTCAGGAAATCCGCCTGCTCGGATGCGCCCGATGCCAAGGACTATACGACCGTTCGTTTCGAAGTGGTCGAGGAAGGTGGTAAGCCCGTCATCGACGATATCGTCACAGAGAATATCGAAACGCAGGCGCGCGATTCCCTGAAGACGACCATGGCGCTGATTGCCAAGGGCCAATAGGCGCGCGACATTCGAGAGCATCGAGATTCGATCTCGGGCAGTTTGATTTCCGCTGTTGCGGCGGTATCTGTTGATCCCTGGGCGGCATGAGGGGCTCTCGCATTTGTTTTCCGGTTTTCAGTTCCGCGACTGGCTGCTTGCCAACGATCCGGCGCTTTCGCGTCTGCGCATGGCCTCGCGTGTAACGCTGACGATCGTTTTCTCGTTTTTAGTCCTTCTCGCCATCCAGATGTTCATTCTGCCGTTGCCGACGGCCGCCTTCGGTCTTGGCATCGTGCTGTCGATCGAGGGCGGGGTGGCGGTTCGCGACAAGGGCAATACGCGCCAACTGGTGACGCGGCTCTTCGGTTGCGTCGCAAGCCTTGGCGTCGTCGCGATCGCGGCGGGCCTCGAAGATCAGCGTTTTCTCTCCGATCTCGTCTTCTTGGTGGTGATCGCGCTCGCATCGGCGGGCCGCGTGTTCGGGCCGCGCGGCTTTGCGATCGGCATGTTCGCCTTCACCTCTTATTTCATGGGCTCTTATTTCCGGCCTTCCCTTGCCGAGCTGCCTGATGTGGCGATCGGCCCCGTCGTCTCGGTGCTCGTCGGCCATCTGGTGAGAGCAGTGCTGCTGCCGGACGACTGGCGACGGGACCTGCTGCGCTCGCTCGAAAGCGTGCGCGGCCGGATCAACCAGATTCTCTTCAAGCTCGCCGCCCTTGCCGGCGGCGCTGAGATCGGCGAAGCCGACCGGCAGGAGCTGCGCCAGCTGGAAGACCGGCTGAAGGAAGTGGTGCTGATGGCGGAGACCTTTATTCCGCGCCCGCCCGGCGGGGTTTTCGATGGCACCGCTGATCCCGCCGCCGAGCTGGCGATCCGGCTCTTCGATGCGCATCTTGCTGCCGAGAGCGCGATCGTGCTGAGCTTCCAGAGTCCGCCGCCCTTTGCGCTCGTGCATGCCGTGATCGAGGCGGATGCGGTGGAACTTGGAAGATATGAGGAAATGGCCGAAACCATCAAGGACCAGCCGCAGGGCGAGACCGTGCGTGCGCTTCTCTGGCTCGGTAAGGCCCGGCAGGAATTGACGCAGGCGATCGGCGAGGGGCAGGCCTCCGGTTTCTCCGGCATTGACGCCGTCATGGATACGGCGCAACCTCAGCCGATCGACTTTTCGTTCGCCAATCCGCTGCTGCGCTTGGCGCTACAGATCACGCTCGCCTCGGCGATCGCCATGTGTTTCGGTCTGCTGCTGTCGCGCGAGCGCTGGTTCTGGGCAGTGCTCGCCTCCTTCCTCGTCTTCACCAATACCAATTCGCGCGGCGATACGGCGATGAGGGCCCTATCGCGCTCACTCGGCACGGTATTCGGCATCGCCATCGGCCTCGTGCTGGCAACGATGATTTCGGGCGAGCCTGATATCGCCATTCCGGTCGCCGCCATCTGCATCTTCCTCGCCTTCTATTTCCTGCAAGTTTCCTATGCGACGATGACCTTCTTCATCTCGATCGTGCTCTGCCTGGTCTACGGGATGACCGGCGTGCTGACGCTCGATCTGTTGAAGCTGCGCATCGGGGAGACCATGATCGGGGCGGCGGCCGGAACGGCGGTCGCCTTCGTCGTTTTCCCCACGCGCACGCGCGGCGCGCTCGATACTGCACTCGCGCACTGGTTCCAGGCGCTGCGCGACCTGCTTGCCGGGATCGGCGAGGGCAAAAGCGGTTTCGAGTTGATGGCGCTGTCGCAGACGATCGATGCCTGCTACCGCGACGTAACGGTGGCGGCGCGCCCGCTTGGCTCGTCCTGGTCGGTGGTGACGCGCCCAGGCCAGATCCGCCAGACGCTGGCGATCTTCCTCTCTTGCACCTATTGGGCGCGTATCCTGGCGAAGAGTTACGACGCGCCGGCCGCCGACGACAATCTGAAGACGCTGATCGCGGCGGATCTGGCGCTGATCGACAATGCGGCGCCGCGCGGCTCGACCTGTTTCCTCATTCAGCGCAAGGCATCGCGGACAACAGGCCGGCACCTGCCGCTGTCGCGCGAGGGTGCGAGACTCGGGCTCGAAATGATCGGTTCGGCGCTGGAAAGGCTTTATCCTGACGCAGACGTCTTGCCGTTTGCAGCAGGCGAGGCTATTGCGCGCTCGAAACAGGGATAGGACCATGGCAGGCACGAACAGCGAGCGTCAACTTCTGGCCGAAGGCCCGGCCATCATTCTGGTCGAGCCGCAGATGGGCGAGAATATCGGCATGGTGGCGCGCGCCATGGCGAATTTCGGCCTTGCTGAACTGCGCCTCGTCAATCCGCGCGACGGCTGGCCGAACGAGAAAGCCCTGGCGACTGCCTCCAAGGCCGATCACGTCATCGAGGCGACCAAGGTCTACGACACGCTGGAACAGGCGGTCGCCGATCTTAATTTTGTCTATGCGACGACCGCGCGCGAGCGCGACGGCTATAAGCCGGTGCGCTCTCCCGTCATCGCCGCCGAGACGCTCCGGGCGAGGTTCCGCGCCGGTGAGGGCACCGGCATCCTCTTCGGGCGTGAGCGTTGGGGGCTGACCAACGAGGAGGTGGCGCTTGCCGACGAGATCGTCACCTTTCCGGTCAATCCGGCCTTTGCGTCGCTGAACATCGCCCAGGCGGTGCTGCTGATGTCCTATGAATGGATGAAATCCGGCATGGAGGATCTCGGCGCCGTGCCTTTTCAGGCGATGGGGCAGACGCCTTCGACCAAGGACCAGCTGTTCGGCCTGTTCGATCAGCTGGAAGAGGCGCTCGATGCGCGCGGTTATTTCCATCCTGCCGGGAAAAAGCCGAAAATGGTCGACAATCTGCGCGCTGTTCTATCCCGCCGGGCCTTCACGGAGCAGGAAATCAGCGTGTTGCGCGGCGTCATCTCCTCTCTCGACCGCTTCTCGCGCAAGAGCCCGCGCGGCGGCAGGTTCCCGACCGCGACCAAGGAAACACCGCCAGATGACAGCGCCGACGCATGAGCTGAAACCCGTCCTCGTCTTCGATTCCGGCATCGGCGGGCTGACCGTCTTGCGCGAAGCGCGCGTGCTGATGCCGGAACGTGGCTTCATCTATGTCGCCGACGACGCCGGCTTTCCCTATGGCGGCTGGGAGGAGCAGGCGCTGAAGGAACGGATCATCGGGCTTTTCGGCCGGCTGCTCGAACAACACGATCCCGAGGTGTGCATCATCGCCTGCAACACCGCCTTCACGCTGGTTGGCGCCGATCTCCGCGCCGCCTTTCCTCAGATGACCTTCGTCGGCACCGTGCCGGCGATCAAGCCGGCGGCGGAGCGCACGCGCTCCGGCCTGGTCTCGGTGCTCGCGACGCCGGGTACGGTCAAGCGGGCCTATACACGCGATCTCATCCAGTCCTTCGCCCAGCAATGCCATGTCCGCCTCGTCGGCTCGGAGAACCTTGCGCGCATGGCAGAGGCCTATATACGCGGTGACGCCGTCTCCGACGACGCCGTGCTTGCCGAAATCCACCAATGCTTCGTCGAGAAGGACAGTCAGAGGACCGATATCGTCGTGCTTGCCTGCACGCACTATCCCTTCATGGCCAATCTATTCCGCAGACTGGCGCCTTGGCCGGTGGACTGGCTGGATCCGGCAGAAGCCATTGCCCGGCGGGCGCGCACACTCGTTCCGCAGATCGCCGATGCCGTTCACCCCGATAATTTCGACTTTGCCGCCTTTACATCCGGCAATCCCGACTTTGCGACGCGCCGACTGATGCAGGGTTTTGGTCTCAGCACGCGATAAGGCACTGCACGCTTTATTTCACTGATCTCATCGCGCAAGATCTCCGCGGGGAATCGCGGGCGGGTGTTTACCGCTCAAGACTTAAAAGGGATGCGCCGTGCCGCTGCAAAGACTTGTCATGCTGATCTTTTTTCTGCAGCCGATAGCCTTTGGCGCCTGGTTACCGCGCATTCCTGATATCCAGGCGAAGCTTGAACTCGGCACCGCCGATCTCGCCGTCGCACTTCTGGGATTGCCGATCGGCACGCTGATCACCCTGCCGTTTGCCGGCCGCCTCGTCTCGCGCATCGGCGGGCGCATGGCGATCATCTATGGTTTCATCTTCTTTCTTGCCGTGGTTTCGCTTCCAGCCTTCGCGCCCAGCGCCATGCTTCTATTCTTCGCCTTGATTGTCGTTGGGGTCGCGCTTTCGACGGTGGAACTCGGTATGAATGTCGAGGCCGATGTGACGGAGAAGGCGACGGGGCTGATCATCATGAGCCGCTGCCACGGCTTCTGGAGCTTTGGCATCATGGCCGGCAGCCTGATCGGCGTTGGTGCCATAGCCATCGGGCTTTCGCCGCACTGGTCGATTCTGATCACGGCGCTCGTCATCCTGCCGGCTGCGCTGATTGCCAGCCTGCGCCTGCCGAAATTGCCGGAAAGTCACCATGCGGAGAATTCGCAGGCAATGACCGGCTTCAAGCTGCCCAGTCTCGCTCTGCTCGGGATCTGCGCCTTCGTCTTCGGCGTGACGATGACGGAAGGTGCGATGGCCGATTGGTCGGCGGTCTACCTCCGCGATGTCATGAATGCAGAAGGCGCGCAAACCGGCCTCGGTTATTCGGTTTTCGCTTTCATGGTTGCGGCTGGGCGCTTCAGCGGTGATTACATGAAAGGCCGTTTCGGCGCGATTGCCATTGCCCGTGGTTGCGGCATCGCCTCGCTTGCCGGCATGCTCGTCGTTCTCCTTGCACCGGCGACGCCGCTTGCGCTACTCGGCTTTGCCGCAGTTGGTGTCGGTGTCTCGGTCGGGTTTCCGCTTGCGGTGACGGCCGTTGCTTCGCTGACTGACCGCCCGCCCGCTTCAAGCGTTGCGACGCTCTCCTTCGCAGCCCTGACCGGTTTTCTCATCGGGCCGCCGATCATCGGCTTTCTCGGCGAACTCCTGGGCTTGCGCGCGGGGCTTGCGGTCTTGCTGGTACCGCTTTTCGTCAGCCTGCTCTGCACACGTTTGCTGATTCCGACGCAGAAGGACATGGCGGGCGACCTCGTCGAGCGCGAGGCGGTGTGAAGCCTTATGTCCCTAGAGCGCAGAGCCGATGCTATAGGGCTGGGTTTCCCTGTGGGTTCTTGAAGGTTTGACGACAACAGTGCCTGCGAATCTGCTACAGACGGGCCGGGAATTTGTAAGGGGAATGGGACGTGCAGGTTGGCATCGATATGGGATTGGCGTCCGGCAGCCCGGCGACGCTCGATATCGAGGAGCTGCTGGCGACCCGTCTGCTCGTGCAGGGCAATTCCGGATCGGGCAAGTCGCATCTGTTGCGCCGCCTGCTCGAGCAATCGGCACAATGGGTACAGCAGGTCATCATCGATCCCGAGGGTGATTTCGTCACGCTCAGCGACAGGTTTGGCCACGTCGTCGTCGACGGTGAGCGCACAGAGGCGGAGTTGGCCGGCATTGCCAACCGCATCCGCCAGCATCGCGTTTCCTGCGTGCTGACGCTCGAAGGCCTCGATCTCGAAGATCAGATGCGTGCTGCCGCCGCTTTCCTCAACGGCATGTTCGATGCCGATCGCGAATACTGGTATCCGGTTCTCGTCGTGGTCGACGAGGCGCAGATGTTTGCGCCGTCGGTTGGCGGCGATGTCTCGGAGGATGCGCGCAAGATGTCGCTCGGCGCGATGACCAACCTGATGTGCCGCGGCCGCAAGCGCGGCCTTGCCGGTGTGATCGCGACACAGCGGCTTGCCAAGCTCGCCAAGAACGTCGCCGCCGAGGCCTCGAACTTCCTGATGGGCCGTACCTTTCTCGATATCGACATGGCGCGCGCTGCCGACCTGCTCGGCATGGACCGGCGCCAGGCCGAGATGTTCCGCGAGCTCAAGCGCGGCAATTTCGTCGCTCTCGGACCGGCGCTGTCACGCCGGCCGCTGCCGATCCAGATCGGCGCCGTGGAGACCTCGGCGCGCTCTTCCAGCCCGAAGCTGATGCCGCTGCCGGATGCGCCTCAAGATGTCGAGGACCTGATCTTCACGCCCGATCCGGAGGAATTCCAGCGCCCGCCCGTGCGGCGCGCCCCGCCGGCGCCGCGGCCGACGACCGACATTCTCGCCGAGCTCTCGCGCTCGACGCCGGCGGCATCGGCAGCACCTGCCGAGGCGAGGGCGAGCCAGGTGGAAGTCTCCGCCGAGGAGCGGGAGGAGCGCCTAGCCGGCGTTCTTGCCGAAATACTCGACGATCCCACCTCCGCCTTCCGCACCGATTCGGTGCTCTACCAGGATTTTCTCGTGCGGCTGCGCATGCGCCGCGTGCCAGGACCGCCGATCGCGCTGCCGGATTTCCGTCGGCGGGTGGCGATCTCGCGTTCCGGCGTCGATGCGACGACAGCTGCGACTGTTGCCTGGGCGACGGCACTGTCGCTGTCATCGGGTGTCACCGACGACCTGCAGGGCGTCTTCCTGATGCTCGCCAAGGCCGCCGTCTGCGGCGAGCCGTGCCCGTCGGATGCGCGGATCGCCCGCGCCTACGGCACCCATTCCGCCCGCCGCGCCCGCCGCCTGCTCGGTTATTTCGAGGAGCAGGGCATCATCGTCGTGCACGCCGATTTTTCCGGCAAGCGTATCGTCGCTATCCCGGATATGGACTGCCAGACGGCGCCGGGCGATGCCAACGCCCCCGACACGGGCGACCAGCCGCTGGCGGCGGAATAGTGGCGCTTTCGGGGTTTGCCGCTGTTGACATTTTCATGACGGCCCTCTAAAGACCGCCGCAAGCACCGGGCAGCAATGTCCGGTGTTTCATTTGACATGTCCCGTGGATCGTTCCTGTTCGCTAACCGGAACATCCTGTCAGATCTCGGCAGAGATCAGAGGAGGGCGTGTTTCCTTCGTGCGGTTTGGCAACAAACCGTCATAAACCTTTGAAAGGAAATACGATGAGCAAGCGCGAATCGTCCAAGTACAAAATTGACCGCCGTATGGGCGAAAACATCTGGGGCCGTCCGAAGTCCCCGGTGAACCGCCGCGAATACGGCCCGGGCCAGCATGGCCAGCGCCGCAAGGGCAAGCTTTCGGATTTCGGTGTGCAGCTGCGCGCCAAGCAGAAGCTCAAGGGTTACTACGGTGACCTGCGCGAGAAGCAGTTCCGCGCGATCTTCGCCGAAGCCGACCGCCGCAAGGGCGACACCTCTGAAAACCTGATCGGCCTGCTGGAATCGCGCCTCGACGCAATCGTCTATCGCGCCAAGTTCGTTCCGACGGTCTTTGCTGCCCGTCAGTTCGTCAACCATGGCCACGTCACCGTCAACGGTGTGCGCGTCAACATCGGTTCCTACCGTTGCAAGGCCGGCGACGTCATCGAAGTTCGCGAAAAGTCGAAGCAGTTGGTGACCGTTCTGGAAGCCGTCAGCCTCGCAGAGCGCGACGTTCCCGACTATATCGAAGTCGATCACAACAAGATGGTCGCAACCTTCGGCCGCGTTCCGACGCTCAGCGACGTTCCGTTCCCGGTCGTCATGGAACCGCACCTGGTCGTCGAATTCTATTCGCGTTAATGCATTCGTCTCGCAGTCGAAACCGATTGCGAGACAACAGCATGCGTCGATATACGGAAAGCCGCTCTTTCGAGCGGCTTTTTTGCGATCTGGAGAGAAGCGATGGCAGATTTGCAGGCGATCCTCGATAGCATCTACGCCGATATCCAGCCGCGGATCGGCGAGGGCAAGGTCGCGGACTATATTCCCGAGCTCGCCAAGGTCGACCCGAAGCAGTTCGGCATGGCGATCGTCACCGTCGACGGCAAAGTCTATCGCGTCGGCGATGCCGACACTGCCTTCTCGATCCAGAGCATATCGAAGGTCTTCATGCTGACGCTGGCGCTCGGCAAGGTCGGCGAGGGGCTGTGGAAGCGGGTCGGGCGCGAACCCTCCGGATCGGCTTTCAACTCGATCGTCCAGCTCGAGCATGAGAGCGGCATCCCCCGCAACCCCTTCATCAATGCCGGCGCGATCGCCGTCAGCGACGTCGTCATGGCCGGCCATGCGCCGCGCGAGGCAATCGGGGAGCTGCTGCGCTTCGTGCGTTATCTGGCCGATGACGAGTCGATTACCATCGATGACAAGGTGGCGCGCTCGGAAACGCAGACGGGATACCGCAATTTCGCGCTTGCCAATTTCATGCGCGCCTACCGCAATCTCGACCATCCCGTCGACCACGTGCTCGGCGTTTATTTCCATCAATGCGCCTTGTCGATGAGCTGCGAGCAGCTCGCCCGCGCCGGGCTGTTCCTGGCGGCGCGCGGGAGCAATCCGACGACCGGCCATTCGGTGGTTTCACCGAAGCGGGCGCGGCGTATCAATGCGCTGATGCTGACCTGCGGCCATTACGACGGCTCGGGCGACTTCGCCTATCATGTCGGCCTGCCCGGCAAGAGCGGCGTCGGCGGCGGCATCTTCGCAGTGGCGCCCGGTATTGCCTCGATCGCGGTGTGGTCGCCGGGGCTGAACAAGGTCGGCAATTCGCAGCTCGGCGCCGCGGCGCTGGAAATGCTCGCAGCGCGCACCGGCTGGTCGGTTTTCGGCGATTGATGCTGTGTTGCGAGGCGCGTTTCTGCTAGAGCAAATGTGGAATTTCTGTAGGACGAAGCAATGAATATCGCAGCCAATATCGCCGACGAGTTGGAGAGTGGCGAGGCCGACACCAGCGGCCATGCGCTGTTTGCCGATGCGCCGCGTTCCGTCTCCTTCAACAAGCTGCGCAAGCGGCTGCTGCGGCAGGTGCGCCAGGCCTTCGACGATTTCGACATGCTGAAGGGCCAGAAGCGCTGGCTGGTCGGCCTTTCCGGCGGCAAGGATTCCTACGGGCTGCTGGCGCTGCTGCTCGATCTCAAATGGCGCGGCCTGTTGCCGGTCGAACTCATCGCCTGCAATCTCGACCAGGGCCAGCCGAACTTCCCCAAGCACGTGCTGCCGGATTATCTCACCAAGATCGGCGTTCAGCACCGGATCGAGTATCGGGATACCTATTCGATCGTGAAGGAGAAGGTGCCTGAAGGCGCTACCTATTGCTCGCTCTGTTCGCGGCTGCGCCGCGGCAATCTCTACCGTGTCGCGCGGGAAGAGGGTTGCGATGCGCTGGTGCTTGGCCACCACCGCGAGGACATTCTCGAAACCTTCTTCATGAATTTCTTCCATGGTGGCCGGCTCGCCTCGATGCCGGCGAAACTTCTGAACGACGAGGGCGATCTGATGGTGCTCCGGCCGCTCGCCTATGCCGCTGAGGACGATCTCGCGAAATTCGGCGCCGCCATGCAGTTTCCGATCATCCCCTGCGATCTCTGCGGATCGCAGGACGGGCTGCAACGCAATGCGATGAAGGACATGCTCGCCGATATCGAGCGGCGGATGCCGGGCCGTAAGGAAACAATGCTGCGGGCGCTTTCGCATGTGAACCCGTCGCATCTGCTCGACCCAAAACTCTTCAACTTTTCCACCCTTGGTGTCACCGATCCTTCATGAAACGCCGGCTATGGAGGCTGGCTATTGAATGAAGGCAGGATTTCGCATGACTATTTCAGACCAGGATATTCTCTTTCTCGGCGATTGCGTCAGGGAGGCCGCGCGAGCCGAGATCATGCCGCGTTTCCGCAATCTCGGCGCTGCCGATGTTTCGGAAAAGACTTCGGCAATTGATCTGGTGACGCAGGCGGACGTGCTTGCCGAACACCGGATCACCGCGGCGCTAAGAGAGCGCTTTCCCGCAGCACTCGTCGTCGGCGAGGAGGCTTATGATGCCGACCGGTCGGTCGTGCCGGCCCTTGCCGATGCGGAGCTCGCCTTCGTCATCGACCCTGTCGACGGGACGTTCAATTTCGCCGCCGGGCTTCCCGTTTTCGGGACGATGCTGGCGGTGACGATCAAGGGCGAGACGGTCGCCGGCATCATTCACGATCCCGTTCTCGGCGATACAGTGACCGCGATCAGGGGCGCAGGCGCCTTTCTGACGCGTCGGGACGGGCAGTCGACAAAGCTGAAGGTCGCTGAGCCTGCTAGCCTGAACCAGATGGTCGGTGGCCTGTCATGGAGCCACATGGACGAACCGGATCGCGCGCGTATCTGCGCCAACATGGCAAAGATCCGGATGACCTTCGCCTTCAACTGCTCGGCCTACGAATACTGGATGGTCGCCTCCGGCAAGATGCATTTCATCGGCCATGCGAAGCTGATGCCCTGGGATCACCTGGCCGGCGTGCTCGCGCATCAGGAGGCCGGTGGCCATACGGCGAAATTCGACGGTACGCCCTATCGCCCCGGCGAGACGACGGGTGGCATCATCTCTGCGCCCGACCGGGAGAGCTGGCAGCTCATCCGGCGCGAGATCGTCGGCATCTGATTCAAGGTTCTCCGAAGAGACCTAAGCGTGAGGATTTGACATGACTTCGACTGTTGACGTGAGCGTTCTGGCCGATCTGCTGCGCCGCGCGGCGAAGGCAGAGATCCTGCCACGCTTCCGCCGACTCGGTCAGGACGATGTGCGCGCCAAGAGCGAGGCGACCGATCTCGTCACCGAGGCCGATGAGCAGGCCGAGCGGATGATCAAGGCGGAAGCTCAGCGGCTCTGGCCGGGCGCGCTGTTCCTTGGCGAAGAATCGGTCGCGGCCGATCCTGATTTGCTCGGCAGCCTCGAACATGCCGATCTTGTGATCGTCGTCGATCCGGTCGACGGCACGTTCAATTTTGCCGCCGGTATCCCGGCCTTCGGCGTCATGGCGTCCGTCATCTCCGGCGGCGAGACGGTTGCCGGTATCATCTACGATCCGATGGGCGACGACTGGGTGATGGCGGAAAAGGGCGGCGGCGCCTGGCTGCGGCGGCCGGAAGGCGGCGCCGAGCGGCTCTCGGTCGCAGCGCCCGTGGGACTGGAGCATATGGTCGGCATGGCCTCGACCGGCTACCTGCCGAAGGAGAAACGCGCCGAAGTGCTCGGCAATCTCGCAAAGGTGCGCTTCCTCACCAATTACCGCTGTGCGGCCCACGAATACCGCACCTTTGCCGGCGGCCATGTGCATTACCTCATGTACAACAAGCTGATGCCCTGGGATCACCTTGCCGGCACGCTGATCTCGCAGGAGGCAGGCGCCTATGCGGCGCGCTTCGACGGCTCGCCCTATCTGCCGCATCATCTCGATGGCGGGTTGCTGATTACCCCCGACAAGGCCTCGTGGGAGGTGCTGCGGCGCGAGGTTTTCACGGTCTGAACAATCGCTCGACCTGCCGCATATTACTGGTAGAGCTTTTCCATGAGAAAGTTTTCCAGGCCTTGCCCACGCTTCTCGACGATTTGCTTCGTTATGACGCGGAACCCTTTGCGCTCAAAAAACGGTCGGGCCGTTCGGCTGGCTTCGATATAGATTCGGCTAAACCCCAGCTTCAGGGCTTCGTCTTCGACCCTGCTCAATAGCCGGCTTGCTATTCCAAGCCCCTGAAACTCGGGGTGCACAAACATCATGTCCAGGCATCCGTCGCCGGTCAGGTCGGAAAACCCGGCAGGCTGTCCGTCAAATTCTGCGATCCAGGCAGGCCTGCTTGTCCTTCGCTCTGCCCATAGTCCGCGATCTTCCACCTTTGCCCAAGCCTGGATCTGAGCGGGTGAGTAGTCTTTCGACGCGACCTCTCGTATGGCGCTCAGAAAAATTTCAATCGTCGCGTCCACGTCGCCTGGCGCGTAAGGCCTGATCAGAATTCGGTCGTCCATCGAGAGCGCCTTTCGCGCAATGCTGCGCCAATCCGATGGATTGAACCATCGATCAAATCGCTGCAGCGCTCACGCTACAGCATCTCAAGAATATGTTCCCATGCGGGTCGTCCCAATTTGGCGTCGGCCTCGTCACTTCCACCATGAGCGCGCAGCGATGATCGGGGGGTGGTTTCGCCCGGCAGCAGAATGCGATGGCCCGCATCTTCTCCCAACACAAGCTGGGTGAGTAAGCCCGAAGCTGCGCGCCGCCGAACAAGTGACGCGGCAAATTTGTCTGATGGCCAGAGCGCGTCATCGCATCCTGCTACGAGCAGAATTTCGGCATTCGTTCTCTCCAAAGGGATAGCCGCTGCTTCGATCTCAGACTCGTGCACCTGAAGGCATCTTTCGAACAGGCCTCGATAGGAGACCAGCTCGTCTCTGTATTCTCGCACCCATTCTGGGTCCGACGAAACAAAGGGAAGCGGTGTGCCTCGCAATGTCCACGACGAGCGTTCCGGCCAGCTAATGCCATCAAGCCCTGGACCAATATTTCCCCACACGACTGACGAAGGGCTCATCGCGACGACCGCGCTGATGCGCGGATCGTATACCGCCGTGAGCAGCGCAGCTTCGGCGCCTTTCGATGTCCCCACCAGGACGATGCGTTTGCAACCGAGTTCGATCAAATAATCAGTAGCAGCGAAGAAGGTTTCCAGCGGCACCTCGCAAATGCCTGGCGCCTGGCCTTCGCCGCCGAACCAGCGAAGCGCGATGACCGTTGCCCCTTGGCTGGCAAACAGCCTGGCACGTGCCACATCCACCCGGCCACTGGAGCCGCCGAGCACCACCACGCCGGTGCCAGTATCTGGTTTGACTTGAAATATCTCGCCCTGCAATGGCGGGGGGAGACGTTGATATCCTGCATCCAAAACTAGGCTCCTTCTTCCAGGGGCATCCAGATTTAGGAACGTGCCGAGTTGCCAACTAATGCAATGCCGCCGGCGATCAATCGCTCCGGCATATTTCCTATTTCAGAAGTGGGCAGCACCCGGATCGAGCTGCGGGCTGTCTCCCGGATGGGTGAAGAGCTTACCGTTCTCAGCCCAGAGGGTTGCTGCGATGGTGACCGCACCGAAGAGGGCGAAGCCGCCAAAGAGCGGCTGCACCGTGCCGTTGAACATCTGGCCAACCAAGCCACCGAGAATGGCGCCGGCCGTCGTCGAGACGAAGCCGGTGATGGCGGTCGCCGTGCCGGCGAGATTGCCCATCGGCTCGAGGCTGATGGCGGTGAAATTGGTGGCGATCACGGCAAACATCATCAGCACGATGGTGAAGATGCCGTAGGCGACGGCGAAATCCGGCTTGCCGGCCAGTGAGAGGAAAAAGCCGGCGGCTGACAGGGCCGTGAAGATCAGCAGGGCGGCGTGCGAGATGCGGCGCATGCCGAATTTGCGCACGAAGAAGCCGTTGGCGAAATTGGCGACGGCGATGCCGCCTGCGGTGGCCGCAAAGGCGATCGGCAGCCAGTCGCCAAGGCCATAGACGTCGCCGAAGACCTGCTGCACCGAGATCACATAGGCGCTGATGACGCCGGTGAACATGGTGAGGCCGATCATGTAACCGCAGGTGATGCGGTTGGTGAGCACGGTCTTGAAGCCCTCCAAGACAGAGCTGACCGACAGCGGCAGCCGCTCTTCCGGTGGCAGCGATTCCTTCAGCCGCAGAAGAGCCCAGACGAACAGGATGGTGGCGATGATACCGAGCAGGATGAAGATCCAATGCCAGTTGGCATAGAGGATGATGAGTTGGCCAACGGAAGGGGCAACGATCGGCACGATCATGAAGACGATCATGACATAGGACATCACGCGGGCCATTTCACGGCCGCCGAAGCAGTCGCGGACGATGGCCATGGTGGTGATGCGCACCGCCGCTCCGCCCACGCCCTGAACGAAGCGCATGACCAGCAGCATTTCGAAGCTGCCGGTTGCTGCTGCGGCAAACATTCCGACAATGTAGCAAGCCAAGCCGCCGAGCAGGATGTTGCGGCGGCCGAACGTATCCGAAAGGCTGCCGAAGAAGATCTGCGAGACACCGAAGCCTAAGAAGAACACGCCGATGATGAGCTGGGCGTCGTTGGTATTGGTGACGCCGAGGGAATGGCCGATATTGGGCAATGCCGGCAGCATGCTGTCGATCGCCATGGCGATGCTGGCGGTCATGATGGCGATGGTGACGATGAATTCGCCAAAGCCCATGCCGATGCGGCGAGAGCCCTGGTTTTCCTGGTGCGGTTTATGCGGCGGCGTCATGTGATTGGAAATCCCGGATGCGGAGGAGGGCGGCCGTTCAGACGGCGGGGTTCTGCGATTGGAAGAGGCGACCCTTCTCGGCGATCAGCACGAAGACGAGCCCGATGATCGACACGGTGAAATAACCGGCAACCATCGGCAGCGCCGTGCCGTCGAAGGCCTGGCCGATGCCGGCGCCGATGATGGCGCCGCCGACCGTGCTCATGAAGCCGAGGACGGAAGAGGCGGTGCCGGCGACGTGGCCAAGGGGCTCCATGGCGAGCGAATTGAAGTTCGAGCCGATCCAACCGAACTGGAACATGGCAAGGCCGAAGAAGGAGATGAACAGAGCGAAGGGCATCGGCTCGGTGCTGGCCATCTGGACGATCAGCCAGATGGTGTTGATGGCGATGAAGCCGATGAGCGAGCCGTGCGACAGGCGGCGCATGCCGAGCTTACCGACGAAGCGCGAATTGAAGAAGGACGACAGCGACATGAAGATCGCCACACCGGCGAATGCGAAGGGGAAATAGACGCCGAGATCGTAGATGCCGACATAGACCTGCTGGGCCGAATTGATGAAGCCGAACAGCGCGCCGAAGATAAAGGTGCTGGCAATGGTGTAACAGAGCGCGACGCGATTGGTCAGCACCAGCTTGAAGGCGCCGAAGATCGAGCGGGCGGTAAATGGGCGGACATTCTGCGGATGCAGGGTTTCCGGCAGACGGAGATAGGCCCAGACGGTGATGCCAGTCGCCATGGTGGCGATGAAAAGGAAGATCAGGTGCCAGTTGCCGAAAAACATGACGATCTGGCCAGTGCCGGGCGCAATGACCGGCACGATCATGAAGACCATCATGATCAGCGACATGACCTCGGCCATCTGCCGGCCGCCATAGATATCGCGAACGATGGACACAGTGATGACGCGGGTTGCGGCTGAGCCGACACCCTGGATGAAACGCAGCATCAGCAAGCCGGCGAAGGTGGGGACGAAGACGATGCCGATGGCGGAAACGATATAGATGACGAGACCGACCAGAAGCGGCGTGCGGCGGCCGAAGCGATCGGAGAGCGGGCCGTAGAACAGCTGGGCGCAGCCAAAGCCGAGCAGATAGGTGGAGACGACGAACTGCCGGTGATTCTCACTCTCGACGCCGAGGCTCGCGCCGATCTGCTGCAGGGCCGGAAGCATGATGTCGATCGCCAGCGAGTTGACGGCCATCAGGAAGGCTGCGAGCGCGATGAATTCACGCTTGCCCATGGGCAGGCGGCCCGCGGACACGGCTTGTGATGAATCTGTCACAATGAAATTCCCATAAACAGGTCAAGGCGCTGCTGGCCGCAGCGCCTCGAACTCAAGAAACAGATTTGGAAACCGGGCGGACGTCCGGTGACCGGTCAGGCGGCGCCGCGAACGGTGATGCCATTTTCCTGAAGATGCTGCTGCAGCTCACCAGCCTGGAACATTTCCCGGACGATGTCACAGCCGCCGACGAACTCGCCTTTTATGTAAAGCTGCGGGATTGTCGGCCAGTTGGAATATTCCTTGATGCCCTGGCGGATTTCCGAATCGGCGAGCACGTTGACGCTCTTGTAGTCGACACCGATGTAATCAAGAATCTGCACGACCTGACCGGAGAAACCGCACTGCGGAAACTGCGGCGTGCCCTTCATGAAGAGGACGACGTCGTTGGTCTTGATTTCGTTGCCGATGAATTCGTGAATGCCGCTCATGGGATCTACTCCTTTCAACAGGCGGGTTAAAGGCCCACCGTTTCAATCGTTGCCTTTAGATAGCATGCGACGGCAGGAATTCCAGCCGCCCGAACCAAAAAAAGACCAGTTCGCGCAGGCCGTTGCCGGGGTTGTTGCCGTCGCGTTACGGTCGAATGGCGAGATAGGTCTGAATCTGTTCGATTTCGACATCGGTGAAATGGCTGAAATCCCATTGGGAAACCTGTGTCATCACGCCGAGATCCCGGCCGCCGACGCCCTTGCCGGTGCGCAGCAGCGTCTTGAAATCGGCAGCTGAATAGGATTGCGCCAGGGGCTTAAGCGCCGGCGCCAGGAAGGCTTCCGACTGCTTTGCCGTATCGAGATTATGACAGTGGCTGCAATCGGTCCTGAAGGCGTATTCGCCGATATCGGTCGGACGCGTCGCGGCAGGGGAGACGACGGCAGGCACCAGATCGGCCTCGAAGGGGATCTTGTCGAGCGCCAGGCCGATTCGCCCGAGCGGTCCCCATTGCGTCGTTCCGGCCACAGCATCGGGAAGCTGCTTCAAACTGCGCATCCACGCAATGATCGCCGCCATATCGTCATCGGTGATATTGGCGAAGTTGCTTGCCGGCATGATGAAGGCGCCGGTACCGTCCTTCTTGACGCCATGGCGGATGAGGCGCACGAGTTCAGCATCGCTGTACATGGGCACGAAGCGGGTCAGGTTCGGCGCGACGATGCGGCCGATGCCCGGCTCGTCGATGAGCACGTTGCCGGCATCGTGATGACAGCCGCCGCACATCAGCGTGCGGGCACGACGTTCGGCTTCCTCGGCAGGCAGCGTCGTCTTGACGGTGAAATCGGCAACCGCAACGTCATAGGTCCTGGAAAGGCGCATCTCCGACAGGGCGTAGACGCCGGCGACGGCGATGAGACAGATCGCGACGACGGCCGCGAGAGTGATTTTCAGAATGCGTTTCATCGGTTCAGTCCCCCAGTGTCCCGAAGATGCAGCTTTTGCTCGAAAGATATCAGCTGCGTCGCTGACGGCTGCGGCCAGCGGCGGTGCGGCGCTTGCTGACCTGTTTGCGGGCGGGCTTAGGCTTGGCCGAGGTCGTCTTGCGCGCAACCTTCGTCGTCGCGGCGGGGCGTGTCTTACGCCTCCTGCGCTTCGTCGTGGCGCGGCCGGTGGTTTTTTTCAGGATCTCCTTCAGCACGCTGTCGACGACGCCTGATATCAATTCTTTGACTAGGTCGACCACAAACCCCCTCCGTTCGTGATGGAAACGACATGGATGCTATTGAATTCCGGAAGAGTTCGGTTAGCAAGACGGCTTCGAGACCATAGCTGCTTTTTTGCCCCTATCAGCGGCGCAGCAGCCGGATCGCAGCAACATGCCGGCCATTTGCCCGGCCGGAAGAGTGGAATGAAACTGATCGAGAAGCGGGTCGTCCTGCATTTCACGGGCTTCGAGCCGCTCGACGGCGTTGCCCACAGGGCGCGCTACGAGCGTTCGGCCAGGCAGAGTGCCGCCGTCTGGGGCTATTCGCTTGAAACGGGCGCGCCGGAGGCGGGAAGTGATCCCCTCAGTTTCGTGGTCACGACGGGCGAACGGGCAGCCAAAGCGGCGCCCGCGGCAGCGCCGGTGGCAGCCGACAAGGCGGCGACCGGGGAAGGGACCGGTTCCCACGGCTGGCAGACGAAGAGCCGGATCCACATGGTCGATCACGATACGCTGGTAATCAGGCTGCGCGGCGGAAACACGCTGAGCCAGATCATGGCAGGCTTCCGGAGCTGCGCCGAGATCATGCTCGAAGGCGGCATGCGCGGATATTTCCGCCACGCCTGGCGCTTCGGCCTGTTCTTCCTCTTCCCGTTCCTGCTGACGGCGCTGGCGATCGCACTGACGGCGCAGATTGCCATCCTGCCCTATGGTCTCGGCTTTTCGCCGTGGCACATGCTCTGGAGCGGACCGCTGGCGCTTTGTTTCTTCATCTTCGCCTTCCTGCCGTTTTCCGAACGCTTCCATACGCTGCATCTGTTCGCCGATTGGGCAATGGCCGTGGCGCTCGGCCGCATGGACCGGACAGATTTCAACGACTGGCTGGAAGGCCGGGCCACTGCCGTGCGCAAGGCGCTTGATGAACAGGCGGACGAATATGTGATCTCCTCGCACAGCATGGGATCGAGCGTCGCCGCCCATGTCATCGGCATATTGCTGGAAAGGGAGCCGGAGATCTTCAAGGGCAAGCGTGTGGTGTTTGCCACACTCGGCAGCGCCATCCTGCAATGTGCGCTCATGTCATCGGCAACACTGCTTCGCGCCCGCGTCGGGCTGATCGCCCGCTGTCCCGACATTTCCTGGCTCGATGTGCAGTGCCTGACGGATTCGATCAATTTCTACAAGGTACCGGTCGTTGCTGTCTCCGGCCATAGGGATGCGCCTCAGGCGAAAATGATCCTGATCCGCGTCAAGCAGATGCTGACGCGCGAGCACTACCGCAAGATCCGCAAGGACCAGCTACGCGTCCACCGGCAATATGTGCTTGGGCCTGATCTGCAGGCACCCTTCGACTTCACGCTGCTGACATCTGGGCCGATGCCGGCCTCGGTCTTTGCCAATCCCGACGAAAAGAGAATGCCCGGCTGAGGGCCGGGCATCGTCATCGGGATCGCGTCGGGCTCTATTCCGGCGCGGAGGTCTGCAGCGCCAGCGCGTGCAGTATGCCGCCCATATTGCCCTTCAGCGCCTCGTAGACCATCTGGTGCTGCTGCACGCGGCTCTTGCCGCGGAAGGCTTCGGCGACGACTTCGGCGGCGTAGTGATCGCCGTCGCCCGCCAGATCGCGGATCGTCACCTTGGCACCGGGAATCCCAGCCTTGATCATGTCTTCGATATCGCCGGGTTTCATGGCCATGATCGTTACTCCTTGCGCATCATTCCGCAGCAAGTTCGCCGCGGCCTTCCATGAAATCAGGGAACCACGATTCATGGGCATCGCGCAATTGCTGAATCGGCAGCGAGATGAGATCGCCGACGATGAGCGCCGTTCCCCCGACCGTGCCGAGACGGCGGAAGGGAACGCCGCCACCTTCTGCATTGACGCAGACGAAATCGGCGACATCGGCAGGCAACGTCAGGACGTAGCGCGCCTGATCCTCGCCGAAGAGCAGCGCATGCGGCGCACCCTTGCCTTCGCTCAGATCAATCGTCAGGCCTTTGCCCGAGGCCATCGCCATTTCGGCGAGCGCCACGGCAAGGCCGCCCGAGGAGATGTCGTGGCAGGCGGTCGCCTGGCCGTTGCGGATCACGGAGCGAACGAAATCGCCGTTGCGGCGTTCGGCAAACAGATCCACCTCCGGCGCCGGACCCTCACGGCTGGAAAGCACGTCGCGGAGATAGACGGACTGGCCGAGATGGCTGCCGTCGACGCCGATCATGATGACCTTATCGCCATCGTTGGCAGCGCCGATGCGGGCCATCTTGCGCCAGTCCGGCAGCAGGCCGACGCCTGCGATCGTCGGGGTCGGCAGGATGGCGACGCCGTTGGTCTCGTTGTAGAGCGAGACGTTGCCGGAGACGATCGGGAAGTCGAGCGCGCGGCAGGCCTCGCCGATGCCCTTCACCGCCTGAACGAATTGGCCCATGATCTCGGGCTTTTCGGGATTGCCGAAATTGAGATTGTCGGTGGCGGCGAGCGGTTCGGCGCCTGTCGCTGTGATGTTGCGCCAGCATTCGGCGACCGCCTGCTTGCCGCCTTCGAACGGGTCTGCCTCGACATAACGCGGGGTGACGTCGGAAGAGAAGGCGAGCGCCTTGGAGGGATGGCCGTCGACGCGCACGACGCCGGCATCACCCCCCGGAAGCTGCAGCGAATTGCCCTGGATCAGCGTATCGTATTGCTCATAGACCCAGCGGCGGCTCGACTGGTTGGCGGAACCGACGAGCTGAAGCAGCGCCTGGCCATAATCCTCGGGTGCGGCGACGAGATTTGCCGGCAGGGGGCCATGCTTGCCGGATTCGCGCCAGGGGCGGTCATATTCCGGCGCCTGGTCGCCGAGATCCTTGATCGGCAGGTTGGCGACTTCCTCGCCCTGATGCATGACGCGGAAGCGCAGATCGTCGGTCGTCTTGCCGACGATGGCGAAATCGAGGCCCCACTTGACGAAGATCGCCTTGGCTTCCTCTTCCTTTTCCGGCTGCAGCACCATGAGCATGCGCTCCTGGCTTTCCGACAGCATCATTTCGTAGGCCGTCATTCTCTCTTCGCGCACCGGCACCTTGTCGAGCTCGAGCAGGATGCCGAGATCGCCCTTGGCGCCCATTTCGACGGCCGAGCAGGTCAGGCCGGCTGCACCCATATCCTGGATGGCGATGACGGCGCCGGTCTTCATCAGCTCGAGGCAGGCTTCCAGCAGGCACTTTTCGGTGAAGGGGTCGCCGACCTGAACGGTCGGGCGCTTCTCTTCGATCGATTCGTCGAATTCGGCCGATGCCATCGTCGCGCCACCGACGCCGTCGCGCCCGGTCTTGGCGCCGAGATAGACGACCGGAAGACCGACGCCCTTGGCTTCGGACAGGAAGATGGCGTTGGACTTCGCAATACCGGCAGCAAAGGCGTTGACAAGGATGTTGCCGTTGTAGCGGGCGTCGAATTCGACTTCGCCGCCGACCGTCGGCACGCCGAAGGAATTACCGTAGCCGCCGACGCCGGAGACGACGCCGGAGACGAGATGGCGGGTCTTCGGATGATCCGGCTCGCCGAAGCGCAGGGCGTTCATCGCGGCAATCGGGCGCGCACCCATGGTGAAGACGTCGCGCAGGATGCCACCGACGCCGGTCGCAGCACCTTGATAAGGCTCGATATAGGAGGGGTGGTTGTGGCTCTCCATCTTGAAGACGACGCAATCGCCGTCATCGATGTCGACCACGCCGGCATTTTCACCCGGGCCCTGGATGACGCGCGGCCCCTTGGTCGGCAGCGTGCGCAACCATTTCTTCGAGGATTTGTAGGAGCAGTGCTCGTTCCACATGGCCGAGAAGATGCCGAGCTCGGTGAAGGTCGGTTCGCGGCCGATCAGATCCAGAATACGCTGGTATTCGTCGGGCTTCAGGCCATGACCCGCGATGAGTTCCGGCGTGATCGGGATGGTGTTTGGAATGGTCATGAGCTCTCGAAAGTCCCTGCCGTTGCGCGTTTTCCGCTCTTTAGCCTATGTAGGGACGGCGCGCGACAGGAAAATGCCCGCCGTCAACAGCGGGCGGTCAACTTCTTCCTGACGATGAAATGCGGTCGCTGCCTAGAATTTGTAGCCGATCTGCAGACCGGCGCGTGTCATGCCGTCGTTCGGCCCATCGCAGAGATTGGCATGCGAGGAGTGGGCGATCTGGGCCATGATGTTCCAGTGGGCGTTGAAACGATAGCCGGCGCCCAGATATTCGTGGAAGTGGACGCGACAGCCGAGTTCCGGGCAGTCACCATCGCCCTCGAGATCGCCGGTATGAATGACGCCGCCGAAGCCGGCTTCGGCAAAAAAAGCTTCTCGTTCAAATCGACCGTCCAGGTGAAGCCGGTGAAGAACTGGCTGGCCTCGCCTGACGTGCCGATCGAGGAGCCGAGATGCACACGAGGTGCCATACCCAAAAAACGCAACGGGATCTTTCCGAAGTCGACCTCATTTGCTGTCCTTTGATTCGCGTCAGACGGGAACAACAAGGAGGTAATATGGAGGTTGAGTCGGTGAAGCGCTCCGAATAGGCTCCGGCGTTTTTTCCAAATTATGACGTGTAATTGCAACACGTCATATTTCGCCGTCATAGGCGGAGCCGCCATTTTCCAGCAGCCGGCGCAGGATCATCAAGCCCGAGATCAGTTCCTGCCCCGTCTTCGGCGAGGAAAAGCCGATGCGAACGCGATGATAGGGTCTCTCTCCGCGCGCCGACTTGAACTCGTCCTCATCGTCGACGAGCACGCCGTCGCGGAAGGCGGCATTTTTGAATGTGCCGGACATCCAGGGCTCCGGCAGTTTCAGCCAGAGGAAGGGCGCGTGTACGTGCGATTCGAAATCGAAGCCCTGTAGCTGCTCGCGGGCGAGACGGACGCGCCGTGAAAGTTCCTCAACACTTGCCTTGCGGATCTCGTGCGCCATGCCGCTTTCGACGAGGCGCGCGCAAGTCTCGGCCAGGATGAAGGGCAGGCCGCCGGTAATCATCCTATGCGTCACCTTGATGCGCTGGGCAAAATGCGGCGGGCAGGCGACCCAGCCGCCGCGCACGCCGGCGGCGACCGATTTCGACAGGCCGTTGACGAGGAAGGTGCGATCGGGCGCAATCGAGGCGAGCAGCGGCGTATCGTCGTCGGCCATGCCGCCGTAGAGGTCGTCCTCGATCAGCCAGACACTGTGTTTCCTGGCGATTGCGGCGATATCAGCGCGCCGCTCATAGGGCATGATCGCCAGCGTCGGATTGTGGACGGTCGGCATCAGGAAGGCGATCTTCGGATGCTGCTGCTGGCAGAGCCGCTCGAAATCCTCGGGGATCACGCCGAGCTCATCGGAATCGACCGTCAGTGTGCGGCGGCCGAGCAGGCGGGCGCTGCGGCTGACCTGCGTGTAGGTGAGATCTTCGAAGACGATCTTGTCGCCCGGCGCAGAAACGGCGGCGATGACTGATATCGCCGCCGCATGGGCGCCGAGCGTCGGCACGATGTTTTCGACCTCCGGCGTCCAGCCGCTGCGGGCAAGCCAGAGGCGACCGGCCTCGAACCAGTTGCGCGGGAAACTGCGGGAATAAGAGGAGATTTCAGAAAGATGCTGTTCGCCGATCTCGGCGAGAATGCCTGCTATGATCTTGCCCTGGCCGAGATCGGGCGCGGCTGTCGTGTCGAAGCGGATCTTGTTCGCCGGCGCATCCTGGACGCGGGTACCGCCGAGCGAGACGGTCAGCGGATCGATCTGTTCGCCGGGCGCCGTCTCCGAGCGGTTCAGCACATAGGTGCCGCGCCCCACTTCGCCGGCGACCAGACCCCGCTCATGCACCAGCGCATAGGCGCGGCCGATCGTGCCGATCGTCACGCCGATATCATAGGCGAGGTTGCGCTGCGGCGGCAGTTTGCTGCCAGCGGGCAGGGCGCCGCTTGATATGGCGGATTCGATGCTGTCGGCAAGCCGGAGATAGACCGGCCCGGAACCGCGGGAAATATCGGGAAGCCAATTTGTCATGGTGACAATTGTATATATTGGCACATTGTATCGGTCAAGCGTATGAGTCAATTCCAACGGCACGCCGAGAGGATTCCTGGAATGTCTGCCTTGCCTGAGATCAAAATGCCGATTGTACCGATTGTCTCTTATGAAGACAGGAGACAGATTGTCCTTCCCGTCGCGCCCGCCGAGGCGACGACGCGTTTGGGCCGAATCTGGGCTGCCATTCTTCTCTGGCATCAGAAGCGGGAAGGCCGGCGCGCTCTGAGGGGCCTGACGGCGACCGAGCTCAAGGATATCGGAGTGTCACAGTCCGAAGCCGCGCGCGAAGTCGGCAAGTCGTTTTTCTGGGACTGATCTTGCTTTCGAGCAGATCATTCTTTCAGGGCCGATTGGGCGATCAGCTGCAGGCCTTGTTGCCCGCCGACCAGCGATTGACGTCGGTGGTGATGCGGCCGGCGACCGGCTCCTGCATCATCGGCCCGAAGGCCTGCAGGCGCGACGGGCTTCCCTCGGCCTGAACGACCAGTAGCGGCCGGCTTTCCGGGCTGCCCTTGTGGACAAGCAGGATGCGCGGCCGGCCGGAGAAGGAGTTGAGCTCCGGCGCCAGCTTATAAGCAGCAAAAGCCGGATCGCCTGACTTGAACCAGCAGGCATTGGCGCCGAGCGCCACGCGTTCCATCGTCGGCAGTGCGGCGCGGTTCGGGCCAGTCGTCGGCGCCGGCGTCTGGCAGGCTGTCACCGTGGCTGCGAGAGCGGTCAACAGGGCGGCGTTTGCGAGGCGAGGGCGCATTAATCTTGCTCCAGATCCGGACGGAAGGATTTTCGGGTGCATGCCGTTGCCCAAGACCGCTGCGCGGTTTTTGGGCGACGTGCAGGGCTCAGGCGGCGATGACGTCGAGCGCCGAGGCGAACAGGCCACGGCCGTCCGAACCGCCATGGGCGGCCTCGATCAGGTTTTCGGGATGTGGCATCATGCCGAGCACGTTGCCCTTTTCATTCATGACGGCGGCGATATTGTTGATCGAGCCATTCGGATTGGTGCCCTCGGCATAACGGAAGACCACCTGGCCATTGCCTTCGATTGCAGCCAGTGTCGCTTCGTCGGCGAAATAATTGCCGTCGTGATGGGCGACCGGGCAGCGGATGACCTGACCCTGCGCATAGGCGCGGGTGAAATCCGTCTCGGCATTGACGACTTCCAGCTTGATCTCGCGGCAGACGAATTTCAGCGAGGAATTGCGCATTAGCGCGCCGGGCAGCAGGCCGGCCTCGACGAGGATCTGGAAGCCATTGCAGACGCCGAGCACCTTCACACCCTTCGCAGCCTTGTCGATGATTGCCTGCATGACCGGCATGCGGGCGGCGATCGCACCGCAGCGCAGATAATCGCCATAAGAAAAGCCGCCGGGAATGACGATCAGATCGACATCGGGGATCGCGGTTTCCGTCTGCCAGATCGTCACCGGTGGCTGGCCGGAGATCTTGGTCAAGGCGGCGATCATGTCGCGGTCGCGGTTGAGGCCCGGAAGTTGAACGACGGCTGATTTCATGGGGTCCCTGCGTTTCGCGAAAGATATTGAACTGGAACGCTTTCGGCGAGCCATACTCCATTGTCGGAGACAAAGAAAGAATGACCCTCTGAAAACATGCGGGCCGCGTCTACGCATAGGATGAGATGTTCACCCTTGCGGCGCATTGCGACGATTTTCGCCGTTTCGACATCTGCTGACAGATGAACGTGGTGCCGTTGCATCTTCTTCAAGCCTTCGCGCTCGATCGACTGCCAGTTCGTCAGAGACGTGCCGTGAAAAAGAGCGGCAGGCGGCTCGTCCTGGTTCAATGCGAGATCGACGTCGACACTATGACCTTGGTTTGCGCGAATTCTATTATCGGCGAGCGAGAAGCGCTTCTTTGGATTGTTTTCGACAATCTCGATGATCTCGGCGCGGGAAACGTCGTATTTCGACGACAACGCTTTTTCGAGTTCGTCGAACGCCACCCAACCCTCGCTATCAAGCGTCAAGCCCGAAGATTCCGGCGCATGACGCAAAACATAGCTCATATATTTCGAGACTTCCGTCTCCAGCTTTGCTTTCATCATGACGCCAAATCCTCAAAGTCCGCCAGACGACGGGTCTGTGATCATCAGTCGATCGCGATTGCGTAGTTCTCGATCACCGTGTTGGCGAGCAGTTTTTCGCACATGGCCTTGAGGTCGGCCTCGGCCTTGCCCTTGTCGGCGCCTTCCAGCTCCAGGTCGAAGACCTTGCCCTGTCTTATATGGCCGACGCCCGAGAAGCCGAGGGCGCCAAGCGCACCCTCGATAGCCTTGCCCTGCGGATCGAGAACGCCGTTTTTCAGCGTGACGGTGACACGAGCCTTGATCACTTTGTCTTTCCTGCCTTACTTGACGAGAACCGGGCCGGTGCCGCGCACGGGCTCGTTTTCATTGATGATGCCGAGACGGCGCGCAACTTCGGAATAGGCTTCGAGCAACCCGCCGAGGTCACGGCGGAAGCGGTCCTTGTCCATCTTCTCGTGGGTTTCGATATCCCAGAGCCGGCAGCTGTCCGGCGAGATTTCGTCTGCAAGGATGATGCGCATCATATCGCCTTCGAAGAGGCGGCCGCATTCGATCTTGAAATCGACGAGCTGGATTCCGACGCCGAGGAAGAGGCCGGTCATGAAGTCGTTGACGCGGATGGCAAGCGCCATGATGTCATCGAGTTCGGCGGGATTTGCCCAGCCGAAGGCAGTGATGTGCTCTTCGGAGACCATCGGATCGTCGAGCGCGTCGGACTTGTAATAGAATTCGATGATCGAGCGCGGCAGCACGACGCCCTCGTCGATGCCGAGGCGCTTGGCGAGAGAACCGGCCGCGACATTGCGCACGACGATCTCAAGCGGGATCATCTCTACTTCCTTGATCAACTGCTCGCGCATGTTGAGCCGGCGGATGAAATGAGTGGGGATGCCGATCTTGTTCAGATGGCTGAAGATATACTCGGAAATGCGGTTGTTGAGGACGCCCTTGCCATCGATGACTTCGTGTTTCTTCTTGTTGAAGGCAGTGGCATCGTCCTTGAAGAACTGGATCAAAGTGCCCGGTTCCGGGCCTTCATACAGAATCTTTGCCTTGCCCTCGTAAATACGGCGGCGACGGTTCATCGTGGTCATTCTCTGTTGTTGGCGCTCTTGGGATAGCGCGAGTGGATCGATCTCGTGGCGTCCCCTTAAAGGAAAAGAGAGGGTTTCACAATCCGCCTGTCGCTCCTTCCCTGGTTTCCGGATTTCGCGGCCCTGGTTTCCAATTTTACGGAATACCGCAAAGAGAATCGAATGAATTCGCAAGACAAGTGTAGCGCCTTTTCCTCTACGGTGGAATGAAGGCAAAATGGCGGGCCGCTTATGCAGGTTTTTATTTGGCGGCTCTGCTTCGCAGCGCGCGACGAAGTTGCGTCTGCAGGGCGCGAGCGGCGATTTGCCCGTGGCGCCAGCTTCCGGCGCGGATGAAGGAGGGGATCTGCATGGCCGGCATCGGCCGGGCGAGCGCGTAGCCCTGCAGTGTGTCACAGTCGAGTTCTTCGAGAATGCGGATATGATCCACCGTCTCGACGCCCTCGGCGATGACGAGGATGTTCAGCGAACGGCCGATATCGATGATCGAGCCGACCAGTTTGCGCTGCTCGGACGATTGCGGCAGCATGCGGATCAGTTCGCGGTCGATCTTCAGCGTCTTCGGGCTCAGGCGCAGCAGGCTGACGATCGAGGCATGGCCGGTGCCGAAATCGTCGATCTGGATGTCGATGCCGAGCTTGCGCAGCTTTTTCAGGTTGGCGGCCACCGCCTCGTCGCAATCGTCGAGCGAGATCGATTCCAGCAGCTCGAAGGAGATGGTGCCGGGCTCGATCTTCAGGGCGCGAAGCTTCTTGCCGAGATCGGGGTCGGCGAGCCGCCTGGCGGAGACGTTGACCGATATCTTCGGGATCGGCAGCCCGTCCTTGATCCAGACGCTGCGGTCGGCCAGCGCTCGCTCCAGGATCAGGGCGTCGATGGTCGAGACGACGTCGAGATCCTCGGCGATATCGAGGAAGCGGTCGGGCGTCAGCAGCCCGTGCACCGGGTGCTGCCAGCGGGCAAGCGTTTCAATGCCTGCGACATCGAGTGTGCGGGCATCGAACTGCAGCTGATAGAAGGGCACGAATTCATTGCGCTCGAGGCCGATCAGGATCTCGTCGGCGAGGTGCTTGGCGGAGATGATGTCGCGGCGGGCAGAGGCCGAGAAGAATTCGAAGCGGTTGCGGCCCAGGCCCTTGGCCCGATAAAGCGCGATATCGGCGTCGAGCAGCATCTGCTTGGCGTCGAGCGTCGATCCGCTATCGATGGCGATGCCGATGCTGGCGCCGAAACGGCAATCGTGACCCTCATATCTGACGGGTTTGCGCAATTCGCGGATAACACGTTCGGCAAGGCCGGCGATCTTCTTCGACGCGGGATCGACGGCGCAGAGGATGACGAATTCATCGCCGCCAATGCGGGCGACGAAATCGGTGGCGCGGACGGAATTTCTCAGCACGCTTGCGGCATGCTGGAGCATGGCGTCGCCAGCCCGGTGGCCAAGCGTGTCGTTGATCTGCTTGAAGCGGTCGAGATCGATATGCAGGATCGCCAGCGCCAGGCCCTTTGCCCGGCATTCGGCCGAACGCTCGCCCAGCATCTTGTCGAGATAGCGGCGGTTCGGCAGGCCGGTGAGATAATCGTGCAGCGCCAGGTGCTCGATGCTCTCCTTGGCGGCTTCGAGCTCGCGGTTGCGCGCCTCGGCCAGATCCTTGGCGCGCTGCAGCTCGTTGCGGAGCGCGACTTCCTCGGTGACGTCCCAGTTGGCGCCGATCAGCTTGCGGTGGCCGTTGCCGTCGATGAAGAAGGCCGAGCGGGCACGGATGACGCGTTCGACGCCGTCGCCGCGAATGATGCGGTATTCCTGTTGGAAATCACTGCCGCTTTCGACGCTACGGTCGGACAAGCCAAGCACGCGCTCGCGGTCGTCGGGATGCAGGCTTTTCGCCCAGGCGTCGCTGCCGATCTGCCGCGAGGCGCCCTGCAGGCCGTAAATGGCAATGAGGCGCTCGTCCCATTCGACGACATCATGCTCGATATCCGCCTCGAAGACGCCGATGCGGGAAATCTCCAGCGCCAGATCGAGCCGGCGCGACAAACGCGACAGCGTCTCCTCGGCCTGCTTGCGGGCGGTGATATCCGTATCCGTGCCGACGATGCGCGTCGGCACGCCACTCTCGTCCCATTCCACGCAGGCGCCGCGACACTCGATCCAGACCCAGTGGCCATCCTTATGGCGCTCGCGATACTCGAAGATCTGATAATTGGGATCGCCGGCATTCTGCCGGTCGATGGCATGGACGACGAAATCGCGATCATCGGGATGGACCAGTTGCAGCCAGGCATCGTAATCGCCGGCGGCTTCCTCATCGGGCGCCATGCCGCGGATAGTTTTCCACGTCTGCGAGTAATATTTTCGGTCGAGACGGTAGTTGTGATCCCATACGCCAAGGCCCGAGCCGACGAGCGCATGGTTCCAGCGGCTTTCCCGCTCTGCCAGGTCGCAATCGTCGGTCGCCCCATTGCCGATACCTGCCTCAGCCGCTGCGGCATCGCCATGCGGATCACCGGCCTCTGAATGGGCTTTCTTCACGGGCATTCTCGCTTATCTCACCTCGGCGCAGTCTGCGGTCATTCCATTAAGAAAGACTTAGAAAGCACTTGCTCAACAAGCGGGATAGCGCCTTTTCCTCGATCAGGGGGAGAGCCGGCCGAGGAACTGGGCAAAGACCATGGTGCCTTCCGGCCAGGGACCGTGACCGGAATCGGCATTGATATGACCGGACTCGCCGGCATCGACGAGGAAGGAGCCCCAACTGCTGGCAATATCGTCGGCATGCTCGTAGCTGCCGAACGGATCGTTGCGGCTGGCGACCGTGATCGACGGGAAGGGCAGCGGATCGCGCGGATAGGGACCGAAAGTCATCAGGTGCTTTGGGCGGATGTCGGGATTGGCCACATCAGGCGGGGCGACCAAGAAAGCGCCCGCCACGCGGTTGCGGAAATGCGGGATGGCGTGGATCACCGAGGGCACGCCCAGCGAATGGGCGACCAGGACGACCGGACGGGTCGAGGCGTTCACCTCCTCGGCGATGCGGGCGATCCAATCCTCGCGAACCGGCTTCGTCCATTCGGCCTGTTCGACGCGCCGCGCCGTGCTGAGCTTTGCCTCCCAGCGGCTTTGCCAGTGGCTCGGGCCGGAATTGGTGTAACCGGGGATGATGAGGATATCTGCGTCTGAGGCTTTCATAGTGCCGCCGATGTGAGAAAGCTGGTCCAAGATGTCAAGAGGGGGTGCCAAGGGAGAGAGCGACACGGGCGTTGAAAGTTGCTATATTGCTCCAGTGCCGGTTGCGGATTTCGTGTCGGCTTGCCCGCCGATGCTGTCCGCCGCCGATCAGGTCTCGGCTGAGGAGGAGAAAACCATGGCGGCATTTCATGTCATGACGGGTGCTAGCGAAAGCTTGGCGCGGCCCGTCGTCAATCGCATCGGTATAGCTGACGTCTTCGACGCGCTGAAGCGCGGATACGAGGATTTCATGGAGAAACCGTCCCACTATGTGTTCCTGTGCCTGATGTATCCGATCGCCGGCGTCTTCCTGACGCTGTGGACCTCGGGCGCAAACCTTTTGCCGATGGTCTTCCCGCTTATGGCGGGTTTCGTGCTGATCGGCCCGATCGCAGCGATTGGCCTCTATGAAATCAGCCGCCGGCGCGAGGCCGGCCTCGATGCGTCCTGGACGCATGCGCTCGATGTGCGCCATTCGCCGGCGCTGCCGTCGATTGTGGCGGTCGGACTGATGCTCTGCGGCCTCTTCGTTGTCTGGCTGGTGACGGCACAGACGCTCTACAGCAATTTGCTCGGCGAGGTCTTTCCGCGCAGCATGGCGGATTTCTTCCGCCAGGTCTTCGGCACGTCACAGGGCATGCAGCTGATCATCTGGGGCAATCTTATCGGCTTCGTCTTTGCGCTCGTGGTGCTGGCGATGACCGTCATCACCTTTCCGCTGCTGCTCGACCGCGATGTCGGGGCGGTAGCCGCCGTCACGGCGTCAATCCGCGCGACGATTCTCAATCCGGTGCCGGTGCTGCTCTGGGGCCTGATCGTCGCAGCACTCCTCGTCATCGGCACGATCCCGGTCTTTGCCGGGCTTGCGCTGGTTATCCCGATCCTCGGCCATGCGACCTGGCATCTCTATCGCAAGCTGATTGCGCGGGAAACCACAGCGTAACCACAGCCCTTTCAGCAGGGAATCTCGGATCCCTGGGGAACCTCGAACCTGCCTCGGAGTTTGTTTAGCCAGAGCATGATGTCCGTCGACCTCATGCTCTGGAGACTTCGAGGGAGGATCTTTGAGGTGACGATGAAGCATCTGTTTGCCCACTTCGCAACCAAGGTATCGGAATGGGCGGGCAAACCCATCATCTTCATCCTGGCACTGATCGCCGTCGCTATCTGGGCGGCCCTCGGCCCCTTCTTCGATTATTCGGAAACCTGGCAGCTGGTCATCAATACCGGCACGACGATCATCACCTTCCTGATGGTGTTCGTGCTGCAGAACGCCCAGACACGCGACACGCGGGCGATCCAGGCCAAGCTCAATGAAATCATCCTGACCAGCCATGCCGAGAACCGTTTCATCGGTATCGAGAATCTCGACGAGGAAGAGCTGAAACGTCTCGACGAGCTGGTCGCCAAGGCCGCCAAAGGCAGGGGCGAGACGGAGGCTTGCCGGACAGCGGAGACAGTGAAAGCGGCGCCGTTGAAAAAGGCGGAGGCACGCAAGCGTCCTGTGGCTGCCAAAGCACCGAAGTAAAAACAACGGCCGCTTGAGAAAAGCTAGACATAAAAACGGCGCCTGCAAGGGCGCCGCCATATCGTTGATCTCGAACCGCTCACGCGTTGCCAAACACCCGTCGGAAAATCGTGTCGACATGTTTGGTGTGATAGCCGAGGTCGAATTTTTCGCGGATGTCCTCTTCCGACAGAGCAGCGCGGACTTCGGCGTCGGCAAGCAGTTCTTCCAGGAAGTCCTTGCCCTGTTCCCACACTTTCATGGCGTTGCGCTGGACGAGGCGGTAGGCATCCTCGCGGGAGGTGCCGGCCTGGGTCAGCGCCAGTAGGACGCGCTGCGAATGGACGAGGCCGCGGAATTTGTTGAGGTTCTTCTCCATATTCTCGGGATAGACCAGCAGCTTTTCGATGACGCCGGCAAGCCGCGACAGGGCGAAATCGAGCGTCACGGTGGCATCTGGGCCAATCATGCGCTCGACCGAGGAATGCGAGATATCGCGCTCGTGCCAGAGGGCGACGTTTTCCATCGCTGGCATTGCGTAAGAGCGGACCATGCGGGCAAGGCCGGTCAGGTTTTCGGTCAGAACCGGGTTGCGCTTGTGCGGCATGGCCGAGGAGCCCTTCTGGCCAGGCGAGAAATATTCCTCGGCTTCCAGCACCTCGGTGCGCTGCAGGTGGCGGATCTCGGTCGCCAGCCGCTCGATCGATGAGGCAACGACGCCGAGCGTGGCGAAATACATCGCGTGGCGGTCACGCGGGATGACCTGTGTCGAGACCGGCTCGGCCTTCAGACCAAGCGCTTCGGCGACATGTTCCTCAACGCGCGGATCGATATTGGCGAAGGTGCCGACGGCGCCTGATATGGCGCAGGTCGCGACTTCCTCGCGGGCGGCGACGAGGCGCTGGCGGCAGCGTTCGAATTCGGCATAGGCGAGCGCCAGCTTGACGCCGAAGGTGGTGGGCTCGGCATGGATGCCATGCGATCGGCCGATAGTGACGGTGTCCTTGTGTTCGAAGGCGCGGCTTTTCAGCGCTTCGAGCAGCCGGTCGATATCGGCAATCAGGATGTCGGTGGCGCGTACCAGCTGGACGTTGAAGCAGGTGTCGAGCACGTCGGACGAGGTCATGCCCTGGTGGACGAAGCGCGCATCCGGGCCGACGATCTCGGCGAGATGGGTGAGGAAGGCGATGACGTCATGTTTGGTGACGGCCTCGATCTCATCGATGCGGTCGACGTCGAAGGTGGCGGCGCCGCCTTTCTCCCAGATCGTCTTTGCCGCCGATTTTGGGATGACGCCGAGTTCGGCCAACGCGTCGCAAGCATGCGCCTCGATCTCGAACCAGATGCGGAACTTGGTTTCGGGAGACCAGATGGCGACCATTTCGGGCCGGGAATAACGCGGGATCATGAGCGGCTGCCTTCACTTCAAGAGGTTTGCTTTATCGAGGTTAGCGCCCCTGTAGCAAAGACGGGCGGCAATCTCAACGCATGCGTTTGGCAAGATGATAGCTGCTTGCGACAAGGCAGACGAGGCCAAGCGGCAGGAAAAGGCGCAGGCCGATCACCAGGAACTGGTAGACGGCGCTGGCACCGGTGAAGACGAACTGGAAAGCCCAGACGACGCTGCCGAAGGGCGCATGCCAGCGCGAATAGAACATCCGGTATTCCATGGCGAAGAGGAAGGCGGTCATCAGGATCGTTGCTGCTGTCAGCGTCACGAAAAAAGCGGCAAAACGCGCTTCCGGCGGCCTGCCATAAGCAAAGAAACGGGCGACCGGCAGGGCAAATGGCCAAGCGAACAGACCGCCGGCGAAATAGAGTGCTGCGACCTCGGCAAGGCGGCTCGTCTGCAGGCCGTTGCGCAGGTAAAGGCCGAGCATGGCGGCGGCAAGCATCTGCATGCCCCAAAGCAACGCGCCGGCGATCAGATCGGGGTAGGGCGGCCGTGCAGCTCTTAGACGATCCATCCTGGGGCGATCCGTCCTCGGGTGGTCCGTGCTCAGGGATGAACCGGAACGGCGATCCAGCGGCCGTTCCGTTCGGCATCGAAGGCCAGGACGAGGGCGATATGGACCTGGTTTCCGGTTTCGGGCTGGTAGACCACAGCGCCGCCGATCCGGTATTCGACGGAACATGCGCGCTCGGCCGGAACCGCCATCGCCTGGCGCGCCGCCTGCCGGTTCGGAGCGCCTTCCTTTTCGATCATTTGCAGGCTGAAGCCGATGACCCGCTTGTTGGAAGCAGCGCAGTCCTTCGGCGTCGGCACCGGCATCTCGCCGAGCGAGAGCGTATAGGGCGATTTCGGCGGACCGTCGGTCGCAAGTGTCGTGTAGCGGATCGTCTTCGAAGGGGAGCCGAGTTCGGTCGGCGGATTGAAGGCGGCGATCAGGCCCGGATTGGTCAGAAGATCGTATTTGTCCATCTGGCTGCGCGCCGCCGTCAGGTTCTGCCGCCGCGCCTTGGAAAGATTGGCGTCCTTATCGGTCAGTTCCGTGTGGAAGGGCGTGCCCTCCAGATATTGGCCGCTGTCGGTATCGACAAAATAAGTGTTGGAGTAGGGGACGTCGCCGCTCTGCTCGATGCCGAATTCCTGGAATCCGAAAACCTTGCCGTCGGCGGAAAAGCCGATCGGCTGGATATTGGCGATGTCGCCGGCAAGTGACAGGCCGGGCAGGCCGGCAAATGCAACGGCAAGCATGCCGCCGATGATCAGACGTTTTTTCATGCTCGTGCCCCTTCGGCTGCCTGACGCAGATCGGCGACAGTCCGGCGATAATCCTCGACCGTATCGCCCTTGAAAATTGCCGAGCCGGCGACGAGAACGTTGCCGCCCGCCCGGGCGATATCAGGCGCCGTTTCCACTGTGACGCCGCCGTCGACCTGGAGTTCGATCGGCCGGTCACCAATCAGTGACTTCGCCGCGGCAATCTTTGCCGCCATCGCAGGAATGAACTTCTGTCCTCCGAAACCGGGATTGACCGACATGATCAGGATGAGGTCGACATCGTCGAGCACGTTCTCGATGGCGCTGAGCGATGTCGCCGGATTGATCGTCACGCCGACCTTCTTGCCGAGATTGCGGACGGTCTGCAGCGAGCGGTGCAGATGCGGTCCGGCCTCGGCATGGACGGTAATTCGGTCGCAGCCGGCCTTGGCGAAGGCTTCGAGATAGTCGTCGACCGGCGAGATCATCAGGTGGCAGTCGAAGGTGGCTGATGTATAGGAGCGCAGCGACTTGATGACATCGGGGCCGAAGGAGATGTTCGGCACGAAATGCCCGTCCATGACGTCGAGATGGATCCAGTCGGCGCCAGCGGCCGTCACGTCGCGCACCTCCTCGCCAAGCCTGGCGAAATCCGCCGCGAGGATCGAGGGGGCAATGCGAATGGGCAGCGTCATCGAATCTTACTCCGTATGGGCCGCCATTTGACCGCGGCGCCCGAATTCAAGGCTGGCGCGCCGCTCATTGTGTCGGCGCGCCAGGTGGAAAAAAGCCGTTGCCCCGCCATTCGAGCAGGCGGTAGGGGTTTTGCGAAAGCTCATGCGCATCGGTGAAGACGATGGCGCCGACCGGCGTTTGGAATGTCGTGCCGAGAAGCGTCTCCTGCAGGGGCTTGCCCGCCGCAGCGGCGGCTTGCCCCGCCTGGCCGGCAATGAGTGCCGCGGCCAGCGACGGCAGGACATAGCCTTCCGGCTCGATGCCTTTGGCGCGCAGCGCGTCGGCCGCAGCCGTGCCTTCCGGTAGAACGGCGTATTCGGGCAGGGCGACAGCGCGCACGCCTTCATTCAGCGGCAGCGGCTGGTCGGCAGCGCGCATGGCATCGCCGCCGAGGATGGACAGCGGGATATTCTCAGCCTTGGCATCGCGGGCGATGACGGCGACGTCGTTGCGGTCGCCGCCGATGAAGACCCTGGTGGCACCGGCCCGTTTCAGGCGGCGGACAAGGGCAATCTGCTGCTCCTGTCCTGGCCGGTAGGTATCGGTAAAGACCGGCTTCAGGCCGTTCTGCTCCAGCGCATTGCGCACCGCTTCCGTCAGTTCGCGGCCATGAATGGTGCCGTCCTCGATCAGGGCGATCGGATCGGCGGCCCAGTCCTTCAGGATCGCCTCGATGATCTTTGCCGCCTCGGCACCGTCGGCGGGTGCTGCCCGGAAGAGCGGCCAGCCGTTCTTCAACGCATCCTCCATAAGGATGCGGGAGCGCACCGAGACGGTGATCGCGGGAATGCTGGCGTCCTTCAGCTTCGGCAGCGCGCCTTCCAGCGTTTCGCTACAGAGAAAGCCGATCGCGACCTGCACCTTGGCATTGACAAGCGCATCGGCGACCGCAGCACCACTATTGTCCTCGCAGGTCTCGTTGATGGCGACGAGGGTATTTTCTGACTGCTGAATCTCGAAGCCGGCACCGGCGGTAATCTGGGCGCCGAGCAGGGCGAGCGGGCCGTTCTGGGGGGCGACGACGCCGATTGTCACGCCGGCCGCATGGCCTTGCGCCGCCGCTCCCAGCAGCGCCAGACAGGCTGCTATGCCACGCAGGTTGATCATGAAAGGCGGAGATCCCTAGCCATCGTCCATGCCCTTTTATCCGCAAGGCCGCGATCGTCAAAGAAAAACAAGCGCAACACAGCGCTTTTCACCGGTCCTATTGTAGAAAAGGTAACCGATGCTCGCCATATTGGCGCGATAGCAAGTCGAACTACAGCGCCGCGCGTCCTTTCAGGCGCGCAAACGACGCTGTAGCACTTTGAATGGCTGCATAATTTTGTCCTTAAATCGATTCCGATTTAAGGATTTATGCAGTAGGCAGAATAAGCGCGTACGGGAGAAGCAGGTGTTGAACAGGCAGCATATCGACCCTGGCCTTTATCGCGATGCCATGAGCCGTTATGCCGGCCATGTACAGCTCGTGACGACGGCGATGGGCGAGCTGCGCCGCGGCGTCACCATCACGGCCGCCTGCTCGGTTTCGGACAATCCGGCCTCGGTGCTGGTCTGCCTCAACAACACCAATCCGAAGAACGAGATCTTCTTTCGCAGCGGCATTTTCGCGCTGAACACGCTCGGCGCCCATCATCAGGGCGTTGCTGATGCCTTTTCCGGGCGCACGTCGCTTGCCAATGACGACCGTTTCGCCAGCGCCCGTTTCGAGATGCTTGCCACCGGTGCGCCCGTGCTCGCCGACGCGCTTGCCGCCTTCGATTGCCGGGTGATCGATATCAAGGAACTGCCGACGCACAACGTCATCTTCGGCGAGGTCGCGGCCGTCCGATTCAGCGAAAAACACCCGGCGCTCATCTATCTGAACCGGGATTATCACGCGCTGTGATTGGAGTGGCCGGGATTTCGAAGGAATAGCGAATGGACAATGCCGGGATCGAGGAAATGTTTCAGGGGCTTGGCCCCGTGACGGTCAAGCGCATGTTCGGCGGCAAAGGCATCTATCATCTCGGGCGCATCATCGCGCTTGAAGTGCGTGACGAGATGCTGCTGAAGGCCGACGAGACGAGCGCCCCGGAATTTGCCGCTGCCGGTGCCACCCAATGGACGTATGAGGGCAAGAACGGCAAGCCGGTGAAGATGCCCTACTGGTCAATCCCCGACGAGGCCTACGATGATCCCGATCTAATGGCGAAATGGGTGCGGCTTGCCTATGAGGCGTCGCTTCGCGCCGAATGACTAGCCGCGTTCGGCGGCCGGCAAGGCTGCTATGGCAGCCTTGGTGAAGGCCGACAGCGGCTCGGGCAGATCGGTCAGAGGAAACCAGCCGAAATCCGAAAGCTTGTCCGGTTCGGTCAGTTGCGGCTCGCCGTCGACGTCATGGGCGAGATAGAGGATCGAAATCCAGTGTTGGCGATCGGCCTCGATGATCTGCTCGCTCATGCAGAGGCGCTCGATGCGGCCGATCGTCAGGCCGGTTTCCTCTTCGGCCTCGCGGCGCGCAGCTTCCTCAGCCGGCTCCATGTGATCCACCTTGCCGCCGACGATATTCCAATAGCCGGCTTCAGGTGGACGCATGCGTTTGTAGAGAAGGATCCTGGCGTCGCGCAGAATCACCAAGCCGACGCCGAGACCCGGAAAATCAATACCGGGCCTGCCCATTGGAAGTTCAGACCTTGGCGCTGCCGGCGATCAGCATGAAGGCGGGGATATCATCGCCGAAGCCGATCGGGGTCGGGCCGTCGTCGTGATCGCGATGACGGCGGCGGTCGCGGCTGTCATCATTTGCCGGGTAAGGCCGATTGTTACGCGCATTGTTCTGCGGCTTCTGCTCTGCTTTGCGCTCGTTCTTCACGATGTCGGCCTTTACTGGTGCTGCTTCGATCACGTCTACGCCATTATCCTGGATGTCGTTGTCAGATTTATGACTCGCAGCGCTGCGACTGCCGCGTCCGCGGCCACGATCCCTGTCGCCATTCTCTCTCGGCGCGCGATCTCGGGTTGCGCCATCTCTGGCACCACGCTCGCGGCTGTTGCGCCGCGGGCGTTCAGTTTCCCGGCTTTCTTCTGCCGGTGGCAGGGAATTCAGGTCGCCGCTCAGCCATTCGACCTTTTCGCCGATCAGCTTCTCGATGGCGTCGACAAATTTGGTATCGCGCTTGGTGACCAAGGTGAAGGCGGCACCCGAGCGGCCGGCACGGCCGGTGCGGCCGATGCGGTGGACGTAATCCTCGGAATGGATCGGCACGTCGAAATTGAAGACGTGGCTGACGTCGGGAATGTCGAGGCCGCGGGCGGCGACGTCGGAGGCAACCAGAAGCTGGAGGTTGCCGTCGCGGAAGCTTTGCAGCGTCATCGTGCGGGAGCGCTGGTCCATATCGCCATGCAGGGCGCCGACGGAGAAGCCGTGGCGTTCAAGCGAACGGAAGAGATCGGCGACATCCTTCTTGCGGTTGCAGAAGACGATAGCGTTCTTGAGCTCGGTCTGGGCGCGGACGAGTTCGCGCAGAACCGCTCGCTTCTCGTAATCCTTGCCGTGCGAAGCGACGAAGCGCTGAGTCACGGTCGCGGCAGCGGAAGCCGGCTTTGCGACCTCGATGCGCTCTGGATTCTGCAGGAAGCGGTCCGCGAGCTTCTGAATCTCCGACGGCATGGTTGCCGAGAAGAACAGCGTCTGGCGGGTGAACGGGATCATCTTGGCGATGCGTTCGATATCGGGGATGAAACCCATGTCGAGCATGCGGTCGGCCTCGTCGATGACGAGGATCTCGACGCCGCTCATCAGCAGCTTGCCGCGCTCGAAATGGTCGAGCAGGCGCCCGGGCGTGCAGATCAGCACATCGGCGCCGCGCTCGAGCTTGCGGTCCTGGTCCTCGAAGGAAACGCCGCCGATCAGAAGGGCGACGTTCAGGCGGTGGTTCTTGCCGTATTTCTCGAAATTCTCGGCGACCTGAGCGGCGAGTTCGCGCGTCGGTTCCAGAATCAGCGTGCGGGGCATGCGCGCACGCGCACGGCCCTTCTCCAGAAGCGACAGCATCGGCAGAACAAAGGATGCCGTCTTGCCAGTGCCGGTCTGCGCGATGCCGCAAATATCGCGGCGCTCGAGCGCAAACGGGATGGCGCCCGCCTGAATAGGCGTTGGGATCGTGTAGCCCGCGTCCGTAACAGCGGATAGCACTTTTTGGCTTAAGCCAAGGTCAGCAAATGTCGTCAAAGGGAAAACTGTTTCCATTCCGTTCGGCCGAGCTCTGAACGAGTCGGCGGGATTGCATGCCGCAATGCAGCGCGACATAGCCCCGAATGGCCGGCAAGTCAAGAAATAGAGACGCCGCACCCATTGCAGAGTGAAGCGTTGGTTACCGGGCAGGAGTTACTTGATATAGGTGGCGAGTTTAAGGCCGGCATTCATGAAATATACTGGATCGACCGCGTGGCCGTCCTGGCGCACTTCATAATGCAGGTGCGTGCCCGTCGAGCGGCCGGTGCTACCGGCAAGGCCAATGACGTCATCGCGATCGACCGTGTCGCCGACCTTGACCAGGACCTGGGACATATGCCCGTAGCGCGTCGAGATGCCGTTGCCGTGATCGATCTCGACCATGTTGCCGTAGCCGCCGGTCCAACCGGCCGAAATCACCCTGCCGGGGGCCGTCGGGCGGATCCTTTCGCCCGGCGAAAAGCGGAAGTCGATGCCGGAATGGAGCGCGAGGCGGCCGAGGAAAGGGTCGCGTCGATTGCCGAACGGGCTCGTCACGTCCTTGCCGATAGCGGGATTGCGGAAAGGCAGGGATTCGGCGGTGCTGCGCACCTCTTCGAGACGGGTTAACGCGCCGTCGAGCGCGACCAGAGAATTGTTGAAGTCGTCGTTGCTTTCGGGCTCGACATAGGGGCCGCCGACGGCATCGTCATCGTCTTTCTTGGCGGCGGTCTCGGGCATCGGAATCTTGAAGTGGGTCAGCACGGTCTCGATGGCGTTGGCGGCATTGCCGGCATCGCTCGTCAGCTGTTCGACACGGCTGCGCTGGTCCTGTTCGACATCTTTCAGCGATAGCGTCACCTTGGAGAAGATGCGGTCGGCACGGTCGCCGACCGTGTCGGTCGCCGGCACATAGGCAAGCGTCGAATTGTCGGGCGTCGCATCGGCGGGCGCGCCGCTTGCCAGCTGTTTCTCGATCGCCTCGATGCCGCCGCCGGTGAGTGAAGCACGCTTGTCCTTGATATCAGGCGCATAGGACTGAACGGGCGAGGACGGCGCAGGCAGGGCGCCATCTTTTTCCGTCAGGCCGGAGCTTTCGGCCCGGTCGAGCAGATTGTCGAGTTTGCCATGGCGCGAGGTGAGCGCCATCTGCTGCTCCATCAGCTTGTCGACCTTGTCTTCGACCACCTGCTGGTCGAGAAGCTGGCGGGAGGTGATGCGGTCGACCTGCGCGCGGAGGGCAGCGATGCGGTCTTCATAGTCGTGCTGCATGCGGGCCTGGCGGGCCATGGTGGCGCCGATCAGGTCGTCGCGCAGCACGAGATAGGACGTGGCCAAGAGGTAGCCGATCGAGAAGACGCCGAGGAAGCAGAAGGCCACCGCAGCCATCCAGGGCCGGACCGTCATATGGCGAACCTTGTCACCGCTTGCCAGGATGAGGATATGTTCCTGTGCCCGCCTGCCGAATACCCGGTGCTGATGTCCGTTGTTCACGCAGGCTCTCCCGATTGATGCTCTACGCCTCTTTCGGAAAATTAGACACTGTTATGGTTAATGAATGCTTTCATTGCCGCCGTCGCATCATAAATTTCAGTGACTTCAAGCGTGGCTGATCGATGCCAACGATCTGTAGAAGGACGGCGTCAGCCCGGCTTCGGCGCGGGCAAGGTCGTTGAAGGGCGGCTTCAGCGGCCCGCGGAAATTGGCCCGTACCAGCTCCTGGAAGGCTTTTGCCGGGTCGCGTTTCTCGCGGGCGCAGAGGAAGCGGAACCATTTGGCGCCGACGGCGACATGGCCTTTCTCGTCGTTATAGATGACGTCGAGGACATCGGCACTTTCGAGATCGCCGGTCTGGCGCATCTTTGTCTGCAACGACGGCGTAACGTCGAGGCCACGGGCTTCCAGAATCAGCGGCACGACGGCCAGCCTTGCCGTCAGGTCGTTGCGCGTCGAATGGGCGGCCTGCCAAAGCCCGTCATGCGCGGGTAGGTCACCGTAATCAGCACCGAGATCCTTGAGCCTGGCGCGCACCATGCGGAAATGCTTCGCCTCCTCGAAGGCGACCTGCATCCAGCCGTCGAAAAAGGAATTCGGCACCTGCTCAGTCGCGAATCGCGCAACGATATCGAGCGCCAGATCGACGGCGTTAAGCTCGATATGGGCGATGGCGTGGAGCAGAGCGATCCGTCCTTTGAGCGTATGCAGCGAGCGCTTCTCCACCTGGGTCGGCGGCGTCAGCACCGGTTTGTCGGGCCGGCCGGGCCTGTCGGGCAGGGCTGCATCGAGTGGCGAGCGCAGCGACACCCGGCGGGCGAACCAGCGGGTGGCGCTTTCCTGCGCAAGTGCCGTCTTGCGGTCGAGATCGGCCGAGCTGATCGCATCGATGGCGCCGCCGCGCAGCGAGCTTATCGCCAGATGCCCGGTCACGCCGCCAGATTCCTCACGGCCTCGAGTACGGTTTCGGCATGGCCCTGCACCTTCACCTTCTGCCAGATGGTGGCGATCGTGCCGTCCTGGCGGATCAGGAAGGTGGTACGCTCGACGCCCATGAAATTGCGGCCGTACATGCTCTTTTCCTTCCAGACGCCATAGGCCTGCAGCGTCGTCTTTTCCTCGTCCGAGGCAAGCGCCACCGAAAGACGGTGCTTCTTGATGAACCTGTCATGGCAGGCGGCCGAATCGGGCGACATGCCGATGACGGCAGCACCGGCCGCTTCGAACTCGCTTGCTAACGCGGTGAAAGCCAATGATTCTGCGGTGCAGCCCGTCGTGTCGTCCTTGGGATAAAAGAACAATACGAGCGGCTTGCCGTGGAATTCGGCCAGCGTGACGCGGCCGCCGCCGTCGCGGGGAAGGTTGAAATCAGGGGCCGAGACGCCGATGCCGGGAACCGCCATTGGGAAAACCTTTCTTTTGCCGGGTTTGTGGATGACACTTTCTCTCCCCGAATTATATAGTGGACGGATACCCGTCCAGCATGGCCGGGTTCAATTCTTCACTTAAAGGGAGAGCCCGAGGGCGCATGTCAGCCATCCGCGGCGAAAAGGTCACGTTTCGCAAGAAGGATATCGTTGCGCTGGACCGCTTGCCGTCCGCCCAGGCCGAGGATCCGATCATCGTTCATTGCCCGCCGCCGCGTTCGCCGATGCGCCGCACGGCGAAGCTGACCTCAGGATTTCTGGGACTGATTCTCCTTATTCTCGCTGGCATCGTTTTCACCGTCGAGAGCGGCATGTTCGACAAGCCGCTGTCGCAGCAGGCTCAGGCGGCGCTGAATGGTGTGGCCGGACCGCGCTACCGCGCTGAGGTCGGCTCCACCGTCATCCGCTTCACTTCGGATTTTCGGCTGGCGCTTGAAGCGCGCAACGTCAACATGATCGACGAGGAGAGCGGCCAGCACCTGTCGACGACGGGTTCGGTGCGGCTGGGGCTCGATCCGCTGCAGCTTTTCCGCGGCCGCATCGCCGTCGCGGATATCGAAGCGGAGGATATCGCGCTCGATACCGCGCTTCTGCCCTCCGGCAATCCCGTCAAGCTCGACGATCTGCGCATCGACGCCGTACCGGGGGCGATGGAGAGGATCTTCTCGCAGTTCGACATGTTCGACAGCATTGTGACGCGCGGCTCGACGAATTCGGTGCGTATCTCCGGCATCGACATCAAGCTTGCCGATACCGCCAACGGTCCGCTGTCGCTTGTCATCGACAATCTCGTCTTTGCCCATGCCGGCCCGTCCTCGTTGCAATTGACCGGCGAAGTCGCGCTCAACGGCGAGGTGGCGGAGCTCGACATGCTGGCCGAGAAGGAAGACGGCCACGTGTCGAAGGTCGTGGCGACGCTGAAGCATGCCGACCTCACGCCCTTTGCGCTGAAACGCAACGATCAGGGCGTGATCCGGCAGGGGCTCAGCGCTTTTGTCGACCTGACGGTGTCGGCCACCAGAGCGCGCGATGGGGCGCCGCCGGCGCTTGCGGCGACGATCGACATCGATCCTGGCCAGATCTATGCGGATGGCGATCCACAGGAGCTGTCGGGCGGCCAAATCAATCTCGTCTATGATTTCTCCAAGCAGACGCTCGAGATCGCCAGGTCGAACGCCCGATTCGGCGCGACCACGCTTCCCATCAACGGCGCCCTGATCGATCTCGACAAGCTCGACCCGCAGGCCGGCAAAGGCTTCGGCATCGACCTGCTCGTCAGCGGCGGCACGGCAGCCCCCGGCGGCTCCGGCGAGCAGCCGCTCTCCTTCGACATCCAGGCGACGGGGCGCTACATGGTCGCCGGCCGCGAATTCCAGTTTCCCAACATGACGGTTTCCAGCCCGCTTGGGGCGCTCTACGGATCACTTGATGTCAAGCTCGGCGACAAATCACCGGAGATCAGCTTCGCCGGCCAGTCGTCGCAGTTGCAGACGATAGCGATCAAGCAGCTCTGGCCGTTCTGGATGGCGCCCAAGGTGCGCAACTGGGTGCACGGCAATCTCTTCGGCGGCACCGTCACCGATGCCGCCATTTCCGTCTTCATTCCCTTAGGCAGGCTGGACGAGGCAGCCGGCGGCAAGGGATTGAAGCTTGACGCCAACCAGATCCGCATCGGCTTCGACATCACGGGTGCGCGGATGAACGTTGCCGGAGACATTCCGCCGATCCGCGACACGTCAGCACATTTCGACCTGACCGGCCCGGTTGCGACGATCGCGATCAAGAGCGGCACGTCTTATTTCCCCTCCGGCCGGTCCGTCGGTCTCGGGCAGGGGACGTTCATCTTGCCTGCCACCTACGATAAACCTCTGATGGCCGATATCGATCTTGCGGTCTCCGGAGCGGCGGACGCCGTTGGCGAGCTTCTGACCTACAGGCCGATCCGGGTGCTGCAGCGCGCCGGCTTTACGCCCGACGATCTCAAGGGCCGGATCGAGGCAAATGTGAAGGCGCATTTCGGTCTGCTCTCCTCGCAAAACCCGCCGCCGGCCGAATGGACGGCGGCAATGAAGCTCACCGATATCGATCTTGCCAAGCCGTTTTCCGGCCGCACGATCAGCAATCTCGACGGCACGCTGAACGGCAATCCGAAACGGATCACGCTCGACGCCAAGGCCCAGATCGACGGTGTCCCGGCCGATATCGACCTTACCGAACCGGTCGAGGCATCCGACACGGCGGTGCGGCAGCGGGTGATCACCGCGACGCTTTCCGAGGACCAGCGCAACAAGCTGATACCCGGCCTTTCCGGCATCGTCGGCGGCAGCGTGAAGATGGTGCTGACGCGGATCGACGACGACCGGCAGGACGTCCAGCTCGACCTCACCAAGTCGCTGCTCGAACTGCCTTGGATCGGCTGGTCGAAGGGCAGCGGCATTGCCGCCACGGCCGAATTCGAAACGTCCGGCCCGGCCGACAATACCCAGATCAAGAATTTTCGACTGAAGGGCGATGGTTTCGGCGCCAACGGATCGCTGAACATTGGCAAAGGCGGGCTGATCTCGGCTGATTTCGACAGCGTCAAGCTGTCCTCGCTCGACGATTTCGCCCTGTCGGTGAAACGTAGCAAGGGCAATTTCGACGTCTCGGTCTCCGGCGACAGCGCCGATGCGCGGCCGGTCATCGCGCGGTTGAAATCGGGCTCGGACGGCGATGATGATGGGGATGCCGGCGACACCGGCGTATCGGTGCGTGCCAGGCTGAAAAATGTCATCGGCTTCAATGACGAGAAGGTCGGCAATTTCCAGGCGCAAATATCACTGCGCGGCGACAAGCTGCAGGCGCTCAATTTCTCCGCCGTTACCGACAGCGGCGAGGCCGTGGTCAGCCAGATGAAGGACGGCGGCGTCATCAACATCACCAGTGGCGATGCCGGCGCGGTGTCACGTTTCGCCGATCTCTATCAGCACATGCAGGGCGGCCTGCTTAATCTGGCGATCCGGCTGGGGGCAGAGGGCGGCTGGGATGGCTCGCTCGACGTGCGCCGCTTCGCGATCGTCAACGAACAACGCCTGCGGTCGATCGTTTCGACACCTGTGGGAAATGAGCAGCGCAGCCTCAACGAAGCCGTCAAACGCGATATCGATACCTCGTCGCAGCGCTTCCAGCGCGGCTTTGCCCGTGTCGTCTCGCGCAATGGCATGGTCGGCATCGAGAACGGCGTGCTGCGCGGCGACCAGATCGGCGCAACCTTCCAAGGCATCGTGCGCGATCGCAAGGGCAACATGGACATGACCGGCACCTTCATGCCGGCCTACGGCCTCAACCGGCTCTTTGCCGAATTGCCGCTGATCGGCGTCATTCTCGGCAATGGCAGCGACCGCGGCCTGATCGGCATCACCTTCAAGCTGACAGGCAAGTTCGACCAGCCGAACCTGCAGATCAACCCGCTGTCGATCATCGCGCCTGGCGTTTTCCGGCAGATCTTTGAGTTCCAGTGAGGCGGGTGAAGCCGGGAGGTCGCAAATCCCGGCAGGTGCAAAAGGTTCCGACAAAGCGTCCGGTGTGTGACTTGTTGCCGGATCGCAGCAGAGGAATGCGCGGGTTCGTTCTCGGCAAGGCCAATTCCGACCTATCCTGACAAGTCCGACATTGATGCTTTGCCTATTTTAGGAAAATCTGATGTACTATATTGTCCCGGCCAGGAAGCAACGGTCGGTGCAATGTCGGAGGATGCGATGCAGTGCGCCCGGACAGTTTCTTTCGCATCGGCCGCCATGATGGCTGTGACAATTGCCGACACTTCGCTTGCCGCGGAAAAGGTCGTGCGGCTGAAGTCGCAAGAGGCGGTCATCCGTTCCGACCACGTCCTCATGGTTCCCCTCGACGCGATGATGACGCCGCCGATCTTCTCGATCAGTTGGTGGTCGCGAGTGAAGCCCGATTCAAGCGTCGATCCGCCGGCTATCTTCTCCGGGAGACCAAACGAGATGACGCGGAATGCCGACGGGGAGCTGAATGATCTTGCTCGCCGACCCGAATAGTGAGGCACAGAAAAAGCCGGCGCGGGCGCCGGCTTTGGTATCTGTTCGGTAAAGCCGCTTACGCCGCGCGGCGGATCAGGATGTGTTTCTTCTTACCGAGCGAGAGCTTGATGATGCCGTCGGCGGTGATTTCGCCGCTGCCGATCATCTTGCGTTCGTCGCTGACCGCCTCGTCGTTGATGCGGACCGCGCCGCCCTGGACGTGACGGCGCGCTTCGCCGTTCGAACCGGCAAGGCCGGCACGTACGATCAGCGACAGAAGGCCGATGCCAGCGTCGAGCTCGGAGGCGGGCACGTCGACCGACGGGAGATTTTCCGAGAGGCCACCTTCCTCGAAGGTCTTGCGTGCCGTTTCGGCAGCCTGTTCAGCGGCCTGGCGGCCGTGCAGGATTGCCGTTACCTCGGTCGCAAGGATCTTCTTGACCTCGTTGATCTCCGAGCCGCCGAGTGCGGAGAGACGGGCGATTTCATCCATCGGCAGCGTGGTGTAGAGCTTCAGGAAGCGCGAGACGTCGGCATCCTCGGTGTTGCGCCAGTACTGCCAGAAATCATAGGCCGAGAGCATGTCGGCGTTCAGCCAGACAGCGCCTGTTGCCGACTTGCCCATCTTGGCGCCGGATGACGTCGTCAGCAGCGGCGATGTCAGCGCATAGAGCTGCTGTGTCCCCATGCGGTGACCGAGATCGATACCGTTGACGATATTGCCCCACTGGTCCGAACCACCCATCTGCAGGCGGCAATCGTAGCGCTTGGCAAGCTCGACGAAGTCATAGGCCTGGAGGATCATGTAGTTGAATTCCAGGAAGGACAGGGACTGTTCGCGGTCGAGACGCGTCTTGACGCTGTCGAAGGACAGCATGCGGTTGACCGAGAAGTGCTTGCCGACATCGCGCAGGAATTCGAGGTAGTTCAGCGAGCGCAGCCATTCGGCATTGTTGATCATCAGCGCGTCCTTCGGACTGTCGCCGTAGTTCAGGTAATTGGAGAAGACGCGCTTGATCGAAGCGATATTGCCTTCGATCGTATCTACGGTCATGAGCTGGCGCGCTTCTTCCTTGAAGGAGGGATCGCCGACCATGCCGGTGCCGCCGCCCATCAGCGAGATGGCGCGATGACCGGTCTTCTGCATCCAGTGCAGCATCATGATCTGGATCAGCGAGCCGGCGTGCAGGCTGGGCGCCGTCGGATCGAAGCCGATATAGGCTGTCACGGTTTCCTTGGCGAACAGGTCATCGAGGCCGCTTTCATCGGAGACCTGATGAATGAAGCCGCGCTCTTTCAGCGTGCGGAGGAAATCGGACTTGAACTCGGACATGGGTTTCGTCTCTTGGTGTCTGCGCTACCCCGTGCGGGCCTCACGCAAGTTCGTTGTTGTTGATCTGTCGCGGCGCGTTTAGCACTGTTTTTACAAAAGTGCATCCGGGAATCGCATGGGAGGCAAGCCTCATGAATGTCATCAGGACCGCGATCGGTTTGATGAGCGGCACGTCGATGGATGGAATCGACGTCGCGCTGATCAGGACCGACGGTCGCGGCTTCATCGAGCGCGGGCCGTTCATGGGCGTGCCCTATGATGCCGATTTTCGTGGGCAGCTCAAACGGGCGCTGGAAATCGCACGTCCACTGAGCGACAGGAACGAAAGGCCCGCTGAGCTTCGTGCTATCGAGCTTGAATTGACCTTACGGCATGTAATTGCCGTTACGGCATTCATGGAGCGTTTCGAGCTTTTAGCCGATGGCGTCGATGTTCTCGGCTTCCATGGCCAGACGGTGCTTCATCGCCCTGATGAGGGATTGACGATCCAGATCGGCGACGGCCCGGAACTGGCGCACCGAACCGGCATACCGGTGGTCTACGACATGCGCGCCAACGACATGGTCCATGGCGGGCAGGGTGCGCCGCTGGTGCCGGCCTATCACGCAGCACTTGCGGGAAAATTCCAGCAGCAGGGACAGGCGGTGTGCTTCGTCAATATCGGCGGCATCTCCAATCTCACCTCTATCGGCACGGACGGCCGGATATCGGCCTTCGACAGCGGGCCGGGCAATACGCTGATCGACCAGTGGGTGGAGATGCAGACCGGCAGAACTTATGATCCCGGCGGCGAGATCGGCGGGCGCGGTAAGGTCGTTGCCAGCTTGGCGGAGCGTTATCTGCAAAGCCCGTTCTTTCGCGGCAATGTTCGTCGTTCCCTCGATCGGGGCGATTTCGCGCCGCTTCGGCCCGAGGAAGCAAGCCTTGAAGACGGCGCCCGGACGCTGGCGCATGTCGCCGCCGCCTCGATCATCAAATCCGCCAGCTTCCTGCCCGAGACCCCAGTGGTCTATATCGTCTGCGGCGGCGGGCGGCTGAACGCCACTCTGATGGCGGAATTTTCGGTCATGGCCGAAAGGTTTGGCTCGAAGGTACTGAGCGCCGAGGAGGCAGGCTTCGATGGCGACGCGATGGAAGCCGAGGCCTGGGCCTATCTCGCCGTCCGGTCGCTGGACGGGCTGCCGTTGACATTTCCCGGCACAACGGGAGTGGGCGTCCCCGTCAGCGGCGGGGTGGTGGCAACGCCATGAGAGAGCAGAGGGTCATACTGAAGACGCCACGGCTCAGCTTGGTCATGTGGGACGAAGGCGATGCGGCCCTGGTGCGGCAGCTGCATTCGACGATGGCGACGAGCCGCTATCTGTCCGGCAATGCGCCGTGGAGCCTCGAGAAGGCTGAGCAGCGGCTGAAGGGCTGGTTCGAAGAGCAGGCGCGCGACGGCACGACCAAATACAAGCTCCTCGCCGAGGACGGCAACTTCGTCGGCCGCGCCGGCATTTCGAAGTTCAGGAGCGAGCAATTCGAACTCGGTTATTCCCTGCGCGAGGAGGCGTGGGGCAAGGGCCTGGCAACGGAGGCGGCGGGCGCCTTGGCCGACTGGTTCTTCGAAAGGCGGTTTGCGCAAGGCTTCATCGCCTTCACGCATCCCGAAAACATCGCCTCGCAACGCGTCCTCAGAAAGATCGGCATGCGCGAACGCGCGCCGATCCCGATCGACGGAGTGCTTGGCACGGCTTTCGAACTCACCGCCGACATGCGGCCGCCAATGCCCTAACTTTTTACCGCGACCGGCCGGACATTTGATTCGCGACCAGCGTGGTTACTATCCTCGACGCCCCTGACCTGAGCAATGAACGAGAACTTCTTGCGAAGGCCAAGGATCGGCTTCTCGATGAAATGCCAGGACAGCACCGCCACGGCGAGAGCCGATGGCAGACCGACGAGATAGAGCGCCAGCGCACCATACTTCGGGTAGAGAAACACCGACGGAAACGAGCTGATCCAGATCTGCAAAAACGGGTCGTGATAGAGATAGACGCCGTAGGAATAGTCGCCCTTCCTGAAAAAGGCCGGAATGGGCACCTCGGACAGGCCGACGAAGACGGTGATGTAAACGAGAGAGGTGATGACCAGGGGTCGGTTCATCACCGACTCCGTCGCCCGGCTGTCCAGGGTCAGAATGGCGACGATGCAAATCAGGCAGGCGGCGGCGAACAGCCAGCGGGAATGCGGAATGACCGCTTTGAACTGAAAGGCGACGATGCCCATCATGAAGGCGGTTATCAGCTGGGAGCCTCGGCTCATGAACAGGAAGCGAGCGATCGGCTTGATTGTATCAGGTAACAGATAGGGCATCTTCTGCACGATAAGGCCGATGACGATGTAGGCGATCGTCACCGCGAGCAGCTTGTAGCGCGTCTTCACGATCGCGGTGATCATCAGGAACGACATGATGATGTAGCAGAAGATCTCCCAGGGAACCGTCCAGAGAGCGCCGTTGACGCGCTGGCTTGGATTATTCTCGAACACGCCCGGAAGCTCGTAATGGATCCAGCCGACGATATTCAGGAAGTATTTGAAAAACCGCTGATCGGTAAAATATTCGGAATGATAAACGACCGTTATGATCGGCCCGATAATCAACGAACAGACGACGATATCGACCGCAAGGGCCGGGACGATGCGCAAGCCTCGGTTGATCAGGAAATTCCGGAGGCTCAGTCGCTGGGCGCTGCCGGCGATGAGAAATCCGCTCAAAGCGAAGAACATCGGAACAAGAGCGTATTCAGTAAACCAGAATACCGACCCCCTGATGAAGTCATTGTTCTCGGTTAACAAAAAGGAATGGGTCAATACGATGGAAAAGGCGAGCCCTATTCGAAGAAAATCGAACCCCGGACCAATTCCCCTATACTTATCCAGGACTTCCCCGAACGACTTGGTCATTGCGGACCTCGCTTTTGTTAGGATCGCGAGGACCCTACCGCACTGCAACATACATTGCAACACGGTAGGTGATCTGTTCTGACACATCCGGCCCGGTGGTGTTCCGGACCGTCACGGCATCGATGAGGCCGAGATTTTGTGGTGTCAGCGAATCCGCTTGGCGGCCGGTTCCGGCACCAGTTCGCCGTTGAGGCGACGGTCGAGGTAATCCTCGCATTCGCCCATCAGCGTTTCCACCTGGCCATTGAAGAAGTGGTTGGCGTTGGCAACGGTGCGGTGGGTGATGAGGATGCCCTTCTGGGTCTTCAGCTTCTCGACCAAGCCGTTGACATCCTTTTCCGGCGCCACCTTGTCGGCTTCGCCGTTGATGATCAGGCCAGAAGAGGGGCAGGGCGCCAGGAAGGAAAAGTCGTAGGTGTTCGGCTGCGGCGCGATCGACATGAAGCCTTCGATCTCCGGCCGGCGCATCAGGAGCTGCATGCCGATCCAGGAGCCGAAGGAATAACCGGCGACCCAACAGGTCTTGGAATCGGGATGCAGGCTCTGCACCCAGTCGAGCGCCGAGGCGGCATCCGAGAGTTCGCCGGCGCCATGGTCGAATTCACCCTGGCTGCGGCCAATGCCCCGGAAGTTGAAGCGCAGCGTCGTGAACCCGCGCTTCTGGAACATGTAGAAGAGCTGATAGACGATCTGATTGTTCATCGTGCCGCCGAACTGCGGATGCGGATGCAGAATCAGGGCGATGGGCGCGCTTTTTTCCTTGGAGGGCTGGTAGCGGCCTTCAAGACGGCCGGCTGGGCCGTTGAAAATAACTTCGGGCATTGGTACTCCGGGTTTTATTTCGCGTTTGCGCTGCGCTGGATGACAACATGACTTGACTAGTGTTGTCAGCTTTTCTAAAACGCAGTTTAGAACAATTCGAAACTTGCATGGCGATCCACGCATCGTGGAACGTGTCATAAGGCAAGCCCGGCGGAAATTTCAAGAAAAATGAACCGCGGCCGCTGAAGCAAGCTCGTCAAGCGCAGGACTGAAGATCATGGCGCCGCCACGCCTTTATCTCGACTGGAATGCCACAGCGCCGCTGCACCCCGCAGCACGCGCGGCGATCATGCGCGCCATCGATGTGTTTGGCAATCCGAACAGCGTGCACGGAGAGGGCCGCGCCGCGCGCGCCGCCATCGAAGGCGCACGGCGCAAGGTGGCGGCACTTGCCGGCACCGGTCCTGGCAATGTGGTCTTTACCAGCGGTGCGACCGAAGCCGCTAACCTGGTGCTGACACCGGATTTCCGCATGGGCCGCACGCCGCTTCGGCTCGGCCATCTTTATTTTTCGGCGATCGAGCATCCGGCTGTGCGCGAAGGCGGCCGCTTCGCCAGGGAGAGTATGACGGAGATCCCGGTGACGGAAGCCGGTATCGTCGATCTCGATGCGCTCGGCCTCCGGCTTGATGCGCATGACAAGGCCGCCGGCCTGCCGATGGTCGCTATCATGCTCGTCAACAACGAGACGGGCATCGTGCAGCCGGTTGAGGCGGCGGCAAAGATCGTCCACGCCCATGGCGGGCTCTTCGTCGTCGACGCCGTTCAGGCGGCAGGCCGCATCGCGCTCGATATCGAGAAGATCGGCGCCGATTTCATGATCGTCTCCTCGCACAAGATCGGTGGGCCGAAGGGGGCCGGCGCGCTCATCGCACGCGGCGAGGCGCTGATGCCCAGGCCGCTGATCCAGGGCGGCGGGCAGGAGCGGGGTCACCGCTCAGGGACACAGAATTCTCTGGCGCTGATCGGCTTCGGCGCGGCGGCAGAAGCTGCGTCCGACGAACTCGAGGCGCGCAATGCGACGATCGACGCGCTGCGCGAGCGGCTGGAAGCCGGCATGCGTGAGGCGGCATCCGATGTGATGATCCACGGCGAGGGCGGCGAGCGCGTCGCCAATACGATCTTCTTCACCCTGCCGGGGCTGAAGGCTGAGACCGGGCAGATCGCCTTCGATCTCGAAGGCGTTGCCCTTTCTGCAGGTTCGGCCTGCTCATCCGGTCGGCTCGGGGAAAGCCACGTGCTGACGGCAATGGGACGTGACGCCAAGCTCGGAGCGCTACGTATCTCGCTCGGCTTTTCGACGACGGAAGACGATGTCGACAGGGCGATTGCGGCTTTCGCGAAGATTGCCTGTCGGCGGAGGTCGGCGGGCGAGGCGGCTTGACCCGTCAAAACTTGCGGAAACGCAAATTTCTGCTTGCCAATCGGGCTGAAAAGTCCCTTTTGGCCTCTTACATAAAGGGCAAGACAATTGCCCAAACGCTACAAGCTGCCGGACCTTGTATCCGGCGAGATTGGAGAATGAGATGGCTGCCGTGCAGGAAACAATCGACCAGGTCCGCCTGATCGATGTGGACCAGTACAAATACGGTTTCGAGACCGTCATCGAGATGGATAAGGCGCCAAAAGGCCTGTCCGAGGACATCATTCGTTTCATTTCGGCCAAGAAGCAGGAGCCGGAGTGGATGCTGGAATGGCGTCTCGAGGCCTATCGTCGCTGGCTGACGCTGGAAGAGCCGACCTGGGCGCGCGTCAACTATCCGAAGATCGATTTCAACGACATCTATTATTACGCCGCGCCGAAAAGCACGCCGGGTCCGAAGTCGCTCGACGAGGTCGATCCGGAGCTGTTGAAGGTCTATGAGAAGCTCGGCATTCCGCTGCGTGAACAGGAGATTCTTGCCGGCGTCGAGAAGCCGAAGATCGCCGTCGACGCCGTTTTCGACAGCGTCTCGGTCGTCACCACCTTCAAGGCAGAGCTGAAGAAGGCCGGCGTGATCTTCATGTCGATCTCGGAAGCCATCCGCGAATATCCCGATCTCGTCCGGAAATATCTCGGCTCGGTCGTGCCGACCTCGGACAATTATTACGCGACCCTGAATTCGGCGGTCTTTACCGACGGCTCCTTCGTCTTCGTGCCGAAGGGCGTTCGTTGCCCGATGGAGCTGTCCACCTATTTCCGCATCAATGAGAAGGGCACCGGCCAGTTCGAGCGCACGCTGATCATTGCGGAAGAGGGCGCCTACGTCTCCTATCTCGAAGGCTGCACGGCGCCGCAGCGCGATGAAAACCAATTGCATGCCGCCGTGGTCGAGCTGGTTGCGCTCGATGACGCCGAGATCAAATATTCGACGGTGCAGAACTGGTATCCGGGCGACAAGAACGGCAAGGGCGGCATCTACAATTTCGTCACCAAGCGCGGCGATTGCCGTGGCGACCGTTCGAAGATCTCCTGGACGCAGGTCGAAACCGGCTCGGCGATCACCTGGAAGTATCCGTCCTGCATCCTGCGCGGCGACGACAGCCGCGGCGAATTCTACTCGATCGCCGTGTCCAATGGCCATCAGCAGATCGACAGCGGCACCAAGATGATCCATCTCGGCAAGAACACGTCGAGCCGCATCGTCTCCAAGGGCATCGCGGCCGGTGTTTCCAACAACACCTATCGCGGCCAGGTCTCGGCTCACCGCAAGGCGTCGAATGCGCGCAACTTCACGCAGTGCGATTCGCTTTTGATCGGTGACAAGTGCGGTGCCCATACCGTGCCCTACATCGAGGCGAAGAATTCGACGGCGCAGTTCGAGCATGAGGCGACAACCTCAAAGATCTCCGAGGACCAGCTGTTCTACTGCCTGCAGCGCGGCATCCCGACCGAAGCGGCGATCGCACTGATCGTCAACGGCTTCGTCAAGGAAGTCCTGCAGGAACTGCCGATGGAATTCGCCGTCGAGGCGCAGAAGCTGATCAGCATCTCGCTCGAGGGTTCGGTGGGGTAACCACGGTTTCCGTCATCCTCGGGCTTGTCCCGAGGATCTGCAGCGGCCAGAGAACAAAGGATGAGTGGTTTCGTCTACATGATGTCCGACAAACCGCGAGGCGTGATCTACACCGGCGTCACGAGTGATTTGCACGGACGCATATGGGAACACCGCAACGAGATCCAGAAGGGCTTTACGCAGAAATACAGAGCGAAGAATCTTGTCTGGTTTGAGAACCACCCGAACATCGTGTTGGCGATCCGACGAGAGAAGTCTTTGAAACGCTACCTGCGTGAATGGAAAATCAAGCTTATAGAGGGCATCAATCCGACCTGGATCGACCTTTACGAGCGGATCGATGAAATCGAGAATATCTATCGACCGCATCCGAATACGCGGGAGTGGAGCGATTACAATTGAAGGCTTAGATCCTCGGGACAAGCCCGAGGATGACGATCGAGACCGATGAGCACGGTCAATCAGGCGGCACTTGGACCCGCCTTATGGACAGGAAGAACGAAATGCTTGAAATCAGAAACCTCCATGCCCGCATCGCCGAGGACGGCACCGAGATCATCCGTGGCCTGAACCTGACGGTGAAGGCCGGCGAAGTTGCCGCCATCATGGGGCCGAACGGCTCCGGCAAGTCGACGCTCTCCTATGTGCTCTCCGGCCGCAGCGATTACGAAGTCACCGAGGGCGACATTCTCTATAATGGCGAGAGCATCCTCGAGCTCGATCCGGCCGAGCGTGCGGCCAAGGGCATCTTCCTCGCCTTCCAATATCCGGTCGAAATCCCCGGTGTTGCCACCATGCAGTTCCTGAAAGTGGCGATGAACGAGCAGCGCAAGGCGCGCGGCGAAGACGAATTGACGACGCCGGATTTCATGCGCCGGGTCAAGGATGCTGCCGGCAAGTTGCAGATCAATACCGAGATGCTGAAGCGGCCGCTGAATGTCGGCTTTTCCGGCGGCGAGAAGAAGCGCGCGGAAATCCTGCAGATGGCGCTGCTCGAACCGAAGCTCTGCGTGCTCGACGAAACCGACTCCGGCCTCGACATCGACGCGCTGAAGATCGTCGCCGACGGCGTCAATGCGCTGCGTTCGCCGGACCGCGCGGTTGTGGTTATCACCCATTACCAGCGCCTGCTCGACTATATCGTGCCGGATACCGTCCACGTGCTCTACAAGGGCCAGGTGATCAAGTCGGGCGACAAGACGCTGGCGCATGAGCTGGAAGCCAACGGCTATGCCGACATTATCGGCACGGCGGCCTGAGTTTCGGGTGGAAAGGACGACGTCCATGAACATGCAGACGACGAGCCGCCTGACTGCGGCCGAGACGGCGTTGATCGAGGCCTTCAACCAGCAGATCGGCGAGCTGCCGGGCAATGGTGCGGTGACGGCCCTGCGCGACCGGCTTCTCGACGACCTGAAGAAGGCCGGCCTGCCGACGCGCCGCATCGAAGCCTGGCATTATACCGACCTCAAGAATCTGCTGCGCACCGTTCCGCCGCAGGCAGGCGATGCCGGCTCGGAGGCGTTGGAGCCGCTCGTTGCTGATGCCACGGTGCTGGCGGTGATCCAGGGCCATTCCAACCAGAAGGCTACGGCCGACGGTCTTGGCGTTTCGGCCTATTTTGAACGTCTGCTTGACGGCTCTGCCGCAGGCGGGCTCGATGCGCTCGGCAGCGACGACGCCGTCGGCCGCATCAATGGCAGCTTCGTGCGCGACGGCTATGTCATCGACGTGCCTGCCGATGCCGAGCTTGAAAACCCTCTTGAAATCCAGTTCATCCATGCGGGTGGGCAGGCACATACGCGCCTTCCCGTGGCCTTCGGCGCCGGTGTCAAGGCGACCGTCATCGAGCGTCACCTCACGGTGACCGGTGATGCGGCTCTTGTGTCCCACGTCAGCGACATCACGGTCGGCGAAGGCACGGAACTGACCTGGATCATCCTGCAGCAGCAGGGGCCCGACGATACGCATCTCGGGCAGATCCGCATTGATCTCGGCGCTGACGCCAAGCTCCGGCTTTTCGTCATCAATGCCGGCGGCAGGCTGGTGCGCCAGGAGCTTAACATCAAGGTGACGGGCGAGGGCGCCGATCTGACGTTGCGCGGCATCAACCTGCTCGGCGGCGACAGCCATACCGACGTGACGATGGTGCTCGGCCACGACGTGCCGAACACCGGCTCGACCGAAGTGATCCGCAACGTCGTCTTCGACCGCGCCAAGGGCGTCTTCCAGGGCATGATCCGGGTCGCGCCCGATGCGCAGAAGACCGATGCCAAGATGGCCTGCAACACGCTGTTGATGTCCGACGATGCCGAATTCTCGGTCAAGCCCGAGCTTGAAATCTTCGCCGACGACGTGCAGTGCGGCCACGGCGCGACGGTGACCGATATCGACGCCAATCACCTCTATTACATGATGGCGCGCGGCATTCCGGAGAACAAGGCGCGGGCGATGCTCGTCAACGCCTTCGTCGCCGAGATCGTCGAGGAACTGGAAGACGAGGCCCTGGTCGAGGCGCTGGAAGGCGTGATTTCGGCCTGGCTCGAAAAGCACGCCTGATCGGATATATCAATGGACAAGATAGTGCCGGCCACCCAATACGACGTCGAAGCCATCCGTCGGGATTTTCCGATCCTGGCGGAGAAGGTGCACGGCAAGCCGCTGGTCTATCTCGACAACGGTGCCTCGGCGCAGAAGCCGCAGCTGGTGATCGACGCCATCTCGCATGCCTATAGCCATGAATATGCCAATGTGCATCGCGGCCTGCACTATCTCTCGAATGCGGCCACGGACGCCTATGAGGCAGCGCGCGAAAAGGTGCGCCGCTTCCTTAATGCGCCTTCGGTCAACGACATCGTTTTCACCAAGAATTCGACGGAAGCGATCAACACCGTCGCCTATGGCTGGGGCATGCCTAGGATTGGCGAAGGCGACGAGATCGTCCTGACGATCATGGAGCACCATTCCAATATCGTGCCCTGGCACTTCATCCGCGAGCGGCAGGGCGCCAAGCTTGTCTGGGTGCCCGTCGACGACGAGGGCGCTTTCCATATCGAAGATTTCGAGAAAAGCCTGACGGAGCGCACCAAGCTCGTCGCCATCACCCATATGTCGAATGCACTCGGCACCATCGTTCCCGTCAAGGAAGTCTGCCGGATCGCGCATGAGCGCGGCATCCCGGTGCTGATCGACGGCAGCCAGGGCGCCGTGCATCTGCCGGTCGATGTGCAGGATATCGATTGCGACTGGTACGTCATGACCGGTCACAAGCTCTACGGCCCGTCCGGCATCGGCGTGCTCTACGGCAACAAGGAGCGGCTTTTCGAGATGCGGCCGTTCCAGGGCGGCGGCGAGATGATCTTCGAAGTTGCCGAGGATATGGTGACCTATAACGACCCGCCGCATCGTTTTGAGGCCGGCACGCCGCCGATCGTGCAGGCGATCGGGCTCGGTTATGCGCTCGACTATATGGAGAAGATCGGACGCGAGGCGATTTCGCGCCACGAGGCGGATCTTTCTGCCTATGCGGTCGAGCGGCTGAAATCGGTCAATTCGCTGCGGGTCTTCGGGACGGCGCCCGACAAGGGGAGTATCTTCTCCTTCGAGCTTGCCGGCATCCATGCCCATGACGTCTCGATGGTGATCGACCGGCAGGGTGTTGCGGTCAGGGCCGGCACGCATTGCGCCATGCCGCTCTTGAAACGCTTCGGCGTCACATCCACATGCCGTGCATCCTTCGGCATGTACAATACCCGCGCCGAGGTCGATGCCCTGGCCGATGCGCTTGAATATGCGCGCAAGTTCTTTGCTTGAGGAGTGTCCGTGATGAGCCTGGACGAAAGCGAACAGAAGATCGACGTGCGCGAAGGCATCGTGCATTCCAGCATTCCGGCCGATGAGCTGGCGCGGCTGAGCGACGACGTCATCAGCGCGCTGAAGACCGTCTACGATCCGGAAATTCCAGCCGACATCTTCGAACTTGGTCTGATCTACAAGATCGACATCGAGGACGACCGGATGGTGAAGATCATGATGACGCTGACCGCCCCGGGCTGCCCGGTTGCCGGCGAGATGCCCGGCTGGGTCGAAAACGCCGTCGGCGCCGTCGAAGGCGTATCAGGCGTCGAGGTGGCCATGACCTTCGATCCGCCGTGGACGCCGGATCGCATGTCCGAAGAGGCGCAAGTCGCCGTCGGCTGGTACTGAGATCCCGCGGTATTGATCCGTTTACCTCAGGGTACTACATTTGAGTCACGATGCGCCGGATCTTGACCCCGGTTGCGGAAGGAGAATGAGCCGATGGGCTTTGCAATCATGAGCATGACGGACGGTGCTGCGGCTCGCGTCAAAGCGATCGTCGAGAATTCTGGGCCTGATGCCAAGGGCGTGCGCGTCGGCATCAAGAAGGGCGGCTGCGCCGGGATGGAATATACCATCGACCTGGTGACCGAGCCCAATGCCAAGGACGACCTGATCGAGCGCGATGGTGCCAAAGTCTGGGTCGAGCCATCCGCGGCTCTTTACCTGCTCGGCACCGAAATGGGCTTTGAGACGACGACGCTGCGCTCCGGCTTCACCTTCACCAATCCGAACCAGACGTCGGCCTGCGGCTGCGGCGAATCCGTCGAGCTGAAGCCTGCCGATCTCGCGGCCCTTGCTGCCCAGCGCCAGGGTGAGCCGGCGCATTCCTGATAGCCGCGACTTTCAGGCTGGCGGGAAATTCTCAGGCAGCCAATTCTCGATGAAATTCGGGCGTGCTCAGTCGCGCTTGATGCTCATCAGCATTTCCCACATGTCAGCGCCGGTCTCGAAGACCACGGCGTTCGCCTTGTAGCTCTGCTCGGCTTCGGTCAGATCGGTCAGTTCAGTGGCCGGATCGACATCGGATGCCGTCGGGTCGACGAGGGCCTGGACGCCGCCTGATACAACGGAGGTGAGGCTGGTGTTCAGCCTTGTATAGCCCGGGGTGCTGCTGTTTGCGATGTTGTTGGCAATTGCGCCGACACGTGTGGTCTGCGCCCGCATTCCCGAAAGAGCAATGCTCGTAATACCCGATATGCTCATCAGCCGTTTCCCCAGAACTGGATGGTAACCTTCTAGCTGCGAGGGTTTAGGAAATGCTGAAGGCTTTGCGTTAGCAAAAGCCTTAGGTCAGGGCCTTGTGCCGTCGCCTCTGTTCAGGATCGGCACGGGACTATATCCAGGATAGGCGGCAGTGGAGCGCCTTTGCGACGATTTTCAAGTTCGATATGGTCCATGGCTATTCTCCAATGAAAGAACGCAAGGGGCAGAACACCAGCATTTGGCGGCTTTTCCTTGGGTTCGGTTAAGTTTTGACCGGCATTCGTACCGATCGGCAAAGTCTCTCTTTCCGCCGGACAGATCGCTTTGCTGTCCTTCGGTTCTTGAACCAGTCTCCAATGCGTGACCTGATGCCTGGGGCTTCGGTCACAGAGTGGCGTTCGGCTCCCGGTTTCCCATTCTCCTTGAGAAGCGCAACCCAGTTCTACCGGGCTCGCTAGACTGCCATCAGGACAACCGGGATATCGTCGACGCGCCTTCCATGGTGCTTTCGCCGCGCGGCTCGTAGGCGCGCTGGTCACGCAGGATCTGGAAGGTGATCGTCAAAAGCTTGCGCGCGATGGCAACCCGCGCCTTGTTTATTCCTTTGATCTTCAGATGCTCGTATTGGGCGCGCAGCTGTGGATCGCTGGCGATGGCAGGTGTTACCGCCTCGACGAAGGCCCAGCGCAGCCACTTGTTGCCCTGCTTGATGATCTTGCCGTGGAAGGTCTTGCCGCCGGAGGAATAGGTCGAGGGCACAAGCCCGGCATAGGCGGCAAGCTTCTTCGGTTGGCGGAACCGCGATATGTCGTCGATCTCCGCATCGATCAGCCGGGCGAAGAACTCGCCGATGCCGGGGATCGTCTTCAACAGCTTGACGTTGGCATTGGCCTTGGTCATCGCCCGGATCGTTGCTTCCGACTGTTTGATCCGCATGTCGATGTCGCCGATGAAGGCGAGACCACGGTCAATCTGGATGCGGTCGATCTCAGAGACGTTCACTTGAGCCAGCTGGACGCGGCCGGCCTTGCCAAACAGGTCGCCAAGCTTCTTCAATTGCGCCGTCTGCTCCGGATAGCGGTCGAACACCGTGACGATGCGGTTCTTGGTCATCGTGCGCAGCCGCACGTAAAACATCCGTTCGCGTAGCGCGACGCGAAGGTCCCGCGATCTCTCGCTTGGCGCCCAGGCTTCGGGTACCAGGTCGGCTCTGAGCAGATGTGCCAGCACCGTCGCGTCGATCTTGTCGGTCTTGATCTTGGCGTCGGCGATCGCCTTAACCTTCAGCGGATGGGCGAGAACGACATCATCACAAATGTCGTCGAGCCAGTCGTAGATCACCATCCAGTTGCGCGTCGCCTCGACAACCGCATGCGAGTTCTCCCGATAGCGTTCGAGAAACCCGCCGAGCGACTGTCGGTCGTTCTTCACCCGGCCGGATCTCAGCGTCTTGCCGCTGCTGTCCTGAACCACCAGGTGGCTGTAGGATTTGTGGTAGTCGACCCCGATATGGTATTCATAAGAGGCAGTCATGCTTCCAACTCCCTTATTGAGATCTTCGAAACCCCAATAAGATAAGCCGAAAGGCTGGAAGTGTGACTGTCCCTCGATCATCATCTGCATCTCAGTGATCCGTTCTCTCAACGGCCGCGGCCTCTTTCATGCCACCTCCTTGGCCGGAATGAACGGATTTCGGAATGGGGCGATCTGGTTGCGCGGCTGTCAGTTTTGCGTTCCTGTTCGCTGGCCTTGAAAGAATCGTCGAGCAGGTTTGAAATGCAGGACATTCAATGCTGGTGTAGCTGGGCCTATACTTCTGTCTAGGTTTCAACGGGCATGACGAGGTTGGGACAGGATCAACAAGATCATCCCCAATACCTATGTATAGTTTCGTCGCCTGCTATCGGGACGGTAAGGTCTGGGTGTCTCTCGGAAGTGACTTCCATGTGGAGACCGGCACCGCGAATGTGCCGATAGACATCGGCATGTCCCCTCCCGCGCCGAAGTCTCGTGGATCCGATGATCCGCCAGGACCGCTCCGCCGCCCATCGGAGCGGTCCGATCTTTTTTAAGAGGATGTCCGCGCCATCTATCGCATGGCATCCCTTTGCATTGATAATGGGCTGACCCTCGGCGGATTTGTGGAGCAGGTGATGACCAAGAAGCGGCCGAAAGGCATCGAGAAATACACGGCCCCCGCCGGCGGCTGGGGTGCACTCAAAGCCGTTGCCGAAACCCTTGCGCGCCAGCAGGTCATTGCGCAGGGGGCTGCGACGCTGCTGAAAGCCAATCAGCCCGAGGGCTTCGATTGTCCGGGCTGCGCTTGGCCCGATCCCAAACATACGAGTTCGTTCGAGTTCTGTGAAAATGGCGCCAAGGCGATCACCTGGGAATCCACGGCGAAACGTGCCGGGCCCGACTTTTTCGCGGCGCATACGGTCGCCGAACTGTGGCAATGGAACGACCATCAGTTGGAAGACCAGGGCCGCCTGACGCACCCGCTGGTCTATGATCACGCCAGCGACCGTTACCTGCCGATCGGCTGGGAGGAAGCCTTCACGCTGATCGGCGCGGAACTGCGCAAACTGCCCGATCCTGACATGGCTGAATTCTACACATCGGGACGCGCCTCGAACGAGGCTGCATTCCTGTTCCAGCTTTTCGTCAGGGCCTACGGCACCAACAATTTTCCCGACTGCTCGAACATGTGCCATGAGGCAACCAGCGTCGGCCTGCCACACTCGATCGGGGTCGGGAAGGGCACGGTGACCCTCGAAGATTTCGATCATGCCGATGCGATCTTCAGCTTCGGCCACAATCCTGGCACCAACCACCCGCGGATGATGACCACTCTGCATGATGCCGCGAGGCGCGGCGTCCCGATCGTGGTCTTCAATCCCCTGAAAGAACGCGCGCTCGAGAAATTTGCGGCACCGCAGAACCCGGTGGAAATGGCGACGATGTCTTCGACGCCGATCGCATCGGCTTATCATCAGCTGCGCACCGGCGGGGATCTCGCTGCCCTCAAGGGCCTGATGAAGCGGATATTCGAGCGCGACGATGCCGATATCGCGGCAGGCGGCAAAGGCTTTCTCGACCGGGAATTCATCGAAGCCCACACGATCGGACTGGAGGCTCTCAAGGCCGATATTGCAAAGACGGAGTGGGTGTCGATCCTGAAGAGATCAGGACTGACGCTCGAAGCGCTCGACAGCGCCGTTGATGTCTATCTCAACGCCCGCAATGTCATCCTCTGCTATGGCATGGGCATCACCCAGCACAGCCACGGCACCGCCAATGTCCAGCAGCTTGCCAACTTCCTGATGTTGCGGGGAAATATCGGCCGCCGGGGTGCTGGTATCTGCCCGCTGCGGGGGCATTCGAACGTTCAAGGTGACCGGACCGTCGGGATCACCGAGATCCCCAACAAGGCGCTTCTCGATGGTATGGAGAAGGCCTTCAGTTTCCGCCCGCCCGAGGAGAAAGGCCATAATGCCATCGAGGCCATCGAGGCGATCATCGAAGGCCGGTCGAAGGCGCTTGTCTGTCTCGGCGGCAATCTCGCCGTCGCCATATCCGATCCGGAGGCGACGTTCGAAGGTATGCGCAAGCTCGACCTTGCGGTCCATCTCGCGACAAAACCCAATCGCTCGCATCTGCTGATCGCCCGAAACTCCATCATCCTTCCTGTCCTCGGTCGTACTGATCAAGACATTCAGAAGACGGGACCACAATCGGTGACCGTCGAGGATTCCATGTCGATGGTGCACGCCTCACGCGGCTTTCTGAAGCCGCCCGGCGACGAACTAAGGTCCGAACCGGCCATTATCGCCGGCATCGCCAAGGCAACGCTCGGCGCCAAATACGATATCGATTGGGACGGGATGGTCGCTGACTACAACCGCATTCGGGAAAAGATCGAGGTGGTCTTTCCCGATTTCCATGATTTCAACACAAGGGTCAGGAAACCCGGCGGTTTCCGGCTCACGGTGGCCGCCTCCGATCGGCAATGGCGCACGCCCTCGGGAAAAGCGCAGTTCCTCATCGCGCCTGGACTGGAGGAAGATCCGCGCCTTGCAGACGCAGACACACTGGTTCTGACAACGCTGCGCAGTCACGACCAGTACAACACGACAATCTACAGCCTTGACGACCGCTATCGAGGTGTCTTCGGCCGCCGTGACGTGATCTTCATGAACAGCGGGGATCTCTCCGCACGCGGCCTCGCCGACGGCGACAAGGTCGATATCGAGTCGGTCGCTGAAACCGGCAGCAGGGCGGTCAAAGGCTTCACCGCAGTGGCCTACGACATCCCTGTTGGCTCCATCGCCGGATATTATCCCGAGATGAACAGGGTCATCGCGCTTGGTGATTACGACCGGAGATCGGGAACGCCTGCCTACAAGGGCGTGCCGGTAAAGGTGCAGAAGTCCGCGTGAGGTCAGGCAAGCGGACTGGCCTGGCGGGCTCGGCTACCGCGACGCCACCCAGTCGTGCCAGTCGCTTTCGTTGCCGTTGAACACGTTGAGATCGATCTTGCCGTCGACGCCATCGGAAAGGCCGGAGCCGGAATACTGCCAGAAGAGCCACTTGCGGCCCGGATAAACCTTGGAGGGATGAGCGGCGACCGAGCGCAGCCAGAAGGGATAGTCGAGCAGTTGACCCTTCAAATTGTCGCGGTAGAAGTCCGGCGCCGTGTAGATGATCGGGCGTTGGCCGTAATAGCGCTCCAGCTTGTCCATGAAGACCTGCATCTTTTCCCGGACACGTGCAGGCGAGATGCGCCTCTTGCAGCTCGATTCGCCGTTCCATTCAACGTCGATGACGGGTGGAAGAGCGTTGGCTTCCCTCGGCACGTTGCGGATGAACCAGTCGGCCTGTTCGCCGGCTGTCCGGCACCAGTAGAAGAAGTGATAGGCGCCGTGTTTCAGGCCGGCTTCCTTGGCCCGGCGCCAGTTTTTCTTGAACATCGGATCGAGGTGATCGCCGCCGTCGGTGGCCTTGATGTAGACGAAGTTCGCGCCTTGCCGCCGCAACGTCTCCCAGTCGATCTCGCCCTGCCAGCGCGACACGTCGACTCCGTGGACGGCTAGCTTTCTCGGCGAGGTGGAGCCGAAGTTGATCGGCTTGGCATCGCGGAACCGGTGGCCGTAAATTTGTCCGCGGGTCGGCGACCTCGTGCCGACATCGGGCATTGTATTGCCGGTGGGATTGGTCGGCATCAGCAGGGCGACCGGCTTTTCCGTCGGCATCGGCATGCCGACCGGCCTGTCTGCGGGCACGAGCGCCTGCGGCTCTGGAACCTCTCCTGTCCAGCTCAACGCCTGCTGCGGCGGGCTTGCCTGGGGCGCAGGATCGCCCACGGCGGCAGCCGGTATCGGGCCGCTCGGCTGGGTGATGGCGTTGGTCGTTTCCCGCGACGGTACGGGGGTGAGCACATCTTCGGCGCCAGAACTTGCGGCGCATCCCGACAGGATCAAGGCGGCGAGGAGGATTGCTGGCACAGCCGATGGACGCATAAGAACCTGCACGCAAAACAAGGGACCGACGATGATCCATGTTGATGGAAGCCACTTTATGAATTGCTAACAGAGACTTGCTAAGAAAGGTTAAATTTGATCCTTTGGCCCAAAAGGCATGCAGCCCTTCCCAACCTGTGGAAGGGGCTTTGCCTAACACTGCCACTTAGCCGCCTCGGCGTCGCTTTCCACCAGCGGGCAGCTGCAGATCAGGTTGCGGTCGCCATAGACATTGTCGACGCGGTTGACCGGCGATCAGTATTTGTCGACGCGGAAGGCGTCGGGCGAGAAGCTGGCCTGTTCGCGGCTATGGGGGCGATCCCAATCGCCGACGAGGTTTTTCCAGCTTGTGCGCGGAGATCCTCCATGTCGATGTTGCCATTCTTGCGCAACTCCATCTGAGACGGCCGTGCCGGATGGTACGACAGCCTCAGCGACTGGCTTTCATGCCCGCTATCAGAATATCGATGAGTTGCCTTGCCGCATCCCGCCAGGCGGGGCTACAGCTGATGCTCGCGCCGCCCGCTAGGGCGCGCAGGATATCGAGCGGGTCCATCGCCAGACGGATTTCACCGGTGGCGACTGCGCGATCCACCAGCAGATTGACGGCACCTATGATCAAATCGGCAGAATCGGCATAGAGCTCGGAGGTGCCGCCGACCAAAGAATCCAGCACCTCGGACATGCCGTGTTTCGTCACGACATAATCCACGAACTGCACCAGCCACAGGCGAAGCGCTTCGACAGGCGGATGTGTATCGGCAAGACTTTTGGCGGCAGCGGCAAGCTGCGTCGTCTCGTTGCGGTAGATGGCGGAAACCAGTGCATCGCGCGTCGGGAAATGGCGATAGAGCGTGCCGATGCCGACGCCCGCGATGCGGGCGATTTCCTCCAGGCTGGCGCTGGAACCCTTGTCGGCAAAGACGGTCTTTGCCGTTTCCATCAGCAGAAGACGATTGCGTTCGGCATCCGCACGCGGCTTTCGGACGGTGGGTCCGTCACTTTTTTCAGCCATTTCCGAGAAGTCCCCTTGATAACCGGAGGCGCCCTCCATATTTATCTGGAGGCATCCTCCTTTTATTTCATTTGAGGCCGGCGGGCAATGGTCCACCAGCCCGGAGCGGTGCGTCCATAATCAAGGAGATAATCATGAGTGGACTTTTTGGCGCGACATCAACCACCGATGAGGTGCTCGCCGGCGTCGATCTCAAGGGCAAGCGAGTTCTGGTGACGGGTGTTTCGGCCGGCCTCGGCGTGGAAACCGCGCGCGTGCTGGCAGCCCATGGAGCGCAGGTGGTGGGTACGGCACGTGACCTTGCAAAGGCGGGGGTGGCAACGGAAGTCGTGCGCGCCGGTGCGGCCAATGGCGGCAGCCTGGATATCGTCGAGCTTGATCTTGCCTCTCTGGCAAGCGTGCGCGCCTGCGCCGATGCGCTCATTTCGGATGGCCGCCCCTTCGATGTCGTCATTGCCAATGCCGGCGTGATGGCCGCTCCCTTCGGCCGCACCGCCGATGGCTTCGAAACGCAGTTTGGCACCAACCATCTCGGTCATTTCGTGCTGGTCAACCGCATCGCACCGCTCGTCAAATCGGGCGGCCGAGTGGTGATCGTCGCATCCTCGGCCCATCGCATGGCGCCCTTTAGCCTCGACGACCTCAATTTCGAGAGCAAGACCTATGAGCCCTGGGCGGCCTATGCCCAGTCGAAAACCGCAAATATCCTGTTCGCAGTGGAACTCGACCGGCGCCTCAAGGAGCGCGGCATCCGTGTAACGGCACTGCATCCCGGCGGCATCCAGACCGAACTCGACCGTCATCTCGACCCTAATATGATCGAAGGCATGATAACGCAGATCAACGCAGCACTCGCCGCCGAGGGCAAGCCGTCCTTCCGGTGGAAGACGATTCCTCAGGGTGCGGCTACCTCCGTCTGGGCAGGTTTCGTCGCCCCGGCAGACGCGGTCGGCGGCAAATATTGCGAGAATTGCCACATCTCCGAAGTGACGGATGCGGAGATCAGCCCGATTTCCGAAGGCGTGCGCACCTACGCGCTCGATCCCGAGACGGCCAGGGCATTGTGGGCCAAAAGCGAGGATATGGTCGGCGAGCGCTTCTAGGCCGTAAACCGGCACGCTTCGACGCTGATAGAGAGCAGGGGAACTGGGAAACTGGTGCCCCTGCCGAGGAGTTGAACCTGGATCGGCGGCTAACCAGACACCTGCTCTGACGTTGAGCTACGTAGGGCGTAGCATGTTATGCCAGAGATGACGTTCGCAGGCGAACGGAGCTTCGAGAGACGGTTAGAGGCTGAGGTTAACCGCGCATCTCTATCAGAATTAGAAAAGCCCCTTCCATGATGGAAGGGGCTCGGATTGTTCGGCCCTTCGCTACAGCATCGGCCTTGACCGCTATTCCGCTGCCTCGGCGTAACTTTCCACCGGCGGGCAGGTGCAGATCAAGTTGCGGTCGCCATAGACGTTGTCGACGCGGTTGACCGGTGACCAGTATTTGTCGACGCGGAAGGCGCCGGGCGGGAAGCAGGCCTGTTCTCGGCTGTAAGGACGATCCCATTCGCCGACGAGGTCTTCCACGGTGTGCGGGGCGTTCTTCAGCGGGTTGTTCACCTTGTCCATGCGGCCATCCTCGATGGCGCGGGCTTCCTCGCGGATCGCCAGCATCGCCTCGCAGAAGCGGTCGAGTTCGGCCTTGGTCTCGCTTTCCGTCGGCTCGATCATCAGCGTGCCGGCGACCGGCCAGCTCATGGTCGGCGCGTGGAAGCCACAGTCGATCAGGCGCTTGGCGACGTCGTCGACCGTGACGCCCGAGCTGTCGACCAGCGGACGGGTGTCGATGATGCATTCATGCGCGACGCGGCCGGCAGCCGACTTGTAGAGCACGTCATAGGCGCCCTTCAGCCGGGTGGCGATATAGTTGGCGTTGAGGATCGCCACCTTGGTCGCCTGCGTCAGGCCTTCGCCGCCCATCATGAGGCAATAGCTCCAGGAGATCGGCAGGATCGAGGCGGAGCCGAAGGCGGCGGCCGAGACCGCACCCGAACGGCCGTCGGTTTCGGGATGGCCAGGCAGGTAGGGAGCCAGATGCGCCTTGACACCGATCGGGCCCATGCCGGGTCCGCCGCCGCCATGCGGGATGCAGAAGGTCTTGTGCAGATTGAGATGCGAAACGTCGGAGCCGATGTCACCGGGGCGAGACAGACCGACCATGGCATTCATGTTGGCGCCGTCGAGATAGACCTGGCCGCCATGCTCGTGCACCAGATCGCAGATCTCCTTGACGGTCTCCTCGAAGACGCCATGCGTCGAAGGGTAGGTGATCATGCAGCAGGAGAGGTTTGCCGCATGCTGCTCCGCCTTGGCGCGGAAATCGTCAAGATCGATATCGCCATTTTCGCGCACCTTGACGACGACGACCTTCATGCCGACCATCTGGGCCGAGGCCGGGTTGGTGCCATGCGCAGAGGTCGGGATCAGGCAGACGTCACGATGGCCGTCGCCATTGGCGATATGATAGTTGCGGATCGTCAGCAGGCCGGCATATTCGCCCTGCGCGCCGGAATTCGGCTGCATGGAGAAGGCGTCGTAGCCGGTGACGGCGCAGAGCTTTTCGATCAGGTCGTCGATCATCTCGCGGTAGCCGAGCGCCTGGTCGGCCGGCACGAAGGGATGGATGTCGGAAAACTCCGGCCAGGTGATCGGCAGCATTTCCGCCGTCGCATTGAGCTTCATCGTGCAGGAGCCGAGCGGGATCATCGAGCGGTCGAGCGCCAGATCCCGATCGGACAGCCGGCGGATGTAACGCGTCATCTCGCTTTCGGCACGGTTCATGTGGAAGATCGGATGGGTGAGGTAATCGCTGGTTCTGAGCAGGCCCTTCGGCAGGCGGTAGGAGGGCTCGAAATCGGCGATAGTGAAATTGCCACCAAAGGCGCGCCAAACGGCTTCGAGCGTCGCCGGCCGGGTGCGTTCGTCGAGGCTCATGCCGATCCCGGTTTCGCCGACCTTGCGCAGATTGACGCCTTCGGCGACGGCGGCACGCAGGATGAGGCCTTGCATGTGGCCGACATCGACGGTGATCGTGTCGAAAAAGGTGTCGGGTTCGACCTTATAACCGAGCTTTTCCAGGCCCTTGGCCATCAGCACGGCTTTCTGGTGCACTTGCTGGGCGATCGCCTTGATGCCCTTCGGGCCGTGGAAGACAGCGTACATCGAGGCCATGACGGCAAGCAGCACCTGGGCGGTGCAGATGTTCGACGTCGCCTTCTCACGGCGGATATGCTGTTCGCGGGTCTGCAGCGACAGGCGATAGGCGCGGTTGCCGCGGGCATCGACGGAGACGCCGACGAGGCGGCCGGGCATGGAGCGCTTGATGGCATCCTTGACCGACATGTAGGCTGCATGCGGGCCGCCGTAACCGACCGGGACACCGAAGCGCTGCGAGGAGCCGACGGCGATATCGGCACCCATTTCACCGGGCGATTTCAACAATGTCAGTGCCAGGATATCGGCGGCGACGATTGATATGGCGCCCGCCTGGTGCAGGCGCGCGATCAGGCCGGTAAAATCATGCACGTGACCATGCGTGCCGGGATACTGGAAGATCGCGCCGAAGACATCGACAGGATCGAGATCTGTGAAGGGATTGCCGACGATGACGCTCCAGCCGAGCGGCTCGGCGCGGGTGCGGATGAGGGCGATGGTCTGCGGATGGCAGTCGGCATCGACGAAGAAGGCCTTTGCCTTCGACTTGGCGACGCGCTCGGCAATCGCCATGCCTTCGGCGGCGGCGGTTGCCTCGTCGAGCAGCGAGGCGTTGGCGACGTCGAGGCCGGTGAGGTCGCAGATCATCGTCTGGTAGTTCAGGAGCGCTTCCAGGCGGCCCTGGCTGATCTCCGGCTGGTAAGGCGTATAGGCGGTGTACCAGGCCGGGTTTTCCAGGATGTTGCGCTGGATGACCGGCGGTGTGATCGTGCCGTAATAACCCTGGCCGATCAGCGAGACCAGCACCTTGTTCTTGTTGGCGGTCTCGCGCAGCTTGTCGAGCGCCTCGCGCTCGGTCATCGGCGCGCCCCAGACGAGCGGCGCCTTCTGGCGGATCGAGGGCGGCAGCGTCGCGTCGATCAGGCCGTCGAGGCTGTTGTAGCCGATCACCTTCAGCATGTCGGTCATCTCGGCCGGCGAGGGGCCGATATGACGGCGATTGGCGAAATCGTAAGGCTGATAGTCGGTGAACTGGAATTCTGTCGGCGTCGTCATTACGCAGTGAGCTCCTTGTAGGCCGCTTCGTCGAGCAGACCATCGGCGTCGGCAGCATTTGCAAGCTTCAGCTTGAAGAACCAGCCAGCGCCCTGAGGATCGGAATTGACCAGCGACGGATCTGCAACGATGGCCGGATTGACCTCGGTGATCTCGCCATCAAGTGGACAATAGACGTCGGAAGCAGCCTTGACCGATTCAACGGTCGCGGCATTGCCGTTCTTGGAGAAGGTTGCGCCGACTTCCGGGAGTTCGACGAAAACCAGGTCGCCGAGCTGATCGACGGCATAAGTGGTGATGCCGACCGTCGCAACGCCGCCTTCGATCTTCAGCCATTCGTGTTCTTCGGTAAATTTCAGCATTGTTCGTCCTCTCTGGAAAAGGTTTAGCGTTTGTAGGTCGGTGTGACGAAGGGCAGGGCGCTGACGGTGGTCGGCAGATATTTGCCGCGCACCTCGGCATAGACCAATGTGCCTGCGGCAGCATGGGAGACCGGCACGTAGCCCATGGCGACGGGGCCTTCAACGCTGGGGCCGAAGCCGCCCGAGGTGACCTCGCCGATTTCGATCTTGCCCTCGGCATCGGCATAGAGCTTGGCATGGCCGCGCACCGGCGCCTTGCCTTCCGGCTTCAGGCCGACGCGGCGGCGCGCAGCACCGTTTTCGAGTTCGGACAGGATGCGGCCAGAGCCCGGGAAGCCGCCGGCGCGCGCGCCGTTGCCGCGCCTTGCCTTCTGCATGGCCCATTCCAGCGCCGCCTCGACCGGCGAGGTGGTCGTGTCGATATCGTTGCCGTAGAGGCAGAGGCCGGCTTCGAGGCGCAGCGAATCGCGGGCGCCGAGGCCGATCGCCTGAACGTCCGGATGTTCGAGCAACCGCATGGTGACATCCTCGGCCTTGTCGACGGGGATCGAAATCTCGAAGCCGTCCTCGCCGCTATAGCCGGAGCGTGAGACCAGACAGGAAACATCGTGCAGGCGGCAATGGCGCACGTCCATGAATTTCATCGCCGCGACGTCGGCCCAGAGCTCGGCAAGAACTTCGACCGCGCGCGGTCCCTGTAGCGCGATCAAAGCGCGATTGAGGAGCGTGATGTCGCAGCGGTCGCCGATATGGGCCTGCAGATGAGCGAGATCGGCCTCCTTGCAGGAAGCGTTGACGACGATGAAAAGGTGATCGTCGAGATGAGTGATCATCAGATCATCGAGGATGCAGCCGGTATCGTCGGTGAAGAAGCCATAACGCTGGCGGCCTTCGGCAAGGCCGAGGATATCGACCGGCACCAGGCTTTCGAGCGCCAGCGCCGCATCCTCGTAGCTGCCAGATTTCGCCTTCACGATGACCTGGCCCATGTGGGAGACATCGAAGAGGCCGGCTTCGGCGCGGGTATGAAGATGCTCCTTCATGACGCCTGCGGGGTATTGCACCGGCATGTCGTAACCCGCGAACGGCACCATGCGGGCGCCGAGCGAAAGATGCAGGGCATGCAGCGGGGTTTTCTTCAGGGCAGCAGTATCGTCCAAAAGACGCCTCCGGGGTTTGCGCCTTCTCACGAAGGCGCGGGCTCAAATCTGAAGGCGCGGCTGCGCACTTCTCTCCTGAGCCCCCTCTGTCCCTTTGCCTGAGATTGTTATCCCTTCGGCGAGCGTTTTGAGAACGCTTCTCTCCAGAGTTCCGTCTGCCCCTTGCTGGTCCTTTTGCCTGAGAGTTTCCGGGGCGGTTGCTCCTTCGGCACCGGTGGCGAAAGCACCGGCTTCTCCCAACAAGGTTGGCGCAATTATCCGGCGGGTGCGGCGCTTGGCAAGGCCAAATGTCGTGACTGGACAATTTTTTGTCGCCATATCCCGGCCAAGCCCTGATCTGCGGCAAATCTGCTTTTGCATTCCGTGGGGAAACCGGCTATCGCGACATGCTTTTGAAGGGGATCTCATGCGGCAGACCGGACTGAAAGCGACGCTCTTCCTGCGCATGCTTTGCGCATTGAGCCTGCTTTTGCTTGGCCTCGCCCATCAGGCACCTCAGGCTGTCGCCTCCGAAGGCTACGATGCAGCGGCCTATGTGCTGCCTGACGGTACCTTCGCCTCGCTCTGCGTCACCGTGAAGGACACCGACGGCAAGACCGTCGCCTTCAAGCCGAATTGCGAAGCCTGCCGGCTGTCGGCCTCCGTCATCCTGCCGGCGCCGGATGCGGGCTCCTGGCTCGAGCGCAAGCTCGCCGCGCTGATCAACGCGCCGATCGAAACTTCAGCCGTTGCCAGCGTAAGCGCCGTCAGCCGGCCGAATTCCCGCGCACCTCCCGTCCTCGCCTGATCTGCTTCCGCAACCCATGATGCAGCATGCCGGTCCGCCCGAGAGAGGTCCGTGGCCGGCGAGGAGATATCCGATGAAAACTATCAAGACATTTGGCAAGACATTCGGGCTTGCCGCCGTTCTTTCCGCGACCGCTTTTGCCAGTGCCGAGGCGCATGTGACCTTCCTCGACAGAGAGGCGAAGCAGGACAGCACCATTCTTGCCACGCTGCAGGTGCCGCACGGCTGCGACGGCAAGGCGACCACGGAAGTGCGGGTCAAGCTGCCGGAAGGCTTCGTCTTCGCCAAGCCGCAGCCGAAGGCAGGCTGGGAGCTCGAGGTGATTAAAGGCGACTACCAGAAGACCTACGACAATCACGGCGACAAGGTGAAGACGGGCGCGATCGAAGTGCGCTGGAAGAACGGCAATCTCTCCGACGATTTCTACGATACTTTCGTCATCCAGGGTAAAGTGTCAGGAGTCGAGGCCGGCACCTCGCTCGCCTTTCCGGTGACGCAGATGTGCGGCGATACGGTCACGGCCTGGGATCAGGTGGCAAAGGAAGGTGGCGACGCGCATGGACTGAAAAGCCCGGCGCCGCTGTTGAAGGTCGTCGCCGGCGAAGACCATGGTCACGACCATGACGATATGGCAGGCATGGACATGTCCGGCATGTCCGGCATGTCCGCTGCCGCACCGGCTGGCGAAACGGTCAAGGCCGGCGATCTCGAAATTTCCGGCGGCTTCGCCAAGGCAATGCTGCCCGGCCAGCCGGTCGGCGGCGGCTTTTTCACGGTGAAAAACAACGGCAAGACGGACGATCGCTTGCTGTCCGTGACGTCGCCTGTATCAGGCGAAGTTCAGATCCACGAGATGGAGACCAAGGACAACGTCATGCGGATGCGCCAGCTGAAGGACGGCATCGCCATCGCCGCTGGCGAGACGGTCAAGCTTGAGCCCGGCAACCTGCACCTGATGTTCCAGAAGGTGAAGACGCCGTTCAAGCAGGGAGACACGGTGCCGGTGACGCTGACCTTCGAAAGGGCCGGCAAGGTCGATCTGGTCCTGCAGGTGCTCTCCGCTCAAGGCAAGTGAGAGCAGCGATTCAAAGTGCTACAGCGTCCTTTGCGCGTCTGGAAAGACGCGCGGCGCTGTAGTTAAAAAAAGCCCGCGACAGCAATCGCAGTCGCGGGCTTTCGTTTGGAAGGCGATCGCCTCAGAAGTCTTCGTAGGATCGCAGCGCCTGTTTCAGGCCGGACTGCGGCTGGCGGTTGCCCTTCGCCATCAAGTCGAGCGCAACTTCGGTTGACTGGATGATGCTGGAGGGCTCGTCTATTTCCTCAGTGCCTTCGGCCTTCAACTGCCGGTCGGCAACCCGCCGTGCGTCGCGCGCCGCAGTGCTCGTCGCGACACGCTGCGGGATTCGGAGCGACTCGAAAGCAACAGCGGCGGTGTTGGCCGATATGGACAGGAGCTGGGTCATGCCAGTCACCGTATCGGCATGATCTTGGCGCCATCATAAGAAAATCATTGGCATTTTACAAAATGGTAAGAATTCATATGAGCTCGATTGGAATCACTTTCGCAACGCGGTAAATCCGGCTCATGATCCAGGCTCTCCTTGTCGCCTTCGGCGGCGCTATCGGTTCCGTTCTCAGATATTACGTCGGTCAGTGGACGCTACGTCTCATGGGGCCGGCCTTTCCCTGGGGAACGCTTGCCGTCAATGTTGTCGGCTGCTTCGTCATTGGCGTCTTCGCCGAGCTGATCGCGCGGAAGTTTAACGCCTCGACGGAACTGCGCCTTTTGCTGATCACCGGCTTCCTCGGTGGCTTCACCACTTTTTCGGCCTTCTCGCTGGATGCCATCTCGCTATTCGAACGCGGCGAGGCTGTTGCCGGCGGCATTTATATCGCTGCGAGCGTCGGACTATCGATGGCGGCCGTCATCGCAGGCCTTGCTGTCATGCGCGCTTTGGCCTGATCTCTTTTCCGGTTTCCGTTTTGCGTGAAAATGCTCTAAAGGCTGCGGCAAGAACGCCGGCTTGGCCCGCGCAGCAATTTCCGAAAGATTTTTTATGGCTGGCATTGAACATATCAAGGTTGAACCCGACGAAGCCGGCATGCGGCTCGATCGCTGGTTCAAGGTACACTTTCCGGGGCTCGGTTTCGGCCCGCTGCAGAAGCTGCTGCGCTCCGGCCAGGTGCGCGTCGACGGCGGACGTGTCAAATCGGATGCGCGCGTGCAGCCCGGCCAGACGGTGCGCGTGCCGCCGCTGGATGTCGATGCCAAGCTGAAGTCAGGACCGATCGCCGGCAAGGATCTCAAGCATTCGACGGATTTCGAACTGCTGTCGCGCATGGTGCTGCATGAGGACGAAAAGGTGATCGTGCTCAACAAGCCACCCGGTCTTGCCGTGCAGGGCGGTTCCGGCGTCGCCAGGCATATCGACCAGATGCTCGAAGCCTGGACCAGCCCGAAGGGCGAGAAGCCGCGGCTCGTCCACCGTCTCGACCGCGATACGTCTGGTGTTCTCGTCATCGCCCGCACCCGCGGTGCCGCACAGAAGCTGACGGCGGCCTTCCGCGAGCGCGATACCAAGAAGACCTACTGGGCGCTGGTCAAGGGCGTGCCACGCAAACACGAGGACAAGATCTCGACCTGGCTGGTGAAGGAGCCGACGGCCGACGGCGACCGCATGCGTATCGCCAAACACGGCGAGGATGGAGCAGATCACGCCGTTTCCTTCTATCGTGTGCTCGAAACCGCCGCCCAGAACCTCGCCTGGCTGGAGATGGAACCCTATACCGGCCGGACCCATCAGCTGCGCGTCCATGCCCTGCATATCGGCCATCCGATCATCGGCGATCCGAAATATTTCGACGACGATCCGAATTGGGATTTTCCAGGCGGTGTCCAGAAGAAGCTGCATCTGCACGCGCGTCACATCGACATCCCGCATCCCTCCGGCGGGCGCCTGCGCATCAGTGCGCCGCTGCCGTCGCATATGGTGCAGACCTGGAATCTTCTCGGCCTCGATCTCGCCAACGCCGAAAGGGACGCCGAATGAAACTGGCGCTTTTCGATTGCGATGGCACACTGGTCGATAGCGCCGGTCTGATCCATGAAACCATGCGCAGGACCTTCGATAAGTTCGGCAAGTCGGAACCACGCTTTGAAGACACCAAGGCCATTATCGGCCTGTCCCTCGATATTGCGATTGCCCGCATGCAGGGCAGGCAGCATGTGGAGCAGGATGACATCGACATGACGGCGCATTACAAATCGCTGTTCTCGATCGTGCGTCAGGATCTCGATTACAAGGAGCCGCTGTTTCCCGGCATCCGTGAGATGATCGACGCGATCAGCGGGCGCGATGACCTGCTGATCGGCGCGGTGACGGGCAAATCCCGCCGCGGGCTCAAGCTCGTGATGGAGACACATGGTTTCGACGCGCATTTCATCGTCGCACGCACCGCCGACGATTGCCCCTCCAAGCCGCATCCAGCCATGGTGACGGAATGCTGCGATGAAACCGGCATGAATGCTGCCGACACCATTGTCATCGGCGATGCGGTTTACGATATGCAGATGGCAAAGGCTGCCGGCGCCAAGGCGATCGGCGTTGCCTGGGGTTATGCCAGCGTGGATGAGCTGATCGCCAACGGCGCTGATGCGATCGCCTACCATCCGAACGAGATATTGCGTCATTTTTCTTGAGGTGAGCCCATGCGCGATCTGCTGAACGACCTTTCCGAAGGCCTGAGCCATCCCGATCCCATCCGCCGCGCGCAGATTCAGATGAAGAAGCCGCTGCCCAAGCGCTTCTATACCGACGTCTCCGTTGCCGAACACGAGGGCGGTTTTGCGATCACGCTCGACGGCAAGATGGTGCGCACGCCGGCACGGCAGGTTCTCGCCGTTCCGACCGAGGCGCTCGCGCAGCTTGTCGCTGCCGAATGGCAGGCGCAGGGCGAGGAGATCAATCCCGTGAGCATGCCGGTAACGCGGCTCGTCAACACCGCACTCGACGGCGTTGCCGCCAACGCGCAGGCGATCTTCGAGGATATCCTGCGCTTTTCTTCCAGCGACCTCATCTGCTACCGAGCGGGGGAGCCGGAACTTCTGGTCGAACGCCAGGCCGAGCACTGGGATCCCGTGATCGACTGGGCGGCGAATGATCTCGGCGCCCGGTTCATCCTCGTCGAAGGGGTGATGCCTCAGGAGCAGCCGCGCGAGGCGACTGCCGCCTTCGCCGTCACGCTCGCGAGATATGATAGCCCGATGGCACTTGCAGCGCTCCACACGGTCACCACGCTGACCGGCTCGGCGATCCTGGCGCTCGCCTTCGCCGAGGGCCGGGTAACGACTGAGGAGGCCTGGTCGCTTGCCCATCTCGACGAGGATTGGACGATCGAGCATTGGGGCAGCGACGAGGAAGCCGAGGAGCGGCGGGCCAAGCGCTTTGCCGAGTTCAAAGCGGCAGCGGATGTTTTTTTCGCCCTAAGCGCCTGAAACATATTGCCTTCCAATGCATTATGACGAAGTCTGCGACTCCAACGGGGTGGTGCGGGATTTTGCAATGAATTGGCTGAGGTCGTGTTTTTGCCGGGCCGCACTTGTCTGTATCGCGCTTACGGCCTGCGTCGGCCTCTCGGCCACCAAGCCGGAGGCACCGGTCTATGATGTGCGCAGCGCCGTCGTTCTCTCCGGTCCGAACATGCCGGCCGAGCTGCTTTCCGGCATCAACGACCGCGTCAACGCCGCGATCAACGCCACCGTGCGCGACACCGTGCTGCCGCGGGTGGTGCTGACGATCCGCGTGGTTTCCATCCAAAAGGGCCTCGGCTTCCAGAAGGACCGCAACGTCGCCAAGATCAGCATCGACGCGGCCTCGGTCGAGGACGGCTCGGTCATCGCCGTCAGCGCCTTCGACGTGACCAGCATTGCTGCTGATCCCAAGCTTGCCGACGAGATCCTGGCCGAGGACGTCGCGGCAAGGATACGCTCGGTTTTCTCACTCAGCGGGCGCGGGCGCTAAATAGTTAGAACATGATGTTGTCCGAAAACCGCGCTCACTTTTCGGCATCATGCTCTAGCGCATAATCCAACCGCCGGATTGCCGCCCGCAGCGGCGAGGGAGATTACATGAAGGAAATTCTCGAGGAACTGGAACGGCGCCGCGGCATTGCCCGCCTTGGCGGCGGCGAAGCACGCATCGACGCCCAGCACAAACGCGGCAAGCTGACGGCGCGCGAGCGTATTGACCTCTTCCTCGATGAGGGCTCCTTCGAGGAATTCGACATGTTTGTCGAACATCGCTCCACCGATTTCGGCATGGATAAGAGCCGGATTGCCGGCGACGGCGTCGTCACCGGCTGGGGCACGGTCAATGGCCGCACGGTGTTCGTCTTCGCCAAGGACTTCACCGTCTTCGGCGGCTCGCTATCGGAAGCGCATGCCGAGAAGATCATGAAGGTGCAGGACATGGCGCTGAAGAACCGCGCGCCGATTGTCGGTATCTATGATGCGGGCGGCGCCCGTATCCAGGAGGGCGTGGCGGCTCTCGGCGGTTATGCCGAGGTATTCCAGCGCAATGTGCTCGCCTCCGGCGTCATTCCGCAGATCTCGGTGATCATGGGTCCTTGCGCCGGCGGCGACGTTTATTCGCCTGCGATGACAGATTTCATTTTCATGGTGCGTGATACCTCCTACATGTTCGTCACCGGTCCCGATGTGGTGAAAACCGTGACCAACGAGACGGTGACGGCCGAAGAACTCGGCGGCGCCGTGGTGCATACGGTGCGCTCGTCGATTGCCGATGGCGCCTATGACAATGACGTCGAAACGCTCTTGCAGGTACGGCGGCTGATCGATTTCCTGCCGCTGTCAAATACCGCGCCGCTGCCCGAGATCGAATGTTACCAGTCGGTGACAGAGATCGACACCTCGCTTGACACGCTGGTGCCGGCGAGTTCCAACAAGCCTTACGACATCAAGGAACTGATCCGGAAGGTGGCGGACGAGGGGGATTTCTTCGAGATCCAGGCGAGTTTTGCCGGAAATATCGTCTGCGGCTTCGGCCGCGTCGAAGGCTCCACCGTCGGTTTCGTCGCCAACCAGCCGATGGTGCTGGCCGGCGTGCTCGACAGTGACGCATCGCGCAAGGCGGCCCGTTTCGTGCGCTTCTGCGACTGCTTCAACATTCCAATCGTCACCTTCGTCGACGTGCCGGGTTTCCTGCCGGGTACGGCGCAGGAATATGGCGGCCTCATCAAACACGGCGCCAAGCTGCTCTTTGCCTATGCCGAGGCGACGGTGCCGAAGCTCACCGTCATCACCCGCAAGGCTTTCGGCGGCGCCTATGACGTGATGGCGTCGAAGCATCTGCGCGGTGATCTCAACTATGCTTGGCCGACGGCGCAGATCGCCGTGATGGGCGCCAAGGGCGCCGTCGAGATCATCTTCCGCAAGGATATCGCCGATCCCGAAAAGATCGCCGCCCATACGAAAATGTATGAGGACCGGTTCCTCTCGCCCTTCGTTGCCGCCGAGCGTGGTTATGTCGACGAGGTGATCATGCCGCATTCCACCCGGCGGCGGCTGGCGCGCGGGCTGAAGATGCTGCGCAACAAGGATCTCGCCAATCCGTGGAAGAAACACGACAACATCCCGCTTTAACGTTTTCCGCCGAACAAAGCTGCGCGATCGGGTGTTTACCCGCTGTCGAAAAAGTGAACGGCCGTCAGCGATCCGTGTGTTCAATCCTTGCGAGGGACAGGCTAACGCTCGGCTCTTATTGTTTTAATGGAGAGGTTTAATGTCAACTTTCGAGCGTCTTTCTGCCTATCGCCCCTATGGGCTGGCCGCTCTCAGAATCATCACCGCGCTGCTGTTCATCGAACACGGCACGATGAAGCTTTTCGCTTTCCCGGCTGCGCAGATGGCCGGCCCGCTGCCGCCGCTGATGCTTTTCGCCGCCCTTCTTGAGCTTATCGGCGGTATCCTCATTCTCGTCGGCCTGCTGACGCGCCCTGTCGCCTTCCTCCTCGCCGGTGAAATGGCCGTCGCCTATTTCATGGCGCATGCTCCGAACAGCTTCTTCCCGGCCGTCAACCAGGGTGACGCCGCGATCCTGTTCTGCTTCGTCTTCCTCTACCTGTTCTTCTCCGGTCCCGGCGCTTTTGCCGTCGATAACCGCAAGACAGCCTGAACGATAGACTGAGGGGCGTCGCGACGCCCCTCAGTCTGACATCAGGCGGTAAGCTTGAGACCGGCGATGCCGGCGACGATCAAAGTGATGCAGGCAAGACGGGAGACACTTGCCTCATCGCCGAGCAGCCAGATGCCGAGAAATACGGTGCCGACCGTGCCGATGCCGGTCCAGACCGCATAGGCGGTGCCGATCGGCAGGTGCTTCACCGCCAGGCCGAGCAGCACGATGCTCACCACCATGGATATGACGGTCAGCGCCGTCGGCAGCGGCCGCGTGAAACCATCGGTATATTTAAGGCCGATTGCCCAGCCACATTCAAAAAGACCGGCGAGAAAAAGCAGAAACCAGGCCATGCGACTCTCCTTGTTCAAGAGCGAGGCCGTCCCCGCGACAGTTGCATCCTGGAGGATGCCGCAGTCGTCTGCGATAACGCCTATATGCGTGAGGCGGCGGCGGTGTTCAAGGTCGGAATCGGCACGGCTGCCATGCCACCCGTTTCTTGCGGGCTTGGGAGCCGGATCAGGATTGCCCGCCAGCCTCGGCGGAAAGGCTCTTGGCGCGGCGGCAGAGGCGATCGAAGGTTTCGAGGAAGCGTGAACGGTCTTTCGGGCTGAAGGCGGCGTTGTAGCCCTTGCTCTCGCCGGTTTCACGCAAGTGCGCGCCGAGATCGCGCATGGCGCTCGCCATGCCGATATTGGTCTCGTCGAAGACGCGCCCTGTGGGTCCGCTGACGAAGGCGCTAGCGGCGACACAGCGTACGGCAAGCGGCACATCGGCGGTGACGACAACATCGCCCGCACCGGCTCGTTCGGCGATCCAGTTGTCGGCGGCGTCAAAGGCGTTGGAGACGATGACGTTGTGGATCATCGGATCGCGCGAGGGGCGCAGGCCGGAATTGGCCACGAAGGTGACTTCGAGGCCGAGACGTTCGGCCACCTTCAGGATTTCCGGCTTCACCGGGCAGGCATCGGCGTCGACATAGATCAAAGGCTGTTTACCTCATTCAATGCCGACGCCTGATACGCGCGGATTACTCGCGAGTCCAGATTTCGCTCGCAACCTTTTCCGAGCCGCCATAGGTCCAGACACCCTGCCAGCTGCCGTCCGGCTGCTCGAAATACATGGCGATGCCGAAATTCTCCTTGGAGACGTAGCCGACGGAGATCGCCGTATCCTCGTCGCTTGCCGGACCCATTTCGAAACGATCGCCGCTGAATTTTGCGCCGAGGCCGGTGCCGATCGACTCGTTCTTGCCGATCATCCAGTCGACGATATAGGTCTCGCCGTTGCGAAGCACCTTGACGGTGCCCTGATATTTGCTGCCGTCCTCGCTGGTGCCAGCGACCTTGTAGGAACCTGTGGGGTCCGCAAATGCAATGGCGGGCAGTAACACAAATGCACAGGCCGAAATAATAGTCCGAAAAATCATAGGGCCCCCCTTTTGGCGAAGCACGATTGCCAAGCACCGAAGCGGTAACATGAAAGGGCTTCACACTTGGTGAAGCCCTCTGCAGATCAGGCCCGTTATTTTTGGGGTATCGAGCGGTTTTACTTCAAGCCCGCAGTCTTTGTGTCATGCATTAGTACACCACGACGCCGCGGATGCTTTTGCCTGAATGCATCAGCTCGAAGCCCTTGTTGATGTCTTCGAGCGGCATGGTGTGGGTGATCATCGGATCGATCTGGATCTTGCCCTGCATGTACCATTCGACGATCTTCGGCACGTCGGTGCGGCCGCGCGCGCCGCCGAAAGCCGTGCCCATCCAGTTGCGGCCGGTGACCAGTTGGAACGGACGGGTGGAGATTTCCTGGCCGGCGCCGGCCACGCCGATGATAACCGACTTGCCCCAGCCGCGATGGCTGGCTTCCAGTGCCTGGCGCATCACCTTGGTGTTGCCGGTGCAGTCGAAGGTGTAGTCAGCGCCACCGATCAGGTCGCCGTTGCGTTTGGTCAGGTTGACGAGGTAAGGCACGATGTCGTCACCGACCTCCTTCGGATTGACGAAATGGGTCATGCCGAATTTCTCGCCCCATGCCTTGCGGTCAGGGTTGATATCGACGCCGATGATCATGTCGGCACCGGCAAGACGCAGGCCCTGAAGCACGTTGAGACCGATGCCGCCGAGACCGAAGACGATCGCCGTGGCGCCGATCTCCACCTTGGCGGTATTGATGACCGCACCGATGCCGGTCGTCACGCCGCAGCCGATGTAGCAGATCTTGTCGAACGGCGCGTCGGGATTGACCTTGGCAAGGGCGATCTCCGGCAGCACGGTGAAGTTCGAAAAAGTCGAGCACCCCATATAGTGGTGGATCTTGTCCTTGCCGATCGAAAAGCGGCTCGTTCCGTCCGGCATCAGCCCCTGGCCCTGGGTAGCGCGGATCGAGGTGCAGAGATTGGTCTTGCGGGAAAGGCAGGAATAGCACTCGCGGCATTCCGGGGTGTAGAGCGGAATGACATGGTCGCCCTTCTTGACCGAGGTGACGCCGGAGCCGACATCGACGACGATGCCGGCACCCTCATGGCCGAGAATGGCCGGAAACAGGCCTTCAGGATCGGCGCCCGACAGGGTGAAATCGTCGGTGTGGCAGATGCCCGTCGCCTTGACCTCGACCAGCACTTCGCCGGCCCGCGGCCCTTCCAGCTGCACGGTCATCACTTCCAGCGGTTTTCCGGCCTGAACGGCAACGGCGGCGCGAACGTCCATCTTCACATCTCCCTGTCGATTTTTGTTGGTTCCCAGCTGATTTATCGGGCTGAGCTTGGCATGGTCGGCGAACTCGGCTCAAGCGAAAACGGCCGGTCGCCCGGTCTTTTCCTCTCAGGCGAATTCCATGATCACGGCATCGACGGCCAGGCTTTCGCCGGCCGCGGCATTGATCTTCGAGATGACGAGATCGCGGTCGGCGCGCAGCACGTTTTCCATCTTCATCGCTTCGACGATCGCAAGCGTCTCACCGGCCTTGACCTCCTGGCCCTCGGCAACCGCGATGGCGACGACGAGGCCAGGCATCGGGCAGAGCAGGAGCTTGGAGGTATCGGGCGGCAGTTTCACCGGCATCAGCCTGTCGAGCTCGGCATGACGCGGCGAAAAGACCTTGGTAATCACTGAAAGCCCCTGCCAGTCGATACGCAACCCGTTCAGAACGGGGCGAATCTGCGCGGTGATGTCGCGACCGCCGACCTTGCCGCTCCAGACAGGATCCCCCGGTCTCCAATCGGTGACAACACTCTTGCTCTCGCCCTCTATCGCCCCCTCGATCGCGATGTCCATATCGAAGGGGATAGTGACGAGGCCGTCGAGCAATCTTGCAGCGACGTGGTTGTCGCCGATCTTGACCACCCATTCCTCGCGCAGCGCGCCCGATGCGGCGCGCAGACGATCGGCGAAACGTTCGCGGCGGTTTGTCTCGATCAGCGAGGCGGAGAGGGCGATGCCGGCAAGCACGGCTTCTTCCGCCGGGTCCGGTTTCATCGGCGCAAAACCATCGGGATATTCCTCGGCGATGAAGCCTGTGGACAGCCGGCCCTCGCGCCAGCGCGGATGTTTCATCAGCGCCGACAGGAAAGGCACATTGTGCTCGATGCCATCGACGACGAAGCCGTCGAGCGCCCGGCCCATGGCGTCGATCGCCTCGGGCCGGGTCGGCGCCCAGGTGCAGAGCTTGGCGATCATCGGATCGTAGTACATCGAAATCTCGGCACCCTCGAAGACGCCGGTATCGTTGCGGATAACGACATTGCCGGTCCTGCCTTCCGCCGGCGGGCGGTAACGCGTCAGGCGGCCGATCGAGGGCAGGAAGTTGCGGTAGGGATCTTCGGCATAGAGCCGGCTCTCAATCGCCCAGCCGTCGAGCCTGATGTCCTCCTGAGCAAAGGGAAGGGGCTCTCCGGCTGCCACCCGGATCATCTGCTCGACGAGATCGATACCGGTGACGAGTTCGGTCACGGGATGCTCGACCTGCAGGCGGGTGTTCATTTCTAGGAAATAGAAATTGCGGTCGCGGTCGACGATGAATTCGACGGTGCCGGCGCTCTGGTAATCGACGGCCTTCGCCAACGCCACCGACTGTTCGCCCATGGCCTTACGGGTGGCTTCATCGAGGAAGGGCGAGGGCGCCTCTTCCGCGACCTTCTGGTTCCGCCGCTGGATCGAGCATTCGCGCTCGCCGAGATAGACGACGTTGCCATGCGCGTCGGCCAGCACCTGGATCTCGATATGGCGCGGCTCGACGACGAACTTCTCGATGAAGACGCGGTCGTCGCCGAAGGAGCTTTTTGCCTCCGAGCGGGCGCGCTCGAAGCCGTCACGCACATCAGCCTTGTTCCAGGCGATGCGCATGCCCTTGCCGCCGCCACCCGCCGACGCCTTGATCATGACAGGATAGCCGATCTCGCCAGCGATCACTTCCGCATGGGCGGCATCTTCGATGATGCCGAGATGGCCCGGCACGGTGGAGACACCGGCGGCATTGGCGAATTTCTTCGATTCGATCTTGTCGCCCATCGCCATGATGGCCTTCGGCTTCGGGCCGATGAAGACGATGCCCTGCTTTTCGAGTTCAGCGCAGAAGGAGGCGCGTTCGGAGAGGAAGCCGTAACCGGGGTGGACGGCCTCGGCCCCCGTCGCCTTGCAGGCGGCGATGATCTTTTCGGCGACGAGATAACTCTCCGACGCCGCCGCCGGGCCGATATGCACAGCCTCGTCAGCCATCTCGACATGCAGCGCGTCCCGATCCGCATCCGAATAGACCGCGACGGTCAGAATCCCCATGCGGCGCGCAGTCTTGATCACGCGGCAGGCAATTTCGCCGCGATTCGCGATCAGGATTTTCTTGAACATGGAGACTCCACCCAGAAATGCATCCCGGAGTTTTACGCACAAAACACCGGAACGCACAATCAGGCTTGCGGAGCGTCAGGCGACGGCAGCTTCGGAGACAGGTTCCTCGTCGACGATGCGCAGCCAGCGGCTGCGACGCGGCTCGGCATAATCGCGCAGCTCGACGGCAGCCATGATCCCCGCCCAGTGCGGATGATTGGCGCCGGACAGCGTTGCCTGCTCGATCTGCTGGAGAACGCCGTATTCGACCGACGAGACGGGGATGATGCCGCCTTCGGCGACGCTTCTGAAGATGCGCATTGCGTAGTCGACGTCCTGGCGGGTGATGCCCCGGCGATCGATGGCGCGCGACAGCTTGTAGCCACCGATATTGTCGGTGATCGCCACACGAAGCTGATCGAGGGCAAGCGCTCTCAACTCAACTGGGACATCGGTCGAAATCTCCATAACGTGGAGAATGAGCTCGAGCTCGAGCGCCGAGTTGACGACACCATTGGTCGTGAACATGCGCATGATCCAGGCGACGTTGATTTCATCCAGCGAGCCCTGCGGATAGGTGTAATGGACGATGAAACCGGCGAGCTGCTCCACGAAGAAAGCGTTCCAGTCGGCACATTTTTCAGGGCAGGAATTGTTGAGCGCCAACATCGCCACGACGTCGTCGGATGTCCGGATACCCTCCGGAAAACTATGTTTGCGCAGCAGTACTATATCTTCGGCCGTCAGCCGATGCTTGCCGGCCACGACACAGGCCGGAAAAGCGAGACGAAATTCGCTCATGTTTTAACTCCAGGCTTCATCATGAAACCGGAGACAGTTTTAGCGCCTGCGAATTGACGATCCCTCAAGAAGAGGAGTTAATCTGATATTCCCGAGGTCAGGAAGATTTTAACGTTTGCGCCTGCAGCCGCTCGCGCCAGATGATGAAAAGGCCTGATGCAACGATGATGAAGATGCCGATCCATTTGGAAAAGCTCGGGAAATCGTTGAACAACGCATAGCCGAGAACGGTCGCCGAGATAATCTCGAAGTACTGGAACGGCGCAAGCAGCGACAGCGGAGCGAGGCGGAAAGCCCGGACCACGAGCATATGCGCATATCCCGAGATCGAGCCGAGGGCGAGAAGCAGGATAAGGCCGAGACCGGAGGAGGGCAGAGAGACGGCAAAATCGGCATTGCCGAAACTGTTTCCGACGAAAAGCGCAGCCGCCATGAAGATCGTTCCGCCGATGCCGGCCATCGTCTGCATGGTCAGCGGCGAATCGGCCTCGCCAATGGCGCGGTTGAGGAAGAGATAGAGCGAGAACAGAAAGGCGCAGGCGACCGGGAGCAGCGCCTTCAGCCCGAAGATCTCGTAGCTTGGCTGAATGACGATCATTGCGCCGCCGAAGCCGACGATGATCGCCATCCAGCGCCGCCAGCCGACCTTGTCGCCGAGAAACAGTGCCGACATCGCGGTCAGCATGAAGGGCTCGACGAAATAGATGGCGAAGACATCGGCGAGCGGCATGTATTTGACGGCGACGAAGAAAAGCAGGCTCGCAGCGCCATGCAGCACGCCGCGCAGCAGATTCATCCATGGCCGTTTGGCCGAAAGCGCCTTAAGCCCGAAGAGGGCGAAAAGAATCGGCAGGGTACAGGCGATCTGAAAGAAGAATCGGTAGAAGGTCACCTGGCCCGGCGACATCGCCTCGAAGGTCGCCATGTATTTGGCGATCGCATCCATGGTCGGCAGGATGAGCATGGCGCCGGACATGATGGCCATGCCCTGCAGGGAATTTTGATGGGGCTCTGACATGGCTGCTGATTCTTGCGAGGATGACGCCATCAATCACGGGAAAGCCAGGCAATCAAGCCAAGCAACCGCAAATAGCTTCGAGGTGAAATCGAAATCATCGCTTAGAGAGCGTTTCCCTGAAGGGAAATGGTGCGGTCGAGAAGACTCGAACTTCCACGGGTTGCCCCACAGCGACCTCAACGCTGCGCGTCTACCAATTCCGCCACGACCGCATCGTGGTAGGTGCCGATTTGCGTCGGCGGGGCAGCATGTAGCAAAAGCATCTGGGGTGCACAAGGGCGATATGACAGTTTTTTTGAAAACCGCTCACAGCATTTGAATTGGCCCCGAAACAGGTCCATATAGCTGTCCTGCCGCCCCCTTTTCGCAGGCATTTCGGGGAGAGCGGCAAGGAATGACCATGCTTCGCACCGATCTCGAATTCTCTATGCTTCCCCGACTCGGAACCCGGCCGGTACGCTGGCGCATCGCCGATGGCCTCGTTCCCTATGAGGAGGCGGTGGAGACGATGGAGCGCGAGGTGGCGGTGATATCAGATGGCGGCGATGAACTCGTCTGGCTCGTCGAACATCCGCCGCTCTATACTGCCGGCACCAGCGCCAATGCGAGGGACCTCGTCCAGCCGAACCGGTTTCCGGTCTTTGCGACAGGGCGTGGCGGTGAATATACCTATCATGGACCCGGCCAGCGCGTCGCCTATGTCATGCTCGACCTGAAAAGGCGGCGCCAGGACGTGCGCGCCTTTGTCGCTGCCCTTGAAGATGTCGTCATCCGCACGCTCGACATGATGAATGTCCGCGGTGAGCGACGTGAAGATCGCGTCGGCGTCTGGGTGCGCCGGCCGGAAAAGCCGTTGCTGGCCGATGGGACGATGGCCGAGGACAAGATCGCCGCTCTCGGCATAAGGCTGCGGAAATGGGTGACCTTCCACGGACTGTCGCTCAACGTCGATCCGGATCTTGATCATTTCGGCGGCATCGTGCCCTGCGGGATATCAGCCTATGGCGTGACCAGCCTCGTCGATCTTGGCCTGCCTGTGATGATGGCTGATGTCGATATCCGGCTGCGCACGGCCTTCGAAGCGGTTTTCGGGGAAACGATGGGAGAAACCTGACCCTTTGGGGAACGGCTCGCCGAGCGTCTAGAGATGGATTGAAAAAGAGAAGGGCCGGTTTCCGGCCCTTTCTTTTATCGGATCAATGGGTTGCGCGGCATGCTTCAGTGCGGGAAGCGCCGCTGTCGGCACCCTTGGTATGGGAGCCCTTCGGGCCGATCATGCTATGGCATGGGGGCAGCGGCGTGATGCTGGCCGTTGCGGTCTTGTCGACGGCAGGGGCTGCCATGGCGCTCGGTGCGAAGCCGTCGCTGTCATTGGTGTAGTCGCTGGAATAGGACGGAGCCTTGCGGCTGCTGTAGTGCACTGGGGCCGGCTTCGAGGTGGGGCTCGGCGCGAAGCCGTCGCTGTCGTTGGTGTAGTCGTCGGAATAGGTCGGCTGGGCGAAGGCAGCGCCTGCAAGGCTGACGGCGAACAGGGACGCGGCAAGGGCAAATTTGATGCGCATGGGTCTATCTCCTCAATCTGCTGTTGAATTCCACAACATAAACTAACCCCCGGCACACACGAGTTCGCGCCCCAATTCAGGCAATTTTGTGATAATATGGCGACGCACCCGCGACCTTTTGTCCAAATGAAATCACAGTGTTGTCAACGAAATTGACGTTCGCGTGACAGAAGCCGCCTAACAAAAATAGGCGATTGGTGTCACGAATAAGACAGCTGGTGCTGCAATCGTAAATTGTTAACTTTTGGTAATATTGGGAAAGATCACCAACGGCAGGCGGCAGCCCGCCTTCGGTTGGTGATCTGCGCCTTGGGCGTGGAAGTCAGTCGTCGTTCGGGATATGCGCATCGACACCGGTCAGCTGCAGTTTGTTGCGGACATGATGGACGCCATCGACCGAAAGCGCGCCGAGTTCGACCTTGCGAGCGATGCCGATCGTCTCCACCGACCCTTCCAGGGTGACGACGTGACCATCTGCATGAACCTCGATGCTGTCGATGTCGACCTCAGGAATGTTTTCGAGATTGTCGTTCACCCGCGCTTCGAGATCGTCGCTTTCATCGCGGTCGATCGTATCGGCGCGCAGCGAATCCTTCAGGCGATTCTCGTTGCCGTCCTCATCCGTGCCATCGACCCGGAAGCCCTTGTTGGGATCGCTGTCGAAATTGGCTGCGGTCTCGCCATAAGGGCGGTTGGCGGGGTCGGCGCCGCTGCCGTCGGCATAGGGCCAGCCGTCGTCGAGATTGCGCTCTTCGAGGTCGCGATAATCTTCCTCCCGGGAAAGCTCAGGCTTTTCCCGGGAAATCGGGGGCTTGTCACCGATTCTTGCCATTGCAGTCGCTCCTTGTTTCTTTGCTGGAAACGCCGGCAACGGCGAATGGTTCGGCATGGACGGCGATTTGTCGGCCGTGATTGTCAGCCCTGGGCCTTCTCCCATTTTTTCACGAGACGGTCGCGTTTCAGCCGTGAGAGGCGCTGTAGCCAGAAAATGCCGTCGAGCTGGTCAACCTCGTGCTGAATGCAGATGGCAAGGAAATCTTCGGCACCGTCCTCGTGCATGGCGCCCTCGGCATCCTGATAGCGGAAGCGGATCGCCCGCGGGCGCGTGACCTCGTCGGTCGCACCGGGCATGGAGACGCTGCCTTCGGTATGGCTAATCGTCTCCTTCGAAAACCAGGTGATATGAGGATTGACGTAGAGGCGCACGCCGTCGGCCTTGTCGAGTTCCAGCACGGTGACACGGTTGAAGACACCGATATGGGCGGCGGTGATACCGACGCCGGGGGCAGCGCGCATCGTCACCAGCAGGTCGTCGGCAAGCGCGGCGAGCGAGGAATCAAAGGCCGTCACCGGTGCGCAGACAGTCTTCAGGCCCGGATGTGGATAGCGCAAAATTGGACGGATGGGCATGGGGCAGGCTTCCTCTGCTTGGACGGGTGAGGAAACTATCGCCGGCCACGAGCATTGTCATCACGAAGCGCAGTTTGCCGCTTTACGACACGGGTGCTTTGGGCTAGCAGGGGCCAAGAATTCCGGCTGCGGGAGCCTCGCGCAGGATTCGCTTATCCGCTTGTTGATAATGTGTTTTCAGCCGACATTTGCGAATGCGGCGCGGCAGTCGTTGAAATTCGAACCAGATGCGAGGGCGGCAGATGACGACGACCGATGAGGAAGACCGAATCCGCAGGCGTCCCGATGACGAGGACGCTGATATCTACGACGAGGACGGCAATGTCCGCAGCGATTTCCTGGCGCTCGTCGGTGCTGCGATCGCCGATCGCGACACGCTGTTCCTGCGTCAGAACGTTGCTCGCCTGCATGAATCGGAAATAGGCGACCTGTTGGAATCGATCCAGCCGGATCAGCGCCTGGCGCTGGTGCGCCTGCTCGGCGACGATTTCGACATGACGGCGCTGACCGAGGTCGACGAGGCGATCCGCCGCGAGATCGTCGACCAGATGCCGAACGCGCAGATCGCCGCCGCGATCGGCGAGCTCGATTCGGACGATGCCGTCTACATTCTCGAGGACCTCGACAAGGAAGACCGGGAGGAAATCCTTGCCCAGCTGCCGTTTACCGAACGGGTGCGGCTGCGCCGGGCGCTCGACTATCCCGAAAGCTCGGCCGGGCGCCGCATGCAGACGGAATTCGTCGCCGTGCCGCCGTTCTGGACAGTCGGCCAGACGATCGACTACATGCGCGACGAGGAGGATCTGCCCTATTCCTTCTCGCAGATCTTCGTCATCGATCCGACCTTCAAGCTGCTCGGCGCCGTCGATCTCGACCAGATCCTGCGCACCAAGCGGCAGACGAAGATCGAGCAGATCATGCGCGAGACCAACCATCCGGTTCCGGCCGAGATGGACCAGGAGGAGGCGGCCCAGCTCTTCGAGCAGTACGACCTTCTCTCGGCTGCCGTCGTCGACGAAAACGGCCGGCTGGTCGGCGTGCTGACCATCGACGATGTCGTCGACGTCATCCACGAGGAGGCGGACGAAGACATCAAGCGCCTCGGCGGCGTCGGCGACGAAGAGCTGTCGGACAATGTGCTGTCGACGGTGCGTTCGCGCTTCCTGTGGCTTTTGATCAATCTCGGCACGGCGATGCTGTCGGCAAGCGTCATCGGCCTGTTCGACGCCTCGATCGAGAAGATGATCGCGCTCGCGGTGCTGATGCCGATCGTCGCCTCGATGGGCGGCAATGCCGGTACGCAGACGATGACGGTGACGGTGCGCGCGCTCGCCACTCGCGATCTCGACATCTACAATGCCGGCCGCATCATCCGCAGGGAGGCGGGTGTCGGCATCTTGAACGGCATCGTCTTTGCGACGATCATGGGCGCGATCGCCGGTACCTGGTTCCACGACTACCAGCTCGGCGGGGTGATTGCGGCGGCGATGATCATCAATCTGATAGCGGCAGCCCTTGCCGGCATCCTGCTGCCGCTGCTGCTCGACAAGATGGGGGCCGACCCGGCGATCGCCTCTTCCGTCTTCGTCACGACGGTGACGGACTGCACCGGCTTCTTCGCCTTTCTCGGCATCGCCACATGGTGGTTCGGCATCTGAACCGCCAAAAATTGACTATTACGTAAAAGTCAATATTATCGTCTGTCCGACGACGGGGAACACATGCCGGTGAACAAGTTTTATAGCATAACGGAGCTGACGCGCGAATTCGGGGTCTCGACGCGCACGCTCCGCTTCTACGAGGACGAGGGACTGATCCATCCGGAGCGGCGCGGGCGCACCCGTCTGTTCCGGCAAGCCGACCGGCGGCTCATCGCCGAAATCCTCCGCGGCCGGCGCATCGGTTTCACCATCGCCGAAATCCGTGAGATCATCCAGGTCTACAAGGAGCCGCCGGGCGAACTCGGCCAGCTGAAGCTCCTGATGAAGCGCGTCGACGAGAAGCGCGACGACCTGCGCCAGAAGCGCAAGGATATCGACGACACGCTGGCGGAACTCGACGCTATCGAAGAGACCTGCCTCGGCCGCCTCGCCGAAATCGGCGTCACCACCTGATCACGCGCCGTATTGTCGGCGAATTCATTCAGCCTCGGCGCTGCATTCGGCGGCAATGGTCTGGACCCGCTCGTCGTTCTGTATATCGATCGTGCCCGCCTGAAGCGGCGTGAACAGGGCCTGCGCCTGCAATTTCTCCTGCGTGCACCGGCAGAAGCTGCGGCAGAGCGCTTCGCCTTGCTGCATGACGCAAGAGGCGTTGCATTGCCTTAGGTAAGTCGCAACCGGATCCGGCGCCTGCGGTGGGACGACGAGGGACAGCCCATAGGCGATAGCGATCAACACCGGCTGGTGGATGAGGTAAAAGGCAAGGCTGTGGCGGCCAAGCCTTGCCGGCCACCAGGAGCCGGTGCCAATGGCGGCAAGCCGGTGCAGCAGCCGGGTTCTGATGGCGATCGAGGCGATGCTCAATCCAGCGAAGAAGGGCGTTGCCCAGGGAAATAGCGGCACGTAGTCGTTGGACCGTTCCGGCATCACCGCAAGGCCGATCCAGGCGAGATATCGGGGATCGAAGAAGGATGAGCGCAGCAGGCCGGGCGGGCCGAAATTGTCGGTGATCCAGGCGGCAAAGAGCGCGAGCGTGGCGATGAGGGTGAGGGCCAGCGGCAGTCTCAAGAAAACAATGCCGATGAGCGCGAGCACCGCGATACAATGCAGGATGCCGAAGTAGATCCACTCGTCCGGCACCGCGATGCGCGTGGCGATCGAGATCACCGCGGCTGCCGCGGCAATCATGCCGAAGCGCTTCCAGAAGGAGGGCCAGCGAATCTCGGGCTTGCTCGACAGCACCAGGCTGATGCCGACGATGAAGAGAAAAGTCGTGGCGATCGCCCGGGCATAGATCTTCAGCCAGCCGGTCTCGGCCGTGCCCGGCGCGAGATAGCCCATGAACTCCATGTCCCAGCTGAAATGGTAGCTCGCCATGGCGATCAGCGCGACGCCGCGCGCCGTATCCAATAGACCGATGCGCGGTGGCCTTGCCGCCGCATCGGTTTCCGTTGCCGGCAATGTCATCAAAGTCCCTCGGGCAAATCACGTCCGTCGCTCGACGGCATATCGCGGCGAATAGCAGAAAGGTGGAGATTTGATGGCGGGCCGGCATCCATGATCGCCAGTCGCGCCTCCGAGAAGAATTGCCGCCGTGCCAGCACGAAGATGACGATCGCCGTCGTCATCATGAAGACATAAGGGTTGATGAACCAGCCGAGATAACCAATCGACAGGAAGATCGCCCTGAGGCCCTCGTTGAAATTGCTGCCGGCAATGACATTCATGCGGATGACGCGTTCGGCGGCCCGCTCGGCGGCGATGATGTCGCGCTCGCTGTCGCGCATCATCGGGATCGAGCCGAAGAGAATGGTGCAATAGTTGAAGAGCCGGTAGGACCAGCCGAACTTGAAGAAGGCATAGCCGAAAAGCGCTGCCAGCCCGCCGACCTTCATCTCGAAGACGGCATGGCCGCCATGGAAGACGAAGGGCAGGTCGGCGAAGACGGCGTCGACCTTCTCCGTCGCGCCGAGCAAAGCAAAGCAGCTGCCGATCGCGAAGATCGACGTCGAAGCGAAGAAGGCGGTGCCGTTCTGCAGGCCGGCCATGATCTGCGTGTCGATCATCTTCAGGTCGCGGCGCAGCGAATTATAGATCCACTCCCGGCGCCGTTCGGTCATCGCATGGGTGAGGCTGGTGCGTCCGAAGAAGGCACGGCCATGCAGCAGCCAGGAATAGGCCACCCAGACCCAGGCAAAGAAAGCCAGAGCGATATAGTCCGCCGTCGTCATCAGTGATCCAGTCTCCGCATGAATGCGGCCAGTATGCCGCAAGTTGGATTTTGCCGCATGGCCGAGTTGGGCGGCTTGACGCGGGCTTTTGGCCATGCGGCAGTTCGGCATAATCGAGTCGTCGGGAAACGACGAGGCTTGGTGGATAGCCGACCGGCATCTTCTGGACCTAAATGTAGCAATGCGGTGATCCGTCAGCTTGGAGATTCGGGGCGGGACCCAAAGAAGAAGAAGAAGAAGAAGAAGAGGACAGTGCTACCCCTCTAGCGCCTCAATCATCTCCACCCGCGTTGCATGCCGGCCGCCTTCGAACTGGGCGGTCAGGAACGCATCCACGATATCGAGCGCCAGCCCTTCGCCCACCACGCGGACGCCAATCGATAGCATGTTGGCATCGTTGTGTTGGCGGATCATGCGGGCTGAGAATGTGTCGACGCAGACGCCGCATCGGATGCCCTTTACCTTGTTCGCCGCCATCATGATGCCCTGGCCGGTGCCGCATAGGATGATGCCAAACCGGCAATCGCCGGAGGCGACGAGACGCGCGGCCGCTTCGCCGTGCTTAGGATAGTGTGTGCTCTCCGGCGTTGTCGGCCCGATATCGACCACTATCCAGCCTTGCGCCGCGATATGACCGGCAATGGCCTGCCGGAGCTGAATGGCGGCGTGGTCGCTGGAGAGGGCGATGCGGTTGGTGGCTGTCATGGAGAAGCGGTCCCGATTTCCAAAGCAATTTGCCGTCTTGAAGATGCACCCTAGCGCATCAGTCCGAAAATCGGAATCGATTATCGGAAAGCGCCATGCGGGGATTGAAAGAGTTAGAGCGGCGCGATCTTTCAGATCCGCTCCTCGCGCTTGAGGCCTTTGTTTTACGCATGTCGCTGTCGGAAAACCGCTGCACAGTTTTGCGCGACATGCTTTAGCGTAACGCCAGTCTAGAGGTGCACGGGCAGGGCACCGCGTTAACCGCTTGTAAAGTCGTGATAGCCAATTGTTCAGGACTGAAAACCTGATTCAAAAGTGACCCATGAGCCGGCCGGATTACATTCCCAGTCTCGATGGCCTGCGCGGTGTCGCTGCGCTTCTGGTCGTTGAAGCCCATATTGGCTTTATCTTTCCAATCACAGCGCCGCATCTCGTGACGCTGGGCGACGAAGCTGTCGGTTTGTTTTTTGCTCTCAGTGGCTTCCTGATGGCTCATCTCTATGGTTCACGGCCGGTGACGAGAGAAAACGTGTTGGATTTTCTTGTGAGCCGCTTTGCTCGCATCTATCCGGTTTACCTGGCGGCGGTCGTTTTCGTGGCGATGCTGTCGATCATGCAAAATCTGCATTTTGTTCAGCCTATCGTTGGCGTCACAGATTTTGTGCGTCATGTCTTTCTTCTCGGCTCGAGTGGTGTTTTCTGGTCAATACCACCCGAGATCCAATTCTATCTGCTCTTTCCTGTCCTGTGGCTTTGCTTGGCCCGACCGCACCGCTATAGCGGCGTGATTGTTGGCCTCACGGTGGTCGTCGTCGTGGATGGCCTGGTTGAATTGCCAGGCCCGGGAATAATGCTCGTCTCCAAGCTTCCTTACTTTCTTTTCGGCGCAATTGCCGGGATGATGCATTCCCATTGGAATAGATGGAATCCATCTGCCCTCACAGGAATTTTAACGCTTTTCCTTCTGGCGGTGTTCTTCACTTACAGGCATGTCTCGTCGGGCTTTACCCCTGAATTTTGGAGCCTGCAAAGTGCGGTGGCCGCGGCCGTCATTGTCGGGCTCGTCGCTCGACAGCCACCCATCGCTGCACATGTCCTGGCAGCTGGGCCGGTGCGGTTTCTAGGGAGGATCAGCTTTTCACTTTACCTTTTCCATGTGCCCATAATGTTCCTGACGCGTCTGACTTTTGATGCCTTGATGCCAGAACCGGCGCTCATCGTGGTGACGCTTTTCGTTGCGGCAATCGGGGCATGGTTCATCCACGAGACGATCGAGGTTCCCGGCCGGCGGCGGCTGGTCCAGCTATGGCAGGATAATCGCTTGCGGATGGTTTCGCGCGAAACTCCGGCTGGTCAAATGGACCGCGCGATCCTCAACCTGCAAGAGATCGAAAAGCGCCTGCTGAGCGGCGCAACTTCAACCATGGCCGATCAACGACAAATCTCGACGACGCCCGAACCCGATGCCGTCGACGGCACGGTCATTCAGGATAATCGCAACGGGAAGCTTCGCGCATAGCGCTCAGCTGAGTTCTTGGGCGAGTCCGATGAGAAGCCCTTCAGGCCCGCGGATGTAGCAGAGCCGATATGTGTCTTAATAGTCCACTACGTCGCCTAAGAGCTGCGCGCCGCGCTTGCGGAGCCTTTCAAGCGTCTCATTGATGTCGTCTACGGTGAACATGACGCGGAGGTAGCCTAGAGCGTTCACCGGGGCATTGCGGTGATCCTCGACGACAGGCGGGGTGAGGAAGCGGGAGAGCTCGAGCCGGCTGTGGCCATCCGGCGTGCGCATCATGGCAATCTCGACATGCTGATCGCCCAGTCCAGTGACACGTCCGGCCCATTCTCCTTCGATCGTGGCCCGCCCTTCGAGCTCGAGGCCGAGTTCGCGAAAGAAATCAATCGTCACTCCGAGGTCTTCGACGACGATTCCGATGTTGTCCATCCGTTTGAGCGCCATAAGTCCAATCTCCCAATCTGCAAGGTGTCGTCTAGTCTAAGAACGGACAGGTTTCTCAACCTTGCCCGACCCCCATCCGGGGAGCCCGCATCAACGAAGGAGTTCAACTTGCCGGGCGCTGTCCAGGCCGGCCTCCGTCAGTCCTGTTGCATCGACGTCTGTAGGACATTGGGAGCCGGTGCAGACTGTCAAGATAAGGCAACCAGTTCTTCCGCCGCATAGTCTTCATCACCCCAGCGCTTACGGCCAGATCGCGATTCCGAAAATCGGATTCGATTTTCGGAAAGGATTATGCGCAAGCTCAACGTGCTAGCGCGTCCTATTGGAGTCGCGGCGCTCTAGTCTGCAGTCCGAATGTCGCACCGGCTCCATGCGATGTCGGTGCGCCGCACGGATTCGAAACCGGCCTCGCTTAAGCTTGCATCCTCATATTCAGAAGGCGCACCCATGTTTCTCTCGGTATTCGATGTCTTCAAGATCGGTGTCGGGCCGTCGAGCTCGCACACGATGGGTCCGATGTCGGCGGCCAACCGGTTTCTCGAGCTGATCCTGTCGAACGAATGGCCGCGCCCGTCATCGGGTGCACAGGTCACAGCGATCAAGGTCAGCCTGCACGGCTCGCTCGCCCATACCGGTATCGGCCACGGCACGGGCAGGGCTGTCATTCTCGGGCTGATGGGCGAGGCGCCCGACAGCGTCGATCCCGACAAAATGGACGGCATCGTCGACACGGTAGAGCGCACCGGCCGCATCATGCCGGAGGGCCATCCCGGCTATCAGTTCCAGCCGAAAACCGACCTGATCTTCGACAAGAAACAGCCGCTGCCGGGGCATGCCAACGGCATGGTCTTTTCCGCCTATGACAGGGACGGCCGGCTGCTCGTCAAGCGCATCTATTATTCGGTCGGCGGCGGCTTCGTCGTCACTGACACCGAGCTGGAGCAGATGCGGGCGAAGAAAAACGCGGCTGGTGGGACGCGCGTGCCCTATCCCTTCTCCACCGCCAAGCAGATGCTCGAGATGGCGGCGCGCTCCGGGCTGTCGATCGCGCAGATGAAGCGGGCGAATGAGGAGAGCCAGCGCAGCCAAGAGGAGCTCGATCAGGGGCTCGACCGCATCTGGGAGGCGATGCGCTCCTGCATCGAGCGCGGCCTCAAGGTCGAGGGCATCATGCCCGGCGGCCTCAACGTCAAGCGGCGCGCCCGCAGGATTCACGACAAGCTGGAAGAGGAATGGCGCAGCAACCGCATCAACCCGCTGCTCGCCAATGACTGGCTGAGCGTCTATGCGATGGCGGTCAACGAGGAGAATGCAGCCGGCGGGCGCGTCGTCACGGCGCCGACCAACGGCGCGGCCGGCGTCATCCCGGCGACGATCCGCTACTACGAGCATTTCCATGAGGACTGGGACCAGAACGGCATCCGCGACTATCTGCTGACGGCCGCTGCGATCGGCGGCATCATCAAGCACAATGCCTCGATCTCCGGCGCCGAGGTCGGCTGTCAGGGCGAGGTGGGCTCGGCAGCGGCAATGGCTGCCGCGGGCCTTGCCGCGGTCATGGGCGGAACGCCGGAGCAGATCGAGAACGCCGCCGAAATCGCGCTCGAACATCATCTCGGCATGACCTGCGATCCGATCGCGGGCCTGGTGCAGGTACCCTGCATCGAGCGCAACGCGCTCGGCGCCGTCAAGGCCGTCACGGCAGCCTCGCTCGCCATCAAGGGCGACGGCCAACATTTCGTGCCGCTCGACGCCTGCATCGAAACAATGCGCCAGACCGGGCATGACATGAGCGAGAAATATAAGGAAACCTCGACCGGGGGGCTCGCCGTCAACGTCGTCGAATGCTGAGTTTGTGGATGCTTGATGCTTGAAGCTTGACGCTCGCTGCCAAAAGGATTTCAACGGCAGCATGGCATTGCATCTCATCAAACTCTGTGTCGGCGCCGACTCGATAGACGATCTGCGCGAATGGGTGGCGGAACGCTCACTGCGCGCCATCGCCGCCGGACTCGAGCCGCATTCGGTGCATACGACGCGCATGGCGCCGAAACGGATGGAGGAGCTGCTTGACGGCGGCTCGCTCTACTGGGTGATTAAGGGGCAGGTGCAGGCGAGGCAGAAGCTGCTCGACATCGAGACCTTCACCGACGGCGAGGGGATTTCGCGCTGCCGCCTGATGCTCGGCCCGGAGGTCATCGAGACGGTCGTGCAGCCGAAGCGTCCGTTCCAGGGCTGGCGTTATTATACTGAGGATGACGTGCCGCGCGACCTGACAAGCCTTGGCGCCGGCATTGCCGAAATGCCCGCTGATCTTCGACGCGAACTTACGGACCTTGGTCTGCTCTAATCCCGGAAAACCGGAGCCGATTTCCGGAAAGGTTTATGCGTGGATTGAACGTCTTCCGCGCGTCCTTTCGGACGCGCGGCGCTCTGCAGTTCAGCGCAGGCGCAACTGCACCGGCGCGCTGCCGTCCGGCGAGGTCACATGCAGATGGATGCGGGCTTCGGGCTGGGAGTAACGCCAGGCGCGGGCGCCATGGCACAGCAGCAGATTGATGAGATCCCGGGTCTTCGGAGACTTCGCCTTCGGCCGCTGCAGGCCGATCTCGGCAAGGCGCAAGGCCGCCTCGTGCAGCGGATGGAGGGATGAGCGCCCTTTAGCCGCCATGCGGCGGTCGGCTGGCACTCCTGGAAAATTCTCATTGATCGCCATTGTTTTCCCCGTACGCAATACTGATCGAGTTCAAGAAAGGTGGCCGGAAACGCAAACACCGATTCCGGCCGTCACCGATGCCGCCGGCCATCTTGCAGGCAGCATCGAATAGCTCATTGGGCAGCCGCCCAGCACTTGATGCCGGCCTTCTTCAAGGCCTTGCAGGCATTGACGGCGTCGCGCTGGTCACCGAAGCCGCCGAAGCGGGCGCGATAAAGCTGGTCACCGCCAGCGGCATAGGCGACCGCGAAGGGCTTTGCCGAGGCCAGCGCCTTGCCGCCCTTGCTCTTGGCGCTTTCCAGAAGATCCATGGCCATCTGCCGGCTCGGCGAGACGCCGACCTGCACCACCCAGCCGGCCGGACCGTTGCTGGTTGAAGCAGCACGAGTCGGGGAGGGAGTGGTCGAGGCGGTGGTGACCTCATCGACCGAGGTATCGCCCTGTTCCGGCGGCATATAGGCGGGTGCCGGCGTCGGCACAGCGACCGATGCCTGCTGCTTGAAGGTCATGGTCTTGACTTTGGTCGGCGCCGGCATCGGCGCCACCAGCGGATTGTCGGATTTCGACTGAGCGGTCTCGGCATAGGCGACTTCGGTTTCGGCAACCTGATAGCGCGCATCCGGCAGCGGGCCTTTGTGCGGCAGGCTGAGATCGGCAGCCGCTGCTGAAATCGGCGGCTGCGCTGCGGTGATCGTCTTTGCGACCTGCTGTTGGGCCATTTGCGGCTGAGCTTTCTGCTGGGCCTTCTGCGGCAGGACCGGAGCGGGCGTCTCGATCATCGCCGGGGCAGGGGCTGCCTGGGCGATCAGCGCCGACGATCCGCCGCGGCTCGATGCCTTCGGCAGGTAACTGGCGATCAGATTGCGCATCTGGGCATCGCGGGCAGGCGTCGAGGCGCCACCGAGAACGACGCCGACGATCGACTTGCCGTCGACCTGCACCGAGCTCACCAGATTGAAACCGGCAGCGCGCGTGTAACCGGTCTTGATGCCGTCGACGCCGCGCACCGAACCGACCAGGCGGTTGTGGCTGCGGATCGTGCGGCTGCCGAACTTGAAGGCGCGGGTGGAGAAATAGCCGTAATATTGCGGGAAATGCTGGCGAAGGGCGATGCCAAGGCGGGCCTGGTCGCGCGCCGTCGTCATCTGCGCCGTATTGGGCAGGCCGTTGGCGTTGCGATAGGTGGTGCGCGTCATGCCGAGCGCATGCGCCTTGGCGGTCATCAGCTGGGCGAAGCGATCCTCGCTGCCACCGCCCAGCATTTCGCCGAGCGCAGTTGCGGCATCATTGGCCGACAGGGTGACGAGACCGAGAATGCCCTGCTCGACGGTGATCGTGCCACCGGCGCGCACGCCGAGTTTGGTCGGCGCCTGGGCTGCCGCATGGGCGGAGAAGGGGACCGGCGTATCGAGGCGGATGCGACCCTGCTCCAACGCCTCGAAGGTCATGTAGAGGGTCATCATCTTGGTCAGGGAGGCGGGGTATTGCAGCCGGTCGGCATTCTCACTGTAGAGAACGTTACCGGTCTTGGCGTCGACGACGATGCCTGCATATTTCGGATTTGCCGCTTCCGCGTCGGCATTCACCGAATCGACCAGGACGATCGTGACGGCCACCGAAAGGATCGCCAGCAGCTTTGCGAAAAAACTGCCGGATCGGGACGATGATACGGAGGAGACTGACCTTGACACTATTCCACTCTTCGCTTGCATTTCAGATATTTGGCACTTCAGATTTTGGCAGGAACCGCACACCTCCCGCCGTACAGCTCGTCTTCTAAAATTACCGGTTGGGCGTTACCAATCCGTTTATGATGAATCGTTTATTTCGCTGTCCGGAGAGCATTTTAGGGACTTGTCGCAGAACGGTTCACAAGACGCGCGTCCACAAAGGTGCGGATAGCGGCATCAATATGTTCCCAGTCGTCGAGATGGCTGCTTGAGAAACGGTAGAGAACGCTGAGATCCCTGCCGACCTTGATATCGCGCTGACAATCTCCGCCCGCCGCCTTATCTGGGGCTGACGGCAATATGCAGCGCACGACGTAATCCTGCCCACCCTTGATGGGCGCCGTCAGCAGCACTTCATCGCCGTAACCCGCATCGGCGCGAAGACGGTGCAGCGTCAGCCCGTCCCGGAAGGACTCGGCCGGGCCTTCAAGCAGATGCGAATAGATCGGTTCCAGCCGCCCGGACATGTCGCGCGACATGGTGCTCTGGGTGATCTGCAGGAAGATCAGCCCGGAGGATTGAGCGATATCGTCGAATCGAAGGTGGTTTTCCTTGCCGTAACCCTGCATTTCAGGCCAGGCGAGGTAGAGATCGACGCGCTCGGCGGCGCCTTCGTGTCTTTGACTCGGGAAGCGGATGGCATTCTCGGGGAATTTCACGGTGTCGCGGCCGATGGCCAGCTTGATTTCAGCCGTGCTGTCGGTGTTGCCGGCAAGCGAGATATGCCGGCCGAACCAACGGCCGCCAATGCTGATTGCAACAGTCAGGAGCGCCAGTACGGCGATCACCGCCATCGTGCGGAGGAGAAACCCCATGGAAAGAAGCGGTTGCTCGTCGGGTGCGCTGTGCGCGGCATGGCTCATGGCGGTTCTTCGGGTTTCGGTCCGCCGCAGGAAGAACATGAGCCGCCGGTGCCGATGATGAATCTCATCGTCATGATCGGACCAGCAGGGTTAATAATTCGCTAATGCGCTGATGGCGTAAGGCTCAAAAAGGAGCGAGCCGTTCCCGGGACAGCGGGAACGGCTCTTGGGCACCGGTCGGGGACGGGATGCGGGGACTGACCGGGCCGCAGGCAGCAGCCGGCATTGGCCGGCAGGCTGTTCTTACTTGACGCTACCGACCGCGACAGCGCGGCCGTCCTGAAGCTTCGACCAGCGCGCCGGATCGTCGGCGGACTGGCGCTTCAGATAGGTGTATTCGGTATCCGACCACAGCAGCACCTTGTTGCGCATGTTGTCGAGGATGAAGTCGCCGTGATCGGTGCGGACCGTCAGCACGGCATGGCCTTCGCCATTCGGCTGCAGCACGACGGTGATCAGCGTGTCGGACGGCGAGAAACCGTCGTCGATCAGCATCTTGCGCTTCAGCAGGGCGTAGTCCTCGCAGTCGCCGACGGTGCGCGGATAGGCCCAGCGCTCTTCGACACCGTAGATCTGCTCATCCGTCATCGGCTGGATCGTCGAATTGACGGTGTAGTTGACCTTGAGAATTTCCTTCCAGCGATCCTCGTTGAGGATGGCCGGTCCGGCATCGCCGCCGACTTCGACACATTCCGTCGGATTCGCCTTGCAGAATTCATAGTGTCCGATCGGCGGGCTGGCATTGCCTGCCAGTACCATGCTGGCGGGCATTGCCTGTCCCGAACCCGCCATTGCCATCATGATGGCACCGGCCAGAAGGCCGCCTTTCAGGATATTCGCAGTTGTCATTGCCGTCTCCCCGTAAGTTGAGGTGACAATGGCACAGACGTTTTTATCTCACGCAAAATTACGCATTAGAATTAAAGGCTTAGTTGATTCAAATGCCGATAAAACTTGGCTAAAAACAGATTCGAATGCGCATAAAATTTGACGCGGATTTGTCGCGAAATCGATTAAAATTGTAATCAACGCAACAAGGCTTTCGCCCGCGAAGGGGTTGCGTTGCCGCCCGCATGTTAAGGATTTTCGTTGAGCCGGGTAAATCTCAGCTGCCGGCTGGCGATCTGCGGCAACGCGCAGCCGGCCGGCGATGCCGCTGGAATGGGCCGATTCGGCCGGTTCAAAAGCAGATTGTCGCTCAGATCCTCGATTCCGGCAGGAAATTATTTTTGCTAGTTATCGCGAAATCGATCGGTGGCACCGACGATCGCCGCGCTCATATCGGGATTTGCGGTGGAATGGGCCGCATGCGCAAGGATGCTGAGCTCGCTTTTCGGCCAGGCGCGGGCCAGTTCCCAGGCCGTGACGAGCGGCGCCTCGATGTCGAACCGTCCCTGCAGCAGGATACCGGGGATGCCGGTGAGCCGCGCGGCGTTCTTCAAAAGCTGGGCGTCCTCCAGCCAGGCGCCATTGCTGAAGTAGTGGGTGATGATGCGGGCCCGTGTTAGCAAATAGGCCGGATCGGCCCAGCGGCGCGGCAGGCCTTGGGGATCGGCGAGGAGAATCGAGGCCGCCTCCCAATCATGCCAGTCGCGCGCCGCCTTGAGGCGCGTCTCCGGGTCCGGATCGTTGAGGAGACGATGATAGGCGGCAACCATGTCCTCATCTCGTCCCTGGCTGCCTGGGGAAACCGCCTGGCGGAAACGGTGCCATTCTTCCGGAAAGAGCGGCGCCATGCCGCGATAAAGCCAGTCGATTTCCGAGCGGCGGGTGGTGGTCACGCCTGACAGGACGACCGCGGAGACACGCTCCGGATGGGTTTCGGCATAGGTCAGCGCCAGCGTCGAACCCCAGGAATTGCCGAAAAGGAGCCAGGCCTCGATGCCGAGACAGGCCCGCAGCCGCTCGATATCGGCAACGAGATGCCAGGTGGTGTTGAGGGAGAGATCGGTTTCGGGATCGGCAGCGCTCGGCAGGCTGCGGCCACAATTGCGCTGATCGAACAGAATGATTCGGTAGGCATCGGGATCGAAATAGCGGCGCGCCGTGGGCGAACAGCCGGAGCCAGGGCCGCCATGCAACACCAGCGCCGGGCGGCCCGCCGGATTGCCGCAGGCCTCCCAGTAGATCTGGTTGCCATCGTCGGTATCGAGCAGACCATGATCATAGGGTTCGATTTCGGGATAGAGAGCTGACATCGGTGCGCCTGCGGTCGAAGCGGACCTTATCCATCATCTCGCTGACAAAGGGAAGACGGGTGAGGGCGGAGCGCTCTGGGACGCAAAATCACCGCACAATTTTGGGCGACCTCGTTGGGTGCCGATCGGTGTCGCAGCTTGTTCCACACATAATATAATCTACCGCCTGGGTGGAACGACTTGCGACAGGAATTCACGCTGCGTTCCAAAGCCAGATTTGTAGCCGCTTGCAAAGTCGTCGCGGTGAAGTGCAGGCTTTTCAACACGACCTGACCGGGTGCGCACCGGACCTGGCAATCGCGTTCGATGGAAGTCTGTCGAGAATTGGCACCCGCCACGGAATCCGTGGCATCGCCCATTTTCAGCAGCTGCTAAAGGAATTCCCGCAGCGTCTCGCGGGACTGGATCGACAGGAATTCGATCGCAACACCTTCGACGAAGTGGCGCACGACGCGACCACGCATGTTGCCGAGGCGCACGGCCGTTCCGATCGAAGGGCGCATCTCGACGTCGACGGCAGCGCCCGACAGCGAAAGGTCCATGATACGGCAGGAATAACGCGTGCCGTCCTCGAGCGTCAGTTCGGTCTTCGTGTCGCGTGGCGTCAGACGGTCGTGGCGGCGATCCTCGGGCAGGCCGAGTTCGTGCTTGTTGGCAAGCCAGGTGAGCTGGGCCGCGAGTTTCTCGCGTTTCCGGTCGGTGGCGTTGATCGACATGGTGAAGCCACGGCCATCGATCGTCTGGACATAACCTTCGACGCGGCCGAGATGGTCGATATAGGCGACGACGCGTTCGTTGGCGCGCGGCCGGCCGGGGCAGGTGACGTACATGTCGCCAGGCGACATGTCGATCACCATACATTCGAATTCCTCGTAATTCGCAAGCATCAGCCGGCCCTGCATATTGATGGGCACGCGCTGGAAAACGCCCTGTTCAGGGCGCGGCGCAGGTCGTTGCGTCTGAGCTGGCTGGAACGAGTGCATCAAAGGGCTTCTTCATCAAAATCGCAGAGACCGATCTTTACCCACAATCCATTAACAGAAGGTTGTTTCGCCCAGTCCCGACGTAGCGGAAAACGAGTATATCCGATGTCCTAAAATGGGACCGTCAGCGAGCCTCCACGCTCAGCAGCTGCGACACCATGCGGCGCATGACCTGCCCGAAATGGATGCTTTTGCCAGCGACGATCCTGTTGATGGGGCGCAGGTCGGCCGGTGCTGGCTTGTCGAATTTTCCGGGCAGCAGGCGGCTGCGGTCGAGCGCCAGGAATTCGAGCGGTACGATCTCCAGCCAGCTCGCGGTTACGGCCGGCGCGATCGCGCCGAGCAGCCGGTCGCAGGCGCCGTCCGGCGAACGCAGCGGCATCATGATAATCTCGAAGGAGGCCTGATGACCGACGGTGCTGTAGCCGGTGGCGTTGAACAGAGCCGGCATCGCATGGTCCATGACACCCATCGCCGTGCGTTCGATGTCCGCGAGCTGACTATTTGCCCAGAGAGACGAAAAACGTTCGCCGCGCAGGTCACGCCCAAAGAGATCACAGATGCGGGTGCCGGCGAGCCGGAAACCGATATCTCCGCCCTCGCGCCTCTCAAGAATAAACAAACTCTGGAGCAGGTGGGGGACGGCGGAGGGTTCGACCTGTGATTTCAGCGGCGCATCGGCAGCGCCGCGGATACGGTTCCAGTAGTCAAAAATTTCGATGGTCGTTTGCACACGCATTTCACACCAACCTGTCCCATTCCGGATCATTTTCGGGCAGTCATTGCCCGTACAGGCTCTACTATGCGGATTTCATGCCAGATCGCGGCGGTTAAGGTTAAGAAAGGGTTTCGGTTGAGATGCGGTGCCCGTCGTGACACTGTTCCGCATCGCTTCGACTTTCGAAGTTCAGCACAACCTACGGGCCGAGGTCTTTCCTGGAGCTCCCGGTACGCCGTCCGGCACTTCGGACGGCTTTTTTTTTGACAGTCGCTCCTGTATGGCTGTGGCCTCAACGAGGCGAAACACAGATGAATGAGCAGACGGCCGAGCCGCATAGGGCGCCCGAACCTCCCGAGGTCCAGCCGCCGGCACGGCCACCGCGCGAACCGGTCTTCAACCTTCCTCCGGCGCTGTTCTTCAGCCTTTGCCTGCTTGGGGTCATCTATGCGGTGCAGGAACTCCTGCTCTCCGACGATGCGCTGAACTGGCTGTTCTTCACCTTCGGCTTCGTTCCCGCCCGTTATGTGATTCCGCTGTCGCAGCAAGGGCCGGAGCTGTTCTGGACGCCCGTCACCTATTCGCTGCTGCACGGCAGCGTCCAGCATATCCTCTTTAACGCCTTCTGGCTGATGGCCTTCGGCGCGCCGGTCGTGCGCCGCATCGGGACGCTGCGTTTCGTGCTCTTCTGGGTTTTTTCCGCCGTCGCCTCCGCCGCCCTGCACGCGGTGCTGAACTGGGGGGATGTGTCACTGCTGATCGGCGCGTCGGGCGTCATCTCCGGGCTGATGGGCGCCGCCTGTCGATTCGCCTTTCCGGCCGAACGGCGGCCGATGGCGCCGGCGCATCTCAATCCCCGGCTTTCCATCGTCGGGGCGCTGAAGAGCCGCACCGTCATCATCTTCATGCTGCTCTGGCTGGTCGGCAACGCGCTGATCGCCGTCGGCATCCCGCTCGTCGGCGACAGCGACCAGGCGATTGCCTGGGATGCGCATATCGGCGGATTCGTCTTCGGCTTCTTGCTGTTTTCGCTGTTTGATCGGGCGCCGCGCCCGCCGGTGATGGAACCTGACGGAACCGAGAAGGATATGTTGCAATCCTGAGCCGGGCAGTGCACCATCAACCTATCTGCGATGGGGGGAGAAACCGCCGCGGATGCCTGTGACAAGTGTTTCACGGACATAGGAGGTTCGAATGACCAGTTCAGTCAAAGCAATCCTCGACCTGAAGGGCAGAGACGTCATCACTGCCGGGCCGAGCACTACCGTCGCCGAGGCGGCCGCCATCCTCAGCAAGAAAAAGATCGGCGCCATCGTCGTCGTCGGCATGGAGAACAGGATTTCGGGAATGTTCACCGAGCGCGATCTCGTGCATGCGATCGCCAAACACGGCAAGGCAGGCCTCGACCAGTCGCTGGCCCAGGTCATGACCGCGAAGGTCTACCGCTGCCATGAGGATACGACCGTCAACGAGCTTATGGAGCTGATGACCAGCCGCCGTTTCCGTCACGTGCCGGTGGAAAGCAATGGCAAGCTTGCAGGCATCATTTCGATCGGCGACGTGGTGAAATCGCGCATCGCCGAAGTCGAGCGTGAGGCCGAGGAAATCAAGGCCTATATCGCCGGCTGAGGTTTTAGCCGGCCGTGCTTGACCGATGTCGTTATCGCAAAACCGCTGCAGGCTTTTAGACGGCCTGCATCAGGGGTGGCTGGCGTAGACTTCCTGCATGCGCTTGATCTCGGGGAGCCGGGCCCTGGCTTCCTCGTAGCCGCGTTCGATCGCCTCGCCAGCCCGGTGGAATTCGGAAAGGCCGATATAGCTGAGACGCGGCTGCAGTGAAATATCCGGCGGGTCGCCGGCAAGGCGGGCGCGGGCGATCCTATCCTGGATAATGTTGAAGGCCTGCACCATGACGCCGGTCATACCGAGGCGCGCATAGGGCGCCTCTTCCTGCTTCTGCACTTCCTGCGGAGAGAGGCTGGCATTGTGCCGGACGACGGCCGAGCGGCCGTAGAGATCGTAATTGAGATTGACGGCGACGACGAGCGGCTGTTCGTAGGCGCGGCAGACGGAGACGGGGACGGGATTGACCAGCGCCCCGTCGACCAGCGTGCGATGGTTGCTGCGCACCGGCTCGAAAATGCCGGGCAGGGCATAGGAGGCGCGCAGCGCCGTAATCAGCGAACCATTGGCAATCCAGACCTCATGGCCGGTATTGACCTCGGCCGCGACCGCGACGAATGGCCGGTCGAGATCCTCGACGTTCAGGCCTTCGAGATGTTCCTGCATGCGCTTGGTCAGCCGCATGCCGCCGAACAGGCCGCTGCCGCCGATGGTGAGGTCGAGGAGACTTGCGATACGGCGCATCGTCAGCGAGCGCGCGAAGCTTTCGAGTTCATCGAGTTTGCCGGCGAGATAGCAGCCGCCGACCAGCGCGCCGATAGAGGTGCCGGCAATCATGCCGATCTCGACCTTAGCCTCGTCGAGTGCGCGCAGCACACCGATATGGGCCCAGCCGCGGGCAGCGCCGCCGCCGAGCGCGAGCGCAATCTTGATTTTCTTTTGAGGCGCCGGAGGCGGGAGCATATCGAGCGTGGTCGACATGCCGGAACCAGAACCCTCGCCTTCAGAGCTTTGACGATGCAGACTCCAGCTCAACATGGCGCTCTCCCCTCCCAGCAGAACACGTGATTTCCGATAGTGTGCCCGATCAGTTTCCAAATGGTATATAGAAGCGGTTTCTGGCGCAATAAGGAGCAAGTACCGGGAAATTCGGGCTATTTTCCGTAGACATCCTGCGGATCGAATTGAAGCTCGTCGTCAACGATATCAAGCATCGGCTTTCCGTCCTGAAGCGTGATCGTCCGGTAGAAACAGGAGCGGCGGCCGGTGTGACAGGTGGCGTCGTGGCCGGCGACCTCGACCTTCAGCCAGATGGCGTCCTGATCGCAATCGGTGCGGATTTCCTTCACGGTCTGGAGATTGCCGGAGGTCTCGCCCTTCTTCCAGAGCTTGCCGCGCGAACGGCTGAAATAATGCGCCGTGCCGGTCTGGATGGTCAGCGCCAATGCCTGGGCATTCATATGCGCCACCATCAGCAACTCGCCATCGCCAGCATCGGTGACGATCGCGGTGATCAGGCCGCGGTCGTCGAAACGTGGCGTGAAATCGCCGGCGTCTTCCAACGCCGACTTGTCCTCGGATGGTTGATTGAAGATCAGTTGACTCATCGCGGCCCTCCTGAGGGAGCCGGTATCAGCGGCTCCGCACCATAGTCATGAAACGGGCCTGATCGGCCGGCTCCGTCTTGAACGTTCCCGTAAAGGTGGTCGTCAACGTGGTCGAGCCCTGCTTCTGAACGCCGCGCATCGCCATGCACATGTGTTCGGCCTCGATCAACACGGCGACACCGCGCGGATGCAGCGTATCGTCGATTGCCCGGGCGATCTGCGCGGTCATCGTTTCCTGCGTCTGCAGGCGGCGGCCATAGATCTCAACGACACGGGCAATCTTCGACAGGCCGAGCACACGTCCGTCCGGCATGTAGGCGACGTGAGCCTTGCCGATGATCGGCACCATGTGGTGTTCGCAATGCGAGTAAAACGGAATGTCCTTGACGAGGACCATGTCGTCGTAACCGGCGACCTCCTCGAATGTGCGGCCGAGCACGTCTTCCGCCGCCATGTCGTAACCGGAAAAGAGTTCGCGGTACGATTTGACGACGCGGGCCGGCGTTTCGAGCAGGCCTTCACGCGTCGGGTCATCACCGGCCCAGCGCAGCAGAACGCGAACGGCTTCCTCCGCCTCCTGCTGGGAGGGGCGATCCGAGTCGCGGTTCGTCTGCGGAAAATTCTTTACGATGGCGTCCATGAACAATGGTCTCCTGGTCCGCACCGCGGACCCATCTGTCGGAATCGCCACTGGTCAATCCCATGCGGGAATTCATGCACCTTTGGCAGGCTCCGGGGCTTTCAGGGCAAGTTCAGCCCGTCCGGCACGGTTTCCCAATCAAACTTACACGAGGCCATTGCATTTTAATGGCCTTCGAACGACATACATATAGGAAGACGGCCATCGTATGTAAGTATCCTCAGACGACACGGTGTGTTTTTTGTTTTGATGACAATAACGCCCCCATAAAGGCCGATCCGCAGTGATTTTGGAGCGGAAATCCAGCATGGACGATATCTACAACAGCAAAATCCTCGAATTCGCCGGCAATATTCCGTTGACCGGCACGCTTGATGATGCGGATGCGACCGCCCAGGCCTATTCCAAGCTCTGCGGCTCGAAGGTGCGGATCTGGCTGAAGATGGATGGCGATGCGGTGACCGGTTTTGCCCATGAGGTGAAGGCCTGCGCGCTCGGCCAGGCCTCGTCCTCGATCATGGCCCGCCATGTGGTCGGCGCCACATCGGGCGAATTGCGCCAGGCACGCCAGGACATGCTCGCCATGTTGAAGGCGGATGGAGCGGGGCCACAGGGACGGTTCGAAGACATGCGTTATCTCCAGCCGGTGCGGGACTACAAGGCCCGCCATGCTTCGACGATGCTGACCTTCGATGCGGTCGTTGACGCGATCGGGCAGATCGAGGCGAAACGGGCGGAAGTTGTCGAGGCGTAACTAACATGTGCGAGTTCTGCGCCCAGCAGGCTGAAGATGAGGACGACGGTGGCGCCGCCGGATCGGACAAGCCGCGTGAAAAGGCCGCACGCACTTCCCGCAATTACACCGGTCCTTTCCGCAAAACTCCCGACCGCCTGCTCGGCATGGGTCTCATCCGCCTCTACCAGCTGACGCTGTCCGGCTTTGTCGGCAATTCCTGCCGCCATATCCCGACCTGCTCCGAATATGGCTACGAGTCGATCGCCCGCCACGGCCTCTGGGCCGGCGGCTGGATGACGCTGTTTCGCGTCGGCCGCTGCGGCCCGGGCGGCACCAGCGGCCTCGACCAGGTGCCGGAGATACTCGGCGACAGCTTCCGCTGGTGGACCCCATGGCGTTATCTCGCCCTCGGACGCAAGAGAGGGCGAGTGCCATGAGCACCTTCATAGCCCTTCTGCACAGCATTGTCCTGACGCCCGATCGCCGCGTCATCATGCAGGATTTGCGCGCACTTGCCGAAGAACTCGGTTATCGCGAGCCGCGCACGCTGGTTTCCACAGGCAATCTCGTCTTCGAGGCCGACGATATGCGGCCGCACGAACTCGAAGTAACCCTGGAAGAGGGCTTTGAAGAAAAGTTCGGCAAACATGTCGATATCATCGTGCGCAGCGACTGCACCTGGATGGCGCTTTGCAGCACCAATCCCTTCAAGGACGGCAACGGCGACCAGGTGATCGTCCGGGTGATGCGTCTGCCGGTCGACCCGAAGAAGGTGGAGGCGCTGAAGCCGCTGATGACGGAGGGACAGCGCATCGCCGTCGTCGGCGGCGATCTCTGGATCGATTTCGCCGGCAAGCCGAGCCAATCCAAGCTGCTTTCGGCGCTGACGACCAAGCAGCTTGGCGTCGGTACGATGTGCAACTGGAACACCGTGCGCGGCCTCACCGAAATGATCATATAGCCCCGCTTCTTCTTTACTCAGACAGGAAATGATGCCGCTACTGACGGTCGGTATGCTGCGCACTGGAACACGGTGCGAACTCTGATGGACATGCTGGATTAGATGCAAGGAAAACACGTCTTCAAAGGTTTTCATCACTTGAGAAAAAATGTACTTGCAGTTGAATAAGTGACAGATATCAGTGTATTTCCTGTTCTAATTTTTGAAATTCCGTCACTGATGAAGCTCTTTCACTATCTCGCGACTGCCTCGCTTTTTCTCGCCGTCTCTATTGCCAACTCCCCGGCAGCTGCTGCAACCGCAGTTGACCCAGCATCGGAAGCCACGTGCCGCCATCTGGCGCGTGATGGCGTAGAAATCGACAATCTCGCTTACTGGCGGGATGCGCTTGCCGCTTGCGAAGCCTATTTGCAGGCAGAACCAAGCTCCATCGACGCCCGTTATTTCTGGCTCGCCAGCAAGTTCAACCTTCAGCAATTCGAACCGGCCCTTGCCGGATTCGAGGAGTTGGCGGCCCAGGGGCACGCACCCTCCATGGATTACCTGGCGAAGGCATCTGCTTACGGTCTCGGGCGTGAGCGTGATTTCAAAGCCGCGCTGGCCTGGCTGAGAAAGGCAAGAGAAGCAAACGATCCGCGCTCCGCCGACTATCTTGGAGAGATGTACATGTTGGGGTGGGGCGTTGCGCAGGACTTTGTCATGGCGCGCTCCTATTTCGAACTTGCAGATCGGCTGGGCTACATTCCCGCCAAGAGGTCGCTTGCCTGGATGTATCTGGACGGGATTGGTGTTCCCGTTGACGCCGAGCGGGGTTTTGGACTGCTTTCAGCCGCAGCACAACTGGGCCATGAGAGAGCGACAACGGACATCACATTCCTTTACACGAAAGGCATCGGAACGGAGAAGAATGCCAGCCGCGCCGTTGCCATGCTGGACGACCTGGTGCGGAAAGGTTCCGCCGATGGAATGAGGACGCTTGCTCGATATTATCTGAGAGATGGGGACAAGACGCAGAGAAAGACCGCGCTCGATCTCCTTGAGAAAGCCGTGGCACTTGGCGACGGCAATGCGATGAGGACGCTGGCAGACGTCTACGTGGCGGGCAGAGAGACGAAGCGTGACTTCGCAAAGGCCGAGAGCCTGCTGGATCAGGCAATTGCGCAAGACATACTCGCTGCCTATCGCAGCAAGGCTTTGCTTTTATTGAAGATGCCCGATCCGCGCTATGACCAGGCCATGTACTGGATGAAGGAAGCTGCCTCTCGTGGGAATGCCCGTGCCATGGCAGATGTGGGCGCCATGTATGAGCAAGGTAAAGGTGTGCCGGTAGACGAGAGCGAAGCCCGCATCTGGTATGGAAAATCTGCCGAACTCGGAGATTCCAGCGGCGCCCGACGTTTCGGTCAATCGCTCTATATGGGAACGGGTGGTCCTCGTGACGTCGAAAACGGCGTGAAATGGCTGGAGAAGTCTGCGGCCGCCGGCGAGACAGACGCCATGCGGGTGCTTGCCTATGGTTATGAAAAAGGCGGCGGCCTTCCCAAGGATGTGGTCAAAGCTTTCGAATGGTTCCAGAAGGCGGCGGAGGCAGGAGATACCAACGCATTTCTCGAAGTCGCTGACCGCTCCTATGACGGTTCGGGTACGACTGCCGACGCTAAAAAATCCTTTGTCTGGTATCTCAAGGCGGCCGAAAATGGCTCGGCCAAGGCCCAGTATTGTGTTGGGCTTTTGTATGAAAGAGGCGAGGGTACGGCTCAGGATTCGAGAGAAGCCGTACACTGGTTTAAGGCCGCTGCAGAGAACGGATTTATCGATGCCTTCGCCGAGCTTGGCGAAATGTACGCCAATGATGCCAACCTGCCGCGGGACGACGGCAAGTCGATCGACTATCTGGAAAAAGGCGCGGCCGCCGGTAACGTCACGGCGATGATCCTGCTCGGCATCAAGTATGAGGATGGCGATGGGGTCGCCCGCGACTATGCGAAAGCGATCGAGTGGTACGAGGCGGCGGCGAACAAGAACTCTGCTGATGCGATGTACAGGCTCGGGACGCTCTATCGAGGAGCGGATGGAAACCTGAAGGATTTCGGCAAAGCTCTGGAATGGCTGACGAAGGCCGGGGCCCATGGCAATGCGAAAGCGCAATACTCCCTGGGCGATATCTACGAATACGGGCAGGGCGTGCCTATTGATCGCTCCAAGGCGCTCAGCTGGTTCATGATGGCGGCCTTCAAGCAATATCCTGAAGCGATGAACGCCGTCGGCTACTACTACCAGAATGGCATCGGCACCAAAGAGGACCAGACCATCGCCCGCAACTGGTATCAGAAGGCGGCCGATGCGGGATCTGCGGCCGGCGCTCTTAATCTTGGGTGGTACTACGAGAACGGCAAGGATCAAGATCAGGCTATCGCATTCCAATATTACAAAAAATCCGCCGAGCTGAATTCGGCCGGCGGCATGTTCTCGCTCGGGCGTTTCTACGACGATGGCCTCGGAATTGCTGTCAACCGGCAAGAGGCCATCAAGTGGTATCTGCGGGCGATGGACACTGGCTACAACAGAGCCGCCTATCGGCTGGCCTATGCCTATGATGCGACCTTCAGTTCGGATAACGCAGCCGAAAACATCCTTCTGGCAATGCGGCAGGGAGACCGGCAGATTGCCGATGAGTTGAAGGCGTTTTCATCTTTCACCCGCACGGCACTGAAAAGAAGCCTCTCGCGACGCGGCCTTTACGATGGGCCACTGGACGATGAGATTGACCAGCCCTTGAAATCGGCGCTCAGGGATTACGCAATGACCTACGGCGGATAGACGCACGACCTCGTTTCGGTGCCGGATCGCCCCGCTTTTTCTTTACTCGGGCAGCAAATCTGGCTATCAGGCGGCGGCGCATCCAAGGACGGAGGCGCTGTCGTTGCAACCACCCGCATTCGTTGGCGGGACTGGACAAGGAGAATTTCGATGTCCCAAGCTATTTCCCTGACATTTCCCGATGGTTCCGTGCGCAGCTACGATGCTGGCGCAACCGGCCGGGATGTCGCCGAATCCATTTCCAAGTCGCTCGCCAAGAAGGCAGTCGCCGTTGCAATCGACGGCACCGTGCGCGACCTTTCCGATCCCGTGCCGACGGGCAGGATCGAGATCATCACCCGCAATGACGACCGCGCGCTGGAACTCATCCGCCACGACGCGGCGCATGTCATGGCCGAAGCGGTGCAGGAACTCTGGCCCGGCACCCAGGTGACGATCGGTCCGGTCATTGAAAACGGCTTCTATTACGACTTCGCCAAGAACGAGCCCTTCACACTCGACGATCTGCCGAAGATCGAAAAGAAGATGAAGGAAATCATCGCCCGCAACGCCGCCTTCACCAAGCAGGTCTGGTCGCGCGAGAAGGCGAAACAGGTCTTCGCCGACAAGGGCGAGCAGTACAAGGTCGAACTCGTCGACGCGATCCCGGAAGGGCAGGATCTCAAGATCTATTATCAGGGCGACTGGTTCGACCTTTGCCGCGGCCCGCACATGGCCTCGACCGGCCAGATCGGCTCAGCCTTCAAGCTCTTGAAGGTGGCCGGCGCCTATTGGCGCGGCGACAGCAACAATCCGATGCTGAGCCGCATCTACGGCACGGCCTTTGCCGAGCAGTCGGAACTCGACAACTACCTGCATATGCTTGCCGAAGCTGAAAAGCGCGATCACCGCCGCCTCGGCCGCGAGATGGATCTCTTCCATTTCCAGGAAGAGGGTCCTGGCGTCGTCTTCTGGCACGGCAAGGGCTGGCGCGTCTTCCAGACGCTGGTCGCCTATATGCGCCGCCGGCTGGCCGGCGATTATCAGGAAGTCAATGCGCCGCAGGTGCTCGACAAATCGCTGTGGGAAACCTCCGGTCACTGGGGCTGGTACCGCGATAACATGTTCAAGGTGACGGTTGCCGGCGACGACACCGACGACGACCGTGTCTTTGCGCTGAAGCCGATGAACTGCCCCGGCCATATCCAGATCTTCAAGCACGGGCTGAAATCCTACCGCGAGCTGCCGATCCGGCTTGCCGAATTCGGCAATGTCCATCGCTACGAACCGTCGGGCGCGCTGCACGGGCTGATGCGCGTGCGCGGTTTCACGCAGGACGATGCGCATATCTTCTGCACCGACGAGCAGATGGCCGCCGAATGCCTGAAGATCAACGACCTGATCCTTTCGGTCTATAAGGATTTCGGCTTCGACGAAGTCACCATCAAACTTTCGACCCGGCCGGACAAGCGCGTCGGTTCGGACGAACTCTGGGACCGCGCCGAAAACGTGATGATGGGCGTGCTGGAGACGATCCAGCAGCAGTCGAATGACATCAAGACCGGCATTCTGCCGGGCGAGGGCGCCTTCTACGGGCCGAAGTTCGAATATACGCTGAAGGATGCGATCGGCCGCGAATGGCAGTGCGGCACGACGCAGGTCGACTTCAACCTGCCGGAACGCTTCGGCGCCTTCTATATCGACAGCAACTCCGAAAAGACGCAGCCGGTGATGATCCACCGCGCCATCTGCGGCTCGATGGAGCGCTTCCTCGGCATCCTGATCGAGAACTTCGCCGGCCACATGCCGCTTTGGGTATCGCCGCTTCAGGTGGTGGTCGCAACGATCACCTCGGAAGCCGACGCCTACGGGCTTGAAGTGGCCGAGGCGCTGCGCGAGGCCGGTCTCAACGTCGAAACCGACTTCCGCAACGAGAAGATCAACTACAAGGTCCGCGAACATTCGGTCACCAAGGTTCCTGTCATCATCGTCTGCGGCAGGAAGGAGGCCGAGGAGCGCACGGTCAATATCCGCCGCCTCGGCAGCCAGGAACAGGTTTCGATGGGGCTAGACGCCGCCGTCGAGAGCCTTGCCCTCGAAGCGACACCGCCCGACATTCGTCGCAAGGCCGAAGCAAAAAAAGCCAAGGCGGCCTGAATAGCAGGGATCCGACAGCGCCAGGCTCGGCGCTGTCGGAAATCCGGTCTGCGCGTCGCCCGAGTCCGAGCGGCGCTTCAACGAATCTCCCCATACCAATGATGAAACCTGCTGATTTGTGCGGCCGGGGGCTTCTAAGTCGCGATAACGAGGCCGTCCTAACGATGGCGCCGCAGAAGCGCGCCTTCCAAACGTCTCGGCTGAGCCGAAACCGCGCGCGGTAAAATCAATCGAGGCTGGTGTCGTCGCCGCCCTGCGGCACGAGCTGTTCGTAGGACGGCAGCGGCGCCACCGGGGCCGGCTGGACGCCCGGCGGTGTCGGTGTGCCCACAGGCACCTGCTGCACCGTGCGGGCAGCATCCGCCGGCGGCTGCGGCTGCTGGTCCTTCATCAGGACCTCGACATCGGTGTTCCTGCCGGCGACGACGGTGAAATCGCGCTGGTAGATCTTGTCCTTGTTGCGGGCGACGGCGGAATATCCGCCTTCGGCGAGAACCATGGTCGGGAAGGCGCTGACGCTTTCGCCGACGCTGTCGCCGGCCGCCGTCAGGATCGACCATGCCGTATCGGCGATCGCCTCGCCACCGGCGTCCGAGACCAGCTTGAAGGTGATCTGCGCGGCGCGATGCTGGATCGTCGCTTCGGTCAGCTTGCCGGCCTCGACCTGGATGTCGGCGCGGATCACGGCGTTGACGCTGCCATATTCGGAAACGATGTGGTAGGTGCCGGCATTGAGGCGGACAACGGTATTCGGCGAGACATCGGCCATGACGAGGCCGCGCTCGCCATCGTCGCGCACTTCCGAGGAATAGATCGAGAAGCTCAACTGGTCGGGGCGGATGCGGGCATCGGTGCCGGAGACGGCATTGAGCAGCAGGCCGCCGGCATCGAGCACCATCACCTGCTTGTCGACCTCGCCTTCAGCGGGCACGGTCAGTTTTTTGGTGACGCCGGCGCGGCCGAAGGAGACGTTGACGAAATAATCGCCCGGAGCGAGCTGGAAGGCGGCGGGCCCGCCCTTGGCGCTGGCGATCAGCGGCAGCTTGCCGTCGGATCCGGCGATCGGGCTGAAGACGTACCAGGAGAGGCCTTCCTCAATCGGAGTGCCGTCCGCCGTCAGCTTGGCCTCCATCGGGACGTCGCGCAGCTTGACCCCTTCGGGCGCCGCACCGGGCGCGATGAAGGCATCGAGCTTCGGCATCTTCGGCGTCGATTCAAGCTGTTTGAATCCCTTGAAGGCATCCTGAGCGCCGGCGCCGAAGGGCGTCAGTATGATCAGGGCAATGGCAAGGCCGATGCGTGCAAAAGGCAAAATGCCAAACATCTGTTTCGTGAACCGATTGACTTCTGAAATCGCAAAGGCCACTTCAAGACCAACGCGATGGCAAATTCAAGACCCACCCTTTGCAGCAGCATAAATAATGAGAGCCTCTCCCGCATGAAATCCGATATCAAGCTGATCGACTACCTCGCCGTGCGCCGCTCCATCCCCGCTTTCCAGATGTGCGAACCAGGCCCCGAGAAGGCCGAGATCGAGGAGATCCTGCGTCTCGCCTCGCGTGTTCCCGATCACGGCAAGATCGCCCCCTGGCGGTTCATCGTCTATCGCGGAGAGCAGCGCGTGCGTCTCGGCGAGGAGCTTCTGACGCTGGCACTTCAGACAAAGCCCGAACTTTCCGAAGAGATGATCCAGGTCGAGCGTACCCGTTTCACCCGTGCGCCCGTGGTCGTCGCCGTCGTCAGCAAGGCAGGACCGCATATCAAGATCCCGGAATGGGAGCAACTGATGTCGGCCGGCGCGCTTTGCTTCAACGTCATTCTCGCCGCCAACGCCAATGGTTATGTCGCCAACTGGCTGACGGAGTGGTTCGCCTATGACGAGCGCGCCTATCCGCTGCTCGGCGTCGGTCCGGATGAAAAGGTGGCAGGCTTCATCCATATCGGCTCGACCACATTTCCGGCAATTGAGCGGCCGCGGCCGGAACTTGCCGATACGGTAACCTGGGTCGGCGGAGACGACTGATGTTCTACACCACCGACAGCAACCGGCACGGGCTCGCGCATGACCCGTTCAAGGCGATCGTGTCGCCGCGCCCGATCGGCTGGATTGGCAGCAAGGGCAGGGATGGCTCGATCAATCTCGCGCCCTATTCGTTCTTCAATGCCGTTGCCGACCGGCCGAAGCTGGTGATGTTTTCTTCCGCCGGGCGCAAGCACAGCCAGCGCAATGCGGCCGAGACCGGCGTCTTCACCTGCAATTTCGTCGGCCGCGATCTCGCTGAGAAGATGAATCTCTCCTCGGCGGCGCTGCCCTACGGCGACAGCGAATTCGATTTCGCCGGCCTGACGCCGAAGCCGGCCGAACTGATCGACGCGCCCTATGTCGGCGAGGCTTTCGCGGTGCTCGAATGCAAGGTCACGGAGATCATCGAGCCGAAGACGCTGTCGGGGGAACCGTCCGAAAACGTCCTGGTCTTCGGCGAAGTGGTCGGCATACGCATCGACGAAGCGATCGTCAGGGACGGCCGCCTCGACATGTCGATCGCCCGACCTGTCGCCCGCATGGGTTACATGGATTACAGCGAAGGCAGCGATGTTTTCGAGATGGTTCGGCCGAAGCCGCAGCAAGGCTGAGCCGAACCGGTAAGGCGTATAAAGACTTAAGAAATATGGTGAACCAATCTTAAACCTTTTACCGCTACGGTCGCAGCATTGAATGGAGCGCGAGGGAATCGCGTTCAAGTGCTGGGGCGTCGCGTGATCGTAGAAGCTTTCCTTCGTTGGATCGAAACGGCCAAGACCGGTGACCGGGCCCGAGCCGCAAACGCACTCGGGCGCGCCTATCTGCAGTCCGAAATGTCTGCGGACGAGCGGGCGGCGGCCGAAATGGCGATGACCTTTCTTCTCGACGATCCGTCGCCACGCGTGCGGCTTGCGCTTGCCGAGGCGATCGCCTGGTCGCCCGATGCGCCGCGCAGCCTGATCCTTTCGCTTGCCGAAGACCAGCCCGAGGTTGCCTGCCATGCGGTGACCTGTTCGCCACTTTTGAGCGACGCTGATCTGGTCGACCTTGCCGCGCGCGGCAATGGCGCGACCCGCATGCTGATCGCGGCGAGGGCGCATGTGACGCGCCCGGTCTCCGCCGCGCTTGCGGAGGTCGGCGACGAGGAAGAACTCCTCTGCCTGCTCGAGAATGACGGCGCGGTGATCTCCAGCCTGTCGTTGAAGCGCATCGCCGAACGGCTCGGGGACTGCTGCGATATCCGCAACCTGCTTCTCGACCGAAGCGACCTTCCGGCCGATGCCCGCCAGTTGCTCACCCAGCATGTCAGCAATGCGCTGATCGGGCTGCCGTTGGTGCAGGCGGCGATCGGCCTGCAGCGGCTCCAGCGCATCAGCCGCGAGGCGACCGAGGCTGCCATCGTCTCGATCGCCGGCGATATTGCCCCGCGCGAAATCCCCGACCTCGTCCAGCATCTGCGCCTCAACGGCCGGCTGACGCCATCCTTCCTGATGCATGCGCTCTGCGCCGGCAAGGTGGACTTCTTCGCCGGCGCGATCGTCGATCTGACCGCGTGCAGCGAGCGCCGGGTGCGTTCGATCCTGGCAACCGGGCGTATGCATGCCGTGCGTGCGCTCTACGAGTCCGCCGGCCTGCCGAGGAATATCAGCGTGATCTTTGTCGAGGCGACGATGCTGTGGCGCGACGCCGCCAGAAAAGCGCCGGGCAGCGTGCTCGGCAATGTCTGCGGCCGTCTTCTCGAAAAATTCCGCCATCATGATGCGCATGGCGCGATCGGCGAACTGCTCGACCTGGTGGAAAAGCTGCATGTTAACGAGCAGCGACAATCGGCCCGCGTCTACGCGGCGCTTGCGGCCGCCTAATCAGCGAGCCGCGTCACCACCCAGGAATAGCTGGCGGAGACGAAGTGCACGGGTTTGGTGAGTGTATCCCTGACGCTTCTGCCCGAGGGCAGATGGGCGCGGACCTGCCCGGCGATGCCTTCAGCAAAACCGGCGATCCTTCCTGCCGGTAACTCGGGCGCTGCGACAGCGACCTCGGGCGCAGCGGCAGGCACGGGCGCCGGCTTCGGCGGCTCGGCGGCGGCGATGGCTTTCGGCGCCTCGCACACCGCGATCACCGAGGGATAGTTGACATTGACATAGGTCTTCAGGCGTCGTTCGGCTTCCGCATCGCAGGCGGCAACGGTTTCCCAGCGTTTATCGACCGTCGCGACATAATTGCACTGGCTGATCGAATCGTCGCAGCCGAGAATGGTCATCGCGATCAGCACCGCTTGCATATTCTGCTTCCTTGATTATTGAGCACCTCATCGTCTTAGAGGGTGCAATTCCAACCGAATGAAGGCACCGGCATTAACTCTTCGTCATGTCGGGAAAAATTGTGCCCCGCGCCAGCAGAGGAAGTCAGCATGTCCGTGACCATCGCCCTGGAGCCGCCGCGCCAAGAGGGCGTCATTCGCCTTCTCGATCTTTCCGATGCCTATGCGCAATCGCTCTATCCGGCGGAAAGCAACCATCTGGTCGACCTCTCCGTGCTGGAGAAAGCTTCGGTGAGCTTCCTCGTCGCGCGCAGCGACGATGCGATCGTCGGCTGCTGCGCGCTGGTCGAGGCCGGTGACGGCACGGCGGAGATCAAGCGCATGTTCGTCGATCCCGAGGCAAGGGGGCTGAGGATCGCCAGCAGCCTGATGAATGCGCTCGAAGCAATCGCAGAGAAAGAGGGGCTGACGGCGATCCGGCTCGAAACCGGCATCTACCAACCCGAGGCGATCGCGCTCTATCGCAAATACGGATATCGGGAAATCGAGCCTTTCGGCGCCTACCTGCCGGACCCGCTCAGCCTGTTCATGGAAAAGCGGCTGGGGTAGCCCCGTCTGCGAAGGTATGTTCAGCCTTCGGCGACTCGCGGTACCGGCGGTGGGGCCGGTTCGTCGATGATGATCTGCGGCCCCGTTTCGCTCTTGTCGGCGCTGCGGGCCTCGTGGATCCATTCACGCCAGATGGCGACGATCAGCGCCATCAGCACCGGGCCGATGAAGAGGCCGAGGAAACCCATCGTTTTGACACCGCCGACGAGGCCGAAGAAGGTCGGCAGGAAGGGCAGCTTGATCGGACCGCCGACGAGTTTCGGCCGCAGGGTCTTGTCGACGATGAACAATTCAACCGTACCCCAGACGAAGAGACCGATGCCGGCGACATGCGAGCCGCTCGCCAGCAGATAGATGGAGACCAGCGTGAAGGAGAGCGGCGCACCGCCCGGTATCAGCGCCATCACGCCCGTCAGAACGCCGAGCGTCACCGGCGAGGGCACGCCGGCAATCCAGTAGGCAAGGCCGAGCACAATGCCTTCGCCGATCGCGATCAACGTCATGCCCATGACGGTGGAGCTGATCGTCGCCGGCACGACGCGGGAAATGCGCTCCCAGCGGTTCGGCAGGATACGCTCGCCCAGCATGTCGATCTGCTTGGAGAAGGAGAAACCGTCGCGATAGACGAAGAATAGCGCGATCAGCATGAAGAGCAGCGTCAGCAGCAGGTGGAAGGCGCCGCCGCCGGCCGCAAGCACGGCACGATAGATGTTGCCGATATTGGCGCCGCTGACTGCCTGGATGACTTCGCCCAAGGCGCCGGGACTGCCGATATATTTTGTCCAGACTTCATCGAGGTAGGCGCCGGCCCAAGGCAGCGCGACGATCCAGTCGGGTGTCGGGGCGCCGGCGCGGTTGGCGTGGATTGCCCAGGTGACCCAGGTGCGTACTTCGCCGGTCGTATAGGTCACAGCAAGCCCGATCGGGATGACCAGGAAAGTGATGATCATGATGATGGCGATGGTCGCGGCGATCGTCGTATTGCCGCCGACGCGGGCAAGAAGCTTGCGGTAGAGCGGCCAGCTGGCAAAGCCGATGACGAGGGCTGCGAGCACCGGCACGAGGAAGCCGTAGAAGAAATAGACGCCGGCAGCGACGACCAGGACCAGCAGCCAGCGCGCCGCCGAAATGGAGGGAATCAGCGGCGTGCGCGTCTGCGCCGATGATCCGAGCCATCGCGGCTCATGATTGCTTTTCTGACGGTCGAACACACCCACGCGCGCCTCTTCTTTTTCTTGTACTCTGGTTATGGGCCATCAACCCGGCGGTTTCAAGGTCCGCACCATGAAAGCGTATACAAAGCGTCGCTATTCGAGGCTCAGACCCGGGCGTCTTACTGCTGCGGGCGGCGCAGAATCTTGAAGGCGTAGAATTGCGTCTTCTGGCTGGTCGAGAAATTGTTGTCGGAGCCGAGAATGAGGACGTCGGTGCCGTCCTTGGCCTTCCCCAGCGACATGGCCTCGATATTGTCGGGAACAAGGCCGATCGCCCTCAAATCAAGGACCTGGCTCTTCCGGGCGGGAACGACACGCTGGTCGTTTTTGGCGAGGGACGCGATGGCGGATACATCGGTGGCATCAGTCAGATCCATCATCATGATCTTGATGCTGTTGCCGAAGCCCTGGGCATAACTCCGCTCGACGGCGAGCAGGCGGTGATCGTCGAGGGCAAGCATCTCCGACATGCCGTTGTCGTTGCCGCCGTCGGCCTTGGTGGCGGCCTGCGGGATCGGCGAGACCGGATAGACGTACTCGGCCTTCGGCTCGCCGGTAGCGCCGTCGTAGCGGACGATGCGCGACAGGCTGCCTGACGTCAGCGAAGGGTTCGGGCCGTCCTGATAGAGGGCGGCTTCGACACCGACGAAAACATCGCCGGAGGGCGCGACGGCGAGATCTTCGAAGGCGAGGTTGTCGCGGATACCGGTCGACTTGTCCGCGGTCGGCGCAAAGCCCTCCGGCAGCTTGAATTCGCGGACGAAGGAGCCGTCCGGCGAAGCGACACGGACGAAGGGCGCAAGCAGCGCCTTGCCGTCGCCTTCACTGCCCCAATAGATGCCGTCCTTGCCGAGGCGGATCGATTCCGGATCGACGGTCCTGGCGGCGAAGGGTGCGCCGTTCTTGTCCTTCAGGGTGACCTGCTTGACGACGGAAACACCCTTGAGGCCGGACGCGTCGACATCGACGTCGAGTTCATAGAAGCGGGCTGGGCCTCTTTCCGAGCGGTCGTCGCTGATGGCGAGATAGTGACCGGTGGCGGCATCGAAATCGAGGCCGGAAATGCCGCCGAATTCGACGCCGTTTTCCATGTGGCCCGTGGGGATGACGAATTCACCGAGATAGGAGAGCGAAATGCCGGCGGCGCAATCACCGAAGGGGCAGGCGGTCTCGAAGGTGGCGCCGATATCGGTGGCGCTGACGGTGCTGGACAGGAGAACAAAAGCGGCAGCCGCGAGAAAACGCTTGGTCATGACAAATATCCGGCAAGGGGTTTGAAAACGGTTCGAATCGGCGCTGCCGCTCCCTCAAGGGGAAAGCGCGCCGACCGCTTCATGCGCCGGTTGTTTGACGGAGTTGTTACGGTTCTTCGTCAGTTCCGTGAAATCGTCGATGCTAAAATGCGTGGCGACGCATTAAATATCGAGGTTCTCGGCGAAGGCCGCGCGATCTTGGATGAAGCGGAAGCGGGCTTCCGGTTTGGTGCCCATCAGATCGTCGACAGCGCTGCGGGTGCCTTCGAAATCCACCTCATCGATCAGCACCTTGAGCAGGGTGCGCTTGGACGGATCCATGGTGGTTTCCTTGAGCTGGGCGGGCATCATCTCGCCGAGACCTTTGAAACGGCTGATCTCGACCTTGGCCTTGCCCTTGAACTCCGTCTGCATCAGCTCGGCGCGATGATTGTCGTCGCGGGCATAGGCAGATTTCGACCCTTGGGTGATCTTGTAAAGCGGCGGCACGGCGAGGAAGAGATGGCCGCCACGCACCAGCTCCGGCATCTCCTGATAGAAGAAGGTGATGAGCAGCGAGGCGATATGGGCGCCGTCGACGTCCGCATCGGTCATGACGATGATGCGCTCGTAGCGCAGATCTTCGTCGCGGTATTTCGAGCGCGTGCCACAGCCGAGCGCCTGGATGAGATCGGCGAGCTGCTGGTTGGCGCCGAGTTTTTCGCGGCCGGCGCTGGCAACGTTGAGGATCTTGCCGCGCAGCGGCAGAATGGCCTGGTTGGCGCGGTTGCGCGCCTGCTTGGCCGAACCACCTGCCGAATCGCCTTCGACGATGAAGAGTTCGGCGCCTTCCGCGGTGTTCTGCGAACAATCGGCAAGTTTGCCGGGCAGGCGCAGTTTGCGCACCGCCGTCTTGCGGTTGACTTCCTTTTCCTTGCGGCGGCGCAGGCGCTCCTCGGCGCGCTCGATCACCCAGTCGAGCAGCTTCGCCGACTCGTTCGGATTGTCCGCAAGGTAATGGTCGAAGGGATCGCGCAACGCGTTCTCGACGATGCGCTGGGCCTCGACGGTCGCAAGCTTGTCCTTGGTCTGGCCGACGAATTCCGGCTCGCGGATGAAGACAGACAGCATGCCGACGGCCGAGATCATCACGTCGTCGGTGGTGATCTGAGCGGCACGCTTGTTCTGCGTCAGTTCGGCATAGGCTTTCAGGCCCTTGGTCAGCGCGATGCGGAGCCCCGCCTCATGTGTGCCGCCTTCGGGGGTCGGGATGGTGTTGCAATAGGAATGTACCTGCGGATCGCCGCCATACCAGGTGATCGCCCATTCCATCGAGCCATGGCCGCTGGTCTTCTCAGTCTTGCCGGCAAAGATCTCGCGGGTGACGGTGAACTCCTTGCCCATCGTCGCCTGGAGATAGTCCTTCAGGCCGCCGGGGAAGTGGAAGACGGCCTTGTCAGGGACCTCGGAGCCTTCGGGCAGCACGCCCGCCTCGCAGCTCCAGCGGATTTCGACGCCGCCGAAGAGATAGGCTTTCGAGCGCGCCATGCGGAAGACGCGGGCGGCATCGAACTTCATGTGCTCCCCAAAGATCTGGGGGTCTGGATGGAAGCGCACCCGGGTGCCGCGGCGATTGTGGACGTCGCCCAACTCTTCGAGCCCGCCCTGCGGCAGGCCGCGGGAGAAGCGCTGGCGGTAGAGCTTGCGGTTTCGCGCTACCTCGACCTCGAGGTCGTCGGAGAGCGCGTTGACGACCGAAACGCCGACGCCGTGCAGGCCGCCCGAGGTCTCGTAGGCCTTGCCGTCGAATTTGCCGCCGGCATGCAGCTTGGTCATGATGACTTCGAGCGTCGACTTGCCCGGCACCTGCGGATGGTTCTCGACCGGGATGCCGCGGCCGTTGTCGGAGACGGTGAGATAACCCTCGAGGTCGAGATAAACCTCGATGAAATTGGCGTGCCCGGCGACCGCCTCATCCATCGCATTGTCGATGACTTCGGCAAACAGATGGTGCAGCGCCTTTTCATCGGTGCCGCCGATATACATGCCCGGGCGCATGCGCACCGGCTCGAGGCCTTCGAGGACGCGGATCGACGAGGCGCCGTAGTCATCGGAGTTCGACGCGGCGGGCGCCGGGCGCGCGGAGGCTCCGGCAGGAGGTGCTGCTGCGGCGGCGGGCGCAGCCGTCACCGGCGGCCGCTCGGCCGGAGCGGCAGGCTTCTGCGCCTCCTCGCGTTTTTCAGAGAGGGGCATTCCGGAAAAGAGGTCGTTGCTATCGTCCATGGAGCCGTTCAGATCTTCATCCTGTCTTGGGCGGGCATCCGCCGCCGACCCAAAATCACCGCATTTCATGCCACGTTTGCGAATCAGACAGATTTTGCCAGAAAGCACCTCTATACGCGACACCGCCAGTTTTGGCGGGCTTTTCCCAAATGATTTGCGTTGCCGGGCGCGGAATGGCAAGCGGCGGCAGGCTTCAGGAACCATCCAAATGCGAATGTCCACAAGTCATTGCACCATCATCACCGCAATTGCGGCGTTTTTCTTGTCTGCGGCCATGCTATCCGCTGGTGGCCCGGCACAGGCAGCCGATGTGCTGGCGCCTTTCAAGGACGATCTGTTTTCGAAGCAGACCGTGCTGCAGACAGGCGATGATGGCGCCTTCGAGGCCATCGACTATGACGAGATGCGTGATATCAACGGCCGCGACCAGATCCCGCAAAAGCGGGTGCAGCAGAAATATGTGGCGCTCGGCATCCGCAAGGCCCAGGCGGACGAGACGCTGTCTCTCGACGGCATCAAGCTCGATGTCACCAGGGTGGGACCGGCTCAGAGTGCCGCTTTCACGGTGATTTTCATCCATGGGCGCGACGGTGACCGGCGGCTCGGCGCCAACGATTACAGCTTCGGCGGCAATTTCAACCGGCTGAAGAACCTCGTCGCCGGCAATGGCGGCGTTTATTATTCGCCGACCGTGAGGAGCTTCGACAGCAGCGGCGTCGCGGCGATCGCCGGCCTGATCCGCTATGCCAACGCGCAATCGCCCGGCCGACCGATCATCCTTTCCTGCGCCTCGATGGGCAGCCAAGTCTGCTGGGGCATTGCGCGCGACAGCGACAGTGTCAAGCGGCTGAAGGGCATGCTGATCATGAGCGGAGTCACCGATCCGGATTTCATCAAGAGCGCCTTCTATAGGGCGAAGCTGCCGCTCTGGTTCGCCCATGGCAGCCGCGACCCGGTCTATGCCGCCTCCGAACAACAGGCGCTGTTCGAAAGCCTGCACAAGGCAAAATATCCGGCGCGTTTCACGCTGTTTCAGACCGGAAATCACGGGACGCCGATCCGGATGATCGACTGGCGTGGGGTGTTGAACTGGATTCTTGCCGGCTAGCGTATCGGTCGGAAAATCGGAGACTATTTTTGGAAAGCACGATGCAGGAATTCAGAATGCTACCTTTGCGTGTCTTAAAAGACGCGCGGCGCTGTAGCAGTCGATATTCGGCAGAAATATGCTCCAGATCGCAGAGATTCCCCTTACGTCAAGGGCATGATGCTTTTCTTTGCTGCAGGCTTTTGATATTGCCCAAGGCATAAGCAGATTGTGGAAGGCCAGCATGACACCTGACGTGCGCCCGCTTGTGGCGGGAAACTGGAAAATGAATGGCATGCGTGCCTCCCTGGATCAGATCAAAGCGATCGCCGAGGGTGTTCGCCCGCCGCTGGCCGACAAGGTCCAAGCGCTGATCTGCCCGCCGGCGACTCTTCTCTACGTGGCGACGGCGCTTTGCACCGACAGCCCGCTGGCGATCGGCGCTCAGGACTGCCATCAGAACCCGTCTGGTGCACATACCGGCGACATCTCGGCCGAGATGATTGCCGATTGTTTCGGCACCTATGTCATCGTCGGTCACTCCGAGCGGCGCACCGACCATGCCGAAACCGACCATCTGGTTCGCGCCAAGGCGGAGGCGGCCTTCGCCGCAGAGCTGACGGCGATCATCTGCATCGGCGAGACGGCGGATGAACGCCGGACAGGCCAGGCGCTCGACGTCATCAAACGCCAGCTTTCCGCCTCCATTCCCGATGGCGCGACGGCCGAAAATACCGTCATCGCCTACGAACCGATCTGGGCGATCGGCACCGGTGTGACGCCGACATCAGGTGATGTCGAAAAGGCGCATGCCTTCATGCGGGCAGAACTTGTAGCCCGCTTCGGCGATGAGGGCCGCAAGATGCGTCTTCTCTACGGCGGCTCGGTCAAGCCGGCCAATGCCCATGAGCTGATGGGCATCGCCAATGTCGACGGCGCGCTGATCGGCGGAGCGAGCTTGAAAGCGGCCGACTTCCTCGCCATCTACCGGGCCTATGAGGCGCTGCTCGCCTGAGGCATTGTTTATTCCTGGGTTTATTCGTTTATCCCAGGGCATATTCCGGCCCGAAGGGCTTGGAATAGATGAAAGCCTCATGTAAAGAGCCGCCAGAATTCTTATTTATGTCCGTCTCCAGGCGGGCAGGACTGGACCCATGCAGACAGTATTGATTGTCATCCATCTTATGATCGTGCTCGCCCTTGTTGGCGTCGTGCTCATCCAGCGCTCTGAAGGCGGCGGCCTCGGTATTGGCGGCGGTTCGGGCTTCATGTCGGCCCGCGGCACGGCCAATGCGCTGACGCGCACCACCGCGATCCTTGCGACTCTGTTCTTCCTGACCTCGCTCGGCCTCGGCATATTGACGCGTTACGAGGGCCGTCCGAGCGATATTCTCGACCGCATTCCGGCAACAGGCGGCCAGGGCAACGGCATTCTCGATTCGCTCGGCGGCGCGCAGGCTCCGGCAAATCAGCCGGCCGGCAACGGCGTTCCGAGCAGCGGGGCAGCGGCGCCCGCACCGCAGGCTCCCGCCACTCAACCTCCGGCAACTGCGGCTCCGGCAACTCAGGCCCCTGCGGCCACCGCACCTGCTACGACTGCCCCGGCGACGACGGCTCCGGCAACGCCCGCAACTCCGGCCGCGCCGGCACCGGCCCAGCCTTCCGGCGTCCCGACGGGACAGTAAGCCGGTCTTCGACATAAACCGCCGGCAGGCCCTAGGGTCTGCCGGTTTTCTTTTGTTCAGATTCCCACGCCACGCTCCGAAAGTTCCGGAAAAGAATTTTTGGGCTGGTGGAATCGTTTTTGAAAAGGTATCCGGTGAATCCCATGGCGCGATACGTATTCATCACTGGCGGCGTGGTTTCCTCTCTCGGAAAAGGAATTGCGGCCGCGGCTCTCGGAGCGTTGCTGCAGGCCCGTGGATATCGGGTTCGGCTTCGCAAGCTCGACCCCTATCTGAACGTGGACCCGGGCACGATGAGCCCGACCCAGCACGGCGAGGTCTTCGTCACCGACGACGGCGCGGAAACCGATCTCGATCTCGGTCACTATGAACGCTTCACGGGGCGTTCGGCGACCAAGACCGACAACATCACCACTGGTCGCATCTACAAGAACATCATCGACAAGGAACGGCGCGGCGACTATCTCGGCGCGACGGTGCAGGTCATTCCGCACGTCACCAACGAGATCAAGGATTTCGTTGTCGAGGGCAATGACGACTACGATTTCGTCATTTGCGAGATCGGCGGCACGGTCGGCGACATCGAGGCGATGCCGTTCATGGAGGCGATCCGCCAGCTCGGCAACGACCTGCCGCGCGGCACCGCCGTCTACGTCCACCTGACGCTGATGCCCTATATTCCGGCGGCCGGCGAGCTCAAGACCAAGCCGACGCAGCATTCGGTCAAGGAACTGCAGGCACTCGGCATTCATCCCGATATCCTGCTGGTGCGCGCCGACCGCGAAATTCCGGAAGCCGAACGCCGCAAGCTCTCGCTGTTCTGCAACGTTCGCCCGTCCGCCGTTATCCAGGCGCTCGACGTCGCCAACATCTACGATGTGCCGATAGCCTACCACAAGGAAGGTCTGGACGACGAAGTCCTTGCCGCCTTCGGCATCGAGCCGGCGCCGAAGCCACGGCTCGACCAGTGGGAAGAGGTCTGCAATCGCATCCGCACGCCGGAGGGCGAGGTGACGATCGCGATCGTCGGCAAATATACCGGCCTCAAGGACGCCTATAAGTCGCTGATCGAGGCTCTGCATCACGGCGGCATCGCCAATCGCGTCAAGGTCAACCTCGAATGGATCGAATCCGAGGTCTTCGAAAAGGAAGACCCGGCGCCCTATCTCGAAAAAGTGCATGGCATCCTCGTGCCCGGCGGCTTCGGTGAACGCGGTTCGGAAGGCAAGATCCACGCTGCCCGCTTTGCTCGCGAGCGCAAGGTGCCGTATTTCGGCATCTGCTTCGGCATGCAGATGGCGGTCATCGAGGCGGCGCGCAATCTCGCCGACGTGGCTGGTGCCTCCTCGACAGAATTCGGCGCGACGAAAGAACCCGTGGTCGGCCTGATGACCGAATGGGTCAAGGGCAACGAATTGCAGAAGCGCACGGCAGCCGGGGATCTCGGCGGCACGATGCGCCTCGGCGCCTACAAGGCGGCGCTGAAGAAGGGCACGAAGATCTCGGATATCTACGGTTCCACCGATATTTCCGAGCGTCACCGCCACCGCTACGAGGTCAATGTCGACTACAAGGATCGGCTCGAAAACTGCGGTCTCGTCTTCTCCGGCATGTCGCCGGACGGCGTGCTGCCGGAGACGATCGAATATCCCGACCATCCCTGGTTCATCGGCGTGCAGTACCACCCGGAACTGAAGAGCCGGCCTCTCGATCCGCATCCGCTGTTTGCGAGCTTCATCGAAGCGGCGACGGAACAGAGCCGTCTCGTCTGACGAATGCCACCACCAGATCGCGCGCTTTCAAGCGCGATCTGGATCACATCCGTGCTCGCGCTATCTTGCCGGCATGACCACTCCACGCAGCACGACCGTCTCACGCTTCATCGCAGTATCGCGCGAGCGCATCTACCGTGCCTTCCTCGACGCAGATGCCGTCGCCACCTGGCTTCCGCCCGGTTCGATGAAGGGCATCGTTCATGCCTTCGAGGGCAGGGAAGGCGGCGCCTTCAGCATGTCGCTCGTCTATCCCGATGACGAGACATCGCAGCCGGGCAAGACCTCCGACAAGACCGACAAGTTCGAAGGCCGCTTTGCCAAGCTCGTGCCTGACGAAAACATCGTCTGGGCTACGGTCTTCGATTCCGAGGATGAAGGTTTTTCCGGCGAGATGACGGTCAGCACGACACTGGCGTCTGCGGACGGCGGCACCGATGTGACGATGGTCTGCGACAACATCCCCTCCGGCATTCGCCTCGAAGACAATGAGGAAGGTTGCCGTTTGACGCTCGACAACCTCGCCGCCTTCGTCGGCGGTTAATGATCGGCGGCAGAAAGATGCTCTGCCGCCGAATTCAACTTTCAGGCAGCGGCCGGTAGTGGCCCGATATAGACCGAACGTGGGCGGATCAGCCGGCCGTTGAGCGCCTGTTCACGCGCGTGCGCCAGCCATCCGACGGTGCGGCCGATCGCGAAGACACCGGTGAAGGCCTCACGGGGAAAGCCGAGCGTTTCGAGCAGCAGCGCGGTATAAAATTCGACATTGACCTCAAGCGGCCGGTTCGGCTTGCGCGCTTTCAGGATCGCCAATGCAGCGACCTCCACGGCTTCCGCCAGCGCGCCGCGGGCGCTGTTTACCTGTCCGGTTGATATCAGCGGCTTCAGCGCGCCCTTCAGCGCATCGGCGCGCGGATCGCGGACGCGATAGATGCGGTGGCCGAAGCCCATCAGCCTTTCGCCGCGATCAAGCGCTTCGCCGAGCCACGGGTAAGCATTCTCCGCCGTTCCGATCGCATCCAGCATGTCGAGCACGGGACCGGGCGCACCGCCATGCAGCGGCCCCTTCAGGGCGCTCAGCGCCGCCAGCACGGAAGAGGTGAGGCCAGCCTGAGTCGAGGCGATGACGCGCGACGCGAAGGTCGAGGCATTGAGGCCATGGTCAGATATCGTCACGAGATAGGCATCGAGTGCCGCCGTCTGCTCCCTGGTCGGCAATTTTCCGGTCAGCATGCGCAGGATATCGGCGGCCTGCGGCAGCGAGGCGTCTGGTGCGATCGGCTGTTCACCGCGTTGCAGGCGCAAAACCGCCGGCAGAAAGACGGCAGGCGCCGCCAGAAGGTTGAGCGCGGTATCGAAATCTTCGCCGTCAGGCAGCCGGGCGATCAGCGCCCGCATCGCATCGACCGGAGGCAGGGTGAGCAAAGAGGCATCGGCGGCCTTGATGTGGTCGAACACCCCAGTTCGCGCCTGCGCCAGCCAGTCGCGCAATTCCACTTCATTGAAGCTTCGCTCCATCAACCCGTCCAGGAACAGGGCTGCGACGCCTTCATAGGTGCCGTCTGCGACCAGATGATCCAGCGCTACGCCGCGGATGATCAGTCGTCCCGCTTCGCCATCGACATCCGAGAGCTGCGTTTCGGCGGCAATGACGTCTTCCAAGCCATTTTTCATGTTGTTTTCTCCTTTACGATCGGGATGATCCAACCTAGTCTCATTGACGTCAATCTTGACGTAATTGATCAATGTGAGGCTCCAATGTCGTGGCTGACTGCCGAGGAGGCGTTGCGGGCGCTGAAGACCAAGCCGCAGACGCTCTACGCCAATGTCAGTCGCGGGCGCATCCGTGCCAAGCCCGATCCCACCGACCCGCGCCGCAGCCTCTACCAGGCTTCCGACGTACAGCGGCTTGCCGAACGCCATGCCGGCCGCCGCAAGACCGAAACGGTCGCCGCCGAGGCGATCCGCTGGGGCGATCCGGTTCTCTCCTCGGCAATTTCCACCATCATCGGCGGACGGCTTTTCTATCGCGGAAAGGATGCCGCCGATTTCGCTGAAGTCGCGACGCTGGAGCAGACGGCGGCACTGCTCTGGAACGGCGCGGAAACACTTTCCTCCGGCAGCGGGACCGGACATGCCTCTCCGTCGCTTCAGGTTGCTTTCCTGGCACTGGCAGGGCGGGTAACGTCGGACCTGCCATCGCTCGGCCGCTCGCAGGCAGCACTTCGCCGCGAAGCAAGTGGCGTTCTCCGCACCGTCGCCGATGCGCTGGCGCCAGGACCTTCCGACCGGCCGCTGCATTTGCGGCTTGCGGCAAGCTGGCAGAGGCCGGACGCTGCCGATTGCCTGCGTCGCGCGCTGGTGCTGCTTGCCGATCACGAACTCAACGCCTCGACCTTTGCGGCGCGGGTCACGGCATCGGCGGGTGCAGCCCTTTCGGCCGTCGTGCTGTCCGGTCTGGCGACGCTGACAGGGCCGTTGCATGGCGCCGCGTGGCAGGGCGTCGACGCCTTGATCGAGAACGCTTCCGCCCTCGGGGCGGAGCAGGCGATCCGCCGCACGCTCGCCCAAGGCAATCGCCTGTCGGCCTTCGGTCATCCGCTCTATCCCGACGGCGATGTCAGGGCTCTGGCGCTGCTTTCGCACTTTGACTTGCCGCCGCAATTTGCCGAGATCCGGGAAACCGGCGAAGAGATGGTCGGCGAGAAGGTCAACGTCGATTTCGCGCTTGCCGCAATGGCCGCCGCCTTCGACCTCCCGAGGGAGGCGCCGATCATCATCTTCTCGCTTGCCCGTTCCGCCGGTTGGCTTGCACATGCGATGGAGCAGATCGACAGCGGTGAATTGATCCGGCCGCGGGCGCGTTATGCCGGACCCGTGCTTGAAACGGATAGTAGAACGTAAGAATTCCGCCGGCGATTGCGCCGGTTTACTTTTTTTGCCTAGGGAAATATTTGAATTCGTCTATCATCCCTCACATGGAAGAAGACGGTTGGCGGGCGCTTTCGAAAAGAGCTGTTCCGCATGGTCAAGGGGACTTTCCATGAATACGACGCTTCGCAGCCTGCTTGCCGCCGCACTCGTTCTCGGCCTCATTCCGCATGGGGCGGCCTTTGCGCAGTCTGCCGGCTGCACTGTATCGCGTGATGCCGGCGCCCGCCAGGTGCTCAGTTGTCCAGGCGGCGTCACGGTAACGGCGGAGGCCGACGCCGCCTACAGCCTCGTCGACCGCAACCGCGACGGCAGCCCTGATTCGGCATCGCTGCGGCGCAAGGCCATTCTCGTCGATGTCGACAGCAACCAGCACGCCGGTGGTTTTCAGGTCGTGACGCCGCAGGCGATCGCTGCCGTGCGCGGTACGCAATGGGCTGTCGATGTCGCTGGCGGCAAGACCTCGGTGCTGGTCGTCAGAGGCAGTGTCGCGGTCCGCCGGCCGGCCGGCGAGGCAGTGGTGTTGTCGCCGGGCGAGGGCGTCGACGTTACCGGCGGAACAGAACCCCTCGTCGTGCGCCGCTGGCCGGCGCCACGCGCCGCCGCCCTTCTTGCCCGCCTCGGCCAATAAATCCCATGAACCATCGTCTGCTGACCGTGATCGCGCTGCTGCTCGCCGGTCTTTGGGCGACTGCGCTCGGCTATACCCATCTCAATGCCGGAAACGGCCTTCTCGACCGGATAGAGGCCTCGCTTGCCGATATCCGCAGCGCCATCGTCGGCGCGAAAACACCGCCGCCCGTCGTCTCGATCGTTGCGATAGATGACCGCACCGCTAGGGCGCACGGTTATCCGCTCGATCGGGCGACACTTGCGCGCCTCGCCGAGGCGATCACCGCGTTGAAGCCGAAGGCTTTGGCGATCGACATTCTGCTCGTCGATCCGGGGCCGGAGGCGGGTGATGCGGCGCTGACTGCTGCCCTTCGCCAGGGGCCGAGCGTGATTGCGGCTGCTGCCACTTTCGCGCAAAGCAGCCAGCGGGTCACGGATGCGGCAGGCGATCCGCTGGCCGCCATCCCTGAGGCAAACCAGCTGCTCTTGCCGCTTCCGCGCTTTGCCGAGGCAGCGGCGGTCGGCATCGTCAATGTCGCAACCGACCAGACCGGCACGCCGCGCTTCATTCCGCTGATCTCGCGTTCCGCAGACCGGCTGGATCCGGCTTTTCCGCTGCGTGTCGCGTCGGTGGCGCTCGGCGTCGACCCCACCATCGAACCCGATGCCATCATGCTCGGAAAGCTGCGTATTCCCACCGATATCGGCCAGCGCCTGCCGGTGACTTTTTATGGCGGGCATGGCAGCATCGCCACCTTCAGCGCCGCCGATGCGCTGGATGGCAAGCTTTCGGCGGATGCGATCACTGATCGCATCGTCGTTATCGGTTCGACGGTGACTGGCGGCGGCGACGTCTTTCCGACGCCGTTCGATCCCGTCATGCCGGGCGTCGAGGTGATGTCGACCGCGATCACCCATCTCGTCACCGGCGACGGCATGGTGCGCGACCGTAGGATAAGGCTGATCGATGCCGGCGTTGCCGTCGGTCTGACGCTCGTGCTCGTTTCGCTGATTGCCTGGCGCCGCAGTGCGGCAGGCTACATCATCATCGTGCTGACGCTGATTGTCTGGGCGATGATCAATCTGTCGGCTTTTGCGCATGGCTACTGGTTGAGTGCGGCGCTGCCGATCGCCGCAGCGCTGCCGCCGGCGCTGATCTACGGGGCGGCCGAGCTCTGGCTCGACCGCGGCCGCGCCCGCCATTTCGCCGAGCAGAGCGCGCTCCTGCAGCGCATCGAGGCGCCCGGCCTCGGCGAGTGGCTGGCGCGCGATCCGAATTTCCTTGCTGCGCCGGTGCGCCAGAACGCCGCCGTCATCTTCATTGATCTCTCGGGTTTCACCGGCCTCAGCGAAAATGTCGGGCCAGTGGCGGTCAGCGAGATGCTGAGCGGCTTCTTCGAACTGGTCGACGAGGAGGCGCGCGCCCATGGCGGCGCCATCACCAGCTTCATGGGCGACGGGGCGATGATCCTGTTCGGCCTACCGGAGCCGGCCGATGACGATGCCGCCCGCGCCGCTGCCTGCGCGGTCAGCCTGTGCGAGCGCACACGGGCCTGGCTTCAAGCGCATGCGGGCTTTGCCCCGAAGAAGATCGGCTTCAAGGTCGGCGCCCATTGCGGCCCGATCGTCGCCTCGCGATTAGGCACCGGCGACCGGCAACAGATCACGGCGGCGGGAGACACCATCAATGTCGGCAGCCGGCTGATGGAGGTGGCCGCCCGCCATGGTGTCGAACTGGCGCTGAGCGCCGAAATCGTCCGCGCTGCCGGCTCCGATAGTGTGCTCACGCAGTCCGGCCGCATGGAGGGACCGTTGGAAACGGCGCTGCGCGGCCGGGCAAGCCGCATCGACGTCTGGCTGTGGCGTAGCCGTACGCTTTGACAATCGCCGCGGGAGCGGCTAGGAACGGCGCAAATACCCCGCCGGCTGGCTCCGGCCATGGCGCAGCAACGCGCCTGACAGCTCCGAAAGATCGAATCCATGACAGAATTTAACGGCGTCGTCCCGGCGATCGCCAAGGCGTTGCAGAAGCGCGGTTACGCCGAACTCACCCCGGTGCAGAAGGCGATGCTCGATCCGGCGCTTGCCGCTTCCGACGCGCTGGTCTCGGCCCAGACAGGTTCCGGCAAGACCGTCGCCTTCGGCTTGGCGCTGGCGCCGACGCTGCTCGAAGGCAGGGAGCGCTTCGGCAATGCCGGCGCGCCGCTCGCCATCGTTATCGCCCCGACGCGCGAACTTGCCCTGCAGGTCAAGCGTGAGCTCGAATGGCTCTTTGAGATGACTGGCGCGGTGATCGTCAGCTGCGTCGGCGGCATGGACATCCGCAGCGAGCGCCGCTCGCTCGAACGCGGCGCCCATATCGTCGTTGGCACGCCCGGCCGGCTCTGCGACCATATCCGCCGCAGGGCGCTCGACATGTCGGAACTGAAGGCTGCCGTGCTCGACGAGGCCGACGAGATGCTCGATCTCGGCTTCCGCGAGGATCTCGAATTCATCCTGGATGCGGCACCGGACGAACGCCGGACTCTGATGTTTTCAGCAACGGTGCCGGCGGCGATCGCCAAGCTTGCCAAGAGCTACCAGCGCGATGCCGTGCGCATCAGCACCGCGGCCGAGGAAAAGCAGCATATCGATATTGAATATCGCGCGCTCATGGTTGCCCCGAGCGACCGCGAGAATGCGATCATCAACGTGCTGCGCTATTACGAGGCGACCAACGCCATCGTCTTTTGCTCAACGCGCGCTGCCGTCAATCATCTGACCGCGCGGTTCAACAACCGCAATTTCGCCGTGGTGGCGCTGTCCGGCGAGCTGACGCAGAACGAACGCAGCCATGCGCTGCAGGCGATGCGCGACGGGCGCGCCCGGGTCTGCATCGCGACCGACGTCGCCGCCCGCGGCATCGACCTGCCGGGCCTCGATCTCGTCATCCACGCCGACCTGCCGACCAACCCGGAAACGCTGCTACACCGCAGCGGCCGTACCGGCCGGGCCGGACGCAAGGGCATCAGCGCCATGATCGTGCCGCTGAACGCACGGCGCAAGGCAGAGCGCCTGCTCGAGAATGCCGGTATTTCGGCTGCCTGGGCGCGACCGCCCTCGGCCGAGGAGGTGAGCGAACGCGACGACGAGCGGCTGCTCGCCGACCCGATCTTCAACGAAACGCCGCAGGAAGAAGAGCAGGGGCTGGTACAGCAGCTTCTTGCCAGCCACGGCGCCGAAAAGCTTGCCGCCGCCTTCCTGCGTCTTTACCGCACCAATCATTCGGCGCCGGAAGATCTCATCGAAGTTACCGTGCAGGACGAACGCAGCCGCAAGCGCCGCGACAATGCCGAGCCCTACGAGCCGGCGCAGAAGGGACCGCGCGAGGATTTCGGCGCTAGCGTCTGGTTCTCCGTCTCGGTCGGGCGCAAGCAGAATGCCGAGCCGCGCTGGCTCATCCCGATGCTCTGCCGCAACGGCAATGTGACGAAGCGCGAGATCGGCGCGATCAAGATGCAGCCTGAGGAGACCTTCGTGGAGATCGCTGCGGCGAGCGCCGAAAGCTTCCAGGCGGCGATCGGACCGAACAAGGCGCTCGAACGCGGCATCCGCGTGACCAGGCTTCCCGGCACGCCGGATTTTAGCCGGGCGCCGTCGCCGAAGCCTTATGCCGGCAGGCCATCCCGCGACGAGCGGCCGGACGATACGTTCCGCGGCGAGCGGCCGAAGAACAAGTTCGGCAAGGGTCCGGGCGGCGGATACGCCGCAGCCGACAATGCAGGCCAGGAGAGACAGGATAGCAAGCCCTGGAGCAAGAAGCCGGGCAAACCCGGCTTCGATGGCCCGAAGTCAGACAAGCCGAAATTCGACAAGCCGAAATTCGAAGGCGCCAAATATGACGGCAAAGGCGGCGCCGGGCCGAAGGGCAAGTTTTCGAAGAAGAGGCCCGGCTGATTTTGTCGCTGCAGCACCGCGCTGTAATGCTTTGAATTAATGCATAATTTGTCCTTAAAATCGTTTCCTATTTGAGGAATTATGCAGCAACCCTTCGCCGGTCTTGGCGGAGGGTTTTGGGTCGTATCCCTCAGCGAGGCAAGGATGATGGCGGAAACGGCAATCCTCAGCGTTCCGGTTTTCAGTACGCTCTGCAATGAGGCCTTCCGGCTGCGACGCGCAGTTTTCGTATATGAGCAGAAGGTTCCCGAAGCCGAGGAATTCGATGCCGACGATCTCAGCGCCCATCATCTCGTCGCTGTCACGGCGGGCGAGGTTTCCGGCACGCTGAGAGCCATTTACGCCGAGGAACATGTGAAGATCGGCCGGGTTGCGGTTGCTGGCCGATGGCGCGGCCGCGGCATTGCGGCTGATATGATCGGGCGTGCAATGGAACTGCATCGCGGCGCACGCGACAACCGCTTCTATCTCACAGCGCAGGCGGACAAGCTGCCGCTCTACGAGCGTTTTGGCTTCGTTGCCTATGGCACTGAATTCCTCGACGGTGGCATGCCGCATCTTGCCATGAAGAACTATTGAGCTTCGGTGGCGGCAGGAGCAGACGACGATGAAACGCCCGGGCATGCAGCAACCCGATCCGGTCGCCTTTATCAAAGCTAATCTGCCGATCTCACCCGTTCCGTCCATTCCCGAGATCCGGCTTCATACGGCAGGCCCCGCAAGCGGGCTCTGGCGGCTTGCTGGCCGCAGAGAAGCCGATCCGGCACCTTATTGGGCCTATCCCTGGGCCGGCGGCGCCGTGCTTGCCCGCTATCTGCTCGACCGGCCGGAAATAGTCGTGGGTCGCCGTGTCCTCGATCTCGGCGCCGGCTCGGGGCTCGTCGCCATCGCGGCGGCGAAGGCCGGAGCCGCCACGGTGACGGCGGTCGACATCGATGCCAATGCCATTGCCGCGATCGGCCTCAACGCGGCGATCAACGGCGTGGATATCATAGCCCGGGCCGCCGATATCATCGAGGATCCACCACCGGAGATAGACCTCCTCGTGGTCGGCGACCTGTTCTACGATCCCACGCTCGCCTTGCGGGTGATGGCCTTCCTGCGGCGTTGCGAGGCGAGCGGCATCGAGGTGCTGATCGGCGATCCCGAACGGGCCCACCTGCCGCGGGGCGAACTCCGCCGAATCGCCACCCATATAGTTGCGGATTTCGGTGGGGGCACCGGCGGTGCCGCGCCGGCGGGCGTTTTTGCGCTCTTCGGCAACGGCTGAAAGGCTGAGATTATGCCAAGAGATCCGGCCGCAACAGCATGACCGGGCAGGGCGCTCCGGCCGGCAGTTCCGGCGCATGCGGTGGGCGGATGACGAGGCAATCGGCTGCGGCGAAGACCTTCATCATCGAGGAATCCTGCTTGCCGAAAGGCTCGGCGAGCCAGGCGCCGGCAGCGGATTTCGAAAGTTTCGCCCTGATATAGTCCTGCCGGTGGTCATTGGCGCGCAGTGTGACGGCCGCCTCCACCGTTGCCTCGCGCCGCACTGGCGGCAGGGAGGCGAGCTTGCGGATCAGCGGCTCAAGGAAGAGCAGCGAACAGACGAGGCTAGAGACCGGATTGCCGGGCAGGCCGAGCACATGCGTCTCACCGAAGCTGCCGACCATCAGCGGTTTGCCGGGGCGCATGGCGATGCGCCAGAAATCGAGCTGCATGCCGGCCTCGATCAGCGTGGCCTGCACCAGATCATGGTCGCCGACCGAAGCGCCGCCGAGCGTGACGATCACATCGACCTTGGCGTCCCGCGCCGTGCCGATCGCCGCGGTGATCTTGGCCTTGTCATCAGGCACGATACCGAGATCGAGTACATCGGCGCCGGCTTTGCGGGCAAGGGCTGCAATACCAAACGTATTGGATGCGATGATCTGCGAAGGGCCGGGCGTGCTTCCGGGCGGCAGCAGTTCGTCGCCGGTTGCGAGGATGGCGATCAGCGGGCGCCGCAGCACCTCGACATCAGGCCGGTTCATGCCCGCAGCGACCGTCAGCCGCGAGAAATCGAGCACGGTGCCGGCCGACAATACGGCTTCGCCTTCGGCGAAATCCTGGCCGCGGGGACGCACGTGCTGGCCATGCCGCACAGGGAAATTGGTTCTGATGCCGCCCTCGATCTTCTCCGCATCCTCCTGCAGCAGGACGCTATCAGCGCCTGGCGGAACAGGCGCGCCGGTGAAGATACGGACGGCCTCTCCCTGGCTGACGCTTCCCTCGAAGCCGTGGCCGGCGGAAGACATGCCGATGACCGTCAGCACGGCGCCTGGCTCCGGCGCGTCTTCGCGGCGTAGCGCATAGCCATCCATGGCAGAGGCGTTGAAGGGCGGTTGGGTCAGGCGGGCCGTCAGCTCGACGGCCAGGACGCGGCCCTCAGCCTCGGCAAGCGGCAGCGTCTCGGACGCCGCAACGGGCTTTGCGCGAGAGAGCAAGCGGTTCAGAGCCTCGGCGACCGGAAGAAGGTTCATCTTGCCTCCGGATGACGGAAATCGCCGGATTTTCCGCCGGACTTTTCTAGAAGTCTGATGCCGCCGATCTCCATTGCCTTATCGGCCGCCTTGGCCATGTCGTAGATCGTCAGACAAGCGACAGAGACGGCGGTCAGCGCCTCCATCTCCACACCGGTCTTGCCGGTCAGCTTGGCGGTTGCCGTAACGCGCAGGCCGGGTAGGGCGGTATCTTCCTCGATCTCGACCGTGACCTTCGTCAGCATCAGCGGATGGCAGAGCGGGATGAGATCGGCGGTGCGTTTTGCCGCCATGATGCCGGCAAGGCGCGCCGTCCCGATCACATCGCCCTTCTTGGCATTGCCTTGGACGATGAGAGCGAGCGTTTCCGGCGCCATCTTCACATGGCCCTCGGCAGTGGCGATGCGCACCGTCTCGGCCTTATCGGAGACATCGACCATATGCGCCTCACCGGAGGCATCGATATGAGTGAGCCCTGGCTTTTGGCCGCTCATCATTCGGCCGCGATGGCGGCTTCGCCAAAGAGCAGCGCGCGGGTGGCGGCGGCTACGTCGTCCTTGCGCATCAGGCTCTCGCCGACGAGGAAGGTATTGATGTCGACGGCCTGCAGGCGCTTGCAATCCGCATGGGTAAAGATGCCGCTTTCGCCGACCAGCAGCCGGTCGTCCAGCACCATGGGGGCAAGCGTCTCGCTGACGCTCAGGCTGACTTCGAAGGTCCGCAGATTGCGGTTGTTGATGCCAATGAGCAGCGAGGAAAGCTTCAGGGCCCGCTCCATCTCCTCGGCGTCGTGGACCTCGACCAGCACGTCCATACCGAGGCCAAAGGCTTCGTCCTGCAGGCGTTCGGCCTCGTCGTCAGAAAGCGAAGCCATGATCAGCAGGATGCAATCGGCACCCCAGGCGCGGGCTTCCTGCACCTGATAGGTCTCGAACATGAAATCCTTGCGCAGCGCCGGCAGCGTGCAGGCAGCGCGAGCGGCCGTCAGAAATTCCGGCGCGCCCTGGAAACTCGGCCTGTCGGTCAGCACCGAAAGGCAGGCGGCACCGCCGGCCTCATAGGCGCTCGCCAGCGACGGCGGATCGAAATCCGGGCGAATGAGACCCTTCGACGGGCTCGCCTTCTTGATTTCGGCGATCAGGCCGAAGCGGCCGGCATCACGCTTGGCAACGAGCGCCTTGTGGAAGCCGCGCGGGGCGGACTGATCAGCCTGCATCGCCTTCAAGTCGGCAAGCGACACCGTCGCCTTGGCGGCGGCGATCTCCTCGCGCTTGTAGAGTTCGATCTTCTTCAGGATATCGGTCATCGGGCAATCCTAGTCGATATCGTTGGAAACGGCGATGAGTTTGTCGAGAGCGAGTGCGGTAGAGCCGCTATCCAGCGATTGCGTGGCCAGCGTCATGCCGTCGCGGATCGTTGCGACCTTGCCTGCGATCACGAGCGAGGCAGCCGCATTGGCGAGCGAGATATCGCGATAGGCATTCTTGGCGCCGCCGAGCACCTCGCGAAGGGCTGCGGCATTGGCGACACCGTCACCACCCTTGATGTCGGCGAGCAAGCAAGGGCTGACGCCGAAATCGGCGGGCGAGAGATCGAAGGTGCGGATCTTGCCGTCTTCGAGTGCCGCGACGTGTGTAATGCCGGTCGTGGTGATCTCGTCGAGGCCATCGCCATGGACCACCCAGACGCATTCGGAGCCGAGATCGCGCATGACTTCGGCAAGCGGCACCAGCCATTGCGGCGAGAAGACGCCGAGCAGCTGGCGACGGACGCCGGCCGGGCTGGAAAGCGGCCCAAGCAGGTTGAAGATCGTGCGCGTGCCAAGCTCGACCCGGGAGGGGCCGACATGACGCATGGCGGAATGATGCAGCTGGGCGAACATGAAGCCGACGCCGGCTTCCGCGATGCAGCGGGAAATGATCTCGGGACCGACGTCGAGCTTGACGCCGAGTGCCGCCAGATTGTCGGCCGCGCCCGATTTCGAACTCAGCGCCCGGTTGCCGTGTTTGGCGACGGGAACACCGGCGCCGGCGACGATCAGCGCCGCCAACGTCGAGATATTGTAGGTGCCGCTGGCATCGCCGCCGGTGCCGACGATGTCGATCGCATCGGCCGGGGCCTCGACGGTCAGCATTTTCGAGCGCATCGCGGTGACAGCGCCGACGATCTCATCGACGGTCTCGCCGCGCACGCGCAGCGCCATCAGGAAGCCGCCGATCTGCGAGGGCGTCGCCTGGCCCGACATCAGGATGTCGAAGGCGGCTCGGGCCTCCTCACGCGTCAGCGGCTCGCGGCTTGCGGCCTTGGCCAGGAACGGCTTCAGATCGGTCATAGAGCCTCCTAGCGGACCGTCGCCTGTTCGGCGAGGGTCTGGTTGATCTGCGCGCCGTATTGCGTCTGCAGCAGGTTGACCATCTGATCGAGAATATCATCGCCGGCGGCATTGGCCATGGCGGTGATCTGGGCATCGCGGTTGTTCAGCACATCGCCGGTCGGCTGCGTGTTGACCTCGGTGACCTTCAGCAGGATCTGCGTCGAGGGATCGGCGCCGACGGCACTTGCGACCGTGTCGACGGGGCCGGAGAAGGCGGCGGTGATGCCGGCCCGGCCGAGGACCGCATCATCGGTGGAGCGGGTGACGCCGCTCTTGCTCTCGACGGCGATGCCGAGCGGCGTCGCGATATCGGCAAGTGCCGTGCCCTTGGCCGCTTCGGCCTTCAATTCACCGGCCTTCTTGGCGAGCTCGGCCTTCTGCTGCTCCGCCGTCCAGTCTTCGACGGCCTTTTCGTGCACCTCGGCCACCGGGCGCTCGCGGTCCGGCGTGATTTCGCGGACGTTGAACCAGACATAGCCGTCATTGCCGATCGGCAGCGGCGGCGCATCGACGCCGACCTCGGTCTTGAAGGCTTCGCCGAGCAGCTGCTGTTTGGCGGGGAGATCCTTGACCTCCTTGCCGTCCTTGTCGGCGCCGGTCATATCGACGGCGTCGACGGCCACGGCGGTGAGCTTCAGCTGGCCGGCAATATCCTCGAGCGTGGAACCGCCCGCGCGCAGGTCCTCGATGCGATCGTGAACGTTGATCACTTCCTGAGAGGCATTGGAGAGTGCCAGCTGCTTGCGGATATCCTCCTTCACCTCGTCGAAATTCTTCGTCGTTTCAGGCTTGATGTTGGTGACGCGCAGGATGACGGGGCCGAAGGAGCCATCGACGACAGGCGTCGTGCCGCCATCACGCGAAACCGCAAAAGCCGCATCGGCAACGGCCTGGTCGGGAACCTTGTCCTTGGTGAACTCGCCGAGCAGCACGTCGCTTGCCGTCTTGCCCTGGTCGGAAACCAGCTGGTCGAAGCCGGTGCCGCTCTTCAGCGCCGTTTCGGCGGCGACGGCGAGATCCTTGCTGGTGAAGGTCAGCTGTTCGATGGTGCGGCTTTCCGGCGTTCGATAGGTATCCTTGCTCTTGTCAAACGCTTCGTGGATCTGGTCGTCGGTGACGGTCGCCGCATCGGCGATATCGGCGGGCTGCAGCTTGAGATAAACGAGCTTGCGGTATTCCGGCGCCCGGTAGCGCTGCTTGACGCCATCGAACCATGTCGCCAGCACGTCGTCGGCAGGCGCCTTGATCGGTTCGATATTGGCGTTGGTCAGCAGCAGGTAGTCGATACTGCGGCTTTCATCGCCATAGAGTTTAAGGGCATCGACCAGCGTCTTCGGGGCCGTGAACCCGTTGGAGATGGCATCGACCACCTGGCTGCGGACAGCGACCTTGCTGCGCTCCTTGATGTAATCGTCCTGGCGGATGCCGGCATTGCGAAGACGCGAGACGAAGAGCTCGCGGTCGAACTGGCCGTTGACCGCCTTGAACGCCGGATCGTCGGCGATCAACTGGGCGAGGCGATCCTGCGACAGGCCGAGGTTCATGTCTTCGGCGAGCTGGTCGAGAGAGGCGCCGGCGACGAGCTGGGCGAGCACCTGCTGCTCGATGCCGAAGGCGCGGGCCTGCTCGGGGGTGAGGCGCGTGCCGAACTGCTGGCTGACGCTTGCCACCTGGCGCTGATAGGCGAGGTGGAATTCGTTGACGTCCACATGCTGATCGCCGACGGTCACGACCGTGGTGCTATTGCTGCCCGTTATCAGCGACCGGGAGACGCCCCAGATGCCGAAGGACGCGACCAGCAGAAGCATCAGCAGCTTGGCGACCCAGGTCTGAGCGGCCCTTCTCAGGATATGGAACATAGAAACGCAAACCTCGCAGTATCATTGACCCGCGCGCGGGCAGACATTCGACGTTCCTTAAAACAAACCCGACAGGAAATGAAGGGTTTGTCACGCGAAAAGCTGCGCGGACCGACGGCAGCGCGGCAGCAGCTTTGCGGCGAACAAAAGATCGGCTCCAACGGAACCTTTTTGGCCGCCATTTCGTTGAAGCGGCATCCCATGAAACAGGAGCAGACCATGGCAGAATTGAAAACCGCTTCCGCCGAATCCACCGCTGCGCGCGTCAAGGCTGACATAGCAGCAGACGATCTGTCGGCGCAGGTCGCAGCCCTTCGCAACGATCTTTCCCGGCTGACGGAAAGCGTGGTGGCGCTGGGGCAGGGGGCGAAGTCGGCGGTTACCGACGAGGCTTCGCTGATGACGGAGCAACTGCGCGACAAGGTGCGCGAAGAACCGCTCATGGCACTCGCTGTGACGGCAGGCATTGCCTACGTGTTCGGCCTGCTCAGCCGCCGTTGAACGGGAATATAGGTGAAGAAAAGCCGGACGTCATGAACGCCCGGCTTTCAATACTTCCGCTGACGGCAAAAGCTACCGTCAGCGGCGGATGACGCGCCCGATCGCGATCAAGATGCAGGCACCGACGAAACCGGTGATCAGATAACCCAGCCAACCGGCGAGCGGCTGGATGTGCAACAAACCGAGGATCCAGTTGGCGACAATCGCGCCGATGATGCCGAGCAATATGTTCATGAGCAGGCTCATGCTGCTGCGCATGGCCTTTTCCGCCAGCCATCCGGCGACACCGCCGATAATGATGGCTGCAATCCAACCCACGCCTGCGTCTTCCATGGTTATCTCCCTCCTGGCAAAACGAGTCACAGAATGCACGAAACGAAAGGAAGTTCCACTCCCAGTTACTGAGATTGCTTGCAGGTTCAGCAACTTATGTGACTCACGGCTGCAGCAAGGTGACCGGAGAGTTCAGCGCGTGGGCGGCAATCTGGAAGAGCAGGCCGGCAATGGCGAGCATTGCGAATCCGAAAGGCATGATCAGGCTTTTGCTAAACATCTTTCCTCTCCCCTTTTGCGTAAAGCATAAGCGGAAGCGGAAGGAGCGCAACTATATTGTTAACAGATAGTTAAGCCTCACAATTGATTAAACTTTAACACATTTTTGATTGTCGTAATACTTTCGGATGTCGAAACACTTCTTCTTCACGCTTCCCCTGTTTGCTGACGGATCTTCGGCGATCTATGCTCGCCAGACATTCCGGTCTACGCCGCCTGATCAACGCCGACTGCAGACGCAATAGCACTTGGTGCTGCCATCTCTCCGGATCGCAAAGTGGGTCGGCGATGGTCAAGTGATCGAGCGCCTCAAGCCCAATCCGCCGCCGGCTTGCAATCAGGTCCGGTGGACGATCAACATGAAGAAGAGGAAGGATGCTGTTGCGACCGTCGCAGCGAAGGCAATCTGATAATCCATGTCGTTAACCCCGGTTGGATAGCTCCCGTTAACGCCGATCCGCGTCATGGAGTTCCATACCGCCAGTTCGCGCTTATCTCCTGCGGATTGATTTTGGCGAGGAGTGCATCATTTTCTCTAGAATAGGATGATTTTAGGCCCAGTCGGCCTAAAATCTGAATCCTGTTCTAAATTAAGAGTTAGAGCATGATGTCGTCCGAAAACCGCTCACACTTCTCGGCATCATGCTCTGAACCGCCATTCAATCCGGGGGAAAACACTTGATGCCAAAAGCTGCAATCGCCATCGCCTGCATCTGCCTGCTGACACTTTCCGGTTGCGGCAATACCGCATACGGGCTGAAGAAGGATGGACAGGAAGCGAGCCACGCCATGGACAACGCGACCCATCGGGTGCTTTCCGCCGGCTCAAAGAAGTGACGCAGGCGACAGAATAAAAAAGCCCGCCTGGGGTGAGGCGGGCTTAGAATAACAGGGAGAATGGACGGATAGACTCCGTCTCAGCTAATAAAGCACTTTCTTAAACGTGTGGCTTTACGTCATTCGACGTAACCGCGACCGGCAACGGATCCGATGCGCACCATGATTCAAAATTGAATCAGAGATATCCGGATCGAATCAATGATATTGGGATCAGGTCAGAAGTTGCCCCAGTTTTGAGCGCGGGCACGGGCGCGAATAATCCGGTATTCGCGACCGCCATAGAGCGAGCCGATTGTCAGCAGAAGCGTCAGAACGTCCCAGATGATATGCATGTTATCCTCTTAGGTTGGACGGCCCTGCCGTCGATCGGTTGAAGATACAATAGCAATCTTTCGAATGTGCTTATATGACAAGAAATCGGGATGAGCGGGAAAGCGGGCTGGGCGCTTCCGCAGAGGAGGGGCGGCATCGCCGTCTTGGAGCAGCAAAGTGAACAGATTACCGGACGGCGGCTCATGACGATTTTCTCCGTCCGCCACATCACGTCCTATCGCTACGTCAGGGAGGTCGAATTCGGCGAGCACCGCTTGATGTTCCGACCGCGCGACAGTTTCGACCAGCGGCTGATCGAAGCGTCATTGACGATCTATCCTGAGGAAAGTCATGTGCGCTGGATCCACGATGTTTTCGGCAATTGCGTGGCGCTCATCAATATTTCGAGGCCGGCGTCCGAGCTTCGTTTCGAAACCTGGATCACGCTCGATCATACGCCGCAGGTCGCCCTGGATCTCAAGGTCGACGACGAGGCCCTGACCTATCCATTCTCCTACGACAAGGATGAGATTGCCGATCTGACGCCGGCGATGCAGCGCCATTATCCCGATCCGAACGACGAGGTCGGACGCTGGGCGCGCCAGTTCGTGCGCGTTGGACGTCCGACGGAGACCGGGCACCTACTGATGACGCTCTGTTATGCCATTCGGGAAAGCTTCGTCTATGCGCGGCGCCAGGAACATGGGACTCAGACGCCGGTGCAGACCTTGCAGCTTCGTTCCGGCACCTGCCGGGATTTTGCGCTGCTGATGATGGAGGCGGCACGCGTCCTCGGCCTCGCGGCGCGGTTCGTCACGGGTTATGTCTATGTTCCCGACCGGGACGGCTCCACCGTGCTCGGCGGCGGTTCGACGCATGCATGGTGCCAGATCTATCTTCCCGGCGCCGGCTGGACGGAGTTCGATCCGACCAACGGCATCGTCGGCAACCGCGATCTCATTCGTGTCGCCGTTGCCCGCGATCCGCGCCAGGCAGTCCCGTTGAGCGGCAGTTATGACGGGGATGGGAAGGATTTCGACAGCATGACGGTGCAGGTGAACGTCACCACAAGGCAATCTGGCTAGCCAGGCGGTGACAGTCCCGGTCTTGCGGGAACCGGGTAGCGCGATCAGCGTTCCCTACTCACCTCTGCCAATGCAGAGACGCGACAAGGAAGCCACCATGAAGATACGCGCCGGGTTTCATCTGGGCTACGAATGCATGCAGCCAACGCCAATGCTGCTCGTCCTCAATATCCACCCATCCCGTCGTGCCGATCTTCTCAGCGATCAGATCCTGACATTCGACCAGCCGATCGAGGCCTGGAGCTATACTGATGTGTTCGGCAATGCCTGCAGCCGGATCGTCGCCCCGCCGGGCCTGACGACAATCTCGACGGAATTCGAGATCTACGACAGCGGTCAGCCCGACATCGTTCCCGACGATGCCGTCCAGCACGCGATCAATGACCTGCCAGATGATGTGCTGGTCTTCCTGCTTGGCAGCCGCTATTGCGACACCGACAGGCTTGCCGATTTTGCCTGGGCCACATTCTCATCGACGCCGCTCGGCTGGGCGCGTGTCCAGGCGATCTGCGATTTCGTCCATGACCACATCACCTTCGATTACCTGAAGGCGGACGTTCTCCGGACCGCGCATGGCGGCTTCACCGATAAGGCGGGCGTCTGCCGCGACTTTGCCCATCTCGCCATCGCGCTTTGCCGATGCATGAATATCCCAGCCAGATATTGCACGGGCTATCTCGGCGATATCGGCGTTCCGATCGATCCCAATCCAATGGATTTCAGCGCCTGGTTCGAGGTGTTTCTCGGAGGCCACTGGCATACGGTCGATGCCCGCCACAACACGCCACGCATCGGCCGGATCCTGATGGCGACCGGGCGTGACGCTACCGACGTCGCCATGTCGACGGCCTTCGGCCCGGCAACGCTTTCCCGCTTCGAGGTGATCACCGAGGAACTGCCGCAGGAGGCACTCAAGGACGATTGATGGTGGGCGAGGAGACCCTCTATGCCTTCTTCAAAAACTCGGTTTTCAGTACGAGGCCTTTGACCTGCTTGGTGTTGCACTCGATCTCACCAGGATTGTCGGTCAGGCGAATTCCCTTGACCAGGGTTCCGCGCTTCAGCGTCTCCGAAGTTCCCTTGACCTTGAGGTCCTTGATCAGCGTCACGGAATCGCCGTCTTGAAGCTGAGTCCCGTTGCTGTCCTTTACAATGATGTCGGCCATGATGTCCCCGCAGTAATTCAAAGTGCTGCAGCGTCTTTTGCGCGTCTGAAAAGACGCACAGCGCTGTCGTGATCCGGACGGGAAATCATGTTGGCATGGGATAGTCAATGCGACGGGGCCGGCCAGGCTGCTCTTCAGTCCTACGCGACCCTTCTTCAATCAACTCACGCGCAGGCCTCCAGAACGCCGGCGATCCCTTACCGGCAGCGCCCAGCGCGTGGGGATAAATGGGCATCCGCCGCAGCCAAGCTCAGACCAAGGTCCGACCTGTCTCGGACTTCGTGCCCATACTAACGCTTCGGCCGCTGCCATAGATTTTGCGCCGGGTCGGAGTTTGCGGAGTTTTTGCTGTGACTAAGATTATTGTCGCCGGGATGATACTGGCACCGCTTATCTTCTGGGGTTCTATTGGCGTCCTCATATACTCGTATTTTTCGTGAATATTTATCAGGCGCCCCGAATTCCGAAAACCGGAAAGCTTCTATTCAGTTGTCATGGTTCTAGTTCGCGAGCAACGATCGGCCGGGATCAAGGGGACCGACAACGGCGAAAATTCGACAGTGGGATCAGTTCGATTGGCCGCGGAAGATTGCAACGGCCGCCGCGACCAATGCAGCATTGTCACTCGCAATCGTTCCATCCGGGAGGTGCTTACCATCTTCCAGGCCGATGCGGGTGGAATAGCGGCGTTCGCGCGCCGATCGGACGAAGGGCCAGACAGTCCCGTCGAAGCCGTGCAGGAGGATCGGCCGATTGACGCGGCTGCGCTCAAGCACCTCGATGATGCCATCCCTGATATCGCATGCGCGCTGCAGATCCTGTTCGTCGTCAAGCTCGATCAACAGTCGAAAGACCCGCTCATGATCTTCGAGGCTGGTGTAGCGCTCCGCATCGGCGACCGATGCCAGCCCGACTTCAATCCCGACGCCCTTCTGCCGGAGCAGCTGGATGACACCAGGCGCATCGTCTTCCGACAGGTTCACCGACGCATAATCCGGCAGAACGCGCCAGCAGCGGATGCCTGCCCGCGTTTTCTCCCGATCGCCTTCGATCCAGGCGCCGGTGGACACACCGATCAGCGTTCCCGGACAGGCGCGGCGGATCGCGCCAAGCGTGTCGTCTACGGCGGCAAGGCTCTCCTTGCCGTCGGCTCCGCGCGGATGAATGTGGAGCTCCGCGGCACCCGCCGCGACCGAAGCGGCGGCATCGCGCACCATGGCATCGATCGTCAGCGGAATGAGCGGATGGAAATCCCTCGGCCGTGCGCCGTTGATGCAAGCTTGAACGATCATAAGGGAGCCTCGCGCTTGTTGGGCCGCTTAAGACACTGGGTATACCAAAATCTGGAAAATTCGAAGAACCTTGGCGCCGCCGCTATCACGGCTGTTTCCCTTGCTGTTGAAGCCCCAATGATATCAAATCAGCCGGGATATGCCTCTCGCGCAGGATCAAGCTGCGCGAACGCCGAGAACCTAAAGCGGCGCAAGGTTGCCGTGTCATGTCAGGACGTCTTTACGACTCCGGCTCAGAGGACGGCCACGTGATCTCGTGGCAGCGACGTGACGTCAATCTGCCGCCCGACCCCATTCTTGAGTTAATGGCAGTCGCGTCCTGCCGCAGCCTGTACATCATCTCATCATCGACGCAAAGGTCGCCGGTCGGTCTTGGTCTTCTCGCGTTGCTCCAGCCGCAATGCGGACGTTATTTCCCAGCCTCGCCGTTCACGGAGAACTCGATCTCACGCCACCAATGACAATGGTGTGGCGTTTGTGGCGGTGCTGGCGATAGCCGGCGTCTGGTTGGCGGCTCGACCTGCATGGAGACAGGTCGAGCTCCTGAAGATCCAAACTGCCGGGCTAACAAGGGAGCGCCTGGCGGAGCGCTACAGGATGATTAGAGACGCAATCAAAGCATTGGAATGGGACCAGTGGGTACAGGAGCATCGATTGCATCCCGGCACGCCGGTAGACAAAGATGCTTTCGTGGAGGAGATGCTGGATACTTTTCGTAATCGAAAGAAAAGGCTTCACTTTGGTTTGTGAAAGAGGTGGCTAGACGCGGCGTTACAAGCCGCCGCGATGGCTAGATCAAGGCAGCGCCCATCCGTTCATCCTAGGTTAATGCTTATTAACCCAGGCTAGACGCCTGAAAGGATGCGCCGATGATGAAGAAACTTTTTCCCGCACTTGCAGCCGTAGTCCTGGCTGCATCTTTCGCCCTGCCGCTAAACGCCACACCGATCGTCGTGCCGAAAGCAGTGCCAATGCACGCCGCCGACATCGAGCAGGTCAAACACCGCAGCCATGGCAAAAAGCATGCGAATGGCCACTGGAAGCCCCGGCGATACGCTTACCGAGACTGTCGGTATTACGGCTCATGCTACCGTCCGCGGAACTATGGCTATCCCAGAAATTATGAATACCCCCACTACGGCTATCGCGACTATTACCCCTACCAACGTAGGTCAGGTGTGAGCCTGTATTTTAATTTCTAGCCGTCCGCGCAGGACGACGAGAAGTACGACACGGGCATCAGAGGTCGTTATTTCGGTGCCGATCCGTCCAGTCGATCATCGGGGCGACAGCAAAACGGAAGCCCTCCCTTAGCGCTGTCAGCCTCACCCTCGGGCGGGGCTTTTTTTGCTGTCGGCGCCAGCAAAGAAAAAGGTCGGGGCGAGTGCTCGCGCCGACCCTTCTTTGATTGCATCAGCACGGTGCCAGTACATCCGTGGTCACCAGCAAAAGCTATCTGATGGACTGAATCTATTCGCCTTGTAAATTTTTGCAAGGATTAGGGGGTGCCGATTTAGGGCTAGGTGAGGGAGGCCCAATACCCACGGTACGACGAGAAGTACGACTTAACACGAAGTCACCTTGTTTCTAGGCCGATCCGTCCAGTCGATCATCGGGGCGACAGCAAAACGGAAGCCCGACCACTGCGCGCCGGTTCCGCTTAGATGGCATCTTATCGTTATGATAAGCGTACAACTTTTGGGCAGAAAGCGGAAATTATGCAGCAAATTCAATGTTGCATGGCGGAAGAGGTGGGATTCGAACCCACGGTACGGTTTCCCGCACGACGGTTTTGCCGTTTCGCGCTTCGTTGCGTTTCTCAGCGTAACATCTTGTTATTTAAAAGCGAATCTCGGCGCTTATCGGCTTCGTGATTCGTCGTTCTGCGGCGCATGGTACCGTTTTTGAAACGGCGAATGCCGAAAAAATGCCGAAATCAAGGCTCGCCCAAAACTGAAATGTCGAAACCGGATCAACAACTGTTGGAACATTCGGTTTTCTTAGGTTCGTGGGCCGATGGCCGCGATGAAATGCGCCTCGCGCTCTCTGCACTCGCGGAGCGTTTCGTGATCGAGCATCGCCGCTCGATCGAAAAGCTAGCGCTCGCCCTTGATCAACGCCGCACCATGTCAGGCGCCGAGGTGGGGGAAATCATTCGGAGCATTGGGCAATGACAGACAAGGACGACGACGGGCAGCTCGCCCTTATCGCGGCGCGCGCTGAGGCTTGAACGGTCATTGAGCAGGCGGAGTGTTCACGCTCTCATCGCTGCCACGGCCGCCAGTACAGAAGCGAAGATGAAGACGCTCGCCGCCCGCGTCGCCGAACTCGAAGCCGGCGGCGTCCGCTATGCCGGCTGCTACCAGAGGGCCTTGGAATATCGACGGGGAAGTGTGACTACCTTTGCTGGGTCGATGTGGATAGCGCTTGACGACGTGCCAGCGGGCGTTCAACCCGGTTCGAATGTTGCTCTCTGGCAGCTTTCTCAAAAGGGTGAGCCCCGGGCCGGCAAACAGACGCAAGGACGGCAGCAACGACCCTCGAAGAAGTTCTTCGTCGGACAAAGACGTCCCTGGACGCCCAAGCTGACGCTGCGCTGGAGAGGTCGCGCGAAAGCCTCCACTTCAGCCCGCTCACCGACAGTGAGATCGATGAGCTAATGGCGCAACAGTATGTGTACCTTGTTCAATGGAAGATAGACGCCCTTGCTGAGATCGAGCGAGAACTAAGGGCATGGCAATGAACATGCGCCCGAGGACGGAGTATCGGTTCCAATCCAACCGCGATGTACGGCTCGATTGAGCCCGTCGTTCACAAATTCAGATAGAAATCTTACCTGGATTTCTGGCGCGAAAATCCGCCAGTGCTCTTTCTGTGTCCTCTTTTGACTTGCTGGCAATGATTTCAAATGGCGGTTCGGGCACCGTTAGGATAGCCCCGCTATCAGATATCATCAGAAAGAACTCCGACTGATCTTCAAGTCGAAACAGGAAGCAATAGCCTTCAGGCTCGTTGAGCCCCATACTTGGGTAGGTGAACCTTGCATGAAAGTAAATCGGTTTGGGCTTCGACATTTCTCGAAGCATCAGGGTACCCACGGCACCGGCGTACTCTGCATACCCCGCATGCTCTACGCTATGCTCCCACTCGAGTGGAACGCATACACGGGCAGTGCGCAGGAAAGCCGATCTACCTTGTGTCGTGGATATGTCGACGTCATCGAATGGTGCAAGCACCATGCCCTCAGCCATCTTCACTGCTCGAAACGGACCAGTCGCGGTTTTAAGGTAATAAGTCTGCACTTTCTTGCCTCGTGTATTGAGTAAATGTTCCGCTTCCTGAATTTCCGTGATTAGTGGTCGTTCTGGAAGTACATTGCAGAAGCACTGAAAGAATGGTTTCAGATCATAAGGATCTTTGATCTTGAAGACCGTGGAAAGCAGCCACTTATCATCCCTTCGAACCGCTTCCTCTTTGTTGATTGGGGTCATGTCTGCGTTCTCTCCTTGGTTCATCTGGAACACCAATAGGAACAGAATGTCGTTTCTTCCGTCAATTGATGCGCGTAATTAAACATGGCGGTCGCAACCCAGCGCCAGAGCCCCGGGGGGCGGGCGAACGTTGAAAAGGGAAGCCCTCGGGGCCTCGCGTGCAATCTCATCCGGAAATTTTTTTGACGCTGACGAAACATCAGGTGGGCTGTATTTCGCCGGATTAGCGATTGCCACCAAATCCGTCATCTATCGTGCTGCAACGGCGACGTAACTTGGAATTGGGATGCCCGTTGTATCTTGGCCTCATAGCGATTCCAGAGCGCCAGAAAAAGGGTTGTCGCGATGAAGAAGGCGAGCGCTGCCAGATGGATTTTGCCGAGGCGGCGCGCGAAATAGGATTTGGCCTTAGCTTCGACAGCCTGGGCCACGGCCCTATTCCGCCTGTCGCCTTCGAGGAGAGACCGGACTATGCGTCCACGTGAACGATCCTGCGCGCGGGACCGATCATCGTCCTTCGGCTCTGCATTCAACCCATGACGCACGGCGCTAAAGATCAGGATTACCAGCAACACCCAGAGCATTATGAAGGACAGGCCCAAAAGGTGTCCGCTGGGGGTGGTCATATCCATCGGAGTCTCCGGGCCACAGAGCAATGATCGCTCCTGCCATCAAAGAGGAACAGACGCATGATTTCAACCTCGGGGCGCAACCTTCGGTCATTCACATCTTCATGGCAGCTGCCAACTCACATGCGTATATTTCCCGTCTATGGATGAAGCACCCAAAAAACACGCTGGCAGACCCCCGCATCACCCTACGGACATGCAACGCCGTCTAGTCGAGTTGCTCACGGCCGAGGGTGTTTCGCAACTCGAAATCGGCCGCGTCATTGCAATCGACGGAAAAACGCTGCGGAAGCACTATCGGCGTGAGCTGAACATCGGCGCCGCAAAACTCGAAAGCGCGCTTGTCGACCATCTGCTCCGCATTGCCTGCGGCAGGGACGGGACCGCCTTCCGGGCGCGGAGAGCATGGCTGGGGATCGTTCGCAGGGTCTTCGCGTTCTCGCGATGCGGGTTGGCGGAAGAGGTGGGATTCGAACCCACGGTACGGTTTCCCGCACGCCGGTTTTCAAGACCGGTTCCTTAAACCACTCGGACACTCTTCCATCTGCTTGAAAAGGTGGTGAAATCGGCATTCTGTTGATTTCTGCGAACCGGCTATTGCGACCGATTTGCTACCCAATCACTCGATGGCTGGCTTTTTAGCAGCTTTGATAGCAGCGTCAACTTGCTCTGCAGCATTTGCCAGCACTCCCGGCCTCACTTGCGAATATAGGTCGAGCGTGGCTCGGCACCAAGCTGGGTCGAAGAGGGAGCCAACCCACGTCTGCCGCACTGTGGAGGCGCGCTTTGACCTCAACCAGACGGCGAGAAGACGCTCCGTTGCTGACTAAGAGCTCCTGCTTAGTTGCCTGCTCTCGTATTGAAATCATTGACGGCCTGGCTGTGATCAGAACTGAGCCTTTCAACTTCATTCTTGGCCTTGCTCGCAACGTCTTGTGCCTCAGTGGCCTTGCTCCTAGCTTCCTCCGCAGCTTGCTCCGCCTCATCGTCAGCTTCATTGATTTCTCGTAGCTTGCAGTCAACGAAGCTCTCAATCTCCGATTTGAAGTTCTCGACATTGCGTTGGCAATTGTCGAAGTCGTATTGGTCATCAAATCTGCCGGACCCGTTCACGCATGATGGTGCGGTCGGCTCAATATGCCCAATCTGCAACTGACACGCCGATCAGCATGGCCAATGCTACAATCTCAAACTTCATGATCCCCCATCGTTAACGCCGCCGTTGTAGCACCGGATCTGAAATAAAGCGCTGAGGCTGCAAAAGGTACCGGACGCATCCAATCCTCGCTCATTAAGTCGGTGTCTTCTGCATCTTGAATGGAGATCTAGGACTGGCAGGAAAGCTTTTTGTCGATAACCACCCGATCGCGCATACAATCAATTCGTCATTTGCCCCGCAATTCTGGATTGACTGGAATTCGTACTTCAGCAACTCTTCCTTTTATAACTGCTGGGGGAATCATGAGCACGATAGAAGAAAGTCTGCGCGCGATATCTGAACGCGTGAAATCGCATTCAAGCACCATGGCTACGGAAGAAGCCGTAAAGACAGCCGTCGTGCTGCCTTTCCTTCGGTCCTTGGGCTACGATGTCTTCGATCCAACTGAGGTGGTGCCGGAGTTCACCGCCGATGCCGTCGGGAAAAAGGGCGAGAAGGTCGACTATGCGATCAAGATCGATAAAGAGATCCGCATCCTGATCGAATGCAAGCCGATCTCAGTGTCACTCGACAAGAAGCACCTCGATCAGCTTTACCGATATTTCAGCGTAACCAACGCGAAATTCGCAATCCTAACTAATGGACGGACATTCAATTTTTACACCGACCTCGACGCTCCCAATAAACTCGACACTAGGCCATTTTTTGTTTTTGACGTGACAGACTTCAGTGCTGGCATAGTCACCGAACTACGAAAATTCGAGAAGTCCGCATTTGATGTTGCGGCGATCCTGGCGACGGCCGAGCGCCTGAAATACACCTCCGGTATAAAGCAGGTAATCTCCAAGCTGATCGAAGAGCCGACCGATGATTTTGTGCGCACCGTTTCTGGCGGCGTCTACGAGGGCCGAATGACCGCACAGGTCAAAGAAATGCTGACCGGCGTTGTTAGGACAGCCTTTCGTGAAGTCATTATGGACACCGTGAAGAGTAGGCTTTCCAGTGCCCTCGCTGACACCGAGGAGGTAATTGAGAAGATCGATACGCCCGTCGAGGAGGAGCCTGATGTCGTAACGACAGAAGAAGAACGCGAGGGCTATATGATCGTGAAGGCAATTGTCCGCGACACCATCTCTTCGAAGCGCGTAATGATGCGAGACCAAAAGTCCTATTGCGGTATCTTGATCGACAACAATAACCGCAAACCGCTCGCTCGACTTTGGTTCAATCGATCGGTCAAATACATCGGTCTATTCGACGGCGAGAGTGAGGAGCGGCTAATCGTGGATAGTCTTGACCAGATCTATGACTACAGCGACCGGCTTCGGGTTACGGCCAAGAAATACGCGGATTCGTGATGGGATGGGTTTTCTGGCCATCCGGTAGGCGTCTACTACCGCTTTTCCCGTAGTTATTACGTCCTCAATGAATGCAAGGCGACATCCCGTCCCTCATTCGCGCGACACGTTCGCTCAGTCTCTGCCTCTTTGCGAAACGAAACAGGCAGGGCGGCCTGTTCCGTACATTGGAAATGACTCGCGTTCGCCCCGGCTTGAGCGTTTACTGTGTTGTTCTGGCGGAGGAAACGAACCATGGCCATGTATCTCACGCGCTTCAGCTACACGCCCGAGACGTGGGCGCGAATGATCGAAAACCCCGAGGATCGCCGAGAGGCGGCACGCAGTTACATGGAGTCTGTGGGCGGAAAGCTCCATGGATTCTGGTACGCCTTCGGCGAGCGTGATGGTTGGAATCTGTGGGAGGCGCCTGATAACGTATCGATGGCGGCAGTCGCGCTTGCGATCGGTGCAGGAGGCGCGCTCAGCTCCATGGAGACCACTGTCCTCCTCAGCGTCGAGGATACGATCGAAGCCTTGGAAAAGGCGAAGTCTATTCGGTATCGTCCACCGGCAGCGTAGGTGGCGGTCCACCGATGTGGAAGAAGTGTTTCGCGCGGATCGCATTCCCCGGCGCAAGCTCTCCGTGAATTGCGCCGGAGACATGCGAGACCTAGCCCCCGTCAGATCCGAGGCCCTTCGGACCGTTGAGCTGGTTCATATCCTCGCAGAGAGAGCGAACCGCCTCCATCGTCACAGCGAGTGCCGACATCAGGATTGCGATGTCGTTGTCTTTATCTGGTTGGGAAAGCGCCAGAGATCGGGCATGCAGCTGTTGGCTGACCGTGTCGAGCTGCGTCAGGGTTTCATCGTTCATGGTGATCCTTCAAAGGTCTAAACCTTCAAAGCCTGCGGCGGCCATTTCGTTCCCATACAGCCGCGAAGAGTCAAATACGCGATCCGCGTTGCATCATAGCCAGTCGGCGGGGTGACCTACCCATTCGGCTTGCGCAGGGGTGGAAGCCGCAGGTAGGGATTTTGGGGATCGTAGGGTCCCTTCGGTTCACCCTTGCCGGCCTTTACCAGATTGGGCACCAGCTTTCCCTTCGGCCCGAAAATATAGTCGATGCCGGCGCAGAGATGGGCGAGGGAGCGGTAGTTGAAATATTTGAACCAGTCGTCGGCGAGGAAGGCGGCTTCGTCCCACGCTTTTCCCCGGAGGCGGTCATATCCGGCCCGCTGCAGATAGGCTTCGCCTGTCCTCCTATCGACGGCGGCGCCGAGGCAAAGGTTGCCGGCGATCAGCGACAGGCGGAGCACCTTGAGAGTTTCGGCATCCTTGTTCGGCAAGGGTTTTAGGGTCTCAGCAAGATAGAAATTCGTCGAGGGATCATTGGTCATCGTCTTGCGCCAATAAGCGGGGAAACTCTCCGTGGCGGCGCCGACCGCCGATGGGGCTGACATCACCACCAGCAAGATCAAGCTTTTGAAAGTTCGGCCCATTCTTATGCCCCCAACCCGCGATGAGCGTGCATAGCGTCATATCGCCGGGATAGGCAAGGAGTGCCGCGCTGCCGCTCGCGAAATACGCGCAGACCGTGTTTCAATATGGAGCTTTTGGGGCATCCGGAAGCGCCCAGATGTTCACCATATGCCCCGCATCGGCACGATGATTTCGGGCCTCATTGCGGCGGCGGGAGGGTAGGCGGAAAGGGCTCGCGTTAGTGATTTATAAACCATAATCATTAGAATTGTCGCTATCGCTGCGAAATCGTTCGTAAATTTGCCATGAACTTAACAAGATTAAAGCCTCGTTAGGCGGGTGGGGATAAGGCGTTATTGGCCCAGGATGGGGCAAGGTTCCTTAACCATAACGATCTTTGAGCGGCGTGGGACATATGAAACTGGAATACGGGGCGGCGTCTTTCGCAACGACAGCACGGTGGCTGGCGATCTCGGCGATGTGTGCAACGGTTGCGGCGTGTGGCACGACGCAGGCAGTGCCGAAGAAAAAATCCCACGGCAAAGAATATTTCTCCGAATCCGAATATGGCGTGAAGGCGAGCCCGCGGGTCGCCACCGGCAACAATATCCCCAAGGGCGGCGGCCGCTACATCGTCGGCAACCCCTACGAGGTGAAGGGCAGGTGGTACTACCCGAAGGAAGACTTCGCCTATAACAAGGTCGGCGTCGCCTCCTGGTATGGTTCGGCCTTTCACGGGCGTCTAACGGCGAACGGCGAAGTCTACGACCAGATGCATCTTTCCGCCGCGCATCCGACCTTCCCGCTGCCGAGCTATGCGCGCGTCACCAATCTCGAAAGTGGCTCCTCCGTCATCGTGCGCGTCAACGATCGCGGCCCCTATCACGAAGGCCGTATCATCGACCTTTCCAACAAGACGGCCGATATGCTCGATCTGCAGCACAGCGGCACCGGCAAGGTGCGCGTGCAATATGTTGGCCGCGCCCGTATGGACGGCCACGACATGCCCTATCTGATGGCTTCCTACGTGCCGAAGGGCAGCCGTATTCCCGGCGTCAATCCGGAAGGCCAGATCGCAACCGGCGTGATGGTCGCCTCCAACAGCCGCAAGATCACCCGCGACCAGCTGCAGAGTTCGGAAGATTACGAGACGCCGGTCAACGTGCCGGTGCCGATGTCGGCAACCTCCTATGCCGGCTCGACGCCGAGCGCACGCTACAACGCAGCACCCGCTCTGGCACCGGCTGCCCATGTTCTGGTCGCGCCATCGCCGCCGTCCTTCAACAATGGCGCGCAGGCCATGGATCAGATGGTCGTACTGCCCGAGATCGGTCCGATGCCTTATGAGCGGCCTCAGAATTCGCTGGCGCTCGGCTACCAGGACGAAGAGGTGAAGACGGTGACCGTCGATCTCGCTTTCGATGCGGTGATGGTGCGCAATGACGGGCTGACGCAGGATTCGATCCTTGCCGCAGCCAAGCGTCATCAGGCCAAATCCGTCGCGCGCTGAGCATGGCATTGCATCGGATTCTCCCTGGCTCTAACCTCTCGACATACGCCGCTCCATAAATGGAAATTGCGATGCTGAAGCCTGCGCTTCGCCTGCTTGCATGCCTGATGCCGTTTGCCACCGGCGCGTTTGCAGCCGATGGCGGTGCCGCCGGTTTCGCTACCAAGGCGGCGCAGGCCTATATGATCGAGGCTGCCACCGGCACTGTGCTTCTCGCCAAGAACGAGGACCAGGGCTTTTCGCCGGCTTCGCTCGCCAAGCTGATGACGATGGATCTCGTCTTCGAGGCGGTGACGAAGGGCCAGATCACGCTCGATACCGAATATCCCGTTTCCGAATATGCCTGGCGGACGGGCGGCGCGCCGTCGCGGACGGCAACGATGTTTGCCAGCCTCAAATCGCACGTGCGCGTCGAGGACCTGATCAAGGGCGTCGCCATCCAGGGCGCCAATGACAGCTGCATCATCCTCGCCGAAGGCATGGCCGGTGGCGAGCAGCAATTTGCCGTGTCGATGACGCGCCGGGCCCACGAGCTCGGCATGGAGAAAGCAGTGTTCGGCAATTCCACCGGCCTTCCCGACGGCAAGAGCAAGGTGACGGCGCGCGAAATGGTCACGCTTGCCGCGACCCTGCAGCAGACCTATCCGAACCTCTATCCCTATTTCGCCCAGCCGGATTTCGAGTGGAACAAGATTTTCCAGCGCAACCGCAACCCGCTGCTCGGGCTCGATCTCGGCGCCGATGGGCTGGCGACCGGCTTTACCGAGGGCGAGGGGTATTCGATCGTCGCGTCGGTTGAGCGCGACGGCCGGCGGCTGTTTCTGGCGCTTGCCGGCATCGATTCCGACAAGGAGCGGACGGAGGAGGCCAAGCGGGTGCTCGAATGGGGGCTGACGGCCTTCGAAAACCGGCAGATCTTCGCCGAGAAGGAAGTGATCGGTGCCGCCAGCGTCTATGGCGGCACGGCACGCACCGTCGATCTCGTCGCCAAGGCGCCGGTCAGCGTCTATATTCCGATCAGCAATCCCGATCGGCTGTCGGCGCGCATCATCTATCGCTGGCCGCTGACGGCGCCGGTCAAGCCGGATACCCAGGCAGGCACGCTGAGGATTTTTGCCGGCAGCCGGCTGCTCAGGGAAGTGCCGCTCTATACCGTGCAGGCGGTCGGCGAAGGCTCGCTCAGCAGCCGGGCGGTCGACGCCGTGTTGGAACTCGGCGAATCGCTGTTCTTCTCCTGGCTCTGGGATAAGTCCGCGCCCGGCTAAAAGCCCGGTCCTTTCATGCAATTTGCCGGGAAAGGTGAATATGTCGCCGCGGCAAAAGGTTTTCCTACCTGATATCTTCGGATAGATAGAAGGAGCAGGGCGCGTGCGGCGCCTGGAATGCGGGAAGTTGTCATTGTCATCCGGTACGGGATTGTTCGTTACGTTTGAAGGCGGGGAAGGTGCTGGGAAATCCACGCAGATCCGCCGCCTCGCCGAGGCGCTGAAGGGCGAAGGTCACGACGTGCTGGTGACGCGCGAACCAGGCGGATCGCCGGGCGCCGAAGCGGTGCGCCATGTGCTGTTGTCGGGGGCTGCCGAAGCCTTCGGCACGCGAATGGAGGCGATCCTCTTTGCCGCGGCCCGCAACGACCATGTCGAAGAGGTGATCCGGCCGGCCCTTGCATCAGGCAAGGTCGTGCTCTGCGACCGCTTCATGGATTCCTCCCGGGTCTACCAGGGCGTCACCGGCAATCTCGAGCCCGATTTCATCGAGACGCTGCAGCGCATCGCCATCAACGGTGTCATGCCGGATTGCACCGTGATTCTCGACATCCCCGCCAAGGTCGGGCTGGAGCGGGCGCAAAAGCGTGCTGCGGCCGATGCTCCCGATCGCTTCGAGAAGGAGCGGCTGGAAACGCACGAGAAACGGCGCGAGGCCTTTCTCGATATCGCCGCCCGCGAGCCGGAGCGCTGCCACGTGGTCAACGCCATGCAGGCGGAAGAGACGATCGGCGCCGAGATCCTGGCGATCGTCAAACAGCTGCTATCGCCCGCAGGCCGTGCCCGAATGCCGGAAGCCGCACATCATGAGTGAGGCCCAGTATGAGTGAGGAAAGGCCCGGACTGCTCGACGGCGCCATCTGGCCGGGAGAAAATACCAGGCTGTTCGGCCATAAGGATGCGGAAGCCTTCCTCGCGCAGTCCTACCGGTCCGGCAAGGGCCACCACGCCATCCTGATCGAGGGGCCGGAAGGCATCGGCAAGGCGACGCTCGCCTTCCGCTTCGCCAATCACGTGCTCTCGCATCCCGATCCCGAGACAGCGCCGGAGACGATCGGCGATCCGGATCCTGCCTCTCCCGTCAGCCGGCAGATCGCGTCGGGCGCCTCGCACAATCTCCTGCACCTTGCCCGGCCGGTGGACGAAAAGACAGGCAAGGTGAAATCAGCGATAACAGTCGACGAGGTGCGCCGCGCCGGCAAATTCTTCTCGCAGACCTCCGGTACCGGCAACTGGCGGATCGTCATTATCGATCCGGCCGACGACATGAACCGCAATGCGGCCAACGCCATCCTGAAGATCCTGGAAGAACCGCCGAAGCGGGCGCTTTTCCTGGTGCTCTCGCATGCGCCGGGACGGCTGCTACCGACGATCCGCTCGCGCTGCCTGCCGCTGAAGCTGGCGCCGCTCGCCGACGATGAACTCGTCGCGGCCCTTGCCCATCTCGGCATATCAGGCGAAGGCGGGGCGGTGCTTTCGGCCGCCAAGGGCAGCGTCGGTGAGGCGCTGAAACTCTTGAACTACGGCGGCGGCGAGATCGTCGCCGCCTATGACGAGATGCTATCCGCCGAGGGACCGACAGCACGCAAGGCAATGCATCGGCTGGCCGACGCGCTTTCGGGGAGGGAAAGCGACACGATTTTCGATTTCTTCGTCAGCCACGTCGGCGACGACATCATGAACCGGGCTCGCGTGGCAGCGGGCGAAGGGCAGATCACTGCTGCGGAGCGGCTGGCGCGGCTCTATTCCGAGATCACCGAACGGCTCACCGTTTCCGATGCCTACAACCTCGACCGCAAGCAGACGATCATCAGCATTCTCGCCGATATCAAGCAGCCAGGCCTCTAAAGCGCGTCACCGCTGATACTTTTCGGCACCATGCTCTGATCAGCCGGTCAACAGCTTCAATGCGACGACAGCAAGCGTGGCGGCAAGGACGATGCGGATGGTGCGTTCGTGCAGCTTCGGCGCCAGAAGGCTTCCAATGATGATGCCGGGGATAGAGCCGATCAGCAGGGCAAGCAGCATCGGCCAGTCAATCTCGCCGATCAGCCAATAGCCCGTGCCGCCGATCAAGGTCAGCGGTACCGCATGGACGATATCGGAACCGACGATCTCGCGCACATCGAGCCGGGGATAGAGGACCAGCAGGATCGTCACACCCAGCGCGCCGGCCCCGACCGAGGTCAAGGTGACGAGTACGCCGAGAACGAACCCGAGAATGACAGTGAGGGCGAGGATGGTCGTCGGCTTTGGCGGCGTTCGATCACCGATGGCGCGGCGCGCCAATTCGAGGATCGGGCCACGGAAGACCAGCATGATCGCGGTCATGACGAGAAGCCAGCCGAGCGCGGTAGTGATGGTATTGGTCACGCCGATGCTTTTGCGATCGACGCCTGCCAGCAGCCACAGCATCAGCAGGGCGGCCGGCAGGCTGCCGGCTGCGAGGCTGCCGACGATCTTCCAGTTGACCCGCCCATGCATGCCGTGAACGGCTGTGCCCGCCGTCTTGGTGATCGCCGCATAGAGAAGATCGGTGCCGACGGCAGTGGCCGGATGAACGCCGAAGAGCAACACCAGCAGGGGCGTCATCAGCGAACCGCCGCCAACGCCGGTGATACCGACGAGGGCGCCGACACACAGACCGGAAAGCGAATAGAGCGGCTCGAATGTCAAACAAGCGCCCCTGGCTGCGCGGGGCCGCGACAAATCCGGTAGATGAAAACTGGCACTTCGTTCTTGTCCCGCCCTCTTTCCCAAGACGGGTAGATTGGGCGAGAAGCCGAGTCAAGTTCACCACGCCAGCGTCTGGGAAATCATCGACAGCTGGAAAGTTGAGGTTTCGCTCGGCGGTGACATGCGCTAAGAGCGGCTGACCATTTTTATAGAGTTAGCCGGACATTGGCCGCCATGACAGACAAGATACCCTTCTACATCACCACCGCGATTTCCTACCCTAACGGTAAGCCGCATATCGGCCATGCCTACGAGCTGATCGCGACCGATGCAATGGCGCGTTATCAGCGCCTGGATGGCAAGGATGTCTTCTTCCTGACTGGCACCGACGAACACGGCCAGAAGATGCAGCAGACGGCGCGCGCCGAGGGCATCACCGCACAGGCGCTCGCCGACCGCAACTCCGGCGAATTCCAGGCGATGGCGACGCTGCTCAACGCCTCGAATGATGATTTCATCCGCACCACGCAGGAGCGTCATCACGAGACTTCGCGGAACATCTGGAAGCTGATTGCCGACAATGGCGACATCTACAAGGACAGCTATGCCGGCTGGTATTCGGTGCGCGACGAGGCCTATTACCAGGAAAACGAGACGGAGCTGCGCGCTGACGGCGTACGCTACGGGCCGCAGGGCACGCCTGTCGAGTGGGTGGAAGAGGCAAGCTATTTCTTCAAGCTCTCCGAATACCAGGAAAAGCTGCTTGCGCATTACGAGGCAAACCCCGACTTCATCGGTCCGGCCGAGCGCCGCAACGAGGTGATCTCCTTCGTCAAGTCGGGCCTCAAGGACCTCTCGGTCTCGCGCACGACCTTCGACTGGGGCATCAAGGTGCCGAACGATCCGGCCCACGTCATGTATGTCTGGGTCGACGCACTGACCAACTACATCACCGCAACAGGCTATATCGAGGACAGGAACGGCCCGCGGGCGAAATACTGGCCGGCCGACGTGCACATCATCGGCAAGGACATCATTCGCTTCCACGCCGTCTACTGGCCAGCCTTCCTGATGTCGGCGAAGCTGCCGCTGCCGAAGCGGGTCTTTGCCCACGGCTTTCTGCTCAACAAGGGCGAGAAGATGTCGAAGTCGCTCGGCAACGTCGTCGATCCGGTCAATCTGGTGAACCATTTCGGCCTCGACCAGGTGCGCTACTTCTTCCTGCGCGAAGTGTCATTCGGCCAGGACGGCAGCTATAGCGAAGAGGCAATCGGAACCCGCATCAACTCCGACCTCGCCAACGGCATCGGCAATCTCGCCAGCCGCTCGCTGTCGATGATCGTCAAGAATTGCGACGGCAAGATCCCGGAATGCGGGGTACTCAGCGACGAAGACAAGGCGATGCTGGCACAGGTCGACGCGCTGCATGCCTCGACCCGCGAAGATATGGGCAAGCAGCAGATCCATCGGGCGCTCGCCTCGATCATTTCGGTCGTCTCCGAGACCGACCGTTATTTCGCCGGCCAGGCGCCGTGGGCACTGAAGAAGACCGATCCGGAGCGGATGGGCACGGTGCTCTACGTGACCGCCGAAGTCGTGCGCCAGATTGCCATCCTGCTGCAGCCCTTCATGCCGGAATCATCCGGCAAGCTGCTCGATCTTGTCGCAGCACCTGCAGACAAGCGCGATTTTGCTGCCCTCGGCGAAGCTGGCCGTCTGGTTGCCGGAACGGCGCTCGAAGCGCCGACGCCGGTCTTCCCGCGCTACGTGGCTCCGGAGGCTTGAGGCCGTGTTGATCGACACGCATTGCCATCTTGATTTCGCCGACTTCGAGGCGGAGCGGGACGAGATCGTCGCGCGCGCCCATTCGGCCGGTGTTGCGCAGATGGTGACGATCTCGACGCGGGTGCGCAAGCTCGAGACGCTGCTTGCCATCACCGAGAAATATCCCTCGGTGTTCTGCTCGGTCGGCACGCATCCGAACAATGCCGACGAAGAGCTGGATATCCAGACGGAAGAGCTGGTGCGTCTCGCCAATGCCCATGAGAAGGTGGTGGCGATCGGCGAGGCCGGTCTCGATTATTTCTACGACACGCAGAAGCCTGAGGATCAGCAGACCGGCTTTCGTCGGCATATTGCGGCGGCGCGCGAGACCCGGCTGCCGCTCGTCATCCACAGCCGCAGCGCCGACGAGGACATGGCTGACATACTGACAGAGGAAAGCGGGAAGGGGGCCTTCCCCTTTATTCTCCACTGCTTCTCCGCCGGCCCGGAGCTTGCCAAGACCGGTGTCGCACTCGGCGGCTATATTTCCTTCTCGGGCATCCTGACCTTCCCGAAGTCGGAAGAGCTGCGCGAGATCGCCAGGACGATCCCGCATGAGCGGCTGCTTGTGGAAACAGACGCGCCCTATCTCGCGCCGAAGCGCTGGCGCGGCAAGCGCAACGAGCCGTCCTACGTCGTCAACACGGCAGAGGTGCTCGCCGATACGATCGGCCTGTCCTACGAAGAGGTCGCGCGGATCACGACGGAGAACGCTTTCCGGCTGTTCTCGAAGATGCCGAGGATCTAGCGGCGTGCTCTACCGGCGGCGTTTCACCATTCTCGGCTGTTCGTCGTCACCGGGCGTGCCGCGCATCACCGGCGACTGGGGCGCCTGCAATCCCGACAATCCGAAGAACCGGCGCACGCGCGCAGCCTTCATGGTGCAGCAATTCGCACCGGATGGTGGGGTGACCACCGTCGTCATCGACACCGGGCCGGATTTCCGCGAGCAGATGATCAGGGCAGGGGCCGACCATGTCGACGCCGTACTCTACAGCCATCCGCATGCCGATCATATTCACGGCATCGATGATCTGCGCGGCTATTTTCACAATACCCGCCGCCGGGTCCCGATCTTTGCCGACCAATTTACGATGGACAGGTTGCGGGAAGCCTTCGGCTATTGCCTGGAAACGCCGCCGGGCAGCAATTATCCGCCGATCGTGCTGCCGATTGTCATCGAAAATCTCGACGAACCTCTGGAAATCCGCGGCCCCGGAGGCACGATCGCTTTCCATCCGCATATCCAGCAGCACGGCGACATCCACTCGCTCGGCTTCCGCATCGGCGATGTGGCTTATTGCAGCGATATCAGCGACTTCCCGCCGCAGACAGTCGAGAAGCTTCAAAATCTCGACATGCTGATCATCGACGCGCTGCAATATACCTACCATCCGAGCCATCTGTCGCTGGAACAATCGCTCGACTGGATAGGCCGGCTGAAGCCGAAACAGGCGATCCTCACGCATATGCACACGCCGCTCGACTACGACGTGGTGATGGCTGAGACACCGGACCATGTGGTGCCGGCGTATGACCAGATGAGCTTCGAGACCGAGGTCAGGATCGAGACCTGAGCCGCGTTACCGCATGCCCGGTCCCTGCATGCAGGGTCACTGCATGTAGGGCAGAACCTCGACGGCGCCGCGGTGGATCATGTCGAGCGAGACATAGAGGATGATCAGCAGACCGACATAGGCGATCCAGCGATGGTTGGTGAGCAACCGGGCGATCAGGTTTGCGGCAATACCCATCAGCGCGATCGACAGGCCGAGACCGATGACCAGCACGCTCGGATGTTCGCGCGCCGCACCGGCAACTGCCAGAACGTTGTCGAGCGACATCGAAACGTCGGCGATGACGATCTGGGTCGCCGCCTGGAAGAAGGTCTTTTTCGGCGCGCCTACGGCACCTGCGGCTTCGTGGTTCTCGCCATGGCCGGCGCGAAGCTCACGCCACATCTTCCAGCAGACCCAGAGCAGCAGCAAGCCGCCTGCCAGCAGCAGGCCGACGATTGCCAGCAGATAGACTGCGACGCTGGCAAAGAGAATACGCAGAACGGTCGCGGCCAGAATGCCGACGATGATCGCCTTGCGGCGTTGCGTGGCCTCGAGGCCGGCAGCGGCAAGACCGATAACCACGGCGTTGTCGCCGGCGAGAACGAGGTCGATAGCGATGACCTGCAGCAAAGCCGTCAGACCGGCTGCCGTAAACATGTCCATATGAATTATCCCCAATGCGTCAAAGCCGTGCTAGCGTCTCGACGGTTTGACGTCAACCGCTGAGGGATTTCGCGAGCGGCGCAATTTGCAACTTTGCGTATCTGATGGCAGGCGGCAACGTTATGGAACCGCGAGCGACATGCTAAGCATCGTCATTCCCATTGCCATTCCCTTGGAACATTCAACTCAGCCGCCGGTTCTTCAAGTCAGGACACCAGACTTCGCCAAACTTCGGATTGGCGACTGGGCCAGACATCGAGAGGAGAGTCCCATGGGCAGCATTTACAACGATACCAACCCGGCTTTTTCAGGACCGACAGGCGGGAGCAGCCTTACTGCATTCTTCGACAGCCGATCGGAGGCCGAATCCGCCGTCTCCCGTCTTGAAGATGCGGGCGTGCCGGTTGCGAGAATAAGGCTGATGCCTGGATATGAGGCGGATGGAAAAAATGCCGGCGCGATGAGCGACCGCAGCGGCTTCTTCGACGCGCTGGCAGACTTCTTTTTCCCCGACGAGGATCGTGCGGTCTACGCAGAAGGGCTGCGGCGAGGCGGCTTCCTCGTCCAGGTCAACGATATCGATGACGCGCTTTATGAGACCGTCCACGATATTCTGGACGACGAGGGCAGCATCGACATGGATGAGCGGGCAGATCTCTGGTCGTTGGAGGACAGACAGCAAGGCGCATCCAATACCGGCTTTGCCGGCCAACCCTCTGGCGGCAAATCGTCGGAAGATCTCGCTGTGTCCGAGAGCGCGTTCGACGATGCGCGCCCGGTTGCAATGCGCGACACCACGCATGGAAGCGCCAAGGTGCGTGCCTATACCTTGCCCAACCCCGACACCCCGTCATCGGACGAAACCAATCGCCAATCGCAGACCCAATCGCAAGGCGGATCTCACCAGAGCCAGGGTTTCCGGCGCGACCACTGATATTATGAGGCCCGGCCGCAATGCCGGGCCTTATTGCCTCTCGCTCACCTATTCGAGGATACGTCCATGCAATCATCCATCAACCGCCACGGCCTTCCGCCAGATCCCGACGAACTGATCGCGGAAGGCGATCCGCCCTTTGCCGATGCCGCTGAGCAAACCGCGCGTGAAAAGGCCGACGAGAGCCTGAACGCTCTGCAGCATGAGGTCAGGCTGCTGAATGCCCGCATAGGCATGCTGCGCGAGGATGCGGAAGCGGCGCTGAAAGCCAAGGCCACATCGGTCGATGCAAGCGCCCATGTCCAGCTCGGCGACTATCCCTGGCTGAAACTTGCCGCGGCGATCGGCGCAACCTTCATTGCGGCCAGACTGGTTCGACGTCTTCCGCTCGGCGTGCTGCTTGCGGGATTTGCCGGTCATCTTTCTGAGGCGAGACCGCGGTGACGATCGTTGATGGTGTCCCCAGGCACCGACTGGTTGGACGAACGTCATTGGAGCCGGTGATCGAAATGCGAACAAGCGCTCATGTCAAAACCAAGCCGGCAATTCCGGCCAAGGTCGCGACACCACCTGCGATCGCAAAACGAACCGCATAGGCGATGCTCCCCATACTTGCTGCAAGAACGGCTTTCGCCAGAAGATTGGCGAAAGCGGCGACCGCGATGGCTCGAGCGGCCGCATCTGCAGGCACCTGGATGGATGACAGTTTCGCAACGGCTAGCGTTATCGCATCGAGGTCGCCCAGTCCTGTGATGAATGAAAGGGCGATCAGCGACTGAGTTCCAAAGACGATCAAGGTCATTCGCGTCAGGACTGTCACGACGGCGAGAACGAGTGCGAAGCGCAGCACGACCATCACCTCGAGCGGGTTTCGGGGTGAAAAATCGGTGCTGTCATCCGGGCGTTGCAGCAATGCGGCGAAGCCGCCTGCTATGGCGAGGGTGGCAGCAGCCGGAGCGAGTAATGGAGCAAGCTCCCTGAAAACAGCTGGTGCAATGACGCCGCAAATCAAAAGCACGCGGGCGAGAGAAACGGCTCCCGCCAGCATTGCTCCCGCAGAGAGGAGTGGCGAGAGGGCAGGCATCTCTTTCGACTGACGGGCGAAGGAAAGCGTCAAGGCCGTCGAGGAAACGATGCCACCGCTGGTCCCGGTCAGCAGTATTCCGGCGCGGGCGCCGCTCAGCCTGATGAGGATATAACCGGCAAAGGAAACGGCTCCCACCAGGATTGTCATCATCCAAAGCTCGAAAGGATTGATTGTCTGCCAAGGATCAATCGGTTCGTTGGGAAGGATAGGGAGGATGACGATGGTCATCGTCAGCAGGATCAGAGCGGCCCTGAGTTCAAGCCAGGTCAATCGGCGAAGAAATCCATGCAACGGCTCCCGCGCTGCAAGAAGGGCCGTTATTGCCACAGCGCTTGCGGCCGTTACCGTCATATCCGCCACGACCGCACCAAAGCCGAGCGCAAAGACCGCCAGGGCGGCGATGGTGCCGGTGGCGCTGTAATCCTCTTCTTGTGCCGCCTGCATGCGGCTGAAGAGGAGTACCGTGATGCAAAAGAATATAAAGATAGCTGTCGGCAGAATCGGCCCTGTCACCGGCTGCAGGAAACCGCAGAAGCCGCCGAGGAAACTTGACAGGCCATAGGTGCGGATACCGGCAACTCTTTTGCCTGGCGCAGCCTCACGATCCTGCCAGCCGCGCTCAATGCCGACAAGAATGCCGATTGCAAGCGCCAGACTGAGGCGCTGGAATGCTTCTGTCGTCACCAATGATGTCATCATCCGATGGGTCCAGGTGCGCCGGCCGATTCATCGAAGGCAGCTGCGCCGTATATGCCATTGCTGTTCATCCACAAGCTGCTCTGCGAAGTGCTGATATTCAATCGTGCATCGCACTTCATCGCTTAGCATAGATCTTTGCCGTTTCGCCCAACGAATTCCGCTTCCTTCCGGTTGAGGACGTTCATTATCACGCTCGCGCTTTCGCGGTTTCGCGACCTTGATCTTCGTCAAAGCGCGAGAGACCCCCCATATGTAATGATACCTGCAAGCATTCGGAGGACTTCAGCCATGAAAGCGCAATTCCATTTACCGCTGGCCACCTATCCAGACGCAAGCTCCTTCTCGCTTCTTCAGAATGCTGTCGATTTTTGCCTTCACCAAAAGGCCGGTTTGACGGCAAGTATACCGCTGGTCAGGATCGAACCCGTTCAGCCGCGATTTCCATCACTCCTTGACGTCGCCAACATGCGTGCGGAGGCGGAGCGCTTGAGTAAAGACAATGGAACCGTTCTCGGGCAGACGCTCCGTGATTATGCGAAAAAAGCCGAGGTCGAGGTCGAGATCCAGCCATTAGATGTGAGGCAGCCGTTTGTCGCACAAACGCTTGCCGAGCTGTCGCGCGCATATGATCTTTCTATTTTGGAAGCATCTGAGCTGATGAAGCCGCTGATCGAGAGCGTGCTGTTTGAAAGCGGTAGACCGCTCCTGCTTTTTCCCCCGGATAATTTCTCCGGCCGGATCGATGCTGTTGCCGTCGCCTGGGATGGAGGAGCCACTGTCGCGCGGACACTGGCGGGTGCCAGGTTCTTGCTGGAACGGGTTTCGCGTATCGTCCTGATTTCCATCACCGATGATAAGCAGATTGACGAGGGCGGCCGAGATCACCTTGCGACGGCGCTCCGCAAGGCTGGTCTTGCCGTCGATGTCGCCGCCGTGCAAGCGAAGGGAGACTCGCCAGCTAACGTCATTCAAGGCGCAGCCCTGGAACGCAAGGCAGATTTGCTCGTCGCCGGCGCATACGGCCATTCGAGGCTACGCGAGTTCATCTTGGGAGGGGTTACACGGTCCCTGTTGACCCGCCTCGAAATGCCCACTGTCCTTTGCCACTGACTGCGGTGCGCGCGGCGCGTTGCTGATGACCGAAACATCGATCACTGCCCGGAGAAGAGCGTCCTCTGCGGGTGTCAAGTATCAAAGGCTCGCACAGACCATCGCAATCGCCAAAAATCTGATGCGACAACTAGCACTTGGGAAGGAATCAATGAACCTGCGCGACGTCTGAAGGCATCGGCTTGGCAAGCTCTTTGAGAATCGCTTCAAGCGCATCGGCCGTCGCCTGCAGGCCGGATGACCGCGCGATTTTCAGTGCCGCACTGCAGTGAGCAGACAATTCGTCCTGCTGGACGTGATCATTCGTCGGAAATACGATGCCCGCATATTGCGACGGGTTTCCGTCTTCATCCCTGAAGCAGCGACCTAAGGCAGCCACGGCTACTATTTGCCCGCTTCGATCAAACACCCGATAGTCACAGCGATACGGATTTCCTGTGATCACCGATTCGGAAATCGCCTTGGCCACAGATGGCTTGTCGTCAGGGTGAATTCGGTCGAGGTATCGTATGACCGGCAGCCCTGTGAGGGTCTGTTCCGGATCAAGCCCAAAGAGGTTTGCCAGCGCCGAATCCGCATAAACCTTGTCGGTCGCCAACTCCCAGGTGAAAATCCCAGGCTCTTCGGCATCCGAAAATTCGGACGCTCCGAAAGCTCTGTCGACAAGGTTCATTCCGCATCCCCAGTCTGCGCGCCAATGCTGCCGGTCGATCACGTCACCCCGGCTCTTTAGAAAATACGACGTGCTCGACCATTTCGCCGCCGATCTTACTGCATAATTCCTCAAATCGGAATCGATTTAAGGAGTCCTCGCTTGGCAGGAACCTACGCTTGATGGGTTCGATCTGTGCCGAATGAATGGTAAGCTTGCCACCGAAGCTCTGCGCGAAAGGCGGCCCGAGACCGCCACACAAGCTCGCCACGCGCAGCCAGCAGCGTCGTTTTCTTGACGCGTACGGCGAAGGTGTGCTCCACCTCGGCTTCGACGTTCCAGAATGCGACGAAGCTGACAAGGCCGGCGCGAAGGGTTGAGGGAAATCATGACGAAAATCGATCTCAATTCTGATCTGGGGGAGGCCTTTGGACCTTGGCGCATGGGCGACGACAAGGCGATCCTTGACGTCGTCACCAGTGCCAACATCGCATGTGGCGGCCATGCCGGAGATCCGGCGACCATGGTGGAGACGCTGGCGCTCGCAAGCCAACGGGGCGTCGTCGCCGGAGCTCATCCGGGCTTTGCAGATCGCGAGGGCTTCGGACGACGCCTGATCCCCTTGAGCGTCCGGGAAGTGGAGCAGCTTGTGGCGACGCAGACAGGGGCGCTGATGGGCGCTGCGGCTCTGGCGGGCGCCCGCATCCGTTACATCAAACCGCACGGCGCACTCGCCAATTGGGCGGCCGACGAACGGCCGGTCGCTGACGCGATCATCCGCGCAACCCGAGCGGTCTCGCCGGAACTTGCCGTACTGGCGATCTCCGGGACGGAACTGGAACATGCGGCCCGCGATGCTGGCATGACCGTCTTCAGCGAGATTTTTGCCGACCGCGGCTACCTCTCCACGGGTCGGCTCGTTCCGCGCAGCTTGCCGGGAGCAATGATCGATGATCCCGCGCAGGCAGCTTCGAGATTGATCGAGTACCTGTCCAGCGGCCTCATGCCGACGGTCGACGGCGTTCCGATCCCTCTCGATGCGCACTCGATCTGCGTTCACGGGGACAGCCCAGGAGCGCTCGCCATGGCCGTCCACGTGCGAAGGGAATTGCAAAAGGCAGGCATCGAGGTGGCACCATTCCTCCAACCGACACAGGAAAACAGGTGATGGCCAAAGGCTATCTTATCGCCCGGGTTACCGAGCCGGATGCCTACGGGACCTGCGCGCGAGCCGCGGATGCGGATTTCATTCTGATCGAAGGCGCCGACTGACGTGTCACAGACCCCGTTCGCAGCGTCCGGCACCGGTCCGAACTACCGTCCGGTGGGCGGCCACGCGGTGCTCGTCGAATTCGGCGCGACCATCGATAAACGGATCCACGATCGGGTCGTCAAGTTGGATGCCGCCTTGAAGGCGGCACCCTTTCAAGGATTCGTCGAAGCTGTACCGGCCTATGCCAGCATTCTCGTATGCTTCGATCCGCTCGTGGCCGATCACCGCACGACGGAGGCGGCCATTGCCGAGCGTCTGGGAGCTGAGGTTCCAGCGACGATTGGAGCGATGCGCGAAGTCGAAGTCTGCTACGATCCTGATCTTGCGCCCGACCTTGCCGCCGTCGCCGAGGCAAGCGGATTATCGCCGGAAGACGTTATATCCGCCCATCTCTCGGGCGACTACAGCGTCTTCTTGTACGGCTTCGCTCCGGGATATGCATATCTTGCAGGCGTGCCCGAAGCCATTCAACAGCCGAGGAAGCCGGCGCCCATTCGCGGCATAGCTGCCGGAAGCGTGCTGATCGCGGGGCCGCAGTGCCTGGTGAGCACGCTCACCATGCCGACCGGCTGGTGGATCATCGGCCGCTCGCCGACGAAGATCCTCGACGCCGCGTCCGACGACCGTCCGTTCCTTTTCGACGTCGGCGACGCGGTGCGTTTCCGCCGCATATCGAGAGCCGAATTCGACGCGAGGTGCCCCGAATGAGCGAAGCCGTCCTTGCAATCGACTTCGCGGGTCCTCACGTCGCGGTCCAGGACGGAGGACGTCACGGATTGATGCGGTATGGCGTTCCGGCCTCCGGTCCGATGGACAGGACCTCGTTTGCAGCCGCCAACGCCGCCGTCGGCAATCCTGCTGGTCAGCCAGCAATCGAAGTCTCCATGGGCGGCCTGGTTCTCGACTGCCTGTCGGGAGAGGTTACATTCGCCGTCGCGGGAGGAGGCTTCATCATAGAGCATGCCGGCGACAAGCGCGGCGCGTGGATGGTCGCCACCTTGAAGGCCGGGGAACGGCTGGCAATCCGTCCGGGACACTGGGGAAGCTGGACCTATCTGGCCTTCGCCGGTCATATCGAGGCGAAGACCTGGCTGGGCAGCATGTCGACTCACAGTCTCTCCGGCCTCGGCGGCGGGCGCCTTGCAGCCGGTCAAACGCTCACTCTCGCCGATCCGGAAGTGCGAAATGATCGAAATGGTCCGATCACATGTCCGGTCATCGCAAGACCGCGATCCGAGCTGCGTGTGGTGGTTGGTCCACAGGATAGGTTCTTCTCGAAAGAAACCTTGTCGAATTTCCTATCGTCGCCCTTCCGCCTGAGCGACGCCTATGATCGCATGGGAGTACGCCTCCAAGGTCCGTCGCTTGCGCCAAGCGTCGCGTTGGACATGCCATCGGAAGCGATCGTCCGGGGCTCGGTGCAGGTGGCCGGAGATGGCGTCGCCACCATTCTGCTGGCCGATCACCAGACGACCGGAGGCTATCCCAAGATCGCAACGGTGGTGGATTCGGATCTGGACGCTTTCGTCCAGCTCCGCCCACGCGACCATGTCGGTTTCCTGGCCGTGACACCCCAACAGGCGGTCGAGCACATTCGACTTCGGGCTGCGACGATGTCCCGTTACCTCGCGGCAGTCCGCGACGGACCATGCAACGCCATTATATAGGCGTGTCGATCTGAAGGGCAGGGCGGCGATAGACGCTTGGAGCTGCCGTTAGCTCGAAGTAGTGTTCAGAAAATCCAGATTCAGTTCGGGGGCACCATGGATTTTCTGAATGTCGCGGCGATCGTTTTCTTCATTCTCGTCTGGGTGGCGGTCGAGCCTTTGATGGCAGCAGGGTGGCCGAGGAGGAACGATAGCCTTTCCGTTGATATGGTGCGCGTTCGCGCGGCCTGGATGCGGGAGGTCCTGACGCGAGACAACAACTTCATCGGCGACGCCGCGATCCTGGGACACACGATCAATTCAGCATCCTTCTTCGGATCCGCCAATCTCATCGTCATCGTTGGGCTCAGCGGCGCGCTATTCATGGAGCCGAACTATGGATCGGGTGGCCTGATTGCGATGTTTGCGGCTCAGGACCCGGCATGGTTTTTCCAGTGCAAGGTCCTCCTGATCATGGCCACACTGCTGCGGGGACTATCCGATTTCATCTGGGCGGTCCGGCAGATCAACTACTGCCTGGCGGCGATCGGGGCGAGCCCATCCCGCGATGAAGACCGGGACATCGCCAGCTGGACGAACGCCCTGACCCTGGTTTTGAACCCTGCTCTTCGATCCTTCAGCGTTGGTGTCCGGTCCTACTACTTCACCGTCGCAGCCGCCTTCTGGTTTATCGGGCCAATCCCTTTCGTTGTGGCGACCATCCTCAGCGTCGGCGTGTTGATTTGGCGTCAATCCTGGTCGGATGCTGCAAAAGGGATCATGGCCATACGGAAGCTGCTTGACTAGAGCCAAGCCTTAAGCTGGGCTGAACTGAAGCGATATCTTACTGGCGGTGTCCGATGGATCGTCTAGAAGCGATGCGCATATTACTGGCCGTCGTCGACGCCGGAAGCATCTCTGCCGGCAGCAGGAAGCTGAACGCGCCCTTACCCAGCGTCAGTCGCAAGGTGGCGGACCTTGAACGACATCTTGGGGCGAACCTGATCGTCCGCACCAGCCGCAATCTTCAGCTCACCGATGCGGGGCGCGACTATGTCGACGCCGCCCGAAAGATCATGACGGATTTGGAGGAGGCCGAACGAAGGGCGTCCGGGGAATACCAGACTCCCAGAGGCGTGCTGACGATCACGATGCCGATCGAATACGGGAGCCGCTACGTGCTGCCCGTTGCGCTGAGCTTCATGGACAAATATCCCGAGGTATCGCTGAACCTGCTGTCGCTCGACCGCACGGTCGATCTCGTGTCCGAGCAGGTGGATATCGCGATCCGTCTTGGTAACCTCGCCGACAGCTCGCTCCATGCCGCCAAGGTCGGGGAATTCCGCCTGATGACTTGCGCGAGCCCTGCCTATCTCGAGCGGCATGGCATGCCGGAGCGTCCCGGCGATCTCATCGATCGCGACGGGATCATCTTCAACAAGCGGACATTCTTCTGGACCTTCGACGTCGACGGCACGCCGATTGAGGCGGTGCCCCGCAACCGGCTGGAGGTGAATACCGCGGCGAACTGTGTTGCGGCGGCCGTCGGCGGGGCGGGGATCGCGCGGCTGTTCGATTATCAGGTTCCCGACGAGCTGGCGTCTGGCACGCTCGTTCCCATCCTCCGCAATTTCGACGGCGCGCCGCAGCCTATTCATATCGTCTACGCCCGCCAGGGGCTTCTCGCCTTGAAGGTACGGGCTTTCGTCGACTGGGCATTGCCTCACTTGCGCGCTATCTGAAAACGAAAATAATCAAACATTATCTGAATGATGTGTTGATCTCTTCAACCGTTTGTTTCGAGTTCTGAAGATGCGGAAAGTGGCCGATACCTGACAGGATATCGACTCTTGCACCGATCTTGCCGGCGAACTCGATGCCCATCTCCCTTGCAATGTAGATGTCCTTCTCGCCCCAGATCACCTTCACGGGCGTCTTCAGGCGGGAGAGGTTGGCCTCGAGATAATGCTGATCGCCGGTGAAATTCGCGTAGTAGTGGGCGAAGGCATCCGCTGAAGTCATCCCGTCAAGGCTCCACGAACGGGTCATGTCCCGCTGGACGTCAGCCGGCAGATCGAATTGTTCAGCGGGAGATAGGCCGCGCCTGTGCACGTTCTGGAGGATCTCGTCGCTCGTCTTGTTCATGTAGGCACGGGTCGGCGAGGCGGTCGGCTCGGCTTTAAGGTTCTGCAGGTTCTCCCACATGTAGTGCGGCCGGTCGAACGGCGCGAAGTCTCCGACGATGATCTGCCTGGCGATCATCGGCTCGTCGAGAGCAAGCAGCAGGACGGGGAGGGCACCGATGTCAGTGGCGTAGATCACGAGCTTCGACCGATCGATGCCTGCCCGTTCGATATAGGCCTTCAACACCTGGGCGTACGCCATCGGCGCATAGGAAAACCGTTCCGAAGCCGGGCGCGACGACTGCCCGTAGCCCGGCCAATCGAAGGCATGGACGTCGTAGTCGTGAGCAAGCGTTGTCGCGATGTCGTTCCACACCGTCAGCGTTTCCGGAAACCCATGCAGCAAAAGCACCGTGCCTTTTGGCGCGGGGGCGCGGACAATCATCCTCCTCAGCGTGAGGACCTCATCGATCTCGATGAAGTCGACGGCGTCTTGCGCGGCCTCTCTGGACGCGGAAGTGAAGGCTCCAGCCGCCTGGGAATAGAGAGTTGCTGCGGCCGATGCAGCATTTACGGTTTTGTCCTTAGACATAGGATGTCCTTTCTGAACGGCGGTCAGCCAAAGCCCAAAAGCCGGCTGTCGCCACAAATAATTGAGCACGGCGTCAACCCGCGGTAGCCGGAGAAAGTGAGAGGAACCCTCTCGACGGCGGCACGCCGAAACCCGGCAGCCCAAGGCTGACATCTGAACGAGAGGGTGCCTCTCACTTTGGCGAGGTGCCGGCCGGCCATCGACCCGCCCAAATATCCACCAGCCGCCGATTTGAGACAGCTCGTTGGCGTTTGCGTGCGGAAGGCAGAGCGTCGGCCGCGACAATATAAGGAAGAACTGATATGAACGACATTTCCCAAAGCAGACAAGTTGCGGCCGCCCCCGACAAGGTCCGCAGCCTCCCGGGGCCACGCCACTGTCGGCACGAATGATCTGGATGCCGCGTCGGTATTCTACGACAAGCTTCTGGCCGTGTTCGGGATCGGACGAGTCCTCGTCCAGCCCAACCGAGCCATCTACTACGGTCATCGCACGCTCGAATTCGGCATCATCAAGCCGTTCGATGGCCGCCCTGCCACCGTCGGCAACGGTGGAATGATTGCTTTCGAAGCTCCGTCCCGTTCAAAGGTCGACGAAGCCCATGCAACGGCATTGGCGGCGGGTGGCTCGGACGAAGGAGCGCCTGGCCCACGTGGCGAGAATGGCACGGGTCCTTACTGCGCATATTTTCGCGATCCGGAAGGCAACAAGTTTCTGATCTTTCGTTCCGGAGCTGACGAGACCTGACGTTTTCGGCATTGAAGCGGGGCAGGGCCATCGTTTCCCCTCCCGCCCCAGGAAGACCCTCGATGTCATGAAAGGACACGTGCCATGGCACTGCCGAACTCTTTGAAACACAGGGATATATCGCGACGCTCGCTGTTGTTGGGGGTTGCCGCGGCCGGCATATCCGCCGCTCTCCTTCCACGCACGTCCGCCGCTGCAGATGTCGTCGTCGCCGCATCCGGAGAGATCCGACCGTTCAAGGTTGAGGTCTCCGAGGCGGCGCTTACAGACCTCAGGCGGCGTCTCACCGAGACCCGCTGGCCCGACGGCGAAACCGTGATGGATCGTTCGCAGGGCGTCCAGCCGGACAGGCTGAAGGAACTGGTGCGTTACTGGCAGTCGTCCTATGACTGGCGGAAGGCAGAGAGCAGGCTGAACAGTTTTCCACAGTTTCTCACCAATATCGATGGACTGGACATTCATTTCATCCATGTCCGCTCCCGCCATGAAAACGCGCTGCCGCTGATCATGACCCACGGCTGGCCGGGTTCGGTCTTCGAACTGCTTGACGTCATCGGGCCGCTGACGGATCCGACGGCGCATGGCGGCAGGGCTGATGATGCCTTCCACCTGGTGATCCCGTCGATTCCAGGATTCGGTTTCTCCGGGAAACCACCAGCAACAGGTTGGAACCCCCAGCGGATAGCGGCTGCCTGGGACGTGCTGATGAAGCGGCTTGGCTATGACCGCTATGTCTCGCAAGGCGGCGACTGGGGCGCGATCATCAGCGACGCCCTGGGTCGCCAGGCGCCCGATGGGCTACTCGCGATCCACGTCAACAGGGTCGAGCGTGCGACGACTTTCCCAGCGGACGCAGCGCAGGCTCTTAAAAATGGAGGGCCGGCTCCCGATAGCCTGTCTCAGGATGAGAAGGTCGTCTTCGACGAGGCCCGGGACTTCCTCAACAACGGCTTCGGCTACGCAGCGATCATGAGCACACGGCCGGAGACGGTCGGCTACGGGATTGCGGATTCTCCAGTCGGCCTCGCCGCCTGGCTTTACGACAAGATCGCCGACTGGGTGTATACACGCGGCGATCCCGAACAGGTTCTTGGCAAGGATGCAATCCTCGACAACATCACACTGTATTGGCTGACGAACACCGGCCCTTCAAGTGGTCGGATCTATTGGGAAAACGTCATGTCGGGCGCCAAGCTCACGGCCGTCAAAGTACCGGTCGCCGTCACGGTGTTCCCCGGCGAGGTCTACAAGCCGCCAAGGCATTGGCTGTCGAAGGCTTATCCGAAGCTCATCTACTACAATCGCGCCTCCAAGGGCGGTCACTTTGCTGCCTGGGAGGAGCCGGAACTCTTCAGTCAGGAGATCAGGGAGGCCTTCAGAAGCTTGCGGTCTTAACGCCGCCTGGCCTTTGGTTCGCAGTCAGCGTCCCCGAGACCGGTTCGTCGATTGACGTTGGTCGTGCAACGCTTCACAAAGTCCGAAGTTTCGACCAATCCGGCAAAAGCGACGACACCATCGCGGGGACCACGGCCACATGCGCATCATCGACGACCGTCATCCCCTCCGCAGAGTGCGTGCATTCGTGGCGGTGGTATTTTCAACGCTTCTGCTGGCGAGCGCAAACCCCGCCTCGGCGGCTGAGCCGACCAATTCCTCGGCGCCGATCCGGGTTATTATCGAATTGCCGAATGATGATTCCGGACGAGCGCTGGTCGGCCGGATCGTTCCGGGCAATCAGGAACCGGCGCAGCCGGTGGCAGTCTCGCAAGAGGCGGCACCGACTTCGATTGCCACGTCACTACAGGATTTGCGCCAGAGGTTGCTGACACTCGTCGATGCCGTTCCGACCCTTCCCGGGCAGATCCAGTCGGCGATCCGGGTCTTCCAAACGGATGATCGTATCGAACCTGTCGGCCTGATCTTGGCGGTCATACTCTTCGTCGCAGGCGGGTTCGTTGCGCAGCGCCTTGCCTGGTGGTCAGGGCGAGGGCTGCTCCATTTTGTGCTGAACGCGCCTGCCGACACCGTTCGGCAACGGATCAAGCTCCACGCCGCCCGGCTTTCAATGGGTCTTCTCGCGTTGGTCGGTTACCTGATCGGAAGTCTCGGCGCGTTTATCCTCTTTCCATGGCCTGCCGTGTTTCGCGATATTGCGCTCATCCTGCTATCAGCCGCGCTCATGGTGCGCCTTGGCGTGCTTGTGGGCCGTATTGTCATCGCGCCAGGCGCCCGTCTGCCGCATATGCGGCTTCTGACGCTTGTCACCTCGCTTGCCTGGTTCTGGTACTACTGGCTCCTCGGAATCGTCGCAGTGCTGGCGGCTGGCTGGGCCACCATTGAAGTGATGGGGACGATCGGGGCTTCACCCATCTTGGCCGACCTCTTTACCGCAGCATGGCTTGGTGTCGTTTCAATCGCTTTTATCGTTATGATCTGGCTGCGGCACTTTCGTTCTGACGGGCCGCCCGTGAGCCGGCTGGTCTGTGTCGCCTTCAGCGCGAGCATCCTGCTATCGTGGCTGTTATGGGTATCCGGGCTCCGCGCTGCATTCTGGACGGTGATCATCATTACGCTTCTGCCGCTTACCGTTTCGGTGGCTCATGATATCATTCGTCGCATTATTCAATCCGGGGAGGGGCAGGCGGTCGAAGATCCGGCCATCGTCGGATGGTCCGTTGTCATCATGCAAACGCTGCGGAACGGTCTCATTGTGGTCGCCGCTCTCCTCATTGCCCGCGCGTGGAATGTCAATCTCAGTGACCTCGCCGCAGCCGAAACGGTGACCACGCGCTTGATCCGCGCCGGAATCCGCATCGTTATCGTGCTGCTGGTGACCGACGTTATCTGGAAGCTCGCAAGCACGCTGATCGACAGTCAGATGGCGGTGGCGTCGCGAAGCGTGCGGGAAGGGCATCAGGAAGGACCCGATGCACGCCGGCGTCAACGGTTGAATACCCTCCTGCCCATTCTTCGCAATGTACTGTTCCTGGCGATCGGAGCCGTCGGCTTCCTGATGATCCTGGATGCCGTCGGCATCCAGATCGGACCGTTGCTGGCAGGTGCTGGCGTCGTCGGCATAGCCGTCGGGTTCGGCGCCCAAACACTCGTCAAGGACATTATCTCCGGCGTCTTCTATCTGTTCGACGATGCTTTTCGCATCGGCGAATACATCCAGGCGGCAAAATATAAAGGAACGGTCGAAGGTTTCTCGCTGCGATCGATCCGCTTGCGCCACCATCGCGGTCCGGTCACCATCGTTCCCTTCGGCGAACTGGGCGCGGTGCAAAACCTCAGCCGCGACTGGGTCATCGACATCATTACGCTCACCCTGAACTATGATAGCGACCTTGAGGAGGTCCGCAAGACCATCAAGCGCATCGGCGTTGAGCTTCTGGAGGATGCCGAACTCGGTCCTAACATCATCGAGCCCTTGAAAATGCAAGGGATTGAGCAGATGGCGGACTACGGCGTGCAAATTCGGCTGAAATTCATGGCAAAACCCGGCGAACAGTTCGGCGTTCGCCGAAAGGCGCTCGCCATGCTCAAGAAGACATTCGCGGAAAAAGGTATCCAGTTTGCAACGCCGACGGTTCATGTTTCCGGCGGTCCCGCCGATGCCGCGGCTTCTGCTGCCGCAACGGAGCTGCAAAGACCATCGAAAGTCATCTCGACACTTGAGGAATAGCAACGGTGAGCGGACAGGCGAGCTTTCCGTCGAATACCGTCAAAGCAACTCTCTGACCCGGACGTTGCGGCCAAGCGCGTCGTCCGAGACACGGGTTTCGAAAGAGTTTGTCGGCTGGGATCAGTTGTTCCATGAGGGCACGTTCACCGATGAACTCGTCGATGTGCTGGATCGTCAAGACGCAAATTCGAGCAGGTCGATTTTAAAAGAGTGGGCCTTTGAGATGGATGACGAAGGTATGCCATTGTAATCAAATGGCATCCTTCTGTTCCATAATCTATCTTATGCGATCGATTGATGTAGCCGGGTACATTCTATTTCCAAGTGCGACATGCTTATAAAAACAATGGCTTCGCCTTGGAGATATATGCATGTCCCTTTGCTATTCGCAGCTCACCCTGCCTGATCGCAAGCGTCTTTTTCATCTTAGAGAACGCAAGGTTTCCGTCTCGGAGATTGCCCGCCAACTCGGTCGTCATCGTTCGACGATCTATCGCGAGCTTAAACGCAATACGTTCCAGGATCACGAATTTCCGGAATACAGCGGCTATTACAGCGGTATCGCCAACGACATGAGCAAGGAGCGCCGACGACGGCTGCGCAAACTCAGACGCCATCCGCATCTGCGCGATCTCGTCATCGACCGGCTGAAGGCGCATTGGTCACCTGAGCAGATCGCTGGCCGGCTTCTCGCCGATGGCGTCAGTCCTGTGCGCATTTGCCCGGAAACGATTTATCGTTTCATCTATTGCAAGGAAGATTATCCGCTCGGGCTGTATCAGCACCTGCCGGAACGACGGCGCAGGCGTCGGCGCCGCGGCGCACGCAAACCGCGCGACGGCTTAATCCCGCTCGACTACAGAATCTCCCAACGACCTGATTTTATTGATGATCGATCACAGTTCGGGCATTGGGAGGGCGATCTCCTGATCTTCCGGCGTGAACTCGGAGAGACCAACGTCACCTCTCTCGTCGAGCGCAAGAGCCGCTATACGGTGATGATCAAGAACCGCAGCCGTCACTCGCGACCGATCATGGACAAGATCATCCATGCCTTCTCACCATTGCCGTCTTTTGCACGCCGAAGCTTCACCTTTGATCGCGGCACGGAGTTCTCCGCTTTCAGGGCTTTGGAAGATGGGATCGGCGCCAGGAGCTGGTTCTGCGATCCCAATTCGCCTTGGCAGAAAGGCGCTGTCGAGAACACCAACAAGCGCATTCGACGCTTCATGCCTGGCGATACGGATCTGTCCAATGTCGCTCAGAAGCAACTTGTCGACCTCGCCCATCAGCTGAATTCGCTGCCAAGAAAGTGCTTGGGCTACAAAACACCGGCCGAGGTCTTCATGGCGCATTTGCGTGAATGCGGCTGATCCCCTACCCTTCAAACGCCCATGTTGCACTTGGTGTAGATTCTCCAGGGGTGGGTTCAAGTTTGAAGCGCGACTTGCGAAAGATGCCAATGGGTTATCGCTCGCAAGGAAAGCGCAATGAGACACACCTACTCCCATATCGACCTGGATGAACGCCGCAAGATCGCTCGCTGGCGGATGGCCGGCATCAGCGTCGAGATCATCGCTGAAAAACTTGGACGGCATCGCTCAACGATCTTTCGTGAGCTCAAGCGCAACATGTTCGTCGACAAGCTGATACCGGATCTCAACGGCTATTACTGCGTGACGGCCCATGACATGGCTTGTGAGCGTCGTGCCAAGTTGCGAAAGCTGGCTGAATGCTGCCCTCCTGAAACGGATTATTTCAACGGGGCAAGGTCACGATACTCATTGCCCCATCCACTGACCTAGTCCTGATTGGCAACCACCGGCAAACTGCTTTCGTTCGAAAGACGGGTATCGGTCTGCCGGGCGGCAGAGACAAGGCGGCGCTTTGCGCGGATCGCGTGCCATTGTTGGTCGATCAGAACGCCGATGAGGATCACGCCACCCATGACAGCGAAATTCAACGACGAAGGGATACCAAGTAGATTCACGAGATTCTGCAACTCTTGGAGCAGGACCGTCCCCAGCACGACGCCGACGATCGATCCCTCGCCGCCGCGGAGCGAAAAGCCGCCTAGTACGGCAGCGGCAATCGCGTAGAGTTCGTAGAACTGGCCATGGCTCGCCGGCGAGATCGAGCGTGTGTACATGGCGAAATAAATTGCCGAAAGCGCCGTTAGCAGCCCGCAGATGACATAGGCCGACATGACCATGCGGCCGGTACGGATACCAGAATAGCGGGCCGCCTCCTCGTTCTTGCCGATTGCGTAAAGATAACGCCCGAAGACAGAGCGATGCAGCATGACCCACATGACCACGGCAATGATGACGAGTGCGATGAAAGTGTTGGGAACGCCGTAAAACCGCCCAGCGGTGAGGAATTCGAGGTCTGGGAAATTCTGGCCGAAAGCAAAGCCCGCCGTTCCGTCGGCCGTATAGAAGCGCGCTGCCCCACGATAAATCAGGAGGCCGCAGAGGGTGACGACGAAGGGCTGCAGGTTGAGCCGGGTGATCAGCCAGCCGTGGACGGCGCCTATGACCGCGCCAAGCACGAGAATGAGCGGCAGCGCCAGCATCCAGGACATATCCTGGACCGCGATGAAATCGACGAACAGCACGCCGAGAAGCGCGACGAGCGAGCCCACGGAAAGCTCGATACCGCCGGTAATGATGACAAAGGCTTGGCCAATCGACAGGATGCCGAACAGGCCGATCAGGTTGGCGGTGTTGGCCAGGTTGATCGGTAGCAGGAAGCGCGGATTGATGATGGCGACGACGATGCCGACGACGACGATCAAAAGCAGCAGTCCGAGATCTTTTTTGATCATTCGAGATCCATCCCCGATACTTATTTATATTGGCCGCAGCCACTATTTTACCCGTTTGCCGACAGCAAGCAAAAGGACGCTTTCCTGGCTGATTTCGTCCTCTTCCAATATGCCGGCGATCTGGCCCTCGTGCATGACGGCGATGCGGTCAGAAACGCCGATCACCTCTTCCATGTCGCTGGAGATCATCAGGATCGCCACTCCGGCATCGGCAAGCGCTCGCATCAGGCCGTAGATCTCGTTCTTCGCGCCGATATCGATGCCGCGCGTCGGCTCGTCGAAGATCATCACCCTCGGGCTCATCGACAACCATTTGGCAAGCACTACCTTCTGCTGGTTGCCACCGGATAGAGTGCCGGTTCGCGTCGAAACGGAGGGCGCCTTGATACCGAGGCGAACGCGCTGTTTTTCGGCCGCCGCCTTCTCCTGCTCAGCGGAGAGCATGAAACGGCTGGAGAGCTTGGGGAGATCGGCAAGGGTTATGTTCTGGGCGATCGGGAAATCAAGAAGAATGCCGTTGCGCTTGCGATCCTCCGGCACCAGGAAAATGCCCCGAGCGACGGCGTCCCGGGCAGACCCGATCGCAATTTGCCGCCCGTCCTGAAGAATGGCTCCGCCGTAGCTCCGGTCGATGCCGAAGAGTACTTTTGCAAGCTCGGTGCGGCCCGACCCAACGAGCCCTGCAAGCCCCATGATTTCTCCATACTGGATTTCCAGATCAACGGGACGCCCGGGATAGGCCTCGGTGCGCACGCCGCTTGCCTTCAGCGCCACCGAGCCGGGCGAGCGCTGCGGTTTTGCGGTCCGGGCCGCAAGCACCCGGCCGATCATCAGCTTGACCATCTGGTCGTGGCCGATGTCTTTCTTGGCGAGCGTGCCGACGAGCGTGCCGTCGCGCAGGACTACGACGCGGTCTGCGACGCGCTCAACCTCGTGGAGGCGATGCGAGATGAAAATTACGCTGATGCCATCCGCTTTCAGCGATTTGATAATGCTCAGAAGCCGCTCGGTCTCGGCCAGCGGCAGGCTGGACGTGGGTTCGTCGAAGATGACGAGCCTGGCGTTGATGGACAGCGCCTTGGCGATTTCCACCATCTGCTGCTCGGCAAGGGAAAGCGATGCCACGGGTGTATCGGCGGAAAAATGAGCCCCTACCCGCTTCAAGAGCGGCTTCACCATGTCTCGCAGTCGATCGCGATCGACGAGCTTGAAAGGTCCCGCCTTCAGCGGTTCGCGGCCCAGGAAGATATTGGCGGCAACGTCGAGATTCTCAAAGAGATTGAGTTCTTGGTGCACGAAGGCAATGCCGGATGCGATGCTCGATTCTACAGTGAGGAAACGAAGCTCCGTGCCGTCGAGCAGGATCGTGCCTCGGTCGGGGGCGATCACGCCGCCGAGAATCTTCATCAGCGTCGATTTTCCAGCCCCGTTCTCGCCGACGAGGCCGATGACCTCTCCTGGCATGATGTCGATCGACAGGCCCTCAAGCGCAACGACGCCCGGATAGGTCTTGCCAACGCCGGAAAGCGACAGGAATGGCGTTGCAAGCGCGTCCGGTGACGGGATGTCGGAGCTGTGGTTCATCGCCTGTCCATGGCTGCCAATGGCTGTGTCGGCATGAGACGTCTTTCGCGGCAGCGGCAAGTGCCACCGCCGCGAAGGAGGATTATTTTCCAGACATGGCCTTCAGGCTGGCGGCATACTTGTCGACGTCATCCTTGCCGATGATCACCGTCGGGATGATGATCAAGCCGTTGCTGGGAACGCCTGATTTGTCGCCCTTGAGGTAGGCCGCCATCAGCTTCATGCCCTGATAGGCCCACTCGAACGGCTGCTGCACGACGGTCGCTGCGATCGTGCCTTCCTTGACGCCGCCGAGCGTGATCGGATCGTCATCGAAGCCGACGACGGTGATCTGGCCGAGTTTGCCGGCGTCGCGCAGCGCCTCATAGATGCGCGGCGTATTGTAGGAGTAGAAGCCGACCATGCAGGTGACGTCGGGGCTGGCCACCAGCGCGTCCTCGACGTTCTTCTTTGCGCGCGTCTGGTCGATATCGTCGCCGCGTACATCTGTCAGCTCGATCTTCGTGCCCTTCAAGCCGTCCTTCATGCCCTGGATGCGTTCTTTGGCATTGTCGGCGCCGAGCAGGCCGACGAAGCCGATGCACTTGCCGCCGTCCGGCATCGCCTTCTTGGCGATTTCGGCCGCTTGCAAGCCGGCGTCGATATTGGACGAGCCGATATAGGCAACGCGGTTGGTCTGCGGCGCGTCACTATCGGTCGTGAAGAGAGCAGTCTGCGAGCCGATCTTGTTCAAGCCATCCGTCTGGGTCTTGGGATCGACCGCGGAGACCATGACCCCCTTGACGCCGGCACTGACCAAGTCTTCCATAAGTCGTTGCTGAACGGCGACAGATGCCTGCTCAGGGTACTTCAGCTCCATCTGGTAGTCAGGCATCTCGCCCTGCGCCTTCTTCACGCCCGCTTCTGCGGCTTTCCAGAAGTCGGATGCGCCGTTGACGACGAATGCAAGTGTCGGTTTGTCGGCAGCATGCGATACGGCAATCGGCGCCGCGCTCAGCATCAACCCGGCGAAGAACAAGGCTGCATTGCGTTTCAGCTGTTTCATAGTACACCTCCCGAGGGGCCGCAGTTGCACGGGCCCGTTTCCGATTTACGGCCGGCCGGATGCGCGCCCCCTCCTAGGGCTGTCGCCAAGCGACGAGTGGCATAGGTTCCGATCGCTCCCTGACGGTATACAAGAAATTTAATTAGTAAATAGTATTATCAATGCAGATCAAAACATTTCATCACGCAGTGGCCAGGATGGCTATTTTGTACTGGCAATGGCCAATAACTGATAGTGTTGCAACATTTCATGCAATTGCCAGCGCTTTCAGATAGATGCTAATATTAATTAGCCGAAACGACGATCAATCCACCCGACCCTATTATCCCGAGAGAGACAGTTTCCACGAATGCGAAAACCCAAGACCCAAAATAAGCCTGCGCGCGTGACGATGATGGACATCGCCGCGGCGGCTGGCTGCTCGCAGGCGGCCGTCTCCTTCGTCCTCAACGACACGCCCGGCACCCGTATCTCACAGCAGACGCGCGACCGCGTATGGGAGGCGGCGCGCGCGCTCGGCTACATGGAGAAGACCTATACGACGAAGGCCTCCTATTCGGGACTGGACAACGTCATCGGTTTCGCCGTGGATCAGCTCGCCACCAGCCCGGAAGCGATCGTTGCGATCGAAGGCGCGCGGCAAGCCTCCTGGAACGCCGGCAATGTCCTTTTGGTAACCCAGACGCTCAGTGATCCCGTCATGGAGCCGAAAGCAATCGAGGCGTTGACGAGCGGAGGCATATCGGCGCTCATATATATGACAATCTATACCCGCCAGGTGGAGCTTCCTTCCTATGTCCGCAAGCTTAACATCCCGACGGTCCTGCTGAACTGTTATACGGCGGACCATGCTTTTCCCGCCGTGGTGCCGAGCGAGATCGCGGGAGGGCAGAGCTCCACGCGACATCTGATCATGCATGGACACCATCGTATCGCGACGATCACCGGCGAAATCTGGATGCAGGCTGCGCAGGACCGGCTGACGGGATATCGCCGCGCGCTGGCGACCGCCGATATACCCTTCGATCCGGAATTGGTCATTGAAGGCGACTGGTCGGCCAGTGCCGGCTATGCCTCCACGATGAAACTGCTTGCTTTGAAAGAGCCGCCCACCGCGATCTTCTGCCAGAACGACCGCACCGCCATCGGGTGCTACGAAGCGCTCAAGGATGCAGGGCTTCGCATTCCCCAGGACATGTCGGTGGTGGGTTATGACGACGAAGAAATTTCACGACATCTCGTACCCCCGCTGACGACTTCGGTCCTTCCACATCTTGCCATGGGGCAATGGGCGATCGAACATCTCAACCCGGAAAGTACGCCCGGCAAGCGCTATCCGATTGCGAAGCTCGAATGCTCGCTGGTTAATCGTCACTCCGTAGCCGCGCCGCGGGCCGAGGCGCGGCAAATCCTCGATGGCGCATATACCTCGCCATAGGATTTGGGTTCGCGCCGGGACCGAACGCCGCCGGCTGGCTCGGAACGCCTGACCGGCGCACGTTGGAGGAAGTGGTCGAAATCGCTTCGCGGGCGATAGAACGAGCAGAGTTTGCCTTTGGTCGATAGATTGCGAGCGGTTCGCCCCCTGCCCTTGCGTCGCCACTGACCGAACCACTGATCTCAAAAATTCTCAACCACAGATAAAATCTTCGCAGAGACGTCGTTGACGACGTGTAGATTTGGAGCTAGCTCTATCGGCCATGAAAATCGCAATGGTTCTCGTAGTGGTGATATCGCGCATGGGCAGGACGGTCTGATCGTCCGGCAATAGCCACCCATGCGCCGAAAACAGGTCCCTGACGGGGCCTTTTTTATGCCCCGTCGCACCTATCACTTCACTCACGACGGAACCCAGATATGACCGGCGAGAAAGCCAACTTTTCCCCCAATACCCCTTCAGATCGTCTCCTGAACGGCGGCGAGATCGTTCTGCAGGCGCTGCGCGACAACGGTGTCGAACACATTTTCGGTTACCCCGGCGCCGCGGTGCTGCCGATTTATGACGAAATCTTCCAACAAGAGGACATCAAACATTTCCTAGTGCGCCATGAGCAAGGCGCCGGACACGCAGCCGAAGGCTATGCCCGCTCGACGGGACGAGTTGGCGTCATGCTGGTGACATCGGGACCAGGCGTTACAAATGCGGTCACGGCGCTGCAGGATGCCCTTATGGATTCCATTCCGATCGTCTGCCTCTCTGGTCAGGTGCCGACAAGCCTGATCGGCACGGACGCTTTTCAGGAATGCGATACGGTCGGCATCACCCGTCCCTGCACAAAGCACAATTTCCTGGTCCAACACATCGACGATCTGGCCAAAACGATCCATCTGGCGTTCCGGATCGCGGCGGCCGGTCGAGCCGGCCCTGTTCTCGTCGACATGCCCAAGGACGTGCTCTTCGCCAGCGGCACCTACGTCTCACCTGACGAGGTATCTCCCCTGCCGAGCTACCAGCCCGCAATGCAAGGCGATCAGAACGCGATCCCGGCGGCTGTCGCATTGATGGCCGAAGCCCGGCGCCCCATCATCTATACCGGCGGCGGCGTCATCAACTCGGGGCCGGAGGCGTCGCGATTGTTGCGTGAGCTCGTCGACCTCACCGGCTTTCCCATAACGTCCACCATCATGGGGCTTGGAGCCTATCCCGCCACCGGGCCGAACTGGCTGCGCGTCGCCGGACAGGGCGGCTCGCATGAAGCCAATATGGCAATTGGTGATTGCGAGCTGATGATCGCCATCGGCGCGCGCTTTGACGACCTTGCGACCTCGCGCATCCATGAGTTTTCGCCTCACTCGAAGAAAATCCACATCGATATCGATGCCTCGTCGATCAACAAACGCGTTCCCGTCGATATCGGCATTCAAGGCGACGCCGCGCACGTGCTGGCGGATATCCTCCATGCCTGGCGGTCACTTTCCTCTGTCCCCGACCAGAAGCGGCTGCGGGCGTGGTGGACACAGATCGACCATTGGCGAGCCCGCCATTCGTTTTCCTACGAGCGGCTGGACCATACAATCATGCCGCAACACGCCCTAGAGCGTCTGCATGCGCTGACAAAGCCACACGACCCCATCATCGCCACGGAGATCGGTCAGCAGATGTGGGTGGCGCAGTTCTTCGGGTTCGACAAACCCAATCGCTGGATTACCTCAGGGGGATTGGGGACCATGGGCTTCGGTCTTCCTGCCGCCCTGGGGGCGCAGCTCGCATATCCCGGCCGCCTTGTCATCGACATTGCGGGCGACGCGTCGGTGCAAACGACGATGAAAGAGCTGTCGACGGCGATACAGCATCAAGCGCCGATCAAGATCTTCATCTTGAGCGACGAGCATCCGGGCATGGCGCGAGAATGGGGTCAAGTGCCGGATGGCAATGGTCGATCGCGCCCTTATTCGGCCTCGCTGCCCGATTTCACCAAGCTCGCCGAAGCCTATGGTGCCGTCGGCCTTCGTTGCGAGAGCCCTCGCGAACTCGATGCCAGGATTGAGGAGATGATCAACGTGGACCGGCCGGTGCTCTTTGACTGCCGGGTTGCAAGGCTCGCCGACGCCCATCCGCAGTGACGGCGGATGATCGACACTCCAAAAGCAAGCCGTGCGATCCAGCAGCCGCCGCACGGTAAGTCCATTCGTTCGTGAACGCTCATGACGCCAAGATCGCCGTTCTCGAGCTGCCGAAGCTGTCCCCCGATCCGCCGCTTGTTTAGTGCTTGCGGGCCTGGGGCAGCAGGTTCATGCTTGTCCCCTGTCTGAGGCCTGCTGGTTGCGGCTGAAATAGCCGTACATCGGGGTTTCGTGAGATGCGTCCGATGGAGTGCAGCGGCTGCGGGTTCGATATTCAGAGCGGTTTTGCTTTCTGTCCGCGATGCGGCGCAAAGCAACCACTCTCCTGTGCTGCCTGCGGCCATCCTTGTCAGCCCGATTTTGCCTTCTGCCCCCGATGTGGTGCGTCGATACCAGGCACAGCGCAGCCCGCATCGAAGCCGAAGATCGAGGCGGTCCTGTCGAAATCGGAGGGTGACGCCGACCGGCGGCCGGTGACCGTGCTCTTTGCCGATCTCTGCGGCTTCACGACGCTGAGCGAGCAGATCGACCCTGAAGTCATGCGGGTGCTGCAGAACGAATTGTTCGAAGAGATGACCCAGGCAGTCGAAGCCTATGGCGGCTTCGTCGACAAATTCGTCGGCGATGCGCTGCTGGCGCTGTTCGGCGCGCCGGTCGCTCATGAGGATGATCCCGTCCGGGCGCTCGGTGCCGCACTTGACATGATCGGTCGAGCGACGCAGGTCGGCGAGCGCTGGCATGCACGCGCCGGTGTGCCGCTGCGTCTGCATATCGGCATCAATAGCGGCCCTGTCGTCACCGGTGGCTTCGGTGCGGTCAGTACAAAATCCTATTCCGTGACCGGCGACACGGTGAATACCGCCCAACGCCTGCAGTCCATGGCCGGCGAAAACGATATCCTCGTCGGGCCGCTGACCTATCGCCTCACTCGCCACGCCTTTGCCTTCGAGAGTCTCGGCGCGCAGGCGTTGCGCGGCAAAAGCGGAAACGTCCTTGTCCATCGGCTGACCGGGCTGTCGGAAGCGCCGCATACGGCACGCGGGCTCGAGAGTCTCGGCCTTCAGGCACCGATGATCGGACGGGATACGGAAATGTCGCGGTTGCTGACATGCCTCGACCTTGCCTGCGGCGGCGCGGCGCAGCTTGTCCGGCTGATCGGCGAAGCGGGCATCGGTAAGTCGCGGCTAGTCAACGAATTCGTCGCGATTGCCGGCAGTGCTGCCCGTTTCCAGGGCCTCGCCATCCGCAAAGCGACCTGCTCTCCGCTCGGCGAACAATCCTATGGCACGCTCGGCGCGGTCGTGCGCAGCGCCTACGGCATCGGCGAGCGGGATGATCTCGACAGGGCGCGGCAATTGCTGGCAACGGGGTTCCGCGCGCTCGATCTGACCCAGGATGAGGTCGAGGGACTTTTGCCGCTGTTTCTACATGTCCTCGGCCTCGGCGATCCCGATGGCGCGTTGCGGTACATCGAGCCGGAGCAGTTGCGGCGGCAGATCTTCTATGCCGTCCGCACGGTCTTCGAGCGGCGGCTGGCGCAAGGTCCCCTGCTGCTTGTCATCGAGGATCTGCACTGGGCGGACGCCACCTCTCTGGAAGTGCTTCGCTTCATGATGGACCGGCTGGAGCGCAGCCGGTTGATGCTACTTGCGGTCTACCGGCCGACATCGCAGACCGACCCTCTGGACTCCAATCGTGTCAGCGTCACCGTGCAGCGTCTTGCCCCACTCTTTGTGGCCGACGGGCAGAAGCTGCTTGCTGCGTTTTTTGGCGTGGATCATGGCAAGTTGCCGGCCACGATGCGCAAGCGCATCCTCGACCGCGCCGGCGGCAATCCGCTTTTCATCGAAGAAATCCTTCGGGCGTTGATCGACATGGGCACGTTGCACAATGACGGCCAGCGCTGGCATGTCGCAGCGGAAGACACGGATGTCGATATCCCGGTGAACCTGCAAGCCCTGTTGCTTGCCCGCGTCGATCGTCTGCCACAGGAGATCAGACGGCTGGCGCAAGAGGCGGCAGTGGTCGGCCCGAAGTTCGATACCGCCCTGCTCCGCACCGTCGCCACAGAGCCGGCCGCCATCGATGCTGCATTGGATCATCTCTGCGATGCCAATATCATCGAAGAATTGCGCGGGCCCGATGCGGGGCAATCGCCGGGCTATCGCTTCAGCCAGACGCTGATGCACGACGTCATCTATCACAATCTCCTGCTGCAACGGCGCATGGAACTTCATCGACGGATCGGCCAGGTTCTGGAACGTCAATATGGCGCAGCACCCGACCGGCCCGAGCACCTGGCGCAGCTCGGCCATCACTTCAGCCTGACCACAGAAAGGGCCAAGGGGGCCAGCTATCTGATGGCGGCGGGCGATCTGGCGCGCAAAACCTACGCCAATGACGATGCGATGCGCCTCTATCGTCAGGCCCTTGCCGCCCTCGCAAACGAGGTGGAGGTTACACCAGAGCAACTGGCGCTGCTGGAGCGTCTTGCCGATCTCTGCGGTCCCGCCGGTCTCCGCGACGCTGCCTTGAACCACTATCAGCGAGCGCTTGCGATCCACCGCAACAACAACCCTATCGCCGCAGCGCGGATATTGCGCAAGGTCGGCCGTTTGCATCTCGATGCAGGACGCCGCGATCAAGCGGAGACACATTTGGCCGAAGCCGAAGCAATAATCGCAACAATCGATGCGCCGGTCGAACGTGCACATGTCCTACAGGAGCGCGGCCATCTGGCCTTCCGCATGGGGGATCAGGCCGCTGCCGCCGAGTGGGCGACGCTGGCACTGCAATCCCTGCAAACGCTGCCAATCGACGGGACAACCGAGGCCGGACGGGAGACGGCACGAGCGATGGCGGAGGCGCTGAACACCAAGGGTGCGGCCTTTGCGCGGCTCGGACGTCGCCGCGAGGCCGTGCAGGAAGTAGAGCGCAGCCTCTCGGTCGCCGAAAAGGCCGATCTGCAAAGTGCTGCCTGTCGCGCCTATTCCAATCTCGGCGTTCTCTACACGATTGTCGATCCGGCCAACGCCATCAAGATCTGCCGGCGCGGACTGGAGCTTGCGACCCGTATCGGCGATCTCGGCTTCCAGGCGCGGCTTCTCGCCAACCTCGCAGTTGCCTGCTGCACCTTCACCGATCGCTGCGCTGCCGAGGGTGTACCGGCTGCGGAAAAGGCCGTCGAAATCGACCGGGCACTCGATCAGCGCGACCATCTCTCCGTACCGCTGATCGTGCTGGGCCAAATTCATCAGTGCCACGGGCAGCCGAAGCTAGCTCGTAAGTATTACGAGGAAGCCCTTGAGGTTGCGAAGGAAATTGATGAACCGCAACTGCTCTTCCCGTGCTATGATGGCTTGGCGACACTCAGCCTTGAGCATGACGACATGGACGAGGCGGAACGGTATTTCACCCTGGCACAGGATGTGTGCATCCGCCACAACCTCGATCCTGGCACGCTCGTCGTCCTGCCGTTTCTCGACTGACTTGCCCTCGTTTCAGTGATCGCCGGAGATCGATTAGGCAAATCGATTCAACAATATAAAGGGAGGAACGAAACATGCATGAGAACCACGCCGGAAGACCGCTAAAGCCGGGAGATCGCGCGCCGAACGTGGTGCTGGACGCAATCACCCGCCAGGGCAAGGTCGCCATCGACGATTTTCGCGGCCAGAAACCGGTGCTCGTCGGCTTGTTCCGCGGACTGCATTGCCCGTTCTGTCGCCGGCAGATTGCCGCCATGGCCGAACTCACCGATGCCTTGCAGGAGAAAGGCATCGACAGCCTGACCGTTGTCAACACGCCGATCGACCGCGCTCGCCTCTATTTCCGCTACCATCCGCTTCCCAATCTGCTGGCGGCCTCGGATCCGGAACGGGTATCGCACAAGGCCTTCGGCCTGCCGAACCTTGAGTTTACCGAAGACGAGAATGACTGGCCGCACAAAATCAGCATGAGTGCGGTGACGTCGATGCGCATCGACATGCCGGACGAGCTTCCAGCGCCCATGGACCTGATGGCGGCGGTGGACTACCTCGACAAGGCGGACGGCTATGAATTCACCGAGGACGACAAGCAGATGATCGCCACCGGCCACGGCCAACTTGTCGGCGAATTCCTGCTCGATCGGGATGGAATCGTGCGCTGGTGTTTCACGGAAGTGGAGGAGGATGGTCGCCATATGTTCGGCGGTCCCGCCCCTCGGGAAGTGATGTCGGCAGCGTCGAATATGGCTGTTTGAAGCGAATGATCTGGGACGGCGCGGCGTGCCCGCGCCCATTCCACTTATCTTGAGGAACAAAACTCGCATGTCGATGTTGTCCTTGCGATGGCATGGCCATGGGAGGTACTCATGCGGAAATCACTTCAGTTCATACTCATCGGCTCGGCGGCCTTAACCGGGTTGACGATCTCGCCGACGATCGCGGCGGCGCAAGATTTGGAGTTGCGTGTCGGCCCCGGTGGCCTCGGCGTTTACGAACGTGATCGCGACCCTGATCGATATGACCGATATGACCGGCGCGGACCACGGGGCTGCGATCCTGACGACGCTCTCGACATCGCACGCAGCGAAGGGTTTCGCAGGGCACAGATCGTACGCATGTCTTCCCGCACTATCGTTGTGCAAGGGATGACGCGCCGTGGACCGGAACGAATGACCTTTGCAAACAGGCGAGGTTGCCCGGAAATCTGACCGCTGCGTGAGCAACGAGGTGGACGGCCGGGCCTTCGAGGCCTCATACCAATGCGGACGGCGCGGCCTTGTTTCCAAACCGGCGCGGAACCTTTGAGCACTCAGGACATTGCGTCCTTGCGGCGCGCCGCGCTGCAGGAGCACCATAGGAGGATTCATCATGATGAGCGGTCAATTGAAGGCGCTTCTCGCCGTCCTTGCCGTTGCCGGCTACCAAAACAGAGACAAGATCGGGGAGCTCCTGCGGGGCATCCAGAACCCTCAGCAGGCGGGCGCAGGAAACCAGCAGCCCGGCGGACTTGGGGGCCTTCTTGGCGGACTGGGCGGCTCGGGTGGTCTCGGCGGCCTTCTCGGTGGGCTGACATCAGGCGGTATCGTCAGCGGTGGTCTCGGCGACCTGCTGAAGACGTTTCAGCAGAATGGTCAGGGTGACAAGGTGGAGTCGTGGATACAGCCCGGTCCGAATGCCGACATCGATGACGGCCAGCTCGCGGAAGCACTAGGTCCGGACGTTCTCAACGAGATCGCTGCCAATACCGGCCTTTCGCATCAAGAGATTCTTGGGCGACTGAAGCGCGATCTTCCCAAGGCTGTCGACGACCTGACCCCAAACGGAAAACTGCCCACCGCCGAAGAGGACTTTTTGTCTTCCGCGAGCCAATCAACTGCGCGGCCCGGCACCGTCTAACATCGAGCCGTCTTCGAGGCGCGCCGGCGTCACTCCGGAAGCCCCGCCTTGCGGTAGCCGTCAACGAAATGCTCAAGCGTTCGAGCGTCGCGGAAGGGTTCCGTCGCCGCCCAGTGGCGGGTTGAAAAATGCGGGTTGGCGACGAGGAACAGTTCGGCCTCGGCGCGCGCCTCGTCCAGCCGGCCCAGTTGGGCAAGACTTGCCGCCAGGAAACGGCGTGAGCTTGTCCGATAGGTCTCGTCCCTGCGCAGCGTCTCGACGGCGGCTTCGTATTGGCCGGCGGCATATTGCGCCTGGCCGAGCGCCAGATAGTACCAGCTTGCCGGAAACGGGTTCAGCCGGAAGGCCTTGGCAATATGCTCAAGACCTTCCCCGACCCGCCCGGCCAAGACCGCAATGTCGGATAGTGCCGCAAAGGTGTCGGCCTCGTTCGGGTCGAGTTCGATCGCCTTGGCGAATTCCGCATCCGCCTCGGCAAAGCTGCGCTCATAGGCAAGCAGGTAAGCCAGGATCCAGCGGCAGCCGGCATCATTAGGATCGATCGCGACGGCCTTGCGCACCAGCTCCAAAGCTAGGCTACGGGTGGGTTGCGTTGGTCCGCCGGAATGCACCTCTCCCATCCAGTGGTTCATGGCAAGCCAGCGATAGGCCTCGGCATAGTTGGGATCGAGGGAAATCGCGCGCGTCAGCATCAGATGCGCTTCCCGCGCCGTCTGCGGCGTATCATCCATCAGCCTGCGCGCCCGCACGCAGAGATCGTAAGCCTCGAGATTATTGGGCCGATTGCGCGATGGCGGTGCCCGCAGCCGCCCGAGCAGCGCTTCGACGATCTTGCCAGTCACCTCGTCCTGAACGGCAAAGATATCTTCGAGGCTGCGATCGAAGCGTTCCGCCCATAGATAATCGCCACTTGCCGCATCGACCAGTTGAGCGTTGACGCGCACGTGCCCTGCTACGCGCCTTGCGCTTCCCTCCAGAAGGTAGCGCACGCCGAGCTCCTCGGCGATCTCGCCTACGTCCCTCGCCTTTCCCTTATAGGCGAAGGCCGAGTTGCGGGCGATGACGAACAGGCCCGGTATCCTGGACAGGTCGGTGATCAGGTCTTCGGTCAGCCCATCCGTGAAGGATTCCTGTTCGGGATCGTTGCTGATATTCACGAAGGGCAGCACCGCGATCGATGGTTTGTCAGGCAGCGGCAAAGCTTTTCGCTTCACGCCGCCAAGTTGATTGATGGCGCCTATGAAGCGGTAGCCGACGCGCGGCACCGTGGAGATCCATTCGCCGCCGTCACCGGTCGGACCGAGCAGCTTGCGCAGTTGCGCGATCTGAACGGTGAGGTTTCCTTCCTCGACCGCCCTGCCCGGCCACGCCGCATCCATCAACTCGGCCTTACCAAGGATTTCGCCGGGCCGCCCGACGAGTGCGGCAAGCAGCATTACCCCGCGGTGGCCAACGGCAACGGGATCATCGTTCCGAAGGAGCGTTCCCGCAGCCGGATCAAGCACGAACGGTCCAAAGGCAAAACGCGATCCCTGCATGAGGCGCATTTATAATCCGTTTGGACGTTTTTGAGAACTTTTTGGGAAAGCTTAAGTACGGCACTCCCGGCCTCCTACAGAATTCATCCTCTTTGACGTTGAGGCTCCCCGGCCCCTCACACCATACGGTCTTACGAGGACATCTGCATGACTGCCGAAAGCATCACATCAGCGCGCACTGATCGGATCCCATGGGCCGCCATGGCGGGTATCATCGCGACCGTCACGGTATTCGCCGTGGCACAGGGGCTGACCTATCCGCTGCTCAGCTTCATCCTGGAGCGGCAGGGAACGACATCCGGCCTGATCGGCCTGTCGGCGGCGATGACGCCGTTGGGTTTTATCCTATCCGCGCCCTTCATTCCGGCGCTGTCGCAGTGTCTGGGCGGGGCGCGGCTGGCGATCCTGTGTTCGATCCTGGCTGCCCTCACCCTGATTACGATTGCCTGGATGCAGGACATCTGGGCCTGGATGCCGCTGCGCTTCCTGCTCGGCTTCTTCGCCAATCCGCTTTACGTGATCAGCGAAACCTGGTTGATTTCGATCACGCCGGCGCCGCGCCGGGGCCGGATCATGGGCCTCTATTCATCGATCGTTTCGGGTGGCTTCGCCATCGGCCCACTGTCGCTCGGCCTCACCGGCACCGTGGGATGGCCGCCCTTCATGATCGGCATTACGGCCTTTGTCCTCTGCGGCCTGATCGTGCTTGCCGTCGCCGCTCGCCTGCCCGTGATGCCTAACGAAGGCGAGGCAACCTCGGTCGGAGGCTTCTTCGTACTGGCGCCGCTGCTGCTGTTTGCGGTTTTCACGGCCGCCGCCTTCGAGCAGATTCTGCTTTCCCTGTTCGCGGTCTATGGCTCCGCACTCGGCAGCGCCGAGGGACGCATCGCGTCGCTCATCACCTGTTTCATCGCAGGCAATGCCGCGCTGCAGATTTTGCTCGGGCGGGTCGCCGAACGGTTTGGCTCGACGCGGATGATGTTATTCTGCGTCCTGGCTTGCCTGGCCGGCTGCCTGCTACTGCCGTCGGTCTTCACCACGTGGCTCATCTGGCCGCTGCTTTTCGTCTGGGGCGGGGTCTCGTTCGGGATCTACACCCTGTCGCTGATTCAGCTCGGCGAGCGTTTCGCCGGTCAGGCCCTGATCGCCGGTAACGCGGCCTTCGCCTTGGTGTGGGGCATCGGCGGCATCGTCGGCTCGCCCGCGACAGGACTGGCGATGCAACTGATCGGACATCAGGGTCTGCCATTGTCGCTTGGCCTGCTCAGCTGCGTGCTGGCGGTGTTTCTGATGACCAGGAAATGGCGGGGCTGATAGAGGCACTTGCTCGTGCTACCCTTCCCCTGGTCTCATCTGCCGACCACCTTCGAAGAATTGCAATTTAATGCATAACATGTTATATAACATCCAATGCAAATGGAGAGTCGGCATGGTCGAGGATGTTGTCCGGACGCTGGGGTTTCTCTGCATGGGCAGCCGGCTGCGGCGCATCGGAGAAAGGCTGCAGGCCGATACGCAGCAGGTCATCGACGAGGCCGGTCTCAGCATCCAGGCGGGCCAGTATCCGTTCCTTGCAGCGATCGACCGGGCCGGACCGCTGACGATCGGAGAGCTTGCGCAGGCGGTGGGCATCACCCAGCCCGGCGCAACGCGGACCACCGGCCAGCTTCTCGAACTGGGTTACGTCGACATGCAGCCGGCGCCGGACGATCAGCGTCGCAGGCTGGTCTCGCTGACCGACAAGGGACAGGAGCTCGTCGATCATTCGAAGAAGGTGATCTGGCCGCGCATCGCCGCCGCCGTTGCCGATCTCTGCGGCGATCTCGACGGGCCGATCCTCGAACAGCTGGCCGCCATCGAGGACGGGCTTGCGGTGGCGCCGCTTGCGCGCCGCAGCCCTGTCAAGGAGGAAGGATGATGAAACATATTCTCGACCGGCCGATCTGGAGCGCACTAGAAACCGCACACGCAGATCTCGCAGAAGGCAATGAGAAGGCACGGCGATACCCGCCGTCGATCGTCCCCTTCGCGGCGTCCGCCGACGATGCGCCGGAAAGCCTCGACGCCCTGGAGGAACTGCCGGCGCCGGAGGAGAGCATGATCCTCGTCGAAGCCGGGCCGATCGCCATTCCACCGAGCCTGGCTATCGTCACAGAGGCATCGGTGGTCCAGATGGTGGCCGAGCGGCCCCATGAGAGGATTTCAGATCCCCGCATCGAGCCCCTGACGGAGACCGATGCCGCCGACATGCTGGCGCTGGCGACACTGACCAAACCCGGGCCGTTCACCCTGCGAGCCCAGAGCCTCGGCAGCTTCTGGGGGATCAGAAGCGAGGGCCGCCTGGTGGCGATGGCCGGGCAGCGGATGCGGCAGACTGGCTTTACCGAGCTTAGCGGACTTTGCACCCATCCCGATTTCCAGGGGCGCGGCCTCGGCACCCTGCTCTTCCGTTTCGTCGCCGGCGAAATCGCGTCCACCGGCGACACGGCCTATCTACATGCCTATGCGGCGAATACCTCGGCCATTTCCCTCTACGAAACCCAGCGCTTCGCTCTTCGCTCGGAAATGAACATGCGCGTGGTCAAACGCCGTTCGTGAGCGGAGCTCACGACCTATCGTACCGCCGCCGGCAGCACCTCGAATTTCCAGAATTTTTCAGGGCTGAAATAGGCCGTGGCAAACGCGCGGATATCCCCGGCAGTGACCTTGCCGTAGCCGCTGAGACTATCGCGTATCCGGTCTAAACGACGAGAATCCTCTTGGGCGTGGTGCAGGTATGCGATCCAATATTCGTTGCTCTGCTGCTGATGCTTCAATGTCTCGATGATGGGTTCCCGGGCGCGCGCGAGCTCGTCTTCGGAGACGTCATGCGACCGCAGATCATTGGCGGTCTCGTCGACAAGTGCATAGAAGCGCGCAACCTTTGCCGGGTCGGTCTCGACGTAGAAATATGCGTAGCCGTAGCCCGGGATTTCCCTTGACAGGTCAACGTCGCCCTGCACGGCATAGCTTGAGCCTTCTGCAATGCGAAACTGGTCGATCAGCCTGTTTTGGATAATCTGGGTGGCAATATTGGCGGTGAAGGACCGCGGCAGATCGGAGAGCAAATCGCCGATGGAAGCTCCTACCGCGGCGGCGGCGTTATCCGCCCTGCCGTTATGGGTCTGCAAGACGGGCTTCTCGGTCGTCGCCGGAAAGCGCACGTCGTCCCGATCGTTGCTCAAGGCCGCCTCCGGGCGCGGCGGTAAAGCGCCAAAGGTTTCAGCCGTCAGCCGGATTGCGTCGTCCACGGTTACGTCGCCGACGATGGTGATGTCGATCGGGCCATTGGAAACCATAGGCCGGAACAGCGTCGCGAATTCGTCTGGCTTGGCGGCGGACAACTGCGCGCGGTCGGGGAAGGTCCAGCGCGGGTCGCCGGAATGCAGGAGACCTGCGAAATCGCGGCTGAAAACGCCGCCGGGCGACGCGTCATACTGATCGAGGCCGCTCAAATAGGCCTGCTGCACACGCTTGAACACCTCGGGGCGATAGGCGGGATCGGAGGTGTATGCGCTCATCAGCTGCAACTGCGTCGCAAGATCTTCAGTCCGTGTACGACCGTCGAACCTGAAGGAACTGTCGCCGACCGAGAAGTCGACGCCGACAATGTTGGCCGTCAGCGCTTTCTGTATATCCTGGTAATCCATAGCCTTTACGCCAGACAGCACGACGGCCGGAGATGCCCAGATCGCGGCGGAACGGTCGTGCGGCAGGTCCAACCGACCGCGGCCGATATCTTCGCGCACCAGCACTTCATTGGCACGCAGCTTGGTTGGCTTGACGGTAAGCCGTACGCCGTTGGAAAAGCGCAACATGGTCAAGCCGAGATCTTCAACCGCACGACGCTCGACCACAGCGCCCGGTAAGCCGAAGTGGGTGTAGGGCCAGGCCACGTCAGTTGCACCGGATGGTGCCGAGACGGCAATGGCCTTTGAAGCGTCATAGACCTGCCGAACCGTGTCGGCTCCGCCCTCAGGTGATTGGTCCGCCTGCAGCACGACCTGCGGACCGGTGCCGGAGAAAGCACGCTCCAGGGCCTGATTGACCTCATCCGCCGTGACGCCGTTCGTCATCGTCTCGAACATCGAGAGGTCTTCGGCGGGTGAGGTGAAGACTTGATCGTCATCGACGCTGCGAGCCAGCATGGAAGCAATGTCGGTGGTCATCCGCGTCGCGGCTCCGGCCGCAGCAGCTTGCAGGGCCGAGCGATATTCGCGGATTTCGCGATCGATCTCTGCCTGCGCAACGCCGAACTCCTGGATCCGGCGCTGTTCCTGGTCAATGGCCGTGAGCGCCGCCTGCCATTTGTCCGGCTCCGAATTTGCCGCGATCAGGACGACATGGGCGGAATCGAGGAGATCCTGGGAGCCGACGTCCGCGCTGATGAAAGGGGCATCCGCCTTGCTGGCGATGGCGCTCACCCGACGTTTGAGCACCAGGAAACCGAGATCCTCGATAAGCCCAGCGCGGCGCTTGGCGAAGGTGTCAGGCGCGGCGTCATAGGGACGCGTCCAGGCGATCTGTATGCTGGTCATGCCGCCGGGGACGACGATGACCTCGGCGCTTTCGCTTTTCGTCACAAGCGTGCCAAGATCCGGTTTTGTCGGCGCCGGACCCACGGCATCCCAGTCGCCGAAGCGCTGCCGGATTTCGACTTCCATGGCGGCGGGGTCGATATCGCCCACCACTATCAGCGTTGCCCGATCGGGTCGGTAATTGGCCCGGTAATAATCACGGACGAGGTCTACGGGCGCATTGCTGATGATGTCGGCTTTGCCGATCGGCGCGCGCATGGTCGCGCGCTGGCCGGCGAGCAGCGAATTCATGATTCCGAGTGATGCGCGATACTGCGGCGTGTCGCGCAACCGCTCCTCCGACAGGATGACGCCGCGTTCGCGATCAAAGGCGCTGGCATCGAGGGTCAGCTCGCTCGCCGTGTCGCGCATCAGCATCAGGCCCGTCGAAATTGTGTCTGCATCGACCTCGGGCAGATCGAGCGCATAGACGGTCTCGTCATAAGAGGTATGGGCGTTGGTGTCCGGTCCAAAGGCCAAGCCCTTGCGCTGCAAGATACGGACCATCTCCCCTTCGGCGACATGTGTCGAACCCTTGAAGGCCATGTGCTCGAGAACATGCGCCAGGCCCTGCTGGTCGTCGTTTTCGTCGAGCGAACCGGAGCCAATGCGAAAGCGGATAGCTGCCTGTCCGGGCGGCGTGACATTGCGCATGATCGCAAACCGCATACCGTTGGCGAGCGTGCCAAAATGCACGTCGGACTCGGCTTGGATGTCGCTTTGCGTTTGCGGCCAGGGCACGGACGGGGTGTCCGCATAGGCTGGCAACGCGAAGTTTGCGACAAACGAGGCCGTCGCTAAAATCCGCCACGCCGTGGAGCATTCCATTTTTTTGTAAGACATTCTTGTCCAGGTGATGAGAATGAAGTGGGTAGATGGCGTAAACTTGACTATTCCACAGGTTGCATTCCCCAGCAACTTCCTTGTGTGTGAATAAATAAGAAGTCGATAATTCTGCCTAGAACAGGATGATTTTAGGCCCGGTCGGCCTAAATCTGAATCCTGTTCTCAATTAAAGAGTTAAGCATGATGTCGTCCGAAAACCGTTCACACTTTTCGGCATCATGCTCTGGGTGTCAGATCATTGTCATCGAACCCGCCTAAAGGATTGCGCCTCGATGCTGTCACCAGGAGGCGCTTTCGATGGCGACATTGGAGCAGGTCGCATTCCGGGCAGGCTGCTCGCTGGCGACCGCAAGCCGTGTTCTCAACCGCAACGGACCAGCCAGCGATTTGATGGTGCGCAAGGTGCGCCGCGCGGCCGCGGAACTCGGTTATCACTCCGCCGGCCGGCTGGGGCGCAGGCCGGTGGTCGGCGTGCTGATCCCGAGCATCACCAATCCGGTCTTTGCCTCGTCGCTGTCAAGCATCCAGAACCGCATGCTGGTGGCCGGCCACGGCGTCTTGATCGCCCAGTCGAATTACGATCCGGCGCGCGAGGCCGATGCCGTCGCCGCACTCTTGAACGACCGGCCGACCGGGCTGATCCTCACTGTCTGCGATCCATCGACCAGCAAGGCGCTGCTTGCGAAGCTGCCGCCGACCGTGCTGCTCAACAACCTGCCGACGGCGCAGTTTCCGGCGGCTGTTACCGCCGACAATCGCGGCGCGGGCCGCGAGATCGCAAGCTTCCTGATCGGCATGGGCCATCGCCGCATTCTCTTTCTCTCCGGCAATTTCGCCACCTCCGACCGCGCCCATCTTCGCTACCGTGGTTATCTCGACGCGATGGCCGAGAACGGGCTGACACCCCTCGATGCGGTGCAGATCCCCTTTGTCAGCGGTTATGACCAGCTCGATCTTGGCGTCGCGATGAGCGCCCTTGCGCCGACGGCGATCATCGCCTCCAATGATCTCCTGGCACTCGGCGTCATCGGTGCGCTGAAGCGCGAGGGGCTGTCGGTGCCTGGAGATGTTTCAGTCGCCGGCTTCGACGGCATCGCCATCGGCCGGCTGATCGATCCGCCGCTGACGACCATCGAAATGCCGGATGCCAGCATGGGCGCGACAGCTGCCTCGCTGCTGCTCGACATGGCGGAGAATGCCGCGCCCGCCCGCCATCTCGACGTCGCCTATACGCTGCGCCGCGGCGGCACGGTGCGCGCCATCTGACGCTTGCAAAACAGGAAGGCCGCCACAAGCTCGGCGTGGCGGCCCTGCCCTATTCCCAGTAAGTAAAGGCGATCAGCTGCGCGGCAGCATGTCCTCGACGTCAGCAGCTGCGTCGTCGAGTGCTTCCTTCGGTTCGGCCGACTGGTCGACGATGCGCGAGAGGTTGTCGACGATCGTCTGCGTGACCTTGACGCCGTTCGAGCCGGGGAAGGCATACCACGGGGTCATCACCGGCATCTGGCTGAGGCCTGCCTGGAACAACGGGTTCTGCTTGTAGAAGTCGCCGAGATAGTCGACAGATTTCGCGGCGAGTTCGTTGTTCGGGACATAGCCGGTGCCGGGGACGACGACGGAGGCGCCGTAGGGGCCGGCAGCGAATTTGGCAAACTTCCAGGCAGCATCCTGCTTGGCGGCGTCATGCGTCAGGATGACGACGGCGTTGCCGCCGGTCGGCAGATGTCCGTTCACCGGATCGATCAGCGGGATCTTTGCCGTGCGCAGATCGAACTTGTTGCCGACATTCTTGATCGTGTTGCGCAGCGCGCCTGTTGTCTGGAACTCGAAACCGACCTTGCCGGCTGCAAAAGCCTGTTCGCCGGCGGCCTTGGTGAACACAGGCATGCCGCCTTCGGTAACCAGGCGATGCAGGACCTCGACGGCCTTCTGGCCTTCCGGACCGTTGAAGGCGACCTTGCTTTCGTCATCGCTCAGCATCTTGCCGCCGGCGCCGAAGAGCAGGGCCGAAAACATCCAGTCATCGCCCTGCCAGCGGAAATCGATGCCATCGACACCATTGCCGAGCGCCTTGATCTTGCCGCCGAGCGCGATGACCTCATCCCAGGTTTTCGGCGGGTTTTCAGGGTCGCCACCGGCCGCCTTCACGAGATCGGCGTTGTAATACATGATCGGGTTCGAGGTCGCGAAAGCCAGGCCCACCTGCTTGCCCTTGACCTGGGCGAGCTTGAGGATCGTGTCGGAGAAGCCCTGCTCCGCCATGTTGCCGTCCTTCTGGACGAGCGGGCCGAGGTCGACGGCGACGTCGCGTTCGTCGAGCATGCGCAGGCGGTTGAGGCCGATGAAGGTGATATCGGGCATTTCGCTGGTGCCGACCTGGCGAAGGATCGTCTGGATGCCTTCCTCATAGGTGGCCGACGGGCTGGCGAACTGGATCTTGATATCGGGATTTTCTTCCATGAACTTCTTCGAGATCGTGTCCATCACGTCCTTGAAGAAGCCCGGCATCGGGTAATGAACCGTCAGCGTCGTCTCGGCATGCGCGGGAAGCGCGATTGCCATCGAGACGGCCGCTGCGGCGAGAAGCTGGGTGATATGTTTCATCGCTCGTTCTCCTGGGTTGAAACCGGTCAGCCTTTGAGACCGGTCATGGTGATGCCCTCGACGAAGCGCTTCTGCGCAAGCAGGAAGGCGATGACGAGGGGAAGGGTAATGATGAGGGTCGCCGCCATCAGCGCGCCGTAGTCGTCGCCGGCCTCGGCGGCGCGGAAATACATCAAGCCCAGCGGCGGCGTGGCGTAATCCTGCTTGCTGATGACGATCAGCGGCCAGTAGAGATCGTTCCAATGGGCGACGACCGAAAAGATGGCGAAGGCGGTGACAGCCGGCCAGGCATTCGGCACGATGACGCGGGCGACAATGCCGAGTTCCGACATGCCATCGAGACGCGCGGCATGGATGAGGTCATCAGGCATGGCGCGGAAGAACTGCAGGAACATGAAGATCGCGAAGACCGAAATGGTGAAGGGCGCGACAAGGGCGGCATAGCTGTTGAGCAGCGCGGCGCGGTCGAAGGCGACATAAAGCGGCAGCGCGGTCGCATGAATCGGCACCAGCAGACCGAGCATGACAAGCACCATCATGGCGCGGGCAGCGCCGAAGCGCAGCTTTGCCATGGCGTAGGCGCAAGGGATCGCCACCAGCACCTGGAAGAAGGAGATCAGCCCGCAGACGACGACACCGTTCCACAAGAGCTGCGCCATCGGCACCCGGCTCAAGGCCTTGGTGAAATTCTCGACATAGGTCAGGTGCGCCGGGAACAGCGACAGCGACGAGGTGAAGATGTCGCTTTGGGCCTTGCCTGCCGTCGAGATCATGAAGACGTATGGCGACAGGAAGATCATTGCGCCGAGGGAAAGCAGTGTCAGCCGGATGATCCTGCCGAGGGAAAGAGCGCTCGTCATCATGTGTAATGCACCCGGTGATCGAGAACGCGGTACTGCAGGAACATCAGCACCACCAGGATCAACAGAAAGACCACCGTCATCGCCGAGGCATAACCGACGCGCAGATAGACGAAGCCTTCCTGGTAGATCGTGAAGAGCAGCACTTCCGACGCCTTGTTCGGGCCACCCTCGGTCAGCGTCTTCACAGTCTCGAAGACCTTGACTGAATTGGTGATGCTGATGGTGATGACGAAGAGCGTCGTCGGCCCGAGCATTGGCCAGGTCACGAGCAAGAAGCGGTCGAGGGAGGATCTGGCCCCATCCACTTCGGCCGCCGCGTAAAGCTCGCGCGGGATCGCCGTCAGTCCGGCGAGGAACAGCACCATGTTGAAGCCGGCCGATTGCCAGACGCCGATGATCGAGAGGCTGTAAAGCACCGTGCCGGAGCTGCCGAGCCAGTTCGGGCCGGGAAGGCCGACGAGGGCCAGCAGCGCGTTGAGCGGGCCGATTGTGGGGTGGAACATATATTGCCAGACGGTCGCCATGGCGACGATCAGCGAGGCGACCGGCAGGAAATAGGCAGTGCGGAAAAAGCTGCGCGCCTTCGTCTCGCTCTCGATCAGCATGGCGATGCCGAGGCCGAGAAGGATCGAGACGGGTGCGACGATCGCCGTGTACACTGTCGTATTCCACAGCGACTTGCGAAACGTGCGGTCGGTGATCAGATGCGCGTAATTCTCGAAGCCGACGAAACGGAACTTGCCGTAGCCGAGTTCGAAATCGGTGAAGCCGAGCACGATGACTGATACAACCGGCAAAAGCACGAAGAGGAACAGCAGAACCATCGCCGGCATCACCAGCATCCAGGCGATGCGGGCCTCGCTGCGCCGATGCGCAACGGCGGCATCCTGCGGCACGGCCATGGAGACGATGCTAGCCATGCGCCCTCTCCCGCTGAGCATCGCTATCGGCGAGCCCGGCATCGCTTGCAGCAAGCCCGGCATCGCTTGCAGCAAGCCCGGCATCGCTCTTGGCGAGCCCGGCATCACCCATTGCAACGCCGCCGGCCAGCCGGCTGCCGTCCTCGGCAAAGATCAGCGTCCGGCCGGGCGAAAGCCGCAGCCCGACCGGATCTCCGGCCACAAGGCCGGAGGCTTCGGCCGGTTGAACTTTGGCGACGATAGTCTCGCCGATCGCTTCGAGCCGGCAATGGAGGATGACTTCGGAGCCCAGGAATTCGACGCGTTCGGTCCGGGCGGCAAGGCCGTCATGCCGGCTCTTGGAAAGAAAGACGAATTCGGGGCGAATGGCGATCGTGACCGGCATCTTTCTGTCAGGTGCATTTTCGAGCGTCAGGCGCAGGCCGCCGCAGAGAATGACGCCGCCTTCGGCAAAGGCCGGCAGCAGATTGATGCGCGGCTGGCCGATGAAGCGGGCGACCTCGATATGGGCGGGATCGTCATAGATCACCTCGGGGCTGGCAATCTGCAGCAACTTTCCGCCCATCATCACAGCGACCCGGTCGGCCATCGACAGCGCTTCCGCCTGGTCGTGGGTGACATAGAGCGTCGGCACGCCGGCGCGGCGATGCAGGTCAACGATCTCGCCGCGGGCGTGGACGCGCAGATTGGCGTCGAGATTGGAGAGCGGTTCGTCCATCAGGAAGATGCTCGGCTGGCGCACCATGGCGCGGGCAAGCGCCACGCGCTGGCGCTGGCCTCCCGACATCTGGCCGGGCTTGCGGTCGAGCAGGTGATCGATCTTCAGCGACGTAGCCATATCCCTGACGTCGCGGGCGATCGCCCTGCGGGTGGCGCGCTGGCCCGGATTCAACGACCCGATGAAGGGCAGCCGCTGCATCCTCGACAGCCGGCGCATCGCTAATGGCACGGCGATATTCTCAGAGGCAGTCAAATGCGGATAGAGCGCGTAGGACTGAAAGACCATGGCGATGTTGCGGTCGGCGGCCTGAACGCCAGACATGTCCTGCCCGCCGATCAGGATCTCGCCGCGGTCGGCATGATCGAGGCCGGCAAGGACGCGCAGCAGCGTGCTCTTGCCGCAGCCGGAAGGGCCGACCAGCGCGATGAATTCGCCGGCGGCGACATCCAGGCTGACGCCATCGAGGATCTGGTTGCCGCCGAAAGCCTTGGTGATGCCGCGAAGCGAGAGCGCGCTCATTCGACGGGCTCCCGCTGCTTCACCGCCTGGGGATAGACCTCGTGCACGACATCGTCGAGCACATATGCGGTCATGCCGGGAACGGCAACGATCATGCTTTCGACTGTCGTATCGAATTCGTGGACGACTGCGCCGATCAGGCGTTCGCCCGGCATCTCGCGCTCCATCTTGTCGATGATGAAGGCGGCCGACGGACCCCATGTCAGCTGGGTATTGTCAAAGCGCCCCTGCCAGGCCCAGTGAAGATGGCCGCTCGCAAACAGCGCCACGTCATGAGCCGCGATCAGATCATAGAGCCGCCGGCGCTGAGCCGGGCGAACGCTCCAATATCCAGTATCGCCTTCGTCGGGGGCATCGACGAAGAGCGGCTTGTGCGCGAACAGCGCCACGCGCCGCCCTGCCCTGTCGGAGAGCGCCTGATGGAGCCATTCGAACTGAGCCTCCTCCTCGTCATCCTCATGACCGAGAAGCAGCGAGTTCAATCCGATGAACCGCCAGCCGGCCGCATCCTCCAGCCAGCGGTCGTCGCCGGCAAGGCTGCGCCAGCGGGACAGCCGCTCGGCATTGACGGGCTGGTCCGATCCCTTGAGGTGGCCGACATCATGATTGCCGGGCACGATCAGCATTGGGATCGATACCTGGCGCATCAGATCCATCGAGAAGGTGATATCCGCGTCCTTGTCGGCGCCGTCGACGGTGAGATCGCCGGTATGGACGATCAGGTCTGCGCCGGTCTCTTCGATCCAGGTCAGAAGCGGCGCCCAGTTACCGTTGAAATGCGGCTTGTCTGGGCTGAAGTGGGTGTCGGTGATCTGAATGATTTTCATGGGCGCGTCTCCGAGACGTCGGCAGCGCGTCACCCGCGCCCCTTCTCGTGCCCTCTCTAGAAGGCTCCCATGTCAATCACACAGCTGAAGTTTTCAGCTGTTTTTCAGTTTTGACATCAATCTGTCATGCAAGAAGAAGGCTGCCCGCGGGAACCGGGGCAGCCTTCGCCTGCATCTGGAATTGAGATCGCGGCGAAATCAATGCCGTGGTGCGTTGGCGGGAATGGACGACACCGTTGCCGAGACCGGGTCGCTTGCAGGAAAGCTGTCCTCAAGGCCCTCATCGAGTTCCTCTTCCAGCGTTTGCTTGTCGCCGGCCGAGCGCGCGCTCGGCTGACCGATCAAGCCCTTACTGCCTTCGTCGAAATTGCCGTTGCTCAAGGCATCGTAGCGATTGATGCTGCCGTCTGCTTCCGCGCCGGCAAATGCGGTCATCTGAACCATCATGACCTTGGCGCGGTCGACCGCCGTCGTATTGTCGAGCTCGCCGTGGGAGTTGTCGATTTTGACGGAAATCGATTCTCCTCCCTCGCCCAGGAATTCGACGGTGAAGATGTCGCCGGCCTGTGTCACTCGCGTATCGATCAGCTGCATGGAAACCTCCTGTGTTCATGCACTCAACGGCCATCCAGGTCCGGAGTTCCACGGCAACGCCATTTCCGCGCAAGGCGATGGGTCACCGAGCAAATGGGCCAGCTCGGAACAAAAAACGCTTATGCGAGTTCACAGGCAGTTCAACAGGTCGCATCCATGCCGAAATCGCCGCTATCGCCTTCGGAGAAACGCTCGTTCTCCAATATTCCAGCAGACCAGAAACTCGCTTTGATATCGAGCTATTCGGAGGCACTGCGTAAGCTCGCGAGATCGACTGAGGCGGTCGGACGCGCCGATATGCTACCGAAACTGATCCAGGTGGCGGACGGACTGGACGGAATGGCAACCGCGATTGCCGAGACGGAGGCCGGAACCGAGGTGATGGCGCGTACAGCGCGGCTGATCCGGGCGACCGAGGGGATGCTGGCATCGATGTCCTCGTCATCAATCGTCCACTAATGTCAGCCCTTGCGAGGATGACGGGATCGATAAGGCGATACCCTTGCCCTTAAGCTTTATGGTTAATTTATTAATAATTCGGGGTTTATAAACGGAACCAGACGGCCTTTTCGAGTGTTGATGGTGCGCCGTGGAGGAACCCGGATGATCCTGAAAATTCTTGCCCCCAAGCTCGATGCCGATTGCCATGACACCGGCACCTGGCCCGACGGGATCTTCGCCGAAAACCGGATCGATCTGTCCGCTCGCGGCGACAGCCGTCGTCGCTCGCCGCATGAGCGCGATTACGGCAATGACAGGAAAGTCGAAAATCTGCCGCTCGGCTTCGTCTGACCGTTCCGGGCGTGGCGCGTCACAGCCTGCGAAAGACCAGAACGCCTGATGCCGGCAGCACGGCATCGAGCACTCCTGCTGTCGCTCTAATTCTTCCGCCGCCGTTGCCGACGTTCCAGCCGCCATATTTGTGAGCATCGGTATTGAAGATCTCCTCCCAGAGATCATCCCCCAGACGTTCGCTGTGCAGCCGGTAGCCGTGTTCGAAGGGAGCGTCGTTCAGCGACCCCACGACAAGGAAATCCTCGCCGTCGTCCCATCGATGAAACGCGATCACCCGATTTTCGTCGTGAACCAGGGGAATGGCGATATTGCGCGAGCGAATGGCGTCCTGGTGGATGCTGAGCGCAATCAGATCGCGATAACAGCTGATCATCCCTGCCCCGTCACCATCCGATTCGCCGAGAATATTCTCCCGGTTCTCGAGGAAATCATTGTAGCGATAGGGCTTCTGGGCGCCGATTTCCTCGCCCATGAAAAACATCGGCGTCCCAGGTGACAGCAGCGTCATCGCCGCTGCGAACCTCGATCTCGCCTCCGCCCATGCCCGGGTCTCGCCGACAACAGGCGCGAAGTTGACCGCAATAACCGCCGTTCGTGCCGATCCTTCACGATTGCCGCAATCGTCATGCGACTGGTTGTAGACCACCTTGGATCGCGCGCTCGTCTGCAATGCGCCGGCAAAAGACGACATGGTCAAAGCCCGCTTGTCTCCGAAACCGGCATTCTTCAACAGCTGCGCCTGTGCGCCGCCGTGATATTCGACGAGGTTGTGATGAAAATCGCCGTACCAGGTCGCATCGAAGCCGAGTCCGTCGCCGGTCAGGCTTGGTTCCGTCATCGCCGACCAATCCGAATAGTCTTCGGCCGTCAGGAAAAGCTGTGGCTTGATCAGCCGCATCGTGCGGGTCCACTGCTTCAGGAATTTGGCGCCGAAGGCGGCAGCCCGATCGGCGCGCCGGCCGTCGGCATGCAGGACCGGATATTGATGGATCGAACTCGGCTGATCGAGCCGGAAACCATCGATATGGCAGACGGAGACGAGGAATGCAGCGCTCGAGATGAAAAGCTGGCGGACGGCTTCCTCATCGAAGCGAGGCGCCCACCCCGTGGAGATGTTGTCGATGTAGCCGCCTCTGGGATCGGCGTAGTCGCCGGGATTTCCCTCATACCAATAGTAGATATTGCGGGTGTGATCGTTGGAATCATAGGCCCATTGCGCCCGCTCGCCATCCGGATCGAAGTGATTGTAACAAACATCGAGGATGACGGCGATGCCGCGCTGGTGGCAGACCTTGACGAACATCTTCAGGCGGTCGGTGCCGCCAGCACCCTGGTCGGCGGCAAAGAAATGCGAGGTGCCGTAGCCCCAGTTGGCCCGGGTCTCGAATTCCGCAATCGGCAGCAATTCCACGGCGTTGACGCCGAGCGCTGAGAGATGCTCGACGAAGGCGATGGCATCATCAAGCGTGCCGGGCGCGGCCTTGCCGAAACCGAGGGCGCCGACGTGCAGTTCATAGATCACCAGATCCTCGAGCCGATCGGGAAGCTTTCGGCCAGCAATGAATTCGTCAGCCCAGAAGGCCTCGGCGGCAAGCTCCTGCCCGGACGGGAGCACCACCCGCTTCGGGTCGCAGACGACCGAACAGCTTTGCGGTCCGTCCAATGCCGCCGGCGATCCGTGATAGGTTGCTCCATCGGGATCGAAGTCTCCGGCGCCAATCTGCATGAGGGACCAGATATCGGTGCGGTAGGCGAGCGATCCATCATCCTTGGTAACGCGGTACATGTACGGCGTGCCGACCATGCTGTCGAAATCTAAACGGCCATCATCGTCGCCGGTTTCGGCGATCCAGAATCCGTCGACGGTTCTTCGCATTTTGATGGTTGCGACCGCCCCGGTGCCGTCATCGGCGATATAGCCGATGGCCGGATCGGCCAGGACCAGCAAGACATCCTGGGCGTTCGGCGCCCAGACCGAAAAGCGGATGCCATCGGCAGCGTCGCGCTTTTCAACCCGGTTCGCTCCCAGGCGGCCGATCCATGTCAGATAATAGGTCTGCGGCCCGATCCCCTGCTGGAGATCGAACGAGCGTTCGCGACGCGACGAGGCCTCGTCGTCCAATTCGCCGGCGATCGCCCACAGGCTTGAAGCGCCGGGTCGACCCAGTTCGATCCCCCATCGAAAATGCGTGCCGATCTCGTCATCGGGAAAGGGAACCCTGATGACAAAGATATCATAGCCATCCTCGTCACGAGAGCACTGCATAGGAACAGACGTCCAATCATTCGAGGGGTGACCTTGCTCGTCCCAACTTCCGGAGACGGACATTGTCGAACGCCAGTAATGGCAAGCCGCTGCGAAACCGGAATTGAACATTGACGGTCATCGCATCCTCCAAAACCATGTCGGATTTCGCCAGACTCTGCCTATGGGCCGCCCCACTCGCGCATGATCAGCCGGCCGAACGAAAAAATGCAAGCGCAGATTACATAATAAATACAATCCGAATTGAGCCACATTCGCAACAATATATCATGGATAACGAGTCATCGCCGCACGACTCCTCGTGTATTAAATCGAATTGGCGCCAACAAATGGGGATTCATTCCCATTGCCACTTCCCTCGTAAACCGGGAGAAAAGCTTATGGCTCAAGCCGTTAGAATAAACGATATTATTCGTTCCTTTGGAATTGATACGCATATCGACTACACCGACGGAAAATATTCCAATGTCGGAGAAGTTGTTAAGGCTCTCGATTATCTTGGCCTTGATACGGTTCGCGATCACGCCCCCAACTCCGCTTCCGATCCCAACGGCCAAACGCATCTCGGCGATGCGGCAGAGGCAGGCGTGCAATTCGTCTTCAGCGCCCAGCGGGAAGTCGACCCCGCCACTGTGGCCCAGCGGCTGCATGATTTCGTGCAGGCCCATCCCGGGTCGGTCGTCGGCATCGAAGGCCCGAACGAAGTCAACAACTGGCCGGTCAGCTATCACGGCCTGAGCGGGCAGGCAGCAGCGGTCGCCTATCAGAAGGACCTCTCAGCCGCCGTCAACGCCGATCCCTTGTTGAAAAATATCCCGGTGCTCGGCTTTACCGGATATACCGTCGCTTCCGCCTCGGACTACACGACGATCCATACCTATGCGAAGGATGGCGACCAGCCGTACTCGTGGCTTTCCCGAGAAGCCGGCGTTCAGCGCGCTGCCGATCCGGGCAAGCCCCTGGCAATCACCGAGACCGGTTACCACACCTCGCTGACTGCCGACACCAATGGCGGCTGGGAGGGCGTCAGTGAAGCGACGCAGGCAAAGCTCCTGCTCAACACGCTGATGGACGGCGCCGCACTCGGATCGAAAAATACATTCATCTACGAGCTGCTGGACGCCTATTCCGATCCGCAAGGCACCAATCAGGAAAAGCATTTCGGCCTTTTTCATCTCGACTATTCGGCCAAGCCGGCTGCGACGGCGATCCATAATCTAACGGAAATCCTTGCGGACGACGGCGCTCAGAAGGCAAGTTTCAGCGCGGGGACCCTCAATTATTCGGTCGACGGCATGCCGTCCTCGGCCCGCAGCCTGCTGACGGAGAAATCGGACGGAAGCTACCAGATCATCATCTGGAACGAGCCCGATATCTGGAACCAGTCCACCGACACGGCCATCCAGGCCGCGACGACAGGCGTCAAGGTCAATCTCGGCGCATCCTTCGGCTCCGTGAAGGTCTTCGACCCTCTGACCGGAACGACGGCGATCAAAAGCCTCAGCAACGTCTCGTCCCTGACGCTTGACGTCGTCGACCATCCCCTCATCATCGACATCGGAGGCGGCAGTGCCAGCACGCCGCCGGCAACCAACCATATCTATGGCGGCACCGGCAACGACATATTCACCGTGAGCAACCCCGCGCAAATCGTCGACGAAAGCCGGGGTGGCGGGACGGATACCGTCATGTCGTCGATCAGCTTCAGCCTCAAGGATACGACGCACACGATCGGAAACGTCGAGAACCTGACGCTGACCGGCACGGCCAATCTGAACGGCACGGGAAATGGCCTGGCAAACACTCTCGTCGGTAATTCCGGCAACAATATTCTCGACGGAAGCACCGGCGCGGACCATATGTCGGGGCGCGCCGGCAACGATACCTATGTGGTCGACAATGCCGGCGATTTCGCCGATGAGACAGGCGGGGCCGGCAAGGACACCGTCAAGGCTTCGACCTCGTTCAACCTGGCCGACCAGAAGCACACCGCCGGAACGATCGAAAATCTCGCCTTGACCGGCACGGCCAATCTCAGCGCGACAGGCAACAACACGGCCAACGTTTTGACCGGCAACGATGGAAGCAACACGATCAATGGCGGCAAAGGCGCCGACCAACTGACCGGCGGTCTCGGCAATGACAAGCTGTTCGGGAAAGCCGGTGCAGACACGCTCACCGGTGGCGGAGGAGGCGATACCTTCGTCTTCGATGTGAAGCCCGACAATGTCAGCGTCGACAAGATCCGGGATTTTTCCTCCGCGGCGGGCGACAAGCTGATGCTCGATCATTCGATTTTCGCCGCGCTCAGCCTATCCGGATTTTCGGATGAGAATTTCGTGCTGGGAACGAAAGCGCTGGAGGCTGATGACAAGCTGATCTACGATCAGGCGAGCGGCATTCTATCCTTTGACGCAGATGGAAGCGCAGCGGGCGCGGCAATCCATGTCACGGATCTCGATAATTCCGCAGCACTTCACTTCAAAGACATCCTGCTTGTCTGACCCGGTCGGCCCGTCGCCTTTCAGGCGTCGGGCCTGCAGCGTCACGGACAGTCGCGCCTCCTCCTCTTGCCGGAGCCGAAATCCCGGCCACATTCTCCGTTGACGCCACCCGTGCAGCTCAGGAGAAGCCTTTGCCCTGGATCGCCTATATCGCCCATCTCATCGCCGCAGCATTTCTGACCAACGGCGTCCCACATTTCGTCAACGGCGTCAGTGGCAGGCCGTTCCGCATCCCATTCGCGCAAGGGGCAAAGCTTGGCTCGCCGACGGCCAATGTCATCTGGGGCTGGGCGAATTTCCTCGTCGCCTTCCTGCTCTTTGCCAATGTCGGGCCGCTCTATATCGGCACGCCGGGCGATACGATCTTCGTGGCGGTCGGCATGCTCGTCACCGGAATTCTGCTCGCCCGCATTTTCGGGGGCGACGCCAGATAGTAACTTGCATGATGATAGTCACTGCTATAATGACAGCAGCCATGCAGCGAACAAGCTTCAGCGATTTCAAATGCCCGGCGGCGCGCGCGCTCGACAGCGTCGGCGACTGGTGGAGCATGCTGATCCTGCGTGACGCCTTCCAGGGGCTTTCGCGCTTCGACGAATTCCAGAAAAGCCTAGGCGTGGCGCCGAACATCCTGACGCGGCGGCTCAAACATCTGACGGAAAAGGGGGTGTTCGAACGGCGGCTCTACCATCAGCGCCCTGCCCGCTACGAATATCTGCTGACGGACAAGGGCCGTGATTTCTTTCCTGTTCTGATGACGCTGTTTTCCTGGGGAAGCCGGCACATCCCCGCAGAGGACCTGGCCTTTCTCTTGAGCGATGCCGCTTCCGGCAGAGAGCGCGAGACGATGCTGGTCGATGCGCGGACCGGCGAACAAATGACACCCGAAAACACCAGCCTGCTTGCAGGCCCCGCCGCCGATGATGAAGTGCACGAGCGGATCGCCCGCATGCGCGCCTGGTATCTCGGCATCGACGCCTGATGCATCATTTCATCCTCAAAATCGGAAGCGATTTGCGGATGAAATGATGCATTAATTCAAAAAGTTACAGCGTCCTTTGCGCGTCTGAAAGACGCGTGGCGCTGTCGGAGGAAAATACAATGGATCGCATCGTTGTCACCGGCATGGGACTTGTCTCGCCACTCGGGACCGGCGTCGAGCCCGCCTGGAAGCGCCTTCTCGACGGCGGTTCCGGGCTGAGGGTGCTGGCGGAGGATATCGTCGGCGACCTCTCGGCCAAGGTAGGTGGTATCGTTCCCGACATCGCTGAGGATGCAGAGGCTGGCTTCGATCCGGACCGTTACATCACGCCGAAGGACCAGAAGAAGATGGACCGCTTCATCCACTTCGCCATGGCGGCGACGGAAGAAGCGGTAAAGCAGGCCGGCTGGATGCCGACCGACGAAGGCGAGCGTGAACGCACGGCAACGATCATCGCTTCGGGCGTCGGCGGCTTTCCGGCGATCGCCGAAGCGGTGCGGATCGGCGAAACGCGCGGCGTGCGGCGGCTGTCGCCCTTTACGGTGCCGTCCTTCCTCGTCAACCTTGCCGCCGGCCAGGTCAGCATCCGCTACGGCTTCAAGGGGCCGCTCGGCGCTCCGGTGACGGCGTGTGCGGCCAGCGTCCAGGCGATCGGCGATGCGGCGCGGCTGATCCGCTCCGGCGAAGCGGATGTGGCGATCTGCGGCGGTGCCGAGGCCTGCATCGACAAGGTGAGCCTCGGTGGCTTTGCCGCTGCGCGTGCGCTTTCCACCGGTTTCAACGAGACGCCGGAGCTGGCATCACGCCCCTTCGATACGGCGCGCGACGGTTTCGTCATGGGCGAAGGCGCCGGCATCCTGGTCATCGAAACACTGGAGCATGCGCTTGCCCGCGGCGCGACGCCGCTCGCTGAACTCGTCGGCTACGGCACGACGGCGGACGCCTACCACATGACCTCAGGCCCCGAAGACGGCAACGGCGCCCGCCGGGCGATGGAGGCAGCACTCAAGCAGGCGAAGATCCCGGCTTCGGAGGTCAGGCATCTGAACGCACATGCGACCTCGACACCGGTCGGTGACAGGGGCGAGATCGCGGCGATCGGCACGGTGTTCGGCCGCAATAGCGGCATTGCCGTCAGCGCGACGAAATCGGCGACCGGCCACCTGCTTGGCGCCGCCGGCGGGCTGGAAGCGATCTTCACCATCCTTGCGCTGCGCGACCAGATCGCGCCGCCGACCCGCAACCTGGAACATGCGGATCCGGCCGCCGACGGCATCGATATCGTCGGCAAGACAGCGCGGCCGCTGGCGATGGACTACGCGATAACCAACGGTTTCGGCTTCGGCGGGGTGAATGCCAGCGCCCTCTTCCGGCGCTGGTCGTAAAGTCCGCTTTTCTTGCGCCAGAAATCGCCTACACTTCTGCCCGTCGGGGGATCGTTTCCCTGACGGAGCCGGAGATCAATCCATGCGCGCCTTCTTCGCAGTTCTCATCCTGTGTGCCGCATCCGCCCTCTCCCCCGTATCGGCCAGCGCCGAAGATCCGATCGACACGACGCGGACGATGATCGAGGAACAGATCAAGGCCTTCCTCAAGGACGATGCCGAGACCGCCTATTCCTTCGCCGCCCCCGGCATCAAGGCGATGTATCCCGACAAGAACCTGTTCTTCGCCATGGTGAAGAAGAGCTACGAGCCGGTCTATCATCCCGGCAACTACGCCTTCGGTCGCAGCCGCTCGATCGACGACGGCGCGCTGATCTATCACGAGGTGCTGATCTCAGGCCGCGACGGCAAGGACTGGACGGCGATCTACCAGATCATGCGCCAGCCGGACGGCAGCTACAGGATCAACGGCGTGCAGATCGTGCCGGACGCGGACAGCAAGGGTATCTAAACGGGTTGGAGATCACCCCTCGCCCATTCCTCCTGTGTTTCCGCCATGAAATCGGCGAAGCGGCTTTCGGCGATCGCTTTACGGATGCCCTGCATCAGTTCCTGGTAATAAGCGAGATTGTGCCAGGAGAGCAGCATGCCGCCGAGCGCTTCGTTGGAGCGCACGAGATGGTGCAGATAGGCACGCGAATAGTCGCGTGAGGCCGGGCAGTTCGACTGTTCGTCGAGCGGGCGCATATCTTCGGCATGGCGGGCATTGCGGATATTGACCTTGCCGCGGCGGGTGAAGGCCAGGCCATGGCGGCCGGAGCGGGTCGGCATGACGCAGTCGAACATGTCGATGCCACGCGCAACCGATTTCAGGATATCGTCAGGCGTACCGACGCCCATGAGGTAACGCGGCTTTTCGCTGGGGAGTACCGGCAGTGTCGTCTCCAGCATCTGCAGCATGACGTCCTGCGGCTCGCCGACGGCAAGTCCGCCGATCGCATAGCCCTTGAGGTCGAGCTGGCTCAACGCCTCGGCCGAGCGGATGCGCAGTGCTGGAATGTCGCCGCCCTGGACGATGCCGAACATCGCCTTCCCGGGCTGCTCGCCGAAGGCGACCCTGCAGCGTTCGGCCCAGCGCAGCGACATTTCCATGGCGCGCTCGATCTCTTTCGACTCGGCCGGCAGCGCCACGCATTCATCGAGCTGCATCTGGATATCGGAACCGAGCAACCCCTGAATTTCTATGGAGCGCTCCGGCGACATGTGATGCAGGCTGCCGTCGACATGCGACTTGAAGGTGACGCCCTGTTCGTCGAGCTTGCGCAGGCCCGACAGCGACATGACCTGGAAACCGCCAGAGTCCGTCAGGATAGGATGTTCCCAGCGGATCAGCTTATGCAGGCCGCCAAGGCGGGCGACGCGCTCGGCCGTCGGGCGCAGCATCAGGTGATAGGTATTGCCGAGAATGATGTCGGCGCCGGTCTCGCGCACCTGGTCTAGATACATGGCCTTAACAGTGCCGACGGTGCCGACCGGCATGAAGGCCGGCGTGCGGATCTCGCCGCGCGGCATGGAAATCTGGCCGAGGCGGGCGCCGGCATCGGTCTTGTCAAGGGTGAATTGGAAGGTCTCGGTCATCTAGTCTTTCCGGAAGAGAAGGCTGGCATCGCCATAGGAATAGAAGCGGTAACCCGTCTGGATGGCGTGGTCATAGGCGGCGCGCATGGTATCGAGGCCTGAAAAGGCCGAGACCAGCATGAAGAGCGTCGAGCGCGGCAGGTGGAAATTGGTCATCAGCATGTCGACAGCCTTGAAGCGGTAACCCGGCGTGATGAAAATGCCCGTGGCGCCACTCCAGGCGCGGATTTCGCCGCTCTCTTCCGCTGCACTTTCGATGAGACGCAGTGAGGTCGTGCCGACGCAGACGATGCGCCCGCCGTTCGCCTTGACGGCGTTCAGCCGTGCAGCCGTCGCAGCGCTGACGGTACCGCTTTCCAGATGCATCCGGTGATCGGCGGTATCATCAGCCTTGACGGGCAGGAAGGTGCCGGCGCCGACATGCAGCGTGACGAAATGGCGTTCGATGCCGGCCCTATCAAGCGCCTCGAACAGGCCAGGCGTGAAGTGCAGGCCGGCGGTGGGTGCAGCAACGGCGCCCTCCTCGCGAGCATAGATCGTCTGATAGTCCGCGCGGTCGCGTTCGTCCTCGGGGCGCTTGGCGGCGATATAAGGCGGCAGCGGGATATGGCCGACGGCGGCGATCGCCTCGTCGAGCGCCGGGCCGGAGAGATCGAACAGCAGCGTCACTTCGCCGGCCTCGCCCTTCTCCTCGACAGTGGCATCGAGCGAGCCGAGGAAGCAGCTTTCGCCGGAATGGCCGAAGGAGATGCGGTCGTCCTGTTTGATGCGCTTGCCCGGCTTGGCGAAGGCCTTCCAGCGGTTGGGGCCGATGCGCATGTGCAGCGTGGCAGACACCTGCTGGCCACCGGCGCCGTCGCGATGGCGGATACCCTCGAGCTGGGCGGGAATGACCTTGGTGTCGTTGAAAACCAGCGCGTCGCCAGCCTGCAGGAAGGACGTGAGATCGCCGACGCGATGATCCGACAGGTGGTTTTCCGAACTCGGATCGACGACGAGCAGGCGCGCGCTGTCGCGCGGCTCGGCGGGCCGTAACGCAATGCGTTCATCCGGCAGATCGAAGTCGAAAAGGTCTACGCGCATCAGGGCACTTTCAGGCAAAGCGAAACCCGCCCCCGCGCGGTTGACACGCAAGGGCGGGTTTCAGCAGAAATCACAATCAGACGTCGGCGGCAACCCGCATGGAGACGATCGAATCCGGATCGGAAACCGGCTCGCCGCGCTTGATCTTGTCGACGTTGTCCATGCCTTCGATGACCTGACCCCAGACAGAATACTGCTTGTTCAGCCAGGGCGCGTCAGTGAAGCAGATGAAGAACTGCGAATTGGCCGAGTTCGGGTTCTGCGAACGGGCCATCGAGCAGGTGCCGCGCGTATGCGTGGTCGCGGAGAATTCGGCCTTCAGATCCGGCTTCGACGAGCCGCCCATGCCGGCGCGGCCGGGATTGAAGGTTTCCGAGCCCTTCTTGCCGAATTCGACGTCGCCCGTCTGGGCCATGAAATCCTGGATGACGCGGTGGAAGACCACGCCGTCATAGGCCTTCTCGCGGGCCAGTTCCTTGATGCGGGCGACATGCTCCGGGGCGACCTGCGGCAAAAGCTGAATGACAACCTTGCCCTTCGTGGTTTCCAGAATGACGGTGTTTTCGGGATCCTTGATCTCGGCCATTATCTTCTCCTCTAGTTTTCTCTCTTAACTTACTTCTTGCCCAGGGTGACCTTGATCATCCGGTCGGGGCTTTTAACTTCGCCGTTCTGGCCTTCGCCGCGCTTGATCTTGTCGACGTTCTCCATGCCGGAGACGACCTTGCCGACGACGGTGTACTGGCCGTTCAGGAAAGAGCCGTCGGCGAACATAATGAAGAACTGCGAATTGGCGGAATTCGGATCCTGCGAGCGAGCCATGCCGACCGTGCCGCGCACGAACGGGGTCTTGGAGAATTCGGCCGGAATATCCGGCATATCCGAGGAGCCGGTGCCGGCGAGGCTCGCATCGAAGCCCTTTTCCATATTGCCGTATTTGACGTCGCCGGTCTGGGCCATGAAGCCGTCGATGACGCGGTGGAAGGCGACGTTGTCGTATTCGCCCTTCTTGGCCAGCGCCTCGATCTGGGCGACATGCTTCGGCGCCACCTCAGGCATGAGCTGGATGACGACAGGGCCGTTCTTCAGCTGGACGGTGAGATAATGATCGGCCGACTGGGCGAAGGCATCCCCCGCGAAGGAGGCGAGGTACAACACGCCGGCAAATGCGAGATAGAAGAGTTTCATATGAGCTCCATTGCGGCGGGTTCCGCCTGGTCTTTGCGCTTGCTAGTCTTTGTTCTTACTAGTTTGGGCGCTTGGATGTGAGGGCTTGCAAAACGGCGGCCGGCACGAAAGCGCTGACATCGCCGCCCATGGCGGCGATCTGGCGGACCAATGTGGCGGTAATGGGCCGCGAGGCCGTACCCGCCGGCAAAAAGATCGTCTGGAGATCGGGCGCCATCGTCCGGTTCATGCCGGCCATCTGCATTTCGTAATCGAGATCGGTGCCGTCGCGAAGACCGCGGATCAACAGCGTGGCGCCATGGGTGCGGGCGGCATCCACGACCAGATTGTCGAAGGCGACGACGGTGATATCGCCGGTCTTGCCAGGCAGCGCTTGCGCCAGAGACCGGCGGATCAGCTCGGCTCTCTCTTCAAAGGAGAAGAGCGGCGCCTTGCCGGGATGGATGCCGATCGCGACGATCACCTTTTCGGCGACGTTCAGCGCCTGGACCAGAACATCCACATGCCCATTGGTGATCGGGTCGAAGGACCCCGGATAAAAAGCTGTCGTCATGTGGTCCGGCCGTTGGTTTGACGCCTTTTGTCACGGATGACGCCTTCTCGCAAGTGATTTACCCAGCTCCGGCTAGAGCGCCGCGCGTCTTTTCAGGCACGGAAAGGACGTTATGCGTCGGGCGGTTAAACGGCGGATGAATGGTCCGTTCAAGGCCGTTTCAGATGCGATCTGCTTAATTCTTGTCATTCACGCAGCCGATGCCATTCCGGCATCAGGCGCTCCCCGAAAGACCAGGTCCATGCTGATCGTGCTCGTTGCAGTTGCCGTCGTTTTCTCCCTCGCCGCCGAGATGGCCTATGGCTATTTCGCCGATCGATACGAGGTGAACTGGGTGCGGCCAGAGCTTGCCGAACATGCGGCAATCGTGCGCGCCCAAGGCCGGCTGCGCGAAAACGGACTTCGAATCTGAACGCCAGATGAACGAGACATTCAAGGAGGCTTCAGATCGCCATTGATAAACACCCCTCAACATCCGGCGGAACCATTTTCAAACGGATGCGTTCATTCAACCGACCCCATAGATGCGATTAGCGCGGCAGGAAGGACTAAAGATGCCCGGTAAGATTACGATGATTAACGTGCTCTGGATGGTAATGGTCACGGGCATGCTGACCGCAACTGTCGCTCTCTATGATCAGAAGGTCGAAACATCCAAGGTTTATGGTCCCTATGCTTCGGCCCGGACGGCCGTGCTGGGCCAGTACTGAGGGGCGAGAACGCAACTCCCCAGGAAAGGAATGCCTATGTTCACGATCTTGACAGTGCTCACCGCCCTCATCAGCGTGATGTTCATCGTGTCTGTGGCCTCGACGATTTCAGCGCTACGGCGCGAAGGCGAAGAGGTGAAGGCTCTGAACGAAAAACATAGAGCGTTCTGACGTTCCTTCTCTCCTCTTCCCACCCTTGAGCGGCACCCTTCCGTCGCCAGGGCCATTCAAAGCCGGATGCACCCAGCGTCCGGCTTTTTTCTTTGGGCGTGATCTCAATCCGCCTCGGATTTGAGAAAAAGGGCGTCTGAAAAGAAAAGGGCGGCTCGAAGCCGCCCCGTTCATCTGATCATTCCTCGGCTGGCCCGGCCGGATCGCCATCGGCAATCGGCGCCTCGTCGCCGCCACCTTCGTCGGCAGCACCTTCCTCGATTGCAGCAGCAGTACCTTCGGCGACCTCGACAGTCTCTTCCGTCTCATCCTCCTCCGGCTCGCTGATGCGTTCGACCGAGACGACCTTTTCGTCCTTGGCCGTCGAGAAGATGGTGACGCCCTTGGTGGCGCGGCTGGCGATGCGGATACCGCCGACCGGCACGCGGATCAGCTGGCCGCCATCGGAGACCAGCATGATCTGGTCGCCGTCATCGACCGGGAAAGCCGCCACCAGTTCGCCGATCTCGCCTGTTTTCGACGTATCGGTGGCGCGGATACCCTTGCCGCCGCGGCCGGAGATGCGGAAGTCGTAGGAGGACGAACGCTTGCCGAAGCCCTTTTCGGAGACGGTCAGGACGAACTGCTCCAGCTGCTTCAGCTCTTCGTAACGCTCGTCGCTCAGCTGTCCCTCCTCGGTGACTTCCTCGCCAACCAACGCGATCTCCTCGGCCTCGCCCGTCGTCAGGCGCCTGTCGTTGGCGGCGCGCTTGAGATAGGCAGCACGCTCCCAAGGTTCGGCATTGACATGGCGCACGATGGTCATCGAGATGATGCGGTCGCCGCCGGCAAGCGTGATGCCGCGTACGCCGATCGAGTTGCGGCCGGCAAAGACCCGGACGTCGTCGACGGAGAAGCGGATGCACTGGCCGAGCGCCGTCGTCAGCAGCACGTCGTCATCTTCGGTGCAGGTCTCGACGGAGAGGATTTCGTCGCCCTCCTCCTCGAGCTTCATGGCGATCTTGCCGTTGCGGTTGACCTGGACGAAATCCGACAGCTTGTTACGGCGAACCGTGCCGCGCGTCGTCGAGAACATGACGTCGAGATTGTCCCAGCTCGTCTCGTCCTCAGGCAATGGCAGGATGGTGGTGATACGCTCGCCGGGTGCGAGCGGCAGCATGTTGATCAGCGCCTTGCCGCGCGAGGTCGGCGTGCCGATCGGCAGGCGCCAGACCTTCTCCTTGTAGACGATGCCGCGCGAGGAGAAGAACAGAACCGGCGTATGGGTATTGACGACGAATAGCCGGCTAACAAAATCCTCGTCGCGGGTGGTCATGCCGGAGCGACCTTTGCCGCCACGGCGCTGGGCGCGATAAGTGGTGAGCGGCACGCGCTTGATATAGCCGAGATGCGAGACGGTGACGACCATGTCTTCGCGGGCGATCAGATCCTCGTCGTCCATTTCAAGGCCGCCATCGACGATCTCGGTGCGGCGCGGCGTGCCGAACTCGTCCCGGACGGCGAGAAGTTCGTCCTTGACGATGGTCTGGATGCGGACGCGTGAGGAGAGAATATCGAGGTAGTCCTTGATTTCCTCGCCGATCTTGTTGAGTTCATCGCCGATTTCGTCGCGACCAAGAGCCGTCAGGCGGGCCAGGCGCAGTTCGAGGATGGCGCGGGCCTGCTCTTCGGAGAGGTTGTAGGTCAGGTCGTCATTGATGCGATGGCGCGGATCGTCGATCAGGCGGATCAGGCTTTCGACATCTGCCGCCGGCCAGCGGCGGGTCATCAACTCTTCGCGGGCCGACTGCGGATCGGGCGCCTGGCGGATGACGCGGATGACCTCGTCGATATTGGCGACGGCAATGGCGAGACCGACCAACACATGGGCGCGGTCACGCGCCTTGCGCAGCAGGAATTTCGTTCTCCGGCTAACGACTTCTTCGCGGAACGAGACAAAAGCGCGAAGCATGTCGAGCAGCGTCAGCTGTTCGGGCTTGCCGCCGTTCAGCGCCACCATGTTGCAGCCGAAGGACGTCTGCAGCGGCGTATAACGATAAAGCTGGTTGAGGATGACTTCGGCATTGGCATCGCGCTTCAGCTCGACGACAACGCGATAACCCTGGCGGTCGGATTCGTCGCGCAGGTCGGAGATGCCTTCGATGCGCTTGTCGCGCACCAGCTCGGCCATCTTCTCGATCATCGTCGCCTTGTTCACCTGATAGGGAATCTCGGTGATGATGATCTGCTCGCGGTCACCGCGCATCGGCTCGATGGCGGCTACGCCGCGCATGATGACGGAGCCGCGGCCGGTCTCATAAGCCGAGCGGATGCCGGCACGACCGAGGATCTTCGCGCCCGTGGGGAAATCGGGGCCGGGAATGATCTGGATCAGTTCCGGCAGCTCGATTGCCGGATCGTCGATCAGCGCGATGCAGCCGTCGATAACTTCCGACAGATTGTGCGGCGGGATGTTGGTCGCCATGCCGACGGCGATGCCGCCGGCGCCGTTGACGAGCAGGTTCGGGAACTTGGCGGGCACCACGACCGGCTCGGAGAGCGTGCCGTCGTAGTTGTCGCGGAAATCGACGGTTTCCTTGTCGAGATCGTCGAGCAGCGAGTGGGCAGCCTTTTCGAGGCGGCATTCGGTATAACGTTCGGCCGCCGGCGGATCACCATCGACCGAACCGAAATTGCCCTGACCGTCAATCAGCGGCAGCCGCAGCGACCAGGGCTGCGCCATGCGGGCGAGCGCATCATAGATTGCGGAATTGCCGTGCGGATGGAATTTACCCATCACGTCACCGGTGACGCGGGCGCACTTGACGTATTTCTTGTTCCAGTCGATGCCGAGCTCGGACATGCCGTAGAGGATGCGCCGGTGCACGGGCTTCAGGCCGTCGCGCACGTCGGGCAGCGCGCGGCTGACGATGACGCTCATGGCGTAATCGAGATACGACCGCTGCATTTCCTCCATGATGGAGATGGGCTCGATGCCTGGCGGGAGCTTCCCGCCGCCGGGGGGTGTTTGCTCAGTCAAAACAGATCACGATCTCTTCTAGAATCACTTGAAGATTTATAGCGGAAAGCCTGTTCCCGCGCCAATTTCACAGCGCGTTTTGAACAGGCTTTTGCGGCTTAAAGACGGTAAAACATGCAAGTTGCGCGGCCGGACCGGACAAATCCGCCGCGGGCCGCTGCGGGATATTTGCCAAATCGGAATCCCCGCTTCACAATCATAAAAACCACGCACTCATATGGGGTTCCGGAGAGCCGATGGCAAGCGCCGACCAATTGATCAACGCCTTCACGACGCTTCTCGTCACCATCGATCCGCCGGGGCTCGCACCGATCTTTCTGGGGCTGACGACAGGCATGAGCCGCAGTGAGCGCACGCAGGTGGCGCTGCGTGGCTCGACCATCGCCTTCATCATCCTCGCCGTCTTCGCTCTGTTCGGCGCCGGCGTGCTCAGCGTGCTCGGGATTTCGATCGGCGCCTTCCGCATCGCCGGCGGGCTGCTGCTGTTCTGGATCGCCTTCGAGATGGTGTTCGAAAAGCGCCAGGACCGCAAGGAGAAGGCGACCGAGGTGGCGATCACCAAGGATCACATCGAGAATATCGCCGTCTTTCCCCTCGCCTTGCCGCTGATCGCCGGCCCGGGCGCGATCTCGGCGACGATCCTGCTTGCCGGCACGCTGGCGACATCCGTCGGAAAGGCGCAGCTGATCGGCGTCCTTGCCGCCAATCTGTTGCTGACCTTCCTCATGCTGCTCGTCGCCGAACGGCTGGACCGTTTCCTCGGCGTCACCGGCCGGGCGATCCTCACACGGCTTCTCGGCGTCATCCTCGCCGCCCTTGCCGCACAATTCGTCGTCGACGGCGCAAAATCGGCGCTCAATCTCATCAGCGCGACGCCGCACTGAAAAAACTTGAGCGCCCTCCAATCTAAACTTCGAGAAGTGCGAACGCCTCATCCGGCGTTTCAGGAACCTGCTCCATAGCCAAAGCGCGCACGATAGCTCTCGTCAACTCGCGAAAAATATCTATCGACGAACCTATGTCCGAATGTGCCATGCGATCAAAAGAGAGAATTCCAAAACTAGGTAATGCACCCTCACTAAGATCCTCTATCCCCTTGAAAAGGCCCGGCATGTATTCCGCGGCAAATCCGGTAAGCACTTTGTCGTAACTTGGAGCAAGTGATAGGGACCAACTCTCTCCTTTGGTACGTTCAATTGGGACATTCACCTGCAGACCTTGCGTTTTAATGGACTGATCCAGGGTGACTGACAGCAGACCATATACAGTTAGGCCTCCAACCGGCCGAGCTATTTCCGCAGCAACACTCTTCCGATGAGGAGTGCCTTCTCCGCTGGCGAAAACTTTACTCTCCCACAGATAGCATCGAGTTGAATCCATCGACGGCGGGGCCTCGTCCAACCAAAGTCGGAGGCGCGTACCGGAAGCTTTCTTAAAGATGTGGCAGCTCATTGAGAAATTCCTCAAAATGGTGCGAGATCATTCAGGCGGATGTGGTCTGAAGCATTTGCCGCGAGATCAAAGAAAAAGAGCATGACGCCATCCAAGGCATCATGCTCTCTCACCTCTTTCACAAAGCCAGCAAAGGCTATCGATCAGAACGGGATATCGTCGTCGAGATCCCGCGAGAAGTTGCCACCGCCGCCACCGCTGCGGCTCGGCGATGAGGAGGGAGCCGGGGCGCCGTAGTCGTCGCCATAATCATTGCCGCCAGCGGCACTGCCACGGCCGCCGCTCGCGCCGCCGCCTTCACCACGGCCGTCGAGCATCGTCAGCGTCGAACCAAACCCCTGCAGCACCACTTCCGTGCTGTAACGATCCTGGCCCTGCTGGTCCTGCCACTTGCGGGTCTGCAGCTGGCCTTCGATATAGAGCTTGGCGCCCTTCTTCACATATTGCTCGACGACCTTGCAGAGGCCCTCGTTGAAGACGACGACAGTGTGCCATTCGGTCTTCTCACGGCGCTCGCCGGAATTGCGATCGCGCCAGGTCTCCGAGGTCGCGATACGAAGATTGGCGATCGGCCGGCCATCCTGAGTGCGGCGGATTTCGGGGTCTGCACCGACGTTTCCAACCAGAATTACCTTATTCACGCTACCAGCCATACTTCTCACCCTGCCTGCCGCCCTGCCCGGCGGCGTTTAATCGATCGGCGCACCTTAAACCATCACGGACCGCCGATGCGCATGGGCGGCATTTAATCCACATGTTTATCCCATCAGAAAGCCGCATGCATTCATCAGGAATTTTGTTCTTTATTTGTTCTAGTTTATCCGTATGATCCTGTCAACAGAATCGAAAACCTTGAGCCCTTGCGGATATTCAGCCTCGACTCGCCCGTCGGCATCACTAAATAAGGGCTGTCATCCAGAAAACCAAAGCAGAGACGATGAGCGAACTGAAGACGATCTCCATCCGCGGCGCGCGCGAGCATAATCTCAAGAGCATCGATCTCGATCTGCCGCGTAACAAGCTGATCGTCATGACCGGGCTGTCGGGTTCCGGCAAATCCTCGCTCGCCTTCGACACGATCTATGCCGAGGGCCAGCGGCGCTATGTCGAGAGCCTGTCGGCCTATGCCCGCCAGTTCCTCGAAATGATGCAGAAGCCGGATGTCGACCAGATCGACGGGCTGTCGCCGGCGATCTCGATCGAGCAGAAGACCACCTCGCGCAACCCGCGCTCGACGGTCGGCACCGTCACCGAGATCTACGACTACATGCGCCTGCTCTTTGCCCGCGTCGGTGTTCCCTATTCGCCGGCGACCGGCCTGCCGATCGAGAGCCAGACCGTCAGCCAGATGGTCGACCGCATCCTCGACTTCGGCGAAGGCACCCGTCTTTATATTCTTGCGCCGCTCGTGCGCGGCCGCAAGGGCGAATACAAGAAGGAACTGGCCGAGCTGATGAAGAAGGGCTTCCAGCGCGTCAAGGTCGACGGCCAGTTCTACGAGATCGCCGAAGCGCCGGTGCTCGACAAGAAATACAAGCACGACATCGACGTGGTGGTCGACCGCATCGTCGTGCGCTCGGATGTCTCGGCGCGCCTAGCCGACAGCCTGGAAACCTGCCTGAAGCTCGCCGACGGGCTGGCGGTCGCCGAATTCGCCGACAAGCCGCTGCCGCCGGAAGAGACGTCAGCCGGCGGATCCGCCAACAAGTCGCTGAACGAGACGCATGAACGCGTGCTGTTTTCGGAGAAGTTCGCCTGCCCAGTCTCTGGCTTCACCATTCCCGAGATCGAACCCAGGCTGTTCTCCTTCAACAACCCGTTCGGCGCCTGCCCGACCTGCGACGGCCTCGGCGCCCAGCAGAAGATCGATCCGGATCTGATCGTGCCCGAGCCCGAGCGGACGCTGCGCGACGGGGCGATCGCACCCTGGGCCAAGTCGACCTCGCCCTATTACAATCAGACGCTGGAAGCACTCGGCAAACATTACGGCTTCAAGCTCGGCACTCGCTGGAACGATCTTTCCGATGAGGCCAAGGACGTCATCCTCAACGGCACCAACGACAAGATCGAATTCCACTACGCCGACGGCGCCCGCTCCTATACGACCCAGAAGAATTTCGAGGGCATCATCACCAATCTCGAGCGCCGCTGGAAAGAGACCGATTCCGCCTGGGCGCGCGAAGACATCGAGCGCTTCATGTCGGCGGCCCCCTGCCCGGCCTGCAACGGCTTCCGCCTGAAGCCGGAGGCCCTGGCGGTGAAGATCGACACGCTGCATATCGGCGAAGTGACGGGTATGTCGATCCGCGTCGCCCGCGACTGGTTCGAGACACTGCCGGCAAGCTTCAATGCCAAGCAGAACGAGATCGCCGTGCGCATCCTCAAGGAGATCCGCGACCGGCTGCGCTTCCTCAACGATGTCGGACTGGAATATCTCAGCCTTTCGCGCAATTCCGGCACGCTGTCGGGCGGCGAGAGCCAGCGTATCCGGCTCGCCTCGCAGATCGGCTCCGGGCTGACGGGCGTGCTTTACGTGCTCGACGAACCGTCGATCGGCCTGCATCAGCGCGACAATGCCCGGCTGCTCGACACGCTGAAGCACCTGCGCGACATCGGCAACACCGTCATTGTCGTCGAACATGACGAGGATGCGATCTTGTCGGCCGACGACGTCGTCGATATCGGCCCGGCGGCCGGCATTCACGGCGGTCAGGTCATCGCCCATGGTACGCCGCAGGATATCATGGACAGTCCGAATTCGCTGACCGGCAAATATCTCTCCGGCGAACTCGGCGTTCCCGTTCCCGACGAGCGCCGCAAGCCGAAGAAGGGCCGCGAGATCAAGGTGGTCGGGGCGCGAGGCAACAATCTGAAGAACGTTACGGCGTCGATCCCGCTCGGTGTCTTCACGGCGGTGACCGGCGTTTCCGGCGGCGGCAAATCCACCTTCCTGATCGAGACGCTCTATAAATCGGCGGCACGCCGCGTCATGGGCGCGCGTGAAAATCCGGCCGATCACGACCGCATCGACGGCTTCGAGCATATCGACAAGGTGATCGATATCGACCAGTCGCCGATCGGCCGCACGCCGCGCTCGAACCCGGCGACCTATACTGGCGCCTTCACGCCGATCCGAGACTGGTTCGCCGGTCTGCCGGAGGCCAAGGCACGCGGCTACCAGCCGGGCCGTTTCTCCTTCAACGTCAAGGGCGGACGCTGCGAGGCCTGCCAGGGCGACGGCGTCATCAAGATCGAGATGCACTTCCTGCCCGATGTCTACGTCACCTGCGACGTCTGCCATGGCAAGCGCTATAACAGAGAGACGCTCGATGTTACCTTCAAGCAGAAGTCGATCGCCGAGGTGCTCGACATGACGGTGGAGGAAGGCGTCGATTTCTTCGCGGCAGTGCCTGCGGTGCGCGACAAGCTGCAATCGCTGAAGGATGTCGGCCTCGGTTACATCAAGGTCGGCCAACAGGCGAATACGCTCTCCGGCGGGGAAGCGCAGCGTGTCAAGCTTGCCAAGGAGCTGTCAAAACGCTCGACGGGGCGCACGCTCTACATTCTCGATGAACCGACGACCGGCCTGCATTTCCACGACGTCGCCAAATTGCTCGAAATGCTGCACGAACTGGTCAACCAGGGTAACTCGGTGGTGGTGATCGAGCACAATCTCGAAGTCATCAAGACGGCCGACTGGGTGCTCGATTTCGGCCCCGAAGGCGGCGACGGCGGCGGTGAGATCGTCGCGACCGGAACGCCGGAGGCGATCGTCAAGGAGAAGCGGTCCTATACCGGGCACTTCCTGAAGGAATTGCTGGAGCGACGGCCGGTGAAGAAGGCGGTTGCGGCGGAATGACGATGAGGCCAGCGTCGCCCGATGATCTGGAAACGATCGCGATGCTGACAACCGCCGCCTATCGGCCCTATACCGAGTTGTTCGGCGCTCCGCCGATCCCGGTGAGGGAGGATTACGCGCCGCGGATCCAACGCGGCGAGGTCTGGCTGCGCGAGATCGGCGGGCAAACGGCCGGCCTGGTGGTCGTCGAGCGGCATGCCGATCACCTGATGCTGTTCAGCATCGCGGTCTCGCCGGCCTTTCAGGGTGCCGGGCATGGAGTGGCGATGCTGCGCTGGCTGGAGGGCAAGGCGCGGGAATGGGCCGTGCCGGAGATCCGGCTCTACACCAATGCGCGGATGGAGCGGAACATCGCTCTCTACAGCGCCTTCGGGTTTCAGGAAACGGGTCGCCGGCCGAGCCCATATCGGCCAGGATGGACGCTCGTCGATATGACCAAAGAGATCGATGCGGCCTGAGCGGCTGCGAATGGGGAGGACAACATGACGAAATCCGGCACTATCCGCACCGGCATCGGCGGCTGGACCTTCGAGCCCTGGCGCGGGCATTTCTTTCCCGATGACCTGAAACAGAAGGACGAGCTGAATTACGCCAGCCGCCAGCTGAAGGTCATCGAGGTCAACGGCACCTATTACAGCACGCAAAAGCCTGCGGTCTTTGCCAAATGGGCGGCGGACGTGCCCGACGGGTTCATCTTTTCGCTGAAGGCGACACGTTTCGTCACCAATCGGCGGGTGCTTGCCGAAGCCGGTGAATCGATGGAGCGATTTCTGTCATCGGGCATCAGCGAACTCGGCGATCATCTCGGGCCGCTGCTCTGGCAGTTCGCGCCGACGAAGAGGTTCGATGCAGACGATTTCGAAGCCTTCCTGAAGCTGCTGCCGGCAAAACAGGACGGGCTGACGCTCCGCCACGTGGTCGAGGTACGGCACGATTCCTTCAAGGTGTCGGAGTTCGTGGCGCTGCTTTCGAAATACGGCGTGGCGCCGGTTTGCGCCGAACATTTCGAATATCCGATGATCGCCGACGTGACCGCCGATTTCGTCTATGCGCGGCTGCAGAAGGGCTCGGACGATATTGCGACCTGCTATCCGGAAAAGGACATGAAGGCCTGGGCAGACCGGCTCAAGACCTGGGCCGAGGGCAAGGTTCCTGATGACCTGCCGCTGATCGATGGCGATCGCAAAGTGAAGACCGAGCCGCGCGACGTCTTCGCCTTCATGATCCATGAGGGCAAGGTCAATGCGCCGCATGGGGCAATCGCCCTGCAGCAGGCGCTAGCGAAATAGGCGAGGCTGGATAGTCACAACAGGGATCGTGACATTGTGGGTATCACATCGTCGGTCACGCATTCCATGAGGCTGGATATGACGCCTTGCTCGTCGACGGACTCTGGCTTTATTTTTTCCCGTCCGCCAGCGCCTCTTTTCGCCGGCGCGGCAGGAGCGATTTGAGGTACCGCCATATCGGCGAGACGGCGTAGCCTGTGACCGGAATTGCGATCAAGCCGACGACGATACCGACGATGCCCGCGCCTGCGGCCTCGACGATCCAGCGCAGCACTGATGCCAGAACGGGAACTGCATGCGCCGTCGCCTCGCCGGCATCATGGATCAGATGCGCAAGTCCGCTGATGCCATAGGCTTCGAGGCCATGAACGATGATGCCGCCGCCGACCCAGATCATGGCCGCCGTTCCGACGATGCCGAGCACTTTCAGAAAATAAGGCATGCCCGTGACAAGCCCCTTCCCGATCGAACGCAAGAAGGCGCCCATTGGAGATGCCGTCTGCAGACGCGCCAGCATCAGACCCAGATCATCGGCCTTCACGATAAGCGCCACGCCGCCATAGACCATGATCGTGATCCCCAGTCCAACGACGGCAAGGATGAGGGCCTGCGTGAACATGCTGCCTGACGGCACCGCAGCGAGCGTAATCGCCATGATTTCGGCCGACAGGATGAAATCCGTCTTGATTGCGCCGGCAACCTTCTCGTCTTCTAGCGATTTGGCATCGAGGCTTGTCGTCTCGAGTGCCGATTCATGGGCATGGGCTGCATGCGGCATCACCAGTTCGTAGACTTTTTCCACACCCTCGTAGCAGAGATAAAGCCCGCCGATCATCAGCAGCGGCGTGATCGCCTGCGGTGCGACAAGGCTCAGGATCAGTGCTGCCGGAAGCAGGATCAGAAGCTTGTTCTTCAGCGAGCCGAGCGTGATCTTGCCGATGATCGGCAATTCGCGTGCTGCCGAAAATCCGGTGACGTAGCGGGGTGTGACTGCCGCATCATCAATGACGACACCAGCCGCTTTCGCGCCTGCCTTGGCAGCCTGGCCGGCAATATCGTCGAGCGACGCCGCAGCCACCTTGGCCAATGCCGCGATATCATCAAGAAGGGCGATCAGGCCAATACTCATTCGAGCCTCCGTCGAGAAGACAGACTTACGCAGTAAAAAACGGAAAGCCCGTCAACGAGAGGTGGAATCCTCCGCCGGGAAGATGCCACGCAAGGAGCGCGACGACAATGGCCGTTATTCAGCCGACATAGGGCTCAACCCGCCCTCGTCCAACGAAGGACGGACCTGCCCATTCCCGTTTCTGCGAAATCCGCGACAGAACACCCTGGCCGCATTTGCAATTGTAAAACAACCCAGCCTGCGCCCGGCCACACAGGTCGGGTGACGATGCGGATTGCTTCCGCGTTCGAGGTGCCGGAAGCCCGCAGCGCGCAGATCCGCCAGATGGCCGGATCCGCGGCGTCCGCGCTCCTAATCCTGGCCCATGCGGAGGCGCACGCGCATCGGCCCGAAAATCGGAATCGATTGCCGGAAAGCACGATGCGAGGATTAAAAGAGTTAGAGCGTCCTTTGCGCGTCCGAAAGGACGCACGGTGCTCTAAAGCGGCAATACACGGGCTGCAAGCTCCTCCGCCGTCAGCCCCTTGCCGGCGCGTTGACCTGCCTCGCCATGCAGCCAGACGCCGGCAGCCGCTGCCTCGAAGGCCGGCAGGCCCTGGGCGAGCAATCCGCCGATGATGCCGGCAAGCACGTCGCCGGAACCGGCGGTGGCAAGCCAGACGGGAGCGTTGGTATTGATGAGCGCCCGTCCATCAGGCGCGGCGATGACGGTATCGGCGCCTTTGTAAATTATCGCAGCATTGGCGCGGCGGGCGGCGGCCAAGGCCTTGTCCACCTTGCCGAGCCCCTCGTCGCCGCCGATATCGGGAAAGAGCCGCGCGAATTCGCCTTCGTGCGGCGTCAGCACCAGACGCGGCTCACCCCGGAAAAGATCAAACAGCTGTTGCGGATCGTCCTTGAACGAGGAGATGCCGTCGGCATCGAGCACCAGATGGCGATCGGCAAGGGCCGAGACGAAGCCGCGCGCCCTGGCGCCGATGCCGAAACCGGGGCCGAGGACGAAGGTTTGCAGCCGCTTGTCGGAGAGCCAGTCGCCGAGGTCGGCCTCGTCGTCGATGGCATGCAGCATGACGGCGGTCAGATGTGCGGCATTGGCGGCCATGGCCGCGCGGGGGGCGGCGATCGTCACCAGGCCGGCGCCGGCCTTCAGGCCCGAGATTGCCGACATGCGCGCGGCACCCGTCTTGTCGGCCGCGCCTGAGAAGACGACCAGATGACCGCGCTTGTATTTGTGGGTTTCCAGCTGCTCGGCCGGCAGCGCACGCTTCCAGGCGTCCGGCGTGTTCTCGGCGATGACACCGCCCGCCTCAGCGCGGATGATGCGGGCGGGAATGCCGATATCGAAGACCTCCAATTCACCGCAAAGCTCCCTGCCCGGCATCAGGAGATGGCCGGGCTTGCGGGTCATGAAGGTGATGGTATTGCAGGCCCGGAAGGCAGCCCCCAGCACCTTGCCGGTGCGGCCGTCGAGGCCGGAGGGCAGATCGATGGCCAGCACGGGAATAGCGGTCTCGGTGACGCGGCCGATCAGCGCGCGCACATCGGCCGGCACCTCGCGGCCAAGCCCCGCCCCGAACAGGCCATCGATGACGACGTCGCCGGTTTCGGGCCGATAGAGGTCGAGGTTTTGCCCCTGGAGCACGCAACCGGCTTGGGCACGGGCGGCATCGCCCTTCAGCCTGGAGGGATCGCCGAGGTGGAAGAGCGCCACCCTCGCCCCGCTCTCATGCAGATGACGTGCTGCGACATAGGCGTCGCCGCCATTGTTGCCGGGTCCGCAGAGTACGACGAAGCGCAACGCTCCGGGATGAAGGCGCAGAGCAGCGGCCGCGACCGCGGCGCCTGCCCTCTCCATCAGGCCGAAGGAGTCGATGCCGGATGCGGCAGCGGCCGCATCGACGGCGGCCATTTCGGCAGGCGTGAGAAGAAGGTCGGACAGATGTTTGATCATCACCCTATTCAATCAAAAAACGCCTAAAAAACAACCGCCTGAAACACCAAAGAGAAGGACGCAATTTAAGCATTTGCCTATATTTTCATCTCCTCGAGATGTGTATTCGCAGTTGCGAAAATACCTGACTTTTTCCGTTCCGGATGTGATTTTGATCGGAGACAATGTTTTTCCACCTATTCCGGCACCAAAACGACATGGAATTCCCCGCAAACGCGCCGGTTTTGGCAGAATCGACGACTTTTTTCGATAAGATGGATTTCAAACTGGCACGATATCTGCATCATATCCGGCGAGCGGGAAAATTCCTGCCATAACAAGAGAAGCGGAGAGACATTTTCTCATGAAAAAGATCGAAGCGATCATTAAGCCTTTCAAGCTGGACGAAGTGAAGGAAGCCCTTCAGGAAGTTGGCCTGCAGGGTATCACGGTCACGGAAGCCAAGGGTTTCGGCCGTCAGAAGGGCCACACGGAACTCTACCGCGGAGCTGAATACGTCGTCGATTTCCTGCCGAAGGTCAAAGTCGAGGTCGTACTGGCCGACGAGAACGCGGAGGCCGTCATCGATGCGATCCGCAAGGCGGCGCAGACCGGCCGCATCGGCGACGGAAAGATCTTCGTCTCCAATATCGAAGAGGTTATCCGCATCCGCACCGGCGAGACCGGCATTGATGCCATCTGACCACTTTGCCAATCGCGCAAAGTCCGTTACCGTCATCGCCGACCTAGACCGTCATCGCAAATCGGAGGAAACTCATTAATGGCGACCGCAAGCGAAATTCTGAAGCAGATCAAGGAGAACGACGTAAAGTTCGTCGATCTGCGTTTCACCGACCCGAAGGGCAAGCTGCAGCATGTGACGATGGACGTTGTCTGCGTCGATGAAGACATGTTCGCTGACGGCGTGATGTTCGATGGCTCCTCGATCGGCGGCTGGAAAGCCATCAACGAGTCCGACATGGTGCTGATGCCCGACACCGAAACGGTGCATATGGACCCGTTCTTCGCCCAGTCGACCATGGTCATCGTCTGCGACATCCTCGATCCGGTCTCCGGCGAGGCCTATAACCGCGATCCGCGCGGCACCGCCAAGAAGGCCGAAGCCTATCTCAAGGCATCCGGCATCGGCGATACGGTCTTCGTCGGCCCGGAAGCCGAATTCTTCGTCTTCGACGACGTCAAGTATAAGGCCGATCCTTATAACACCGGCTTCAAGCTCGATTCGACCGAACTGCCGTCGAATGACGACACCGATTACGAGACCGGCAACCTCGGCCATCGCCCGCGCGTCAAGGGCGGGTATTTCCCGGTTCCCCCTGTCGACAGCGCCCAGGACATGCGTTCGGAAATGCTGACGGTGCTCTCCGAGATGGGCGTCGTCGTCGAAAAGCATCACCATGAAGTCGCTGCCGCCCAGCACGAACTCGGCATCAAGTTCGATACGCTGGTGCGCAACGCCGACAAGATGCAGATCTACAAATATGTCGTGCACCAGGTAGCCAACGCCTATGGCAAGACGGCGACCTTCATGCCGAAGCCGATCTTCGGCGACAACGGCTCGGGCATGCATGTGCACCAGTCGATCTGGAAGGGCGGCAAGCCGACCTTTGCCGGCGACGAATATGCTGGCCTCTCCGAGAGCTGCCTGTTCTATATCGGCGGCATCATCAAGCATGCCAAGGCGATCAACGCCTTCACCAATCCGTCGACGAACTCCTACAAGCGTCTTGTCCCGGGTTACGAAGCACCTGTGCTGCTCGCCTATTCGGCCCGCAACCGTTCGGCCTCCTGCCGCATTCCGTTCGGCTCCAACCCGAAGGCCAAGCGCGTCGAAGTCCGCTTCCCGGATCCGACTGCCAACCCCTATCTCGCCTTCGCCGCCATGCTGATGGCCGGCCTCGACGGCATCAAGAACAAGATCCATCCCGGCAAGGCCATGGATAAGGATCTCTACGACCTGCCGCCGAAGGAATTGAAGAAGATCCCGACCGTCTGCGGCTCGTTGCGCGAAGCGCTCGAAAGCCTCGACAAGGACCGCAAGTTCCTGACAGCCGGCGGCGTCTTCGACGACGATCAGATCGATGCCTTCATCGAGCTGAAGATGGCCGAGGTGATGCGTTTCGAAATGACGCCGCATCCGGTCGAATACGACATGTATTATTCGGCCTGATCGGGCTCTGAACACAGAAAGTCCCGGCTCGCCGGGGCTTTCGCCTCCCAGGTCATGGACGCCACTAGGAGGATATGACGTTCATGTGACGAACTCGCGCAAAAATCTTGATTTGCGCGACACCAATCACCAAATTTGGTGATGAAAGGAAGTCGTACCATGAAAGAAAGAATAGCAAAGTTCAGTATTGGCGAAGTGGTTCGGCACAAGGTATTTCCGTTTCGCGGCGTCATCTTTGACGTTGATCCGGAGTTCGCGAATACGGAGGAGTGGTGGAATTCCATTCCGGCCGAGGTGCGCCCGAGCAGGGACCAGCCCTTCTATCACCTGCTCGCTGAAAATGACGAAAGCGAATATGTCGCCTACGTCTCCGAGCAGAACCTGATGAACGACGAAAGCGGCATGCCGCTTCGCAACCCACAGATCTACCAGATTTTCGATCAGGCCCCGTCAGGGCAGTTCAAACCCAAGATGAGCTTCGCCCACTAACTCAGTCGTGCCGATCGTTGAATCAAGGCCTCGCTTCTCCCGGCGAGGCCTTTTCTTTGCGCAACAAAAAACCCGGCGCAAAGCCGGGTTTCTGTTTAGTGATGGCGGCAGGATTACTGCGCCTTGGCTGCCTTCTGGGCGTCTTCCAGTTTCTTGCGGGCTTCCTCGGCCTTCTTCTGCATGCTGTCCTGCAGGCTGCGCTGGCTTTCGGCAAGCTTGGATTCGGAAACTGGTTCGCCGTCATACGCGCCAGTGAAGCCTTCAAGCGAAATCTTGATCGGGTTCGGAGCGCGGCGGAAGTTGATCGAGGTGAAGATCACGTCGCTGCCCTTCTTGAGGCTGGCGATCATCGCGTCGGTCAGCGGAATTTCGGCGGTGCACTTGTCTGGCAGGCAGACAGCGTAGTCGAGCTTCTGGCCCTTGCCGCCGTCGATCTGCATGATGACGCCGGGAGGAACGAGGCGTGCCGTGGGAACCGAGACCTGCAGGAGCTTGCGGTTGATCTTGCCGGAAACCGAGATCAGGCCGACGGCCGTAACGAGCTGGCCGCCATTGGCGAGGATCAGGTTCTGGACAACACAGATGTCGTTGTCTTCCTGCTTGCTGCAGGTCTTGTACCAGCCGAGCTTCGGCGCTCCTGCGGCCTGTGCCGGGGCATCGGCCGGAGCCTGCGCCGCCGCATCCTGTGCGAAGGAGGAGACCGGAGCCGAAGCGCCGAACACCACCGCCAGAACGGACAGTGCTGCCCGCATTTTCTTTTCAGACTTGAACATCATAACGAATTCCGTCTCCTGATATCCGTTCGGGGCAGCGTCTTGCCGCCCCAACCATCGGGTCGTTCGGCACTCCACCTCTTAAAAAAATAAGGCAAATGCATGACCCCGAAACTTCGGGTTCACCTGTTACATCGCAGCGTTCAAGATATCCAGCATTTCTTTGGCAATTTGAGGTGCATTTCGTCGCGATGCCAAAGAAATCGCCGCTCCGTGTTGGAATCGGTCGACCCCATGATAATCTCCGCGGTGAATCATGCCCGTTTTCACGGATCAAGGATTGCCGAATGCTCCGGATCGTCGTCCCCCTCGTCCTCTCGCTGCTGTGCGGCACCGTCGCCGCCGAGCCGCTGCATGGCATCGCGATGCATGGCGAGCCGGCTTTGCCGGCCGATTACAAACACTTCCCTTACGTCAATCCCGACGTGAAAAAGGGCGGCAAGATCACCTATGGCGTGGTCGGCACCTTCGACAGCCTCAATCCGTTCATCCTGAAGAGCATGCGCACGACGGCGCGCGGCATGTGGGATCCGGACTACGGCAATCTCGTCTACGAATCGCTGATGCAGCGCTCCAGGGACGAGCCCTTCACGCTCTACGGCCTGCTCGCCGAAACGGTCGAATGGGACGACGACCGGAGCTTCATTCAATTCGACCTCAATCCGAAGGCGAAATGGGCCGATGGCCAGCCGGTGACGCCCGAGGATGTGATGTTCACCTTCGAGCTGATGCGCGACAAGGGCCGCGTGCCCTTCGCCAACCGCCTCAACGTCGTCGCCAAGATGGAAAAGGTCGGCGAGCGCAGTGTGCGTTTCACCTTCAACGACAAGGCCGACCGGGAGACGCCATTGATCTTCGGTCTCTTCCCGGTGCTGCCGAAACATGCGATCGACCCCGAAACCTTCGACCGTTCGTCGCTGACGCCGCCGGTCGGCTCCGGTCCCTACAAGGTGAAGACGGTGAAGCCCGGCGAGAGCATCACCTATGAGCGCGATCCGAACTACTGGGGCAAGGACATTCCCGCCAAGGTCGGCACCGACAATTACGACCAGATCACCGTCCAGTATTTCCTGCAGGATACGACGCTGTTCGAGGCCTTCAAGAAGGGCGATGTCGACATCTATCCCGACGGCAATCCCGGTCATTGGGCCAATGCCTATAATTTCCCCGCCGTCACCTCGGGGGCTGTGGTCAAGGACGTGTTCACGCCGAAACTGCCGAGCGGCATGCTCGGCTTCGTGTTCAACACGCGCCGACCGATCTTTGCCGATCCCAAGGTGCGCGAAGGCCTGTCGCTGGTGTTCGATTTCGAATGGGCCAACAAGAACCTCTATTCCGGCGCCTACAAACGCACCCAGAGCTTCTGGCAGAATTCCGAGCTGTCAAGTTTCGGGGTTCCCGCCAATGCGGCCGAGCTTGCCCTGCTCGGGCCGATCAAGGACAAAATTGCGCCGGAGATTCTCGACGGCACCTACAAGCTGCCGGTCACCGACGGCTCCGGCCGCGACCGCAATGTGCTGAAACAGGCCGTCGAGCAGCTGAAACAGGGCGGCTACACGATCCAGGGCGGCAAGATGCTCGATGCCTCCGGCCGCCAGCTCGCCTTCGAGATCATGACGCAGAATGCTGACCAGGAGAAACTTGCTGTCGCCTATCAGCGTTCGCTGCAGACGATCGGCATTGCCGCTTCGATCCGCACGGTCGACGATTCGCAGTATCAGAGCCGGACGAACAGCTTCGACTTCGACATGATCATGAAGTCCTACACGTCCTCGCTATCGCCTGGAAACGAACAGCTCGGCCGCTGGTCTTCGGCCGCGAAGACCCGCGAGGGCAGCGACAGCTTCGCCGGCGCTGCGGACCCCGATCTCGATGCGTTGATCGATCACCTGCTCCGGGCGCGCTCGGCCGAGGATTTCACCGCGGCGGTGCGCTCCTACGACCGGCTGCTGCTGTCCAGCCATTACGTGCTGCCGCTCTATCATATGGGGCAGCAATGGGTGGCGCGCAGCAAACGCATCGGCCATCCCGATACGGTGCCGCTCTACGGCTACCAGCTGCCGCTCTGGTGGGATACGAGCGCCCAATAAGAAGCAGCCGGACCGCTCCGGCTTGAATGTCTCCCTTGGGGAGACGCACAGAATAAGGAAAATCATCATGGAGCGTATCACCATAGACGTCGTCTCGGATGTCGTCTGCCCCTGGTGCTATCTCGGCAAGGCGCGGCTGGAGCTCGCCATCGCCGAGGTGCAAGACCAAATCGGCGTCGACATCAACTGGCGGCCGTACCGGCTCAATCCCGACTATCCCAAGGAAGGCGTCGACCAGAAGAAGGCGCTGGCTGAGAAGCTCGGCGGCGAGGAGCGCGTGGCGCAGGCGCACAAGATGCTCTCCGATTACGGCCGCGAGGTCGGCATCGCCTTCGATTTCGAGGCGATCAAGATCGGCCCGAACACGCTCGATGCGCATCGGCTGATCCACTGGGCGATGATCGAAGGCCGCGAGAAGCAGGACAAGGTCGTTGCCGCACTGTTCAAGGCGAATTTCGAGGAAGGCCGCAATGTCGGCGACCATGCGGTGCTGCTCGATATCGCCGAGAAGGCCGGCCTCAACCGTTCGGTCATCGCCTCGCTGCTTGCTTCCGAGGCCGATCGCGATCTGATCGTCGCCGAGATCCAGGCAGCGCAGGAGATGGGCGTCAACGGCGTGCCATTCTTCATCTTCGACCAGCAATATGCCGTCAGCGGTGCACAGACGCCTGACGTCCTGGCGAACGCGTTGCGCGATATCGCCAAGGCGAAAGCCGAGGCACGGTCAGGCCTCAACTGACGTCGACGGCCCCAGCTCTAGCCTAGAACCGGAACACAACGCACCTCGGTCTTCACCGAATTGGCGATGAAACATTCGTCGTGGGCGCGATGGTGCAGGGCTTCGAGCTCGCTGAACGAGGGCTGCTTTTCGCCGCTGAAGACGACATGCGGACGGAGCGTCACGACGGTCATGGCAAGACGGCCGTCGGCATTCTTCTCCATGATGCCCTCGGCAGCATCGGTATAGCTGTCGACGCAAAAGCGCTGTTTGGCGGCGATCGACAGGAACCAGAGCATGTGGCAGCTGGAGAGCGAGGCGACGAAAGCCTCCTCCGGATCGACGGCATCCTCGGCGGAATAGGGCAGCGGAACGACATGCGAGGACGAGGATGCCTTCACCTCGATGCCGCCGTCGAAGGTCCAGCGGTGGGCACGGCTGTAGCGGTTGTCGGTGAAGGTTTCGCCGTTCCGCTGCCAGGCGATCGTTGCGCCGTATGTTCCCATCTCTATCTCCTTTTTCCATGCAATTCCCCGGCAAAATCGCTTCGCGCTTTGCCCAGCAAAACCGCGGCACAGTTTTGCTGGAATTGCTCTATTTCGCCAGTTCCGCCAGTTGCGTCATGATAACAGCTGCGCCCTGCAGGCGTTTTTCCGGCGTCGGCAGGTCGCGGGTCAGGAACAGGCTGTGATCGGGGCGGATCTTCGCCATCGTGCCCTGCTTGCCGATATAACCGACGAGGTTTGCCGGGTTGGGGAATTCCTTGTTGCGGAACTGCACGACGACGCCCTTCGGGCCGGCATCGAGCTTTTCGACATTGGCGGTGCGGCAGAGCGACTTGATGTAGACGATCTTCAGCAGATGCTGGACTTCGATCGGCATCGGGCCGAATCGGTCGATCATCTCGGCGCCGAAGCCATCGATCTCCTTGAGCTCGGTGATTTCGCCGAGACGGCGATAGAGCGCCATGCGCAGGTGCAGGTCGGGCACGTAGCCTTCCGGGATCATCACCGTCGTGCCGACCGAGATCTGCGGCGACCAGCCGGTGTCGTGGATCTCGTCGACACCCTTGACCTCGGCAACCGCCTCTTCCAGCATCTGCTGGTAGAGCTCGAAACCGACCTCCTTGATGTGGCCGGACTGCTCCTCGCCGAGCAGATTGCCGGCGCCGCGGATATCGAGATCGTGGCTCGCCAGCTGGAAACCGGCGCCGAGCGTATCCAGCGACTGCAGCACCTTGAGGCGGCGTTCGGCGGTGGCCGTCAGCACCTTGTTGACCGGCAGGGTGAAGAGCGCGAAGGCGCGCACCTTCGAGCGGCCGACACGGCCGCGCAGCTGATAGAGCTGAGCAAGGCCGAACATGTCGGCGCGGTGGACGATCAGCGTATTGGCCGTGGGGACATCGAGACCGGATTCGACGATGGTGGTGGACAACAGCACGTCGTAGCGGCCTTCATAAAAGGCGTTCATGATGTCTTCGAGTTCGCCGGCCGGCATCTGGCCATGGGCGATGGCGACCTTCAGCTCCGGCACATCCGATTGCAGGAAGGCATGCACGTCCTCGAGGTCGGCAAGCCTAGGGCAGACATAGAAGCTTTGGCCGCCTCGATAATGCTCGCGCATCAACGTCTCGCGGATGACCAGGCTGTCGAAGGGCGAGATGAAGGTGCGCACCGCCATGCGGTCGACCGGCGGCGTCGTGATCAGCGACAGTTCGCGCACGCCGGTCATGGCAAGCTGCAGCGTGCGCGGGATCGGCGTTGCCGACAGCGTCAACACATGCACGTCGCTCTTCAGCTCCTTCAGCCGCTCCTTGTGCTTGACGCCGAAATGCTGCTCCTCATCGATGACGAGCAGACCGAGATTGGCGAATTTGATGCCAGCGCCGAGCAGCGCATGGGTGCCGACGACGATATCGGTCTTCCCCTCAGCCACTTCCTTCTTGGTCAACGCCAGCTCCTTGGCGCCCACAAGGCGCGAGGCCTGCTGGATGCGCACCGGCAGACCGCGGAAACGCTCGGAAAAGGTCTTGAAATGCTGGCGGGAAAGCAGCGTCGTCGGCACGACGACGGCGACCTGGGCACCGTTCATCGCCGCGACGAAGGCGGCGCGCAGCGCCACTTCGGTCTTGCCGAAACCGACGTCACCGCAGACCAGACGGTCCATCGGCCGGCCGGCGCCGAGATCGGAGCGCACCGCCTCGATGGCGTTATCCTGGTCCTCGGTCTCGTCATAGGGGAAGCGGGCGGCGAATTCGTCGTAAAGGCCTTCAGGCGTCGTCAGCATCGGCGCATGGCGCGTCAGGCGCTCGGCGGCGATTCGGATCAGCGCATCGGCCATGTCGAGCAGGCGTTTCTTGAGCTTGGCCTTGCGCATCTGCCAGGCGCCGCCACCGAGCTTGTCGAGTTGGGCTTCGGTGCCCTCGCCGCCATAGCGCGAGAGAAGATCGATGTTTTCGACCGGCAGGAAAAGCTTGGCCTCGTCGGCATATTGCAGTTCGAGGCAGGCATGCGGAGCACCAGCGGCCTCGATGGTCCTCAGCCCTATAAAGCGGCCGATGCCATGTTCGGCGTGGACGACGATCGAGCCCTCGTCGAGGCCCGCGACTTCCGAGATGAAATCGGCTGCGCGCTTGCGGCGCTTGGAGCGGCGCACCATGCGGTCGCCGAGGATGTCCTGCTCGCCGATGACGACGAGGTCGCCGGCCTCGAAGCCGGCTTCGAGACTGAGCACGGCAGCGGCCGCCTCGCCTCTCGCCAGCGAACCGACATCCTTCAGCGCCTCGATCGGCTTGACCTTTTCCAGGCCGTGCTCGTTCAGCACCTGCAGCAGCCTCTCCAGCGAGCCTTCGGTCCAGGCGGTGACCAGCACTTTCGCGCCGGCGGCACGGCGATCGGCAATATGCTTGACGACGACGTCGAAGATGTTGATGCGTTCGGCATCGCCGCCGCCTTCGGCGTTCGAACGCGCCCAGCGCTGGCCCTGGCGGGCGTCGACATTGACGACCCGCCGCGCCTCACCCTCATGTTCATTGAAGGGGCTGATACGGATCGCGCCGAGCGCGTCCAGGGTTTTGACGAAAAGCTTGCTGTCGAGATAGAGCTGGCCCGGCGTCACCGGCTTGTAAGGCGTGCCCTGCGTCATCTGGCCCTTGGTCGGCTGGCCGGAATTCAGGCGGGCGTCGTAATAATCGAAAACGAGCTTGGAGCGCTCTTCTGCTGCCTCACGCACCGTATGGTCGATGACGATCCGGAAGCCGCTGAGATAATCGAAGACGGTATCGAGCTTCTCGTAGAAAAGCGGCAGCCAATGCTCCATGCCGGGGTAACGGCGGCCTTCGGAGACGGCGAGATAGAGCGCGTCGTCGCGTGTGGTCGCACCGAAGGCGGAGAGGTAATTCTTGCGGAAGCGGCTGATCGTATCCGGCGTCAGCGTCACTTCGCTCATCGGGTTGAGATCGAGGGATCGCACCTGCCCGGTCGTACGCTGGCTGGCCGGATCGAAGCTGCGGATGCTTTCCAGCGTATCGCCAAAGAAATCGAGGCGGACCGGCTCTTCGGAACCCGGCACGAAGACGTCGAGAATGCCACCGCGCACGGCATATTCACCGACCTCGCGAACGGTCGCGACCCGCTCGAAGCCATTGCGCTCCAGGCGACCGGCGAGATCGTCCATGCGCAGCTGGTTGCCGGGACGAGCCGAAAAAGTCAGGCTTTCGATGACATCCTGCGGCGCCACCTTCTGCAGCATGGCATTGGCGGTGACGAGCACGATTGCCGCGTGCGGCTTCTTGCGATGGGCGATGAGGCCGCCGAGTGCGGCAAGCCGGCGGGCCGAGGTGTCGGCACTCGGCGAGACGCGGTCATAGGGCAGACAGTCCCAGGCCGGCAGGGTGAGAACCGGAATGTCGGGGGCGACAAAGCCCAGCATCTGTTCCAGATCGGCCATGCGGTGGCCGTCGGACATGACATAGGCGACCGGCTCTCCCGTTCGGGCGAGCTCGGCGAGCAGCAGCGTCTCCAGACCTGCCGGCACATTGCCGATCGTCAGCGGCTCGGCAATGGCCGCAAGCTTCTTCGCATCGAAACCAGGGATCATTCCGGCGTCCTGAGGGGCTTGTCGAAATCGGGCTTGTAGGCGGCGATGCGGGCAAACATCGGTGTCTGGAAACGCTCAGGCACCGGCCATGTTCCCATGATCCAGCGGACGAGATCATTGTCCTCTTCCGCCATGATCGTCTCGAACTCGTCGAGTTCGGCTTCCGACAGATTCGCGACCTCGGCTTCGGCGAACTGGCCGAAGACCAGATCCATCTCGCGAATGCCGCGATGCCAGCAGCGGAAAAGGATTCTGCGGCGGCGCGGGTCAAGACCGGCACTCGTGAGCGTGACACCTGTCATGGCATTACCTTCCTGTTGATGCGCCTCTATAGACCCTGGAAAGCGGCTTGTCAGCCTTGCCAAGGCCGCATTGTTCATCGCATTTTGGCCACATGCGCCCCGCCATTCTCGATCCTCTGTTTTCCCCCATTTCGGGCCTTCCGGGCGTCGGCCCGAAGATCGCCGACCTGCTGGTCAAGCTGCTCGGGCGCGAGACGCTGGAAGATTGCCGGGTCATCGACCTGCTCTTCCACGCGCCCTTTTCGCTGATCGACCGGCGCAACCAGCCTGGAATCGCGCGCGCGCCGCAGGGCGCGATCGTGACGATCACGGCGCGCGTCGACCGGCACCAGCTGCCGCCGCGCGGCAAAAGCAACATTCCCTATCGCGTCTTCCTGCATGACGAGACCGGCGAGCTGACGCTGGTCTTCTTCCGCGGACAGGCGGCGTGGCTGGAAAAACAGCTGCCTGTTGACGCGGAGGTGACGGTCAGCGGCAAGATCGACTGGTTCAACGGCCGCGCCTCGATGGTGCATCCCGATTATATCGTCAGGGCGGACGAGACGGAGAGCCTGCCGCTGGTCGAGCCGATCTATTCGCTGACGGCGGGGCTCTCGCCGAAGACGCTGCGCAAGATCATCGACGCCGGCCTGCCGCGTTTTCCCGAGCTGCCGGAATGGATCGACCTGGCCTTGACTGAGAAACAGGGCCTGCCGTCGATCCGCGACAGTTTCCACATGCTGCACGAGCCGCGCGACCCTACCGATATCGACCCGCAGGCCCCTGCCCGGCGGCGGCTTGCCTATGACGAGTTCCTCGCCGGACAGCTGTCACTGAGCCTGGTGCGGCAGAGGCTGCGCAAGGTGGCGGGCCAGCCGGTGCATGCGACCGGCGCCATCAGCAGCAAGATCCTGAAGGCGTTGCCCTTCTCGCTCACGTCAAGCCAGAACGAGGCGATCGCCGAGGTTTTGAAGGATATGGCCGGCAACGAGCGCATGCTGCGGCTGCTGCAGGGCGATGTCGGTTCCGGCAAGACGCTGGTGGCACTGATGGCTATGGCGGCGGTGATCGAGAGCGGCGGCCAGGCCGTGCTGATGGCGCCGACCGAAATCCTGGCGCGGCAGCACCACGCGACAGTCTCGAAATTCGCCGCCGCCGCCGGACTCAGCATCGAGGTGCTGACCGGGCGCACCAAGGGACGCGAGCGGGAGGAAATCCTGGAGCGCATCGCCTCGGGTGCTGCCCAGATCATCATCGGCACGCATGCGCTGTTCCAGGACAGTGTCGCCTATGCCAATCTGATGCTTGCCGTCGTCGACGAGCAGCACCGTTTCGGCGTGCATCAGCGCCTGCGGCTGACCGCCAAGGGCCTCTCGCCGCATATGCTTGTCATGACGGCGACGCCGATCCCGCGCACGCTGGTGCTCGCCGCCTTCGGCGATATGGACGTCTCCAAGCTCACCGAAAAACCGGCCGGCCGCAGGCCGATCCAAACGATCACCGTGCCGATGGAACGGACCGGCGAAATCGTCGGCCGACTGCAAAGCGCGATCGCCGAGGGCAAGAAGGCCTATTGGATCTGCCCGCTGGTCGAGGAGTCCGAGGAGCTCGATCTGATGTCGGCCGAGGAGCGGCACGCGACGCTGGTCTCGGCACTCGGCCCGGATGTCGGCCTCATCCACGGCCGCATGAGCGGGCTGGAGAAGGACGCGGCGATGATGGCGTTCAAGAACGGCGAGACCCGGCTGCTCGTCGCCACCACCGTCGTCGAGGTCGGTGTCGACGTGCCGGATGCGACGATCATGGTGATCGAACATGCCGAACGCTTCGGCCTGGCGCAATTGCATCAGCTGCGCGGCCGCGTCGGGCGCGGCGACGAGGCCTCGACCTGCATTCTTCTCTACAAGGGACCACTCGGCGAGACCGGCCATGCCAGGCTTTCGATCATGCGGGAGACGGAGGATGGTTTCCGCATTGCCGAGGAGGACCTGAAGCTGCGCGGTGAAGGCGAATTGCTCGGCACGAGGCAATCGGGCACGCCGGGTTTCCGCATCGCCAGTCTCGAGGCGCATGCCGACCTGTTAGAGATCGCCCGCAAGGACGCCGCCTACCTCATCGAGCGGGATCCGGAACTGACCACGGAGAGGGGAACGGCGATCCGCACCCTGCTCTATCTTTTCCGCCGCGACGAGGCGATTCGGTTTCTCAGGGCTGGATAAAGCGCGCCGCGGCGCGCTTTAAGTCTTTGTTCTATGCATGTCGTTAACTCAAAACCGCTGAACACTTTTGGGCGACATGCATCAATCCGCTTTGGAAACCGCCACCGGCTTCGGCCGCGGCAAATGCTTCTGCTTGGGATCGGCCGGCTTGTGTTCGGGCGCCACAAGCCCGCCTGAAATCAGGTACTTGGCGGCGTCTTCCGGCGACATATCGAGCATGACGATCTTCTCGCGCGGCACGAAGATGAGGAAGCCGGCTGTCGGCACCGGCGTCGGCGGCAGGAAGACGGCGACCATATCCTGGCCCATGGCATTGAACTTCGAAGCGATTTCGCCCTTGGCGTCGGTGGCGATGAAGATCAGTGCCCAGAGGCCGGGACCCGGATACTCGATGAGGCCGACCTTCTTGAAGGAGTTCGCCTGTTCCTTCAGCACGGTTTCGAAAATCTGCTTCACGCTTCTGTAGATCGTGCGCACCAGCGGCATGCGTTGAACGATCGATTCGCCGAACCGGACGATGCTCTGGCCGATGAGGTTCTTGCCGAGGAAGCCGACGACGGTGATCAGGATAACGGCGGTCAGCAGACCGAAACCGGGAATGGCGAAATTGAGATAGCTTTCCGGATTCCAGCGCGCCGGAATATAGGGCCGGACCCAGCTGTCCGACCAATGGATGAAGGTCCAGGTCAGCCAGATGGTGATCGCGATCGGCGCGCAGATGATCAGCCCTGCGAGAAAATTATTCCTCAGCCGGGTCGCGACCGGCATTCTGGGGGTGTTGTCGGTCATCGTTTCCTGATGATCTCCATCTCAGTCGTGGACAGGCCGGTACGCCGGCCCTTCCCCCTTGTCCGTAGACCAAAATTGCCAGAATTCGGGGCCTGGCACAATATGTTTCGGCGCGAAGGTCCCGGCCTTACAGGCTTATTCCACGGTCACGGATTTCGCCAGGTTACGCGGCTGGTCGACATCGGTGCCCATGAAGACGGCAGTGTGATAGGCGAGCAGCTGGATCGGCAGCGAGAAGATCATCGGCGCGATAATTTCGTCGACCACAGGCAGGGTGATCGTCGCCATGGTCGGCAGTTTCGAGGCGGCCGCGCCGGCCTCGTCGGTGATGAAGATGATGCGGCCGCCGCGGGCTGCGACCTCCTGCATGTTCGAGACGGTCTTTTCGAAGAAACGGTCGTAAGGGGCGATGACGATGACAGGCATGTTCTCGTCGATCAGCGCGATCGGTCCGTGCTTCAATTCGCCGGCGGCATAACCCTCGGCATGGATATAGGAGATTTCCTTGAGCTTCAGCGCGCCTTCCATGGCGAGCGGGAAGCTGGTGCCGCGGCCGAGATAGAGCACGTCCTTGCACTTCGACAGCTCGCGCGACAGGCTTTCCATCTGCGGCTGGATAAGGTTCAGCACACGGCTCATGATGCGCGGCATTTCGGCGAGATGGCGCACCAGCGCCCTCTCCTCGTCGGCACTCACCGTGCCGCGCGCCTTGCCGGCGCCGATCGCCAGCGCTGCCAGCACCGCAAGCTGGCAGGTGAAGGCCTTGGTCGAGGCAACGCCGATTTCGGGGCCGGCCATGATCGGGAAGACGGCGTCGGATTCGCGCGCGATCGTCGATTCGCGGACATTGACGACCGCGCCGATTTTCAACCCGTTATCGCGGCAATAGCGCAGCGATGCCAGCGTATCGGCAGTCTCGCCGGACTGCGAGATGAAGAGTGCTGCCTGCGACGGCGACAGCGGCATTTCGCGGTAGCGAAACTCGGAGGCAACGTCGATCTCAACAGGCAGGCGGGCATAACGCTCGAACCAGTATTTGCCGACGAGGCCTGCGAGATAGGCGGTGCCGCAGGCCGAGATCGCAAGTCCGGTTGACGCCTTGAAGTCGATCGCGGCGGCATTGGCGCCGATCGTGTTCTCGGCGAAATCGACATAGTGGCTGAGCGCGTGGGAGATGACCTCCGGCTGCTCGTAGATTTCCTTTTCCATGAAATGGCGGTGGTTGCCCTTGTCGACGACATAGGCGGTCGCCTGCGAGATCTGGCGGGCGCGCTTGACCGGCTTGCCGGCGAAATCGAGCACTGCGACACCGTCCCGGGTGAGAACGGCGAAATCGCCGTCGACGAGATAGGTGATCTCGTTGGTGAAGGGCGAGAGCGCGATCGCGTCCGAGCCGAGGAACATCTCGCCGCGGCCGTAGCCGACGGCAAGCGGCGGTCCGGAACGGGCGGCCATGATCGTGCCGGGATGAGCCTTGAGCATAACAGCCAGCGCATAGGCGCCGGTCACCCGGTTCAGCATCTTCAGCATGGCGTCGCGCGGCTCGAGGCCCTCGCGCAGGTATTTCGCCAGCAGATGGGCGACCACCTCGGTATCGGTCTGGGTCTGGAAGACCGAACCCTCCTCGGTCAATTCGTCGCGAAGCTCGGAGAAATTCTCGATGATGCCGTTATGGACGACGGCGACGCCTTCGACGAAATGCGGATGGGCATTGGTCTCGTTGGGAACGCCGTGGGTCGCCCAGCGCGTGTGGGCGATGCCGACGGTGCCGGGCAGCGGTTCGCTGTCGAGGCGCTTTTCCAGATTGAACAGCTTGCCCTCGGCGCGGCGGCGATCCATCACGCCGTCATGAATGGTGGCGACACCGGCGGAATCGTAACCGCGATATTCGAGACGCTTCAGCGCATCGACCAGGCGCCCGGCAACAGGCGCAGTTCCGACGATCCCCACAATGCCGCACATGCAATATCCCCACTCGGTCTCAACAATGAGGCCAGTCCTAACGATTCCTGCTTATTTCTCAATCACCTCGGCGGTCACTTTGAATTTCCGCCGGTTACGCAAGGCCTGTCAGGCTTTCGCCTTCTTCGCCGCCTTGATGGCGAGCGCGCGTTCGCGCAGCAGCGTCGCGCGGCCGGGTTTGATCTCCTGCCGGGCGCGGCCGAGCGCCAGCGCGTCGGCCGGAACATCGACGGTGATGACGCTGCCGGAGCCGATATAGGCGCCGTCGCCGATCGTCACCGGCGCGACCAGCGAGGAGTTGGAACCGATGAAGGCGTTTTCGCCGATCACCGTCTCGCTCTTGTTGACGCCGTCATAGTTGCAGGTGATCGTGCCGGCGCCAATATTGCTGCCGGCGCCGATGACGGCATCGCCGATGTAAGTCAGGTGGTTGACCTTGGCGCCCTCGCCCAGCCGGCCGTTCTTGACCTCGCAGAAATTGCCGACCTTCGCGCCGTTGGCGAGATCGGCACCCGGCCGCAGCCGGGCGAAGGGCCCGACGGTCGCACCCTGGCTGACATGGGCGCCTTCGATATGCGAGAAAGCATGAATGACGGCGCCGCTGTCGATCACCGCGCCGGGACCGAAGACGACGTTCGGCTCGATCAGCGCATCCTGGCCGATGACGGTATCGTAGGACAGAAAAACCGTTTCCGGTGCGATCATGGTGACGCCGGCCAGCATCATCTCGTGGCGGCGGCGCTCCTGCCAGAAACGCTCGATGACGGCGAGTTCGGCACGGGTGTTGCAGCCGGTCATCTCGATCTCGGGAGCGTCGACGGCGGTGACGCGTCCGCCGAGCGAACGAGCGATCTCGACGAGATCGGTCAGATAGAATTCACCCTTGGCATTGGCATTGCCGATGCGCGCGAGAAGATCGAGCGCCTTTCTGCCGTTGATCGCCATCAGCCCGCTGTTGCACCAGGTGACGGTGCGCTCGGCATCGGTCGCGTCCTTCTCCTCGCGGATGGCGATGAGTTCGCCGTCCTTGACGAGCAGGCGGCCGTAGCCGGTCGGGCGGTCGGTGTGGAAGCCGATGACGACGACATCGCTGCCATCGGCAAGGCCCTGGCGTGCGGCTTTGAGCGGCCCGTCGGTCTGGAGCGGCACGTCGCCATAGGTGACGAGGATATCGTCGTAACCCTTGGCGATCGCGTCGCGCGCCGCCAGCACCGCGTGGCCGGTGCCGAGGCGTTCCTTCTGCAGATAGGATTCGATGCCGACGCCGTCGATGCTTGCGGCCTTCGCGACGTCCTCGGCGTCACGGCCGACGACAAGGGCGACGGACGAGATGCCGGCGGAGGCGACCGCCTCGACCACATGGGCGATCATCGGCCGTCCGGCGACCGGATGCAGCACCTTCGATTTCGAGGATTTCATCCGCGTGCTGTCACCGGCGGCGAGGATGACGGCAAGACAAGTGCGTTCCATGATTTGCTCCGCGAATCCGCGCCATGAGGCGGCTTTATCGCCTCATACTGCATAATTCCCCAAATCGGAATCGATTTAAGGATAAATTACGCAGCCATTCAAAGTGCTGCAGCGGCCTTTGCGGCTCTCGAAAAGACGCGCGGCGCTGTCGGAAAGCAAAGCCTTCACAAAGGTGAAATCGCGGCCGAAATCGGCCCCGTGACGGCGTCGGAACCGCGGGCCACGAAGGCTTCGTGCACATGAACGCGGCCATCCAGGATGACGTCCTCCATCGCGCGGCGCGCGGCGGCGTTATCGCCGGAAACGATCGCATCGACGATGCGCATATGGGTGTCGGCGATATTGGCGAAGCCGTTTTCGGTTGGCGGCGTGCTTATGCGGAACATGCCGACGAGAGCCGCTTCGATGAGGCTGCCGAGCGTCCGCATGAAGGGATTGTGCGAGGCTTCGGCGATCGCGAGGTGAAAACGAAGGTCGGCGAGTGCGAGGCTGTCGGCCGTATGACCGGCCGCGGCCATCTCGAGCGCCAGCCCACGCAGCATCTCGATATCCTCGGCATTCGCCCGCTCGGCGACGAGACCAGCGGCGAAGGGTTCGAAGGCGAGTCGAATATCGTAGAGCTGCAGCAGAAACTCTTCGGTCACACCATTATCGAAGTGCCAGGCAATGATCTCGCTGTCGAACATGTTCCAGAGGTTCTTCTCGGTCACACGCGTGCCGACCCGCGCCTTAGCGACGACCATGCCCTTGGCGGCAAGCGTCTTCATCGTCTCACGCAAGACGGTGCGGGACACTTTGAAACGCTGCGCCAGTTCCGTGTCACCTGGCAGGATCGAGCCAACGGGATAGGTGCCGGCGACGATCGCCTTGCCGAGTTCGTCGACGACCTGGGCGTGGCTCGTCCGGGTTCTGCGCCCCGTCTTGCGTGTCTCGTCCAATTTGTAGCGCAAGCGATCCGTCTCCCCCTCAGGCGTACCTCTTGTTCAGACTGGAAACGAACAGGATGGCTTTCTGCATCAGGATGAATGCAAATAGCAGAAGGCCAATCAGGATCTTGGTCCACCAGCTCGACAGCGTACCGTCGAAGGTGATGTAAGTCTGAATGAGCCCCTGGATCAGGATACCGATCAAGGTTCCCGCCACGAATCCCGCTCCTCCGGTCAGCAGCGTCCCTCCAATGACCACCGCCGCGATGGCATCGAGTTCGACGCCGACTGCTGCAAGAGAATATCCGGCAGAGGTGTACAGCGAAAAAACGATCCCGGATAGGCCTGCAAGAAAGCCCGACAGCGCATAGATCTGGATTGTCGTGCGTCCGACCGGCACGCCCATCAGCCGCGCCGTCTGCGTGCCGCCGCCGAGTGCATAGACGTTGGTGCCGAAGCGGGTGCGCTGGGCGATGAAGATGCCGACCGCAAAGACCAGAAGCATGATGCCGCCGATCAGCGTCAGCCGCCCGCCGCCGGGGAGACGGTAATAGAGGCTCGTCAGCGTCGAATAATATTCGTGATCGATCGGAATGCTGTCGATCGAGAGCACGAAGGCCATGCCGCGTGCCAGGAACATGCCGGCAAGCGTGACGATGAAGGCCGGCATTTCCAGATAGTGGATGATCGCGCCCATGATACCGCCAAAGGCAGTCGTGATGACGAGCACGATCGCAAAGGCGAGCAGCGGATGGATCGCGGTTTTCTGCAGGATCACCGCGAGGAACACGCCCGTAAAGGCGATGACCGAGCCGATCGACAGATCGATGCCGCCCGAAATGATGACGAAGGTCATGCCGACGGCGGCGATGCCGAGAAAGGCGTTGTCGGTCAAAAGATTGCCGATGACGCGCGTCGACAGAATGTTCGGATATTGCAGCGCGCATCCGGCATAGGCGAGCACGAAGATGACGATGGTCGCAAGCAGCGGCAGGTATTTTGAGTTCATTTCGGCTGCTCCCTTCCGCCCTGCCGGCGGCTGGCGAAGATGGCGAGCGATTGCACCGCCGGCGACTGGATGACGAGGATGACGATAATGATGACGGCCTTGATGATCAGGTTGAATTCAGGCGGGAAGCCGGCGGACAGGATGCCGGTATTCACCGCCTGAATGATCATCGCGCCGATCAGCGATCCGAGAATGCTGAAGCGACCGCCGAGCAGCGAATTGCCGCCGACGACGACGGCCAGGATCGCGTCGAGTTCCAGCCATAGGCCGGCATTGTTGGCATCGGCGCCCTTGATGTCGGCTGCAACGATGATGCCCGCAATCGAGGCGCAAATCCCGCTCAGCATATAGACCGCCATCAGCAGCACCGGCGTTTGAATGCCGGAGAGCGTGCTGGCGCGGCGATTTATGCCGACGGCCTCGATCAGCATGCCGAGCGCCGTGCGGCGAACGAGCAGGATGACGAGCAGGCCGACGAGAAGCCAGATGACGACAGGCATCGGCAGGAGCAGCAGCGAACCGCTGCCGAAGAAGGTCAGCCCGTCATCGTTGAAGGTCAGGATGGCGCCTTCGGTGATCAGCTGGGCGATGCCGCGGCCGGCCACCATTAGCACCAGCGTGGCGATGATCGGCTGGATGTTGAGGACTGCCACCAGGAACCCGTTCCAGACGCCGCAGGCAAGCCCAATCGCAAGTGTCAGGATAATGGTGTAGGCAACTGAATTTCCTGAAACAATCGACGATGCGGCGACGGCGCCGCAGATCGCGATGACCGCACCGACGGACAGGTCGATGCCCTTGGTGGCAATGATCAGCGTCATGCCGATCGCCAGCAGCGCCACCGGCGCGCCGCGGTTCAGCACATCGATCAGGCTGCCATAGAGCCGGCCATTCTGAACAACGACATTAAAAAACTGCGGTGACGTGATGAAATTCAACAAAAGAATGACAACGAGCGCAATCAATTGCGGCGCCAGGCGATATGCCAGCGCTTTCACGGAGGACCTCATGCATCCTCCATCTTGTGTTCGGCGGCGGCAATGGCTTCGACGATGCCGGCAGCGGTGATACGCTCGCCTGTCAGTTCAGCGATATGCTGTCTGTCGCGAAGTACGATGACACGTGAACTATAGGCGACAAGCTCTTCAAGTTCCGAGGAAATCACGATCAGCGACATGCCGCCGGCACAGAGCTCTTCGATGAGCCGGATGATCTCGGCATGGGCGCCGACATCGATGCCGCGGGTCGGCTCGTCGAGGATCAGAAACTTGGGATTGGTCGCCAGCCAGCGGGCGAGGATCGCCTTCTGCTGATTGCCGCCGGAGAGCAGCCGGATAGGCTTCTCGCGATCGGTGGTGCGGATATCGAGCGCCTTGATGTAGCGGTCGGCAAGCGTATTCTGTTCGGCGCGCGAGAGCGGCCGCGTCCAGCCGCGGCGAGCCTGCAGCGCAAGTGCGATGTTCTCCCTGATCGACAGGTCGCCGATGATGCCATCGGTTTTGCGGTCCTCGGGGCAGAAGCCGAAACCCTTTGCGATCGCGGTGCGCGGACTCGAAAGCGTGACCGGCTGGCCGTCGATCGTGGCGCTGCCGCTGTCGGCATGCTCGATGCCGAAAAGCAGTTCGGCGGTTTCGGTGCGGCCGGAGCCGAGCAAGCCGGCAACACCGACCACCTCTCCGGCGCGCACCTCAAGGTCGAATGGTTTGACCTTGCCGCGTTTGCCGTAGCCTGCGAAACGATATCGGACCTCGCCTGCCGCGAGGCTGTGTTGCTTGACCGTCTCCTCGACATGCGCCAGTTCGCGACCGAGCATCATGGCGATCAGGCCCTGGCGCGGCAGATCGGCGACCTCGCGGGTACCGACGAGCTTGCCGTTGCGCAGCACGGTAATGCGGTCGCTGATCGCATAGACCTGCTCGAGAAAATGGGTGATGAAGACGATGCCCAGGCCGCGCTTCTTGAGGTCTTCGATGATGCGGAAGAGCAGCGCCACCTCCTGATTGTCGAGACTTGCTGTGGGCTCATCGAGGATCAGCACCTTGCCTGAAAGATCAACGGCACGGGCGATGGCAACCACCTGCTGGACGGCGACGGAGAAACGGCCAAGTTCGGCGGTGACGTCGATATCGACGCCATAGCCGGCGAGCAGATCGCGTGCCTTGCGGTTCATCGAACGCACGTCGGTCATGCCGAACCGCCTTGGCTGGCGTCCGAGAAAGAGGTTTTCGGCGACGCTCAGATTGGAAAGGAGATTGACCTCCTGATAGACCGTGCCGATACCGAGCTTCTGGGCGGCGAGCGTATTGGCCGGATTGATTTCCTGGCCGTCCAGCGTCAGGCTGCCCTCGTCGCGATGATAGGCGCCGGTGATGCACTTGATCAGCGTCGACTTGCCGGCACCGTTTTCGCCCAGCAATGCGTGCACCTCGCCTCTGCGGAGCGTGAAATCGACCTTATCCAGCGCCACTGCGCCGGGAAAGAATTTCGATATTCCGGAGGCCGCGAGAACGTTCTCGAAATCGTGAATCATAAGGGTCTGTTTTCCTGATATTGACGGCAAAAGCCGCGCCGCGGCCGGACATGACGTCCCAAGGCGGCAAAGGCAGTTCCGCACCGGTCCATGACGGGCCGGTGCGGTTCTACAGCGCCGCCTGTGTCTTTCGAGACGCATAAGGACGCTGTAGCGCTTTGAATTGCTGCATGATTTTATCCCGAAATCGAGTTCCGATTTAAGGAATTATGCAGCGGTGTCACATCAGATCAGTAGCCCTGACCCTTCTTCTCTTCGTAGACCTTCATCGGTTCGTCGGCAGGCGTGTAGAGCTTCGACTCAGTCTGGATCCACTTGGCCGGAGCCTTCTTGTCCTTCAGATAGGCTTCGAGCGCATCGAAGGCCGGACCTGCCATATTCGGTGTCAGCTCGACCGTGGCATTGGCCTCGCCTTCGGACATCGCCTTGAAGATATCGGGCACGGCGTCGATGGAGACGACGAGGATATCCTTGCCGGGCTTCAGGCCGGCTTCCTTGATCGCCTGGATGGCGCCGACGGCCATGTCGTCGTTATGGGCGTAGAGAGCGCAGATATCCTTGCCGCCATTCTCGGCCTTCAGGAAGCTTTCCATGACTTCCTTGCCCTTGGTGCGGGTGAAGTCACCGGTCTGGCTGCGAACGATCTTGAGGTTGTCGTGGCCGGCAAGCGCCTCTTCGAAGCCCTTCTTGCGGGCGATGGCCGGCGACGAGCCGGTGGTGCCCTGAAGCTCGACGACATTGCACTTCTTGTCGCCGACGGTCTTGACCAAGAAGTCGCCTGCGACCTTGCCTTCATGGACCAGGTCTGACGTCACCGCCGTCAGGTAGAGATCGTCGGGAGCCTTGATGGTACGGTCGAGAAGGATGACCGGAATCTTGGCTTCCTTGGCTTCCTTGAGAACGTCGTCCCAGCCGGTTTCGACGACCGGAGCAATGAGAATGGCATCGACGCCCTGAGCAATGAAGGAGCGCAAAGCCTTGATCTGGTTTTCCTGCTTCTGCTGCGCATCGGCAAACTTCAGATCGATGCCGCGCTTCTTGGCCTGCTCCTTGGTCACAGTCGTTTCAGCCGCACGCCAGCCCGATTCCGAGCCGATCTGCGAGAAGCCGACAGTGAGGCCGGCGGCCGAAGCAGAACCGAACATGCAGGCAGCCAGAATCGTGGCACTCAAAAGTGCAGTCTTCAATTTCATGATTTCCTCCCAATGCCGCATCTCGCGGCGCAGGGTCAAAAAATCATATAGTATTACTTTTGTAAATCGGAATCTTGGGATGCATTGCAGCAAAAAAAGAGCGCCCACAGGGGCGCTCTTCGCATCTGCGAGACAGCTTGCGGGATTATTTGCCCGGCAGCTTGTCGTCGACGCCTTCGATGTAGAAGTTCATGCCGAGCAAAGTGCCGTCATCGGCCTTCTCGCCGGCCTTCAGCCAGGGCGTGCCGTCCTGCTTGTTGATCGGGCCGGTAAAGGGATGCAGCTCGCCTGATTTGATCTTGGCTTCGGTTTCCGAGGCGAGTTTCTTCACATCGTCGGGCATGTTGGTATAAGGCGCCATCGTCAAGATGCCGTCCTTCAGGCCGTCCCAGCTCTGCTCGGACTTCCAGGTGCCGTCGAGAAGCGCCTTGACGCGCTTGGAGTAGTAATTGCCCCAGGTGTCGATGATCGCAGTCAACTGGACGTTCGGGCCGGCCTTGATCATGTCCGAAGCTTGGCCGAATGCCTTGACGCCGCGTTGTTCGGCGACCTGCATCGGAGCCGTGGTGTCGGTGTGCTGGGCGAGGATATCGACGCCCTGGTCGATCAGCGCCTTGGCGGCGTCAGCTTCCTTGCCCGGATCGAACCAGGTATTGACCCAGATGACCTTCATCTTGAAGTTCGGGTTGACCGACTTGGCACCGGCTTCGAAGGCATTGATGCCCATCACCACCTCAGGGATCGGGAAGGTGGCGATATAGCCTGCCGTACCGGTTTTCGAGAGCTTGCCGGCGATGATGCCGCTGATATAGCGACCTTCATAGAAGCGCGAATTGTAAGTCGCGACGTTGTCGGCGGCCTTGAAACCGGTCGCATGCTCGAACTTCACCTTCGGGAACTTCTTGGCGACGGCAACGGTGGCGTCCATGTAGCCGAAAGACGTGGTGAAGATCAGCGAGCAGCCGGAGCGGGCCATGCGCTCAATGGCGCGTTCAGCATCCGGGCCTTCCGGGACGCTTTCGAGATAGGGCGTCTCGATCTTGTCGCCGAATTCCTTCTCGACCTGGAGGCGGCCGTTCTCATGGGCCTGCGTCCAGCCGCCGTCGGTGCGGGTGCCGACATAGACGAAGCAGACCTTGGTCTTGTCGGCGGCCTCGGCGGCCGAGCCGATGCTCAGGACGAGGGCAGCGGTTGCTGCGAGAGCAAGTGCTAGTTTTTTCATTTTGATCCCTGTTGGTTGGAAGTTTCGAAACCCGTCTTTTTGTTGTTGCTCACCGGTCGGGCACAAAGGCCTTGCCGAGCGATGCCGGCGTATTGATCAACGTCGTGCGTCGATTATGCGAGATGATGATGAGGACCACAACCGTCGCCGCGTAGGGCAGCATCGATAGGAACTGCGAGGGAATGCCGATACCGAAGGCTTGCGCATGCAACTGAAGGATCGTCACCGCGCCGAAGAGATAACCACCGGCCAGCAGACGCCACGGCCGCCAGGAGGAGAAGACCACAAGCGCGAGTGCGATCCAGCCGCGCCCGCCCGACATGTTCTCGGTCCATTGCGGCGTATAGATCAGCGATAGCTGCGCGCCGGCAAGGCCCGAGCAGGCGCCGCCGAACATCACGGCGAGGTAGCGCATGCGGATGACGTCGATGCCGAGCGCATGTGCGGAGGCGTGATTATCGCCGATGGCGCGGATCTTCAGGCCGGTGCGGCTCCTGAACAGGAACCAGTTGACGGCGATGACGAGCAGGATCGACAGGTAGAAGATCAGATCCTGCTTGAAGAGGACCGTTCCGATATAGGGAATGGCTGAAAGCACCGGGATTTCGATCGGCAGCAGCCGGATGCCGGGGGCGCCGACGAAGGCTTCGCCGAGCATGCCGGAAGCGCCGAGGCCGAGGATCGTCAGCGCAAGGCCTGTTGCCACCTGATTGGCGACGAGCGTCAACGTCAGGAAGGCGAAGAGCCAGGAAAACAGCGCACCGCTGACGATGCCCCCGACAATGCCGATATAGGCCGAACCGGTGAGCTGTGCCGCAGCAAAGGCGCCGACCGCACCCATGATCATCATGCCTTCGACACCGAGATTGAGAACGCCAGAACGCTCGGTCACCAGTTCACCGAGTGCGGCGATGACGAGCGGTGTGGAGGCGGTGATGACCGTCAGCAGAATGGCTTCGAAGATGCTCATGCCGCCCTGCCCCTTAGCCGCGACCAGACAATGCGGATTTTGTAATAGATCAGCGTATCACAGGAGAGCACGAAGAAGAGCAGCAGACCCTGGAAGACGCGGGTGACCTTGTCGGAAACGCCGAGCGAAAGCTGTGCTGCCTCGCCGCCGAGATAGGTCAACGCCAGCACCAGGCCGGATGCGATGATGCCGAGCGGATTGAGGCGGCCGAGGAAGGCGACGATGATGGCGGTGAAGCCGTAGCCCGGCGAGATCGCCGGCTGCAAATGGCCGATCGAGCCGGAAACCTCGCTGATGCCGGCAAGCCCGGCAAGCGCGCCGGAAAAGAGAAAGCTGAACCAGATCATCTTCTTGGAGGAGAAACCGGCAAAGCGCCCTGCCCGTTCCGATTGGCCGAGCACGACGATCTCGAAGCCTTTCAGCGTATAGCGCAGCATGAACCAGACGCCGATTGCGGCGACAATGGCGAAGATGAAGGCCCAATGGGCTCGGCCCGATTCCTCCCAGATCGCCGGCAGCACCGCTTCCGGTGCGAAATCGCGCGAGACTGGAAAGTTGAAGCCCTTTGGATCGCGCCAGGCGCCGCGGATCAGCCAGTCAAGGAAGAGCTGGGCGATATAGACCAGCATTAACGACGTCAGGATCTCGTTGGTATTGAAATGCGCCTTCAGCAGCGCCGGAATGGCGGCGAAGAGCGCACCGCCGAGCGCACCAAGAACTAGCATCAGCGGCAGCACGAGCGGCGAATGCCAGTCGTAGAAGACGATCGGCAGATAGGAGCCGGTGATGGCGCCGATGGTGAACTGGCCTTCGGCGCCGATATTCCAATTGTTCGAGCGATAACAGACGGCCAGGCCGACGGCGATCAGGATCAGGGGCGCGGCTTTGATCGCCAGCTCGTGCAGCGACCAGACCTCGAGCAGCGGCTCGATGAAGAAGGCGTCGAGTGCCTCGACCGGGTCCTTGCCGAGCATGGCGAACATGATGGCGCCGAACACCAGCGTCAGGACAAGGGCAAGCAGCGGCGAGACGAAGGCGAAGAGCTTCGAGACGTCGGGCCGTTTTTCAAGTTCAATGCGCATGGGGCGCCTCCGGGCGAGAGCTGCTCTCGTGCAGGCCGCCCATCAGCAGTCCGATCCTTTCCCGCGTCAGTTCGCCTGCCGGAAACGGGCGGGAAAGACGGCCTTCGCAGATGACGGCAATATCGGTCGCCACTTCGAAGATCTCGTCTAGATCCTGGCTGATGACGACGACAGCCGAACCAGCTCTTGCGAGATCGACGAGCGCCTGGCGAATGCGGCTTGCAGCCCCGGCATCGACGCCCCAGGTCGGCTGGTTGACGACGAGTACTGCGGGCTGCCGGTCGAGCTCGCGGCCGACGATGAACTTCTGGAGGTTGCCGCCTGACAAGGAGCCGGCAGCCGGGTCATCGCCGCTCTTGCGGACATCCATCGCCTCGGAAATGCGCCTTGCGGCAGATTTCACTGCCGCGTGGCGGATGATGCCGAGCAGGCCCAGGAACGCCTTGCGGTCCGACTGGCTGCGGGCAAGGACGAGATTGTCGGACAGTTTCATGGCGGAGACGGCGGCATGGCCGTGGCGCTCCTCCGGGACGAAGCCGGCGCCGAGAAGACGGCGAGCGGTAATGCCCTGATTGCCCACGTGCTTTTTGCGGATGACGATCGCCTCGGCCGAAGCAACCGGATATTCGCCGGACAGAGCGTCGAAGAGTTCACTCTGCCCATTGCCCGCGACACCGGCGATGGCGAGGATCTCGCCCGAGCGCACCGCCATCGACACATCGCGCAGCGGCATGGCGAAGGGTGTGCGGGCTGCGACGGAAAGGTTGGCAACGGCAAGCTGCACCTCGCCCTTGTCGCTACGCTCCGGATGCGTCACGGTCGCCACCTCGCTGCCGACCATCATGCGGGCGAGCGAGGCCGGCGTTTCATGCTTGGGATCGCAGGCGCCGGTCACACGGCCATGGCGCAGCACAGTGGCGCGATCGCAGATGCGCTGCACTTCCTCCAGACGGTGGCTGATATAAAGAACCGAACGCCCCTCGGCGCGCAGCTTGAACAGCGTCTCGAACAGCTTGTCGGCCTCCTGCGGCGTCAGCACCGAGGTCGGCTCGTCGAGGATGATGAGTTTCGGGTTCTGCAGCAGTGCGCGGACGATCTCGATGCGCTGGCGTTCGCCGACCGAGAGATCGGCGACATGGGCATGCGGATCGAGCGGCAGGCCGTAGGCGATGGACAGCGCCCTTGCCTCCTCGGCGATTTTGTCGATCGGGATAGCGTCATCGAGCGACAGGGCGATGTTTTCGGCCACCGTCAGCGCCTCGAACAGCGAGAAATGCTGGAAGACCATGCCGATGCCGAGCTTGCGGGCCTCCCCTGGCGAGGCGATCGCGACCGGCTGGCCCTGCCAGAGGATATGCCCGCCCGTCGGCTCGAGAACGCCGAATAGCATCTTCACCAGGGTGGATTTGCCTGCACCGTTTTCGCCGAGAAGCGCATGAATTTCGCCCGGCGCGATATCGAGATCGATTTCATTGCAGGCTGCAAAGCCACCGAAGAACTTCGTCAGCTTCTGAACCGATAATAACGCACCGGAATCCGGCACATTCAATGGCGACACGTTCCCCTCATTTCTTCTGCCAACCGGTCCGTTCGGATCTCATGGAATCAGCAGCGTCGTTCCTGTTGTTTTTCTTGTTTCCAGATCCGCGTGAGCCTGCCCAACCTCACGTAACGGATAGGTTTGATTGATATTGATACGCACTTTGTTGCTTTGCACAATATCAAATAGCGCTTTCGCACTGTCGATCAGTTCCTGGCGCGCGGCGATGTAGGTGAAGAGCGTTGGCCGCGTCGCAAAGAGCGATCCCTTCTGCGCCAGTGCCGCAAGGGTGAAATTCTCGATCGGCCCGGAGGATTGGCCGAAGGAGGCAAAAAGGCCGCGCGGCTTCAGGCAGTCAAGTGACTGTGGAAAAGTATCGCGGCCGATCGAATCGTAGACGACATCGACGCCCTTGCCGCCGGTGATTTCGCGGACACGGCCGACGAAATCTTCGCTCTTGTAGTTGATCACATTGTCGTAGCCATGGGCGAGCGCCAGCTCGATCTTGTCTTCAGAGCCCGCCGTGCCGATGACGGTGGCGCCGAGCGCCTTTGCCCATTGGCCGGCGATCAGGCCGACGCCGCCGGCAGCGGCGTGAAACAGCAGGACCGTCTGTGGGCCGACCTTGAAGGTGCGGTTCAAGAGATATTCGGCGGTCATGCCCTTCAGCATCATCGCCGCTGCCGTTTCGAGCTCTATGCCGTCAGGCACAAGCACCAGGTGCCGCGTCTCGATATTGCGTTCGGCGCTATAGGCGCCGTCGGCGCCGGCATAGGCGACGCGGTCGCCGACCTTGAAATCCTCGACGCCGGTGCCGACCGCTGTCACGGTGCCGGCGCCCTCCTTGCCGGTGACGAAGGGCAAATGCGGGGTCTTGTAGGTGCCGTTGCGGAAATAGACGTCGATGAAATTGAGCCCGACCGCCGCCTGCCTGATCTGCACTTCGCCCGCCGAGGGTGGCGGAAGATCGATCTCGACATAGTCGAAAACCTCTGGCCCGCCCGTCCTCGAAAATGAAACCGCCTGCGTTTTGGTCATCTGCCTATCCTAAGCTTCGCGTCCAAGAGCGGGGAAGAATTGCAGCACTGCGCCGATGACGTAAAGATAGATTCCGGTCACGATAAAGAGAATGAGCGCCCATTCGGGCGTGTCGAAATGCATCAGCAGCGAAAAAATCCCGAGCGCCGACCACAGCAAAAAGACGCCGAGATTGAGCGGGCGCAGCCTTTTGACCCGAACCGGGTGGAGGAAATTGATCGGCAGGAAGGTCAGCACCACCGAGACGATGACAACGGTGAGCGCCGTCGTGGCGCTCGCATCGATGACGAACAGCGTGAAGACGATCATGTTCCAGACGACGGGGAAGCCGGAGAAGAAATACTCGTCCGTCTTCATGCCCATATCGGCATAGTAGATGGCGCTGGAGACGACGATCATGCCGGCGGCGACGAACGACCAGGGCTCGCCTATCATGCCGCTCTGATAGAGCGCGAAGGCCGGCAGAAGCACATAGGTGACGTAATCGATGATATTGTCGAGCGTATCGCCCGACCAGTTCGGCAGCACTTCCTTGACGCGCACCTTGCGGGCGATCGGCCCGTCTATGCCGTCGACGAGAAGGGCAAGTCCCAGCCACCAGAACATGTCGATGAAGCGGTGTTCGGCGGCGGCAACGACGCCGAGAAAGGCAAGGAAGGAGCCGGATGCCGTCAGGATATGGACGGAAAAGGCGCGCATCTCCGCATAAGGAACACGCTTGTAGTTGAAAATCTTCATATTCCCCCGACCGCCCTATCGCGCTCGCCCCGGCAAGCATCTTTTTTTCGCCACTATCGCCGAACCCTGTTGCTGAATCGGGTTCGACGCCGTAGGTCTTTGTTGTCGCACCGTTTTTGCCGAAAACCGGCATCCATTTCCGGCGTGCTGCTCTAATATGCATCCTTTGCCGGGCTTCGCCAGCGGGAAATACGACTTTCCCGCCAGCCATTGAATCCTGACAATGACATGCATATTTCCCTTTAGAAGCGTCGCGTGGAATGGAATGCCTTTAATTCCGGCCCGATTTGTAATATCTCGCTCGCATCCGACTGTTCATCCGACGAAACGGGATCCGCTACCGAAATGAACGCGCCTGCAAAGACCGAAGACTTCGCCTTGTCCATCCCCGCCGGCGTCTATGCCGAGACGGTGCTCGATGTCACGCACTATACCGACCGGCTCTTCCGCTTCACGATGACCCGGCCGCAGGGCTTCCGTTTCCGTTCCGGCGAATTCGCGATGATCGGCCTGATGGTCGAGGGCAAACCGGTCTTCCGCGCCTATTCGATCGCCAGCCCCGCCTGGGCCGAGGAGCTTGAATTCTTCTCGATCAAGGTGCCGGACGGTCCGCTCACCTCACATCTGCAGGCGATCAAGCCGGGCGACCAGGTGCTGATGCGCAAGAAGCCGACGGGCACGCTGGTGCTCGATGCGCTGACGCCCGGCCGTCGTCTCTACATGTTCTCGACGGGAACCGGCATTGCGCCTTTCGCCAGCCTGATCCGCGATCCCGAGACCTATGAGAAGTTCGAGGAAGTCATCCTCACCCATACGACACGTGATGTCGCCGAGCTGAAATATGGCTTCGACCTCGTGCACGAGATCCAGAATGACGAGCTGCTGAAGGAAGTCGTCGGCGACAAGCTGCGCCACTATCCCACAGTCACGCGCGAGGATTTCGAATATCGCGGCCGCATCACCGACCTGATCTCCTCCGGCAAGCTTTTCACCGATCTCGGCGTGCCGCCGCTCGATCCGGAAATCGACCGCGGCATGATCTGCGGTTCCTCGGCCATGCTGAAGGATACCAAGGAACTGCTTGAGAAGGCCGGCCTCGATGAAGGCGCCAACAGCAAGCCCGCCGAATTCGTCATCGAGCGCGCTTTCGTCGGCTGACGTTTTCCGACAATCAGATCTGACAACGGCTCCGGAAACGGAGCCGTTTCTATGTCTGGCTGAGGTAATCGATCAGCACCGCCATGGCGGCGCGCGCCTCATCCGGCCTGCCCTGATGGATGGCGCGAATGACGGCGACGTGCAGCGCGATGGCGCGATCCATGCGCTCCGGGCTTGCCTTGGAGTACCAGAGGCGACGTGAATGTGTCTGCACCGGGCCGAGTGCTGCCGTGATGAAGCCGTTCGGGCAGGCATCCTCAAGGATTTCGTCGAAAGCCTTGTCGGCGGCGAAGAAGCCGGCGAGATCGCCGGTGACGGCGCATTCCTCCATCGCGCGGGCGCAGTCGATGAGGCGCGCGCGCTGCTCGTCGCTGGCATGTTCGGCGACCAGGCTTGCCGCGATCGGCTCCAACTCGCGGCGCACCTGCATGACGTTGCCGTGATCGTCAGGTGCGATTTCGGCCACCTGCAGCCCGACGCGCGGCTTGACCAGGATCAACCCCTGCCAGGCAAGCTTCTGGATCGCCTCGCGCACCGGCGTACGCCCGTGGCCCGCCATATCGATCAGCTGCTTTTCGGTGACGAGTGCACCGGGCTTCAGCGCCAGCGTCACGATCAGATGCTCCAGCGCGAGATAGGCAAGATGGCTTTGTGAAGTCTGCAATACGGAGCTCCGTCGCCAAATCTGATATATCACATTGTCGCACGGTCGAAAACCGAAGACAAGGCGGCACTGAATATCAGAATAGAGACAGATAGATAACAAGGCGAGGCTGCTGAAAACCGGCGAGGCATTGACGTCTGCGCTGTGAAGGCTCACCCGCCCCGATCTACAGAGGCATTTCGCGTCGGCTGCTTCATCAGGCCGGCAGATCACCGCTTGCGGAACGCCCGGCTGGAAACCGAGATCGAATTTTGACACGGGTCTTTTGCATTGGCGAACAAATAACCGTCAGCTTTATGGATCGGACCGAACTCCAGCCCATTCTCCGCGCATCGCCTGCAAAAAGCCTCGACATCCTCTACGTCGAAGACCAGCTTGACGATAGATTGACCGCTCCGCTGCCCCTTGGCGGCCTGGTGCAACATGATATTCGCACCACCGTCCTGAGCGATGAGTTCAACGATCCTGTCGCCAGGCTGGCTGGTCGCCTTGAAACCGAAGTGCTTCTCATAAAACCGCGCCGTTTCCTCGACGTTCCCAGCGTAGATCACCAGTCTGTTGAGCGGCATGATGGCGCCCTCCCGATAGCGCTTGCGTTCGATTAACAGGAGTAGAGGGACATCACGCGTTTTGCCACGGCCCTTTCACTCGTGCCGCAGCGCCTCGATGGGGTTCAACTGCGCTGCCCTTCTCGCCGGGAAATAGCCGAAGATCATGCCGATCGCCGCGGAGAACAGGAAGGCGACGGCGACCATCAGCGGACTGAAGACGAAGGGCACTTTCAGGAGCGTCACGGCGCCGAAGCCTAGGCTCAAGCCGAGCACGATGCCGGTGATGCCGCCGAACAGCGACAGCGCCACCGCTTCGACCAGGAACTGGGTGAGCACCTGGTTTTCGAGCGCGCCGATCGCCAGGCGGATGCCGATTTCGCGGGTGCGCTCGGTGACGGAGACCAGCATGATGTTCATGATGCCGATGCCGCCGACGAGCAGGCTGATCGCGGCGACGGCGCCGAGCAGGCCGGTCAGCAGCGTCGTCGTGCCGGTCATCGCCTCGGCGATCTGCGTCATGTCGTTGACGTTGAAATCGTCCTGGCGGCCGGGCACGATCTTGCGGCGCTCGCGCAGGAGATTTTCGACATCGGACTGCACCTTGGCTGTGGAGACGCCGTCGCGCGCCGAGATGATGATCTGCGGCACGTTGCTGTTGCCGCTGATGCGCCGCTGAAACACCTTGACCGGCATGATGACGACATCGTCCTGGTCGTTGCCCATGCCGGACTGGCCGCGCTTGGCAAGCACGCCGATGACGGGGCATGAGACCTTGCCGACGCGGATCTGCTGGCCTGTAGGGTCGGCGCTGCCGAAGAGCTGCGAGCGCACCGTTTCGCCGATGATGCAGCGCGCCTGGCCGCGTTCCTCGGCGGGCAGGAAATTGCGGCCGAGCGCCAGATTCCAGTCCTGTGCGATGAAATAGTCATTCGTGGTACCGGAGACGCTGGTCGAATGGTTCTGGCCGCCGAAAATGACGGTCGCTGTGGACTGGTTGAGCGGCGCCACGGCCCTGAGGCCGCCGATCTGGTCGCGGATAGCCGCGACGTCCTTGACGCTGAAGCGCTTGGCCTCGGAGCTCGCCCGGCCGGGGCCGAACTGGCCGGGGCGGACGAACAGCATGTTGGTGCCGAGCCGCGACAGCTCGGTCGAGACCTGTGCAGTCGTGCCGTTGCCGATCGTCACCAGCGCGATGACGGCGGCAACGCCGATGACGACACCAAGCACGGTCAGGAACGAGCGCAGCATGTTGCGGCTGATGGCCCGCAGCGCCAGCTTCAGCGTCTCAAAGAACATGATCCGCCCTCCTCCGGTGCTCGACCTCAGTCTCCAGCTTGCCGTCGACGAAACGCAGCAGCCGCTGGGCATAGGCGGCGATATCGGGCTCATGGGTGACCATGACGATGGTGATGCCCTGCTCGCGGTTCAGCCGCGTCATCAGATCCATGATCTCGACGCTGGTCCTGGTGTCGAGATTGCCTGTGGGCTCATCGGCGAGGAGCAGCGCCGGCTCGGTAACGATGGCGCGAGCGATAGCGACTCGCTGCTGCTGGCCGCCTGACAGTTCCAGTGTCTTGTGATGTTCGCGCCCGGTGAGACCGACCAGCGCCAGGGCTTCGCGGGCCCGCTCGCGCCGCTCGCGCACCGCCATGCCGCGATAGATCAACGGCAGCTCGACATTTTCGACGGCCGAGGTGCGCGACAGGAGGTTGAAGCCCTGGAAGACGAAGCCGAGCATGTGGCGGCGCAGCAGCGTCAGCTGGCTGCGGTCGAAGCCGCTGGTCGGAATGCCTTCGAAGATGTAGTCGCCGGCGCTCGGCACGTCGAGGCAGCCGAGAATATTCATCGCCGTCGACTTGCCGGAGCCAGACGGCCCCATGATCGCGACGAATTCATGGGCGTTGATCGCAAGGTCGACGTGGTCGAGCGCGCGGATCGCCGCCTCGCCCTCGCCGTAGATTTTCGAGACCTGTCTGAATTCGATGAGCGGCGGGCTTGCCATCCGTCTCTCCGCCTAGTTCGCACGCGTCGTGGCGTCGGTCACCAGTGCGTCGTTTTCCTTGATGTCGCCGGAGACGACCTGGGTGAACTGGCCGTCGGATGAGCCGACCTGGATGACAACAGGCGCCGGGCGACCGTTGCGCAGCACCCAGACACGGCGCTCAGCGCCCTTCAGCGCCGGGCCGGCATTGTTGTTGCGCTGGCGTGGCGGGCCGAAGATGCCGAAAATGCCGCGGCCGCGCCTTTCGGCCTGCGCCGGGGCGTAACGCAGCGCGGCGTTCGGCACCATCAGCGTATCCTTGACGGCCTCGACGGTGACGTCGGCCGTCGCCGTCATGCCGGGGCGCAGCAGCAGATCGGCATTGTCCACGGATAGAACTGCCTTATAGGTCACGACATTGTTGACCACTTCGGAGGCGAAGCGGATCTGCTCGATCTCGGCGGGAAAGCTCCGGTCGGGATAGGCGTCGACTGTGAATTTCGCCTTCTGGCCGACAGCGATCTGGCCGACATCGGCCTCGTCGACATCGACCTGCAACTCCATCTTCTTCAGGTCGCCGGCAATGGTGAAAAGGATCGGCGCCGAAAGCGAGGCTGCGACCGTGGCGCCCGGATTGACGGAGCGGGTGAGGATGACGCCGTCGATCGGCGAGATGATCTTCGCCTTGGCGAGATTGACTTCGGCAAGCTGCAGGTCGGCCTCCGAGGCAAGGACCTCGGCCTCATTGATCTGTTTGGCGGCGACGGCGGAATCATATTTGTAGCTGGCGTCGTCGAGGCTCTGCTGGGTGGAGACGTTGCTCCTGACCAGGCTCTTCAACCGCTCGAGCGAGGTGCCTGCCGATTGCATATCGGCATTGGCCTTGACGACGTTCGCCTTGGCCGAATTGAGCTTGGCGCGCGAACTCTTCACATCCGCCTCGAGCTTATTGGTATCGAGGAGAGCGAGCACTTCGCCTGATTTGACCGTGCTGTTGTAATCGACGTTGACGTCGCGAACCGTGCCGGAAAGCTCGCTCGATATATCCACCTGCTCGGTCGGCTGGACGGAGCCGGTGGCAGTGACCAGCACCGTCAGGTCGCCGCGTTTTGCTGGCTGGGTGTCATAGCTCAATTCGCTTTGCCCACGACCCATGTAGAAATAAACGGCGACTGCGGCAGCAGCGATGAGGATCAGCAGGATGATCAGGCGTCCGCGCCAGCGGCTGCGCTTGCCCTGCCGTCCCGATGCCGCAAGGACTGCGGCGAGATCGGACGCTGCGCCTGTCTTTGCTCCGGTTTCGCTGCCGCTTACGATTTTGTTCATGTCGTCCTCAATCAGTCAGTGGCCGCTTGCGGCCTCTGCGGCAAAATAATCACAACGCAGATGAACCGGCGATTAGCACTGCCGCCGAACTGGCACGGAATTGCAGATGGGTGAAATGAAATATTGGTAAGGAAAGTCAAGTTTCGGTGCGACTGAGCATGTCGCGCAAAACTGTGCAGCGGTTTTGCGATCACGACATGCGGAAAATCAAAGATCTAAAGCGTGGCAAGCGATCTCGATCGCGACGCGCTTTAGCGCCGGTCAGTTCGCATCCTCGGCAAATTGGGCCGCGCCGGGCAACGGATGCAACCACGGTTCACGCCGCTTGATCCAGACCTCATAGCTAGGCGCAAGGTCGGTCGGTGGAGTGTCTAGGGACCCCAGACGGAGTTCCGCCTCATCTTCCCTGAGGCAGAAAAGCCTGCCGCCGCAGACGGGGCAGAAGCTGCGACCAGCGAAGGTGGCGATCTCGCCGCTGTGGGAAAAAGCCTGGCGCGGCCAGACCGCAAAGAAGACGAAGGCGGAGCCGCTCGATTTGCGGCAATCGGCGCAGTGGCAGAGGCCGGTGCGAAGCGGCTCGCCTTCCACCCTGTAGGCGACCGCCCCGCAAAGGCAGCTTCCGGTTCGGATCCCCATGGCGCGCGTCAGGCGTCGAGATTAGTCGGCAGGCCCGGTGGGCGCCGCTTTGCCGCCATCAACAGGTCGAGTTCGGTGGCGGACGGGCCGAACTTCTCGTAGAGGCGCTTTGCCTCCTTGTCGTCGAGCCGATATTTCCTGGCAAATTCGCCGATGCTGTAGGGGCGGCCACGCAACACTCTCCGCGCCGGGGTCGCCGTATTCGGTGCGTCGGTCATGGTTTTCTCCTTTTCGTCAGGTACCCTTTAAGCTAGAGCGACCCGTCGATTTGGAAAGAGCCCGCAAGCCGCATTGAGGCTTCCGGCATGGATGGATGCGGTTGTTTTCCTGGAACCTTTTCGTCGACATGCGCATTTTTTTGATCGAGGTTGCGGGCCGCGCCAAGCGGACGCGGCGGTGCTGGAGAACATCGGGATTTTTCCGCTTTCTCCCGGTGGCCAACGCAATGGCAGGCGAGCTCCCTACCCGCCCGGTTCGCTTCCTTATCCGGTTCTTTTCGAGCGGAGATCACGAAATATTAAAATGCGGAACGCATGCGCCGGAGCGAGATTTCCCATCGAGGTCGACGTGGCCTCGTTCAACAACCAAGGAGAACCGAATGGCAAACCAAGGTGGATCCCATGAACAGCACGTCAAGGTTGGGCAGCAGAGTCACAAGAACGACTCGAATGCCCGCAACGCCTCAGCCGGCCGCGACGCGCAGTCCAGCGGAACCCGCGGCGGCAGCCAAGAACAGTATGTAAAGGCTGGTCAACAAAGCCACAAGAACAGCCACTAAAGCTGCTCTGATATGAATTAGGCTCGCGCTTCGGCGCGGGCTTTTCTTTGTCGAGTCGCTACGACTAGGGATCGACCGCTGCCGGGAAGCCGATCTGTCCTCAATCAGTATTCGGGCGTGTTGCGAGTAGACGCGTCCCGCGAGTGGCCGCCGTCATTCCATCCTGAACCGGGTGTGGCAGGTCGCGCAGGTCTGCAGCATGAGGTGGAACGCGTGTTCCGCCGGCATCGCCGACAGCTCGTGCTCGTTGCGGACGTGAGTGCCGAAAGGACCGCCGCCCATGGCCTCTCCGGGCTTCATGCGCATGCTGGCGGTCATCGGCCCAGGGTTCTTCTGCGCGGCGGCATCCAGCGCGACGGCGTAGTCGCGCAGGTCGTTGGCGATGCGGTCGAACCGGTCGCGCTCATTAAGAATGTTCGGTCCGGCCTTCGACTGCCGACTATCGGTCGCGGACGCGAAATGTGCAGAGAGAACGCCTCCAGACTTGTCGCGGATGGTGTCGGCCGCCCATTGAAACTCGCTGGCCTTGTAGGTCGTCGAATCCTTGAACATGCCGGAGATCGTCTTTGCCGCTGCGGCCATAGCTTTCATGTCCGCTTGCCGAATGGCGACGATGTCCTCCTCGGCGGAAACCATGGCCGCCGTCATCAGGACCGCCGCCATGAAGGCAAACAGTCCGAGTTTGCTGATGTCAGCTGTTAATCTCATCGACGAAGCCGTCTGGATTTGGTGACCATGATGCTGCACGGATATCCGATGCCGTGACCGGATATCCGTCTTTATCTGGGCAGCAAGAGGGCGGATGCGCGCCCGTCAGGCGGCGGGCGCATTCCCAGCTTCCAATCGGCGATTTTGCAACCGAGCGATGAGAAAGCATTAACTGCCGCCGGTTAGTCTGCGCCTCTCGCTCGGAGAGGATTGATCGATGAAGAGTGGCTACTCGCTCGCCCAGATAGGACTCCACTGGCTCGTCGCCTTCATGGTGCCGGTTCAGTATCTGACCGGCGGCAGCATCGAGAGAACCCACCACGCCGTCCACATGGGTCTCACACCGTCCTATTGGGACGTCGTCCAGCACCAGCTTCACAACTATGCGGGAATGGTGATCGGCCTGCTGATGGGCGTGCGGCTAGTTCTTCGTCTCCTTCAACCGCCCGAAACCAACGGGCCGAATTCATGGGCCGAGCGAGCCGCGAAGGCGCTTCACTACGGCTTCTACGCCGCAATCATCGGACAGGCCTGCATGGGGTTCGTCGCGAGCTATCTCTCGTTCGCCATCGCGCCGTATCACGTGATCGGGTCGAAGATTATCTTGGCGATGGTCGCGCTGCACTTCGCCGCGGCGGCCTTGCACACGCTGGTCGCCCGCGACGAGACGGTCGACCGCATGGTGTTCTCGCGCCGGAAGCGGTCAGCCGAGAATTTCTAGGGTGGCCAGCGTCAGCACAACATAGCGGCCGGTCTTGGCGGCGAACACAGGGATCGTGAACGGGATGATGTTCGTGCCACATAAAGGACTCGAACATTGACGACAGGTGAGTTGCAATTGAAATCGAGCTGCTTTGCATGTAGTTCGAGGGGCATGGGCAAGATGTACCGAATCGCAATGAGCAGGCTGCTCGTGATGATGCGGCTGGTGATGATCATATCACTGGCGGGGTACTCGCTGTCGAACGCCAGCGCCGCCATGCATGGCTCCTCGTTCCCCGAAATGGCAGCGGCCGTGTCAGAAACCGATGCCATGCAGCATCACGATGGCCATGACATGACGAAGATGGCTGTCCATGATCACTCCCAAGGCGAGGCCAGCGGTGACGCCGATGGCGTATCGAAGCCCGTCAAGCAAGAGTGCTGCAAGGATTTCTGTGGCGGGCTCGGCATTATTTGTGAAGGCCAGGACGTCGGCGGACCTGTCGTAACCTCGATCCGGCAGTTCATCGACGACCGGACGACCCTTGGCGAACTGCCGACCCTCAACCGTCCCCCGAATATCTGAATAGAGACGCACCCGCTTGATCGGGTCTAGTCGGACGCTTGCCTGTTTCTGGGCGAGCGCGCCGTAGGCTATCTCCTATTCGGATATTTCAAAATGAAACCCTCGCTTTTCGTGGTGGGGCTGCCGCTTGTTGCCGGTGGCTGCGCATCCACGCTTCCTCCCGACGTGGTGGCATTTCCCACCGCGGTCATTCAGCCGTCCGCGCTTCCGCCGGCATACAGGTCGCCGATCACAGGTTACGTCGCCCGCCAGCCGGTCGATCCCAAACCCTGGCGCAGACAGAACGATCTGCAGTCTCCCATGAATGGAGACGGCTCATGATCGGCACCACAAGACTGATCGCGGCGCTGGCATTCCCGCTCGCCTTGAGCGGCTGCGTTACAGGTACCGACTATTCCCGCAAGGAGGCGGGCTTCACCTCCGTTGCCAACAAAACCGCTACTGTCACGGCGAAAGAGACCGTCTGGATCCAAAACCAGAACCAGGCCCGATCGGCGGCCGCGCAGGTCAAAGGCCTGCTTGCTCGAACGAAGCCTCTCGACGTCGAGACGGCCGTCCAGATCGCGCTGCTCAACAACAAGGGCCTCCAGGCCGCCTATGCCGATCTCGGCGACAGCGCCGCCGACGCCTGGCAGTCGACGATGTTCATCAATCCGACCGTCTCCATCGGCACGACAGGCATGGGGACGCCGGAGCTGGGGGCGTTCAAAACGATCGAAGGAATGATCACGACGAACATCCTGGCGCTCGCCACGAGGAACCGGGACGTGGCGATCGCCGACACCCGCTTCCGGCAGGCGCAGTTGACCGCTGCAGTGAAGACACTCCAGGTCGCTGCTGACACCCGGCGCGCCTGGATCGGCGCGGTCGCGTCATGGGAAAACGTCGGGCAGCTCCAGCACGCCCAGGCGACTGCCGACGCAGCCTCGGAACTCGCCGAGAAGCTGGGCGAGACAGGCGCGATGGCCAAGGGCGCCCAGGCCCGTGAACATGTCTTCGTCGCCGAGCTCGCCGGAGAAACGGCAAAGGCCCGGCTGGCGGCCCGTCTCGCCAAGGAGGATCTAACGCGGCTGATGGGCCTCTGGGGCTCCGATCTGGACTACCAGGTCCCGAACAGCCTGCCCCCGCTCCCCAAATCCGTCGTCAGACGCGATACCATCGAGGCCGAAGCCCTCAGGAACCGTATCGACCTGCAGATCGCTAAGCTCGACCTTGAGGCCACGGCCAAGTCCTACGGCCTCACCGAGGCGACACGCTATGTGACCGACCTCGAAATCCTGACCGGTTTCGAAACGGAACGCGAAATCGAGGACGACGAGACGAAAACGAGGACCACTGCGCAGGTCGAGCTTGAGTTCGCCATCCCGATCTTCGACACCGGCAAGGCCCGGATGCGCAAGTCCGAGCTGGCCTACATGCGGGCGGCGAACCTGCTGGCCGAAAAAGCCGTCAACGTCCGATCGGAAGCACGCTCCGCCTACGAGGCTTACCGCTCGCACTACGATATCGCGCGGCACTACCGCAACAACGTCGTGCCGCTGCGCACCAAGGTCGAGGAGGAATCCCTGCTGACCTACAACGGCATGATCTCGAACACCTTCGAGCTGCTGACGGACACCCGCGACAAGATCAACTCCACCCTGCTTTCCGTCAACGCGAAGCGAGATTTCTGGCTGGCCGAAGCCGATCTGGCGCCTGCGATCTACGGCGGCGGCGCGACGAAGGCGGCGGCAGAGACCGAGGTCGCCGCTGCTTCCGAAAGCAGCGCTGGCGGCGGTCATTGAGAAAGGACACACCATGTTCAACAGACGACAACTTTTTGGAGCCAGCGCTGCCCTGCTCACCACAGCCGCCTGGACGAAGACCTCGGCGATGGGTCTGCCCGAGGCCCCGACGATGGAATCGGCCGACATGCAGCCGCCACTCCGCCCTAGCTCCGGTCCTGACTATCAGCCCGTGGTCACCCTCAACGGCTGGACCCTGCCGCACAGGATGAACAATGGCGTCAAGGAGTTCCACCTCGTCGCCGAACCGGTCGAACGCGAGATGGCGGACGGCATGACCGCCTATCTGTGGGGCTACAACGGGCAGTCACCGGGACCGACGATCGAGGCTGTCGAAGGCGATCGCGTCCGCATCTTCGTCACCAACAAGCTGCCGGAGCACACGACGATCCACTGGCACGGCATGATCCTGCCGTCGGGCATGGACGGCGTCGGCGGCCTGACGCAGCCGCATATTCCAGTCGGCAAGACCTACGTCTACGAGTTCGACCTCGTGAAATCCGGCACCTTCATGTACCACCCGCATTCCGACGAGATGGTGCAGATGGCCATGGGCATGATGGGTTTCTTCGTGATCCATCCGAAAGATCCCAAGTTCATGCGCGTCGACCGAGACTTCGTCTTCCTGCTCAACGCCTACGACATCGACCCCGGCTCCTACGTGCCGCGGATCATGGAGATGACCGACTTCAACATGTGGTGCTGGAACAGCCGCGTGTTCCCGGACATCAGTCCTCTCGTCGTGTCCAGGAATGACCGGGTGCGCGTCCGCGTCGGCAACCTGACGATGACCAACCATCCGGTCCACATGCATGGCTACGATTTCGAAGTGACCTGCACCGACGGTGGCTGGGTGCGGCCGGAAGCGCGGTGGCCGGAGGTGAGCATCGACATCCCCGTCGGCGCGATGCGTGCCTACGAGTTCGACGCCAAGTATCTCGGCGACTGGGCGATCCACTGCCACAAGTCGCACCACACGATGAACGCCATGGGTCACGACATCCCGACCTTCATCGGCGCGGACAAATCGAAGGTCGCCGAGAAGATCAGGAAGCTGCAGCCGGAATACATGCCCATGGGCACCAAGGGCATGGCCGACATGGGCGAAATGGAAATGCCCATCCCCGAGAACACCGTTCCGATGATGACCGGCTGGGGGCCGCATGGTCCGATCGAAATGGGGGGCATGTTCTCGGTCGTCAAGGTCCGCGAGGGGATCTCGGCAGACGATTACTCAGATCCCGGCTGGTACGAAAACCCGCCCGGAACGCAGGCCTGGGAGTGGACCGGAGAACTTCCGGACGCGACCAAGGCCAAAGACGCGGAAACGCAAATCACGCCGAAGCCGACAAACGGCTGAGGTCCAATCTCAACATCGAAAAGGAATTACGGATGAAGAATTATCTCATGGCACTGGCCTTCGCAGCAATCGCGTCACCAGCACTTGCCTCAGGCAACCACGCCGGCGGCCATGGCGAGAAGATGGCCATCGGAGAACCCGGCGACAAGGCCAAGGCGACGCAGACGATCCGCGTCACGATGAAGGAAACCGACGACGGGAAAATGTTGTTCACCCCCGCCGTCTTCAACGTCCGCAAAGGGCAGACGGTCAAGATCGCGATCAAGAACGCCGGAACAGTCGACCACGAATTCGTGCTCGATCAGGAAGACAAGATCCTGGAGCACAAGAAGGTCATGGAGAAGTTCCCGGAAATGGAACATGCCGACGCCAACTCCATCCGTCTTCCGGCCGGCCAATCCGGCGAGATCGTCTGGAAGTTCACCACCGACGGCGAGTTCAAGTTCGCCTGCCTGATCCCCGGCCACTACGAGGCCGGTATGCACGGCGACGTCACCGTCGCTGGCAAGTAACCCGCAAAAAGGAGCCACAAGCATGAAAACTGCAATGATCAAAATTGGCCTCGCCGCCCTGCTCTGCACCAGCGCAGCCTTCGGCGCACTCGCCGAAGAATACACCAAGGGTATCGTCAACAAGGTCGACACAAAGGCAAAGAAGGTCACCATCAAGCATGAGGACCTGAAGAACCTCGACATGCCGGCGATGACGATGGTCTTCCGGGTGGAAGACCCGGCTCTGCTCGAAAGACTGAAGGAAGGTTCGAACATCGAGTTCGTTGCCGAACGCGTGAATGGCAAGTTGACCGTCACCGAAGTAAAATAGCCACCTCCCGCCGCCCGGACGGGTCTGGGCGGCGGGACATCGAGGAGTGGAGACGATGCACAGGAGAAGCTTCATCGCGTTGGCGGCATCAGCCTTGGCTTTCCTTGGCGCAGGAGCCCGCGCCGCCCCGGCGAAGATGACCGTCTACAAGGATCCGAACTGCGGCTGCTGTCATGAATGGTCGAAGGCGATGGCCGCGGCAGGATTTTCCGTCGACGCCCGCGACACCGACGACCTTGGCGCGGTCAAGGCACGGCTGGGCGTACCTGCCGACTTGGAGGGGTGCCACACCGCCGTCGTCGAGGAATACTACCTTGAGGGACATGTTCCGCTCGAGGCCGTGCAGCGCCTGCTCCGAGAGCGGCCGCCGGTCCGAGGACTGGCCGTGCCGGGGATGCCGTCCGGCTCATTGGGAATGGGTGTCGATCCGGCCGCGGTCTATGACGTCTATGCGATCCCCTCGGGAACCGCCGCCCCATACGTGTTTATGGAGGTTCGTCCCCGGAAGGTCTGACGCCTCGATCAATCAAGCCACGCTAAGCTGCCGCTCAGGAAACCGGAGCGGTGCAGAGCGCCGCCCAGAGATCGTGCTTCCAGTCGGTTCCCGGCCGCGTCGACAGGTCGATCACATAGTCGGCGGAATTGATCCGCACCATGGCGGGCGCAACGCAGCGCACGCTCGCCTGGTGTCTTCCCCCGTCCCGATAGAGCACCGTCCCGTCACCGTCGAATTCCGACAACGTGATGACGACATCGAAATCAAAGGCGCGATCGCGGGCGGGACCGCCCTCTGCCAGGCTGAGGCTGACCGACCGGCTGCCGCCGAACGAAGCGGTGTGGAAAATGGCGAGCTCGGACGCCGCCGCCGTCGATGCGGATTGCGCGCAAAGGATCAGACACAGAAGGACTCGGCGCATTTACCCCTCCCGTGGTCAATGCATTGCGATCCTATCATATCCTCGGCGGCTCCGCGACTATTCGCAGAGCCGAGGCTGGATCCCAGGCCCCGCTACGGCCGCATGAACGCCTGCAATTCGTCGGTCGTGACCTTGCCGTCGTTGTTCGCGTCCACGCCGTCGAATATCCGCTTGTGGATCGCCGTCACCTCCTCGAAGGACAGCGCGCCGTCTCCGTCGGCGTCGGCGACCGCGAACATGATTTTCATCATGTGTCCGCGCATCGACATCATCGGCATGCCGTCCATCATGCCGGACGGCATCATCATGCTCCGCCCGATCATTCCGTCGGGCATCATGCCGGATCCGCCGGGCATAGCTTCCTGGCCCTGCCCCATCGTCCGTCGTCAGCGTCGGACGGCTGGCTTGCCTGCGCCGATGTCGCAGGATGATGGGGGGTCGGCGTCGTTTGTCTGCGCGAGCGCGAGACCTGCTCTCGCAGCCTATCAGGACAGGCGCCGCCCGTCCTCGCCGAAGAGGTGCTGTTCACACAGTCACTTTCAAGGAACAATAATAGCCATGGTTAGAAAGCCGCTTTCTCGAAGGTATTCGACCAGTTCGGAAAATGGGATCATGGCGATGGTGAAGAGAGAATCTCTTGATGTCACCAGCAGCGCCCGGTTGGAAATCACCGGAGCCTGCCCCCACTCAAAGTTGGAGAAATTGGGCCAGAACAACGGTGTGCGCCGGGCGTATTCCGCATATGGCTCAGCGAAGAGGTGAGACAAATATACAGCCTCCCGCTTCGCCGTATATCTGAACACAAGATAGGCGAGCAGCGTGAAAATTGCGGTGATAAGCAGACTTCCAAACACCAGGCAGACGCCGCTGATCGTGCAGAGCGAAAAGAGATAAAGAGGGTTGCGCGTGATCGAATAGGGTCCCTGGGTCACAAGCGCGGAATTCTTTCGACCTCCAATATAGATGGTCGCCCAGATTCGTCCGATTATGCCAAAAGCGATCAACAATGTTCCAAACTGAGCGAGCAGTGTGAGAAAAAGGCTTTCAGGTCCGAAGCCCGGATGCGCGATGAGCTGGAAGGTGACAAAGGCAACGGTCAGCACCCAAAAGGCCCAAATTCGCCGCTTCTGCTTGAAGGGGCGGTCGGAGGAAGTCGTATAAGCCATCATTATTTCCGATCTCTATAAAGTCTTCGAAACGCTCTGCAGGCATGCCTGCAGAGCGAGGTTAAATTCGGGGGCCGAGGCAACAATCAGCTATCCGCAATCCCTCTGTTTGCAGGGATGCTTTTCCTGAGCGCGCCACTCCTTGACGAGTTGGCGGCGGTTTCCCGGATAGTGATCGTCCAGGAAACTGACGGTCATGACGTGGTCAGCTTGGAAAATGCGAAAGTCGCCCAGCAATTCGCACCAACCCGCGATAAATCGCTGTGAATCAATGAATCCCAGCATGATTGGCCATATGTTCCTTTCGGACACAGCCCCGCTTTGATCTGCGTGCGTGATGCGGATCTTTCGCTGCTCGCGCATCGCTCGCCTGACCTGCGCCAGATCAAGCACCGATGAACCTTTTTCAGAACGACCAACAAAGAACGTGTTGTCGTCCAAGCCCCGTCGCAGGTCGGGGGGAAGCACACCGCCGATTTTTGCGAGCGCGTTTTGAACAGCGTGCGCCAAAGCATCGTCTGTGTGCCGACTAACCCACTGCGCGCCAGCGACAAGCGCCTGGATCTCTTCTTCCGTGAAAGACAGAGGCGGCAAAAGGAAACCCGGCTGCAGTATGTAGCCGACCCCGGGCTCTCCATCGATATCCGCGCCCATGGCCTGCAGCGTCACGATGTCACGACGGATGGTCCGCAGCGAAACGCCGAGCTCTCGCGCAAGCGTCAAGCCGGGTACCGTTCCGCGGTGACGACGAAGAACTTGCATCAGGTCAAATAATCGATGGCTTCGTGACACGCTCACTCCATCGTGACGAGGGCTTTTCCGGCGAGCTTCCGTCCGGACTCAAGAGCCGTGATGAGTGGAATGGCTTCGCTGAGAGGCACGATCTCGGCGATCGGAAGGCGAAGATTTTCGTCCTTGGCGGCACGAGCGATTCTATCGAGAATCTCGGACCTCGGTGTGCACACCACAACCTTCAGTCTTCGGTTGAACATCGACCGAATGAATTTCCCTGGCGTGGGATTGAGGTCGACGAACCGGCCATTCTGACGCAAGAGCCCAAGCCCCACGGCGTCCGTCATCGTCGCAGCCGTGTCGTAGACCACATCGAAACGCTCGCGAACCGTCGACAAATCAGTTGTCCGATAGTCGAACACGGTTTGAACGCCGAGGGCCCGCGCCCGTTCCGTCGCCACCGCGCTGCAACTGCCCGAGACCTTTGCGCCCAGAATCTGCGCGATCTGCACAGCCGCTTCGCCCACCGCACCGGTACAGCCATTGATGAAGACGTGCTCGCCGGCAGTCAGCTTCGCTTTGTCGACCAGCCCGTTCCAAGCAGTGGCTCCAGGCGTCCCGAGACAAGCCGCCTCCTCAAACGAAACGGTGTCGGGCTTCTTGGCCAAGAAGCTGTCCTTGGTGACGACAGCCTCTCCCAAGGCCCCGCTCTCCTTGAACCGGGCAAGACCGAACACGGCATCGCCGATCTTGAAGCGCGTCACCCCTTCACCGACCGAAATGACGGTCCCGGAAATATCCATCCCCATTGCGCGAGGAAAAGCCCTTCCCGTAACGATCTTCATCCGTCCCGCCCGCAGCTTCCAATCGATAGGATTGATCGCTGCGAACTTGATCTTAACCGCCACTTGTCCTTTACCCGGCGAAGCCAGTTCGAACTCCTCGAGCCGCATCAGATCGGGGCCGCCGTACTGGTGATATTGAATGCGTTTCATAGTGGGCCATTCTTCCTGTTTTGCTGAAGGCACGACTGTGACGGTGGCAGCCGCCGCGAGCCCGGGCAGCGCCATCGGCCCGATGACCAGGCAACCTCCCCTGCCCGCGTTTGATGGGAATGCTTGGGGATCGCATGGACATCCGCGGAGGCAATTTCCGGCGTCGCCGCGAAGTCTGATGACCATGGCTTTCCTGAATTCCGTCACGTCGATGCAGGTTAGACCACCACGGTGCCAAATTCTGGCACCATCGTTAGTGTGACGTCGTCCGCTTGCAGATCTAGCGGCCGAGCGGCGATCTTCGGGAGGGATTGCCGCGACCGGTCACGGCAATCCACACCCATCAGGAGCGGCTGTTCATGCGCTCGAACAGGGCTTCGCCCATCCGGCGCGTGTCGGCGGAGATACCGACGAGGATCTCATCCTTATCCGCTTCAAGCTGCGCCAGCGCATCGGCAGCGAACTCTTCCGAGGAGACCATCATGCGGCTTGCTGTGCCTTCGCTGCGCGTACCACCGCCGAGAGCGGTATCGACGATCGGTGGCGCGACCTCGATCACCCGAATTGCTGTGGATTTCAACTGATGGCGCAGGCTGAGCGTAAAGGAGTGGATCGCGGCCTTCGTGGCGCAATAGACCGGCACATCGGCCATCGGCGAAAAAGCGAGGCCCGAGCTGACGTTGATGATGAACGCATGTTCTTGCTGCCGCAAGGTAGCGAGCAGCTGAGCGATCAGATGGATCGGCGCCGTAAGATTGATCGCCACTTCCTGATCGAGAGTTTCGATCGCCGGATCCGTATTGAAATCGCGCCGATGCTGAACGCCGGCGTTGTTGACGACGACGTTGAGTGCCGGATGCTCCGCCTTCAGCCATTCGACCATAGAATGGCGGCTCTCGCCGTTGGCAAGGTCGCAAATGCGGGTGATCAGCGCAGGCACGTCCTCCTGTGCCTTCCGGAGCGCGCCTTCGCTTCTACCGCAAATGATGACGTGATTGCCCTTTTCGGAAAGGCGCCGCGCGAGCGCAAAACCGATGCCGGTTGCGCCGCCAGTAATGAGAATTGTGTTTCCTGTGAGCTTCAAGGTCGTCCATCCTTCCAACAGTTGAGAAGGTGCGCCGACGATGACGTGGTTATCAGCGGACACACCTTTGCGACCGGCAAGCCGGTCTCGGGTGTCGCGGATACCCTTGGAGGGAGAATTGCCGTCCCTTGAGACGGCGACCGGGCTACCATCCGGTCAGCACTCTTTCGACAGGCCGTTCGTAGCAGAATGCCGATCGAACCGCAATCGATCACCATGTTCCGGTGCGCCGAGTTAGCCCCCCTACTGATGTGAGCGAGGACGGATGTCCGCTTAAGCCACCCTTCCAGCCGAGTGGTTGCTTAGCCCCCTGTGACCGGCCCGCATTGATGATTCACGCTCATAAGTTCATGCGATTTGCTGTGCCTAATCATGGCTGGGGGGCGCCCTATATTCAGAGCATAAGATTGAGAAGCAGTATGACGGCTGCGGCCGACACAAGCGGAGAGCGACGATGAACTGGTCGGATGACGAACTTAGCAAAATCGATCAGGCCGACGATCTGAAAATCGCACCGTTTCGCGAAGATGGCGCCACCTATGGCACCCCGACCTGGATCTGGGAGGTCGTTGTCGATGGCTGGCTCTATGTACGCGGCTACTATGGTCAGAAGTCCAGATGGTATCAGGCGGCGGTCCACCAGAAGGCCGGACGGATCATTGCCGCCGGGATGACGCGCACGGTCGCCTTCGAGCCTGTGGACGGCCCAATCAACGATCGCATCGACGACGCTTACCGCGCCAAATACGGCAAGAGCCAGTATCTCGCGCCGATGGTCAGTGCCCGAGCACGCGCGGCAACCGTCCGGATCACGCCGCGCGAGGAAAAAACCTGACGGCGGTCGGATCGCATGAGATCGGCATGCGATCGCCTCAGGGCGCGCGTCGTCGATAGCTCTTCAAATCAACCTGAAAAGAGGAGAAGCAAATGATCAAGCGCACACTCGGCCAGGGCCTGGAGGTCTCCGCTTTGTCGCTGGGCGCCATGGGCTATGGCAAGGCCCGCGAGCTCCCCGACCGAATGGAGATGATCGACCTGCTTCGCACCGCTGTCGAACGCGGCATGGATTTCTTCGACACCGCTGAAGTCTACGGCCCCTGGACGAACGAGGAGATGGTGGGCGAGGCGCTTGCTCCGGTTCGCGCCAAGGTCAAGATCGCCACGAAATTCGGCTGGGACATCGATCAGCAGACGGGCGAGCACCGCGGTGGCGTCAATAGCAAGCCGGCGCAGATCCGCCGCGCCATCGAGGGCAGCCTAAAGCGCCTGCGCACCGACCACATCGACCTCTACTATCAGCACCGGGTCGATCCAGACGTGCCCATGGAAGATGTGGCCGGCACGGTCAGGGAGCTGATCGCCGAGGGCAAGGTGCGGTGGTTCGGTCTGTCCGAGGCCGGTGCCCGATCGATACGCCGTGCGCATGCGGTACAGCCGGTGGCCGCGTTGCAAAGCGAATATTCCTTGTGGACCCGCGAGCCGGAGGCCGAAATCATTCCGACGCTCGAGGAGCTCGGCATCGGGCTCGTGCCTTTCAGCCCTCTCGGCAAGGGATTTCTGACCGGCAAGATCGACCTCAACACCACATTCGACAGTTCCGATATCCGAGCGGGAATCCCCCGCTTCTCCGAGGAAGCGCGTCTTGCCAACCTGAAGCTGGTCGAGCTGACCGGCAAGATCGGCGAGAAGCATGGTGTGACGCCGGCGCAGGTCGCGCTAGCTTGGCTGCTGGCGCAGAAGCGCTGGATTGTTCCGCTGTTCGGCACCCGCAAGCTCGAACGGTTCGAGGAGAATATCGGGGCGCTGAACGTCACCTTGGACAAGGCCGATCTCGATGAGATCGAGCAGACCAACATCGTCATTCAGGGAGCTCGTTATCCCGAAGAAATGCTGCGTCGATCCGGTCTCTAGCGGCACATTCTGCAGCAGCAATACCACAGAACCGTGCTTCGACGCTGACGACGGGCGCATTGCGGCTTTCGTCGTTGCGCCGTTGCAGGCCCATTCCAGGCGATGCCGGAACAACCGAGTTGGAAGGATATCATCATGAAACGAATTTTGGCCGCCACGGCAATCTCGCTCACGATGGGCGAGCCTGTCATGGCCCAGGAAGGAAGTGGAGGCGGAGCCATGCCGGCAAGTGCTTCATCATTGTCGGTCAGCGATATCCAGTCCGTATCGCCGGCTCTTGGCCGATACGCTGAAGAGGACGTGCTCGGAAACCTGTGGCAGCGGCCGCAACTGTCACGTCGCGATCGCAGCATCGTCACGCTCGCCGTTTTGATCGCCCGAAACCAGGCAATCGATCTGAAGCACTACATCGACGTCGCTCTCGATAGCGGGGTGACCTCGACGGAGGTCTCCGAGATCATCACGCATCTGGCTTTCTACTCGGGCTGGTCGAACGCGATGTCGGCAGTCGCGGCGACCAAGGACGTCTTCAAAGATCGGGGCATCACCACCGATCAGCTGCCTGCGGCCTCTCCGCAACTGCTGCCACTCAACGAGGAAGCCGAGCGCCAACGCGCCACCGGCGTCGAAAAGAATGTCGGTCCGATCTCTCCGGGGCTCGTGCAGTTCACAACCGACCCGCTGTTCCTCGATCTCTGGCAGCGGCCGGGCCTTGCACCGCGAGACCGCAGCCTCGTGACGGTCAGCTCGCTGATCGCATCGGGCCAGAGCGCTCAGATCACCTATCACCTCAACCGCGCCATGGATAACGGCCTGACCGCCGACGAAGCCGGCGAGGTCGTTGCCCATACGGCCTTCTACGCCGGCTGGCCGAACGCCTTCTCTGCATCGTCGGTTGTCGGAGAGGTGCTGCGTAGCCGGGCAAAGTGAAGCTCCAGCCTGCAGCGAAAGCACGCCGGTCCGGCGCAAAGGGGTCCGGCGTGCTTGCTGGTCCAGAGTTGATTGCTACCATTTCATAGGCAGGCGTTTATGATGGGCGTCGGTCTATGAGGAGGAATCATCAGTGGAGCGCCAGAATATCAACGACCTGATGGTGTTCTTGGTGGTTGCGAGGGAGCGCAGTTTCACCAAAGCCGCCGCCAAGTTCGGCGTCTCGCAGTCGGCGCTGAGCCATACGCTCCGTCAGCTCGAGCAGCGGCTGGGGGTGCGGCTGCTGACAAGGACGACGCGCAGCGTCTCACCCACCGAGGCCGGCGAACGGATGCTGCAGAGCATCGGTCCGCTTTTCGACGAGATCGGATCTGCGCTCGATGGGCTCAACATTCTTCGGGACCAGCCGGCTGGAACCGTCCGATTGACCGCCGGCGATTACCAGATCCAGTGCTACATATGGCCAAAGCTTCGAACCTTTCTCCAACAATATCCCGACATCAGGCTCGAACTGGACGTGAACTACGGTCTGCAGGACATCGTCAGTGAAGGCTACGACGCCGGCGTGCGCTTCGGCGAACAGATCGCCAAGGACATGATCTCGGTGAGGATCGGGCCGGATGTTCGCTTCGCCGTCGTCGCCGCAGAATCCTACTTTGCCTCACGCGATATTCCAAGACATCCGAAGGACCTCATGCAGCACAGGTGCATCAATCTGCGCCTGCCCACCTATGGCGGTCTCTATGCCTGGGAGTTCGAAGAGAACGGCCGCGAGATCAAGGTTCGGGTGGACGGACAGCTGGTCTTCAACACGATCTACAACGTTCTTGAGGCGGCTCTCGACGGCTTCGGCTTTGCCTATGTCCCGGAAGATATCGCCAAGCTCCATCTCGGAACTGGTCGCCTCCACCGGTTTCTGGAAGATTTTTCGCCCTATTGGGAGGGCTTCCATCTCTACTACCCAAGCCGACGCCAGTCTTCGCCCGCTTTTTCCCTTCTCGTGAACGCATTGCGTTATTCAACGTGAGCGGCTGCGACGACACCATGGAGAGCCACTTCAGGCACCGTTGCGCGGCTCTTGCGGGAAATGAAGCCCGAAGGGATCCGCTTCAGACAACGAAACGCTTCGGCAATTCGGTGGCAAGCGCATCGATCGCCAGTCGCGACCGCAACGGCAGATATTGGGTGGTTGGCCAGACGGCGTAGCATTCCATCGCCGCCCTCGGTCGATCGGTCCAGAGTTCGATCAGTTCGCCTGCCTGCACGCGGTCATGGATCAGCCAGTAGGGAAGCCAAGCCAGGCCCATGCCATCGACGGCGGCATCGGCGATCACTTCGAGATCGTCAAAGCGCAGTCTTGAAGTGACCGACAGGTCGATGAGAGCACCGGTCGCATCGGGAAGCTGCCAGGTCAGGCCATAATCGTTGCGCCAATATACGAGCGTGTCATGTTCTGACAGATCCCCCAGAGAACTCGGCTCCCCTCGTGCGGCAAGATAGGCTGGAGAGGCGCAGAGCGCCTTGCGTGGGCTGACCAGTCGCCGGGCGTGGAGCGCGGTTCCGTTGCCAAGGGCGCCGTTGCGCACCGCCAAATCGAAGCCGTCGGCGATCAGATCGATCTGGCGGTCACTGAAGCTGAGTTCGAGTTCAAGCCTCTCGTGCTGGCGCGCATAGGCACGCAGGATGGGTGCGGCGCAGTAGCGGCCAAACAAGACGGGCAGCGACACGCGCAACCTGCCGACGACCTCGCGCCGGCCCGATTCCAGCAGACACTCGCCCGCGCGCAATTCCTCGATCGCACGCACACAGCGCTCGTAATATTGCTGACCATCCTCGGTCAGGCTCTGCGTCCGCGTGGTCCTGTGAAACAACCGGACGCCCAGGCGCTCCTCGAGACGCGCGATGGCCTTACCGACCGCGGAGCGCGTCAACGACAATCGCTCGGCAGCTTTGGCGAAGCCGCCCGTCTCGACTGCCTCGACAAAGACTTGCACCCCATCAAACCTGTCTCGCACCGTGCGGATCCTCGCAAAGAACGGTCCTGAGATTGGAGAACCTAAGGAACCAAAGAAGAGAAAAACGATTTCTAATCGTCAACTATATTCAACGATATAAGGCTGGCCAAGCAATCGATATTTCATGGCAACCGCAACCTGAGCAGGCCGGACACATCGCAAACATCGCCCACCGTTCGCGCGCCATCTCATCAACGGAAGGACGGCAATTGCTGGTATCCATCGTCTATGACAGCGGCTACGGCCATACCGCGCGTGTCGCCGAGGCGGTTGCCGAGGGCGTACGGGAAGTGGAAGGAACCGAGGCGAAACTGGTCGCCGTCGCGGATGGCGCGATGGACTGGAATGCGCTGGAACGGAGCGACGCCATTATCTTCGGGTCGCCGACCTATAACGGCCTCATTAGCGCCAAGCTCAAGCAGTTCTTCGAGGACTCCACCAAAGCGGCCTGGTCGGAGCTGAAGTGGCGCAACAAGATCGCTGCCGGGTTCACCAACTCCGGAGCCCAGCACGGCGACAAGCTGAACTCGCTCGTATCGATGGCGCTGTTTGCCGCGCAACACGGCATGATCTGGGTTGGTCTCGATCTGATGCCGGGCAACAGCAGCAGCACCGGCAGCACAGACGACCTCAACCGGCTCGGGAGCTGGCTTGGCGTCATGACCCAATCGAATGTTGATCAAGCGCCAGATATCACGCCGGCCGGAAGCGACCTCAACACCGCGGGCTACCTCGGTCGTCGCGTGGCCGAGACCGTGCGCCGGTTTCAACCCGCCTGATCCATCTTTCTCAACCAAGGAATTTTGCCATGAAACTGCTTTGCCTCGATATTCCCCAGCCTGGCGCTAGTCTGGAAAAGTACCAGCCGCATATGACGGATGAAGCCCGACACGCCTGGCAGATGTACAAGGGCGGCATCATCCGCGACATCTATTTTCGCCAGGACCGTCCGGGTGTCGCCATCATCGCCGAATGCGAGTCGGTCGAAGCCGCCAAGGAGGCCCTGAGCGAATTCCCGCTGGCCAAGGCCGGACTCATCGACTGGGAGGTCATCCCGCTTGGCCCCTTCCTCAACTGGGAATCGCTGTTTGCTTCAGGCAACGCCTGAGATTCCCCGTCTGCGATACAACGGAACAGTTTGCGCCCGATCGCGAATTCGGTGGGCGCAGCAGAGCCTACGAGCGCATGTTGAAGAGCGACCTTCGTGATCGACATTGCCTCGCTCAACTCGTGCGGAGCCAAGACAATGGCAAATAACATCAAGCCCATCCTTTGCGTGGTCACCAGCCATCCGATCAGAGGCGATACCGGCGAGCCGACCGGCTTTGCGATGGTCGAACTCACGCATCCACTCAAGGTTTTCCGCGCGGCCGGAATCCCGACCGAGATCGCCTCGATCCGGGGCGGCCATCCGCCGATCGACTTCTTCGACCTCACCGATCCGGTCAACGCCCGCTTCTGGAAGGACCGCGAGTTCCGCGATGCGCTCGCCCACTCGCTCATCCTCGACGAACTCGATCCCGCTCGCTACTCAGCGGTGTTCTTCGCCGGCGGTCATGGCACGATGTGGGATTTCGCCGACAGCCCGGCTGTGCAACGCGTCATCCGCGACATCTACGAAACCGGCGGCATCGTCTCGGCGGTCTGCCACGGCCCCGCTGCATTGGTGAACGCAACGCTCTCGGACGGCAGCCATTTGGTCGCGGGCAAGAAGCTCGCCGCGTTCACGGACGAGGAAGAGGCGGAGGTCAAGTACACCAAGGTCGTGCCTTATCTGCTGGCAACGACCCTCAAGGAGCGAGGCGCGCGGCATCAGCCGGCGCCGAACTGGACGGAGAAGGTGGTGGTCGATGGCCGTCTGATCACAGGTCAGAACCCCGCGTCTGCACACGGCGTCGGCCAGGCGATCGTCGATCAACTCACCCAAAAGTCCTGACCGAAGGAATTCACCAATGAAGATCATCGCAATCGAAGAGCATGTCCTGCCCGATGAGGTGAAGCATGGGTGGAACACGATCCCCGGCGCCGACGACGGAACGCTTGGGCTCAATCCGGGTCTGCTCGGCGAACGGCTGGCGGATCTTGGAGAGCAGCGGCTGGCTCTGATGGACGAGACCGGCGTCGATGTGCAGGTTCTGTCGTTGACGACCCCGGGTCTCAATAATCTCGGCCATCTTGGCATTGATCTTGCTCGTCGCGCCAATGATTATCTGGCCGAGGCTGTTTCGGCTCACCCATCCCGCTTCCAGGCGATGGCGGCTCTCTCCTTTGCGCAACCGGACGAGGCGGCGCGGGAGCTACAGCGAGCCGTCGAGGAACTCGGCTGCAAAGGTGCCGTTCTGTTCGGCCGGGTCGGCGACAAGAATCTCGATCATGTGATCTTCGAACCGACATTCGCCAGCGCAGCGGAACTCAATGTCCCGCTCCTGATTCATCCTCAGATCCCGCAGACAAGCATTAGCGACAGCTATTATGCGGGCTTCGGCGCACCCATCGATCTCGCCCTGTCCACATTTGCCCTCGGATGGCATTTCGAGGCCGGCATCCAGTTCGTGCGCCTGATCCTGGGCGGCGTCTTTGACCGTAACCCGAACCTCCAGGTCATCCTCGGGCACTGGGGTGAGCTGGTGCTGTTTTATCTCGAGCGGCTCGTCATGCTGGATCGGGTGTCCAAACTCCAGCGGCCATTCCTCGACTATGTCCGAAACAATCTCTATGTGACGGCAAGCGGCATGTTCAGCCCGGCCTATTTGCGACAGGCGATCGATGCCGTCGGAGGGGACCGCATCCTGTTCTCGACAGACTACCCATACCAATATCGCCCCGGAGGCGAGGCGCGGCGATTTGTCGAAGATCTGGAGCTCGATGCGGCCAAAAAGGCAAAGTTCGCGCATGCGAATTGGGAGCGCCTGACTGGAAGCTGACGAGCGGTTCAGCCCATCAGGACAGACGCCGGCCGTCCTCGCCGAAGAGGTGCAGCACATGGGGATCGAGATGCAGCGGCAGGCTGTCGCCCGATTTCATCCGCTGCTGGCCGGCAAAGACCGCAATCAGCTTCTTCCCGCCTGCGTCGGCGTGGACGACGGTCTCCGAGCCCAGTTCCTCGACAAGGGTGACGCGGGTGTCCAGTCTGCTCGCTGAGGCCGCATCGGCCAGGGTGATGTGTTGCGGGCGGATGCCGATGCTGACCCTTTCGCCCGTCGGGCGTGCCTCCTTGGCAATCACCGAGAGACGATGGCCACCAACGGTTTCGACCTCAGCGAAACCGCCCTGGTGACCGACAATCGCACCTTCGAGGAAATTCATGTGCGGCGCGCCGATGAAGCCGGCGACGAAACGATTGGCCGGGTTGTTATAGAGTTCCAGCGGCGTTCCCACCTGCTCGACCCTGCCGCTTCTCAAGACGACGATGCGGTCGGCCAGCGTCATCGCCTCGACCTGGTCATGGGTGACATAGATCATCGTCGCCTTCAGGCGGGCGTGAAGGGCCGCCAGTTCGGCCCGCATGCTGACCCTGAGTTCGGCGTCGAGATTGGACAGCGGCTCGTCGAGCAGGAAGGCATCCGGCCGCCGCACGATGGCGCGGCCGATCGCGACGCGCTGGCGCTGACCGCCGGAGAGCTGGCCCGGACGGCGCTGCAGGAAGGGCTCGATCTCCAACATGCGGGCGGCGTCCGTGATACGCGCTTCGATCTCGGCTTTCGCCACCTTGGTGTTCTCCAGACCGAAGGCGAGGTTTTCCCTGACACTCATATGCGGATAGAGCGCATAGGACTGGAAGACCATGGCCAGGCCGCGATCGGCGGCGCTGATAGCGGTGACATCCTTGCCGTCGATGGCGATGCTGCCGCCGGTGGGCTTATCGAGGCCGGCGATGAGGCGCAGCAGCGTCGATTTCCCGCAGCCGGAAGGGCCGACGAAAGCGACGAACTCGCCGTCATTGACATGCAGCGAGACATCGCGAATGACCTCGACGGCGCCGAAATTCTTGACGATGTTCCTGAGCTCGAGCCCGCTCATGCACTCTCCTGTTCAAATTATAGCTGGCCTATTTGAGCCCCGAGCCGGCGATGCCCGTCGTAATGAAGCGCTGCAGGAAGACGAAGATCAGCACGACCGGGATCATCGAGACGACGGTCATGGCGAGGATGTAGTGCCATTGCACATTGAGTTCGCCGGCATAGACGTTGAGGCCGACCTGCAGCGTATAGAGTTCCTTGCGCGAGAGCACGATCAGCGGCCAGAGGAAGTCGTTCCAGCGCCAGACGACCGAGAAGATCGCCAGCACCGCCAGTGCCGGCGCCGACAGCGGCAGGATGATGCGCCAGTAGATCTGCCATTCGCTGGCCTTGTCCATGCGCGCGGCGTCGAGCAATTCGTCGGGGATCGTCAGCATGTATTGCCTGAGCAGGAAGACGCCCGTCGGGGTGGCGACCGTCGGCAGGATGACGCCCCAGAGGCTGTCGAAGAGGTTCAGCGTGCCGATGACGGAATAGAGCGGCACGACGATGACCGAAAGCGGCACCATCAGTGTTGCCAGGATCATCAGCATGACGGCGGTGCGGCCGGGGAACTGGTATTTCGACAGCGCGAAAGCGGCCATGGAATTGACGAGCAGCGTGATGGCCGTCGCGACGACGGTGACGAAGACGGAGTTGCGCAGGAACAGGAAGAAATCGAAGCGCTGGAAAGGTTCGGTGTAGTTGCCGCCGGCGAATTTGACCTGGCGCACCGGTGTGCGGTCCTTGATATTCGCCTTGACGATTTCGCCCGGCTGTTTCGGATCGACCATCTGGCCGATGATGCCGATGCGGCGCACTTCGGCGAGCACACGGGTGCTGCCATCCGGCATTGCGACATTATAGAGCGGCAACGGCTTGTCGTAGCCCGGCACCACTGCCTGTTCGGTGACATAGGGCAGGAAGGACGGCGGAAACTCGGCAAGGGCGGCCGGCGTCTTGAACGATGAGAAGACCAGCCAGACGGCCGGGCCGAACATCAGGATCACGCCTGAGATCAGCCAGATCCAGGTGACGACATCCGTCCAGTGCCAGCCTCGGCCGCGGCGGCGGAGCAGGAAGGCAGAGACAGCGCTCATTGGCGTGCTCCCTTCTTCTCGTTGCGGCTACTGACGCCGAGCTGGACCAGCGTCAGGATGACGAGCACGAAACCCATCAGGATCGAGGCAGCGGAAGCCAGCCCCGGATTGCGCAGCGAACTCGCAAAGCCGGTCTCATAGATATACTGGGTGATGTACATGGTGCTGGTGCCCGGCCCGCCGCCGGTCAAAACGAAGACCTCGTCGAAGATCTGCACGGCGCGGATCAGCGCCAAGACCAGCACGACGATGAGGTTCGGCATTAGAAGCGGCAGGGTGATCCGCCGGAAAATGCGGGTTGGACGGGCGCTGTCCATCGCCGCCGCCTCGTAGAGATCCCGCGGGATCGCCTGCAGGCCGGCGAGCAGGATCAGCGCATAAAAGCCCATATGCGCCCAGACCGAGACGAAGACGGCGAAGAAGAAGGCCCAGAAACGATCGCTGAGCCAGGAGAACGGCTCGAAGCCGAAGGGGCTCAGCGCATAGTTCAACAGGCCCTCCCGCTGCAGTATCCATTTCCAGATCAGGCCGACGACGACGGGCGACAGCAGCACCGGAAAGAAGAAGACGGCGCGCCAGAAGCCGCGATTGGAAAGCTCACGGTTGAGGATCAGCGCCGTTGCGAGCGCTGCGACCAGCATCACAGTCACCTGGAAGACGACGAAGACGGCGGTGTTGCGCACGGCCGCCCAGAAGGTGTCGGCAGCGCAAGTCGAAGGGTCGAGATAGCTGCCGCAATCGAAGAGGATACGGTACTGGTCGGCGCCGACATAGGTCCTGTTCTGCAGGAAGATGGCGCTGCCGCTCGTCGTCGAATAGATGAAGTTGATGACCAGCGGCAGCAGCACGAAGACGGTGAAGATCAGCATGTTGGGCGCCAGGAAGACGCCCGCCATGCCGTTCAGCCCGGTCAGCTTCTGCCAGCCGCGCATGGGAATATCGACGAGCCCCATGGCAAGCCGGACAGGCGCCAAGAGCGCCTGCCGCAGACCGGTTTTGACAGGTGGTTCAGAAGAAACCGTCTTCGCCGTCATCTGTTCTTCCGTCAGTTGCCGGCAACCTTGGCCTTGATGTCCTCGTCGATGCGGGCATAGGCGTCGTCGAGCTTCATTTCGCCGGCGATCACCTGGCTGATGCGGGCGACGATGGCGCTGTAATAGGCGTCCGACCACTTCCAGCCCGGCAGCTTCATGGCCGGTGCCGCCGTCTGGCCGGCCGCTTCGACGAAGGCCTTCAGCGCCGCCTGCACATGCGGATTGTCGGTCTTGAAGTCCATCTGGCCGGCGGCAACGCCCTTATGCGCCGGAATGAACAGGCTGCGTTCGGCAAATTCCTTCTGCACGTCGGCACCTGCCAGGTAGTCCATCACCTTGGCGACGTCCTTCGGGTTCTTGGTGTATTTGACGGCAACCAGACCGGCGCCGCCCTGCATGCCGGAGCATGCGACCGAACCGCAGGGGCTGCCCGCCATCACCCAGTCGAAATTGTCGCCAATCTTCTGGGCAAAACCCGAAACCTGCCAGCTGCCCGAATAAAGATAGGCAAGGCCGCCATTGATGAAGTCCTCGGCGGCGGAGCGGTAGGTGGTGCCGGCAGCACTGACCCAGACATCCTTGTTGATGGTGCCGTCCTCATTCCACTTGACGAAGCGGCTGAGGAAGTCCTTGGCGCCCTGATCGATCGGCGCCGGCTTGCCGTCGGCGGCGATATAGTTGGCGCCGTAGGAGATGTTCGGGCCGGAGACGCGATGGCCGGAGCGGTCGATCGCCATGGCGAAGACCTTCTGGCTGTCGGCGACCTTCTTGGCGGCCGCCGCCCAGTCGTCCCAGGTGGCTTTCGGGCCGGGGATCTCGACGCCGGCCTGCTCGAACAGCGTCTTGTTGACGAAGCCGCCGGTCAGCGTCAGCTGCGTCATGAAGCCGGTGATGGCATTCGAGCCGTCCGGACGCATCCAGTCGGCCTGGGCGCCGAAATTGTCGTCCCAGTATTTCGCATCGGCAAGGAGTGGGCGAAGATCAAGCCAGTGCTGCGCCGGCGCCTTCAGATTGGTGACGCGGGCGATATCCGGGCCCTGCCCGGCTTCGAGCTGCACCGGCAGCTGTTCCTTGACGACGTCGTAGGAGACCTCGTCGAGGATGACGTTGACGTCGGGATTGGCCTTGGAGAAGCGCGAGAGCAGGTCCTTGATTACCTCGCCTTCGCCGCCGTCGGAATACCACATGATGCGCACGTCACCGGCATGGGCGGCAACGGAACTCAAGAGAACCGCAGCAAAAGCCGCGCCGATCGATTTCATTCTGGTCATTTTCTCCTCCTCTTGACCGATCAATTCCTGCGTCCGGCCGGTCCTCCACCTGCCGGACACGTCGTCTACGAGGCCGCGCGCCGAGGCTGCCTGCCCGGTATCTTCAGATGTACCGCGTCTCCCCGCACCGACCAGTCCGCCGGGCGAAGAATGCGGCCTTCGGCGCGCATGGTACCGTCCTCTTCGAAAACGACCCGGCCATAATCCGGATCGATAACGATCAATGCACCCTCGTCGTCTCGCCGCGCCGAGAGCGTGGCGAAACGCGCCTGCATGCCGTCAAGGCTACCCTCGCGCCCGACATCGGAGAGACGGACAATCCAGCGGCCCTTGCGGCCAGCCAGCCGCAGCTCGATATCCGTCGTCGGCCCTTGCTTTACCGGCTCCAGCGCGCCGTTGCCGATCAGCATCGCAATCCCGTTGCCTGAGCGGGCGAGCGCCAGATTGCCGTCGACCACCGTGTCGTCGAAGGCCTCGAGCGGGAACCAGGCATGGGTGAAATCCGGCTGGCCCTCATGGATCTCGAAATCGAGGATTGCCAGATCGCGATACTGATGGACGCGCGGCAGCGTTCCGCAGCCACCCCAGAAGCTCGGCCGGCCATACCCGAACTGGATGGTTTCGCCGGGATGGTTGATCCAGATCTGCGCTTCCGGCCGATCGCCCAAGCGCAGATGCAGCACCGTCTCCTGGTAGCCCCAGGCGCCGGGACGATAATGGGCGATGGTGCCAAGCGCGGTGTCGCGGGTCTTATAGTGGTAGAGCGCGGCGAAACGGTTCTCGCCCTGGGAAAAGGTCCATTCCTGCGCGTCGTCGGACTGGTGCGCCGCAATCGCCGCAAGAGCTTCTGGAAAACGCAGGCCATGATCGCGAATGCAGACGGCAAGCTGCGGCAAAGCGTGGACACGCCGGCCGTACCAGCCGCGGCCCCAGAGCAGCCTAGCAATAGCGGAGAGTTCGACCGAGCGGCCGGGGCGCAGCGTATGTTCGTAAGAACGGCCCTGGCTGCCGGTCAGCATGCCGTGATGGGCCGAGCGGGCGACGATCTCCATCAGGCGGACGATGCTAGCACTCGCCCGGCTGCGGATCGTCTCATCTGGCGCACAGGCGGCCAGCGCCGTCAGCCCCTTGAGGTCGATCGGGAAATAGGGAACGGAATTCCACTCGGCCATTTCCCAGCGCTCGAAATGATCGAGCCAGGCGCGAACACGCTGTTCGCCGACCTGCATCTGCTCGGCGCCGGTGCGGCCGGAACGGACGAAGACGGCATCGGGGAAAAGCCTGCCGCCGAGATAGGCGGCGGTATGGAAGAGAAGCGCGTGGTTTTCCGAAAAATACCACTGAACGTCGTTGCCCGGTTCGTCCATCCAATAGCGGTAATTGAGGACGGCGTGCTCGATCCTGTCGCGCAGCTCGGGTGACAGCAGATCGCTCCAGCGCGTATAGGCAAAGAGCAGCGGCACCAGCACGAAATCGGCGCAGTCGTGGCAATCCTCGATGACCGGCAGCATGGCCGAGATCATCGCCTCGGTTTCCTCGCCGCCCTGCCCCTGCGCAAGACGCGCGAAAGCACAGACCGTATCGGGTTCGGAATGGGCGGCGACCTCGGCCAGCGCCTCGGCGACGCGGTCCTCCAGAGCGGCGGGCGCTTCCCCCTGGCGTTGGGGATGACAGATCTCGACGCCGAGCGTTCGGCCGAGCGAGAGCTCGCCTGTTTTGAAGGTGATGCGGAAATGGCGGAAATCGGCGGGCATATCAGCCGAGGTTCCGAGTTCCAGCTTGGTTGCTCCCGCTTCCAGCTCGAAATCATAGTCGAAGCGCTCGATCGACATGAAGTCGCCTTCGATCTCGACATGGCAGCTCAGCGCCACCGGCAGCGGCACGGGGAAGAGGATCGTGACATCTTCGCCGAGATAGGCGGTGCGGTCGAAGCGCATGCCCTCGAGGATGACCTCCAGCGCATCCGCGTCGCCGGCGGCGATGGGAACGGGCACGGCGGCTTCAACTTCCGGTCCTTCGACATAATCCAGCTGGAAATAGAAACGCGCGTCGCGCTCGGCGAGATCGTCGAAATAGACGCGGATCTCGTTGAGGCCGGCCGCCAGTTCGATCTCGAAGAGCTGCTGGGCTTCAAGATTGCGCTGATAAGGCGCCATGAAGCCCTGCTCGCGGCCATTGACGAAGAGGATCGCACCGCCGCAGGTCGACAGGCGAAGCGTCGCGGGTCCCACTGAGCGGGCATCGAGGAAGGTGCGCGCCCAGCAGCCGATGCGCGTCGGGCGAAACCAGAAGCCGGAGAGATCGACACGCGGGGAGGCAAAGGGAAGCCACCACCGGACAGCGTCGAACTCGGCAGCCGGCTGCGGCCGCCGGCCGGAGAAGGATTTCTTGAATTCGGTGCGGCAGGGATATTCATGCGGGATGAAATTCTTCGTCTTGGTGACGAAGAAAAACGGATCCATGTTGCCGTCCATCGGACGGTCGGCGACGTCATAGCGCTCCTGCCACAGGTTGGCGAGCTGCCAGTAGACGATCGGGCTATCCTTCGCCGTTGCGCGGCGGAGATGGGATTGCTGCTCAGTGGTCATATTTCAGCCCGCCCCAGAACAGTTGGAGCATGATGTCGCCCGAAAACCGCTCACACTTTTCGGCATCATGCTCAAGCCTTGGGACGCCGGGTAAAACGCCGACGCATGGACTGGCCGCCTAGCCACATTTCAAAGCCTCCCTGCTCTGCCGCTTGTCGCGGACTCCTCAGGCAACAATTGTGCATAGGCATTCCATTTGCGCAATCTGAAAGATTTTTGCATAGTAGTCGGGAGCGAGGAGAGGACATGGCGGCGGAAGAGAAAAAAGGCAGGCGCACGCGCCTCGACAACATTGCCGCCAGATGCGGTGTCTCGATCAGCACGGTGTCGCGTGCGCTGGCTGGCGAAAAGGGCGTCAGGCCGGAGATTCGCAAGCTGGTGCTGGAAACGGCGAGTGCGGTCAGCTACGCCCTGCCGGCGAGCGTTGCCGGCAAGAAGGTCATGCTCGTCGCCTCCGGCGCGGCGATGATCGACTATGTCCGCAACCAGTTCACGCTCTATGTGCTCGAAGGATTGAATGCGCGCGCAGCCGCTCTCGGCATCGAACTGGCGATGCGCCCTATCGCCGACAAGGGGGATGAAGCCCGGGTCGTCGCCGAGATGCGTGACGATCCGAGTTTTGGCGGCATGCTGATCCTGACCGTCGACGAGGAGGAGATGCTGGCGGCGGCCGCCGATCTCGGAAAGCCCGTCGTGCTCGTCAACAGCGACGATCCCTATATGCGGCTTTCGAGTGTTACGCCCTGCAACCGATCGGCCGCCTTCATTGCCGCCGAGCGGCTGATCAAGGCGGGACATCAACGTATCCTGTTCATGCTGAGGCCGGGGCGGCGGACGATCGAGCGGCGCCTGGAGGGCTGGCGCGACGCCCTGCAGCATCATGGGCTGACGGCCGATGCCGATCTGGTGCTCGAGGTCGACGACTGGCTGCCGGAACTCGGCGCCGAGGCGGTCACCCGTCTCGTCCGCGAGAAAGGCCTCACCTTCACCGCGATCCTGACGGCGGGCGACAGTCTGGCCAATGGTGCCGTGCGCGGATTGCAGGCCATGGGTTATGCCGTCCCGCAGGACATCTCGGTGATGGGCATAGACGACCTGCCGCAGTCGGCCTTTCTCAATCCGCCGCTGTCGACGGTGCATATTCCGATGCGCGAACTCGGCGCCACCGCGCTCGATCTGCTGCGCGACATGATGCTCGGCCTTGCGGCCCCACGGCGGCGGGTAGAGCTTGCCTGCCATCTCGTCGAAAGGGGTAGCGTCGCAGCGGTCAACCGCGTCCATGTCGCAAAAGAGGATCGCTGAACCCCATCACGCTCGAGGATATCAAGCTTCGATAAAGCTCGCTTCGAACAGCTCTCGCGCATAGGCATCATGCGTGGTGCCGGCCTGCAGATCCGCTTTGGTGAGTTCGTCGACGAAGCAACCGTTCTTCATGATCAGCACCCGGTCGCACATATGGCCGATGACCGCGAGGTCGTGACTGACAAGCAGATAGGTCAGGCCCTTTTCCTCTCGCTGATCGGCAAGCAGGTTGAGGATCTCCGCCTGGACCGAGACATCGAGCGCCGATGTCGGCTCGTCGAGCAACAGGATGGGCGGCGACAGGATCAGGGCCCGGGCGATTGCCACCCGCTGTCGCTGGCCGCCGGAAAGCTCATGCGGAAAGCGGTTTGCGAAGCTCGCCGGCAGCCCCACCTGGATCAACGCCCTCTCGACCTTCGACCAGATATCGGAATGGCGCATGGCGCGCAGCGGCTCGGCCAAGGCGGTGCCGATACGATGGCGCGGATGCAGGGATCCGTATGGGTCCTGAAACACCATCTGGGCAAATTTCAGCTCCTCGCGAGAGCGCTTCTTGCCGATCGGTTTGCCGCCAAGCTCGATGTGACCGGTCCAGCCGGACTCCATGCCGGCGAGACACCGCAGCACCGTCGATTTGCCGCATCCGGATTCACCGACAATGCCAAGGGTCTCCCCCTGGTTGACCTGAAAACTGATGCCCCTGACGACATGGTTGCTTGATCTGCCGGAGGCAAAGACGACATCGAGGTCACGCACATTGATCATTGCGCCGTCTCCAGATCGAGTTTCGTCCTGTCGAGAACCGCAAGGCGGCGAACCGGGTTCCTGGGGTCGGGCAGCGCCGCGATCAGCCCGCGGGTATAGGGATGGCGGGCGTCTTCGAGACGAGTCAGGGTCTCGACGATCCGGCCGGCATACATGACGATGATGCGCTCGCAAAAGGCTGCCACCATGCGAATGTCGTGGCTGATCAGGAGCAGTCCGGAATTGTTCTCGCGCACCAGCTCATCGAGCAACAGCAGCACGTCCTTGCGGACGCTGACGTCAAGCGCCGAGGTCGGCTCGTCGGCGATGACAAGCTTCGGGCGCGCCAGCAGCATCATGGCGATCATCACGCGCTGGCCCATGCCGCCCGATATCTGGTGGGGATAAAGCGCCATGACCCGCTCCGGATCGCTGATGCGCACGCGCTCCAGCATGGCGCGGGCAGCCTCATGCGCCTGTTTCTTGTGAAGACCGAGGTGAAGGCGGGCGGCTTCGGCGATCTGTTTACCGATCGAAAGCACCGGGTTCAGCGAATAGCGCGGATCCTGCATGATCAAGGCGATGTCCTTGCCGCGCAGCGCGCCCATCTGACGTTCGGACTTCGACAGCAACGAACTGCCGGCGAGATCCAGACGTTCGGCGGAGACCACCGCGGCCGGCGGCAGAAGACGCATGATGGCGCGACCGGTCGTCGATTTTCCGGAACCGGATTCTCCGACGATCCCGACGCGTTCGCGCCCGACGTCGAAACTGACGTTGGAGACGGCAGGCACGGCGCCTCGCCCGAAACGGACGCTCAATCCTTCGACGGATAGAACGGGCTGCAGATCACGATCTTGCATGGCGGGGATCCAGAATGTCGCGCAGAGCATCTCCGGCGATGTTGAAGGCAAGGCTGGTGAGGAGGATGGCGATACCCGGCATCACGGCAACCCACCAATAATCCAGCATGAACTTGCGGCCGCTGGAGATCATCGCGCCCCATTCCGGCGCCGGCGGCTGGGCGCCAAGGCCGAGGAAGCCAAGTGACGCTGCCGTCAGAATGATACCCGCCATGTTGAGCGTCAGGCGAACAATGACCGACGGGACGCACATCGGCGCGATATAGAGGAGAAGAATGCGGATCGGCGAGGCGCCATAAAGGCGGGCGGCGACCACGTAATCGGCGTTTCTGACGACAAGCGCCTCGGCGCGCGCGAGCCTGGCAATCGGCGGCCATGCGGTCAGCGAGATCGCGATGATTGCCGTGGTCAAGCCGGCGCCGAGTGCCGCAGCAAAAGCCAGAGCCAGGATCAGCGACGGGAAAGACAGAACGATATCGGTGGCGCGCATCAGAAGCGCATCGATGCGTCCGCCGAAGAAGCCGGCGACAACGCCGATCAACAGGCCGATCGGGCCGACGATCAAGGAGATCGAAAGCACGGTCTGGATGGTGATGCGCGTGCCGAAGATGAGGCGGCTCAGGATATCCCGGCCGAATTCGTCCGTGCCTGCCAGATGCGCGAGGCTCGGCGGCTGCAAGGCATCGCCAAGCGCCTGTATCGCCGGATCGTAGGGCGCCAGGAGCGGCGCGAAGATCGCGATCAGGCAAAGCAGGCCGAGGATGACGAACCCTCCAAGACCAAGCGGCTCGGCCGCCAATTTGCGGCCGGCGCGCGCAAACGACGCCGCGACACGGGTCGACACGCTTGGAGGGCGGATCTGAATCTCGCTGCGGATGACGTCGCTCATCGGGCCGCCTCCCGCATGCGCGGATCAAAGACGGCGTAAGCGACGTCGGCCAGGAAGTTCAACAACATGAAAATGAATCCCACAATGATGGTGCCGGCGACGATGGCGTTCATGTCGCCGATCATCAGCGCGTTCGTCATGTACTGGCCGATGCCCGGCCAGGAGAAAACGATCTCGGTCACGACAGCGCCCTCGAGCAGACCGCCATAGGAAATGGCCAGGATGGTGATCAGCTGCACCGCAATGTTCGGCAGGACGTGGTGCCAGATCGTGCCGAGCGGGCTCACACCCTTGGCTCGGGCCGCAATGACATAATCCTGGCTCAACTGCTCCAGGGTGAAGCTGCGGGTCATGCGCGTGATGTAGGCCATCGCCGCATAGGCGAGGATGACGGCCGGCAGAATGATATGGCCGAGCGCATTCCAGAAGATTTCGGTCTCGCCCTGCAGCAGGCTGTCGACCAACAACAGGCCGGTGCGCGGTGTGACGAGGCCTTCGTAAAACACATCGATCCTGCCCGGCCCGCCGACCCAGTTGAGGCCGGCATAGAAGATGACGAGGCCGACGATGCCGAACCAGAAAACCGGGATCGAATGACCGACGAGCGCGACCACCCGGGCCGTCTTGTCGATGAAGCTATCGCGAAACAGCGCCGCGACCAGCCCGAGCGGGACACCGACGAAGGTCGAAATGATCACCGCCAGCGTCGCAAGTTCGAACGTCGCCGGAAAGGCCTGGGCGAGGTCCGAAGAGACGGGATTGCCGGTGAGGACGGCCGTGCCGAAATCACCATGCGCCAGCCCGTTCAGATAGAGGAAAAACTGCTGGTAGATCGGCAGATCGAGCCCCAGGCGCGCCCGCATCGCCGCATAGGCGGCGGGATCGGCGAGCTCGCCGACAATCGCGCCGACCGGATCGGTGGGCAAGACGCGGCCGATCACGAAGGTCACGCATAAGAGGATGAACAGGCTGACCAGCAAATGCGCCAGGCGTCGGCCAAATTCGGCTACGGAGAGTTCCTTCATGATCGGCTGTCCTGGGAAGTATTACTGGGTTTCGACCTTCGTCACGTTCTCGAGACGCGTTAACTGAGACGGATGCCCCACATATCCCTCGACCTTGCTGGACAGGACGATCGGCTCAAAGCGCTCGAAGAGCGGAAGCACCGCCGGCTTCTGTTCGACAAACATCTTCTGCATCTGAACGTAGAGTTCGCCGCGCTTCTTGGCGTCCGGTTCCATCGATGCTTTCGCCGTCAGCGCCGTGAGTTCCGGGATGTCCCAGGCCGAGCGCCAGACGAAATTGCCCGCATTGTTGGCTTCCTTCGAGTTGTCGGGATTGGAGGAAAACTGCTCCATCGAGCCGAGCACGTTCGGCATATAGGCACTGGTCTGCGGGATCAGCAGATCAAAATCCCTGGCGCGATGGGCGGCGATGATTTCCGAGCCGTTGCCCTGCTGGATGTCGATCTTGATGCCGACCTGGGCAAGCGATGCCTGGATGGCGGTGGCAAGATCGATGCGCGGCGTTTGCGCGATGGTCTTCAGCGAAAGCGAGAATCCGTCCTTGAAGCCTGCCTCGCTCAGCAGCTGCTTGGACTTTTCGACGTCGAGATGCCAATCGGGATTGGGGATGGCATATTCGAAATTCTCCGGAACGGGAACGTTTCTGGCCCGGCCGTAAGGACCCATGATGGTCTTTTCGATGCCCTTATAGTCGATGCCGTAGGCAATGGCTTCGCGAACCTTCGGGTTGGCGAGGTATTTGTTGCCGGCATTCATCGACAGCACATAGAAACCGCCCGTCGGAATGCGCTGGATGGCAAAGCCCTTCTTGCTCTGGAAAGTCGCGAGATCCGAGGCGGTCAGGGCGCTGGCAATATCGATATCGCCGCGTTCGAGCATCAGCCGCTCGACCTGGCTTTCAGGCACATGCCGGACGATGACACGACGCATCTTCGGCGCGCCGGCCATATAGTCCTTGTTGGCATCGAGAATCACCAGTTCGTTCGGAGACCAGCGATTGAGGGTGAACGGACCGGAGCCGGCCGAATGGGTTCGCATCCAGGCGTTTCCGTAGTCATTATCAACGGCGTGGCTCTCGACCTCGACGCTGTCGACCACGCTGGTGGTGGTCGTCGTCAGCCGGTAGAGCAGAAGCTCTGCCGTCACCTGGTCGGAGAGATCGATCCGCACGGTCTGGTCGTCGACGGCCTTGACGAGCTTTTCGACATTGTCCTTGTCGTAACCGACGCGCTTGAGGTTGGCGGCGGCGGCCTGATCCATCTTCAGGAGCCGCGCCAGCGAGTAGACGACATCCTTGGAGGTTACCGGGTTACCGGAGGCGAAATTGGCCTTGCGCAGCGTAAACGTGATGCCCTTGTCGTCAACCTTCCAGCTTTCCGCCAGCTGCGGAAGAATCTTACCATCAGCCGTGCTGGCGACGAGCCGATCGTAAAGATTCGACATGATCTCTACCGCTTTGCCTTCGGTCGCCTGCTGCGGATCCAGCGACAAAACCTGCGCCAGTGAGGTGCCGACCACCAGCTGGTCCTGTGGGGTGGCAGCCTGCGAGAGCGGTGCAGCGATCGTCAGGGCGCCGATGACGGCGCCGACGAACAAGCCCTTAGAAAAATGCTTCATTGTAAGTCCTCCCTAGACTACTATAAAAGACATATTATGTCGCCCGTATGTCGTATTATGATTTATCGAAGTCTGATATGATTTGCAAGACCCGAGCGGGAGACTTGATGCAAAGGGATTGGGGGAACGGACAATGACAACATTCGGCGGCGGCCGGCAAAGACTGGCGCAACAGGTCATCGATCAGCTGCGGGCGCAAATCGAGACGGGGACGCTGCGTGTCGGCGATCAACTGCCGACCGAGCCGCAGCTTGAAGCGACATTCGGCGTCAGCCGCACCGTGGTGCGCGAGGCGATAGCCGATCTAAGGTCGGCAGGCTTCGTCAAGCCGATCCAGGGCAAAGGCGTTTTTGTCGCGGATCCGAAGGCGCATTCGGTCCTGCCGCTGACGCCGGTGGAAATCAAAAGCATTCCGGAAACCTTGGAGTTGCTGGAGTTTCGTATGGCGGCCGAGGGTGAAGCGGCGGCAATTGCCGCCTATCGCCGCACCGCCGAGCAGGAGGCGGCAATCCGTGAGGCCAACCGCAGAATGGCGCACCTGATCGAAACCGGACAGCAAACCGTGGAAGCGGATTACGCCTTCCACATGGCAATTGCCGCCGCCACGAACAACCGATTCTATGTCGATGTCCTGCGCCATTTCGGCCCCAGAGCCATCCCCCGCGGCCAGTTTCCGACACTCCCCGAGGCCAATGACCGCAGCTATCTTCAGAAGGTTTATGCCGAACATGTCGAAATCCTGTCGGCAATCGCCGATCAGGATCCCGAACGCGCCCGCCAGGCAATGCGCGCACATATGCTGGCCAGCCAACGCCGCTACCGCATGCTCGCCGAGCAGCAATAGGGCTCGACACTCTTCAAAATTCATATTATGTCATATGACATTGTGTAATTTCGAAAGAGACTCAAATGTATCTGGGAACACAGGTCGCGGCGCGGGATGACGACGATTATCGTATCTTCGCGCAACTGGGTGTGAAGCATATCAATGCCGACCCGCCGGGAAAGCCGAGCAGCTGGACGCTGTCCGACCTCGAGCGCCATCGCGACAAGGTCGAAAGCTTCGGCCTGATCCTCGACATGATTCAATTGCCGCTGCCCTCGCAGCCGATCGAGAAGGCTTCCTATCCCGATATCCTGCTTGCCGGCCCCGAGCGCGACAGACAGATCGACGCCGTCTGCAAGCTGATCGAGAATGTTGCGGCGGCCGGCATTCCTTCGGTGAAGTACAATCTCAACCTGATCGGCATTCCCCGCACGCCGGATGAGCCGGGACGCGGCGGGTCGCTGAATGCCAGCTTCCGCTGGGACAAGACGGATCAGCAGGCCGAGCCCGGTCTTGCCGGCGTGCTTTCCGAGGACGAAAACTGGGAACGGATCGACTATTTCCTGGAACGCGTCGTTCCTGTCGCTGCAAGCAACCGCGTCCGGCTCGCCTGCCATCCGCACGATCCCTATACGCCGCCGGGCTATCGCGGCGTCACGCGGGTGCTGGGCACGGTAGAAGGCCTGAAGAAGTTCGTGCTGATGCGCGAAAACCCCTATCACGGCCTCAATTTCTGCCAGGGCTCGATCGGCGAAATGCTGGAAAATCCCGGCAAGGAGATCGACGATGTCATCCGCTGGTTCGGCCAGCGCGGCAAGATCTTCAATGTTCACTTCCGCAACATTCGCGGCGGCAAGCTGTCCTTCATGGAGACCTTCCCTGAAGAAGGCGACATGGACATGGTCCGTTCGGCCAGGATCTACAAGGAGGTGGGCTTCAAATACATGCTGATGCCCGACCATGTACCGACCGTCAGCGGCAAGGACCCAACCGCCACCGCATTTGCCTTCTGCTACGGCTATATCGCTGCACTTCTGCAAGTGCTCGACAGCGAGTGACCCGGTTTTCAACACCTAAGAAATAGGACTTCATGATGAACCCGATTGAATTGAAGAAGGCCGTCGGTAGTGGTCTCCTGTCGTTTCCGGTGACCCATTTCGACGATCAACTCAAATTTGACGAAGCCAAGTACCGCCGTCATGTCGAGTGGCTTTCCGGTTACGACGCTGCTGCGCTGTTTGCCGCCGGCGGCACCGGGGAGTTCTTCTCTCTCAATCCGGCCGAGATTCCGCAGGTTGTCCGGGCGGCCAAGGCGTCGGCCGGCAAGACGCCGATCATTTCGGGAACCGGCTATGGTACGTCACTCGCCATCGAGATCGCCGTCGCGGCCGAGAAGGCCGGCGCCGACGGACTGCTGCTGTTGCCGCCCTATCTGATGTTTGCCGAACAGGCGGGTCTCATCGCCCATGTCAAGGCGGTCTGCCAATCGGTCGGCATCGGCGTCATCGTCTATAACCGCGACAACGCCATTCTTTCGGCCGACAGCATCGCGCGCCTGGCGGAGGAATGCCCGAACCTGATCGGCTTCAAGGACGGCGTCGGCGATGTCGACAAGGTGATCGAGATTACCACCCTGCTTGGTGACCGTCTCGTCTATGTCGGCGGCATGCCGACCCATGAGGTTTACGCCCAGGCCTATTTTGCCGCAGGCGTGACGACCTATTCATCGGCCGTTTTCAACTTCGTGCCCGCCCTCGCCCAGCGCTTTTACGGCGCCTTGCGCACCGGCGATCAGGCGACTGTCGACGAGATCCTGAAGGGCTTCTTCTTCCCCTTCGTCGCCTTGCGCAACCGCAAGAAGGGATACGCCGTCTCGATCATCAAGGCCGGCCTTCGCGTCCTCGGGCAGAACCCAGGCCCCGTGCGCCCGCCTTTGACGGATCTTACCCAGGACGAGCTCGCGCTGCTGGAAAAGATCGTCCAGGCCAACGGCGTCACACGGATCGCGGCGGAATAATATATCGCTGTAGTAGGCCGCCGGGGTGGCCCGGCGGCTGTCCGGTTCGCACCAACAACGGACCAGCCCCGCACCGGCAAACGCCGGAATAGGACTCAGCCATCACGCCGCCTCACCGCCCATGAGGTGGTATCGTGATCGGGGTGCTGGTTGCTGCTCTCCTTGATCGCCGCGGCCCAGTCGGCGCCGTTGTCTTCGGTCGCACCGGTATTTTCTATGCCCGTGATCGTATCGAACCATGCCACCATGTTCTCGGTGCAGGTATTGGCCAGCGGCGAAAAGGCGTGCGGATCGTCAAGCGAACCGATCATCAGGTTGGTGCGACCGTTTTCGAGATGGTGGAAGAACAATGGCGTGCCGCAATTGGCGCAGAAGCCGCGCTCGACAAGCTCCGAGCTCTTCCAGACGCTCGGCTTGCCGCGTGTCCAGCTGAGCGCATCATCGGGCGCAGCGACGAGTGCTGCAAAGATGTTGCCCGAGGCTTTCTGGCACATGCGGCAATGGCAGAGATGCGAATTTTCAAGCATAGCGGTTGCGTGGTAGCGCACGGCACCGCACTGGCAGCCGCCGCTCACCTCCATCTCGATGCGTTTCATTTTTCTCCTCCTTCAAGAGGCGGGTTTGGGCTTAATCTCTTTTAGGTTTTCGTCACTTTCCCGCTGCCCGAAGCTGTCATGCTGCCTTAGTGGTACGTCACGACGGGATTGAACACCCTTTGCAGGAAGGGCCTGAGAGCTCCCTGCATGTCATTTCTCGGAATTTGATGTCCGCACTCAAAGACGTGAAGCGACTCCAGGACTCCGGCATTGGACAGAGCTTTTGAGAAGAGTTCGGCTTGGGCAACAGGAGCACGGTCGTCATGCTTTCCATGCAGCAACAGCGTCTCAGACCGAACTTCGGGCGCATAATGCAATGCAGAGCGAGCCAGAAACGCCTCTCTCGATAGGCCCGCCTCTTTCTCGATAGCCCAGCGCAAACCGTCTGAACTCTCGTGATAAGCGACTTCAAGATCGTAGACGCCGCTGGACAGAATGACTGCTCGCAGATCAGAAACCTGGGTGGCGACCATTGCCGATGCAACGGCGCCACGACTGTTTCCATAGAGAACAATTCGGTCAGGATAGACGAAAGGCTGGCCCTGCAGGAAGGCGAGAGCAGCTATGATCGCTTGCTGGGTTTTGGGACCGCAGAAATCCGGAGGGCCATCCGACGCCCCAAAACCAGGCTGCGAGACTGCCGCCGCAGTGATATTCAAACCAGAACAGAACCGAAGCAACGCGCCGCTGTTGACCGCCTCTATCCCTCCAAGCAGACGGCCACCCTGATTGCCGTGGACAAATAGGATTGCTCCTGCGGGCGTTTCACTTTCGGCTTGAGCTTGAAAAAGCTCGACCGTGGCTCCGTCACCCCGGTCAATGAGATGTCGCGTTACTACCGGCATAACCACCATCAGGTTTTCGCGTGCCGGACAAACAATAGTGCAACTTGTGGCATTGGCAACGTCCGGTGGCGGGGGAAATCGTTGAGAAACCAAATGGCTTAGCCGCTCATCCGTTCTCCCCTCGGCCAGAACGCGCCCATAGGGCGGATAAGGGGGCGAAGCTGGTCTTTTCAACAACGCGTCATACGCCTGCGGCGGAATGGCGGGATAGGTTATGAGGAGAGAGCGTGCCGTGCAGCCCCCTCATCCGCCTGCCGGCACGTCTCCCCGAGGGGAGAAGAGGATATGCCGCACCCTCGCGTTCCCCGCTCGTCGCCGCAAATCGGACAGCCGTGGGACAAACCGCCCCGGCTACAGCGCCACACCGGTGCCGCGGTCGAAGACGTGCACCTGATCGCTGGTAATACTTGCCTCGAACACGGCGCCGTAACGGGCGGGATATTCGCCGTCGACGATGGCGGTCACCTGCTGTCCGGCGAGGTCGAAGACGACATGGGTCTGGGCGCCGGTGGGTTCCACCAGCATCGTCCGGCCGGCGAGCGGCGTGCCGCCTGATATGCCGGGAACGAGATGTTCGGGGCGCAGGCCGATGGTGACCGCCTGGCCGGCCTTGACCTTGCGGTCGGGCGCGATGCGGATCGCGGTGCCATCACCGAGGCGGGCGGCCGGCTCACCGTTTTCGCCGTCGACGGTGCCGTCCAGCATGTTCATCGCCGGCGATCCGATGAAGGCGGCGACGAAGAGATTGGCCGGTTTCCTGTAGAGTTCGAGCGGCGTGCCCTGCTGCTCCACCCTGCCCTGATTGAGCACGACGATACGGTCGGCAAGCGTCATCGCCTCGATCTGGTCATGGGTGACATAGATCGAGGTCGTCCTGACCTTCTGGTGCAGCGTCTTGATTTCCGAGCGCATCTGCACGCGCAGCTTGGCATCGAGATTGGACAGCGGTTCGTCGAACAGGAAGACGGCCGGATTGCGCACGACGGCGCGGCCCATGGCAACACGCTGACGCTGGCCGCCGGAAAGCTGGGCCGGCTTGCGGTCGAGGAGCTCGGCGAGATCCAGCATACGGGCAGCCTCCGCCACCCGGAGCTCGATCTGGGGTTTGGCAACGCCGGCGAGCTTCAGATTGAAGCCCATGTTTTCAGCCACGGTCATGTGCGGATAGAGCGCGTAGGATTGGAAGACCATGGCAATGTTGCGTTCGCGCGGCGTCATGGCGTTGACGACCTTGCCGCCGATGGCGATTTCGCCGTCGGTGATCTCCTCGAGGCCGGCGATCATCCGCAGCAGCGTCGATTTTCCGCAACCGGACGGGCCGACGAGCGCGACGAATTCCCCATCCTCAATATGAAGCGAAATGCCGTGGATGACGTCGACGGCGCCATAGGTCTTGCTGATATCGGTGAGTTCAACGGATGCCATGATTGCACTCCAACGGTTCGGCTCAGGACTTCACGGCACCGGCGGTCAGACCGGCGATGATGTGTCTCTGGGCGACGAAAAAGACGATGATGGTGGGAAGGATGGTCAGCGTGATGAAGGCCAGCACCAGCTGCCACTCCGTGCCGTACTCGCCGCGATAGACCATGATGCCGAGCGGCCAGGGATATTTCGATTCCGAGTTCAGCATGATCAGCGGCAGGATGTAGCTGTTCCAACTGCCGACGAAGGAAATGATGCTGACGGTGGCGACGATCGGTCGCGAAAGCGGCAGCGAGATGTGCCAGAAGAATCTGAGATAACCGCAGCCGTCGACGAAGGCCGCCTGGAACAATTCTTCCGGAAGGTTGCGGAAATAGTTTCGAAACAGCAGGATGCTCATGCCAAGGCCGAAAGCCACCTGCGGCAGCACCACACCCCAATAGGTATCGAGCAGGCCGAGATCGCGGATGCGGATGAAGAGCGGCAGGATCGCGGTCGCCGCCGGAAACATCAGGCCGAGCAGGAAATAATTGAGCAGGAACGACGATCCGAAAAACCGGACATGGGCAAAGGCGAAAGCCGCCATCGACGAGACGATCAGCGTCAGGAGGACGGTGAGCGACGCGATCACTAGCGAATTGCCGATCTGCAGCCAGTAGCGCTCACCGAAAAGAATATCGGTATAGTTTGCCCATTGCCACTCCGTCGGCAGGCCGAAGGGATTGGTGCGCAGGTCGCCCAGCGTCTTGAAGCCGCCGAGCGCCGTGGTCAGCAACGGCACGAGCACGATTGCGGCAATGAGGCTCAGCGACACGTAGAGATAGACGCGCGTGGACGTGCTCATGCGGATGGAAGAGCTCATATCAGTCATGGCGCATGAATATCCTTTTGTAACCGAAGGCGAGCGTCACGCAGATGATGAAGAGCACGACGCCGACGGCGCTGCCGAGGCCGACCTGCATGCGCATGACGCCATAGGTGTAGAGGAAGGTGACCATCGTCTGCGTGGAGTTGGACGGCCCGCCGCCCGTCAGCGGCATGATCATGTCGAAGAGCTGCAGCGAGCCGACGACGGCAAAGAAGATGGAAAGACGCAAGGTCGAGCCGAGCAGCGGCAGCGTGACGTAACGGAACTTCTGCCAGCCGGTGGCGCCGTCGATTTCGGCTGCCTCCAGCACGCTCTTGTCGACGGATTGCAGGCCGGCGATGAACAGCATCATGTGAAAGCCGAAATATTTCCAGACGATGACCCCAAGCACGGCATAGATCGCCACGTCCTTGTCGGCGAGCACGTAAGGGTTGGCGAAGCCGAAGAAGTTGGAAACGGCGGCAAACAGGCCATAGTCGCCATCATAGACGAAGCGCCAGATAAGGCCCGCGGCAACGTCCGCCAGCACATAGGGCAGGAAGAAGATGAGGCGATAGCCGACGACACCCGGAATGCGGTGCGCCAGCATGGTGGCCAGCCAGATGGCGAGCGGCACCTGGATGCAGATCGAGATGACGATGATCAGGCCGTTATTGACCAGCGCCTGGGTGAAGGCCGCATTTCGAAACAGAACCTGGAAATTGCGCAACGCGATGAACTCGGTCGGCGTGCCGTAGCCATTCCACTTGTAGAGGCTGTACCAGGCCGCCTCGCCCATCGGCATGATGACGAAGAGCGTGAAAAGCAGCAGCGCCGGCGGCAGGAAGATCAACAGCACCGCCAGCCGGTCGTGGGCGACTGAACTCTTGCTGTTTGCGGCTCTTTTTGCCGGCCTTGCGGCAGTGGTTATCGACGGGACTGAAATATTGGCCATGGATCCTGCTTTCGGCATGTCGGCAGCAATGCCGGCGCTCCGTTCTTGGCTGGGAGCGCCGGGAATGGTCTGCAGGCGCTGGTTATTGTTCCAGCTCGAAAGCGTCCTGGATCATCTGGGCGCCGTCCTTGGAATTCATCTGACCGGAGACGATTTCCACCGACACGTCGTTGACGACACGGCCGACCGCCGCACCCAGATCCTGGTCGAAATAGTTCTGATGCCAGGTCGAGGCGGCCAGCTGTTTTGCCGATTCGGCAAGCAGAGGGTTGGTAACGCCGTCACCGGCGCCGACGGCGACAGGCAGAAGCATGCCTGATTTGGCCATCGCCCGCTCGTTCTCGGCACTCGTCAGGAAGGCGAGGAAATCGATCGCTTCCTTGGATGCCTTCTTGGTAACGGCCCAGCCGTTCAGACCGCCAAGCGTATCGGTCGGCTTGCCGGCGCCGCCATCGACTGCCGGGAAGGCGAAACGGCCGATATTGTCGGGTGCGAGACCCTTGCCGTCGCCGGCATTCTTGCGCTGGTTGGCCTCGGTATTTTCAAAGCCGAGGATGATCGCAGCCTTGCCGTCACCGAAGACGCCGAGCGCCTGCGGCCAGGTCGAGCCGAGATAGCCGGGCTGGAACGGTTCGAGCTTTCCGAGTTCGGCAAGGTCGTCGCCGGCCTTGATGATTGCGGGATCGAGGAAACCTTCGCCCTGGCCGGTCTTTGCGGCTTCGAAGACCTTCTGTCCGCCTTCGCGCATGACGAGATAGCTCCAGTAGAAGTGGATCGGCCACTTCTCACCGCCGCCGCCGGCGATCGGCACGATGCCGGCTGCCTTGATCTTCTTCACCGTGGCGAGAAAATCAGCCCAATTCTTGATGTCCTCGGCCTTGACGCCGGCCTTGGCAAACAGCTCCTTGTTGTAGAAAAAGCTGACCAGACCGACCTTGTAGGGAATAGCCCAGGTCTTGCCTTCGAATGTCAGGCCGCTGACCGAAGCCGGGCTATAGGCGCTGCGCAGTTTGCCGCCATCGGCATCGAGGGCCGGCGTCACATCCTGGAGCGCACCGGTCTCGGACTGCTGCTTCAAGACGCCGCCGCCCCAGCTGAAAAAGAAATCCGGCACGTCGTCGGATTGCAGCAATGTCGGAAGCTTGGCCTTGAAGGCCTCGTTTTCGAGAAACTGCATCTGGATATCGACGTCAGGGTGCTGGGCTTCGTATTTCTTGACGATGTCTTCCCAGGCCGCGACATATTTCGGGTCGAGCTCGAGATGCAGCCACTTGACCACCGTCGTCGCCGAGGCTGCACCTGCCCCGGCCAGCAACATGCCGGCAGCCGCGGCCATGGATGCGATGCGCCTGCCGCCGAGACCGGCGTTCTTCAACATAAAATTCATGATTTTTCCTCCCAGGGGGCTGTCCTCACAATTTTTCCCCTATGCGGATTAATTCAACGGAGCTTTGACCCAATGTCAACCCAATGCCTCTATTTTTATCAAATGCGCTTGACAGGACCGCAGAATTGCCCGCTATTTATTTCGTAACCCGTTAAAAATATTTGGGTTCCGCCCCAATGAAACGCTCGCCTGGCTGATTCCGATGAAGACCGCAGATCCCGAATTAATGCGCGCGATCAATCGCTTGAACGTGCTCGATACCGTCCGGCGCCATGGTCCGATCTCGCGGATCGAGATCAGCGAGCGTACCGAACTTTCCACCACTACCGTTTCGGCCATCACCGCCTCGCTGCTCGACGACGGGTTGATCCTGCCGCGTCACGAAGGCGATATCCGCAATGAGGCTGTGCGCGGACGGCCGCGGGTGATGCTGGAGCTCAATCCCGATGCGGCCCGCGTGGTGGGCGCCAAGATCGCCGCCAACAGGATGGTTTTCGTCGTCACCAATTTCCGCGGCGACGTGCTGTCGAAGCTCGCCTTGCCGATCCGCATCGACCGGCAGCCGATCGGCGTCATCGCCGATCTGGTCGAGGATGGGGTCAGGCGCTGCGTCGTCGATGCCGGGCTGTCGCTGGAGGATGTCGACAGCGTCTGCCTCGGCTTTCCCGGCGTCATCGAGCACCGCACCGGCTATATAAGAAGCAGCCCGATCTTTCGCGACACCAATGTCGATTTCGCCGCCGAGATGTCGACGCGGCTGGCGACGCCGACCATTGTCGAAAGCGACGCCCACGCCATCACGCTTGGCCATCACTGGTTCGGAAAGGCCCGCGATCTCGAGGATATGGTGCTGATTTCGCTGGAGCAGACGCTGGGGCTGGGCGTCCTGCACGGCAACAGCCTGTTTCGCGGCGCCGGCGGCCTCAGCCACAATCTCGGCGATCTCGTGCTCGGCATGGGACCGAATGGCGTCGTCCGGCTTTTCAGCCAGGCCGGCGAAAGCGCGATCCTCGGCGAACAGCAGGCCGACGGGCGTTTTGCCGAAGCGATCCGTCTCGGCCGCGGCATGAACCATGCCCAGGCGCTGATCAAGGCCGATGACGACCGGCTGATCAGCGCCGCCATCCGCGCCGGCGAAGCGGTCGGATTGACCATTGCCAATATCGTCACGCTGTTTGCGCCGCCGCGGGTCATTCTTGTGGGCTCGAGCCTGGCGCTCGGCGAACCCTTTCTCAACAGCCTGCGCGATGCCTATGCACTCGCCATTCCGCCGTCGCTGCGCGGCGTGAGCGAACTCGTCTTCGACGATTCGACCGATGATTTCTGGGCGCAGGGTGCGGCTGCGGTGGCGCTCTACGAACTCTACGAATCGCCCTGGAGCACGACGGGGCCGGCGCTCTGACGGGCGCCCCAATCACCATCAATAGCACGATCAATGGAGGAATTCATGGACAAGGTCGGTATCGGCATCATCGGATGCGGCAATATTTCGGGCGCCTATCTCACGGCGATGGCATCCTTTCCCATTCTCGACATCCGCGGCGTCGCCGATCTCAACCGGGAGCTGGCCGAAGCAAAGGCTGCGGAATTCAACGTTCCGGTCAAATCAGTCGAGGAGCTTTTCGCCGACCCCAATGTCGAGATCATCGTCAATCTGACAATCCCGAAGGCCCATGTTGCCGTGGCGTTGCAAGCGCTCGAGGCCGGCAAGCATACCTATTCGGAAAAGCCGCTCGGGATTAATTTCGCGGAAGGGAAAAAATTGGCGGAAGCCGCCAAAGCGAGAAATCTTCGCATCGGCGCTGCCCCCGACACTTTCCTCGGCGGCGGCCACCAGACGGCCCGCACCCTGATCGACAAGGGCGTCATCGGCCAGCCGGTCGGCGGCTCGGCAACCTTCATGTGCCCGGGCCATGAGCGCTGGCATCCGAACCCGGCCTTCTTTTACGAAGTCGGCGGCGGGCCGATGCTCGATATGGGTCCCTATTACATCACCGATCTCGTCAATCTTCTCGGACCGGTTTCCCAGGTGGCGGGTTTTGCGACGACGCCGCGATCGGAACGGCTGATCACTAGCGAACCGCGAAATGGCGAGCGTATTCCCGTGCATGTGCCGACCCATGTCACCGGCATGATGGCCTTTGCCAATGGCGCCGTCGTCCAGATCGCCATGAGCTTCGATGTCGCCGGCCACAAGCATGTGCCGCTGGAAATCTACGGAACCGAGGGCACGCTTGTTGTGCCCGATCCGAACAAGTTCGCCGGCCCTGTGGAATATCTGAAGAAGGGCGGTGCGTTCGAGGACCAGCCGGTCGCAGCACCCTATGCCGACGGCAACTACCGCTCGCTCGGCGTCGCCGACATGGCGCATGCGATCCGCTCCAACCGGCCGCATCGCGCCAATGGCGATCTGGCGCTGCATGTGCTCGAAGTCATGGAAGCGTTCCACAGCGCTGCCGCGACCGGCCGAACGGTCACGATCACCACGGCAACGGAGCGCCCTGCCCCCTTGTCCGATTCCATCGTCGACGGACGGCTGGCGAAATAAGTTTCAGGAGGAAAGACTATGCGTGAAGCACTGATCGTCTGGGGCGGCTGGAGCGGGCATGAGCCGCAGGAGTGCGCCGAAATCATCAAGACCATGCTCGAGGAAGACGGCTTCAAGGTCTATCTCGAGCACGGCACCGAGGCGCTTGCCGACCCTTCTGTCCATGATCTCAGCCTCGTTGTGCCGATCATGACGATGTCGAAGATCGAGAAGGAGGAGGTCAAGAATCTCGCCACGGCGATCGAAAGCGGCGTCGGCATCGCCGGCTATCACGGCGGCGCGGGCGATGCCTTCCGCGACTCCGTCGATTACCAGTTCATCATCGGCGGCCAGTGGGTGGCTCACCCCGGCAACATCATCGACTATACTGTCAACATTACCCGGCCCGACGATCCCCTCATGGAGGGCATTGCCGATTTCCCCTATACGTCAGAGCAATATTACATGCATGTCGACCCCTCGAACGAGGTTCTGGCGACGACCAAGTTCACCGGCGAGCACGCCTACTGGATCGACGGCGTCGTCATGCCTGTCGTCTGGAAGCGGACATACGGCAAGGGCCGCGTCTTCTATTCCTCGCTCGGCCATCAGGCCAAGGAGTTCGACGTTCCCCAAATGAAGACCATCTTCCGCCGCGGCGCCAACTGGGCGGCGCGGTGAGGCGAGGCTGTTCGATTGAGGTGGACGCTGCCCCTCACCCTAACTCAATCCAGTTCGTGCGGATGGCTGCCCCTCACCCTAACCCTCTCCCCGTAAACGGGGCGAGGGGACGTGCCCTGCGAGAGGCCAGTGGGGAACGGAGAGGTCGCAACATGTCCCCTTCTCCCCGCCTGCGGGGAGAAGGTGGCGGCAGCCGGATGAGGGGCAGGCGGCGATCTCATGAGCGAAGCCGACCGCCCCCAGGATCAGCCAATGATCAACGCCGTGCCATAAAGCCCCAGGGCAAAAACAGTGTGGGCGAGAAGGTTGAAGCACCGGACCTTGTTCGGGGTCGGATGTTTGGAGGCGGCCCAGCCGATGCCGAGGCCCGGCTGCAGCAGGAACCACCCTGCCCCGACGGTGACGATGCCGAAGATCCAGGCGGGAAGAAATGTCGGGGCCGCCAGCCAGGTAGAGCCCATGATGATGGCAAAGATCACCCCATAGAGAAGGCCGACGGCGTAGTGGCTGATCCAGCCGAGCGCCAGTTCATGAGCATAGGGTTCGGCGTCGGCGATGCTGTCGTGAAAGACCTTGCCGCGGCGGAGATGCCAGAACCAGCGTCCCACAGGTGCCCAGTTGGGCGCCGCCTGGCCGAACTGGGTGAGCAGGATCGCCCAGAGATCCATGAGGATGGTTGCGCCGGCGCCGATCACCAGGCCGCGCCACAGAATATCGAACATTGGGAATCACCGGAAAGCGTTGCGATTGCAGGACGCTACAAAATCATTGCAGACGCGCCGGCGCAATGGCTGCGGTGAATTCACCTGCCACATCAAGGAAGGATTCCGAGGCTAATCCGCGTGCGGTCCGCCCTCGCCCTCAGTTTCTCCCGCGCCATTGCCGATATCGCCGCTGATATCCTGCGCAAACTTCCGCATCAGCCGCACGAGTTCATTGAAGTCATGTTCCTCCCAGCTCTCGAAGATGGCGCGGCCCATCCGCTCGCGGGCGACGTCGATGCGATCGGTCATTGCCTTGCCCTTTGGGCTGATGACCGCCTCGCGCACGCGGCGGTCGGCGGCATTTCCGCGGCGCTCCACCAGATCGAGGCTTTCGAGCTTGGCGACCTGACGGCTGACGGTGGTGTAGTCGCGGCCGGCGCGGTCGGCGAGTTCGACCACTCCGATGGGACCGAGCCGCTCTATCGTGACGAGCAGCGGAAACAGGGCGCGATCGAGCGAAATGCCCGCCTCGCGGACCATCTGCTCGTCGCGCTGCGGGCGGTTCATGACGCTGACGATCTCGATCAAAGCTCCATGCAGTTCGCGCAGTTTTTCGCTGATATGTGTATTTTGCACATTCTTTGTTGACGTCATGCCGATTCCCCTATTATGTGCATAATACACATATGGAGAAACCAATGACAGAAAATTCCACAGTCGACGTGCTGATATCAGGCGCCGGTGCGGCCGGCCTGACGCTGGCGATCGAGCTGGCGCGGCGCGGCGGATCCTTCCGCCTGATTGAAAAATTGAACGACCCATTCCGCGGCTCCCGCGGCAAGGGTATTCAGCCGCGAAGCCAGGAGGTGTTCGAAGATCTCGGCTTTCTCGACCGGATCGTCGCCCGAGGCGGCATCTATCCCCGGCAGCGGGAATATCGCGACGACGGCAGCTTCAGCGAATCCGACGCCGTGGTGGGTGGGGAGCCGACACCGGCCGAGCCCTATCATCTTCCCCTGATGGTGCCGCAGTTCCTGACCGAAGGGGTGATGCGCGAGCGCCTGCTCGAGCTAGGGCACCGGCCCGAATTCGCCAGTGAACTCATCGGCTTCGAACAGGACGAGACGGGCGTGACTGCGCAGCTTAAGGGCATATCCGGCGAAGAGACCATCCGCGCGCGCTGGCTCGTCGGCGCCGATGGCGGCCGCAGCTTCGTGCGCCATGCGCTGGATATCGGCTTTCCCGGCAAGACGCTCGGCGTGCGCGCCATCGTCGCCGATGTCATTCTGACGGGATTGGATCGCGACGCTTGGCATCGCTTCGGCGATGGCGACATGCAGCGACAGATCGCGATTTGCCCGCTGGCGGGGACGGATCTGTTCCAGATCCAGGGACCCATCCCGCTCGAAGGCGAGGTCGATCTCTCCGCGGCGGGCTTGACCGCCCTGGTCAAGGAGCGCACCGGCCGCGACGACATCGAGGTCCACTCGGTCTCCTGGGCGTCGGCCTTCCACATGAACGCCCGGCTTGCCGATCGCTACCGGCTCGGCCGCGTGTTCCTGGTCGGCGATGCCGCCCATACGCATCCGCCGACCGGCGGACAGGGTCTGAATACCAGCGTTCAGGACGCCTATAATCTCGGATGGAAACTGGCGGCGGCTGCGGCAGGCGCCCCAGACGCGCTGCTCGACAGCTATGAGGAGGAGCGCCGCCCGGTCGCCGCCGCCATGCTTGGTCTGGCGACCAATCTTCTCGACGCCCTGAAGCGAGGCGAGATGCGGCGCGGCCGCGAGGTCCATCAACTCGATATCGGCTATCCCTCCTCCTCCCTCACGCTGGAAATGCCGGAACGACGCGCCGGCCTGCTTGCCGGCGACCGAGCGCCCGATGCACCGCTCAGAGGTGTCGGCGGCCAGCCGACGCGGCTGTTCGAACTGTTCAAGGGCGCGCACTGGACGCTGCTGGGCTATGAGGTCGAGCAAGCCGCCATGCCGCCGCGCCCAGGCCTGCACATCCACAGGATCGGCCGGCGCGGAGACGTCATCGACGAAGGCGGGCATTTCCATGATGCCTACGGTCTGGCATCGGGCGACTGGGTGCTCGTGCGTCCGGATGGCTATGTCGGCGCCATCATTGCCTCCGCTCACGCCGGGGCGCTGGAAGCCTATCTCGCAAATGTCGGCCTTGCTGCATAAGCGGCAACTCAAAACGCCACGGCGCTGTTGGCGCGTCTGAAAGACGGGCGCCGTAGCCAACCGCCACCACGAGTAGCGCGCTTTCGTTATTCGCCGCCGCACAAGGCCCAAGAGAGCAGGCCAAAAGCCGGAGCCTCGAAGGACGAGGCGGGTGTTCGGCACCAGATGTGAGGTGGCAGGAAGCAGCGCTGCGGCAGATCCTTCGAGGCTCCGCCCGATGGGCTACGCACCTCGCGATGAGGAGCATCGGAGGATGCCGCACCATAGACCAGGCGGCATCAATCTTTCAGAGGGCGTCCCGCTCGTATCGCGGCGCCCAGCCGCGGGCCATCCCGCGGCTCATCACGCTTTCCGCCAGCGCCAATTGCTGGCGGAGATGTTTGCAGTCATCGAGCAGCGAGCGTATCGCCGCCTTGGCATTGTCGTCATGCCAGGCAAGCACCGCTTCGACTTCCCAGGCCTGATCGGGCCAGGTTTGATCGGGCCAGGCTTGATCGGCCCCAGCTTGTTCTGGGCGTGCCTGACCGGGTTCCAAGATCCTTGCCGGCCGCATCAGTTCAGCGCCAACGGCAATTGAACCGGACGCGGCAAGGGCGGCAGCGGCCGGCTGAGTTCGACCTTTCTCTGCCAAGCGGCACGTCGCTGTTGATCTCGCTCGCGGGCTGCGCGGGACGCCTCGACAAGCGCAAGGGCGTTGGCGATCACCTGTTCCGTATGCGTCATGATCATCTCCAATGTTCCTGTTTTGTTCTAAGTTAGAACTTTGGCAGGAAAAGTCAAGCGCCGGAACGATCTGGCTAAGGATAGGTGTTGCAAAGCCGGCACTGGCGTCGAAGCGCGGCCGATAGTCAGTCCGCTGCTTCTATGACGGCGATGCCGGCCTCCTGCGCAGCCCTGATGAAGGCCGCCCGCACATGTTCCGGTGGGAGATCGCCGATAATCGCATCCAGGCACGACTTGACGGCCTCGAAATACTCTTCGCCGTCATCTACCGGCCAGTCGCGCAAGAGCGTGCGCGCGGCGTCCCACACAGAGTTAATAACGGCATAATGGCCGAGCCCCATTGAGGCCAAGCCAACCGGTCGAAAATGTGCCGTCTGTCTCACTTTGCTACAGCTTTTCCCAATTTCGGTGGCGCTCATGGGTACGATGCAATTTGCGTGCCGTCGGCGGGCCGCGTCACCAGCCGAAGCACGGCCCTACGAGACTTGATTTTCGGCGAGGCTCGCAGTGTAGACGTACCTCTTCGTCGCCTCCAGATCCCCTGCAGCCGGTGCTTTCGAGAACATGGAGCTTGAAGTGGAGTCCTGCGATCAGTCATTAAGCGACTGATTATGGTAAATATCGGGCTTCCCATCCCACGCCTGCTGATTAAAACTCAGTCTTTCCTTTTATACTCTATAAGGATTACAGCAACTCATATGCATTGCTGGACGCAATAACTTTCATAATCATTCATGGATTGTGCCAGAGGTGGACGGAGTTTCATCCGGATCGTACAATGCGATCTATCCTGCACGCGGCGGATCTCGGAGGAGCACGCGATGCCTATCTTCATGGACCGGCACTTTCTTGAAGGAACGTCAGCGGCTGACGTTGCTCAGGCACATCGCATGGATCTCGACATTCAGGACAAGTACGGCGTCAAGTTCCTGACCTATTGGTTCGATCAGCGGCGCGGGACCGTCTTCTGCCTCGTGGATGCGCCGGATGCGGAAACTGCGCAATGTGTGCATCGTGAAGCACACGGCTTCGTCGCCGGCGAGATCGTCGAGGTCGCCCTGTCAGCAGTCGAGGCTTTTCTAGGCCGAATCCATGACCCTGAGTCGGCGCCCGGCCAATCCTCCGCCCAGGTGGATCCCGGCCACCGGGCAATCCTCTTTACCGATATCGTCGGATCGACAGCGATGACATCGCGCCTCGGCGACCGGATTGCGACCGAAATGGTCCGCGCCCATGACTCTATCGTGCGCCGATGCCTCAGCCAGAATTCAGGCCGGGAGGTGAAACACACCGGCGACGGCATCATGGCGGCCTTCGCCGCGACAACGGCAGCCGTCGAATGCGCCATGGCGATCCAGCGGGAATTCGAGCGTTACAACGGCGGAAACACCGAGCCGATCCATATCCGCATCGGACTGGACTGCGGCGAGCCGGTCGAGGACAGCAACGACCTCTTCGGCACGACCGTACAACTTGCCGCACGTCTCTGTGCGGCAGCCTCCAGCGACCAGATCCTCGTCTCGGAGAATATTTTTCGGGAATACGGCGCCGCCGATCTCTTCGCTCACGCAACGCGCCGACGGTTCAAGGGGTTTTCGAAGCCCATGCTGGTGTTCCGATGCGAGTGGGCGAATGCCGGCGTAAATTAAGATCGGCTGAGATCCGACACCCGCATGGCGAGTTGGCTCCAGGCAGGGCTTGCTGCGGCGTTTTTGTGGCCAAGAAATAGGCGATCATCAAAGCATGGCGCGCAAACTGTGCCGCGGTTTTGCGACAACGACCTGCGGCCTTGCGGAATTGGCCACCGCGCTCACGACCTTTGATCGGAAGCGGCATTGGCGATTTGCACCCGGCAATCAAAATAGTTCAAGACCGATGTCGGCTTCCAGCAGGCTCATGCGTCGTCACGATAGGAAGCCAAAGAAATTCGCCCAAGCAAGGAAACGATGCGATGACAATCACGATCACAGCATTTGAACGATCGCCCGATGGCGGCAAGGGACTGGCGCGCGATACGCGCGTTCGCTGGGCGCTCGAAGAAGTGGGGCAGCCTTATGAGGTTCGCCTTCTTTCCTTCGCGGAGATGAAGACGCCTGACCATCTGGCCATCCATCCCTTCGGCCAGATCCCCACCTATGAGGAAGGTTCTCTCTCGCTGTTCGAGACCGGCTCGATCGTCTTTCATCTTGCTGAGCAGCATGCGGGCCTGCTGCCCAGGGATCGCGATGCCCGAGCGCGCGCGATCACCTGGATGTTTGCCGCACTTAACACCGTCGAGCCGCCGATCCTCGAATTGACGACGGCAAGAATATTCGAAGCAGACAAGCCTTGGAGCGAGGAGCGCTTGCCGTTGGTCAAGGACCGTGTCCGCGCTCGGCTGGACAGGCTCTCGGCTTACTTAGGCGTCGCCGACTGGCTCGATGATGCGTTCAGCGCGGGCGATCTGTTGATGGTTTCAGTACTGCTGCGACTAAGAATGTCAGGCATTTTGGACGAATATCAAAATCTGGCTGCCTATGTCGCGCGCGGGGAATCTCGGCCCGCTTATGCCAGGGCTTTCGCCGCGCAATTTGCGATCAACGCCCCATCGTCCAGCTCAATCATGAACTCATAAAGCCGAGCCGAAAGCGGGTTCAAAAACAGGATGCCGCCGAGCAGTTGACCAATGCTCGGCGGCATCCCGCTCACCCCCGCTTTGGGCGTCAACTTCGCCGTGATCAAACGGCCGCGAGGCCACCCCCACGCAATGCTCCAACTCACCTCAATCCGGCTATGGCTGCGCGCTTATGCGTCGACGACCTAAAGCACGTCGCGATCTTTCAGATTCGCTCCTCGCGCTTTAGCTCTTTGTTTTTACGCATGTCGTTATCGCAAAACCGCTGCACACTCTTGCGCGACATGCTCTAAGCATTGCCCATATCTTCGTTCATCAGCCGCTCGAATTTGGGGCCGCCCTCGACCTTCGCCAACACGCCCGACATTTTCAGGAAACGCCGGAAATTCTCGCGTGCAGCGCTCAGCGGGAAACGCCCGTTGGCCGTATCTCTGCACGCCTTCAACAGCGTATCATATGCCAAACCCCGTTTGTCCTCCGGCCACCCGTCCAGAACATCGAAGATTTCATCGAGGCACGTGACCTCATCGATGAAATGTTGGCGATGAAGCAGAATCGGATCAAACCGAGTTGACGACATAGTATCCTCCCATTTATATTACTTTTTTATGCTGTAATTTTACTGAAAAACCGTGACTTATTCAAGTCAAAATCGTGTCAATTTGGCTATTAACGCCGTGCAACTACTTCCATAACGACAGAATAACCCTATCAGATTAGACTTAAGCGTATTTGATCATCGGCCGAGGGTCGACGCATCACGAATATAGATTGATTGATCAATCGCGCGAATGTTGCGGGTCAAGCGAGCGTGATCAAATGCACCGGAAGTTTCGTATAGTCTCGTGTTGGCATGGTATATTGCGACCATGACAACCTTGCGAGGAGACGTTCAGATGAACCGATTTTTTACATTGGTAGCGGGCGTGCTGATCGGTGTGTCCGCGATCACGTCTTCCTGCACATCGCCGGCAAGGCAGGATCACCAGGATTTTCAATATCAGCGGGATAGCTCAACAAACCCGGCATGCGCGGATGGGTTCAGACCCAGCAATGCCCGCTCGTGCAGTTATTGAAGGCATAGAGCCGGAATTGGTTTTGCGCCGGAGGTGGCACGCGACAGCAATGGGGCCGGTCGGGAACTCCTAACCCTGCTTCACCGTTATGTGATCGGGTCACAGTTGGCCCGATGCTAAACAGGAGAACGGTTCCCCATGAACAATTTGATCTGGCTTGTCGGCGCTGTCGTTATCGTGCTCGCGATCTTGAGTTTCTTCGGCTTCCGCTGATTGCAGACGCATGCTGATGGAAATGTCGTGGTCCAACCACGTCTTCCCTTTCCGGCGATCGGATGGACGATGAATCCTCCGCGCCGGTGGATCTATAAGGATTAAGAGCGCCTTGTCCTTCTTGGCCGCTTAGCCGGGCTGCGGCCGATATCTGCACGTCGAGCGACGTCCCGCCGAGTGTAGCTGTATTGTCTTTAGCCTACTTCCTGAAAGCGTCAGGGGTCTAATCGAGACTACCGCCGTTTCTTCGAAAATCCGCCGATTGACGTGTGACCAGCGCGAAAAGTGGATGATCACCCCCTCGGTCTTCCTTTACAATCAGTCGTTTCGGCCTCTCAAGGCAGATCGTAAGGGAAGATCGATGGCTTGCCTTGTTGGCGCAGATGAAGCGACGCAATCGGAGAAGCCGGCTGTAAAAGCGGATCGGCCGGATGGCCTGGCGCGGGATGTTACGGCCATCAAGGTCGGCGACTGTCTGCTGGGTTACAAGGCCGTCCAGCGCCGTATGCGGGCCAGCCGTTGGAACCATTTCCGCGGCCGGATGCGCGAGATCGAGAAATTGATCCGGCATCGTCATGGAGACGTCGTGCCCGAAGCCGACGACGCATTGATCTATGTCGAGGTGATCGCCAGCCTCGCCGTTGTCGAATTCAAGGAAGAGTTCGTCGATGTGGTTCTCGGCTGGGCGACGCGATGGCTGCCATGGGCTGGGAAAGCCGACATAGAGGAAGTCATCTACGAGCGAACAAAGCTGCGCTTTTCTCCCTTGTCCGCCGATGCGCTCGGCCACGCTCTGCACTTAAGCTACGCGGAACGGAGCACCCTCAATATCCGCACCATCGGTGCCTTCGACGTGCCGAAGCGGAAAAGAGCAAAACTTCAAAAGGAAAAGCGGCGCCAGCGCGACCGAAGCCGAAAGGAGGAGCAACGCCGTGCCGCCGGCGCGCTTTCCAGAGCCGACTATCTCGCCAATTCTTTCAGCCAAGCGCGCCCCTGGGAGGCTTTCGGCATCAGCCGCCGGACCTGGGAACGCCGCGGCAAACCGATGCCGGATCCGGAGATGATATCGGACCGCGGTTCGATCTCGCTCGCCGCTTAGGTCAGAACTTTTCGGCTTTTAGCCGGATGGTCCGAACCAGCTATTCACAGCCTCCTGTAGACCATCCTGCGTCCCGTCGCCCACCCAGGCCACATATCCATCGGGCCGGATCAACAATGCGGCTGGCGCGGAGACCGCACCCAGCGCAGGCAGCTCCCATGCACCGTCATATCCGGCGTCGACCAACCTCATGCGGTCCGACCACCGCGGGAGGCCGATGCTGCCGGGCGCGCCGAGGTTCAAGAACACCGGTCGCGCATCTTGCAGCAACGTAAAGACACGCACGGGACTATCTGATGTGACCAGGTCGAGGTCAGGTATGCGGCGGCCGAGCAGCGGATGCCCGTCGCCGAGATCGTAATGGATACCAAGTCCGGACATCTCGGCCGCGATGCGTTTGCGCGGCTCCTCCATGCCAAGCAGCTCCGTTACGATGTCACGCAAGGCTTCGTTGCGATCGTCGGTGCGCTGCAATGCGACCTGCGCCATCGTCGTGCGCAATACGCGCGCCGCAACCGGATGCCGCTCGGCGTGATAGGTGTCGAGCAAGGCTTCAGGCGACGTCCCTTTTACCACCTGGGCCAATTTCCAACCGAGATTGACGGCATCCTGCACGCCCGTGTTGAGGCCCTGCCCGCCCACCGGTGAATGCACATGGGCGGCATCGCCAGCGAGGAGTACCCGGCCCTTGCGGTAGGCCGTTGCCTGCCTGGACATGTCGGTGAACCTGGAAATCCAGTTGACGCGATGGAGTCCGTAATCGGTTCCGAATGCGGCGATGAGCGCTTCTTTGAGATCGCCGAGCGTCGGCTCGGTTGTCGCGCCGGCATTCTTCTCCGGCACCATCACGCCGATCGGCCCCTCTTTGGCGAAGACGATCTTGCCGTCGTGGATTTCGTATTCCTCCCTGCCGAAGGCATAGATGCCAAGGGCGGTGCGATGGATGCCCAATGGCGGCTCCTCTTCCATCTCCACCTCGGCGAGAACGTTGCTGGTCGTCGGATCCCATCCTTCAAACGCAATGCCGGCAGCCTTGCGAACCAGACTGCGGCCTCCATCGCAACCGACGAGATAGCCTGCCCTGAGCGACGCCCCATCGGAGTTTTCAATGGTGACGCCGGTATCGTCCTGCGCGAAACCCGTTACCTCAAGGCCGCGATAGATCGGCACCGCCAGCTCGCCGACCCAGCCGGCCAGAATGCGCTCGATATGCTTCTGCCGCAGCGCCAGCCCGTAATTGTGCCGGGTCGGAAAATCGCTGATATCCAGACGCGTGACCGCGAAACCCGTGACCTGGGCTATCTGCCCTTCCGCGAGGAACCGGTCGACGATGCCCCGCTGATCGAGAACCTCGAGCGTGCGTGCGCTCAGACCGCCGGCACGCGTACCGGCAAGCTCCTGGTTGGGTCGCCGTTCGACAATGGCGACGTCGACGCCTGCCAGGGCCAGCTCGCCTGCCAGCATCAGTCCCGTCGGCCCTGCCCCGGCAACCACGACTGCATGTTCCCTCATCCGCAAACTCCCTTGTTCCGGCTGTTGCAATGCGATCTCTCGGGTTCCAGACAGACCTGGCCCGTTTGCATTTCTCCGATCTAACCAGTCCTGCCCAGGTGCCGATTTTCTCTGTCGCAGGTTGTTCTCCCTATAAATATAAGCTCCATACTGGTTGGAAGGACTTGCGACAGGATTTCAGGCTTGCTCTCCAAAGCCCTGTTCGCTGCCACTTGCGGATTTCTTGCTGTGGAGCCCAGGCTTTTCAATACGACCTGACCGGGCGGGCGCGGGATGTGGCAGGCGCCGTCCGGGGCCGATCCTCTCGAAGGGATCAATCAATTGCTTGGCGACCTATCTCACTGCGGAGCTGGAGCTTTTTGCGGAATTGTCTCAGTCGCTGGTCGCTCTGACGGATCGGCGGGATGGCCATAGATTGTGTACACGGCCCCCGCCAGCACCCCCAAGACGAGAAGAGCGAGGACGTACAGCATCATTCCGCGGATAGCCGTTTTCGGTGTCTCGTCCATCGGGACCTCCAAGATGCTCAGCGGTCAATTCAATCCGGGCGCTTTTGGTTCCGACGCGGGGGTTGTTCAAGTGCGTAGCATTCACGGAACGATCCGGTCCGGATCTGGTTAACCCCAGATCGTGGTTGCTATGGAGGTCACTATGTGGGCCATCCTGACCGGAGCCGCTCTCATCATCGGCGGACTTCTTTTTCTCTTTACCTCGGCGCTTGGTCGAAGACCGAGTGATCCGCATCAAATGCCGCAAGGCGGCACCACGCTGGAGCCACGGCGCCAAGGCCTCAGGTTCCTCGGGGTAACTAAAAACTGGCCGGCGCTGGCCCTTATCGCGATCGGCGCACTTCTATTGGCTTTTGGTGGATATTCATGACATCCGACAGGTCTTGGGCACCTTAGCTCCTTCAGCAAAAACCCGGCTTTCACCGGGTTTTTGTTCAGGCACTACCAAGTCTGGCGACCGGTCCAGTCATCGATGTCGCGTCTGATACGGTCCTTTTCGATGCCATAACGCTCCTGGATCTTGCCTTCCAGCTGGTCGCGCTTGCCAGCGATCTGGTCAAGATCATCGTCGGTGAGTTTGCCCCACTGCTCCTTGATCTTGCCCTTCGCCTGCTTCCAGTTTCCTTCGATCCGATTCCAATCCATGGTCGATTTCTCCTCTTTGTTGATGAGAAGAAAACGGACCGCAGTGGAAGTTGGTTCCTGTGTCTCAGCGGATTTCTGCGAAGCTCAATTCCTACGGCAAAGACGCGAAGCGCTGCCGATATCAAATATCCACACCCGAATGAAGAAAAGCATAAATAATTCGTGAAGAACGAATAGATGTATAAAATATTTATTTATGTATGAAGCAAATATTCCCCTGTTCTTGTGTTATACTGTTCCACGGGGAGAAGAACAATGGCACTCGATGTATTCGTGAACCTCTACAATTTAGGTGGCCTGGACGCACTTAACGTTTCTCTGCGAAGCCTGTCAGATAACGAAAGGCTTGGCACTTTACTCTCGCTTGAAAAGATAGGGTACGAAGTGATCTGGAATGCCCAGAGAAAGCCGGCTTCTGCCTATGTGTGGAGCGGGCCGAACGAGAATTAGCTGCCAGATGGGACAAAGACCTATCCCGACCATGGGGGTGAGACCTCACGACCTTGTGTCTCCCTTCATGCGCTTAAAAAGCAGATGTTCCATCCTCCTATCGATCCGAGGAAGCGAGGGCGATCATGATCCGATCCCAGATAGCCGACGCACAAACCGTATTGGGGGACGAAGAAGTCGCCCTCTGCCAGAGAGTATTTGACCACGTCATCTCGGTGCGACAAATCACAACAGACACCGAGCGCGAAGATCTAGCTCAGCGGGTTATCCATTCGTACCAGCATGGAGTGAAGGACGAGGGCGCGTTACTGCGACTGCTGATCTAAGATCGCGGCAGGTGTCTTGAAGACTAGAAATGGTGAGAGCGTCGGGGTTCGAACCCGAGACCTACTGATTAAAAGTCAGTTGCTCTACCGGCTGAGCTACGCTCTCCCTCTCCGCGGGTGTGACCACCCCGGCTGGAAGTGGGCGGAACATAGGCAGGCGACCCATTGCGGTCAACCGAAAAATTTGTCTTTTTCCGGCGGTCGGCACATTTCTTGCGGGCAAAGGCATCTTGCCTTGCGGGCGCAAAGACAAATGTCTTGCGTGCAAAGGCATCTTGTCTTGCGCGCGCAAAAAGGTGATTGGCAATCCCTGGCCTGCAAAGCTAGGAACATCACGCAGATTGCAGCCGGAGAGAATGCGTGTCGATTGCCGATATTTCCCTGTGGAGCGCGTTGATTGCCGGGGCGCTTTCCTTTCTGTCGCCCTGCGTGCTTCCCCTCGTCCCGCCTTATCTCTGCTATATGGCCGGCATTTCAGTCGAGCAGTTCCGCGGCGGCGGTGCGGTTGTGGTCGCGCCCGACGTCAGACGCGGCGTGTTCTTCTCGGCACTCTTCTTCACGCTCGGCTTTGCCACCGTCTTCGTGGCGCTCGGTGCCGGCGCCTCCAGCATCGGCATGGCGCTTCGCCAGCATCTCGACCTGTTGTCGAAGATCGGCGGGCTGATCATCATCGTCATGGGGCTGAACTTTCTCGGCCTCTTTCGAATCGGGGTGCTTGCCCGCGAGGCGCGCTTCCAGGGCAGCGGCAAGCCGGCGACGCTGACGGGCGCCTATATCATGGGCCTTGCCTTCGCCTTCGGCTGGACGCCCTGCATCGGCCCGGTGCTTGGCGCCATTCTCGGCGTTGCCGCCTCGCGCGAGACGGTCGGCTCCGGCGCCGGGCTGCTCGCCATCTATTCGCTCGGCCTTGCCATCCCGTTCTGGATCGCCGCCGGCTTTTCCGGCGCCTTCATGCGCTTCCTCTCGCGCTTCCGCCGCCATCTCGGCACGGTGGAAAAGGTGATGGGTCTCTTCCTCGTCCTCACCGGCCTCGCCTTCCTGTTCGGTTGGGTCAGCAATGTAGCGATCTGGTTCCAGCAGACCTTTCCGATCCTGATGCAGATCGGCTAGGCCACGGGTTGCGGATTTTCCAGGCTATGCAGCAGGCAGGCTTGACGCGTTCGCCGATCTGATCGACTCCGCGCTCTTCAGCACGCCGCCGGCAGTAAAAAGCCACGCCTGCACCTATGCCCTGGTATGGCTTGCCCTGTCCCTCGGCCCCACCCGCCCTTATCCCTCGACCCAATCGATCGCAAATACGCCTCGATGTAGCGTCGTCGATGCCGTGTTTAAGGCGGCGGTCAGAAGGAGACGAACATGAACCTTGAGACAAAGACGAGCCGGGAAAACACCGCACACACCGGCAGACCTCGGCTCGACGAACTGGTTCCGTCGCGCTACGCGGTGCGGGTCGGCGAGATTGAGGTGCTGGTGGTCAGCGATGGAGTGCTACCGCTCCCTACCGCGATGCTGGGCCACAACATCGATGCGTCCGTCCGAGCGACCTGGCTGAAAGACATGTTCCTGCCAGCGGAAGCTTTCGACTGGGCGCTGAACGTGGTCGTGGTGCGCAGCGGCGACCAGACCATACTCCTCGATGCCGGGCTGGGGATCGACCCGGACTTACACCTGCCGCGGGCCGGGCAGCTAATCAAGCGATTGGAAGCCGCCGGCATCGATCTTGCGTCGGTGACCGACGTGGTGCTGACCCACATGCACATGGACCATATTGGCGGGCTGCTGGTCGACGGGGTGAAGGACCAGCTGCGTCCGGACCTGCGGATCCACGTGGCCGCCGCCGAGGTCAAGTTCTGGGAGGCGCCCGATTTCTCCCGGGTCTCCATGCCGCCGGGGTTCCCGGACGCGCTTCGGGCCACCGCCAAGCGGTTCGCGAAGGAGTATCGCAGCTATTTCCGGCTGTTCGATGACGAGTACGAGGTGGCGCCGGGCGTGGTCGTCCATCGCACCGGCGGCCACACCCCCGGGCACAGCGTGATCCGCGTCGCGTCCGGCGGCGACAGGCTGATGTTTGCCGGCGACGCCGTGTTCGCGGTCGGGTTCGAACACCCCGACTGGTACAACGGCTTCGAACACGACCCCGAGGAGGCGGCGCGCGTTCGGGTCCGTCTTCTGCGGGAACTGGCGGAGACCGGCGAGCAGCTGGTGGCCACTCACCTGCCGTTCCCCTCCGTCGGCCGGGTGGCGGTCGACGGCGACGCCTTTCGCTGGGTAGCGGCCTTCTGGGATTACTGATCGCGTGTTCGGTTGGCGGTAGAGCGTGTACTCAATGAGTCCACGCTCTATCGATTTGTTTTTACGCAATTCCGGACGCAAGACCGCTACACAGTTTCGCTGGAATTGCTTAAGTCAGATCCTGACCCGCCGACCATCCCCGCGCACTGGAAGACCTCTTGGCCGATATCGTCAGCCTGCTTTTGCCGTTCTTCGGCCTGATCCTGATCGGTTACATCGCCGCCAAGGCGACCAAGCAGCCGGCCGAAGCGCTCGGCTGGCTGAACACCTTCATCATCTATGCCGCCCTGCCCGCTCTGTTCTTCAAGCTCGTCTCGCGCACACCGATCGAAGAGCTGACGCGCGTCGATTTCATTGTCACCGATATCGCGGCGACCTATGCCGTCTTCATCCTGCTTTTCGTCATCGGCCGTCTCGTGCGCGGCAATTCGCTTGCCGATTGCACCATCCAGTCCTTTGCCGGCGCCTATGGCAATATCGGCTATATGGGGCCGGGCCTGGCGCTGCTAGCGCTCGGCGAAGGCGCAGCCGTGCCGGTGGCGCTGATCATCTGCTTCGAGAACGCACTGCATTTCATCGTCGCGCCGGCGCTGATGGCGGCAGCCGGCGACGACAAGCGTTCAACAGGTCAGCTTGTCGCTGATATCGTCCGGAAGGTCGCGCTGCATCCCTTCATTTTGTCGACGGCGGCAGGCTTTGTGGTGGCCGCTTTGCACATCGACCAGCCGCCGGCGTTTCAGCGCTTGGTCGATTATCTCGCCCAGGCGGCGGCGCCCTGCGCGCTCTTTGCCATGGGCGTGACGCTGGCGCTCCGGCCGCTGAAACGAATCCCGGCCGAGATCTCCTATATCGTGCCGGCGAAGCTGATCCTGCATCCGATCGCGGTTTTCGTTGCGCTCACGGCGGTTGGCGGTTTCGAGCCGGTCTGGATCCAGGCCGCCGTACTGCTCGCCTGCCTGCCGACGGCGACCAACGTCTTCGTCATCGGCCAGCAATATGGCGTCTGGCAGGAGCGCGCCTCGGCGACGATCCTGATCACGACGGTGCTATCGGTGGTGACTGTTTCGCTCTGGCTGATCGTGATCCGATCAGGACTTCTTCCGCTTCAGCTTTTCCCGTAGCGCCTCCGGAATATCGCGGAAGCCGCGGCCTGGCTCGATGCCCTCACGCATGACGATGTTGCGCAGCGGCGGTATGGCCGAGAGGATATGCAGGCCGGCGGCGCGGAGCATCTGGACGGGCAGGAAATCCGAAAGCAGCGAGCGGTTGAGAAGATCGACGCTTGCCGTGCGCGTCATGATGTCGGCGCGGCGCCTGCGGTCGAAGCTTTCACCGGCATCGGCCGGCACCGGCAATTCCGCCCGGTCGCAGAGGATCTCGGCAAGCGCCATGATATCGCGCAGGCTGAGGTTCAGCCCCTGTGCCCCGATCGGCGGGAAGACATGGGCGGCCTCGCCAATCAGCGCGATGCGTCCCTTGCCGAAACGATGCGCCATCATGCCGGAGAGCGGCCAGACCTGGACGCCCTCCTCGACATCAACCTTGCCGAGCATGGACTGCATGCGCGCCTCGACGAGCGCGCCGAGTTCGGCAAGCGGCAATTCCATGCGGCTCGCGGCTTCCGCGGGATCCTGCACCCAGACGAGGCTGGAGCGGCTTCCCGGCAGCGGCACCTGGGTGAAGGGGCCGTGTTTGGTGTGGAATTCGGTCGAGATATTCTGGTGCGGCAGCGAATGGGCGAAATTCAGCACCATGGCAGATTGCGGATAGGACCAGTTGCGCACGGTAATGCCGGATGTCTCGCGCAGCTTCGAGCTGCGGCCATCGGCGCCGACGGCAAAATCGGCCGACAGCGTCTCGCCGCCGGTCAGCGTGATCGAGACTGAAACGGCTGATATTTCGATCGATTCGGCCATATCGGTGAAACGGGTGATATTGCCCTCGCCGGCCGCAGCTTCTTCCAAAATGCCGGTCAGCGCCTTGTTCGGGAAATTGTAGCCGAAGGCATCGAGACCGACCTCGGCCGCGCGGAAGGTGGTCGTCGGCGCGCGCAGCAGCCGATCGGTACCGTCGACGATGCGCATGCTGGTGAGAGGAGCGGCTGCGGGGCGGAGCTTTTCCCAGAGCGCCAGGCGATCGAGGAAACGGATCGACTGATCCATCAGCGCCGTGGTGCGCCGGTCCTCTTTCGGGGCAACGGGTGCCACCAGCGCCACGCTGCGACCGCCGCGCGCCAGCGCGATTGCGGCGATCATGCCGGCGAGACCGCCACCGATCACCGCCACTTCGAATGTCTTCATGCTATCATTCCGCCATTCTAAAGCATGTCGTTATCGCAAAACCGCTGCACACTTTTGCGCGACATGCACTGCAACGGCGGACCGGTCGCTTATGCGGCCGGCTTCGCCTGACGGCGCCAACTATAGCCCTTGCCGGCTTCGGCGTCACGCACCGCCGGCTGATAATGATGGGGAATGGCGGGAAGACGGTTTTCGCCCAGCCGCTTCAGCGCCGTGGCGTTGGTGACGGAAAAGCTGTCGATGCCGACGCGCAGCATCAGCGGCACCTGATCGATCAGCACGTCGCCGACGGCGCGTAGCTCATTGGTGTAGCCGAGGCGCTGGCGCAGCAGCGAGGCATGGCTGAAGGCGCGGCCGTCGTTGAACGCCGGAAAGGCGACGGCAACGATTTCGAGGCGATCGAGATAGGGCTCCAGCCGGCGCACATCGTCGGCCGGCTTGATCAGCACGCCGAGGCCGACATCGTTGCTTTCATCGGCCTTGGCGATCAGTTCGTCGAGACCGAGCAGCGGCTTCTGCTCCTCGGTCGCCTTCACCTCGTCGGTCTCGATCACCCAGGGATCGTTTTCGACAAAACCGGTTTCTCTCCAGATCTTCGTCATCATCCCCTCCTTATGCCGCTTCGGCGGCCGAGCCGTAGAGCGCAGTCTTGAACGGCTTCGGTCCGACACGGCGATAGGCGGCGAGGAAGTTCTCGGACTGATCGAGGCGCAGGCCGAGATAGGTATCGACGATCGTCTCGATCGCGTCGGTCACCCGGTCCGGCTCGAAGCCGCGGCCGATGATCTCGCCGATCGAGGTATGTTCGTCGCCGGAGCCGCCGAGGGTGATCTGGTAGAGTTCGGCGCCCTTCTTCTCTACACCGAGCAGGCCGATATGGCCGACATGGTGATGGCCGCAGGCATTGATGCAGCCGGAGATCTTGATCTTCAGCTCACCGATCTCGGCCTGGCGTTCGGCATCGCCGAAGCGGCGAGAGATTTCCTGCGCCAGCGGGATGGAGCGCGCATTGGCAAGCGCGCAGTAGTCGAGCCCCGGACAGGCAATGATATCGGTAATCAGGCCGGCATTGGCTTCCGCCAGATTGATGGCGACGAGGCCGCGATAGACGGCTTCGAGATCGGCAAGCGCCACATGCGGCAGGATCAGGTTCTGCTCATGGCTGACGCGGATTTCGTCGAAGGCATATTCCTCGGCCAGATCGGCGATCGCATCCATCTGCGCGTCGGAGGCATCGCCCGGAATGCCGCCGATCGGCTTCAGCGAGATCGTCACCATGCCGTAATCGGGGTTCTTGTGCGGCTGCACGTTCTGCTGGACCCAGCGGGAGAAACCGGAATCAGCCTTCTTCCAGCGAGCAAGGTTTTCCCAGCCTTCGGCGCGCTCGGGCAGATCAGGTGGCGCGAAATAGGCTGATATCGACTGGACGTCCTTTTCCGGCAGCTTGAGCTCCGTATCCTTCAGCGCGGCGAATTCGGCTTCCACCTGGCGCGTCAGCTCCTCGGTGCCGGTTTCGTGCACGAGAATCTTGATGCGGGCCTTGTATTTGTTGTCGCGGCGGCCGTGCAGATTGTACACACGCACGATTGCCGTGGTGTAGGAGAGCAGGTCTTCCTCGGGCAGGAAGTCGCGGATCAGCTTGGCGATCATCGGCGTACGGCCCTGGCCGCCGCCGACATAGACGGCAAAGCCGATCTCGCCCTTGTCGTTCTTCTTCACGTGCAGGCCGATATCATGGACCTGGATTGCGGCGCGGTCACGCTCGGCGCCGGTGACGGCGATCTTGAACTTGCGCGGCAGGAAGGAGAATTCCGGGTGGACCGACGACCACTGGCGCAGGATTTCGGCGTAAGGACGCGGATCGGCGATCTCATCGGCGGCGGCACCGGCGAAGTGATCGGCGGTGACGTTTCTGATGCAGTTGCCCGAGGTCTGCAGAGCATGCATCTCGACGCTGGCAAGGTCGGCGAGCGCATCGGGAATATCGGACAGCTTCGGCCAGTTGAACTGCAGGTTCTGGCGCGTGGTGAAGTGGCCGTAGCCGCGGTCATAGGTGCGGGCGATATGGGCGAGCATGCGCAGCTGGCGAGAACTCAGCGTGCCATAGGGAATGGCGATGCGCAGCATGTAGGCGTGGAGCTGCAGGTAGACGCCGTTCATCAGGCGCAGCGGCTTGAACGCGTCCTCGGCGAGCTCGCCGGAAAGGCGGCGCTGGACCTGATCGCGAAACTGCTCGACGCGCTCGGTAACAAAGGCATGGTCAAATTCGTCGTAACGGTACATCGTCTTCCTCAGACTGCAATGAATTCGGGATCGGCAGGAGCGTAGCCCGGGGCATATTCCATGGTCGGGCCTTGTGCGCGGATGCGTTCGCGCAAGCGAAGCGGCCAGAGAATGCCGTTGGTTTCCTGAACGTCGACGACGGCGACGTCAACGACCTCGTTGTCGGCATAGGATTTTTTGCCGATCGCCTCCAGCGCGGCAACGGCCTCGGCACGACGGGCAACGAGCGCCTCCTGCAGCGAGGTGGACCACTTGCCGTTCGCATCCAGCCAGACGGCAATGCCGTCCGTCAGCCGGTTGGCGGTCAGAACCTTGTCACCCATATTCAGCTCCTTGCAAGTTCCTCGAGCCGGGCGTTTGCGCGCACCAGGGGCTCGGACAGTTCGAAATTGGCGCCGGCGACCGCATCGCCGATGATGACCATGACAGGCCCGGTCAATTCGTCGCGGTGCTGCAGATCGGGCAGATCGGCGAGCGTGCCATGCAGCAGGCGGCGATCGGCGCGGCTGGCATTTTCGATGACGGCAACGGTCGTTTCGGCGGGAATGCCCGCCTGCATCAGCCGCTCGGCGACGGAGGCAGCAACCGTGCGGCCCATATAGACGGCGATGGTCGCGCCGGAAACGGCAAGGCTTGCCCAATCGGGCAGCACGTCGCCGGTAAGATCATGGCCGGTGGTGAAGACCAGCGAGGAGGCAACGCCGCGTAGCGTCAGCGGCAGCTCGAAATCGGCAGCGGCGGCGAAAGCCGAGGTGATGCCAGGCACGACCTCATAGGTGATGCCGGCGGCGCGCAATGCGGCCATCTCTTCCCCTGCCCGGCCGTAGACCAGGGGATCGCCGGATTTCAGACGGACGACGCGCTTGCCCTGACGGCCGAGATCGACCAGCAGGTCGTTGATTTCTTCCTGGGACTTCGAGTGGCAGCCCTTGCGCTTGCCGACGGAAAGCCGCTCGGCATCACGGCGGCCCATATCGACGATCGCCTGCGGCACGAGGGCGTCATAGACGATGACGTCAGCTTCCATCATCACGCGCTGGGCGCGCAACGTCAGCAGATCCTCGGCACCCGGACCGGCGCCGACCAGCCAGACGTGGCCGGCGACCTTGTCCATCGCGTGCAGCAGCCGGTCGGCAGCATGGCGGGCCTGCAGCAGGTTGCCATTGGCGACCGCATCGGCGACGGCACCGGAGAAGAAACGGCGCCAGAAGACCCGGCGCGAGACGCCTCTCGGAATCAGCTGGTCGACGGCCTTGCGGTAGCTCGTTGCCAGCCCGGCAAGGCGGCCGAGCGAGGGCGAAAGAAGCTGGTCGATCTGCGCGCGGATCATCTGCGCCAGAACCGGCCCTGCCCCTTCGGTGCCGATCGCAACGGCGACGGGCGCACGGTTGACCAGCGCCGGCGTGAAGAAATCGCAGTAATCGGGCTGATCGACGGCATTGGCCGGAATTCTGGCGGCGCGCGCAGCGTCGACGATGCTGCGGTCGTCGGCTTCATTGCCAGTTGCGGCGAAGACGAGCGCCGAACCCTCGACCTGTTCGGCGGAGAAGGCAGCGCGCACGGTCTCGATGCGGTTGGCGATCAGGAACGCGTGGTAATCGGCTTCCGGCCGGTCGGCATAGGCGACAACCCGTGCCTTTGTGTTGAGCAGCAGCCGCACCTTGGCGAAAGCTTCATCGCCATTGCCGAAGACAGCCGTCTTCTGGCCTTCCACGCGAAAGAAGGCGGGAAATACCGAAAGCTGTTCAGTCTTGGGAGGCATCATCAATCCACTTCGAAGTTGCCGGAATATGCCCTTGATCGACAAGGGATTGAAGGAACAGAAATTCGAAAGCCCAAGCAAGCAGGTATTCTTTTGCTCGTCCCGTCCGTGATTTGAGAAAAGTCACCCGTGCTGCCAAAAAGCCGCATATTCCCAGCCCGCTTGCTGCAGTGCAGTATAAAGCCTGTGACAAAAAACGTCCACCGGTGCTTCACGCATTTCACTCGCGCCGCCAAGGCGATAGACTGAGGAAAACTGGAGGGCCCTCATGCCTGATAAGACCATTGCCTCCCGCCTGCTTTCGGTGATGGAAGACGATATCCTGCCGCTGACGGAGCGTGGCGTTTCGCTTGGCAATAAGGTGTTCGGTGCGGCGATCCTGCGGAAATCCGATCTTTCGCTTGTCGTCGCCGAGACCAATAACGAGCTGGAGAACCCGCTCTGGCACGGCGAGGTGCATACGCTGAAGCGTTTCTACGAGCTTGGCGACAAGCCACCGACCAAGGATCTGATCTTCCTGTCGACGCACGAACCCTGCACGATGTGCATGTCGGCGATCACCTGGGCCGGCTTCGACAATTTCTACTATTTTTTCAGCCATGAGGATTCGCGCGACGCCTTCGCCATTCCGCACGACCTGAAGATCCTCAAGGAGGTCTTCGGACTTGAACCCGGCGGCTATCGCAGGCAAAACGGCTTCTGGAACAGCTTTGCCGTCGCCGATCTCGTCGAGACCGAAGACGCGCTCCAGAAAAACGCGCTGAAGACACAGACCGCCCGCATCAAGGCGCGCTACGACGCGCTGTCGACCAGCTACCAGTCGTCGAAGAGCGCCAACGACATTCCTCTGAACTGAGGGCCACTGAACTGGGGCCCACCGAACTGAAGCCTGCTGAACCGAGGCAACATGCAACCTTCCAAAGACATTTCGCGGCTGATCGAGATCATGGCGGCGCTGCGCCATCCCGAAACCGGCTGCCCCTGGGACATCGTGCAGAGTTTCGAGACGATCAAGCCCTATACGATCGAGGAGGCCTATGAGGTCTCCGATGCGATCGAGCGTGGCGATATGGACGATCTCTGCGACGAACTGGGCGACTTGCTGCTGCAGGTGGTCTTTCACGCCCGCATGGCCGAGGAGGCCGGTGAATTTTCCTTCGGCGACGTGGTCAACGCCATCACCGCCAAGATGATCCGCCGCCATCCACACGTCTTTGCCCGCTCGGCGGCGGATACGCCGGACGCGGTGAAGATACAATGGGACGAGATCAAGCAGGCGGAGAAACGCGAGCGCGCCGAACGGCGCTCGCGGCGCGGCATCACCGAGGACATCAACAGCGGCTTCCTCGGCTCGGTGCAGCGCAGCTTCCCGGCCCTGACGGAAGCCCTGAAACTGCAGGAACGCGCCGCCAAGGTCGGCTTCGATTGGTCAGCACCGGAGCCGATCCTCGACAAGATCGAGGAGGAGATCGGCGAATTGCGGGCAGCCCTTCGCGAAGGCGATCAGGCAAAGGTCAGCGACGAGCTCGGCGACCTGATCTTCGCGGTCGTCAATATCGGCCGCCACGTCAAGGCCGATCCGGAACAGGCAGTGCGCGGAACGAATACGAAATTCCGACGTCGCTTCAGTCACATAGAACATGTTCTTGAAGCAGAAGGTGAGACGCTGGAAGAGGCGACGCTGGAGCGGATGGAGGAAATCTGGCAGGCAGCGAAGGCGATCGAGCGGGCTGTGACGTCGGGGGCGGAGTGAGCGGAACGTTGCCACATCCCCCTTGAACGCCTTACCGCTCCCAATCTTCCTTTGAAGACTTCGGTCCATTGCCGATGCGGCGCTCGAGTTCGGTCGCCTCGGTTTCGGACAGGCGCAGATCGAGGGTGATCGTGCCGTCCTCATTATCCTCGCGGCCGTCGACGATCGCATGGTCGTAAAGCCATGGCAGCAGCGCCAGCTTGTCGACCGGAAGGCGGATCGTTGCAACGGTCATCACGCCTGACAGTCTGCGGCTGATCTCTTCCATCAGCGTGTCGACGCCCTCGCCGCTGACGGCTGAAACCGCCACCACGTTGCTGGCGCCGGCCGATTTCTGCACCATGGCATCGTGCACCTCGGGCTCCAGCCGGTCGATCTTGTTCCAGACCTCGATCAGGCGCTTTTCGGCTTCGGCCTCGTCAATGCCGAGGTCGTTCAGGATGCGCATCACGTCGGAGCTCTGCGCCTGGTTGTCGGCATCGGACATGTCACGGACATGCAGGATGAGATCGGCTTCCAGCACCTCTTCCAGCGTCGCCCGGAAGGCGGCGACCAGATGGGTCGGCAGGTCGGAGATGAAGCCGACGGTGTCGGACAGGATGACGGTGCGGCCGTGGGGCAGTTTCATGCGCCGAAGCGTCGGGTCGAGCGTGGCAAAGAGCATGTCTTCGGCCAGCACGCCGGCGCCGGTGATGCGGTTGAACAGCGTCGACTTGCCGGCATTGGTATAACCGACGAGCGCCACGATCGGGTGCGGCACCTTGCGGCGTTTGGCGCGGTGGAGCTGGCGGGTGCGCACGACCTGCTCCAGCTCGCGTTCGAGCTTGATGATGCGGTCCTGCAGCATCCGTCGGTCGGCTTCGATCTGGGTTTCGCCGGGGCCGCCCATGAAGCCGCCGCCGCCGCGCTGGCGTTCAAGGTGGGTCCAGCTTCGCACCAGACGGCCCTTCTGATAATTCAGATGGGCGAGATCGACCTGCAGCGTGCCTTCCTTGGTGGAGGCGCGGCGGCCGAAGATTTCGAGGATGAGGCCCGTCCGGTCGATGACCTTGGCGTTCCATTCCTTTTCCAGGTTGCGCTGCTGCACCGGCGTCAACGGATGATCGACGATGACGAGACCGGAATCGCGCTCGTCGAGCAGCGCCTTGATCTCCTCGATCTTGCCGGTGCCGAGCAATGTGGCCGGCCTTGGATCATTGACCGGGACGATCTGGCCATTGACGACATCGAGGTCGATCGCCTGGGCAAGGCCCGTCGCCTCTTCGAGCCGGCTTTCCGGCGTGCGGGTCGAGGCCGATTCGCTCTGGCCGCCGCGACTGCGCGATTTCAGAACCGGCACAACGACAGTCGCGCGCATATCGTCCCTGTGCTTGGCGGCCTCAGGGATGATCGAATCGTTCTTGGTATCGCGTGTCGAAATGACGGCTGATCCTGTTAGGACGCTGCTTCTTCGCTCTCGAACATCTGCATGGGCTGGCCCGGCATGATCGTAGAGATCGCATGCTTATACACGAGCTGCGAATGGCCGTCACGGCGAAGAAGAACACAGAAATTGTCAAAAGACGTAACAACGCCCGTGAGTTTCACGCCGTTGATCAGAAAGATTGTCAGGGAAATCTTTTGCTTGCGAACAGTATTGAGAAATAAGTCCTGAAGATTCTGAGAACGTTCCGCCATCGCGCCGCTTCTTTCTTTATTGCCGACCTGATCTGGCCGGTAGAATATCAATCAACCTCACCATGCGAAGACCGGTGGCATCCTCATTCCACCTGTCCAGCAAATCTTGGTATCAAATCGCAATCTTTTCCGCAACGTCGAAAAAGGCTTCGCGAACTTTCTGCGAAACGCTGCCCGGATGGCCGTTGGCAATGGTCTGGCCATCGACGGAAACGACTGGAAAACAAATGCTTGTGGCTGCAGTGAGGAAGACTTCGCGGGCTGCGAGCATCTCCGAAACGGAGAAGCTCCGCTCGGCGATCTGCAACCCCAACTTGGCTGCGACATCCATCAGAGTGGTGCGGGTAATGCCGCGCAGAATGCCGTGTTCGGCCGGGCGCGTCACCAGCGTTCCGTCCGGATCGACGATCCAGACATTGGTCGCCGCCCCTTCCTTCACCATGCCGTAGCCGTCGACATAGATCGCTTCCTGGGCGCCGGCCTCCTTGGCTTGCTGGCGGGCCATGGCATTCGGCAGCAAGCCGACGGACTTGATGTCGACGCGGTCCCAGCGATTGTCGACAAGGGTGATCGCCTTGATGCCGTTGGCGTTCTTGGCGGCGATGATCTTGGCATCGGTGCTTTTGGCGGTGATGACCAGCGAGGGCGGCGTTCCCTCGGCCGGGAAGACATGATCGCGGCGGGCGACGCCGCGCGTCACCTGCATGTAGAAAAGCCCGTTGCGGACATGGTTGCGGCGCAGCGTCTCGCGAATGACCTGCGTCAGCGCCGCCCGGCTCATCGGCCAGGCGATGCGCAATTCACCGAGCGAACGGTCGAGACGGTTCAGATGGCGCGTGAGATCGACGATATAGCCGTGGCGCACTTCGCAGACCTCGTAGACGCCATCGGCAAACTGGTAGCCGCGATCCTCGATATGCACGCTGGCATCGGAATGCTTGACGTAACGGCCATTCACATAGGCAATTCTCGGCATGGGAAACCTGGTCTTCCGGGAAGCAATATATAGGAGGCGGCGCGGCCTCGGCCGCGCCGGATACAATCAGACGCCGAGCGACTTCAGCTTGCGGTGCAGCGCCGAACGCTCCATGCCGACGAATTCCGCGGTGCGAGAGATATTGCCGCCAAAGCGGTTGATCTGGGCGATCAGATAATCCTTCTCGAACATCTCGCGGGCTTCGCGCAGCGGCAGCGTCATGATGTGATAGTCGTTCTTGGCGGACACCTTCGGCAGCATGTCGCCGAGATCGGTCGGCAGCATGTCGGCGGTGATCGGCGCATCCGGGCCGTCGGTGCGGGCAAGGATCATCAGTCGCTCGATATTGTTGCGCAGCTGGCGGATGTTGCCGGGCCAGTCGTGCGCCTGCAGCACGGCCATGGCGTCGTCGCCGATGCGGCGCGGACGGATGCCGGCCTGCTCTGATATCTGGCGCATCAGCTGATCGACGAGGAAAGGAATGTCCTCGCGCCGTTCGGCCAATGCCGGCACACGCACCGGCACGACGGCGAGGCGATGATAGAGATCCTCGCGGAACCAGCCCTCGGCGATGCGGCTCTCGAGATTGTAGGCGGTCGAGGAGATGATGCGGACATCGACCTTGACACGCTTGGAACCGCCGACCCGCTCGAACTGCTGATCGACCAGGACGCGGAGGATCTTGTTCTGCGTTTCGCGCGGCATTTCGCCGACTTCGTCGAGATAGAGGATGCCGCGATGGGCTTCCTCGAGCGCGCCAATCTTGCGCGCCTGGCCGGGCGTGCCCTCGGTGCCGAACAGCGCCACCTCCATGCGTTCGGGCGTGATGTTGGCGGCGTTGATCGCAACGAAGGGGCCGTTGGCGCGGGCCGACTTCTTGTGGATCATTCGCGCCACCAGCTCCTTACCGGAGCCAGAGGCGCCGAGAATCATGATGCGACTGTTGGTCGGCGACACCTTCTCGATCGTCTGGCGCAGCTGCGAAACGGCGACCGATGTGCCGATCAGCTCCAGTGCGTCGCCGGTGCGGCGCTTCAGCTCGGAAACCTCGCGCTTCAGCTTGGAATTCTCCAGCGCGCGTTCGGCGATCAGGATCAGCCGGTCGGCCTTGAAAGGCTTCTCGATGAAATCGAAGGCGCCGCGCTTGATCGCCGAGACGGCGGTCTCGATGTTGCCATGGCCTGATATCATCACGACCGGCAATTCCGGATGGCGGGTCTTGATCTCGTCGAGTAGCGACAGGCCATCGAGCTTGCTGCCCTGCATCCAGATATCGAGGAAGATCAGCCGCGGCACGCGATCGGAAATTGCCGCCAGCGCGCTGTCGCTGTCATGGGCGGTGCGCGTCTCGTGCCCTTCGTCGGAGAGAATGCCGGAAACGATCTCGCGAATATCATGCTCATCGTCGACGACGAGAATATCAGAGGCCATAAACGCTTTCCTTGTCATTGGCTGCGGGGGCAGCAGGCGTCGGATCCAGGCGTGGCAGATGCACGCGGATCATGGCCCCTCTTCCCCGGTCAAAATCGGCGGGCGCATCATGCAGCTCGAGCTGCCCGCCATGTTCCTCGATGATCTTCTTGACGATGGCGAGGCCGAGGCCGGTGCCCTTCTCGCGCATCGTCATATAGGGTTCCAGAATGCTGTGGCGGTTCTCCACCGGGAGGCCGCGGCCATTGTCGATCACGTCGACGGTGAAGCGGTCGCGGCCGGTATCGAGTGCGGCGCGGACGAGAATCTTGCGTTCGTCCCGCTCGTCGCTCGGCACCGCCTCGATCGATTCCACAGCATTCTTGATGAGATTTCCGAAGGCCTGGCCGAGCATGCGGCTGTCGAACAGGCCCTCCAGCGGCTGGTCGCCGAAATCCTGTTCGAAGGTGACGTGATGGTTGCCCATCTCACGCAAGAAGATCGCGTCGCGCAGGATATTGCGCAGGTCGCTCGGCTCCTTGGTCGGCTTCGGCATGCGGGCAAAGGCGGAGAATTCATCGACCATGCGGCCGATATCGCCAACCTGGCGGATGATCGTATCCGTGCACTGGTCGAAGACGGTCCGGTCGCCCGGATCGATCTGCTTGCCGTAGCGGCGCTGGATGCGCTCGGCGGAAAGCTGGATCGGCGTCAACGGGTTCTTGATCTCATGGGCGATGCGCCTTGCCACGTCACCCCAGGCGGTCGAACGCTGGGCGATGACGAGATCGGTGATGTCGTCGAGCGTGATCACGTAGGATTCGCTCATGTCGCGCACTTCCTCGCGGGTGACCTGCACGCTCAGCGTCCGCACAGTGCCGCCGCGCACCAGCGCAATCTGCTTGCGGAAATCGCCGCGATAACGCACCGCCGCCTCGGTCAGCACCTGATCGACCTCCGGCGCGATGTCGACCAACTGCTTTCCGAGCATTTCGTCGGCCGACAGTGACATCAGCGTCTCGGCCGAGCTGTTGACGATGGCGATGCGGCGGTCCTGCTCGACGCCGATGACGGCGGCGGTGACGCCCGATAGCACCGCTTCGATGAAACGGCGTCGGTCGTCGACCTCGTCCTTGGCCTCGAGGATCTCGTCGCGCTGGGTGCGGATTTCCGAGATCATCTTGTTGAAGGTGCGCGAGAGATTGGCGACGTCGCCGTCGACGGCATGCACCGGCACGACGATATCCATATTGCCCGAAGCAACGCTGTCGGCCGCCGTGATCAGCAGGCGGATCGGCCGGACGATGCGGTCGGCGACGGCGATCGCAGTCCAGATCGCCGCCAGGAGCACGATCAGCGCGAAGCCGATGTAGAGCACGGCAAAAGCGATCTGCAGCGAGAAGCGGTTGGCCTCCATCGAGCGGTATTCGGTGGCGTTCTCCTCCATCATGCGCATGGCGCCCATGACCTTGGGATCGACGGCGCGCACCGTATAGAGAAAGGTGCTCTGGATGGCATCGAGCTTGATGATAGCGCCGACGAGATTGGTAACGCCGGGCGGGATCAGCGTCGGCTGGCCGGCGGCGGCCTTTTCCAATGCGTCCTGCGGAATGGCCGGCAGCGGCTTTTCGGTGGCGATATCGGCCTGGACGATCACCGAGCCGTCGCGCTCGACGAGGAAGGCGCCAAGCAGGCCGCGGCCCCTCGCCTGGCGGGTCATCAAGTCTGCAAAGCCCGTCCTGTCGAGGCTGTAGAGCGCGCGGTTGCGCTCCAGGTCGTTGGCCATGGAGACCGTCTGCCCCTGCAGGTAGCTGGCATTCTCCATCATGTAGGCCTGGCCGATATTGCGCGACGAGCTGACGATCGACTGGGTGCGCAGGGCAAACCAGCGGTCAAGGCCGGCATTCAGCGTGATACTGGCAAAGATGGCGACGAGGATCGCCGGCGTGATCGCGACGATCGAAAAGAGCACGACGATGCGGATATGCAGGCGGGCTGCGGCACGGCCGCGGGTGCGCGCCTTCAGCAGCCTTGCTACCTCGCGAGCGATCAAGGCGAGCAGCGTCAGGACAAAGAAGGAATTGACGATCACCGAGGTGATGACGACATGCGACGTCGGCGCGATCGGCGTCAGGCCGAGCAGCACGAAAAGCGTGGCCGTGGCGCAGAGAAGCGCGCCGCCGGCGAGCACGAGGCCAGGCACAGCAAAAAGGGCGCGGCGATCGGTCACCGTCGTCACCGTCTCGCCCGCCGCCGCCGGCGATACCCCATCCTGCGTCATTCGGCCTCTCTTCGGACGGCACCTGCCGCCCTCGCCATCAATCGAAACCAAGCAACGCCGGCTCAGAAAGCCAGCGTCGCAACGACTCGATCGGGAGCGAAATACCTAAACCCTTGCGTGACCTTTAAGCAACGCATTGTGGCGAAAATGCAACGCGTCTCGTCACGTTGTCAAGCCGTGCTTCCCTCGACGAGCCTTAATCTGACCCGTCGAGGGAAGTTGTTTCACCTGAAGCGCGTCGCAATCTTTCAGATCGCTCCTCGCGCTTTAGGTCTTTGTTTGACGCATGTTCGTTAGCGCAAAACCGCTGCACACTTTTGCGCGACATGCTTTAGAACCGACGTGGTCCTTCGGGCTTGTTTCCGACGATCGTGTCGATCCGGTCCAGCACGTCAGACGTCACCTTCTCTCGGTGTGAGAGGGCCGCGAGATTGTCCTGCAACTGGCTGGCGCGCGAGGCTCCAAGAATGACGGTCGAGACGTTCCGGTTGGCAAGGCACCACAAAAGGGCGAGATGCGTGATCGATATCCCGATCTCGTCCGCGAGCTTTGCGAGTTCGCCAACTTGTTTGAGCTGGGCCAGGCCGGCATCGCTCGACCACTTTTCCTTCAGCCATTCATAGCCCGGCAGGTTCATACGGCTGTCGGCCGGCACACCGTTATTGTACTTGCCGGTCAGGACGCCCGAGGCGAGCGGTGACCAGATCGTGGTGCCAAGGCCGATCAGGTCATAGAGCGGCAGATAGTCGGACTCGACCTTCTGGCGTTCGAAGATGTTGTACTGCGGCTGCTCCATGGTCGGCGGCGTGATGCGCAAGTCCCGGGCAACGGCGTAGGCTTCTGTCAATTGCTGCGCCGACCATTCCGACGTGCCCCAATAGAGCACCTTGCCCTGGGCAACGAGATCGTGCATCGCCCGGACTGTTTCCTCGATCGGCGTGTCGATATCCGGGCGGTGGCAGAAGTAAAGGTCGAGGTAGTCGACCTGAAGCCGCTTGAGCGCTGCGTGGCAGGCGTCGGTCACATGCTTGCGCGACAGGCCGCGCTGCGTCGGCTTCTGGCCTCCCCAGAAGACCTTGCTGGAAACGACAAAGCTGTCGCGGCTCCAGCCAAGCCTGCTGAGCGCCTCGCCCATCACGATTTCGGACTTACCGCTCTCGTATCCTTCGGCATTGTCGAAGAAGTTCACCCCGTTGTCATAGGCAAGCTTCATGAGGTCGACGGCGTCGCCTCCATTGACCTGCTTGCCGAACGTGACCCATGAGCCGAAGGAGAACTCGCTCACTTTCAGGCCCGACTTTCCCAAACGTCGATATTCCATCATGCAACTCCCGTAAATTATGAATATGTGCCGGTCTGTCACCGGGGTCGGTGTCGCCCGATTGATCGACGACCGATTCGCGTAATCTATGGCATGCTCAACGATATGCGAGGCTCAGCCCGGCAAGTTGACCAAAACACAATGTCGCAGTTCCCGTCAGCCCGACTGTAAAGAAAAGGGCGCTCCACGACATCAGTCGGAGCGCCCGTGGCATGCGATCGACGACGTTTGCGGCGGAGGTCGATAGCAGCGACCGCAGAATGATGAGATTCGGAACGGATAGGCAACATGCGATTGGTATCTGCGACGTTATCGCCCGCTGGTTGATCGTGTCGTCCACCGGATATCCACAGCTTATCCACAGGCATGGCGACGACGACCGCAGCAACTTCAATGACATTCGCCTGGCGCCAAATCACTCCTCACAAATGCTTATGTGACTGTTGAATGACACCGCACCTTTGTTTGTCTGCTTGGATATAAACCGCGACCTGGCTCAGATAGGCTCACCTCTCCTCCCGACCGTGGCGGCGGACGCCGGGAGGGGTGGGCGGTGGGCAAACATGAGGGCCCGCCGCCTTCTTTTTATCGCGCCCCCGAGCGAGCTCAGGCGGTGCGGGAGCTTCTGTAGACCGAGACGCCAAGTTCCCTGATCTCCTTGCGCAAGGTGTTGCGGTTGAGACCGAGAAGATCAGTGCGGCGAGGATCAGCGGATATTCCATTTCCGTCAGCACACGATCATAGAGGCCGGGCGGCGGCAGATTGTCCCCGAAGCCTGCGAAGTAGCACAGGCAGTTTGATCCAACGCAACGCTTGAATCCGGCATTCGTCGTATCTCTAAAAGCAGCTCCATAGTCATGGAGGATACTGGCTCAAAGAGGAGATGCAGAATGTCCATGTTCAGACTGCCAACTATCACTGTGCTGGCCTTGCTCGGTGGCGTCGGTGCCGTGGGCATCGCGTCCGCCCAGACGAAAAGTCCAGACTCGGCTCAGTCGGAGGTTAAGCCCGCGGCCGAAGGATCGGAAATGATGCCCGGCATGATGAGCCGCAACATGATGTCATCGGACATGAATGAAGGAATGCGCATGATGGGGCCAATGCGCGGTCATATGATGAAGATCATGTTCGTCGTCGCCGATACCAACGGGGACGGCGCAATTTCTTTCGAAGAGTTGACCGCAATCCACAAACGCGTCTTCGACGCGGTCGACGCAAACAATGACGGCAAAGTCACACCTGAAGAAATGCAGGCGTTTATGCAGGACATGTGACCGGCGCCTCGGCATTTGCCACCCCATGTGAGCAGCGACCACCAACTCCAGGTGCAATGCTCCTTCGGGGCCAGCCTTCCGCGGCGCCGTGCCAAGACCAGAGAAGCCGGAGCGCCGGCAATTGCGTTACATCAATGCCGACTTGCGACGAATGGAATAGATTGCAATCGTGACAGTCCGCGAGAGATGGAGCAGGACATGACGGCACAATATTTTCTCCCGCTGGCAACATATCCCGATTCAAGTTCCGGATTGATCATTTCGAACGCTGTAGCGTTTGCTGGGTACTACGGTGCAAATCTTCACGCCTGCGCGCTAAGGGTCGAGATCCCGCACATTCCCAACGCCTGGTCGTCGTTGCTGCTCGATACTCCACAGATGATCGAGCATGCCGAGACTTTGAGCCGCGATCGCGCCGCAACCCTGGTTGCCGCGGCGACCAACCTCGCAGCGAACGCCATGGTTGAATTATCTTGTCGAACGGTCAAAACCACCTTGCCTCTATTGCACGAGACGGTGGCCACGGAAGCAAGGTTCTTCGATCTGGCTATTCTCGAATGTATCGCGGACGTTCCGGATACCCGTATTGTCGCCGAAGCGGTCATATTCGGATCCGGCCGGCCAGCCATCATCTTTCCCAACAAGACCCTTGCGGGCCCAATCGACCATCTGGTCATCGCCTGGGACGGAAGTCGAGCCGCCGCTCGGGCCGTCAGCGATGCAAACCCATTCATTCACAAGGCCAAACGGGTTTCGGTCCTATCTCTGACGGGCGAAAAGCCGCTGCCGGAGACAACCGGGGCGCATCTCGCTGAGATCTTGGTTTCGAGCGGCGTCAATGCAAGCGCAACGGTCACTCGCTTTACTTCGTCATCGACCGGTCAGAGCATTCAACAAACAGCACTGGAACTGAGCGCCGATATGCTGGTCATGGGAGGATTTGGACACTCGAGGTTGCGAGATTTCGTCCTGGGCGGAGCAACCGATGGCGTCTTGGAAAAGCCTCTGCTGCCGGTGCTCATGTCACATTGAAGGAAACTGCCCGCATGGGTCTGTGACCTTCTTCTGCCCGAGTCACGGCCGTGGGCGAAGCCAATGTAAAGCGGTATACTGCAAGTTGGCTCTTCGGACAAGGAAGCCTGGACACTCGCGGACCGAAAGCTACTTCCCGTCAGGGACGAAATTCCCCGCAAAACAAGGTGTCGGTCACGAACATAGGCCGGCTGGAGAGCGATCATGCAGAAGCAGTCCTCCTCGCAAACGAGGCAGTATATCGAAAAGCACAAGGCGATCCTTGAGCAACGCCGGCGCGAGCTAGAAACCCGCCTGCAAGCGATCGAGAATGATTTCGAAGAACCTCGGAATCCTGACGATGATGATCGTGCCACAGAGCGAAATAACGATGAAGTCCTGGAAGAACTCGGCGAAGCTGGACAAAAGGAGCTCCTCGCCGTCCAAGCGGCGTTGGACCGGATTGAAGCCGGAACTTTTGGCACATGTGTGAAATGCAGCAAGCCGATCGGCGAGAAGAGGCTTGACGCCGTCCCCCACACACCTTTCTGTCAGTCTTGCGCTCAGTCGTTTGAAGCCTGAGTTGCAAGGTCACCATGCTCATGAAGCACTATCTGATATCGGGCCAGCCCAGCCGGCGCGTGCGCTGATGAGCCATTCATGAGCGTCATCGCGACCGGGAGGATGCGCGTCCGACATCCCTCCGCAGCACCGTGCAAGCCCAACACGCTCAGGCGGTGCGGGAGCTTCTGTAGACCGAGACGCCAAGTTCCCTGATCTTCTTGCGCAAGGTGTTGCGGTTGAGACCGAGAAGATCGGCGGCCTTGATCTGGTTGCCGCGCGTCGCCGTCAGTGCGGCGAGGATCAGCGGATATTCCATTTCGGTCAGCACACGATCATAGAGGCCGGGCGGCGGCAGATTGTCACCGAAGCCTGCGAAGTAGCTGCGCATGTTCTCTTCGACGGCTTGCGCGATCGTCATCGAGCCGCTGCGGATCGGCCCCTTGTCGATCGGGCTGTCGGGCACGTCGGAGCGCAGTTCCGCGTCGATGATCTCGCGGGTGATCACATCCTGCGGATAGAGCGCCATCAGACGGCGGATGAGGTTTTCCAGCTCGCGGACGTTGCCCGGCCAGGCATAGGCCTTCATCAGTTCCAGCGCTTCCTGATCGAAGCGCTTGGAGCCGAGGCCTTCCTTTTCGGCCTGCTGGATGAAATGGCGCACCAGGTCGGGAATATCCTCGGCGCGGTCGCGCAGCGGCGGCAGGCGTAGCGGCACGACATTGAGGCGGTAATAGAGATCCTCGCGGAAGAGGCCCTGGTTGATCGCCTGCTTCAAGTCCTTGTTGGTGGCGGCAACGATGCGCACATCGGTGCGGATCGGCGTGCGGCCGCCGACGGTGGTGTATTCGCCCTGCTGCAGGACGCGCAGAAGCCGTGTCTGGGCGTCCATCGGCATGTCGCCGATCTCGTCGAGGAAGAGGGTGCCGCCCTCGGCCTGCTCGAAGCGGCCGGTCGAGCGGGTCTGCGCGCCGGTGAAGGCGCCCTTCTCGTGGCCGAAGAGTTCGGATTCGATCAGATCACGTGGGATCGCCGCCATGTTGATTGCGACGAACGGGCCGTTGCGGCGCTTGCCGTAGTCGTGCAGCGCGCGGGCGACAAGCTCCTTGCCGGTGCCGGATTCGCCGGTGATCATCAGCGTCAGGTCCGTCTGCATCAGGCGGGCGAGCACACGGTAGATTTCCTGCATCGCCGCCGACCGGCCGACCAGCGGCATGCCGTCCTGCATGTCGTCTTCAAGCTTGGCAGGCTTGCGCTTCGGCTCGGCAAGCGCCCGGCCGATGATGCCGATCAGCTCGGTGAGATCGAAAGGCTTCGGCAGATAGTCGTAAGCCCCCTTCTCCGAGGCCTTGATGGCGGTCATGAAGGTGTTCTGAGCGCTCATGACGAGAACGGGCAGGTCGGGCCGCGCCTTCTTGATGCGCGGCAGCAGATCGAAGGCGTTCTCGTCGGGCATCACCACATCGGTGACGACCAGATCGCCCTCGCCTGCCGAAATCCAGCGCCAGAGGGTAGCGGCGTTGGAGGTGATGCGAACGTCATAGCCGGCGCGGCTCAAAGCCTGGTTGAGCACGGTCCGGATGGCCGCATCATCATCTGCAACGAGGATCGTGGCTGTCATCGAGAAGGTCCTGTCGAGCTTGCTATAGAGGCGTCCTCGAGCGAGGCGTCCTTCGACGCCGGCATGAGAACGCGGAATGTCGTGCGGCTGTTCTGGCTGTCGCATTCAATGATGCCGCCGTGATCGCCGATGATCTTGGCGACCAGCGCCAGGCCGAGGCCGCTGCCGTTCGGCTTGGTGGTGATGAAGGGATCGAAGAGATGCGGCACCAGATCGGCGGGAACGCCGGGACCGTTGTCATGGACGCAGAATTCCAGCGGCAGCGAGATCTTTTCGCGCGTGCCGGCGACCGAAAGACGGATGCCCGGGCGATAGGCCGTCGTCAGCATGATCTCGCCGTCCGGCCGATCGCCGACCGCTTCGGCGGCGTTCTTCACCAGATTGAGGAAGACCTGGACGAGTTGATCGCGATTGGCATAAACGGCCGGCAGCGACGGGTCATAACTTTCGGTAACTCGGATGTTGCGGGCAAAACCTGCCTTGGCGACGGCCTTCACGTGATCGAGCACGGAATGGATATTGACCGGCATGCGGTCGACGGGGCGTTCGTCGGAAAAGACTTCCATACGGTCGACCAGCGAGACAATGCGATCGGTCTCGTCGCAGATCAGCCGGGTCAGCGCCCGATCGTCATCGATCGCAGACTGCTCAAGCAGCTGGGCGGCGCCGCGTATGCCGGAGAGCGGGTTCTTGATCTCATGCGCCAGCATCGAGGCAAGGCCGGTCACCGAGCGGGCGGCGGCGCGATGTGTCAGCTGCCGGTCGATCTTGTCGGCCATCGAGCGTTCCTGAAAAACGATGACGACGGCGCCGGGCTCGCTAAGCACCGGGGCGACATAGAGATCGACGAGCTTGTCCTGGCCGAGACGGGGCGAACTCAGGTCGACGCGATATTCGTTGACCGGCGCCTTGCGCTCACGCACCTGGTCGATCAAGGCGAGCAGCGGGCTGCCGAAGGGAATGAAGGTCGAGATACGGTAACGGGCCAGATGCGAGGCGCTGGCGCCGAAGAAGGCCTCCGCCTCCCAATTGGCGAAAACGACAAAGCCGGATTCGTCGACCATGATGACGGGGTTCTGGATGGCGTTCAGCACGGCCATGGCGACGGTCCCGCCAGCGTGATCGGACGGAGATGTCATATCCTTTGTCATGCCGCCTCCCGGCTGTCGACAATACTCGCCGCAAGCGCATCGTAGAGGCGCGCGGCCACCTCGCGCGGGTCGCGCGAGGTCATAATCTCCGCCTTTTCCGCGCCTGACAGATCAGGCGCGAAACGCTGGAGATACCAGCCAAGGTGCTTGCGGGCGTGGCGGATCGCCACCGCTTCGCCGTAGAAATCCAGCATCATGCGGTAATGCTCGACGGCGAGCTCGGCGATCTTCAGGGATTGCGGTGGAGGCGCACCTGATATGACGCCGGCATGCCACGGCCTGCCCTGGCAGCCCCTGCCGATCATCACGGCATCGGCGCCGGAGCGGCGCAACATTTCCTGCGCGTCGCCTGCGGTTTCGACATCGCCATTGGCGATCAGCGGGATTGAGATTACGTCGCGGACGGCGCGTATCGCGTCCCAATCGGCCCGGCCTTCATAGAATTGCATGCGGGTGCGCCCGTGAATGGTCACAAGCTGGATGCCGGCGGCCTCGGCGCGACGCGCGATGTCAGGCGCGTTAATCGAATTCTCGTCCCAACCGAGGCGCATCTTCAGCGTTACCGGAATGTCGACGGCCTTGACCGTCGCCTCGATGAGGCCGAGCGCATGATCGGGATCGCGCATCAGCGCCGAGCCGGAATAACCGCCGATCACCTTCTTTGCCGGACAGCCCATATTGATGTCGATGATATCGGCGCCATGATCGGCGGCGATCTTGGCAGCCTCGGCCATCCAGTGCGCCTCGCGCCCGGCAAGCTGCACCATATGCGGCCGGAAGCCCGCAGCCCGCAGCCGCGACCAGGACTCGGCCGTGTCATTGACCAGTTCGCGGCTCGCCACCATTTCGGTGACGACGAGGCCGGCGCCGAAGCGCCACGCAAGCTCGCGGAAGGGCATATCCGTGACGCCGGACATCGGCGCCAGCACAACGCGGTTCCGCACGGACACGGGTCCGATTCGGAAAGGCGCTGCGAGGTCCTTGGAAATCAATTGATTATCTTTCGGGCACACAATAGAACTGCATTATTTTTAGCCATTATTCCCTAGCTTGCCAAGGGGGCTGGGATGGGAATTGATATTTTTCGGGCAGATGCTGGAAAAGGCCAAAGCAAGACGTTAGAGCACTCGGGTCAATTCCGCATATTTTAGGGGATTTATGCTGCAAATGCCTTCTAAGCAACCGATATCGGCTGGAATTGTCATCGTGGCCGCCGGCCGCGGCGAGCGCGCGGGATCCTCCACGGAGGGCCCCAAGCAGTATCGCATGATCGGCGGCAAGCCGGTTATCGTGCATACGCTTGAAAACTTCATGACATGGGAAGCAGCAAAGCAGATCGTCGTCGTCATTCATCCCGATGACGAGGCGCTGTTTGCAAGAGCCTTCCGCCACATCATCTCGGCAACGCCGATCGAAACGGTGCATGGTGGCGCCACCCGGCAGCAATCCGTGCTTGCCGGCCTCAGATACCTCAAGGACAAGCAAATCAGCCATGTGCTGATCCATGATGCCGTTCGGCCGTTCTTCGACCATGTGCTTCTGGACCGCATTGCCGAGAGCCTTGACGCCGGCGCGCAGGCGGTCCTGCCGGCAATCCCGGTCACCGATACGCTGAAACGCGCCGACAGCGCCGGCACCGTGCTGACGACGGTTTCACGCGAGCATCTCTACGCGGCGCAGACGCCGCAATCCTTCGCCTTCGAAACGATCCTCGAGGCGCATGAGAAGGCGGCGGCGAGCGGACGAAGCGATTTCACCGACGATGCCTCGATCGCCGAATGGCTGGGCATTCCGGTGACGATCGTCGAGGGCACGGCCGACAACGTCAAGCTGACGGTCAGGAACGATATCGCCATGGCCGACGACAAGCTGTCGACTTCGCTGCTTCCAGACGTGCGCACCGGCAACGGCTACGACGTGCACCAGCTCGTAGCCGGCGATGGCGTGACACTCTGCGGCGTGTTCATTCCGCATGATCAGAAGCTGAAAGGTCACTCGGATGCCGACGTCGCGCTGCATGCGCTGACGGACGCGCTGCTCGCCACCTGCGGCGCCGGCGATATCGGCGATCATTTCCCGCCGTCCGACCCGCAATGGAAAGGGGCGGCCTCGCGGATCTTCATCCAGCATGCCGCCCGGATCGTGCGCGAGCGCGGCGGCACGATCATGAATGCCGACGTCTCGCTGATCGCCGAGGCGCCGAAGGTCGGCCCGCATCGCGAGGCCATGCGCGCGAAACTGTCGGATTATCTCGGCATCGATATCGAGCGTTGCTCGGTCAAGGCGACGACCAACGAGACGATCGGCTTCGTCGGCCGGCGCGAAGGCATCGCGGCGATCGCGACTGCCACCGTCGTCTATCGCGGAAGGAAATGATGAGCCTTTTTCCTCAGGATATAATTTCGATGGCGGAGGCGATCATCCGTGACTTCACGGCTGCGGGGCTGATGTTCTCCACAGCCGAATCCTGCACCGGCGGACTGATTGCCGGGGCGCTGACGGAGATATCGGGTTCATCAGCCGTCGTCGACCGCGGCTTCGTCACCTATACGAATACCGCAAAGATGGAGATGCTCGGCGTACAGGCGGAAACGCTGCTGCGTTTCGGGGCCGTCTCCGAGGAAACGGCGCAACAGATGGTGCATGGCGCCCTCTTCCGTTCACGCGCCGAGATCGCCGTTGCTGTCACCGGTATTGCTGGCCCTGGCGGCGGATCGGCGGAAAAACCGGTCGGCCTCGTGCATCTCGCCGCCAAATCGCGCGCCGGCGCGCTCATCCATCGGAAAATGCTCTATGGCGATATCGGCCGCAGCGAGGTTCGGCTGGCGACGATCAGGACGGCGCTGGAGATGGTGCGCTCGCTCCTTGCTGCCTGACGCGGGTTCGCTCATCAAGCCGGCGTGTAGATCCTGTTTGCCCTGGTCTCGAAGGCCTCGGTGAACATGCGGAAGGCGCGGTCGAACATCGAACCCATCAACGCGCCGAGAATGCGGCTCTTGAACTCGTAGTCGATAAAGAAATCGACGGTGCAGCCGCCGGAGGGCGTCTCGGCGAAGTGCCAGCGATTGTCGAGATATTTGAACGGGCCATCGATATACTTGACCTCGATGACGTGCTCGGCCCGGTTCAGCAGCACCTGCGTCGTGAAGGTCTCGCGGATCGCCTTATAGCCGACCGTCATGTCGGCGACGAGCAGGATCTTGCCGTCGCGCTCCTTGCGGCTCCTGATGGCCAGCGCTTCGCAGAGCGGCAGGAATTCCGGATAGCGCTCGACATCGGCGACGAGGTCGAACATCTGCTCGGGCGTATGCGGGACGGGACGGTGCGTTTCGAATTGCGGCATAGGCGGCAATTAATCGGGCCGGCCGAGAAGATCAAGAAGCTCGCGCATCTGGCGGCGGGATTTTAGCTGAAGAACCGGCACGTCAGGGCCATGTGCGGCGATGCCGGCGACGAGGCGCGGCGCAAATTTCTCCTCGAAGGTCCAGATGAAGCGGAGGAATTCCCAATCGACCTTCTCGATACAGCCCCGCGCCATTTCGGGGCGAGTGCGGCCGATCCATTTCGCCCACCGGCTGATTGCGCCCCAGATACAGAGAAGCCGCGGCATGCGGACCCAGATGACGAAATCGGAGCGCGGCAGCCGAATGTCCAGGGAGGATGGGTTCGTGCCGTCCATGATCCAACGTTCTTCGAGGATCCGGCTGGCGATGATATTTCTCTGCTCGACTCTGTCGCGCACCACCCAGCCGGGAAGCCAAAATACGTCGCGATCGAGCGAAATGTAGGAAAGCCCGAAGCGCTTGGCAATCTTCAGCGATAGCGTGGATTTGCCGCCGCCCGAGCAACCCATGACGAGGATGCGGCGGGCTGTGCGAATATGCTCAGCAGCTTGTTTAAGATCGGTGATCTGCTGACGCGGCGGCAAGTCTACTCTCTGATCCATCATGCAACTCCCTCGAGCCAAACGTGCGTTTCGCCGGCGCGACTCAAGCGCTAAGAGCGGCGAACCGGTTAGCTGCCTTGCGCGATCTTAAGATGATGGTGGAATTGAAAAGCCCGTGATCGCGAAGTGCTGCCTCGATCAGAGGTGCGGCATGCCGTTCGAAATTCCAGATATAGGCAAGCGCGTCCAGCGAGAGGCGTTCCGGGCAGCCGGCAGGCAGTTCGGGGCGGTTGCGCCCAAAGTAGCGGAACGCTCTCGATAGGGCGCCGTAGAGGCATGCATATCTGGGCAGCCGAAGCCAGATGACGAGGTCCGCGCGCGGCAGGCGAAGATGGAAGGAGCTGAGGCCGGTTCCATCAATGATCCAGCGTTGTTCCGCCACCGCCTCGGCTATCCGGCGGTCGATCTCGTCGCGCGGCCTCTTTCGCCAGCCCGGTAGCCAGTAGAAATCGCGGGCCATGGAGATGTAGTTGAGGTCGAGCGCTCGCGAAAGCCGCGTTGCGAGTGTGCTCTTGCCGCCGCCGGGGCAGCCGATCACCAGGATACGGTCGGCTTCGACCAGCGTCGATTTCACTCCGGAGGTGATGTTCATCGTCGGCCTCCCAAAGAAAAACCGCGGCGAAAATCGCCGCGGTTCAATCAAAAAGCAAGTACCAGATGTTACTCGGCTGCCATCAGCAGCTTCTTCTCGCGCGCCGCTCTCAGCCGGGCAAAGTCGTCGCCGGCATGGTGGGAGGAGCGGGTCAGCGGGCTGGAGGCGACCATCAGGAAGCCCTTGCTGTAGGCGACGGTCTCATAAGACTTGAACTCGTCGGGGGTGACGAAGCTTTCGACCTTGTGGTGCTTGCGCGTCGGCTGCAGGTACTGGCCGATCGTCAGGAAGTCGACATCGGCTGTGCGCAGATCATCCATCAGCTGGAGGACTTCGTTTCGCTCTTCGCCAAGACCGACCATGATGCCCGATTTGGTGAACATGGTGGGATCGAGTTCCTTCACCCGCTGCAGCAGGCGGACAGAATGGAAGTAGCGGGCGCCGGGGCGAACCGTCAGATAGTTGCCGGGCACTGTTTCCATATTGTGGTTGAAGACGTCGGGCTTGGCGGCGACGACGCGTTCCAGCGCACCCGGCTTCTTCAGGAAGTCCGGCGTCAGGATCTCGATCGTCGTCATCGGCGAGGCGGCACGGATTGCCCAGATCACCTTTTCGAAGTGTTCGGCGCCGCCGTCCTCCAGGTCGTCACGGTCGACCGAGGTGATGACGACGTGGGATAGGCCCATCTCCTTGACCGCCTTGGCGACATTCTCCGGCTCGGCCATGTCGAGCGCATTCGGCTTGCCGGTGGCGACGTTGCAGAAGGCACAGGCGCGGGTACAGATCTCGCCCATGATCATGAAGGTCGCGTGCTTCTTGTCCCAGCACTCGCCGATATTCGGGCAGCCGGCCTCCTCGCAGACTGTGACGAGCTTGTGCTCCTTCACGATCGCGCGCGTTTCGGCATAACCCTTGGAGGTCGGCGCCTTGACGCGAATCCAGTCCGGCTTGCGCATGACTTCCGTATCAGGCCGATGCGCCTTCTCGGGATGCCGCACGCGCTTGGCGTCGCGATTGATCGTATCGAGGATCGTCACCATTGCAGTTTCAGCTTTCTACCGCCCCTATGCGGCAAATCGATCGGATCTAGCGCCGCACCAGCCGCGCAAGGAATATCAACAGGCAGGCTCCGAGGAAACCCGTCACGAAATAACCGAGCCGTCCGCCGACCACCTCGACATGGAATTGCGCGAGGACGGCGCTTGCGACGACCGAACCGACGATGCCGAGCACGATGTTCAGAAAAATCCCGTATCGCGCTTCCATCAGCTTGCCGGCGAGCCAGCCCGCAAGCCCACCGATGATGATTGCCGAAATCCAACCGACGCTTTCCATGCCCTGCCCTCAGTTACGCCTCAAGCGACCGCCCTTGCGATCAGAACCACGATGATGGCGCCGACGGTGGCGTGGATGATCTGCACCACCAGCGCGTTTTCAATGCCCAGCGAAATACCGAGCGCGCTGAACAGATAACCGCCGACGAAGGCGCCGATGATGCCGCTCAGCAGGCATCTTATCAGCCCGCCGCCACCGACGACCAGGCTTGCGAGGAAGCCTGCAACCAGGCCGATCAGCAAAAATACCAGCAACGCCTGCGTCTCCATAGACATGATGATTTCCTTTCGTTTTTTCCACCCCAGCGGCGTGGCTTTCCACTCCGGACATAAAGGGCAGCTTCGGAAATTCTCAAGCGTTCAGCACACGGCCGTAAGCATCGAGCACCGCTTCCTTCATCGTTTCGGACACGGTCGGATGCGGGAAGATCGTGTGCATCAGCTCTTCCTCGGTCGTTTCGAGGTTCATCGCCACGACGAAGCCCTGAATGAGCTCGGTGACTTCGGCGCCGACCATGTGGGCGCCGAGCAGCTCACCGGTCTTCTTGTCGAAGATCACCTTCACCATGCCCTGGTCCTCGCCGAGCGCGATCGCCTTGCCGTTCGCCGCGAAGGAGAAGCGGCCGACACGGATGTCGCGGCCCAGCTCTTTGGCTTTCGCTTCGGTGATGCCGACAGAGGCGACCTGCGGATTGCAATAGGTGCAGCCCGGGACCTTGCCCTTGTCTGTGGGATGGACGTTCGGCAGGCCGGCGATCTTTTCGACGCAGACGACGCCCTCATGCTCTGCCTTGTGCGCCAGCATCGGTGGGCCGGCGACATCGCCGATCGCATAGATGCCGGCGACATTGGTCTTGCCGTAGCCGTCGATGACGATGCAGCCGCGGTCGGTCTTGACGCCGAGCGCCTCGAGACCGAGGTTTTCGATATTGCCCTGAACGCCGACGGCAGAAATCAGCCGGTCGGCGGTGATCTGCTGCACCTTGCCATCAGCCGTCTCGACATGGGCGGTAACGCTGCCGGCGCCCTTCTCGACCTTCGTGACCTTGGCGCTGGTGAAGATCTTGAGGCCGCGCTTTTCAAGCTGCTTGCGGGCGATCGCCGTTACCTCGGCATCCTCGACCGGCATGATGGTCGGCATGACTTCGACGACGGTCACATCGACGCCCATCGAGCGATAGAAGCTTGCAAATTCGATGCCGATCGCGCCTGAGCCCATGACGATCAGCGACTTCGGCAAAACATCCGGCTTCAGCGCCTCGAAATAGGTCCAGATCAGCTTGCCATCCGGCTCGATGCCAGGCAGCGCGCGTGGACGGGCGCCGGTCGCGATGATGATGTGCTTGGCGGTATAGGTGCCCTCGCCGCTCTTGACGTTCTTCGGCAGCGGATGCTGCGGCTCGACAACGGGCTTCGACGCCTTGCCGACAACGATCTCGCCGGGCTTGGTGATCTTCGCTTCGCCCCAGATGATGTCGATCTTGTTCTTCTTCATCAGGAAGCCGACGCCGGCATTCAGGCGGGCGGAGACGGCGCGCGAGCGGCCGACGACGGCCTTGGCATCCGGCTTGACCGTGCCTTCGAGAACGAGGCCGAAATCCTTGAAGTGATTGGCGTGGTCGAGCACCTCGGCCGAGCGCAGCAGCGCCTTGGTGGGTATGCAGCCCCAGTTCAGGCAGATGCCGCCCATATGCTCGCGCTCGACGATCGCGGTCTTGAGGCCGAGCTGGCTGGCACGGATAGCAGCGACATAGCCGCCGGGACCCGAGCCGATGATGATGACGTCGTAGGATTCAGCCATGTGTTTCCTGCCTTTGTTACGCTGCGCTGCGGGTCATGAGCACCCACGCGTGTCTCTTGCTGTTTTCGAAGAGCGGCACGGCATCGGCGCGCGCAGCCTCCAGGAATCCGTTTCTTCCATAAAGCGACAAAGCCGCTTCGTTGTCGCTTGCGGTGATCAGGCTGACGGGCCGCCGATCGGCCCTTTCGATCTGATCGTCCAGCAGCCTGCGTCCGATGCCGATGCCGCGCAGATGGCGATAGACGCCGAGACTGCCGATGAACCAGCTTCCCACAACCGCTTTCTGCAAGGCGAGCATCGGTGCGGTTGCCGGAATCGTCGCCTCGATATCGCCTATCCCCTCACCCAGCGCATGGCCGATCGCCACACCTGCGACCTCGCCATAGGCCTCGGCAATGACGGCATCCCGCCAGCCGCCGACGGCTTCCTCCTCGCTCATCTTCAGCCGGCCCCGCTCCAGCGGCGTATCGCTCACGCCGTTTTCCACACCGGCAAACCAGAGCCAGGAGGCAAACCCGCGCGATGCGATATCCGCCAGAATCGCCAGCTCCGAGGCATCCCGCCGTGAGGCCTGCCGGAGGGCGATGAAGGAGGCCATGGTCAGATCCCCAGCATCATCCGCACGATCGATTCCAGCCCGCGTCCGAGCGCACGCGTATTGTCCGCATCGAGGTGAATGCCATCGATCGGCGTGGTCTTGGCGACGGAATTGCCATCGAAGAAGCCACAACCGAGTTCGTCGGCAAGATCACGATAAAGCGTTGCAAGCTTTGCCGATTCCTCGATACCGCCGGGAAAGGATGCGGCGAAAGGCACGTTGCCCGTCGCGCGGATCGCCGGCGGCGCCACGATCAGAATCTCCGGCCCATCAAATTCGAAGGGCCAGGCATGATTGCGGATCAGCCGCACGAGGCGGCTGATGCCCTGGCATGCGGCAAAGGCGGAACCTGCCACAACCGGCTTCATGTCATTGGTGCCGAGCAGAAGGATGACGAGGTCGAGCGGTGCATGCGTCTGCAGGATCGTCGGCAGGATGCGCGCACCGTTGCGGTCGCAATCGGCGAGATGGTCGTCGAAAGCGGTGGTGCGACCGTTCAAGCCTTCGGCGATGACGCGCGCCTCATGGCCGAGCGCTGCCTGAAGCACGCTCGGCCAGCGATTTTTGTAATCATGACGGCCGATCGTCTCGGCGTCATAACCCCAGGTCAGCGAGTCACCATAGCAAAGAACGGTCTTGGTCATTTCCGCCTCCGCGCCGCTATCAGACAAGCATGCCCATCGGGTTCTCGATGTAGCCCTTGAAGGCCTGGAGCAACTCGGCGCCGAGCGCGCCGTCGACGCAGCGATGGTCGGTCGAGAGCGTGACGGACATCACGGTGGCAATCGTCATTTCGCCCTTCTTGACGACGACCCGCTGTTCGCCGGCGCCGACCGCGAGGATCGTCGCATGCGGCGGGTTGACGACGGCTGCGAAGTTCTTCACGCCCATCATGCCCATGTTCGAGACGGAACTGGTGCCGCCCTGATATTCCTCAGGCTTCAGCTTGCGATCCTTGGCCCGCTTGCCGAGATCGCGCATCTCGTTGGAGATTGTCGACAGGGTCTTTTCCTCGGCCTTGCGGATGATCGGGGTGATCAGGCCGCCGGGGATCGAGACGGCGACGCCGACATCGGCGTGCTTGTGCTTGACCATGTTGCTGTCGGTCCAGGAGACGTTGGCATCCGGAACGTCGCGCAGCGCCAGCGCCATGGCCTTGATGACCATGTCGTTGACCGAGAGCTTGTAGGCCGGAGCGTTGTCCTTGCGCGGAGCCGCATCGTTCAGCTGGGCGCGTAGCGCCAGCAACGCATCGAGCTCGCAATCGACGCTGACGTAGAAATGCGGGATCGTCTGCTTGGATTCGACCAGTCGCCTGGCGATCGTCTTGCGCATGCCGTCATGCGGCACGAGCTCGTAGGAGCCCGGTTCGAAGAGCTTGAGCACGGCTTCTTCGGACGCGCCCTTCGCAGCGGTTGCCGGAGCCGGCGCGGCAGCGGATACGGGCGCAGCAGCAGCCTTGGCGCCGCCACCGGCAACGGCGGCTTCGATGTCGCTCTTGACGACGCGGCCGTGCGGGCCGGAGCCTGCGACTGCCGAAAGGTCGATACCGGCTTCCTTGGCCAGCCTGCGGGCAAGCGGCGAAGAGAAGGTGCGGCTGCCATCCGATGAAACCGAGGCGGGTGCGGCGGCGGTTACAGGTGCCGCAGCCGGAGTGGACTGGGCCGGAGCCGGTGCAGCTTCGGCCTTCGGCGCGGCTGCACCGTCAGCCTTCGGCGCTGGGGCGGCGGAACCCGCACCGCTTGCGGCAGCGGAGACATCCTCGCCATCGGCGGCGAGAACCGCGATCAACGCATTGACTTTGACGCCTTCGGTGCCGGCGGCAACGACGAGCTTGGCGACCGTGCCTTCATCGACGGCTTCGACTTCCATCGTCGCCTTGTCGGTCTCGATCTCAGCGATCACATCGCCAGACTTGACCTTGTCGCCTTCCTTGACCAGCCATTTGGAAAGATTGCCTTCCTCCATGGTCGGAGAGAGGGCGGGCATCGTGATATTGATCGGCATCGAAACACCCTCCCCTTATTTGTAGCAAACAGCCTTCACCGCATCGACCACTTCGCCGACGTTCGGAAGGGCAAGCTTTTCGAGATTGGCGGCGTAAGGCATCGGAACGTCCTTGCCTGCGATCGTCAGGATCGGCGCATCGAGATAGTCGAAGGCCTGCTGCATGACGCGGGTGGCGATTTCGGTGCCGACGGAGGACTGCGGATAACCTTCCTCGACGGTGACCAGACGGCCAGTCTTCTTCACCGATTCGATGACGGTCGGCAGGTCCATCGGGCGGATGGTGCGAAGGTCAATCAGTTCGACGTCGATGCCGATCTTCTCGAGTTCGGCGACAGCCTTGGTCGCATAACTCATGCCGATGCCGAAGGAGACCACAGTGACGTCCTTGCCCGGACGATGGATGCGGGCCTTACCGATCGGCAGGACGAAATTGTCGAGCTTCGGCACATCGAAGTGCTGGCCGTAGAGAATTTCGTTTTCGAGGAAGATGACCGGGTTCGGATCGCGGATCGCAGCCTTCAGCAGGCCTTTGGCGTCGGATGCCGTATAGGGCATGACGACCTTCAGGCCGGGAATGGCGCTATACCAGGCTGCATAATCCTGGCTGTGCTGGGCGCCGACGCGAGCCGCGGCACCATTCGGACCGCGGAAGACGATCGGAGCACCCATCTGGCCGCCGGACATATAGAGCGTCTTGGCGGCGGAGTTGATGATGTGGTCGATCGCCTGCATGGCGAAGTTGAAGGTCATGAATTCGACGATCGGGCGAAGGCCGGCCATTGCGGCACCGACGCCGACACCGGCAAAGCCGTGCTCGGTAATCGGCGTATCGACGACGCGGCGGGGGCCGAATTCCTGCAGTAGCCCCTGCGTGACCTTGTAAGCGCCCTGGTATTCGGCGACTTCCTCGCCCATGACGAAGACGTTTTCGTCGGCGCGCATTTCTTCGGCCATGGCGTCGCGGAGCGCTTCGCGCACGGTCGTCGACACCATTTCAGTGCCGGCCGGGATTTCGGGGTCGTTCGGAACGACAGCCTTCGGCTCGGCCGGAAGCGGCGCGGAGGCGGAACCGGTGTTGGTCGGCTTCTCTTCCTGGGCAACCGCGGGCGCTGCCGCGGCAGCGGGCTTGGCGGCGGAAATGTCCGAAGCGGATTCGCCGTCCTGCAGCAAAACGGCGATCTTGGTATTGACCTTGACGCCTTCAGTGCCGGCATCGACGAGCAACTTGCCGATGATCCCTTCATCGACAGCTTCGACTTCCATCGTCGCCTTGTCGGTTTCGATTTCGGCAATCACGTCGCCGGAGGTGACCTTGTCACCTTCCTGCTTCAGCCATTTGGACAGTGTGCCTTCTTCCATGGTCGGAGAGAGGGCGGGCATGAGGATATCGATAGGCATGGGTTCCCTCCCCGATTAGAGCAGAATGTCGGTGTAGAGCTCGGATGCATCCGGCTCCGGATCGGCCTGGGCGAAATCGGCACTGTCGGCGACGATATCGCGGACATCCTTGTCGATCGCCTTCAGATCGTCTTCGGAAGCCCAGCCCTTTTCGACGAGGCGAGACTTGACCTGTTCGATCGGGTCATGCTCGGAGCGCATCTTCTGCACTTCGTCCTTGGAGCGATATTTCGCCGGGTCGGACATGGAGTGACCGCGATAACGATAGGTCAGCATTTCGAGAATGATCGGGCCCTTGCCGGAACGGCAGTGTTCGAGCGCCTCGTCGGCCGCAGCCTTGACGGCGCGGACGTCCATGCCGTCGACCTGAATGCCTGGGATGCCGAAGCCGGATCCACGAAGCGAGTAGTTCGACTGCGCAGTGGCGCGCGCGGTCGACGTCCCCATGGCGTAACGGTTGTTCTCAACGATATAGACGATCGGCAGCTTCCAGAGAGCAGCCATGTTGAAGCTCTCGTAGACCTGGCCCTGGTTGGCGGCGCCGTCGCCGAAATAGGCGATGGAGACATTGTCGTTGCCGCGGTAGCGGTTTGCGAAGGCAAGACCCGTTCCGAGCGAGACCTGGGCACCGACGATGCCATGACCGCCGTAGAAATGCTTCTCTTTCGAGAACATGTGCATCGAGCCGCCCTTGCCGTGGGAATAGCCGCTGCGACGCCCGGTCAGTTCCGCCATGACGCCGCGTGCTTCCATGCCGGTTGCCAGCATATGGCCGTGATCGCGATAGGCGGTGATGACCTGGTCGCCTTCCTTCTGCGCCATCTGCATGCCGACGACGACAGCTTCCTGACCGATGTAGAGGTGACAAAAGCCGCCGATGAAGCCCATGCCGTAAAGCTGGCCGGCCTTCTCCTCGAAGCGACGGATCAACAGCATCTCGCGATAGGCCTTGAGCTCTTCATTGCGATCGAAGTCGGCTACAGGGCCTCCATTCGATGCTTTGGCTGCCGGTTTTGCTGCAGTTTTGCGGCTGGAAACGGTCGCGGTCTTTCGCGGCGCCATTCAACCCTCCCTATGGGTTTGTCGTTTCTTGGTGGGGCGTACCATAGGGAAGAAATATGACCACAGCAATGCCATAATTGCATGGCTCGTATTCGCTGCTAAATTATTGGAAGAACTATGAAAATTCCAATTAACCTGTTTTCGGTTAATTGGAATAATGGTTGAATATGACGATCTCGTCCGCGCGCGACATGTTGAGCTGATAACGCGCTTTTTCGTCCAACATATCCTTGTCGAGCGAGCCGTCACTGAGGAGCGCGACCTGATTTTCCAGATGTTCGCGCTTCGCCTTCAAGACTGCAAGCTCTTTTTCACGCGCGACACGCTGATGCTCGAACGTCTCCGTTGCGCGCAGGCCGTAATCGCCATGGATGCAATGATAACCGAAATAGGAGAGGAAGGCGACCGTCATGGCCGGAATGACGAAGCGACCGATCTTTCTCTTCTTATGATGCTTTGTCCACATACACGCATGCTCTTGAACGCATTACCAATTCGTTCAATCTAACGCGCAGAGATTAACCGTTCGTTGACTCTAAAAACCGGGCAATAAAAAACCCGCGCCGGAAAGGCGCGGGTCAAGCCATTGAACATCAGATCCGATCAGCCGCGAATGATCGAGCGGCCGGCATACTGGGCCTGCGGGCCGAGGCCCTCTTCGATGCGGATCAGCTGGTTGTACTTGGCAAGACGGTCGGAACGCGACAGCGAGCCGGTCTTGATCTGACCGCAGTTGGTGGCGACCGCAAGATCGGCGATGGTCGAATCTTCGGTCTCGCCGGAACGGTGGGACATGACGGCGGTATAGGCCGCCTTGTGCGCCGTGTTGACGGCATCGAGCGTTTCCGTCAGCGAGCCGATCTGGTTGACCTTGACGAGGATCGAGTTGGCGACGCCCATGCGGATGCCGTCGCGAAGACGGGCGGAGTTGGTAACGAAGAGATCGTCGCCGACGAGCTGGGTCTTCTTGCCGGTCAGGTCGGTCAGCGTCTTCCAGCCGTCCCAATCGTCTTCGGCCATGCCGTCCTCGATCGAGATGATCGGATACTTGGCGGCGAGCTCAGCCAGATATTCGGCCATGGCGCCCGATTCCAGCGTGCGGCCTTCCCCTTCGAGAACGTATTTGCCGTCCTTGAAGAATTCGGTCGAGGCGCAGTCGAGGCCGAGGTAGATGTCCTCGCCCGGCTTGTAGCCGGCTTTCTCGACCGACTTCATGATGAAGTCGAGAGCTTCCGAAGCACTCTTCAGACCCGGTGCGAAACCGCCTTCGTCGCCGACATTGGTGTTATGGCCCTGCGCGGCAAGTTCCTTGCGCAGCGTATGGAAGACTTCCGAACCCATGCGCACGGCTTCGGCGATCGAATCGGCGCCGACTGGCAGGATCATGAATTCCTGGAAATCGATCGGATTGTCGGCGTGGGCGCCGCCGTTGATGATGTTCATCATCGGCACCGGCAGCAGGCTGGCGGAAGCGCCGCCGACATAACGGTAGAGCGGCAGGCCGGACGCCTGGGCAGCAGCCTTGGCGACGGCGAGCGACACGCCGAGGATGGCGTTGGCGCCGAGGCGCGACTTGTTCGGCGTGCCGTCCAGCTCGATCATGATGTTGTCGATCTGGATCTGGTTTTCGGCGTCGATGCCGCCGATCGCGTCGAAGATCTCGGTGTTGGCGGCTTCCACCGCCTTTTCGACACCCTTGCCCAGGTAGCGCTTGCCGCCGTCGCGCAGTTCGACCGCCTCATGCGCGCCCGTCGAGGCGCCCGAGGGAACGGCCGCGCGGCCCATGCTGCCATCTTCGAGATAGACATCGACTTCGACGGTGGGGTTGCCACGGCTATCGAGAATCTCGCGGGCGATGATATCGGTGATTGCAGTCATGGGTTCTTCCTGCTCGGTGGGTGGTGATAAGTCGGTTCGAAACCTGTCTTAGTCGAAGGCGTGCAAATTACAATGCTGCAATTTCCAGCCTTCGAACCAGCGTTTGGATCTCGCCTAAAGCGCGTCGCGATCTTTCAGATTCGCTTGCCACGCTTTAGGTCTTTGGCTTTCCGCATGTCGTTGTCGCAAAACCGCTGCACACTTTTTCGCGACATGCCTATAGCACGATCATGTCAGGCTGTTGAACGTCAAGCCTTGGCGACCGCATCGAAGGCAAGCAGCTTTTCAAGCAGCCGCGGCATGTCCTCGAGATAGACCATGTTGGGGCCGTCGGAAGGTGCATTGTCGGGGTCCTGGTGGGTTTCGACGAAGACGCCGGCAATACCGGCAGCCACTGCTGCGCGCGCCAGTGTTTCCACGAATTCCCGCTGACCGCCGGAGGAATCGCCCTGCCCGCCCGGCTGCGCAACGGAATGGGTGGCATCGAAGATAACGGGCGCGCCCATCGCCGCCATGATCGGCAGCGAGCGCATGTCGGAAACCAGCGTGTTATAGCCGAATGAGGCGCCACGCTCGCACAGCAGCACGTTCGGATTGCCGCTGGCGTTGAGCTTCTTCAGGACGTTCTTCATATCCCAGGGAGCGAGGAACTGGCCCTTCTTGACATTGACGACGCGGCCGGTCTTGGCGGCGGCGATGAGAAGGTCGGTCTGGCGGCAAAGGAAGGCCGGGATCTGCAGGACGTCGACGACCTTTGCCACCTCCGCGCATTGCTCGGCGGTATGAACGTCGGTCAGGACAGGAAAGCCGAATTCCTTCTTGAGGGCGGCAAAAACCTCCATGCCCTTTTCGATCCCGATGCCGCGTTCAGCCGAGAGCGAGGTGCGGTTCGCCTTGTCGAAGGAGCTCTTGTAAACGAGGCCGATGCCGAGCTTTGCGCAAAGCTCTTTCAGCGTGCCGGCAACCATGAAGGCGTGGTCGCGGCTCTCCATCTGGCAGGGACCGGCAATCAGCGACAGCCGGCCGGTATTGGAAAAGGTCACCTGGCCTTGGCCTTCGCCGATCTTGACTTCGGAATTCGTCTCAGTGCTCATCGTGTCTCCTCGAAGGCGAAGAGCGTGCCCTGCCCGGGCGCGGGCTTCACCAGAATGCGATTGTTCTTGCGCGTGTATGTCACCCCGTTAGCAGCCAAATGCGCTTCTGTCACGGCAAGATCGGCGACAATGAAGAGGATTGCCCGGCCACGCAGGCCGCGATCGGCGGATGAGCCGGCGATCTCGAAATAGGCTTCTAGCCCTTCCGGCGTCATCAGACTGATTTTCGCGTTCGAAGCAGCAACATTGACGCCAAAACCGGTTTTCTCGACTGCCGCCTGCGCCACGGCAAGGCCGACGAAGGCTCCGAAAGCGGCAGCATCAGGCGCGCAGAGCGCGATCTCGGCAATGCCGGTGACGCCATTGGCATGCGTCTCCAGCGCGCCGCGGTCGGCCGGCAGCGGATTGACGCGTTCGACGCTGAAAAGGAAGAGATCGGGCGCTCGCAGGTCGCCGGCAAAAGCCAGCTTGAAGCCGGCGATGCTCTCAGAACCGTCCGGCATCGTCATCGGCCGGGTGAACTGCAGCATCTCGCCGGCGCTCGATCCGTTGCCGACGAAGTTCTGATGATCGACGCCGGCATCCTTACTGCCGAAAGCAAGCCCCGAAAGCCCCTCCTCGCCGCAGCGGAAGCGGAAGGCCCGGTTGCGGGCCGTGAAAACATTGCCTTGCCGCGCTGAGGCCTCGCTCTCCTCGACACTCGCAATCCCGAGCGGCTCCAGATAGGTCTTGTCGGCAAAAAAGACGCAGGCGTTTTCCGTTCCGAAGGGATGGCGTGCATCGGCGGCAACGGTGAAGCCGAGCTTGCCAAGCCTCTCGCGCGCCAGATCGATATTGACGACGGGCAGCACCACATGATCCAGCGGGTGCGGCTTGGCGGAACGCTCGTTCATGATATCCCTCCTGGAAACGGCAAGAGATGTGCGATGGCGCGCCCCTCAATGCAAGAGATGTGTCCCAATCCGGCGAATGAAAATAAAAATCTCAACGAGTTGGCGCCAAGTTTTACGGAAATTTAGCTACTTGCGGAACACATATGGAACATATAGTGTCTGTTCTGGATTTGTTTCAATCACGAGGTCACAACGTCGATGCTCACGCGCAAACAACAGGAGCTTCTCCTTTTCATTCATGAGCGCATGAAGGAATCCGGCGTTCCGCCATCTTTCGACGAAATGAAGGATGCCCTGGACCTCGCTTCCAAGTCCGGGATTCACCGGCTGATTACGGCGCTCGAGGAACGTGGCTTCATTCGCCGCCTACCGAACCGCGCCCGTGCGCTCGAGGTTATCAAGCTTCCGGAGGCCTACAGCCCCAGCATTCAGCCCCGGCGGGGCTTTTCGCCCAGCGTCATCGAGGGCAGCCTTGGCAAGCCGCAGCCGGTCGCCACTCCTGCTCCCGCAAAACCCGTCGCCGACAACGGCAACTCGGTCTCCGTGCCGGTCATGGGCCGTATCGCCGCCGGTGTTCCGATCTCGGCGATCCAGAACAACACCCACGACATCGTCGTTCCGGCCGACATGCTCGGTTCCGGTGAACATTATGCGCTCGAGGTCAAGGGCGATTCGATGATCGACGCCGGCATCTTCGACGGCGACACCGTGATTATTCGCAACGGCAGCACCGCAAGTCCTGGCGACATCGTCGTTGCTCTCGTCGACGACGAAGAAGCGACACTCAAACGCTTCCGCCGCAAAGGCGCCTCGATCGCGCTGGAGGCGGCCAACCCGGCTTACGAGACCCGGATTTTCGGGCCGGACCGCGTCAAGGTTCAGGGCAAGCTCGTCGGCCTCATTCGCCGCTATCACTGACATCAGGCAGTCCGGATTCGGCAAAACTGTTGCTGCGCCAGTCATAGGCGCGATGCCGCATCCATGGCCGCGACAATGCATCGAATGCGGTTGCGACCTCCAGGCCGGCGTCGGCGAAGCGCAACTCGACGGAGCCGGTCCTGCGCAGCGTTTCGCCGGTGAAGAGCGTCGCCCCTGAGCGGCAGCTGTTGAAGCGCAGGCGGACCGACGTCACGACGATATCGGCCGCGTCGCATGCCGGACCGAGATAGGCGGCATTGTCGATGACAGCAACGACATGACCATTGCCAAGCCTTGATGTGCACCAGGCCTTCTTGACGCAGGAAAAGCGGTTGGCTTCACCGGCCGCTGCAGCCGCCCGCATCGCCGACCTTGCTTCGTTCTGCTGATCGCGGGAAAGCCTGACGCGGCGGTCTTCTCCCTCCGGCGGAATAACAGGACCATCCAGCATCTTCGGCGGGTGATGCGTCGGCAGGACCAGCGCTCTCTGCCACTGGTCGAAGATGAAATCCGGCGGTCTTTCACGGTTGGAAGCCATGGCCCCCGCCTCGACGATTGCGACGAGACCACCATCCTCCGAAATCGCCAGATCCGGCGGCCGGGGAACCGGCTGAAGCAAGAGGACGAGCGTCGACACCGCGATGATCGATGTGCCGATATGGCGCAGCCGGGTGCGGAGCAGCGTCAGCAGCAGAAAGCCTGCGACGGCGATCGCGAAATACCAAGCGGGCAAGCGGCCGATGCCGATGTCGCCACCCCAGCCGGACACCGTCTTTGCGATCGCGATCACCAGATCGAGGCCGAATCCGACGACCTTCCAAGGCAAAACGTCCAGACCGAAAGGCATGAGCAGCATCGCCAGCAACCCGGCCGGCATGATGATGAAGGAGATGATCGGCATCGTCGCGAGGTTTGCCGGCAGGCCATAGGCAGTCAGGCGATGAAAATGCTCGATCGAAAACAGCGCGGTGGAAAAGCCGCCGATCAGCGAGGTCAGGAAGACGCCGCCGAAGAAACCCGCAACCGTAACGACGGGCCGAAAAATCGGCAGCTTCAGGAAAGCGTTTTCGCGGACGCGCCGGTCCTTCCACAGCTGGTAGCCAGATACCAACGCCAATGTCGCGGCAAAGGACATCTGGAAGCTCGGACCCAAGACCTCGGACGGTGAAATGGCGAGAATGACGAGCGCCGAGAGAGCGACATTGCGCAGGCTGATCGACGGCCGGTCGAAGAAGACGGCAATCAACATGATCGCCATCATGATGAAGGCGCGTTCGGCCGAGACGGCAAAGCCGGAGATCAGGAAATAAGCCGTGACGGCGATGAGCGCGCCGGCAGCGGCGATCTTCTTGGTCGGATAGGCTTGGGCGACACCGGGAAAGAGGCTGAGCAGCATGCGGAAACCGACGAAGAAGATGCCGGCTGACAGCGCCATATTGAGGCCGGAGATAGCGATGATATGAGCCAGACCGGACTGGCGCAGCGCCTCCGTCGTCTCATTCGAGATGGCGCGCCGCTCGTCCGTCACCAGAGCAGCGGCAAAAGCGCCGGTGTCGCCGGGCAGGATCGACCTTATGCGGTCTCCGATACCGCTGCGCAGCCGGTAGAGACCTTCGAGCAGCGCTTCCGTCGTCGATCTGGCCGCTTGCGGACCTGCCTGCAAATCGACCTTTGTCGGCGCACCGTAGAAGAAGCCGTTGGCGCCGATGCCATCGAAATAGGCACCGAAGGAGAAGTCGTTGAGCTCAGGAAGCGCTGGACCTGCTGGCGGCGTCAGCCGTGCCCTGCCGGTTATGATATCACCGATCTCGAAAGGCGCGTCCGCGCCGCGGGCGATCGCGGTTATGCGCCCCGGCGGCCGCTTCACCTCCGGCGCCTCAGTGCCGGTGACGGCAAGAATATAGCGCCACCGCCCGCGACCATCGCCTTCGCGCCGCTCGACACGGCCGGTCACCGTCGTCGTCACTGATGAATCGAGGATCACGGTCGAAGCCCGCCGGCTCTCGAGCTGCGCCGAGACCACGCCGCAGGCGACAAGTGCAAGCGCCAGCAGCGTTGCCCGCAATGCCGCCCGGTTGCGGCTGGCGATGAGAACCGCGACGGTCAGCACCAACAGGCAGAGCAGCGATGCAACGAGCGGGAAGTCCGATGCCGCTAGAAACCAGAAGGCTGAGCCGGCCCCGAGGAAGACCGGTGAGAACAGCAGCAGGCGGCCATGGTCCGCCTCTTCGCCCAGCATGCGCATGCCACCACGCAGCGATTGCAAGGCTACTGCCGGCAGCCGGTGGCGCCACGGTGTCGCCGACTGCGTCGTTGGCGGCCGCGTCACCACGACAGCCGGAGAAAAACCGGCGGAGTCGGCAAGGCCGGCGCCTGCTTCCGGCCGCAATTCGACTGTCGTCAACTCCTGCATGTGCTGCCCAAAGTCACTCGCCCCGACAGGCAGAATGCAACCGCCAATCAAATCCGGCAAGAATAATCGATTGAAAAGTGAGGGAAAATTGAAAGAGCCAAAAGAGCAGTCGAATCATCGGCTTCCGATATGCATGCGGCTCATCGCTGCAGTGCCTAAAAGGTGATACTGCAATGCACAAAATGCCATCACGGTAACTTGGCATTAGCCTCGCGATCATATAGCTATCGGTGAGGACGCTTAACCCCTATGGCGCTTTTATGGCGCCACCGCCATTTCGGAGGATCAGCATGACGGATCAAAGCGCTACAATAAAAATCGGTGACAAATCAGTCGACCTTGCCGTTAAAAGCGGCACGATCGGCCCGAGCGTCATCGATATCGGTGCCCTCTACAAGAACACGGCTTCCTTCACCTACGATCCGGGTTTCACGTCGACTGCATCCTGTGAATCGAAAATCACCTACATCGACGGCGACGAAGGTGTCCTGTTGCATCGCGGCTATCCGATCGAGCAGCTCGCCGAACATGGCGACTTCCTCGAGGTCTGCTACCTCTTGCTTTACGGCGAACTGCCGACCACCGTGCAGAAGAAGGATTTCGATTATCGCGTCACGCACCACACCATGGTGCACGAGCAGATGAGCCGCTTCTTCACCGGCTTCCGCCGCGATGCGCATCCGATGGCCGTCATGTGCGGCTGCGTCGGCGCGCTGTCGGCCTTCTACCACGACTCCACCGACATCACCGATCCGCACCAGCGCATGGTCGCCAGCCTGCGCATGATCGCCAAGATGCCGACGCTTGCCGCCATGGCCTACAAGTACCATATCGGCCAGCCCTTCGTTTACCCGAAGAACGACCTCGACTACGCCTCGAACTTCCTGCGCATGTGTTTTGCCGTGCCTTGCGAGGAATATGTGGTCAATCCGGTGCTTGCCCGCGCCATGGACCGCATCTTCATCCTGCATGCCGATCATGAGCAGAACGCCTCGACCTCGACCGTCCGTCTCGCCGGTTCGTCGGGCGCCAACCCGTTCGCCTGCATCGCTGCCGGCATCGCCTGCCTCTGGGGCCCCGCGCATGGCGGCGCCAACGAAGCAGCGCTCAACATGCTGAACGAGATCGGCTCGGTCGACCACATTCCGGAATATATCGCCCGCGCCAAGGACAAGAACGATCCGTTCCGCCTGATGGGCTTCGGTCACCGCGTCTACAAGAACTATGATCCGCGCGCCAAGATCATGCAGAAGACGACGCATGAAGTGCTTGGCGAACTCGGCATCAAGGATGATCCGTTGCTCGAAGTGGCGATGGAGCTGGAGCGCATCGCGCTCACCGACGAATATTTCATCGAAAAGAAGCTCTATCCGAACATCGACTTCTATTCCGGCATCACGCTGAAGGCGCTGGGCTTCCCCACGACCATGTTCACCGTGCTCTTCGCGCTTGCCCGCACCGTCGGCTGGATCGCGCAGTGGAACGAGATGATCGAGGATCCGGAACAGCGCATCGGCCGTCCGCGCCAGCTCTATGTCGGCGAACCGAAGCGCGATTACATCCCGGTTTCGAAGCGCTGATCGCTTTAAAAGAACCCAAAAGAAAACCCGGTCAGAAACGACCGGGTTTTTTCTTTTTCAGCACGTCGAGAAGGATCTCGGCGGCGTGCTCGCCGGGCGGCTTTTCGGTCTGCATGCGTTGCCAGACGAGATCGTAACCCTCGTTCATTGCCTTCAATTGGAGCGTATCGGCCGACAGCCGCTCCATCCAGCGCGCCAGGCTGGCGCCGCGGACCACCTCGTTCAGATATTCCGGCACGACGGCATAATCGGCGATGATATTGGGCAATGCGCCCGTCCATACCTTGATGCGCTTGGTCAGCAGGCTGATGATCCAATCCGTCTTATAGACGGACACCGTCGGCACGCCGGCAAGGCCGAGTTCGAGGATTACCGTACCGGAAGCCGCCATCGCGGCATCCGCTTCGGCAAAGGCCTTCCACTTCTGCATGGATCCGACCACGACCTCCGGCGGCGTGGCCCAGCCGGCGACGAGACCCTTCACCAGCGCTTCATTGTGCGGCACGGTGGGCAGCAGGAAACGCATCGGGCCGTTGCGGGCGACGAGTTCGCTGGCCGCGTCCTCGAAAAACGGCAGCAGCCTGCTGATTTCGGAGGATCTTGACCCAGGAAGCATCAGGATCGTCTTACCCGCTTCGCCGACGGGTGCGCGCCCGGCGCGCAACCGCCGCGCTTCGAGCAGCGCCGGATCGGCGGTCAGGCGATGGCCGACATAGGTGGTCTCAGGCCCGCCGAGCGTGCGCATCACTGCCGGCTCGAAGGGCAGGACGGCGAGCACATGATCGACGTAGCCGAGCATGCGCGTGGCGCGATATTCCTTCCAGGCCCAAACGCTCGGACAGACGTAATTGACAACAGGCAGATCGGGCAGCGCGGTGCGGACACGCTTGGCGACGCGATGGGTGAAATCCGGGCTGTCGATAATGAGAAGAATATCAGGCCTTGCGGCAATGATGGCAGCCGTCGTCTGGCGGATCAGGGTATAGAGCTTCGGCAGCCGACTCAGCACCTGGGTGATGCCCATGATCGACAGCTCGGAGAAATCGAACAGGGACCGCAAGCCTTCCGCCTGCAGCCCCTCGCCGCCGACGCCGACGAGTTCCACCGGTCCTCTATGAATCCGCTTCAGGGCGGCAATGAGATCTGCTCCAAGCAGATCCCCCGACACCTCGCCGGCAATGACGGCGATCTTCAGCGGCGCCCCGTTCATTCGAGCCCCCATGACGGCAGGCCGCGATCGATGCCGCAGACGAAAAGCCCGGCCTCATCAGCGGCTTTGATGACGGCGGCGCGATCGAGCACCAGCGAGCGGCCGGCCTCGACGGCGACGCCGGCAAGGCCGGCTTTCCTCGCGTTCAACACCGTGGAAACGCCGATCGCCGGCAGGTCGGCACGGATATCCTGTTGCGGCTTGCAGAGCTTGACAAGCGCGCCGCGGCGGCGCGGCGAGATGCGCCCGGCGGCTCTGAGACCCGCGACACGCTCCAGCATCTCGTCCGTGCCCTCAAGACCCTCCAGCGCGACGATACGCCCGCCGATGGCGACGGCGCCCTGGCCGACATCGAGCCGGCCGAGCATTTCGGCGGCTTCCGCCGCGCGGTTGATATCGCGCCGGTCTTCTTCGCCCGGTATCGCCGTGCCGAGCGGGCCGACGGCGGCAAGAAGGTCGGGGGCGATCTCATGGGCACCGACGACGCGCCGGCCGTTTCCCTCGATCAGCCGGATCACCATCTGCAGCACCGTATCGTCGCCGCCGGACAGCAAGGTGCGGATCGCGGCCGGCATCTTCATCAGAGTGCGCAGAGTCGGGCGCACCTCGCGCCATTCCGGCCGGCGCCGCACGCTGCCGGACATGACGACACGGCCGATGCCGTAGCGGTTCAAGAGGCCCTCGAGAGCTGCAAAATCGCCGATGCCGATGACGGCATGGTCATACCCTTCCCAGCGCCGGTCGCTTTCGTCCTTCAGCGCGACGATGACGGGATTTTCACCCGCCGCTCGCGCGGCTTCGGCGACATAGGAAGGCAGAAGGCCGCCGCCGGCGATGATCGCCAGCCGGCCCGCAGCGGTGTCGCCGGATAAAGTCACGGACTAGCCCTTCTGTCCCCGGGTCGGCGAGGACAAGGCGCGGTCGCTGTCAGCGGCGATGAAATCGAGGATGTGGACCACCTGCTCGCAATCGGCATATTCTTCGCGGATGGCGGCGGCGTTTTCGCGGACCGAGCCCGTTCCTTCGAAGATCGACTTGTAGGCGCGGCGCACTCTATGAATGACGGCGCGGTCGACACCGGCGCGCGTCATGCCGACGACGTTGAGGCCGCTCAGCAGCCCGGGATTGCCGTTCAGCATGCCGTAGGGGATGACGTCGTAGCTCACTGCCGAGAGCCCGCCGACGAAGGCCTGACGGCCGACGCGGGTGAACTGGTGAACGGCCGAGCCACCACCCAGGATGACACGATCCTCGATGACGACATGACCGGCGAGCATGACGTTGTTCGACATGATCACGTGATTGCCGACCCGGCAGTCATGCGCGACATGGGAATTGGCAAGGAAGAGGTTGTTGTCGCCGACGATCGTCTGCCCGCCGAAATCGGCCGTGCCGGTGTTCATCGTCACGCCTTCGCGGATCGTGCAGTTGGCGCCGACCGTCAGCGTCGTTTCCTCGCCGCCGTGATGCACGCTCTGCGGATCGCCGCCGACGACCGCCATCGGGAAGATGCGCGTGCCCTTGCCGATCACAGTGCGGCCGGTAACGACCGCATGCGACAAAAGCTCGACATTCGCATGCAGGACGACGTGCGACCCAACATGGCAGAAGGGACCGATCTTGACGCCCTCACCGATAACAGCACCGTTTTCGACGGCGGCCATCGGATGAATGCGGGCGCTTTCGGCGATAGTGCTCATGCCTGATCCTTACGAACGATCATCGCGCCGATATCGGCTTCGGCGACAAGCGCGCCGTCGACCTTGGCATCGCAATGGAATTTCCAGATATTGCCGCGCTGCTTGTGCTTCTTGACATGGAATTCAACACGATCGCCGGGTACGACGGGCTTGCGGAAGCGCGCATTCTCGATGGTCATGAAATAAACGAGGTTGCCGGGCTGGCCATCCTTCTTGGCACAGATCGCACCCGCGGTCTGGGCCATGCCCTCGATCAAGAGAACGCCGGGCATGATCGGAGATTCCGGAAAATGGCCAGTGAAATGCGGTTCGTTCACGGTGACGTTCTTGATGCCAATCGCTGTGTTGTCGCCGTCGATCTCGATGATCTTGTCGACCATGAGAAACGGGTAGCGATGCGGCAGCAGTTTCATGATCTCGATGATGTCAGCCGAAGAAAGCGTTGTCGTGGCTTCCTCAGTCATTTTGCTCGCCTCCAGGTTTCTTCCCGCGCACTCTCGTCTTGGACATCATTTGCGCGACATCTCTCAGATAGTCATTTAGCGGACGCGCAGGTGTGCCACCATATTGTCCGCCGGCGGCAAGATCGGTCATGATACCGCTTTGGGCGGCGATCTGCACGCCGTCGCCGATCGTCACGTGCCCCTTGATGCCGACCTGGCCGCCGATCTGCACGCCATTGCCGATCTTCGCGCTACCGGCGATGCCGACCTGCGCAACGACGGCGCAATGGCGGCCGATCTGAACGTTGTGGCCAATCTGGACCTGGTTGTCGATCTTGGTGCCCTCGCCGATCACCGTATCGTCCATGGCGCCGCGGTCGATCGTGGTGTTTGCGCCGATCTCGACATTGTCCTGAATGATCACCCGGCCGATCTGGACGATCTTGATCATGCCGCGCGGACCCGGCGCGTAGCCGAAACCATCCTGGCCGATGCGGACGCCGTTGTGGATGATGACGCCATTGCCGAGCAGTGCACAGAGAATGCTCGCACCGGCCGCAATCGAACAATCCCGGCCGATCTTGACGCCCGGACCGATGATGCTCTGCGCGCCAATGCGCGTCCCCTCGCCGATCTCGGCATGCGCACCGATGACGGCCATCGGCTCGACGATCACACCTTTTTCGAGTTTGGCGCTCGGATCGATCACCGCGCTTGGCGCGATCTCGCCTTCACCTGGCGAAAAGGTGACCGGGCGCAAGGCTGCGGGATAAAGCAGGCCGCCCGCCATCGCGAAGGCCGCATGCGGATTGGACGACAGAATGACCGGGATATGCTGAGGTACGAGATCAGCAAGCGCCTTGTCGCAGATCACCACCGAGGCTTCGCATGTCGCCAGCTCATCGCGGCTGCGGCGCGACAGGATATAACAGACATCGCCTGCCCGTGCCCGGCTGATGGGGGCAACGGACCTGACAATAACACCGGCATGGTCGGAATTGACAAGTTCCGCCCCAAGAAACTCTGCCAGCTCAGCGAGCTTCAGACCTTCATGGGGCAGAAAGAAAACGTTTTGCTCCATCGGCAATGCTCCAGAACGGAATTGAGTCTTACAGTTCCGGACTGCCGATATCAGAATTGGTTGTTGATGCCAAACTTGAAGTTCTGCGTCTTGTCGAAGTCTTCCTTGAGGACCGGGATCGCGTAATCCAGACGCAACGCACCGAAGGGAGACTGCCAGACGACACCGACACCGACGGAAGCGCGCAGGGAGGCGTCTTCGCCTTCGATGCCGTCGCCCCTCAGGTCAACGTCGTTGCCGAACAACGTGCCGGCGTCGGCGAAGACCGCGCCGCGCAGGTTGAAGTCACGCGGGAAGCCGGGCATCGGGAAGGTCGCTTCGGCCGATGCTGTGAAATAAGTGGTACCGCCCAGCGGATCGTCGTTGGTACCGGAAACGCGCGGGCCGATACCCTTGTTTTCGAAGCCACGAATGTCACCGTTGGTCAGCGTGAACTGGTCGAAGACGTTCAGATGGTCGCCAAAGCCGATGACATAACCCGCCGAAGCCGAGACCGAACCGATGATATCGGCATCGTCGGCGAGCAGACGGTAGTAACGAGCCTTGCCGTAGATCTTGTAGAACTGCGAGTCACCGCCGAGACCGGCAATTTCCTGCGTCGCCGTCGCATAGATGCCTTCGCGTGGCAGGACCGTGTCGTCAAGCGTGTTGTAGGTCAGCGTCTGCGAGACGGAAGAACGTGTCCACGGGCTGTCCTCAACCAGGTGCTGATACGGAGCAGACAGATCGGAAAGATCGCTGTTATCAGCGTCATACTTCATCTGCTTGTAGTTATAACGGAAGGTCGTCGCCAGATCCTCGGTAATCGGCGCGGTGACGCGCAGGACGACACTGGTTTCCTCGTAATCGTAGTTGTCATTGCTCGACGTTTCGCTGCGGTTGACGTCGAAGCCTGCCGCCAAACGGTAGCCAAGGAAATAAGGCTCGGTGAAGCTGACGCCGTAGGCGCGCGAGCCTTCCTGACCGCCGCCGGCCGAGATGCGGATATACTGGCCGCGGCCGAGGAAGTTCTTTTCCTCGATCGAGGCTTCGAGCAGCAGGCCGTCGCCGCCGGCGGCATAACCCGCACCGACACCGAACGAACCGGTCGACTGATCCTGCACATCGACAACCACCACGACCCGGTCCGGGGAGCTGCCCGGCTGGGTGGAGATGTTGACTGAGGAGAAATAGCCGAGCGCTTCGAGGCGACGCTTGGCCTTGGTGATCATCTGCTGATTGAAGGCGTCGCCTTCGCTCATGTCGAATTCACGGCGGATGACGTAGTCGCGCGTGCGGCTGTTGCCGCGAATCTCGATGCGCTCGACATAGGCGCGCTCGCCCTGGTCGACCAGATATTCGACACCGATCGTGTTGTTGTTGAGGTCGCGGTTACCGCGCGGCGTGACGCGCGCAAAGGGATAACCGGCAGACGCCACCTGATCGGAGATCGCCTCGATCGACTTCTGCACTTCCTTGGCGTTGTAGACCTGGCCTTCGCGAGTGCGTACGAGCGGCTGCAACTGGTCGGAGCCGACGCCTTCGACGGTCGACTGGACGGTCACTGGTCCGAAGTCGTAACGCTGGCCTTCCTCGATGTTGAAGGTGAGCGTGTACTTGTTGGTCGCGTCGTCGAAGGCGGCATCGGAAGAAACGATGCGCATGTCGGCGTAGCCGCGATTGTAATAGAACTGGCGCAGCGCTTCTTCGTCGGCGTGGAGCTTGTCTTCGTTATAGACGTCCTTGCGGGTCAGGAACGACAGGAAGTTCGAACGCTTGGTGTTGATGACGGCAGCCAGGCGGCCGGCGCTGTAGGCATTGTTGCCGACGAAGTTGATCGAATCGATCTTGGTGCGATCACCTTCGTTGATGACGAAGGCGAGGTTGACGCGGCCTTCGCCGAGCGGCACCACCTGCGTCGTGACTTCAACCTCGCTGCGGCCGGTGGCAGCGTAAGCTTCCTTGATCGACTGAATGTCGGATTGGATCTGGGTGTCGCTGTAGGGACCAGCAGCGTGGGTCTGGACGATCGTCGCGAGCTTGTCGTCCTTGATCTTGCGGTTGCCGTTGAAGACGACCTGATTGACGAGCTGGGCTTCCTGAACGTTGACGACGAGCGTGCTTCCGGAGACCGAGATCTTGACGTCGGAGAAGTAACCCGTCCCGTAGAGCTGCTTGACCGATGCATCGATATCGCTGTTCGAAAAACTCTTTCCAGGAGCGATGGTGAGGTTCGACCGAACGGCTTCCGCGCCGACACGGCTTGCGCCGCGCACATCGATGCGCTGGATAACCGCGGCCTCAGCGGCCGTAGCGGAAACGAACGTCAAAGCACCTGCGCCCGAAGCAACAACACTAGCAGACAGCGCAACCGCCGATACTGCGTTCAAAAACTTTGAACCAGCCTTCATTTCACCCATTACCTTTTGTTTCCCTCGTCCCCGGTTCCAGGAGAACCCGATTCCGGTCACGTGTGTCGTTTTACCCGCTTTTGACATACAAGCAAGGCAGGTCGTTAATTTCTGTTTACTTCATTTGCAAGCGTGACCCATTCGCCACTACAGCCTTGAAACATCGTAAATAAATAGTAATTACCCTCGCCTTGCTCGTTTACCCTCTCAACGAGCCAATATCGTTCCAGGTCGTGAAAACCATCAATGTCAGTATCATCGCCAGGCCGATGCGAAAGGCAATTTCCTGGGCCGAAGAGCCCAGCGGTTTTCCCCTCACCGCTTCCACCGCATAGAACATCAGGTGGCCGCCATCAAGTACCGGAACCGGCATCAGGTTAAGCAATCCTATCGAAACGGAAAGCACCGCCGCAAGCTGCAACACCGCGCCTATCCCAAGCGACGCCATCTGGCCCGAAGCTTGCGCCACGCGGATCGGCCCACCCAATTGATCGGCGCGCATCGTTCCGCTGAAGATGTTGGCGATATATTTGAAGGTGCCGGTAACGATATCCCGGGTCTGGAGCACAGCCTCACGCAGCGCCTGCAGCGGCGTATAGGTCTGCAGGCGGAAATTGCCGGCCTGCTGGTTGGTGACGATGCCGATCTGGCCGACCTCAGCCTTGTTGCCGAACTGGTCAGTCATGTCGACGCGTTGCGGCACCATCGGCAGATCGAGCTTCTGCCCACCACGCTCGATGGTCACGACGATCTTCTGGCTCGGACGGATGCTGACATAGCGGCGCACGTCGTCGAAGGTCTCGACCTTGCCGCCATCGATGGCGACCAATAGATCGCCTGGAAGCACGCCAGCGGCAGCCGCGGCGCCATCAGGCTTGACCTCGGCAACGACAGGATCGGCGATCGTGCGGCCATAGACCGAGAAAAGAATGGTGAAGATGGCGATCGCCAGCAGAAAATTGGCGATCGGGCCAGCCGCGACGGTTGCAGCGCGTTTCCACAGCTTGGCGCCAGCAAAGGAGCGCGCCCTGTCTTCCTCGGACATGGCGGCGATCTTGTCGGTGTCGGGCTTGCTCGAGGCATCCTCGTCGCCGAAGAACCGGACGTAGCCGCCAAGCGGGATCGCCGCGATCTTCCAACGCGTTCCGTGGCGATCGGTGAAGCCGAATATCTCCGGACCGAAGCCAACGGAAAAGGCAAGGATGCGAATGCCGCTCCAACGCCCGACGAGGTAATGGCCCATCTCATGCACGAAGACGAGCAGAGACAGCACGAGGATGAAGGTAACGATATTCCCCATCAAAAATGCGTATATGCCGCTCAGCGTTTCCATGAGTGCCTTCCGTCAGACTGCCGCGTTGTCAGAGTCCGAACAATGCCGCGCCAAGCGACGTCATTCCGGTCCCCTTTATCAGGGAAAAAAGCCCTGCAAGCAAGAACGCCGAAAAACAGGCAAAAATCAGTCCGTCGACACGGTCCATGACGCCTCCATGGCCCGGAATGAGACGGCTGGAATCCTTGACGCCGAATCTCCGCTTGATGAACGATTCGAAAAGATCGCCGGACTGGCTGCAAATGGAGAGAACAAGCGCTGCGAAGGCGGCGATGATTTCAGCGCCCGGAAGGAGAAAATGGACGAGAACGACGCCGGCTGCGACCGCCGAAACGGCGCCGCCGATTGCGCCGGACCAAGTCTTTCCCGGCGAGATCGAAGGAGCAAGCTTCGGTCCTCCGAGCGCCCGGCCGACGAAATAGGCAAGGATATCGGTTGCCCAGACGACGGCAAAAACGAAGAGCATGGCGTAAAGGCCAAGCCGGTCATCGCTTCTGATCGCGGCAAGCGCCAGGCCGGTGACGCCGGCATAAAACAGGCCCACTGGCAACCAGCGGCTCGTACCATGCAGGATGACCAGGGCTATGCCGACGGCGGTGACGCCGGCCAACATGCCGGCGGCGAATTCGAAATTGCCGACAAGCACGAGGAAGGCGACCGCCGCCTCACCGATCCAGCCGACGGCATTGACGATCCAATCCCGCGCGATGCCGGTGATCTTCGACCATTCATAGTAGATCAGCAGGCCAATGGCGACCGCCAGGATACGGAAGGCAAGGCCGCCATACCAGGTGGCGGCAAGAACGATGGCCGCAAGAATCAATCCTGAAACGATGCGGAGCTTCAGTTCCCTCTGCATCAGGTGCCGACCGCAGCCGCCTGCGACGACAGGCCGCCGAAGCGCCGGTCGCGAGAGGCGAATGTCTCGAGCGCCGAGCGGAAGATCTCAGGGCTGAAATCCGGCCAGTATTCCGGAAGGAAGATGAATTCCGAATAGGCGGCCTGCCACAGGAGGAAGTTGGAAAGCCGCTCTTCGCCGCTGGTGCGAATAATAAGATCCGGGTCGGGGATACCCGCGGTATCGAGGCGGGCGTTAATCAGCGCGGGTGTAATATCCTGCGCCCTCAGGCGGCCGTCCTCGACATCCCTGGCGAGGCTCACCACGGCGCGGGCGATCTCGTCGCGCGAGCCATAGTTGAAGGCGATGACGAGCGTCAGTGACGTGTTGTCCTTGGTCGTCTCCTCCGCCTCCAGAAGCAGGCCGAGAATATCGCTGCGCAGGCTGTGGCGGTCGCCGATCACCTTGATCCGCACGTTCTGGCGGTGGAGCTCGGCGAGGTCGCGCCGGATGAAAGCCTTGAGCAGGCCGAGCAGATCGGAGACCTCGGCTTCGGGCCGGCGCCAGTTCTCCGAGGAGAAGGCAAAGAGGGTCAGATATTTTATGCCGGCCGCACCGGCGGCGCGTACTGTCTCGCGCACCGCCTCGACGCCCTTGCGATGGCCCATCGTGCGCGGCAGACCACGCTGCTTGGCCCAGCGGCCATTGCCGTCCATGATGATGGCAACATGCTCTGGCACAGTCACAAATATAGATTCCGACATTTCCCGTCCGGTCTTTCCAGGCAAAGGCACAGATCCACTAGACCTGCATGATTTCCTTTTCCTTCTCGCCAAGCAAGCGGTCGATTTCGGAAATCGTCTCGTCCGTCATCTTCTGTACACGTTCCGACTGCGCCCGGCTCTCGTCCTGGCCGATGACGCCGTCCTTTTCGGCTTTCTTCAAGCCGTCCATGCCGTCGCGGCGGACATGGCGAATCGCCACCTTGCTCTTTTCGGCATAGTCGTGCGCCACCTTGACGAGCGATTTGCGGCGCTCCTCGTTCAGTTCCGGCAGCGGAATGCGCAGGTTCTGGCCGTCGACGATCGGGTTGAGGCCCAGATTGGATTCGCGGATGCCGCGCTCGACAGCACTGACCATCGATTTGTCCCAGACGGAAACCGACAGCATGCGCGGCTCGGGCACGGTGATGTTGGCGACCTGGTTCAGCGGCATGCGGGAACCATAGGCCTCGATCGTCACCGGGTCGAGGATGTTGGCCGAAGCACGGCCGGTGCGCAGCGATGCGATGTCGCTCTTAAATGCGGAAATGGCGCCGTCCATGCGGCGCTTCAGTTCCTTGATATCGATACCTTCACTCATGTCGATGCTCCCGTCTGGCGAGGGCTGCGCCGAAACCGCGGCGCAGCTTTATCAGTTGTCGGAGACGATGGTCTTGAGGCCACCGCCCGTCAAGATTTCAGCAAAACCACCCTTCTCGTGGATCGAGAAGACGATGATCGGAATGGAATTTTCCCTGGCGAGCGCCACGGCGGCAACGTCCATCACCGCAAGCCCCCTGTCCAGCACTTCCTGGTGCGTCAAGCGGTCGAGGCGAGTCGCATCGGGATATTTCTTCGGGTCGGCGGTGTAGATGCCGTCCACCTGTGTACCCTTGAAGATCGCTTCCGCGCCCATTTCGGCGGCGCGAAGTGCTGCGGCGGAATCGGTGGTGAAGAAGGGGTTGCCGGTGCCACCGGCAAAGATCACCACGCGTCCCATCGACAGATGATAAAGGGTTGCGCGCTGCGAAAAGCTCTCGCAGATCTCGGGCATGGAGATGGCCGAAAGCACCACCGTATCGATGTTCAGCTTGCGCAGCGAGGTCGCCAGCGCCAGCGCGTTGATGATGGTGCCGAGCATGCCCATATGGTCGCCGGTGACCCGGTCGCCGCCCTTGGACGCCACCGCGACACCGCGGAAGATATTGCCGCCACCGACGACGACGCCGACTTCCACGCCCATATGCCGTGCCTCGGCGATGTCGGATGCAATGCGGTCCGCCACCGTCACATCGATCCCGAAACCCTGGCCACCCATGAGCGCTTCGCCGGAAGCCTTGAGTAGAACGCGTTTATAGACAGGCTCTAAAGACATCTTGGCTCCTCGTAAATTGCCGTGAATGCCCGATACACGAAGGGCACCGCGTTGTCACGCGATGCCCTTCGTGTTTTCCCAATTATGACTGGAAGATCAACCCTTGACGGCAGCCGCAACTTCGGCCGCGAAGTCGGTTTCTTCCTTCTCGACGCCTTCGCCGAGCAGCAGACGGGCCATGCCGGCAACTTCGATCGGCGCGCCGACGGCCTTTTCAGCTTCCTTGATGGCGGCGGCAACCGTCAGATCCGGATTGATGACGAAAGCCTGCGAGAGAAGAGCGACTTCCTCGAAGAACTTGCGCATGCGGCCTTCGACCATCTTTTCGATGATGTTGTCAGGCTTGCCGGAAGCGCGCGACTGCTCGATGAAGACGTTGCGCTCGCGCTCGGCGACGGCGGCATCGACTTCTTCCGGGCGGATCGCCAGCGGCGCGGTCGCCGCGATGTGCATGGCGACCTGACGGCCGATGGCGTTCAGGGCTTCCTTGTCACCGGTCGACTTCAGCGCCACGAGAACGCCGAGCTTGCCGAGGCCGTCGGAAACAGCATTGTGGATATAGGTGGCGACGACGCCGTCCTCGACGGAGAGAGCGGTCGAACGGCGCAGGTTCATGTTCTCGCCGATCGTTGCGATCGCATCCTTGATCGTGTCGGAAACGGATTTGCCGGATGCCGGGTAGGTCGCAGCGGCAACGGCGTCGACTGTGCCGTCGGTCGAGACGGCGACCTTGGCGATGCCGCGGACGAGTTCCTGGAAGGCATCGTTACGGGCGACGAAGTCGGTTTCGGAATTGACTTCGACGACGACGGCCTTGGTGCCCTGGCTCGAAACGCCGATGAGGCCTTCGGCAGCGGTGCGGCCGGACTTCTTGTCGGCCTTGGCGATGCCCTTGGCGCGCAGCCAGTCGATCGCCGCTTCCATGTCGCCACCGGTTTCAGCAAGAGCCTTCTTGCAGTCCATCATGCCTGCGCCGGTCTTTTCGCGCAGTTCCTTCACCATTGCAGCCGTAATCTCGCTCATTAGCTTCCTCTTGTCGGTTCATACGGTGGGCCGTAAAGCGCGGCTCAGCACCGGATTGAGGCACGAAATGTACCTGTATGTATGACAGCGTGATGAAGACGCGCCATAACGAAACTTCTCTGGCGAAGAGCCTGATGCCTTCGCCCTGAAACAGGCAAGGCCGCCGAACTTCGATGAGTCGCGAGCGGCCTTTCCCCAGTCTCTGTAAGCTTTGGCGGATCTTTCGATCCGCCCGCTTTCATCAGCCTTCGGCTGCTTCCTCGAGAGCCGGTTCGACCGGAAGTTCGGAGGATGCGCCGAGATCGCGGCCGGAAGAGCCCTGCTGACGCGCGATGCCGTCGATGGCAGCGCGTGAGATCAGCTCACAGTAAAGAGCGATCGCGCGCGATGCGTCGTCGTTACCCGGGATCGGATAGTCGATCAGGTCCGGATCGCAGTTCGAATCGATGATGGCGACAACCGGGATGCCGAGGCGCTTGGCTTCGTCGATCGCGATCTTTTCCTTGTTGGTGTCGATGATGAACATCAGGTCAGGCGTGCCGCCCATATCGCGGATACCGCCGAGGGCCTTGTCGAGCTTTTCACGCTCGCGCTCGAGGTTCAGGCGTTCCTTCTTGGTGAAGCCCTGGGCTTCGCCGTTCAGGATCTCGTCGAGCTTGCGCAGGCGCTGGATCGAGTTGGAGATCGTCTTCCAGTTCGTCATCATGCCGCCGAGCCAGCGCGAGTTGACGTAGTACTGGGCCGAGCGCTTGGCGCTGTCGGCAATGATCTCAGACGCCTGGCGCTTGGTGCCGACGAAGAGAACGCGGCCGCCGCGGGCAACGGTGTCGCTGACGACCTGAAGGGCGCGCGACAGCATCGGAACGGTCTGGGCCAGATCGATGATGTGAATGTTGTTGCGATCGCCGAAGATGTAAGGCTTCATCTTCGGGTTCCAGCGATGCGTCTGGTGGCCGAAGTGGACGCCTGCTTCAAGAAGCTGGCGCATAGAAAAATCAGGCAATGCCATGCCTTGTTACTCCTTTTCCGGTTGAACCTCCGCAAGGCGAACAGCACCCTCTTCGAGGATGCCACCGGGCGGAACAGCCCGGATTTCTCCCGGACGATCCCATGCCTTACGTGTGGAATGCCGGTGCCCATACATTCGATTTGGCACAAAAGCAAGACTTATGCCGAAAAAACCTGGCGGCTCAGCTTGCCAGCGTCGGCTGCAGCGACAGCATGACGCCTGCATCCGGCATCGGCAGGATGGCATCGACCTCGGCCGGCAGCAGGATCGCACCGACCCGAAAAGCAGGACGACAGACGGCGACTCAGTCATCGCTGATCGCCGAACCATAGTGAATTTTATGATACAGTTTTATGACGGGCGAGAGCTCGTCGCCTACTTGCAAACCTCGGCCTTGCGGTCGAGCAGCTCCAGCTTGGCGAGCTTGCCGGTCAGGACGAAATCGCCGTAATCCATCGTCAGGTCGCGGGTGATGCCGTTCTCATAGAGCTTGAAAGACATGCGGTAGACCGGCAAAGCATCGGATTTCGCATTCTCGTTGAAATAGGCGATCGTCACCGGCCAGAAGGCCGTCTTCGAGAAGGCGCCGGCATTGCCGGCATCGGCTTCCTCGGCGATCGGCGTCTCCTGCTTGCCGACGATCGTCGTCGTCGCCAGCGACTTGTCGCCGTCATCGGAACCGTCGAAGACGCGCGCCTCGAAGAAGCGCTTGCCGTCCTTGGCGTGCTGGATCACATCGAGCATATGTTCAGTGGGAAAACGGCTTTCAGCAAGCTGCAGTTCACGGTTCGCCGGCTGCTTGAGATCGACCTTGACACCATCCGGCTGGTCCTGCGCCGCCCCGTTGACCTCCTTGTCGAGCTGCTCGTCGGTGAAGGATTTGGTGTCGAAGGTGAACTTGCCGTCCTTCAGGTTCTCGAAGGTCTTCGTCTGCTGGTCGCTGACACGCACGCTGTCGCCGGTGTCGATCTGTGTCACGAAGCGGAAATTGGTGGTGAAGCCCTGGCAATAGCTGCCGTCGAACTCATAGACCATACGACCATACATGCCGGCGATGCCAGAGCGGTCCGAGGCGTCCTTCAGTTCCAGATCGTAGACCGCGCGATGTGCGACGAGGCCGGTCGCGATCGCAGCGCTAACCGCGGGCGCAGCCGCCCATGCATTGGCGGAAACGCTGGCGAGAAGCAGAGCGACAAGACTCGATCGGAACATTCATTAACTCCTGTTGGACTCGGTCGCGATGTTATAAGAACGCTTTCGGCCAAATCGAGGCTCGAAACTGTCATATTAAAGATTCTAGTCTTGATGCATAATTTTTGAAGAATTGACAACAAAAGCGGAGACGAAAATGTCCGATGAAATTGCAGCGCGCCTGATTGAGATGGGGATAACCCTGCCCCAAGCCGCAGCACCTGCTGCAAATTACGTTCCCTATGTGATCAGCGGCAATCTTCTCTACATCTCCGGCCAGCTGCCGCTCGAAGGCGGCAAGGTCACTGTCTCGGGCCATCTCGGCAAGACCGTCGACGTTGCAACGGGCCAGCGCGGCGCAGAACTCTGCGCCATCAACATCCTTGCCCAGGCAAAGGCGGCACTTGGCGGCGATCTCGGCCGTATCCGGCGCGTCATCAAGCTGAACGGCTTCGTCGCCTCGGCGCCCGACTTCGTCGAGCAGCATCTCGTCATCAACGGCGCTTCGAACCTGATTGCCGGCGTGCTTGGCGAAGCCGGCAAACATGCGCGTGCCGCTGTCGGCATGGCGGCCTTGCCGCTGAATGCCGCCGTCGAGATAGACGCTATCATGGAAATCGCAGAATGACCAATGTTGCCTGGATCAGGGACCTGCCGGTCGCCCATCGCGGCTATCACGATCTCAACACGCATGTCTGGGAAAACACGCCTTCCGCCTTCTCGCGCGCCGTCGAAGCGGGGTTTGCGATCGAATGCGACCTGCACTACGCCTCCGACGGCGTACCGGTCATCTTTCATGACGAGGACCTGCAGCGCCTGTGCAACCTACACGGCGACATCCGCGAGCGCACCTCCCGGGAACTCGGACTGATCGCCATTGGCGGCACCAGCGACAAGGTGCCGACGCTGCGCCAGCTCCTCGATCTCGTCAAGGGCAAGGTGCCGCTGGTGCTAGAACTCAAGGGGCGGGAGGCCGATGACGAAGGTTTCGCCGAAGCCGTGCTCGAGGTGCTCGAAGGCTATGAGGGCAAGGTGGCGCTGATGAGTTTTGACCACTGGCTGCTGCGCGATCTGAAGGCGCTTGGCGCACCCTACCCGCTCGGGCTGACGGCCGACGGCAACACGCCGGAGGCGTTCAAGACGCATGCGAAGGCGATGGAGATCGGTCTCGATTTCATCTCCTATCATTATGGCGATCTGCCGAACGCCTTTATCACCAGCGAACGCGAAAAGGGCATTCCTGTCATCACCTGGACGGTGCGTGACGAAGCGGCGCGCCGGCTTACATTCGCAAACGCAGACCAGATGACATTCGAAGGCTTCGATCCGCGTGTGGCTGCTTGACGCTCGCTTTTTGGCCAAGATCATGCGCAGACTGAGACAGAGCCGAAACCATCCTCCCACAGGCTTCGCATTTGTCCGATGACTGACGAACTATCCATTCGCGTCGAACGCTCCTTCACCGCGATTTCCCCGGAGAGCTGGGCCAAGCTTTCCGGAGCGTCGAAGACCTGCGCTACGATTGCCTACAACCCTTTCGTTTCACACGCTTTTCTATCGTCGCTGGAGGAATCCGGCTCGGCCGACGCAGAGACGGGATGGCTCGGGCACCATCTGCTGCTCGAGACCGATCGCGGCGAGTTGATCGGTGCCCTGCCCGGCTATCTCAAGAACCACAGCCAGGGCGAATATGTCTTCGACCATGGCTGGGCCGACGCCTTCGAACGGGCCGGCGGGCGTTATTATCCCAAACTTCAGTGCTCGATCCCGTTCACGCCGGCGACAGGCCCGCGTCTTCTTGTCGCCGAGGGGCTGCAGCGATTGCCGATCCAGAGCGCGATCGCCGAAAGCCTGAAGGAGGTCGTACGGCGGCTCGGCATCTCCTCGGCCCACATCACCTTCGTGCCGGACGAAGAGATCGGCGTCTTCGAGATGGACGGCTATCTGCACCGCACCGATCAGCAGTTCCATTTCATCAATGACGGCTATGCCAATCACGAGGAATTTCTCGAAACGCTTGCCTCGCGCAAACGCAAGGCGTTGCGCAAGGAGCGCCGCGCCGCCCTCGAAAACGGTATCAGCATCGACTGGCTGACCGGCCGCGACCTGACGGAACGCATCTGGGACCAGTTCTTCAAATTCTATATGGATACTGGTGGGCGCAAGTGGGGCCGGCCCTACCTCACCCGTAAGTTCTACTCGCTGATTGGCGAGCGCATGGCCGACGACATCCTGCTCGTCATGGCCAAGCGCGACGGGCGCTATATCGCCGGCGCGATCAACTTCATCGGCGGCGATACGCTCTACGGCCGTCACTGGGGCTGCATCGAGGACCATCCCTTCCTGCATTTCGAGGTCTGCTATCACCAGGCGATCGACTTCGCCCTTTCGAAAGGGTTGAGAAGGGTCGAGGCCGGAGCGCAAGGCGAACACAAGCTCGCCCGCGGCTATCTGCCGGTGACGACGCATTCCGCCCATTATGTCGCTCATGCCGGCCTTCGCCGGGCGATCGGCGACTATCTCGCGCGCGAGCGCGCCGATGTCGAACAGATGAGCGAATTGCTGACCGAGCACAGTCCTTTCCGCAAGGGCGAACGTCTGCAGGAGGATTGACGCCGCCGCACCGGCCGCGCTACCCGCTCAACGACGCATATTCCTTAAATCGGAATCGATTTAAGGATAAAACTATGCAGAAATTCAAAGTGCTACAGCGTCCTTTGCGCGTTTGAAAAGACGCACGGCGCTGTGAAAAACGAGGAGATTTCGTGATGACCAGCCCGGCCGCTTATGACGACAACAACATCTTCGCCAAGATCCTCCGCGGCGAAATCCCCTCGCACCGGGTTTACGAGGACGAGCATACTATCGCCTTCATGGATGTGATGCCGCAGGCGCCGGGCCATGTGCTCGTCCTTCCCAAGGCGCCGTCCCGCAATCTCCTCGATGCCGATCCAGCCACCCTCACCCATGCGATATCAGTCGTCCAGAAGGTCGCCAATGCGGTCAAGGACGTCTTCGACGCCGATGGCGTGTTCATCGCCCAGTTCAACGAACCGGCCGCCGGGCAAACGGTGTTCCATCTGCATTTCCACGTCATCCCGCGGCATGAGGGCACGGCCCTCAAGCCGCATTCCGGCAAGATGGAGGACGGTGCCGTGCTTGCCGCCAATGCCGAAAAGATTAGGGCAGCGCTGGCGTAACCGGTCGCTGCCGATGCCTGAAAACGAAAAAGGCCGCTGAGAACGCGGCCTTTTCCAATTCGGTGACGGTATCTTACTTCTTGCGTGGAACCTTCGGAACCGCGCTTCCCTTCTTCGGGGCGTCGCGGACCTCAGGCTCGGCCTGCGGCACTGCTTTGGCGCGGGTCTTGCGGGCCGCCTTCGTCTTCAGCTCGCCGTCATCCCCATCATCGCCTTCGGGATGCACGACCTCGGCTTCGGGCTTCGGCTTGATCGGCGCCGTTTCCGAAATGGCTTCCAGCACGATGCCGGGCTTGCCATCTTCCTTCGGGCCGACGGTGACGTTGACGACGCCGCCCTTCTTCAGCTTGCCGAAGAGGATTTCGTTGGCGAGCGGCTTCTTGATCGTATCCTGAATGACGCGAGCAAGCGGGCGGGCGCCCATCTTCTCGTCGTAACCCTTTTCCGCCAGCCAGGCGATCGCATCCTCATGCAGGTCGAAGGTGACGTTCCTTTCGGAAAGCTGGGCCTCCAGCTGCATGATGAACTTCTGCACGACCTTATGGATGACGGCCGTCGGCAACGCCGCGAAAGGAATGATCGCGTCGAGACGGTTGCGGAATTCCGGCGTGAACAGGCGGGTGAGCGCCTCCTCGTCCTCGCCGGTGCGCTTGGACGAACCGAAGCCGATCGCCGCCTTGGCCATTTCGGACGCACCCGCATTGGTCGTCATGATCAGGATGACGTTGCGGAAGTCGATCTTCTTGCCGTTATGGTCGGTCAGCGTGCCGTGGTCCATGACCTGCAGCAGGATATTGTAGATGTCGGGATGCGCCTTCTCGATTTCGTCGAGCAGGACCACGCAATGCGGGTGCTGATCGACGCCATCTGTGAGAAGGCCGCCCTGGTCGAAGCCGACATAGCCGGGAGGCGCCCCGAGCAGACGCGAAACCGTGTGCCGCTCCATATATTCCGACATGTCGAAGCGCAGGAGTTCGACGCCGAGCGACGATGCCAGCTGCTTTGCCACCTCGGTCTTGCCGACGCCGGTCGGACCGGAGAAGACATAGGCGCCGATCGGCTTGTTCGGCTCGCGAAGACCGGCACGCGCCAGCTTGATCGAGGTCGAAAGGGCTTCGATCGCGATATCCTGGCCGTAGACCACCGAACGCAGTTCCTGCTCGAGATTGGCGAGCACGGCCTCGTCGTCCTTGGAGACGGTCTTTGGCGGAATGCGCGCCATCGTGGCGACCGTCGCCTCGATCTCCTTTTCGGTGATCAGCTTGCGGCGCTTGGACGGCGGCAGCAGCATCTGGGCCGCACCGGTTTCGTCGATCACGTCGATCGCCTTGTCGGGCAGCTTGCGGTCGGAGATGTAGCGGGCCGACAGTTCGACGGCCGACTTGATGGCGTCGTTCGAATAACGCAGGTGGTGATACTCTTCGAAATAGGGCTTCAAGCCCTTCATGATCTCGATCGCATCATCGATCGACGGCTCGCTGACGTCGATCTTCTGGAAACGACGGACCAGTGCCCGGTCCTTCTCGAAGAACTGGCGGTATTCCTTGTAGGTGGTCGAACCGATGCAGCGAATCGCGCCCGATGACAGGGCCGGCTTCAGGAGGTTCGACGCATCCATTGCGCCGCCCGAAGTGGCGCCGGCGCCGATCACCGTGTGGATCTCGTCGATGAAGAGCACAGCGCCCGGATATTCTTCCAGTTCCTTGACGACCTGCTTCAAGCGCTCCTCGAAATCGCCGCGGTAGCGCGTGCCGGCCAGAAGCGTGCCCATGTCGAGCGAGAAGATCGTCGCATCGGCGAGCGCTTCCGGGACCTTGCCTTCGACGATGCGCTTGGCAAGCCCTTCGGCGATCGCCGTCTTGCCGACGCCGGGATCACCGACATAGAGCGGATTGTTCTTCGAACGGCGGCACAGGATCTGGATCGTGCGGCTGACCTCGGCGTGACGGCCGATCAGCGGATCGATCTTACCGCCCTTGGCCTTCTCGTTGAGATTGACGCAATAGGCCTTGAGCGCATCCTGCTGCTTCTTGGGGCCGCCCTCTTCCTCGCCGCCGCGCGCCGTCGGCTTGCTGCTTTCGGCTTCGTCTTCGGCGCCGCGCGGGGGACGCGCTTCGGAAACGCCCGGGCGCTTGCCGATGCCGTGGGAGATGTAGTTGACGGCATCGTAGCGGGTCATCTCCTGCTCCTGCAGGAAATAAGCGGCGTGGCTCTCGCGCTCGGCGAAGATCGCGACGAGCACGTTGGCGCCGGTCACCTCTTCGCGACCGGACGATTGCACGTGGATGACGGCGCGCTGGATGACGCGCTGGAAGCCGGAGGTCGGCTTCGAATCCTCGTCATAACCGGTGATCAGGTTGGAAAGTTCGTTATCGACATATTCGACGAGCGTCTTGCGCAGCGCGTCGAGATCGACATTGCAGGCACCCATGACCGCGGCCGCATCGGCATCGTCGATCAGGGCAAGCAGCAGATGCTCGAGCGTCGCATATTCGTGGTGCCGCTCGTTGGCAAAGGTCAGTGCCTGATGGAGCGCCTTCTCTAAACTAGGCGAAAATGTTGGCACGTTCAGATCCTCACTTCTTTTCCATGACGCATTGCAGCGGATGCTGGTGCTGCCGGGCGAAGTCCATCACCTGGCTGACCTTCGTTTCCGCTACCTCGTATGTGAATATTCCGCATTCGCCGACGCCGTGGTTATGGACATGGAGCATGATGCGGGTGGCACTTTCACGATCCTTCTGAAAAAAACGCTCCAGAATATGGATGACGAATTCCATGGGAGTGTAGTCGTCATTCAAAAGCAGCACACGATAAAGATTGGGCTTCTTGGTCTTCGGCTTGGTGCGCGTGATGACCGAGGTTCGATTTGCGTTGTCCCCGTTCCTTTCGCTGTCGTTCTGCATCCGGATCGGCTTTGCGATCATTGTCATTTATTCCTCAAGCAATCCAGCGGAGCATGGGAGGGTGCTTTTCCCGCCGAATATCTGAAACACTAACTTAGTTCATAATAGGCTGATTTTAAGCCCCCTGTCAGACACTGCAATCAAGAAATGGCCGGCATGCACGGGAAAGACCAAAAAAGTCCTCGGCCGATCCCATGCGGGCGCTGCAGCGAAAGTGGAAACAAAAAGACCGGCTACAGATGCGTAGCCGGTCTTCTTTTTTCAATATGTAGCGCAGGTTGCGCCTTTTGAAATCAGTTCATGCAGCAGCAGGCGTCGCCGCCGACACCGACTTGGCGGTCTTGACGACGGCAGCGGCGATCGGCGCTTCATAGGGCTTGTAGGCTGATTTGGCGAGATCGGCATACATCTCACCGAGCTTCGTCGTCTCGGAGACGAAGCCTTCAAAATACGCCTTGACGTAGCTCGTCTGCAGCTCGAAGGCAGCCTCAAAGCTCTTGACGCCGGCCAGCGTTTCGAAATGCGTCACCGCGTCCTGAAAGGATTTCTTCGAATATTCAGTGGCTTCTGCGGCGATTGCCTGAAAGCCCTTGGTCGTGTCCGAATAGGTTTTCAGGGCCGTGTCGACGGCTTCCTTGCTCTTCTTGTTGGCGTCTTCAAAGTTGAACATGAGCCATCCTCCGTTGGGCTGTTGATGGCGGCAGGGTAGCTGCAATGCACAAATAGTCAAGTAGTCTTGTGCGCCGCAAAACATCCATGAGTTGCATTACAATTATATAACAAAGCCCGCGCGCCGGGGCACGTACGTCTTTAACTGATTTTGCTAAAATATATCAGAATGCCACAACCGGAAGTTTTGAAAAAATTCTCGTTCCGAATCGAAAAAACGAAAAAAGGACCGAACGGATCGCGCCGTTCGGTCCTTTTGAAGCTTTCGAGCGCGATCAGAGATCGACGTCGAGGATCGCCATCGAGAAGTTGTAGGAGCGGTCGCCGTCCTCGTCATCGATATAGACGACACCCAGAAATTCTTCGCCGAGATAGACTTCCGCAGAATCATCCTTGCGTGGACGCGCCTTGACGATCATCTGCGGATTGAACATGCGCTTGAAATAGGCGTCGAGCTTCTTGATTTCTTCTGGCTTCACTCTGTCATCTCCGTAAGCGGTCTTGATTGGCCGCTTCTTGCACAGGAAATGCAGCGGTGTAAAGGCAAGGTTGCCGTTTGCTCATGGCTCTCCCCGCTCGGATCCCGCCGACTTTTCCTATCCTTGTTTCCAACGGGCGCTCAGATATCGGCGCCGATCACCTGGTCCATATTGCGCGACGGCTCAGAACAACCGGCCTCACCAACGACCTTGGCCGGCACACCCGCGACTGTCTTTTTGGGCGGCACTGCCTTCAAGACGACGGAGCCGGCGGCGACGCGCGAGCAATAGCCGATCTCGATATTGCCGAGGATCTTGGCACCGGCGCCGATCATGACGCCGGAGCCGATCTTCGGATGGCGGTCGGCGCCCTCCTTGCCGGTACCGCCGAGTGTGACGCCGTGCAGGATCGAGACGTTGTCGCCGATGACGGCCGTCTCGCCAACGACGAGGCCGGTGGCGTGGTCGAGGAAGATGCCCTTGCCGATACGGGCGGCCGGATTGATGTCGGTCTGGAAGACGCTGGAGGAGCGGCTTTGCAGATAGAGCGCAAAATCGCGCCGGCCGCGGTTCAGCAGCCAATGGGCCAGACGATGTGTCTGCAGCGCATGGAAGCCCTTGAAATAAAGCACCGCCTCCATGAAGCGCAGGCATGCGGGATCGCGGTCATAGATCGCCTGGATATCGACGCGCAGGATGGAGCTCCAGTCAGGCCAGTCGAGGAGCATTTCCTCGAAGGTCTGGCGCAGCAGGTTCGCCTGCATGTCGGGGTGATCGAGACGTTCGCAGATGCGGTGGATGACGCATTCCTCGAGCGAATGGTAGTTGATCACCGTAGAATAGAGGAAGGCGGCGAGAACCGGGTCCCGTTCGGCGGCGAGACGGGCTTCCTCACGCAGGCTGTCCCAGATGGGATCCATCACCTTCAGCGGATGGCCTGTGTCAAAAGCACGAATGTCAGTCTTTGCGACCATCGCCGCTCTCCTCGCTGCCAGCCGGAATGCCGTTTTCGGAATGCCAATATATAGAGGAAAACGCCAATAACATAAATGGGTGCCGTCGCCATGGTTTTTTAGCATGGTTTTTCGGCATCACGATGTTGTTAGCGATGGGCGACCCTTGCATAGAAGGCCAGCACCGCCTGCTTGAAAACCCTGTCGCCGACGGCGAGCATATGATCGCGGCCCGGAATATCGAGCGCTTCGGCATTCTGCATCAGCGCCGCCAATTCCTGCGGCGAGCCGGCGATATCATCCTTCGTGCCGACGCCGATCAGCGTCGGCATGTCGAGCTTGGCCATATCAGAACGGGCGACGAGATCGCGCGAACCGCGGATGCAATCGGCAAGAGCGACCCGGTCGCTCTTCGTCTGCTCGGCGAAGGCGCGGAACATGCGGCCGCGGGCATGGGTCACCGCGTCCAGCGAGGGCGCCAGCAGCGCATCGGCGATCGGGTCCCAGTCGCCGACACCGTCGGTCATGCCGATGCCGAGGCCACCAAGAACCAGCGAACGGACGCGATGCGGATTGGCAAGTGCGGCAAATACGGAAATGCGCGCGCCCATCGAATAGCCCATGACATTGGCTTCTGGGATGCCCAGATGATCCAGCAAGGCGATCGCATCACCGGCCATGACCCATGGACGATAGGCTTCGGCATGGTGCGGCTTGTCGCTTGCCCCGTGGCCGCGATTGTCCATGGCGATCACCCGGTAGCCGGCATCGCCGAGCGTCTTCAGCCAGCCCGGATGGACCCAGTTGACGTTTGCAGTCGAGGCAAAGCCGTGGATCAACAACACCGGCACACCGGCCGGATCGCCCTCATCAAAGAAAGCGAGCTGCAATCCATCATGGGTGAAGCTTGAAAATGCGGGTGTATTCAGGTTCATCGGGCCTTCCTTTTTGGCGCGAACATAGTCGAGCGGCCTTTCATCGTGAAGCCAAAAACTGCGGCTAAAAACTGTGCCCGGCGTGGCTGTTTGGCTCTACACATTTGTGGCGAAGGCTTATAAGGTTCGCGCACATTTCAAAGCATTCGGAGAGCGACATGGCCGGCCACAACATTCCCCACTTCCAGAACGACGGCGGTCACCGCGTTATCGAAGTCGGTGTCAAGGAATTCATGTGCACCGGCGCTTCGGCTCCCTTCGATCATCCGCATATCTTCATCGACATGGGCGACGACAATGAGAAGGTCTGTTCCTACTGCTCGACGCTCTATCGCTTCAATTCCACGCTCAAGCCCAGCCAGACCAATCCGGCCGGCTGCGTTTTCCACGTGAAGGCGGCGTAGTCGGTCCAGATCCGGATCGGACGGACAATGCCGGTCGAACATGCCGCCATCATCGGCGCCGGGATATCAGGGCTGACAGTTGCCCTTGCGCTTTCGCGCCGGGGCATCAGTTCGGAGATCTTCGAGCAGGCGGGCGAACTCACGGACGTCGGCGCCGGATTACAGGTTTCGCCAAACGCTTCGCGCATCCTTGCCGAACTCGGTATCCTTGAAAGACTGTCAAAGGTCTGGCTCGAGCCCGACGCAATCCGGCTGATATCGGGCGGATCGCTGCGCCAGCTCGCGGTGGTGCCGGCCGGCAAATTCGCGCGAGAACGCTGGGGCGCTCCCTATGGCGTCCTGCATCGCACCACATTGCAGAAAGCCCTTTTGGCTGCGGTTACGGCCGATCCGCTCTGCCGGCTTCACCTTGGCGTGCGGATAGATTCGACCCTACCGTCTTTCGAGCGCGCGGCCGATGTTGTGATCGGCGCGGACGGCGTCTGGTCAAAGGTTCGGCAATCCATTCCGGGCAGCCCCTCGCCGCGCTTTTCCGGCAATATCGCCTACCGTTTTACGATTGCCGAAACTGAGGCGCCCGGCTTCCTCGACCGGGCAAGCGTTTCGGCTTTTCTCGGCGGTTCGGCGCATCTCGTCTGCTATCCGCTAAGGGAGACCGGCAGCTTCAACATGGTGGCGATCACCGCCGGCAATATTGCGCCGCAGGCCTGGCAAAGCGAGCCGACGGAAGAACAGCGGACGCAGCTGCGGGCGCGCCTTTCCGGCTGGAATGCCGCGATCGTCTCGCTGCTCGAAAAACACCGGAAGCTGACGTTCTGGCCGCTGTTCGAAACCACGACAGGCTCCTGGCAGGATGGCCGCGAGACGGTTCTGATCGGCGACGCCGCGCATGCGATGATGCCCTTTGCCGCCCAGGGAGCGGCGATGGCGATCGAAGACGCCTATGAACTCGCTGCGTTTCTTTCGAACCGCTCCGCGGCGGAAGCGCTGGCGCAGTTCGAAAGACATCGCGCGCCCCGCATCGCCAAGCTTCGCCAGCGCGGCGCCTTCAACCGGTTTGCCTATCATGCGAAAGGGCCGATCCGGATCGGCCGCGATCTCGTGCTCGGCCTCAAGCCACCGCTAAGCCTGGCGGCAGATCTCGACTGGATCTACGGCTATAGGGCTGTCGATCTGCCGTGAGGCGCTGCCAGCCACGACAAAGCGTGTCCGGTCAAACCGCGCTTGCCGCGGCAAAACCCCGTTCGATATCGGCCTTGAGGTCGGCCACGTCCTCGATGCCGATTTGCAGCCGAATGACCGGACCGTCCGTCGGCGCCTTGGCGACCTTGCGATCATTGAGATAGGCGTGCAAAGCGAGGCTTTCATAGCCGCCCCAGGAATAGCCAAGACCGAAAATCCTGAGAGCGTCGAGGAAGGCGTGCGCCTTTGCTCTGGACTTTTCGGGGCCGTCGGCGGCTAGCACGAAGGAAAAGATGCCGCTGGCGCCTTTGAAATCCCGCTTCCAGAGATGGTGCGAGGGGAAACTCGGCAGGGCCGGATGCAGCACGCGGGCGACGTCCTCCCTGCCCTCCAGCCATTCTGCGATATCAAGCGCGCTTTCATAGTGCCGCTCGAGGCGCAGGCCCATGGTGCGCAATCCACGCAGGATCTGATAGGCGTCATCGGGTGCGCCGCAGATGCCGAGCACACCGTTCGATTCCTTCAGCCGCTCCCAGTGTTCGGCATTGGCCGAAACCGTTCCGAGCAGAATATCGGAATGGCCGGACGGATATTTCGTCGATGCATGGATCGAGATGTCGACGCCGTGATCGAGCGGCCTGAAATAGAGCGGCGTCGCCCAGGTATTGTCCATCATGACGACGGCGCCGTGACGGTGCGCAACCGCAGAGATCGCCGGAATATCCTGCATTTCGAAGGTATTGGAGCCGGGAGCCTCGGTGTGAACGAGCTTGGTGTTCGGCCGGAACAGAGCCTCGATGCCGACGCCGACCGCCGGGTCGTAATATTCCACCTCGACACCGAGGCGGTTCAGCATCGTATCGCAGAAATGGCGCGTCGGGCCATAGACCGAATCGACCACCAGCGCATGATCGCCGGCAGCGACGAAACCCAGAAACGGAACGGTGACGGCCGCAAGGCCCGAGGGCACGAGGATCGTGCCGGCCGAGCCTTCGAGTGCGTCGATCGCCTCGCAGAGCGCATCCGTCGTCGGTGTGCCGCGCGTTCCGTAGGTGTATTTCTGCGTGCGTGTCTCCATCGCCCGCGCATTCGGAAACAACACCGTCGAGGCATGCACGACCGGCGGGTTGATGAAGCCGTGATAGTCGAAAGGGTCGTTGCCGATATGGGTCAGGCGGGTGTTGATGCCGGCATTCTGCAGCAAGCTGTCTTTGTCTTTCATGTCGGGAATAGCCTTTGGCGACGGAGACGCAAAACCGGACTTTTGGACGCCCCGCCATATCAGGTCAACCCCTAGGAGTTGATCGCCGGCGACGTAGCGAAGCGGTGAAAGCCACGATTTTCGCGTTATTTTTCCGCAATCAGGCGCCTATTTCATAGCCAAGTGCCCACGAACGCAGCGCAATCTACCAAAATGCTGAAATTTGCCGCAATTATTGACCGCGACACTTGACCATGGTGACATTTGCGACTGTGATAGAACAACTCGCGCCGGGAGGGTGTCGAGAAAATGGGGAGGCGGCAGAGTTTTTCCGCTGGAACTTCCCACAAGAAAATACAAGACAACGGAAAAGGTTGGGAAAAATGAAGAACAAGCTTCTGTCCGCAACGATCGGCGCAGCAGTTTTCGCTCTTGGCGCTTCGGCTGCTTCGGCCACGACACTCACAGATGTCAAGGCAAAGGGTTTCGTTCAGTGCGGCGTCAATACCGGCCTTACCGGCTTTGCCGCACCTGACGCTTCCGGCAATTGGGCCGGCTTCGACGTCGACTTCTGCAAGGCCGTCGCTTCGGCCGTGTTCGGCGACCCCACCAAGGTCAAGTACACGCCGACAAACGCGAAGGAACGCTTCACCGCTCTGCAGTCCGGTGAAATCGACGTTCTCTCGCGTAACACCACCTGGACGATCAACCGCGACACCGCACTCGGCTTCAACTTCCGTCCTGTCACCTATTATGACGGTCAGGGCTTCATGGTGCGCAAGAGCTTGAACGTGAAGTCGGCTCTCGAACTCTCCGGCGCCGCAGTCTGCGTACAGTCGGGCACGACCACCGAATTGAACCTCGCTGATTACTTCAAGACGAACAATCTGCAGTACAATCCGGTCGTCTTCGAAAATCTTCCTGAGGTCAACGCGGCTTACGACGCCGGTCGTTGCGACGTTTACACGACCGACCAATCCGGTCTCTATTCGTTGCGTCTGACGCTGAAGAATCCCGACGAACACGTTATCCTTCCTGAGATCATCTCCAAGGAGCCGCTTGGCCCGGCCGTCCGTCAAGGTGATGATCAGTGGTTCGATATCGTTTCCTGGACGGCTTATGCGCTGATCAATGCCGAAGAGTTCGGCATCACCCAGGCAAATGTCGACGAGATGAAGAATTCGCCGAATCCGGACATCAAGCGCTTCCTCGGCAGCGAGACCGACACCAAGATTGGCACCGATCTCGGCCTGACCAATGATTGGGCCGCCAACGTCATCAAGGGCGTCGGCAATTATGGCGAAATCTTCGAGCGCAACATCGGCCAGGGCAGCCCGCTCAAGATCGCACGCGGCTTGAATGCTCTCTGGAGCAAGGGCGGCATCCAGTACGCACCGCCGGTTCGTTAATCGAGCTTTGGCATGAAATCCCGGGAAGGCGGCCGAGCCGCCCTCCCATCTTCCAAAAAGCAAAAAGAAAGCCCGAAAACGGGCACAAGGGGATTGGCGCGGCATGACGCATGGGGCTGTGGATACGACACCTTTGCATGGCACCGGCTGGAGTTTCCGGTCGGCAATGTACGACCCGAAATACCGGAGCATATTTTTCCAGGTTCTAACAATCGTTATTCTCGTGGGCATTGTGTGGTGGGTAGCCCACAACACGGCCGTGAACCTTGCCCGCAGCAATACGGCATCGGGTTTCGGCTTCCTTCGCGGTCGCGCCGGTTTCGAAATCGGCCAGTCGCTGATCAGCTTTTCGAGTGACTCGACTTATGCGCGCGCACTTGTCGTCGGCATTCTGAATACCTTGCTGGTGGCGGTGACCGGTATCTTCACGGCGACCATCATCGGCTTCCTGATCGGGATCGGCCGGCTGTCGCACAATTGGCTGATTGCCAAGCTCTGCACGGTCTATGTCGAGGTTTTCCGCAACATTCCGCCGCTGCTCGTCATCTTTTTCTGGTATCTCGGCGTTCTCTCCGTTTTGCCGCAGCCGCGCGAGTCAGTGGGTCTGCCGTTCAGCATGTTCCTCAACAACAGAGGACTGGCCTTCCCGAAGCCGATCTTCGAGACAGGTATGATAGCGGTCGGCATCGCCCTGGTGATTGCGATTGTCGCCACCATCATCATCGCGCGCTGGGCCCACAAACGCCAAGCCGCAACCGGCCAGCCGTTCCACACCGTATGGACATCGATTGCACTGATCGTCGGCTTGCCATTGCTGGTCTTCGTCGTCTCCGGCTTTCCGCTCACCTTCGACGTTCCGGTTGCCGGAAAATTCAACCTCACGGGCGGCTCGGTCGTCGGTCCCGAATTCATGTCGCTGTTTCTCGCTCTGTCCTTCTATACCGCCTCGTTCATCGCCGAGATCGTTCGCGGCGGCATTCGTGGCGTTCCAAAGGGACAATCCGAGGCAGCCGGCGCGCTGGGGCTGCATCCGTCGAGCGTGACGAGACTTGTCGTGGTGCCGCAGGCGCTGCGCATCATCATCCCGCCGCTGACGAGCCAGTACCTGAACCTGACCAAGAACTCCTCACTCGCCATCGCGATCGGTTTCTCGGATCTCGTTGCCGTCGGTGGCACGATCCTCAATCAGAGCGGTCAAGCGATCGAGATCGTCTGCATCTGGGGTATCGTCTATCTCAGCTTGAGCATTCTCACGTCGCTGTTCATGAATTGGTTCAATGCCAAGATGGCACTGGTGGAGAGATAAGATGTCGGTCGCCGATAAACCCTTCGTCAGAACGTCCATCCTTGCCGCCGAACCACCGCCCCCCGGCGAGAGGGGAGCCGTCGCCTGGATACGCCGCAATCTCCTGGCAACCCCGAAGGACGTGATCCTGACAATCCTGGCTCTTGCGCTCATCGCATGGGCCGTGCCGCATCTCGTCAACTGGCTGTTCATCCAGGCCGTATGGACCGGGCCGGACCGCACATTCTGCGCGACGACGATCCAGGGCGGCATTCAGCCTGACGGCTGGAGTGGTGCATGCTGGGCCTTCGTCAGCGCCAAGTACGATCAGTTTATATTCGGCCGCTATCCGCTGGATGAGCGTTGGAGACCGGCGATCGTCGGGATCCTGTTCATTCTGCTGCTGGTTCCGATGCTGATCCCTTCGGCGCCGCGCAAGGGCCTGAACGCCATTCTTCTGTTCGCCGTTCTGCCGGTCCTCGCCTTCTGGCTTCTTCACGGCGGCTTCGGCCTCGAAGTGGTGGACACTCCGCTTTGGGGCGGGCTGATGGTGACGCTCGTCCTGTCCTTTGTCGGTATTGCCGTCTCCTTACCCTGCGGCATTCTGCTTGCGCTGGGGCGCCGCTCGAAGATGCCCGTCATCCGGATGCTCTGCGTTACCTTCATCGAGGTCATTCGAGGCGTTCCGCTGATCACCGTTCTGTTCATGGCAAGTGTCATGCTGCCGCTCTTCCTTCCCACAGGCTGGAACGTGGACAAACTGCTTCGGGCGCTGATCGGTGTGTCGATCTTCACCTCGGCCTATATGGCGGAAGTGATCCGCGGCGGCCTTCAGGCGATCCCGAAGGGACAATTCGAAGGCGCCGATTCGCTTGGCCTCGGCTATTGGCAAAAGACCCGGCTGATCATCATGCCGCAGGCCATCAAGCTGGTCATCCCGAGCATCGTGAACACCTTCATCGGAACCTTCAAGGACACGTCGCTGGTCACCATTATCGGCATGTTCGATCTGCTTGGCATCGTCAAGCTGAACTTCTCCGATGCCAACTGGGCAAGCGCCGTCACGCCGATCACGGGTCTGATCTTCGCGGGCTTTATCTTCTGGCTGTTCTGCTTCGGCATGTCGCGCTATTCAGGCTTCATGGAACGCCATCTCGATACCGGCCACAAACGATAAGAACGCTAAAACGATAAGAATGAGGGAAAATATCATGGCTGAAGCTCCAGCGAAAAAGCTCACCGTTTCCGCGACGGAAGTGGCGGTCGAGATTGTCAACATGAACAAGTGGTACGGCGATTTCCACGTGCTGCGCGACATCAACCTGAAGGTCATGCGCGGCGAGCGGATCGTCATTGCCGGCCCGTCGGGCTCGGGCAAGTCGACGATGATCCGCTGCATCAACCGCCTGGAAGAGCATCAGAAGGGTCGCATCATCGTCGACGGCACCGAGCTCACCAACGACCTGAAAAAGATCGACGAGGTGCGGCGCGAAGTCGGCATGGTGTTCCAGCACTTCAACCTCTTCCCGCATCTGACGATCCTCGAAAACTGCACACTGGCGCCGATCTGGGTGCGCAAGATGCCGAAGAAGCAGGCCGAAGAAGTGGCCATGCATTTTCTGAAGCGGGTCAAGATTCCGGAGCAGGCCAACAAGTATCCGGGACAGCTTTCCGGCGGTCAGCAGCAGCGCGTGGCGATCGCCCGGTCGCTGTGCATGAACCCGAAGATCATGCTGTTCGATGAGCCGACCTCCGCACTCGATCCCGAAATGATCAAGGAAGTGCTCGACACCATGGTGGGGCTTGCCGAAGAAGGCATGACCATGCTCTGCGTCACGCATGAAATGGGCTTTGCCCGCCAGGTCGCCAACCGGGTTATCTTCATGGACCAGGGTCAAATCGTCGAACAGAACGAACCGGCCGCCTTCTTCGATAACCCGCAGCACGAACGCACCAAGCTGTTCCTCAGCCAGATCCTGCACTAAAGCGCGTCGCGATCTTTCAGATTCGCTCTTCGCGCTTTAGGTCATTGTTTTTACGCATGTCGTTGTCGGAAAACTGCTGCACAGTTTTGCGCAACATGCTTTAGATCGAAGCATCCTTTGAAAAGGACCCGCCGAGCCGCTGGCTCGGCGGGTTTTGTATGTTCAGCGGGAGGCGGTCGCCTGCAGCAGACTGCAGAGACCGGCAAGGCCGGAATCACCGCCGGAGGCGGAGATGTCGGCGCAACGGACGAGCATCTTGCGCTGGTCATTGACAGGCATGCTGCGAAAGGCCTCCAGGGTACGTGCCCGCGACGCGCTGAGCGTGCTGCCGGGCGCAGCCGTGGTATTGCTGCCGCCAGCTTCATCCACCCCGCCGATGGCGAGATTGGCATCGACGTCATTACGGTTGCCAACCGAGGCCGTGGCCTTGGCATCGATTCCGCTAGAACCGCCGACGCGTGCATTGACATCGGCATTGATGCCCCGGCCGCCGCCAGCATTGGCGGTCGCATCGGCATTGACGCCGTTCGAACCGCCGACGGAAGCATTGGCATCGGCGCTGATGCCACTCCCGCCGCCGAGTGACGCGCCGACATCGGCGCTGACAGCATTGCCGGCATTCACCGACACGCCGACATCGAGCGCACGCGCATCGCTTGCCGGCATGGCAAGGAGGGCGCAGCTGGACGCGAGCACTGCAAGGGATAGTGTCTTGTGATTACGGGTCATGTTTTCCTCCGTTTCCATTCTGTCGGACGATCTGTCCGGCAGTCGAAAATCGAGGAACGCGCGTGCCTTCGATCGATCGGACGCCTGCAACTCCAGGACGTCCATGGCAAGGCAACGTGAAGGGATCACGAATGTTTCACGAGACGGCGCGGCAAGTCGGTTCGGTAGCGTGCGATGATGTTTCACGGTTATTGAAATACGAATTATCTGACAGACTGCGCCAAAAGCAAACATATATCGCAGCGGCTGGAGAGCCGACAGTGTATTTCCTCCCCCATTGCGCCAGGAAACTTAGGGCCAGCAAGCAAATCTCAGTTTGCGATACCATTGGCGGCGATTAATCCACTTGCAGCGTTTTCGCGCAGGTCGACTACACCCTTCCCTCGAATTGACTTTTCCACCTCCGATTTAGATTGCTAAAAATAACTCCCCTTCCGTCTGGATATATCAGGCGCGAAGTCCATGTTTCAGCTTGTTCTCATCTGATGGAACTGGAGGTTTAGAATGGGCATTTTCGACAAGATCAAACATGCAATTTTCGGAGAGGCGAAAGCAGCCGAACCCGTTGCTGCCGGCGCGCCGAAGACAGAGCCGGCGCAAGCGCCTACCTCACCGTCGGCAGCGCCCAGTCCTACGCCTGCGGCCCCTGCCCCGCAGAGCAAGCCGGCCCCCACGGCCACTGCTCCAGGCACAGGCACAGTCGATATCGTCCCGATCCTTGACGCGGCAGTGAAGAAGAGCGGCCAGAAGCTCGATTGGCGCCGCTCGATCGTGGACCTGATGAAAGCCGTCGGGATGGATGCAAGCCTGACCGAGCGCAAGGAACTTGCCGCTGAACTCGGCTATACGGGCGACAGCAACGATTCCGCAAAAATGAATATGTGGCTGCACAAGGCGCTGATGAAGCGGCTTTCGGAAAATGGCGGCAAGGTACCTGCCGATCTCCTGGATTGATCGATGACGGATGGCTGCCGCCATTTTTGTGGTGGCAGCTATGCGATTGCTGTTCCGCCGAGGTCACGGCCGATCAGACCGGGGGCCGGCAGGTCCCCTTGCCCGCAGGCACTGGAACGAATAACGTTCCGCTCGATACTTCGATAATCGATCAGGGGGAATTAAATCCGATGAGATTGATGGTAGTCGTTGGTCTTGCACTTAGCCTCGGCTGTATATCGGCCGCAGAATCTCCTTCAAACTATCATTCCTACAGCGGCATTCGGGTCGATACCGACCCGGCGCTCCTGGCTCGATACGATAAAGCGCTTCAACGCTGCGTGCCGGAAGCAGGCTCATGGCGACGAGGCTCGCCGGACCCGCGAAGCCTGCATTACAATGCGGCTCTCAGAAGTTGCCTCTATAGGTACAGCTTCGTCGACAGAGGCGTCTACGCGTACCCCATCCCCCAGGTCTACTTCGATCACTTCCTGGATCGCTGAGAAGAGACTGGCCCTTCAGGGCCTATCAAACAAGAACCCCGCCATTTTGGCGGGGCTGTCTTCAATCGAGATGCTGCGACCTCTGCATAATTCCTTAAATCGGAAAGACGCGCGGCGCTGTCGTCAGCGTTTGCCGCCAGTTGGTGGACGACCCTTGCCTGCCGGGCGATTGCCGCTTCCGGACGAGGTCTTAGCGTCATTGCCCTGACCGAAGTTGGTGCCGCCGAGATGGCCACCGCCGCTGGTATTGGCAACCTGGCGCTGCGCTTTGCGCAACAGTGCCTCTGCATTGGTCTTGCTCATGAAATTCTCCTCAATGGCTGGAAAACCCAGCCGGAATGCCGCTACTGACATCCGCGGTCAAAGACCGAAGGCATATCAGGCAGCGGCGATGGGTGTTTGGCGGAGGCTTGCGTCGATCAAAGAATTGCCTGCGTTCATGACGATTCCCCCTCAACCGGCATGACAATCACCCTCCGGCGGCTGCCGGGCGGCGCAGAAATCGATTTTGAAAGGAAAGATCAGCTGGGACGCCGGGGCGCAAACCAAGCTCGACAAGCAATTTCGATAGAAGAATCAATAGGACGGCAATGTGTTTAAAACAAGTTCCCGGCCACCTGGTTGTGTAATCATTGCTTTGAATTGCTGCCCAATCGGACAAGAGGGCAATAGCCCTAAGCATTTTAACAATCCAGATAATCCGATCGAAAGCTGCGCCTGACAAAACAACAACTTAAGATTTCAACGGAGAAACGAGATGTCACGGCTTTTGATAGGATCGATGGTATTGGCCTTCATCGCGGATATGGTGATGAACATCGTGTTGTGGCTTGGAGGATTGGACACCGTGGCTTCGGTGTCCTCTGGAGCAATGGAGGTATTCGCGGGGACAATGGGCGAAGTCCTGGTCTTTTGGTTCTTTGCTTTCGCGGCTGGCTTTGTGTTCCTCTGGGCGGGTCGAAACTCTCCGGTTCCCGTGTTGAGCATCGTCGCATCATTCCCTTCGGTGTCGATCATGGTAACGGCGGCCCTAATTGGAGCCTATCATCCGTCCGAGAAGCACCCCAAGATCAATTCGGATCTGCTCCGCAGCGCTTTGACGTAGATCGGCTTGATCACTCTGCGACTGGATAATTCCTTCAATTGGACTTGACCTCCCCGTTCAGTTGCCGACAGTTTTGCGGAACCATCTGCGGATGATCATGCTGCAGCTCCGGTTGGAACGCTTCTTGCAGAGTTACTAATATGTTTATGATGCAAGGACCAAATGTCATGAATCGGTACACATCGCATCAGTTTCCCGCACTGAGGATCCTCATGAGCGGCCAAGATAAATACAGCGTCGTCAGGACCCTCGGCGACGCAGCCACCATGCTCATTTCCGAATGGCCTGGGGATGATGGCGAGGAGTATGTCGTGGCAGTGAGGACATGCCTCGACGCCATCCGCGGCACCACGCCCCCAAACGCCGCGCGGGAAGCGCTGATGAGAGCGGCTGATGAAGCCGGCATCCGCTACCTCTCGGTGGTTCACTGAGATCACTGCCTGGATCCGGCAACACGCAATAGGCGCGCAGCCGACGCTGATCGCCGAAGCCGAATACACCGCTTGGACGGATGACGGAAAGCTGCAGCTTGCCGCGTATAAGGGCTGGGGGAAGTGCGGGGTAGCACCGGGTTCTATGAGCCCTCCCAGATTGAGCCGCGGCAGTGAGCGGAGAGATCCCCAACCTCACCCGACAGTCGAGATTGCATGGACTTTCATGTCATCTCGAACTTCATAGAACTTATCCCCGTCGATATAGATAAAGTGGCAATTTGGCTTTTCGCCTTTACCGTTGGAACAAGCTTTATCGCCCCTGAACGTGAGTTTCGTTTTCACGTCGATCATTTTGCCGCCGACATCCGCCTTACCGGTAATGGTGCCCTTCTTCCAACTCCATACGAGATCAGCGGTCACGGGCTTTTCCAGATCGAGAATTTCCACCTTTACAGGCTTGCCATCAGCAAACGCTTTGAACTCTTCCATCGTGACCTTCTTGGCCCCTGCCGGGAGATCGGCGGCATAGGTGTTCACTGCCGACAGCAAGAGTGCCGCCGCACCAACGCTCGAAAGGATGTTTCTCATGTTTGGGCCCCTAAAGATTGACGGCCAAATTACAACCCATCGGGCGAAACGACATCCCACCTATTGTGATTAGCTGCCCATACCGCAGGCTGAACTCGCCCCAGCGCGAAAGGGCAAGCGCTGGAGATGTCATGTCCGACGGGTATCGTTCTGAAATCAAGGTGCGGTCTTAGCTTCTCCGGTCGCGGGTTTTCTCTTGATGCAACGGAACCCGACATGGCTGGTGGAGGTGTCCTCCGGCTCGGCGTGACGAGCCGCCGGGCGATAACGACGGCAGTAGTTCGGAGCGCAGAGATGCGATCCGCCCTTCAGCACGCGCCGATAGATGCGTATCTCGGGCTGGCGGGGGTCGAAGCTCGCCTCGGCATCGCCGCCGCGCGGGTTGCTTGGAATGCAGCACGAATGGCTGGCAGGCTCCGGATGGCGTGTCGACCAGTAGTCGGACGTCCACTCCCAGACGTTTCCGATCATGTCCTGGAGGCCGTAGCCGTTTGCCGGAAACAAGCCGACGGGAGAGGTGCGCTCATGGCCTTTCGGCTTTGTCGTCGTCGTGGGAAAGACGCCTTGCCAGGTGTTGGCCATGGCGACGCCGTCCGGCATGAATTCGTCGCCCCATGCATATTCCGTGTCGTCCGAACCGCCGCGCGCCGCGAGCTCCCATTCCGCTTCGGTCGGCAGGTCGAGGCCAGCCCAGTCGGCATATGCCTTGGCGTCGGACCACGCGACGTGGACGACGGGATGATCGAGCTTGCCGCGAAGATCGCTCAGACCGCCGAGAGGCCGCCGCCAGGTCGCGCCGAACTTGAACGTCCACCACTGCGAGATATTGGGGCCATTCACCGACTTCGGCCGGGTGAACACCAGCGATCCCGCCCTCAGCATCTCCGGCAGCGCGCCGGGATAGTCCTTCGGATCGGGCACCTTCTCGGCGACGGTCACGTGTCCGGTCGCCTTTACGAATTCCATGAACTTGCGGTTCGTGACCGGTGTCCGCTCTATCCAGAAGCCGTCGACCTTCACCGGGTGGGCCGGCGCCTCCTCCGGATAGTAGTCGTTCGATCCCATGGTGAACGTACGGCCCTCGATCCACACCAGATCGTCGGGCACGTGTTCTGCTCCGAATGCCAAGGCCATTGCCGCCTCCATGGTATGACCGCCGAGCATCGCGCGGCGGGTACCCGCTCAGCTCAACCATATCTGCATCCCTATTTGGCCATCAAGGAAGCCGCTCCCGTAACGGTCGCCCTTCAATGACCGACCTCTCATCGACGCTTTAGGACGGATGACAAGCTATTGCCGTTCGTTGACAAACTCCGACTGGCTTTGAACTGATGGTGCCGCGGGAACCGCGGCATCACAATTCACCTGACGGTCTGTTCGAATAGTGCGAGAACCGCTTGTCGACCCATCGCGACCATCCAAGTCCACCCGCTAGAAATGGATAGCGAGCCCAACGATCGGCCCTTGCTGCACGGCGTCGAAGACGAACCCGTCGTTGCTGTAGTTGACCCCCAATGCCCGGTACCCCGCGACCGCGGACACCGTCTCGTTGAATTTGTAGCCGAGGGCCAATGCGACGTCCCAGTCGATATCAGCGCCGCCTGCCCCGACCAGTCCCCATCCGGTCATGTAGATTTCCGGCGTAAAGAAGTAATTGCCCCGGAAACCTGCGATGCCATCGACCCAGGTATCACCATCGTCGCCTTCCACGCCGTCGAGCAGCCCACCGTTGAATCCGATGGTCGTGTCGACCGACCAGACCCTGATACCCCCGACGATATCAAGGTGGCCGGATGGGCTCTCCAGCACCGAGTAGCCGACACCGAGCAGGCCGGCAAACGTCTTCGAGGTGACGTCGACACTGTCGGCCAGGATGCCGGCAGGCGTGCTCGCATCCGCCCCGAGTTTGGTATAGATGACGTCGCCGAAAATGCTGAAGCGGTCGTAACGCGCCTCACCTGCCGCCATGAAGGCAAAGTCGAGATTTGACAGCAGGTCGCCGAAGTCGGCGTCCATGTGGACCTCGGGCAATCCGAACTGTGCGGTATCTCCGGAGATGCCGGCCGCCCAGAAATAGGGGGCGACCGTGAAGGTCCACCCGCTTGAGCTTTCCACCTGCTTTGCATCGGGCGTCAGCGGCGTGATGTCGGCCGTCCTGGCAGGTGATGCAATCGCAAGCGCGGCGCAGACGGTGGCGATATAGATGGCTTTCATGTCCTATCCCTCAATCAGCAAGCGAGTGCGAATCCCGCCTGACAGTTCCCCCAAAACAAAATATTCCAGATAACTAATAAAATTATAAATAAATTTCCATTACGCAAGCGCGCATAAATTGTGTTCCGCCGGTAGCAATCACTGCTTTTGGCATTCCTGCGTCGAATGTCCCGCGGCACAGGCCGTTGCCGCCGTGCGGGCACGCTTGTCGCCACCTATCAGCGCGTTTGCCCTGTCCCCATAATTCTCTCTTGTATTCTGATCGACGACCGCAACCGGGGCGGTGAGGATCAGACCGGCGGCGTGACCTGCTGCCGCGGCCGTTCCGATCGTCGCATCGAGTATGTGGTCACCCAGCCCCACCTTGTCTTCGCTCAGCGTCTGCCCGTCGGAAATCCTGGAACCGATCAGCCGAACGATCTCGGGAGATTCTGCAAACTTCGTGTGGTAGAGACGGTCGCCCTGCTTGACCTTGGTGAGATCGATCACGCTGATCTTGTTGATCTCCAGTTCTTCCTTGTAGGGCGATTGCTCCGGATCGATCGCGCCGAGGCGCGACACATCTCCCCAAACGCGGCGCGAGACGGCAAGCGCCCGGTCGTCTCGTGATACGAACAGCGTGAACTGCGGGTGCTGCTTGCCCATATCCACGATCTGCTGGCTGAACACGTCGACATCGACGTCGGGTGCGGCGAGAATGACGTTCCTGAACTTCGCCGGCAGCCTGCCGTTGCGAATGGCCATCTGACGCAGTGACTCCAGTGTCAGCCAGTTCCCCATCGAATGGGCGAGGATGGAAACCTCCTTCACCTCTTTGTCGCGGGCCAGGTACTGAAACAGCGTTTCGAGCGCATTGCGGGTGTAGTTCGTACTTTCCCGGTCATAGCCATAGGCAAGCAGGCTGCCGCGCGATGGCCATGTGACGAGAATGGGCGCGCTGTGGACGCGGGAATCATGGACGATCTGGGCAAAGCGGTAGACGGAATCTTCGAATCGCGTGTTGAAACCGTGGATGAACACCAGGACGCTTCCATCCGGTGTCTTGCGCACGCTGGCGCTGAGCCAGGATTTTGCGGCGTCGATATTGATCTCCTTGGCCTTCAGCGTCGCGAAATCCCTTGCAGGATTCGGAGGCAACCTTCTTGGCCATGCGACACTTCCCACCTTGCGGGCACTGTCAGGTGGGATGGAGATAGTCATTTCCGCAAAGGTGGGCTTCAGCGCACGTTCGCCCGAGAACATCTCGCCGGGAACGGTCGAGCGGCTCCTGGTCGTTGCGACAAGGAGGTTCACCCGGCTCAAACCAGGTGAAGAGGTATCGGCGATCGGCGTAAGGACGCCCTTGGGATGGCCACCGCAACCAGAAAGAAAAATGAGCGAAATGCAGAGAATCACCAGGAGGTTGGTAGGCAATTCGTTGATCCCCATAGGTGCCCTTTGCTTTCAGCAGTAATAGACACCGACCGCGCATCGCCTGACGGTGCGTCGTGCAACACCTGCCACGCTGACGGGCGTGAGGGGCCGCCCGACACGCGCCTCGGCCGGCGTAAAGATTCCCGTCATTCCAGGGACCGCCAGCCGTTCGCCGAGTTCAAGACCGGACATGGCCACAACGATGGTCAGCAGCAGGATTTTGATTTTTTGCAACGAGGTCATTTGCTGTCTCCCTTTGCGAAACGATCCGGAAGCTCATCAATGTCCACGAGCTTTTCCAGCTCGACTTTCTTTGCATCCGTGGTGTTCTTGAAACTGTAGTCTTCGGCAACGACATCGGTGCCTGTTTTCCAGTCGCTGATCTGGATGCTGTATTGCGGTCCCAGATCGACCTGTGTGGCGGTAATCACGTATCGGCAAGGATATGGTTTTTCGCCTTGCGCGATCCATAACTGCCAGTCGAGTTCCTTGGTTCGGAATGCAAGATGATCGCATTCAACGCCGCCAATCACGCCGCTTCCGAGATCCTTGACGTCAACAACGTCGCGCATCAGTTCGTCATAGACATTGGGCAGCAGGAGATCGGCGCCGGGAACCGGGCGGTGAAGTTTATCCCGCATTTCATCGACGAGATGATCGATCGTGCCGGGCAGATCAGCCTGAGTGTAAAGATTGAGATGTTTTCCAAGGACCGTCGCCGTCTTGCCGTCAAAGGTCATCTCGACATCGGCAAAGCCACCGGTGCGAGTAACGCGGAGCTTGTCGGGTCGGCCCATCTCCACTTTTCCGGAACTTGCGAGCAGTAATTTCTGGTGCTCGGTGGTGACAATCTCAAAATTGGTGTCGTAGGCGAATGAAATCGCCTTCTGGGCCGAGAGATAGTCGGACATCGCCTTGACGAGCTTCCTGGCATCGGGCTGTTCGGCACGGGCGGCCAAAGGTGAGATCAACGTGACGGCCAGCGCAAGCGCTACGGAGGATCGCCAGTTTGCGGTCAGGCAATGCTTGCAGGAAAGTTTTACCATCGACCTGTGCTCCTTGCGTCTTGGTGGCGAGCGAAGTCAAACGTGTCGGGAGAGGATGAGATCGCGATCCAGGGATGACCGCCTCATTCGCTCCGCCCCTTTGTCCTGTTGCATCAGCTATTGTGCGGCAAAGACGAGCTCGGCGCTCGTAACATCGGGTATGCTCTGTAGTACACGCACCGTAAAGCAGATACGGACAACGCCTCAGGGCTGTGGGATCAAAGACCTGACCCAACGGTCGAAACTGTGGTTGCGGTTCGACTGCTTATGGCCAGTCCCGCCTTTCGGATTGCGGCGCTGAACCGCTCCTGATCCACGGGGCGGACGTTTCGGGACTGAAGTTCCGCCGCTAAGTTGGGCAGGAAGTCCGGGCGCATTTCAACGAACTTTGCGCCTTCGCGCCGTGCCTCAGCCTCAAATCCATTCTCGGCATAGATAACCGCGGCAACGAGGTGGAATAGCGGGAATTTCTGCAAATCGGCCTGTCTGATTTCCGCGACCGCCGTCTTGCCGTCGTTCAGCATGAACGCAGCAAGCGCTCGTGTCCCGTGATAGTAACCGCCGCCACCCGGATTGAGAACGATGGCCCGCTCAAGAAGTGCTGCCCCGCGAGCCCAATCCCCGCCCATCGCCACGCGTGTCCCGAACTCTCCAAGCAGTTCCGTGTCGTTCGGGTTGGTTGCGAGCGCCAGTTCGCCAACGCGTAAAGCCTCATCCAGCTGCTGATTGAAGAACAGCGCCATCATCAATGCCTGATGCGCGCGCGTGCTGCCGGGATCAAGCTGGATTGCGCGCCGCGCCGCGACGAGGCTACGCTCGATTGGAATGGACGATCCCCGCCGCGCATTGAAGTCGAACCGATCTTCGTCGAGGTAGACGATCGACAGCATCGCCCATGCGGTCGCGAACGATGGATAACGAGCGACCGCACTTTCAAGGCAATCCCTGACCTGCCGATGCCGTTCCGGACTCAACTCGGTTCGATAGGTGTAGAAGCTTAATGTGCAGGCATAGGCGCCGAGATCGTCGGGAGGTTGATTGGCGACATCTTCCTGCGCGATAACTCCATAGGGTTGAGCAATGGCCGTCGCCACCCTGTTTGCGACGTCTGCCTGGATCGCGAACAGATCGCCCGAACCCATGTTCTCGTCATAGATCTGCGACCACAGGATTTCGCCGTTGTCCGTATCAAGCAGCCGCGCGGTAACTCGCATCTTGTCCCCCGAAATACGCACTCCTCCCATCAACAGATAGCCGGCACCGAGTGCGTTCCGGACGCGAGAAGCATCGACTTCGGGCGACAACGATCTGGACGTCTCACGGCCGAAGACCTTGATCTCCCTGAAGCGTGGCAAGGCTGTGAGAAGCTCCTCGGTCAGGCCGGCCGAAAAAATCTCCGCCTTAGGATCCTCACCAAGATTCGCAAACGGGGCAACGACCAGACTTGCCGTATGCATTTCCGGCATCGCCGTCGGATTGCGGACAAAAGACGGTGATCCGCTTTGCACCTGATACAGGAAGGTCGATATCAGAGCTGGAATCAACAGACTGGCGACAAGCCACCTTCCATACCCGTGAAACCTGCCAATACCGACTGGTCCATCTGCGGGCGCAGATGCGCCAACGGAAGACTTGGTGTCTCCCGGGCTGCTCCAGACGAACGTTGGAACATAGCCCCCTTTCGGAATGTCCATTCGAACAGGATCATCCTGTCCGGCTACAAGATAGTAGCGCTCCAAGCTTTGCCGCAGCCGTCCCGCCCCGATCCGCACGACCGGGTCGTCCTGCGAGAAGCCTTGGGAGCGCTTGAACACCTCCACCGCAACGGAATAGCCCTTGATGCGCTTGGCGTTGCCTGCGAGCGTCTCTTCTGTGATGTACCGCAGGAAATCGGCGCTACGGCCCGTGTGGGGAAACTCCGGATTCGCGATGATGCGCTCAAGCTGCCTGCGAATATCATCAGGTCCGGGAGGCGGTCGCGTGGAAGGTCGTGCAGCATCGGCTGCCATCGCATTCTGCATGACATGCTCCTCACCGCTCTTGAGGGCGCAACTACCAGAAATTTTATTAGTGTAATCTACTGCACAAAGTCATCCGCGTCCACGGAGATGTCGTGGACGCGCCTTGGCGTTGCCTGCACGGCAGTTGCGGGCTTACCGTGTGTTACCGTCACATACGTTGCTTTTTTCAGTGCCCCGGCCAGGATGCAATCGGCGGTCGACATCCCACCCGAAGTGAGCGTGCCCGCCGTGGAGTGGCGACACGCTCCGTTGTGCCTAATTGGTTTGCTGGAGCAACGGCTCATCAAGCGCGAGGTATAACGGTGACACGGCAAAATCGGGATGGCGTCGTCAACAGCCGCGGACTTGCCGCATGAGCGCATCGACGATCGCCGCAATTGTCTTCGGTTGCCTCGCACTTGCTTCGGCGGTCGGAATGATCGTGCGGTATCGGCTGCCGCATCAGGGTGAAGGCCCTGCCGCGTAGTTGCTGCCGTTGTTACGGTAACATACGTTGATTGTGGATCGCGTTGAGCGATCATCGCGGACGTCCGCCCCCGTCGCGATGGGCGCGAAGCCGTCGTGCCCACCTGTTGGCAGCCACCATACCGGTCCGCGCCGCGACGTTATCCAGGAGGAGAAATTCCATGTGCCGTCGAAATGCGTTGCACTTTTCTCGCGGCGCGCTCGCCGCGCTGGGTTTCACAGCTTTGACCGGGTTGGGCGGCTGTCCTGCGGCATTCGCGCAGGCGGTCACGGGAGCGCCCGGAGCGACGATCACCCTCGACGGCAAGCAGCTTCCGCCTCCCGCACCGAATTTCGGCGGCGTCATCAAGGAGAAAGCCTCGGAGTCACAGCCTTGGTGGGCGCCGCGCGTCGTGCCGCCAAAGGGTGCGCCGAACGTATTGCTGATCATGACGGACGACCAGGGATTCGGTGCACCCAGCACCTTTGGCGGCGTCATTCCCACCCCTGCAATGGACCGCATTGCAAACCAGGGGTTGCGCTTCACCAATTTCCATTCAACGTCACTTTGTTCGCCGACACGGGCTGCATTGATTACGGGGCGAAACCACCATTCGGTCGGCGCCGGGGTCGTCGGCGAAATTGCGACGGGCTATCCGGGTTATGATTCCATCATCCCGATCGAGAAAGGCACCATCGGCACGATCCTCAGGGAGAATGGCTACGCGACATCGTGGTTCGGCAAGAACCACAACACGCCTTCCTATCAATCGAGCCAGGCAGGGCCGTTCAATCAATGGCCAACGGGTATGGGCTTTGAATATTTCTACGGTTTTGTCGGCGGTGACGCCAGCCAATGGCAGCCCAACCTCTACCGCAATACGACTGCGATCTATCCCTTCGAAGGAAATCCGACCTGGAACCTGGAAACGGCGATGGCCGACGAGGCCATCCACTACATGAAGCAATTGAAGGAGATTGCCCCCGAGAAACCTTGGCTTGTCTATTACGTCCCGGGCGCCACCCATGCACCGCATCACCCCACACCGGAATGGGTCAAGAAGATCAGCGATATGCACCTCTTCGACGAAGGATGGAACAAGCTGCGCGAGACGATCTTCGCCAACCAAAAGCGGCTCGGCATCATGCCCGAGAACGCGCAACTGACGCCGTGGCCGAAGGAACTTCCGGAATGGGATAGCTTAGGCCTGGAAGAGAAGAAACTCTTTATCAAGCAGGCAGATATCTATGGCGCTTATCTCGCCTATGCCGACAATGAAATCGGTCGGGTCATTCAGGCCGTCGACGATCTCGGCGAACTCGACAATACGCTGATCATCTATATCGGCGGCGACAATGGCGCGAGCGCTGAAGGCATGCTGAACGGCACGCCGAACGAATTCACCACCTTCAACGGAATCCCCGTGCCGGTGAAGGATCAATTGCTTTGGTATCCGTTCTGGGGATCGGAACGAACCTTCCCGCATTTCGCCGCGGCCTGGGCATGGGCGATGGACGCGCCTTTCAAGTGGGTGAAGCAGGTGCCGTCGCATTTTGGCGGAACCTCTCAAGGTGTGGCGATGTCCTGGCCTGGCCATATCGATGACGTCGGCGGCATCCGTCGCCAGTTCCACCACGTCATCGACATCGTGCCCACGATCCTCGAAGCGACCGGCATCCCGACGCCTCAGACAATCAACGGCATCGAGCAACGCCCCATTGAAGGGGTGAGCATGATGTACACATGGGATAAGGCAAATGTCGATGCTGCCACCCGGCACACGACGCAATATTTCGAGATGCTCGGCAACCGCGCCATCTACGACAATGGCTGGGTGGCTGCGACGACGCCGGCGACCCGTCCATGGGAGTTGAGCACTGCGACGCCTCCCGATGTCATCAGCGGCTACAACTGGGAACTCTACAACGTCAACGATGATCCGACCCAGTTCAACGACCTTGCCGCCAAGCTGCCGGACAAGCTCAAGCAGATGCAGGACCTCTTCTATTCCGAGGCGAAGAAGTACAACGTCCTGCCATTGGACAATTCGACGCTTTCCCGCTGGAACACGCCGCGCCCGAACCTGACTGCCGGACGAACCGAGTTTGCCTATTCGGGAGAACTCAGCGGCGTGCCGCCCAGTGCAGCGCCGAGCGTCTTGAACAAGTCCTATACGATCACGGCCGAGGTCGAGATACCCGAAGGCGGCGCGGAGGGCATGATCGTCACCGAGGGCGGCCGGTTCGGCGGCTACGGCTTGTTCCTCAGCAAGGGCGACTTCGGCGTCGGGCGAGGCAGGGTGGTGTTTCTCTACAACCTTCTCGACCTGAAGCGCACCATGTGGGAAGGGCCGGAACTGGAACCCGGCAAACACGAGATCGTCTTCACGTTCAAGTCCGATGGTCCAGGCCTGGGAAAAGGCGGCACAGGCGTGCTGTCGGTGGACGGCAAGGACGTGGCGACGAACTCGGTCGAACACACGATCCCGGTCACCTTTCCGGAGGATGAAAGCTTCGACGTCGGGCAGGATACGCGCACCGCGCTCCGTTCAAGTTCACCGGCAAGATCAACGAGCTGACTTTCAAACTCGGCCAGTAGAAGCGAACGTGGGTCTCCGACGCAAACGCCGAGATGTTCAAGGAGGCGACATGCCTGAAACCATGCGAGCGAATTCCAAGCTCCTGCTTTCGGTGACGGGCGTGGTTGAAGCAGCCACGGGCCTGGCGTTGCTGCTGGTACCCGCTCTTCTGATTGAAGTGCTGCTCGGGGCAGCGCCAGATACCCCTGTCGACATGACCGTCGCCCGTGTCGCTGGTGCGGCAGTGCTCGCCTTGGCCGTCGCCTGCTGGCTTGGGCGGCACGAAGCGGGAGGCAAGGCCGTCAGAGGACTGGTATCGGCAATGCTTCTCTACAATGTTGCCGTCACCGCAATCCTGGCATTTTCCTGGCTCCGTCACGGCATTTCCGGCATCGCGTTTTGGCCAGTTGTCGTGGGGCACGTCGGGCTGACCGTCTGGTGCGTGGCGTGCGGATTGGCGTCACCGCGCATCGCAGACCGTTAGCTGGCTGTCATCGATATCCTCATGTTCACCTGCCGCAATCTGCTGGCAACCTTTACCGTGTCATTGCAAAGCAGCCTTTTTCCCGCAACGCAATTGGCCAGATGCACCCGCTGCGGTCATTGCGCGATATCCGAGAAGTCGCTCAGTCTGCATCGTCATTTGTCATACTCAGAGATGATGTGAGGCGGTAGCGAGACGATGACTGCTTTCGTGTTTCTCATGCCGTGGAGAGAGACTTCGGTCATGGAGGAACGTCTTCGATTTGTCGCCCGGCTGCTCGAGGGCAAGAGTATGAGCGATGGGTGCCGAGGCATATTCGCGGCGGTGGCGCGCTTGAAATGCTGCGCAATGGGTTTGGTCGAATCAGCTACGGTCATGCCCCCATTACCATCTCGATCAGCACGAATTGGTAAGGCGACGCTGCCCAAAATTGCGAAATTCACAAAAAATGTCGATTCCGCCTTTGGCGAGAGGAATCCAGTCACGCCCCCTGGGTTTTTCTAATGTTTTCAATGGATGCGTTTCGCTATAGTTGCAGAAAGAATAATTCTCGGCATGCGGGACCTTTATACTGCCGTAATTTGGGCGACTCGAATTTCCGCAAATATTTCAAAATGTAACTTCGGAGTGATCGGGATAATGTGGCAGCAATATGGCTATGTTTCTCAAGCACTTACTGTCGCGTTGCTGTTGCGCCTTCCAGAATGTCGCCCTATAACCCCCCGCCGTAACGCCTGATTAACTAAAAATAGTAACCGGCAAAGACAACGCTAAGGTTGAGGAACAAGACCATGACGACATACTACGTAGCTTCGAGCAGCAGCGGCGGCGGTAACGGCAGTGCCACGTCTCCTTTTCACACGATCAGCGACGCGATGGCGTCGGACCTTAAGCCCGGCGACGAGGTTGTGGTGCGCGCCGGCGTCTATAATGAGTCGGTGAACATGTACAAGGATGGTTCCGCCGCCGGCTACATTACCTTGCGGTCGGAGGTACCGGGTGGAGCGGTGATCCACTCAGCGTCGGGCGGCGCAAATGGTATTAACATCACTGCTAACTATGTGGCGGTCGAGGGCTTCGAGGTCTACGGGAGCGCTTCGCACGGCATTGTTGGTGATGGCGTCCACCATGTGAGGATCGCCAATAACGTTTCCCACGACAACGGTGCGTCCGGCATCGCCTTCGCCGGATCCGACTTCATCACGATCGAAGGGAACGAGACTTACAAAAATGCGAGTTCTGGCTGGTTTTCAGGCATCTCTCTCTACCAGAACCGGAATATCACCGGGGCGCCGGACGATGGCAGCTTCCGCAACATCATCCGGAACAACATCTCGCACGACAACGTCACGAAGTCGGGTGCGCACACCGATGGCAACGGCATCATCATCGACGATTTCCAGAGCACGCAGACGAGCGGTCATCCGAACTACACGTTTAAGACCCTGGTCGACAACAACCTCGTCTATGAGAACGGCAGCAAAGGCATCCAAGTTACCTGGAGCGACTCCGTCACGGTGAAAAACAACACCGCATACCACAACAATCAGGACCTGCTGAACGACGGCACCTGGCGCGGCGAACTCAGCAACGCGCAGTCCAGCAACAACACCTGGATCAACAACATCGCCGTAGCCGACCCGTCGGTGAACAAGAACAACACTGCGGTCGATAACACGTCGTACGGCGGCTATACCAACGCCAACGTCGTCTGGGCCAACAACGACACCTACAACGGCACGGCCGGCCAGGCCTCGGTCAGGACCGACGGCGGCAACGCTATGCCGAGCACGGCGAACGGCAACAAGCTCGGCGTCGACCCGAAATTCCTGGGAGCAGCGAGCGACAACTTCCACCTCGGCTCCGGCTCGGCAGCGATCGACGGCGGAACCGCCAAGTACGGCGTCGGCTCGGTCGATCTGGACGGCCACGCTCGCGTCGTTGGAACTGTCGATATGGGTGCCTACGAATCGGGCTCCAGTGCGACACCGGGAACGCCAACCACGCCGACGCAACCGACAACGCCAACCACGCCGACGAATCCGACAACGCCAACCACCCCGACGGAACCGACAACGCCGACCACGCCGACCACGCCGACGCAACCGACAACGCCAACGGCGCCGACAAAGGAATTCATCGGCACCAACGGTAACGACATCCTGCCGCACACCGGCCAGTCCAACGGCGGCAACGAAACCTTCAAGGGTCTCGGCGGTAGTGACGTGTTGAAGGGCGGGGCCGGCGCGGACGTGCTCGACGGCGGTACTGGCAATGACACGGCCAGCTATGCGGGCTCCGACGCGGTCAACGTCAACTTGGCGACTAAGGTCGCATCGGGCGGTCAGGCGACCGGCGACAAGATCGCCGGCATCGAAAACTTGACCGGCTCAAGCTACAACGACGTACTGACCGGCGGCAACGGCGGCGGCAACGTTCTCACTGGCGGGGCTGGCGCGGACAAGCTGGACGGCGGCGCCGGCAATGATGTCCTCATTGGTGGTGCCGGAAAGGACATTATGACCGGTGGCATCGGTGAGGATACGTTTATCTTGAAGGCACCGACGGAAACCGGGTCCGGCTTGAACCGCGACGTCATCACCGACTTCCAGCACGGCGTCGATAAGATCGACATCTCGGCGATCGATGCGAATGGCTCTGCGGCGGGCAATGGTACCTTCCATTTCCAGGCACAGGAGAATGCCTTGTTCGATCACAAGGCTGGCGCGCTCGCTTGGCACTATGACGACAACGCCGGATCCGCGAGCGATGTTACCGTTATCCAGGCCGACACGAACGGCGACGGCATTCATGACTTCGAGGTTCAGCTGAAGGGCCTCGTCCACCTGGGGGCAGGCGATTTTCTCCTGTAACGATAGCGTTGTGGCGGTCGTCCGATCGCCACAACACGCTGGCCGCAAAAGTCGGCTACTTCGGCGCGCGGATGAGGGAGCCCCATCCGCGCGCTGCGATTTTTCGGCAGGCGTCAGCCGGCCTTTCGGGCCGGCTTTGCGTAAACCGATAGCTCGTCAGAACGCCTCACCTCCCGCCATCAGGCGTATCGACGATCGTAGCGCGAATAGAATCAACTCCGACGAATTTCAGGCTGACAGGTCGCCAAGGACCTTTAGAATATGCTCTCGGATCGTGTTGGCCGTTTTTCCCGGTGATGCGGAAGTGACGTCGAGCACCAATGTGTTTGGGTGGAGTGGATCGAAAACCCCCGCCCTCCGACTGCGATCCCTCGAGGCTGCCACATCCGTGGATTTCAACCTTTGGCGTCGCTCGGGGTTCGAAACCCGGCGAGCCAGCTCCTCTTCATCACAGCAATCGCACCGGCACCAAAACGGCGTCGCAGCCTTCGGCAGCACCGGCGATCTGTTGAAAGGTACGAAGGCTCCGCTCATCACCATCCAAGCCGGCATGCGTGAAAATGAAATTGGCGGACGGCGCGTAAGCGGTGATTGCATCAAGGACGGTTTGTCGAACTCGACCTGTAAACTCCCATATTCCCTTTGGAAACGGGGCCGTTCCATCCTCATCCGGCAGACGCAGAATCGGGTTGTTGACCCGGTGGTTGTCGACAATTTTTGCCGAAACCATGGCGCTCAACTCTTTCGCGATGGTCAACTTCCCAACGCCCGGGAAGCCTATGAGCACGATGCGGACACCCATCTTTCGCGACACCTACATAGTTTTCGTTGATAATCATGTCGCCCGAAGACATGGCCGTAAATGCATGTTCCAATCGGATAGACGGTCCACGGCCCAGCAGCTTCGTTTTACGGAAGCCGCTCTACCTGTTTGGCGAAAGGCATGCTGCATGGATGGACACTTGAAAAATGGCGACCCCTGCAGGAATCGAACCTGCGACAACCTGCTTAGAAGGCAGGTGCTCTATCCAGCTGAGCTAAGGGGCCGTCCGGCGGCCGCGTCTCATGAGCGCGACCGGATGCGGCATATCTGGACGAGAAATCTCAATGCGTCCAGGGCTGCGTGCGGGTATAGCGGAAATTGTCGGGATAGGCGACAACCTGGCGTGTCGGGTCCTTCGGCGCGATGACGCGGTATTCGATGCCGTTGCGCTGGGCATAGGCTTCGGCGAGTTCCTGCGATTCGAAGGTGAGCTTCACCTGCTGGCGCATATCGCCGGAGGAGGTATAGCCCATGATCGGATCGATCTTGCGCGGCGACTCCTGATCGAACTCAAGCACCCAGAGATGAGTCTTGGCCTTGCCGGACTGCATGGCGGTCTTGGCTGGACGATAGATCTTGGCAGACATGACTGCAGCGTCTCCGACTATGCGGGCAGCGCCCGCCTTACATGGCTCGATCCCCGTTTCCGGGGCTTTTGCTTCATCGCTAGAGATAACGCAAAGAGATGAATTTTGCTTAGCCGCGAATCCCCGCTTTTTCAAGAAAAAAGGCGGTGTACGACGCTGCTGGCGACTCCATAACGAGCCGATGCATTTGGGAAACAAGGATATCGACGGAGATGGCGGCAGCCATCTCTTGAAACCTCGGATTTCCACCCGGATTGCGCAATATTACCGATTGTCTCATGTTTTGATCACAACCCGATTGCCGCTGCCCGCCCTCGGCACTAGTTTACGGCTCAATCGCTTTCAGTGGATTTGCATTCATGATCAAACGTTCGGCGGAGTTCAATGCCATTGTGATTGGCGCGAGCATCACGGCGTTCTTCTACGTTGCCATCAGCTATGCTCAATATATCGGCCTGATCGCCCACGGCTGAGGCAGCCTTGTCCTGACGTCCAATTGCGCCAGTCGGATGGACTCGTGCGCCCGGCAAGCAGACTGGCGACCTATCAAGATTTTTCTGTCTTGCATCCACAGGTCCGGCGAGGAATCTTCGGCCAGAGCTGGATTTATGGGTTGCGACGGCGAAGTGAACCGTGTATCTCCCCTGCCATTCACGGTACGGAGTGTAGCGCAGTCTGGTAGCGCATCTGGTTTGGGACCAGAGGGTCGGGAGTTCGAATCTCTCCACTCCGACCATTCAATATCCCGATATAATTGAATTCCTTGACAGGCGCACCGCTGCTCACGGTCGCGCGCGCTACTTCGCCTTCTTCGTCGTCGTGGCGCTGACGATCCTGTCGCCCGGCTTGATTCCCAGTTTGGCGACGATGCCGGCATTGAGTTCGACGACGTATTTCACCGCGCTCATCGAATCGATGATGTCGCGCGAATAGGGCACTGCCTTTTCCTTGATGTGGCGGATCGTGCCGGTGTCATCGGCAAAGAGCATATCGAGCGGCAGGATGGTGTTTTCCATCCACATGGTGACGCGCCGCGGCTCATCGAAATCGAAGATCATGCCGGCATCGTCGGCCATGACCTTGCGAAACATCAGTCCGCGGGCGCGCTGATCAGGGGTCGAGGCAATCTCGACGGTGAAATGCAGCACCTTGCCCGCAGCGGTCTGGATGAGCAGCGGCTCCTTGTCGAACCGCATTTGCTCCTCGGCCAAAGCCGGCAGCGCGACCATGAAAAAAAGCGCCAATATGGCGCTTCTGATGGCATGAAACAGGGTAAGGCTGCTCATATTAGTGAGACCGGCTGGCCGGGCTCGGAACGTCGGGATGGATCTCAGCGGCCATCAGGCCCTTTTCGCCGTCGCCGAAGCGGACAAGAACCACCTGGCCGGGGCGCAGTTCCGTCAGGCCGAAGCGGCGGAGCGTTTCCATGTGCACGAAGATATCTTCTGTGCCCTCGCCGCGCGTCAGGAAGCCGAAGCCCTTGGTGCGGTTGAACCACTTGACCAGCGCACGCTCGAGTCCGCTCGTCGCGGTGACCTGCACATGGGTGCGCACCGGCGGCAGCTGCGAGGGATGAATCGCGGTCGACTGGTCCATCGAGAGGATCTTGAAAGCCTGGTAGCCGCGCTCGCGGCGCTGGATGAGTGCGACGATGCGCGTTCCCTCGAGGATCGTCTGGTAACCGTCGCGACGCAGGCAGGTGACGTGCAGGAGAACATCCTGCAAGCCGTTGTCCGGCACGATGAAGCCGAAACCCTTGGCGACGTCGAACCACTTGACGACGCCGGTGATTTCAACAAGATCGACTGGCTCTCCCGATAGCTCGTCGAGGTCGGAGTATTCGTTCGATGAAATCCTATCAGCCATTGTCGCCAGCCCCTCGAATACGCGTCACACTGTTACGGTTAACTGATTCTTCAAATCAAGATTAACATCTTGGTAACGGATAAGCGCAAGTCCTAGTTTTCGGTTATTCCCAGCTGCACATTTTATAAAGATGACTTGCCCGAAGCTGACCTCGGCTTGCTGAAAAAAGCCAGCCCCAATAAAGGAGTAGATAGAATGCGTTATCTCCACACAATGGTACGCGTCAAAGACCTAGACGCCTCGCTCGCTTTTTACACCACGCTGTTCGGGCTGGAGGAGATTCGCCGCCACGAAAACGAGAAAGGCCGCTTTACCCTGGTTTTTCTGGCCGCTCGCGACGATCTCGACCGTGCGCGCAGCGAAAAAGCTCCCTGCCTCGAACTAACCTACAACTGGGACACGGAAGATTATAGCGGAGGACGCAATTTCGGCCACCTCGCTTATGAGGTCGACGATATTTACGCGACCTGCCAGAATCTGATGGACAACGGCGTCACTATCAACCGGCCGCCGCGCGACGGCAACATGGCCTTTGTGCGCTCGCCCGACGGCATCTCGATCGAAATCCTGCAAAAGGGCAGCCCGCTTCCGGCCACCGAACCCTGGGCCTCGATGGGCAATACCGGCGCCTGGTAAGGGTTTTCGCCGCAAGGCTTTTGCGAGGCTTGCGGCTTTTTCGATTTCGGGTCCGGCCGGCGCCTTGGCGCTTGCCGCGATCCAGCCCCGCAGGCAATCTCCTGGCGACTCGAAGCAGAAGAGAAGCGTTTTTCGCCGATTTTCCGCATCAACTGGAGACTGTCGCTTGCCTAACATGCAGATGCGGATGCCCGTAACGGGCGCTTTGCTGATCGCCACCTCGGTGCTGGCGCTGTCCGGCTGCGCGTCGGACAAGAAGGCGCTCGAATCCGCCGCAGCGGCTCCGGTAGCGCCGACCGCAGCACCACAGCTTGCCACGGCAACGGCTGCAAGCCCTGCCCCACGTTCGGTCTATACAGATCCCCGGCTCGTCAACGTCTCCGGCGCCCAGGGCGCGCCTCAGGTCGTGGCACAAGATCCGAATGCCGCCGTCCCGCCCGCCGGTTCGGCAACGGCAGCGCCCGCCAATATTGGCGGGCTGGTCCTGCAGTCGACCCGGATCAACGCGCAGGCGATGAGCATCTTTTCCGATCACCAGCCGGCGCCGCAGAACAACAGCACGTCCACCGTCATTCAGCCGCAGGCCTATGCGCCGGTGGAAGGTGCAGCGCCGGCGCGAAGCAGCGTCTACAGCCAGCCGCCCGCGCCCACACAGCCGGCAGAACCGGTGCTGCCGCAGCAATCCTCGCAGAATAGCGGCACGCAGCTTGCGCCCGTGCAAACGGCGTCACTGACGACGGGCAGCATTCCGGCCTCGACAATGAATGCCCTCTACAGCGCGCCGAAGCAGAACCTGCTCGGCAGTCTCTCCGGCCTGCTGCACAAGGCCGCCCTGCCCGGCATGACGCGTATCGCGCCGAATGGGCTGCATCTGCAAAACGACAAGGTCGAGGTCGGCTGCTTCAAGCCCGACCTCTTGAAAGTCATCAAGACGGTCGAAAGCCATTTCGGCCGACCGGTTATCGTCACCTCCGGCTATCGCGACGAGGAGCATAACCGCCTCGTCGGCGGTGCCGACGAATCGATGCACAAGAGCTGCGAGGCCGCCGACATCCAGATCGACGGTGTGACGAAATGGGATATCGCCGCCTATATCCGCTCGTTGCCGGACCGCGGCGGCGTCGGCACCTATTGCCATACGGATTCGGTCCACCTCGATACCGGCAAAACCCGTGACTGGAACTGGGGCTGCGGCGGCAAGCGAGCACCCATAACGACCGCAAGAGCGATCTGACCACCGCGCGATTTTCGCATTACGTTACGGCAGCGCCGCCTCGTCTCGATAAAGAAACAACCGACAGCCTATTGATTCAGCTTCAATAATCGGCTTCTCAAACGCACTCGGATTTCCTGTCATTTTTTTGAAAGAAACCGCAATTGCCGCTTGCGGGATTCAAAACGCCTGACTATAAGGGCGCCACCACGAAGGAAGCGCCCTTCGTCTATCGGTTAGGACACCAGATTTTCATTCTGGGAAGAGGGGTTCGACTCCCCTAGGGCGTGCCACTTTCTCTCCACATAGAAGCCATCACATCCGCTTGCAGAAGCCGGCGCGCGCTCCTATTTTAACGACGCTGGCTGCGCGCCCTTCGTCTATCGGTTAGGACGACAGATTCTCATTCTGTAAAGAGGGGTTCGACTCCCCTAGGGCGTACCAGCGGACCTGCTTAATGGCGCCTAAACCAGCCCGCTTGCTTATCTTTCCCGGCACCGTCGCCTCACGATACGAGGTTTTCCACAGCCGAAATAAATCGGCGAAAACGATGATTTTTTCGCGCCTTGGCGCTTGCGGCCTTCGACGGTGCTGACTATAAGGGCGCCACCACGAAGGAAGCGCCCTTCGTCTATCGGTTAGGACACCAGATTTTCATTCTGGGAAGAGGGGTTCGACTCCCCTAGGGCGTGCCACTTTTCTTCCAGAGATTCATCCATCTGTTCGGACCAGATTAGCGGCCTTATTTGCCGCTTGTGCCCCTCCTGCGCAAGCCTCGCCTCACGTCCGCGCTCTATGATCATGGCAAGTGGTGTACTTCGGTCGTTCGGAGCGCCGATCACCGCACTCGCCGGCGGGGCTGGAGAGATGCTTCGCATCCGACCTCCGCAACTGGCGCTTTAATCTAGCGTCTATGAGATGAAGAAAGCGGCGTGATCGATGGTCACGCCGCTTTCGTATGAGCAGCCACTTGCAATGCGCCGGCTCGCGATTTCTTATCTGGCAGGCAGAACTCGCGCTTCAAGTCTTTGATGACAAGTGAGGCGGCTAGAACAGGATGATTTTAGGCCCGGTCGGCCTAGCGGTGCGAGATGACTGTCGGAATACCGTGTTTTTAAGCCGACTCGATCAGCGCGCAGACCTTGTCGACGATCTCCATCTCCATGTCCGGATAGATGGGAAGGCAGAGCACCTGCTGTGCGGCCTCGGTTGCGACCGGCAGATTCGAGGGCTGCGAGGAAGGCAGGCTGCGGTACATCGAGAAGCTTGAAATCAGCGGATAGAAATAGCGGCGCGGATGAATGCTGTTTTCCTTCAGCCGTTCATAGAGCCCATCGCGTGAAATGGGATAGTCAGGGCGTACGAGGATCGGGAAATAAGAGAAGTTGGAGACGGTCTCGCCGGAACGGTCCAGGCATTCTATGCCGGCCACGCCGCGGAGCCGCTCACGATATGCACTGTCGATCAAACCACGCCTTTCGAGCGCGAGCTTGATGTATTTCAGCTGCAACAGGCCGAGCGCAGCGTTGAACTCGCTCATCTTGCCGTTCGTGCCTGGCGCCACCACGGTCACTTCGTCGACGTAACCGAAGTTCTTCAGCTGGTCGATGCGGGTCTTCGTCTTGACATCCGGGCAGATGATGGCCCCGCCTTCGAATGTGTTGAAAACCTTCGTCGCATGGAAGCTCAGGATGGAAAGGTCGCCGTGATTGAGAATGCTTCCCCGCTCGTCTTCCACGCCGAAGGAATGGGCGGCGTCATAGATGACCTTCAGATTGTAGAGATCGGCGATCTTCTGGATAGCATCGACGTCACAAGGGTGGCCGTAGCAATGCACCGGCATGATCGCCGTCGTCTGCTGCGTGATCGCCGCCTCGATCTTCGCTGGATCGACATTGAGCGTCACCGGATCGATGTCGACGAAGACGGGCTTTAAGCCGTTCCAGAGAAGTGAATGCGAAGTGGCCACGAAGGAATAAGGCGTGGTGATGACTTCGCCCGTGACGCGGAGCGCCTGAAGCGCCGTCAGCAGCGCGACCGTGGCGTTGGAAAAGAGGCTGATGTGCTTCACGCCGAGATGGTTGCAGAGCTCCTGCTCCAGCTGCTGGTGGAATGGCCCGCCATTGGTCAGGACGCGATTGTTCCAGATTGCTTCCAGCGACGGAATGAATTCTTCGAGCGGCGGCAGGCTGGGCTTCGTTACATAGATCTTTTCGTTTTTCATGACGCCGTCCAGGAGGTTGGGCATTATCGCGCAATGGGCCTGGTACGAACATCACGGCCTAACCTGTTCCCAGGCTGACCAGAACATGATGCCGAAAAGTGTCAGCGGTTTTCGGACGACATCCTGTTCTAGCGAAATTCCTGCCAACAGTGTGGCGCAAGCTTCACGTCCAATAGTCGGCACCCAAACCAGCCCGAATGCCGTTTCGTGAATCATGGAGACGGCGGCAATTCACGAAGGACGATTCATTGACGATCAATCAGCCCATTGCCGCTCTGCCGTCCGGTCTTCCTGATCTGGCACTTCTCACGGAGAAAGCTGCCAGCACAGGGTCTGTCATTGTCTATCAGCCCTATCTCGATCCTTCGCAGCGCAGCCAGCTGGATGCGGCTGCCGTGCCGCTCGACATTTCGTTCAATACGCAGGCTACGACCCGCGAATATGAGCTCTTCCACATCCTGCATCAGCATCACGAGGCGATCGGCCTCGGCGACGACGTGTTCTGGGGGCTGCTCTCCAGCAAATTCGAGATGAAGTCGGTGACGAGCTTCCCGTCCTTCGTCACGGAGGCGGAAAAGGCCAGGGCGGAAGGTGCGGACGCCTATCTTTACAATCCGCTGATCGGCCACGCGGCGATCTACAGCAACGTTTGGGAACATTCGCTGCTTGGCGGTCATCCCGGTATGGACCCGATCTTCCTGCATATTCAGGAGCTCGGTCATCCGATCGCGCCGCCGCAGGACAAGACGGCCTTCATGTTCTGCAACTATTTCTGCGGCAACCGGAAATTCTGGTCCGGGTATTTCGCTTTTTGCGAACGCATTCTCGAATCGCTGGAAAGCGAAGCGCTCGCCGGCTCGCCGGCGGGGACCGCCTATGCCGGTGTGGCTCACTATTCACGCGATGCCAACGCGAAGATGCGGCCCTTCGTGATCGAGCGTCTGCTCGGCCTCTATGTCCAGCAGGCTGCCACCTCCGGAATGAAGATCGCCGCCTTCGTACCGACCGTTGCCGATTTCGAATGGAAGTTCGGTGTCCGCCTCGGCCGTATGCTGCATGGTCTCTTCGCAGCCAAGGAAGCCTTTCTGCAGAGCCGTGACCAGGCTCTCCTGACCTCGTGGCAGGAAGGCCGCCAGCCACTCATCAAGCAGCCGCATCTGATCTGGGGGGGTGATGATCCGCCCGCCTGGATGCCGCGCGGCCAATTCATCGGCCGCCGCGAATTGATGCGCGCCTATGCTCCGCAGGCTTCAGGCGCCTCTCCCGTGCCGCAGCAGCCGGCTCGGACGGAAAGACCCGCAATACCAGCCGCGCCGAAGATCGTGCAGCCGCTCCGCAACCCGTTGCAGCCCTTTGCCCGCGGATGGCAGGCACATAAGGACCGTCATTGCATCTGGATCGTGACGCCCGCCAACTACAATCACAGCCACGCCTTCGACGAAGTCGCGCTCGGCCTCCGGGGCGCCTTCGAGGAACTCGGCGGCTCGGCACCGATCGTCCGCGACATGAACGCATTCGCCGGCCGTGCGCCGATCATCTATGGCGGCAACCTTCTCCCCACCGAAATCGTCAGCCATCTGCCGAAGGACAGCGTCGTCATCAATCTTGAGCAGGTGTCCGAAGAAAGCATCTGGATCAATTCGCGCTACACCTCGATCCTGAAGTCACTTCCGGTTCTCGACTACAGCCCGCGCAACCGGGAAAATCTCGCCGCCAAGGGCATTGATCATGCTGGCGTGCTCGAAATCGGCTATAGCCGCTGCCTCAGCCAGATAAAACACGCCCCCGTCAAAGATATCGACGTGCTCTTCTACGGCTCGATGAACGAACGCCGCCACCATATCCTGAAGACACTGGAGCAAGGCGGGCTTAAGGTCGCGCACCTCTTCAACATCTATGGCGCGGAACGCGATGCGGCGATTGCCCGTTCCAAGATCGTCATCAACATTCATCATTATGCGAGCGGCGTTTTCGAGATCGTGCGCATTTCCTATCTGCTCGCCAATCGCGTCTGCGTGTTGACCGAAGGCGATATCCGCGACCCGGATCTCCAGCCCTTCAGCGGCGGCCTGGCGGTCGAGCCCTATGACAAGATGATCGAGCGCTGCCACAAGCTGATCGCAGATACCGCCGAGCGTGATTCCATCGCCGCGAAGGGCTTTGCTGCCATGGAGAGCCGGTCGCAAGCGGACATGCTGATGAGCGTCATGACCGCCGGTTGTACCTGACGAGACTCTCTTCCGAATGGCAGATTACCGCGCCGGAGCTGCGTCGCAGACGCGCAGCTGGATGCGGCGCGCACCCTGATAATGCTCGGCACTGAGCGAACCCGCGACATGAAGGCTGGCGCCGCGTGAATTGATGAGAAGATTGCCGAGCGCCGTATCGGCGGCGCGGAAGGCGATGCCATCGAGCCGCGATCCGTCCATTGCCTCCAGGGTCACCTTCACGTGTTTCTCGCCGACCAGGCGCGCGTCGCGCACCCGATGCGCCGGCACGGCAAAGAGCGGCTGGGCGTGGCCGGAGCCATAGGGGCCAGCGGCCTCCAAGCGGTCGATGAGTTCGAGCGTGGCGCCGCTTGCACCGATCGCGCCGTCGATCTTCAGTGTCTCGTTGGCGACAAGGCTGGCCACTGTCTTTGTGGCTTTCTCCGTGAAGAAGCTCCTCAGCCTGCCGAGATTGGCGCGCTCGACCGTCAGCCCGGCGGCCATGGCGTGGCCGCCGCCCTTGACGAGGATCCCCTCGTCGACCGCAGCTCGCACCATCCTGCCCATATCGAAGCCGTTGATGGAGCGGCCCGAGCCGGTGCCGCGGCCGGAGGGATCGAAGGCGATTGCGAAGGCGGGCCGTTTGAACTTCTCCTTCAGCCGTGCCGCGATCAGGCCGACGATGCCGGGATGCCATTTCTCATGGGCAGTGACGATGACGGAAGCGCCCTCGCCGTCGCCATATTCGGCGAGCGCCTCGGCCTCCGCCTCCTGCAGCATGACGGCCTCCATCGCCTGGCGTTCGCGGTTGAGCTCGTCGAGGCGCTGCGCGATCACCTCTGCCTCGCCGGCGTCGTCGAGCGTCAGCAGGCGGCTTCCGAGTGCTGCATCGCCGATCCGCCCGCCGGCATTGATACGCGGGCCGATCAGGAAGCCGAAATGATAGGGTGTCACCGGGCCTGCAAGCCCCGCCTTACGGAAGAGTGCGGCAAGCCCGGCATTGCTCTGGTGCCGGGCGGCGACCAGCCCCTTCACCACATAAGCGCGGTTGAGGCCCTTCAGCGGCACGACATCGCAGACCGTCGCAAGTGCGACGATATCCAGCCATTGCAGCAGGTCGATCGCCAGGATCCGCTTGTTGCCGGCCGCGCGCAGCAGCCTCAGCGTTGCGACCAGGACCATGAAGACAACGCCGGCCGCGCAGAGATGCCCCTGCCCCGAGAGATCGTCCTCACGGTTCGGGTTGACGAGGGCATGACAGGGCGGCAGCTCATGTGTCACCTGATGGTGATCGATGACGACGACATCGATATTGCGCGCAGCAGCGGCGGCCAGCGCCTCGTGACTGGTGGAGCCGCAATCGACGGTGACGATTAGCTGGGCGCCATTGTCGATCAACTGATTGATCGCCGCCGGATTGGGGCCGTATCCTTCGAAGACGCGATCGGGAATATAGATGGTCGCCCTGACGCCGAAATGGCTGAGAAAACGGTACATCAGCGCCGAGGAGGCCGCGCCGTCGACATCGTAGTCGCCGAAGATCGCGACGCTCTCGCCGCGCTCGATGGCACTCACCAGGCGGATCGCCGCCTTTTCGCAATCGGTCAGCTTATGAGGATCGGGCATCAGGCTGCGGATCGTCGGATCGAGGAATTCGATCGCCTCGTCTACCGTCACGCCGCGCCCGGCCAGCACCCGGGCGATCAGATCCGGCAATCCATGGATCTGCGACATGGCCAGTGCGCGGTTCTGCCCTGCCTGGTCGAGCCGCGCCACCCAGCGATTGTCGAGCGCGGATTTCTCCACACCGAGAAACGCGCGCTGTACCGGATCGACGAGATCTGCCATGCCACACTCCGCTGACTTCATCTGCTCTTTCTACAGGAGCAGCGGAGATAACATAGCGATGGATTTGCAGACACGGGTTTTTACCAAAGCATGTCGCGCAAAAGCGTGCAGCGGTTTTGCGATAACGACATGCGTAGAAATTAAGCCCGTAAAGCGCGAGCGAATCTGAAAGATCGCGACACGGTTCAGAATACCGCCCAGACGATCAGGGCGATGCCGGCCAGTTGCACCAGCATGACGGAAAATAGCGTCAGCAGAATGGCCCAGTTGCGGCCTTCCGTGTTTTCTTCGCCATCAGCCTCCTCAGAGACCTCCTGAGGAATTTCACTGTAGGCCGGCTTGGGGATTTCCTCAGGCTTATCAGGATGGTTCGGCGGCACGTCGCTCGGGTAGCCATACCCTTTCCCGGCGTGGCTGTCCTTGCTCATGAAATTCTCCACCCAGACGACTCACCATCTTAGGTTTAGTTATATCAATATTTCGGTATCTGTTAATATAGACTTCCGCTAGGGAAGGTTGAACAAATGACAGAAAAATCGCCCTGCAGAGACAGGGCGGCTTAACGGTCCTCCGGGACGGGAAAAAGGCTCAGCCTTCCTCTTTCGGCCGTTCGATGCGAATGACCTGCGGCTCGCCGAAGAGATAACCTTCCGACTTGATCGAGGCGACCGCCCTGCGCACCGATTCTTCCATCGTTGCGTGGGTGACGAGAATGATCGTCTGGTGGTGCGATGGCGCCAGATGTTGTTTGGAGCGCTGAACGATCGATTCCAGCGAGATGTTGTTTTCCGCCATGCGGGTTGCGACGCTGGCAAAGACGCCGGTGCGGTCGAGCACGGTCAGCCGGATGAAGTAGCCGCCCTCGTGGCTCTGCATCTGCGCCTTGCGGTAGGGTTCAAGCGTCGTTGCCGGATGGCCGAGCACCGGCACGCGCTGGGCACCCGGCTGGCTCTTGGCGATATCGGCGATATCGCCGAGCACCGACGAGGCCGTGGCATTGCCGCCGGCGCCGGGGCCGACCATCAGCAGTTCGCCGAGCACGTCGGATTCGATCGCCACCGCATTGGTGACGCCGTCGACCTGGGCGATGACCGAATCGACCGGCACCATGGTGGGATGGACGCGCTGCTCGATGCCGGTATCGGTGCGCTGGGCAACGCCCAGCAGCTTGATGCGATAACCGAGCTCGGCAGCGGCGTGGATATCCTCGATCGAAATGTTGGTGATGCCTTCGAGATAGATGTCGTCGGCTGCGATCTGATTGCCGAAGGCGAGCGTCGTCAGGATGGAAAGCTTATGGGCCGTATCATTGCCCTCGATATCGAAGGCCGGATCAGCCTCGGCATAACCCAGCCGCTGCGCTTCCTTGAGGCATTCGGCGAAGGAAAGTCCCTCCTTCTCCATCTTGGTCAGGATGTAATTGCAGGTGCCGTTCATGATGCCATAGATGCGCGAGACGGAATTGCCCGTCAGCGATTCACGCAGCGCCTTGATGACCGGGATGCCGCCGGCGACCGCCGCCTCGAAGTTCAGCAGCGACCCCTTCTCCTCGGCGATCGTCGCAAGCTCGACGCCGTGATAGGCAAGCAGCGCCTTGTTGGCTGTCACCACATGGAGACCACGCTGGAGTGCGGCGCGTACAGAGATGTTGGCAGCTCCTTCGGCGCCGCCCATCAGCTCGACGAAGACGTCGATATCGCCCTTTTCGGCAAGCTCTTCCGGCCGGTCGAACCAGGTAACAGTGGAAAGATCGATGCCGCGGTCCCTCGCCTTGTCACGCGCGGAGACCGCCGTGATGGTGATCGGACGTCCGCAGGTGACGGCAAGCTCGTTGCTTTTCTGCTGAATGATGCGGACAAGCGAGGCGCCAACGGTGCCCAAGCCCGCAATGCCGATTTTGAGGGCATCTGCCATGGATCGATCCTGAAATGTCTGTGTGGCGGCAGCCGCATGACGCGGCTGCCCAACGGTTGGATTAGCGGTGTGCGTTCAGTGAGATGACGTTGTGCATTGTCTCGTCAGCCGTCGACATGAACTTCTTGATGTTGCGCGCTGCCTGGCGGATACGGTGTTCGTTCTCCACAAGTGCCAGACGAACGTAGTCGTCGCCCATTTCGCCGAAGCCGATGCCCGGGGCAACGGCGACGTCGGCCTTCTCGACCAGCAGCTTGGAGAATTCCAGCGAACCGAGGTGACGGAACTTTTCGGGGATCTTCGCCCAGGCAAACATGGTGGCAGCCGGCGGCGGCACGTCGAACCCGGCCTTGCCGAAGCTTTCGACCATGACGTCGCGACGGCGCTTATAGACGTTGCGGACTTCCGCAATGTCGGAGCCGTCGCCGTTCAGTGCGTGCGTCGCCGCCACCTGGATCGGCGTGAAGGCGCCGTAGTCGAGATAGGACTTGACGCGGGTAAGCGCCGCGATCAGCCGCTCGTTGCCGACGGCAAAGCCCATGCGCCAGCCGGGCATGGAGAAGGTCTTCGACATCGAGGTGAACTCGACAGTCACGTCCATTGCGCCCGGCACTTCGAGAACCGACGGCGGCGGAGCGCCGTCGAAGTAGATTTCCGAATAGGCAAGGTCGGAGAGCACGATGATGTCATGCTTTTTCGCAAAGGCGATGACGTCCTTGTAGAAATCGAGCGTCGCGACAAAGGCCGTCGGGTTCGAGGGGTAGTTGAGGATCAACGCTAAGGGCTTCGGAATCGAATGCCGGACCGCGCGTTCGAGCGGCTCGAAGAAGCTCGCATCCGGCTCCACCGACATGGAACGGATCACGCCGCCCGCCATCAGGAAGCCGAAGGCGTGGATCGGATAGGTGGGGTTCGGGCAGAGGATCACGTCGCCAGGCGCGGTGATTGCCTGCGCCATGTTGGCGAAGCCTTCCTTGGAGCCCAAGGTGGCGACCACCTGCGTATCCGGGTTGAGCTTGACGCCGAAACGGCGGGCATAATATGCGGCCTGGGCGCGACGCAGGCCCGGAATGCCCTTGGAAGAGGAATAACGGTGCGTGCGCGGATCCTGCACGACCTCGCACAGCTTGTCGACGATCGACTGGGGAGTGGGAAGGTCGGGGTTTCCCATGCCGAGATCGATGATATCGGCGCCGCCCGCTCGCGCGCTTGCTTTCAAACGGTTGACCTGTTCGAAAACATAAGGCGGCAAACGCCGGACTTTGTGAAACTCTTCCATCTCATTCCCCATGGAAAGGCGGCATTTCGGGCCGCTGTCGAAGTTCGTTCCGTCTCCCGGCGGCTGCGACACGAACTTCAGAATCGCAACGCCGTATTCATCAGACCCAAGCGACGCGGCAAATCTTTGACGGAAAGGCCGCGTAACGCGCTTTATCGGGAAAATTATATCTTCCGATCCATCCGGAAGGCTTTGCGTCCAAATTGCCTGAAAGGCAAGGTCTATTTGGAGATTTCGGAGAGCGTATCAGTGCCGTGCTCGGCGGCGAGACGCCGCATTTCAGCGACCTTGGCCTGATATTCGGCCTCCGAGATTGTGCCGGCCTTGCGCCGAGCGGCAAGTGCCGTCAGCTGATGCTGCAGTTCGGCAGCCTGCTCGTCGCTCATCTGGACGTTGGCGGCCGTCAGCGGCGCGCCGAAATTCGGATAGCCGTCCGGTGACTTCGCAAGGCCACCTTCGACCGCCTCGCCCTTGGTGGCCGGCATGACGACGGCGGTCGGCGCCGCTCGCTTGGCAGCGGCAGCGGCCTTTTGTTCCGCCGTCAGATTGCATCCGGCAAGGGCCATCGCCGCCGCGGCGCAGATCAGTGCGGTGCGGTTGAAGGTTGCGATGCGCCGAATGCCGTTCTTCGTCATGCCTCAAAATCCAGTTCTGACTGCTTCGACTGTTAAATTTGTCGCAGCCACAAAGCAATAGCATGAGCCGATGCGGGTGGAACTTGTTTTCTCGTTCAATCACGATGTACAACGAACGGATAAAAAGAGTGGTGCTGCCGCCGGAGGAAATGGTGACCGACAGCAAGCAGGAGAATGGCGGCAAGGCCGGCTTCGACGCGACCGATCTCGATCCCTATCTGTTGAAGGATCCTGAGGCCATGGCGATGAATTTCGCTCGGGCGCTCGAAAATCTCGGACAAGCAGCGTCTGCCTGGCTTGCGCCGCGCGAACGCGGCGAGATCACCGAAAGCACCGTCGATCCGATGACCGACATGGTCAAGACGCTTTCCAAGGTCACCGAATACTGGATTTCCGATCCGCGCCGCACTTTTGAGGCACAGACACAGCTGATGTCCTCGTTCTTCGGCATCTGGATGCGCTCGATGCAACGAATGCAGGGCGATCCCACGCCTCCCGAGCCGGACACCCGCAAGGACAAGCGCTTCTCGGACGAGGACTGGCAGAAGAATCCGTTCTTCGATTTTCTCCGCCAGGTCTATTTCGTCACGACCGACTGGGTGGAAAAGATGGTCTCGGAGACCGATGGCCTCGACGAGCACACCAAGCACAAGGCCGGCTTCTACGTGAAGCAGATCACCGCAGCGCTTTCGCCGACCAACTTCATCGCCACCAATCCGCAGCTCTACCGCGAGACGATCGCGACCAGCGGCGCCAATCTGGTGCGCGGGATGAAGATGCTGGCCGAGGATATCGCTGCCGGACATGGCGACCTTCGTCTTCGCCAGACCGACATGACGAAATTCGCCGTCGGCCGCGATATGGCGCTGACGCCAGGCAAGGTGATCGCCCAGAACGACATCTGCCAGATCATCCAGTACGAGGCTTCGACCGAAACCGTGCTGAAGCGACCGCTGCTGATCTGCCCGCCCTGGATCAACAAGTTCTATATTCTCGACCTCAACCCGCAAAAATCCTTCATCAAATGGTGCGTTGACCAGGGTCAGACGGTTTTCGTCATTTCCTGGGTCAACCCGGATGCGCGCCACGCCGAGAAGGACTGGACGGCTTATGCCCGCGAAGGCATCGATTTCGCGCTCGCAACGATCGAGAAGGCAACCGGCGAGAAGGACGTCAACGCCGTCGGCTACTGCGTCGGCGGCACGCTGCTGGCCGCGACACTGGCGCTGCATGCCAAGGAGAAGAACAAGCGCATCAAGACCGCGACACTCTTCACCACCCAGGTCGATTTCACCCATGCCGGCGACCTCAAGGTCTTTGTCGACGAGGAGCAGCTTGAATCGCTCGAAGAGCATATGCAGGCGGCCGGCTATCTCGACGGCACGAAGATGTCGATGGCCTTCAACATGCTGCGCGCCTCGGAACTGATCTGGCCTTACTTCGTCAACAACTACCTCAAGGGCCAGGATCCCCTGCCCTTCGACCTCTTGTTCTGGAACGCCGATTCGACCCGCATGGCGGCGGCAAACCATGCCTTCTATCTGCGCAATTGCTACCTCAATAATGCGCTGACGCAGAACGAGATGATCCTCGATGGCAAGCCCGTGTCGCTGAAGGACGTGAAGATCCCGATTTATAATCTCGCCACCCGCGAGGATCACATCGCACCTGCCAAGTCCGTCTTCCTCGGCAGCCGGTTCTTCGGCGGCAAGGTGGAATTCGTCGTGACCGGCTCGGGACATATCGCCGGCGTCGTCAATCCGCCCGACAGGAAGAAGTATCAATTCTGGACGGGCGGCCCCGCCAAGGGAGACTACGAGACTTGGCTCGACCAGGCGACGGAGACCCCGGGGTCATGGTGGCCGCATTGGCAGGCCTGGATCGAGACGCATGACGGCAGACGGGTGCAGCCGCGCAAACCCGGCGGCGATGCGTTGAACGCGATCGAGGAAGCGCCTGGAAGTTATGTGATGGAGCGCGCCTGAGAGGCGGCCCAACGCATCTCTTTTTGAGACGTCGTGAAAAACTGCAACGCCGCGTAAACAAATTAGAAACCATAATTCGTCATCCTTGCGAGACAGTCGGACGTCGTGGGTGGTCTAAATTCGGCCCATTTGCGCCTGTACCGGCCCCGGCGAAGTTAAGTCAGTCAGTGCCGCCGGCCTGCGTAGCGAGTTTGAAAGACGAGTGTAGTATGGCGTGTGCGGTCGGGACGTTCGATGACGTCACCCTTCTTGGCGGATCTGCTTTCCGTTGGCGCAGATCTCGCGGTTTCCTTTACGGTGTTGTCGGCGCCGGATTTCTGACCTCCACATGGCTGATCGCGACCTTCGCGACGATGCACTCGATAGCCGCTCCCTATTCTCCGTCCGATCGCCTGGCACAGGTCGGCACTGCGCCGAAGGTGGCTCCGTCACCGCACCATGAGCGGCTGATCCATGTCGGCAAGGCCGATCGGCTGGCTGCCTTCGATGCGAAGCCGAAGGTACCGCTGACGGCGAGCCTCATTCAATCCCATGCCGAAAAGACCGCCGCCGCTGCAACGGCGCTCGCGGTTCTCGCCAAAAACAATCGGCTCGCCATGGCTGTCGAGCAGCCGGTCGTGGCCGCGATTTCCGATAGCGTCAAATTCCGCAAGGACGATGTGATCGCGCCGCCGCCGGTCGAACTCGCCTCGGCAGAGACGGAAGAAGACGACGGCGACCGGATCATCGTTCCCTCGAAGGAGGCCGTCGCCGCAGTTGAACTCCCGGCCCTGCTTGCGCTTGCCGATGCCGGATCCCGGCAAATCGCGCCGGCTCCGGTCGAGCCAACCACACCTCCTGTTAGAACGGCCTCCATTCCCGCATCGGAACCTGCACCGGTGGTCGTTGCCGCCGCAGATGACGCGCCACCCTTCGATCTCGTGCTGGCGCCGGACGAAGGTTCCGTGCCGCTGCCGATGGCACGTCCTGATGGCCTCATCGGCAAACCGGCACTGGCCTCCAAGGGCTCGCAGCGTTCTGGTGAGCCAGCGCTTGCCTATGCCCAGCCGAACTCGCCGATCGAGGATGACGAGGACGACGCAGTGCCGCGCTACGACAAGCCGGTCTTCTCGCCGAAGCTGCGCGCAGGCGTGGCGATCTACGATATCGAAAACAGCACCGTCTACCTGCCGAACGGCGAACGGCTTGAGGCCCATTCCGGGCTCGGCAAGATGCGCGACAACCCGCGTTTCGTGAACAAGAAGATGCGCGGACCAACGCCGCCACACACCTATGTCCTCACCATGCGCGAGAGCCTTTTCCATGGTGTCGAGGCGCTGCGGCTGACGCCGGTCGAGGGTTCGGACGCCATCTATGACCGTGTCGGCCTTCTCGCCCATACCTACATGCTCGGCAAGAACGGCGATTCCAACGGCTGTGTCTCCTTCAAGGACTACCGCCGTTTCCTCGCCGCCTACAAGCGCGGCGACATCAAGCAGCTCGTGGTGGTGCCGCGGCTGAACAACAAACCGTCTTCGACCTTTGCTTCGTTGTTTTCGCGACGCAGTTGAGGATTGGAGAGCGCACTGCCGCTTGCCGGGCAGCGGACGCTACTTCAACCAGGCTGCGATTCGCTCCACCGCCTCGGCGATCTCCGCTTGCGAGCCCGCATAGGACAGACGCAGGGTTCGATTTCCCTCCAGCGGATCGAAATCCAGACCGGGCGTCGCGGCGACGTCGATTTCCGCGAGCATGCGTTTGGCAAAGCCCATGCTGTCATTGGTGAAGCGGGTGACGTCGAGATAGGCGTAGAACGCACCGTCCATCGGCGACGCGATCGAAAACCCGATCTGCGGCAGTCGCCGCATTAGCAAGTCGCGGTTGGTGGCATAGCTCGCCTTATAACGATCGAGCTCCGCGCCAGCGCTCAGAGCGGCCGTGGCGGCGATCTGGGAGAGCTCCGGCGGGGAGATGTAGAGGCTCTGCGCCACCCGCTCGATCGGCCGCACCAGGCGTGCCGGCAGCACCATCCAGCCGATTCGCCAACCGGTCATGCAATAATATTTGGAGAAGGAGTTGATGACGATCGCCTCGTCGGTCAGTTCCAGCGCGCTCGTCTCCTCACCGGCGAAGGTCAGCCCGTGGTAGATTTCATCGGAGATGAAGGCGATGGAATGGGCCGCGCAATAATCTGCAAGCGCCTGCAGCCCATCGCGGCCGGTCACGGTGCCGGTCGGGTTGGCGGGGCTTGCGAGCAGCACGCCCTTCAGCGTCATGCCGCTTTCTTTCTGTGCGGCCTCGAGGCTTTGCGGCGTCAGGGTGAAGTGGGTCTCGGCCGTTACCGGCACTTCGAGAACCTTCAGGCCCAGCGCGCCGAGAATATTGCGATAGGCGGGATAACCAGGTCTTGCGATCGCCACCGCATCGCCGGCATCGAAGAGTGACAGGAAGGCGAGATTGAAACCTGCCGAGGAGCCGGTGGTGATGGCGATGCGCGTGGGATCGATCTCCAGGCCGTGGCGGTCCCTGTAGTGCCAGGCGAGCGCCGATTTCAGCCGCGCCGTTCCCAGCGCATCGGTATAACCGATCCGGCCTTCGGCAAGGGCTGCGCGCGCCGCTTCGAGTGCCGCCTGAGGTGCCGGATGCGAGGGCTGACCGACCGCCATCGAGATCACGGGATGGCCGGCCGCACGCCGCTTCGTCGCCTCCGCCAAGACGTCCATGGCGTGAAAAGGCTCGACTTCGCTGCGTTTCGATATGGAAAACAAGATCGTTTCTCACTTGGCTTCTTCAATGACGGCCAGACAATTGCCGCATTAATCGGCTCATCACAATCCCGCGAGGGTCGCGCGGGGGTGAAAATTCCTGTTTGAGCAGAACCGAACGCACCGTACCTTGACGCGACGCATTCAAGTCCATAACCCGGCGATGGTCTTCTTGACCAAGACGACCACATTGCCGATGACGAGGATATCATGGCCTTCTTCTCGAAAACCTTCACCGCACTGGCGCTGGCCGCATCGATCGCCCTTCCGCTTCCGGCGGCAGCGCTCGACGACCAGCAGAAGAAGGAGTTCGGCGAATTCATCAAGCAATACCTGATCGAGAATCCCGAGATCATGCTGGAAGTCCAGGATGCGCTGCAGAAGAAGCAGGAAGCCCAGCGCCTGGTGAAGGCCAATATGGCGATCGAAGAAAACACCACCGACATCTTCGAGTCGAAGAACGACGTCACGCTCGGCAATCCCAAGGGCGATGTCACTGTCGTCGAATTCTTCGATTACAATTGCAGCTACTGCCGTCATGCGCTTCCCGACATGCAGGCCATGCTGAAAAAGGACAAGAACGTCCGTTTCGTCCTCAAGGAATTCCCGATCCTCGGGCCTGATTCGGTCGCCGCCCACAAGGTGGCCGACGCCTTCCGCAAGCTGGCACCGGAGAAATATGCCGATTTCCACGTCGCCCTTCTCGGCACCGAAGGCCGCGCCTCCGACGAAACAGCGATCGCTGTCGCTACTTCGCTCGGCGTCAGCGAGGACAAGATCCGCGCCGAGATGGCAAAGAGCCCGAATGACGGAATCGTCCAGGCGACCTACCAGCTCGCCTCCAGTCTCGGCATCAGCGGCACGCCGTCCTACGTGATCGGCAACGAACTGGTGCCAGGCGCCGTCGGGCTCGACGATCTCGAAGCCAAGGTCAAGAACATGCGCAGCTGCGGCAAGACCGCCTGCTGAGCAAACCAAAGCGCGTCGCAATCTTTCAGTTTGCGCCCCTCGCGCTTTAGATATTTATGTTTGCGCATGTCGTTGTCGCAAAACCGCTGCACACTTTTGCGCGACATGCTTGAGCTCCCGGCCGCCCATCAAATCGCCAAAATCGAAGCGTTTCAACCATGTGGACAAATGTGGCGCGATTCCTGCTGGCCAATCCGTAAGGGCTTTCAATCGGCCTTCGCGGAGTCTATAGGTTGCCGTCGTACATTTTACGGAACATTCGATGACGAAAACGATTTTTGTCCTGAACGGCCCCAACCTGAACATGCTGGGTAAACGAGAGCCCGGCATTTATGGCGGCAAGACGCTCAAGGACATCGAGGTAGACTGTAAGGCCGCAGGCCGCGAACTCGGCCTCGATATCGACTTCCGCCAGAGCAACCACGAAGGCACGCTCGTCGACTGGTTCCATGAGGCCGACGAAAAGTCCGTCGGCGTTGCCATCAATGCAGGCGCCTATACGCATACATCGGTCGCGCTGCATGATGCGATCCGCGCTATATCAGTTCCCGTCGTCGAGCTCCACATATCCAACGTGCATGCACGGGAAGAATTCCGCCACAAGTCGATGATCGCGCCGGCATGCAAAGGCGTGATCTGTGGCTTCGGGCCTCACAGCTACATCCTGGCGCTCCACGCGCTGAAGAACATCACGGCATAAGAAGAAGACAGGGCAACACCATGGCTGAAAAGAAATCGGGTATCGACCAGGCACTGATCCGCGATCTCGCCAATATCCTCAACGAAACGGATCTGACGGAGATCGAGGTCGAGCAGGACGACCTGCGTATCCGGGTTTCGCGCGCCGGCACGCCGCAATATGTTCAGGCGCCGATCTCAGCACCTGGTTATGCCGCGCCTGCAGCCGCCGCTGCGCCAGTCGCTGCCGCCCCGGCCGCAGCTCCCGGCCGCAACCCGGCCAATGTGGTCAATGCACCGATGGTGGGCACCGTCTACATGGCGCCGGCTCCGGGTGCGCGTGCCTTCATCGAAGTCGGGGCGACCGTCAAGGAAGGCCAGACGCTCCTCATCATCGAAGCGATGAAGACGATGAACCAGATCCCCTCGCCCAAGTCAGGCAAGGTGACCGAGATCCTCGTCGATGACGGGCATCCCGTCGAATACGGCCAAGCCCTCGTCGTCATCGAATAGGCCCATGCCCATGATTTCGAAAATCCTCATCGCCAATCGCGGGGAAATTGCCCTTCGCGTGCTTCGGGCCTGCAAGGAGCTCGGCATCGCCTGCGTCGTGGTTCATTCCACCGCCGACGCCGATGCCATGCATGTGCGCCTTGCCGACGAAAGTGTCTGCATCGGCCCACCCTCCTCGCGCGAAAGCTATCTCAACATCCACCAGATCGTCGCCGCCTGCGAGATCACTGGCGCTGACGCCGTGCATCCCGGCTACGGCTTTCTGTCGGAGAATGCCAAGTTTGCCGATATCCTCGAAGCCCACGGCATCACCTTTATCGGGCCGACGGCGGACCATATCCGCATCATGGGCGATAAGATCACCGCCAAGACGACGGCACTGGAACTCGGCATTCCCGTCGTTCCGGGTTCGGACGGCGAAGTGAAGACCGAAGAGGATGCGCTGAAGACAGCCGCCGAAATCGGCTATCCCGTGCTGATCAAGGCAACCGCCGGCGGCGGCGGACGCGGCATGAAAGTCGCCAAGAGCGAGGCCGACGTGATCGAGGCCTGGTCGACGGCGCGCACGGAAGCGGCAGCCGCCTTCGGCAATGATGCCGTCTATATGGAAAAATATCTTGGCAAACCGCGCCACATCGAAATCCAGGTGTTCGGCGACGGCGAAGGCAATGCCATCCATCTCGGCGAGCGCGACTGCTCGCTGCAGCGCCGCCATCAAAAGGTCTGGGAAGAGGCGAATTCGCCGGCGCTCAACGTCGAGCAGCGCATGAAGATCGGCCAGATCTGCGCCGACGCCATGAAGAAGCTGAAATATCGCGGTGCCGGCACGATCGAATTCCTCTATGAGAATGGCGAGTTCTATTTCATCGAAATGAACACCCGCCTGCAGGTGGAGCATCCGATAACGGAAGCGATTACCGGCATCGACCTGGTGCATGAGCAGATCCGCGTCGCTTCCGGCGGCGGTCTCTCGGTGACTCAGGACGAAGTGCATTTTTCCGGGCACGCCATCGAGTGCCGCATCAATGCCGAGCACCCGCGTACCTTCGTGCCCTCACCCGGCACGATCACGCATTTCCACGCGCCGGGCGGCCTTGGCGTGCGCATCGATTCCGGTGCCTATCAGGGCTACAAGATCCCCCCTTATTACGACAGCCTCATCGGCAAGCTGATCGTGCACGGTCGTACCCGCGTCGAATGCATGATGCGCCTGCGCCGGGCGCTTGACGAATTTGTCGTCGACGGCATCAATACGACGCTGCCGCTGTTCCAGGATCTCGTCTCGAACCAGGATATCGCCAACGGCGACTACGACATCCACTGGCTGGAACACTACCTCGCCAACAACCCGGCGGCATAGGACAGGAATGGCAGGATCGCGCAGGAAGTCACCAGGCATCACCCCTGACATTCTCCTGCGCGCCTATTCCATCGGCCTCTTCCCGATGGCCGAATCCGCCGACGACCCGGAGATCTTCTGGGTCGAGCCGGAATTGCGCGGCGTGCTGCCGCTCGACCATTTCCACGTGTCGAAAAGCCTTGCCAAGGCGGTGCGCAAGAAACCCTTCGAGATCCGTTTCGATCACGCGTTCGATGAGGTGATCGCTGCCTGTGCGGAGGAGACATCCGGGCGCCCCAGCACCTGGATCAACAAGACGATCAGATCACTTTACTCGACGCTCTTCGACATGGGCCATGCCCATACGGTCGAAGCTTGGGAGGGCGATGAACTGGTCGGCGGCCTCTACGGCGTCTCGCTCGGCTCGGCCTTCTTCGGCGAAAGCATGTTTTCGCGCCGGACGGATGCCTCGAAGATCTGCCTCGTGCATCTCGTCGACCGGCTGCGGGAAAGGGGCTTCACGCTGCTCGACACGCAGTTCACCACCGAGCACCTGAAGACGTTCGGAGCGATCGACGTTCCGAAGGCCGACTATGCCCTGATGCTTTCTGCGGCAATGGAGTCGCCGCACCTTAAGTTTTAAGCGCGATCAATTCGTCCATGCGTTGATTTTTCAGCCGATTTGGCTAGGTTCGAAAAATACAACGGGGGATAGAATTTTGAAACGATATTTTGCAGCCGCGATCCTTTTGACCTTGTTTACCGGTCAAGCCGGCGCACGCCCATACCAGGACATGTTCCCCAGCAGGACCGATTTTTCCGACGCGGAAAAGCCGTTGCTGGAGAAGCTTGATTTCCAGCAGGGCGTGATCAAGCTGCCTGAAGCGAAGGCAACGCTAAACGTGCCCGCCGACTTCTACTATCTCAGCCCTGCCGACACGAAGACGGTGCTCGTCGATATCTGGGGAAATCCTCCGGCGGCGGCGGAGGGAACGATGGGAATGATCTTCCCGGCGAAATACGCACCGACCGATGTCGAGGCCTGGGGCTCCATCGTGGAATACAGCGCCGACGGCTATGTCTCGGATGTCGACGCCGCCACGACGAATTACGACGAATTGCTGCAAAACATCAAAGATTCCATCAGGGAAAACAACGTCGAACGCGAAAAGCAGGATTTTCAGAAGATCACGCTTGTCGGCTGGGCTTCCACGCCGCACTACGACACATCGGCGCATGCCATGCACTGGGCGCGTGATTTGGTGTTCGGCGATGACACGCAGGCACAGCACACGCTGAACTATTCCGTGCGCGTGCTCGGCCGCCAGGGTGTATTCCAATTCGACTTCGTCGCCGGCCTCGCTCAATTGAGGGAGATCGAGGGCGTCATTCCGTCCGTCACCAAGCTCGTGCAGTTCGACAAGGGGATGGCCTATACTGACTATGTCGAAGGCGACAAGATCGCGGCCTATGGGATGGCGGGAATGATTGCTGCCGGCGCGGGCGCCAAGATTGCCGCCAAGGTGGGATTGCTGGCATTCGCCCTCGCCTTCTTCAAGAAGGCCGGCGTCCTCGTCTTCATCGTGTTCGCCGCTGCGCTTCGCTTTGCCAAGGGTCTTTTCAGCAGGAACAAGACACCCACTGCATAGGCTCACCAGGCTACTGCGTAATTCAACGCTGTAAGGCGTGATGAGAGGTGTTAGCGGGCTGTCGCCTTGGTGCCATCGGGAGCCGGGACGTCCGAGGTTGTCTTGCAGTCTTTCAGCCAGACGTCGTAGATCGGGTGCTCGACGGCGTTGAGGCCGGGGCTGGCGGCGAACATCCAACCAGTGAAGATGCGGCGGATCTTGCGGTCGAGGGTGATCTCGTCAACCTCGACGAAACCGTCGATCTTCTGCGCTTCCGACTGGTCGCGCGAATAACAGGCCTTCGGCGTCACCTGCAGTGCGCCGAACTGTACCGTCTCATTGACATAGACGTCGAACGTCGTGATGCGGCCGGTGATCTTGTCGAGGCCGGAGAAGACGGCAACCGGATTTTCGATGCGTGCGGCATTTGCCGCAACTGGCGGAAGCAGGGCCGAGAGCGCCAGCAGCGATCCGGCGGCACGCAGGACCTTGTTCCGCGTGAAGAGCTTCATGTGTACCCGTCTCCAGACATTTTCAGTTCACGGCCGCGGTCAAGCGCGGCCAACCTGCGGGTAAAGGTCAATTGTGGCCAAAAGCCGGGTCTTGGGATCGCCCCGGTCGGGCCGTCTCAGTTGCCCGGCGTCCAGGCGTCGTAATCGCCGGTGACGCGTGGACGCTCGCCCGGAACGGCGATGGAGCCCGGGGGACGATAGGCCTGCGGTGAACCGGTATGGTTGGGACGGTGCGGCTTTTGCCATTCCTTGGCGACGTAGCTCTCCTTGGACGGAGGAACATCGGTGCGATGATGCATCCAGCCATGCCAACCCGGCGGAATGGCGGAGGCTTCGGCATAACCCTTGTAGATCACCCAGCGCTTCGGCAGACCGTAGGAAGACATGCCGCCTTCGTAATAGACGTTGCCGAATTCATCCTCGCCGACGCGCTTGCCAAAACGCCAGGTCGCAAAACGCGTGCCCATCGTCTGACCGTTCCACCAGGTAAAGGTCTGAACCAGAAGATTCCACATGTCTTTTCCTTGTGCCCGCCAGATGCGAGCCAAACCAGAATTCGTTTCCTCGCTTATGCCGTCGCCAAGCCGAATTGTCCAGCGATTCCACGACAGCCACGGGTCATTTCAAAGCCATCTTAAAGCCCAGATGCGAGGGCTTGAAGCCCAGCCTTTCATAGAAACGATGGGCATCCCTACGCACCGCATTCGAGGTTAGGGCTACCCGCCTGATACCGCGGCCTTTTGCCTCGGCAATGGCGAACTCGATCATCGCGGCACCGACCCCCTGCCCGCGCATATCGGCACGCGTCTGCACCGCCTCGATGATCATCGCCGAGGAGCCACGGCCAGTGAGCGACGTGGTCACCATCGGTCTGGAACGTGCCGACCACCTCGCCGCCGCGCTCTGCGACGTAAAGTGTCTGGTCGGGCGAAGCCTCGATGACGGCAAAGGCCCCGAGATAATCCGGGAAGGCTTCAGCTTCCGTGGTATCGCCATGACCGCCAAGCGCATCGGCGGCAAACATTGCCACAAGCGCCGGCAGATCTTCCCTGCTTGCCTGGCGAATGACAATGTTGGGCAACTCGACCACCACGGCCTCAATGCGCTTCGAGCGGCTTTTCAAAGATCAGCGCCGGAATGCCGGATTGGCCGTCTCCGCTATTCTCGTTGCGGCCGACTTCGGTGAAGCCGTGCGAGAGATAGAAGGCGATCGCCGCCGCATTCTGCGGTTCGACTTCGAGACGCATGATCTCCGCATCCGGGAAGCAGGTTTCGAGCTCGGCAAAGATATCGCGGCCGATGCCTTGGCGCTGCAGCGCCGGCCTGACGTAGAGGAGATGCAGCATGACCGTCTTCGTCAGTGCCTGCGACATTGCCGCATAACCCATGCCGCCGATATTGCGGCCGTCGTCGGCGACGAGGAATTCGGCATCCTTTCGCACGAGGCGCGCCTTCAGCGCCGCCGGCGAAAAGAGATTGGCGATCAGATCCTCCACCTTGGCTACGCCATGAAGCCCGTCATAGGTGGCGTGAAAGCTCTCGGCCAGGAGGGCGCGCACCTTCTCCAGGTCGCGCTCACCGGCAGTGCGGACGAAATACACCGCTTATTCCTCGATGCCGAGCTTCGCCTTGACGAGGGCCTGGACAGCCTGCGGATTGGCCTTGCCGCCGGTCGCCTTCATCACCTGGCCGACGAACCATGCTGCCATGGTTGGCTTCGCCTTGACCTTTTCGACCTGATCGGGATTGGCGGCGATGATCTCGTCCACGGCCTTTTCGATCGCGCCGGTATCCGTCACCTGCTTCATGCCGCGCGCCTCGACGATCTCGGCGGGATCGCCGCCCTCGGTGAGCACGATCTCGAAGAGATCCTTGGCGATCTTGCCGGATATGGTTCCCGCCTTGATGAGATCGATGATGGCGCCGAGCTGGGCCGGCGAAACCGGCGTCTGCTCGATATCCTTGCCGGTCCGGTTCAGGGCGCCGAGCAGATCGTTGATCACCCAGTTGGCGGCCGTCTTGCCGTCACGGCCTGCGGCGACGGCTTCGAAATAATCGGCAATCGCTTTTTCGGAAACGAGCACCGAGGCGTCGTAGATCGACAGGCCGAGCTCGCGCACGAAGCGCTCCTTCTTGTCGTCGGGCAGTTCCGGCAGATCGGCTTCGAGCGCCTTGATGAAGGCATCGCCGAATTCGAGCGGCAGCAGATCCGGATCGGGGAAATAACGATAGTCGTGCGCATCTTCCTTGGAGCGCATCGATCGCGTCTCGCCCTTGTTCGGATCGAAGAGGCGGGTTTCTTGATCGATCGTGCCGCCTTCCTCCAGAATGCCGATCTGGCGACGGGCTTCATATTCGATCGCCTGGCCGATGAAGCGGATGGAGTTGACGTTCTTGATCTCGCAGCGCGTGCCGAAACCCTCGCCCGGGCGGCGGACGGAGACGTTGACGTCGGCGCGCATCGAACCTTCGTCCATGTTGCCGTCGCAGGTGCCGAGATAGCGCACGATCGAGCGCAGCTTGGTCATATAGGCCTTGGCCTCGTCGGACGAGCGCATGTCGGGCTTGGAGACGATCTCCATCAGTGCGACGCCGGAACGGTTCAGATCGACATAGGACATGGTCGCGTGCTGGTCATGCATCGACTTGCCGGCGTCCTGCTCCAGATGCAGGCGCTCGATGCCGATCTCGATATCCTCGAACTGGCCCTGACGGTCCGGCCCGAGCGAAATGACGATCTTGCCCTCGCCGACGATCGGATCCTTGAACTGGGAGATCTGATAGCCCTGCGGTAGGTCGGGATAGAAATAGTTCTTGCGATCAAAGAGGGAGCGCTTGTTGATCTGGGCTTTCAGGCCGAGGCCGGTGCGAACAGCCTGCTTGACGCATTCCTCGTTGATGACGGGCAGCATGCCGGGCATGGCGGCGTCGACCAGCGAGACGTTCGAATTCTGCGGCTTGCCGAATTCCGTCGAGGCGCCGGAGAAGAGCTTCGAATTCGACAGCACCTGGGCATGGACTTCCATGCCGACGATGACTTCCCAGTCGCCGGTGGCGCCGGGGATGAAGCGTTTCGGATCAGGCGTGCGGACGTCGACAAGGGTCATCTGATGCTCTTTGCAGGCTGTTCTTTTCCACTGGTGAGGTAAAGGAAATGGTGTGCCGGTGCAAGGCTTTCGCCGTGGTCCGCATCACGGTTTTGCCGTTCGTTAACGGAGCCACGCTAGGGTTTCCCGATGACGATGATCGATATCCTCAAATCGGCCTTGCTGTTTCTGACGCTGAACCTCTTGGTGTTTTCGATCTATTTCATGGACAAGCAGGCGGCGCGCCACGGCAGGTGGCGCATCAGCGAGCGCACGCTTCTCATCCTTGCGCTGATCGGCGGCAGCCTTGGCGCGCTGGCTGCACAGCAGTTGCTGCGGCACAAGACGAGAAAGGAGCCGTTCCGGTCAATCCTGGCGGCGATCCTGATTCTGCACGGCGCACTAATTGCTGTGCTGGCCTTCCTGCCGCAATGGAGGCCTCTCCTTCTTTAGGATTCTTGAAGCATCAGAATTCCAGCCCATAGCCACCTTGGCCATCCGAAACGAGCTGTTTCGTCAGTCCAACGGAGGGCACGTCTCGGTCGAGCTTCGGATTGTAGGCAACCGAGAGCCAGTGAATGCTGTAGCCGTGCTTCTGGAAGAAGCCGATCGCTTCGCTATTGCCGGAATGGGTCTGCATCGCCGCCTTCTCGAGGCCCTGATCGGCGATCTCCTTTTCGATGCGGACGAGAAGGGCCGAACCGAGGCCCTGGCGGGTGAAGGCGGGATCGATCCAGAAATCCGAGATGGTTTCGTCCAATCCCTCGCGCGCCGCCCAGCCTGCCACCTGGCCGTTCTGCTCGACAACGGTGATGGTCAGCCAGTCGTTTTCCACGAAGTTCCGAAAGGCGTTGCGCGCTGCATCGATCATCGCGTCCGATTCGCCGATCGACGCCATCGCATTTTGCCAGGCCCTGAGCCCAATCTCGCTCAATAGCTCCGCTTCACCGTCGCGGGCATTGCGAATGTGGATCAACGACACCTCCGCGTTACCCCTCAACTAGACCATTGAGTCGCGGAATTTACCAGTACCTCCAAAGGGATGATCGGCCAAAAGTAAGGTTTTCGACTGGTTTTGACCGGAGACCACGCTCTTGACCGAATTTTCCGGGCTGAATAATAAACCCTATCGAGGTGTTTTATGTTGAGCCTGCCTGAGACCCGGTAAAGGCCCTGCCCGCAAGTTCGCTTGCGCGCATGGGCCCGAAAAACGAAGCCCTGACGTTCGAATGAGCGCCAGATCGTTTTTGTGCGCCCTGCCGGGCGCGATACCGGATCTCAACACATGGACATTTCTCGCACGGAGCAGCGCATCCTGCATCTCATGGCCCAAGGCGGCCGCATTGAAATTACCCGCGACGACGACAGGAAGATCGAGGCAGTCAGTTGCTTCACCCGCGATGGCTGGGTCTATCCCGGCGTCGACCTCGATCTCTTCCGCAGGCTGAAGCGGCTAAGGGCAATCAAGTCCTCAGGCGGCCAGCCCTACCGGATCACCGAAAGAGGGCTGAGGCTGGTCAGGTCACAGCTGAACAACAGGTAATAGTGGCACTCCTGATCGCGTCTCAAACGGGCGCGGTCAGGGTATCGCCTCAAGCCTTTGCAGAGAGTTCCGTCCGCATCGCCGACCACTCGTCGGCCATCGAGCCCGTGCCGCGCGTCTTGCCGGCACGGCGATACCAGTAATCGGCGTTCCAGTCATCGCCCTCGATGCGATGGCAAAGGGCGTGCCCCCAGTCGAACGGCTGTTCGCCTTCGTGGCGCTGGCAGATGTCGTGGAGCGCCTGCCAATCCGGGCCCATGGTGAAACCGCCGGCAGCGAGGCGATCAGCTGCCTCGATCAATCGCACAAGATCCTGTTTCGGCATGAGGCCTCCTCCCGGTTCCGGCTGTCAATTAGCCAACCATGCGGCAAAGCCGAGGGCGCCGACCGCTTCGTGGTCGGCAGCCGCTATCGGGATCGTTAGGTCCGTTACCACCACTTGGCCGGCGTAAACCGGCCGGCTGCCTGCTCGATGACGTGGGCGGTCTTGAAGAGGGTTTCCTCATCGAAGGGCTTGCCGATCAGCTGCAGGCCGAGCGGCAGGCCCTTGTGATCGAGACCGGCCGGCACGGCGATGCCGGGAAGGCCTGCCATGTTGACCGTCACAGTGAAGATGTCGTTCAGATACATCTTCACCGGATCGGCGGCGAGGTTCTCATCGGCAACGCCGAAGGCCGACGACGGCGTTGCCGGCGTCAGGATGGCGTCGACGCCGGCGTCGAAGGCGAGTTCGAAATCGCGCTTGATCAGCGTGCGGACTTTCTGGGCGCGGATGTAATAGGCATCGTAATAACCGGCCGACAGCACATAGGTGCCGATCATGATGCGGCGCTTGACTTCTTTGCCGAAGCCCGCGGCACGGGTCTTCTCATACATGTCGACGATATCCTTGCCGTCGACGCGCAGGCCGTACCGCACGCCGTCGTAGCGCGCGAGGTTCGAGGATGCCTCGGCCGGAGCGACGATGTAATAGGCCGGAAGGGCGTATTTGGTGTGCGGCAGCGAGATGTCGACGATCTCGGCGCCGGCATCCTTCAGCCAGGCGATGCCCTGGCGCCAGAGGGTTTCGATCTCGTCGGGCATGCCCTCGACACGGTATTCGTTCGGGATGCCGATTTTCATGCCCTTCAGCGATTGGCCGAGAGCTGCTTCGTAATCCGGCACCGGCAGATCGACCGACGTCGTGTCCTTTGCGTCGACGCTTGCCATCGACTTCAAAAGGATTGCGGCATCGCGCACGTCGCGGGCGATCGGGCCTGCCTGGTCGAGCGAGGAGGCAAAGGCGACGGTGCCCCAGCGCGAGCAGCGGCCATAGGTCGGCTTGATGCCGACGGTGCCGGTGAAGGCGGCCGGCTGGCGGATCGAGCCGCCGGTATCGGTCGCGGTGGCGCCAGCGCAAAGATGGGCGGCGACGGCTGCGGCCGAACCGCCGGAGGAGCCGCCGGGCACGAGTTGCTGGTTGGAGCCTGCGGCGCGCCAGGGATTGATCACCGGGCCGTAATAGGATGTTTCATTCGACGAACCCATGGCGAATTCGTCCATGTTGAGCTTGCCGAGCATGACGGCGCCGTCATCCCAGAGGTTCTGCGTGACGGTCGATTCATAACGCGGCTCGAAACCATCGAGAATGTGGCTGCAGGCCTGGGTGTGAACGCCGACGGTGGCAAAGAGATCCTTGATGCCGAGCGGAATGCCTTCGAGTTCGCCTGCCTTGCCGGTGGCGATGCGCTCGTCGGAGTTCTTCGCCATGACGCGGGCGAGATCCGGCGTGACCTTTATATAGGCGTTCAGCCGGCCATTGGCCGCATCGATCGCCGAGATATAGGCTTCGGTCAGCTCGATCGCGGTGATTTCCTTGGCGCGCAGCTTCTGGCGGGCTTCGGCAATGGTCAGGCTGGTGAGTTCGCTCATCGTGTTTTCGCTTCAGATCTGGAAATGGCAACAGGGTCGGAAAGAGGCTTCGAAGCCTTATTCGACGACTTTCGGCACCAGGAAAAAATTGTGGTCGGTGACGGGCGCATTGGCGACGATATCGGCTGCCTTGCTGCCGTCGGTCACCTCATCGGTCCGCTTCTTCATCGCCATCGGGGTAACCGACGTCATCGCCTCGACGCCGTCGACATTAACTTCGGAGAGTTGCTCGACGAAGCCAAGGATGCCGTTCAGCTCGCCGACCATGCGATTTGCCTCGTCCTCGGAGACGGCAATACGGGCAAGGCGGGCGACGCGCTTCACGGTGGCAAGATCGACGGACATGGCATTCTCCGGATAGGATTTTTCCTACCCGCTATAAAGGCCATGTCCGCCTGACGCAACGGGATTTCGTCAGATCGACAGGCTCTCGGAAGGCTTGATCGCCCTCACATCCGTCTGCGATCCCTCCATGCCGGCAATGAATTTTTCGGCCGTCTGATCGATGATCGGGAAGGTGCCGTAATGGCAGGGGATTGCGGTCTTGAAGTTGAAATAGCGCCGGCAGGCAAGTGCTGCCACCGCGCCGCCCATGGTGAAGCGGTCGCCGACCGGCACGAAACCGATATCGGGCTGGTGCAATTCGTTGATCAGCGCCATGTCGGAGAAGATATCGGTATCGCCCATGGCAAGGATCGAGGCTTCGTCGTCGAAATGCAGCATCAGGCCATTGGCGTTGCCGAGCGCATGCGAGACGCCGTCCTCAGTGATCTGGGCGGAGGAGTGCAGTGCATTGGTGAAGGTCGCCGAGAAACTGCCGAGCGCGATCGTGCCGCCGGTATTGCCCATCTCGATCCTGTCGACGCCCTTGGAGCCGAGCCAAGCGGCGAGATCGGCATTGGCGAGAACGACGGCGCCGGTTTCCTTGGCGAGTGCCACGGTATCGCCGACATGATCGCCATGGCCATGCGTCAACAGGATGTGCGTGATGCCTGCGGAAACATCCTTGATATCCTGGCCGGAAAAGGAGGCGTTATAGCTGAGGAATGGGTCGAGCAGGATCTTCGCCTTGGATGTCTCGATGCGGAAGGCGGAATGGCCGAGCCAGGTGATCTTCATGAAATGTCTCCTTTATTACGTGATGCAAAGCCGGTTTCGATGCCACATCAAAGAATGAGGACATGATGTCGTCCGAAAACCGCTCACACTTTTCGGCGTCATGCCCTAAGGACATATCTTATGCGGCCGCAAAGAAAAGCGGCGGCGACTTCAATTTGTTTTGACGGGATGAAACGGCGATGACGGTGCTGACAATCGAGGAAATGGCCGAGACGCTTGCCCCGCGACAGGCAATTGCCGGCCTCGATCTCGGCACCAAGACGATCGGGCTTTCGATGTCCGATCTCGGGCGGCGTTTCGCCACGCCGCGCACGGTGATCCGCCGCGTCAAGTTCACCATCGATGCACAGGCGCTATTGGACTTCGCCGCAGCGGAAAAGGTCGCAGGCTTTATCATCGGCCTGCCGATGAACATGGATGGATCAGCAGGTCCGCGCGTGCAGGCAACGCGCGCCTTCGTGCGCAATATGGAGCAGAAGACGGCGCTGCCTTTCGTCTATTGGGATGAGCGGCTTTCGACGGTCGCCGCCGAACGGACGCTGCTCGAAATGGACGTCTCGCGCGCCAAGCGGGCCGAACGGATCGATTCGGCCGCCGCAAGCTTCATCCTTCAGGGCGCGCTCGACAGGCTTTCCTTGCTGGCAAGGTCTGATGGAGATGAATTCAGCGCCTGACGCGCCTTCCACCAGGCGATGATCGACTTTCGCTTCCGCAGGCCAAGGATGGCGAAAACGACGAGGCTGTCCACCGCGATCGCGCGGGCAACGAGCGGCGGGATGGTCTCCGGCGGAATGCCGAGCGCCTTGCCGTAAAGCTCGAAGGTCAGGTCATGAACCTGCCGCGTGAACATGAAGATGCCGAAACTCATGTCGTAATAGGAGAGCCAATACCATCCGCCCAGAAAGACGATGGGGCCGGCCCAGAAGATCAGAAACCACTTCATGCGGCCTCTCCTCCATGCTTGCGCGCCACGGGCAGATCGAGAGAGACCAACCAGGTCGACAATGCCATAATGCAAAGCACCAGCGTCGGAATTGCGATATCCAGCGCCAGGACTGCGAAAAACATCATCGCCGTCACCAGAAACGCGGCTTTAGCGATCTTGGTTGCCATGGGCGTCAACTCGGGGCTCTACTCATACATCTCTGCTCACCGCCACACTGTCGGCTTAACCAGCCCTGCGCAATGTAAACCATTTGTTAGGGTTAACGCAGGCCCGCCCCCCTGTGGATGAGTAGATCTCAGCCGTAGACGCCGCGCACGATGCGCTTCAGCGCCGTCGCCGCCTTCTCCCAGTCCTTTGATGTCTTCAGCGACAGGCCGGCGCACTGCCCGCCGGCTGCGGCGGCCAGCACGAGGTGCTGGATCGCAGCGATGATGACGGCGTTGACCGCTGCTGCATCCACGCCCTTCGGCGGCGCCAGCGAGCCGCGCATGCGCTCGAGCCAGAGGGCGAGCGCCTTCGAACGCGCTTCCGACAGCCGCCTCACCTGTTCGGTGTTTTCAGAAATCTCCCAGGCGAGGATGCGGCGCATCAGCGGATCGTTTCTCAAGGCGTCGAGGAGGAGAAGCGACAGCCGCTCCATCAGGTCGCCATAGGTGAGCAGGAACATGCCGCCGGCGTCTTCCGGGATTCGATCCTTCACCCATGTGCCGAGATCGGCGCCGATCGCCTCGACCAAGCCGTCGAGGCCGCCATAGTAGCGATAGATCAGCTGCTTGTCGCAACCAGCGCGGCGGGCAACCGCATTGATGCCGAAATTCTGGAAGCCTTCCTCGGCCAGCAGGCCCTTGGCTGCGGCAAGGATTGCGCGCTCGGTGGCGCCGCGATCACGCACGCGCCGTTCCGGCTCTCCGTCGACCCCGGGTGAATTTTCAAGATTTACCGCTTCATTCAGCATGACCGACCCTTCCCCGCTGTCACCAATCGGTGAGTAGCGGGGAGGCTTCATGCAATCAATCCTATCCCTTTGGGAAGATTGTGGATATTCCAGCCGGACCGTTGATTGTCCGTCGAACGGATGTGGAAAGCTGCACGCTGGACTGATCGGATCTGTCTAGAAATCTCGTCCTGGCGGTTGATCGTGATGGACGAACCCGGCATAGCTGCATTATGAACAAATCTAACAATCTCCGCTAAGGCCCTGCAATGGTGAACTATATCGAAGCCTCTACCGCGCCCCCGAAGAATACGGGCGCCATCCGGCTTTATGACGCTGAAGCATTCGAGGGTATGCGCAGGGCATGCCAGCTGACCGCGCGCTGCCTCGATGCGCTTGCCGACATCGTCAAGCCCGGCCTGCTGACTGATGAAATCGACCGGTTCGTCTTCGATTTCGGCATGGATCATGGCGCCTATCCGGCGACGCTGAATTATCGCGGTTACACAAAATCGACCTGCACTTCGATCAATCACGTCGTCTGCCACGGTATTCCGAACGACAAACCGCTGCGTGACGGCGATATCGTCAATATCGACGTCACCTTCGTGCTCGACGGCTGGCATGGGGATTCCAGTCGGATGTATCCCGTCGGCGTCGTCAAGCGTGCTGCCGAGCGGCTGCTCGAGGTCACCTATGAATCACTGATGCGCGGCATTGGCGCCGTCAGGCCCGGCGCCCGCACCGGAGCGATCGGCGAGGCGATCCAGACCTATGCGGAAGCCGAACGCTGTTCGGTGGTGCGCGATTTCTGCGGCCATGGCGTTGGCCGGCTGTTCCACGATTCGCCGAATATCCTGCACTACGGCCGCGCCAACGAGGGGCCGGAGCTGCGCGAAGGCATGATCTTCACCATCGAGCCGATGATCAACCTCGGTCGGCCGCATGTGAAGGTGCTCGCCGACGGCTGGACGGCGGTCACCCGCGACCGCTCGCTGTCGGCCCAGTACGAACATACCGTCGGTGTCACCTCCGATGGCTGCGAGATCTTCACGCTGTCGCCGGGTGGGCTCGACCGCCCCGGTCTGCCATCGCACAACGGGTGACGATTCGATGGCGAAAGGCCCCGTTTCGACATCTTCCGACGACGAGCTGCCTTTCGAGACGCAAGAGCCCATTGCCGCCGACGAACGCTCATTCTTTGGCGGACGACCGCAGAAACCGTCCGCACCAAATGCCAGGACCGCCCTGCCCGCTTCGCTTGCCGGCCATGAACATTATCATGGCCATCGCGAGCGGTTGCGTGACCGCTTCCGTGAGCTGGGCGACACCGCGCTTGCCGACTACGAAATCCTCGAGCTGCTGCTTTTTCGCCTGATCCCGCGGCGCGACACCAAGCCGATCGCCAAGGCGCTGATCGAGCGGTTCGGCTCGCTCTCCGGCGTCTTCGGTGCGCCTGCGGCGCTGCTGACCGAGGTAAAGGGCGTCGGCGAGGCCGTAGCGCTCGACCTGAAGCTGATCTCGACTGTCGCCCACCGGACCTTGAAGAGCGAGCTCAGGAGCAAGCAGGTCCTGTCTTCGTGGTCTTCGGTCATCCAATATTGCCATGCCGCCATGGCGCACGAGACACGCGAACAGTTCCGCATCCTCTTCCTCGACAAGCGCAATGTGCTGATCGCCGATGAGGTGCAAGGTCGCGGCACGGTCGACCACACGCCGGTCTATCCGCGCGAGGTGGTGAAACGCGCGCTCGAGCTTTCGGCAACGGCGATGATCCTGGTGCACAACCATCCGTCCGGCGACCCGACACCGTCGCGCGCCGACATCGACATGACGAAGGTGATCATCGATGCGGCCAAGGCTCTCGATATCACCGTCCACGACCACGTCATCATCGGCAGGGATGGCCATGTCAGCCTGAAGGGGCTGAAGCTGATCTGAAAGGCACAGGTCCGGCGGAATCGGCGGCTGTAAAACAATCTGTAACATTGACCGGCTAACGATGGACGGGCGACATTTTGCGTCGCAAAATGATTCCTTTCCAATCCGGGGCTTGATGATGCTTCAGTACGATCTCGTTGTGGTGGGCAGCGGTCCCGCAGGGCGCCGCGGCGCGATCCAAGCGGCAAAACTCGGCAAGAAAGTGCTTGTCATCGAGCAGGGCAAGCGCGTCGGCGGCGTGTCCGTGCACACCGGCACCATCCCCTCGAAGACGCTGCGCGAGACCGCACTTAATCTTTCCGGCTGGCGCGAACGCGGCTTCTACGGCCGGTCTTACCGCGTCAAGGAAGAGATCAGTGCAGATGACCTGCGCCGCCGCCTGCTGATTACGCTCAACCACGAGGTCGAGGTGCTTGAACACCAGTTCGCCCGCAACCGCGTGCAGCATATTCGCGGCAAGGCGAGCTTCATCGATGCGTCGACGCTGCAGGTGATCAAGGATGACGGTGAGACCACGCAGGTCACCGGCGCCAGCGTGCTGCTTGCCGTCGGCACAAAGCCTTTCCGCCCCGATTACATACCCTTCGACGGCAAGACCGTGCTTGACAGCGACGAACTGCTCGACATCCAGGACCTGCCGCGATCGATGGTTGTCATCGGCGCCGGCGTCATCGGCATCGAATATGCGACGATCTTCAGCGCGCTCGACACGGCTGTCACCGTGATCGACCCGAAGGCGACAATGCTCGACTTCATCGACAAGGAAATCATCGAGGATTTTACCTACCAGCTGCGCGACCGCAACATGAAGCTGCTGCTCGGCCAGAAGGTCGACAAGGTGGAGACGCTTGAGAATGGCAAGGTCGAGCTGACGCTCGACAGCGGCCGGCGCCTGACGACCGACATGGTGCTTTTCGCCGCCGGCCGCATGGGGGCGACCGATGCGCTGAACCTTCAGGCCATCGGCCTCGAAGCCGACAGCCGCGGCCGTCTCAAGGTCAATCCGGAAACCTTCCAGACATCGGTTGCCAACGTCTACGCCGCCGGCGACGTCGTCGGCTTTCCGAGCCTTGCCTCGACCTCGATGGAACAGGGCCGCATCGCCGCCCGCGTCGCGATCGGCGCGGTCGCCAAGGAACCGCCGAAATATTTCCCCTACGGCATCTATGCCGTGCCGGAGATTTCGACCTGCGGCCTGACCGAAGAAGAGATGAAGGAGCGCGGCATTCCCTATGAATGCGGCATCGCCCGCTTCCGCGAGACGTCACGCGGTCATATCATGGGCCTCGACACCGGGCTTTTGAAGCTGATCTTCTCGCTGAAGACGCGCCGCCTGCTCGGCGTGCATATCGTCGGCGAAGGCGCCACCGAGCTGGTGCATATCGGCCAGGCGGTGCTCAATCTCAAAGGGACCGTCGAATATTTCGTCGAAAACACCTTCAACTACCCGACGCTCGCCGAAGCCTACAAGATCGCCGGGCTCGATGCCTGGAACCGGATGGGCGACATCAAGTCGGAACTCTAAGTCCGTCGCGTAGACAGCAAATCCGGGAACGACATTGCGCATCATTTCGCTGAACGCATGGGGCGGCAGGCTGCATGACGCCCTGATTACCTACGTCACCGAGGCCGATCCGGATGTGCTGTGCCTGCAGGAGGTGCTGCGGGCGCCGGGTACGGGCTGCGGCTGGTCGGTCTATCGGGACGGCGATGTCGAGTTGCCGCAGCGCTTCAATCTCTTTACCGAGATCAGCGCCGCCCTGCCCGGCCACGACGGCTTCTTCTGCCCGACCTCGAAAGGCGAGCTTTTCGATGGCGATACCGTCATTGTCGCCGAATTCGGGCTGGCGACCTTCGTGCGCAAAACCCACTCCGTCATCGCCCAGGGGCTGGACTTCGTGCATGGCCGTTTTTCCGCTGATGGCTGGGGCGAACATCCGCGGCCCCGAAACGCCCATTGCATCCGCCTCTTCAGCCATGAGCATGCTTCAACCATAACTATCGCCCACATGCATGGCCTGCGCGATCCCGCAGGCAAGGGCGATACCGCAGCGCGCGACGAGCAGGCCGTAGCGCTGATCAGGCTCATCGAGCGCGTCTGGCCCGGCGACGAAAGGCTCGTCGTCTGCGGCGATTTCAACGTGCTGCCCGACAGCTCGACCTTTACGATTCTTGCCAGACTCGGGCTTTCCGATCTCGTCACCGGATACGGCCTTGTAGACACGCGAACCTCCTACTATCTGAAGCAGGGCCGCTTTGCCGACTACATGCTGGTGACACCGGAGGTGAAGGTTGCCAAATTCGAAGTGGTCGTGGCACCCGAAGTCTCCGACCATCGCGCATTGCTGCTCGATATCGGGTAGTATATTGAGGAATGATACACTTCGCGGAGCGTTTGCGCGCCGTGCCGTTTTTTACGCCTTAGTTTGACCTCCTAAATCGCATTGATGTGTCGTGCCTGCTATATGCCTTCAACGCCATTTTGCCTTCGGGCAAAAGCTTCTAAAGAAAGATAGATACTCTTGTCCCATGTCTTAGAAGCTGCGCGCCGACGTTTTCAGCTGATCCTGATCAAGCCGTCGCATTATGACGATGATGGCTACGTAATCCGCTGGTGGCGGGCGATGATCCCCTCCAATTCGCTTGCGGCTCTTTACGGCATCGCCGCCGAATGTGCCGAGCGCAAGGTGCTCGGCGACGATACGGCGATCGACATCACCGTGATCGACGAAACCAACACCCGGATCGATGTCGCCGGACTGCTGGCGCAGTTCAAGCGCCACGACAATTTCGGCATGATCGCACTCGTCGGCGTCCAGACCAACCAGTATCCGCGCGCCCTCGATATCGCCCGTCCGTTCCGAGATGCCGGCCTGCCGGTTTCGATCGGCGGCTTTCATGTTTCCGGCTGCCTGTCGATGCTGGATGGCAAGGCGGTCGGGCTCGACGCCTGCCGCGACATGGGCATCTCGATGTTTGCCGGCGAGGCCGAGGGCCGGCTCGACATGGTGCTGCGCGACGCCGCCGCCGGCGAACTGAAGCCGCTCTACAATTTCATGAACGACCTTCCGGGCATCGGCGGCACGCCGGTTCCCTTCCTGCCGAAGGACAATATCCAGCGCACGCTCGGGCTCAGCACCAGCTTCGATGCCGGGCGTGGCTGTCCCTATCAGTGCTCGTTCTGCACCATCATCAATGTGCAGGGACGCAAGTCACGCTTCCGTTCGGCCGACGACGTCGAGAAACTGGTGCGGATGAACTGGGCGCAGGGCATCCACAAATTCTTCATCACCGACGACAATTTCGCCCGTAACAAGGATTGGGAAGCGATCTTCGACCGGCTGATCGAGCTCAAGGAGCGGGACGGCATTCCGCTCGGCCTGATGATCCAGGTCGACACGCTCTGCCACAAGATCCCTAACTTCATCGAGAAATCCAGACGCGCCGGTGTCACCCGCGTCTTCATCGGCCTCGAAAACGTCAATCCGGACAATCTGACCGCCGCCAAGAAGAACCAGAACAAGATCACTGAATACCGCAAGATGCTGCTCGCCTGGAAGGCACAGGGCATCATGACGCTTGCCGGTTATATCTTGGGCTTCCCGGCCGATACGCCGGAATCGATCCGCCGCGACATCACGATCATCCAGGAAGAGCTGCCGCTCGACGTCATCGAATTCTTCATCCTGACGCCGCTGCCCGGTTCCGAGGACCATCAGGTCCTGTGGAAGAAGGGCATCGAGATGGATGCCGATCTCAATATCTATGATGTCGAGCACGTCTGCACCGCGCATCCCAAAATGAGCAAGCAGGAATGGGAAAACATCTACCACGAGGCCTGGTCGCTCTATTATTCGCCTGATCATATGAAGACGCTGCTGCGCCGTGCCGTGGCGACGGGGGTACCGCTGGCAAGGCTCGTCAAGGTTCTCGTCTCCTTCGCGACCACCGTGCCGCTAGAAAACGTGCATCCGCTGCAAAGCGGCCTGCTGCGCCTGAAGACCCCGTCGGAGCGGCGCCCGGACCTGCCGCGTGAGAATCCGCTGGTCTTCTGGCCGCGTTTTGCCTGGGAAACCTTCAGAAAACATGCTTCGCTCGCCGGCACGATCATTGGCTTGACGATTTCGGCATTCCTGATTTCAAGGGATGCGAAGTCGAAGACCTATATGGATCAGGCCCTGACGCCGGTCGCCGACGACGAAGAAGAAACGCTCCACCTCTTCACACAGACCGCCGGCGGCGCCGCAGCCGTCAGCCATGTCAGGAAAGTCGCGCAACTGACAGCGCATTGAGCGGTAATTCTTGAACGCCGGATGACGCCCAAAAACATGGGCGGCATCAAACTCTAAGCCAATGCATGTCGATAAAGCGCGTCGCTTGAATCAAGTTTGACAACGCGCTTTGAAGGCTCCGAATTTAGTGGCCGTTTAAGCGACTTGGATCATCTGGGTCGTCTCGGCCACTTGCAGCGTGTCGACGAATTCGACGATCTTGACGGGTTTCCCATCTCGGAAATGGATCTTGTCGACGAATTCCGTATGGAAGCTCACGCCCGATGGGATGTGCCTGACCTCGCCTTCGCGGTGGGCAAAGACCATATGCTCATCTTCGTCCACATAGATGCCGGCTGTCCTGATATTCGATAGATCCCACACTGTGATAAGCTGGGTTATCGCCTGGCGAAAAGCATGCCCGCTTGATTCAGTCGAAAAAGGCGCCAGCCGTGTATTGCCGACCATGCGAAAGGTGCAACCCTCGCCGATCAGCGCCAGCGTAGCTTCGACATCGCCGCGGTCACGCACAGCATAGATTTCTTCCACGAGCTTCTTCATGTCATGCTTTGCAGTCATTTTCCGGTCCCTCCACCATCAGCGAAATCTGCATCTAATTATACTTTAACGCAACTCTTTGTTGTTTCGGATGAATAAACACAATGGAGTAGGCGGCGCGAATGAAACTGCCTGGATAATAGAAAAAGGCCCCGCACGATGGCGAGGCCTTCCAAACTTTACTGCATGATTCCTTAAATCGGAATCCGATTTCAGGATGCAGCAATTCAAAGTGTTACAGCGTCCTTAGCGCGTCTAAAAAGACGCGCGGCGCTGTAGGACTGAAAAGCGATTATTCGGCGCTTTCGTCAGCCGCCTTCTTCTTCGGAGCAGCCTTCTTCTTCGGTGCTGCTTCTTCGCCTTCACCGGCGTCAGCTGCTTCTGCCTTGGCGGCAGCCTTCTTCTTCGGCGCGGCCTTCTTGGTCTCGGCCTTCGCCTCGCCTTCTTCCTCGGCGAGCAGCTCTTCCTTCGTCACCTTCTTGTCGGTGACGTCGATTTCGGTCAGCAGGTGATCGATGACCTTCTCTTCGAAGATCGGTGCGCGGATCGAAGCGGCGGCACCCGGCTGGCTGCGGAAGAATTCGAGGATCTGCTTTTCCTGGCCCGGATACTGGCGCAGCTGATCGTAAATGGCGCGCTGCATCTCGTCTTCGCTGACCTCGACGCCGGCCTTTTCGCCGATTTCGGAGAGAACGAGGCCGAGGCGAACGCGGCGCTCGGCGAGCGTCTTGTATTCCTCGCGAGCCTTCTCCTCAGTCGTGTCTTCGTCCTCGAAGGTCTTGCCGGACTGGGCGAGGTCGTTGTTCACCTGGCTCCAGATGCCGTTATATTCGGCGTCGACGAGCGAGTTCGGGGTCTCGAACTTGTACATCTCGTCGAGCTGGTCGAGGATCTGGCGCTTCAGCTTCTGGCGGGTCAGCGAGCCGTACTGCGATTCGATCTGGCCACGGACGATTTCCTTCAGGCGATCGGCGGATTCGATGCCGAGCTTGGAGGCGAGTTCGTCGTTGATCTCGACATCGGCAGGTGCTGCGACTTCCTTGACTGACACGTCGAAGGTCGCTTCCTTGCCGGCGAGGTTTTTGGCCGGGTAGTCGGCCGGGAAGGTCACGGTGATGGTCTTCTCAACGCCGGCCTTGACGCCGACGAGCTGGTCTTCGAAGCCCGGAATGAAGCGGCCGGAGCCGAGCACCAGTTCGGCGCCCTGGTCGGTGCCGCCTTCGAAGGCTTCGCCGTCGACCTTGCCGACATAATCCATGGTGATGCGGTCGCCGTTCGCGGCCTTGCCGGTCTTGGTCTCGTAGGCGCGGGCGCTTTCGGCGACCTTCAGGACCTGCTCGTTGACTTCGTCGTCCGAGATGTCGATGACTTCGCGCGTGACCTTGATGCCCTTGACCGACTTCAGTTCGATCGGCGGCAGAACTTCATAGGAGAGCGTGAATTCGAAATCCTGCTCGGCAGCGAGGATCTTGTCGGCTTCGTCCTTGTCTTCCGTCATGGCGATTTCCGGCTGCGTGGCCGACTTCTCACCGCGGCTGGACAGGATCGCGGCCGGCTGCTCGCGGACGATCTCGTTGACGAGGTCGGCCATGATCGACTTGCCGTAGACCTTCTTCAGGTGAGCAGCGGGTACCTTGCCCGGACGGAAGCCGTTGATGCGTACCTTGTCCTTCACATCGGCAAGACGCTCATTCATCTTGTCTTGCATGTCCTTGGCCGGGATAACGACCTTGATTTCGCGCTTCAGCCCTTCAGCGAGCGTTTCGATAACCTGCATGTCTTCCTACCTTCATTTCGTGGCGGCCGTGCCCAGACGCCGTTCGTTTCGATGAGCACGACGCCGGCGATCCTGCCGCGCGTGGCTTTTCCCAATTCCTGTATCATTCCGCCCAAAGGGGAACGGCACTCGCGGGGTGTTCGGGACAACTCTCGGCTGCCCTAAGCCAACCGATTTCAGTCTCCCGCCTGCAAACAGCTTGGTGCGGGTAGAGAGACTTGAACTCCCACGCCTTGCGGCACCAGAACCTAAATCTGGCGTGTCTACCAATTTCACCATACCCGCGTTCACAAAACCGCATGCCTATGCCTGCGCATGAGGCCTTCCGGAGCGCGGCGTCTCTATATCACCCGATTTGGTCGAGGCAAAGGAAAAATGAACGGCAAATGACAGGGGACCTGCGGCCCTGCAGCCGCCCTCCTCCGAAGCGTCGTCGGATCAGTAAAGCGGCTCGTCGTAAACCGCCTTGCCGTCAACGAGAAGGCTGCGGATTTGCGCGCTTCCATCAGCCGAGACACGCACCGATATTGCGACATTGCCGTCGTTGCGGGCCTCCTCGATCGGCTTGCCCTTGCCTTCAGGAACGTAGTAGCGCTCGATGCCGTATTCGACACGCATATTGTCGCCGGCGGCAAGTCCGCCACCATAAAACGGCAGGCTGCGCAGGATCACCGTCTCCGGCTGCGGAGGCAGCTCGTGGAAGGACGATTCGGTGACGGTCCAGAAACCGTCCTCCTGCCTCTTCAACCGAACCCATAACACCCGTTCGCCAACCTCGGCCGGAATCCCGCCGGAAACCGTGTGAACCGGCACTGAGGAAATGTCGTAGTTCAAGACGACATAATCGCCGCGCAAGAAATCGCGCGGATCGACGGGCGCCGTCTTCAACAGCACCTCGGCGCCGTTGCTGAGGATCGACGCCCGGCTCTGGATGATCGTGCCGAGGATAAGGGTCTGCAGACCGGCGACGATGATGGCCGAAAGCAGATAGCCCTTGCCGGATTGCAGCTTTGCCATGAACGAGCTCATGCGCGCTCCCCCTGGGCATTCGCCGAAAAACGCCGTTCGAGACGGATGACCATCCAGGCGACCAGCGCGACCACGAGACCGGAGAAAAGGAAGAGGCTCGACGTGCCGAGGATGGAGCCGACGGTGACGGAGGCGAGATAAAGCATCTCGGCGGCAAAGGTCGCATAGGCGAGATATCGCACCGCGCCGTTATCCCTGCCGTGCAGGGCGATCGCCAGCACGGAAGCGGCAAGCGTCGCCACTCCTAGCACCACCAGCCGCCAGCCATCCTCGATCTCGATATGCAGCAGCAGGAAGCCGATTACAGCGACAAGGAAGCTGTAGAAGGCCGGAGCCGCACCGGCGCTCCTGATCAAGGAGGCGATACGCGGGAGCGGCACCGCCGTCAGGACAAAGGCCGCCATTCCGCCGATCGCGAAGGCTAGCGCCACGGCGATCTCCTCATAAAGAGTATAGAGCCAGGCGAGCCAGCCGATCAGCAGCAGATAGGCCAGATGGCGAGCCCGCTCGGCGCCGGTATACCGCACCAGCCCGATGACGATCACCGCCATGAGAGGCGCCACCCAGGGGTCGAAGCCTATCCAATGTGTGTCGTTGTTCTCAAGATAGACGGCGAAGGACGCCCAGGAGAGGAAGCCCGCGACGACTGCCACGGCACCCGAACGGAACAGGATCGCCGAGATCGTCGCGATCGCGAACCAGAGATACATCACCGTCTGCTCGTCGCCGGAGAGGTGATACATTTGCCCGACCAGCGAGATGGCGCCGCCGAAACTCATCGCGCCGATGACCAGCAAGCCACCTGCGGCCGCTGTCGCTCCGCGGGCAAGCATCCGGGCAGCGGCGATATGCACCAACCAGATCAGGGCAAGGATGCCGCCGACGCGGACAAGGCGCGGGATAGCTTCCCAGTTGGAGGCGACGACCAACAGGATGGCAGCGGCAAGCAGCACCGCCGCCAGCGCCATCAGCACCCTGCCGAGGCTGAAGCTTGCAGGGCGGCTGTCATATTCGGCGAGAAGCGCACCTGCCGTTTCCTGCCCGAGCAGGCCCTTGCCCACCCAGAGCGAGAGATCCCGCTCCAATCTGCCGCGATACATGCTCAACCCCCTGATTTCCGGAACGTCGACTGCGGCGCTGCGGCTCACGCCGTTATAGACGCAGCACGGGCGTTCGCAAACGCTGTTGCGACAAACATACAAGTTCCTCATTGGTCTAAATAGTATCGAGTGTTAACCGGCCGCTAACGGCAGAAGCGCTAATATAAGCTTATGGCCGGAGAGGCATGCGATCCTTGCATATCCCCCATGAATTTATTGCACTGCACAATACTCATTAGTCATACTATAGATCAGAACATCGAAGCGCGGGGATGGCGCCCCGGCCCGGCTCCAGCCGGATGCCCGCGGATGCTTTGTCCGTGACGAGATTCGCAGCTGCGCACTCCTCCTCCCAGCGCGTTGCGATAGACTGGCAACACTCCTCCTCCCAGTTGTCAGTCACCATCACACGCCCGCCGGATCCTCCCCCGGCGGGCGTTTTTGTTGAGCCAAAGCTTTATTAAAGCATTGATGGTTGAAGGATTTTCGTCGTGTGACGCCGTCAATGCCACATTGTCGTCACACCGCCCCACCAACCCCGTGAACAGATGCGCGACTTCCGATCCGAAGCGGAACGCCTCTTTTTTGTTGCAGAAGGACGGGCGGAACTGGCGGAGGGAGCGGCGTTTTCCGATGCGGCACCCCATTCGCCCCTCCAAATCGACCTGCTCTCCTAAAAGTCATTCTGCCTATTCGTTGACCAAAAAACGGTAAGTCTGCGTCAAATACCCTTTGAGCATTGCATCATTTGCATGGGTGATCTGAAAACTTGGCTGTTTTAGTCTTTCGCGCCGCAACATATATTCCGGTCATCAAATAGAGGTCAGCGCCGATCGGTGGCTGCTGGCAGATGAAACCCTCGGAAAGGGGCTTAACATGAACTTCTCTCGCTCTTTCAATAACTGGCGCAAGTATCGTCAGACCGTCACGGAACTCGGCCGCATGACCAACCGCGAATTGCACGATCTCGGCATCGACCGTTCGGACATCCATCGCGTTGCCCGTGAGGCTTCTTCCCGCTAATTCAAGGCGATCGCCGCTCCTCCCAAGCACGATTGCTCTCGATCGAAACGCCCGCTGTACCCACAGCGGGCGTTTTCTTTTGTCTGCACGTGGTGGCCGCGGCGGTTGCATGTTTTTCCGCTTGATTAGCCCGCTCAAAAAATATTCACCGCCTAATTGTCGAGCATCACATTGCACAATTGCATGGCAGACGCCTTTTATTTGCACTGCACAATCGGACGGTTCTCGCCTATATAGACATCAACCGCAGAGAGACAGGCGATCCCGCCGCCCCGCGGACATAGGAAGAAGACAATGAACCCGATCCGCATTGCAAAAAGCTGGCTCAGCTACCGTCGTACGCTCAACGAACTCGGCGGCCTTTCCAACCAGACCCTGTCCGATATCGGCGTCAGCCGCTACGACATCCGCAATATTGCATCCCGCTCGTTCCGCTAATAGCGAGTACGATGCTTCCAAGACGGCGCCACGAAGGCGCCGTTTTTGATTCCGGGGTACTGGGCCACGAAGGCGCCGTTTTTGATTCCCGGGTGTTGGATCGCTCCTGCCGACATGATATCAGCCCAGGATGAACACGATCTCCTCCTATTCCCCCATCCACGTCGTCGGCGGCGGGCTTGCCGGTTCGGAAGCCGCCTGGCAGATCGCCAGTTCCGGCGTTCCGGTCATCCTGCATGAAATGCGCGGGGTGCGCGGCACGGATGCGCATAAGACCGACGGCCTGGCCGAACTTGTCTGTTCCAATTCCTTCCGTTCCGACGATGCGACCAGCAATGCCGTTGGCGTCATCCATGCAGAGATGCGCATGGCGGGCTCGCTGATTATGGCCGCCGCCGATCGGTGCCAGGTACCGGCCGGCGGTGCGCTCGCCGTCGATCGTGACGGCTTCTCCGAGGCGGTGACCAAGGCGGTCCATGACCACCCGCTCATCACCGTCGTGCGTGAAGAGATCACCGGCCTGCCGCCCAGTGACTGGGATCTTGCCATCGTTGCCACCGGACCGCTGACGGCGCCGTCGCTCGCGAGCGCCATCCAGGCAGAAACCGGCGAGGATTCGCTCGCCTTCTTCGACGCCATCGCGCCGATCGTCTACCGCGAGAGCATCGACATGGATATCTGCTGGTATCAGTCGCGCTACGACAAGGTCGGGCCTGGCGGCACCGGCAAGGATTATATCAACTGCCCGATGGACGAGGCGCAGTACAATGCCTTCGTCGACGCGCTGATATCAGGCGACACGGTCGGTTTCAAGGAATGGGAGGGCACGCCTTATTTCGACGGCTGCCTGCCGATCGAGGTGATGGCTGAACGCGGCCGCGAGACACTGCGCCACGGACCGATGAAGCCAATGGGGCTGACGAACGCGCATAACCCGACAGTCAAGGCCTATGCCGTCGTGCAGCTGCGGCAGGACAATGCACTCGGCACGCTCTACAACATGGTCGGCTTCCAGACGAAGCTGAAATATGGCGCGCAGGCGGACATTTTCCGGATGATCCCGGGTCTGGAAAATGCGGAATTTGCCCGTCTCGGCGGCCTGCACCGCAATACCTATATCAACTCCCCAACCCTGCTCGACCGGTCACTGACGCTAAAATCGCGGCCCGGCCTGCGTTTTGCCGGCCAGATCACCGGCTGTGAGGGTTATGTGGAAAGCGCCAGCGTCGGGCTGATGGCCGGGCGTTTCGCCGCCGCCGAACGCAAGGGCGAGGCGATCTCGCTACCGCCGGCGACGACGGCGCTCGGCGCGCTGCTCGGCCACATCACCGGTGGGCACATCGTCTCCGACGAGGAGCCGGGCAAACGATCGTTCCAGCCGATGAACATCAATTTCGGGCTGTTTCCTGAGCTCCAGCCGGGCTCGATCGTCAAACCTGAAGGCGTCAAGCGCTTCCGCGGCAAAGACAAGACGATCATGAAGCGGCAGTTGATCGCGCGGCGTGCTCTTGCCGACTGCGCGACCTGGCTCGGTCAAGAATCGACGCTTGCCGAAAGCGCCTGACCGGCGTTTTCAAGTGCATCGGACCCGGCTCGTGCGACCCGCGTGAAGTCTTTGCTTTTATGCATGTCGCCCAAAAGCGCTGCACACTTTTGGGCGACCTGCATTACTGCTTGGTCGCGGCCGAAATATTGCCGGGCGGCAGGTCCTTATCCGGCTCGGCGATATAATTGCCGAGCAGCCAGAGCGAAACCTCCGAGGCTTCCTTGGCGGAAGCGAATTCGAAATCGCCGTTGTGATAGGGTGCATCGAGGAAGTCGATCACCAGTCCCCGGCCCGTTTCCGAGCCCACGACGCGCACCCGACCCGGCTCGATCAGATGGCAGGCGAAATGGCGCGACATGTTGCGCATGAAGCCCGCCTTGTCGTCGTGCAGGCGCACGAAGACGGCCTGGCCGTTTTCCGTCGCCTGCAGCTGACGGATCGCCTCGTTCGGAAAGGCGCGGCCGAACTCGATGATGGCGAGGCCCGTGTCATGCAGGCCGTCTTCCTTGTTCTGCGCGGCCATGCGCGTTGCCACGAAAGCAATGAAAATGACGATGGCGAAAAGGACGCACCAGACGATAATGCCCACGCCGAGTCTCCGTTCAAAGGGTAGCGGTGGAAGCCTTGTAGCGCGCGAGACTTGCGCGAATTTGACCGATATCAGATTTTTCGGAGTGCGGCAGCCAGCCCCATCCGCAGCTGGCGGCGCCACTGCGGCGGCTGCAGCGGCCGGTCAAACAGCAAGGCGCCTCGTTTCTGCGCCCTGATGAGCACCGGTTCGGCAATCGTCGCCGGCAGGAAGGCCGGAAAGACAGCTAGCGCAATCGGTCCCGCCGCCCTCGCCTTTGCCAGATGTTCGCGACCGAGGCCGGCGAAGGCCTCGATGGCGGCAGAGATGCGCGGCCGGTCTTCGCCGGCGAGGAAGGCATCGCGGTCGAGACCGGTGGCGGACAGGATCTGCAGCGGAATATAGATCTGGCCACGGCGGCGATGCAGCGGCATCAGCAGCAACAGCCCGGCGACCGCTTGGGCGACGCCGGCATGGCCGGCGGCGTCGGCCGAGCGTGCGGCCTCCTCCGGCGAAAGCACCAGGCTTGCGAGCTGGATCAGCGCGGATGCCGTTTCGCCGGCATAGCCTTCAAGCGAAAGACGTGTCTCCATCGGATCGTCATAGAGATCGAAGGTGCGGGCCCCGATCATGTCGATCAGCGTCTTGCGCGGCAGGCGGTGCGTTTCAATCGCCATCAGAAGCGCCGCGGCGACGGGATTAGCCGCCGTCGAGCCGTGTGCGCTGCCCTCCAGAAGATCGTGCCAATATTGTAGCCGCACCTCCCCGGGCAACGGCTCGTGCACGAGATCGCGGATGCGGGCAAGCTCGGCATTGAAGGCATAGAGAGCCGCAAGCGCGCCGCGCTTTTCCTCTGGCGACAGCAGACAGGCGAGGTAGCGGTCGCGATCGCTCTCACGCAGCATCGCCAGGCAGATCTCCTGGTTCGTCGCAATATGCGCTTCGGTCATCGTCAGACCGCAATCAACGCCGCGGCGACGGCACGTTGCTCGGCGAGCATGATATTGAAGGTGCGCACTGCGGCCCCGGTGCTCATCGGATCGGAGGAGATGCCGCGCGATTTCAGCGCCAGCTTCAATTCCTCGGGCAGGCGGCGAAGCTCGGTTCCAGTACCGACGAGCAGAACCTCGATATCACTAGCCTCATCAAGCACGCGGCGGAAATTTTCAGGCGACAGCGCTTTCGACATATCCATGTCCCAGCCATGAATGCCGGAGGGCAGGCAAAGGATCGAGCCACGATGCGACATGTCGGCAAAGCGAAAGCCGCCATTGCCGTAAGCATCGATCGGAGCGCGCCCGGGGAAATGCGCAGCGCGGATTTCTATGCCTTTTGCCATGTTTCAAACCACCGTGCCGGATTTTACACCGGCATCCGTCTTGTTGCTCTCTTCCCCGTCGGGAGCCTCCGGCCGCAGCCGGAAGACGATCAAGACAGGAGCGGCGATATAGATCGAAGAGAAGGTGCCGAGAGCGACGCCAAAGAGCATCGCAAAGGTGAAGGAGCGGATGACTTCGCCCCCAAAGAGAAAGAGCGCCAGCAAGGCGGTCAGCGTCGTCGCCGCGGTCAGAACGGTGCGCGACAGCGTCTGGTTGATCGAGGCATCGATCAGGATCGGCAGCGGCATCTTCTTGTATCGCTTGAGATTTTCGCGCATTCGGTCATAGACCACGACCGTGTCGTTCAGGGAATAACCGACGACGGTGAGCACGGCGGCGATGCTCGTCAGGTTGAACTCGATACCGGTGAGGACGAAGAGACCAAGCATGATGATGACGTCGTGCAGCGTTGCGACGATGGCGCCGACCGCGAACTGCCATTCGAAGCGGATCCAGATGTAGATCAGGATCGCGGCTAGTGCTGCAAGCACGCCGAGCGTCGCCATCATCGTCAATTCGCCCGAGATCGCGGGTCCGACGACGTCAACGCGGCGAAAATCATAGTCCTCCTGGAGCTCGCCGCGCACCAGCGTCGCCGCCGACTGCTCGGCATTTTCGCCGCCGCCCTGGGAAGCGATGCGGATCCGCGCGTTCGACGGTCCGCCCGTGCGCTCGACGCGCACGTCGCCCAGATTGAGATCATTGAGGCGCGAGTGGAGATCGGCGATGTCGGCATTGCCCTGCTTCGCCGTCACCTCGATGAGCGAGCCGCCAGTGAAATCGATGCCGAGATGCAGGCCGACGGTGGCAAAGGCGGCCATGGCAATCAGCGAAATGACCGCCGACGCCGTAAAGACATAACGGCGGATTCCCATGAAGCGGATATTGGCGTGTTCAAAAAGATGCGCCAGAACGCTCTTCGGCAGATGTCGAGGACGGCGCGCTCTCAGCCAGACGGCAACGATCGAGCGCGTCAGGGTGAAAGCCGTGAAAACAGTCGTCAGGATGCCGACCGCCAGCGTCACCGCGAAGCCGCGGATGGATTCGCTGCCGAGGAAAAAGAGGATGATGGCGGCGATGAAGATCGTCACATTCGCATCGATGATCGTTGCAAATGCGCGTGAGAAACCGCGGCCGACGGCCTCCGCAAAGGAATGGGTGGTCTTCTCCTCTTCGCGGATACGCTCGTAGATCAGAACGTTCGAGTCGACCGCCATGCCGACAATCAGCACGATGCCGGCAATCCCGGGCAAGGTGAGCGTCGCGCCGGCAAGGCTCAGCACCGCGACGATGAGCATCAGGTTGAAGAAGAGCGAGACGACGGCGATGACGCCGAGGATGCGATAGAGCGCGATCATCAGTGCCGCGACCAGCACGACGGCGACGAGACCGGCAACGAGGCCGCTGAAGATGGAATCGGCGCCGAATCTCGGGCTGACGCTGCGTTCCTCAACGCTGGTCAGCGTCGCCGGCAAGGCGCCGGCGCGCAGCATGATCGCAAGGTCGCGGACGCCATCTTCCGAGAAGTTCGCCGAAATCCGGCCCTCACCGCCGGTGATTGCCGCATCGATAACCGGTGACGACATCACCTGGTCGTCGAAGACGATGGCAAGGTGCTTGCCGATATTCTGCCCCGTCGCCTGCGCCAGCCGCTGCGTACCTTCCGCATCGAGACGGTAGGCAATCGCGGTATCCTGCGTCTGCTGATCAACGACAGGCTCGATATCGACCATGTTGCTGCCAGTGGCGAAAGCCGCGCGGTCGACCAGATAAGGTACCGGCGGATCGTCAAGCGAATAGAGCACCTGCGATGTCGCCGGCCAACGGCCGTTCAGCGCCTCCTGCCCCGACATGCTTTCGTCGATCAGATGAAAGGAAAGTTTGGCCGGCTGGTTCAGGATGTTCTTCAGCCGCTCAGCATCGACCGATCCCAGCACCTGCACGACGATCCGGTCGGCGCCATCCGGGCGAACAAGGAAATTATCATAGCCGAATCCGGCGATACGGCGGCCAACGATATCGAGCGACCGGGTCCGCGCGGAAGCAACGTCAGCGGTAATGCCGGCGTCGGAAATCTGCAGCGAGAGCTGCCCCTCCGCGCCCTGCTGCAGCGCGACCCCAGGTCCCGAATGTCCGCCAACCGTCGTCAAAGGCTTCAGGAGATCGACCGCCGCCTGTGTCTGCGCCGGATCGGTGATGCGGACGGTGACGGTCTGGTCATTGCCGGTCAGCCCGGTATAGCGGATGCCAGCGCCGCGCAGCGCGTTGCGCACATTGGCGACCGCCTCTTCCAGGCGGTCCTTGACGATATCGGAACGCTCGACCTTCAGAACGATATGCGAGCCGCCCTGCAGGTCGAGACCAAGCACTACGCGGTCGTGCCGCAACCAATCCGGCAGGGAGGATCGCTGCGCCTCAGTCAGCAGATTGGGCGCAGCGATGGCGATGGCCGCAAACGCGACCAGCCAAATCAGAAGTGTTTTCCAGCGGGAAAAATGCAACATTCTCTCGACGATCTTCCGATCCGGCGGTCCTGCCGTTATCGCTTGTTACGCCGCGTCGGCCTTGACCGGTTCACCCTTGACGCGAATTTCGGAGATGCCGCTGCGGACGATGCGCACGCGCACGCCATCAGCGATCTCGACTTCGACTTCCTTCTCGTCGACGACCTTGGTGACCTTGCCGACAAGACCGCCGCCGGTGACGACCTGGTCGCCGCGACGAATTGCCTTCAGGGTCTCCTCACGCTTTTTTGCCTGTGCGCGCTGCGGACGGATCAGCAGGAAGTACCAGACGACCATCAGCGGCACGAACAGGATGATCATTTCGAAACCGGAACCGCCGAATCCCGTTGCGGTATCGGTCGCGCTCTGGGCGAATGCCGGGGTGATGAACATGCTAAACTCCTCAGGCTTGGGCGGCGGAACTCCGCCTCTCTTTTCAGGTTGCCGGACTATAGTTACCGCTTCGATGAATGCAACAGAAACAGCCGGAAACAGTACCGATTCCGCTGCCTCATAACCTTTCCGCCGTCAAAACGCCATGCTACCCGGCATCGAAAGATTAAAGCGGATTGCCGCAGTGAGAAATCAGGAGGCCACCGATGACCGAGGAAATCAACACAGCCCTGCTCGCCGAACTGAGACGGCTCGCAGACGCCGTCGAGCGTCTTGCCGGACCGGCACCCGCCCTCAACGATTGGGATGCTGCCGACTGTTTCGTCTGGGCGCCTTTGCGCCAGCATCTGCAGCCGGTCAAGAGACCGAACCGGGTGGCGTTGACGCTCATCCGCGGCGTCGATCATGTGCGCGACATCCTGCATGAGAATACTGTGCGTTTCGCCGAGGGTTATGCCGCCAACAATGTGCTGCTCTGGGGGGCGCGCGGCATGGGCAAATCCTCGCTGGTCAAGGCCGTGCACGAGGATGTCAGGCGCGAAAGCAGTGCCTTGCTGAAGCTGGTCGAAGTCCATCGCGAGGATATCGCCACCCTCCCCCATCTGCTCGATCTCCTGAAGGACACGCCGTACCGTGTGATCGTCTTTTGCGACGATCTCTCCTTCGATCACGATGACACCGCCTACAAATCGCTGAAGGCAGCACTCGACGGCGGCGTCGAAGGGCGGCCGGACAATGTGCTCTTTTACGCCACCTCCAACCGGCGTCATCTCCTGCCGCGCCACATGATGGAAAACGAGCAGTCGACGGCGATCAATCCGTCGGAGGCGGTCGAGGAAAAGGTTTCGCTTTCCGACCGCTTCGGCCTCTGGCTCGGCTTCCACAAATGCAGCCAGGAGGATTATCTCGGCATGATCGACGGCTATGCCGATCACTTCAAGCTCGAGCTCGAACGCGACAAGATGCATGCCGAGGCGCTGGAATGGGCAACGACGCGCGGCGCACGCTCCGGCCGCGTCGCCTGGCAGTATATCCAGGACCTGGCCGGGCGCATGCGCGTTCACATCGATCGGGGCTAGAGCGCGTCGCGCGTCAATCCGAATTCACGCGACGCGTTTTGGGTCTTTGTCGTTTATCCCAAAACCGCTGCGCACTTTTGCGCGACATGCATTAAATGACAAAAGCCCGGCTGGTGGCCGGGCTTTTGCGTTTCCTGGTACGCAGTACCTATTCCAGGAAAGTCATCGGGTTGACCGGGGACGCGTCCTTGCGCACCTCGAAATGGACCTGCGGCTGCTTGACGTCGCCGCTCATGCCGGAGACGGCAACCGTCTGGCCGCGCTGGATCTTCTGGCCGCGGGTGACGCTCAGCGTGTCGGCGTTGCCGTAGACGGTGACGGTGCCGTCGTCGTGACGGACGAGAACCGTGTTGCCGAGTTCCTTCAGGCCGTTGCCGGCATAAATGACGACGCCGTTTTCAGCGGCCTTAATAGGTGTGCCCTGCGGTACCGAGATGTCGATGCCGTCATTGCGGTTGCCGTTGACGTTGGCGCCGTATGAAGCAATGACCTGGCCGCGCACCGGCCAGCGGTATTTGCCGATGCCGGTCGATTCCGGCGCGGCAGAGCTGACGTCCGACTTCTTCTCGGCATCGTCGACGGTCTGGGTGGCGGCCGGTGCCTTATAGGGCGCAGGCTGCACGGAAGCCGTCTGCAGGGCAGCTGCCGGCTGGGTCGGCTTCGGATCGACCTTCTCGGCCGGGATCGAGGCGGTCTTGATATTGTCGGCGGTGCCGTTCGGGATCTTCAGGGCCTGACCGATGCGGAGCGAGTTGGCCGAAAGATTGTTGGCGGCCTTGAGATCGTCGACACTGCTGCCGGTCGCCTTGGCGATCTTTGCCAGGGAATCGCCCTGCTTGACGACATAGGTGCCGGCAGGTGCCTTCGGATCCTTGCCGGCGCCGACGGGAAGCTTGCCGGTGGCATCGGCACTCGCCAGCGTCTTGTCGCGGGCGGAATTGGCGCCCGGAATGACGGCAACGTTCTGCTCAGGCGCCTTCGGCGCCTCTGGCATCTTGCCGGGCTTGGAAAGGTCAGCCGCCTGCGATGCCGCCTTGGCGGCATTGCCGCCGTTGAATGTCGGGATGAGGATCGCCTGGCCCGGCTGGGCGGCAGATGCCGTCTTCAGATCATTGACGCGCAGGATTTCCTTTTCCGGAACGCCGAAACGCCTGGAGAGCGTAGCGATGCTTTCACCCGGTCGCAGCGTCACCGAAGGAGCGTTGGTCGCGGACCAGCCGGAAACCTTCGGCGTCGTGCCGGTCGTCAGCGTATCAGGCGTCACCTTGGGTGCCGCCGGCGCGACCAATCGGGGCTTTTCGGCCTGCGGCGCAGCTGGGAAAGGCTGGGCGAGCGCAACTTCCTTTTCCCGCTGCCGGGACGGAGCAACGGCCGTCGGCGCGGCCAGATCTGAACGCTGCACCGAGACCGGCGCGGAAGCGAGACGTGCGCTTGAGCTCGACGTGCGGGTCGGATCGTAACCCTGGCGTGCGGGATAAGGCTGGTTCAGCGCGCCATTGCCGCCGCCATAGCCCGACTGGCTGGCAACGGCCGAACCGCCGAGATCGGCGCGCGGCACCGGATCACCCTGAGAACCGTTCATATTCCTGCGCGGAATGGAACTTGTGGTGATCTGGTCCTGCCCGGAGGAGGAAAACAAGCCGCCAAACCGTGTCACATCGGAACTGCAGCCCGTTGCGGCACTTGCCAGCAGGCCAACAACCAGAAGATTACCGGCCGACTTCCCGAACTTTGGCGAAAGACTGAAACGCATGACTCGACCCACTGAGAACGCAACCATTTGTGAGTCTATTAAAACGCGTTAGTATTACCACGCGGTTAAGATGCTGGAATCAGTGCGATATTTTTGAGAAGTTGATAACCATAGGCTTACGGGTGAAAAATCGTAGTGCGCAGAGCATAATGCCGAAAACTGCGAGCAGCTTTTCCGATTGTGATGCATATTCAGATTTCACGCCGATCCGTCCGGAAAACATCTACGCCTAGGGCAGCGAGGCCCTACAACAGCGAGGCAAGGCGCGGAACGATCGGCAGATAGGGTGCTTCGAACAGTTCCTCGCGTTCGAAACGGCTGCCGGTTTTCGTCAGCCGCACCATGCGACACTCGTTCTCGGAGATCATTAGCGGCGCGATCATCGAGCCACCGGAAACGAGCTGGTCGGTATAAAAGCGCGGCATCGCGTTGAAGGCCGCAGTCACCAGGATGCGGTCGAAGGTGCCCTCGCCCTGCATGCCGGCACTACCGTCGGCATGGCGAATGATGACGCTGCGCAGACCAAGCGATTCCATGCGCCGCTGCGCTGCCGTTGTCAGCGTCTTGTAGCGGTCGATGGACAGGACACGCTCGGCCATGCGGCCCATGACGGCAGCGGTAAAGCCGCTTCCGGTGCCGATCTCCAGGACGCGCTGGCCGGGCTTGAGCTTCAGGTGATGCAGGATGCGGACGGCAAAATCGATGCCTTCGAGAAAGGAGCCGCACTCGATCGGGATCGTCCGGCTTGAATAGGCGTCGTCGGCATATTGCGGCGGCACAAATAGTGAGCGCTGCGTCTGCTCGACCGCCGTCAGCAGATCGAGGTCGGAGATGCCTTCGGCACGCAATCTGAGGACGAGCGCAGCAAAGCCCTCCTTCTCCGCCAGTCTTGCCGTCAAACTTGTGCTCCGTATCCCAAGGCCCGCGCCACGCGGTCCGTCACGGAATAATCGGTCAGATCCAGTTTCAAAGGCGTTACCGAAATCTTATTATGCTTCAGGGCGTGAATATCGGTGCCTTCAACGAAGGCGCCGGCGCGTTCGCCAAACTTCAGCCAGTAGTAAGGAAAGCCCCGGCCGTCAGAGCGGGCGTCGACCTGCAGATTGAAGGCGAGCTTGCCCTGCATGGTCACCTCGGCGCCATTGACTTCGTCGGGACGGCAGTTCGGGAAGTTGAGATTGAGGAACGTACCCTCCGGCAGCTCCAGGACCATCAGCTTTTCCAGAAGAGCCGGCGCATGCGTTTCGCAGACCTCCCAGGGCACGATGCGTGCGCCGTCCTCATAGTGATAGGCCTGGCTCAGCGCGAAGGAGCGCACGCCCTGCATGGTGCCTTCGATGGCGCCGGCGATCGTGCCGGAATAGGTCACGTCGTCGGCAACGTTCGAGCCTGAATTGACGCCGGACAGGACCAGATCCGGCTTGATGTCCATTACCTGCCTGATGCCCATGATGACGCAATCGGTCGGCGTGCCGCGCAGGGCGAAATGCTTGTCGGAAATCTTGCGCAGCCGCAACGGTTCGGAGAGGCTCAGCGAATGGGCAAGGCCGCTCTGGTCGGTCTCGGGCGCGACGATCCAGACATCGTCGGACAGCGTCCGCGCGATCCGCTCCAGCGCTGCAAGGCCTTCGGCGTGAATGCCGTCGTCATTCGTAAGCAGGATGCGCATCGCCTCAGGCCGCCCGTTCGATCTTGGTCAATCCGCCCATATAGGGCAGCAAAACGTCCGGAATCGTGACGGAACCGTCCTCGTTCAGATAATTTTCAAGGACAGCGATCAGGCAGCGGCCGACGGCCGTGCCGGAACCGTTCAGCGTGTGGACGAACCTGTTGCTCTTGTCTTCCTTGCCGCGGTAGCGCGCATTCATTCGGCGGCCCTGAAAATCGCCGCAGACCGAGCAGGAGGAGATTTCACGGAAGGCATTCTGCCCCGGCAGCCAGACTTCGAGATCGTAAGTTTTGCGCGAGCCGAAGCCCATATCGCCGGTGCAAAGCGTCATGGTGCGGAAATGCAGGCCGAGGCGCTTCAGCACTTCCTCGGCGCAGGCGGTCATGCGTTCATGCTCGGCAACGGCGCTCTCGGCATCGGTGATCGACACAAGCTCGCATTTCCAGAACTGATGCTGGCGCAGCATGCCGCGCGTGTCGCGGCCGGCGGAGCCCGCTTCCGAGCGGAAGGACGGCGTCAACGCGGTAAAGCGGAGCGGCAGCTTTTCCTGATCGAGGATTTCTTCGCGCACCAGATTGGTCAGCGTCACTTCGGCCGTCGGGATCAGCCAGCGGCCGTCCGTCGTCCTGAAGAGATCCTCGGCGAATTTCGGCAGCTGGGCGGTGCCATAAACGGCCTCGTCACGCACCATCAGCGGCGAACTAACTTCGGTATAGCCGTGCTCGCTGGTGTGGAGATCGATCATGAACTGGCCGAGTGCCCGCTCAAGCTTGGCGAGCGGCCCGGTCAGAACTGTGAAGCGCGAGCCGGAGAGCTTGGCGGCGCGCTCGAAGTCCATATAGCCGAGCGCTTCGCCGATTTCGAAGTGCTCCTTCGGTGCGTGGTTCCAGCGCGGCTTTTCGCCAACGGTGCGGGCGACGACATTGTCATGCTCGTCCTTGCCGACCGGGACGTCGTCGAAAGGTATGTTCGGGATGCGCGAGAGCGCGTCGTTGAGTTCGGCCGTCAGTTGCCGGTCCTCTTCCTCGATCGCCGGCAGCAGGGTCTTCAGTTCAGACACCTCGGCCTTCAGCTTCTCGGCAAGCTCGCTATTCTTCTGGGCCATCGCCGCGCCAATTTCCTTGGAGGCGAGGTTGCGGCGGGACAGCAAGTCCTGCGCCCTTTGGACGGCGGAGCGCCGCTTTTCATCGAGGGCAACGAGACTTTGTGCCAGAGGCTCCGCGCCGCGCTTGGCAAGGGCGGCATCGAGCGCTTCGGGATTCTCACGGATCCATTTGATATCGAGCATCGTCGTTCCAGGTCGTTGCAACAGAGGTGGCCCGGCCAAAGCCTGATCGGACCTCGACCGGATATTACAGCGCCGCCGTGTCTTTTCAGACGCGCAAGGGACGCTGTAACACTTTGAATTGCTGCATAATCCTTAAACCGATTCCGATTTAAGGATTATGCAGTCGACGACGTTCATGAAGGGATTTCCAGATCTCAGCTCAGACGCTGTCCGTCTTGGCAACGTCTGCGGATCCAGTTTCCTTTTCGACCGCCTGCCGGGCACGCTGGCGCTCCACGAGTCGCGCCGCATGGATGGAAATCTCGTAGAGAAGGATCGTCGGTATCGCAAGGCCGATCTGGGACATCGGATCCGGCGGCGTCAGCACGGCGGCGACAACAAAGGCGAGGACGATGGCAAACTTGCGCTTTTCGGCGAGCCATTGCGACGTCAGAAGACCGACACGAGCAAGCAGCGTGGTGACGACGGGAAGCTGGAAGACGAGGCCGAAGGAGAAGACCAGCGTCATGATCAGGCTCAGATATTCCGAGACCTTCGGCATCAGCGAGATCGCTATTTCGTCATGACCTGGCGCCTGCTGCATCGACAGGAAGAACCACATGACCATCGGCGTGAAGAAGAAATAGACGAGCGCGCCGCCCATCAGGAACAGGACCGGCGAGGCGATCAGGAACGGCAGGAAAGCCTGGCGCTCATTCTTGTAGAGACCCGGCGCCACGAACTTGTAGACCTGGGCGGCAATGATCGGGAACGCGACCACAAGGCCGCCGAACATCGCCACCTTGACCTGCGTGAAGAAGAATTCCTGCGGCGCGGTGTAGATGAGCTGGGCTTTCTCGACGTCGAGATGCGCCCACACGACGGCTGTCTTGTAGGGTATGACCAGATAGTTGAAGAGATGCTTGGCAAAAAAGAAGCATGCGATGAAGGCGACGAAAAAGGCGCCGATCGACCACATCAGCCGCGTGCGCAGCTCCATCAGGTGCTCGATCAACGGCTGCGGCTTGTCTTCGATATCACCGCTCATGCCTCGTCCTTCTTCGTCTGCGCCGGCTTCTTCGGCGTTGCAGGCTTCCTGACTGCCGTCGTGCGTTTCGGCTTTTCCACAGGCACGGCAACGGCAGCCGCAGCATCGACCTTATCGGCAGCCTTGACGCGCGGCTTGCGCACAACCTTCGGCTTGGCGGCAACCGTATCGGCCTGGACAATCGCTGCTGCGACGGGTTCCGACGGCGCAGGTGTCGCTACCAATGGCGGCGTTTCCGGCAAGCTCATCGACGGCGTCGGGGCTGCAACAGCGTCGGGCGGCACCTCGGTCTTGTTCTCCGTGACCGTGGTCGACTTCTGCAGGTCGGCCTTGATCTCGTTGCCCATCTGGCGAAGCGGATTCATCGCCTCGCGCAGGCTGTTGACCGGGTTGAGTTTCTGGGCGTCGCTGATCGTCTGGCGGACATCGTCAAGTTCCGCTTCGCGCAACGCCTCATCGAACTGCGCACGGAATTCACCCGCGACCTTGCGGGCGCGCTGCGTCATCTTGCCGAAAGCGCGCAGCATCGGCGGCAAATCCTTGGGACCGACGACCACGATCAGTACGACCGCGATGACCAAAAGCTCGGTCCAGCCAATATCGAACATGCAAGGCTCCTGGACGGGAAGCGCGGGGGCTGCGCTTTTTCCCGGACTTGGTTACTTCGTTTCGTCGGCCTTGTGATCGACGGTCTTTGCCGTGTCCGGCGCGTCTTCGTCCGTCATGCCCTTCTTGAAGCTCTTGATGCCCTTGGCAACGTCGCCCATCAGTTCCGGAATCTTGCCGCGACCGAACAACAACAGCACGATGACCAGAACGATCAGCCAGTGCCACATGCTAAAAGAACCCATTACGCTAACTCCCTGTTTCTATGTTCCCACGATGTAAGGATTTCCAACATCGTTTCCAACATCAAGCCCTGTGAACTGAGCTTAATGTCACGGTATCGCCCTTTGTGACAAGCCATCGACCCATCGAAAAGTGGTGGCCACCATTGTTTTCGCCATGCATGGCAAAAGCAAGACGCAAGCCCCTCAATCTTCAGGGGTGCCACGCGGTGCCAGCAACCCCAGTTCCTCGAGGTCCATCTGGGTGATCGGGTCTTCGTCCTCGGTCAGTTCGTCGTTCATCAACGGCGAGGGAATATTGAAATTCGCCGGAATGCGGCCCGACAGCAAGCCCGCTCCCTTCAACTCTTCGAGACCGGGCAGGTCACGCAGCTCTTCGAGTCCGAAATGGTCGAGGAAATCGCGTGTCGTGCCCAATGTCACCGGCCGGCCCGGTGTGCGCCGGCGGCCGCGGAAGCGCACCCAGCCCGCCTCCATCAGCACGTCGAGCGTGCCGCGCGAGGTCTGGACGCCGCGGATATCTTCGATTTCCGCACGTGTCACCGGCTGATGATAGGCGATGATCGCCAGCACTTCCAGTGCGGCGCGCGAAAGCTTCTTCACCTCATTGTCATCACGGCGGATGACGAAGGACAGGTCGGCGGCGGTGCGGAAGGCCCAGGCGCCTTCGACCTGCACAAGATTGACGCCCCGCGGCGCATATTGCTCCTTCAGGCGCAGCATGATCGCATGCACGTCGGTCTTCTCGGGCAGGCGCTCAGCGAGGAAGCCTTCGGAGACCGGCTGCGAGGAGGCGAAGACCAGCGCCTCGGCGATGCGCTCGGCCTCGATCTCGGCCTGCAGGTCGCGGCCCCTGTCTTCGAAATTGCCTTCGAATTCCTCCTCGCTCCTCGGATCGATCAAGCCGGCTGCTCCTGTTCCACCACCTGCAGCGTGGCATGTTTCGGACCGCGGCGCATGTATATCGGCTGAAAGGCGCCGTCCTGGCGGATTTCGAGCTTGCCCTCGCGCACCAGCTCCAGCGAGGCGGCAAAGGCGCTGGCGATTGCTGTGACGCGTTCTTCAGGCGCTGCGAGATAACGCAGCAGATAATGTTCCATCGCCGTCCAGTCACCGATCTCGCCGATCATCTGGGTCAGCAGTTCGCGGGCATCGGTCAGCGACCAGACGGTGCGCCGCTCGATCGTCACCTGAGTGACGGCATGGCGCTGGCGCAGCGCCGCATAGGCAGTCAGGAGATCGTAGAGGCTTGCCGCGTAAGCGGACTGCTGCCGGTCGGGAATATGCTCGGGGGCGCCACGCACGAAGATATCGCGGCCGAGGCGGTTGCGGTTGACGAGGCCGTCTGCCGCCTGGCGCATGGCTTCGAGACGTTTCAGGCGGAAGGCGAGTGTTGCCGCCAGCTCCTCGCCGGAAGGGCCGTCATCCTTGACCTGCTGGGGAATGAGCAGCTTCGACTTCAGATAGGCAAGCCAGGCTGCCATGACGAGATAGTCGGCGGCAAGCTCGATGCGGATACGCCGGGCGCTTTCGATGAACAGCAGATATTGCTCGGCGAGCGCCAGCACCGAAATGCGCGACAAATCGACCTTCTGGTTTCGGGCGAGATAGAGCAACAGGTCGAGCGGGCCTTCGAAGCCGGCGACGTCGATCACCAGCGCCGGCTCGTGGCTGGCGCGCTCGGCACCGTTATCCTGCCACAACTTGTCCATCGGCGTCGCCGCCTGCGGGCGTTCCGTGCCCTTGACCGTGCTCACCTAGCTACTCCCTTACGATCAGACCGTCGCAAACATCGCCTCGAATTCCGCCCTCAATTCCGCTTCATCTGATGTATCCGGCGTCGCGAAGCCCGCTTCCACCGCTTTTGCACGGGCAAGCGATATGCCGGCGAGCGGCGGAACATTTGCCACGACATCTAGCATCTCGTCCATATTGCCATTGCAATGCAGCACGATATCGCATCCGCCTGCAATGATATTCGCCGCGCGTTCACCGATCGTGCCGGAAAGAGCGTTCATCGAGCTGTCGTCGGAGAGCAGCAGACCGTTAAAGCCGATGTGTTCGCGGATGATGCCGTCGATCACCTTGCGCGAGGTCGTCGCCGGATTGTCCGGGTCGATGGCGGCGAAAACGACGTGACAGGTCATGGCCATCAACTCGTCCTTCATCGCGACAAAGGGCGGGAAATCATGCAGCTCCAGCTCATCGCGCGAGACGGTGACGACAGGCAGCTCCAGATGTGAATCCGCAAAGCCGCGACCGTGGCCGGGCATATGCTTCATCACAGGCAACAGGCCGCCGGCCTTCAGCCCTGCGGCAGCCGCTTTCCCCATCGCGATGACGGTTTCGGGATCGCCGCCATAGGCTCGGTCACCGATGACGTTGCTGCTGCCCTCGACAGGCACATCGAGCACCGGCAGGCAATCGACATCGATGCCGAGGCTCGAAAGGTCGAAGGCGTGCAGCCGCGACATCAGCCAGGCGGCGCGCAGGCCGAGCACGCGATCGCGGCGATAGAGATCGCCGAGCGCCAGGCCGGAAGGATAACGCGCTAGAACGGGTGGGCGGATGCGCTGGACGCGGCCGCCCTCCTGGTCGATCAGCACCGGTGCATGCCAGCCGACACTGTCGCGCAGTTCGGCGACGAGATCGGTGATCTGCCGTGCTTCGGAGATGTTGCGCCCGAAGAGGATGAAGCCCCAGGGCCGTTCGCCCCGATAAAAGGCTTTCTCTTCGGATGTGAGGGAAAGGCCGCTGCAGCCAAGGATCATCGCTTTTGATTCGGTCATATCCGAATCATAGACGGCGCCCGGCCAAATGCGAGCAAGGTCGGGCCGGATGCACAAAAAAGAGCGGCGGGCCGATCCGGCCCGCCGCTCCTATATTCTGTTCAAAAAACCGATCTACTTGGAGATCAGGCAGCTTCCGCCCGCCGCGCGATACTGTTCGCAGAGCGCTGCGGCCTCGTCCTTGGAACCGGCCGGAATGCGGACACGGTAGAAAGTACCCTTGCCGGCGATATCGGCCCTGCGGATCTCATGACTGCGGCCGCCAAGCACGCTGGCGAATTTCTTCGACAGGTTGGCATAGGATTTGGTCGCCTCGTCTTCCGAAGGCAGCGAGGCGATCTGGATGCCGTAGCCGCCGGCGGATGCGGCCTGCTGTGGCTTTGCGGCGACTGGAGCTGCGGCCGCGACCTCAGTCGTCTTCGGCTGCTGTGCGGGCGGCCGGACATTGCCCTTCTCGGTGACGGTGCCGACGACGTTGACGGGCTGGTCGGCCGGACGCGCGGTCGGAATCGGCGCGGTATCGGCAATCGCCGAGGTCTTGACCGGGCGCACCGGCGGAGCGGCCGGAGCGGGATTTGCGGCCTGCGCATCAGCACTGCCGGCGAGCGGCGGCTGTGCCGGCGCAGTTTCGACAGGGGCTGCAGAACGCGCATCGGCGGAAGCAACCTCGGCGCTTGCCGGGAAGCTTGCGGCCGTTCCGCCGACTGGAGGCACGGGCGAGGTCGATTGCGCGGACGGGGTCGACTGGGCCGTCAACGGCGGCTGAGCCGGCGGTGTCGGCTGGGCAGACGGCGTCGCCTGGGCAGACTGTGTCGCCTGAGCAGACTGCGTCGGCTGGGCAGACGGCATCGGCTGATCGACGGGCGCCGGCTCCTCGCGGGCAACCAACGTACCGTCAGGCTTGACGATCATCGTGCGGACCTTGCGTGGCGAAACGGACGGCGTCTTGTCGGCGTCGCTTGCCGAAGCGTTGTCGGCATTGTCCTGGTTCGGCAACAGACGCGGATCCTCCGTCTCACCGACCGCAGTCGGCGTGACCTGATCGTCAGCGTTGGCGTTCTCGTCGTCTTCAGGCAGCGCTTCCGGTGTCAGCGTGCGCTGGACAACATCGACGGGCGCCTCGTCGGAAGAAACGAGCGCCTTCTGCTTCGGCTCTTCGGCAGAACCCGCAACACGGTCGTAAACGGCCTTATCCTGGTTCGGCACGGTCTTGCCGCCAGGATTTTCCGGAACGACCTTGACCGGCTCCTTGTCGGCGGTGATCACGCGCGGCTCGCCGGACGCGACAATGCCGAGCCCCTCGCCGTTCCACACGGAGGAATAGACACCATAAGCGACACCGGCGAAGACCACGAGCACGACGGCCCCGGCAAGCAGCCGGCGCATCGACCGGGCGCGGCTGAAATCAGCGGCCTGGCTTGCCGACTCGATACGAACCTCGGAGGTCTCGCGGCGCTCGACCGGCTCGCGCACGCTGCGGCGGAAATCCTCCTCCAGCGCCCGTTCGAAATCATCGAGGCCATCGGCGATGGTGGGCTTGACCGGCGTTGCCGCGGCCGCAGCCGTATCCCGGACTGGCGTCGGCGTTTGCCGCGGCTTGGCCGGTTCAAAGAAGCTGGCGATCTCCGCGTCGAGATCGAAATCGAAATCAGCAGTTTTCGCGACCGGCGCGGGCTGCTCGACCGGCGGCAGCATCGGCACGTGCATGTCGTCGACGGTCTCGGGACGATCCTCCGGATCGCAGATCATCGCCGGATCGAATGGCAGGTCTTCGGTCGAGTCGGAGGCAGCCGCCCAGTTGAAAGCCGGAGCCGGAGCTGGAGCCTGCGGCTCGGGAACGAAGGCTGGAGCGGACCGTACAGGGGCGGCAGCGGCCGGCTGGAAAGCAGGAGCTGGCGGCTCTGGCGCAAAAACAGGCGCGGGCCGAGGCGTAGCGACGGCAGCGGTTGGCTGGGGAGCAGGTGCAGGCGGCTCTGGCTGCGGCGATGGGTCGGACGTCTCGGAGAAATCGAGGTCGGCGAGTTCCAGCTCGATGCCGGCAAGATCCAGCTCGAAATCATGGCCGGCGAAGGGGTCGTCGGCTTCCGGCACCGGCTGCGGCGCCCGCGAATATGCCGTTGCGGCAGGCTGGGGCACAACGACCTCGGCAAGCTGCGGCGCGATCGGCCTTGCGGCTTCGGAAGCATAGACCGGAGCCGGTTCGATCGGAGCAGGCTGGACGGGTGCTGCGGCGAGCGGTGCGGGCGCGATCACCTTGGGCTCGACAGGTGCGGCGGCCATGGGAGCAGCAGAAACGGGCGCTGCCTCGATCGATGCGGGCTGCGGCGAGACGGGCGTCGGATTGGCACGTTGCGGCACCGGATAACGCGAGACGTCGGCGAGCAGATCGTCAAGATCGAACGTGCCGGCGGTGTGCGGAACATCAGGCACCACCTCGGTCAGCGCGGCATCGGCCTGGATCTCGCCTTCGACGGCGGCGGCGATGAGATCGAAACCGGCATCGGACCCGAAATCCTGCAGCTCTTCCTCGATCTCGACGAATTCTTCGGCCTCGGCGGTCTCTTCCGATGCGATCACCTCATCATGGCGATCGAGCTCGGCGGGGAAGCCAAGCGACGGTGAAGCGGATTCGAATTCCTCGGAAGGCTCGATAGCGGCGACGGTCGCCGGCGGCTCGATGACAGGTTGCGGTTCGACCACAGGAAGATCGGCGGACGGTGCCTCAGCAACCGGTGCTGCGACCGTTTCGGCCACAGGCTCCGGCAAAACAACCTGTTCCTCGCGCTTCGGTGCATGGAAATTGGCAAGCGGCAGCCTGATGCTGGCGGCCGACCATTGCGGCGCCTTGGCGGGCTGCGGCAGCGAAGAAACGGGTGCTGCGCCGATCGACAGCTCAAGCTCCTCGATCAGGTCGCGCGCACCGCCGAAGGCCGATTGCAACGATGCCTCGGGCTCGGGGGAAAGCTGCTCCGCCCAGTCGGCGGCAGATGCGTCCTCATTCCCTGCGGCGGGCAAAGCTACTTCTTCATCAGCCTCGCCTTCTTCAGCCTCGACGGGGGCGACGGAAACCGGCTCAGGAGCCTCCGCACGTTCGGCGGCGGGAGAAGCGTCGAGAACGGGCTCGACGTAATCTTCAGGAGTGACATCATCAGAGAACGGGTCGGCGGGCCGGTCGAGCTCTGCGAGCGGACGTGGCGAATCGTAGCGGTCGAACTCGCGCCCAAGCTCGTCTTCGAGATCGAGGGCGGGCTCGCGGCGTGCGGTCTCAGTCACCGTATTCGCCGCAACACGCGGCTCGAAGCCGACGATCCGGGCAAGTTCAGCCAACGGATCATCATCGGCAAACAGATCGTTTTTTCCGCGCGTATCATACGCAAGTTGTTTATCAGCCATGCCTATTCCCACTCGCAAACGCCAACGCTCAAATGCCAGCGCATTGTGGGGAAATGGTGACGTTATCGCATTTCGTCCGGTGCGGCAGTGCCTGTAATGGCGAGTCCCGACTTCAAAACCGACGCGACGGCGTACACCAGCCCAAGTCTGGCAATACTTGATTCTCGGTTTTTATCATTAACAAATCGTAATTCTGGCTGATCTTTACCTTTGTTCCAGTGCGCATGGAAGGAACTGGCGAGGTCGTAGAGGTAAAAAGCGACGCGATGTGGCTCCTGCGACTGGGCCGCCGCATCGACGATACGCGGGAATTCAGCAAGCTTGGCGACGAGCTGCAATTCGGCCGGATCGCCAATGCCTGCAACGGTTTGCGCGAGATTCTCGGGCGAAACATCGAGGTCGGCAAAAGCCTCCCTCGCCTGCCGGAAGACCGACATGCAGCGAGCATGCGCATATTGCACGTAGAAGACTGGATTATCTTTCGATTGTTCCGTCACTTTAGCGAAATCGAAGTCGAGCGGTTCGGAATTCTTGCGATAAAGCATCATGAACCGGACCGAATCACGACCGACTTCTTCGACGACGTCCCGAAGCGTGACGAAATCGCCCGAGCGTTTCGACATCTTCACCGGCTCGCCATTGCGATAGAGCTTGACGAGCTGGCAGAGCAGCACCGTCAGCTTCGCCTTACCGTCCGAAACGCCGCGTGCAACCGCTTCCAGGCGCTTGACGTAACCGCCATGGTCGGCGCCAAGCACGTAGATCATCTCGTCGAAACCACGGTCGAACTTGTTCTTGAAGTAGGCGACGTCGGCGGCGAAATAGGTGTAGGAGCCATCCGACTTGATCAGCGGCCGGTCGATATCGTCGCCCACCTCGGTCGAGCGGAACAGTGTCTGTTCGCGATCTTCCCAATCCTCGGGAAGCTGACCCTTCGGCGGCGGTAGTGTTCCCTTGTAGACGTAACCCTTGAAGGTCAGGTCGTTGATCGCCGTGCGGATCGCGGCCGCACCATTGGCATGCAGGGTTCGCTCGGAGAAGAAGACGTCGTGATGGACGTTCAGCGACGCCAGATCGTCGCGGATCATCACCATCATCGCATCGATGGTGCGATCCTTGACGATCGGCATCCATTGGTCTTCCGGCATGTTGTGCAGACGCACGCCGTAATCGGCGGCAAGCGACTGACCGACAGGCACGAGATAGTCGCCGGGATAGAGACCCGAGGGGATTTCGCCGATCTTTTCGCCGAGCGCTTCACGATAGCGCAGGAAGACGGAACGGGCGAGCACGTCGATCTGCGAGCCGGCATCGTTGATGTAATATTCCTTCTCGACGCCGTAACCGGCAAAAGCGAGCAGGTTGGCGAGCGCGTCGCCGACGACGGCGCCACGGCAATGGCCGACATGCATGGGACCGGTCGGATTGGCCGAGACATATTCGACGTTGACCTTCTTGCCTTTGCCGAGCGTCGAGCGGCCGTAATCGGTGCCGGCGCCGATCATCGATGCGAGCAGCCGCTGCCAGTAGCCGACGGCGAGACGGATGTTAATGAAGCCGGGACCCGCGACCGAGACGTCGGCGACGTCGGCATCCTCTTTCAGCTTGGCGATGATGACGTCGGCCAGCGCGCGCGGGTTGGTTCCGAGCGGTTTTGCCAGCACCATTGCGGCATTGGTCGCCACATCGCCATGGCTCGCATCACGCGGCGGCTCGACGGTGATGCGGCCGAAATCGAGCTCGGATCGCTTTTCCCTGACCAGATCGATCTGTTCAAGGGCGGTTTTGATCCTGGCTTCGAAGTCGGTAAAAAGGTTCATCGCACTCTTCCATGCATAGGCTGTGCCAAAGGCTCAAATCGGCCCTCGGCGTGGGCGACCGCTGCCTATCGCAAATCCGGAGTGTGGTCAAACAACCGCCTGTGGGCGCTGATGGCATAGGTGTCGGTCATGCCGGCGAGATAATCGCCGACATGACGAGCCTTCGGCGCGTCGGACAGGCCGGCGATATGATCGACCCAGTAATGGCTTTGCATCTCCTTCGGATTGGCCATGTAGGCGGCGAAGAGATCGGTGACGATCTGGGCGGCGCCGGCACGGATGCGCATGATATCCGGATTGCGGTAGATGCGTTTGAAGAGCATCGCCTTGATCTGCTTGTCGGTCTCGGCCATTCCCTCGGAAAAGCTGGCGATAATCTGGCCGGCACCGCGGATATCGGCTGCGCTTTCAGGGCGCAAGAGCGACAGGCGTTGTTGCGCGACGCCGATCACGTCTTCCACCATGCGGGTAATCTGACGGCGCATGATCTCATGGGTGAAGCGGCTGGCCTCCAGATGCGGATATCGCTCCCGCACCTCGGCCATCAGCCCTGCAAGAAACGGGATTTCCTCCAGCATCTCGAAAGTCAGATAGCCGGAGCGCAGGCCATCGTCGATATCGTGGGTATTATAGGCAATGTCATCGGCGATCGCCGCAACCTGGGCCTCGAGGCTGGCATAGGTTGCAAGCTCGAGATCGTGCAGCTCGCAATAATCAAGGATCGGTTGCGGAACGGGACCGCGCGTGCCGACTCCCTCAGGCGTCAGAAGCGGGCCATTGTGCTTGACGAGACCTTCGAGGCTTTCCCATGTCAGGTTGATGCCGTCGAATTCAGCATAACGCCTCTCCAGCTTGGTCACGATGCGCAGCGATTGGGCATTGTGGTCGAAGCCGCCATAGGGCAGCAGCACCTCGTGCAACGCGTCCTCGCCGGTATGACCGAACGGCGTGTGGCCGAAATCGTGCACGAGCGCAACGCCCTCGGCCAGATCCTCGTCGAGCTTCAGGGCGCGGGCAAGAGCGCGGGCGATCTGCGCCACCTCGATCGTGTGAGTCAGCCGGGTGCGGTAGTGATCGCCGTCCTGGGCAATGAAGACCTGGGTTTTGTGCTTTAGCCTGCGGAAGGCAGTAGTGTGAACGATGCGGTCGCGGTCGCGCTGGAAATCGGAGCGTGTCGGGCTGCCGTCCTCCTGATAGAGCCGTCCGCGCGTCGTCCAGGGATCGGCCGCATAGACCGCCCTTTCACTGCTGCCGAAACCCAAAGCACGCGTATCGATCGTCATTCTTCACCGTCATCCTGCATGTTGCCGCATCTGCCCATTGACGCCGCTTATCGCTCTTCATACCTATAGCTCGATGAAACGGCAAAGAGGCGCTTTCTTAACCGCTTCGGCGCATCATCGCCTTTTCGCGAAGATTATGGTAAGTTTCTTTGATATCAGGCATTTGAACATTCAAGTGCCAAAACCCATTCTCTCCGGATCTTGACCCCGGCAGGAGGAAACATGACGGATACAAGTGTAACCCTTTCAGATGCCGCGGCAAAGCGTATCGCTGCGATCGTCGGCGCCGAAGCCGGCAAGAGCGCGTTGCGCGTTTCCGTCGAAGGCGGCGGCTGTTCGGGGTTTTCCTACAAGTTCGATCTTGCCGACAGGGCTGACGACGACGACATCATCGTCGAAAAGAACGATGCCAAGGTGCTGATTGACAGCCTTTCGCTCGTCTACATGGCGGGCTCGGAGATCGACTTCGTCGACAATCTGCTTGGCCAATCCTTCCAGATCAAGAACCCGAATGCGGTGGCAAGCTGCGGCTGTGGCACCAGTTTCTCGATCTGAACGTTTAAACGCACGGACTCCCCATCAAACCGGCCGAAGAATTCCTTCCGGCCGGTTTATCGTCTTGTCCGCCGGTGAAAGACCACGATAAAAGAAGCGCACTAAAGCGCGCTGCATCGACGCTGATTCATGCGGTGCGCTTTAGCTCTTTGTTTTTTATGCCTGTCGTAATCCCAGAACCGCTGCACACTTCTGGGCGACATGCATGATGCGGAACGGGACAGAGCCATGAAGATCGCGACCTGGAACATCAACGGCGTCAAGGCGCGCATCGACAATCTCACGCAATGGCTCAAGGATTCCGATCCGGATATCGTCTGCCTGCAGGAGATCAAGACGGTCGATGAAGGTTTCCCGCGGCTGGAGATCGAGGCGCTCGGCTATCATGTCGAAACGCACGGCCAGAAGGGCTTCAACGGCGTCGCGATCCTCTCCAAGAGTTCACCTTTCGAAGTGAACCGCGGCCTGCCCGGCGATCCGCTGGACGAACAGGCGCGTTTCCTCGAAGCGGCGTTCACGCTGTCCGACACGCGCATCCTGCGCGTCTGCTGCATCTACCTGCCGAACGGCAATCCTGTCGAAACGGAGAAATATCCCTACAAGCTCGCCTGGATGGAGCGTCTGCGGACGTTTGCAGCCGAACGGCTGGCCTATGAAGACATGCTGGTTCTTGCCGGCGATTACAATGTCATCCCGGAACCGCACGACTGCTTCGATCCCAAGGTCTGGGAAAACGATGCACTGTTTCTGCCGCAGACGCGGGAGGCGTTCCGCAAGCTCGAAAATCTCGGGCTGACGGATGCCGTGCGCGCGACGACGGATGCGACGCAGTTCTATTCCTTCTGGGATTATCAGGCCGGCGCCTGGCCGAAGAACAACGGCATCCGTATCGACCATCTGCTGTTGTCACCGGAAGCCGCCGACCGGATGACATCGGCTGCGATCGAAAAACATGTGCGGGCCTGGGAAAAGCCGTCCGACCACGTGCCTGTCATCGCTTATTTCGATTTCGCGGGCTGAGCGTCCAATCGGCGCTTAGTCGTCGGAACCGCTCGCGATGGTGTGCGAGAGGGATACCGCCGTGCGGCGGTCGGCCTCGTTCGCAACCGAGAAGGCCTGCTCCTGCAGCGCTTCCATCCAGCTGCAGTCCTTGGGCTTGCAGCGGTCGAGCGCTGCCGTCATCAGCGCCAGACCGCGGGCCGTCTGGCCTTCATCGAACAGAATATTGCCGAAGACCGCCATGGCGCCGGGATGGCCGCTCTTGCGGGCCTGGTTCAGCCACTTCTTCGCCTGCTGCGGGCTGGCATTGCCGCCCTCGCCGGCCAGCATCATCTGCGCCAGCTGGAACTGTGCCTCGGGGACGCCAAAGGTGGAAGCCACCTGAAAATAAAGCTGGCGCGCCTGGCTGAGGTCGATCCTGACCGGACTGCCGGCAATGCCATGCTTGTAATAGCTGGCGAGCGAGAGCAGCGCGTTGACGAAGAAGCCCGTATCTTCCGAGCCGGGTTCGACGCCCTGCTGGGCAATCTCGCTGTAGATCTTGAAGGCTTCGAAATCGTCCTGCGTGACACCGTCACCATCGGCATACATGTTGGCGAGCGCCCAGCGCGAACCGGTGTGGCCCTTTTCGGCCGCGTATTTATAGGCTTCGACCGCTTCTTCCTTCTGGCCGTTCTTATAGGCTTTGAAGCCGAACTTGAAGAGATCGAAGGGTCCGGATTCCTTGCTGACGCCACCTTTGATGTCGAATGCGCGGCACGGACCGGACAGCGCCAGTGCTACGGCTATCGACATGCCCATCAGCATGAATTTGAACAGTTTGAACTCGGACGTCACCATTTCAACCGATTTCTTTCGCTCATCTCAGGCAGGCGGCAACGGCGCTCGCACCGTGCATCCCGCGGATGTATTTCTTCGAGGCGAGCGATCCCGCGGCGAGCTCCATGGCTCCTTTACCCGCGTCGCATCCAGCCCACTGGCCCTTTCTCAAAGGCGATATTCTCAGCCCATCCTTCAGAACCACCCGGCTCCCGGCATGGCTCGACTGCAATCTCCGTGGCACTCTTTCGGCAGGTGCGGTATTCGCCTTCCCGCCTTTATCGCATTCGTAAACAGTAAATGTGACGAAACCGGTATCGACATTTTCGGCAAAGCCGGGCTGCTCATCCGAGCGGGTCGAAAACAGCGACAATGAACGGATCGACGACTTCATCGCGAGGCCGGATTGGCGGCCGGAACTGCCTTGTTCGGAAAGCGAAACGACCGCAATCGAACGAATGTCGCCAATCGCGCCGTACGATCTGATGTACCCGGAAAAAAATCGACCCATGCTACTATTTACACGCACCGTACGCCTGCCATCTCCTCGCCTGCGAATAGCGCTGCGCCCTCTTTGTGGCGGGAAATGGACAAATTCGCCCTGCCGCCACCATACGCCAAACGTCGTAAAAATGTGTTGCTGAATCGTCACAAATTGGAACGTCGATTTGTCTTGCCAACGCCCAAAGAAAAGCCCGGCGAACTGCCGGGCTCTAAGACTTCTACTTGGGCAGCAAGATCAGAACTTGACCTTTACGCTGGTGGAAAGGGCCGCCAGCAGATCGTCGCCGAAGGAATAGGAGACGTCGTTGCCGTAGGTCCGGCCATTATACACGTAGGTGCCGGATTCTCCGCCGGTCATGATGCCGAGCGCGCCGGCCAGACGCCACTCGACATTCTCCACCGGCGTATAGGAGACACCTGCGCCGAGCGTCCATGTGTCGGTCTGGGCGCCGTAGCCCTGGCTCGTGCCACGATCCCAGGTCAGGCTGAGGGCGCCGGCCCATTGCTCGTTGAACTTGTGGCCGACGCCACCGCTGATCGTCCAGCCGTCGCGATAGAAGAGATCGAGCGAGGTGAGCTGGCTGCTGGCGGAGCAAGCGACGACGCCTTTGGTGGCCTTCGGGCAGAAGGCGATCGACTGCAGCACGCTCCAATTCGTCCACTTGACCGAACCGAAGGCGAGCCAGTCGGGCGCAATGCCGCTCTGCAGCTTGAGTTCGACGGAATCCGGCGCCTCAGCCGAACCATAGACCGGCGTCACGACGCCAAGGTAGGGATTGGCAGGATTGGCGGCCTTCGGCACCTCGGTCAGGTCGACCGTGCCGGTGAGATCGTCATACTTGACCTTGCTGTTGTAGACTAGGCTGGCGCGGAAGGCATATTCCTCGATTTCGTAGGCGATGCCCGCCCGCCATCCCATGGCCTGGTCGGCAAGATCCAGACGGCCGGTGCCGTCATAGACCAGCGCGGCCGCCCCTGTGATCGGCGCGACGAGGCGTGTCTTGAAACCATCGACCGTCTGATAGAAGCCGCCGCCGATCAGACGAAGCTGGCCGGGGCCCATATCGAAACGATAGGAGCAGGTGGCGCCGTAGTTGCGGGTGCTGATCTTGGTTTCGATGTTGTCGTTGACGCCCAGCCAGTCGGCGCCGGGATTGGTGTGTGCGCCGAATGGTGTCGAAAAATCGCCCATACAGTCGATAGCATCGCCGAAACCGACCTTCACCCCGAGATAGGGGATCCAGTAATCCTCGGTATCATCGGCCGTGGTCGAACCTCCGCCAATGCCGTTCGTGCCGAGGCCATCGGTGGGATCGGTGTCCTTGACGTTTTTCAGCTTGCGCTGCGGCATGACATAGGTCGCGCCGGACTGGACGGCGAACCTCGAATTGTCGAAGAGAAGGTCGATATTATATCCGCCGCGCTCCAGACCGCCGGCGAAGGACGGCGATGCAAGCGACGATAGAAGAACGAGCGATGTTATGCCCTTGGAAAACCTACGAGATGCCATTGTGTCTCCCCCACTCCAGCAATTGATGTGACCCCACTCTAGTAAGTGTTCGCGTGATATGGCAACGCGCCCCACGGCAGCGCTCCCAGGCATTGCAGCGGCTAACTTACGTAAAGAAATTGACGGACACGTCAAAAAACCTGGTTAATAAAATTTTATTCCAGACCTATCGAATTTCAGGTGGGCTTTTGGGTTTTCATTCCAAACATTGCAGAAGCTGTATCAATCCGACAACAGTGGCAGTTTTCGCCCGCTGGAGCTTCGCATGAGAGCAATCCACAGGATGAAGTGCTGAAAATGCGCCGTTTCACGCGCGAACCGGACGAATCACAACAAAAAAGACGCGCCGGCGGAGGGCGCGTCTTTGAAATAACTTACCAAAATGGGTCCGTGAAACTTACCCGGCTTCGCTCACCCTGGAAAGAGCGGTCCTCAGGCTTGCGATCTGCCCCTTCAGTTCCTCGAGACGATCGCGCTCGGCCTCGACCACTTCGGGATTGGCGTTGGCGACGAACTTCTGGTTGGAGAGCTTGCCGTCGATGCGGGAGATCTCGCCTTCCATCTTGGCAATCGCCTTTTCGAGACGGGCCTTTTCGGCGGAAAGGTCGATCAGCTTGCCGAGCGGCAGGCAGATGGTCGCTTCAGCGACGACGATCTGAGCGGCACCCTTGGGCGCATCGTCAGCCAGCGATATCGCCTCGACGCGCGCAAGCCGCTTGATGGCGGCGTCGTGGCGGAACAGCCGTTCACGCGTCAGGTTGTTGGCCTTGACGACGACGAGCGGGGCTGTCGCCGATGGCGGGACGTTCATTTCAGCGCGCACCGAGCGGATGCCGGAGACGAGGTCGATCAGCCAGTTGATCTCGTCGGCCGCCCCGTCGTCGGCATAGGACGGCGCCGGCCATTCGGCGTGGCAGACCAGTGTGTCGCGCTCTTTGCCTTCGCCTGCCGTATGGGCCCAAAGCTCTTCGGTCATGAAGGGCATGAAGGGATGCAGCAGCTTGTAGATCTCTTCGAGAATGTAGGCGCTGCAGGCCTGGGCTTCCGCCTTGGCGCCCTCGTCCTCGCCGTTGAAGACCGGCTTCAAGAGCTCGAGATACCAGTCGCAGACCTCGTTCCAGACGAAGCGATAGAGCGCGCCGGCGGCATCGTTGAAGCGGAAGGCTTCCAGCGCTTCCGTAACGTCACGTTCCGTACGGGCAAGTTCCGTCAGGATCCAGCGGTTGATGGTAAGCTCGGCCGCCTCGGGTACGAAATGCGGGTCGCTCTTTGCCCCGTTCATCTCGGCGAAGCGCGTGGCGTTCCAGAGCTTGGTGCCGAAATTGCGGTAGCCGGCGATGCGGGCCGGATCGAGCTTTACGTCGCGGCCCTGCGCCGCCATGATTGCCAGGGTGAAGCGCAGCGCGTCGGCGCCGTATTCGTCGATCAGTTCCAAGGGATCGATGACGTTGCCTTTCGATTTCGACATCTTCTGCCCATTCTTGTCGCGCACCAGCGCGTGGACATAGACGGTCTGGAAGGGCTCGACCGGTTCGCCATCCTCGTCCTTCATGAAATGCAGGCCCATCATCATCATGCGGGCAACCCAGAAGAAGATGATGTCGAAGCCGGTAACAAGAACGTTGGTCGGGTAATAACGCGCCAGCTCCGGCGTCTCGTCCGGCCAGCCGAGCGTCGAGAAAGGCCAGAGTGCCGAGGAGAACCAGGTGTCGAGCACGTCCTCGTCACGCGTCAGGATCTCGCCCGGCTTGAAGTTTTCGAGCAGGTCCTCGACATAGGCCTTCATCGGCCCCTCATGCGAGAGGTAATGCTGGATCGCCGCCTGCAGCGCCTCCTCCTCGGTCTTTTCGACGAAGACCTGGCCGTCCGGGCCGTACCAGGCGGGAATCTGGTGACCCCACCAGAGCTGACGGGAGACACACCAGGGCTGGATGTTTTCCATCCATTCGTAATAGGTCTTGTCCCAGCTCTTCGGCACCATCCTGGTGCGACCTTCGCGGACCGAGGCGATCGCCGGTTCGGCGAGCGTCTTGGCGTCGACATACCATTGTTCGGTCAGCCGCGGCTCGATCGGCACGCCGCCGCGGTCGCCGTGCGGTACCATGTGCTTGTGCGGTTCGATCTTGTCGAGAAGGTCGGCCTCTTCGAAAATCTCGACAATGACCTTGCGCGCATAGAAGCGGTCCTGCCCTTCCAGGCGGTCCCAGGCGCCATGCAGCGCCGCCGGATTGTCGAGGCCTTCGAGGAAATCCTCATTGTCCTTGATGGTGATCGTGCCGTCGATATTCAGGATGTTGATCGAGCGCAGGCCAGCCCGCTTGCCGACGTCAAAGTCGTTGAAGTCATGCGCCGGCGTGATCTTGACGGCACCGCTACCTGCCGTCGGATCGGCGTAGCTGTCAGCAACGACCGGAATGCGGCGGCCGACGATCGGCAGGATGACATGCTTGCCGATGATCGACTTGTAACGCTCGTCCTCCGGATTGACGGCAACACCGGTATCGCCCAGCATCGTTTCCGGACGCGTGGTGGCAACGACCAGATAGTCGCGCGTTTCCCATTCGGTCGGCTTGCCTTCCTCGTCGAAAGCGATCGGGTACTGGTAGGTGACACCCGGCTCGAGCGGATAGCGAAGATGCCAGAGATTGCCCTTGATCTCATGCTGTTCGACTTCAAGATCGGAGATCGCCGTCAGCAGCTTCGGATCCCAGTTGACGAGGCGCTTGTCCTTGTAGATCAGCCCTTCCTTATAGAGCGTGACGAAAACCTCGAGAACGGCCTTCGACAGGCCCTCGTCCATGGTGAAACGTTCGCGCGACCAGTCGCATGACGCACCCAGACGCTTCAGCTGGTTGAAGATCAGGCCACCCGATTCCCCCTTCCATTCCCAGACCTTGTCGATGAAGGCTTCGCGGCCCATGTCGCGGCGGCTGGGCAGCTGCTGTTCCATCAGCTTGCGCTCGACGACCATCTGGGTGGCAATGCCGGCATGGTCCATGCCCGGCTGCCAGAGCACGTCCTTGCCGCGCATGCGCTCGAAGCGAACCAGGATGTCCTGTAGCGTGTTGTTCAGTGCGTGCCCCATGTGCAGCGAACCGGTGACATTCGGCGGCGGGATCACGATGGTGAAGGTCTCCGCTCCGGGCCGGGCGTTCGCGCCGGCACGGAAGGCATCCGCCTCGTCCCATTTCGCGGCGATTTTCGGTTCGACGGCGGCGGAATCATAGGTCTTGTCGAGCATTTTATGACCAATTTCGAGGTTCGAGGTGGCGTTTGTAAATAGGATGGTCACGGCCAAGTCAATAAAAAAGCCGCCCCGGAGACCGGAGCGGCTTTTCAAGAAAAAGCAATCCGATCAGCGGCGCGGGCCGCGTGCCACGCGCTCGATTTCTTCGCGCACCAACCGCTCGACCAGTGTCGGCAGATTATCATCAAGCCATTCGCGCAGCATCGGGCGCAGCATGTCCTCTGCGATCTCGTCCAGCGACCGGCGCTCTGCGCCGTCGATTGCCGCGGCGAGCTCCTCGAAAGAGCGGCTGATCTGCAGGCCGGCATCCTCCGAAAGCAGCGTCGGCTGGACCTCGTCCAGAACGCTCGGCAGGAAACGCTCGGTCGACGACTGAGCGGGCTCCATAGCCGGCGGCGCTGTTTCGACGGCAGGCGCCGGCTCGGCGACGGCCACCCCAGGCGTTTCCGTCGACACCGGCTCGGCCGGCTGCTGGATAGCAACATGCTGAACGGGCGCTGCGGCAGCGGGGAAAATAGGCTGTGGTTGCGGTTGCGGTGCCGCGGCGCGCGGCGGTTCCGGCATCACGGCCGGCGGCGGTTCGGGCTGGCGGAAACCGCTCGGAATTTCGCGCAGGGCTTGACCGGCCTGCACGGCGCTGCGCTCGGAGGCGGCGCGCACGCGGGCGGCGACATCGGCAAGCGACAGGGCGCGGGCCGGTACTTCTGCTTCGGGGGCGGTGCCGGCCGAATTGGCGGCGACGAAACGCGGATCGGAGGAGCGCATGACCGGTTCGGGGAATTCCACGCCGGCATAGGTGTCGTCGACCGTCAGATGAATTTCGGAGCCGTTGTCATCCTCATCGGCGCCGTAGACCGGCGGCAGGGATGCGGAAATCGCCTTGCCGGCGCCGGGCTCATTGCTTTCGATGATCTGGCGGATGGAGGCCAGAATTTCTTCCATGGACGGTTCACGCGCTACACTTGGCTGAGCCATTTCTATCCCCGTTATCCCAAAACAACGACCGGATGGTGTGGAGCATTCATCCGAATCACCACGACCTTAGAATACCCCAGGCGTGAAAAAAATCATCGCGAATCAAATGAATGCCGCCATGCACAGTTTTGTTACCCAATGTTTGCCACCCGCAAAGCCTGTCGCGATTTTGCTGCGGCGACATCCATGAAACAGAACTTGAAGCGCACGGCCTCTATCCAGTCCGCCGTGGTCGCGTCAGCGTAAATGATGTTTGTGAAGGCTTTCCAGCGGCATTGATAAAAAACGGGCGCCGATGGCGCCCGTCGCTGAATTTCGTCGATAAGAACGATGTCAGAAAACGAATTCACGCGCCTTGGCGAAACCCGGCAGCGGCTTGACCGAGGCATTGAAGAAGACATTTTCCGAAACAGCGCCGCGCTCGGCGACGAAGACCTTGGCGCGGGCGGCATTGCCGTAACCTTCGACCGTGATCAGACGGCCACCATCGCGCAATTGACCGAGAAGAGTTGTTGGAACCTCTTCGACGGCGCCGTTGACGAAGATCAGATCATAGGGAGCGCCGGCAGCGTAGCCATTTTCGAGCGGGCCGGTCACAACTTCGACCTTGGCGTATCCGGCAAGCTGCGTCTTCGCCTCGGCGGCGAGCGCCTCGTCGCATTCGAGCGCGATGACGGAGCCGGCAATGATCGACAGCAGCGCCGATGTGTAACCCGTGCCGCAACCGACTTCGAGTACGAAATCATCCTTGGTGATCGCGGCCAGCTGCAGCAGCTTGGCGAGTGGCGACGCCTCCATCAGGAAGCGGGCCGGCTTTCCCGGTGCGGCGGCTGATATCTCGACATCGTTGTCGATATAAGCCAGCAGCTTCGCCTTCTCCGGCACGAAAGTCTCACGCGGCACCGTGAGAAACGCCGTCAGCACGGAATGCGAGGTAACGTCCGTCGTGCGAACCTGGGTATCGACCATCTTTGCGCGCGCTGCTTCGAAATCCATCATGTCCTCTCGCTCTTAAAAAGCGGTTCCTGTCCCTCGTCTCTTAATCTCCACCACGGATGCTTTCAAGGCTTGGCAGCCGCAGGCGGAAAGAATCCGGCCGGCGCCTCTTCCGTGCCACAGGAGACAGGATGGACGCTGCAACTCCAGCGTGGAACCTTCCGCCCCCTCATGTTATGATTTGCAACGGAGGAAATAGGAGGAGCAGGCCATGTCTGCGATTTTTGAATATTTCACGCTGTTCGATTTTTTCATCGTCGCAGCGCTGATTGGCATATTCTGCTGCGGGCTGCTGGACGGCGAAACGACCTGGAGGCGATAGGGCGCCGAAGCGCATTCGGAGATATCCCCCGCATCGCGGCTGCGGCAATTCATGTCGGCGGGCGCAGGTCTGACATGCGTTCTTTTCCTTTGAAATCCAGCCTTCGACAGCCGCATGCGCATTAACGTTACGTCAACCATTTTGTTGCTGCGCCCTCGCCTTCCGCTATGGGTGTGCGCATGCAAACCTTTCTGATCCAATCGCGCGGCATAGAAGCGCTTCACTACAACGCCGATGCCCGCCTGCTGCTGATCAAATACAGCAGCGGGCGACATTCGCAGCTTCACCCGCATTTCGCCGCAGGGCATGCGACGGCTGCTCGGCGCCGGCCCCGAAATCGATGACGGGCCTGAACTGAGCGATCTGGAATATCAGGCGGAAATCCGCAAGGGCGGCCTGAGGGCGCTCTACCGACTCACGGGAATCAATCCGTCACAGTTCGATTTTTCGCCCGGCCAGCGGATCTGGTAGCATCGCAAACGCCGATGCCGCACCGCTGCGCCAGCGGCGTTTCACATTAATTCTATCATGTGGAAGAATGTTGGAGGCCTCGCCCGGAATTGAACCGGGGTACAAGGATTTGCAGTCCTCTGCGTCACCACTCCGCCACGAGGCCTCACGCGCTCGTTATCTGAGCCGTGGCGAGCGTTTAGAATGATCGTAAGGAAATCGCAAGAGGGCATTTCGGAAAAACGCCATTCCGCAGTTGCTGAAACGACCATTTTTCCATCCCCAAACGGAGTGGGCGCAGGCTGGAATTTTCACGGCCGTAACGATGCCCCATTTCCTGCCAATGATTGCATTTGAAACAAATTCTTGACTTGACTTCGATCATCGTCCGGGCCTCAATTATCCTCGGGAGGGTATAGGAGCTTGCGATGGATTGGGCTGCCCTCAAATCGAAGCACGTGCATGCGGCATTCGATGCCGAAACCCGGGATCTGCATGTAAAATTCCCCGGTTCTCCGCCGGTGAAACATGCAAATATTCCGCTGCACGTCTACCAGAACCTGCTGGAAACGGATGATCCGCACTTCTATTACAAATATTATATAGCGCCGTCTCGCGTATCACCGGGCCGTCGACAACCGGTCTCCGTGGCATCCTACGCAGTGAAGCTCGTCCTCCTCCTTGCCGTTTGCAGCCTGTTGCTGGCGACCAGCCTCGATCCGGACCATGGCGGGGTTTTCGAGGAAAGCGAACTCAGATCCAACTAGACGCGAATCTGGATGAGCTGCGCCCCCAGCCCAATCTCCGGGCCTGCGACAAGGCGGCTGGTTCCGGCGTCGAAATTGTCGCTCCTGTTCTGAGAACGGTAGCGCCGATTGTCCCGCTCGCGGTCGTTCCTCCCGTCGCGCTCATTCCGGCCGTTGAAATTGCGATAGTTTCGAGGTCCGCTATTGCCGCCTTGGCCGTGATCGACCACGCAGCCTTCAGGACGGCGACAGATGCCGCGAGCGTCAAAACCGCCGCTGTCTACTTGGGCCTCGGCGGAAATGGCTGAGAGAACAGCCGCTGCCGACAGGGCGACAACAAAAAATGCCTTCATTTCCTCACCCGGACCATCGTGACGCAATTTTGCGTTTTACATTCGATAAACCACGAAAGCGAAAAGCGATCCACAGTTCCACACCCACCTTGCCCATCAGCCAGCCGGGTTTCGCCGCCTGTGCCACCAGACAGCCAGCCGCCGCCGAAGCCGGCGCGCGAACGGCAGATCATGCGAGAGCACCAGGAAGCCGAGCGGCAGCATCCAGAAGCCGAGAATGGGCAAGAAACCCAGCAAGCCGCAGAAAATGAGGGCCACGCCGAGTGCCATCCGCGCGATGCGCGAGCGTGGCATGCCGATGCTGAAGGAGCCGAGCACAAGCCTGCCGCTTGCATGATCGATGCCGAAGCGCCGTGCCCGCGTCTTGCGCTTTTCGCCACCACTTGTCTCACTGCGATCATTCACATTTGTCATTCCCAAGAGATGGGCGCAGGCACCCCAAATACAAGTTCATTTCATTTTTTTGAAAAAACCGCTTGGCAAATCGGGAAAGCGTTTGTATTAGCCCACTCACACCGCGCCAAGCAGTGATCCCTGGTAGCTCAGCGGTAGAGCATTCGACTGTTAATCGACAGGTCGCCGGTTCGAATCCGGCCCGGGGAGCCATTTTTCAAGTAATCGCCTGTTTCGTTGATAAATCCGAAAGCAGGCGTTTTCTTCCCCACTTTTCCTCCCGCTTTTGAATGCTCCCAAGGGCTTTTCGCGTTGGGCATCGCGGACAACGCGCTTTTTACGACGGATAGGCATTCGCTGGCCAACCAACCGGCGGCGGTGTAAAGCAAACGCCATGGCGCTAGATCCTGAAAAAGCATTTTTAGATTACAGTGCGGCGGACTGCAGCGTGCAGTTCTGGACCGCCAACGCACCGGCCGTGCAATTCACCTCTTTGGAAGCCGCCGTCAGATTCGCAAAAGACCATGGCGGCAGGTGGGAAGAGATTGAGATAACAGTCCATCTGCCGCGCGAGGACATCGTATTCGCCACCGGTAAAGTGCATCAACTCATTGACGCTTTGCCAGGTGATCTCCGGAAAAAACGGTAATGAGGTGGATTGGCCGTCAATAGAACCGGCTGGCGCGCTGCCGGGCCGTCTTGGCCAATTTTCAAAAAGTGTCTTGAACTTTCAATAGACGCTTTTTCTGTTCAGCTCAAAGCATCAGCTTGCCTCGCTCGGACCACGCCCGCAGCTCGCGGTGATGCAGCGAAACACATACTCTCGCCACAGCACCTGGATAAGATCACGGTCATGGCTCTCAGTATGGCGATAGGAATCGGAATCGGCGCGGCAGTCGGCCCGATACTGTTCGATGACGCCGCGATCGGCATCACATTCGGTGTCGCGATCGGCGCCGCGGTTGGGGCTGCCATCAAACAGAAGTGACGGCTTGCTGAACGCCAGCCTGACGCTCCGCCAGCTCCGGTTTGCTTGTACGGGCAAAGAGACGACTGCCTCTAGTAGCTGCACGAACGACCGTCGCCGGGTCGGAACCCATCGGCGCAGGCCGGGTTCATTGAATCTCCCGGCTGATATCCTGATGCCGTGCCATAGGAATTCGGTGGTGTCGAGCAGGCCGAGATGATGGCGGCAAGACTGATTGCCCCGGCTGCTACAAATGCCCGAAATTTCTTCATCGATGCCTCTCCAGTTTGGCTGTGACCGAGTGACGAGAGCTTCTGCTCTCTCCTGCCAAGATCACCTTGTCCCTCAAGATATGGCGCTCGCTTCGCCGGACGTCAGCTCCGAACGCGCAAGATTCTTATCGATCTCGATTAGCTCCGCATGAAGATTGTCGATGACCAAGCCGGCCGGGAACAAAGACCGTGGTTCAAAGTTGAGTGGCATCAACCACGTAACGTCAGTTTCTGACAGGAGGTCTTTCATGGGTCGCGGTATTCTGCTTTGGCTGCTTGGTGTTCCACTGCCGATCATCATCCTTCTTGCTCTGTTTATGCGATAGGGACGGATCATGTCGGTTTCAATGACAGGTTCCGGAGAGATTGCTACTCCGGTCGAATCCTCCAAATCGGCCATGACATGGGGGCCCATCTTCGGAGGCGCCGCTGCTGCCATCGGCGTGACCCTCATTCTTTTGCTGCTTGGATCCGGGGTTGGGTTGACGATGGTGTCGCCCTGGTCGGGGCAAAGCAGCTCGCTCGGCACGGTCGGGGTGACGGCGGCGATCTGGCTCGTTGTCGTGCAATGGCTCTCCTCCGGGCTCGGCGGCTATATCACCGGCCGGCTGCGCACGAAGTGGGCGGCTGTCCGCACCGACGAGGTATTCTTCCGCGACACGGCGCACGGCTTCATCAGCTGGGCGCTGGCGACGATTTTCGTCGCCGGATTTCTAGCCTCGTCGCTGACCTCTCTTGCCGGTGCGGGCGCACAGGCCGTCGGCTCGGCGGCCACCGCCGCAGGTTCGGCGGCGTCATCGACGGCATCGGTCGCGGATCTGCCCACCGCCTATTTTACCGACGCTTTGCTGCGTCCTGAACAGGCCCGTGCAGGAGCAACATCCGATGATGCTGCTGCAACGGCTGAGGTCTCCCGCATCCTCCTCAACGGTGCGGCTGCCGGCCAGATCCCGGATGACGACAAGGCCTATCTTGCCACCATCGTCTCTGCTCGCACCGGTCTTTCCGAGGCCGATGCACGCACCCGCGTCGACACTGTGCTGAAGCGCATCGACGACGCCAAGGTCGCCGCCCAGAAAGCCGCCGATGAGGCACGCAAGGCTGCCTCCACCACAGCATTGCTCGGCGCGTTGTCACTTCTGATCGGGGCATTCATCGCTGCTGCCGCCGCAGCGTTTGGCGGTTCGCAGCGCGACGAAGAGGAAGATCTCATCGTTACCTCCCGGATCTAAGATCGACGGAAATCGGGGCGCAGGGTCGAAAGGCCACGCGCCCCTTTATGTTGGGCCTCGGGTCTCCCGTGGTCGACTATCGGCCGCCCCCAGGTGGCCTCTTGCCCAGTTGCGGTTTATTTCGCATCGAGCGGAACATGTGGCCGTTGGGGAGCTTCGGTTAGGTAAAACCCTTTCCGGAGAATATAGATGGCCAAGAAGACCTCTCAAACCTCGCCCTCGGACAACGCAACGATCCATGATCAGAAACTGCACCGGGGTGCAGGCGGCGAGCTTCATCAGTTTGCCGAAGACGGCATGCCGGTGCTGACCACAGCGCAAGGTGGCCCCGTTTCCGACGATCAGAATACGCTTCGCGTTGGCGCCCGTGGCCCTGCCCTCATCGACGACTTCCACTTCCGTGAGAAAATCTTTCATTTCGACCACGAGCGCATTCCCGAGCGGGTCGTGCATGCGCGCGGTTACGGGGCCCATGGCTACTTCGAAACATACGAATCCCTGGCCGCCTATACCCGGGCCGATCTTTTCCAGCGGCCCGGCGAAAAGACGCTGGCCTTCGTCCGGTTCTCGACCGTTGCCGGCAGCAAGGGTTCCTTCGATCTGGCGCGCGACGTGCGCGGTTTCGCAGTGAAGATCTACACCCAGCAGGGAAATTGGGACCTGGTCGGCAACAACATCCCGGTCTTCTTCATTCAGGACGCGATCAAATTTCCCGACGTCATTCATTCCGTAAAGCCGGAGCCCGACAGGCAATTTCCGCAGGCGCAGTCGGCGCATGACAATTTCTGGGACTTCATTACCCTCACGCCCGAAAGCATGCACATGATCATGTGGGTGATGTCGGACCGCGCCATTCCGCGATCTTTCCGGTTCATGGAGGGGTTCGGCGTTCATACCTTCCGCTTCGTCAACGCAGCGGATGAATCGACCTTCGTCAAATTCCACTGGAAACCCAAGCTCGGCCTGCAGTCCGTCGCCTGGAACGAGGCAGTCAAAATCAATGGAGCGGATCCGGATTTCCATCGCCGCGACCTCTGGCAGTCGATCCATTCGGGAGCCTTCCCGGAATGGGAGCTCTGCGTGCAGCTTTTCGATCAGGACTTCGCCGACACGTTCGACTTCGACATTCTCGATCCGACGAAGATCATTCCGGAGGAGATCCTTCCGGTCAAACCGATCGGCCGTCTTGTGCTCGACCGCATGCCGGAGAACTTTTTTGCGGAGACCGAGCAGGTCGCGTTTATGACGCAGAATGTTCCCCCCGGTATCGACTTCAGCAACGATCCGCTGCTGCAGGGACGAAATTTCTCCTATCTCGACACGCAGTTGAAACGTCTGGGCGGTCCGAATTTCACGCATCTGCCGATCAACGCGCCGAAGTGTCCCTTCCACAATTTCCAGCAGGACGGCCATATGGCGATGCGCAATCCTGTCGGACGCGTCAATTACCAGCCGAATTCCTGGAATCAGGGGCCGCGGGAATCGCCGGTCCAGGGCTATCGCCACTTCCCGGCCGAGGAGCAGGGCCCCAAGGTTCGGCTGCGGCCGGAAAGCTTTGCCGATCATTACAGCCAGGCGCGACAGTTCTACATCAGCCAGACTCCGCCCGAGCAACGCCATATCGCTGCGGCGCTGATCTTCGAACTGAGCAAGGTCGAAACGCCGGTCATTCGTGAGCGTATGGTCTCGCATCTGATGAACATCGATGAGACGCTGGCCAGCAAGGTCGGCCACGCACTCGGCTTCAAATCGATGCCGAAGCCTGCCGATGCCGCCATGCCGACGCGGCAGGATCTCGAGCCGTCGCCGGCGCTCAGCATCGTCGAACGCGGTCCGAAGCGGTTCGAAGGACGCAAGCTCGGCATTCTTGTCAGCGATGGTACCGATGCCGCTATCTTCAAGGCGCTGCTTGCCGAGAACACCGAGCAGAAGGCAACATTCGAAGTGATCGCGCCAAAGATCGGCGGCGTGACACTCTCGGACGGCAATTGGATCGAGGCGCATCAGATGATCGACGGCGGACCTTCGGTGCTTTACGACGCCGTCGCCCTCCTCCCCTCGGCAGAGGGAACCGGCGATCTGCTGAAGGAGGCCACGGCCCGCGATTTCGTGGCGGATGCCTTCGTGCACTGCAAGTTCATAGGTTATGTGGAAACAGCGCTGCCGCTGATGCAGAAGGCCGGAATTGCCGATGCACTGGATGAGGGCGTGATTGCGCTCGGAGCAGCAAAAGATGTCACGGCTTTTATCAAGGCGCTTGGCAAACTGCGGGTCTGGGGCCGAGAGCCGTCGGTCAAATTGAATTGACCGTCTCGTCTTCATGTCCGCGAGAGAATGGCTAGTCGTCAGAATAAAACCCGCGGAAACGCGGGTTTTATGTCGTTTGCGGCGCCCTATCTATTCTGCCGAGGTGATGGAAGCCTCTCCGTCTTCCGTTTTACGCTGTGGAGAGCCGTATGCGCTGGCGCTTTCGACAGATCTCTGACTGGGCCGTCTCATGGGCAGGGCATCCTGCGGTCCCTGTCACGCTGGTCGCATTCGCAGTCATATGGACGGCAGTCGGTCTCAGCTTCTCCTTTCCACGCGGGTGGTTTCTGCTGACCAATATGATCGGTACCCTCATTATATTTTTTATCTTGCTGCTGGTGCAGCACTCCCAAAATCGGGACATGATGGCGCTTCATGCCAAGCTCGACGAACTGATCCGATCAAACAAGGCAGGAAACCACTGGATTGCGGTCGAGAAGAAAAACGCCGAGGCAATCGAGGGAATGCGCCGGCAACACCACGACCAAATCTCAAAGACGGCGAATTAGGCAGACGCTGCCTCTGCGGCAGATTTCTCATCCGCCTTTTCCTCGACGCATTCGGCTTTCTCGGCAAGGGTCTTGCTCATTTCCCTGAGTTCGCCCTCCTCCAGCTTTTCGATGCCGACAAACTTGTTGGCCGCCTGACTCGTCAGGATGAGTTCGTCAAGTTTGGCCTGCAGAGCCTTTCCGTCACGGTTCTGGCTGTTCTGCAACACGAACACCATCAAGAAGGTAATGATCGTGGTGGTGGTGTTGATCACAAGTTGCCAGGTTTCGGAATAGCCGAAAAAAGGGCCGGAAACCGCCCAGACAAGCACGAGCGCCAAAGCCGCTACGAAGGTGAACGGCTTTCCCGAGAGATCGGCGACGGCGGTAGCAAAGGAAGAGAAGAAGTTGGATTTGTTCGACATCTGAAACGCCTCGTTGGGTCGCAGCGTCAATGCTGTCAATCGACAACATCAACTCCACATCCGGGCCGAAGTTCCTGGCGCCGCCGATGTCAATCCAGAGGTCGGACGCCCATCTGCTTGCACCATGGAGAAGACTGCCGCTAAGCTGGATGTCTGATGAGAAAAGTGTCCATGCATTGAGAAGCCCGGTGGCTTGAAAAATATTGTGCACCGCAGCAACCATTTCGTAGACTGACGCGTTTAGTTCAGCATCACCGCCATCCCGGCTGCTGATTGGCGGAGACTTTCATGAGATCTATGTCAGACACCCTCGCACGCCTTGCTGCGCTGCGAGGAACCCTTCGCGCCCAACCCACGCAGGGCAGCCCCGATCTCGTCGCCTTGGACGCATTTGGCTCAAACCCAGGCGCCTTGGGGGGCTACACCTATTTGCCGTCGAAGCGCGGGAAAGATATGGCTCTGGTCGTTGTCCTGCACGGCTGTACCCAGACTGCCGCCGGGTATGATATCGGATCCGGCTGGTCTGGATTGGCCGAGGACTATGGCTTCGCGCTGCTGTTTCCCGAGCAGCGAAGGGCAAACAATGCAAATCTCTGCTTCAATTGGTTCAACCCGGAGGACATTCGCCGGGATCACGGCGAGGTCTTTTCCATTCGCCAGATGATCGCAAAGGTCGTCACGGAACACGGTATCGACAGCAGGCGCGTGTTCGTGACCGGGCTTTCGGCCGGCGGCGCCATGACCGCCGCCATGCTTGCCACCTATCCCGAGGTTTTTGCGGGTGGCGCGATCATTGCCGGCCTGCCATATGCAAGTGCTGCAACCATTCCCGAGGCGTTCGACCGAATGCGCGGCCATGGCGGCCCGACTGCCAAAGAGCTGGAACGGCGGTTGAGAAACGCTTCAGGACACAAGGGCCGATGGCCGACATTAGCAATATGGCAGGGAACCGCAGACAGCACCGTCGTGCCATCCAATGCGAATGCGATCGTGGAGCAATGGAAAAATATCCACGGCGTCGACGCATCGCCAAGGCGCGTCGAAGATTTCGGACGACATCAGCGAAAGGTCTGGACTGATGCTCATGGCGTTGAAGTGATCGAGCTCTATACGATTGCCGGTATGGGTCACGGCACGCCTCTCGATGTCGGCACCGGCTACGGGGCAAGCGGCCCCTTCATGCTTGACGTCGGAATTTCCTCGACCGTCGAAATTGCCAGGTCCTGGGGTCTGGTGCCCTCATTTGAAAAACGGCGCAACACGAAAGCCCCTGCTGCGCAACCGGAAAACGCTGCAGATCCATTCGGCACGGGCAGCGATCGTGGCGGCATTCAAAAAATCATTGAAGACGCCCTCCGGTCCGCCGGGCTGATGCGGTAGTCGCAAGGCACACGACGGCCATCGGCGAGATTGCCGCTATCGGTTTTGAGACTTGGGCAGTGGTCCGTTTTGATGGCTGAAGACCAGTTCGCTCTGGACATCTTGCTGAAACTGCAGCACCCGCTGACCGACATCGCTCTCCGGTATCCCGGCCGCCAGAAGCTGATCGGCAAGCCTCCGGCATTCGGCCTTCCAGAATTCTATCGCATCTGCGCCATGCCGGCGGCCGAGTTCGCGAGCGCAACGCTCAATATTCGCAATTCCGGTTCCAGCAGGAAAGGCAATAATTCTGCCTTCATTGGCGCCGGCAGGCCGGCGGGTCATTTCAGTAGCCATCGAACACAGGTTCCTTTGATCCTGTTCGTTGTCTACGAGACTATGGTTAACGCTTTCTATTTGCTGCAGTAAGAAGATCAATCAGGTGGAATTTTGGCGGGCCGCAACGTCACCAGACGATCGGATGGGTTTTGCCGGTGAGCACGTTGACGAACCCCTCCGGCGCCAGCTCCGACGGCGCGACCAGGACCCAGCGCCAGGGCGAGCAGGTCAGCGTCGCAAATGACAGGCGTTCGGGAAAGCCTGGCCACCATCGAGGTGAGAAGGTCGGCTCGTACATCCAGTCGATCCCGGCGCCGGCCGCATAAAGGGCCTGCATCTCCGCATCGAGCGCTTCTGCCGAACGCGCCGTCATCAGACCACCGACCTCGTATCGGACACGAGCAAGAATCTTGCCGCCGGAGACCAGCGCCCAGCCGCCCTGCTGCTCGTTCAGGGCATTCACGGCCATCGCCATCGCCTCGTCCGATGAGCCGACCGTCCAGATATTATGCTTGTCGTGCCCGAGTGTGGAGGCGAGCGCAGTCTCCGGCGTGCGCGGTCCGGTGCCCAGCCAGAACATCCTGGAGACCTTGGCCTCCCCGGAAAACCGGTCGACAATCGAGAATTTGGTGACATTGCGCGCGGGATCCCGCTGTACGGCGCCATCCTCCACCGGCAATTCCATGGTGATGAAATCGTCGTGCCAGTGAAACGGCCGCAAAAGTGCTGCGTTGACCGTGGTCCGGTTCGTCGGCGCCTCGATGCGGAAATCGTCAGCCGTGACCGTCCTGTCTATTTTCACGGTGCGCGTCGCCCATTGCGGCCAATCGATTTCGGGACGCACGCCAATGAATGTCGCACCCTCGGACACAGGACGCCCGTCCGCCCATACTTTTTCGATCGACAGGCTGGCGACGTCGCTGACAAGAACGAAATCGGCGAAACGGCCTGGCGCGATCGATCCGACCCACGGCGTCAGCCGCATGTGGCGTGCCGGATTGAGGGTGACGCACTGGATGGCGATCTCCGGCGCAAGGCCGTTTTCGATGGCGAGGCGGACATTGTGATCGGTCGCGCCGATTTTCAGTGTGTCCGAGGCGCTGCGGTCGTCGGTCACCAGAGCGATCTGCGACCAGTCCGTCAGCCCCTTGTCGATCAGCCCGCGGATCACCTCCGGCAGGGAATGCGGCCTCAGCTCGATGAAAAGACCGTGGAGGAGCTTCTGCCAGATCTCATCGAGAAACCAGCCTTCGTGATCGGAGGCGAGACCCGCTGCGGCGAAAGCATTGATCGAGGCCATGTCGCGCAGCCCGGCGCCGTGGCCTTCGACCACGCCGCGCTGCTCGAAGGTCGCGCCGATCATGCCCCATAGCCGATCGTAGGAAGGATTACCGGGATCGGATATGGACGGCCAGTCCATGACCTCGTCGAGCCCGGCGACCATCAGGCTTTCGGAAAGGAAGGCCTTCTGCTCATCGTAACCGAACCAGCCGCCACCCCATTCATAGGCGGTCGGTGGCACGGCGGAGCCAGGCAGGGGAAAGATTTTCATCGGCGATCCGCGCCGGCGCGCTTCCAGCCAGAATTCCAGATTGCGGGCGCCGTTGACGTTGGAAAACTCGTGGCTCGCCTCGCATGTCCAGGTCACGCCATGCGGCATCACCAGAGCCGCCTCCCATTCGGGCGTCAGGTGGGAGCTTTCGATATGTTTATGCGCCTCGCCGAAGCCCGGCACGGCCGCAAGATCCGGCTCGGATAAGCGCTCGCTCACCTCGCCTGCGTAACTGCCGGCGGGGCCGACATAGGCGATGCGGCGGCCCTTGATGACGATCTCCTGATCGTCGAGCCATTTCCTGGTGTGGACATCGAGCAACCTGCCCACGCGCAACAGCCTGTCGGCGGGCCGGCGTCCGAGCGCCGTCAGCACCAGATCCTGGCGCGTCAGCACCTCGTCGGACGCGTTGATTAGCAGATCATCTGGAAGAGCAGTGCGCGAAGTGGCCATGAATGAAATGCCCGTGAGAAGCTGGAACCGCCGGACCGTAAAGACCACACCCGGATGTGTAAAGCGCTGATGAACCACACGTTTCGTGAGCGGCGACAAGGCGTCGGCAACCGGGAGCTACTGACGGGATCGGTCTGGGAAAATTTCCCGCATAAGAGCGTATTTGCTCAATTATTGAGCTTGCGACCTGACCGATCAAAAAATAGTATCCCTCAAATCCAGGGGGTTGATCCCGATTATCAAATCCGTTTTTCACAGAAGGACATTGCTCATGAAGGCCAGACGTTTTGCCCGAATCCTGTCTCTAGCGCTGCTTGCCGCCGTCGGCAGCACCGTTGCGGCACATGCGCAATCGAAGACTCTGACCATCTCCTGGTGGGGCTATAATGGCGAGAAGATGAATGCGAACATCATCACGCCCTTCAAGAAGATCTGCGGCTGCGAGATCGTGTTCGAGACAGGTAACAATGCCGACCGGCTCAACAAGCTGAAACTGCGCGACGGCAAGGGCGTCGATGTCATCTATCTCACAGACAGCTTCTCGCAGCTCGGCATCGAACAGGGATTGTTCCAGGAAATCGATGCGTCGAAGATCCCCAACCTCGCTGATATCTACGAGCTGGGCAAGGCGCCTCAGGGCAAATACGGGCCTGCCTACACGATCGGACGCGTCGGCATTGTCTATGACTCCGCCAAGGTCAACCCACCGATCACCGCCTGGGGAGACCTGTGGCGCGAAGATCTGAAAAGCTCCGTCTCCTTGCCCGGAATCACCACTACGGCCGGCCCGCTGGTCGTGCTGGAAGCCGGCAAGCATGGCGGTGCGGATGCCTATGAAGACGCCGACAAGGCCTTTGCGGAAATCGAGGCACTCAAGCCCAATGTCGTCAAGAACTACAACACCGGCTCGGAGCTGGTGAACCTGATATCAACAGGCGAAGTTCGCGTTGCGCTGGCCCAGGACTTTACCCTGGCATCGATGCAGGCGGCCGTTCCGACGATGACATGGGCCAAGCTCAAGGACGGCGACATCGCGACGCTGAACACCGTGAACATCCCGAAGGGTTCCGAAAATGTCGAACTCGCCCATCAGTTCATCAACTTCATCCTGTCCAAAGAAGTCCAGCAGGCTGAAGCCGAACAAGGCGTCGACGCGCCGATCTCGACAAAGGTCAGCCTGACGCCGGACCAGGCGAAGATCTGGACCTATGGCCCGGATATGGTGGCAGGCCTTACCCGCATCGACTATGCCAAGATGAATGCTGCCAAGGCCGACTGGATCGACCGGTGGAACGAAGTCTTCGGTCAGTAAGCTGCGCGATATTCTCGGCCTGAGGCCGGTTTATTGCCGGACCTGGGCCAGACCTAGGCCAGACATGGAAGCGCCGCACGTCCGAGATGCGGCGCTCGTGATATCAGGACATGCCACGAGTTTTAAGATGAAGCATTTTGCCAGGTGGGGATTGACGATGCCGGCGACGATTGCCGTCGTTGTGCTTCTCATCGTTCCCGTCGCCATCACCATCGCGGCAACGTTCGCGGAGCCGAAGGGCGTGTTTGCGCCCTATGTGACATTCTTCAGCAGCGGTTTTCGCCGGGCGGTTCTTTATCGGACGCTGGAGGTCGCCCTGGTCACGACGGCGATTTCGCTCACTGTGGGCTTCATCACCGCCTATGTGATCGCGCAAATGCCCGGTCGCGCAAAGAGCATCATGATCATCGCAGCGGTTTTTCCGCTGCTGACGGGTGTCGTCGTCCGATCCTTCGCATGGCTGATCATTCTCGGGAAGAATGGCATCCTGAATGCCATGCTGATCTCGACCGGCATTATCGGGGAGCCGCTTTCGATGCTCTATACCGAAGGCTCGGTCATCGTCGCCATGGTCTATCTCTTCGTTCCCCTGATGATCCTGACGCTGGTCGGGGTGCTTGAAGGCATCCCGCGCGATCTGATCGACGCCTCCGCCTCGCTCGGCGCGAGACCACTGATGACATTCTTTCAGGTGATCCTGCCGCTCGCGACACCCGGCCTCATCGTCGGCGCGGTCCTGGTCTTCACCGGCAGCTTCACCTCCTATGCGACACCGCAACTGCTCGGCGGAGAAAAGCAGATGATGATGGGGACCTTCCTCTACCAGCGCGCCATGGTGACCTTCGATTGGGTGGGCGCATCGACGATCGCCGCCATCATGGTGGTGCTGACGCTCGGCGTCGTCCTCATCATGAGCCGCATCGCACGCCGGCTCAATCCGATGGCGGTATGATGGACAGGCGCGTTCACCCGATCCTCGCCGCCTTTGCGGCCTGCGTTTTCTTCTTCCTGCTCGCACCGCTGGTCATCATCGTGGGTGCGGCCTTCAGCGACACGACCTATCTGACCTTCCCGCCGCAGGGCCTGACATTGCGCTGGTTCGTCAATATCTTCGAGATCGAGGCCTTCCGCACGACCGCGCTGACCAGCCTGCAGGTCGCCTTTTTCGGTACGGCGCTGTCTCTGCTGATCGGTGTCCCGGCGGCCTATGCGATCAACCGCTACCGGGTGGAATTGCCGCGCTGGCTTTCCACCATTTTCGTACTGCCGATCCTGGTGCCGGAGATCGTCTTCGGATTTTCGCTGATGAAATCGGTCACAATTGGCCTCGGGCTTCCGATCTTCATCAGCCTGCTGGTCGGCCATGCGCTGCTGATCCTGCCCTATTCGGTGCGCGTCGTCGGCGCCAGCCTGGCGGCCTTCGATTTTTCCGTCGAGGAGGCGGCGATCAGCCTGGGTTGCCCGCCGCTGAAAACCTTCCTGACCGTGGTCCTGCCGAATATTCGGGCCGGGGTCATTGCCGCCTTCATCCTCGCCTTCATCACCTCGATCAACGACGTGTCGGTTTCGGTCTTCCTGACCGGGCCGGGCATCTCGACGCTGCCGATCCAGATCCTTGCGCATATGGAACAGTTCTTCGATCCGACGATCGCATCGGTATCGGTGCTGCTGATGTTCCTGACAGTCGGCGTCATGGCCGTCGTCGAGGCTACGCTCGGTCTCACCTTCCTGACAAAGTAGAACGCTCTTGACCGTATCCCTCACCATCGATTCCATCTCCGCCCATTACGGCAGCACCCAGGTGCTTAAGGACCTGTCGATCTCAGTCATGGCCGGGGAGCTGGTCTCCCTGCTCGGCTCCAGCGGCTGCGGAAAGACGACGACATTGCGCCTCGTCGCCGGTTTTCTGCAGCCGAGCAGCGGCAGCATCAAGCTCGGCGAGCGCGACCTCACCGGCCTTCCCGCGCATGCGCGCGACATCGGCCTGGTCTTTCAGAACTACGCGCTTTTTCCTCATCTGAGCGTCCAGGACAATGTTGCCTTCGGCCTGAGGCAGCGTCGCATTCCCCAGCCGGAACGGTCGAAAAGAACGATGGCCATGCTGGACCGCGTCGGCCTTTCGGCCTTCGCCGACCGGCTGCCGTCGGCCCTGTCAGGCGGCCAGAAACAGCGCGTGGCTCTCGCCCGGGCACTGGTCATCGAGCCGCCGCTTCTGATGTTCGACGAGCCGCTTTCCAATCTGGATGCAAAGCTCAGGATCGACATGCGCGTCGAGATCAGGCAGCTCCAGCGCGCCAACGGCACGACATCGCTTTACGTCACCCACGACCAGGAGGAGGCATTCTCGATCTCCGACAGGGTGGCGATCATGAATGCCGGGCGCATCATGCAGCTCGACGCGCCGGAGGTGCTGTATCGCCAGCCGACCAACGCTTTCGTCGCCCGCTTCGTCGGATTCGAGAACCTGATCGGCATGAAGGTGACCGCGCGCAACGGCGCGCTTGTGATGGCCGAGACGACCGGCGGAGCGCGGCTGCAGCTGTCACAGGAAACGTTCGGACCGATCAAGGACGACTTCGTGCTGGCCTGCCGCGCAGACGGTCTTGCCGTTAGCCGTGACGGTGGTGGCATCGCGGCCGTGCTCGGCACGCGCACCTATCTTGGCCGGGCCTATCAGTACAAATGCACGACATCAGCGGGAGAGATCACCGCCAATGGGGCTTTGTCCGACCCGCTGGAAACGGGGTCGTCCGCCGTGCTGATACCGCTCGCCGAGCAATGCTGCATTCTCGATCCGGAAGATTGAACCGCTGAGGAGAGACGATGACTAGTGCCATGGATCAAGATATCGATGCCGTTCTTGCCCATGTGGACGAAAGCCTCGATAGTAGCCTGGCGCGGCTTTTCGAGCTGATCCGCATTCCGAGCGTCTCGACCGACCCGGCCTATCGCGATCACTGCCGCACTGCTGCCGAATGGCTGAGCCGGGATCTGGCTGCGATCGGCTTCGAAGCATCGGTGCGTAAAACGACCGGGCATCCGATGGTCGTCGCCCATGAAAAGGCGGCGTCCGGACCGCATCTGCTGTTTTACGGCCATTACGATGTCCAGCCGGTCGATCCGCTGGCGCTGTGGACGAGCGATCCGTTCGAGCCCCGCATGGAAGCCTTGCCGAACGGCGATACCGCGATCGTGGCGCGCGGCGCATCCGACGACAAGGGACAGCTGATGACCTTCGTCGAAGCCTGCCGCGCTTGGAAGAGCGTCACGGGTAAACTGCCGGTGCAGGTGAGCATGCTGTTCGAAGGTGAGGAAGAGGCCGGCAGCCCGAGCCTCGCACCCTTTCTGGATGCTACGGCGGACGAGTTGAAGGCCGATGCGGTTTTCGTCTGCGACACGGATATGTGGGATCGCGAAACGCCTGCCGTCACGACGATGCTGCGCGGTATCTTTAGTACGGAAATCGAGGTCACCTGCGCCGATCAAGACCTGCATTCCGGCATGTTCGGCAATGCCGCGCGCAATCCGCTGCAGGTGCTGTCAGACGTGGTTTCGAGCCTGCGGCGTGCCGATGGCGGCGTCGCAGTCGAGGGTTTTTATGATGGCGTGAAAGAGCTCCCCGACGCTATCAAGGCGCTGTGGAAAAGACTGCCCTTCGACGAGGAGGCCTTTCTCGGCGATATCGGCCTGAGAGATCCGGCCGGCGAGGCAGACCGTTCTGTCCTCGAACAGATCTGGGCGCGGCCGAGTTGCGAAATCAACGGCATGAGTGGCGGCTATACAGGAGAAGGCTTCAAGACCGTCATTCCGGCGAAGGCAAGCGCCAAGATTTCGTTTCGCCTGGTTGAAGGGCAAGATCCTCAGACAATCCGTGATGCCTTCCAGCGGCACGTGCGCGCACGTATCCCTAGGGATTGTTCGGTCAGCTTCAGGGATTACGGGCTTTCGCCGGCAACCGTCATGCCGATCGACAGTCCGTTTCTCACCAGGACGCTTCAGGCGCTTTCGACGGAATGGCAATGCGAAGCTGCCCTTGCCGGCACGGGAGGTTCGATCCCCATCATCGGCGAATTCAATCGCCGGCTCGGATGCGATGCCCTCCTCGTCGGCTTCGCCCGCTTCGACAACCGCGTCCATAGCCCGAACGAAAAATACGATCTCTCAAGCTTCCATAAAGGCATGCGATCCTGGGTCCGTATCCTGGCCGCCCTCGCCGACTGACGCCGTAGCACTTTGAATTGCTGCATAATTTTATCCTTCGATCGATTCCGATTTAAGGAATTATGCCGTAGGCTATGGTGCAGCCAGCGCACCCCGCTGATCCTGCAGGCCGAGAATAACGGACAATCCCACATCGACACCGAGGCAGCAGAGACCACCGATGACGATATCAGCTCCCCGCGATTTTCTGAAAAGCCTGTTCGACGCGGCGGTTCGCGCCGCCGATCCGCTGACTGGCATCAAGGCGAACCTCCCTGATAGGCCGAAGGGAAGGACCGTGGTGATCGGCGCCGGCAAGGGCGCGGCGCAGATGGCGCGGGCGCTCGAAAGGGTCTGGGACGGAGCGCTCGAGGGTCTGGTGGTCACCCGCTACGGATATGGCTGCGAGACACGCGGCATCGAGATCTTCGAGGCCGCCCATCCGGTGCCGGATGCGGCTGGCCTTGCCGCCGCAAAGCGGCTGATGGAGACGGTGAACGGGCTGACGGAAGACGATCTGGTGATCGCGCTGATCTGCGGCGGTGGCTCGGCGCTGCTGCCCGCCCCGCCGGACGGGCTGACCCTTGAAGATGAGATTGCGCTCAACGAAATGCTGCTTGCCTCGGGCGCACCGATTTCGGCAATGAATGTCGTGCGCAAGCATCTCTCCACCATCAAGGGCGGAAGACTTGCAGCAGCGACCAAAGCGAGGGTCGTCAGTCTGATCGTCTCCGACATTCCCGGCGACAACCCTGCCCATGTCGCCTCCGGGCCGACGGTCCCTGATGGTTCGACACGGCACGATGCGCTCGAGATCATCAGGCAATACGGATTGCAGCTGCCGCAGGCCGCATTCGACCATCTGAACTCGCCGAAGGCCGATGCACCGCGACCGGACGATCCGGTATTCTTACGGCACGCGCATCACATCATCGCCTCCGCCGGCGTTTCGCTGGAGGCGGCGGCCGCACTGGCGAAGTCGCAGGGGATCGAGACGGCGATCCTTTCGGATGCGATCGAGGGGGAATCGCGCGACGTGGCGCTGGTGCATGCGGCGATTGCCCGCGAGGTATTGGGCCGCAACAGGCCGTTTTCCAAGCCGGTCGTCATCCTTTCCGGCGGCGAGACGACGGTGACGCTGAGAGCCAAGGGTGGCAAGGGCGGACGCAATGGCGAATTCGCGCTCGCCATGGCGCTTGCGATCGACGGACAGGAGGGTATTCATATCCTCGCCGCCGACACGGACGGGATCGACGGCTCGGAGGATAATGCCGGCGCTTTTGCCGATGGCGGCACGGCAAGGCGCCTTCGCGCCGCCGGGCTCGATCCGCGCCGGCTGCTCGACGGCAATGACAGCTATTCTGGCTTTGCGACCACCAGTGATCTCTTTGAAACCGGCCCGACCGGAACCAACGTCAATGATTTCAGGGCTATTCTGATCCGTTAGGATCCGGCGGCGATGGCGGATCAGGTCTTGATCCGCCCCTGCCCGACCAGCCAGCTGACCGATTCCTGCACTGCCTGCAGGGATGTGTATCTTGGGGTGTAACCCAGCAGGCGCCTCGCTTTGGCGATCGAGCAATTCGGGCTGCGGGCGATATGTTCCCATGTCGCCTTCGCATCCTCAGCCGTCTGACCTTCGGCCCAGGCGTCGAATGGCGCGAAGCTGAGCTTCGGCTCGTGCCCGAACCAGCGAGACATTGATTCGGCATAGCCGCGAAGGGTCAATGCCTGCTCCGAAACCGCGTGAAAACTTTCGCCGGTCGACGTGTTCCAGTTGGCGATCGCATCCATGAACATCGCCGCCACGTCATCGGCATGGACGTGATGAACGGTCTCAAGGCCGAAATTGGGCAGCGCCAGGACCTCTCCGCGGGCAAGGGTCGAAAAGACCTGCAGGTTGAAATTGCCGGCCGGATTGAGCGGCGCCCAGCCGGGACCAACAATATGGCCGGGATGGATGATGGTTGCCGGAAATCCGCGCAGCCTTGCCTGCTGCAGCAGATAGGTTTCGATCGCCGCCTTCTGCGTGCCGTACTCGCCGAAGGGAAATTTCGGCGCCTCTTCCAGTGTCGGCACGGCTGTCGGCTGGCCGTGCGTCCAGATCGTGCCGGTATGCAGGAAATGACCGACATGCCCCGATAGCGCCGTCACCAGGTGCTCGGCACTTTCCAGCGAGAAGCAGATCATGTCGATGACGATATCGGCTTTCACACCACGCACGGCCGGGCCGAAATCACCCGTCCGCTCCATGGCTGTCCGATCCATCTGACGCTGATCGACGGCAGCCCAGGCGTGGTTTGCCGTATAAGGCTTTGCCGTGCCGCGGCTGATCGTAACGACGTCGTGGCCGGCTTCCACCAGACGGGGAACGAGATAGGTTCCGACATGGCCCGTTGCCCCGATTACCAAAACCCGCATCATCGCTCCTCCCTTTGCATTTCCGTGTCGAATACGCTGCGCTTAGCTGATCCTGCAAGCAGACTTTTCGTGATCAATTCGGCTCAACCAGGCCCGCTATTCCTGAAAACAAGGCAGGTGCCGCCCTGTTTGCGGATCTGGTTGCAGAGGTCGTTGGCTTCCAGGCGTGTCTGCCGGCCGATGCGGGCAGCATAACGCGGGCGAAAACCAAAGCTGCGATCGCGCTGGCGCAGGATCAGCGGCTGCTCCGCATTCAGGGGCGCGGGCAGATCCTGCACTGCATCGAGAAACATGCGCCTGACTACCGCGACATTCGCATTCGCCGCAAGCTGGACGCCCCAGGGCGCCCATTCACCCTCCTGACGCCAGGGCGTGTCCTTCAACGTCCGTCTCTTCGCAAGCGCCACGCAAGCATCGAGGAAGGACTTGTCCTTGTCGAGCGGGGCAGCCGCATCTTCCGGAGGATTATCCTTCCATTCCTCGATGGTATGCGCGGTGATTGCCAGGACGTAACCGCGTGTCTCGTAAGGTAATCTCCCTGACGTTAGGTAAGAGGAAAGTCCGTTTTCGCCAGCATTATAGGCGGCGGCGGCAAGGCCGAGATTGCCGAAACGATTGCGCAATTCGTCGAGATATTGAGCCGATTTCCGCAGGGCTTCCAACACCTGGTAGCTGTCTTCAAGACCGCGCAGTTTCGCCGTTCCGGGCATGAACTGCGCAATGCCCTGCGCTCCTTTGAAGCTGACTGCATCGGGGCGAAAGGTGCTTTCCCGCCAGATGAGACGGGCGAAATAATCCGGCGGCAATTGATTGGCGCTGGCGAAATGCTCGATCGCGACGCAAAGGTCTCGATTGAAACTGTCCTTACGGATGCAAAGCGTCTCACCCGATTCCGACGCCGAAGTCCCCGAATAGAGACAGGCCGGCGCCCCAGCGCTTCCTTCCGGCTGGGCCCTTACCGTGTCTAGTTGGGAAAACAGAAGGCAGAGCGAAAGCATGGCTTTCGCCGATCTCCTCCCCATGTCGGACTGACATTTCCGGCCTATCATCGGATCTCGGCGGGTTCGAACTTCCATCGCGACGCTGAATTCTCAATACCATCGATACGGGTAGGAAGCTTCCCCCATTTCCCTCTCTGCACCAGGTTTCTAATTTCGCCAGCAATTTTGGAACAGATATATTCGACCTGCCACGGTCGCAGCGTCATCCTCTTCACCAGGACTATCTAAGCGAACGAGGATAAGCAGATGATTGATCTCCACTACTGGCCGACGCCGAACGGCAAGAAGGTTTCGATCTTCCTGGAGGAAACCGGCACGCCCTACCGGCTGGTGCCGGTCAATATCGGCCGGGGCGACCAATTCAAACCTGATTATCTCAAACTCAACCCCAATCACCGCATGCCGGCCATCGTCGATCACGAGCCTGCCGATGGCGACGGTCCGTTGAGCGTGTTCGAATCCGGCGCGATCCTCTTCTATCTCGCCGAGAAGACCGGTAAATTCTGGCCGCAGGATCTGCGCGGCAAATACGAGGTCACGCAATGGGTGATCTGGCAGATGGCGAACCAGGGGCCGAAACTCGGCGAAGCCGGTCATTTCCGTCGCCTTGGCGATCGCGAAGGCGACCAGTCCTATGCGGTGCGGCGCTTCACGGACGAAGCCAACCGCCTCTACGGCGTTCTCAACATGCGGCTTCGCGACCGGCGCTATCTGGCCGGTGAGGAATTCACCATCGCCGATATCGTCAGCTATCCCTGGACCGTCAACTGGCAGGCACAGGGTCAGGACATCGACGAGTTCAAGCATTTCAAGCGATGGTTCGAGGAGGTCGGCGCACGGCCTGGTGTCCAACGCGGCCTGGCGGTCGGCGCCGATCTTGGCACCGACAACAGTAAGCTCTCCGAAGAGGAGCAGGCGCGCATCCGCAAGATCCTCTACAACCAGCGCGCCCTTCCCGTTCCGGATTGAGCATCGGCTGCGATAGCTCTTGCACCGTCATTGCGGCAAAGGATATCCATAGTGACAACCGGGCCCGCAGCCAGCCAAAGGCCGGTTCCCGCTTCGCGTCGTTGCAGATCACCTGCCCGCGGATCTTGACGGTTTGGGCAGCAGCTGGCGTTGCGACTTGGGGTGTGGCCAGCAATGACGAGACCTGTAATCGGCATCATCGGGAACGCCCGCATCGTCGAAAGCCGCTTTGCGGCCCAGCTTGTCGGAGAAAATAATCTGCGAGCAGTGGCCGATGTTGCCGAAGCCTTGCCGCTGATGTTTGCCGGCAATCCTAAACTAGCCGATATCGCGGATCTGCTGGCTGTCGTCGACGGCATTCTGCTGACGGGCGCCAGAGCTAATGTCCATCCCAGCCGCTTCAACATGGTGCCTGATCCCAAGCACGAACCTTACGATGAAGATCGTGACGGGCTGGCGCTACCATTGATTGAAGCCTGTGTTGCGCAAGGCGTTCCTGTTTTCGGTATATGCCGCGGTTTTCAGGAAATGAACGTCGCCGCCGGCGGCTCGTTGCATCCTGAAATCCGGGAATTGCCAGGACGCATGAACCACCGAATGCCGCGCCTGGAGACCGGCGAAATCCATCCCGACCCCGCCATCGTTTTCGGCGATCGTCACGATGTTCGACTTATCCAGGACGGGATGTTTGCGCGCATTCTCGGCCGAGAGACGATCCGGGTGAACTCGCTACATGGACAGGGCATCCTCGAACTTGGCGAGAGGGTCGTTGCCGAAGGAATTGCCGAGGACGGGACGATCGAGGCGATACGGTTCAAAGACGCGCCGGGATTTGCGCTCGGCGTGCAATGGCACGCCGAATACGATCCGCAAACCAACCCTGTGAATCGTGCGCTGTTTCAGGCATTCGGCGACGCTGTGAGAGCCCGCAAAGCCATCACCTAAGGTTCGATCGGTTACGGCCGACACTTCACCGCTATCAGCACCACAAAGAAAAGCCGCCGCGAAGATGTTTTCGCGACGGCTCTGTAGAGGTTCGGGAGCCGGATCAGGCGGTCGGCTGCTTGGTCTTCCGGAGATAGGGCAGAACCGTATCGAAGGAGCCGAAACGCGTAATCGCGTCTTCGTTGGAAACCGCGGCAGTGATGATGACGTCTTCGCCCTGGTTCCAGTTCGCCGGTGTGGCCACCTGGTGCTTGGCCGTCAGCTGGATGGAGTCGATGGCGCGCAGGATCTCATTGAAATTGCGGCCCGTCGTCATCGGATAGGTCAGGATCAGCTTGATCTTCCTATCGGGACCGATGATGAAGACCGAACGCACCGTCGCGTTGTCGGCAGGCGTGCGGCCTTCCGAGCTCTCGCCGGCGCCGGCCGGCAGCATGTCGTAGAGCTTGGCGACCTTAAGGTCCTTGTCACCGATCAGGGGATATTCAACGTCGAAGCCAGTGGCGGTCTTGATGTCGTTCTTCCACTTGGCATGGCTTTCCACAGGATCGACGGAGATGCCGATGATCTTGGCGCCACGCTTGGAAAACTCTCCCGCAAGGCCGGCCATGGCGCCGAGCTCGGTCGTGCAAACAGGCGTGAAATTCTTCGGATGCGAGAACAGGACGGCCCAGCCGCTGCCGATCCACTCATGGAAGCTGATCGGTCCCTGCGTGGTGTCGGCGGTAAAATCGGGGGCAATATCGTTGATGCGTAAGCTCATGGTCGGCCCTCCAAAGCCTTGTGTTCAATGTTTTTCGTCTCAAATCGAGGCCATGGGATCCGTCCGCCGGAAGCGGTCGAGAGATTGCGGTCAACAGGATCGCGCCGGCCGAAGGCAAAGACTTCCCATTCCTGGATTTTAAGTAAGTTATATATCACGATCACCGAAGGCATGCTCTTTCGATTTCCGGCCTGCTCCGGCATTATTTTTCCGGCAAGTGCGCGCGATGAAGAGACCGATGGTTTTTCCATCGGTCCCGTCAAAAGCTGCAGGCGAACCGCCCTGCCTCTTGCTCAGGCGGCCTGGACGGATTTGATTCTGTCGATGCCACCGACAACAGGTGCGAAATCGTCCCACACACCCTGGGCGCCCTTCTGCCATTCCTCGAAGGCTTCCGGCTTCAAGAGCTTTCCGCCGTTGGCAAGCGCCGTCTCGACGGATTTGGACTCGTCGTCGACGATCAGCTGGTTGAAATAGGTGGCCCCTTCGCTGGAAGCCTGCTGGAATACCGCCTTCTGCTCGTCGTTGAGGCCGGCCCAGAAGGTCGAGGCATAATAGATGACGCCGGATGCCCAGATGTGGCCGGTCTCGGTCATATCGGGCACGACCTCATAGAGCTTGAAGCCGGCATAGGCCGATTTGGTCAGATCCATCGCGTCGGCGACACCGGTTGCGAGCGCATTATAGGTCTCGGTGATCGGAATGCCGATCGGCGTCGTGCCGAATGCACTCCACAGCTTGGTGTGCAGCGGGCTCTGGATGACACGGATGCGCTTACCCTTGAGCTGCTCCGGCCGTGTCACCGGTTCCTTGGTCAGGAGATGGCGGGCGCCGTAATTGATGAAATCGCCGACGACGAAATTCTGCGCCTGCAGTTTCTGCTTGAGATCGGCGCCGACATCACCACCAACAGTCCGGCGCACGTGGTCGGCATCGCGGAAGAGGAAGGGCAGATCGAGGATCTGCAGTTCCGGCGCCCAGCCGGAGAGCGACGAGACCGTCGAGAGACTGGCCTGGATGGAGCCGAGGCGCACGCCCTCGGCCACTTCCTTCTCGCCGCCGAGCGCACCGTTCCTGACGATATTGAACTTGAACTGGCCGGGCAGCTTCGCTTCGACCAGTTCGCCGATCTTCACCCAGATCTTCGTTTCCGGCTTGTCGTCGCCGAGCAGCGAAGCGATCGTGATCGTCGTCGTGCGGGCGGCGGCGGTGCGGACGAAAGCGGGCGCTGCAAGCACCGTTCCGGTGAGAGCAGCGGTCTTCAGGAAATGGCGTCGATTGAAATTATCCATGGGGTTGTCCTGTTTACGAGAAGATGATGGCCCAGGCGCAAAGGATTGCGAGCGAGACCAGGAGAGCGAGCAGATAGGGAACCACCGCCCGGAAGAGTTCCGAGGCGGGAATGCGCGTGACGCCGCTGACGACGAAGATCAGCATGCCAAGCGGCGGCGTCAGTCCGTGGATCATCAGGTTGACGACGATGATCACCCCGAACTGAATGGGATCGATGCCGGCGGCAACAGCTGCCGGCAGCAGGATCGGGCCGAACAGCAGGATCGCAGCGCCGATATCGAGAACAAGGCCGACAACCAGCAGGATGACGTTCGACAGCAGGATGACCGCAAGCGCGCTGCCGCCGAGTGCCGTCGTCAGATGCGAGATCAGCCCGGACACGTCGTCGACAGCCAGCAGGAAGGCAAAGGGGCCGGCCGTGCCGATGAGGAGACCGATTGCCGCCGCTTCAACTGCTGCCTGGCGAAAGGCGGCATAGAGCGAGAGAATGCCGAGCCGCGCGCCGATGCCGAGCAGCAGCGTGTAGAAAGCAGCAAGCGCAGCCGCTTCCGTGGTCGTGACGATGCCGATGCGGATGCCGACGACGACGATGATGCCGAGCCCGAAGGCTGGGATAGCCTGGACTGCCGATTGCCAGCGCTGTCTCGCGTTTGCGCGCGGCAAAGGCACCTGTTCGCTGACCGTCAGATGGATGGCGACTGCCAGGCATATGGCCATCAGCCCGCCGGCAAAGAAACCGCCGACGAGCAGCGAGCCGACGGAAAGATTGGTCGCCGTCGCAAGGATGAGAAATGCGATCGACGGCGGGATGACGTTGTCGAGAACCGATGTCGAGGCGATGATCGCCGCCGCCTGCGCCGGCCGATAGCCGTGTTTGACCAGTTCGGGCTGGAAGGTCGACGCGCCGAAAGCGGCATTTGCGACCGACGAGCCGGAGGCGCCGGAAAAAAGGACGCTGGTCAAGAGCGTCGTCTGCGCCAGCCCTGCCCGGCGATGGCCGACCATGGCGGCGGCGAAGCGCACGAGCTGGTTGGCGACGCCGGAGGCCGTCAGCAGGCCGCCGGCAAGCAGGAAGAAGGGAATGGCGAGCAGCAGGAATTTCGAGATGCCGGTGACGGTCGCGGAAACGATCGCCGGCTCCGGCAGGCTGCTGCCGAAGGCGATGACGACATAGGCTGCGGCAAGAAAGGCGTGCGGCAGCGGCGCAGCAAGCACGAGACCGATTGCCGCAATAAGTCCGAGGAAGATGCTCGGCGGCCAGTCGAGATCGAGCGCGACATGCGGGATACCGGCATAGAGCGCGACCCCCACGGCAAGCGAGAGAGCAGCCGGCAGGAGCTTGCCTTCGGCGATGCGCTGCAGAAGCAGCACGACGAGGATCAGCGCGCCGCCGGCGCCGAGGAAGCCGAAGCGGATCCATTCCGGCACGCCGAGCGTCGGCGAGACACCGCCGAGCATCGTCATGATCTCGCTGCCGCCAAAACTCAGGATCAGCGCCGAGAGCACGGTGAAGACATCGGCGCCGATCCGCGAGACCTTCTGCAGGCCTTCCGGCAGTATCCTGACGAAAACGTCGAGGCGCATGGCAAGCGCGCTGTTGAGGCTGAGCGGCGCGCCAAGGGCGATCAGGCCGACATGCAGCCAGATGCCGAGATCCTCGGCACCGATGAAGCCGGCGCTGAAGAAATAGCGCAGGCAGACTGTGACGAGCACCATAAAAAGCAGCACGGCGAGAACAAGTGCCGCGGCAATGCCGAGAATCGCCTCGATCGCCCGCAGCAGGCGCGCTGCCACCCCGGTGTCCGGAGCGGCCTGTTCGATCGGATGAAATTCACTGGTGGCCACGAAACTTACCTTCTGGCGAGAGGATCAGGCATTCTTGACGGTCGAAAGATCGCGATCGAAGAGCGTCGACCAAGTGTAGTTGCGCGCCTTCGAGACCTCCCTGCTGACATCGAGCCGCGGCAGCACCTTTTCGCCGAAACGATAGGCTTCCTCAAGCAGCGGCATGCCAGAAAGAATGAAAGTATCGACACCAGCCTTCTGATAGGCTTCGAGCGTGCGCAGAACCGTATCCGGAGAGCCGACGATCGCCGTGCCGGGGCCGGGCCTGACCAGGCCGATGCCGGCCCAGAGGTTCGGTGCAACTTCGAGATCGCGCAGATTTTCCGGCTTCAGGCCGCCGTGCAAGGCCGTCATGCGCTGCTGACCGACGGAATCGCTTCTTGCGACGAAACGCTGGTTGGCGGTGATCGCCGCATCATCCATGCGGCCATAGAGATCGGCCGCCGCCTCCCAGGCCTTTTCGTCGGTGTCGCGAACGATGACGTAGAGACGGATGCCATATTCCAGTTCACGGCCGTAGTGGGCGGCCCGCGCCTTTACCGCTTCGACCTTCTCGCCGATCTGGGCGGGCGTCTCGCCCCAGGAGAGATAGGTGTCCACATGTTTCGCCGCGACTTCAAGCGCCTTATCCGAGGAGCCACCGAACCAGAGCGGCGGCGGTGCGATGCTCTCGCCGACCGGCAAGGCGAGCTTGGCGCCGTCCGTCGAGAAATACTTGCCCTGATGGGTAACGCTCTCGCCGGCAAAGAGCCGGTGCCAGAGCTGCAGATATTCGTCCGCCATGTCATAACGCTCGTCATGCGGCAACATCATCCCGTAAGCGCCGAGCATCTTGGCGTCGCCGGAGACGACATTGATCAGCAGCCGGCCGCGGGCGAACTCCTGGAAGGTCGCCGCCATCTTGGCAAGCAATGTCGGCGCGACGAGACCGGGATGGATGGCGACGAGAAATCGCAGCCGCTCGGTGTGAGCAAGCAGCGCACTCGCCAGCACCCAGACGTCGTGGGCGCCGGTCGCAAACAGGGCGCCGGTGTAACCCAGATGGTCATAGGCCTGGGCAAGCTGCTTGTAGTAGCCGTAGTCGACCTGACGTGAGCCTTCCGGCTGCCAGGGATAGGCGCCGTCGGGTGCGCACATGTACCAGAAAACGTTCATCTCCCGATTCCTTGTTATTTCGTCATTTCCGGGCGTTTCAGCACGATGGGCTTGGCGAAGTGGCCGTGACGCAGCAGCGTGTCGGCCTCTTCCTGTTGTTCGGCAATGATCTCGTCGTCGATCGGAAACACCGTGAAGTCGCGCGAGCGCACCACCTTTTCCCAGGCATCGATATCCGTTCCGCCGCGGTCGCCAGATCCGCCGCGGTCGCCCGATGCAAGAAGTCTGGCAGCAGTGCGTGGATCGGTAGCGATCTCGTTACCGATCCGGCTGAGTTCGGAGACGACCGCCCGAATTTCCGCCGCCGAAAGGCCGTTCCGCTCCAATGTCCAGAACAAAGAACGGTTGGGAATGGCCGCGCCGCAACGGACGATCAACCTGACGTCGTCGCGCTCCAGCGCCTTTTCGAGACGCGGCGACATGGCGACCCAGGCATCGACACGCCCTTCGAGCAGATCGGCGAGCGAGTCGCGCGCGCCGCTTTCGACCCGCTCAACATCGGGCAGGCTCATCCCCTCACCTTCGAGGCTACGGGCCAGCAAATAGGTGTGAAACGAACCGTCGACCAGCGAGATCCGGCGGTCTTTCAGCTCAGCGACGGAGCCGATCGGACTGTCGCTCCTGACGAAGATAGCGCCGTTGGCCGGGCGCGGCGCGGAGGCAGCGATATATTCGACGCCGAGCCCGCGCATATCCGCCTCGATCGGCGGCGTCGAGCCGGTGCCGCCGAGATCGATGTCGCCACTTTCCAGCAGCGCCCCGGTATCGCGGCCTTCGGCATAGGAGACGAATATCGGCTGCAGATCGACAAAGGCGCCGGGCCAGAGCCGCGCGAGACGAAGATGCAGGTTATTGGGATGAACACCAATTTTCATTCTGTGCGACCGATAACGTGGCTCATAGCAGTCAATTTACTTTTTTATAAATTGACTGCGAGGAAGCGATTGTCGTCAGCAGGAGAAAATCGCCTTTGAAATCCCATAAAATCGATAGGCAATGAAATCTTTTACCAGATCGAGCGAAGTGAGCGAGCCGGAGTTGAAAATTCAGCGCCGTCACTTTACTTTTTTATAGAACCTTCAAGGACGATACCGTTGACGAAGCCCGTTTCCTCAAGAGTCTGCCGCGATGTCGGCGCAGCCAGCGAATTGCTGAAGCTGATCGCCAATGCCAACCGCCTGGCGATCGTCTGCTATCTGATGGAGACGGAAGCCCCGGTCTCGGCGATGGAGGACGAACTCGGTATCCGCCAGCCGACGCTTTCCCAGCAGTTGAGCGAGCTTCGCGAGGCCGGTGTGATCGAAGGACGCCGCGACGGTAAGGCGATCGTCTATCGCGTCATTGACCCGCGCGTCGAGACGATCGTGCAAACTCTGCGGGACATGTTCTCTGGCCTCGACGATGTCACCGGGCGCTTCGGAATGACGAAGCTGCCGGTCGACGAAATGATGTTCGATTGAACCTGGGATGATCGACCTCTATACTTGGATCACGCCGAACGGGCTCAAAGTATCCATCGCACTCGAAGAGTTTGGCCTTTCCTATCGCCCCCATGCGATCGACATCACCAAGGGGGACCAATTCCTGCAGGATTTTCTCGCCATCAATCCGGGCAGCAAGATTCCTGTTATCATCGATCACGAGACCGGCATTACGCTTGCCGAATCCGGCGCCATCCTGCTCTACCTCGCCGAAAAGGCCGGCCGCTTCCTACCCCGGCAGGGTGCCGCCCGGCATCACACGATCGAATGGCTGATGTGGCAGATGGGGGGGGTCGGGCCGACGCTCGGTCACGCCCATTATTTCCTGACCTACAACAGCGGCGAAGCGCCATTCGCGGAGGATCTCTTTCGCAGGGACACCCGCCGCCTGTACGAGACGCTGAACGCGCGGCTCGAAGGCCGCGACTATCTCGTCGACGATTATTCCATCGCCGACATGGCGGTCTGGCCTTGGGTATCCCGTTTTAAGCGCCACGAGATCGACCTGAATGCATTCCCGAACGTCAAACGATGGTATCTCAGGCTTGCGGCGCGGCCACAGGTCAAGCGCGGCTATGATGTTCCGCATTTCACATCCGAAATACCGCAGCCCTGAAGACCTTGCCGACGTGGCGTATTGATCCAGCCCGAAATTTCGGCAATTTGATTAATTTTTGCACATACCTCTTTTTGCACATTTTTCAGGCGGACGCCTTGCTAAATTTGCTGCACTGCGTCATGAATATAGCAATGACGCATCTCGATCTGACAATTCTGGTGATCGACGAAAATGCCATTCGCGCCTCCATCATCGAAGAAGGCCTGCGCGAGGCAGGGCATGTGCGCGTCACCGTGGTCCATGAGGTCAACGGCATCGCGCGAATCATCGAAACGCTGATGCCCGACGTGATCATCATCGATATCGAAAATCCCAACCGCGACATGATGGAGCACCTGTTCCAGCTGACGCGCACCGTCAGCCGCCCGATCGCCATGTTCGTCGATCGCTCCGACACGGCCTCGATCGAGGCTGCCGTCGATGCCGGCGTCTCGGCCTATATCGTCGACGGATTGAAGAAGGAACGCGTCAAACCGATCCTCGACATGGCTGTCAGCCGCTTCAATGCCTTCAACCGGCTGCGGCGGGAACTTGCCGATGCCCGCTCCGCGCTGGAGGAACGCAAGCTGGTCGAGCGCGCCAAGGGCATATTGATGAAGATGCGCGGCCTCTCCGAGGAAGAGGCTTTCGCCCTGCTGCGCCAGACAGCGATGAACGAAAAGAAGAAGATGTCGGAAATCGCCCAGAGCGTCGTCACTGCCGCGGGGCTGTTGATGTAATGGCCGACCTGATGAATTTCCGGAGGAAACCGGAGTGGATATGATGACAACGACCTCCAACTCCGGCGGCGAGCTGCCCTCCCTCGTGCGGGTGAACAACGAAGGACCGAAAGTGCTGCGGGCCGGTTTCATTCCGCTCGTCGATGCATCGGTGCTGATTGCGGCGGCGGAATTCGGCTTCGCAAGGAAGGAAGGCCTGACGCTCGATCTCGTCAAGGACGTCTCCTGGGCGAATGTGCGCGACCGCCTGGCATTCCGCCAGTTCGACATCGCCCACATGCTGTCGCCGATGCCCGTCGCCTCCATGCTCGGTCTCGGCTCCAATCCCTCACCGACGATCACACCATTTTCGCTGGGGCGCGGCGGCAACGCGATCACGCTGTCGACGCGGTTCTTCGACAGGATGCGGAATGACGTGGGATTGCCGGAAACGGCAAGCGCGCTCGACAATGCCCGCGCCCTGGCAAAAACATTGGCGGCGATGAAGGCCCGCGGCGAGCCGCTGCCGACCTTCGGGGTCACCTATCCTTTCTCCTCGCACAATTACGAATTCCGCTACTGGCTGGCGGCCGGCGGCATCGACCCCGACAAGGATGTCAGGCTTGTCGTGGTGCCACCGCCCATGACTTCGGATGCGCTGGCAGCCGGTGCGATTGACGGTTTCTGCGTCGGCGCGCCGTGGAACATGGTCGCTTCGGAGCGCGGCGTCGGCCGCATCGTCGCCGCCAAACAGGATATCTGGCCGTCGGCACCGGAAAAGGTAATCGGCATGCGGCCGGACTGGGCGGAAAGCCATCCGGAAACCGTTTCCCGGCTGATCGTGGCCCTCGACGCGGCAGCCCGCTGGTGCGACCGGCCGGAAAATCACGACGCGCTGGCGGCAGCTCTAGCCGACCCGCGCTATATCGCTGCCCCCGTCGAGATTATTCGCCGTGTGCTCGCCGGCGAATTCAGCCTCGACGCAAAAGGTAACCGCCGCATCATCACCGATTATTTCATGTTCCATTCCGGCTTCGCCAATTATCCCCGGCCAAGCCATGCGCTGTGGATTTACAGCCAGATGATCCGCTGGGGACAGGCCGAGGTCAGCCTTAACATGGCAAGGGCCGCAGCATCCGCCTACCGCCCGGATCTCTACCGGACGGCTCTCGGCGACGGCAACGCACCCGACGATGCCGATATCCGCATCGAAGGCGGCGACGAGGGCGACCGCTTCATGGACGGCCACGTCTTCGACCCGGCCAGGTTGCCTGATTATGTCGCAGGCTTTGCCGTTAAAAGCGCCCTGCCCTTCATGTCCGACGACGAGGCCTGATTGACGCCGGCCTGCACAAAACGCCAGCAAGGATCTGCCTGCCTCACAACAAGCGCACAAAAGATTTGCACGACTGATGGCGGCCTGAAAAACATGCATCCGTCAGATTTTTGAATAATATGATTTACATTCAATGGCTTGCAGAAGTGACAACAAACTGGCACGCGGTTTGCATTACCATTATTGCACCGGTCAATGGCGATCAGCGCAGAATGAGCGCGCGATAGGCGCTCATAGGAGACACAGAGGTTACCCCTTCAGATCGAAGATGTAATCTAAGCTTGAGCAAGCCGGCATACGGATTGCTTCCAGGCAACAGGGCTAGAAGGCCCAAGAATTCGGCGTCCAACGGCGGGCGCCACCAGCAAAGCCGCTGATCAGGATATTTCGCGCACCTCGTGTATGCGCGTCCTGACCAGCGGCTTTTTGTTTTAACCCTCAGCGATGGATCGGCACGACCTTGTCGGGCCCCGGAGAAGTTATGTCTGTCATCGAGAAAGCACAGCCCATGTCGGCCGGCGAACCAGCCAAAGCATTGTGGATCTCCACTGTAGCCTTCACCCTCTGTTTTGCCGTGTGGACGATCTTCGCGATCATCGGCATTCGCATCAAGCAGGATCTCGGGCTGAACGAGGCCGAGTTCGGATTGCTGGTCGGCACCCCCGTGCTGACCGGCTCGCTCGTGCGCATCGTCCTTGGCATCTGGACGGGGCGCTACGGCGGCCGTCTCGTTTACACGCTCACCATGCTGGCCGCCGCATTGGCGACTTTCCTGCTCTCCTACGCCCAGACTTATACGCAGATGTTGATCGCCGGCCTTGGCGTCGGCCTCGCCGGCGGCTCCTTCGCGGTCGGTGTCGCCTATGTCTCGCCTTTCTTCCCGGCTGAGAAGCAGGGAACCGCGCTCGGCATCTTCGGGGCCGGCAATGTCGGCGCGGCTGTGACCAAATTCGCTGCGCCTTTCGTGTTGCTCGCATGGGGCTGGCAGGCGGTTGCCGAGATCTGGGCCGTCTGTCTGGCACTGATGGCAATCGTCTTCTGGTTCACCACCACCGATGATCCGGCCTACCGTCTCCGCCGCGAACGCCGCGTCGCCACCAAGAGTTTTGCCGAGGAATTCGCGCCGCTGCAGAACGTCCAGGTCTGGCGCTTCTCGCTTTACTATTTCTTCGCCTTCGGCGGTTTCGTCGCCCTGTCGCTGTGGCTGCCGCGCTATCTGGTCGGCGTCTACGGCTTCCACCTGGAAACCGCCGGCATGATCGCGGCCGCCTACTCCATCCCGGGCAGCATCTTCCGCGCCTTCGGTGGCGTGCTGTCGGACAAGAAGGGCGCGCGCAGCGTGATGTATACGATGCTTGCCGTATCGGCCGTGGCCACCCTCATCCTTTCGCTGCCGGCTGCTTCTGGGGCCGGGACAGGTCCGGCCTTCGGTATCACCCCCGTCATCTTCATCGTCGTCATCTTCGTGCTCGGGTTCTTCATGAGCCTCGGCAAAGCTGCCGTCTACAAGCACATTCCGGCCTACTACCCAGAAAACGTAGGCGCAGTCGGCGGCATCGTCGGGATGATGGGCGGCCTTGGCGGCTTCATCCTTCCGATCGCCTTTGGCCTCCTCAAAGACATGACCGGCCTCTGGTCCAGCTGTTTCCTGCTGCTCTTTGCGATCGTCGTGATCTCTCTCATCTGGATGCACCTGTCCGTCAAGCAACTGTCGCGCCAAGGGCACTCGGCGCCCCTGGCTGCAACCTGATCAAGGACCTGGAAATATGACCGAAAAACTTGTCATCATCGGCAATGGCATGGCGCCCGGGCGCATGCTGGAGCACCTCTTCGAGCAGGCGCCGGGTCGCTATGAAGTTACGATCTTCAATGCCGAGCCGCGCGTCAATTACGACCGCATCATGCTGTCGCCGGTTCTCTCAGGAGAAAAGGACTACGAACAGATCATCATTCACGGCGACGGCTGGTATATCAAGCATGGCATCATGCTCTACAAGGGCCACAAGATCGTCAACATCGATCGCGCCGCCAAGACCGTCACCTCCGACCACGGCGTCACCGAAAGCTACGACAAGCTGGTGATCGCAACCGGGTCCGTGCCCTTCATCATTCCCGTTCCCGGCAAGGACCTGCCCGGCGTCATCACCTATCGCGATCTCGATGACGTGCAGGCGATGCTGCTTGCCGCTCAGTCGCGCGAAAAGGCTGTCGTCATCGGCGGCGGTCTGCTTGGCCTGGAAGCGGCGGCCGGCCTTGCCCAGCGCGGCATGGACGTCACCGTCCTGCATGTCATGCCGACGCTGATGGAACGCCAGCTCGACCCCGCCGCCGGCTACCTGCTGCAGAAGGCGGTCGAGGAACGCGGCATTAAGGTCATTTGCAAGGCCAATACCAAGGCGATCGTCGGCAACGGCAAGGTCGAGGGCATCGAGCTTGACGACGGCCGCATCATCCCGGCAACGCTGGTCGTCATGGCCGTCGGCATTCGTCCGAGTGTCGGCCTGGCGAAGGACGCCGGCATTGCGGTCAATCGCGGCATCGTCGTCGATGCCGGCATGCAGACCTCGGACGGCGATATTCTTGCGCTCGGCGAATGTGCCGAGGTCGGCGGCATGGTCTACGGCCTCGTTGCGCCGCTCTATGAAATGGCCCGCATCGCCGCCGCGCATCTCTCCGGCGATCGCTCGCCCGCCTTCGTTCACGCGGATACGCCGACCAAGCTCAAGGTCACCGGCATCGAGCTTTATTCACTCGGCGATTTCGCCGACGGCGACGACCGCGAGGAGATCGTGCTGCGCGATGCTTCAGCCGGCGTCTACAAGCGTCTGGTGCTGAAGGACAACAAGATCATCGGCACCGTGCTTTACGGCGAAACCGCCGATGGTGCCTGGTTCAATGACCTGAAGAAGAAGGCAACCGATATTTCGGAGATGCGCGAGACGCTGATCTTCGGACAGGCCTATCAGGGAGGGTCGCCGCTGGACCCTATGGCGGCCGTTGCAGCCTTGCCGGATGACGCGGAGATCTGTGGCTGCAACGGCGTATGCAAGGGCAAAATCACCTCGACAATTTCAGGCAAAGGGCTGACGTCGCTCGACGACGTGCGCGCCCATACCAAGGCATCCGCCTCGTGCGGCTCCTGTACCGGCCTCGTCGAGCAACTCATGGCACTGACGCTCGGCGACAGCTACAATCCGGCTGCCGTCCAGCCGATGTGCACCTGCACCGAACTCGGCCATGACGATGTCCGCCGCCTGATCAAGGCGAAGGGGTTGAAGAGCATCCCTGCCGTCATGCAGGAGCTCGAATGGAAGACTTCCTGCGGCTGCGCCAAATGTCGGCCGGCGCTCAACTACTACCTGGTCTGCGATTGGCCCGACGAATATGCCGACGACTACCAGTCGCGTTTCATCAATGAGCGCGTGCACGCCAACATCCAGAAGGACGGCACCTACTCCGTCGTTCCGCGGATGTGGGGTGGCGTCACCAATGCGAACGAGCTGCGCGCCATCGCCGATGTCGTCGATAAGTTCGAAATCCCGATGGTAAAGGTCACCGGCGGCCAGCGCATCGATCTGCTCGGCATCGAGAAGGAAGACCTGCCCGCCGTCTGGGCCGATCTCGGCAAAGCCGGCTTCGTCTCCGGCCAGGCTTATGCCAAGGGTCTGCGCACGGTGAAGACCTGCGTCGGCTCTGACTGGTGTCGCTTCGGCACGCAGGATTCCACCGGTCTCGGCATCCGCATCGAGAGGTTCATGTGGGGCTCCTGGACGCCGGCCAAACTGAAGATGGCCGTGTCCGGCTGCCCGCGCAACTGCGCGGAAGCAACCTGCAAGGACATCGGCGTGATCTGCGTGGATTCCGGTTTCGAGATCCATTTTGCCGGTGCAGCCGGTCTCGACATCAAGGGCACGGAGGTCCTTGGGCTTGTCCGGACCGAGGACGAGGCGTTGGAGCATATCGTGGCACTGACGCAGATGTACCGCGAGCAGGCCCGCTATCTCGAGCGGATCTACAAGTGGGCCAAGCGCGTCGGCCTGGAGGAAATCCGCCGCCAGATCATGGGCGATGCCGAAAAGCGCAAAGCCTATTACGAACGCTTCGTCTTCAGCCAAAAATTTGCCCAGGTCGATCCCTGGTCAGAGCGTGTCTCCGGCAAGGACAAGCACGAGTTCAAGCCGATGGCGACGATCGGCTATCCGCAGGCTGCAGAGTAAGGAGATGGATATGAACTGGATCGCAATCGGTGACATCTCCGATATCCCGCTGCGCGGCGCGCGCTGCGTGAAGACGCCGCAGGGCAAGATCGCCGTCTTCCGCACGGCCGAAAACGAGGTCTTCGCCATCGAGGATCACTGCCCGCACAAGGGCGGCCCGCTCTCCCAGGGCATCGTCCACGCCAAGTCAGTCACCTGCCCGCTGCACAACTGGGTGATCTCGCTGGAAACAGGCAAGGCGCTCGGTGCCGACGAAGGCGAGGTCCGGACGATACCGGTGCTGAACCAAGACGGCCGGCTGTTCATCGCCTTGGAAAGCCTGATGATGGCGGCGGAATAGATGGCGGCTGAGGTCAAAACCACCTGTCCCTATTGCGGCGTCGGCTGCGGCGTTCTCGCCACGATCGACGAGGCAGGCGCAGTCAGCGTCAAAGGAGATCCCGAGCATCCGTCGAATTTCGGCCGGCTCTGCTCGAAGGGTTCTGCCCTTGCCGAAACCATCGACCTCGATGGCCGGCTTCTTTATCCCGAGATCGGAGGCGAACGGAGCGACTGGGACGAGGCGCTTGATCTGGTCGCCCGGCGTTTTTCTGAAACGATCGCCGAACACGGGCCTGACGCGGTTGCCTTCTACGTCTCGGGCCAGTTGCTGACCGAGGATTACTACGTTGCCAACAAGCTGATGAAGGGCTTCATCGGTTCCGGCAATATCGACACCAATTCAAGGCTCTGCATGTCCTCCTCCGTGGCGGGGCATCGCCGCGCCTTCGGCGCCGATACGGTGCCCGGGACCTATGAGGATATCGAGCTTGCGGATCTGGTGATCCTGACCGGCTCCAATCTTGCCTGGTGTCATCCCGTCATTTACCAGCGGCTTGCCGCCGCAAAGACGGCGCGGCCAAACATGCGGATCGTCGTCATCGATCCGCGCCGGACGATGACATGCGACATCGCCGACCTGCACCTCGCCATCCGTCCGGACGGCGACGTCGCGCTGTTCATGGGACTGCTTGCCCATCTCGCGACAAGTCCGGCAATCGACCAGAATTACATCGGCGCCCATACCGAAGGTTTCGCCGAAGCTTTTGCGGCTGCCGCCGCGCTTGATATCAACGATCTCCTGGAACGGACTGGCCTGCCGGCCATGCAGATCAGGGAGTTCTTCCGCCTGTTCGAGACGACGCCGAAGGTCGTGACCTGCTACAGCCAGGGCGTCAACCAATCCTCCTCCGGCTCCGACAAGGTCAATGCAATCCTCAACTGCCACCTGGCGACCGGTCGCATCGGCCGTCCCGGCATGGGACCGTTCTCGCTGACCGGCCAGCCGAACGCCATGGGCGGGCGCGAGGTCGGCGGTCTCGCCAATATGCTTGCCGCCCATATGGCGATCGAGAATGCCGACGATCGGGATCGCGTGCAGCGCTTCTGGAACTCGCCCGTCATCGCCGCAAAGCCCGGCCTGAAGGCAGTCGACATGTTCCGCGCCGTGGCCGACGGGCGCATCAAGGCGCTCTGGATCATGGCGACCAATCCGGTCGTCTCGATGCCGGATGCCGACAGCGTCGAAAGCGCGATCGCCGCCTGTCCCTTCGTCGTCGTGTCGGACATCCTCAAAGAGACGGACACGACCCGGCACGCAGATGTGCTTCTGCCCTCGCTCGGCTGGGGCGAGAAGGATGGCACCGTCACCAATTCCGAACGGCGCATTTCAAGGCAACGGCCGTTTCTCGACATCCCCGGCGATGCGAGGGCCGACTGGTGGCAGCTTGCAGAGGTCGGACGCCGCATGGGATTTGCTGCCGCCTTCGATTTTGATGCGCCGGACGCAATCTTTGCGGAGCACGCGGCGCTTTCCGCCTTCGAAAATAACGGCAGCCGCGATTTCGACATCGGCGCGCGCGCCGGCATGAGCAGCGGCGCCTATGAGGAGCTGTCGCCCTTTCAGTGGCCGCACGCCGCTGGGTCCGCACCCAGCGTCACCCGCTTCTTTGCCGAGGGCGGTTTCTTCCATCCCGATGGCAAGGCGCGCTTCGTCGCGGTCAAACCGCCCGCAACCGATCGCACCAATGCCGAGTACCCCTTCTCGCTGAATACCGGGCGCATCCGCGACCAGTGGCACACGATGACGCGAACCGGAAAAAGCGCACGGCTTTCTGCCCATATCGCCGAACCTTTTGCGGAAATCCATCCGCGCGACGCGATCGAGACCGGTATATCGAGCGCGGGCCTCGTCGAAATCGACAGCCCGCACGGCAAGGCAATCGTCAGGGCGCTGGTCACCGATCGCCAGGCACGCGGCGGCATCTTTGCGCCGATGCACTGGAACGACCAGTTCGCCGCAAGAGCGCGGATCGACGCCGTGGTCGCGCCGATCACCGATCCTGTTTCCGGTCAGCCGGCATCGAAGAACGTTGCCGTCGCCGTCCGGCCGTTTCGCGCCACCCATTACGGTTTCGCCGTCTCCGCCACAAAACCCGCTACGCCTGACGCGGCCTATTGGGCACTGGCGAAAGCCGCCGGCGGCTGGCGGCTGGAGCTTGCTTTCGGCGAAACCGTCGAAGACTGGACGGCCTGGTGCCGCGCGGTTTTCGCCATTCCGGCAGAGATCGAACCGCTTGGTTATGCCGACCGGCAATCCGGCGACCTGAGGCTCGCCTTCTTCGATGGCGAGGTCTTGCTTGCCGCGCTGTTTCTCGCCCGCGAGCCCGTCGCCGTCGCACGCAACTGGGCGATCTCGCAGCTTTCAGCCTCGCATGGCGACCTCAGGAAACGCTTTGCGCTCGTTGCAGGCCGTCCCGGCGCCGGCAGGCCGGATCCGGGCGCAACCGTCTGCTCCTGCTTCAGTGTCGGGGTCAACCAGATCGCTGCTGCCGTGCGCGGCGGATGTCACAGCGTCGAGGCGGTCGGCAAGGAAACGAGCGCTGGAACCAATTGCGGCTCCTGCCGCAGCGAAATCGGCAGGATCATCGATCGCTGTCTTGCCGCAGCCGCGGAATGAGACGTACAAAAGCAAGCAGGACGCAGCCGGAGCATTGTCAGGCCCTGTTCGGGACGATCAGCATCCTGTGTTCGGCGGCGATGCGGACGGAGACCTCGTCATAGGATGAGAGGGTCGGGTGCTGCGTCTCCATCTTGTGGTGATGTGTTGCCGTGATGACCATGACATCGGCACCCGCCGCCTCGCCGGCGGTGATGCCGGCTGCGACATCCTCGAACACCAGGCAATCCTGGGTGCTGACGCCGAGGCGCTCGGCTCCCAGAATATAACATTGCGGGTCGGGTTTTCCGACCTTGACGTCCTCAGCCGTCACCATGAATCTCGGCACCGGCAAGCCTGCTGCCTCCAGTCGCCGGTGAGCAAGGCGCAACGGCGAGGAGGTGACGATCGCCCAGCGATCCGGGGGCAATGAACTCAGAAAGGTCGCGGCGCCGGGAATGGCAACGACATCGCTGACATCGGCGATTTCAGCCTCGGTCACAAGTCTTGATTCATGTTCGGGATCGACGCCGGGCAAGTTCAGCCGGGTGATCGTGTCAATGCCGCGCGATCCATGCATCTTCGGCAAAAACGTGGCGACATCGAGCCCATGGCGCCTTGCCCAGTCACTCCATGCACGCTCGGCCGCATGGATCGAATTGAGGATGGTGCCGTCCATATCGAACAGGAAGGCGGCATAGGGCTTCTCGAAGCCGCGGGGCATCGGCATAGACAAAAGGCTGAATCCTTCAGGGAAAGAGTCGAACGGTGGTCGCTGTCTCGATGAAACGGCAAATCATGGCGTTTTGCAAGCTTTCGGGAGGATGGCGGTGACGCCTTCCAAACGCCTTCGCCTAGAAGGCCGCCGTACCCGAGGTGACGATCAAGTCGCAGGAAAGCCGGAGGCCAATCGGGTCGTGGCAGAGGTCATCGGCACCATCGGCGAGTTCCAGTGCGGCCGAAGCATCGGCGCGCAGGTAGGCTTGCGTAGCCGGATCGACGCGCATCGGTGCGGCGGTCCAGAGCGAGGGACGGCTGACGTCGATTGCGGAAATTTTAGCCTTGTCATTCCTGACGGCGTAGGAGGCGACCGCCATGCCACTCATCGTTAGGGTGAGCACAAGTGCGATCTGGAGACCGAGATCTGCGGCTTCGCGAAAGGAGATGAACATAGCGGCCTCATGCCACGGTTTTTTAGTATCTCCGCATGCAAGTAGGACATGCGCCGGCGCCGATCCAGCGACATCGCCCGTTAAGGTTTACGCATAACCATGCCGGGTACGCAGCGAGGCTTGAATGCATGTTTTCGGCAAATTTCGGAACAACGATTCCATCAGCCGGTTACCCCTGGGTCATCCAAGATGAAAATCCAAGGAGGATATCCCATGTCTAAGTCCCTTATCGCCGCTTCGCTGCTTGCGATCGGCATGGCATCGTCAGCCTTTGCCCAGTCGAACCCCGATCCAATCGGGCCGACGAATGGCGGCTCGATTGATCCGAATTCGGGTACCTATTCATCCGACTACACCAACGATGACAACGGCATTCGTCCGGTACCCGTCTCGCCGGTCGATCCGACAACGACTCAGAGCATCGGCCAGCCGAGGACGATGGAATGCCCCGGCATGCCGGAACAGATGTCCGGCGTCGACACGCGCGGTGGCCAGAGCGGCGCATCGATCAGCGAAGCCTGCCGCGAATACGACAACTAACCGACAGACTGCCGCTCTCAGAAAAGGCCGGTTCACGCCGGCCTTTTTTAATGTCGCGAAGGCCATGAAAGCTTTTCCGCCGGATGAAACTTTTGATCCGCGCGCTCCGTACATCCGTAGCAGATTGAAAAGAACACGAACGGAGCGGCTTCATTGGCAAAGGACACCGCAAACCCTGTTATCCTCTGGTTTCGCAAGGACTTGCGCCTTGACGACAACCGGGCTCTCGATGCCGCCCATCGCTCCGGGCGTCCTATCATCCCCCTCTATATAAGCGAGCCGGAGGCAGCAGGCACCGGTCCGCTGGGCGCTGCGCAGGCCTGGTGGCTGCATCATTCGCTGGAAGCGCTCGACAGATCGCTGCGCAAGCGGCAAGGGCGGCTGGTGCTGGCAAGCGGCGAGGCGCTCGAAGTGCTCCGCGCCTTCAGCAGGGATAGCGGGGCCGAAGCCGTCTTTTGGAACCGGCGCTACGATCCAGCCGGCATCTCCATCGACGTCCGTATCAAGCACGAATTGGAAAAGCAGGCGATCGAGGCAAGAAGCTTTGGGGGCCAGTTGCTGCACGACCCTTCCCGGCTGGTGACCGGCAACGGCACGCCCTATCGCGTCTACACGCCGTTCTGGTGCGCGCTGGAGGGCGGCGGCGAACCGGAGCCGCCGCTGGAGGCGCCGGCAAAACTTCGGCTTGCGTCGCAATTTCCGAAATCAGAAGCGCTGGAGAGCTGGAAGCTGCTCCCGACGAAACCAGACTGGGCGGGCGATTTTGCCGATCTCTGGACTCCCGGCGAAGATGGCGCGCATGAGAAGCTGCGTGCCTTCATCGAAGACGCGCTCGACGGCTACAAGGAAAACCGAGACTATCCTGCGAGACCCGCGACGTCGATGCTGTCGCCACACCTGGCGTTCGGCGAGATATCCCCTGCCCGCGTCTGGGATGCCACACGCGGCCTGTCGAAACGGGTGGCAGCGGCCGATGTCGTGCATTTTCGCAAGGAGATCGCCTGGCGCGAATTCTCCTATCACCTGCTTTTCCACTTCCCGCGTCTTGCATCGAACAACTGGAACAAGCGTTTCGACGGCTTCGAATGGCGCAACGACGACGACGATTTCAAGGCGTGGCGCCGCGGCATGACCGGCTATCCGATCATTGATGCCGGCATGCGCCAGCTCTGGCGCCATGGCTGGATGCACAATCGCGTGCGCATGATCGTCGCCTCCTTCCTCATCAAGGATCTGATGATCGACTGGCGCCGGGGCGAAGCCTGGTTCCGGGATACGCTTGTCGATGCCGATCCCGCCAACAATGCGGCAAGCTGGCAATGGGTGGCGGGCTCGGGAGCTGACGCCTCGCCGTTTTTCCGCATCTTCAATCCGGTGCTGCAGGGTGAAAAATTCGATCCCGACGGCAAATATGTCAGGACCTATGTGCCAGAGCTTCGAGAGCTCGGGGCAAAATACATCCACCGGCCGTTCGAGGCGCCGAGGAGCATGCTCGACGAGGCCGGCATCGCGCTTGGCCAGACCTATCCGAAACCGATCGTCGATCACGCGAACGCCCGCAACCGGGCGCTCGCCGCCTACAATGCCACGAGGGATGCCGCATGAACGCGCACTTCCGTGCAGCTCCACGCCGGCTGAAGATCGCCGTCATCGGCTCCGGCATCTCGGGCGCCTCCGCGGCCTGGGCTTTAAACCCAGTGCACGACGTTACGCTTTATGAAAGCCAAGCGCGGGCCGGGGGCCATACGGCGACCGTCGACGTGGATTACGACGGGGGGGTTGAAATTGCGGTCGATACCGGCTTCATCGTCTATAACGAACAGAATTACCCCAACCTGACGGCGCTGTTTGCCGAGCTCGGCATCGCGACACATGCAAGCGATATGAGCTTTTCGCTCTCACTGGATCGCGGCAAGCTGGAGTGGAGCGGCGGCGGGCTGTCCTCGATCTTTGCGCAAAAGCGCAACCTGCTGCGGCCATCGTTTCTATGGATGATCCGCGAGATTTTGCGCTTCAATCGCAGCTGCCTCGAAGATCGCGCTGCCGGCCATCTCGCCTCGCGCTCGATCGGCGATTATCTCGACTGGCGCGGCTTCTCGCCCGGATTCACCAACAACTATCTCGTGCCGATGGCGGCGGCGATCTGGTCGACACCATCAACCCGCATGCTGCAGTTTCCCGCCGAGCATTTCGTCAATTTCTTCGACAATCACCGGCTGATCTATCGCCGGCAGCACCAGTGGCGCACAGTGACCGGCGGCAGCCGTACCTATCTCGACCGGCTGCTTCGGCCGCTCGGCGAACGCGTGAAACTTTCCTGCGGCGTGCGCAGCGTCATCCGCTCCGAGCGCGGCGTCACGATCATCGACGAGACGGGGATCGCACACCCGTTCGATAAGGTGATCTTCGCCTGCCATAGCGATCAGACAGCCCGCCTGCTCGCCGATGTCACCGATCGGGAAAGCAGGCTGCTCGCCGCCATCCCCTATCAGCCGAACCGCGTCGTCCTGCACCGCGACCAATCGCTGATGCCGCAGCGGCGCAAGGTTTGGGCCTCATGGAACTATCTCCGTTCGAGCCGTGAAGATGGAAAGGCCGACGTCGCCGTGACTTACTGGATGAACCGGCTGCAGGGCATCGACGATAAATTCCCGCTATTCGTGACCCTCAATCCCGACCGCGAGCCGGAACGTTGCAAAGTGTTTGCCGAATTCACCTACGAGCATCCGCAATTCTCGGCGGAAGCCATGGCTGCGCAACAGGCGCTTGTCATCATTCAGGGACAAAGCAATTGCTATTTCGCCGGTGCCTGGACGGGGTACGGATTCCATGAGGATGGTCTCGTTTCCGGTCTAGCTGCGGCAGAGGCCTTGGGCGGGATCATACCCTGGCGGACTGCCCGAACCTGGGAACCTCAACCGGACGTGGCGGCATGACAGGACGCGGCAAAAAGCGTGGCATGAACGCGGCGGCCAACGGCGCTCCACCGGATGCCGCCGCAGCACTCTATGTCGGCGAGATCATGCATCAACGCATGAAACCGTTCAGCCATCGCTTCGGCTACCGCGTCTTTTCGCTGCTTGTCGATCTCGACAGACTGGACGAGGCCGGCGGGTTATCGGTGCTGTTTTCCGTCAATAAGCCCAACCTCATCTCGTTTCACGAGAGGGATCATGCCGATACCAGAGACACATCACTGCGCGCCTATGCCGACCGGCTGCTCGCTAAGGCGGGGCTCGACCGCGCGGACAGGATCCTGCTCGTCTGTTATCCCCGAATTCTCGGCTATGTCTTCAACCCGCTCTCTGTCTATCACGCCTATGATGCCGGTGGCGCAGTCGTCGCGATGATCTATGAGGTGCGCAATACTTTCGGCGAGCGGCACAGCTATGTCTGTCCGGTCGGCCGTGGCGAGATGTCGGAGAGCGGGCTTCGCCAGAGCTGCGACAAGCTCTTCCACGTCTCACCCTTCATCGGCATGGCGGCGCGCTATCATTTCCGCATGCTGCCGCCCGGCGCCGAAATCCGCTGGCGCATCCTTGAAACCGATAATGAAGGACCGCTGCTCTCGGCGACATTTTCCGGACGACAGGTGCCGTTGACCAGCGCCTTGCTGCTGGGGTTGACGGCGCGCATCCCCTTCCTCACCTTCAAGATCATCGCCGGCATCCATTGGGAAGCGTTGAAGTTGTGGCTGAAGGGGGCGCGCTACGTCCGGCGTCCTGCGCCCCCGCCTGAAGCCAGCGTCCGCCAGCCCCGCCCGCTTGCGGAAGCGGCGGAATGACATTAGCGTTCGATGCAATGGTCGGGGGGCGGCCGCGCGTATCATTAAGGGTGCTTCGTCCCTAACCGGCAGGAAAATGCTGGAGGAGGAGAAATGAGCAAGGCGCAGGACTGGAATCTGCTGGCTCGTGATGCAGTGACGCTGACGGCCGAAAACATGTCCCGCATGGTGAAGGGTCTGCCCTTCAAAGCAAAGCTGGCGCTGCGCGGACTTCTGCACATGCAGCACGGTTCGCTTGCCGTTACCCTTCCCGACGGCCGCAGGCTGCTGGTCGAGGGCAAGAAGGCCGGGCCAAAGGCGGCGCTCAGCCTCCACAACTGGAACCTTGCCTATCGGGCGCTGACGAGCGGCACGATCGGGGTCGCCGAAACCTATATGGACGGCGATTGGGACAGCCCGGACATCGCCGCCTTCCTCGAACTCTTCCTCGTCAATGGCGAGGCCGCGTTCAGCTATGCGCATGGCAAGGGCGGTCTTGGCCGCCTCTTCGAGCGCGTCCGCCATTGGATGAACACCAATACCAAAACGGGCTCGAAGCGCAACATTTCCGCCCATTACGATCTCGGCAACGATTTCTACAGGGAATGGCTCGATCCGAGCATGACCTATTCCTCAGCACTCTATTCCACCGGCGCCAACGATCTGCAATCGGCCCAGAACGCCAAATACCGGGCGCTTGCCGAGGCGACCGGCATCGGGCCCGGCGACCATGTGCTGGAGATCGGCTGCGGCTGGGGCGGTTTTGCCGAATTTGCCGCAAGCGAGCTGAAGTGCAAGGTGACAGGGCTGACGATCAGCCGCGAGCAGCTTGCCTTTGCCGAGGAGCGCATCCACAAGGCCGGCCTCGATGACCGCGTGGAATTCCGCTTCCAGGATTACCGCGATGAAGCAGGGCTCTACGACCGGATCGTTTCGATCGAGATGTTCGAAGCGGTCGGCGAAAAATACTGGCCGTCCTATTTCTCCAAGCTCAGGCAATGTCTAAAGCCGGGCGGCAAGGCTGGCCTGCAGATCATCACCATCCGGCCGGAATCCTTCGACCAGTATCGCAGCAACCCTGACTTCATCCAGAAATATGTCTTTCCAGGCGGCATGCTGCCGACGCGCAACCATCTGGCCGAACTCGCCGGCAAGGTCGATCTGTCGCTGGTCAAGGACTTCGGCTTCGGGCTCGACTACGCCCGCACGCTTGCCGAATGGCGCGAGCGTTTCTGGTCGGTCTGGGAGCGCATTCGCCCGATGGGCTTCGACGAGCGCTTCAAACGGCTCTGGGAATTCTATCTGTTCTATTGCGAGGCCGGCTTCCGCGCTCGCAATATCGATGTGCGCCAGGTCGTGTTTTCGCGTCGTTGATCATTCCGCCGCATGCGGCGTCACCGGATGGTGACCAGGCAATGGCGGCCGCTCCCGCCAGCCGGTCACGCGGTTCACCAGCGTGAAATAAGCGCCATAAGGGAGCAGGCGCGCGAGCTTCAGCATGGTGGTGAAGCGCTTCGGGAAAGTGATCTCGAAGGCCTGCGATTTCAATCCGGCAGCAATCTCCCGGGCGGCTTCCTCGACCGATACCAGGGCCGGCATCGGAAAGGCATTTTTCCTCGTCGCCGGCGTATCGACGAAGCCCGGGCTGACGAGCTGGATGCGGATGCCCATCTTGTCGAGATCGAATTTCAGGCTTTCGGCCATATTGATTAGCGCCGCCTTGGTGGCGCCATAGGCAGCTCCTGTCGGCAAGCCGCCATAGCCGGTGACGGAGGAAACGATGGCGATCTGTCCCTGCCCTTTCGCCTTCATATGGCGGATCGCGGGCAACAGACAGTTGACGACGCCGGAGAGATTGACGGCAAAGCTCTTTTCGAAATCGCTGCGGTTCAGGTCCTCGGCGTGGACCGGCAGATAGACGCCGGCATTGAGGATCGCCATGGCGAGCGTCCCGTGCTCATATTCGATGGAGGCCATGACATGTTCCATGTCCTCGGCATCGGTGACGTCGCCGTCGAGAACGACAATGCTGCCGGAAAGGCCGCGGGCTTCGGTCTGCAGCTCCACCAGCTTTTCGTGACTTCTGGCGGTGACGGCGACCTTGTATCCTTCGGCGGCGAGCTTTAACGCAAGCGCCCGGCCAATGCCTGAACTCGCGCCTGAAATCCAGACGATTCCATGTTCGGGATGGGCAATGAAATCACGCATGACATGTTCCTCCGGGCCGCCTGATCAACACGAAAACAGGTCCGGAAGTTTCTCTGCTCCTCCCGGATTTGGGGCTCTATCACACCATTGTGGCTGCTTTCAGCCGATCAGGTCGCCGATCATCTGACGAAAGGATCCGGTGAGCTTGACCGGCCCGTCCGAAACGGCAAAGGCGATGCAAGGCCTGTCCTTTTCGGCGACCGGCCGGTGGTCGACCGTCTCGTCGGCAATGGAGATGTCGCCGGGACCGAAACGGCCGCGTTCATCGTTGAAGGCGCCGTCGAGGATGAGGATCAGTTCCATGCCTTTATGGGTGTGCGCCGGCAAGGCGCGGCCCGGCCGGATCCACATCAGGCTGACCTCGCAGCCGTCCATGTCGAGCGAATATTCCCTGAAACCGGGCAATCGCCGGCGCCAGGGCACATCCTCGGCCTCGAAGCCCAAGAGAGCACGCAACGCTTGAGGAAACAGCGAATTTTCCGGTCGCGTGGCCGACTGCGCCGCCGGGACGGGAGATGCAGAGGAAAAGATCGCCGCAAGCCGCCCGTCGCGATCGGCAATCGCGACTTCAGGCGCGTTTTCCAGAGCTTCGCCTGCCAGCAGCTCGAGGCTGTTTACCAGGCTGCGATTGTCCGGTTTCATTTCGAGATGAGACTGCACCAGCACACGCGCCGGCTCAGGCAAGGAGCCGGCGACATAATGCGCCATCAATGCATCGATCGTGTCGATCTGCTCGTGAACCATCTCGGTTTCGGTCACGCCCTGTTGCCGCGCTCCGTTTTCGCTTTGTCGTCATCCGTACGGGGAAAGTCAATCTTCGGATCACCCCGCACACGGCGGGATTGCGGGGCCATAGTCATTTTGGGGAGGAAAGCCAAATTTTATCGCGTCCGACAGAGGTGTGGAATAGCTTTTCTTGCCAACTCAGCCTTGTGAAGGGAAAAGACCGTTCTTAAAGTAAGAGTTCGAATAGAGGCAGATTCCATGACCTTCCACCCCTCCGTCCTTGAAGCCATCGGCAACACGCCCCTGATCAAACTCAAGGGCGCCTCAGAGGTGACCGGCTGCACCATTCTCGGCAAGGCGGAGTTCCTGAACCCCGGCCAGTCGGTGAAGGATCGCGCCGCGCTCTACATCATCCGCGACGCAGAGCGGAAGGGATTGCTTCGTCCGGGCGGCGTCATCGTCGAGGGTACGGCCGGCAATACCGGCATCGGACTGACGCTGGTCGCCAAGGCGCTCGGTTATCGCACCGTCATCGTCATCCCGGAAACGCAGAGCCAGGAAAAGAAAGACGCGCTGAAGCTGCTTGGCGCCGAACTCGTCGAAGTGCCCGCCGTTGCCTACAAGAACCCGAACAACTACGTGAAGGTGTCCGGGCGGCTCGCAGAGCAGCTGGCGAAGACCGAGCCGAACGGGGCGATCTGGGCAAACCAGTTCGACAACGTCGCCAACCGTCAGGCGCATATCGAAACGACCGCCAAGGAAATCTGGAAAGACACCGACGGTAAGGTCGACGGCTTCATCTGCTCGGTCGGCTCCGGCGGCACGCTGGCAGGCGTGGCTACCGGCCTCAAGGCTTTCAAATCTGACGTCAAGATCGGCATCGCCGATCCCGATGGCGCCGCTCTCTATGAATTCTACCAGAACGGCGCGCTGAAATCCGAGGGATCCTCGATCACCGAGGGCATTGGCCAGGGCCGCATCACCGCCAATCTCGAGGGTTTCACGCCTGACTATGCTTATCGGATCTCGGATGCCGAAGCGCTTCCCTATCTCTTCGACCTCGTCGAGAACGAGGGCCTCTGCCTTGGCGGCTCGACAGCGATCAACATTGCCGGCGCGGTCAATCTCGCCCGGGATCTTGGACCTGGTCACACGGTGGTGACGATCCTCTGCGATTACGGCAACCGCTATCAGTCGAAGCTCTTCAATCCGGATTTCCTCACCTCGAAGGGGCTGCCCGTTCCGGGCTGGATGGCCAAGTCGCCCGATATCCACGTTCCCTACGAACCCGTGTGAGAGCCCATGCCGGTCAATGCCCTCTATCGTGACGACTTCTATCTCTCGACGTGCGAGGCGGTCGTCACCGCCATTCACGAAGACGGGGGCATCGAACTGGACCAGACCTGCTTCTATGCGACATCAGGTGGCCAGCCTGGTGACACCGGCCAGCTCGAACGTGCCGACGGCAGCAAGATCGCGCTCGGTCAGACGAAGCATGGTCCAGGCAAAGATGTCATCATCCATGTGCCGCTCGAAAACGAGCCGCGGCCTGCGGTCGGCGAGACGCTGGTGCTGCATGTCGACTGGCCGCGCCGTTACAGGCTGATGCGCATGCACACGGCCTGCCACCTGCTTTCCGTCGTCTGCTCCTATCCGATCACCGGCGCTGCCGTCGGCGAGGAGGAGAGCCGCGTCGACTTCGATATGGCCGAAACGATCGACAAGGACGAGGTGACGACCAAACTGATGGAACTGGTCGAGCAGAACCATCCGGTCTATCTGCAATGGATCACCGACGAGGAGCTTACGGCCAATCCCGACATCGTCAAATCGAAGAACGTGCGCCCGCCGCTGGGGCTCGGGCGCGTCAGCCTCGTCTGCATCGGCGAGAACTCCTCGATTGACAGCCAACCCTGCGGCGGCACACATGTCTCCGAGACTCAGGAAGTCGGCCGGATCCATATCGCCAAAATCGAGAAGAAGGGCAAAGAGAACCGGCGCTTCCGCATCCGCTTCGGCACGCCCGGCGACGAAGCCTGACCATCAAGGGAGACCATCATGAGTGAGACCAAGAGCCGTTTCGTCGTTTCGGCCGACTGGCTGCAGTCCGAGCTCGGCAAAGCTGACCTGCGCGTGCTGGACGCCTCCTTCTATCTGCCGGCGCAGAAGCGCGATGCTGATGCCGAATATGCGGCCGGCCATATTCCCGGCGCCATCCGCTTCGATCAGGACAAGATTGCCGATCATTCAACGTCGCTGCCGCACACGATCCCCTCGCCCGATTATTTTGCCGCCGAAGTCGGCCGGCTCGGCATCAGCGAGAATGATCGGATCGTCGTTTATGACGGCATCGGCCTGTTCGCCTCGCCGCGCGTCTGGTGGCTGTTCCGGGTGATGGGCGCGAAAAACGCCTTCGTTCTCGACGGCGGTCTCGACGGCTGGAAGGCCGAGGGCCGTCCGCTGGAAACCGCAGCACCCAAGCATGTGCCGGCGACCTTTACGCCGAATTTCGATGAAAGCCGCGTGGTGACGCTCGATACGATGCGCGACATCGTCTCCAGCGCCGCGATGCAGATCGCCGATGCCCGCAGCGCCGGCCGCTTTGCAGCCGCCGAACCCGAACCGCGTGCCGGCATGCGCTCCGGCCATATGCCCGGCGCCCGCAGCCTGCCATCCGGCGTCTTCGCCAACCAGGGCCGGTTCAAGTCGCTGCCCGAACTCAGGCAGACGATCGAAGATGCAGGCATCGATCTTTCAAAGCCTGTCGTCACGTCTTGCGGCTCGGGAATCACCGCCGCCATTATCACGCTGGCGCTGGAATCGCTCGGTCATCACGACAACAAGCTTTATGACGGCTCGTGGAGCGAATGGGGCAGCCGTGACGATACGCCCATCGTCGCCGGTCCGCCGACGCCGGTCAAAGCCTAATCGCCATGGGGAAGACACCCGCTTCGCTGAAAGCTCACATCACCCGGCTCGAAATGACGGCGCCGCCGAAGGCAAGCATGCCGGTGCCCGTCAATATCCAGACGGCGATCATGCGCGCTCCCGAGATCCCATTGCCCTTCTACCGCTATCTCTACCGGCAGGTGGGTGCGCGCTGGCAATGGGTGGATCGGTTGCGCATGAGTGACGAGCAGCTTGCCGAGACGCTAAACGACAAGCGCAACAATATCAGCGTTCTCTACGTGAACGGCGCGCCCGCCGGATTCTACGAATATTTCTGCGAAGACGAGGATATGATCGAGCTCAGCCATTTTGGCCTGATCGAACATGCGCTCGGTCTCGGCATCGGCAAATGGTTCCTGCTGCAGGCGCTCTATGCCATCTGGTCGCTCAATCCGAAGCGGGTCACCACCACCACCAACAATCTCGACCATCCGCGTGCGCTGCAGCTCTACCAGATGTACGGCTTCTCCCCCGTTTCGACCGGCACCGGCATCGTCCGGCCGCTCAGCGACAAGGAGCTTCTGGAGATTGCGCGGAAAAGCTGACGGCTTCTTTCCCGACGTCAGCGGAGGTGGCTAACGCCGCGTCAGGCTATTCGGGCGGCGCGGGTCGTTTCGGCGTTCGAAATCGAGCGTGCGGCCCGACTGTTCCTTCAGTTCCGCCACTTCCCGGCGCAGAGCCCTGAGCTCTTCCAGTATTTCTGCATTCTGTTGCGCCAGCAGCGCCAGATCGATGTCGGCCAAGGCGTTCTCCTTTCGGCTTACAACGTACGCGCAGAAGATACTCCGCTTTTCACTCTCCGGCGATCTCATATGCAGACGCAGGCAAGAATCGGGTGGCTTGCCCGCTCGTCCAGGTGCATTTCATGGCAATCACAAAGGAGGTGGCATGAAAGAGGCCGCGGCCGTTGAGAGAACGGATCACTGAGATGCAGATGATGATCGAGGGACAGTCACACTTCCAGCCTTTCGGCTTATCTTATTGGGGTTTCGAAGATCTCAATAAGGGAGTTGGAAGCATGACTGCCTCTTATGAATACCATATCGGGGTCGACTACCACAAATCCTACAGCCACCTGGTGGTTCAGGACAGCAGCGGCAAGACGCTGAGATCCGGCCGGGTGAAGAACGACCGACAGTCGCTCGGCGGGTTTCTCGAACGCTATCGGGAGAACTCGCATGCGGTTGTCGAGGCGACGCGCAACTGGATGGTGATCTACGACTGGCTCGACGACATTTGTGATGATGTCGTTCTCGCCCATCCGCTGAAGGTTAAGGCGATCGCCGACGCCAAGATCAAGACCGACAAGATCGACGCGACGGTGCTGGCACATCTGCTCAGAGCCGACCTGGTACCCGAAGCCTGGGCGCCAAGCGAGAGATCGCGGGACCTTCGCGTCGCGCTACGCGAACGGATGTTTTACGTGCGGCTGCGCACGATGACCAAGAACCGCATCGTCACGGTGTTCGACCGCTATCCGGAGCAGACGGCGCAATTGAAGAAGCTTGGCGACCTGTTTGGCAAGGCCGGCCGCGTCCAGCTGGCTCAAGTGAACGTCTCTGAGATCGACCGCATCCAGATTGACCGTGGTCTCGCCTTCATCGGCGACATCGACATGCGGATCAAACAGTCGGAAGCAACGATCCGGGCGATGACCAAGGCCAATGCCAACGTCAAGCTGTTGAAGACGATCCCCGGCATCGGCGAGTTCTTCGCCCGGCTGATCGATGCGGAGATCGACGACATATCGCGGTTCCGCCAACCGAAGAAGCTTGCCGCCTATGCCGGGCTTGTGCCCTCGACCTATTCCTCCGGCGGCAAGACCTTCCACGGCAAGATCATCAAGCAGGGCAACAAGTGGCTGCGCTGGGCCTTCGTCGAGGCGGTAACACCTGCCATCGCCAGCGATCCACAGCTGCGCGCCCAATACGAGCATCTGAAGATCAAAGGAATAAACAAGGCGCGGGTTGCCATCGCGCGCAAGCTTTTGACGATCACCTTCCAGATCCTGCGTGACCAGCGCGCCTACGAGCCGCGCGGCGAAAGCACCATGGAAGGCGCGTCGACGATATCCCGGTTGTCCTGATGGCAGTCTAGCGAGCCCGGTAGAACTGGGTTGCGCTTCTCAAGGAGAATGGGAAACCGGGAGCCGAACGCCACTCTGTGACCGAAGCCCCAGGCATCAGGTCACGCATTGGAGACTGGTTCAAGAACCGAAGGACAGCAAAGCGATCTGTCCGGCGGAAAGAGAGACTTTGCCGATCGGTACGAATGCCGGTCAAAACTTAACCGAACCCAAGGAAAAGCCGCCAAATGCTGGTGTTCTGCCCCTTGCGTTCTTTCATTGGAGATCTGCCATGACCGCCATTCGTTTTGTCGCCATGCCGACGACCGACGCCGAACACCTCTGGAACGGCGGCCGCGACGCCTATGACAGGCTGCCCGAGACGATCGTCTCCGATGGTCCCGGCCATCCCTGCCGCCATTGCCTTCAGAATATCGATGCGGGCCAGGCGTTGCTGGTCTTTGCCTACCGGCCCTTCCCCGAGTTGCAGCCCTATGCCGAAACCGGCCCTGTCTTCCTGCACAAGCAGCCTTGCGCACGCTATGCCGCCGAAGAGATCATGCCGCCGATGCTGACGACGAGCCGTGACTTCATCGTCCGCGGCTACAGCGAGAACGACCGCATCGTCTACGGTACCGGCGCGGTGACTGAGATCGGCGATATTCCGGCCTATGGCAAAGAGCTGCTGGGACGATCTGATATCGCCTATGTGCATGTGCGTTCCGCGCGCAACAACTGCTTCCAATGCCGGATCGACAAGGTAAAGGCGCCGGCCCTGGCGGAGACCGGCGCCTGATAGGCGGAGGGCGAAGCGCAACAGGAAGTCGTCAACTCGCCCGCACGCTCCTTCTGCAGTGATCGGCGAGGCAGTTTCGGTTTCCCCTGACGAATGCTGTCGGGATCGCGCGCCCTCGAATCTTATTAAACGCCACGCAAGGCAATGATCCGCGAACCTGCGGCCGCCTGCCGTTGGTGTGCGAGCGGCGCATATCCGGGCGATGCAAAGAGACCACGGATGGCATCCATATCGTGAAACTCGATGATCAGCATATTCGTCGCCTGCCAGCCTTCGAGTTCGAGCGGCGCGTCATCGAGAGCAATGAGGCGGCCGCCGGCCTTTGCCACCAGAGGCAGGGCCTTGGAGCGGTAATCGGCAATGGCTTCGGGGTCGTGGATATCGAGATCGACAACGAGATAGGCGGACATGTTCATATCCTTTCAATCAATGTGAAGTTTAGGGATGTTTTTTTGCGTGCAGCGGCGCGCTTTATGGCAAGTGCCGCCACTTGACCATGCGCTTCCGGAGATCGAGTGTGCCGCCATCCACGGTGAAGCTGCCGTCACCGCGATGATGCATGGTCCGTCGTTCCTTGCGGCTCTCGTCAATCCAGATCCTCTTTGCTTCGAGGATGAAGAGATTGTATCGATCGACGAAGCTCGGATCGGCAACACGGCATTCGATATTGGCAAGGCAGTCCACCAGCAACGGCGCCGCGACATCCTTTGCTGGACGAGTCCTCAGGCTGAACCGCTCGAACTTGTCCACCGTGTCACCGGAGCAATTACCGATGTCCACCACGGTTTCGGCAAGATCGACCGCTGGAATCGCGATCACGCATTCGCCGGTCTTTTTCAAGGTCTGGTGGCTGAAGTCCCAAGGGCCGATGACGCAACCGATCAGCGGCGGCGCATGCTGGATCATCATGTGAAAACCCATCGTCATCACATTGGGCGTTCCCTCAAGGCTCGTCGTCACAAGAACGATCGGGCCGGGTTCGAGCAGGCGATAGGTCTGGGAAGCGGAAATCTCATTCATCGTCCGGCTCCTTCGTGAGTCTCTTCCCCGCATGTATGCGGGGAAGCTGAAAGACCTTCTGGTGTGGTTACCAGCCCTGTTCGACCGGCAGAACGAAGAGTTCTGCGACATTCACATGGGCAGGCGCCTGCGCCGCGAAGACGATGGTGTCGCCGATGTCTGCGCCCTGCAGGAACGTCATCTGCTTGGCAAGGTCGTCCATCTGCTTGATATAGCCAGGCTCCGTGATGTGATCATACAGCTCGGTCGCCACGGCGCCTGGCTGGATGCACGTCACCCGAATGTTGTGCTTCTGGCCCACTTCCATGCGCAGGCCGTCGGAGAACGCGGCCACCGCATGTTTGGTGGCGCAATAAACCGACAGGCCTTTGAAGACCTTGCGGCCAGCAATCGACGACATGTTGAAGATGTGGCCCGAATGTTGATTGATCATCTGCGGCAGAACTGCAGCAGTGGTGTTCAGCAGGCCTTTCACATTGACGTCGACCATCCGGTGCCATTCGTCGACTTTAAACTGATCCACATCCGAAAGCGGCATCAGGCCAGCATTGTTGACGAGAATGTCGATCGAACCATAGGCACCCACCAGCTTTTTGACGCTGGCTTCGACGGAGGCTGGATCGACCACGTCCATTTCGATCACGAGGGCTTCACCGCCCCCAGAGGCGATCTCCTTTTGGAGGCCTTCAAGTTTGTCGGTGCGACGGGCGGCGATACCGACCTTTGCGCCGGCCTCGGCGAGCTTCAACGCGGTAGCGGCACCGATGCCGCTCGAGGCGCCGGTGACCAGCGCGATTTTTCCATTGATATTCGTCATGGTTTATCTCCTTGACTGGGCGCCCTTCCAACCGAAAGGACGGTCGTGTTCGACAAGGAGGAACATAAGGAGGAGTGATCGATCCCTCTCTCGGGACCTTGCGAGACCTGTCGGGATCTTGCTCAAATCCGCAAGGACCAAGCTGAAATGCTAAAGCATGTCGCACAAAAGTGTGCAGCGGTTTTGCGACAACGACATGCGTAGAAACCAAGACCTAAAGCGCAATGAGCGAATCTGAAAAAGATCGCGACGCGCTTTAGCTGCGACGGTAGTCGCTGGGGGAGACGCCAGCCTCCCGGCGGAAAATTTGAGCAAAATGGCTAGGGCTCGAATACCCCACGGACATGCCGATCTCGATGATGCTGGTGCTGGTTTCCTGCAGAAGTTGCTGGGCTTTGGCTATGCGTTGGCGAATGAAATAATGGGATGGAGAGAGGCCGGTGGCCTTCTTGAAGAGGCGGCTGAAGTGAAAAGCGCTCATGCCGGCCGTTTGCGCCAGACGTGCGAGATCAAACGGCTCTTGAAGGTTGGCTTCCATGAATGCGATCGCCCGCCGTAGCTTGGCGCCCGGGAGTGCATTTGACGGCCGTGCCTCTGCGTCGAATGTTGCATATTGTCGGATAAGGTGAACAGCGAGCGTCTGCGCCAATCCCTGCACGAAGAGCCGACTTCCCTGCCCTTCTGCCGTCAGTTCAGCATGGATCAGTTCCAGCATGCTGGAGAGATGTTGGTCGCGGCCGCCCGATATGTCGCGCAGGCGCACGGCGCTGGCAGCCTTGCCGAGAACCCCTTCCGCCACCCGGTCAAACAACGGAACGGAGAGATAGAGATGCATTACCTGGAAAGGTTCGTCTCCCTCGGCGTGCCAGCGCATTTCGTATGGCGTGGGCGACCGCGTCAGAAAAAAGTCCCCGACTCTGACTGTATTGGCCTCCCACTCCCCGCCCAGATCGCGTTCCTCGACACATGCCTGACCTGAGATCACCCAAACAACGAGAGGCTCGGCGACCGCTGGGACAAGAAAGGGATGTTGCACCTTCAGGCGGGAAAACACCTGCACGAATATATCAGTCCAGGCTGGTCCATCCCCGCTGACGAGTGTGCTGCCGGCAATATATGTTTCGAGGCCGATAGGTGATGTTCGAAGCGGAACCGGCGATGTTTGCTCCCGACTATCAACCGTCATTGCTGCTCCGTTTGGATGGCGACTGCCCATCAGCATGATACGATGCCAACTGATCGGGCGGGACACAACTCGTCGCGCTGCGTGACGAGGAAAAGCATAGCTCCAACGCCGCCGACGGTCGCGGTTCGATTACAGGTGCGCCGTCATACAAAGAAGGCGGCATCTCTTCGGATACCGCCCTGCCGGCCGAAAATAGCGCAGTAAGTCGTCACCTGGAGTCAGCTAGCTTACGCTACGTTCAGCACGCTCTCCGGCGCAAAGGCTTCGTAGCCAAGTGCGTCGGCGACCGGCTTGCTGGTGATGCGGCCCTTGTGGACGTTGAGGCCGTTCCTCAGATGCTTGTCTTCGGCGATGGCGCGCAGACCGCGATCGGCAAGCGCCAGGCCATGAACCAATGTGGCATTGTTCAGCGCGTGCGCCGAGGTGACCGGCACGGCGCCCGGCATGTTGGCAACGCAATAATGCACGACGCCGTCGACTTCGTAGGTCGGATCCGAATGGGTGGTTGCATGCGAGGTCTCGAAGCAGCCGCCTTGGTCGATGGCGACATCGACGATGACGGAGCCCTTCTTCATGCCGGAGAGCATCTCGCGGGTGACGAGCTTCGGAGCAGCAGCGCCGGGGATCAGCACAGCGCCGATAATGAGATCGGCCGAGAAGACTTCCTCCTCCAGCGCCTGGATGCTGGAATAACGCGTGTGGATGCGGCCCGAGAAGATATCGTCAAGCTGGCGCAGGCGCGGTAGCGACTTGTCGAGAATGCTGACATCGGCGCCAAGGCCGGCGGCCATCCTGGCGGCATGCAGGCCGACAACGCCGCCACCGATGACCGCGACCTTGGCCGGCAACACGCCGGGTACGCCGCCGAGCAGGACGCCAAGGCCGCCATTGGCCTTCTGCAGCGCGGTCGCTCCCGCCTGGATCGACAGGCGTCCGGCGACCTCCGACATCGGCGCCAGCAACGGCAAGCCGCCGCGCTCGTCGGTCACCGTCTCATAGGCGATCGCGGTAACGCCCGAGGCGATGAGACCCTTGGTCTGTTCGGGATCCGGCGCCAGATGCAGATAGGTGTAGAGAAGCTGGCCGTCACGGAGCTGCGCCCATTCGGCGGGCTGCGGCTCCTTCACCTTGACGATCATGTCGCACTTTTCGAAGATATCCTTGGCGGAGGCGGCGATCCTCGCGCCGGCCGCGGCATAGGCGGCATCATCAGCGCCGATACCGACGCCAGCTTTGGTCTCCACCCAGACCTCGTGGCCGTGGGCAACATATTCGCGCACCGAAGCCGGCGTCAGACCGACGCGATATTCATGATTCTTGATTTCCTTCGGGCAACCGACACGCATGCGCGTTCCTCTCAATTTTATCTCCGCGGCCGCGGATTTTTCAGATGAGGAATCCAACCATCAAGGCAGTGAAATGTCCTTGCAAAGACGATTTGCGAAGAGGTGATTTTTCGGCGATTATTGCGTTCATTCTATCTTTTTTCGAAAGTTCTTCGAATGGCCGATCTCGACACCATCGATCTTGCGATTCTTAAGGCGCTGCAGGCCAATGCCCGCATGACCAATGCGGAGCTTGCCGAAAGGATCGGACTGTCGCCTTCGGCCTGTTCGCGCCGGCTCGACATCTTGGAAAGAAGCGGCGTCATCGGCGGCTACCATGCGCGGCTTTCACACAAGGCGCTCGACTACAAGATGATCGCCATCGTGCATATCTCGCTCTCCGGCCAGTTCGCCAAGACTCTGGCGGAATTCGAGGCAGCGGTGAAGCTCTGTCCGAACGTACTCGTCTGTTACCTGATGTCGGGCGAATACGACTATATCCTCAGGGTCGCCGCCCGCGACCTCGAGGACTATGAGCGCATCCACCGTGACTGGCTGTCGGCCCTTCCCCACGTCGTCAAGATCAATTCGAGCTTCGCGCTCAGAGAAATCATCGACAAGCCGAATGTCGGCCTTTGAGGCCTTGCATCTTTGCCGAAAGCCTGTCCAGACTTCGATGCGCGCGGGCGTTTCCCGCTCATTGGCAAGTCATGACATCGAAGACCCAAGGCTATATTTTCGCGCTGTTGGCGCTCACCATTTTTTCACTGCAGGACGCCATCTCGAAACATCTGGCGACGGCCTATCCGCCAATCTTCGTGACGATGATCCGCTACTGGGCCTTTGCGCTTTTCACGATCATCCTCGCGTCAAAGATGCGCGGCGGGATTAAGACGACGGCCCGCACCAAACGCCCCTTCCTGCAGGTGACGCGCGGCGTTCTGCTTGCGGTTCAGGTGGTTCTGGCCATCACCTGTTTTGCCGTGATCGGCCTTGCCCGTTCACAGGCGATCTTTTCCGCGACGCCGATCCTGATCGCACTGCTGGCGATGCCGATCCTCGGCGAGCGGGTCGGGTGGCGGCGGTGGGCAGCGATCGGCGCCGGACTTTTCGGGGTACTGCTGATCCTGAAGCCGGAAGGCGAGTTTTTCGACGTGAAGCTGCTTCTCGCCGTCATTTCCTGCTTCAACTTCGCCTTCTACGTTATCGCCACCCGCCTGGTCAGCCGCGACGATTCGTCGATGACCAGCTTCTTCTATACCGGCGTCGTCGGCGGCGTCACGATGACGCTGGTCGGGCCGTTCTACTGGAGCTGGATGGCGCCGGGCGACTGGGGCTGGATGGCGCTCGTCTGCATGACCAGCATCTCCAGCCATTATTTCCTGATCCGCGCCTACGATGTTCTCGATGCCGCCGCTGTCCAGCCGCTGACCTATCTGTCGCTCGTCTATGCCTCTATCATCGGCATGGTGATCTATGGCGAAACGCTCAGCTTCAACATGATCGTCGGCTCGGCGATCGTGGTTGCCGCCGGCATCTTCACCGTCTGGCGCGAACATGTGGTGGGACGCAGAGCGGCCGCCGCCAACTGACGGTTTCACTGCAATTTTAGCCAAGCCCCTAAAACCATTTCAATTTTCCGGCGCTATGCTCCCCGGCTGTACCAAGGGAGACAGTATGACCCGCAACTTGAAAATCACGGCCCGAAAGGCCGACCGAAAAAACTGCCGCGTGTTCGGCCATGTCAAATATCTGAACAGCCAGGTGGATGCCCGCATCCTCAACCTATCGCCGACCGGTGCCGCCCTGGAGATGAAGGGACCGCTCCATGCCGCCTCCGGCAGCAAGGTGCGCATCGAGGCCGAAAACCTCGGCCTGCTCGAAGGCGTCATCCGCTGGAAGCACAATGGCCGAGTCGGCATCCAGTTCGACGTGAATTCGAATGCGCGGGCACAGATCTCCTCCTATTTCCGCTTTTTCCACAAGGAGATGCGGCCTGTGCTGGCGGTACGCCCGCTGGTTAGAACCGCCACCAACGTCGAGCGGACGCCTCACTTGGCGACATCGACGCTGAAATCGTAAGGCTGCACCCTTTGCGCCGAAGGAGCGGCTGAGATCGTTCCAGTAGCTGCGATCGACACCGACCGCCGAGGGTGACCGTGGCCCTACGTCTGCGGCAGCCGGGCGCCGAGTGACTGCACCATAAATTGCATTTCAGAGCCACGACGCTTTTCCGGCGGATTGTTTCGACGTCCTGTCATTTTCGCAGTGTACTCCTCGCCAAATCGTCCTAATTCTGACGGGCCGGACGATGCATGATCCTGAAGGAGAGTTTCCATGTCTTCCATTTTCGATGTTGGTGTAATGAGCCGCCGTTCCCTGCTCGGCGGCCTGGCCGCCACTTCCGCCCTGGTGCTGCTGCACCCTTTCAGCGCGCGCGCCAGCGCCAACCAGGCGCATCTCAGGCTGATGGAAACGACCGATATTCACGTCAACGTCTTTCCCTATGACTATTATGCCGACAAGCCGAACGACACGATGGGCCTGTCGCGCACCGGGACGATCATCGACGGTATCCGCGCAGAGGCCATCAACTCGCTGCTGATCGACAATGGCGACGTGCTGCAGGGCAATCCAATGGGCGACTACATGGCCTATCAGCACGGCATGAAGGACGGCGACGTCCATCCGGTGATCAAGGCGATGAACACGCTCGGCTATACTGTGGGCACGCTCGGCAATCACGAGTTCAACTACGGCCTCGACTTCATGTTCAAGGTCCTATCAGGCGCAAACTTTCCCTTCGTGTGCGCCAACCTGACCAAGGGCCAGCTCGCCTCGGACCCGAAGCAGGACGATCTCTTCTTCAAGCCCTACATCATCGTCGAAAAGCAGATCAAGGACGGCGCCGGCAACGAAAGCCCCGTCAAGATCGGCTTCATCGGCTTCGTTCCGCCGCAGATCATGCTCTGGGACATCAAGAACCTTGAGGGCAAGGCGCAGACGCGCGATATCGTCGAGGCGGCCAAGGCCTGGGTTCCCGCCATGAAGGAAGCCGGCGCCGATATCGTGATTGCGCTCTCGCACTCCGGCATCGATGGCAGCGCACCGTCCGAAAAGATGGAAAACGCCTCGCTGCATCTCGCCGCCATCGATGGGATCGACGCGATCTTCACCGGCCACCAGCATCTCGTCTTCCCAGGCCCGAAGAGCTGGGACGGCGTCGCCAATGCCGATCCCGTCAAGGGCACGCTGCACGGCAAGCCCGCCGTGATGGCCGGTTTCTGGGGCTCGCATCTCGGCCTTATCGACCTGCTGCTCGAAAAAGACGGCAACAGCTGGAAGATCGTCGATTTCACCTCGGAAGCACGACCGATCTATCATCGCGACGACAAGAAGAAGGTGGTTGCCGACTACGCCGACAAGAAGGAAGTGGTCGAAGCCGCCAAGGCCGAGCACGAGGCGACACTGACCTATGTCCGCACCCCCGTCGGCAAGACGTCCGCGCCGCTCTATTCCTACTTCGCACTGGTCGCCGACGATCCCTCCGTGCAGGTCGTCAGCCAAGCCCAGACCTGGTACATCAAGCAGATGCTCGCCGACACCAAGTTCAAGGACCTGCCGGTGCTTTCGGCGGCGGCCCCCTTCAAGGCCGGCGGTCGCGGCGGCGCCGATTACTATACTGACGTTCCGGCCGGCGATATCGCCATCAAGAACGTCGCCGACCTCTATCTATACCCGAACACGGTCCAGGCGGTTGCCATCACCGGCGCCCAGGTGAAGAACTGGCTCGAAATGTCAGCCGGCATGTTCAATCACATCGAGGCCGGCTCGAAGGATGCGGCGCTGCTCAACAACGATTTCCCGTCCTACAATTTCGACGTCATCGACGGCGTCACCTACCAGATCGACCTGTCGCAGCCGCCGAAATATGATTCATCCGGCAAACCGATCAATCCGGACGCCAACCGCATCCAGAACCTCGCCTTCAATGGAAAGCCGATCGATCCGGCTCAAAAGTTCGTCGTCGTCTCGAACAACTACCGCGCTGGCGGCGGCGGCAATTTCCCCGAGATCACCGCTGATAAGGTGATCTTCCAGGCGCCGGATACCAACCGCGACGTCATCGTCCGCTATATCCATGATCAGGGCACGATCAATCCGTCGGCCGACGCAAACTGGACCTTCAAGCCGCTCCCGGGCACGACCGCGACCTTCGAAAGCGGCCCGAAGGCGAAGCAGTTCCTCGCCGAGGTCAAGAGCGTGAAGATCGAGGATGCCGGCGAAGGCGCCGACGGCTTCTCGAAGTTCAGGCTCGTCCTTTAGGCGAAAAAATATGTCGACGAAGGCGCGGCGCCTGCGCCTGCGCTTTCGTCATTCGGCCGCAAGCGGCATACCGGGCTCGCGCAGTTCGGCGATCTGAGCATTGAAATCGGCGTGGTTTGGGCAGGCGGAAAGCCTCGTGCGGAACGCATCGATCATCCAGGTGGCAGCGGGTCCGGGCGGATTGGCGAGCTGGCGCACGGAATAGATGGCATATTCCCCCTGTTCGTAGGCATCCAGATCGAGAGGGACAAGCGCGCCGCTCACGAGATCATCACGGATGAGCGAAGCCGGAAGGCCACCCCAGCCAAGACCGGCCTTGATGAGCTGATGCTTCGTCGCAATATCGCTGACGCGCCATGTCTTGTAGGACAGAACATTGAAATCACGCCCCTTTGTCAGACCCGACGCATCGGTGACGACAAGCTGCACTTCCTCGCGCACGTCGCCGAGCATGAGCGGCCGGTCGATCGCAACAAGCGGGTGGTTGCGCGCGGCAACCGGCAGCATGAAGGAATGACCTATCCGCTCTGTGACGACCGAATCGTCCTGCTTTAGAACTGCGCCGCCGATCCCGATCGTCGCCTTGCCGCTGAGGACGAGATCCATGACCATCCCAAGTTCGCCGACGTTGAGGTTCAATGAAACGGACGGAAACATCTCGCGAAATTCGCGCAGGACCTCCACCAGGGCCCGCGAAGGCACCATGACACTGATGGCGACGGAAACCTCCGCTTCGAGCCCTTCCCTCAGGCTCTTGACGCGCGCCCGCATGACCTGCAGGTCGCCGAGAATGCGTCGCGCATCCTCCAGCATCGCCTTGCCTGCCTCCGTAAGCTTCGGCTGGCGCGCACCGGAGCGCTCGAAAAGCGGCACTTCTAGCTGCGCCTCCAGGTTGGCTATCGTATAGCTCACAACCGACTGGGCACGGTTCAGCGCCCGCGAAGCGGCTGAGAAGCTGCCGGTCTCGGCAACGGTTAGAAACACCTGCAATTGGTCCAGAGTCGGGTTCGGCAGCATCTTCTATCCATTCCATCGATAGTTTCGATCGACATTATCACCGTTTTTTCGATAGCAGGCCAGACCTATTTTCGCTTCGAGACTGCGGCTCACCTCCCAGCAACGGGCCGTCAAATTCCATTCGAAAGGAAATGCACCATGTCGTCCATCCTGCTTCTGACGTCCAGCCCGCGTGCCGAATCGCTCTCGACGCCGATCGCCGTCGATCTCGCCGAAAAGCTGAAGAGCCAGAACCCGGGCAGCGTCATCGTTCGCCGCGACCTTGCCGCCAACCCGCTGCCGCATATCGATGACCTCTTCACCGGCGCGATCCGCAAGCCGCCCGAGGCCCGCACCGCTGAGGAAAGCGTGGCCGTCGAGACCTCCGACAAACTGGTCAACGAACTGCTTGCCGCCGACACGATCGTCATCAGCACTGGCCTCATCAACTTCAACATCTATTCGTCGCTGAAGACCTGGATCGACAACGTCGCCCGCGCCGGCCTGACCTTCAAGTACACGGAAAGCGGTCCGGTCGGCCTCGCAACCGGCAAGAAGGTTTATGTCGTGCTCGCTTCGGGTGGCGTCTACTCGCAGGGACCGGCCGCCCCCCTGAACCATGCTGTGCCATACCTGAAGTCGGTTCTCGGCTTCCTCGGCATCACCGACATCGAGACCATCTATGTCGAAGGCCTGGCCTTCGGTCCGGAAGCTGCCGAGAAAGCCATCGACGCCGCCAAGTCGCGCGTCCAGGAAATCGCACTGGCCGCCTGATCGGCTTTTCAACGCTCCATGAAACGGCCGGCTTTTGCCGGCCGTTTTTCATTTGTCGATACCGGCGATAAAATCCCGGACCGTCACCAGGATTTCGGCCGAGAGTTCCTCATCGGACGAAATCCTGGCAAGGCCGACGGCGGCATGAACCGCTCGGCCGCAGAGCGAAGCCGACGAAATCGCCAAGGCGGCGCTCTATCTGGCATCGGATGATGCGACCAATGTCACCGGCATCGAGATCACCGTCGACGGCGGCATGACGAGCGCGCCCTCCGGCGCCAAGATCTTCCGCGCCGCCTGAGCGAGCCGGGCCGAGCAACTCAAACTTGCCCGGCCCCGCGCCAATTTCGTTTCTATTTTCTCTTGGGACGCTCTGCTTAGCTCTGACGCGTCGCGCGGTGGGCAATGCGAAACAGGACGATTGCCAAATTCAGGACGGCAAGCAGAAGCAATACACAGAGCATGGTCTGGATGCCGGAGGAAACGATCAGATTGCCGGCCACCAACGGAAAGCCGAAGACGCCGATCATATAGGCCAGCGAGAATAACAAAAGCGACTGCGGCATAAGGCCAGTTGGAGCCTCATTTGCAGCCAGGCCGTTGATGACCGAATAGGTCAATCCATAGCCCACCCCCAGCATCGCTGCGCCTCCCAGATAGGCAAGCTGACTTGATGTCAGCATCAGGAACAGCACGATCGATGCCAGCGTCAGGCTTGTCAGGACCAAAAGCGAATAGAGTGGGTCTTTCTTGACCACATATCCCGCCACGAACAGCCGGCTCAGAATCGCGGCGGACATGAAGCCGATGAAGAACAGGGAGTAGTCGAACCCATGCGCATTGGCGTAGCTGGTCTGAAAGCTGGACAACCCGCCGAAAATCGCGCCGCCGATGCCGACCATAATGATGGAATAGACGGCCCGCGAACCGATCACCTCACGCGCTGAGGCAAATGAGATCTTGTTGACATGAGGCAAAATCTTGCCGGCATTGGTCAGCCGGATATGGAGCAAAAAGTAAAGCGCACCGCCGGCGAGGCTGGCAAGGAATGCAAATGCGAAGGCCGCCTCGATCGGCATCGACCAGCCTGTGGCAATGCGGCCAATGATCGGTCCGGCGCCGATGCCCGACATCATCGATCCGGAAAGTAGAGCAAAAAACCTGATGCGGTGCTCGGGTTCGACGATAGCGGCGACCAGAATGGGTCCAAGCGCATAGAAGGTGCCCCAGCCTATGCCGAGGATGAAGCCGACCGTCATCAGACTCAGCCCAGCTGAGGGAACCATGGCGAATCCCAGCGCTGACGCGGCAAGAAACAGTCCCGAAACAGCCACCGCCCGCGCCGAGCCGATGGCATCCGCGATGTGCCCGGACAGGGTCACGAGAATGACGGTGCTGACAGTCGCGGCCGAAATGATCAGGCCGGCCAGCGCCTCGTCGCCGCCACGCTGGCCAACCAGCACCGGAACCAGAAAGGTCACGCCGTAGGCGATCGAAAGAAGAAACCCTCCAATACACAAAGCGGTAAACTCGCCGCCATCGACTTTCTTCCGTGCAATTGAATCACTCATGTCTCCACGCCCCTCGCAGGAAAACTGATCTGGGATATTTCCGCAATGGAGATCACGTTTGCATTTTACGAACAAGCCGTTTTTATATCGCTCATAACCTATTGAAAAGACATAGACAGATGGGCAAATGTTTCGGTTTAAGCAACATCCTCAACATCCCCGGTCAACGCGCTGCATCGATCGATGATTAGGAAGCCGCCTCCCGACGTCCGCGACCTCGCCCGCCATCAGCGATGCGAATTCTCAGGAATACCTATTGGGTTGACCACGTTCAGCCAAATGGAGAAGAGCCTCAATCGGGGCCAGCCGAGCCAACTGGTTGCTCGGGCTAACTGGGTCTGGCTGAGCTAACTGAGTTTCACCACGCCGGAGCGGCCGACGACGCAATTGCGGCCGCTCTTCTTTGCCGCGTAGAGCCTGCCGTCGGCCGCCGTCAGCACGGCGGTGAAATCGACGCCGTCCTCATCGGCGGTCGCAACCCCGATACTGACCGTGACCGGCCTGTCATCCGGCGTCTTGACGCTGGTCGCGATCGTCCAGCGCAGGCGCTCGGCAAGCAGCAGCCCTTCTTCGTGGTCGGTGCCTGGACAGACGGCAACGAATTCCTCGCCGCCGAAGCGGAAGACGCGGTCGCTGGAGCGCAGCGTCGTGCCCAATCGGGCGGCGATCGCCTTCAGCACCTCGTCGCCCTGGAGATGGCCGTAGCCGTCATTGACATCCTTGAAGTGATCGGCGTCGATAATGAGGACGGTGGCGAATAGCCCCTGCTTCAGTGCCTCGAGCAGCATCAGCGGCGCTTCCATTTCCATGCGCGTCCGATCATAGACGCCAGTGAGCATGTCGCGGCCAGTGCGCTCCAGAAGATCGTTGTAGCGCTCGCGGAACGTCAAGTCACCGAATACGTCGCTGATCGAACGTGCGGACCCGGCTGCGCCGATACGGCGAATGCGATATTCATAGAATGCGAACATCGCCGCGTAGAGGCAGACGGCAAGCATTTTCGCCTTCCATCCGCCCCAGAATGCGGCGATCGGTACATCCAGGAAGTAATGCAGCGCGGCGAAGAAGCCGATCTGGTCGAAGGTCAGCAGCACGAATCCCGAAATCAGGAAGCGCAGGACGACGCGGCGGCGAAAGAAATTGCCGAGTTTTTCGTAGAGCAGGATGATGCCGAGCGAATCGACATAGAGCAGCGCCGTGCCCCAGACCATCAGCCAGCCCATCTCCTTGAGAAAATCGACGTCGGGTGTGTGGCCGGTCGACATCTGCAGCGGCTGGTGCATCTGCAGCACCCAGGCAATACCGACGGTTAGCAGGTTGCCGAGGAACAGGCCGTAGATCGGCTGGCGCACCGTCGCCGCATCCTCCTGCAGGTAAAGCATCAGGATCATCATCAGCTTACCGGAGAAGAACACGGATGAACCCGGCGACACATCCCCGAACGGCAGCGAGACATAGAAGACCGCCGCCAGATATGTCTCCATGAAATGCATGACGCCGAGCGCCGTCAGGAAAACCCCGAGACCAAGCCGATGACGGAAATGCAGAAGCGTTACCATCAGCACGAAATAGGCGATGGCTTCGACGACGAAGAGAAGGAGGTTCAGTGTCTCCATCATGAGACCTTGGCGCCGGACGTTCGGCCTCCTGCCGGCGCGGCGATCGCGACAGCGAATCCTTTGGTCAATCGTCCGAAACAGTCAAACACGGGGGGTGTCCTGCAAATCCTGCAGGCGATACCTTTCACCGCAATCCTTTAAGATTGCGTGAGTGAGAACGCGCTCGCTGGAGAGCACCCGGGTCACACACAGGAATAGTTACAGCCGGCATCAGGGACCTATGCCCGGATCCCGATTTCAGACCTGACGAAGCTTCTCGCCGTCACCAAAGAGCGACGAACCATGCTGATCGATAATCTGCTGCGCCTTGCGCACCGTGCATTCGATCGCATCGTCGGAAGAGGTAAACAGATCGGCGCGGATGAAATTGCGCACCAGCACCTCGTCGCCGACCTTCTTTTCGATGCGGCCGGCCAGGCGATACTGGCTGCCTTCCCTACGAGGTTCGGCATAGATCGTGCAATCGCCGTAGAGCTGCGGCTCGCCGGAAGGGCCTGCCGCTTCCGTGGCCGGTTTGCCGCCGCCGGAGAACATCGAAAAGAGATTTGAAATGAACGAAGCCATGCTCCGCCTTTAGCACGACGGCATCGCTATCGCCAAGTCAAATGATCAGGTTGGCGAGGATCTCGTTTTCGGTAATATCCTCGTAACCCATGCCGGCGGCTTCGAAATTTCCGACCAGCCGGGCGAAATTCTCAGGCGCCTTGGTTTCGATGCCGATCAGGATCGAGCCAAAGTTGCGTGCCGATTTCTTCAGATATTCGAAGCGGGCGATATCGTCGTCGGGGCCGAGCAGATTGAGGAAATCGCGCAGCGCGCCAGGGCGTTGGGCGAGCCGCAGGATGAAGTATTTCTTCAGCCCTGCGTAACGCATGGCTCTTTCCTTTACGTCAGGCAGACGCTCGAAATCGAAATTGCCGCCGGAGACGACGGCGACGATGGTCTTGCCGCGGATCGTCTGGCGATCCATCGCGGCGATCGCCGTCAGTGACAGGGCGCCGGCCGGCTCCAGCACGACGCCCTCGACATTCAGCATCTCCTGAATGGTGACGCAGATGGCGTTCTCCGGCATCAGTTGCACTTGGCTTGCCGGGAAATCGCGAAGAGCGGCGAAATTCAGGTCGCCGATGCGGGCGACGGCAGCGCCATCGACGAAATTGTCGACCTTGGCCAGCGTCGTCACCTTGCCCGCCTCGATACTGCGCTTAAGGCTTGGCGCGCCGGCGGGCTCAGTGAAGACGAAAGCCGATTTCGGCACGGTGCCGTCGAGATAGCCGGTGATGCCGGCGGCAAGTCCGCCGCCGCCAACCGGCAGGACGACCATGTCGGGCACCGTTCCCTCAGGCAGCTGCTGCATGATTTCGGCGGCGACCGTCGCCTGCCCCTCAATGATGTCCGGATGGTCGAAGGGCGGCACCATGACGCCGCCGACCGCCTCCACATGTTCGCGTGCGGCCTGGTAGCACTGGTCGAAGAAGTCGCCGAACAGCCGAATAGTGATGAATTCGGCGCCGAACATCCTGGTCTTGTCGATCTTCTGCTGCGGTGTCGTCACCGGCATGAAGACGACGCCCGGCACGCCGAAATGGCGGCAGACGAAGGCAAAGCCCTGAGCATGATTGCCGGCCGAGGCGCAGACGAAGGTCTTGCCAGAGGCACCCTGCCCGATCGCCTTGCGGAAGAAATTGAAGGCGCCGCGGATCTTGTAGGAGCGCACCGGCGACAGATCCTCGCGCTTCAGCCAGATATCGGCACCGTAGCGGGCCGACAAATGATCGTTGAGCTGCAGCGGCGTTGCCGGAAACAGGCTGCGCATTGCCTCTTCGGCGCTTTCGACATCAAGTCTCGTCACGGGTATGGTCCATTCTCACGTTAGCCACCGCCGCTATGGCACAGGCCGGCCGGCAAAAGAAGCTCGTTTGGGCCATTTCCAGTTCGCTCCCGCATCGTTTCACTCCGCGGGGCCGGGTTCGGCGCTGGGGACAGGTTCTGCTCCCGGGGAAGGCCTTTCTTAAGCCAATAGCGAAATTGGCGGCACATGAACTGATTTTAACTGTCAATAAAAAGGACGGCCACTAATATGAAGCTATGATGACATTCAAATTCGCAAGACCGCTCGCCTGGCTGCTGCTGGCCTTCATCATCTTCGTCACCGTTTCGCCGATCGGAGAGAGGCCGAATACGGTCACGATGGTCGATGTCGACCGCGCGGTCGCCTATCTTCTCCTTGGCTTCGCCTTTGCGCTGGCCTATCCGAAACAGTGGAAGATGGTCGCCATGCTGCTGATCGTCGGCGCATTCGCCATCGAATATCTGCAATACTTCTCGCCGACGCGGCATCCGCGCCTGCATGATGCAGGCATCAAGGCCATGGGCGCTGCCCTCGGGCTGCTAGCCGGATGGGTGATCAACAGATGGCGCGAGACCAAAGCGCCAAACGCTCTACCCTTCGCAGAACGCTGATTATCCCAGGTTAGAAACCGCGCAATTGCACTGCCCAGAAGAGCAGTGGTATCGCAGCCATCGCAGTTCCCAGAACAAGTGCGACACTGGTCTTGAAGATCCGGATGCGCCGAACCTTCGCCCCACTCCAATCGTAAACCATCGTCTTACTCCCACAAGACAACACTTACTCAGCCGCCGCGGCGCAATACTTGCATCGAAAATACCATTGTCAAGCGGCAACTCGCTTTTGTGCACAATATGCAGGCAGATACAATACTGGCATATTCCAACGGCATTATGAAAATGGTGCGGGCGACGGGGCTCGAACCCGTACAGCCAAGGCCGAGGGATTTTAAGTCCCTTGCGTCTACCAGTTTCGCCACGCCCGCTTGCGGCATTTTCAATATCTTGCGTCATGGGCGATGGGAAGAGCCGCAAGGCGTAAAAAATAGTGCCCGTTTGCCGGCAGCACCGACGAGTGATCGGCTAGACATTTCCCTCGCGAAAGCCCGCGCCGACGAAGGCTGCCCAGTCTGTCGCGGGGAAAAACAGAAAAGGCGCGGCGAGCCCCATGCCTGCCGCACCTTGATTTATTTCAGTGTCAAAGATCAGGCGAGCTTAGCTGCCAGCTTGGCGACGTGGGCGCCCTGGTATTTCGCGCCTTCCAGCTCGATCTCGGAAGGCTGGCGCGAGCCGTCACCATTGGTGATGGTGGAAGCGCCGTAGGGCGATCCACCCTTGACTTCCTCAGTGCCCATCTGGCCCTGGAAGGCATAAGGCAGGCCGGCAACGACCATGCCCTGGTGCAGGAAGGTGGGGAGGAAGCCGAGGATGGTCGATTCCTGGCCGCCGTGCTGGGTTGCCGAGGAGGTGAAGACCGAACCGAGCTTGCCGACGAGCTTGCCGGCGAACCAGAGGCCGCCCGTCTGATCCCAGAAATTGCGCATCTGCGAGGCGACCGTGCCGAAGCGGGTGCCGGCACCGACGATGATCGCGTCGTAGTCGGCCAGTTCGTCGACGGTGGCGATCGGAGCCGCCTGATCGACCTTGTAATAGGAAGCCTTGGCGACATCTTCCGGAACCAGTTCCGGAACGCGCTTGACGGTGACCTCGGCACCGGCCGACTTCGCGCCTTCGGCAACGGCATAGGCCATGGTTTCAATATGGCCGTAAGCCGAATAATAAAGGACGAGAACCTTCGCCATCTTCAATCTCCCTTGGAGCACTGGTTGAATTTCGTGACCGAGGGAGTTCTATCAGCGGGTATTTCCGAACACAGCCATGCCTTGAAGAACTCAGTGTTCAACATCCGTAGACGAAAATTCACTTGCGTTTTCATTTCAGCAAAAATGAACGTATCGCAGAACAGCACTTGCACTTTTGGGCATCATGCCGTGGCTGTTTGCAAAGCGACCGAACGGCACTACCTATTCACCAGCCTCAGATCACGGAACATCCCATGAGCCAAAACATCGTCGTCACCGCCGCCATGCTCGCCATCGGCGACGAACTTCTTTCCGGCCGCACCAAGGACAAAAATATCGGCCATCTCGCCGATCTGCTCACGCTTTCCGGCATTGATCTCAAGGAGGTGCGCATCGTCGCCGACGACGAGGAGGTGATCGTCGAGGCGCTGAACGCCCTTCGCGGCAAATATGATTACGTCTTCACCTCGGGCGGTATCGGGCCGACGCATGACGACATCACCGCCGATGCCATCTCCAAGGCTTTCGGCGTGCCTTGCGAATATGACGAAGCGGCAATGACACTGCTTGCCGAGATGTATCGGCGCCGCGAGATGGAATTCACCGAAGCGCGCCAGCGCATGGCGCGCATGCCGCGCGGGGCCGTGCATATCGCCAATCCGGTCTCGACCGCGCCAGGCTTCATCATCGGCAATGTCCATGTCATGGCCGGCGTGCCGCAGGTCTTCCAGGCGATGGTCGACAATGTGTTGCCGACGCTTCGAACCGGCACGCCGGTGCTTTCGCTCGCCATCGCCTGCCCTTACGGCGAAGGCGAGATCGGCACGCCCTTGACCGCGATTCAGAAAGCACATCCGGAAACCAGTATCGGCTCCTACCCGCGCTATGTCGGCCAGAAATTCTCGACCGAGATCGTCGTGCGCGGCCGCTCGCAGGCGGTTATCGATGCGGCCGGCGCCGAAGTGCAGGCGATGATCGACGCCATCCGCCGCAGGAAGGACATCGCCGAAAACCATTCCGCCGAGGCTTGAGGGAAACGCCGGAACTCAGGGCCATCCTTGATCCCCATCAAGGAACAGGAGTACGGTCCGGTGCATTCCTTTCCTCGCGCAAGCCATTTCAGCGCAAGGAGAATTGATATGTCTTACAAAACCATTCTCGCCATTCTCGATACATCAGACAATAGTGCTGCGGTTGCCGATTTCGCCTTTGCCTTCGCCGCTGAAAGCGGCGCCCACGTGATCGGCCTGCATGCCGAAATCATCTCCGCCGTGCCGCTGGTGGCGCCGATGGAAATCCCCGATCCCGTCGCCGTGCAGGCGCTGCAGGACATGGCGCACAGCGAAACGATTGCGGTTGAGCGCATCTTCAGGTCGAAAGCGGAGGCATCAGGCGCCTCCTCCGAGTGGCGCAGCTTTGCCACATCAACCGGATACGGCTCCGCACCGCTAATCGAAAGTGCGCGTAGCGCCGACCTCTTGATCGCCTCACAGGCCGACCCGGCCAGACCTTCCGACAGCCACGTCGACGTCGACAGCTTCCTCTTCGAAAGCGGCCGGCCGGTGCTGATGATCCCCTTTATCATCCGCCAGCCGAAGCCGATCAAGCGCGTGCTGATCGCCTGGAACGGCTCGAAGGAGGCGGCGCGCGCGACCTTCGACGCGCTGCCGATCCTCAAAGCCGCCGACGAGGTGGAGATCTTTTCGGTCGATCCGGCCGACACGGCGCTGCAATCGCCGCTGACAGCAGGCGCCGACATCGCCGCGACGCTTGCGCGTCATGGCGTGAAGACGACGCTTTCGACGGCGCAAAGTGTGGACAAAAGTGCGTCCCACGTCATCGAAAACAGGCTATCGGACAGCAGCATCGATCTTCTCGTCATGGGCGCTTATACGCATTCCTGGCTCTGGCAGATGATCTTCGGCGGCACGACCAAGACCCTGCTGCAATCGATGACGGCACTGACCCTGTTATCGCGTTGATTGGCTGCTCTTGCCTTTTGCCGGCAAATCCCGCTAATTGCGGCGACCGATGACAGCTTCGAGCCTCGGCCCCATCTCGCGCAGTTCCGGCTGCGCGATTTGCGTTTTGCCAATCGCCGCTTCAAGCCCGTCCGGTCGCCGGCAAACGGCGTGTCGTTTTTTCATGCCGCGGAGCAGCCCGATGTCCCTTCCCGATAAAGCCTTTCCCGTTTCCTGGGATCAGTTCCACCGCGATGCGCGCGCGCTTGCCTGGCGGCTTGCCGGCCTTGATCAGACGTTCAAGGCGATCGTCTGCATCACCCGCGGCGGCCTCGTTCCGGCAGCGATCATCTCGCGCGAACTGAACATCCGGCTGATCGAGACCGTCTGCGTCGCGTCCTATCATGACTATGTGAACCAGGGGGACATGGTGCTGCTCAAGGGCATAGCGCCCGAACTTCAGGAAAATGGCGGCGAAAGCGTGCTCGTCGTCGACGATCTGACGGATACCGGCAAGACCGCCGCTCAGGTGCGCACGATGCTGCCGAAGGCACATTTCGCCTGCGTCTATGCCAAGCCGAAGGGCGTGCCGACCGTCGACACCTTCATCACCGAGGTGAGCCAGGATACCTGGATCTACTTCCCTTGGGACATGGGCTTCACCTATCAGGAGCCGATCGCCAAGGGCGCGCGCTGATCGCAACGCGCATCCTTCGACTTTACCACTTGAAATTGTTCCAGATTTTGTCGGCGAGGTTTTCTGAATCCGCTATCGGGATCTGCACATCTATTTTATCTTATTCGCATAAACTCGGCAGCTGCGAATCGCGTCAAATTGCGCTTAAAGCGTGCAGCAAACGATGCGATATAAGGAAGCAAGATGGCGCGGTGGGGGCATATCGGGGCAGTTGTGACCGTCGGGTTGGCGACCTTTCTATTTCCGCTGGCGCCTGTCCGCGCTGAGCCAGCCTACATTCCCCTCGTGCGCGACTACGTCGAGAAGCAGGTCCGGCCGATGGTGGAAACGCCCTTGGTGCTGAAAGCCATTGCCGAACAGAATGCGAAATTCGGCAATGTCAGCGAAATGGATATGCGGGTGCTCGACGAGACCTACCGGTCGGAGGTCGATCAGCACCAACTGCACATGGTCACGCTGCTGCTCGACAAATCCGTGTCGCATTACCTGAAAGCCAGGCAGGACACCTCACAAGGGGCGATCCTCGAATTTTTCGTCACCGACTCGCATGGGCTGAACGTCGGTCAGAGCACCGTCACCGCCGACTATTGGCAGGGCGACGAGGAGAAATATCTCAGAACCTTCGCCAACAGCTCCCGGGAGATCTTCATCGACCGGGCCGAACGCAACGAATCCACCCAGAATCTCGAAACGCAGGCGAGTTTCGTCGTCATGGACGAAGAGAACAGGCCGATTGGCGTCGCCATCGTCACCATCGCCATCGATGCGCTCTGACAGGCACTTGCACCCGTGCGAATCGGCATGCCCATTTGCACCGGAAATGCCATCACAAGATTTGCCGCGGGACGCTTTTTTGCCGTTCCGACGTTTTCCTTAGCCGGCAACACCTGCAAGCCATTGTAATATCAGCGCTCCCCGGCTTTCCCCAATCTCCACAGGCGCATCCACAACATGTTGTGGTTAGCAATCAATTAAAAGCCAGCCCTTGACGGAATCAGCTGTTTCAAACTTTAATGTTTCTGATGTTGCGGCGGCGACAGGACCGGAGGTAACGAGCCCGGTTCCCTTTTGAAAATTAGGACGCGGAATCAGGGCGATGGACCGGGAACGGTTCAGGCCTGACAGGATTTTTGCGCGGTTTTCAGCCTCCAAAAAAAGTGACATCGGGGCTGGCGATAATAAGCTGTTAATACTATATTTAGTGTTTGCAGCCACCATCACCACAAGATACAGGAAGATCATCTCCGGATGACACCCCTGTCACGATACGGAAACGAGACTGGCTGCGCGACGACAAAGTGCCGCCGGATAGGAATTTTGCGCCCCGGTCGCGGGGACCGGGCGCCAACACGAGGTCAAGACCATGCGCATCGAACGTCGTTTCACGAAGGCCGGCCAAGGCGCCTATGCGGATATCGAATTCCGCAAGGCGACGAGCGAGATCAAGAACCCTGACGGTTCGGTCGTGTTCCGCCTCGAGAATATCGACGTTCCCGCGCAGTTCTCCCAGGTCGCGACCGACGTTCTGGCGCAGAAGTATTTTCGCAAGGCCGGCGTTCCCACCCGGCTGAAGAAGGTCGAGGAAAACGATGTTCCTTCCTTCCTGTGGCGCTCCGTTCCCGACGATGCTGCGCTGAAGACCCTGTCTAAGGATGAGCAGACCGGCTCCGAAATCGATGCGCGCCAGGTCTTCGACCGTCTTGCCGGCACCTGGACCTATTGGGGCTGGAAGGGCGGCTATTTCTCCTCCGAGGAAGATGCCTCGGCCTTCAAGGACGAGCTTGCCTACATGCTCGCCACCCAGCGCGTCGCCCCGAACTCGCCGCAGTGGTTCAACACCGGCCTGCACTGGGCCTACGGCATCGATGGTCCCGGCCAGGGCCATTTCTACGTCGACCCCTTCACCGGCAAGCTGACCAAGTCCAAGTCGGCCTATGAACACCCGCAGCCGCATGCCTGCTTCATCCAGTCTGTCGAGGACGACCTCGTCAACGAAGGCGGCATCATGGACCTCTGGGTGCGTGAGGCGCGCCTCTTCAAATACGGCTCTGGTACCGGTTCCAACTTCTCGATGCTGCGCGGCGAAGGCGAAAAGCTTTCCGGCGGCGGCCGTTCCTCCGGCCTGATGAGCTTCCTGAAGATTGGCGACCGCGCCGCCGGCGCCATCAAATCGGGCGGCACGACGCGCCGCGCCGCCAAGATGGTGGTCGTCGATATCGACCATCCCGATATCGAGGAATACATCAACTGGAAGGTCAAGGAAGAGCAGAAGGTCGCGGCTCTCGTGACCGGCTCGAAGGTCGTCGCCAAGCATCTGAAGGCGATCATGAAGGCATGCTTCAACTGCGAAGGCGGTGACAACGGCGATTGCTACGATCCCAACAAGAACCCTGCCCTGAAGCGCGAAATCCGCGCCGCCAAGAAGGACCAGGTTCCTGAGAACTACGTCCAGCGCGTCATCCAGTTCGCCCGCCAGGGCTACAAGGATCTCCAATTCAAGACCTACGACACGGATTGGGACTCGGAAGCCTACCTCACGGTATCCGGCCAGAACTCCAACAACTCCGTCTCGATCAAGGACGACTTCTTGCGCGCCGTCGAGAATGATGGCGAATGGAACCTGACCGCCCGCAAGGACGGCCGCGTGATGAAGACGCTCAAGGCCCGCGATCTCTGGGAAACGATTTCCTACGCTGCCTGGGCTTCGGCCGATCCGGGCATCCACTTCAATACGACGATGAACGACTGGCACACTTCGCCGGCCGGCGGCCCGATCCGCGGCTCGAACCCGTGCTCGGAATACATGTTCCTCGATGACACGGCCTGCAACCTTGCCTCGCTGAACCTGCTGCAGTTCAAGGACAAGGCTACCAAGCGCATCAACATCGCCGATTACGAACATGCAGTTCGCCTGTGGACGGTCGTGCTCGAAGTCTCGGTGATGATGGCGCAGTTCCCGTCGAAGCGCATTGCCGAACTCTCTTACGAATACCGCACGCTCGGCCTTGGCTACGCCAATATCGGCGGCCTGCTGATGTCGTCGGGCATTCCCTATGACTCCACTGAGGCCCGCGCCATTGCAGGCTCGCTGACCGCGATCATGACCGGTGTCTGCTATGCGACCTCGGCCGAAATGGCTGCCGAACTCGGCCCGTTCCCGAACTTCGCGCCGAACCGCGAGAGCATGCTCAGGGTCATTCGCAACCATCGCCGCGCCGCTCATGGCGAAACCTCCGGCTATGAGGCCCTGTCGATCAACCCGGTCGCGCTGATCCATTCGGAAAACCCGGACCAGGATCTCGTCGCCCACGCCAAGTCGGCCTGGGACAAAGCGCTCGAGCTCGGTGAACAGCATGGCTACCGCAATGCGCAGGTCTCGGTCATCGCGCCCACAGGCACGATCGGTCTCGTCATGGATTGCGATACCACCGGCATCGAGCCCGACTTTGCCCTCGTCAAGTTCAAGAAGCTCGCCGGTGGCGGCTACTTCAAGATCATCAACCGCGCCGTGCCCGACGCGCTGCGCACGCTCGGCTATTCCGAAAGCCAGATCGCCGAGATCGAGGCCTATGCCGTCGGCCATGGCAATCTGAACCAGGCGCCGGCTGTCAATCCATCGACGCTGAAGACCAAGGGCTTCACCGACGAGAAGGTGGAAGCCGTCAACGCCGCGCTGAAGAGCGCCTTCGACATCAAGTTCGTCTTCAACCAGTGGACGCTGGGCGCCGACTTCCTGAAGGAGACGCTGAAGGTTTCGGACGAACAGCTGGCCGACATGAGCTTCAGCCTGCTCGACCATATCGGCTTCTCGAAGAAGGACATCGAAGCGGCCAACATCCACGTTTGCGGTGCGATGACGCTGGAAGGCGCGCCTTTCCTGAAGGCGGAACACCTGCCGGTCTTCGATTGCGCCAATCCCTGCGGCAAGATCGGCAAGCGCTACCTCTCTGTGGAAAGCCATATCCGCATGATGGCGGCTGCCCAGCCGTTCATCTCGGGCGCAATTTCCAAGACGATCAACATGCCGAACGAGGCGACCGTCGAGGATTGCAAGAACGCCTACATGCTCTCCTGGAAGCTTGGCCTCAAGGCCAACGCGCTCTATCGCGACGGCTCGAAGCTGTCGCAGCCGCTCAATGCCTCGCTGATCGAAGACGAAGACGACGAGGATGCGCTGGAGGAACTGCTGCAGGCGCCCTTCGCCGCCCAGGCCGTCACTGTTACCGAGAAGATCATCGAGCGGGTGGTCGAGCGTGTTTCCCGCGAACGCGAGAAGCTGCCGAACCGCCGCCAGGGCTATACCCAGAAGGCCGCCGTCGGCGGACATAAGGTCTATCTCCGCACCGGCGAATTCGGCGACGGCCGCATCGGCGAGATCTTCATCGACATGCACAAGGAAGGTGCTGCCTTCCGTGCAATGATGAACAATTTCGCCATCGCCATCTCGCTCGGCCTGCAATATGGCGTGCCGCTCGAGGAATATGTCGAGGCCTTCACCTTCACCAAGTTCGAGCCGGCCGGCATGGTCATCGGCAATGACGCGATCAAGAACGCCACGTCGATCCTCGACTATGTCTTCCGCGAGCTTGCCGTTTCCTATCTCGGCCGCCACGACCTGGCCCATGTCGATACGTCTGATTTCTCGAACACGGCACTCGGCAAGGGCATCCAGGAAGGCAAAACCAACCTGCTCTCCACCGGCTGGACCCGCGGCTACAAGCCGACACTGGTGTCCGGCACCGGCGGCGAACGCCAGGCAGGCGAACCCAAGGGTGCTGCCACATCAGCCCCTGCCCGCGCCGCCTCCACCGGCACCGTGACTGCCTTTGCAGGCAGCGCTGCCCGCAAGCTGGAGCCGACGATTGCCGTCTCCACCTCCGAAATCGTTGCCTTCAAGCGCGACTACGAGGAGCGGGCCAAGGAATTGGCGGAAGAGATCGCCGAAGAGGTGACCGAGGAAATCACCAGCGACGCAACGGCACTCTTCTCCGACAAGGCGGCAGCCGACGCGGCAACGGCGAAATCCGAAGCGAAGAAGCGTGAAGCCGAGCGCCGCCAGCGCTCGATCATGCAGGGCTATACCGGCAACATGTGCTCGGAGTGCCAGAATTTTACGATGGTGCGGAATGGCACCTGCGAGAAGTGCGACACGTGTGGTGCGACGAGCGGGTGCAGCTGAGTAGGCTCTTCCTACTCTTCGGTTCTAAAAATATCGTGGGAGGTCCGGGCAACCGGGCCTCTCATACTTTCATAAACAATATTGAAGTTGGAACTTTGGGGCCCTTCAGCTTCGCCGCCGAAGGGAGCCAGAAACAACCGATCATCGTACCGGTCGATACGTTCGTTCTTCCTCAGGCTTAATGTAGGATTTTCGACTGCTGGGGCAATCTCGCCGGATCCCGCTGGCCCCGCTTTAACCGGCCCCCGGCTTTCGTTTAAAAGGGAAGAAAGTCGAACAGGCGCTTGCTGGCCCTCGCCGCCCAAGCCGGCTTCACGGTTCCGGCAACCAATGGCGGGCCGGACGATGGAGCCAAGGGCGATTGATAGAACCGGTTGAGCATCGCGTCGCACACGTAGTGCCCCCAGTTCGTCAGATACTCCGTCTCCTTCGCGCCCAGAAAATGGAGATAGGTGCCGACCTCCGAGGGAACGACCGACGACGGCGGCAGCGTGTAGGACGCGTTGGGCTTGAGCTCGACGTCCTTGCTGTCGATCGACCAATAGACGCCGCGCGTTCTCGCGCGCAGAGCCGATTTCGCGAGATCGTCGAGGCCAAGCCTATCAGCCTGTTTTGCGGCCTTGAAGCCACCGATCAGGTCTCGGCGCCTCAACGACCGCACCTGATTGTCGGTCGTATCGAGAACGCGCTTGAGCTGGGAGAGATAGTTCCAGTATCCGTGGGTCGAGGATCGCCAAGGCGCTCCGGCATCGCTGACAAACAAGCAATCGCAGCGTTTCAGCGCCGGCTCGATGCCGTGATTGTCATAGATGCCACCGTCGCTCAATATTACCCTGCCCGGAGCAGCCGGTTCGCCAACGGTGTCATCGAGTTTTTCCCTTTTCCAGGAAAACTGCGATAGGTCCAGTCGCAGCGGTGACAGCACGGGCGGGAATGCCGCCGAAGCGGCAACCGCGGTCGCGAGCGAAAGTGTCGGTTGAAACGACACCCCGATCCTGTAATCCGCGAGATAGCGGTTGGACATCCGGAAGAGTGAACCGGTGCTGAGATTGCTGGAGCAAAATACGAACCAGGGCGATCTCGGAAGATCGCTCAGGCTTGGTGATTTTCCGTCGAAGAGATGCCGCTCGTAGAGTTTAGCGGCTTCCTCCGCCGCGCTCGAGAAGGGGTTGAACACGCCCTTCAGGAAGCACGGCCCATCCGCGAACACCTGACTGAAGGCCAGAATGCGATTGAGGTATTCAGTCTTGAAGTTGACGGCGACCTCGTTCTCGAAGATCAGCCGTGGCCACACATAGGCCAGCAGGCCGGATGCGATAGATCCGCCCGAGACCGACGAGATCATATCGAGTTTCGCCAGAAGACCGGCCTCGTTGAGTCTCGCAAGCGATCCCGCATGGAAAAGCATGGCCCGATAGCCGCCGCCCGAAAGGCAGAGGCCGAGTTGGTAGCGCTCGGCCGGCTTGTCGGGTTCGTCAGAACCCGGCAGGACGGTGTTCGATCGGGAATGTTCGTTTTCCGACATGCTCGGCCTCACTCAGGAATCTGAGTTTCCCAACATTTCTTCCTCCGGGCAAACCAACGGTCGCTCGTCTTTGGGCCTGCGCTCTACTGACTCGTATATCGGCGGGAGTTGGCATCGCATTTGTGCCAATCCCAATTTATTCCGGCCTCGTCCTTATGGCCGTAACACCAGTCCGCGCGATTGAGCAGCGGACCGAGTTCGTCGCGCCGTTTGCATGCCCGTAGCGTCTCAGGCCCGTCGCGATCGACACTCGTGCGGCAGATATCGTCCAGTCCTGTCCACTGATGGATCAACCGATCCGGTGCCTTGGCCCCCTTGTCCGTGGCGAGCACCTTTCCGGTCTCAGACTCGATCTGTAGAGAGGCCGTGTTCCACACGAAAGAGAATTCCGCCATCCCGGCGGACGTCTTACCCGTGTCCCTGTTTCCGGCAAACCACTCGACAATTCCCGACATTTCGCATTTTCCGGCACAGCTGGCAGTTACGGAGCCCGGCTTGACGCTGTAGATGCGCTCCGGCCAGCGTTGGGCGAAGGCTGCCTTTTCCTTCAGGACGGCGTCTTTGTCGACCGAGTTTCCGAAGAAGGAGACCTCGTCGGCATAGACGCCCTTCATAAAGGCCAACGCCGAGGCACTGTCTTTCGACCATTCGTCATTGTATCGGTTGACGAAATCAACCGCCTCCGTGGTCAGGTCGCCGGGTTCGGAGGCGGCCACCTCCTCGGAAGCGCTGGGGTCTGACGGCATGTCGGCGGGTGTTGCGCTCTCCTGCGGTGCGGCGCCTGGCCGGGGCGGCGCGCTTTCCTGCGCCGAGGGCATATCCTCGGGCGTGTTGATGTTCCAGTCTCGCATTTCCGCAGCGGTGAGATACCGTATATCGGTGCTGTCGATCGACAGGCTGAGCTGCAGCAGATTGGGGCTTACTCCCATGTCGGTGAGATAGCCGATGATCTCGCCGGTCATCAATTGAACGGTCGAGACTGCCAATTTGTTGTCCATGGGGACATCGTCGGATAGGGAAATCCGATGCACGCCGATCGAGCCCGGCTCGGCGAACCTTTCGACGCCACCGACGAAGGCGAAGGCGCAAGCCGATGCACATTCCAAGGCTCTGATCTGGAGCGTTCTCGCATTCAGTGCGCGGATGGCGCGGCCGAACCTGATCGCGGTGACCACGTTTCCGCCGGGCGAGTCAAAGCTGATATAGTCCGCTTGGTACTGCGTGTATTCGTCGACAAGCTGCGTCGGATCGTCGGAGAATTCAAACACGCCCTTTATCACCAGACCACGTCCCGGGGCGCCGTCCACACGTTGGTAGGAAATTGCTGCATGCCCCTCTCCGGCCATGGCGACGAACGCCAGCAGCAGCGATATCAACGAGACGGATTTGCGCATTCTTACCCAGCCCTCGAGCACCTGTATATCTCCTGTCGTCATTCGCAGCATAGCTTGGCAGCTCTGTATAGCCGGATGATGAAATCACCTGCCCGTGAAGCCCGACCTCATCGGCGACCGCCGACGCCGATTACGGTCAGAAGAACAATAGCTTCGCAGAGAATGTTAATACCGATCAATGCACAAGGGGCGATCTTCTGGCAAGCGGCACAATCAGAAGTGATGAGACAAGGTAAACGCCGGTTCCTCGCACAATCGCGAGATCCCTGTCCGCATTCGTCGGGACGCGCCGGCTGAACGCCAGCAGTTCGACGCGATGCCATCGATATCCGCCGCGCTTGAAATCGACCATATTACTTCCCGAGCGGCGGGCGTTGTAGACCGATGCAATGAATATCGATTATGTCACCTGCATCCAAGCATTCGACCAACGAGGCACTTCGTGACTTTTGCCTATGACAATCACGCCCTCGATCTGAGGAGCGATGCCGATTTCTTCTCCCTCCTCACCGAAAGCTACCGGCGCATCACCGGCCGTCGTCTTGTCCAGGACGGGCATGGGCCAGACTGGCTCTACAACGATGCATCCTTCGTGGTCCTCGCTCACAACACCGCGCCCGACCCGCGCTTCATCTACGCCAACCGCACCGCGCAGAACTGCTTCGAATATAGCTGGGATGAATTTACTGCGCTGCCGTCGCGGCTTTCGGCCGAGCAGCCTGATCGCGCCGAGCGCCAGCGGCTGCTGGACGCCGTCACGCACGATGGTTTTGTCGACAATGCGCGCGGTCTCAGGATCGCGAAATCGGGGCGCCGTTTCTGGATCGAGGATGTGACCGTCTGGCAGCTCATCGATGAAACCGGGAAGCGGTTGGGCCAGGCTGCGATATTCCCTTCGTGGCGGGACGCGTAATGTCGCCGTCCCGGGGGGGAGCGGCAAACGTAGCTTAGCGGTTCTTGCTATACGCTCTCTGCTCCCTCATTCCTGTCCTCGGACTTGATCCGAGTTTTATCGCAATGAAGCTACGGTTTCACGCGGTCAGGATGCGCCGCCTGAAATGCCGGCAGTTTGGCGCATTTGGCGTCGATATCGACGATGCCTTTGAAAGCGGTCATATCTACTCCCCAGCGGCGGGCGTTGTAGACCTGTGGAACCAGACAGAGATCCGCCATCGTCGGCCTGTCGCCAAAGCTGAATGCTCCATCAAATTCGCCGATCATGGCTTCCAGTTTGCGCAGTCCGTCGGCAATGAAATGCTTCATCCATTCCTCGCGGGCATCGGCCTTATCCGTCATGGTCATCAGATGCGACACGACATGCAAGTTGCAGATCGGATGGATGTCCATGGCGACCGCATAGGCAAGGGCGCGGACTTTCTGGCGATCGGCAATGTCAGGTGGCAACAATCCGCATTCCGGCCGAAGCTCGGCCAGATATTCGATGATTGCCAGCGACTGGGTCAGTGTTTTCCCGTCGATCACCAATGTCGGCACGAAGCCCTGCGGGTTGAGCGTGAGATAGTCCGGCGTCCTGTGCGCGCCCTCCAGCAGGTTGATGGGCACGGTCTTATAATCGATGCCCAAGAGATTGAGCGCGATGCGGACGCGATAGCTCGCCGATGATCGCCAGTAGTCGTAAAGAACGACCTCGTTCATCGCGGGTCGGCCCGTTGGTATTTTTCGACAGTCTGCTCGATCGCCCCGAAGATCGAATGACCGGCCTTATCCTTCATCTCTATGCGGACCTGATCCCCGAACTTCATGAAGGGAGTCCTCGGGGATCCGGTGTCGATGGCCTCGATCATCCTGAGTTCGGCGATGCAGGAGTAGCCGTCTCCTCCCTCTTCCACCGGCTTGCCGGGGCCGCCGTCGAGCTTGTTGGACACTGTTCCCGAGCCGATAATCGTTCCGGCCAGGAGGTTACGGGTTTTGGCGGCATGGGCGATCAGTTGGCCAAAATCGAAGGTCATGTCGATACCGGCGTTGGCTTTGCCGAATGGCTTGCCGTTCAAGCTCACCAGCAGCGGAAGATGTAGCTTGCCGCCGTCCCAGGCATCTCCGAGCTCGTCCGGCGTCACCGCGACCGGAGAAAATGCCGATGCCGGCTTCGACTGGAAGAAACCAAATCCCTTTGCCAGTTCGCCCGGGATCAGACCGCGCAGCGACACGTCGTTGACGAGCATCAGCAGGCGGATGGCGCCGCGTGCGGCTTCTGGGCTGGAACCCATGGCGACGTCGCCGGTAATGGCCGCGACCTCGCCTTCCATGTCGATCCCGTAAGCCTCGTCAACCGCCACGATCGGATCGCGCGGCGCGAGGAAAGCGTCCGACCCGCCTTGATAGATCAGCGGATCGGTCCAGAAGCTTGCAGGCATCTCGGCGCCGCGCGCCTTACGCACCAGTTCGACATGGTTGACGTAAGCGGAACCATCGGCCCATTGGTAGGCCCGCGGCAAAGGTGACGTAGCGTCATGTTCGTGAAACCGGATCGTCGGCTGGGCTCCGGTCTCGACGCCTTCGGCAATCAGCTGAAGTCTCGGAGCCACATGCTCCCAGTCGTCGAGCGCCGCCTGCAGGGTCCGGGCAATGTGACCGACCTCCGAACAGCGGGTCAGGTCGCGGGAAACGACGACGAGCCGGCCGTCCCTCGTGGAGTCCTTCAAGGTCGCAAGCTTCATATCTTAATTCCAGTGCCGGAGGGTGTCTTTGCTTGATGCATCACTTGAGCCCGGGGGTTCCGTCGAACTTGCGTTCCAGGCCGTCCCAGCACTCGAGGTAATTATCCTGCAGCGTTTCGAGCTCGGCTGCGTATTTCGTCAATTGCTGCGGGTACCTGGTCTCGAACATGAAGGCCATGGTGTGGTCGAGCTTCACCGGTTTGAGCTCGGTATTGGATGCCTTTTCGAAGGCAAGCGCGTCCGGCCCGTGGGGAAGCATCATGTTGTGCAGGCTCATGCCGCCCGGCACGAAGCCCTCCTCCTTGGCGTCATACTGGCCATGGATCAGGCCCATGAACTCGCTCATGATGTTGCGGTGGTACCAAGGCGGACGGAAGGTGTGTTCGGCGACCAGCCAGCGCGGCGGAAAAATCACGAAATCGACATTTGCCGTGCCGGCATCTTCGGTGGGCGCGGTCAGCACCGAAAAGATCGACGGATCGGGATGGTCGAAGCTGATGGCGCCGACCGGAGAAAATGTCCGCAAGTCGTATTTGTAAGGCGCGTAATTGCCGTGCCAGGCGACCACATCGAGGGGCGAGTGGCCGATCTCCGTGACATAGAATTTTCCGCACCACTTCACATGCACGCGGCAAGGCGTTTCCTTATCCTCGAAAGCGGCGACAGGTGTCTTGAAGTCACGCGGGTTTGCCAGGCAGTTGGCGCCGATCGGTCCGCGGTCCGGCAGCGTGAATTTGGCGCCGTAATTCTCGCATATATAACCCCGCCAGACCGTCTGCTCGCCGCCCTTGAGAACCTTGAACATCATGCCACGCGGGATGAGACATATTTCCAGGGGCTCGACATCGATGATGCCCATTTCGGTGAACACTCTGATGGCGCCGAGCTGCGGCACGATCAGCAGTTCACCGTCGGCGTTGAAGAAGTAATCGTCGACCATGTCCTCATTGAAGACGTAGGCATGGGCTGACATGCCCACCTGGGTGGTGGCATCGCCTGCCGTCGTGACTGTCCGCACCCCTTCGAGAAAGGTCAGTCTCTCCGCGGGCGCGGGGATGGGATCCCAGCGAAGCTGGCCCAGAGGAAGCGAGTGCTCGTCGAGGCAAGGCGCCGTTTTCCAGAGCGGATAGGATGCGTTGGAGAAGCGGCGGGTGTGACGCACGCTCGGGCGAATGCGATAGAGCCAGGACCTTTCGTTCGTCCCGCGCGGCGCGGTGAATGGCGAGCCGGAAAGCTGCTCCGCATAAAGACCGTAATTGCATTTCTGCGGGCTGTTCTGACCCTGCGGCAAGGCACCGGGAAGCGACTCGGTTTCGAAGTCATTGCCGAACCCCGGCATATATTTCAGCCTGTTTGCCGTCGCGGCTTCACCGTCGGACGTCTGGATCGATGTCTGGTCCATTGCTCCACTCCTCCCGTAACCCTCCTGCGCCGCGCACCTTTCCAGACGCGCGGCGCTGCAGAGTTTACTCCGCTGCAGTCCCGATGACACCACGCTTGATCTGATCGGCCTCGATCGACTCGAAGAGAGCCCGGAAATTGCCTTCGCCGAAGCCCTCGTCACCCTTGCGCTGGATGAATTCGAAGAAGATCGGGCCGATGACGGTCTTGGAGAAGATCTGCAGCAGAATTTTCGTCATGCCGCCATTCACCACGCCTTCACCGTCGATGAGGATGCCGTGCTTCTTCATGCGCTCGATCGGTTCGCTATGGCCGTTCACGCGTTCATAGGACATGTCGTAATAGGTCTCCGGCGGACCCGGCATGAAGCGCAGGCCGTTGTCGGCAAGCCTGTCGGTGGCGTCGTAAATGTCCTCTGTTCCAACGGCGATGTGCTGGATGCCCTCGCCCCGGTACTTCTTTAGATATTCCTCGATCTGGCTGGTGTCGTCCTTCGATTCATTCAGCGGTATGCGGATCTTGCCGCAGGGCGAGGTGATGGCGCGGCTCACCAGGCCGGTGATGCGGCCGTCGATATCGAAGAAGTGGATCTGCTTGAAATTGAACAGGTTGCGGTAAAAATCCCACCACTTGTCCATGTTGCCGCGGAAGACGTTGTGCGTCAGATGGTCGAGATAATAGAAGCCGATCCCCTGGGGATGCGGGTCGCGCTCGCCAAGCCAATCGAACTCGGCTTCGTAAGCCGATCCCTTTTCCCCATAGGTCTCGACGAAATAGAGCAGCGAGCCGCCAATGCCGACAATCGCCGGGACGTCGAGCGCCTTGTCGTCTCCCTCATAGGGAACCGCACCTTTTGATACCGCGTGGTCGAAGGTGTGCTTGGCGTCGACGACGCGCCATGCCATCGATGGGGCGCAGGGGCCATGGTTTGCGACGAAACGGGCGGCATGACTGCCGGGTTCGGCGTTCAGGACATAGTTGATATCACCCTGGCGCCAGACGGTGATGTCTTTCGTCTTGTGCCTGGCGACAACGACGTAGCCCATGCGTGTAAAAAGCTCGCGCAGTTTCTCGGGCTCGGGATGGGCGAATTCGACGAATTCGAAGCCGTCGGTGCCGGCCGGATTGTCGGCGGTGATTTCCGAGGGCGGCGCATCATGTGGGAAGGGACCCATTTTCTTTCCTCCAGAGGAGATTGCATTTCTATGCAAAGTGTGGCCCAAAACGCGTGCAAAGTTCTTGCATTCTTTATGCTCTAGGAAGAGATTATGCACGATCCGTGAGTATTTTGGAGATTTCGTGCAATGGATGAACCGCTCGACAAATTGGATTTGCGCCTGCTCCAGGAACTTCAAAAGGACGGCAGGTTGACGAACAACGAGCTGGGGGAGCGGATTGCGCTTTCACCGTCGCAATGCTCTCGCCGGCGAACGAGACTCGAGGCTGAGGGATATATCCGCAGCTACCGCGCCTACCTCGATCGGCAGAAGTTGGGTCTGGATATGCTGGTGGTTATTTCAGTGACGCTTGCGACCCATAACAGAGACAATGCCCGCCGGTTTTCGCAACTGATCAACGGACTTCCGGAAGTTCTCGAAGCCTATGCGCTAACCGGTGAAATGGACTATCACCTGACGGTCGCGACCCGCGGGCTCGCCGACCTCTCCAAATTCGTCAACGACGTTCTCCTGCCCCACGAATCGGTGCAACACGTGAAGACGTCGATCGTCCTCGATACACTGAAGACATTCGAAGGCTTTCCAGTGCTCATGCCGGGCCATTGACATGGCGACAGCACGTGGTGATGTGACGGTATCGCCCTGCGCAGATATCTAAATCAGAGCGGCAGTTCGGTCGAGAATTTCAGCTCGCGCAGCACAAAGCTCGAGACCACTGTGCGCACATGCGGGTTGCGCATCAGATAGCGGGTCATGAAGGCTTCGTAGCTTTCCACGTCGCTTGCCCTTATCTTCAGCATGTAGTCGAAGGCGCCTGATAGGGCATAGCACTCCATGATTTCCGGCCGCTCCAGCACTACCGAAGCGAAAGACGCAACCGCCTCTTCGTGGTGATCCTCCAGCGTCACATGCGCGATGACGCAGAGCTTGAGATCGAGTTTGCCCGGATCGAGCAGGGTCACCCGCTTGCGGATGACGCCGTCGGCTTCCAGCTCCTGGATTTTCCGCCAGGCTGAGCTCTGCGACATGCCGGCCTTTTCCGCCAAGTCTGCCAGCGAAAGGCTACCATCGGCCTGGACGAGTTGCAGAAGCTTTCGGCGAAAATTCCCAGGTTCTTTCATTTTATGCGTCACTTTCGGGAAGATTTGCCATCACTATGGCAATAGCCAGCATGAAAGAAAAGAAAATCCTCCAAACCCGGATCATAATGGCAGGAATAGAGCCGTGCCTGGGAGGATCAGCCTATGACCAAGGAAAGCAGCTATACCGCCAAACTGCCCGGCCCGGACGGTTTGTATGACTACACCCCGGACGAAGATGCGATATGGGGCGAACTCTATCGGCGTCAGATGAGGTTGCTGGCCGATACGGCCTGCCGCGAATATCTGGACGGCGTCAAAATGCTGGGGCTGAAGCCCGACAAGGTGCCTCAGCTTCTCGACGTCAACAGACGCCTGAACGAGACCACCGGCTTCGGCGTCGAAGGCGTGCCGGCGCTCATTCCGCCGTCGCGCTTTTATGAGCTTCTGTCGCAAGGCAAATTCCCGCTTGCAACCTTCCTGCGCCGTCGCGAGCATATCGACTATATCGAGGAGCCGGACCTGTTCCACGAGGTTTTCGGCCACTGCCCCATGCTCACCAACCAGAGCTATGCCAATTTCGTCCGGCATTTCGGCGAGACGGCCGTCCGCCTCGGCAAGGGCTATTCATGGCATCTGTTCCGCATCTTCTGGTTCACCGTCGAATTCGGCCTGATCAATACGCCGCAAGGCCGCCGCTGCTTCGGCGCGGGTATTGTCTCATCGCCAAGCGAAGCGAAGGCGGCAATGGAAGGCAAGGCGTGCGAATTCCGGCCGTTCGATCTGCTCAGCGTGCTGAGGACGCCCTACCGGATCGATATCCTCCAGCCGATCTACTATGTCATCGACAGCTTCGCCGATCTTGAAGCGATCGTGGAGCAGGATATCGAGGCCACGATCCTGAAGGCAAAATCACTGGGTGATTTCGCGCCGGCTTTCGAAGCCAAAGCTTCGTGAATCGCCGCAGGCAATACCTCGCGAGCGACAAGCCAGAGAAGAGTGGGATCGCGACGGATTCCCCCTCACTTCGGCGTGGCTGAACTTCGATTGACGAAATCCACCAGCACGCCTGGCTTGACCATACCGGCCAGCTCTTCGGCGTCCCAGTTCGTCAGCCGCACGCAACCGTGCGATCCCACCTTGTCGATGAGTTTGGGCTCCGGCGTCCCATGTATTCCATAGGTCGGCTCGGTCAGGTCGATCCAGACCGTGCCGACCGGACCGTTCGGCCCTTTCGGGATCGTCAGGACCTTGTCGTTCTTGCCCTGCTTGAAGTTGCGCTTCGGGTCGTATCGGTAGACCGGCATCCTGGCGACGCCCTTGACCTTATGCTTGCCCGACGGCGCCGGATTGTCTTCGCTTCCGATCGTCGCGGGATAGACGGCAAGCAGTGATCCGTCCCCGGCAAAGGCCAGCACCTGTCCCGTTTTCTTGTTGGCTTCGATCGTCTTGACCTTTCCTTCCCTCGGCGGGCCGGGGGTCACGACCCACACCGTATCGCCGGGCGCAAACTGCGAAGTGGGATTGAGCGCGTTTACCAGATCGATCCCCATGTGAAACCGCTCGGATAGCTTCTCGGCAACGCTCGTATATCCCAGGCTCTGCATCTTTGCCTTCTCGCCATAGTCTTCGGGGATCTTGTCAACGAGACCCTTGGCATCGTCGGCCGAGACGACGTAGCTCTCGACGATGGGGGCATTGCCTTCCAGCCGGGAGACGACTTCCGCATCCAGCCTGCCGTCGACGGGAAGATCGTTCATAGCCTCGAAACCGGCCACGGCCTTGTTGACGTTCTCGCCGGAGAGGCCATCGATCACGCCGGGAGACGCGCCCGCTCGGTCGAGCAAAACTTGAAGGCGGACGATCGCCGGGTCTGGATCTGCTGGAGCCGGCTTCTCCGCGCCAATGGAAGCAATCGAAGCGGTATTGATGGCTTCGGGTCGAAGTTCCCGCGCGGCGGCGCCGCCAACGGAAATGGCCAGGGCGAGCAGCGACATCGGCAGGGCTGTTTTCATGGACGACAAATGGCTGGAGCCGGAACTTGTTCCACTGCGCGAGAGCGGCCGGAGAATTTTGGCGACAGCTACGTCTTCAGCGGAACCGCCGGCTTCTGTTCACGATGATTTCAACGTCCAGCCTCAGTAAATTTCAGTACAACCGCCAGTTGATCAGAAGGAGCAAGCAGCGGTCACGGCGTCTTCGCTTGTTTCCTGGCTTCGCGCGACCTTGCCGTGCGACGGGTCGGCCTCAGTTCCTCGATCGTCGGCAGCCACCACGCGGCGTTCTGAACCGGAAGCATTTTCGCGGGCCAGGTGCGGATGAGTTCTTCGAGTGTGGGCACCCGCCAATATCCCCAGACGTGATCCTCGGTCACGCCGGGATAAAAGTCCGCAACGACACTCGGGTCGACCAGTTCGCCTGAGATTTCGCTAAAGACGACGATTCCATAGGCGGTGACCACAGGACGTCCTATTGGCGGCAGGTCGTCGCTCTGAAGCGGGTAACGGTGACGCTTTCGTTCCGCAGAGCGGAGTTTGCTGCGCATCTCCTGTTCGGTCCCCTTCCGCTCCTCGGCTCGACGTCGTCTCTCTTCCGGCTCGTTTCTGCGAGCCGCCGCCTCGATCTCGGGCCATCTGCGCCGGAGTTCCTCATAGGACCGGAAGGGAACGTGCCAAATCCTGAGATCGCCGTCCCACCGTGAGAATGGCACCTCGCGCAATTCGTCGACGACGGTCTTCGAATACGGCGTGCGGATTCGGAAGCCTGCCTTGCCGAGTTCGAGATATGGACTGTCGATGGGATCGAAGGCGAAGGCGTCGCGTCCCTTTGCGTCCGCATGGGCGTCGGCTTCGGACTCGATCTCGGCAAGCCATCGTCCGATGCGGCGGGACGCAGTCCGCCCGGGAACGAACCAGGCCTGGCGGGCATCGCTCCAGCGGGCACGGGGGAAGCGTCTTCGGAATTGCTCGACGGTCATCCTGTCGTAAGGGAAAGAAATGTCCGCGCCGGGCTTCGCACCGTCTTCGCCGGACGGAGCCTTGTCGTGATCAGCGGCGGATTTGGATTCGGTCATGGAAGGAGAACGCTAACGCGCAGCGATCGGTTTCCGATAAGGCGCTCGCTTGGCTGCCCTCTCAGTGAATTGTCTTCGACCGTTTCTCGGTATGCGAGATGTCATCGAGCGTCGCGATCAGCTTTTCGAACTCGCTCAAGACACGATTGAACTCGGCGTCCAGCATGTTGACGATTTCCGGTATCGTCGAGGACACGGACGCAATCAGCCTGTCGATCCAAACGCAGCGCTCGGCCGGCACATTTGCGAGAACCTCCCGCCGATGCGTCTTCAGCTCGCGGAGGATGCGAACGATAAGGGCTGCTCGATCCGCTCGGCTCAAGAGCGGAAGCCTTGTCTGCGCCTGCTGGATTTCTGTTATCAGCGCCGTTGCCATCCCCTGATCTCCAACACTCTAATACAACCGGGTATCACAACCGTAGCGTTTGCAACACGGACTTTAGTCTGATTCACCAGCATGGTGCAGCGTGATCCGCACCGCGCGACCACCGCCGATAATCAATTGCTCGTCGCAACGAGATCCGACATGTCGCAACTGCGCCGCGGTCCTTCCCATGGTTGATACGTATTGTCTTCCGGTCGATACGACTTGTAGCGAGCGGCGCACCGGGCTGCCGCCTGTGCATTCACTTTCGTGCCGACGCCTTGATCGGCCTCGGTGACAGCCCGCGGGAACGGCGAAGCGCAATCGCGGGTCTCACCGCTATAGGATCGATAGCTGTTGGTCGTGGGATCGAAAGAGCGATAACGTTCCCCACACCAGGCAAGATGCGCGGCCGAAAGTCTGGGCTGCGGTGTCTGAAGTTCGGCTGGCGGGCGAGCCGAATCGGGCCTTGCCGCTGACGCCGTGCTCGCCGACGCCTCGGTCACATAGCTGGAATAGAGAGGCGGAATTCGTTCATAGGGCTGCTGCCGAGGATCGACTTTTACCGGCGTCGTCGTCCATAGATCGCGCGCTGCGAGCTCCTTGAAGGCGTGAGGTTCGGAATCCGCCACGACATAGGATGCGACAGATGCGGCAGCGACGCAGGCCCCGACCGAGCTTAAGATGCCAAAGGCAACGGATGCGATGGCTTTCATTGTCCCGACCCCTGCTGTTGAACCTGTGGAACCCAGACACGGCCGGCGGCACTGCTATGTCGGCCACCGGTGGCGACAAGCACGGCGAGAATGCCGGCGATTGCCAGCAGGATGGCGATCAGCGGCACGGCCAGACCACCGGATTTCTCTTCGGAATAGATCATGTTCCTCTCCTCGCTGGCGCTCCGGCGGCGGGGGTCGCCGCCGGGGGCATCGGCTGTTTTTGGCCGCACGACGACGCTGCCGTCGGTCGTGCGGCGGTTCCCGGACTTTGAGCGATGATTTCCGGATGGAGGACGCGGCAGAGGCCGCGTGTAGGATCAGATCACTTGATGACCTGGATCACCTTGCGGGACGACGGTTCGACGATGACACGTTCATCATTGACCACCGCATAAGCATAGGTCGGGTCATCCGGAATAGGCGTTACGACAACCGTCTCCGGCAGGGGCTGACCGACGACAACCTTCTCCTTCACGACCACGCGCGCCGATGGTGCCGGAGCCTCGCGGACATAGGTGACGACCTTTTGCGGCGGCGGATCGATCACGGTTCCAACGACTGCGCCGGCAACGCCGCCGACAGCTGCGCCAACGGGGCCGCCGACGATCGCCCCAGTGACCGCGCCACCGGCGGCACCGTTGACGGTCGAGGACTGGGCGAATGCGACGCCCGACATGAGGGTCGCGGCAGTTGCCGCACCGACGATAAGCTTGGAGATCATTTTCTCCTCCTTCTGTTTCGAGGCGGCCTTCGTGACCGCTGCCAACCAACTAGCTGGACGCAGGGTCGTTCCACGCCTCAGACCTCAGTCTGATCGACCCCGGCCTTTGGTCCCAAACCCATTCCAAGGCCCGTTGCCGACGCTAATTCAAGATCGAGAACCCCGCATAATCGCGGGCATAAGCAGGAGATCGAAAGAGATGGCGCGATCCAACCGCCGGGAAGCCGGACGCAGGCGCCTGGCGATGCGTCTGCCGCATATGCGGAAGTTGATCATGGAAGCGCGCGACCCGTGGCAGCTGGAGCTCTTCGAAGCCTATCAGATGGCAGTCGAAGCCCGCGACTCCGTTCGAAGGCGACGGTTCAATCCGAACCTGGTGCTAGAGTACGACGAAACCTGTTTGGTGATCGAGCGGCACGTCATCTGCGCGATAGAGGAAGCCTCCTACGCGCACCAGTTGAAGTCCGACGAGCCGTCATACCCGGGCGGATAGATCTCTTGCGACGGTATCGCCTGATTGAGACGACAGCCTGCGCCACGGAGTCTTATGGTGCGCGGCAGGCGACGATGAGCGCGCTCATGCCGCCGCAAGGACGGGCTCCGTAGCGCGATTCCACGCGCTCGGCCACTTGAGCGACGATTTCCGGCATACGCTCCTCCGGCACCCGCCGTTCGACCTCTCCCCTGAGCGGAGTGCCTTGGCAGAACGCCGCAGCCACGTCGCGCGCGGTGGCCGCGACTGACGTCAATTCGACCCGATCGCAGGATACCGCGTCAAACCCCGCCGAAGTCAGCTGCGCCTTGATCGGATCGGGGTCGAAGTAGGAATATTGCAAGCGCCTGAAAAAATCCGGCGGATCCGACGGGAAGAGGCTTCCCAGGCATTCGTCCACACATCTTGCGAAGTCGTTGGCCTCGATTGAATCCCACGTCGAGAACAGGAAACGACCTCCGTTCCGCAACACTCTTTTGGCCTCGCCATAAGCCTTCAGCTTATCCGGAAAGAACATTACGCCGAACTGGCAGACGACGAGATCGAACATCGAAGACGCGAACGGGAGATCTTGCGCATCGGCGTGCATCCAGTGGGTCCGCGACATCGTCAGCGATGGTGCGCCAACGTCGATCATCGCCTGGCTGAGATCGGTGGCAACGATCTCCGTTGCCGGATCAAGCGTCGCCCGCAGAGCACGAGTCAAGGCGCCCGTCCCTGCCGCGACTTCGAGAACGCTGCCCGGCTTCAATCGCTCGGCGACGATCGCCATCTCCGAGGCATTGGGCTCGAAGAGAATCGGCACGAGATGGCTGTCGTAAAATTCGGCGACGCCTTGCTCGAACGGCTGGAGAGAAGCGATAGATGCGGCGCGGGCGCTGCCTTCGAAGTCCATGGAAATCATCACTCACAAGCCTCCAAACCCAAGTCGGTCGGCCAGGAAGTATGTCTGTATCTGCCGATGTCTACGGGGGTCAGACCTTGGTCCCAACCTCCTCCGACCGAAGTCCCGGAGGTGGAACGCGCATCGGACTCGCGCCGTTTCGAACGATACTGAAGGAGATCCGAACATGAACCAGAGTCATAGATCCAGAGTGAATGACGCCTGTAACGCGTCCGTCTTCGCCCTTGTTATCGTTCTGGCCGCCCTTCTCTACGTGTTTGGCGCAGCCATGTCGGGCGATACCGTCGGGCTGACCCAGAGCATAAGAGGCGCCGAGGTCTTCGACACCAGGAATGTGCCCTGACGCTGTTTGGAAAACTCTAAAGACGCGGTAGGTTAATCGGGCAGTCTCTTACCGGTATCAAAATGAATTGGCTTCGTCGCTGGAATGCCCGCTCACTCGCCTCCCAGTTCTTTATCGCGGGTGGGCTCATATCGATCGCCGCCATGTTCGTGGTGGGCTTTTTTGTAAGTCACCTGATAGAGGAGGCCGTCATCCACAATTCAGGCGCGGCGACGGCGCTTTATGTGGACAGCGTGATCGCGCCACTACTTCCCGATATGCAAACAGAGTCATTGCTTGATGAAGCGAGTGCTCAGGCTCTGGACGAGACACTCGGTCAAGGTGCGCTCGGCAAGCGCCTTGTTTCGTTCAAGCTGTGGCGAAGCGACGGCACCATCCTCTATTCGAACGAAAAGGAGCTGGTGGGCAGGAAGTTTGCGGTAAGCGACAAGCTGCAGAGGGCATTCGCAGGATCTCTCGTCGCGCGCTACGAAATCGCCAGCGATCCGGAAAGCGACAAGGAGCGCGCGCTCGGCAAACCGCTCATGGAGATCTATAACCCTGTGCTCCAGCCGTGGTCCGGACAAGCGGTCGCCGTCCTTGAATTCTACGAGACAGCACAAGGACTGGGCGATAGTCTGGCGCATGCCAGGCTCCGGAGCTGGGGCGCCGTCACCGCTCTCACGGCGACCTTTTTCCTTGTTCTCTCCGTTCTGGTGTTCCGGGGTAGCCGCACGATCGAGACGCAACGCAAGGATCTCAAAGAACGGGTCGATGAACTGTCTGCACTGCTGGCGGAAAACCGCGGACTCCAACGACGACTGCAGCGCGCCTCCCAGCGGGCGGCAGCGCTGAACGAAACTTATTTGCGCAGCATCGGTGCAGATCTGCACGACGGTCCAGCCCAGCACATTGCCTATGCCTCACTGCGCCTCGACAGCGACATGTTGATCAATGCGTCCACCCAGCCCGAAGCGCGTGAAAAAGAGCTTGCCTGGATACGCTCGAGCCTTGCCGAGGCGATGACGGAGATCCGCAATATCTGCAGCGGACTGGTGCTTCCGCAGATCGAGAAGTCCTCAATCACCGAGATCGTCACGCGGGTCGTCGAAGCGCATCAACACAAGACCGAGACCCATGTCGAAACGATTATCAACGAAGATGGACCGGACCTTCCTCCTGCCGTGAAGATCTGTATCTATCGCTTCATTCAGGAGGCCCTGAATAATGCCTATCGCCACGGTGGCGGCGTTCAGCAGGCTGTCAGGGCTGTCTCGCGCAAGGGTCATGTTCGTGTCGAAGTCAGCGATCACGGCGACGGCTTCAATCCGAGCGAGGTGAGACCAACGAGCCTCGGCCTCGTGGGGTTGCGGGAGCGCGTCGGCAGCCTGGGGGGATCCTTCGACATCAAGACAGGCGAAGAAGGAACGACCGTGACCATGATCTTCGAGCCAATGGAAGTGGGAGAGTAGCGATGACATCAATCACCATCGGCGTCGTGGACGATCATCCGCTTTTTCGAGAGGGTGTAACGCGTAGCCTGTCGGAGATCAGCGGCTTTGTCGTCGTTGGTGAAGGAGCCAGCAGCGACGACGCGGCGATGATCGCCTCAGACAACCACCCCGACATCATGCTTCTCGACGTCTCGATGCCCGGCGGCGGGCTGTCTGCGGTCAGTGACGTCCTGGCGCGGAGTCCGACAACGAAAGTGCTGATGTTGACGGTATCCGAGGAGGTGGACACCTTACTGGGAGCTCTGCAACGGGGTGCGATGGGTTATGTTCTGAAAGGTGTCGGTTCGCGAGGCCTCGCCGAAGCAATCCAAACCGTCCTGCGTGGCTCGCGATATATCTCGCCGACGATGTCGGCAAAGGTCATGGAGAATTCGCTGAATGGCGGAACCTCCGACAAGAGCAGTCTGACGCCACGGGAACGCGAGGTGATGGATCTTGTCGCCCAAGGCATGTCAAACAAGCATATCGGCTTGCGTCTCAGCCTGCAGGAAAAGACTGTAAAGCACCATATGACCCAGATTCTGAGCAAGCTTGGTGCCTCGAACAGGACGGAAGCGGCTCTGCAATGGCGCGAACGGCGCTGAAAGAAGTTATTGCCCCGCTATCACGCTTCAGCGAAGAAAGCGGCTCAGCCGGCGGGCATCGTTGGCCGTCGCCTGTCGATTTATGATCGTCCGGCCTTTCGAGTCCTTCATAATGTAGCGACCGCGCTGCAGGACTTCAGTGATACCATTCGAATGACGGACGTCGATCGAGCCATCGGACGCTGCCGTCGCTTTCGTTCCCGATCCTACTGACGACCCTGAAGACGAGGAAGAGGATCCCGTGCTGCCGGTGGAACTCCCACCATTGCCATTCCCTGAGCCATTGCTGCTGCTGTTGCTGCTGCCACCACCATTGCTATTGCCATTCCCTCCCCCGTTGCCGTTACCGCCGCTGTTGCCATTCCCTCCCCCATTACCGTTGCCGTTCCCACCGCCGTTGCCGTTCCCACCGCCGTTGCCATTCCCACTGTTGCCGTCTTTTGCCTGCGCGCGTTCCATAGCCAGAACAGGAAGGAAACCGCCGAGATTCAATGTGGCTGGTGATGCGGCAGCGACGAGAGCGACGGCCGCGCTGCCGCCCAATCGCAGAAAATCGCGTTTCCGGATACTCATGCCATAGCCTCGTTCGTCCGCCGTTTTCCCATGCAAAATATGACGCGTAAGATTTCTCGCTGTTCCGCAGACAAATTGCAACCGACCTAGGTAGTAGGCGCCGGCAAGACTTTGGTCCGGCTTAATTGATTGCCATACTCGGCGTCCAGAAAAGTCCGAGCGATCGCAAGCCCAGAGTCACTCGCTTCTCCATCTCTGTTATTCTGTGAGGTCAGGAAGCATTTCTATGGAACTTCTCCCCTCGTCGTCGCTTTGTTTGTCGAAGTGCAACAGAGGAAACCCCGATGGCAAACCCGAACGAATCCCCCGCAGTCCAGTCCATGCGAAAAGAGCAGGCAGAGCAGCGGAAGCAGACCCGAAAAGGCGAACTCGACAAAGCAATCGAGGACACCTTTCCGGCGTCCGATCCGGTGTCAGCCACCCACACCTCAATTCCCGCCGGCCGCAGCGACGTCGACGCGGCCGAGCGTGTGAAGCGGGAGCCCGATCCCACCAAGCTGGAGGACGAGTTTCCGCTCGTGGATCAAGCCCTGCGCTCGACCGGTGAAGCTGCCCGCTCCTCCGATATCGATCGCGAAAAAATGTGCGGTCTTCAGAAAGAAGCCGGTCGGATGGCCGAATCCGCTTCGGATCTGGCTTCTGGAACAGCCCGCCTGGCAAAGGCGGAGGCTCGCACATTCGTCCACGACCTCGAGGATCGCATACGCCGGCAGCCGCTGACAGCGGTCGCAATCGTCGCCGGCATCGCCTTCGTCTTCGGTGCGACGCGTTGAGGAGCCAAGTGGCAGTCGGCTCGCTCGATCACCCCGAGAGGGTTCGGCCGGCGGGACATTACGGTGTGGAGAGCCGCCTCCATTGGGACGATTGCGGGCGGGGAATTCCTGAGGCGGAAACTCAGGAGCGTTTCTAGAGCCTGTCCGTGCTTCGACTTCCGGGGGGCATCGTGAAAATTGCAACCTATAACGTCAACGGCATCAATGGACGGCTGCAGATCCTACTGCGCTGGCTCAAGGAGGACGCCCCTGATGTGGTCTGCCTCCAGGAACTGAAGACAGACGACGCCGGGTTTCCACGAAAGGAGATCGAACGGGCCGGCTACGGCGCCGTCTGGCATGGACAGAGATCCTGGAACGGGGTGGCCATCCTGGCGAAGGGCAAGACCCCGATCCTGACGCGGCGCGGTCTTCCCGGCGATCCGGACGATACCCACAGCCGGTATATCGAAGCTGTCGTCGACGGTATCCTGATTGGATGCCTCTATCTTCCGAACGGAAATCCGTTCCCAGGAGCAAAGTTCGATTACAAGCTTCGCTGGTTCCGTCGCCTACACGAATATGCCATCGAACTCCTCGATATCGGGGTGCCTTCGATCCTGGCCGGCGACTTCAACGTCATGCCGACGGAGATCGACGTATACAAGCCGGAACGCTGGCTGGACGATGCCCTTTTCAGGCCGGAAGTGCGCAAGGCCTATGCTCATCTCGTCGCCCAAGGCTGGACCGACGCCGTCAGACATTTGCATCCAGAGGAGCGGATCTACACCTTCTGGAAATACTGGCGAAACAGCTTCGAACGTGACGCTGGGCTTCGGATCGACCACTTCCTGCTCAATCCGGCCGTCGCACCGTGGCTGCAATCGGCGACCGTCCGGCGAAAGCCGCGCGGCTGGGAGCATACGAGCGACCACGCGCCAGTCATGATCGAGCTCGACGTTTCGGAGGCGGAAGCCGACCTATGAGCCGCGAGCGAGGGAACCTGTCATGTCGCCGAGAGTTAGCTTTTACAGCGCCAATGCAAAGGACCTGCCCCACAACTCTCCAACCTGATGTGACCGATATGGACGAAAGCAAGAACTACCTGAACACCGACGAGATCCAGGCCGATGATCAGCTGTCGCCGAAGCCGGTCGAAGGCAAGGATCCGCCAAGGCGGGTGCGCAGAAGCGAGGAAGCCATCGCCGAAGGCTCTGACGATACCGAGCGCGTCCGGGTTCAGCCTCCCGTTGCAAATCCTGATTGATAAACCCATGGACCCTTCTCGAAGTGATTCAGGTTCCTGGCATCACCTCAGTTGCCAGCATCCAGATCGTAAATGCGGCCCGTCAACCAGGCTGGCCAGTCTCGCTCGAAAAAGGATCTGGCGCTTTCATCGAATGTGCGGTTCGCACGCGTTGAAAGCCTAATCTCATCGCCATCAAGCCGAACGACGATCTGCTCCTTGCGATGCACTTCGCGTTCCTTCCGGAAACGATAATCCTGCAACGGCCCTGCGCTCGCAAGCGGAAGGGATTCGCCCTCCGAATCGCATATTGCGCGCGCCCCACGGCTGCCGCCTCCATTGCGAATGAAGAAATCAAGTGCGCTGAGCACGGCTTCCGACGCGAGCGCCATATGCCGCCATTGCACACCTCGAACCGCCTCCGCTGCGCGACCATAGGCAATGCCGTCGGCTCGAATTTCAGCGTTCAGTTTCCGCGCTTCGACCAAGGCTCTGCCTACGCTCTCCTGATCGCAGATGATGCCAGCCTTCTCGCTCATTCGTGCCTGCACTGCCAATCGGATTGATTTGACGGTGAGCGGGCTCTCCTTGCGAAGGCCGGCAAGGAGGTCGGCGATGCCCGCCTCTGCGATATCGGCTATATCCCCCGTGGGGTGCCGCTTCGCCCTTCGGCTCGCGCTGATGTGCTCGCCCGCCCGGGTGCCGAAGACCTGCCCGGCATTGAGCGCCGCTCCACCCGGCCTCGTCACGCCGTGGGTGCCCGCCGCTTCTCCAACCGCGTAACAGCCGCCGAGATTGCTGCGGCCCCAGGTATCGACCATGATGCCGCCGTTCATGTGCTGGTTGTTGACCGCAAATTCTAGCGGCTTTTCGGCAATATCGATCTTGTAGCGGCGGTAGAGCTCGATCGCGAGCGGGTTCATATGCTTCAAGCGATCGATCGGCATTTCCTGGTCGGCGCCGGCCTTGCCGAGATATTCGCGGACGTCTTCATCCAGTCTTTCCAGGCTGAACGGCAGATCGCCCGGCACGGATAGGGGATTGCGATTGAAATCCATAAAGACGCGCCGCCCTGCGGCTGTTTCGCTAGCGATGGCAAGGTCGACCAGGCTTGAGCCGAAATCGAGCATGCGCGTCGCGTGAAATGGCCACTGATAGCCCTTGCGGAAGATGTTCGACGCCAGCTCCTGCGTGCTGCGATAATACTCTGCCAGAAAGTGGTGCTCGGCGCCTTCGGTATCGAGCGAGTAGATATGCGGGATGGCCTGGACGTAGGTGCCGGACAGATTCCATGGGAACCCTTCCCTGCGTGTTCCGATCCCGAACTGGCTTTCGGTCAGGTTGACGAGCTCGACGCCTGCCTCAAGCGCCAATCCGAGAGAACCGAAGCAGCCGTTGGGATAAACGCTGTCGCGATAAAGTTCGCCCGGCCCGCCGGCCGCAAGCACGATCACGCCACTGACGAACAGCGCGATGCCCAGCGGGTTCTCCTCCGTGCGGTCGCTGGCACGCATGGCGAGTATGCCGACGACGTGGCGATCAGCTCCCTCACCCTCGGTTAGGATCTTTACAGCGGTGGTCTGGTTGTAAAACGGCACTCCGAGCCGGATCACCTCCTCGGCCAGCACCTTGACCATCAGGCGTGACGTGCGCGGGCCGCAACTGGTAGCGCGGCCGACTTCGTCATGGTCGGTCTGATATCTGAGCGTTCCGCCCAGCGGATCCTGCGGCAGCGGCAGACCTAAGAACTGAAGCGACGCCATCATCCGCGACGAGCCCACAGCCTCGACGTAGGCCATGTCCTCGTCCATTGCGCCGCCGCTGCGGATGGCTCGGGCCATCGCCTTGTAGTTGTCGCCCTGATCCGCCGTATTTGCAGTATGAAGGGTCTGCTTGTCGGATCCCGAACAGGCCGAGGTTCCACCCCATGCGCTTTGGCTGACGATGACGACGTCATCGCCGCGCCGCTTCATTTCCACCGCGGCTCGCAGACCTGCCGCGCCGGATCCGACAACGACGCAACCGGCCTGATAGACCGGCACCTCGACGCCGGCGAGCCGGATCACTTCCGAAGGGGTGGGCTCGGTTGGGAGCCGCGGCATGTCGACATCGGTTAGTGCGTCAAGAATTTCCTGCGGAACGTCTATGGTCATCGGCGTTCAGCCAGCGGGATGTCGACCCAGCGCCTCTCGCGGGAGGACTCCATGCATGCGTCGACGATCTGGCAGATGTGATGGCCGGTATCGAATGTCGGCCACATCGGCCGGTTTGCAACGATCGAGCGGATCACCTCGGCCACCTCGATGATCTTGCTTTCATTGTAGCCTAGGCCGAAATTCGGCAGGGGAAGGAAAGCCCTGAAGGTGGGGTTCTCAGGCCCCACGTCGATCTCCCGGAAGCCGCGCCGCCCCGTCCGGTCGTCGTTGGAGTAGAAGCGAAGCCGGTTTATCTCGTCATAGGTATAGGCGATGCTGCCCTTCGTTCCATAGATTTCGTAGGTCTGCATGAACTTGCGGCCGGTCGCGACACGGCTGAAATCGACGATCCCGCCGGCACCGTTCTCAAACCGGCACAGCAGGTTCGTCGCATCGGGATTGGTGATATCAGCCCAGGACTCGTTGCCTGACAGTTTCACCTGCTCGCCGTAGGCAAGGCCCTCGACGACAGGCCGACGCGGCGTCACAATGAGATTGTCGGCGATCAGCGAACTGACGCGGCCGACCAGGAAATCCATGAAGCTGAAGATGTGCGAACCGGTATCACCGACGATCCCGGTCGGCGCAAGCTTTCTATCGGCGCGCCACATGAAGGGCGCGTAGGGATCGCCATACATGTCGACGTGCTGGCAGCCGCGGAACAGCTTGATCTCGCCGATTTCGCCGGATTGAATGATGTCTTTCGCCAGATCATGGACAGGATTGCGAGGAAAGGCGTGTCCAACGCGGGTAATGACACCCTTCGCCCGGGCGATGTCGGCCAGTTCCCGCGCTTCAGCGGCGGTGTTTGCCAACGGCTTCTCGCAATAGACATGTTTGCCGGCCAGCAAGGCCGCCTTGGCCACTTGGTAATGAAGGTGGTCGGGCAGGCAGATATCGATCAGATCGACATCAGGATCGGCGACCGCGAGATTCCAATCCTGAAGAATTCTTGCACTCGGCGCCCTGTGGGAAAGATCCCCGGCTGCCTTCGAGGGACCTTCGACGAGAGCCACGATCCGTGCCGTTCCGTCCGACACTCCGAAGAAATGCGGAAAGGTCTGATAGGCCATCGTGTGGACCTTTCCCATCCAGCCCGAGGCGCCAAGCACTGCAACTCTGACTTCAGACATTGTCGTCTCTCCTCTCGATATGGCTTACCGGATTTCGACGCGGGCCCGAGGCCTCGCATCGTTGCGTTCGTAGGCGAAGATGGTGGGGGCAAGTGCCGGCAAGCCTCGAATGAGGTCCGATCCTTTTTCGCCGACCATGATCGTCGGGGCGTTGGTATTGCAGGACGGCACGCGCGGCATGACGGATGAATCGCAGACCCTGAGGCCTTCCAGGCCATGGACCTTGAGATCGAGCCCGACAACCGCGTCAGGCCCTGTCCCCATCTTGCAGGTACCGACCGGATGATGATCGGTCTTTGCGTTGGCGCAGCCGTAGTCGAAAAGCTGCTCGTCGGTCATGACCTTCGGTCCTGGAAGCCTTTCGGCCATGACATAGGGCTTCAGCGCCGCCTGTTGCATGATCTCGCGCGCGATCTTGAGCCCTTCCAGCGACATCGTCCTGTCGTGCGGATCGGACCAGTAGTTGGGGTCGATCAATGGGGCGGCAGCCGGGTCTGAGGATGACAGACGGACTGTCCCCCGCGAGCGCGGATGCAGATAGGCGGAGTTAAGCGTCACACCGGCATTCTTGAGCCGCTCGACACCGGCTTCGATGCCCGAACCCAGGCCGAGATGGAACTGGATATCAGGAGAACGGGCTTGCGGATCGGCGTACCAGAAGCCGCCGGTCTCGAAGAGCGACGAGGCGACAGGACCGGTGCGGAACAGGACGTATTGAATCCCCGCCCAAAGTGTCCGGTGGAGTTTTGCAACGCCATCATAGGTGTGATCGCCCGTGCATTCAGCGATGACGAAAAGATCCAGGTGATCCTGCAGGTTTTCGCCGACACCCGGCAGATCGTGGAGCACTTTGACGCCCACCGACCGCAGATGATCGGCCGGTCCTATGCCGGACTGTAAAAGCAGCTTCGGTGATCCGATCGCCCCTGATGACACCAGCACTTCGCGTTCAGCGCGCACGATCTCCAAGCCGCGCGAGGTCACGATCTCGACGCCTGTCGCACGGGCTCCCTCCACGATAATACGGGCGACGCGCGCGCCCGTCCGGACCGTCAGGTTCTTGCGGTCCTTGATCGGGGAGAGATAGGCGAGCGAAGCCGACGACCGGCGGCGGTTGCGCTGCGTGAGCTGATAAAATCCCACTCCCGCCTGCTGGCGTCCGTTGAAGTCGTGATTATAGGGAATGCCGAGCTCCTGCCCTGCACGGATATAGGCGTCGCAGATCGGCAACGGCGCAGCCGGCATCGAGACGCCCAGCGGACCGCCATAGGAGTGATAGTCGTCAGCGAAGCGCTGATTGTCCTCCGCGCGTTTGAAATAGGGAAGGATCGAGCGGTAGTCCCAGCCCTCGCAACCGTCTTCACGAGCCCAGAGGTCATAATCCGCCGCGTTTCCGCGTGTATAGAGCTGGGCGTTGATGGACGAGCCACCGCCGATGACTTTCGCCTGCGTATAGCGAAGCACCCGACCTTTCATGTGCTTCTGGGGGACAGTTTCCCATCCCCAGCTGGCAACGCCTTTGGTCATCTTGGCGAAGCCGGCCGGCATGTGAAAGAGCGGATTCCAGTCGCCTCCGCCCGCTTCGAGCAGGAGCACGCTGACATCGGGATCTTCGCTCAGCCGGCTCGCAAGAACGCATCCTGCCGGACCGGCGCCAGTGATGATGTAATCGAATCCCATTTTACTGTCCTGTTGCATCCGGCCTGGCGACCGCCAGCGCCTGTGTCATGCCTGCAAAGTCCTTCGACGCGATGTGATCTGCCACTCTCAGCGCTTGGGCGGCGATGGTGAGCGCAGGATTCACCGCGGCCGAAGTGGGGAGGAAACTGGCGTCGACGACGAAGAGATTTTCGTGATCATACGAACGGCAGTAGGCGTTCAGCGGCGCAGTCGCGGGATCGTTTCCGATGCGGATCGTTCCGCACTGATGCGAGGGCGTGCGCTTGTCGAAGGGTCTCGACAGCACGATCGGAAATCCGATCGACTTCAGAATCCCCTTCAACTTGGCGACAAGTGCGAGATGGGCGTCCCAGTTGGTTCGTTGCCATTGGAGAATAATCCGGTCTCCATCCACCATGACGCGGTTTTCGGGGTTGGGAACGTCCTCGCTCATCGCATAAAAGTCGATGGCATGGCCTGTGATGAAGCGCAGAAGCCACTCCGGAGCCTGCGGCAGAGAGCCCTTGAGGACCTTTTCAGAGATGCGGCCGAGGAGCTGCACGTTGCCGAGGGGCGGTCCGCCCTCCCCGTCGGAGAGATAGAAGTCGTTGAAGGCAAACGTCTTCTGATAGATGGAGGTATTCCTGAACCGCGGCGAGACCCCGATGACGGCGGACGCATTGTGATTCATGAAGTTGCGGCCCACCTGGTCGGAAGAGTTCGCCAGACCCTTTGGGAAGCGGTCGTTTTTCGAACGCAGCAAAAGCACGGATGATTGGACCGCCCCGGCGGAGAGGATCACGATCTTAGGCGAAACAGTCACCGTCTGCCCGTTCTTGATGTAGGTCACCTGGTCGATCCGGCTCCCCGCTCCAAGGTCGAGCCTCGTTACACGCGCAGTGGTTTCGAGCCGCACGTTCTCGTGTCTCAGCGCCACTGCGAGGGCTGCAGTCTCGGCATCCATCTTGCCGTCCCGTGCGTTTGGATGCGCATCCCATGGCGTGCGTGCTTTGGAGAGCCAGGCGTCAAGATCCAGGCCGAGCGGTAGGGAAAACGGATGCAGGCCTTTCTGCTTGAGGCGCGCCCTGACATCGGCAATCGGCGCCTCGTCGGGGACTGGCGGGTATTCGTAGGCAGCCGTGTGATGCGGTTCGGTGGGATCTTCGCCCAGACTGCCACGGACCTGATACATGCGTTCAGCCTGGCAGTACCACGGCTCCAGCACCTCATACGGAAACGGCCAGGCTGGAGATACGCCCTCGCGGTGTTCGATGACTGCGAAATCCTCTTTGCGATAACGCGACAGCACGGCGCCGTAGAACTTCGAATTCCCGCCGACATTGTAATAGTTTCCGGGATTGAATCCCTTGCCGTTCGCCTCGTACCAGGTTTCCTTCGGTCGAAAATGTCCCCGCTGGAAGATCGCGCGTTGGTCGCGGTTGATCGGAAGGTCGGCGATATGATCGCCGGCTTCGAGGATCAATATCTGCGCGCCGGTCACGGCCAGGCCGGCCGCGACCGTGGCGCCGCCGATGCCTGAACCGATGATGACGATGTCAGGTGAACTGCTCATGTTAGCACCTGGCCACTACACGATCCGCGCCTGTGTTTCCGGATCGAAGAAGACGGCCTTGTCGAGATTGAATGCGAGGCGGGTGTTTTGTCCTGGAGCGATGCCGGTATCGGCGCGCAGGCGGGCGACGACGGATTTGCCGCCGAGCTTGGTGACGGCGAAGGTATCGGAGCCGGCCGGTTCGACCACCTCGATCAGGCAGTCGCCCTCGGTCAGCGAGCGCGCCTTGCGGTCGGCGCCATCGGGATCGGTCAAGGCCTCCGGCCGGATGCCGAAGATCACCTGTTTGCCGGTATAGGCGGTCAGGCCATTGTTGCCTGCGATGACCGGGAGCCTCAGCGGGGCGGCATTCGGCCGCTCCAGCGAGACCTCGAGCCCGCCGGCGCCGTTTTCGACGGTGGCGGTGAGCAGGTTCATTGCCGGCGAGCCCATGAAGTCGGCGACGAAGATGTTGGACGGGCTGTTATAGATCTCGGCCGGCGTGCCGAACTGCTGCAGCACGCCGTCCTTCAGCACGGCGATCTTGGTCGCCAGCGTCATCGCCTCGATCTGGTCGTGGGTGACATAGACGAAGGTGGTGCCCATGCGCTGATGCAGCCGCTTGATCTCGGTGCGCATGTCGACGCGCAGCTTGGCGTCGAGGTTGGACAGCGGCTCGTCGAACAGGAAGACCTGCGGATTGCGCACCAGCGCTCTCCCCATGGCGACACGCTGGCGCTGGCCGCCGGAGAGCTGGCTCGGCTTGCGATCGAGCAGATGGCCGATCTGCAGCATGTCGGAGACTTGCCCGATCGCCTTGACACGCTCCTCCTTCGGCACGCCGCGGATCTCCATGCCGAAGGCGATATTGCCGGCCACCGTCATGTTCGGATAGAGCGCATAGGACTGGAACACCATGGCGATGTCGCGCTTGGAGGGATGCAGACCGCTGATGTCGCGCCCGTCGATCTTGATATCGCCGGAGGTGATCGTCTCCAGCCCGGCAATGGTGTTGAGCAGCGTCGACTTGCCGCAGCCGGACGGGCCGACCAGCACGAGAAAGCCGCCCTTTTCGAGTTCGAGGTCGATCCCCTTGAGAATGTCGACGGCGCCGAAGCGTTTTCTGAGACCGGAGATTTCGAGGAAGGCCATGGATTACCCTTTGACAGCGCCCGCCATCAGACCGCGCACGAAGTAGCGGCCGGCGAGGATATAGACGATGAGCGTCGGCACGGCTGCGATCATCGCAGCCGCCATGTTGACATTGTATTCGACCACCCCGGTCGAGGTGTTGACGACGTTGTTCAGCGCCACCGTCATCGGCATGGATTCACCGGTGCCGGCGTAAGCAGAGGCAAACAAGAAGTCGTTCCAGATATTGGTGAACTGGTAGATCACCGTGACGACGATGATCGGCAGCGAGTTCGGCAGCATGATGCGGCGGAAGATCTGGAAGAAGCTGGCGCCATCGACCTGGGCGGCCCGCACCAGTTCGGTCGGAAAGGCCTCGTAGAAATTGCGGAAGAACAGCGTCGTGAAGCCGAGGCCATAGACGACATGCACGAAGACCAGATTGACGGTCGGATTGCCGAAGCCGAAGTTCCAGCCCGTGGCATTCTGCAGCGTCATGCCGAAGCGGCCGAGCGAGCCGAGGATCGTTGCCATCGGCAACAGCACCGACTGGAACGGGATGAAGCAGGCAAACAGCATCAGCCCGAACACCAGTGTGTGGCCGGGGAAGCGCCATTTGGTCAGGACATAGCCGTTCAACGCCCCCATGATGGTGGAGATCGCGACAGCCGGCACGACCATCTTGATCGAGTTCCAGAAGTAACCCTTGATGCCGGCGCAGGTCAGCCCGACGCAGGTCTCGCCCCAGGCCTTGATCCAGGGATCGAAGGTCGGCGATTGCGGCAGCGCCAGCATGTTGCCGTTCTGGATCTCGTCCATGGTCTTGAACGAGGTGGTCAGCATGACGAAGAGCGGCATCAGATAGAGGACGGCAAAGATCAGCAGCAGGCCGTAGATGACGGTGCGGCCGATCCAGCGGGTGTTGTTCCTGTGATCGCTGCCATGCGGCAGCGGTGCGGTCGAGGTTGCTATTGGAGAGGTCACGCTGCTCATCGCGCCTTCTCCTTCAGTTCGGAATAGAGATAGGGAACGATGATTGCCGAGATGGTCATCAGCATGATGATGGCGCTGGCCGAGCCGACGGCCATCTCGTTGCGCTTGAAAGTGTATTCATACATGAAGTTCGACGGCAGCCAGGCCGAGCCGCCGGGGCCGCCCGAGGTCAGCGCCACCACCAGGTCGTAGGACTTGATCGCCATATGGGCGAGCACGATGAAGGCGGACAGGAAGATCGGCCGCAGCAGCGGGATGACGATGCGCCGATAGAGCTGGAATGGGGAAGCGCCGTCGATCTGCGCGGCCTTCATGATCTCGCCGTCGATGCCGCGCAAGCCGGCCAGGAACATCGCCATGACGAAGCCCGACGCCTGCCAGACACCGGCGATGACGACGGTGTAGATGACGAAGTCCTTGTTCTTGATCCAGTCGAAATGGAAGCTCGTCCAGCCAAAATGGTGCAGCGTCTGTTCCAACCCGAGGCCGGGATCGAGGAACCATTTCCAGGCAACGCCTGTGACGATGAAGGAGAGCGCCATCGGATAGAGGAAGATCGGCCGGAGCAGACCCTCGCCGCGGATCTTCTGGTCGAGCAGGATGGCGAGGAACAGGCCGAGCGCCAGGCAGATGCCGATATAGAGGAAGCCGAAGATCGCCATGTTGGTGATCGAGGTGTACCAGGAAGATGGCGGATCGCTCTCGAAGGTCCAGCGCCACAGCCGCTGATAAGCGCGCGCGCCGGTCAGCGCATAGGAGGGAAAGGTCTTGGAATTGGTGAACGACAGATAGGCCGTCCAGACGATGAAGCCGTAGACGAAGATGATGGTGATGACGAAGCTCGGCGCCAGGACGATCTTCGGCAGCGCATCCTGCAGCCGGCCCCTCAACGAGATCGCCGTCGATTGCCTCGGCGTCAAAACCGGATCGGTGGTCGCAACGGTGCTCATGGAATGTCATCTCCTCCCCAAAATCGGTCCCGCATGATCATCCCTGCATGATCGGCGCGGAGCCTGAAGCTTCCCCGCGAGCAGGCGGGGAAGCATTTTTAGTCGACAGTGGCCTCAGCGGGCGTCGTCGATCGCCTGGACGAGCTGCTTGACGGCTTCGTCGGAGGTCTTGATCTGGCCGTGGACGAACTTCGAGACGACATCCTTATAGGCATTGGCGATCGCCGGCGGTGCGCCGTACCCTTGCGCCAGCGAGCCGTACAGCGTGCCGCCTTCGTTGGCTGCCTTCAGGTCGGCGATGCCCTTCTTGCCGCAAGCGTCGAAGTCGGTGTCGGGAACGTCGGTACGAGCCGGCACCGAACCCTTGACGACGTTGAAGGCCGACTGGAAGCTCTTCGACAGCGTTGCCGTTGCCAGCGCCACCTGGGCCGCCTTGCGGTCATCGGGGACGTTGAACATGCCGAACATGTCGGAGTTGTAGACCACGCTGCCGTCGGTGCCGGGGAAGCGGTAGCACAGGAAGTCGGTGTCCGGCGTCTTCTTGGCGGCGACGAATTCGCCCTTGGCCCAGTCGCCCATCACCTGCACCAGCGCATCACCCTTGATGACCATGGCGGTCGCCAGGTTCCAGTCGCGGCCCGAGAAGTTCGGGTCGACATACTTGATGATCGTCGCCAGATTGTCGAAGGACTTCTTCATCGTGTCGGACTTCAGCGATTCCTCGTCGAGGTCGTTGAAGGCCTTCTTGTAGAACTCCGGACCGCCGGTCGACAGCACGATGGAATCGAACATCGTCGCTTCCTGCCAGTTCTGGCCGCCAAGGGCGAGCGGGATGACGCCGGCGGCCTTGGCCTTGTCGAGCAGTGCGATCAGCTCGTCGAAGGTCTTCGGCTGGGTGCCGCCGATCTTGTCCATCACAGCCTTGTTGATCCACAGCCAGTTGACCGAGTGGACGTTGACGGGAGCTGCAACCCACTTGCCGTCATAGACCGAGAACTTCTGCAGCGCTGCCGGAACCGACTTGTCCCAGCCTTCCTTCTTCGCCGTCTCGGTCAGATCGCCCATGACGCCGGCCTGGGCATAGTCGAGCACGGTATAACCCAGCATCTGCGAGGCCGTCGGATAGGTGCCGGCCGCAACCATCGCCTTCAGTGCCGTCATCGCCGCATCGCCGCCACCGCCGGCAACCGGCACGTCCTTCCAGGCAAAACCTTCCTTCGAAAGATCCTGCTTCAATACGTTCAGCGCCGCTGCCTCGCCGCCTGACGTCCACCAGTGCAGCATCTGTACTTCCTTCACGTCGGCGGCGCGTACGGACACGCTGGCGCTAGCCAGAGCCAATGCGATCATTGCGGTCGTGGTCAAAAACCTGTTCATCGAAGAACCTCCCAGTTCAAGTTTGGAAGATGCGGGACCCATTCCCGCACCAATCACCCGCCCTCCTCGAGCGTAGTTCGGCCACCGGCTAAGCCAGCTTTTCCGTCTGCGGCATCCACCAACTGGTGCGTTTGCCGATATGCATGTTGAGTGTCTTGGTCTCGGTGTAATCTTCGACCGCATGGCGGCCGAGCTCGCGGCCAAGGCCGCTTTGCTTGTAACCGCCGAAGGGAAGTTCCGAGGCGCCGTCCATGAAGGTGTTCATCCAGACCGTGCCTGCCCGCACCGATCGGCCGATCGTCAGGCACGTGTCGAAATCGCGGCTCCAGACACCGGCCGACAGGCCGTAGTCGATGGAATTCGCAATCCTGATCGCTTCGGCTGGTGTCTCGAATGTCAGGACCGAAAGCACCGGACCAAAGACTTCCTCGCGCGCCACGGCCATATCAGGGGTGACCTCTTCGAGGATCGTCGGCGACATGAACTGCCCCATGCCAAGATCGAGCGTCTCGCCGCCATGGGCGACGCGGGCACCGCCGCTCCTCGCCCCGGCGACGTATCCCGATATCTTCTCCAGGTGCTGCGGCGTGATGATCGCGCCCACCTGCGTCGAAGGATCAAGAGGGTCGCCGACCTTCACTGCCTTCGACAATTCGGCAATCCGCTTGACGACATCGGAAGCCATTGATTTGTGAAGGATCAGCCGCGAGCCGGCATTGCAGCACTCGCCGGCATTGAAGTATGCGCCGAAGACCGCGGCATCGACAAACGCATCGAGATCGGCATCCGGGAACACGATCTGCGGGTTCTTCCCACCCAGTTCCAGCGAGACCTTCTTCAGCGTCTGCGCAGCATTCGACATCGTCAGCTTTCCGACACCGGTCGAGCCGGTGAACGACACCATGTCGACGTCGGGATGGGAGGTCATGACCGCGCCGACCTCTGGTCCCGTGCCGGTGACAATGTTGACGACACCATCCGGAATGCCTGCCTGCTGCAGGATCTCTCCCAGAACGAGCGTCGATCCTGAGGTCAGCTCCGAGGGCTTGACGACGGTCGTGCAACCTGCGGCCAGAGCGAATGGCAGCTTCTGGCCGACGATAAGGAACGGAAAGTTCCAGGGCGTGATGATCGACACTACGCCGATCGCTTCGCGCAAGACGACGCCCAATGTGCCATCGCCGAGCGTGTTATAGCTTTCACCATGGAGGTCGCGGGCAAGAGCCGCCGCGTAGCGCCATATGTCAACGGAGCCGGCAATTTCTCCCCGCACCTGCGTGATCGGCTTTCCTGCCTCGATAGCATCGAGAAATGCCAGCTCCTCTGCGCGCGCCGCGATCAGGTCGGCAGCCTTGAGCAGGATGGCGGAACGTTCGGAAGCGGTCATTCGAGGCCACGGCCCGAGGTCGAACGCCTTGCGTGCCGCAGCGATCGCACGTTCGGCGTCGTTCTTGCTACCGGTCGGAAACCGGCTGATCACGACGCCATGGCTCGGCGCGACACGCTCGATCGGATCGGAGGCACCAGCCTCCCATTTGCCATCGATGAGCATCTTGAAATCACGCGCCTTGTGGTCGCTGAGCGCGGTGGGGTTGACGAGAACCGTCATTACCATTCTCCCTTGAACGTTGCCGGGCGCTTCTCGCTGAATGATGCGACGCCCTCCTTCAGATCGCCGGTCTTCGCAGCGAGGATCGAGCCAAGGGCTTCGACCGCGGTTCCATTGTCTTCGCCGTTCGCCGATGCGATCATCAACTTCGCGATCTCGGTCGCAGCCGGCCCCCTTGCGGCGATCCGCTGCGCATATTCCCTGGCAGCGGTCACCGCGTTTCCGGTGGGAACGACCGCGTCCACGATACCCAGCAGGCGTGCTTCTTCGGCGGTGAATATCTCGCCGCCGAGCGCCATGCGTCGGACGGCCTGCGCCCCGAACCGGCGCACAAGACGCTGAGTCCCGGACCAGCCCGGCACCATCCCAAGGCCGGTTTCCGGCAGACCAATCTTGATCTGCTCCTCTGCAAGGCGAATGTCGGCAACCCCTGCAAGTTCAAGCCCTCCTCCGAGGGCGTGGCCATTCAGAGCCGCGATGAGCGGCACCCGCAGGGTCGCCAGTCTTTCGAAGATACGGTGACCGTGCCGAACCCAGAGATGACCGAACTCCTGAGGCAACATTCCGCCCCAGGCCTTGATATCGCCTCCGGCGGAAAAGCCCTTTCCTTCGCCCGTGAGAATGGCAGCGCGCACATTGGCGTTGGCCTCCACCTCGTCGGCAGCGTCCACCAATGCCTTGAGCATGTCGAGGTCGAGCGCGTTCAGCTTCTCCGGACGAGAAATCGTCAGTGTCGCAACATGTCCGTCGACATCAATTCTGACTGTTCCGCTAGCCATGGAAGCTGCCCTCCAGCGTCCGTGCCCCTTTGACCGGAAGCGACAGGCCGATGTTCGCTTCCCTAAAGAGCTCGGCATCCATCACTTTCAGGTCGGGCGCGACGATCAGCGGAAATTCCGACTGATCGAGGATATGGGACTGGAGATCGACACCGGGGGCAATCTCGGTGAGGACGATACCATCAGGCGTCAGCTTCATCACGCACCGCTCGGTGACATAGGTTATATCCTGCCCCTGCTCGATCGCACGCCTACCGCTGAAAGTGACGTGTTCGACCTCGTTCACGAGCTTCTTCAACTTGCCTTCCTTCTCAATGAGAAGAGATCCATCGGCGATCGAAAGCTTCGCTCCGGCATTGAACATGCCGGAGAAGACGATCTTCTTTGCCCGCGCCGTGATGTCGACGAAGCCTCCGGCACCAGCCGTCACATGCGGCCGGAACGAGAGCTTCGAGACGTTGACCGAACCGTCTTTGCCGATCTCGAGGAAGGACAGCAGCGAGGCATCGAAGCCTGCGCCCTGGAAATAGGTGAACTGATAGGGAGACGGCATGTAGGCGTCGGCATTGGAGGCGCAGCCAAAGGCGAAGTCGAGCAACGGCACCCCACCGACCGCACCTTGCTCGATGACCCAGGTGACGGCGCCGTGGAGCCCTTCCTCCAGCAGGATGCGCGGCACGTTGGCCGAGATGCCGAAGCCGAGATTGACGCAGCTCCCCGCCTGAAGTTCTTGCGCGACGCGACGCGCGATGACTTTCTGAACATCGAACTCCGGAACGCTGAAGCTATCGAGCGGGCGGAAGATCTCCCCGGAAATTGCCGGATCGTATTGCGTCTGCGTCGTCTGCTTCTGTTCCGGATCGACGACCACATAGTCGACCAGCATCCCGGGCACCCGAACGTCATGGGGTTTCAGCGAGCCTTCCTTGGTGATCCGCTTGACCTGGGCGATAACGATGCCGCCGTTGTTGCGTGCGGCCAGCGCCTGATCGAGGCCGCCGAGGTAGGCGCCTTCATGTTCGTATGTCAGGTTGCCGCGCTCGTCGGCGGTGGTGGCGCGGATGATGGCAACCTCAGGGACGATCGAGGGAAAGAACAGCCAGTCGTCGCCCTCGAAGCTGACGCGCTTGACCACCGCATGCTCCGAAGCCAGGCCGTTCATCGCGCAACCCTGCCGCTCGGGATCGACGAATGTATCGATGCCGATCTTGGTCAGGACGCCCGGCCGCTTCGCGGCGGCTTCGCGATGGATGTCGAAGAGGATACCTGAGGGGATGTTGTAGGCCGGGATTTCGTTGTTGGTGATCATTTGCCAGATCAGCGGCGGCTCTGATGACGACGGGCCGGACGGATAGGAACCACCAATGATGCGCTTGAGCAGCCCCTTCTTGGCGATATAGTCGACGCCCTTGATGCCACTCATATCACCGGCAGCGATCGGATGAAGGGTCGTGATATCACGGGGATGGCCGGTCGCATCGAAACGTTCACCAATCGCCTTCAGCATGAGATCCGGGCAACCGAGACCGCTCGAGGAAGACACCGTTACAACAGCGCCATCCGGGATCAGCGCGGCCGCTTCGGTCGGGGTGAGATGCTTGTTCATTGGCGTTACTCAGAATCCTGTTTCGATTTTTACGCTCTTGCGGGCTCCGCAGCTCTCGCGAACAACCAGCCGAACCGCTGTTGTCACAGTCTCCGCCTCCGCCTTGCCCGCATTGATCTGCTTCAGAAGCAGTTGCGCGCCGCGGCGCCCAATGCCCTGCGGATCGACCGAAACCGTCGTGAGTGCGGGAACCGCCGCCTGAGCCTCGATGACGTCATCGAAACCCACGACCGCGAAGTCGGAGCCGGGCTCCAGACGGCGCGCACGCAATCCGTCGCAAACACCGAAGGCTACGGCATCGTTGAAGCAGACGGCTGCCGTGGGTTTGTCGGCAAGAACGATCGCTTTTCCGATCGCCGCCACCCCGCCAGCTCGCGAAGGCGCCGACGAGATGACAAGTTCTTGGTGATAGTCGAGCCCGGCTGCCTCTATGCCGCTTCGGTAACCGGCAAGGCGGTCGTCGAAGACAGCGGTGTCGGGAAAGCCGCCGAGAAAAGCGATGCGCTTGTGACCAAGCTCCGCCAAGTGCTTGACCGCAGACACCATGCCAGCCCGGTTGTCGGAGACGACGGACGAGACTTTGGCGCCAGGCAGGCTTCGAACGACCACCACCACCGGAATCCCTGCCGCGACGAGTGGCTTGAAGTCTGCGGCATCTGTGGCGCGCGCCGGCGACACGATGAGCCCCGAAATACCATGCTCCCGCATCGATGCGACAACCTCGCGCTGCCTGTCGATGCTCTCGCTGGTGTTCGACAGGAACTGCACGAATCCGGCCGACTGAACAACCATGTCGACGCCGACTGCCAGTTCCGCGAAGAAGCTGTTCGTCAGGTCGTTCACGACGACCCCGATGATCCTCGATTTGGCACTGGCCTGCCGAAGATTGGCTGCGCCGCGATTGTAGACGTAGCCCAGCTCGCGCATCACGGCATTGACCTTGGAACGCGTCCCCTCATTGACCAGGGAGGAACCCTGAAGCACCAGCGAAACCGTCGATTTCGAGACGCCTGCGGCTTTCGCAATGTCGATGACGGTTACCCGCGCCTTTGTCACGTCTTCCTCCCGACGCCAACGTCGAATGATTACCTAAATATTTGGAACGTTCCAATCCTGTCAAGCGAAATTTATACGAACCGCTATCCATTAGAAGCATCTGCGGCAAATTTCTCCCTCCCCGACTGCCGGAATCTCATCCCGAAAATTGGAACGGTCTAAAAAATGATCATAACTGAGAGGCATATGTCGATATTTTTCGACCTGCAGAATCGTGCGTGGCGCACGACCGACCGATGCGTTGGCAGCAAAAATGTAGAGGATTCAGGCTCGCCCGGTATTTCCGTCGAAGCGATCAAGGCGGCGTAATCGGCGGACCTTCTGGCAAAAGCAGGAAGGGCCTCTATTCTGTGTTGATGGACGTTGTGACAAGCCCAGTGGAGACCATGGAGACATGAAATTGCGCGCCGAGCTGACGGTTGTGCCGCCACGCGAACAGGCGCGGCGCTTGGCAGCGATCGCCGCGGTTTTGGTCGCACAGATCGAGCGCACCGAACCCGCGCGCGAAACCAAGGCCGCCTTGGCGGCAATCCGTACCTGGGGTGATGGCGGACGCCTGACAGGCCGGTACTTCTCCGACCTCATCTACAGCGACGATGAGCACGGGACGCTCCGCCGGCTCTCCGAGGCAGTGGGAAAGCCCAGCGAAGACGGCTGGAACGCGCTGACGACAGCAGCCATGTACGTCGCCTGGCTTGTTTATCAGGAGACAGGTGAACCCATGCCGAGTGATGTCAACGAAGTGGGAGAGGACAGCCTTGACCTTCTGGACGAGCAACTGGCCAAACTCGGCTGAAGTCCCCTCGCCGCTCGCTATTGCTCGCAGCTATTCCATGGCTCACATAACCGTCCGCATTTGCCTAGCGGACCTTCATCGGCTTCGTCTCGAGCGGGATGAGAGGCTTGTAGGAAGCGCCTCCGAGCTCCCTCAGGTGTTCCTGCTTCGCCTGGCCGATCAACTCGCTGTCCTGGAGACATCTGGCGGCGGCGGCGGCCATGACCTTGCCGGCCTGAAGCATTCCTTTATGCGCGTAGGAAGTCTTGCCCTGCGCAACCATCTGCCAGCTATGCGGAGGCGTTCCGTAGGCTGATGTCGCCATATAGACCTGTCCGGTGGGAACGATCCAGCTGACGTCGCCGACATCGGTCGAGCCATGGAGAAATGTCGGCTTTTCCTGAAACTCGTTCACATGTCCGGAGAGGATCGTCCCGCGCTTCTCGATGCGCGCTTGAACATCCCTCGGAAAAGTCCTCTGGATCTCCGCCGCGAACTCCTTCTCGCTGTTCGAGAAGGACGCTCCGCCGATCTTGTCGAGCTCCTGGTGAATCACACCTGCCAGCGTGGCGTTCGGTATGAGGTCGGCAGAGGCTGCATCGAAGGTGATTTCGACCTCCGTTCCCGTCATCAGTGCCGCTCCACGAGCCACGTCCTTAACCCGCTCGGTGATGTCCCGCACCTGATCCATCAGCGGCGCGCGGACCTTGTAGAGTACTTCGGCCTGCGACTGGACGACATTGGGCGCCTTTCCGCCGGTATCCGTTATTGCATAGTGAATTCTGCCGTCCTGGACGATGTGCTCGCGCAGGAAATTTGCCCCGACATTCATCAGCTCGACTGCATCGAGCGCGCTTCGCCCGAGATGGGGCTCGAAGCCCGCATGTGCGCTCACACCACGGAAAGTGAAATAGACCTGGTTCGTCGCCAGCATTCTTGCATGGTAGGCGAGGTTCTCATCCCACGGGTGCCATGTGAATGCGACGTCGACACCATCGAACAATCCCTCTCGGGCCATGAAGGCCTTTCCGCCGCCGCCTTCTTCGGCAGGGCAGCCGTAGAAGCGGATCGTACCGGCAAGCCCGAGTTCGTCCTTGCAGGCCTTGAGCGCGATGGCGGCGGCGAGCGAACCGACACCCAGTAGATTATGCCCGCATCCATGGCCGTTGCCGCCGGGGACGACGGGCTTGTATCCCGCGACGTCGCCCTCCTGGCTGAGATTGGGCAGCGCATCGAACTCGCCCAGGATCGCCACAACGGGCTGTCCCCTACCGTAGCTCGCGACGAAAGCCGTCTCGATTCCCCCGGCCTGGCGCTCGACTGAGAATCCCTCCGCTTCGAGAATGTCGGCCAGAAGTGCAGCCGACTTGTACTCTTCATATCGGATTTCGGCGAAGGACCAGATTTCATTCGCTGCCGATTGCAGCCCCTCCGCCTTGTCGGTGACAGCGCGCTCGATGATGTCGTTATATGTCATTTCACCAGTCCTGGAATTGCTTGATCTGCGACCAGCTCTTCCTTGCTTCCGGCCGGAAGCGTTGCTGCCACGGCGAGGGTCACGATGGCGCAGCCGATCATCGCCAGGAAGGCTGTCCGATAGTTCTGATCCGTGGCTTGCAGGATGGCGCCGATCGCTGTGGGCGAGACGAACGATCCGATCTGGGCGAGCGAATTGATCAGGCCCGTCGCGGTCCCCACGGAGTGGCTGGGGTAGTGCTTCATGATCGTCACGAACACGCTGATCGAGATCGCGTTCAGAAACACGTTTGAAACCGTCAGATAGAAGAAGGCCAGCGGGATGGATGTAGCGTTGGCCATCAGATAGATGAACACCGCCGACACCAGCGCGCCGATACAGATGAGGTACTTTTCCTTCTTGTGGAAATAGCGGTCGAGCAGCCAGCCGCAGAACAGGAAGGACAGGAAGCCGAGCGTCGGCGGGATTGCCGAGTAGGCGCCCATCGACATCATGCTCATGCCCTTGACCTTCACCCAATAAGACGGAAGCCAGGACTGGAGACCCCAGAACACGATGTTCGTGAAGAAGTAGCAGAGGGCGATCTTCCAGGTCAGCGAGTTCTTGAGCAGAGCCACGATCCGGGCTTTTTCCGACTTTGCCTTTTTCGGGCCGGCGGAGATCGAAGCCGCGCCGGCGAGCGGTTTCATGACCAGATAGAGCGCGATCGCAAGGGCCAGTCCGACCAGGCCGAGGGTGACGAACATGACGCGCCAGTTGAAGTAGGCGATCAGCGCGGTGGTGACGAGCGAGCCCACGGCAAAGCCCACGGACGCTCCCGACTGAATGACCGATTTCGGCCTGGCCATGCTCTCCTTTTTGAAGTTCTCGGTTATGGCGACCGAGCTTCCCGCCGGGAACACAGCCTCGCCCATTCCGACCAGAGCGCGCGACACGGCCAGCCCCATCGCGGAGCCGACCGCACCGCACGCGATCGTGCCGATCGACCAGATGCCGACTGCCGAGGTCAGGACCGAGCGGGTTCCCAGCCGATCAACAAGGTAGCCCCCGATGAGCTGCGTCAGAGAATAGGCGAGAAAGAATGCACTAATGATCATCCCGGACTGTTCGGAGGTCAGGTGGAACTCGTCGACGATCGGAATGATGGCGATGTTGATCGCGGTCTTGTCGAGGAACCCGACGACCCAGCAGATGAACAGCATCGCGACGATAATGTGCCTGCGCTTGATTTGACTAAGCATGGAATGCTCCCCTTTTGAGCGTTTATAAAGCATGCTTAATATGTGAGCAGCCGTTGTTGGATGTTGAAACACACATCACACTCAGTTTATTTGTGTGAAAAGACACATGGGTGCCACATGACGATCATAGACGAAATCGAGAGTTCGCTTTTGCTTTTGTCGAGCCGACCGCACGTAAGCTGGCGGCGAGCTTCGGGTCGACCGACGATTCCGGACACCGACGCGTCGGAACCTACGATCACCTTCAGCCACCGCCCCGACGAGGACGATGCCATATTGACCGCCGATATTTCCTATTTTGCAGGGGCCGTCTGCGAGGTGCGGATTCCCGGCGCCCACTATGAAACCGTCTTCGCCCGCCTACAGAAGATAGTGCTTAGCGCGGTCATCCGCTTTCAGAACCGCGCGGTCCAGGCAATGAATGCCATCAATCGCAATGTCCTCGATTCTCTCGATCCGAACGAGATCAACATGAACGCGATCGAGCAGACGCTGAGTGTGATAGCCGCGAGCGATGCTGGCGTACTGAGACTTTACGACGAGGCGTCGGGTCTCCTCATTCCGGTGTCGCAGGTCGGCTTCGACGACGATTATTACAATTATCGCACCACGCCTCAAGAATCGATCTCCGGCAGCGTGTTCTCAACCGGAACGGCCGTCCTGCTGAACTCCCCGGAAGATATCAGGGACGCTCATGCGAACCTGCGTGAGCCGAACGTTCGCTTCCTGTCCGAACAGCGCCTCTCTCATAGCCTTATCTGCGTTCCCATCAGGACGGATACGACGACGCTGGGGACGCTGACAGTCATGTCGTTTCGGGAGGGGTCCGCCTATGGTGAATTCAGCGTAAGCCTGCTTGCAGCCGTGGCGACGCAGCTTGCCATCGCCTACAAGAAGTCGCAGGCCTACGAGTTGGCCGTCCGATCGAATGAAAGCATCAACCGGATGCGGCTGGAGATCGAAAAGCGCAATGCGGAGCTGGCGCGCTCGCTCTCGGCCCATGACGACATCCTCTCCATCTTCACGCACCACCGGCCACTCAGCGAACATCTCGAGGAAATAGCGACGCATTACGGCATCGATTTCCACTACGCCGATATTTTTGGAACGACGTTCGGGTCCAAGGAATGGAAGGAGCCGAAGACCACGGAGGCCGTCCTCGTGCATCCCGTCCGTGTCGCCGACGACGTCGTCGGAGCCTTTCGTTTCGAGCGCGGCGACAATGCAAGCTATGCCGCGGCGATCTTGGGCGTGGTGTCCGCTTTCGTAGCGCTCGAAGTTGTCCGCAGCGCGTCACAGGACGAAATCCTCAACAGCAAGAGACGGAAGCACTTCGAGGCCTTGGGAAGGGATGATCTCGTCACGTCTGGCGGAGCCGTCCGGTTCGGCTTCCAGATCAGGAAGTACTGCCAGATCATCTTTGTCAGGCACGAGCAGGAGAGCGCCCAGAACCAGAGCCTGTTCCTGCAGAGAACGCTGCAGCAGGCATTGAAGGCGGCGACGATCCGCAACCAGCTGTCGTTCTATACGGACGAAGGCGTCTTCCTGCTGTTCTGCGCCGCCACCGAGGAAACCCTGAGGACGAACCTGGAATCCATCGGAGACCAGGCGGCTGCGGAGGGATGGTGTTGCGGGGCGAGCCTGATTCAAAGCGCGCCCCATCGTTATCCCGAAGCCGCCGCCGAGGCTGTCGAGGCCGCGCATCTCATGGGCATGCGGCATCGGCCGGGCATCCTCATGCACAGCGAGACCGGCATCGACAGACTGCTGCGCAAACAATCCGCTGCTGATATCCTCGAATTCGCAGATCAGATACTCGCTCCCTTCGAGAATGAAGCAAACGGCGACGCCCTTCTAAGGACCTTGGAAATCTACATCGAGAGCGGAAAATCAGCGTCCAAGGCAGCGGCCTCCCTCGGCATACACATCAACACCCTCTATCAAAGGCTGCAGCGGGCGCAGCTATTGATGGGCAAGGACATCGACAATAAGGACGATTATCTGCTGCTCAGCCTGGCGTTCCACCTGAAGTCGACATACGGTTCTCCGCAGCCTGCCGACAGAACCAAAGCAGCTTCCGCTTGAACGCTGGTTCGCCTATCGCAAACGACAGAAGAATTCCGGATCAGGCGTGTGCTCCAGGTTTCCGTCGAGGACTTCCCGCCGGTAGACATTAGCGAAACTTTATCGTTTCTGACGAATGCTACGGATACGTGCAAACGCGCCAGATCTGAAGCAGGGCCGGATGATGTCACACTCGTTTGAATCCATTCTGGAGAGCCTGCCTCAGGGCATTGTTCTGCTTGATCCTGCCGGTACGGTGACGGCTTTCAATTCACGCACGCTTGATATTCTCGGCCTTCCGCAAGGAGCCATTCGCAAAGGCATGAATATCGACGGATTGCCGGGCACTGCAGACTGCCGTGCGGTGGCGTCCCGGCGATCGATGGTCGGTGGACCGCCCACGTCTCCGTTTGCCCTTTCGGACGGAGGAATGGTCTCATTGACCTGCGCCCCATCGAGGGATGGAGGCTGGATCCTCAGTTACGAAGACATCTCGACTCTCATTCGGGTCGAAGACAGCCTGACCGAACAACATCGCCGGTTCGACGCAGCCCTCAGCAACATGCCGCATGGGCTATGCATGTTCGATTCGACCAAGAACCTGATATTGTGCAACGCCTCCTACGCGCGGATGTACAATCTGCCGGACCTTCTGACGCAACCGGGAACGCCGCTTGTGGATATCCTGGCCTATCGCAACCGGGAGGGAAATGGCCCGGCCGATACCACGACCTATTTTGACGTGGTCTTTGAAGCGACAGCCCGCGGTGCGCCGGCCAGCCAGAACATCGTTCTGGCCGATGGACGCGTTATCAAGATCACCCACAATCCGATGCAGAACGGTGGATATGTGGCCACCCATGAGGACGTCACCAAGACCGTTCGACTTGCCGAAGAGCTGCGCCGGCATCACGATCAGCTCGAAGCGACGGTCCAGAGCCGCACGGCGGAAGTCGAGCGGCAGGCGCGGGAACTCGAGCGCATGCTGGCGCAGGAGCGGAACATCAACGAATTGCAGCAGCAATTCGTGGCGATGGCATCGCATGAATTCAGGACCCCGCTTGCAATCATCGACGCTGCTGCCCAGCGGCTGCTGCGAAAAAGGGGGGCGGTCGAGCCCGAATTTCTCAGCGACAAGGTCGATCAAATCCGCGCATCGGTGAACCGGATTGTCGATCTCATGGAGAGCATCCTGTCAGCGGGACGCCTTGCTACCGGCAAGATCGATATCAATTACGACGCCTGCGCATTGAGATCATTGATAAAAACCTGTTGCGAGCGGCAGTCGACGATCGCAAAGTCGCACAGTTTTGTGTTGGATATCGATGGGCTGCCGGAGTTCATCGATGCCGATCCCCGCACTTTGGCACAGGTCTTTACCAACCTGCTTTCCAATGCCGTCAAATACGCGCCTGGAACATCGGAAATTCGCGTCACGGCATGGGCGGAGACAGGAAACGTTAAAGTTTCCATCAGCGATGACGGGGTGGGGATCGATCCAGAAGACGTGCCACGGCTATTCCAGCGCTATTTTCGTGCCCGGACGTCGACCGGGATTGCCGGAACGGGTATCGGCCTCAACCTGGTGAAGCAGATCGTTGAACTGCATAGCGGCTCGATAGAGGTTCGAAGCGAAAGAGGATGCGGATCGACATTTACCGTAACCCTTCCCATCAAGAGAATTGGTAACGCTTCCGCGACCAGTGACGCTGCCTGATGTTTCAGGATTGCTGTCCTGCATATCTACCCTATCCTTCTCACAATAGAGGAGGATCATGCCATGGCTTTCATTCACACCCCCAATGCATCCGCCAGCGAGAAGACGACGTCGATGTATGCGTCGGCCGAGGCGAACTACGGATATCTGCCGAACATGTACCGGGCCTTCGGCCACCGGCCGGAGGTGATGGAGAGCTGGGCAGCGCTGCTTTCGAGCATTCGCGGCCATATGAGCCTGCGGCGCTATGAACTGGTGACGCTGGCGGCGGCAAAAGAGCTGAAATCCTCGTATTGCATGCTGGCGCACGGCTCGGTGCTGCTGCGCGAGGGTTTCACCAGCGACGGGCTGACAGCTGTTGTCAACGAGACGGAGAAGGCGCCGATCGATGCCGGCGAACGCGCGATCATGGCCTTTGCCGCCAAGGTGGCACGCGATGCGACGTCGGTGACACAGCAGGATATAGATGGCCTGAAAAAACACGGGCTGAGCGATGCCGATGTCTTCGACGTCACCGCTGCGGCAGCGGCCCGGTGTTTCTTCTCGAAAATGCTGGATGCGCTGGGCGCTGCACCCGACCACGCCTATATCGAGCGGCTGGAGCCGAATGTGCGAAAGACGCTCAGCGTCGGCCGGGAAGTCGAGCGGCCTCTGGCGCCCTCACCGTCCCGCGGCACATCGCAATGATGCGATGACGGAGAGCGTCCGGCGTGTGCTCTTGCGGCTCCAACTCCTCAGGCCGTCACTCCTGCGGCCTCTACTCCTGCGGTTTGTCCGCAAAATGCTGGATCGCGAACTCGGCGATATTCTGGCTCGACCGATCGGCATCGTCGAGCAAAGAGGGAAACAGCTGCCACTGATGCGGCATGCCCGGCCAGACCTCGGTGGTGACATCCACTCCCGCCTGGTGCGCCTTGTCGGCGAGCCGTAGCGTATCATCCAGCAGGACTTCGCCGGAGCCGACCTGCAGCAGCAGCGGTGGAAAACCGGCCATGTCGGCATAGAGCGGCGATGCCTGGGGATCGGTCGGAGACCGGCTGCGGAGATAGGTCTTGCGCAGCGTCTCGATCTCAGCCTTGCCGAGCAGTGGGTCGTTTCCGGCATTTGATGTCATCGAGCCGCCCGTCGCGGCAAGATCGGTGATGGGGCTGAGCGCAATCACGGCAGCCGGCAGCGGTTTCGCCGCCTGCATCTGCCGCAGCACCGTCTCGATCGCGATATTGCCGCCAGCGCCGTCTCCGGCGACGATGATGTTCTCGTTGCGATAGCCGTTGTCGAGAAGCCAACGATAGGCCGTCAGCGCATCGTTGATCTGCGCGGGATAAGCATATTCGGGCATCAGCCGATAATCGATGAGAAGAACGTCGCTGGACGCGGCCTTGGCGAGAGATCCCGCGAGCAGGCTGTGCGTGCGGATCGAGCCGCTGGAAAAGCCGCCGCCATGAACATAGAGGATCACCCTTTGGCCGATCGGATGATGAAGACGAGCGGGCCACATCAACTCGGCATCGACGCCGTCGGCATCGACTTGCCGAACCTGGATGCGCGTCGGTCCCGGCGTCGTCTCCATCAGCGTCCTGAAGGCTGTCCGCCGCTGCTGCAGGCTATCGGCGCCGGCAAAGTGATCTTTCCAGAGGCCGATGAATTTTTCGACCTGCTCGCGCGAGATTTGGCTTTGCGGTCCGATGTCCCGCCCGGTCGCCGCCGAGGCGAGCAGCATCAGCGCAGCCAACGCAGGAAACAGACCGCTGATCCGCTTTAGTCCTCTTCGATTGGCAGTTGGCAAAATCCGACGGTTCATCAACCTCTCCCGATGATGCGGGCCATGACGGCCATGGCAGTATCTTTGGCCAGTTCACGCGTCGGAGTCAAAAGGGTGAGCGATGCGAATCCCGACCTTTTTACTCGGCTCTCATCGCGTCGATGACTGCTCTGAAGCCCGCCGACATGTGGCGGCGGCTCGGATAGTAGAGATAGAGCGGTTCCTCCGGTTGGCACCAGTCGTCCAGCACCTGGATCAGCTCTCCGCTGGCGATCGCCTTCTCCACGCGCGGCTCCCAGATATAGGCAAGGCCGACACCGCCAAATGCCGCCTGCATCATCAGTTCGGGGTCATCGAGCGACAGCGGTCCGGTTGGCTGAAAGCTGACGGTCTGGCCATCCTTCTCGAATTCCCAGGCATAGCGCGCACCTGACGGAAACATGTTCTGAATGCAGAGATGGCGCTTGAGTTCGTGGGGTGTCGTCGGCTTCGGCCGGGTCTCGAAATAGGCGGGCGAACCGACGACGACCAAGCGGATGCGCGGCTTGATGCGCAGCGCGATCATGCCTTCCGTGACGCGCTCGCCGAAGCGGATGCCGGCATCGAAGCCCTCCTCGACGATATCGACCAGCCTGTCGGTCGCGTTGATCTCCAGCTGCAAATGGGGATTGCTTTTGAGCAAGGGGCCGATGATGCGGCCGATGACGAAGGGGCCGATCGAGTTCGGCACATTAATCCTCACCTTGCCGAACGGCGTGTCGCGGTAGCGGTTCAGAGCATCGAGCGCTGCTGCCATCTCGCCGAAGGCCGGATCGAGATGCGAGACCAGGAGTTCGCCGGCCTCGGTCAGCGAGACGCTGCGCGTCGTGCGGTTGAGCAGGCGAACGCCGATCCGGTCTTCGAGATTGAGCACGGCATGACTGATTGCGGAAGCGGTGACGCCCCGCTCCTCACTCGCCTTGCGGAAGCTCTTATGCCGCGCGACAGCCGCGAAGGCCGCAAGTTCGGACAGTTCGGTGGCTCTCATTACTGAAATACACTCATCATAGTTTCAAGAATAACAAATCTTATACAGCAACGGATTTTCGGTCAAATTCAAACCGTCAGCACAGAGATGCGACGCCAACCGAACAGTTATCGAGAGGAATTCGTCATGAAAGTCTGGTTCATCACTGGTGCATCCCGCGGCTTCGGCGCGCTGATGACCAAGGAAGCCCTCGCATCAGGCGATGCCGTCATCGCCACCGCCCGCAACCCGAAGACGGTGACCGAGCAGTTCGGTGATCATCCGAACCTGCTTGCTGTCGCCCTCGACGTCACCAACGAGGCACAGGCGAAAGAGGCCGCGGCTGCCGGCATCGCCCACTTCGGCCGCATCGATGTTCTCGCCAACAATGCCGGCTACGGCCTGCTCGGCGCTGTCGAGGAAGCCACTGCCGAAGAGATCGAAAGGCTCTATGCCACGAACGTCTTCGGGCTCCTGAAGGTGACGCGCGCCGTGCTGCCCTATATGCGCCGCCAGCGTTCCGGCCACATCCTGAACTTTTCCTCGATCGGCGGTTACTTCGGCTATCCCGGCTGGGGCGTCTACGGCTCGACGAAGTTCGCCGTCGAAGGTTTGTCCGAGTCGATGGCCGCCGAACTCGAACCTTTCGGCATCAAGGTGACGATCGTCGAGCCCGGCTTCTTCCGCACGGATTTCCTCGCCGACACGTCGCTGGCGGTGAGCCCGGCCTCCATCGCCGACTACGAAGGCACGCCGGCCGGCAACATGCGCAGTTTCGCCGCCGACGCCAACCATGCCCAGCCCGGCAATCCCGCCAGGCTCGCCACCGGCATCATGACGATGGTCAACTCGGCCAATCCGCCGCTGCGGATGCCGTTCGGCAGCGACACGGTGGCCGTCATCGAGCAGCAGCATGCCAGCGTCGAAAAGGAACTTGCCGCCTGGCGCCAGCTCGCGCTGTCCACGGATTTTCCAAGCGATGCAACGGCCTTGGCCTGAGGGGCACTGCCCGCCGCATCCCAGATCTCGGGAAGGCGGCGGCAGCGCCGCTGTGAGCAGGAAAACCCATGATGCGGCAAATTAGCATTCGCCTCACGTCTGGAATGACCTAGATCTAGGTTCGACCACCACCATGAAGAGGCGAGCATGTCCATCAAGTCCATCTGCATCTATGGCGCTGGCGCACTCGGCGGCGCTATCGCCGTCAAGCTTGCAAGCCAAGCCGGAAACGACGCCACCATCTCCGTCGTCGCGCGCGGAGCCCATCTCGACGCCATCCGCGACAACGGTCTCAGCCTGCGCGAAGCCGATGCGGAAAGGCCGCTCAATGTCCGCCTCACCGCGACCGACGATCCCAAGACATTGCCGCCGCAGGATCTCGTCATCACCGGCCTCAAGGGGCATCAGCTGGCACCCGCTGCCGAAGGCATTGCAAGCCTCCTCAAGGAAGGTACCCGCGTCGTCATGATCCTTAACGGCATTCCGTGGTGGTATTTTCACCGCGATACGCTGAGCAGGCATGCCGAGCTGCAATTCGACGAACTCGATCCCGGCGGCAGGCTTTGGCGGCTGATCGGGCCGGAACGGGTCATCGGCGGTGTCGCTTATCAAGGCGCAGAGGTGATCAACGCCGGTGAGATCCAGCTTGCCAACAACGGCCGCTTCGTGCTCGGCGAGCCCTCGGGCGAGATCTCGCCCGATCTCGAGGCGATCGCCGCGGTGCTGACCGACGCCGGCCTCAACATCACGACGACGCCTTTTATCCGCGACGAGATCTGGAGCAAGCTGATGGGCAATACTGCCTTCAACCCGATCAGCGCGCTGACCAGGGCGCTGATGACCGACATCATGGCAGATCCGGCACTTTCGACCACGGTCGGCAAGGTGATGAACGAGGTCCGCGCCGTCGGCGAGGCCTTGGGCGCGCGTTTCAGCATGACCGTCGAGCAGCGGCTCGAACAATCGCGCCACATCGGCGCCGTGCGCACATCGATGCTGCAGGACCTGATCGGCGGCAAGGCGCTCGAAATCACGCCGCTGGTCGGCATGGTAGTGACGCTCGGACGCCTGAGTGCCGTGCCGACGCCAGTCTCGGAAACGATCCTGGCGCTGGTAACGCAATTGGATAGGGAAAACCAGCGCGGCAGCTGATCGCAGAGGGAAAGGCGACCGGAAAGCCCGGCCGTCTTCACTTACTTTCCGACCTGCTCGGCCCAGTTCGGCGCCTTGCCGCCGCCATCGAGGAAGGTCATTGCCATATTCGCCATAAGGGGCGAGGCGAAAGTCTCGTAATGGGTGAGATCAGGCAGGATCGCCAGCCGGTTCCTCGACATGTTTTCCCGCATCCAGCCTGCATCGCGCAGACCGCCGCCGAGCTTGTGGTAGAAGTCGATCATATGCTCGGGCCGAATCATGTCGGCATCGCCATAGATCAGCATGACCGGCATGGTAAGCTTGGCGACGGCATCGCTATAGTCGATAGGTTCGCGCATCAGTGCGCCCATGGCGTCGAGCAGCTTCGGAAATTCGGAAACGTCAGGCGCCACCGCCTTGTAGGAGAGGAACATCGGCGTGTCCTTCATCATGTCGGCCATACCAGCGCCGACGGCCGCCTGTTGCGGCAGCATCTCCGGGAAGAAGCCGTTCTGCGCATAGGGCGCCGAGAGTATCACCAGCCGGCGCACCCGGTCGGGCGCGGTCGCCGCCATGTTCAGCGCCACCCCGCCGCCGAAGGAATAACCGAAGACATCGAGCTTGTCGTAGCCGAGTTGCTTCACCAGGATCGCGAGATCGGCGCCGATGGCCGGAAGCTCGATCGGCCGCTTGCCGAGGGGCGTGCGGCCATGGCCCTGCAGATCGACGGCAATCACCTGCCGGTGGTCGGTGAAAACAGGCATGACCGGCGCGAACATCTCGATCTGCCCCAGGCCGCCGTGAAGGAGCAGCAGCGGTTCGCCCTCTCCACGGATCTCGTAATAATAATCGATGCCGTTGACCGGCACGCTTCCCTTCCTGACGATCGGCGCTACGGCCTTTCTGTCCTCGCTCGCCGGCGTGCCACCGTCAGCACCTGATATATCGGGCGCGGCCAGGAATGCGGCGACCGTTGCGATCATCGAAATCAGCGTCATCTTCGACATGTCCTTGCTCCGTGTTTGCGTCGATACCGCAAGGACGGCGGCGGCTATCCCTTTCCGACACCGCGCTTCGAAATTTCTGCCATCACCTTTATGCCATTCCTATATTTTCGCCCCGTGCCCCGAATGGATTTCCTATCGCGCGCAGCAGTAGGCTTTCGCCATCACTGCAAAGGTCAAATGCCATGCGATATGTCATGTCCTCCGATTCTAAACCCCTTCACCCCTACAGGATCACGCGCGGCAGCCGGCGGATGCGCGAGAAGCGCACTGCCCGAGCGCTGATCGTCTTCGGCGTGGTGCTCGCCTGCGTCGAGCTCTACGTCGTCGTTTTCGGCTGGCTCTGAGGCCGGCCCGTGGAAACGGCGAGAATGCCGCGCCTTGGCGGCGCGATCACCACTCTCATCACGCCGTTTCGTCATGGCTGTCTCGACAGGCCGGCGCTCCGGGCGCTTGCGGAATGGCAGATCCTTAGCGGCGTCGACGGGCTCACGGTCTGCTCGACAACGGGGGAAGGCCCGACGCTTTCGCAGCAGGAGCGCGCCGAGGCAATCGATCTCGTCATCCGCTCTGCGGCCGGCCGCGTGCCGGTCATCGCCGCCACCGGCACCAATTCCACCGACAGCACGATCGCGCTCACCCGCGAGGCGGAAGTGCTCGGCGCCGCAGCAGCGCTCGTCACAGTGCCCTATTATTCCAAGCCTGGGCAGCAGGGCATCGTCTACCACTTCGAGCAGCTGTCGGCGGCAAGCGGACTGCCCGTCATCATCGACCATGCGCCGGCGCAGACGGCGAGCGATCTTTCGACGGAGACGCTTGGCAGACTGGCAACCATCCCGGGAATCTTTGGCATCCGCGACGCCACGGGCGACATCGCTCGCTTCGTCGGCCTTTCGGCTATCCTGCGGCAGCGCTTCCGCTTCTTTTCCGGGCACGACCCTTCCGCGCTCGCCTTCACCATCGCCGGCGGCGACGGCACGATCTCGTCGGGCGCCAATGTGGTGCCGCGGCTCTTCATCTCGATGCAGCAGGCGGCCCGGGCCGGGAACCTTTCGGCCGCGCGTTCGCTGCAGGACCGGCTGATGCCGCTGATATCAGCGCTCGGACCGGAGGGCGATCCGGCGAGGATCAAGCATGCGCTGCGGCTGGTGCGCGGGCTGAAGGCCGAGCTTCGCCTTCCGCTTGTCGCCGCCGAGCCGGAGGTGTGTTTGGCCATCGGCGAGGCGCTTGCGCCTTTCCTTGACGAAAGCAGCACGAGGATGGCGCTATCCCTATGAGATTTTTATATTTTCCTCTCTGGCGCCAAATGGAAACCCTATCCGCAGACGCCTATCTTCCAAGGCGTGACACCGCCGCACTATCAAGCGGCGGTTGAGTGAGACTTCGAAAGGACAAACCGATGTCACGCCTGACTGAACCGAGTGCCGAGAGCGACCCGCTGCAACGCAGCCACCCCAGCACACTCGCCGCCGATCCCTCCCATACGATGCTCTCCGGCCTTGCCGCCATTGCGCCCCGCCTTGGGGCAGCGATGGCCTTTGCCGGGCTGGTGCAGATGACCTTCAACCTCATCTCCCGATGAACCATCAGGACCGAAGAATCATTACAATGGCAAACGCACAGCAACGCCGCAGCCTGCCTTCCGCAGCGCACTCGCCTTCTGCCCGCTTCACCGTCGGCCGCGACAGAAGCGGCCGCTGGATCGTCCACGATCGCGATGGCCTCGTTGGCGGGCTCTTCATCGATGAGGCGGCCGCCCTCCATTTCGCTGCAGGGGAATGCAACTGCCCCTCGGCTGATATCCATAGGGCGGCCGCAGGCATGGTGCTCGAATTCGCGCCCTTTGCGCGTAGCACCGCGAATATCCACTAAATCTTATCGGTCTCCCGCCGTTTTCAGCCGGCGGGAGACCGAAGACATGGGTTGGGGGCCAATATCCAACTTTTCCTTAACCGGCATGCTGGTAAAATCCTGGCGCAGAGACTTCAGACGCCGCGAGACCGATGCCGAAACCGAATTTCCGCTTCACCCATTATGATCTCAAGGAACAACGCGCCGGAACGATCATCGAGGTGTCGTTGAATGCGGTGAACAATGTCCGCCTGATGACGGCGCCGAATTTCCAGCGGTTCACCGAGGTTCTCGATTTCAAATATATCGGCGGCGTGGCGCGCAAATCGCCGATCAAGATCGCCGTTCCGGAAAGTGGTCACTGGCATGTCGTCGTCGACATGGAAGGTCATCACGGGCTTGCGGAATCGTCCGTCAAGGTAATCGCCGCACCACCAAATCAGAAGACACCGCGCGTTTCCTGAGCTTGGCAGCACCACGCATCTTCTCGGCTCGTCTCTCCTGCCAACCAGCCGGCGCCCCCGATTAGGGCGTTCGTGCAGCCATCAAGCGCTCGAAAAACGCGTACATCCTCCCCGATCCTTGATCAGGATCATTGAATCAGACTGCCACGTCGATCACAGTTCTCCTGTCGCGAGGCTTGCCCGCGCCGCAGCGCCACCAGATGCAGCTCGGCTCGCCATTTGATGCGCCGAGGGTAAGTGGGGTAGCAGACGAAGATCTTCACAACGTGGGGAGTAGGCCATGACTTCGAGCCCAATGGGTCGTATCACCAATATCATCGATCCTGGCGATGCGCTCGGCGAAGTACTTTTCGGATTGATTATGGCGCTCACGTGGACGATTGGTTCGAGACTTGTTCTTGAAAAAGAGGGGTTAAATGTTCAGGAGCTTTTAGTTGCAACAATCGGATGCAATGTCGCTTGGGGGATCATTGACGCCGTATTGTTCATCCTGGGCACGACATTCTACAGGAGCAGACGGCTGCGCCTTTTTCGGCAAATCAAAGCCGCCAAAAGTGAATCTGCGGCGCTCAAGGTGCTCGCGAACGAATTCCCGATTGAAGAAGCACCATTTTCTGGAAAGGCCGCCGATGCGGAGGCACTCTATCGGTCACTCCTGACGCTCGCATCGCGGGCCGATCCTGTGAAGGTGTCCCTATCGAAAGGCGATCTGTTTGCCGCAATTGCGATCTTCTTTTTGGTTTCTGCCACCTCCATTCCGGCAGTTATCCCTTTCCTTCTCATCGACAATGCGCAGCTTGCCCTGAGAGCCAGCAACCTGTTTCTTGTCATGCTGCTATTTGTGACGGGCTATGCGTGGGCGACGTTTTCAGGAGGCAGGCCCTTTTATGCAGGGATGACGATGACTTGTCTCGGATTGCTTCTGGTTGCAATAGCGATCGTTCTTGGCGGCTGAGCCCCTTCACCAACCGAACAGGCACCGCGCCTCAGCGCGGATTGCGCTCCTTGCGAAGCTTTGCCCACCATTCCAGCCGCTTGCGGATATCGCGTTCGAAACCGCGCTCCGGCGGATCGTAGAATATCTGGCGACCCATCTTCTCCGGGAAATAGTCCTGGCCGGAAAAGGCGTCCGGCTCGTCGTGGTCGTAGCGATAACCTTCGCCGTAACCCTCGCCCTTCATCAGCTTGGTCGGCGCATTGAGGATATGCTTCGGCGGCAGCAGCGAGCCATTCTGCTTCGCGGCCTGGCTTGCCGCCTTGAAGGCAGTGTAGACCGCATTCGATTTCGGCGCGGTGGCGAGATAGACGCAGGCCTGGGCCAGCGCCAGTTCACCTTCCGGCGAGCCGAGATACTCATAGGCATCCTTGGCGGCATTACAGATCACCAGCGCCTGCGGATCGGCAAGACCGATATCCTCCACCGCCATGCGCACCAGCCGCCGGCCGAGATAGAGCGGATCCTCGCCGGCATCGAACATACGGGCGAGATAGTAGAGCGCGGCATCGGGATCCGAGCCGCGTACGGATTTATGCAGCGCCGAGATCAGATTGTAGTGACCATCCTGCGCCTTGTCGTAGACCGGGGCACGGCGCTGGACGATGCGCGTCAGGCCTTCTGTGTCGAAGCTCTCGCCTTCGCGCGCCGCGCGCCAGACTTCTTCGGCGAGCGTCAGCACCGCGCGGCCATCGCCGTCGGCCATGCGGATCAGGCTGACGCGAGCATCCTCCGTCAGCGGCAGCGGCTTCTGCTCGATCGCCTCGGCACGCTTCAGCAGTTCCTCGAGGCTCCCCTCGTCATGCGACTTGAAGGTGAGCACACGGGCACGCGACAGCAGAGCGGCGTTGAGCTCAAAGGATGGGTTCTCGGTGGTGGCGCCGACGAGGATGACGGTGCCATCCTCCATGACGGGCAGGAAACTGTCCTGCTGGGCGCGGTTGAAACGATGGATCTCATCGACGAAGAGCAGCGTCTGACGGCCGTCCATACGCCGCAAACGGGCTGTCTCGAACACCTTCTTCAGATCGGCGACGCCGGAGAAGATCGCCGATATCTGCTCGAAGGCCAGGCCCGCCTCGCCCGAAAGCAACCGTGCCACCGTCGTCTTGCCGGTGCCGGGCGGACCCCAGAAGATCATCGAGCCGAGCGAGCCGCTTTCGATCATCCTTTTCAGCACGCCATCCTCACCGGTCAGGTGTTCCTGACCGGTGACATCGGCAAGCGTCTTCGGCCGCAGCCGGTCGGCAAGCGGCCGCCTGGCAGCGACCTCCTCCGGAACACGCGGCGCGAAGAGATCGTTGCTCATCGGAAAAATTGCCGGATGCGCTGGCCGTCGCGCTCTATCTCGACCCGCCAGAGGCCGGGGTCGCTATCGGCGATCTGGGATAGTTCGCTGGTCGACTTCACATCCGTGCCGTTGATCGAGACGATGATATCCTTCGGTTCGAAACCGAGACGGGCAGCAGGCGAATCGTCCTTCACCTCGGATACGACGACGCCTGCCGATTCCGGCGGCATGCGCAGCTCGTCGGCGACCCGGGGCGACAGGTTCTCGACGACGGCGCCGGTAAACGGCGTATGCCCGCCGATCGTGCGCTGGTCGCGCGGCGAGGTTTCCGGGGCACGGGCGAGCGTCAGCGGCAGCTGCTCCTCGCGGCCGTTCTCGACGACGGTGAGGTTGACCGATTTGCCGAGCCCCGCCGTCGTCAGCCGGTAGAGCAGCGCATCCGGATGTTCGACAGAAATCCCGTCGACGGCAGTGACGATTTCTCCGGCTTTCAGCCCGGCCTTGGCCGCCGGCCCGCCTTCCGAGACCTTGACGACGAGCGCGCCGCGGGCCTTGTTCAGCCCCAGCGCCTCAGCGACTTCCGAGGTTACGGCATCGAAGCTCGCGCCGACATAGGGCCGTTCGAAGGATTTGACGCCGGCATCGGCAGAGGAGAGGAAGACCTTGACCAGATTGGCAGGGATGGCGAAGCCGATGCCGTTCGAGCCGCCGCCGCGCGAGAAGATCGCCGTGTTGATGCCGATCAGTTCGCCCTTCATGTTCATCAAGGCGCCGCCGGAATTGCCGGGATTGATAGAGGCATCGGTCTGGATGAAGAAGCCGAATTCGTTCCTGACCACCTGGTTGCGGGCAAGTGCTGAGACGATACCGCTCGTCACCGTCTGGCCGACGCCGAAGGGGTTGCCGATCGCCAGCACGAGATCGCCGACCTCGACCGTATCGGAATTGCCGATCGGCAATGTCGGGAAGCTTTCCTTGGTGTCGATCTTCAGCACGGCGAGATCGACACGGTCATCACGCAGCACCACCTTGCAGGGGAATTCGCGGCCATCCGACAGTGCGATCTTGATGTCGTCGGCGCCTTCGACGACATGATTGTTGGTCACGACAGTGCCGTTCGCCTCGACGATGACGCCGGAACCGAGCGACGACTGCTTTTCCGAACGGTTTGGCATCTGCTGGCCGAAAAACTGCTCGAAGAAAGGGTCGCCGGCAAAGGGCGACTGCCGCTTGACGGTCTTTTCCGCATAGACGTTGACGACGGCGCCCGACGTCTGTTTGACGAGCGGGGCGAAGGAGAGCTGCATCTGCATCTGGCTCTCGGGTACGGTCTTTGCCGTCTGCGCATGGGCCGCAGCCGGCAGAACGAGCATGAGAGCGAATAGCGAGACGGAGGCGCGCTTGAACAGGCCTTGCATGGGTATCCCTTTTGAATCCTCTTGAGGAACGTTTTAGAGCATGATGCCGAAAAGTGTGAGCGGTTTTCGGACGACATCATGCTCTAACTATTTAATTGCGAACAGGATTCAGATTTTAGGCCGACCGGCCTGAAATCATCCTGTTCTGCGGCCCGACGCTAGAAAGGAAAGAGGGCGGAAGCATGGAAGAATAAGGCAAGGGGACGTCTTGGAAACCGGTTGAAGTCAATATGAATTTGATTCAGGAAGATTGGCCATGCAACTGATATCAAAAGCCAAAAACTGGGCGAAGTCACTGAGGCGTGACATCGTGGCCCTATGGCTTGCCGCCCGCGATCCCCGCGTGCCGTGGCATGCTAAAGCGGTGGCCGGCGCCGTTGCCGCCTACGCGCTGTCGCCCATCGATCTCATCCCCGATTTCATCCCCATCCTCGGCTATCTCGACGATCTCCTCATCGTGCCGCTCGGCATCATGCTGGCGATCCGGCTCGTTCCGGCAGAGGTGATGAACGAGCTTCGCACGGAGGCGGCAAGGCGCGTCGAACGTCCCTCCAGCCGGGTCGGACTGATCTTCATCCTTGCCGTCTGGCTCATCTGCATCATCTTCCTGGCTCTGGCACTGCGGAAGCTGGCCTGACCGGCGGCAATAGGAACATATGAATGATCACGACAAGAACGACGACAGCGGCCCTCGGCTTTGCGATGCTGCTCATTGCATCCAACCTGGTACAGGCAGCAAGCTTCGATTGCGATGCGAAGGAATTGAAGCCGGATGAGAAAGCGATCTGCGACAACCGCGCACTCAACGATGCCGACGTGAAGATGGTGACGACCTTCGAGCTGCTCTCCGGCCTGCTGGCGATGGGCTCGCGTGGAACATTGCAGGACGAACAGACCGCCTGGCTGAAGAAACGGCAGGAATGCGGGGCGGATGCGGCCTGCATCAAGGCTGCCTATGACGAGCGGCTGAAGCAGCTCGGCGAGACCTATAAAAACATCAACCGGCCGCTTTGAAAGCGACCGGTCGGCGGAGCAGCTGACTCTTAATCAGCGGGTCGCAGGTTGAAGCGACTCAGCGGGCGTTCAGATCGCGCACGGCGCCGCGGTCCGCACTCGTTGCGAAGGCGGCGTAGGCCTTCAGGGCGGTCGTGACGTTGCGCTTGCGGACTTCTGTGGGATACCAGCCCTTTCCATCCTGCTCGGAGCGGCGGGCGGCGAGCTCGGTCTCGCTGACACGCAGGCTGATCGTGCGGTTGGGGATGTCGATGTCGATCATGTCACCTTCGCGAACCAGGCCGATCGTGCCGCCATTTGCCGCCTCCGGCGAGACATGGCCGATCGAGAGGCCGGAGGTGCCGCCGGAGAAGCGGCCGTCGGTGATGAGCGCGCAGGCCTTGCCGAGGCCCTTCGACTTCAGATAGCTGGTCGGATAGAGCATTTCCTGCATGCCAGGGCCGCCCTTCGGGCCTTCGTAGCGGATGACGACGACGTCGCCGGCCTTCACCTCGTTGGCAAGGATCGCCTTGACGGAGGCATCCTGGCTTTCGAAGACGCGGGCGGGGCCGGAGAACTTCAGGATCGATTCATCGACGCCGGCGGTCTTGACGATGCAGCCGTCGATCGCAAGGTTGCCCTTGAGCACGGCAAGACCACCATCCTTGGAGAAGGGATGTTCGACCGAGCGGATGACGCCGTTTTCGCGGTCGGTGTCGAGTTCGTCCCAGCGGGCCTCCTGGCTGAAGGCGACCTGGGTGGGAATGCCACCCGGAGCGGCACGATAAAAGTTGCGAACGGTCTCGCTGTTGGTGCGGGTGATATCCCAGCGATCGATCGCATCGCCCAGCGTCTCGGCATGGACGGTCGGGCAATCGCGGTTCAAGAGACCGCCCTTGTCGAGTTCGCCGAGGATCGACATGATGCCGCCGGCGCGGTGGACGTCTTCCATATGGACATCGCTCTTGGCGGGGGCGACCTTCGACAGACACGGCACCCGGCGCGACAGCGCATCGATATCGGTCATGGTGAAATCGATCTCGCCTTCATGGGCGGCAGCAAGGATGTGCAGGACCGTATTGGTCGAACCGCCCATGGCGATATCGAGCGTCATGGCATTCTCGAAGGCCTGCTTGGAGGCGATGGTGCGCGGCAGCGCCTTGACGTCATCCTGCTCGTAATAACGGCGGGCGAGATCGACAATCAGATGGCCGGCCTCGACGAAGAGGCGCTTGCGGTCGGCGTGGGTGGCAAGTGTCGAGCCGTTGCCGGGCAGCGACAGGCCGAGTGCTTCCGTCAGGCAGTTCATCGAATTGGCGGTGAACATGCCGGAGCAGGAGCCGCAGGTCGGACAGGCAGAGCGTTCGATGGTCTGGACGTCCTCGTCACTGATCTTGTCATCGGCTGCGGCGACCATGGCATCGACGAGGTCGAGCGCATGCGTCTTGCCGTGCAGCACGACCTTGCCGGCTTCCATCGGACCGCCCGAGACGAAGACGGTCGGGATATTGAGGCGCAGCGACGCCATCAACATGCCGGGGGTGATCTTGTCGCAGTTGGAGATGCAGACCATGGCGTCAGCGCAATGGGCATTGACCATGTATTCAACGCTGTCGGCGATGAGCTCTCGCGAGGGCAGCGAATACAGCATGCCGTCATGACCCATGGCGATGCCGTCATCGACGGCGATCGTGTTGAATTCCTTGGCAACACCGCCGGCCGCCTCGATCTCGCGGGCGACGAGCTGGCCAAGGTCCTTCAGGTGCACGTGGCCGGGCACGAACTGGGTGAAGGAATTCACCACCGCGATGATCGGCTTGCCGAAATCCGAATCCTTCATGCCCGTGGCGCGCCAAAGGCCGCGGGCGCCCGCCATGTTGCGGCCATGGGTCGTGGTTCTGGAACGGTAAGCTGGCATCGGTGTCTTCCTCAACGTGTCGGAATTATCAGGCGAAGCGGGGCGGCATGGAGCCTGCAGGCCGGGCAAACGCTGCTTTTTCGAATTGTCCTAATCCAATCGACGGGGGCTGTCACTACCGTGAAGGCCAAATCCGGTACGCCATGGCCTGAGCGCCATGAGGCCCATCGATCATATACGGTAAGGCGCGACGTTTCGTTACAGCCTATTCCATCACGGCCGAACACAAAAAATTGGCTTCACGTCTGTAATATTCAAGGCTTAGACACTCATCCGAACATGCGGGCGGTTCGTTTAAAGACTATATTGCAGAAATCCGCCCAGGAGATTTCGACATGCCAACCTATCGCCCACCGAAGATCGCGTCATCGGAGATCACGCCGCGCCAGATCTATGTGCGCCGTCGTGAATTCCTCGGCGCGGCAGCACTTGGCGCCATGGCGCTCTACAGCGCCGGCAAGGCGAGCGCTGCGGCCCTCTCCGCCGTTGAGAGCAAGTACAAGGTCGACGAGAAGGCGACGCCGCTCAAGGACGTCACGACCTACAATAATTTCTATGAGTTCGGCCTCGACAAGGGTGATCCCGCAGCACTTTCCAGCGATTTCAAGCCGCTGCCCTGGACGATCAAGGTCGACGGCATGGTCAACAAGCCAGGTACCTTCGACCTCGAGGCGCTGATGAAGGAATTCCCGATCGAGGAGCGCACCTACCGGATGCGCTGCGTCGAGGCCTGGTCCATGGTCATCCCCTGGGACGGCTTTCCGCTGGCATCGCTGCTCGACAAGGTGGAGCCGCTCGGCAGCGCCAAATACGTCTCATTCGAAACCGTCGTGCGGCCGGACGAGATGCCTGGGCAGAAGGGCTTCTTCCAGTCGCTCGACTGGCCCTATGTCGAAGGTCTGCGCCTGGACGAGGCGCGCCATCCGCTGACGCTGCTTGCCGTCGGGCTCTATGGCGAAACGCTGCCAAACCAGAACGGCGCGCCGATCCGGCTCGTCGTGCCGTGGAAATACGGCTTCAAGGGCATCAAGTCGATCGTCAGGATCACACTCACCGACCAGCAGCCCAAGAATACCTGGCAGGTCACCAATCCGCAGGAATACGGCTTCTACGCCAACGTCAATCCAGCGGTCGACCATCCCCGCTGGAGCCAGGCGAGCGAACGGCGCATCGGCGAAAGCGGCTTCTTCGGCGCGAGCCGCCATCCCACCCTGCCCTTCAACGGTTATGCCGACGAGGTGGCGAGCCTTTATGCCGGCATGGACCTGAAGGCGAATTTCTGATGGCGGAACTGTCGCTCGCCATCCCGAAGCGCTGGCAACCCGCCTCCGTCTGGCTGCTTTATGTCGTCGGGCTCGTGCCTGCGGCCTGGACTTTCTATCTCGGCGCGACCGATCAGCTCGGCGCGGATCCGGTCAAAACCTTCGAGCTCTTCCTCGGCATCTGGACGATCCGTTTTTTGATCCTGACCCTTGCCGTTTCCCCTGCCCGTGAGCTCTTCGGCTGGAACTATCTACGCTATCGCCGCGCCCTCGGTCTGCTGACCTTCTACTACGCGCTGATGCACTTCACCGTCTACATGGTGCTCGACCAGGCGATGGATATTTCCGCCGTCATCAACGACGTGCTGAAGCGCCCCTTCATCATGTTCGGCATGGCCGGGCTTGCGATGCTCATTCCGCTGGCGCTGACATCCAACAATCTCTCGATCCGCCGCCTCGGCAAGAACTGGATCTGGCTGCATCGCCTCGTCTATATCGTCGCCGCCTGCGGGGCGTTGCACTTCGCGCTCTCGACCAAGATCCTCGACCTCGAGCAATATATCTATGTCGGGCTGATCATCGCGCTGATCCTCTACCGCTCTTATCGGCCCATCGCACGCAACAGGCAGAAGGGCAAAGGGCGGACGCGCAATCGCGCAGTAGCGTCTGTTTCGTAGGATTGCAGACTTACCCGCGAGGATGCGTCGCAGCCCGACGTGCGGGATCGAAGGCGCAGGCCGCGGCTATGCCGATGGCATAAGCCAGCATGTTCCAAAGCGAAAATACCCGGCCAAGCAACAACGCGCCTGCCGTGGTCAGCCGAAACGCGTCGAGCCAGGGCGTGTGATAAAGCCGGAACAATTCCACTGAGATCGCTATGAACAGCGCTGTGACAGAAATTACTGCCGGCCGTGAACTTGTGACAAAGAGCGCCACGAGCAGATAGACCATCGCTCCCCAGAGTGCCGATCCGCCATATTTGACGACGATAAAAGGCAGATCGACCGCATAGCCAAACCTGCGGAGCACCAGCCCGAGAACGATGACAAGAAACAGGGCGGCCAGACGAAGGAACTGCGGAGAGCGAATCTGAATGATTTTGCGCAATGGAGCCGGTCTCGTCACTATATCAGAAACAAAAACAGCCGGGCTTTCCAGCCCGGCTGTTCTGTTTCCGCCGGAGCGGAAGATTAAGCGGCGACAGCCTGCTCTTCGGCAGCGACGCGGGCCTTGTCGGCTGCGCCCTTGGCATAGGCATCGCGATCCACGAATTCGATCACAGCCATGGCGGCATTGTCGCCCTGGCGGAAGCCGGCCTTCATAATGCGCAGGTAGCCGCCGTTGCGGGTGGCGTAGCGCGTTGCGATCGTGTCGAACAACTTCGAGACGACAGCGGCATCGCGGATCTGCGAGATCGCCTGACGGCGAGCGTGCAGGTCGCCGCGCTTGCCGAGCGTGACGAGCTTCTCGACGATCGGGCGGATTTCCTTGGCCTTCGGCAGGGTCGTGACGATCTGCTCGTGGGTAATCAGCGAAGCCGCCATGTTGGCGAACATCGCCTTGCGGTGGCTTGCAGTTCTATTCAGCTTGCGGCCGGCTTTACCATGGCGCATTGCTATTCTCCTTTAATGCAGGTGCCCTTACGCTAAGTGGGCCTGCCGTTTCCTGGCACATGCAGGCGATCGGCCTGCTGTTTGACGGGGAAAGGCAGCCGAAAGAGCCTGCCTTTTGTTTTCTCAGTATTGGTCTTCGTAACGCTTGGCGAGATCTTCGATGTTCTCGGGCGGCCATGCCGGCACTTCCATGCCGAGGTGCAGGCCCATGGAAGCGAGAACTTCCTTGATTTCGTTCAGCGACTTGCGACCAAAATTCGGTGTGCGGAGCATTTCTGCTTCGGTCTTCTGAATGAGGTCGCCGATGTAGACGATGTTGTCGTTCTTCAGGCAGTTTGCCGAACGGACCGACAGTTCGAGTTCGTCCACCTTCTTCAGGAGAGCCGGGTTGAAAGCGAGTTCGGTGACTGCTTCCTCTTCGGTTTCCTTCTGCGGCTCGTCGAAGTTGACGAAGACGCCAAGCTGATCCTGGAGGATGCGCGCCGCAAAAGCGACCGCGTCTTCGCCGGTGATCGAGCCATCGGTTTCGATGGTCATGTTCAGCTTGTCGTAGTCGAGAACCTGTCCTTCACGGGTATTTTCAACCTTGTAGGACACCTTCTTGACCGGCGAATAGAGGCTGTCGACCGGGATGAGACCGATCGGAGCATCTTCCGCACGATTGCGTTCGGCCGGAACGTAGCCCTTGCCGTTGTTGACGGTGAACTCCATGCGGATCTCGGCGCCCTCGTCGAGCGTGCAGATGACATGCTCGGGGTTGAGGATTTCGATATCGCCGACCGTCTGAATGTCGCCAGCCGTGACAACGCCCGGGCCCTGCTTGCGCACGACCATGCGCTTTGCATCATCGCCATCCATCTTGATGGCGATTTCCTTGATGTTGAGCACGATGTCCGTCACGTCTTCGCGGACGCCCGGGATCGAGGAGAATTCATGCAGCACGCCATCGATCTGCACCGCCGTGACGGCAGCACCGCGCAGCGAGGAGAGCAGAACGCGGCGAAGCGCGTTGCCGAGCGTGAGGCCGAAGCCGCGCTCCAGCGGTTCGGCAACAAGCGTCGCCCTGGTGCGCGAGCTCGAAGAGAACTCCACCTTGTTCGGCTTGATCAGTTCCTGCCAGTTCTTCTGAATCATGAGTTTGCCTTCCGTTCGTTGCCACCATCCAATCGTGACAACCGAGCTTGAAAACCACCGGGAGCGCGAAGGCGCTCACCGGTGACGAGAGCGATGATCAGACGCGGCGCTTCTTGCGCGGACGGCAGCCATTGTGCGGGATCGGGGTCACGTCGCGGATGGACGTGATCATGAAACCTGCAGCCTGGAGCGCGCGCAGAGCCGATTCACGACCCGAACCCGGACCGCAAACTTCGACTTCCAGCGACTTCATGCCGTGCTCCTGGGCCTTCTTGGCGCAGTCTTCGGCAGCGATCTGGGCGGCGAACGGGGTCGACTTGCGCGAGCCCTTGAAGCCCTTGGCGCCAGCCGACGACCAGGCGATCGCATTGCCCTGCGCGTCGGTGATGGTGATCATCGTGTTGTTGAAGGTCGAGTTGACGTGAGCGACACCCGACGAGATGTTCTTGCGCTCGCGACGGCGAACGCGGACGGCTTCCTTAGCCATGGTATTCCTTTCGTTGATCTCTTCACCGCCGTAATGCCAGCGGCTACACCGGAACGGCGCCTATATGGTCCCGCTCCAAACTCAAAAGAGGCCGGCGCAGACCGCCAGCCTCCCCACCCCGGTTTCCCGGAAATTACTTCTTCTTGCCAGCGATTGCCTTTGCCGGACCCTTGCGGGTGCGGGCATTTGTGTGCGTGCGCTGACCGCGAACCGGAAGGCCGCGGCGATGACGCAGGCCACGGTAGCAGCCGAGGTCCATCAGACGCTTGATGTTCATCGCGGTATCACGACGAAGATCGCCTTCCACCTGATAGTCGCGATCGATGGCTTCGCGGATCTGAAGGACTTCTGCGTCCGTCAGCTGATGCACACGACGTTCGGCCGGGATACCGACCTTTTCGACGATTTCCTGTGCGAATTTCGGACCGATCCCGTGAATGTAGGTCAGCGCGATAACAACGCGCTTCGCAGTCGGGATGTTGACGCCAGCGATACGTGCCACGCCTGTTCTCCTTGCATTCCAGTTGCCATCCGGCAAGTGGGCTTCGTTATGCGGCTCTTGAGAACCGCCCGTTCAGATTTACGTCCGTAACATGTCAAAACGACCGCACCCGGACTTCCCTGGGAAATCCGCGCCGATCGCATGGAATGTCGCGAGTTGGCGCGGTGTTTAGCGGAATCACTGCTGAAAAGCAACCGTTCCGCCAAGTTTATTTTCAAAGCCTTAAAGCTTGGAAAGAATGCTTTCGACCTCGGCCGTCACCTGATCGATCTCTGCCATGCCGTCCACGGACTTGAGCTTGCCCTTGGCATGGTAATAACCGATCAGCGGCGAGGTTTCCTTGTAGTAGACCTGCAGCCGAGCCGTCATGGTCTCCGGGGTGTCATCGGGACGGCGCTTGAAGTGCGTCGAACCGCACTTGTCGCACACGCCCTCAGCAGCCGGAACCTTATCGGTATCGTGATAGACGCTGCCACACTGTGCACAGGAGTAGCGACCGGCAACACGTCGGATCAATTCGTCATCATCGACACGGAATTCAATGACAACGGAGAGGCCGAGACCCTTTGCCTTCAGCATCGCCTCGGTGGCATCAGCCTGGACGAGCGTCCTGGGGAAGCCGTCGAGAATGAAGCCGTTGGCGCAATCGGGTTGATCGATTCGCTCGGAAACGATGGCAATGACGATCTCATCTGAGACGAGCTTGCCGGCGTCCATAACCGCCTTCGCGCGCTTGCCGACATCCGTGCCGGCGTTAACCGCTGCACGCAGCATGTCCCCCGTGGAAAGCTGCGGAATGCCGTGCTTTTCCACGATCCGCTGGGCCTGGGTTCCCTTACCCGCGCCCGGCGGCCCCAAAAGGATAAGTCTCATCGCCCCCTCTTTCCTCCACGCAACTTCGATTTCTTGATCAGGCCTTCGTATTGCTGCGCGATCAGGTGACCCTGGATCTGTGCAACCGTATCAAGAGTTACGCTAACCACGATCAAAAGCGAAGTCCCACCAAGGGCTAATGGAATGCCGGTTTGCGACACCAGAATCTCTGGGAGAATGCAGACGAAGACGAGATAGATCGCGCCGATCACCGTGATGCGGGTCAGCACGTAGTCGATATATTCGGCAGTGCGCTCGCCCGGGCGGATGCCGGGAATGAAGCCGCCATGCTTCTTCAAATTGTCGGCCGTGTCCTTCGGATTGAAGACGATAGCCGTATAGAAGAAGGCGAAGAAGGCGATCAGCGCGCCGTACAGCACCATGTAGAGCGGCTGGCCATGACCGAGGGCCGCGACGATCGATGTCGCCCAGGAAGGCATTGCCGTGGTATTGGCGAAACCCGCGACCGTTGCCGGCAGCAGCAGCAGAGACGACGCGAAGATCGCCGGAATGACACCTGAAGTGTTGAGCTTCAGCGGCAGGTGCGAGGTATCGCCCTGGAACATCCGATTGCCAACCTGACGCTTCGGATACTGAATCAGCAGCCGGCGCTGGGCGCGTTCGACGAAGACGATGATGCCGATGACGGCGATCGCGACGACAATGACGAGCAGGATGAGGAAGGTCGACAGCGCACCGGTGCGGCCGAGTTCGAGCGTGCCGGCAAGAGCAGTGGGAAGGCCGGCGGCGATGCCGGCGAAAATGATCAGCGAGATGCCGTTGCCGATGCCGCGCGAGGTAATCTGCTCGCCGAGCCACATCAGGAACATCGTGCCGCCGAGCAGCGTCAGAACGGTGGAAACACGGAAGAACCAGCCTGGCTCGACGACGAGGCCCTGGCCGCTTTCAAGGCCGGCGGCAATGCCATAGGCCTGGAGCGCACCGAGGATGACGGTGCCATAGCGGGTATACTGGTTGATGATCTTACGGCCCTGCTCGCCTTCCTTCTTGAGGTTTTCGAGCGCCGGCACGACCGAGGTCATGAGCTGCACGATGATCGAAGCGGAGATATAGGGCATGATGCCGAGCGCGAAGATCGCCATGCGCTGAACAGCGCCGCCCGAGAACATGTTGAAAAGGCCGAGAATGCCGCCTGACTGGCCGCGGAAAGCCTGGGCATAGGCTTCGGGATTGAGACCCGGAAGCGGAATATGCGTGCCGAGTCGGTAGACGAGGAGAGCTGCCAGTGTGAACCACAGGCGCTTCTTCAAATCCTCGGCTTTGGCGAAGGTCGAAAAATTGAGGTTGGATGCCAATTGTTCCGCTGCAGAAGCCATGCGTTTCTCCGCGCTACCAATTCCGGCGTCTCTGGGGGACAGACCGGACCCGGAATCAGTATGAAATTATTCAAAACCGGGTTCAGGACGGATTGCGGCGCAACCCCTTGCCTCACCCTTGTTTTCGAGTCTTACCGGCATGACGCGGGCGCGCCAGCCAAGTTTTTGTGAGGCCCACATATGGGAGCAAAATCGCCCGGTGTGAAGCACCCCGGGCGATATATCATCAGATTATTTATTCGGCTGCAGCCGGAGCCGAAAGCAGCGTCACGGTGCCGCCGGCCTTTTCGATCTTCTCGACGGCAGGCTTGGAGGCGCCTGCAACGACGATGGTGATCTTGGCCTTGATCTCGCCGTCGGCGAGAACGCGAACGCCATCCTTGACGCGGCGGATGACACCAGCAGCCTTGAGGGCAGCTGCGTCAACGGTCGTCTTGGCATCGAGCTTGCCGGCGTCGATCGCCGTCTGAATACGGGCCAGCGACACGACAACAAAATCGGAAGCGAAAATGTTGTTGAAGCCGCGCTTCGGCAGGCGACGATAGATCGGCATCTGGCCGCCTTCGAAGCCATTGATGGCGACGCCCGAACGGGACTTCTGACCCTTTACGCCGCGACCACCTGTCTTGCCCGAGCCCGAACCGATACCGCGGCCGAGGCGCTTGCGGCTGTGGGTCGAGCCTTCGTTGTCCTTGATTTCATTGAGTTTCATGAGCGTTTCCTCCGTCTCACTTCTCGTCGACGACGCGAACGAGATGCTGGACAGCACGGATCATGCCACGAACCGAAGGAGTATCCTCCAGCGTGCGGCGACGGTGCATCTTGTTCAGTCCGAGACCGATCAGCGTGCGCTGCTGGACGTCCGGACGGCGGATCGGGCTGCCGATCTGTTCGATCGTGACAGTCTTCGCTTCAGCCTTCTTGGTAGCCTTGGCCATCTGTCAAACTCCTCTTATTCTTCAGAGGCGTTGCCGGAGGCGCCACGACGAGCCTGCAGCGTTGCATACTTGATGCCGCGCTGAGCTGCGATGTCCTTCGGGTGAACCTGGTGCTTCAGAGCGTCGAAGGTGGCGCGAACCATGTTGTAGGGGTTCGACGAACCGGTCGACTTGGCGACGACGTCGTGCATACCGAGTGTTTCGAATACGGCGCGCATCGGACCGCCGGCGATGATGCCGGTACCGACCTTGGCCGAGCGCAGCAGAACCTTGCCGGCGCCGTGGCGGCCATGAACATCGTGATGCAGCGTACGACCGTCACGCAGCGGTACGAAGATCAGCTCGCGCTTGGCGGCTTCGGTTGCCTTGCGGATGGCTTCCGGCACTTCACGTGCCTTGCCATGGCCGAAGCCGACGCGGCCCTTCTGGTCGCCAACGACGACGAGTGCTGCGAAACCGAAACGACGGCCGCCCTTGACGACCTTGGCGACGCGGTTGATCGCGACAAGCTTGTCGACGAATTCGCTATCGCGCTCTTCACGGCTCTGGCGGTCGTCCCGCTGCGGCCTTCTTTCCTGTGCCATTGTCCTCTTCCTTTTTCTTTTCCGGGTGCAATCGGCAAACAAATGTGGACCGCATCAGCCTCCCCTTTCGGAGAGTGCCTGCGGTCCGGCGAAAATCCGGCCGGCGCTTGAGCGTCCGGCCGGAAACTGATCAGAAGGTGAGACCGCCTTCGCGGGCCGCTTCGGCGAGAGCCTTGATGCGGCCGTGATAGATGAAGGCGCCACGGTCGAACACGACTTCCGTAACACCGGCCTTGGAGGCGCGCTCTGCGAGGAGCTTGCCCACAACGGCAGCGGCGGCGGTATCGGCACCGGTCTTCAGAGAACCGCGCAGATCCTTCTCGAGAGTGGAGGCAGACGCAAGCGTCTTGCCGGCCACATCATCGATGACCTGGGCGTAGATGTTCTTCGAGGAGCGATGAACCGACAGGCGCGGACGGCCATTGGCCACCGACTTGAGATGACGGCGCACGCGGTTGGCACGACGTGCAAGTGCTTCTTTCCTGCTAGCCATTTCGCGTGATCCTTACTTCTTCTTGCCTTCTTTGCGGACGATCCGCTCGTCAGCGTACTTGACGCCCTTGCCCTTGTAAGGCTCGGGACCGCGGTATTCGCGGATTTCGGCGGCAACCTGACCGACCTGCTGCTTGTTGATGCCGCTGACGACGATTTCCGTCGGCTTCGGAACAACGATCGAGATACCGACCGGCGGCTCGTAGATCACGTCGTGGCTGAAACCGAGAGCCAGCTGCAGGTTCTTGCCCTGCATGGCGGCGCGGTAACCGACACCGTTGATTTCAAGCTTGCGCTCGAAACCGTCCTTGACGCCCTTGAAGATGCCTTCGATCATCGTGCGGGACATGCCCCACTTTGCGCGCGCATCCTTGGTCTGGTTCACCGGCGTCACGACGACGGCGTTATTTTCAAGCTTGAGGCTGATTTCGTCGTTAGCAACGAAAAACAGCTCGCCCTTCGGGCCCTTTGCAGTCACCTTCTGGCCATCGACCGTAGCCGTGATCCCAGCAGGCACCTGAACGGGCTTTTTACCGATACGAGACATGTTTCAATCCTGTCTGTTCGCTATGGAGACCCCTGCCCGATCTTAGAAGACCGAGCAAAGAACCTCGCCACCAACGTTCTGTTCGCGAGCCTGGTGATCGGCCATCACACCCTTCGGAGTCGAAAGGATGGTGATGCCGAGACCGTTCGCGACCTGCGGAATGGACTTGACCGAGACATAAACCCGGCGGCCCGGCTTGGACACACGGCCGATCTCACGGATCACCGATGCGCCTTCATAATATTTCAGCTCGATGCTGAGTTCCGACTTGCCATTGCCGAAATCGACAACGGAATAGCCACGGATGTAGCCTTCGGACTGCAGAACATCGAGAACACGTGCACGGAGCTTCGAAGCAGGCGTCGAGACCGACGACTTGCGGCGGGAAGCGCCGTTACGGATGCGAGTGAGCATATCGCCCAACGGATCAGTCATTGTCATGTAACCTGCTCCTTACCAGCTCGACTTGACGATACCCGGCACCTTGCCGAGATTGCCGAGTTCACGCAGCGCAATACGCGACATGCGCAGTTTGCGGTAATATGCGCGCGGACGCCCCGAAACTTCGCAACGGTTGCGAATACGGGTCTTCGATCCATCACGCGGCAGGGATGCCAGCTTGATCGAGGCCTTGAACCGCTCTTCGATCGGAAGAGCCTGGTTCATGATGATCGCCTTCAAACCAGCCCGCTTAGCGGCCTGGTTGGCGACCGTAGTACGGCGGCGCTTGTTCTTTTCAACTGCGCTTGTCTTCGCCATGTCAGGTTCCTTTTCTACGCTCGTCGTTACGGTTATTGACGGAACGGGAAGCTGAACTCTTTCAGAAGAGCCCGAGCTTCGTCGTCGGTCGTCGCCGTCGTGCAAACGATGATGTCCATGCCCCACATCTGATCAACCTTGTCGTAGTTGATCTCAGGGAACACAATGTGCTCCTTGATGCCCATGGCGAAGTTGCCACGGCCGTCAAAGCTCTTCGGGTTCAGGCCGCGGAAGTCGCGAACGCGCGGGAGCGCGATGTTCACGAGGCGGTCCATGAACTCGTACATGCGGGCGCCGCGCAGGGTGACCTTCGCGCCGATCGGCATCTGTTCGCGGACCTTGAAGCCTGCGATAGAGTTACGTGCGCGGGTGATGACCGGCTTCTGGCCGGCGATCGCTGCGAGGTCGGCGGCAGCTACCGTCGGCTTCTTCGAGTCAGCGGTCGCTTCGCCGACACCCATGTTGATCACGATCTTGTCGAGCTTCGGGATCATCATCTCGTTGGCGTAGGAGAACTGCTCCTGCATCGCCTTGCGGATGCGCTCGACATATTCCTTCTTGAGCCGCGGCTCATATTTTGCCTCAGCCATCGATCACTTCTCCAGAACGCTTGGCCACACGGACCTTCTTGCCGTCAACAACCTTGAAACCGACGCGGGTCGGCTTGCCGTCCTTGTCGATGATTGCAACGTTGGACAGGTGAACCGGGGCTTCCTTGTTGATGATGCCGGCTTCCTGGGTCTGCGTCTGGCGCTGGTGGCGCTTGACGACGTTGACGCCACGAACAACGGCACGATCTTCCTTCGGCATGACCTGAACAACTTCGCCGGTACGGCCCTTGTCCTTGCCAGCGAGCATGACGACCTTGTCGCCCTTACGAATCTTCTGCATCGCTTCGCTCCTTACAGTACTTCGGGAGCCAGCGAGATGATCTTCATGTGGTTCTTGGCGCGAAGTTCGCGCGGAACCGGTCCGAAGATACGGGTGCCGATCGGCTCTTTCTTGTTGTCGATGAGGACTGCTGCGTTGGTGTCGAAGCGGATGACGGAGCCATCCGGACGACGGATATCCTTAGCGGTGCGAACGACAACCGCCTTCATCACGTCACCCTTCTTCACACGGCCGCGCGGGATCGCTTCCTTGATCGAAACGACGATGACGTCGCCGATCGAGGCATACTTGCGCTTCGAGCCGCCCAGCACCTTGATGCACATGACACGACGTGCGCCGGAATTATCCGCGACGTCGAGGTTTGTTTGCATCTGAATCATATCAGGTCGCCTTCTTGGTTTACCGGAATGGTTGGGCTAGCCCCCTACTCCGGCTTATGAAAATTTTCGCCGGCCGAGCTGCCATGACGGCAGCACAGACGCGGCAATAGCTGAATAGCGCGGGATCGATCGTGCCAGGGTGGTTTCCCGAACGGGACCTTCCGTGCGCTCAAAGCAAAAGAACGCCCGGCATTCGAGCGTTCTGACGCTGCTTCATACAGATATTTCGGCGAGACGCAAGGCCTCGCGCAAAATTCTGTTACTTGCCCTGGGCGGAAATCACCGTCCAGCGCTTGTCCTTGGAAATCGGCGCGCATTCCTCGATGGATACGGTATCGCCGATCTTGTACTGGTTGTTCTCGTCGTGGGCCTTGTACTTCTTGGAACGACGAACGGTCTTCTGGAGCAGCGGGTGAGCGAAACGACGCTCGACACGAACCACTACCGTCTTCTCGTTCTTGTCGCCAACGACGACGCCCTGCAGGATGCGCTTCGGCATATTTTTCTTCCTTTAGGCCTTAACTTCTGCCGCCTTCTGGCGGGCAATGGTTTTCACGCGGGCGATATCCTTACGGACTTCGTTGATGCGCGAGGACTTTTCGAGCTGGCCGGTTGCCTTCTGAAAGCGCAGGTTGAACTGCTCTTTCTTCAGCTTGGCAAGCTCGTCCTTGAGTTGGTCAGCGCTGAACGCGCGAACGTCTGAGGCTTTCATGAGCTCAATCCCTTACTCTGCAATGCGCTGAACGAAGCGCGTCTTGACCGAGAGCTTGGCAGAGCCGAGGCGAAGCGCCTCACGGGCGATTTCTTCGCTGACACCGTCGATCTCGAACATCATACGGCCGGGCTTGACCTTGCATGCCCAGTATTCAACGGAGCCCTTACCCTTACCCATACGGACTTCGGTCGGCTTTGCGGTTACCGGAACGTCCGGGAACACGCGGATCCATACACGGCCGGCGCGCTTCATATAACGCGTGATCGCGCGGCGGGCCGCTTCGATCTCGCGCGCGTTTACGCGGTTGGGTTCCTGTGCCTTCAGGCCGAATTCGCCGAATGCCAGGTCAGAACCGCCCTTGGCGACGCCCTTGATGCGGCCCTTGAACTGCTTGCGGTACTTGGTACGCTTTGGCTGCAACATTTTCTTATTCTCCGAACTTCTCTGCCACGCGCGCTATCAAGCGTTGTCGCGGCGACGGTCTCTGTCGCGGTCACGATCACGGCTTGCCGGACCCTGGGCGTCACCTTCCATCGCACGGCGCTCGGAAGCCATCGGATCATGCTCAAGGATTTCGCCCTTGAAGATCCAGACCTTGATGCCGCAGATGCCGAATGCGGTTTCTGCTTCAGCCGTGCCGTAGTCGATGTCGGCGCGCAGCGTGTGCAACGGCACACGACCTTCGCGGTACCATTCCGTACGGGCGATTTCAGCACCGCCGAGACGGCCGGCGCAGGTGATCTTGATGCCTTCGGCGCCAAGACGCATCGCCGACTGAACGGCGCGCTTCATGGCGCGGCGGAAAGCGACGCGACGCTCGAGCTGCTGGGCGATCGACTGAGCGACCAGCGTCGCATCGACTTCGGGCTTGCGCACTTCGACGATGTTGAGGTGCGTTTCCGAATTCGTCATCTCCGACAGCTTCTTGCGGAGCTTGTCGATGTCTGCGCCCTTGCGGCCGATGATCAGGCCCGGACGTGCCGAGTGGATCGTGACGCGGCACTTCTTGTGCGGACGCTCGATGACCACCTTGGAGATCCCGGCCTGCTTCAGTTCGCTCATGACGAACTTGCGCATCTTCAGGTCTTCGTGCAGCAGCTGGCCGTACTCGGCATTGTCCGCAAACCAGCGGCTATCCCAGGTACGGTTGATGCCGAGGCGGAAACCGATTGGATTGATTTTCTGACCCATTATGCGGCCTCCTCTGCTGCCTGCACTTCACGAACGACGATCGTCAGGTGCGCGAAGGGCTTTTCAATGCGCGACGCACGACCGCGGCCACGAGCGTGGAAACGCTTCATGACGATCGACTTGCCCACATAGGCCTCGGCGACAACCAGCGAGTCGACGTCGAGATCGTGGTTGTTCTCGGCGTTGGCGATCGCAGATTCGAGCGTCTTCTTGACGGCGCCTGCGATGCGCTTGCGGGAGAACTCCAGCTCAGCGAGTGCGCGCTCGACCTTCTTGCCGCGGATAGCCGCAGCAACCAGGTTGAGCTTCTGGGGGCTGACGCGGAGCGTGCGGGCGACTGCTTGCGCCTCGTTGTCCTTCAGCCGGCGTTCGGCTTTTGCCTTGCCCATTGTTACTTCCTCTTCGCCTTCTTGTCCGCGCCGTGACCGTAGTAGGTGCGGGTCGGAGAGAATTCACCGAATTTGTGGCCGACCATGTCTTCATTGACGCTGACCGGGATATGCTTGCTGCCGTTGTAGACGCCGAAGGTGAGACCGACGAACTGCGGCAGGATCGTGGAGCGACGGCTCCAGATCTTGATCACTTCACTGCGACCGCCTTCACGAACCTTCTCAGCCTTCTTGAGAAGATAGCCGTCAACGAACGGACCTTTCCATACTGAACGAGCCATTGGAGACTTCCTCTCTTACTTCTTACGCTGATGACGCGAGCGCATGATCATCTTGTCGGTCGACTTGTTCGACCGCGTGCGCTTGCCCTTGGTCGGCTTGCCCCACGGTGTCACCGGATGGCGACCACCGGAAGTGCGGCCTTCACCACCGCCGTGCGGATGGTCGACCGGGTTCATGACAACACCGCGGTTATGCGGACGCTTGCCGCGCCAAACGGTACGACCGGCCTTGCCGTCGTTGATGTTGGCGTGGTCAGGGTTGGAGACGGCGCCGATCGAAGCAAGGCAGGAGCCATGAACGAGACGCTGTTCACCGGAGTTCAGGCGAAGGATCGCCATGCCCTGGTCGCGGCCGACGAGCTGTGCGTAGCCACCGGCGGAGCGAGCGATCTGACCACCCTTGCCCGGCTTCATTTCCACGTTGTGGATGATGGAGCCGACCGGGATGAACTGCAGCGGCATGGTGTTGCCGGGCTTGACGTCGACAGCCTTCTCGGAAGCGATAACCTTGTCACCGGCAGCCAGGCGCTGAGGAGCGAGGATATAAGCCTTTTCGCCGTCAGCATAGTTCACCAGCGCGATGAAAGCCGTGCGGTTCGGATCGTATTCGATACGCTCGACCGTGCCTTCGATGTCGAACTTGCGACGCTTGAAGTCGATCAGACGATAGGTGCGCTTGTGACCGCCGCCGATGAAGCGGGCGGTGATGCGACCGAGGTTGTTACGACCGCCGCTCTTGGTCAGACCTTCCGTCAACGCCTTAACCGGCTTGCCCTTGTAGAGGGCCGAGCGGTCGACGATGACCAGCTGGCGCTGGCTCGGGGTGATCGGATTGAATGTTTTCAATGCCATTTTCTTATACCTCAGAGACCGGTGGAGACGTCGATCGTCTGGCCTTCAGCCAGCGTCACAACAGCCTTCTTCACGTCCTTCTGCTTGCCGACGAAACCGCGGAACCGCTTGGTCTTGCCCTTGCGCAGCAGAGTGTTGACAGCCGTGACCTTGACGCCGAACAGCGCCTCGACCGCAGCCTTGATTTCCGGCTTCGTCGCCTGCTTGGCGACATTGAAAACAACCTGGTTGTTTTCGGATACCAGCGTGGATTTTTCGGTGATCGCCGGAGAGACGATCACATCGTAGTGGCGAAGATCGGTCACTTGAATCGCTCCTCTAGCGCTTCAACCGCAGCCTTGGAAAGCACGAGCTTGCCGCGGCGCACGATGTCGTAAACGTTGATGCCCTGGATCGGCAGAACATCGATGTTCGGGATGTTCTGAGCTGCGAGCTTGAAGTTGCCGTCAAGCTCTGCGCCGCCGATGAAGAGGGCGTTGGTCAGGCCGAGCGTCTCGAAAACGGACGCGAGAGCCTTGGTCTTGGCTTCGGTGGCAACCAGGTTGTCGATGACGATGACGTCATCGGCCTTGATCTTGGCCGAAAGGGCGTGGCGAAGGCCGAGTGCACGAACCTTCTTCGGAAGATCGTGCTCGTGGCTGCGGACGACCGGGCCGTGGGCCTTGCCGCCGCCGCGGAACTGCGGAGCGCGAGCCGAATGGTGGCGGGCGCGGCCCGTACCCTTCTGCTTGTACATCTTGGCGCCGGTGCGCGAAACTTCAGCGCGGCCCTTAGCCTTGTGCGTGCCCTGCTGCTTCTTGGCAAGCTGCCAGCGAATGACGCGGGCGAGAATGTCTTCACGGGGCTCGAGGCCGAAAATCGCGTCCGAAAGGGAAACCTTCCCGGCGTCTTTTCCCTCGAGGGTCTTGACGTTGAATTCCATTGATCTGGCTCCCTTACTTCGCGGCCGACTTGACGGCGTCGCGCACGATGATCCAAGCACCCTTGGAACCAGGAACAGCACCCTTGATCAGGATCAGACCACGATCTTCGTCGGTCGAAACCACTTCCAGGTTCTGCGTCGTGACGCGCGTCTGGCCCATGTGACCAGCCATCTTCTTGTTCTTGAAAACCTTGCCCGGATCCTGGCGCGAGCCGGTCGAACCGTGCGAGCGGTGAGACACCGACACACCGTGCGTGGCACGCAGACCGCCGAAACCGTGACGCTTCATGGCGCCGGCAAAACCCTTACCGATCGTCGTGCCCGTCACGTCGACGAGCTGACCGGCTGCAAAGTGACCCGCCTTGATCTCAGTGCCGATCTCGAGCAGCTGATCTTCCGACACGCGGAATTCAGTGATCTTGGCCTTCGGCTCGACGTTGGCAATGGCAAAGTTGCCACGCATCGCCTTCGACGTGTTCTTCACCTTCGCCTGGCCGGCACCGAGCTGAACTGCGGTATAGCCATTCTTTTCGACAGTGCGCGTGGCTACGACCTGGCAGCCTTCCATACGCAGTACCGTTACCGGGACATGCTCGCCGGCGTCGTTATAGACGCGGGTCATTCCCACCTTCTGTGCAATCACACCTGAACGCATCGGTTCAATCCTTCTCACTCAGCCCGAAGACCCGAGGTCTCAGAGCTTGATCTCAACATCGACACCGGCGGCGAGATCGAGCTTCATCAGCGCGTCTACCGTCTGCGGGGTCGGGTCAACGATATCGAGAAGGCGCTTATGCGTGCGCATCTCGAACTGTTCGCGGCTCTTCTTGTCGATGTGCGGGGACCGGTTGACCGTAAACTTCTCGATGCGGGTCGGAAGCGGAACGGGGCCCCGGACGCTTGCACCGGTGCGCTTAGCCGTCGATACGATCTCGCGCGTGGAGGCATCGAGAATCCGGTGATCGAACGCCTTCAGGCGGATGCGGATATTCTGGCCGTTCATTCGACTTTATCCTTGTGTCTGTTATCCGCGTGTCACCACTTAGGGACACGACTTACCTTCAGTTACGTTAGCGGGCCACCGGTTTCAAAGATCGAGAGGGACACCGAGATCGGCGTCCCTATCCTTTCCTTGGGCCTGGTGGCCCAGCCGCTAATTATTCGACGATCGACGCGACGATGCCGGCGCCGACGGTGCGGCCGCCTTCGCGGATAGCGAAGCGCAGCTTTTCTTCCATCGCGATCGGAACGATCAGCTCGACGGCAACCGTGACGTTGTCGCCCGGCATCACCATCTCCGTGCCTTCCGGCAGCGTCACAATGCCCGTCACGTCGGTCGTGCGGAAGTAGAACTGCGGACGGTAGTTGGTGAAGAACGGCGTATGACGGCCACCCTCTTCCTTCGTCAGGATGTAGGCTTCTGCCATGAACTTCTTGTGCGGCTTGACAGAGCCGGGCTTCGCCAGGATCTGGCCACGCTCGACGCCGTCACGGTTCACACCGCGGATCAGCGCACCGATGTTGTCGCCAGCCTGGCCCTGATCGAGCAGCTTGCGGAACATTTCAACGCCGGTCACCGTCGTCTTCGAGGTCGGACGGATGCCGACGATCTCGACTTCTTCGCCAACCTTGACAATGCCACGCTCGACGCGGCCGGTCACAACCGTGCCGCGGCCCGAGATCGAGAACACGTCTTCGATCGGCATCAGGAACGGCTGGTCGATCGGACGCTCAGGCGTCGGGATGTAGGCGTCAACAGCAGCCATCAGTTCGCGGATCGCGTCTTCGCCGATCTTCTTGTCCGAATCTTCGAGAGCAGCAAGTGCCGAACCCTTGACGACCGGGATATCGTCGCCCGGGAAGTCGTAGGACGACAGCAGTTCGCGAACTTCGAGCTCGACCAGTTCGAGAAGCTCGGCGTCGTCAACCTGGTCGACCTTGTTCAGGAACACAACGATTGCCGGAACGCCGACCTGGCGGGCCAGCAGGATGTGTTCGCGCGTCTGCGGCATCGGGCCGTCAGCGGCCGAGCACACCAGGATCGCGCCGTCCATCTGGGCAGCACCGGTGATCATGTTCTTGACGTAGTCGGCGTGGCCGGGGCAGTCGACGTGCGCGTAGTGGCGGGCCGGCGTCTCATACTCGACGTGCGCCGTCGAGATGGTGATGCCACGGGCCTTTTCTTCCGGAGCCGCGTCGATCTGATCGTACGCCTTGTACTCACCGAAGTACTTCGTGATCGCTGCCGTCAGAGACGTCTTACCGTGGTCAACGTGGCCAATCGTGCCAATGTTGACGTGCGGCTTGTTGCGCTCAAACTTACTCTTTCCCATTTTCGGGTCTCCATTTTGCTAGTCCCCGAAGGGATCTAATTCTTGTTATCGGTCAATTGGTATTCCGGTCACTTCTGACCGGAATACTTTGCCTGGATTTCAGTTGCGACGTTCGACGGGACCGGCGAGTAGTGATCGAAGGTCATCGTGTACTGGGCGCGGCCCTGGGACATGGAGCGCAGGTTGTCGACGTACTTGAACATGTTCGCGAGCGGGACGTTCGCGTTGATGACGACGGCGATACCGCGGCTTTCCTGGCCCTGGATCTGACCGCGACGGGAGTTCAGGTCGCCGATAACGTCGCCGACGTAATCTTCCGGGGTGACGACTTCGACCTTCATCATCGGCTCGAGCAGCTGAGCGCCGGCCTTCTTGGCTGCTTCACGGAAGCAGGCACGCGATGCAATTTCGAAGGCGAGAACCGAGGAGTCGACGTCGTGGAAGGCACCATCGATGAGGGTCGCCTTGACGCCGAGCATCGGGAAGCCTGCGAGCGGACCCGAAGACAGAACACTTTCGATGCCCTTCTGGACGCCGGGGATGTATTCCTTCGGAACGGAACCGCCGACGATCTTGGACTCGAACTTGAATTCGTCGCCGTCCGGGTTCGGTTCGAAGACGATCTTGACGCGCGCGAACTGGCCGGTACCACCGGACTGCTTCTTGTGCGTGTAGTCTTCTTCATGCGTCCGGGTGATGGTTTCGCGGTAGGCAACCTGCGGCGCGCCGACAGTTGCTTCGACCTTGAATTCACGACGCATGCGGTCGACGATGATGTCGAGATGCAGTTCGCCCATGCCGGCGATGATGGTCTGGCCGGATTCCTGGTCGGTCTTGACGCGGAAGGACGGATCTTCAGCAGCCAGGCGGTTGAGCGCGAGGCCCATCTTTTCCTGGTCGCCCTTGGTCTTCGGCTCGATGGCGATCTGGATGACCGGCTCCGGGAATTCCATGCGCTCGAGGATAACCGGCTTCAGCGGATCGCAGAGCGTGTCGCCGGTCGTGGTTTCCTTGAGGCCGGCGAGAGCGACGATGTCACCTGCGAAGGCTTCTTCGATGTCTTCACGCGAGTTGGAGTGCATCTGCAGCATACGGCCGACGCGCTCGCGCTTGTCCTTGACCGTGTTGATGACCGACGCGCCCTTTTCAAGCTTGCCGGAGTAGATGCGAGCGAAGGTCAACGAACCAACGAAGGGGTCGTTCATGATCTTGAAGGCGAGCATGGAGAGCGGCTCGCTGTCATCGGCATGACGCTCGATTTCAGCTTCCGTCTTGAAGTCGATGCCCTTGATCGCCGGGATGTCCATTGGCGACGGCAGGTAGTCGACAACGGCGTCGAGCAGCGGCTGCACGCCCTTGTTCTTGAAGGCGGTGCCGCAGAACATCGGGTGGAACTTGACGTCGATCGTGCCGCGGCGAACCAGTGCACGGATCTGCTCGTTGTCGGGCAAAATGCCTTCGAGGTAAGCTTCGGTGGCGGCTTCGTCGATGTCGACGACCGTCTCGATCAGCTTTTCGCGATATTCTTCAGCCTTGGCCTTCATGTCCTCGGGGATCTCGACGACATCCCACTGGGCGCCGAGCGACTCGTCGCGCCAGATGAGCGCGTTCATCTCGACCAGGTCGATGACGCCCTTGAATTCGGTTTCTGCACCAATCGGCAACTGCATGACGACAGCCGTAGCACCGAGACGGGTCTTGATCATCTCGACGGAGCGGTAGAAGTCCGCGCCGGTCTTGTCCATCTTGTTGCAGAAGATCATCCGCGGAACATTATACTTTTCGGCCTGGCGCCAGACGGTTTCCGTCTGCGGCTCAACACCGGCGTTGGCGTCGAGCAGCGCGATGGCGCCGTCGAGAACGCGCAGCGAACGCTCGACTTCAATGGTGAAGTCGACGTGGCCGGGAGTGTCGATGATGTTGAAGCGGCGCATTTTGCCGTCACGGCCCTTCCAGAAGGTCGTGGTGGCAGCAGAGGTGATCGTGATGCCACGCTCCTGCTCCTGCTCCATCCAGTCCATGGTGGCTGCGCCGTCGTGGACTTCGCCGATCTTGTGCGACTTGCCGGTATAATAAAGAATACGCTCGGTGGTCGTGGTCTTGCCGGCGTCGATATGCGCCATGATACCGAAATTACGGTAGTCTTCGATCTTATATTCGCGAGCCATTGTGGACTGCCTTTCGATACCGTTCGGAATTACCAGCGATAGTGCGAGAACGCGCGGTTGGCGTCAGCCATCTTGTGCGTGTCTTCGCGCTTCTTAACGGCGGAGCCGCGGTTGTTGGACGCATCGAGCAGTTCGCCGGAAAGGCGGTCAACCATAGTCGTTTCATTGCGCTTGCGGGCAGCAGCGATCAGCCAGCGAATAGCAAGAGCCTGGCGGCGCTCCGGACGAACATCGACGGGGACCTGATAGGTCGCACCACCGACACGACGCGAGCGAACTTCAACGTGCGGGGCAATGTTCTCAAGCGCAGAATGGAAAACCGTGAGAGGCTCCTGCTTGGACTTGCCATGAACAACGTCGAACGCACCGTAGACGATGTTTTCAGCAACGGACTTCTTGCCGTCGAGCATGATGGCATTCATGAATTTGGTGACGACGAGATCACCGAACTTCGGGTCCGGATTGATCTCGCGCTTTTCTGCTTTATGACGTCTGGACATAGTTTTGTCTCTTCAACCGTTAAGGCGCTTCATGACGCGGAGGACCTCGCGCAGCGCCGGATTATTCAAAAGCCGAATTACTTCGGACGCTTCGCGCCGTACTTGGAGCGGCGCTGCTTACGGTTCTTGACACCCTGGGTATCGAGAACGCCGCGGATGATGTGATAACGGACACCCGGAAGGTCCTTAACGCGGCCGCCACGGATCATGACGACGGAGTGTTCCTGAAGGTTGTGACCTTCGCCGGGGATGTAACCAATGACTTCGAAGCCGTTGGTCAGGCGGATCTTTGCGACCTTACGCAGAGCCGAGTTCGGCTTCTTCGGCGTCGTCGTGTAGACGCGCGTGCAAACGCCGCGCTTCTGCGGGTTCTCCTGGAGTGCGGGAACCTTGTTACGCTTTACGTTCGCCTGGCGAGGCTTGCGGATCAGCTGGTTTACGGTAGGCATTCAACCATCCCTTACGTTTTATCTCAGTACCCTTGCGGGCTTGAACTCGCGCCGTCTCCGGCAGTGACGCACTCTCCGTCAATGCGCAAAATATGGCCCGATCCGCTTCCGCAGATGGACCACAAGGAGCAGAGGACGCATAAAACATGCGTCGTGCGTGCAGCATCATGACTTCAACGTGCGTTTAGAACCTTGTTTGAGGTGAACTTCAGGGCGCGTCGCCCCGAACAGCCAAGCCTCACATGGGATCTGATGGCCGGGGTACTACTGGTTTCCACCCGTCTCGTCAAGGCCGGTTAAGAAATAAACTCGCCGTATCGCCTTGATATGGCGGCCCAACGCCCTGTTTCATCCTTCTGGACGAATTCACGGCTATGCACCAAGATAAAAACTTGGGCATTGCAGCAAAAACAGTTAAGGAATCAGCAATTGCGGCGTTCGGCCCTCACAGCAGGATTCGAGCGACCGAATCGTCAAAGAGCCGAAGGACAGGCGATGATCACGACACCTGATAACGACAATAATTTCGACGGCCCGATGATCTTCATCATTATCGGCAAGGGCTACGAGTCCGACGCCAGCGAAGGCATCGACCTGCACATCATGCTGAAGGCGCCTGACGACGACACCGCCGTACGCGAGGCCTTGAACGCCCTTGCCGAGGAAGGCTTCATCGAGGCCGATCTCGACCAGATCGGCATGCTGACCGAGGTCCCGGCCGAAGAGCCGCACGCCTCTGCCTATCAGGGCGCCGTCGAAGGCGAAGTCGCGATCATCCGGTTCAACTGAAAGGAGCCGCCGCTGACGCTGTCAAGGCAGCCTAAGCGAAGCAGCGCCTCCCTCCCCGCCAGACCAGTCAGAGCAAATAAAACAAAAACCGCCCGGATCGCTCCGGGCGGTTTTTCAATTCGTCGACTTCAGCCGCGGATTATTCCGCAGCCGGAGCCTTTTCGGCCATGTCCTGCAGCATCGGCGTGGCAACGGCAGCACCCGTGCCCTTGCGGCGCTCTTCGAGGATCATCTCGTCGCGCGACGTGGCGATGCGGCGGATCTGGGTCATGGTACCGCCGGTACCGGCCGGGATGAGGCGGCCGACGATGACGTTTTCCTTCAGACCCTGCAGACCGTCGGTCTTGCCGGCGATTGCAGCTTCCGTCAGCACCTTGGTCGTTTCCTGGAAGGATGCGGCCGAGATGAAGGACGGGGTCTGCAGCGACGCCTTGGTGATGCCGAGAAGAACCGGATCGCCGTAGGCTGGCTTCTTGCCCTGCTCGATCAGATGATCGTTGACGTCTTCGAGCTCGATCCGGTCGACATTGTCGCCGACGATATAGGTCGAGTCGCCTGCGTCGGTGATTTCCACCTTCTGCAGCATCTGACGGACAATCACCTCGATGTGCTTGTCGTTGATGACGACGCCCTGCAGGCGGTAGACTTCCTGGATCTCGTTGACGAGGTAGGAGGCCAGAGCCTCCACGCCCTTGATCGCCAGGATGTCGTGCGGAGCCGGGTTACCGTCGAGGATGTAGTCACCCTTTTCGATATAGTCGCCTTCCTGAAGGTGGAAGGGCTTGCCCTTCGGGATCAGGTATTCGACAGGCTCGACACCGTCTTCCGCCGGCTCGATGATGACGCGACGCTTGTTCTTGTAGTCGCGGCCGAGACGGATCGTACCATCGATCTCTGCGATGATGGCGTGGTCCTTCGGACGACGGGCTTCGAACAGCTCGGCAACACGCGGCAGACCGCCGGTGATGTCCTTGGTCTTGGCGCTTTCGAGCGGCGAACGGGCGAGAACGTCACCCTGGGAGACCTTCGTGCCCGGCTCGACCGACAAGATCGCATCGACCGAGAGCAGGAAGCGGGCATCACCACCACGGGACAGCTTGGCGATATTGCCGCTGGCATCCTTGATGACGATCGCCGGCTTGAGGTCCGAGCCGCGCGGGGTCGAACGCCAGTCGATGACCTGACGCTTGGTGATGCCGGTCGATTCGTCGGTCGCTTCCAGAACGGAGAGACCGTCGACCAGATCTTCAAACTGAACGGTACCGGCCACTTCCGTCATCATTGGACGGGTGTAGGGGTCCCACTCTGCCAGACGCTGGCCGCGCTTGACCTTATCGCCTTCGTCGACATGCAGCTTCGAACCGTAGGCCACACGCTGCGACGACCGCTCGACACCACGTTCGTCCAGGATCTGGACGGTCATGTTGCGGCCCATGGCAACGAGATTGCCATCGGAGTTGCGCAGGATGTTGCGGTTCTTGATCTGCACCGTACCTTCGTACGAGGCTTCAAGGAACGACTGGTCGACCACGGTTGCCGTACCGCCAAGGTGGAAGGTACGCATGGTGAGCTGGGTGCCCGGCTCGCCGATCGACTGAGCAGCGATGACGCCGACGGCTTCGCCCATATTGACCGGCGTACCGCGCGCGAGGTCGCGGCCGTAGCAGACAGAGCAGACGCCCGTCTGGATTTCGCAGGTCAGTGCCGAGCGGATGCGGATCGACTGGATGCCGGCCTTTTCGATTTCGACGACGTCGGGCTCGAGGATCATCTTGCCGGCATCGACGATGCGCTCACCCGTGACCGGATGATCGATGTCGTCGAGCGCCGTGCGGCCGAGGATACGGGCGCCGATCGAGGCAACCACCTGGCCGGCATCGACGATGGCGGTCATGGTGAGGCCCGTCTGCGTTCCGCAGTCGACATGCGTGACGATGCAATCCTGCGCGACGTCGACGAGACGGCGGGTCAGGTAGCCGGAGTTGGCGGTCTTCAGGGCGGTGTCTGCCAGACCCTTACGGGCGCCGTGCGTCGAGTTGAAGTACTCGTTGACGGTCAGGCCTTCCTTGAAGTTCGAGATGATCGGGGTCTCGATGATTTCGCCCGACGGCTTGGCCATGAGGCCACGCATGCCGCCCAGCTGGCGCATCTGGTTCGGAGAACCGCGGGCACCGGAGTGGCTCATCATGTAGATCGAGTTCATCGGCTTCTGGCGACCGGTCTTCTCATCGAATTCGACCGCCTTGATGCGCGCCATCATCTCTTCGGCGACCTTTTCGGTCGCCTTGCCCCAGGCGTCGACAACCTTGTTGTACTTCTCGCCCTGGGTGATGAGGCCGTCATTGTACTGCTGCTCGTATTCCTTCACCAGATTTTCGGTGTCGGCAACGATCTTGGCCTTGGCATCCGGAATGACCATGTCGTCCTTGCCGAACGAAATGCCGGCGCGGCAGGCATGGGCGAAACCGAGCTGCATGATGCGGTCGCAGAAAATGACCGTGTCCTTCTGGCCGCAATGGCGATAGACCGTGTCGATCATCTTCGAGATGTTCTTCTTGGTCATTTCCTGGTTGCAGATATCGAAGGGTACCTTGCCGTTCTTCGGCAACAGTTCACCGATGAGCAGACGGCCAGGCGTCGTCTCGTAGATCTTCGAGTAAGGCTTGCCATCCTCGTCGACCGACTTGAAGCGGCCGCGGATCTTGGTGTGCAGCGTCACGACCTTGCTTTCGAGAGCGTGATGCAGCTCGCCGAGATCGGAGAAGGCCATGCCTTCGCCCGGCTCGTTCTGGTTGAGGATCGACAGATAATAGAGGCCGAGAACCATGTCCTGCGAGGGAACGATGATCGGCGCGCCGTTGGCCGGGTGCAGGATGTTGTTGGTCGACATCATCAGCACGCGGGCTTCGAGCTGGGCTTCGAGCGACAGCGGCACGTGAACGGCCATCTGGTCACCGTCGAAGTCGGCGTTGAAGGCCGTGCAGACGAGCGGATGCAGCTGGATCGCCTTGCCTTCGACCAGGGTAGGTTCGAAGGCCTGGATGCCCAGGCGGTGCAGCGTCGGTGCGCGGTTCAAGAGAACCGGATGCTCGCGGATGACCTCGTCGAGGATATCCCAGACTTCCGGCTTTTCCTTTTCGACCAACTTCTTGGCCTGCTTGACGGTCGAGGAGTAACCCTTGGCGTCGAGGCGGGCATAGATGAACGGCTTGAAGAGCTCGAGCGCCATCTTCTTCGGCAGGCCGCACTGGTGCAGCTTCAGTTCCGGACCGGTGACGATGACCGAACGGCCGGAATAGTCGACGCGCTTGCCGAGCAGGTTCTGGCGGAAGCGGCCCTGCTTGCCCTTCAGCATGTCGGAGAGCGACTTCAGCGGACGCTTGTTGGCGCCGGTGATGACACGGCCGCGGCGACCGTTGTCGAACAACGCGTCAACGGATTCCTGCAGCATGCGCTTTTCGTTGCGGATGATGATGCCAGGCGCACGAAGCTCGATCAGGCGCTTCAGACGATTGTTACGGTTGATGACGCGGCGGTAGAGATCGTTCAGATCCGACGTCGCGAAACGGCCGCCGTCGAGCGGAACCAGCGGACGCAGGTCCGGCGGGATGACCGGAACGACCTTCATGATCATCCATTCCGGACGATTGCCCGACTCCATGAAGTTCTCGACGATCTTCAGGCGCTTCATCAGCTTCTTCTGCTTGAGATCCGACGTGGTGTCGGCAAGCTCGGCGCGCAGGTCGCCAGCGATCTTCTCGAGGTTCATCGAGGCCAGCATCTCGTAGATCGCCTCGGCGCCGATCATCGCGGTGAACTGGTCTTCGCCGTATTCGTCGACGGCGAGCATGTACTCTTCTTCCGAGAGGAGCTGGTGCTCCTTCAGGGCAGTCAGGCCCGGCTCGGTGACGATGTAGTTTTCGAAGTAGAGGACGCGCTCGACATCCTTCAGCGTCATGTCGAGCAGCGTCGAAATGCGGCTCGGCAGCGACTTCAGGAACCAGATGTGGGCAACGGGAGCGGCGAGCTCGATATGGCCCATGCGCTCACGGCGAACGCGCGACAGCGTGACTTCGACGCCGCACTTTTCGCAGATGATGCCCTTGTATTTCATGCGCTTGTACTTGCCGCACAGGCATTCGTAGTCCTTGATCGGCCCGAAGATGCGCGCGCAGAACAGACCGTCGCGTTCCGGCTTGAACGTACGGTAGTTGATGGTTTCCGGCTTCTTGATCTCACCGTAAGACCAGGAGAGGATCTTCTCCGGAGACGCGATCGAAATCCGAATAGAATCGAAATTCTGTGCAGGCACCTGCGGATTGAAAAGATTCATGACCTCTTGGTTCATGCCTGTCTCCTTCATGGGCTAAAGCGCCCTTAAAATGCGATGGTCGGCGGCAAATTCCCGGGAGCCGCCTCCCTCGCTTAAACGAGAATAACCGCTAGATGCGGCGAAACTTCCCTTCCGGGCCGACACGGATACGGCGCCCGGCGGGACCGGCGTGCGCCGCATTGGCAGCGCACGCCCTATCAAGTGCTTACTCGGCCGCGTCGGGCAGCTGAGCTGCCTGCGCCTCGTCAAGCTTGGTGTTCTCGAGCTCGACGCTGAGGCCCAGCGAGCGCATTTCCTTGACGAGAACGTTGAAGCTTTCCGGAATACCGGCTTCGAACGTGTCGTCTCCGCGGACAATGGCTTCGTAGACCTTGGTGCGGCCGGCGACGTCGTCCGACTTCACCGTCAGCATTTCCTGCAGCGTGTAGGCCGCGCCGTATGCTTCGAGCGCCCAGACTTCCATTTCGCCGAAGCGCTGACCGCCGAACTGCGCCTTGCCGCCCAGCGGCTGCTGGGTCACGAGCGAGTAAGGACCGATCGAACGAGCATGGATCTTATCGTCGACCAAGTGGTTGAGCTTCAGCATGTAGATGTAGCCCACGGTCACCTGGCGGTCGAACTGCTCGCCGGTACGGCCGTCATAGAGCGTTGACTGACCGGTATCCTTGAGACCTGCCAGGCGTAGCATGTCGTTGACGTCGGCTTCGTTCGCACCGTCGAAAACAGGCGTTGCAATCGAAACGCCACGCTTCCACTGGTCGGCGAGACGCAGAACCGAGTCATCGTCGAACTCATGGACCTGTTCGGCCTTCGGGCCGGTACCGACGACATCGCCGATGGTCTTGCGCAGCGGCTCAATGTTGCCATTGGCCTTGTATGCATCGATCAGTTCGCCGATCTGGCGACCCATGCCGGCGCAAGCCCAACCCAGATGCGTTTCGAGGATCTGGCCTACGTTCATGCGCGAAGGCACGCCGAGCGGGTTCAGAACGACGTCGACATGCGTGCCGTCTTCGAGGAACGGCATGTCTTCCACCGGCACAATGCGCGAGACGACGCCCTTGTTCCCGTGACGGCCGGCCATCTTGTCGCCCGGCTGGATCTTGCGCTTTACTGCGACGAAGACCTTGACCATCTTCATGACGCCAGGGGGCATTTCATCGCCGCGCTGGACCTTTTCGACCTTGTCCATGAAGCGCTGTTCGAGGCGCGACTTGGATTCGTCGTACTGACCACGCAGGGCTTCGAGCTCGCTCTGGACCTTTTCGTCTTCGACCGCGAACATCCACCACTGCGAGCGGGGATATTCGGAGACGACGGCGTTGGAAAGCTCGCTGCCCTTCTTGAAGCCCTTCGGGCCGGCAATGGAAGCCTGGCCGCGCAGCATCTCGATCAGACGGCCGTAGACGTTACGGTCGAGGATCGCCTGCTCATCGTCACGGTCCTTTGCCAGACGCTCGATTTCTTCGCGCTCGATTGCCATCGCGCGCTCGTCCTTTTCAACGCCGTGGCGGTTGAAGACGCGAACTTCGACGATCGTGCCGTAAGTGCCGGGCGGCATGCGCATCGAGGTGTCGCGCACGTCGGAGGCCTTTTCGCCGAAGATGGCGCGCAGAAGCTTTTCTTCCGGCGTCATCGGGCTTTCGCCCTTCGGTGTGATCTTGCCGACGAGGATATCGCCCGGCTGAACTTCGGCGCCGATATAGACGATGCCGGCTTCGTCGAGATTCTTCAGCGCTTCTTCCGAAACGTTCGGAATATCGCGGGTGATTTCCTCAGGACCAAGCTTGGTGTCGCGCGCCATCACTTCGAATTCCTCGATGTGGATGGAGGTGAACACGTCGTCGGCAACGATACGCTCGGAGAGCAGGATCGAGTCTTCGTAGTTGTAGCCGTTCCAAGGCATGAACGCGACGAGCGCGTTGCGGCCGAGCGCCAGGTCGCCGAGATCGGTCGACGGGCCGTCGGCGAGGATGTCGCCGCGGTTGACCTCGTCACCGACGGTGACCAGCGGGCGCTGGTTGACGCAGGTGTTCTGGTTCGAACGCTGGAACTTCTGCAGGCGGTAGATATCGACGCCGGATTTGCCGGCTTCGAGGTCTTCCGTGGCGCGGATAACGATACGCGTCGCGTCGACCTGGTCGACCACGCCGCCGCGACGTGCGCCGATGGCGGCACCGGAGTCACGGGCGACGACCGGTTCCATGCCGGTACCGACGAACGGAGCTTCGGCACGCAGCAGCGGCACTGCCTGACGCTGCATGTTCGAGCCCATGAGCGCGCGGTTGGCGTCGTCGTTTTCCAGGAACGGGATGAGCGCGGCGGCGACCGAAACGACCTGCTTCGGCGAGACGTCCATCAGGTTCATGCTGTCGCGCGGGGCGAGCATAACTTCACCGGCATGACGGCAGACGACGAATTCGTCGACGAAGGAACCGTCAGCGTTCATCTCGGCGTTGGCCTGGGCGACGTAGTACTTCGCCTCTTCCATGGCGGAGAGGTAGAGCACGTCGTTCGTCACCTTGCCGTCGACGATGCGGCGGTACGGGCTTTCGATGAAGCCGTACTTGTTGACGCGGGCAAAGGTCGCAAGCGAGTTGATGAGACCGATGTTCGGGCCTTCCGGCGTTTCAATCGGGCAGATGCGGCCATAGTGGGTCGGATGCACGTCGCGGACTTCGAAGCCGGCACGCTCACGGGTCAGACCGCCCGGGCCAAGAGCCGAAAGACGGCGCTTGTGGGTGATTTCCGAGAGCGGGTTGACCTGGTCCATGAACTGCGAGAGCTGCGAGGAACCGAAGAATTCGCGAACGGCAGCGGCGGCCGGCTTGGCGTTGATCAGGTCCTGCGGCATGACCGTGTCGATCTCGATCGAGGACATGCGTTCCTTGATCGCGCGCTCCATGCGCAGCAGGCCGAGACGGTACTGGTTTTCCATCAGCTCGCCGACCGAACGGACGCGGCGGTTGCCGAGGTTGTCGATGTCGTCGATCTCGCCCTTGCCATCGCGCAGTTCGACCAGCATCCGGACCACGGCCAGGATGTCATCCTTGCGCAGGATGCGGACGGTGTCTTCGACGGTCAGGTCGAGGCGCATGTTCATCTTGACGCGGCCGACGGCGGAGAGGTCGTAACGCTCCGCATCGAAGAACAGCGAGTTGAACATGGCTTCGGCCGATTCCATGGTCGGCGGCTCACCCGGACGCATGACGCGGTAGATGTCGAACAGAGCGTCCTGACGGTTCTCGTTCTTGTCGGCTGTCAGCGTGTTGCGGATATAGGCGCCGACATTGATGTGATCGATGCCGAGAACCGGGATCTCGTCGAAACCATTCGCCAGGATAACGCCAAGCGTCTTCTCGTCGATTTCGTCGCCGGCCTCGAGGTAGATCTCACCCGTCGAGTAGTTGACAATATCGCCGGCAAGGTAATTGCCGTAAAGATCGTCGTCGGCGGCCTTGAGTGCCTTCAGGCCCTTGTCGGAAAGCTGGCGCAGCAGGCGCGGGGTCAGCTTCTTGCCGGCTTCCACGACGACTTCGCCGGTATCGGCGTCGACCATCTCGGTGATCGCCTTGGCACCCTTCAGCGTTTCCGGCTTGAAGGGAATGCGCCAGCCTTCGCCGTCGCGCTTGTAGAGCGACTTCGTGTAGAAGGTGTCGAGGATTTCCTCGCCGTCCATGCCGAGCGCCATCAGCAGCGACGTCACGGGGATCTTGCGGCGGCGGTCGATACGGGCGTAGACGATGTCCTTGGCGTCGAATTCGATATCGAGCCAGGAACCGCGATAGGGGATGACGCGCGCAGCAAAGAGCAGCTTGCCGGAAGAATGGCTCTTGCCCTTGTCATGGTCGAAGAAGACGCCCGGCGAACGGTGCATCTGGGAAACGATCACGCGCTCGGTGCCGTTGACGATAAACGTGCCGTTGTTGGTCATGAGCGGCATGTCGCCCATGTAGACGGACTGTTCCTTGATGTCCTTGATCGACTTCGCGCCGGTATCCTCGTCGATATCGAACACGATGAGGCGCAGCGTCACCTTCAGCGGCGCGGCATAGGTCAGGTCGCGCTGACGGCATTCGTCAACGTCGAACTTCGGCGGTTCGAATTCGTAGGACACGAATTCCAGCATCGATGCACCGGAGAAATCGGTGATTGGGAAAACCGACTTGAAAACGGCCTGAAGACCTTCGTCGGGTCGGCCGCCCTTCGGCTCTTCAACCATTAGAAACTGGTCGTAGGACGCCTTCTGAACCTCGATGAGGTTCGGCATTTCTGCGACTTCGGGGATCTTACCAAAAAACTTGCGTACGCGCCTGCGACCATTGAACGAAAGGGTCTGAGCCATCGTCGCTCCTTCAAAATCTTGCACCCGGGCCTGCAACGGACGGGAACCGATGGCCAGTCGATCCCGTCAATCAATGAGTAGTTCAATCTCGTCCGACTCCAGAAAACGCTCAGCTCGGATTGCTGTGCTGCCCTCGGTGCGAGACCATCCTTTTGAAGAACCCATTACCCAAAAGCCGTTTCGACGCGGCTTTTGGGTAATTCGTTCAGAAAAACGGCAAATGGGAGGCAGTAGAAATACTGCCTCCCAAAGCAGTTCAAGATTACTTGACGTCGGCCTTGGCGCCAGCGTCTTCAAGCTTCTTCTTGATGTCAGCGGCTTCAGCCTTGTTGACGCCTTCCTTGACAGCCTTCGGAGCGGCTTCGACGAGGTCCTTGGCTTCCTTGAGGCCGAGACCGGTGATGGCGCGGACTTCCTTGATGACGTTGATCTTGTTGGCACCAGCTTCGACGAGGATGACGTCGAATTCGGTCTTTTCTTCTTCAACGATAGCAGCAGCGCCAGCACCGCCGGCAGCGGCAGCAACAGCTACCGGAGCAGCAGCGGAAACGCCCCACTTTTCTTCAAGAAGCTTCGACAGTTCTGCAGCTTCCAGAACGGTCAGCGAGGAGAGGTCGTCAACGATCTTTGCGAGATCAGCCATTTTACTAGTTCCTTTTGTTCGGTTCGAACCGGTTGATTATAAACAGCGAAAAACCGCCTTACGCGGCTTCGTCCTTCTTGGCGTAGGCCGCAAACACGCGGGCAAGCTGGCTTGCCGGTGCTGCAACAACCCCAGCGATGCGGGTAGCCGGTGTCTGGATCATGCCCAGCAGCTTCGCACGCAACTCATCGAGCGAAGGCAGGGTCGCAAGCGACTTGACTGCATCGGCGTTGAGCGTGGTTGTTCCCATGGCGCCGCCCAGAACAATGATCTTGTCATTGGTCTTGGCGAAATCCATGACGACTTTCGGAGCGGTGATCGGATCGGTGCTGTATGCAATCAGCGTCTGACCCTTGAAGAGATTGGACATCCCTTCCGCTTCCGTACCCTGAAGGGCGATCTTGGCCAGGCGGTTCTTCGCGACTTTGACGGTGCCGCCAGCTGCGCGCATCTTCGAACGAAAATCGTTCATCTGCGCGACTGTAGCACCAGCATAGTGGGCCACGACAACTGAGCCCGAAGCCTTGAAGACTTCGTTCAGTTCCGTGACGAATTCGCGTTTTTCCGCTCTTTCCACTGCCTATCTCCAGTTGGCGGGACCAAAAACGGGCCCGCCGGTTGCCTTTTGCCTCCTGGGATCATGCGAGATCCCAAGCGACGCTTGAGGATCCTGTCCCCCCGCGCTCTCGCGCCAATCAAGGCTAAAGAGGCACAAGGCATCCAAGGCTCGAACCGAGTTCCTAGAAGCGAACTTCATGCAATTCGGGTCTTACCCGTCTCATGCAGGCTAAGTGATTAAGGGAAAACCACCTGCAATCTCGGACAGGATTCCGGATTTCTCCGGAATATTCCGGCCCCTTGCGAGGCCGGAAATTCAGTCGCCGGATTTAAAGCCCGGCAGTAAACTTATGCAGCCGGCGCACCGGTGACCGAGCCGGGCTCGATCTTGACGCCTGGACCCATGGTCGAGGAAATCGCCACGCGCTTGACGTAGTTGCCCTTGGCGCCTGCCGGCTTCGCCTTGATGACGGCGTCAGCAAAGGCGCGGATGTTTTCTTCCAGAGCCTTGGCGTCGAAAGAGGCCTTGCCGATCCCGGCATGGACGATGCCAGCCTTCTCGACGCGGAACTCGACAGCGCCGCCCTTGGAAGCCTTGACAGCTCCGGCGACGTCCATGGTGACGGTACCGACCTTCGGGTTCGGCATCATGCCGCGGGGGCCGAGAACCTTACCGAGACGGCCGACGAGCGGCATCATATCGGGGGTGGCGATGCAGCGATCGAATTCGATCTTGCCGCCCTGGACGATTTCGACAAGCTCTTCGGCGCCAACGATATCGGCACCGGCGGCCTTGGCTTCGTCAGCCTTGGCGCCACGAGCGAAGACGGCAACGCGAACCGTACGGCCCGTGCCGTTCGGAAGGTTGACGACGCCGCGAACCATCTGGTCCGCATGGCGCGGGTCAACGCCGAGGTTCATCGAGACTTCGATGGTTTCGTCGAACTTGGCGACAGCCCGTTCCTTGACCATGCCGATGGCCAGGGTCAGAGCGTAGAGCTTGGTGGGATCAACACCTTCGTTGATCTTCTGCGTGCGCTTACCTGCCATGATCTTAACCCACCACTTCCAGGCCCATGGCGCGGGCAGAGCCCTCGATCATCGCCATTGCACCTTCGATATCCGCTGCGTTCAGATCCTTCATCTTGGCTTCTGCGATCGACTTGATCTGAGCCTTGGTGAGGGAACCGGCCTTGGCGCCCTTGCCGGGCGTCTTGGAACCGGATGTGATCTTCGCTTCCTTCTTCAGCCAGTAGCTGACCGGCGGCTGCTTCATCGCGAAGGTGAACGACTTGTCCTGGTAATAGGTAATGACGACCGGGATCGGCATACCCTTTTCCATTTCCTGCGTGGCGGCATTGAACGCCTTGCAGAATTCCATGATGTTAATGCCACGCTGACCAAGCGCCGGACCAATCGGCGGGGACGGGTTTGCCGATCCTGCCTTGACCTGAAGCTTGAGCTGGCCTGCAACTTTCTTAGCCATATCTCTCTGCCTTTCATGAACGGCCGGTCGCCCGGCCCGTGATGCCGGACCTCTCCGGCGGCTGCGGTTGCGTGGTGCGGATCATCAGGGTCCGGCTAAGACCCCCTCACCTTCCACGCGGGTGCGGACAAGGTCCGCAGGAAACAGGCCGCAAGGGCCAGCTTCCAGTTTCTGCAATCAGACCTTCTCGACCTGAGCGTATTCCAGCTCGACCGGCGTTGCGCGGCCGAAGATCGACACTTCCACCTTCAGGCGCGAACGCTCTTCGTCCACATCCTGAACCGTGCCATTGAACGACGCGAATGGGCCGTCGGAAACGCGGACCTGCTCGCCGATCTCGAAGGTAATGGAAGCCTTCGGCCGCTCGACACCTTCCTGGACCTGACCGAGAATGCGCTCGGCTTCGTAGTCGGGAATCGGAACGGGCTTATTGTCGGAGCCGAGGAAGCCTGTGACCTTCGGCGTATTCTTGATCAGATGGTAGGCTTCGTCCGTCAGATTGGCACGAACCATGACATAGCCCGGGAAGAACTTGCGCTCGGAATCGACCTTGCGGCCGCGACGCACTTCCACCACCTTTTCGGTCGGCACGAGGATCTTCTCGAACAGGTGCTCAAGCCCCTTCTGGCGAGCCTTGTTCTCGATATCTTCAGCCACCTTCTTTTCAAAATTAGAATATGCGTGGACGATGTACCAACGTGCCGCCATTTTCATCTCCACCCGTATCAGTTGCCGGTATTCAGCACGAAGCTCAGAGCCCAGCCGATCAGCTGGTCAGCGGCAAAGAAAAACAGCGCGGCGAAAACCACCATCACCAGCACCATGACCGTCGAGATCATGGTCTCGCGGCGCGATGGCCATGTAACTTTGGACGTCTCGGAGCGAACCTGCTGCAGAAACGCAAACGGATTGGATTTGGATGCCATCGACTGCCCACGCAATTACGGCGCGTAAAGCTGAAACTATCAGCCCCACGCACCGCGTGTCTGTTGAACCCTAAATAAACACCGATTTCCGAATACACAAGAGGGAAACCGAAGTTTAACGAAATTACTTACCACCAATCAATCCTCGGCCGGAAATGCCGCGAGCATATCCGCGCTGTCCCGCATCAAGGAAAATGGCAGGGGCAGTAGGGCTCGAACCTACGACCTGCGGTTTTGGAGACCGCCGCTCTACCAACTGAGCTATACCCCTTCATACCGATCATTCAGCGCCTGAGCCAAGGCCCGCAAATCGCTGCTGAAAAGCATGGCGCTCCCTTTAAGACGACGACACGGGATTGGCAAGCACGATTTTCGATTTTCAAAGCCATTCTCATGATATGCGAACGATCGGCTTTTCAATCGCGTGACCAGATCCGTTCAGACCTTCACATATTTCCGCCAATCGTGCTCTTCCCTGAAGCCCAGCACCTCGCGGATCTTGCGGTTGGAGAGCAGGCTCTCATATTCGCCGATCTCGCGAGTGAAAGGCACGTTCGGAAAGAATCGCTTCGCAAGCTCCTTCGATGGCGTATTGGCCGAGACGGTGTCATTGGCGGCATTGAAGACCTGATAGCCGAGGCCGTCCTTCTCGATGCAGAGATGGCAGATCTGTCCGAGGTCGCGGGCGTCGATATAGCTCCAGGCGATGCGCTTGCGCATCTCGGGATTGGCGAAATAGGTCGGGAACTTCTCGTAGTCGTCAGGTTCGATGACGTTGCCGATGCGCAGCGCATAGATATCGAAGCCCGAACGTTCGGCAAAGGCGCGCGCCGTCTTTTCGTTGACCACCTTCGAAAGGCCGTAGGAATCCATCGGATTGACGTCGTAGTCCTCCTCCAGCGGGAACTGGTGGAAATCGCGGTGACCTTCGGCGAAGCAGACGCCGTAGGTCGTCTCGCTCGATGCGACGATGATCTTCCTGATGCCGAGCTTCACCGCCGCCTCGATGACATTATAGGTGCCCATCGTGTTGATTCTGAAGGTTTCGTTATCGGGCTTGATCAGGATGCGCGGGATGGCGGCGAAATGCACGACGGCGTCGAAGGGCTGCACGCCTCTGCCCGCGTCGAGATCGGGAAAATCGCGATGCATCGAGAGCGCGTTGAACACCTGACCGCTATCGGTGATGTCGGCGATGAGATTGGTGACGCCGGCGCTATCCAGCGGCACAAGATCGAGGTTGTGAACCTCGTAACCGGCATTGACGAGCCATGGCACAGCATGGCGACCTGCCTTGCCCGAACCGCCAGTGAACAGAATACGTCTTTTCATGGAATATCCTCCGCGTCATGAAATCGGAGGCATAGATAGACGCTTCCGCGCGAAGAGCAAGCGAGCGTCCTGCAAGGGTTCACCCCCGCGTCGCCAGGAGCATCCTATCCGGGAGCACCTGGCCGATCATTTCCGATCATCGCAGAACCCTGCGATGCTCGGCAAAGGTCGTCACTTGACGACACTTACCTCGCCAATCTGCACTACGGCAGACTGAACAACTTCTTGCGGAATTGCAGCGATGAAAAACATCGTGAAAACATACATCGCGAATATCGTCGCAGCGAATGTGGCCTTTGGAATCATCCGGGCTCTCCTCTTTGCAAGAAGGAGTCTGGACTACAATGTTCCAATCACAAACCGGTTTCTGAACGTGAGATGAACAAAATACTGTGACAGGCCAATTTAACGATATTTTTACAACACCTGTTAAGCCTACAGGAAGCCATGAAAATGAAAAACCCCGCTGTTTCCAGCGGGGTCTTCATAATTGCGGATAACTCGAAAGTTATTCGACGATCGACGCGACGATGCCGGCGCCGACGGTGCGGCCGCCTTCGCGGATCGCGAAGCGCAGCTTTTCTTCCATCGCGATCGGAACGATCAGCTCGACGGCAACCGTGACGTTGTCGCCCGGCATCACCATCTCCGTGCCTTCCGGCAGCGTCACAATGCCCGTCACGTCGGTCGTGCGGAAGTAGAACTGCGGACGGTAGTTGGTGAAGAACGGCGTATGACGGCCACCCTCTTCCTTCGTCAGGATGTAGGCTTCTGCCATGAACTTCTTGTGCGGCTTGACAGAGCCGGGCTTCGCCAGGATCTGGCCACGCTCGACGCCGTCACGGTTCACACCGCGGATCAGCGCACCGATGTTGTCGCCAGCCTGGCCCTGATCGAGCAGCTTGCGGAACATTTCAACGCCGGTCACCGTCGTCTTCGAGGTCGGACGGATGCCGACGATCTCGACTTCTTCGCCAACCTTGACAATGCCACGCTCGACGCGGCCGGTCACAACCGTGCCGCGGCCCGAGATCGAGAACACGTCTTCGATCGGCATCAGGAACGGCTGGTCGATCGGACGCTCAGGCGTCGGGATGTAGGCGTCAACAGCAGCCATCAGTTCGCGGATCGCGTCTTCGCCGATCTTCTTGTCCGAATCTTCGAGAGCAGCAAGTGCCGAACCCTTGACGACCGGGATATCGTCGCCCGGGAAGTCGTAGGACGACAGCAGTTCGCGAACTTCGAGCTCGACCAGTTCGAGAAGCTCGGCGTCGTCAACCTGGTCGACCTTGTTCAGGAACACAACGATTGCCGGAACGCCGACCTGGCGGGCCAGCAGGATGTGTTCGCGCGTCTGCGGCATCGGGCCGTCAGCGGCCGAGCACACCAGGATCGCGCCGTCCATCTGGGCAGCACCGGTGATCATGTTCTTGACGTAGTCGGCGTGGCCGGGGCAGTCGACGTGCGCGTAGTGGCGGGCCGGCGTCTCATACTCGACGTGCGCCGTCGAGATGGTGATGCCACGGGCCTTTTCTTCCGGAGCCGCGTCGATCTGATCGTACGCCTTGTACTCACCGAAGTACTTCGTGATCGCTGCCGTCAGAGACGTCTTACCGTGGTCAACGTGGCCAATCGTGCCAATGTTGACGTGCGGCTTGTTGCGCTCAAACTTACTCTTTCCCATTTGAATGCTTCCTGTGAACGAAAATGGTGGCCCCGGCGAACCGGTTTAGTGCCGCCGTTTAAGGCTTTCGGCGACATTGCGCAAGACTTAATTGCAGACGCCATTCTTGGCCTGAGAGCGCATATGGGAGACAATTCGCCGCCTGCAAGGCGATTCGCCAAAGCCCCCTCGAAAATCGCTGAAATCTTAAAGAAAATCGCATTGACCGCCCGAGACACGCCATAGCCGTTCCGCGTCGAGCGCCCTTCCCTGCCAGTCGACAATCGCAATCGTCAGCTTCTCCGCCAGCGCCGGAGACATCTCGGGGACTACGGCAGCAGCGGTCGAATAAAGTAGCGTAACGGAAACTGGAGCGGGTAGCGGGAATCGAACCCGCGTATTCAGCTTGGAAGGCTGCTGCTCTACCATTGAGCTATACCCGCGGGGTGGTCCGATCCGATGACGAATGGTGGAGAGAGTTGGATTTGAACCAACGTAGGCTGAGCCAACGGATTTACAGTCCGTCCCCTTTAACCACTCGGGCATCTCTCCAGTTTTCGTCCGGATCGCAAGACCAAGTTCGTCAGACTTCGAAGCGTTGCTGCCCGTCGTCTGCGCCGCGTATATGACCGGAGCATTTCAGTCTGTCAACACGATGACAACGGAAAAAACACGAAAAATTTCATTCGCCACCGAAAGCCGGCATATGAAAGAAAGCCTATGCGGCAGCCAGCGCCATAGCTATAAAGCTGCATGAGCAAAGACAACAAATCCGGCGGCAAGACCGCGACAGACCCATCCGCCAAGGATACGCATTACGCCACTCTGCGGCGCGCCCACCGCGACGCCAAGCGCGAACGCGGGGAGATTCCGACGCCTCAGCCGCAGAAGCGAAAGCGCGGCGGCGAAGACTGGAAGCCGCCGGCGCTTGCGCCCGACCAGGTGCATCTCTATGGCCTGCATACGGTGCGCGCGGCGCTCGACAATCCCGAGCGCAAGAAGATCAAGCTGTTCGTGACGCAGAACGCACTCGCGCGCCTCGAAGTCGACGTCGAAACGCTCGGCATGCCCTTCGAGATCGTTTCGCCGCAGGAAATCGACAAGGTGCTCGGCCCCGAGGCGATCCATCAGGGTGTGATGCTTGAAACACGGCCGCTTCCGGTACGCCGACTCGAAGCACTGAAGGAAAGCCCTCTCCTGCTCGTCCTCGATCAGGTGACCGATCCGCACAATGTCGGCGCGATCATGCGCTCGGCCGTCGCCTTCAATGCCGGCGCGGTCATTACCACGCAGCGACATAGCCCGACCGAATCGGGCGTGCTCGCCAAGTCCGCCTCCGGCGCGCTGGAACTGATACCTTATATACAGGTTACCAATCTCGCCGATGCGCTCGGTGAATTGCACAAACTCGGCTTCTCCACCATCGGCCTCGATTCGGAAGGACCGGCGCCGCTCGAAGGCACCTTCTCCGGCGAGAAAGTGGCGCTGGTGCTTGGCTCGGAGGGCAAGGGGCTTCGGCAGAAGACGCGGGAAACCGTCAACGCACTTGCCCGTCTCGACATGCCGGGCGCGATCAAATCTCTCAACGTCTCCAATGCGGCGGCGATCGCACTTTACGCGGCGCGGCTCCACCTGAAGGCATAGGCCGGCCCAAGCAAGGGCAGCCGGTCGGGTCCATCCATCGGCCCGCGCCGTGTCGCCTGCATAGGCCACTTCGACGGGATAGGCGATCATCCGTGACATGCCGGCGTCGCGCGTCTTTTCTGACGCGCTATCGATTCGGATTTAAGGAGTTATGCAGGAGCTCGATCCGGCGCGACAAACGGAACCGGACACGCACAACGCTCGTGCAACGCCCGACCGATGCCAGAAAAATCCACTTTTGCCTTGGAATGACGCCCCGGGGCACTATGATCGGGCAATGATCGGTCGTAGCGACCGGCTCAGAAGCAAGAAGGAACGATCCCTATCATGGCCATTCGACCGCTGATTTTCGGTATCCTCTTCATCGCGGTCTTCGTCGTGATTATCATCAGCATCATCTGGGTGGACACGTCGCACCCCATCCACCAGCCCGATCCTCTGTCGCCGACGGCGCCCGGCCCGGCAACGCCGGGACAGGTGCAATAATACTGGCAGGAACGCCGGCGGCGATCATGCGTTAATCCCGGAATCGAACGAGGATTGAACGCTTATGCGCATAATGATCGCCGTCGTCGCCTTCATGGTCGCCTCTGTGCTTAGCATCGCAATGATGTCGCCCTCCGGCGCCGGACAGACCGGCAATGGCGATCGGATCGAGGCGAGCGTCAACGAACCCGTCACTCATTAAAATAACGGCCCGGGTGATCCGGGCCGTTATTGTCAGCTGCGGTAGAGCCAGAACGGCATACCGCGATCGCGATCACGCCACTCGCGGCGCTCCTGCCAACGCTCGGCACGCCACCGCCGCCAGTGACGGCGATCATCGCGCCAGTCGGACCGGCGCCAATCGCGCTCATCGCGCCAGCCACGGTCGTCGCGGTCGCGATCACCTCGCCAGCCATCACGAATTTGAACGATATCGCCCTGCGCCGTCACCGCCGGCCGCTCGGCCGGCATGGCGGCAGCCGGTGCGACGGACGCGAAAGCCGCACCGACGGAAATGGTTGCGGCGAGAAAGAGATGTGCGAGCTTCATGGCTGTTTCCTCATTGCTGATGAGGCGAAGATAAGCGGTCGCGGCTGAATTGGCGGTGAAGCAGCCCTTCAGACGCGGTTCATCAAGCGATACGTGCCATCTGAAAAGCCGGTGCGATTGAGCGAGGCAGCCGTGAACCCAGGCTCTGTTTAGAAAGACGGTATCGTGGGGAAAGATGGAGCAGCTAACCGGAGCATTCTCGAACCAGTCCGCCTTCGCTTAGTTGCTCTCTTCGGCTCGCCGAGCCGAAGCTCACAGAGCGTAGGCTGGTGCCCCCGCCAGGGTTCGAACCCGGGACCCCCTGATTACAAATCAGGTGCTCTACCAACTGAGCTACAAGGGCAATAGTTGCCCAACTAGCAGATTCTGTGATTCTGTAAAGGGAAAATCCGTGCCTGCGCGGACAGTTCGGCTGCAGCTCAAAACGCTTCGCGATAGAAAACGTCCTTGTCGCGCAAGGCCTTTATCCTTTAGCTAGGGCAGCATCATAAAGGGCATTGCATGGGCCGTTCATTTCAGACGCTTTCCTTTCTCGCCTCACCAACGACGGAGGCGCTTGCCGCGCGCGAGGAGTTGATTCGCATCTATGGCGACGTCCCGGCCGACGAAGCCGACGTCATTGTCGCACTCGGCGGCGACGGTTTCATGCTGCAGACGCTGCACAACACCATGAACTCCGGCAAGCTGGTTTACGGTATGAATCGCGGCTCGGTCGGCTTCCTGATGAACGACTATCGCACCGACAAGCTTCAGGAGCGCATCTGCGTCGCCGTCGAAAACGTCTTCCGGCCATTGCAGATGACGACGGCCAACGCCGACGGCACCAACTCGACGGCGCTCGCCATCAACGAGGTCTATCTTTTTCGCCAGTCCTATCAGGCCGCCAATCTAAGGGTTATGGTGGATGGGCGCGTCCGTCTGGAAGAACTGATCTGCGACGGGCTGATGGTGGCGACACCTGCCGGATCGACGGCGTATAATCTTTCCGCCCATGGCCCGATCCTGCCGCTCGAGGCGCCGCTGCTCGCCATGACGCCGGTCAGCGCTTTCAGGCCTCGGCGCTGGAGGGGCGCTCTGCTTCCGAACAAGGTGACCGTCGATATCGACATTCTCGAGCCGGAGAAGCGACCGGTGAACGCAGTGGCCGACAATACCGAGGTCAAGTCGGTGCTGCATATTCGCATTGCCCAGTCGGAGCATGTGACGGCGCGCATCCTTTCTGATCCCGACCGCTCTTGGTCCGACCGGATTCTAGCCGAGCAGTTCAAGGATTGAGACGATGGCAATGCGACGGATATTGATGACCAGCCTCCTGCTTGCGGGATGGAGCATTGCAGCGGAGGCCGGCCCGGCGCAGGATGCCCTCCTGCCGGCATCGGTGATTTTCGCGACCAGTACCGGCTACTGGGAGGACGATGGCAACGCACCGGCGGTCGAGCGAGTGCCGACGAGCGCCGAGAGCGTCGCCAATCCCGAGGGAAAGGCCGCGCAGCGCCACGGCTACTACAAGCTCTTTGCCGTCCGCCAGCCGGACAGGACCTCGAAGATCTATCTGCAGCAGATTGCCCAGACCGAGACCGGCCCGGCGATCGCCTCGACCATCGAGCTGCAGGAGTTCAGCGACCTGAAGCCTTACGTTACCGATATACGCCCCGAGAATTCGAACGGCATCATCAAGGAACCGGGGCTCTTCGCCACGGTCTATCTGAAGACCGACCCCGCCGCGGAGCCGGATGGCTGGACCGTGCTGATCGACGAATTCGGCGACATCACCGTGGAGAAGGCGACGAATTGAACGGCGAGGAAGCGTTCAGAGAGGCATCCGAGAGATGAAACTGGGCTTTCGCGACGGCGTCCTCAACGACGAGAAAAGGTCGAACTGGGACGCAGCCGGCCCTAGACCCATCCGTTGGTCCCTCTGGTATCCCGCTGCCGATGACGCGCGGGAAAGCGATGTACCGGAAAGAAGCTGGTTCCAGAGGGCGGCCGTCGCCCGCGATGCGCCCATCCGGCCGGAGGCCGGGCCCTATCCCCTCGTGCTGTTGTCGCATGGTACCGGCGGATCCGCGGCAGGGCTGGAGTGGCTGGCGCGACGCCTGGTCGATCGCGGGTTTGCAGCACTCGGCGTCAGTCATCACGGCAATACCGGCATCGAGCCCTATCGCGCTGAAGGCTTTGCCTGCCTTTGGGAGCGGGCGCCTGACCTAAGCTACATGCTCGACCACCGCGATGCATGGCTCAGCGATCTCTCAGACCATATTGATGCGAACAGTGTCTTCGCAGCGGGATTTTCGGCCGGGGCCTATAGCGTGATGCTGCTTCTTGGGGCTGTTGCCCAGTTCTCGCAGTTCGAACCATCGAGGATGAAGCCTGGTGGCGCGCGCGGACCAAGGGAATTTCCCGACCTTGCAGACCATATCCCGGCATTGCTGCGCACCAGCGATGTGTTTCGCGATTCATGGTCCCGGATGTCGAAGTCCTATCGAGACGACAGAATTAAGGCCGCGCTCGTTTGCGCGCCGGGTCGGTCCGTTCTCGGTTTCAGCGAGGAAAGCCTGAAAGCTGTCGATGCGCCTGCCCTCATCCTGGTCGGTAATGCCGACAGGGCGGCCCCGGCCGAAGAATGTTCATCATGGCTACATGCGCGGCTCCGGCGCAGCGCCCTTAAAATCTTCGGCGGCGGCCTTGGACATTATGTCTTCGTGCCAGAGGGCACGGCGCTCGGCCTTGCCTTTGCGGCAGAACTCTTTACCGATCCCCCGGGCATCGAGCGCGCGGCTATTCATGAAGAGATTGCCGATCTGTCGGCAGCGCTGTTTCAAGACAGCGACATCAGCGCGATGGCCTGAGCAAAACAAAAGCCCCGTCTCCGGGGCTTTTGTTATCTCAATCCATCGATAATCCGATCAGTCGACATCCTCGACGACCGCGTCGGCGGCGCCGCTGATGCGGTGGGCAAGCGCTGCTTCCATGAACTCGTTCAGGTCGCCGTCGAGAACGTCTTCCGGCGCGCTGCTGGCGACACCAGTGCGCAGGTCCTTGACCAGCTGGTAGGGCTGCAGCACGTAGGAGCGGATCTGATGACCCCAGCCGATCTCCGTCTTAGAAGCGGCTTCGGCGCTGGCAGCGTCCTCGCGCTTCTTCAGTTCCGCTTCGTACATGCGGGCGCGCAGCATGTCCCAGGCCTTGGCACGGTTCTTGTGCTGCGAACGCTCCTGCTGGCACTGCACGACGATACCGGTCGGAATATGCGTAATACGCACGGCCGAGTCGGTGGTGTTGACGTGCTGGCCGCCGGCGCCCGACGAACGGTAGGTATCGATGCGGCAGTCGCTTTCGTTGATCTCGATCTGGATCGAGTCGTCGACAACCGGATAGACCCAGATCGACGAAAAGGAGGTGTGGCGACGCGCATTGCTGTCGTAGGGCGAGATGCGCACCAGGCGGTGCACGCCCGACTCCGTTTTCAGCCAGCCATAGGCATTGTGGCCCTTGACGAGCAGGGTCGCGGACTTGATGCCAGCCTCTTCGCCGTCATGAACTTCGAGAAGCTCGACCTTGAAACGCTGGCGTTCAGCCCAGCGGGTGTACATGCGCAGAAGCATGTTCGCCCAGTCCTGGCTTTCGGTGCCGCCGGCGCCGGAATGGACTTCGAGATAAGTGTCGTTGCCATCGGCTTCGCCGGAGAGCATGGCTTCCACCTGGCGGCGTGCAGCCTCGGCCTTCAAGGCCTTCAGCGTGTCCTCGGCTTCCTTGACGACGCTCTGGTCGCCCTCTTCCTCGCCAAGCTCGATCAGCTCGATATTGTCGTTCAGCTGCTGTTCGAGCTGCTTGACACCGTTAATGCCGTCATCCAGCTGCTGGCGCTCGCGCATCAGCTTCTGCGCTTCGGAAGCGTCGTTCCAGAGGTTCGGATCCTCTGCCTTGTTGTTCAACCAGTCCAGCCGTCTTATCGCCTGGTCCCAGTCAAAGATGCCTCCTCAGCAGGGTGATAGCCTGCTTGGTTTCATCGACCACGTTTTCGATTTCCGCTCGCATTTTCCTGCTTCTCTGTCGGTCTTATTCAGGTGCTGGTGACATAGAGACGCCCGCCGCGGATGTAAAGGGCCGCGGCGGGCGTGCAAAATTCAGGCCTCGGTCAGAACAGGCCGGGCGTGCCGGTCTGGACGGCCTGGTTCGCCTGCGGCGAGGTCTTCAGGATCTCTTCCGGCGCCATGGTGCTGTCCATGCCGATCACGGAGAAGCTGTCGGCCGGGCCGGTGCCGGGCTTGAAGGCCTCGACGATGGTGTTCGGATCGCCGTCGCCAGCCGCCATGCCGGTTTTGCGGTCGATCGAAATCAGGTTCATGCCTGATGGAATGACGAACTTCGATTCCGGCGTGTCCTTGACGGCAGCCTGCATGAATTCGTTGAAGATCGGGGCGGACAAGACGCCACCGGTGCCGCCGCGGCCGAGCGGGGCCGGCGTATCGAAGCCCATATAGAGGCCTGCAACCAGATCCGGCGTGAAGCCGACGAACCAGGCATCCTTCTCGTCGTTGGTGGTGCCGGTCTTTCCGGCGACGTCGCGACCGCCGAGATCAATCTTGCCGGCAGCGGTGCCGCGCTGGATGACGCCCTGCATCATCGAGGTGATCTGGTAGGCGGTCATCGGGTCGAGAACGGTTTCCCGATTGTCGACGACATTCGGCTCTTCCTGGTTCTGCCAGTCGCCGGCATTGCAGCCCTCGCACACACGCTCCTCATGTTTGAAGATCGTCTTGCCGTAGCGGTCCTGGATGCGGTCGATCAATGTCGGCTTGATCTGCTTGCCGCCATTGGCGATGACCGAATAGGCCGAGACCATGCGCAGCACAGTCGTGTCGCCGGCGCCGAGCGACATGGAAAGAACCGGCAGCATGTGATCGTAGATGCCGAAGCGCTCGGCATATTCGGCGACGATGTTCATGCCGAGATCGTTGGCGAGGCGCACCGTCATCAGATTGCGCGAATGCTCGATGCCCGAACGCAGCGTCGACGGGCCGCCGGATTCGCCGCCGTAGTTTTCCGGCCTCCAGACCTGGCCACCCGAGACGATTTCGATCGGCGCATCCATGATGACGGAGGCCGGCGTATAACCATTGTCCATTGCCGCGGCGTAGACGAAGGGCTTGAACGAGGAGCCTGGCTGGCGCATCGCCTGGGTGGCGCGGTTGAATTCGGACTGGGCGTAGGAGAAACCGCCGACCATGGCGAGCACGCGGCCGGTCTTCGGGTCCATCGCGACCAGTCCACCCTGGACTTTCGGCGGCTGCTGCAGGCGGTAGGAAGTCGACGCGTCGTCGCCGAGCTTTGCGACATAAACGACGTCACCGGGCGCTACGGCTCCGACCGGCGATTTCGTGGTCTTGCGGGCGCCGTCGGCCGAACGGAAGGCCCATTGCATGTTCTTGGCGTCGATGGTGCCGCGTTGACGGTCGGCCGCAACCTTGCCGCTTCCATCCTTGGCCGGCTGCAGGCCGATGTCGACGGTCGAGTCGGACACGGCGAGCACGACCGCGAGCCGCCATTCCGGAACGTCGGACAGGGTGGGAATATCGGCAAGAGCCTTGCCCCAGTCACCGCTTGCATCGATCTGCTTGATCGGGCCATGGAAACCGCGGCGCTCATCATAGGTGACCAGACCGTCCTGCAGGGCCTTGCGGGCAGCAAGCTGCATCTGGGGGTCGAGCGACGTGCGCACCGAAAGGCCGCCCTCATAGAGGACCTTTTCGCCGTATTGGTCGATCAGCTGACGACGTACTGCTTCGGCGAAATAATCCGAAGCGAAGAGCGAGGGGCCGGTGGTGCGGGCGGTGACGCCGAGCGGCTGCTTCTTGGCTTCCTCGCCGTCGCTCTGGCTGACATAGCCGTTCTCAACCATACGGTCGATCACCCAGTTGCGGCGCTCGAGTGCAGCCTCGGGATGGCGGAACGGATGATAATTGGCAGGCCCCTTCGGCAGCGATGCCAGATAGGCGGCTTCGGCGACGGTCAGTTCGGTGACAGATTTGTTGAAATAGGTGAGTGCTGCGCCGGCGATGCCATAGGAATTCAGACCGAAGAAGATCTCGTTCAGGTAGAGTTCGAGGATCTTGTCCTTGCTGTAGGCCTGCTCGATACGGAAGGAAAGGATCGCTTCCTTGATCTTGCGGTCGATGGTCTGGTCCGAGCTCAGAAGGAAATTCTTGGCCACCTGCTGGGTGATTGTGGAGGCACCGACCGGGCGGCGGCCGGAACCGAAATTCTGCAGGTTAACGAGAATTGCGCGGCCGAGGCCGGTGAGATCAACGCCCGGATGATTGTAGAAATTCTTGTCTTCGGCCGACAGGAAAGCGGCCTTCACGCGGTCGGGAATGGCCTGGATCGGCAGGAAGAGACGCTTTTCCTTGGCGTATTCGGCCATTAGAGCGCCGTTTCCGGCATGGACGCGGGTCGTCACCGGCGGCGCATAGCTGTTCAGAACGGCATAGTCCGGAAGATCCTTCGCGACATTGGCGAGATAGATGGCAATACCCGCCGCCGCGACCAGAAACAGGACGCAGGCCATTCCGAAGAAATATCCAAAAAGTCTAACCATATTTCAGCTACCGGTCTTTTCGATCTTCAATCGGCGCAGCCGCAACGATTGTACAGATCAAGGCAATTTGCACGTTGCGCGGCTTACTCCATGAGCGTTACCGCCACAAGCCGATTCCGCGCTCAAGGCTTACGAAACATAAGCCGGAGTAACGGCGCGAATGTGAGCAAAATAGGGCTGTCTGCGCCGCATTCACCGCTGCCGCCGCGTTTCATTAGAACTGTCACATCCAAGCAACGCCTGTCGCCGCCGCCAATCTGAGGTATCTTCCTCAGAATTTGATTCATGCAGCGCACTTAAATCTTTGTTTTTATGAATCTTTGTTTTTATGCGGGCGGCCGCGCCGCAACCGCTGCAGATTTTTAGGCGGTGACCGTCAGCCGCCATTCGCCATGACGGCGGCGCGGTATCGCTTGACTGCGTCGGTCAAGAGACCGGCAATCCTCCCGCGCCAGGCCTCGTCGAGCAGCAGTTTCTCGTCCTCGGCATTCGAAAGGAACCCAATCTCGAGAAGGATCGATGGCACGTCAGGAGCCTGCAGTACGCGGAAGCCGGCATGACGGTGCGGATTGTTGATAGTGCCGACCTGATCCTTGAAAGAATTCAGCACGCTCTCGGCCAGGGAGATCGAGAAGGCCTGCGTTTCGCGCCGTGTCAGATCGAGCAGGATGTCGGCAACCTCCGGCGGCTCGGCAACCGTCTCCTTCCCGGCGATCTGGTCGGAGAGGTTTTCCCGTTCGGCAAGGTCGGCGGCGAGCTTGTCGGATGCCTTGTCGGAGATCGTGTAGACGGTGGCGCCGCGGATATCCTTCTGCTTCAGCGTGTCAGCATGCAGCGAAATGAAAAGGCCGGCGTGGTTCTGGCGGGCGATCAGCACACGCTGCGAAAGCGACAGGAACTCGTCATCCTCACGCGTCAGGAAAGCCTTGATGCCCGGCTCCTTGTTCAGCCGGTCGGTCAAAGCCTTGGCGAAGGCAAGCGTCACCTGCTTTTCCTCGGTCTTGGTGTCGACGCCGATCGCGCCGGTGTCGATGCCGCCATGGCCTGCATCGACGGCGATGACGAAATCGCCGGGAGCAGCTTTTTCCGGTGCCGGAATGGCGCTGGTCGTCTGAGCCGCCTCACCTCGATCGCTCCAGGATTGCGTCTTCACTAGTTCGGCAAAGGCCCGCTTGTCGATCATCTCGGCATCGAGCACGAGGCGATGACCCTTGCCGGCCTCGTCGGCCTGCACTTTGGCAAGCGCCAGCTTCACCGGCCCTGCCGTCGTCAGCACGATACGGGCGCTCTCCTCGTCCATCTTGCCGTAGCGGATATCCTTGAACAGGCCGCGGGCGGCAAGATCCTTCGCCGGAAAACCGAAGGCGGTCGCCGGAAGGTCGACGACGATGCGTTCCGGATTGGCGATATAGTGGACCGAGAAGCGCGGCTCGCGATCGAAATCGATGACGATGCGCGTCCTTGCATCGTCGCCGACGATGCGCGCGCCATAGGCAAGCAGCGGATCCCCGGCCTCGACGGAGCTGGCAGCGACCGGCAGGAGACTAGCAGCCAAAAGCGCCGCCAGAACCCGCCTTGCGATTGTCGATCGCCGCGCTGCGGATTTCGCCGCGATCCGAGCCCTCTTAAACAATAAACCGCCACACCCTATTTGTATTGCGATGGACCCGACGCAGCTGCGGCCAGCGTCCCTGTGACGAAACACCCGCTGTGGCCTGCCGAATCGCGATCACTTTATCCCCAGTTTCTATGCGTTGCGAAATCCATCAATATTATGGCACATTTGGCTTTTCCCTTGCTATTGTGACACAGAAAACATACAACGAATTTCAGGGTAAAGTGTTGACGGGATAGAGTCGCCGCAAAGGCTGCCAGCCAGATCAGGACCTGGCGCCACACCGGTCATCGTCCGCCGTCTCATGCGCTTAATCCCTAGAACTGGATCCTGATTTTCCGGCTCATTGTCGGAATTCATTGGTGGATCAGCCACCACGCTCTCAGGGAGCAAACTCATCGGACCCGAACGGGTCTTCGTATTTGTCGATCACGCTTGGTTGTTGATGGTTTCGCAGCAGGTTTTATCTGAAGTGTACAGGCCCCGGACCGAAATGGTTCCGGTTGCGGTCTGGCTGCTGCCCTCCCCCTCGCATCAGGCGCGACTTTCATTATCCGGCGCGGCCACTGCGGACCGCATTCTTTCTGTCTCAACAGCAGTCGGGAATGCGCTCTCGCGGCCACGCCGAGGAGCACAGCTTACATGGCAGACAAAATGCTTATCGATGCGTCTCACGAGGAAGAGACGCGCGTCGTTGTCGTTCGCGGGAACCGCATAGAAGAATTTGACTTCGAGTCCCAGCACAAGAAGCAGATCCGCGGCAACATCTATCTTGCAAAGGTAACGAGGGTCGAGCCCTCGCTGCAAGCCGCCTTCGTCGACTACGGCGGCAACCGGCACGGCTTCCTGGCCTTCGCCGAAATCCATCCCGACTATTATCAGATACCGCTTGCCGACCGTCAGGCATTGCTTCGGGCCGAAGCCGAGGAGCATCGCCGCGACGAGGACGTCGAGCATGTCGAAACCGCACCGATGGTCGATCTTTCCAAGCAGGATCAGCCAGATGTCGGCATCGTGCCGGCAGAGGCGCCGGAAACGGCTGCCGTAACGGAAGCGACGGCAGCGGTAGAAGCCGCAGCATCTCCCGCGGCCGCCGAGGAAGCGCCGGCGAAGAAGGCAAGGCCGCGTCGCAGCCGCAAGAAGGCCGTAGAAACGACCGCGACCGAAGACGCTGTTCCCACAGACGTTGAAGCCGAAGGCGCGTCGAGCGTCGACAACGAGGATGACGGCTCGACCGGCGGCGCGATGGCCGCGATGGTGGAAACCGACTCGATCTCCGAGGACGTCGATACCAGCAAGCGTCGCCACGATGATGACGACGATGATGACGATCACGGCGAAGAGGAAGTCATCGAATCCGTCGGCGCCGAAGACGCCATGGAAGAAGTGCCGGACCGCGTGCAGCGCAAGCCGCGTAAGCAGTACCGCATCCAGGAAGTCATCAAGCGCCGCCAGATCCTGCTCGTGCAGGTCGCCAAGGAAGAGCGCGGCAACAAGGGTGCAGCCCTTACCACCTATCTCTCGCTCGCCGGCCGCTATTCCGTCCTGATGCCGAACACGGCGCGCGGCGGCGGCATTTCCCGGAAGATCACCAATCCTGCCGACCGCAAGCGCCTGAAGGAAATCGCGCGCCTGCTCGAGGTGCCGCAGGGCATGGGCGTCATCCTTCGCACCGCCGGTGCCAACCGCACCAAGGTCGAGGTCAAGCGTGACTTCGAATATCTGATGCGCCTGTGGGAAAATGTGCGCACGCTGACGCTGGCGTCCACCGCTCCCTGCCTCGTCTATGAGGAAGGCTCGCTGATCAAGCGCTCGATCCGCGACCTCTACAATAAGGATATCAGCGAAGTCATCGTTTCCGGTGAAGAAGGCTATCGTGAAGCGAAAGACTTCATGAAGATGCTGATGCCGAGCCATGCCAAGGTGGTTCAGCCTTACCGCGACATCCACCCGATCTTCTCGCGCTCCGGCATCGAAGCTCAGCTCGATCGCATGTTGCAGCCGCAGGTGACGCTGAAGTCCGGCGGCTACCTGATCATGAACCAGACCGAAGCGCTGGTCTCGATCGACGTCAACTCCGGCCGCTCGACCCGCGAACATTCGATCGAAGACACCGCGCTGCAGACGAATCTCGAGGCTGCAGACGAAGTCGCCCGCCAGCTTCGCCTTCGCGACCTTGCCGGCCTGATCGTCATCGACTTCATCGACATGGAAGAGAAGCGCAACAACCGCGCTGTCGAGAAGAAGCTGAAGGAATGCCTGAAGAACGACCGCGCCCGCATCCAGGTCGGCCGGATCTCGCATTTCGGCCTGCTCGAAATGTCGCGACAGCGCATCCGCGCGTCGGTTCTCGAATCGACCACGCAGGTCTGCTCGCATTGCGGCGGCACCGGGCATGTGCGCTCGCAGTCCTCCGTCGCCCTGCATGTCCTGCGCGGTATCGAAGAATATCTGCTGAAGAACACCACGCACAACATCACCGTGCGCACCACGCCTGACATTGCGCTCTATCTGCTCAACCACAAGCGCCAGACGATCATCGATTACGAAAGCCGTTTCGGCGTCGCTATCGTCATCGATGCGGACGGTTCGGTCGGAGCACAGCATTTCGCGATCGATCGCGGCGAGCCGGTGGAAAACCCGGTCAAGATCGAAACGCTCTTCAACTTCGCAGCCATTCCCGAGGATGACGACGACGACATCGTCATCGAAGTGGATGAGGAGGAAGACGAGGAACTCGAGGAAAAGCCGGCCGTTGCCGAACGGCCCGTCGCAGCACGCTCGGAAGGCGAAGCTGACGGCAACCGCAAGCGCAAGCGCCGCAGGCGCCGCCGTGGCCGCAACGGCAATGCCGAGCAGCCGGCATCGGCAGCAGGCGAAGCCGGCGACGAGGATGAGGACGGTGACGACGAGGGCAGCGAAGGTGATGAAACCACCGAAGCTACGCCCGAGACACGCGCTGAAAGCGAAGAATCGCAGCGCCGCAAGCGGCGCCGTCGCGGCAAGCGTGGCGGCCGTCGCAATCGCGCCGAAGATGGCTCCGAACTGACAGCCGGCGAAGCCGGTGAAGACAATGGCGGCGACGAGGACGAAGGCGACGGCGCTCCGAGCGAAGCCGTAGCGGTCGAGGCGATTGCCGAGCCGGCCGACGAAGGCCAGGCCGCGATGGCAGCCGTCGAGAGCGCAACCGTCATAACCGAAGATGTGAAGCCCGCCCGCAGCCGCGGCCGCCGCAAACCGGCCGCAGCGCCGGTCGAGGAACCGGTTGCCGAGACTTCACCTGTGGCCGAGGCCGAACCGGAATTGGTTGAAGCCTCCGCCGATCTCGAAACATCCGTTCAGGAAGAGGCAAAGCCGGTTCGCGCCAACCGCGAATCCAACATTTCCTCCTCCGAGCCGACGGTGAAATCCACCCGCGTCGAGAATGGCGAAGGCGATGACGGCAAGCCGAAGAAAGCCGGCTGGTGGCAGCGCCGTGGCTTCTTTTGAACGCTGATTTTCGGACGTAAACACTGAAATCCGGCCGCGGCGACGCGGCCGGATTTTCGTTTATGGCGATGACATCGTCGCCGAGCTTGGACCGCCGTGACATGGATGTGTATCTCTTATGATGATTGCACTTGGGGCGCGATCATGCGGACGAATATCGATATCGATGATGCCTTGCTCGACGCGGCAATGACCGCCACGGGGATTGGCGACAAAAAAGGCCACCGCCGACCGGGCCTTGCGAAGTCTCGTTGAGAGGCACCGCCGGAAAATGCGATCGCAGATCTCGCAGGGATAGATTGGGAACGCGACCTCGGCGCGATACGTCGCGACCGGCCGGAGACGATCTGTGATCGTCGTCGACAGGGCCCGATGGTCGAGCGTCGCGGCCTCGGGACCGCCTCAGCGCACTTGCGATCAGGCCGCCGGCGGATAGAGCAGGTCGACGATGTAGCTGGCGTCGAAGCGGGAATCGAGCATGCCGTAGGTGGAGCGCCAGCCGCCGGCAAGACGCGTCTCGATGAAGGCATCGGCAATGCGCCCAGCGCCCAGCCGATAGAGTTCGGCGGCACCGGCGGCGAGCGCCAGCTGCTCGACGAGCAGGCGGGCGGCGCCCTCATCCTGTTCACAGAGCGCGATTGCGGCGCGCAGCACGTCGATCGTCTTCTTGCCGGCAGGGCCGAGATCGCGGGCTAGGCCGGCGAAGACCGTTTCGAACAGATCCTTGCCGCGGTTGAGCACGCGCAGCACGTCGAGCGCCATGACGTTGCCGGAGCCTTCCCAGATGGCGTTGACGGGAGCCTCGCGGTAATGGCGGGCGATCGGGCGTTCTTCGATGTAGCCGTTGCCGCCAATACACTCCATCGCCTCGTAGATCAGCGCAGGCGCGATCTTGCAGCACCAGTATTTGGCGACCGGCGTCATGACACGGGCATAGGCCGCTTCCTCGGCATTGCCGCGCGCCTTGTCGAAGGCGTCGGCTAGACGGAAGGACAGTGCCGTCGCGGCGGCGACGTCGAGCGCCATGTCGGCGAGCACCCTCGTCATGATCGGCTGGTTGACGAGCATCTTGCCGAAGACGCTGCGGCCGCGGGTGTGGTGCACGGCTTCGGCGAGCGAGGCGCGCATGATGCCTGACGAGGCCAGCGCGCAGTCGAGCCGGGTGAGCGTCACCATATCGAGGATCGTGCGGATGCCGGCATCCGGACCACCGAGCAGGAAACCGAACGTGTCAGTAAACTCGACCTCGGAAGAGGCGTTGGAGCGGTTGCCGACCTTGTCCTTCAGCCGCTGGAACTGCAGCCCATTGGCGGAACCATCCTCCAGAAGACGCGGCACGAGAAAGCAGCCCATGCCCTCCTTCGTCTGCGCCAGCATGATGAAGGCATCGCTCATCGGCGCCGACATGAACCATTTGTGCCCGGACAGCCGGTAGATGCCCTCGCTGACCTTTTCGGCAGCACTCCTGTTGGCGCGCACATCCGTGCCGCCCTGCTTTTCCGTCATGCCCATGCCGATGGTCACGGCGGATTTCTGCATGGCGGGCTTGTTCGACGAATCATATTTGCGCGAGAGAATTTTGGGCGCCCAGTCCTTCTGGACCGCGGGCGAGGCCGAGAGTGCCGCAACGGAGGCGCTCGTCATCGTCAGCGGGCAGAGATGGCCGGATTCCAGCTGCGACGTCAGATAAAACCGCGCGGCGCGAACCTTATGGGCCTCGTCCTTGGCATCGGTATCGGCCTGGGGATCCCAGACGGAGGAATGCAGGCCGACCGACATGGAGCGGCGCATCAGCGCATGCCAGGCGGGGTGAAACTCGACGACGTCGACGCGCTCACCGCGCGGACCGTGGGTGCGCAGCTGCGGCGCGCCCTGGTTCGCCATGCGCGCCATCTCCTGCGCCTCCGGCGAGGTGACGTAGCGGCCCATGTTTTCCAGGTCTTCGCGGATGCCGCGTGGCAGGGCCGCCGTCAGGTCGACGATCAGCGGATCGGACCGATAGGCGTTGATGCCGGACCACAGGCTCGGCTGGTTCAGTTCTGCGAGTTTGTCGTCAGTCCGGTTGGCGGAGGTCATAATTCGCTTCTAGTGTAAGAACCCGGCAAAGGGAAACCGGAAGTTATGATTCGGTTCATTCTGCTCTATCGGAATTCGGGCGAAAATGCATGGGGACATAAGCCTTTGCCCACAGCACATGCTTGCCCCGGCGGGCGGCACTCTTTATAGACCCGCCAGAGACAGCAAGAGGCAGGGTCATGGTCTTTTTCCCCCACCGCCACCTCATCGGCATCAAGGGCCTCACCGAGCAGGATATCACCTATCTTCTCGACAAGGCGGACGAGGCCGTCAAGATCAGCCGCCAGAGAGAAAAGAAAACGTCGACGCTGCGCGGGCTGACGCAGATCAACCTCTTCTTCGAGGCATCGACCCGCACGCAGGCCTCCTTCGAGCTTGCCGGCAAACGGCTCGGCGCCGACGTCATGAACATGTCGGTCGGCAATTCCTCGGTGAAGAAAGGCGAAACGCTGATCGACACGGCGATGACGTTGAATGCGATGCGCCCCGATGTGCTGGTGATCCGCCATTCAAGCGCCGGTGCGGCCGCCCTTCTCGCCCAGAAGGTCTCCTGCTCGGTCGTCAATGCCGGTGATGGGCAGCATGAACATCCGACCCAGGCGCTGCTCGACGCGCTGACGATCCGCCGCGCCAAGGGCAAGCTGTCGCGCATCATCGTGGCGATCTGCGGCGACGTGCTGCATTCGCGGGTGGCGCGCTCCAATATCCTTCTGCTCAACGCGATGGGCGCCCGCGTGCGTGTCGTCGCGCCTGCGACCCTCCTGCCCGCCGGCATCGCCGAGATGGGCGTCGAGGTCTTTCATTCGATGCAGGAAGGGCTGAAGGACGCCGACGTCGTAATGATGCTGCGGCTGCAGCGCGAGCGCATGTCCGGTGCCTTCGTGCCTTCGGTGCGCGAATACTATCACTTCTACGGGCTCGACGCCGAAACGCTGAAAGCGGCGAAGGACGACGCGCTGGTCATGCATCCCGGCCCGATGAACCGCGGCGTCGAAATCGCTTCGGAAGTGGCGGACGGGCCGCAGAGCGTGATCGCCGAACAGGTGGAGATGGGGGTCGCGGTGCGCATGGCCGTCATGGAGACGCTGCTCGTCTCGCAGAACCAGGGTCCCCGAAGCGATGGAATGATGGCATGAGCAACCCGATCGTCCTCAAGAACGTCCGCATCATCGATCCGTCGCGCAATCTCGACGAAGTCGGGACGATCATTGCCGAAAACGGCGTGATCATTGCCGCCGGCGGCAAGGCGCAGAACCAGGGTGCGCCTGATGGAGCCGTCATCCGCGACTGCACGGGCCTTGTCGCCACGCCCGGGCTCGTCGACGCGCGCGTCCATGTCGGCGAACCCGGCGGCGAGCACCGCGAAACGATCGCCTCGGCGAGCCGGGCGGCGGCGGCCGGCGGCGTCACCTCGATCATCATGATGCCGGACACCGATCCTGTTATCGACGACATTGCGCTCGTCGAATTCGTCAAGAAGACGGCGCGGGATACGGCCGCCGTCAACGTCTATCCGGCGGCCGCCATTACCAAGGGCCTTGCTGGCGAGGAGATGACGGAGATCGGCCTCTTGATGCAGGCAGGCGCCGTCGCCTTTACCGATGCCCATTCCAGCGTCCACGACACGCAGGTGCTGCGCCGGATCATGACCTATGCGCGCGAATTCGGCGCCGTCATCTCCTGCGAAACGCGCGACAAATATCTCGGCGCCAACGGCGTCATGCATGAGGGGCTTTTCGCCAGTTGGCTCGGGCTCTCCGGCATTCCAAGGGAAGCCGAGCTCATCCCGCTCGAACGCGATCTCAGGATCGCGCAGCTGACGCGCGGCCGTTATCACGCCGCAATGATCTCGGTGCCAGAATCGGTCGAGGCGATCGAACGCGCCCGCAGTCGTGGCGCCAAGGTGACCTGCGGCATCTCGATCAACAATCTGGCGCTCAACGAAAACGACATCGGCGAATACCGCACCTTCTTCAAGCTCTATCCGCCGCTGCGCCCGGAAGATGACCGGGTGGCCATGGCCGACGCCCTTGCGAGCGGCGCGATCGATATCATCGTCTCCTCGCACGACCCGCAGGATGTCGATACGAAGCGCCTGCCCTTTGGCGAGGCGGAGGACGGCGCGATCGGCCTCGAAACCATGTTGGCGGCAGCCCTCAGGCTTCACCATGGCGGCCAGGTGAGCCTGATGCGCCTGATCGACGCCATGTCCACCCGCCCCGCGCAAATCTTCGGCCTGGCGGCCGGCACGTTGAAGCCGGGCGCTGCGGCCGATATCGCGCTGATCGATCTCGATGAGCCTTGGCTTGTCGCCAAAGACATGCTTCTCTCCCGCTCAAAGAATACGCCGTTCGAGGATGCGCGTTTCAGCGGGCGGGCGGTCGCGACGTACGTCTCGGGAAAGCTTGTCCACGCACTCTAGAGCAATTCCTGATTTCTCTGAGTGACGGAAATGCTCTATCTTTTTGTTTTTACGCAATTCGGCACGCAAAACCGCTGCGCAGTTTTGCTGGAATTGCTCTAGAATTGGATGATTTTGGGCCTGGTCGGCCTAAAATCTGAATCCTGTTCTAAATTAAATAGTTAGAGCATGATGTCGTCCGAATACCGCTCACAGTTTTCGGCATCATGCTCTAGGATCGACACCATCGCCGTCCATCCCCCAGCGGGAGAAGGTTGACTCGAGGATAGGCCACGGAGGGGCTGAGGGGGCATATGTTATCCAATCTCATGTCATGGCAGATCACGCTGCCGATCGCGCTTGCCGCCGCCGTTATCGGCTATCTCTTCGGGTCGATACCCTTCGGCCTGATCCTCACGCGTGCCGCCGGCCTCGGCGACGTGCGCAGCATCGGCTCCGGCAATATCGGCGCAACCAATGTGCTCAGAACAGGAAACCGGACGCTCGCCGCGGCGACGCTGCTGCTCGACGCGCTGAAGGCATCGGCCGCAGCCTGGATCGTCGGCTATTTCCTCGGTGAGGAGGCAGCGATCATCGCCGGCTTCTTCGCCTTCATCGGCCATCTCTTCCCGGTCTGGATCGGCTTCAAGGGCGGCAAGGGTGTCGCCACCTATATCGGTACCCTGCTCGGCGTCGCGCCGATCATGGTCGTGCTCTTCGCCGCCGTCTGGCTAGCGGTCGCTTTCACCACCCGCTACTCCTCACTGTCAGCGTTGGTTGCCATGCTTGTCATTCCGGTTGCACTGTGGATACTGGGCAACGAAAAGGTTGCGGCAGTGATGGCGATCATGACCCTCATCTCCTACTGGAAGCACAAGGCGAATATTTCGCGCCTGATGAGCGGGACGGAAAGCAAGATCGGGGCAAAGGGATAATGGATGCGCTGAGCGCCGGACCAAAAGGCGTTGTTCTGACCGAACGGCAAAGAATTGCCTGGTTGCGCCTCATCCGTTCCGACAATATCGGCCCTGCCACCTTTCGCGACCTCATCAATCATTTCGGTTCGGCCGAGGCAGCACTTGCCGCACTGCCGGAGCTATCGGCGCGTGGCGGCGCCACGCGGGCAATCCGCATCGCCAGCGAGGCCGAGGCACATCGGGAACTCGAGGCGGCGCGTCGCTTCGGCGCCCGCTTCGTCGGCATCGGCGAGCCGGACTACCCGCAAGCTCTGAAGCAGATCGACGGCGCGCCGCCGCTTCTGGCCGTCAAGGGCGCGCTTGCCGCCGCCAAGCGACCGGCCGTCGGCATCGTCGGCTCGCGCAACGCCTCGATCGCCGGTGCGAAATTCGCGGCGATGGTGGCACGCGACTGCGGCCGGGCTGGATATACCGTGGTCTCCGGCCTGGCGCGCGGCATCGATACATCAGCCCACCGGGCGAGCCTCGACACAGGCACGATCGCGGCGCTCGCCGGTGGCCTCGACCAGCCCTACCCGCCGGAGAATGTCGGCCTACTCGAAGAGATAACCGACGGCAACGGCCTGGCGGTGAGCGAGATGCCCTTCGGCTGGGAGCCCCGCGCCCGCGACTTTCCGCGCCGCAACCGGCTCATCGCCGGCATCGGGCTCGGCCTCGTCGTCATCGAAGCGGCATCGCGTTCGGGCTCGCTGATCACGGCACGGCTTGCCGGCGAGTTCGGCCGTCTGGTGTTTGCCGTGCCCGGCTCACCGCTCGATCCGCGTTGCCATGGCACCAACGGCCTGCTGAAGGACGGTGCTTCGATCGTCACCGCACCCGCCGATGTCATTGAGGCCCTGGCGCCGCTTGCGCAATTCGACCTGTTCCCGTCATCGATGGCGGAAGAGCCTGCGCGTGACGGCAAGTCGATATCGGTGCCACCCGGCGATTCCGATCGAAACCGCATCATCGATGCGCTCGGGCCGACGCCGGTCGAGATCGACGACGTCATCCGCCATACGGGCCTGTCGGCATCCGCGGTCTATCTGATCCTTCTGGAGCTTGATATTGCCGGCAGGCTGCACCGGCAGCAGGGCGGCCTCGTCTCGCTTTCCGATTGAACCTTGCGCGACATCAGGCGGCGGCTACGCGAATTGCCGAACCCTGTATCGAAAAACCTTTGATAACCTATCTAAAATTGTATTTTCCCGATAATCTCCCCTCGGCTGCAACAGATGCAAGAGGTAAAATTGTAGCAAACCCCTTGACCGCGGCGATTTCCCTGTCCATGTCGGAGGGCCGATATCCAAGTTGCGGTATGTGTTGCGCTGGTTTCAACGCTGGCGTCGCTTCCTTTTTAGAGAATCATCATGAATGTTGTAGTGGTGGAATCGCCTGCCAAGGCCAAGACGATCAATAAGTATCTGGGTCCGGGATACAAAGTGCTCGCCTCCTTCGGTCATGTGCGCGATCTGCCTGCCAAGGATGGCTCAGTCCTCCCCGATCAGGATTTCGAAATGCTTTGGGAGGTCGACAGCGCCTCCGCCAAGCGGATGAAGGACATTGCCGACGCGGTGAAATCCGCCGATGGCCTGTTTCTCGCAACCGACCCGGATCGCGAAGGCGAAGCGATTTCCTGGCACGTTCTCGACATGCTGAACAAGAAGCGCGTGCTGAACGGCAAGCCGGTCAAGCGCGTCGTCTTCAATGCGATCACCAAGAAGGCGGTGCTCGACGCGATGGCCGATCCGCGCGACATCGACGTGCCGCTGGTCGACGCCTATCTCGCGCGCCGCGCGCTCGATTATCTCGTCGGCTTCAATCTTTCGCCAGTGCTCTGGCGCAAGCTGCCCGGTGCGCGGTCGGCCGGCCGCGTTCAGTCTGTGGCGCTTCGCCTGGTCTGCGACCGCGAATCCGAGATCGAGCGCTTCATTTCCGAGGAGTACTGGAACATCTCGGCGCTTCTGAAGACGCCGCGCGGCGACGAGTTCGAGGCAAGGCTGGTTTCGGCGAACGGTAAACGGCTGCAGCCGCGCGCAATCGGCAACGGCGAAGATGCCGGCCGGCTGAAGGCCTTGCTCGAAGGTGCGAGCTATGTCGTCGACACGGTCGAGGCGAAGCCGGTCAAGCGCAACCCCGGACCGCCGTTTACGACCTCGACGCTGCAGCAGGCCGCCTCCTCCAATCTCGGCTTCTCCGCCTCGCGCACCATGCAGATTGCCCAGAGGCTCTATGAGGGCGTCGATATCGGCGGCGAGACGGTCGGTCTCATCACCTACATGCGAACCGACGGCGTTCAGATGGCACCCGAGGCGATCGATGCGGCGCGCAGCGCCATCGTTGACCAGTTCGGCGAACGCTATATGCCGGAAAAGCCGCGCTTCTACTCGACCAAGGCGAAAAACGCCCAGGAGGCGCACGAGGCGATCCGTCCGACCGATTTCTATCGTTCGCCCGACCGTGTGCGCAAATTCCTCGATGCCGACCAGATCCGGCTCTACGAGCTGATCTGGAAGCGCGGTATCGCCAGCCAGATGGCGTCTGCCGAGATCGAGCGCACGACGGCTGAAATCACCGCCGACAACAAGGGTGAGAAGGCCGGGCTTCGCGCCGTCGGCTCCGTGATCCGCTTCGATGGCTTCATCGCCGCCTATACCGACCAGAAGGAGGATGGCGAGCAGAGCGACGACGGCGACGAGGATGGCCGCCTGCCGGAGATCATTGCGCGCGAAACGCTCGCCAAGCAGAAGATCAATTCGACCCAGCATTTCACCGAGCCGCCGCCGCGTTATTCGGAAGCCTCGCTCATCAAGAAGATGGAAGAGCTCGGCATCGGCCGCCCCTCCACCTATGCTGCGACCCTCGCGACGCTGCGCGACCGCGACTATGTGACCATCGACAAACGCAAGCTGATCCCGCAGGCCAAGGGCCGGCTGGTGACGGCTTTCCTCGAAAGCTTCTTCACCAAATATGTCGAATACGACTTCACCGCCGACCTCGAGGAAAAGCTCGACCGGATTTCGGCCGGCGAGCTGAACTGGAAGCAGGTGCTGCGCGATTTCTGGAAGGATTTCTTCGCCCAGATCGAGGACACCAAGGAACTGCGCGTCACCAACGTGCTCGATTCTCTGAACGAGGCGCTGGCACCACTCGTCTTCCCGAAACGGGAGGACGGCAGCGATCCCAGAATCTGTCAGGTCTGCGGCACCGGCAACCTGTCGCTGAAACTCGGCAAATACGGCGCCTTCGTCGGCTGCTCGAACTATCCGGAATGCAACTACACCCGTCAGCTCTCCTCCGAAAACGGCGGAGAAGCGGACGGCGCAGCACTTAACGAGCCGAAGAACCTCGGCACCGATCCGACCACCGGCGAGGAGCTGACGCTGCGTTCCGGCCGCTTCGGCCCCTATATCCAGCGCGGCGACGGCAAGGAAGCCAAACGCGCTTCGCTGCCGAAGGGTTGGAAGCCCGAAGACATCGATTATGAAAAGGCGATGGCGCTGATCTCGCTGCCGCGCGATATCGGCAAACATCCAGAATCCGGCAAGATGATCTCGTCCGGCATCGGCCGCTATGGGCCGTTCCTCCTCCATGACGGTTCCTACGCCAATCTCGAAACCGTCGAGGACGTGTTCTCGGTCGGCCTCAACCGCGCCGTGACTGTTATCGCCGAAAAGGCGAAACAGGCCCCGGGCCGGGGCGCGCGCGGCACGCCGGCGGCACTGAAGACGCTCGGCGATCATCCTGATGGCGGCGCCATCACCGTTCGCGACGGCAAGTACGGCCCCTATGTCAACTGGGGCAAGGTCAACGCCACACTGCCGAAGGGCAAGGACCCCCAGGCGATCACCGTCGAGGAGGCGCTTGCGCTGATCGCCGAAAAGGCCGGCAAGGCACCTGTGGGCAAGGCGGCCAAGGCGAAAGCCAAGTCGAAGGCGGCAGCCGCCGACGCCAAGGCCACCAAGACGGCCGCCAAGCCGAAGGCAACGAAGGCGAAAGCGCCCGCGAAATCGAAAAAGAGCTGACGTGAGCAGGATACCGCGCGATAGAACGAACCCTGCGGGCAAGCGTCCGGGCAAGATCGGCCGCGCCGGCAAGGATGCCCCCGCCGTCGAGCCGCTGAACATCGTCCATGGCGCGCTGCCTTCGCGCGAGGTGATCCTGCGCTTCATCGCCGATCACCCGCAGAAAGCGTCCAAACGCGAACTCGCCAAGGCTTTCGGCCTGAAGGGCGACAACCGTGTCGAACTCAAGCACATGCTGCAGGAGCTCGAGCAGGAAGGCATGCTGCAGAAGAACCGCAAGTCGCTGATCCGTCCCGGTGCGCTGCCGCCCGTCACGGTTCTCGATATCACCACGCGCGACAAGGATGGCGATCTGATCGGCCGGCCGGCGGAATGGCCGGAAGACCAAGGCGTAGCACCCGCCGTCAGCATCCGCCAGCAATCGCCCGCAGGCCGCCAGGGCAAGGGCAAGGCGCCCGTCGCCGGGCTCGGCGACCGCATCCTGGCGAAGATCTTCCCGGCCGTCGATCGCGGCGGGCCAGCCTATACGGCGCGGATCATCAAGGTGATCGACAGGCGCCACGGCGCCTCGATGGGCGTTTTCCGCACGGCACCGGGCGGCGGCGGCCGTCTGCTGCCGATCGAACGGCGCGGCGAGGAGATGGTGATCGATCCCGACTTCACCGGCGGCGCCACGGACGGCGATCTGGTCGAAGTCGAAATCGCCCGTCTCGGCCGTTTCGGCCTTCCGCGCGCCAAGGTTCTCTCCGTCGTCGGTTCCGTCGGTTCGGAAAAGGCGATCTCGATGATCGCGATTCATGCGCACGGCATCCCGCATGTCTTCCCGCCGGCCGTCATCGCTGAGGCGGACGCCGCAAAACCGGCCAGCATGTCGCATCGCGAGGATTGGCGCGACGTGCCGCTGATCACCATCGACCCGGCCGATGCCAAGGACCATGACGACGCCGTCTATGCCGAGCTCGACCCCTCGCCCGACAATCCCGGCGGCGTCATCGTCACTGTCGCGATTGCCGACGTCTCCTGGTATGTCCGCCCCAATTCACCGCTCGACCGCGAGGCGCTGAAGCGCGGCAACTCGGTCTATTTCCCGGATCGCGTCGTGCCGATGCTGCCGGAGCGCATCTCCAACGATCTCTGCTCGCTGAAGGAAGGCGTCGACCGTCCGGCGCTCGCCGTGCGCATGAGCTTTTCCGGCGAAGGCCGCAAGATCGGCCACACTTTCCATCGCATCATGATGAAGAGCGCGGCCAAGCTGTCCTACCAGCAGGCCCAGGCAGCGATCGACGGCAAACCGGACGATCAGACCGGACCGATGCTCGAGCCAATCCTGAAGCCGCTCTGGCACGCCTATGAGGTGATGAAGCGCGGACGCGACCGGCGCCAGCCGCTCGAACTCGACATGCCGGAGCGCAAGATCCTGCTGAAGCCCGACGGTACGGTCGACCGGGTCGTCGTGCCGCCACGGCTCGACGCGCACAAGCTGATCGAAGAGATGATGATCCAGGCGAATGTCTGCGCCGCCGAGACGCTGGAAAAGAAGCGGCAGCCGCTGATCTATCGCATTCATGACGGCCCGACGCTTGCCAAGCAGGAGATCCTGCGTGAGTTCCTGGCCACGCTCGGCATCTCGCTTGCCAAGGGCGGCAACATGCGCGCCAACAACTTCAACGGCATCCTGGCGAAGGCGGACGGCACGCCGCACCAGACCATGGTCAACGAGATGGTGCTGCGTTCGCAGAGCCAGGCGATCTACGGCCCTGAGAATATCGGCCATTTCGGCCTCAATTTGATGAAATACGCCCACTTCACCTCGCCGATACGCCGCTATGCCGATCTCATCGTGCACCGCGCGCTTGTCGGCTCGCTCGGTTTCGGCGAAGGCGGCATCACACCCGACGAAGAGGCGGCGCTCGACGATATCGCCGCCGAAATCTCGACCTTCGAGCGTCGGGCGATGGCAGCCGAGCGCGAGACCGTAGACCGGCTGATCGCGCATCACCTCAGCGGCCGCGTCGGCGAGGAGTTTGCCGGACGGGTCTCGGGCGTGACGAAATCGGGGCTTTTTGTCGCCCTGCCAGACTATGGCGCCGATGGTTTCGTCCCTATATCTACGCTCGGCACCGATTATTTCATCTATGACGAGGCGCATCAGGCACTCTCGGGTGAACGAACAGGGCTCGGTTATCGCCTGGGCGATAGCGTTACCGTGAAGCTTGCCGAAGCGATCCCGCTTGCCGGCGCGCTGCGTTTCGAGATGATCAGCGAGGGCCGCGAGATGCCTGCAGCGGTGCGCTCCTTCCACAAGGCGGGCCGCCGCGACAGAGGCCAGGTCCGCAAGAAACCTGGAACAAGGCCGCCACGCGGACGCCACTAAGCATCGCGCCGAAAGCGGACGCTGGTTTTCGGCAAAACGCTGCAACAACGAAGATCGCCGGCGTTGGACGTGGTTCACAAGACGAATCCGATGCTTTCGGCTGAAAGAGGAACATGCGATGAGCACACCGACCGATCCGGTTGCCCGCTACGGGGATGCGCCCGAGGTCGAGCGTCCGCTTGGGCGCTCCATCATGCGCGGGCTGATGAACCGGTGCCCGGCCTGCGGCAACGGCAAGCTCTTTCGTGCCTTCCTGAAACCGATCGATCATTGCGCGGCCTGCGGCGAGGCGATGCATCACCAACGCGCGGACGACCTGCCGCCTTATATCGTCATCCTCGTCCTCGGCCACGTCGTGGTCGGCGGCTATATGCTGACCGACATGACTTTCGTGCTGCCGGTCTGGGTGCATATCGCCATCTGGGCGCCGATCACCGTCATCACCGCGCTTACCTCGATTCAGCCGATCAAGGGCGGGGTCATCGGTCTGCAATGGGCGCTGCGCATGCACGGCTTCGGTGGCGAGAGTGACGGTCCGGACGATTATGACATCCCCGGCCGGCCGAATTAGCGCCTTCACCTTCCAGACATATTTAACGTGTAGTGCCAGCCCTCCACCGACCACCACCCGAATGCGAGAGCCGAAGATCCTCAAGACCTGACATGGTAAGCATTTCTTGCCCCAACGGGCTTTACATTCCGCAGATGGTCACTCACATCGGAAATACTGCGAAGCGGCATCCGTCACCTGGATTTGGCACGTCTGTGTCTATCTATCTGACGGGAATCGGCCGTTTCGTTCGCGCAGCTTTCTAAGGATGGATAAATGTCTCAGCCGAGAACCGGCACACCGGGCGATGTCGAAGAAATCCATTGGCCTTCTCTGGTGGCAGCCATCTCGTCCATATCTGCCGTTGGCATAGCAATCGGCCTCGGTCTCCCGCTTCTCAGCATCATCCTCGAAAAACGCGGCATCTCGTCCACCCTGATCGGGCTCAACACGGCGATGGCCGGGGTCGCGGCGATGGCCGCCGCACCGATCACCACCAAACTCGCCCATAAATACGGCGTTGCGCCGACAATGCTCTGGGCCGTGCTGATTTCGGCGCTGAGCGCGCTCGGTTTCTATTACGCCCAGGATTTCTGGATGTGGTTTCCGCTGCGCTTCGCCTTCCATGGCGCGACGACGACGCTGTTCATCCTCTCCGAATTCTGGATCAACGCCGCTTCGCCGCCTTCCAAGCGCGGTTTCGTGCTCGGCATCTATGCGACGGTGCTTTCCCTTGGCTTTGCGGCCGGACCTCTGCTCTTTTCGGTCCTCGGCAGCGACGGCATCTTCCCATTCCTGATCGGCGCCGCCGCCATCCTGCTTGCGGCCATCCCGATCTTCATCGCCCGCGACGAGAGCCCGGTGCTCGAGGAAAAACCGGAGCTGCATTTCATGCGCTACGTTTTCCTGGTGCCGACGGCGACGGCGGCGGTCTTCATCTTCGGCGCGGTGGAGGCCGGCGGGCTGTCGCTTTTCCCGATCTTTGCCGTGCGCGCCCATTTCACCGAATCGCAGGCCGCGCTGCTGCTCACCATGATGGGCGTCGGCAACGTCATCTTTCAGATCCCGCTCGGCCTGCTTTCCGACCGCATCGCCGACAAGCGGCCGCTTCTGGCCGGCATGGCGCTGATGGGCTTCATCGGCTCGATGATGTTGCCGCTACTGCTCGACAACTGGCTTCTGATGGCCGGGCTCCTGCTTTTCTGGGGCGGCTGCGTCTCAGGCCTCTATACGGTCGGCCTCAGCCATCTCGGCTCGCGGCTGACGGGCTCCGATCTTGCGGCTGCCAATGCTGCCTTTGTCTTCTGTTATGCGATGGGAACCGTGGCCGGGCCGCAGGCGATCGGTGCGGCGATCGATGTCGCTGGAAATAACGGGTTTGCCTGGGCGATTGCCGCTTTCTTCGGTCTTTACGCCCTACTTTCCGGCATCAGACTGATGTTCATTCGAAAACGGGCTTGACTTTTCGGGCGGGATTCGTAGTTTCGCGCCAGGATTTGCCGTGGAGCCCATCCGGCTTCCACGGCTTTCATTTTCTTAAAGGCAGGACGACCATGGCCAAGGCTACAACAATCAAGATCAAGCTGCTGTCGACAGCCGACACTGGTTTCTTCTACGTCACCACGAAGAACAGCCGCACGATGACGGACAAGATGACGAAGACGAAGTACGACCCGGTTGCAAAGAAGCATGTCGAGTTCAAGGAAACCAAGATCAAGTAATCACTTGGCCTGACGGATTTCACAAAAGCGCGCGCCTCCGGGTTGCGCGTTTTTTATTGTCCGGCTTTGTGGTTTTCAAGATGATAGCGCAAACAGACAAAACGCCGCCCTTCCATCGTCGGGAAGTGGCGGCGTTTTCTTGAAAGGGGGTCGGCCAGCATGCAAAACGGCACGAGGAACCGCTATAACTTGCCTACTAGCCGACCGACCCCACGACCCAGGAGATGCGGCGGACCTGAGCATCATGGGGTATCGACAACTCCTCAACGGGAGCGCTTCTCTTATGAGCCGATAATTTGCGCAAAAATGAAAGAAAATCAACAAATTCTTAATGATGAATTTTCTCATCTTGATTCTATGGTTAAAAGTCCAGATTTGGGACATACAAAGATTTGCCGTCTCTGCTTTGGATCAAAGCGTAGCGCCTGCTCTTTCCAAGAAATTCGACAATATAACTTAATAACTTACGCCACCCCTCCCCTTACGTGAGGTGACGCCGCCGCAATCTATTTGACCCTGTCGGCGGCAGGCATTTTTTATAGTCTTCATTTCATTTTGAGCTACGGCCTGACGCTCTCAAGACTATCGCGCGGCACCACATCCGCGGCAACGCGGCGAGTCCATTTTTGGGCTATTGAGCTGCAATTTTTTCGCCCCGCAGTGCACAGGCGAAGATTAAAAATCGGTAACAATTCGCTTACCGCAGTGGAAAACCCGCAAATGGCGCATATGGCGGCAAGTGATTCGTCAGGCGGCTGCGGCGACCACACGGTTGCGGCCGGTATTTTTGGCCTCGTAAAGGGCCAGATCCGCCTGTTTCATCAGCTGGTCCGGTGTCAGCACCGACGTAATGCGCGAGGCGATGCCGAAGGAAGCAGTGACATTCAGCGCTTTTCCGGCGTGTTTCAGCATGAAGGGAGCGTTTTCGATCGCCGCACGCAGGCGCTCGGCGACGGCGGCGGCAATTTCCGGCGAGGTGTCGGGCATCACGACAACGAATTCCTCTCCACCGTAGCGGCAGGCGAGATCGGCACCGCGGATGGTCGAACGGACGCGATTTGCGAATTCCCGCAGCACCTCATCGCCGCCGTCATGGCCGTAGGTGTCGTTCACATGCTTGAAGCGGTCGATATCGGTGATCAGCACCGAAAGCGGCCGGCCCCGCGCCATAGAACGGTTGAAAAGCACGTTCAGGTGATTGTCGAGATAGCGCCGGTTATAAAGGCCGGTCAGCGGATCGGTCACGGCAAGCTCGATCGTCTGCTTGACGCTGGCGCGCAGCCGGTCGTTGTAGCGCTTGCGGCGGATCTGCGTCAGGCTGCGGGCGACCAGTTCGTTGGGATCGACCGGGCGGATGATGTAGTCGTTGACGCCGAGATCGAGCGCGCGCACGACCATGTCGTCAGCGCCCTGCTCGGTGATGATCAGGACCGGCAGAAAGCGCGTGCGCTCCAGCGAACGCAGCTGCGAGCAGAGGCGAAGCGGATCGTAATCGTCGAAGTTGGCATTGACGATGACGAGATCGAAGGCGCTTTCGGCCGCCTCGAAGAGGGCGGCCTGCGGATCGGAGAGGGCAAGCACGTCGGCGACGGGCTTTAGCGCCTTGATGATGCGCTCCTGCGAATTGGCGCGGCCGTCGACGAGCAAGACCTGAGCGGTCTCGTCGGCGCGGCCCTCGCCTGCCCGCGTGAGGTCGTCGATGCCCATCGTATGGGCGGTGTCGGCGCGGATGCGCAGCTCATCGCTCAACGTCTTCAGCCGCAGCAGGCTCTTCACCCGGGAGATCAGCTGCAGATCGTTGACCGGCTTGGTGAGAAAATCGTCAGCGCCGGCCTTCAGGCCGCGTACGCGATCGGTCGGCTGGTCGAGCGCGGTGACCATGACGACTGGAATATGGGCGGTCTTCTGGCTGGCCTTCAGCCGCTCGCAGACCTCGAAACCGTCTATGCCGGGCATCATGATGTCGAGCAGAATGAGATCGACCTGATTGCGCTCGCAGATCGCCAGTGCCGTGTAGCCGTCCGCTGCGGTCATCACGTCGAAATACTCCGCAAGCAGCCGCGCTTCGAGCAGCTTCACGTTGGCCGGAATATCGTCAACCACCAGTATTCGCGCAGTCATAAGCGTCTTTCCGATGCGTCAGGCATCGCCCAGATAGGTCTTGATCGTCTCAATGAATTTCGGAACCGAGATCGGCTTTGAAACATAGGCCTCGCAGCCGCCTTGGCGGATCCGCTCTTCGTCCCCCTTCATCGCGAAAGCCGTAACGGCGATGACGGGAATCACGTGCAGCTCGTCGTCTTCCTTCAGCCATTTCGTAACTTCGAGGCCGGAGACCTCGGGAAGCTGAATATCCATCAGGATGAGGTCGGGACGATGCTTGCGCGCCAGATCGAGCGCCTCCATGCCGTTTCTGGTCTGGATCGTCGTATAGCCGGACGCCTCGATGAGGTCGCGAAAGAGCTTCATGTTGAGCTCGTTATCTTCTACAATCATCACCTGTTTGGGCATGACAAGCTGTCCCTACGTCCGTTCGCGCAGCGGTTCGTCCCATGACAAAGGCACATGCGGACAAATAGCTCCGTGAAACCGATAGCGCACGCTACCGGTATTTGGTTGAAGAAAAGGTAACTTACCCAGCGAAATGCAAAGCAACTTCAAGACTTCGAAACAACAGGCTGCCGACCCGCACGAGACGGCGATCGCCGTGCTCGGCTGGCTTGCCGATGATCCCGAAATGTTCGGCCGCTTTCTCGCCCTGACCGGTGTGGCGCCCGGCCAGGTGCGCAACGCCGTCAACGATCCCGGATTCCTCGCCGGCCTGATGGATTTTCTGATGAACCACGAACCGACAGCCATGGCCTTCTGCGCGGCGAGCGGCATAAGCCCGGAGACGGTGACCGGCGCCTGGCAGCATTTCTCTTCGCCGGGCCTCGATTCCGGAGAATACTGATCGTGGCCTCCGAAGAATTCGATATCTCGCACATCCGCCTCGGCAAGCGGCCGTTGATCGTCTGTGACGTCGACGACGTCGTGTTGCAGTTCATCGGTCCCTTCCAGCTTTTCCTTCAGAGCCGGGGCCACACGTTTCTGCCGCGATCGTTCCGGCTTCATGGCAACATCGTCTCGCAAGCCGACGGCGTGGAGATCGAAGATCATGAGGTCAGCCGGCTGATCGAGGAATTCTTCGAGGCCCAAGAGCTGTGGCAGACGCCGCTCGACCGCGTGGTCGAAACGCTCGACCGACTTTCGGAAGAGGCCGACATCCTTTTCCTGACAGCCATGCAGCCGCGGTTCCAGGACCAGCGCCGTCGGCTGCTGGACAGGATGGGCCTGCTCTTTCCGCTGCTTGCCACCGAACAGCCCAAAGGGCCGATCGTTCACGCATTGCATGCCAGCCGCTCCCTTCCCGTCGTCTTCATTGATGATATGGCGCGCAATCTGCATTCCGTTAGGGAACACGTCGCCGATTGCCTGCTGATTCATCTGATGCCGAACTCGCCCGTCCATCGTTTCGCGCCAGCGGCGGCCGACGACATTACCCGCGCCACCAACTGGACGCACGCGGCCGAGCTCATCGAGGCGCATTTTGTTTCCGGCACGTTCACGCGCGCAGTTCCAGCCGCATGAGCGGACGACCGTCCTTGCGCCGCGCTACCGTCTCGAAACCGGCCGCATCGAAGATCGCCGTCGAGCCGATGCAGAGCGTCACTGATTTCGACTGCTTCACATGATCGATCGGACAGGCTTCGAGCAGCCGTGCTCCCTGGCGCCGCGCATGGTCGATCGCGCAGCAGAGCAGGCGGTGGCTCATTCCCTTGCCGCGCAGTTTGGGCAGCAGGAAGAAGCAACTGACGGCCCAGATAGATGGATCCTGCGCATCTCCCTCTTCCAGCGGCCGCGAGACGGTGCGCGGCGAATTGAACTGCGGCACGTCGTGGCGCGGCCCGACCTGCACCCAGGCGACCGGCGCGCCCTCGGCATAACAGAGGATGCCAGGCGGCGGACCCGCCTTGATCCGTCCCCGCATATGCGCCTTGCGTTCGTCGGCCGCCATCTCAGTCCTTATCGCATGCGGCAGGCGCAGCGCCACGCACCAGCAATTATAGAAGGCACCCTGCGGCCCGAACACGATTTCGAAATCGTCCCAGCGTTCTGGCGTTACCGGCTCGAAACGAAGATCGTTATCCAAAGGCAAAGCTCCCGCCCTCTCTTGAGACTCGGAAGCTTAAGGCGTAATGTCCCGGCGTTCAATCTTTGTTCTCATCATGACGCCCGCGCCTGACAAGACACCCGGCTTCTGTCGCGACTGCCTTGCCGAGCAGAAGGGCGAGGCGCGCCGCTGCGTTTCCTGTGGCAGCCCCCGTCTCGTGCGCCATCGCGAACTCTACGCATTGACGCTCGCACATATCGATTGCGACGCCTTCTACGCAGCAGTGGAGAAACGCGACAATCCGGAGCTTGCCGACAAGCCTGTCATCATCGGCGGCGGCAAACGTGGTGTGGTTTCCACTGCCTGCTATATCGCCCGTATCCACGGCGTGCGTTCGGCCATGCCGATGTTCAAGGCGCTGGAGGCATGCCCTGAGGCGATCGTCATCCGCCCCGACATGGAGAAATATGTCCGTGTCGGGCGCCAGGTGCGCGCAATGATGCAGGATCTGACGCCGCTGGTGCAGCCGCTATCGATCGACGAGGCCTTCCTGGAGCTCGGCGGTACCGAGAGGCTGCATCACGATCCCCCGGCGCGTACGCTGGCCAAATTCGCTCGTCGCATCGAAAGGGAGATCGGCATCACCGTTTCGGTCGGGCTTTCCTACTGCAAATTCCTCGCCAAGGTCGCCTCCGACCTGCAGAAGCCGCGCGGCTTTTCGGTCATCGGCCGCGAGGAAGCGGTCGAGTTCCTGGCACCGCGTCCCGTCACCACGATCTGGGGCGTCGGCAAGGCCTTTGCGGCGACGCTGGAGGCGGACGGCATCCGTACCATCAGCCAATTGCAGCAGATGGAGGAGAACGACCTGATGCGCCGCTACGGCAGCATCGGTCAGCGGCTCGCCCGGCTGTCGCGCGGCATAGACGACCGCGAAGTGCATCTCAACGATGCGGCCAAGAGCGTCTCGTCCGAGACGACTTTCTTCGACGATATCTCACGTTATGACGATCTGGTGCCGATCCTGCGCAACCTCTCCGAAAAGGTCTCCTGGCGGCTGAAAAAAAACGGCATTGCCGGCCAGACCGTGGTTCTGAAGATGAAGAGCGCCGATTTCAAATCGCGCACCCGCAACCGCAGGCTCGAAGACCCGACCCAGCTTGCCGACAAGATCTTCCGCACCGGGCTCGAGCTTCTCGAAAAAGAGACTGACGGTACGAAGTTCCGCCTGATCGGCATCGGCGTCACCGATCTCGGCGATGCCGCCCGCGCCGATCCGCCCGATCTGATCGACCAGCAATCGGGCCGGCGAGCGGCGGCCGAAGCGGCGATGGACAAGCTGCGCGACAAGTTCGGCAAGCGGACGGTCGAGACCGGCTATACGTTCGGCAACAGCAAGCGCGATCACTAGCGCATAATCCCGAAAATCTGCATCGATTTTCGGGGTTATGCGCAGATTCAAAGTGATAGAGCGTCCTTAGCGCGTCGGAAAAGACGCGCGGCGCTCTAACGCGTGAGGCCTGCCAGCCAGGCGGCCTATAAAATCTTCCTTAAACTTCGTCCCATAATGTGCCGGGCAAGTATTGCGTATGGTTGGGTATCATGTTCTCGCGTCTCGTCTTCGGCCTCGGCTTGCTGTCGGCCACCGCACTCGTGCACCCTGCTCTTGCCGCGGATGCTGCGCGCACGCTGCAGATCTTCGTCTCGAAGGACAAGCAGTCGCTTGCGGTCTATGACGGCACCGAGGTCGTCGCGACCTCGAAGGTCTCGACCGGCAAGGACGGCCACACGACGCCGAGCGGCATCTTCTCGGTGCTGGAAAAGCAGAAATACCACGAATCCAATCTCTATTCGGCGGCCCCGATGCCGTTCATGCAAAGGCTGACCTGGTCCGGCATCGCCCTGCACGAATCCAATTCCGTGCCGCGTTATCCGGCCTCGCATGGCTGCGTGCGCATGCCCGGCGCCTTCGCAAAAATGCTCTATGGGATGACCGATCCCGGTGTCCCCGTCATTATCAGCGACGGTGAACTGGTGCCGCAGCCGATCGACCATCCGACCCTTTTCCATCCGGATGCCCCGGCGGCGATGCCACTGCTTTCGGACGTCGAACTGCGGCCCTCCATGCCCGACAGCCCCGAGAAGCCGGTGCAGGTGGCGATGAACGATACCGCTGCAATGCCGATGCCGGCAGCGCAGCCGATTGCGGCGCCCGAACCCGAGCCGCCGTCCGAGCCGATCAGCATGCTGATTACGCGCCGAACGCTGCGCGAGACGGTGATCGACATCCAGACCCTGCTCAACCAGCTCGGTTTTTCCGCCGGCAATCCGGACGGCTTGCTCGGTCCGTCGACCGTGCAGGCGATCAAGGCTTTCAAGACGCTGCGGCCGGCGGAATTTGCCGCCGACAAAAGCCTGGTCTCCGACACGCTCCTCAGAGAAGTCTATGCCGCGGCTGGCAAGGGCGAGCCGCCGAACGGCGTCATCATGGTGCGGCAGGCCTTCAAGCCGATCTTCGAAGCGCCGGTGACGATCACCGATCCGGGACTGGCGCTCGGCACACATTTCTTCACGCTGCATGCAGTCGATGAAAGGGCCGGCACGGCCGACTGGCTCGGCATCACGCTCGAGAACAATCTGTCTCGCGAGACGATGAAGCGGCTCGGCATTACCAATCAGGAAAGCTCGATCATTACAGGCAAGCCGATCGCCCGTTCGCTCAGCCGGATTACCATCCCCGATGAGACCCGCCGCAAGATCGACGCCCTCATCGCGCCCGGCTCGACGCTGACAATCTCCGATACCGGCCTCGGCCGGGAGACCGGCGAAGGCACGGATTTCATCACAATAACCCGCGGGTGATGGCCATCACGCTAGAACAGGATGATTTTAAGCCGGGTCGGCCTAAAATCTGAATCCTGTTCAACACTAAATAGTTAGAGCATGATGTCGCCCGAAAACCGCTCACACTTTTCGGCATCATGCTCTGATGCGTGTCGCCCAAAAGTGAGCAGCGGTTTCGGGATAAAAACATGCACAAATCAAAGACTTAAAGCGCGTCGCATGAATCCGGATTGTCGCGGCGCGCTTTAGGCTGATCAGACAAGCTCGACGTCGACGACGCCGGGGGCCGCACGAAGGGCGGCGGCGATCTCCGGCGTGATGCGGTATTTCTCCGGCAGCGCCACTTCCACCTCGCGTTTGCCCTCCTCCTTGATGACAATGAAGGAAACGAGGCCGTCGCCCTTGGCGTTCAAATGGCCGGCAACCATTCTCAGCGGTCCGGAATCGCGGACATAGACGCGCAGCGCCTTCTGCATCTGCAGCGACTTTTCCTCCAGCGACTGGATCGTCTGGATGCGCAGGCCGATGCCCTCCGGCCGCTCCTCGCCCGTCGCGGTCAGCACGAAGGATTTTCCTGACTCCAACACGTCGCGATACTGGTTCAGCATTTCCGAAAACAGCACCGCTTCGAACTGTCCCGAAGAATCGGAGAAGACGATGATGCCCATCTTGTTGCCGGTGCGGGTCTTGCGCTCCTGCTTCGAGATGACGGTGCCGGCCAGGCGCGCATTGGCCGCGCCCTGTTTGATGGCGGCGGAAAATTCGGCAAAGGTCTGCACCCGCATCTTTTGCAGGATATTGTTGTAGGAATCGAGCGGGTGGGCTGTGAGATAGAAGCCCAGCACCTGGAATTCCTTGAGCAGCCGCTCGGAGGGGAGCCAGGGCGAGAACGGCGGCAGGGAGATCTTCTCAGGCCCCGACGTCAGCGTACTGCCGAATATGTCCGACTGACCGCTCAGCTTGTTCTCCTGGGCGCGCTGGGCATAACCGAGAATGCGGTCGAGGCCGGCTGCTAGCTGGGCGCGGTCCATGTCGAAACAATCGAAGGCGCCGGCATAGATCAGGCTTTCGAGCACGCGGCGATTGACCTGACGCGGATCGATGCGCAGGCAGAAATCCTCGATGCTGGCAAAGGGCTTGTCGCCACGCACCTCGACGATATGGTCGACGGCGGATTCGCCGACGCCCTTGAGGGCGGCGAGCGCGTAATAGATGCGGTTGTTGCCGGTCTCGAAATGGCGGAAGGAAGTCTGCACCGAGGGCGCGATCACCTCGATGCCGAGGCGCTTGGCATCCTGGCGGAAATCATTGACCTTTTCCGTGTTGGACATGTCGAGCGTCATCGAGGCGGCGAGGAATTCGACCGGATAATGCGCCTTCATGTAGGCCGTCTGGTAGGAGACGATGGCATAGGCGGCGGCATGCGACTTGTTGAAGCCGTAATTGGCGAACTTCGCCAGCAGTTCGAAGATATTGTCGGCCTGCGGCTTCGATACGCCATTCTTGACGGCGCCAACGACAAAGCGTTCGCGCTGCTGGTCCATCTCGGCCTTGATCTTCTTACCCATGGCGCGACGCAGAAGGTCGGCTTCGCCCAGCGAATAGCCGGACAGCACCTGGGCGATCTGCATCACCTGTTCCTGATAGACGATGACGCCCTGGGTTTCCTTGAGCAGGTGGTCGATCATCGGATGGATCGATTCCAGCTCTTCGTCGCCGTGCTTGCGGGCATTGTAGGTCGGGATGTTCTCCATCGGGCCGGGACGGTAAAGCGCCACGAGCGCGATGATGTCCTCAATGCAGTCCGGCTTCATGCCGATCAGCGCCTTGCGCATGCCGGCACTTTCCACCTGGAACACGCCGACCGTCTCGCCGCGCGACAGCATCTCGTAGGTCTTCTTGTCGTCGAGAGGAATGGCTGCGAGATCGACCTTGACGCCGAGCTTGGCGACGAAATCGACCGCAACCTTCAGCACCGTCAGCGTCTTCAGGCCGAGGAAGTCGAACTTGACGAGGCCAGCCTGCTCCACCCATTTCATATTGAATTGGGTGACCGGCATGTCCGAGCGCGGATCGCGATACATCGGCACCAGCTTGGAAAGCGGCCGGTCGCCGATGACGATGCCGGCGGCATGGGTCGAGGCATGGCGGTAAAGCCCCTCGATCTTCTGGGCGATGTCGAGCAGCCGCGCGACAACAGGTTCTTTCGCCGCCTCCTCCTGCAGCTTCGGCTCTTCCTCGATCGCCTTGGACAACGGCGTCGGATTGGCGGGATTGTTCGGCACGAGTTTGCAGATCTTGTCGACCTGGCCATAGGGCATTTCCAGCACGCGGCCGACGTCGCGAAGGGCGGCGCGCGCCTGCAGCGAACCGAAGGTGATGATCTGCGCCACCTGCTCGCGGCCATACTTGGCCTGGACGTAGCGGATCACCTCTTCGCGGCGATCCTGGCAGAAGTCGATGTCGAAGTCGGGCATCGAGACGCGTTCCGGATTGAGGAAGCGCTCGAACAGCAGCGAAAAACGCAGTGGATCGACGTCGGTGATCGTCAATGCATAGGCGACCAGCGAACCGGCGCCCGACCCGCGGCCGGGACCGACCGGAATGTCATGCTGCTTGGCCCATTTGATGAAGTCGGCAACGATCAGGAAGTAACCGGGGAAACGCATGCGCTCGATGACGCTGAGCTCGAATTCCAGCCGCTCGCGATAATCCTTCTCCTCGTAACCCGGCGACATGCCGAGCGTCGAAAGCCGCATGTCCAGCCCTTCGACCGCCTGGCGGCGCAGCTCGCTCGCCTCGGCGCGCTCGGCCTCCTCGGCATCGTCGGTCGCACCGGTGAAGCGCGGCAGGATCGGCTTTCGCGTCTTCAGCACGAAGGAGCAGCGCTTCGCGATCTCGATCGTATTTTCCAGCGCTTCCGGCAGGTCGGCGAAGAGCTTGGCCATCTCGGCCCGGCTCTTCAGATAATGATCCGGCGTCAACCGGAAGCGGCTGTCGTCGGAGACGATGGCGTTGTGCGCGACCGCCATCAGCGCATCATGGGCGTCGTAATCGTCGCGTGTCGGAAAGAACGCCTCGTTGGTCGCGACCAGCGGCAGGTCGTGGGCATAGGCGAGCCCGACAATCTTCTGTTCGTGCCGCTTGTCGTAAGTGCCGTGCCGCTGCAGCTCGACATAGAGCCTGTCGCCGAAGAGACGCTTCAGCGTCAGCAGCCGGGCTTCCGCCTGAGCGGGATGGCCTTCCTTGATCGCCACGTCGACCGGCCCGGTCAGGGCGCCGGTCAATGCGATCAGCCCTTCCGTGCCTGCCTCCTCCAGCCAGGAGGCGCTGATATGAACGGCCTGATTGCTCTCGCCGCCGAGATAGGCGCGGCTGACGAGATCGACCAGCCTTTCGTAACCGGCATCCGTCGCAGCGAGAAGAACGATCGCCGGCAGCTTGACCAGGGCCTGCTGGCCACCGCGCTTTTCCGTTTCCAACCCGTCTTCCATGTCGATCGAGACCTGACAGCCGATGATCGGCTGCAGGCCGTCCTCCATCGCCTTCTGGGAGAATTCGAGGGCGACGAACAGATTGTTGGTGTCGGTAATCGCAATTGCCGGCTGGCTGTCGCCGGTCGCCTTGTAGAGAATCTTCTTCAGCGGCAGTGCGCCCTCGAGGAGCGAATAGGCGGAATGGACCCTCAGGTGGATGAAGCCCGGCGTGCCGCCGGTCGCCTCACCCGTTGAACCCTTTGCCGTATCCGCCATGACATGCCTTCCCAATCACCCGAATGAATCGGACGCATTGTCGGCATAGAGGGCGATGATGTCCAGAAGAAGTCCCGCATCCGGACCGCATGATGACCATGCGGTCCCCTGAAAACTTTAGAGCGCCATGACGATGAGCGAGAAGCTGGCAACGAACATTGCGATGGAGGTGAATGCTGCGATATCACGGATCATGTCAGTCATCGGGCTCTCCTTTACTCGTTATGTTGTCAATTTGTTCCATGTATGTTCTATTGTCAACAGGAATCTTTTCCTTCTTTCTTGTGTTTGAAAAATGCCGGGATGCGCACATTCGAATCGCTGGGAGCCAGTACCCGATGATATGGGCGGAAGCTGTCCCTTCTGGCCTGCCACAGATCGGTCATGGCGCCTAGACGGCCAGCCTCCTCGATGCGACCCGTTTATTTCAAATCTTTGTTCCTCTTTTGTTCTTTACACCTCGCAGCATATTTGCCAGCATCCAGCCGAGAAGAGGAGAACGAGATGTTCGATATTCCGTTGCTGAACGAATTCGTCGTGGAGGCGAAGGCTGCGACCTATGTCGGCGGCGGCGTAGCGAGCGTACCCTGCCGGCCGAGCTCCCACGATATCGGTTACGAACGCGGCGACTGGCGCTATCTCGACAGCTATTTCGGCGGCACCGATTTCGCTGGACAGGAGGTGGTGTGGCTTGCCGACGAGCCCATCTGGGCGATGAATTATTTCGGCTGCGTCATCGCGCCGAAGCTCATCGACGGCACAGTAGCCGGGACGGTGATCAAGGCTGCACTTTCGGCGATGTATCGAGAGGGCCGATTTCTTGGCGGAATGGAATTCGACCATCCGTTCGGCCGCTATCTCGATCGCAACGAAGGCGGCTGCGAGCGGTTCAGCGGCCACGAATGCATCATGGTCGGCGGCCAGAAGGCCTATGCGCTTGATTATCGCGGCGGGCTGATCGTGCCCTGATCACAGCCTTAAAGCGCATCGCGGCAATCTGGATTCATGCGATGCACATTAAGTCTCTGATTTATGCATGTCGTTATCCCAAAACCACTGCAGGCTTTTGGGCGACATGCATCAGAAATCGACGATCTTGCCGTCAGAGATCGTCACGCGGCGATCCATGCGGCGGGCGAGCTCGTGATTATGGGTGGCGATGAGGGCAGCAAGGCCGGACTGGCGCACCAACGCTTCCAGCGCATCGAAGACGTAGCTTGCCGTTTCGGGATCGAGATTGCCGGTCGGCTCGTCGGCAAGAAGAAGAGTCGGCGCATTGGCGACGGCACGGGCAATCGCAACGCGCTGCTGCTCGCCGCCGGAAAGCTCGCCCGGGCGATGCGAGCCACGATGGCCGATGCGCATATAATCGAGAAGCTGGCCGGCCCGCTCTCCGGCTTCCTTCCAGGACAGCCCGGCGATCAGTTGCGGCATCATGATATTTTCAAGCGCCGAGAATTCCGGCAGCAGGTGATGGAACTGGTAGACGAAGCCGATTTCACTGCGGCGGATCGCAGTGCGTTTCTCGTCGCTCAGGCCGTCACAGGCATGGCCGTTGATGTTAACTTCACCGCCGTCCGGATGCTCCAGCAGGCCGGCGATATGCAGCAGCGTCGATTTGCCGGTGCCGGAGGGCGCGACAAGAGCGACGATCTCGCCCTTCGACATCGAAAAATCCGCGCCCTTCAGGATCGGGAGCAGCGTATGGCCCTGCCCGTATTGGCGCTCGACGCCGGTAAGCTTGAGAACGACGTTGCGATTCATGAAGGCGGCATTCCTTATTCGTAGCGCAGGGCCTGCACCGGATCGAGCCTGGAGGCACGCCAGGCCGGGAAAATGGTCGCGATGAAGGAGAGCGTCAGCGCCATGACGACGATCGAGATCGTTTCGCTGAGATCCATCTCGGCCGGCAGCTGGCTGAGGAAATAGACCTGCGGATTGAAGAGCACGGTGCCTGAGATCCAGGAGAAGAACTGTCGGATGGATTCGATGTTGACGCAGACGAGGACGCCGAGCAGAACGCCGGCAATGGTACCGACAATGCCGATCGCCGCCCCGGTCATGAAGAAGATGCGCATGATCGCACCGGCGCTGGCGCCCATGGTGCGCAGGATGGCGATATCGCTGCCCTTGTCCTTCACCAGCATGATGAGGCCGGAGATGATGTTCAGAGCCGCCACGAGCACGATCAGCGTCAGGATCATGAACATGACGTTGCGCTCGACCTGCAGCGCCGAGAAGAAGGTCTGGTTGCGCTGGCGCCAGTCGGTGATGGCGATCTGGCGGCCGGCTGCCTCCTCCACCTTGGGCCTTAGATTGTCGATATCGTCGGGGTTATCGACGAAGAGCTCGATCGACTGCACCAGTCCCTCTGCATTGAAAAAGAGCTGCGCTTCCTCGAGCGGCATGAAGATGATCGAGGAGTCATATTCCGACATGCCGATCTCGAAGAGCCCGGAGATCTTGTAGGACTTGATGCGCGGATTGACGCCCATCGGCGTGATGTCGCCTTCCGGCGAGGTCAGCGTGATGAGGTCGCCGACGCGCAGACCGAGCTGGTCGGCCATGCGGGTGCCGATCAGCACGCCTTCGCCGGAGGCATAACCCACCATGTCGCCTGATTTGATGTTGTCGGAGATCGTCTTGAGCTTGGTCAGGTCCTCGGCGCGGGCGCCGCGCACCAGCGCACCGGTGCTACCACCGGCCTGGGCGGAGGCGAGCACCTGGCCTTCCACCAGGGGTAGCGCCATCTTGATGCCGGGTACGGCGGCGAGCTTGCCGCTGAGGACAGGATAATCGGTGAAGGGGCCGTCGACCGGCTGGACGATCATGTGGCCGTTGATGCCGAGAATACGCGAGACGAGTTCGGTGCGGAAGCCGTTCATCACGGCCATGACGATGATCAGCGTCGCAACACCCAGCATGATGCCGACGAAGGAGAAGCCGGCGATGACTGAAATGAAGGCCTCCTTGCGGCGGGCGCGCAGATAACGCCACGCCACGAGGCGTTCAAAGGTGGAAAATGGCTTGCCAGCCGGACCCAAGCCGGATTTTGAACTCCGGTCCACTGCTGCCTCTGCCATTTCGCCTCCGTTTCCTAAGCCACAAACCGTTTGATCGCCGCTTCGATGGTCATCGTTTCGCGGGCGCCGGTCTTGCGGTCTTTCACCTCAACTTCGCCGTTTGCGACCGCGCGCGGGCCGGCGATGATCTGGACAGGCACACCGATCAAGTCGGCGGTCGCGAATTTGGTGCCGGCCCGGTCGTCGGTATCGTCGTAGAGCACATCCTTGCCGGCCTTGGTCAGCGCGGCATAGATCAACTCGCAGGTATCGTCACAGGCCTGATCGCCCGCCTTCATGTTGATCACAACGATATCGAAGGGCGCGACCGATGCCGGCCAGATGATTCCGTTATCATCATGCGATGCTTCGATGATGGCGGGAACAAGGCGTGTCGGGCCGATACCGTAGGAACCCATGTGAACGAAGTGTTCCTTGCCATCAGGTCCCTGCACTTTCGCGCCCATCGGCTCGGAATATTTCGTGCCGAAATAGAAGATATGGCCGACCTCGATGCCGCGTGCCGACAGGCGGTCGCCTTCGGGAACGGCGTTGAAGGCCGCCTCGTCGTGCATTTCCGAGGTCGCCGCATAGAGCGAGGTCCACTTGTCGAAGATCGCCTGCAAACCCTCGACACTGTCGAAATCGGTATGTTCACCAGGAATATCGAAATCGACGAAATCCTTATGGCAGAAGACCTCGGATTCGCCCGTGTCGGCGAGGATGATGAATTCATGGCTGAGCTTGCCGCCGATCGGGCCGGTGTCGGCGCGCATCGGTATGGCGCGCAGGCCGAGCCGGTCGAAGGTTCTGAGATAGGCGGCGAACATCTTGTTATAGGAATGCTCCGCCCCTTCGCGCGTCAGATCGAAGGAATAGGCATCCTTCATCATGAATTCGCGCGAGCGCATGGTGCCGAAGCGCGGACGGATCTCGTCACGGAACTTCAGCTGGATATGATAGAGATTAAGCGGCAGGTCCTTGTAGGACTTGATGGAGGAGCGGAAAATATCCGTCACCATCTCTTCGTTGGTGGGGCCGTAGAGCATCGGCCGATCCTGACGGTCCTTGATGCGCAGCATCTCCTTGCCGTAGGCGTCATAGCGGCCGCTTTCCTGCCAGAGCTCGGCCGATTGCAGGGTCGGCATCGAAAGCTCGATGGCGCCGGCACGGTTCTGCTCCTCGCGGATAATGGCGTTGACCTTGTCCAACACGCGTTTGCCCAGCGGCAACCAGGAATAGATGCCCTGTGACTGCTGGCGGATCATGCCGGCGCGCAGCATCAGCCGGTGCGAGACGATTTCCGCCTCCTTGGGATTTTCCTTGAGGATGGGCATGAAATAACGGGACAGACGCATGGCGGATTCCGGAGCAGTTGAGATCCCGCGGCAGGCGGAATCGAAGGCAAGTGTTGATGTGAGAGCGTTCATAGCCGCTTCGCGGCAGGAAGGAAACCCGCAACGGATGTCGGCAACCTCCCGGAAGCGCATGTTCGCACCCGCAAAATGGAAGGTCGTGAAAAAGCGCGTGTTTATAAGGACTTGAACGAAAATCTTGTCAACAGAAAAATTTTGCTAGAGTGTAGCAAAAATGCAAAAAAAGCTGATGACAAAGCCCAATGTTTGAGCTAGTTTTAGCTCACAAAACAGGCAGGGAGTTAAATTCTTGCCGAATTCGCGGTCAAGTCTTGGGAGGATCAGATCTTAGGCGCGCTCGTCGCAGCCCCGGCAACGGTTACAGATCACGCGATACTTAAAACAAGGCTTTTAGCCTTGTTTTTTTTTGGCATTTCGGCCTCGCCCCATCCAAAAGTCCCGCCGACTTCCGTAACGGGATGATCCTCATTCCGTTACGCGAGCTCTTTGCCGCAACAGCATGACGCTGGTATGACGAAGTTCGCTTTCATTAAGCTTGCATCTGCTCAAAGTTTGAGCAAAAGCCACAGTTCAATAGAAGCTGGGGCCGAGTTGCGGCAGTGCGTCGAAGCCCCAGCCGAAATAGGTGTCGCAGACATACCATAGGCCGTAGATCAGAGCCGAAATCAGCGTCGTCAGTGAAAACACGAAAGCAGCGCGAAACCGGGTGGGCGCGCTCGGAACGGTGCCGAGCACCACGTCGTTGTCGTCCGCCTGGGTGCGCAGGCCGATCGGCAGGACGGCAAAAAGCGTCATCCACCAGATGATGAAGTAGACGGCAAATCCCTGAAGAAAGATCTGGAGCATTATTGTTCCCGTTGATGCCGCGCTGATATCGCGTCCTTATACGGCGGAATGGCGACCAACTCAAAGCAGGCGAAGCGTTTAACCGCCTTCTGGTCACTCTGCCGCAGCAGGGCTATCACTCTGCCGCAGGCTCAGGCCTGTTCGAGTTCGATCAGCGTGCCGAAGAAATCCTTGGGATGCAGAAAGAGCACCGGCTTGCCATGCGCGCCGGTTTTCGGCTGGCCGTCGCCGAGCACCCTGGCACCCGCCTCTACCAGTCGGTCACGGGCGAGAAGAATATCGTCCACCTCGTAGCAGATGTGGTGCATGCCGCCGGATGGGTTCTTTTCGAGGAAGGCTGCGATCGGCGAAGTATCGCCGAGCGGCTGCAGCAATTCGACCTTGGTGTTCGGCAATTCGACGAAAACGACGGTGACGCCATGCTCCGGCAGAGCCTGCGGCTGCGATACGGCAGCACCCAGCGTATCGCGATACGCCGCCGTCGCCGCGGCCAGGTCGGGCACGGCGATGGCGATATGGTTGACCCGGCCGAGCATGGTCAGACCCTGGTGACGAAGGCGGTGACGACGGGCTTCTTGCCCCAGGCCTGGTTCGCAGCAGAGCGAATGGCGCGGCGCACGGCCTCCTGCAGCATATCGATATCCTTGCGACGGGCGCGCGGAATGCTCTCGATGGCGCTGATCGCGGCGTCGAAGAGGGTGTCCTCCATCTCCTCGCCCTCGTCGTCATATACCGGCAGGCCGATCGAAACGAGATCGGGATCGCCGACGATGTCATAGCGGGCGTCGAGCACGACGTTAACAGCGACATGGCCGACATAGGAGAGCTTCTTGCGCTCGCCGATACCCATCTCGTCGAAATCGCCGATCAGCGTGCCGTCCTTATAGATGCGGCCATGCGGCGCCTCGCCGATCACCTCGACGGGACCGGGCGCCAGCCGCAGGATATCGCCGTTGCGCACGCGCGGCACCACGGCGATGCCGGATTGCTCGGCAAGTTCCTTGTGCGCCGTCAGATGCGTCGCCTCGCCGTGCACCGGCACGACGATCTTCGGCCGCGTCCACTCGTACATCCTCTGCAACTCGTTGCGGCGCGGATGGCCTGAAACGTGGACCAGCGCCTCGGTATCGGTGATGATGTGCACACCTTGCTCGACGAGGCCGTTCTTGATGTCCTGGATCGCCTTCTCGTTGCCGGGAATGGCGCGCGAGGAAAAGACGACGATATCGCCTGCCGCAAACGCCACATTGCGCATCTCGTCGCGGGAGAGCTTGGCAAGTGCTGCCCGCGCCTCGCCCTGGCTGCCGGTCAGGATGACGACCACCTTGTCGCGCGGGATATAGCCGTATTCGTCCTCGGAGATGAAGGGCTTCACGCCTTCCATCAGGCCGATGTCCTGGGCGACGTTGACGACGCGCTTCAGCGAACTGCCGAGCAGCAGCACTTCACGGCCTGCCGCCTCGGCAGCCTCGGCAACGGTACGGATGCGCCCGACATTCGACGAGAAGGTGGTGATCGCCACCCGGCCCTCGGCATTCTCGATGATCTTACGCAGGCTTTCGGACACATCCTTCTCGGAGGGCGAAACACCGTCGCGCAACGCATTGGTGGAATCGCACATCAGCGCCAGCACGCCCTCGTCGCCGAGCTGGCGGAAACGTGTCTCATCGGTCAGGGGGCCGAGCGAAGGCTCATGGTCGATCTTCCAGTCGCCGGTATGGATGATATTGCCGACCGGCGTGCGGATCATCAGCGACATCGGCTCAGGGATCGAATGGTTGACGGCCACACCTTCGATGCTGAAGGGGCCGACATTGATCGTATCGCCTGCCTTGAACGGCGTCACCGGCACTTCGCCGATCGTCGCCTTCTCGAAATTGCGCTTGGCTTCGAGCAGGCCTGATGTAAAGCCAGAGGCATAGACCGGCACGTTGAGGCCGGGCCAGAGGTCGGCGAGCGCACCATAATGGTCTTCATGCGCATGGGTGATGATGATCGCCTTGAGGTTCTTTCGTTCGCTGGCGAGGAAGCGGATATCGGGCAATACGAGGTCGACACCCGGCAGGTCAGGCCCCGGAAAAGTGACGCCACAATCGACCATGATCCACTGGCGATGCTCGGGCGGGCCGTAGCCATAGAGAGCGAGATTCATGCCTATCTCGCCAACGCCGCCCAGAGGCAGGAATACCAGTTCGTCCTGTTTCGCCATAATTTTCGTTTGTTCCGCTATCCAAAAAACACATCACCGGCAGCAATGGGCATTATCCTGCCAGCGCCGGTATCGAGCATCAACAAGCCATTATCATCAATTCCCGCGAATTGTCCGGAAATCGATCTGTCCGGCAAATTCACCGTAATCTTTTCGCCGATGCCGCAGGCGATCGCGCGCCAGAGCGCCGTGATCTCGCCGATGCCGCGGCCCTGGTCCCATATTTCAAGCACTTCCGCCGTGACGGCGAAGAGATGTGCGAAGAGTTCCTCCGGCGAAGCCGCGCTTCCCTGCTGGCGCAGGCAGGTGACCGGGTAAAGCGGATTGTCCGGCATCACAGAGATATTGATGCCAATGCCGACGATCAGCGCGTAACGTCCGTCCGGCAGCCCCTCACCTTCGACGAGAATGCCGCAGGTCTTCTTTCGACCGATGAGGATATCGTTCGGCCATTTGACCTCGAGCGGTTCGGCAACTGGCGGCAGCACCCGGCGGATCGCCTGATGCACCGCAACGGCGATCGCCAGCGGCAGGGAGCCCAGGCGTTCCATCGGGGCCGGGTCGATCAGAAGAAGAGAAGCGTAGAGATTGCCGCGCTCGGAAACCCAGAGCCTGCCGCGGCGGCCGCGGCCGCCCGTCTGCCTTTCGGCGGTCACCCAGAGATTACCGCCATCGCCCGCCCGAGCCCGGGCGAGGCATTCGCTGTTGGTAGACGATGTTTCCGACAGAGCCTCGTGCCTGAAATCGCCGAGCGATATCCGGCGCCGTCTGTCGGAAGCCATCAAAAGAGCGTCGCAGCGGCAAGCTCTGCCGCGCCACCAATCGGGCCGCCGATGAGGACATAGGCGGTGACGAAGAGACCGGAGAGACCGAAGACCAGACGCAGCGTTCCGGAGACACGGGCGAATTCGCCGGTCGCCTCATCGAACCACATCAGCTTGATGACACGCAGATAGTAGTAAGCCCCGACGACCGAGGCGAGAACGCCGATGATGGCGAGCGCATAGAGCTTGGCCTCGATGGCGGCAACGAAGACGAAGTACTTCGCGAAGAAGCCGGCGAGCGGCGGGATGCCGGCGAGCGAGAACATCAGCGCCGTCAGCACCACGGCCATGAACGGGTTCGTTGTGGAGAGGCCGGCGAGATCGTTGACCTCCTCGACGACGGTGCCGTCCTTGCGGCGCATCGACATGATGATCGCAAAGCTGCCGAGCGTCATGACCATGTAGATGACCATATAAAGCATAACGCCGGTGACGCCGGTCTGGTTGCCGGCGGCAAGGCCGACCAGCGCATAACCCATATGACCGATCGAGGAATAGGCCATCAGTCGCTTGATATTCTTCTGGCCGATCGCCGCAAACGAGCCGAGCAGCATCGAGGCGATCGAGATGAAGACGACGACCTGCTGCCAGTCCGCCAGAACCGGGTGGAAGGCGGTGATGACGATGCGGGTCATCATCGCCATGGCGGCGACCTTGGGTGCTGCAGCAAGGAAGGCGGTGACCGGCGTCGGCGCGCCTTCATAAACGTCCGGCGTCCACATGTGGAAGGGAACGGCCGAGATCTTGAAGGCGATGCCGGCGAGGATGAAGACCAGGCCGAAGATGAGGCCGAGCGAGCGCGCACCCTCGACGGACAGCGCCTGGGCGATCTCGGAGAAGTGGGTGTGGCCGGTGAAGCCATAGACCAGCGACATGCCGTAGAGCAGCATGCCGGAGGAAAGCGCGCCGAGGACGAAATATTTCAGGCCGGCTTCGGTCGACTTCAGGCTGTCACGGTTGATCGCGGCGACGACATAAAGCGCCAGCGACTGCAGTTCCAGCGCGAGATAGAGCGAGATCAGGTCGTTGGCCGAGATCATCAGCAGGATGCCGAGGGTCGCAAGCACCAGGAGAACCGGGAACTCGAACTTGTCGAGCTGATTTTCGCGGGCGTGGCCGATCGACATGAACATGGCAACCAGCGAACCGATGAGCGCCACCAGCTTCATGAAGCGCGAGAAGCCGTCGGCCATGTAGACGCCGCCATAGGCAAGGCCTTCTGCCGGCACGAAGAGCAGCCACAGGCCGGAGGCCAGGAGCAGGACGATGGCGAGGCCGGTGACGACAAGGCCCGACCGCTCGCCTGAGAAGACGCCGACCATCAACAGGACAAGGGCGCCGACCGCGAGGATGAGCTCCGGCGCGGAAAGATGCAGACTGAGAAGAATTGTTTCAGCGGTCATGTCCAATAAGTCCCGTCATCATTTCATAGACAGCGCAACATTCTGCGCTGCGTGCACGGCGGCCGTGTAGTTGTTGACCAGCAGATCCACCGAGGCGGCCGTCGCATCGAAGACCGGAGCCGGATAAACGCCGAAGAAGATGGTCAGCGCGACCAGCGGGTAGAGGATCAACTGTTCGCGTCTGGAAAGATCGAGCAGCGCCTTCAGCTTCTCCTTCTCCAGCGCGCCGAAGATCACCCGGCGATAAAGCCAGAGCGCGTAGGCGGCCGAGAGGATGACGCCGGTTGCGGCAAAGAGCGCCACCCAGGTATTGACACGGAAGACGCCGATCAGCGTCAGGAATTCGCCGATGAAGCCCGACGTGCCGGGAAGCCCGACATTTGCCATGGTGAAGACCATCATCGCCACGGCATATTTCGGCATATTGTTGACGAGGCCGCCATAGGCGTTGATCTCGCGGGTGTGGGTACGGTCGTAGACGACGCCGACGCAGAGGAAGAGCGCGCCGGAGACGATGCCGTGCGAGAGCATCTGGAAGATCGAGCCCTGGACGCCCTGCATGTTGGCGGCAAAGATGCCCATGGTCACGTAGCCCATGTGCGCCACGGAGGAATAGGCGATGAGCTTCTTGATATCATCCTGCATCATCGCCACCAGAGAGGTATAGATGATGGCGATAACGGACATGGCGAAGACAAGCGGCGCGAAATAATCGGACGCCACCGGGAACATGCCGAGCGAGAAGCGGATGAGACCGTAGCCGCCGAGCTTCAGCAGAACGCCGGCCAGGATCACCGAACCTGCCGTCGGCGCCTGAACGTGGGCATCCGGAAGCCAGGTATGGACCGGCCACATCGGCATCTTCACCGCGAAGGAGGCGAAGAAGGCAAGCCATAACCAGGTCTGCAGCGCCGGCGGGAACTTGTAGGCGAGCAGCGCGGTGATATCGGTCGTGCCGGCCTGCCAGTACATCGCCATGATGGCGAGCAGCATCAGCACCGAGCCGAGCAGCGTATAGAGGAAGAACTTGTAGCTCGCATAGACGCGGTCCTTGCCGCCCCAGACGCCGATGATCAGGAACATCGGAATGAGGCCCGCCTCGAAGAAGACGTAGAAGAGCACGATATCAAGCGAGACGAAGACGCCGATCATCATCGTTTCGAGGATGAGGAAGGCGATCATATATTCCTTCAGGCGCTTCTCGATCGAGAGCCAGCTCGCCAGCACGCAGAAGGGCATGAGGAAGGTCGACAGGATGACAAACAGCATCGAGATGCCGTCGACGCCGACGTGGTAGCCGATGCCGGTGCCGAGCCAGTCATGCTTTTCGAGCATCTGGAAGCCCGGATTGGCATTGTCGAAGCCGGTCCAGATGAAAAGCGAGACGACGAAAGTGAAGACGGTGGTGATCAGCGAGATCCACAGCACGTTCTTCCGGCCGGTTTCGCTCTCGCCGTTCATCAATAGCAGGAGCACCACGCCGACGAGCGGCAGGAAGGTGACCGTTGAAAGAATAGGCCAATCGGTCATCAGAAGGAACTCCCGAGCATCATCCAGGTAACGAGCGCCGCAATGCCGATCAGCATGGCGAAGGCGTAGTGATAGAGGTAACCGGTCTGCAGGCGAACCACGCGATCGGTGACGGCGACGACGCGGGCGGCGACGCCGTTCGGGCCGTAGGTGTCGATGACGCCGACATCACCTTTCTTCCACAGGAAGCGGCCGAGTGCCTTGGCGGAGCGGACGAAGAGGAAGTCATAGAGCTCGTCGAAATACCACTTGTTCAACAGGAACTGGTAGAGCACGCGGTGCTGCTGCGCCAGGATGCGCGGCGTCTGCGGCGAGCGGATATACATGTACCAGGCGGTGACAAAGCCGAGGATCATAGCGATGAACGGGCTCAAGCCCACGAGCGCCGGAACATGGTGGAACTCTTCGACAAGTTCGTTCTCGGCGCCGGTGAAGAGCGCGCCCTTCCAGAACTCGGCATATTCCTCGCCGTAGAAGCGACCTTCGAAGATCACGCCAGCAAGCACAGCGCCGATCGCGAGGAGATAGAGCGGCACCAGCATGACCTGCGGCGACTCGTGGACGTGGTGCATCACCTCGTGCGAGGCGCGTGGCTTGCCGAAGAAGGTCATGAAGATCAGGCGCCAGGAATAGAAGCTGGTGAACAGAGCCGCAATGACCAGCAGCGAGAAGGCAAAGCCCGAGACCGGCGAATGCGATGCATAGGTCGCCTCGATGATCACGTCCTTGGAGAAGAAGCCGGCAAAACCGATCGGCGTGAAGGGAATGCCAAAACCGGTGATCGCCAGCGTGCCGATGATCATCAGCACGGCAGTAACTTTAATATGCGGCCACAGGCCGCCCATGTAGCGCATGTCCTGCTCGCCATCGACGGCATGGATGACCGAGCCGGCGCAGAGGAAGAGCAGCGCCTTGAAAAAAGCGTGCGTGAAGAGATGGAAGATCGCTGCGCCATAAGCCCCGGCTCCGAGTGCCACGAACATGTAGCCGAGCTGCGAGCAGGTGGAATAGGCGATGACACGCTTGATGTCGTTCTGCACGAGAGCGACTGTTGCCGCGAAGAAGGCGGTGATGGCGCCGATCACGGTGACGACAACCAGCGCATCCGGCGACAGTTCGAAGAGCGGCGACATGCGGGCGACGAGGAAGACGCCGGCGGTGACCATGGTGGCGGCATGGATCAGAGCCGAGACCGGGGTCGGGCCTTCCATGGCGTCCGGCAGCCAGGTGTGCAGCAGGAACTGCGCCGACTTGCCCATCGCGCCCATGAAGAGCAGCAGGCAGATGCCGGTCAGCGCATGCGCCTTATCGAGCTGCATGCCGAAGAGATTGAGGAACACCTCGCCCGCTTCGCCGCCTTCATGCGGGGCGAAGTTCGAGGCATTGGCGAAGATCGTGTCGAGGTTGATCGAGCCGAACAGCACGAAGACGCCGGCAATGCCGAGCACGAAGCCGAAGTCGCCGACGCGGTTGACGATGAAGGCCTTCATTGCCGCAGCCGTCGCCGACGGCTTCTTGAACCAGAAGCCGATCAGCAGATAGGAGGCGAGACCGACGCCTTCCCAGCCGAAGAACATCTGGGCAAGGTTGTCAGCGGTCACCAGCATCAGCATGGCGAAGGTGAAGAGCGAGAGATAGGCGAAGAAGCGCGGGCGATGCGGATCGGTATGCATGTAGCCGATCGAATAGACATGCACCAGCGTCGAGACCGTGTTGACGACGATCAGCATGACGGAGGTCAGCGTATCCACGCGCAGCGACCAGGAGACGTCGATGCCGCCGGACTGGATCCAGCGCAGCACCTCGACCTTGATCGGGCCACCTTCGGCATGGCCCATGCCGACGGTGAAGAAGACGACCCAGGACAGGATGGCGGCGATGATCATCAGGCCGCTGGTGACATATTCCGAAGCCTTGGCGCCGATCGAGCGGCCAAAAAGGCCGGCGACGATTGCACCGATCAAGGGAAGAAAGACGATAGCCTTATAGAGGAACATGAGCCACTCAGCCCTTCATCATATTGACGTCTTCGACCGCGATCGAGCCGCGGTTGCGGTAGAAGACAACGAGAATTGCAAGACCGATCGCCGCTTCGGCAGCCGCGACCGTCAGGATGAACAGCGCGAAGACCTGCCCGACGATGTCGTTCAGGAAGGAGGAGAAGGCGACCATGTTGATGTTGACGGCGAGCAGGATCAGTTCGATCGACATCAGGATGACGATGACGTTCTTCCGGTTCAGGAAGATGCCGAAGACGCCAAGCGTGAAGAGGATGGCGCTGACCGTCAGGTAGTGGGAAAGTCCGATGACCATGTTCTTTGTTCCTTGACCTGCCTTTAGACGCCCTGCCCGGGCTTGACCGAAACCACCTCGACGGCGGTGGCCGGCGTGCGGGCAACCTGCCTGGGAATATTCTGCCGCTTGATGTTGGTGCGATGTCTCAACGTCAGCACGATCGCGCCGATCATGGCGACCAGCAGCACCAGACCGGCGATCTGGAAGAAATAGACGTAGTTGGTGTAGAGCACGTCGCCGAGAGCGGCGGTATTGGTGCGCTCGCTCAGCGCCGGGATCGGCATGGCGACTGATTTGGCGATCTCAGGCGAGATGACACTGCCACCGATGACGACGATCAGTTCGGCTGCGAGGATCACCCCGATCAGCCCGCCGATCGGCGCATATTCGAGAACGCCGGCCCTCAGTTCGGTGAAGTCGATATCGAGCATCATCACCACGAAGAGGAAGAGCACGGCGACGGCGCCGACATAGACGACAAGCAGGATCATCGCCAGGAATTCGGCACCGAGCAGCAGGAAGAGGCCGGCCGCATTGAAGAACACCAGGATCAGGAACAGAACCGAGTGAACCGGGTTCTTCGCCCAGATGACCATGAACGCCGACGCCACCGCGACAAAGGCGAAAAGATAGAAAAATAGAGCCTGCAGACCCATGTTGGTGCCTTTTTCATCTTCCCCCGGGCAGCCGGGAGTTTTTCTGCCCGATAGAACTTTGCGCGGCTGACCGGCAAAACTCCTGTGCATATTGACCGCGACCGAAGCGCTCAAGCTCCATTACGGCATTTCAAAAACTCGATCAGCGGTACGGCGAGTCGATCGCGATGTTGCGGGCGATTTCGCGCTCCCACCGGTCTCCGTTGTCCAGAAGCCGCGCCTTGTCGAAATAGAGCTCTTCGCGGGTTTCCGTCGCAAATTCGAAATTCGGGCCTTCGACGATCGCGTCGACCGGGCAGGCTTCCTGGCAGAAGCCGCAATAGATGCACTTCACCATGTCGATGTCGTAGCGCACCGTACGGCGCGTGCCGTCATTGCGGCGGGGACCCGCCTCGATGGTGATCGCCTGGGCAGGACAGATCGCCTCGCAGAGCTTGCAGGCGATGCAGCGTTCCTCGCCGTTCGGATAACGGCGCAGCGCATGCTCGCCGCGGAAACGCGGGGAGACCGGGCCTTTTTCGAAGGGATAGTTGATCGTCGCCTTCTGGCGGAAGAAATAGCGCATCGACAGAAAGAACGCGCCGACGAATTCCTTGAGAAACAGCGAGCTGATGGAGCCGGACAAGCTAGCCATCTTCAACCTCCAATTTTGCCGGAAACAAGAGCGGGCATGATCATGCCCAACCCGTCAGTTTCAGCACGAATGCAACGATGACGACCATGGCGAGCGACAGCGGCAGGAAGACCTTCCAGCCGAGGCGCATGAGCTGGTCGTAGCGGTAGCGCGGAACGAAGGCCTTGACCATCGCGAACATGAAGAACACCAGGCAGGCCTTCAGCGTGAACCAGATGATTCCTGGGACCCAGTTGAGGATCCAGATATCGACCGGGGGCAGCCAGCCGCCGAGGAAGAGGATCGTCGTCAGCGCGCACATCAGGCAGACGGCCGCATATTCGCCGAGCATGAACATCATGTAGGGCGAGGAGCCGTATTCGACCATGAAGCCGGCAACGAGTTCCGATTCAGCTTCCGGAAGGTCGAAGGGCGGACGGTTCGTCTCGGCGAGTGCCGAAATGAAGAAGATGATGAACATCGGGAACAGCGACAGCCAGTGCCAGTCGAGGAACGACGCCGGCAGGCCGAGCATGGTGCCGAGGCCGGTATGCTGCGCATTGACGATATCGGTCAGATTCAGCGAGCCGACGCAGAGAAGCACGGTGACGATGACAAAGCCGATCGAGACTTCATAGGACACCATCTGGGCCGCCGAGCGCAGCGCACCGAGGAACGGATACTTCGAGTTCGAAGCCCAGCCGCCCATGATGATGCCGTAAACCTCGAGCGAGGAGATCGCGAAAATATAGAGGATGCCGACATTGATGTTGGCGATCACCCATCCGTCGGCCAGCGGCACCACCGCCCAGGTGGATAGCGCCAGAAGCACCGTCACCAGCGGGGCAAGCAGGAACACCGCCTTGTTGGCGCCGGCCGGAATGATCGGCTCCTTGAAGACGAACTTCAAAAGGTCGGCGAAGGACTGAAACAGGCCGAAGGGACCGACGACGTTCGGCCCGCGGCGCAGCTGCACGGCCGCCCAGATCTTGCGGTCGGCGAGCAGCACGTAGGCGATGAAGACGAGCAGGCAGACGAGAAGCAGCAGCGACTGACCAATCATGATGATCGCCGGCCAGACATAGGTCGAAAAGAAAGAATCCATAGTCCCCTGCCCTTACTCTGCCGCGACTTTGAAGTTGTTGCGGGCCAATGCCGAGCACTCCGCCATGACAGCCGAGGCACGCGCTATCGGGTTCGTCAAATAGAAGTCTTTCACCGGCGACGCAAACCCGGATTTGTTCATCTTGCCGGCTTTTTTCGCAACTGCGGCAATTTGGGCGCTATCGGTTTCGGCGATCTCGTCGATGGCGGCGAAATGCGGGAAAGCGGCATAGAGGCGGACACGCAATTCGCTGAGCGAATCGAAGGGAAGCTTCTTGCCGAGCACGTCGGAAAGGGCACGGATGATCGCCCAGTCCTCGCGGGCGTCACCCGGCGCAAAACCTGCGCGATTGCCCATCTGGACGCGGCCTTCGGTGTTGACCCAGGTGCCGGACTTTTCGGTATAGGCTGCCGCCGGCAGGATGACGTCGGCATGGTGTGCGCCGTTGTCGCCATGCGAGCCGATATAGACGGTGAGCTTGGCCTTCTTGGCGGTGAAGTCGAGTTCGTCGGCACCGAGCAGGAAGAGCACGTCCATCGCCGTCAGCATCTCGGCAGCGTTGACGCCCTTGGTGCCCGGCACGAAGCCGAGATCGAGGCCGCCGACACGCGAGGCAGCGGTATGGAGGACGGCAAAGCCGTTCCAGCCTTCGACGACCGCGCCGACCGAACCGGCGAGCTTGGCAGCACTGGCGAGAACGCCGGCGCCATCGGTGCGCGACAGCGCGCCCTGGCCGATGATGATCATCGGCTTGGCGGCGTTCTTCAGCACGTCGGCGAAGGCGTGGGTGCCGTCGACCAGATCCTTCAGCGTGTCGGGACCGCCGCCGAGGTAATCATAGCTGTAGCGCAGTTCGCCCGGCTCGCCGATCACGCCGATCGGGAACTTGCCGCGGCGCCAGCGCTTGCGGATGCGGGCGTTGAGGATGGCGGCCTCGAAGCGCGGATTGGCGCCGATGATCAGCAGCGCATCGGCCTGGTCGATGCCCGATATGGTCGGGTTGAACAGGTAGCTTGCACGGCCGAGCGACGGATCGAGTGCCGCCCCATCCTGGCGACAGTCGAGATTGGCTGACCCCAGCGACTTCACCAGTTCGGAGAGCGCATACATCTCCTCGACGGAAGCGAGATCGCCGGCGATAGCGCCGATCTTGTCGCCCGAGGTCGCGCCGACCGCGGCCTTGATGGCGCCGAAGGCTTCGGCCCAGGTAGCGGGCTGCAGGCGGCCGTCGCGGCGAACATAAGGCCGATCGAGGCGCTGGGTCTTCAGGCCGTCCCAGATGAAGCGGCTCTTGTCGGAGATCCACTCTTCGTTGATCGTCTCATTGACGCGCGGCAGGATGCGCATGACTTCGCGGCCGCGGGTATCGACGCGGATCGCCGAACCGACGGCATCCATGACGTCGATCGATTCGGTCTTGTTCAATTCCCACGGGCGCGCGGTAAACGCGAAGGGCTTCGAGGTAAGCGCGCCGACCGGGCAAAGGTCGACGACGTTGCCCTGCAGCTCGGAGGTCATCGCCTGTTCGAGATAGGTGGTGATCTCGGCATCCTCGCCGCGGCCGATCAGGCCGAGTTCCGAAATGCCGGCGACCTCGGTCGTGAAGCGGACGCAGCGCGTGCAGTGGATGCAGCGGTTCATCACCGTCTTGACGAGCGGGCCGATATACTTGTCTTCGACGGCGCGCTTGTCTTCCTGATAGCGCGAGGTGTCGATACCAAAGGCCATCGCCTGGTCCTGCAGGTCGCATTCGCCGCCCTGGTCGCAGATCGGGCAATCCAGCGGATGGTTGATCAGCAGGAATTCCATCACGCCTTCGCGGGCCTTCTTGACCATCGGCGTGTTGGTGAAGACCTCAGGCAGTTCGCCGTTAGGGCCGCCGCGGATATCGCGCACGCTCATGGCGCAGGAAGCCTGCGGCTTCGGCGGTCCGCCCTTTACCTCGACGAGGCACATGCGGCAATTGCCGGCAACCGACAGGCGCTCGTGGAAGCAGAAGCGCGGAACCTCGGCACCGGCATCCTCACACGCCTGCAATAGCGTGAAATGATCCGGAACTTCGATCTCGTTGCCGTCAATCTTCAGTTTTGCCATCGTCGCTCAGTCCTGTTTCCCGTTTGCCTGATGACGGCAAACAAACCTATTTTTGCAACACTCTCATTGCCAAGCCGGATCTTTCGTCCTGCCGACATCTGATGTCGCCCAAATTCTCTGTCGCGCATTCCAGACCCGGAACCCGCACCGGCATCTACAGCTTGAGGTCCCCGCCCGTCCGCCGATCTGCCCATCCTTCCGGCCGATTGCACGGCCGGACAGTTCATTTCTTCCTGCGGCCCCGTCCCGCCAGAATTTTCGCCTGACCGGTCCAGTCGTCACGGCCGATGCGGCCATTGAAGCCGAGTTCGGCGTCGAGCCGGGCGATTTCCTCGTCGGTCCAGGCGGCGATCTCAGCGAAGTTGCGAATGCCCTTGGCATTCAGCACCTGCTCCAGCTTCGGGCCGATGCCGGCGATCAGCTTCAGATCGTCGGCCTTCCTACGCGCAACCGGTTTTGCCTTCACAGCCGGCTTTGGTTGGCTGGTCTTCACTTGGCTTGCTGGCTTCGTGTGGCTGGCTGGGGTCGGCTCGCTGACCGGCTTGACAACAGTCAGGGTCGGCCTTGCCTTCTTCTCAGCCGGCGGCTTGGTGAAAGCCCTGACATCCGGGCGAATATTCTCCGGCCGGATATCGACATCGGGCTTCAGTTCGTCCGGCGGCGTGTCATCGAGGGCGGCCGCGACCTTGCCGGTCGTTTCCAGGGCGCTCTGGAAGGCGCCGAAGAAGGCGCCCGCCATCTGGGTCGAGAAACCGAAGCCGATCGCCGTTGCGGCAGCAAAGGCTGCAGCGGGATGCGCCATCAGCGGATGCACCGGCATCGCCCGTGCATTTTCCAGCATCTCGGCGGCAAGACGGCCGAAACCGGCCGCGAAATCGGTGACTTCTTCCTTCTTCCCAACCTTGGATGCGTTGTCCGCCATGATTATTCAGCCGCCTCCAGAACCGCACCGTGATCGAGGGCGCTTGCCGTATACTGGTCGATGCGCTTTTCGATCTCGGGACGGAAGTTACGGATCAGACCCTGCACCGGCCATGCGGCTGCATCGCCCAGCGCACAGATGGTATGGCCCTCGATCTGCTTCGTCACCTGGAACAGCATGTCGATTTCGCGCTTCTGGGCATTGCCCTTGGCCATGCGTTCCATCACGCGCCACATCCAGCCGGTGCCTTCGCGGCAGGGCGTGCACTGGCCGCAGCTCTCATGCTTGAAGAAGGCGGAGATACGGGCGATCGCCTTGATGACGTCGGTGGACTTGTCCATGACGATCGCGGCGGCAGTACCGAAGGAAGAGCCGACGCCGCGCAGGCCGTCGAAATCCATCGGGCAATCGATGATGTCCTTGGCAGGAACGATCGGGCAGGACGCCCCGCCCGGAATGACGGCAAGCAGGTTGTCCCAGCCGCCGCGGATGCCGCCGGCATGGCGGTCGACCAGTTCGCGGAAGGTGATACCCATTTCCTCTTCGACCGTGCACGGCTTGTTGACGTGGCCGGAGAGCATGAACAGCTTGGTGCCGACATTGTTCGGGCGGCCGATGGCCGAGAACCAACCGGCGCCGCGGCGCAGGATCGTCGGCGCAACAGCGATCGATTCGACATTGTTGACCGTCGTCGGGCAGCCGTAGAGGCCCATATTGGCCGGGAACGGCGGCTTCAGGCGCGGCTGGCCCTTCTTGCCTTCGAGGCTTTCGAGCAGCGCGGTTTCCTCGCCGCAGATATAGGCGCCGGCGCCGTGATGGACGAAGATGTCCATGTCCCAGCCGAGCTTGTTGTTCTTGCCGAGCAGGCCATAATCATAGCATTCGTCGATCGCCGCCTGCAGCGCTTCGCGCTCTCTTATATATTCGCCGCGCACATAGATGTAGGCCGCATTGGCGCCCATGGCGAAGCTCGCGATGACACAGCCTTCGATCAGCGTATGCGGATCGTGGCGCATGATATCGCGGTCCTTGCAGGTGCCGGGCTCCGATTCGTCAGCGTTGACGACGAGGTAATGTGGGCGGCCGTCGCTTTCCTTCGGCATGAAGGACCATTTGAGACCTGTGGGGAAACCGGCGCCGCCACGACCGCGAAGACCAGACGCCTTCATCTCGTTGATGATCCAGTCGCGGCCCTTTTCGAGGATCTGCTTGGTGCCGTCCCAGTGGCCGCGGCTCATCGCGCCCTTCAGGGATTTGTCCTTGAGGCCGTAGATATTGGTAAAGATGCGGTCTTTATCTTGTAACATGCTTCACCTCTTACCCGGCTTCTTGCCGAAGACCTTGATATATTCCGCTTCCCCGCCCTTGGCGAGCGCCTTGGCCTGCTTGACCCAGTCATCGCGCTCGATGCGGCCGCGGAAGTTCAGGTAGCCGTCGACCCATTCGCGTTCGGCCTTCTTCCAGCCTGCGACCTGCGCAAAGGTGAAGATGCCGATTTCGTTCAACGTCGCCTCGATTTTCGGGCCGACACCCGAGATCATCTTCAGATCATCCGGTGCGGCAGGCTTTTCGACGCCAGCCGGACGGTTCTTGTCGGTCAGAGCAGGCTTTGCCGCAGGGGCAGCTTCAGCCTTGACGGCAGCTTTCGGCGCCGGTTCGGCGGCCGCAGTGCCTGATATCGGCTGCTGCTCGGCAGCCTTTGCGTTTTTCGCAGCCGCCTTCGGCGCCGTTGCCGGCGTCTTCAGGGCAGCATTGGTCTCGGCGTCGGTGCTCTTCGGGCGCGCGGCCTCGGAGGGCGGAACCGGCGCGGCGTCGACTGGAGCCGACACGGTTTCGGCATTGGCCTTCTTGGCGCGCGTCCTTGCCTTCGGCTCTTCCGTCGTCAGCGAGGTCAGGCCGCCTTCAGGCGCCGAAAACACGCGGTCGATCTGGGTGCCGGGCTTGATGCTGGCGCCATTGCCGGCGGCAAAGACGTCGATGATCTCTTCGAGACGCTCGGGCGTCAGGTCCTCATAGGTGTCCTTGCCGATCATCACCATCGGGGCGTTGACACAGGCCCCGAGACATTCGACCTCTTCCCAGGACAACGTTCCTTCGGCGTTACGCTCGAAGGCATGGGCATGGATCTTGCTCTTGCAGACCGACATCAGCGCTTCCGAGCCGCGCAGCATGCAGGGCGTCGTGCCGCAGACCTGGACATGGGCGCGCGTTCCCACAGGGTGCAGCTGGAACTGCGTATAGAAGGTCGCGACCTCGAGCACTCTTATATAGGCCATGTCGAGCATGTCGGCGATCTTTTCGATCGCCGCGCGCGTGACCCAGCCGTCCTGCTCCTGCGCCCGCATCAACAGCGGAATGACCGCCGATTGCTGGCGGCCGGCGGGGTATTTCTGGATCGTCTTGTCCGCCCAGACCGCATTCTCATCGCTGAAGGCGAATGCGGCAGGCTGGAATTGATCTTCGGCTAATCGACGAACGGACATTCTTCCTCACGCCTTGTCAGTTTAGGGTTCCACACCGCGAAGCGGTCAAAGACTGCATTTCGCAGGCATAGGCCGACTGGTCTTTTTGCATAAACACTACGAATTTGCTGCCGTTCGGAATGGCAGCCTTGATCTGATAGCCCTTGGACAAAAGCTCGCCCATGGACGATTGCTGCGCCGGCGGCGTCTCTTCCTTACGGCCCAGCGGCGTGCCGAGGCTATCGGACTCCTGAGCCGAAACCCCGGATGCCGAAAGAAGGATTACGACGGCCAGCGGCAGAAGCTGCATCAGCGGTCCACCTCACCGAAGACGATGTCGAGCGAGCCGAGGACGGCCGCGACGTCGGCAAGCTGGTGGCCGCGGCACATGAAATCCATGGCCTGCAGATGGGCGTAGCCCGGGGCGCGGATCTTGCAGCGATAGGGCTTGTTGGTGCCGTCGGAGACCAGATAGACGCCGAACTCGCCCTTCGGCGCCTCGACGGCGGCGTAAACCTCGCCGGCCGGCACGTGGTAGCCTTCGGTATAGAGTTTGAAGTGGTGGATCAGCGCTTCCATCGAACGCTTCATCTCGCCGCGCTTCGGCGGCACGACCTTGCCGTCAATCGACGAGAAAGGACCGGTCTTCGCATCCGAGAGCAGCCGGTTGACGCATTGCTTCATGATGCGAACCGACTCGCGCATCTCGATCATGCGGATCAGATAGCGGTCGTAGTTGTCGCCATTCTTGCCGATCGGAATGTCGAATTCGAGATCGGAATAACATTCATACGGCTGGGCGCGACGCAGATCCCAAGCCGCACCCGAACCGCGCACCATGACGCCGGAGAAGCCCCAGGCCCAGCATTCCTCCAGCGAGACGACGCCGATATCGACGTTGCGCTGCTTGAAGATACGGTTGCCGGTCAACAGGTTGTCGATGTCGTCGAGCGCCTTCAGGAACGGGTCGCACCAGTTGCCGATATCCTGCACGAGCTGTTCGGGCAGATCCTGGTGGACGCCACCCGGACGGAAATAGGCGGCGTGCATGCGTGAGCCGCTGGCGCGCTCGTAGAACACCATCAGCTTTTCGCGCTCTTCGAAGCCCCAGAGCGGCGGCGTCAGCGCGCCGACGTCCATGGCCTGCGTCGTGACGTTCAGAAGGTGCGAGAGGATACGACCGATTTCCGAATAGAGAACGCGGATCAGCTGGCCGCGAATCGGGATCTCAATGCCGAGCAGCTTTTCGACGGCCATCGCATAGGCATGCTCCTGGTTCATCGGCGCGACGTAGTCGAGACGATCGAAATAGGGCACGGCCTGAAGATAGGTCTTTGTCTCGATCAGCTTCTCGGTGCCGCGATGCAAAAGGCCGATATGCGGATCGACACGCTCCACAATTTCGCCGTCAAGCTCCAGGACAAGACGAAGAACGCCATGCGCCGCCGGATGCTGCGGTCCGAAGTTGATGTTGAAGTTGCGGACGTTATGTTCTGTCATGGCGATGGGCTCGCGTTCTCAGATAACCAGTGAATGGCGGGCTAAGCCCACCAGCCGCCTTGAATTTATTGCTTCGCCTTTTCGTCGCCGGGCAGCACATACTCCGTGCCTTCCCAAGGCGACATAAAGTCGAAGTTGCGGAATTCCTGCTTCAGCTCGACCGGCTCGTAGACGACGCGCTTTGCGGCGTCGTCGTAACGCACTTCGACGAAGCCGGTGGTCGGGAAGTCCTTGCGCAGCGGATGGCCTTCGAAGCCATAGTCGGTCAGGATGCGGCGCAGGTCCGGATGGCCGGTGAAGAGCACGCCATACATGTCCCAGGTCTCGCGCTCGAACCAGTCGGCACCTGGATAGACGGGGCAGGCCGACGGAACCGGCGTATCCTCGTCGGTCGGGACCTTGACGCGGATGCGCAGGTTCTTCTTCGGCGACAACAGGTGGTAGACGACGTCGAAACGCAACTCGCGCTGCGGCCAGTCGACCCCGCAAATATCGATCAGGTTGACGAAACCGCATTTGGCGTCGTCGCGCAGGAAGGTCAGAAGAGCGACCAGGTTTTCACCCGTCGTCGTCAGCGTCAGCTCGCCATACTTCATCTGCGATGCGGCGATCAGGTTGGCGCGCGCTTCGCCAAGGTAGGACGCAAGCTCAGTCAGGGCTTCACTCATATGCCTTGTCCTTAACCCTTAGCGTTCGATCGTGCCGGTACGCCGGATCTTCTTCTGCAGCAGAAGCACGCCATAAAGCAGCGCCTCTGCCGTGGGGGGACAGCCCGGCACGTAGATGTCGATCGGCACGATGCGGTCGCAACCGCGCACCACCGAATAGGAATAGTGATAATAGCCGCCGCCATTGGCGCAGGAGCCCATCGAGATGACATAACGCGGCTCGGGCATCTGGTCATAGACCTTACGCAGCGCCGGCGCCATCTTGTTGGTCAGCGTGCCGGCGACGATCATCACGTCGGACTGGCGCGGCGAGGCGCGCGGCGCAAAACCAAAGCGCTCGACGTCGTAACGCGGCATCGACAGCTGCATCATTTCGACGGCGCAGCAGGCAAGGCCGAAGGTCATCCACATCAGCGAGCCGGTGCGGGCCCAGTTGATCAGCTCGTCGGTGGAGGTGACGAGAAAACCCTTGTCGGCGAGCTCGTTGTTGATCTCACCGAAAAATGGGTCGTTGCTGCCGATCGGCTTGCCGGTCGAAGGATCGATGATCCCTTTTGGCTGCTGTGCGACGAGCGGCTGATTGCTCACAGGGGCTACTCCCATTCCAGGGCTCCCTTCTTCCATTCATAGATAAAGCCGATGGTCAGCACGAGAAGGAAGACCATCATGGACCAGAAGCCGAACCAGCCGATGGCGCCGAAGGAAACGGCCCAGGGGAAGAGGAAGGCGACTTCGAGGTCGAAGATGATGAAGAGGATCGACACGAGGTAGAAGCGGATGTCGAACTTCATGCGGGCGTCGTCGAAAGCGTTGAAGCCGCATTCGTAAGCCGAGAGCTTTTCCGAATCTGGCGCTTTGAAAGCCACGGCGAACGGCGCGATGAGCAGCGCCAGACCGATCACGAGCGCAATAGCAATGAAGATAGCGATTGGAATATAAGAACTGAGTAGTTCAGTCATCATGTTCATCCCTGCTTGCCGGAGACGCCAGGTGGCGCATTTGGGCAAATGCCCGGCAAGCGAACGTGCGTTGCAACAAGCCGTGGTTAGCGCAGCCGAAGCCCCGGCGCAAGACTTTTACAGAAGCAATTCGACGAGTAGCCGAGGGACACTATCAAGCACATGCAATGATGTCGCGACAAATCCGCGCAAGCCGCTTCAGCGCGCATGCCGGACCACTGGAAACTGCATAGCTTTCAAGAGAAATGGCGCGAGTGACGGGGCTCGAACCCGCGACCTCCGGCGTGACAGGCCGGCACTCTAACCGACTGAGCTACACCCGCGCATTGATCGGCCATTTTGCGGCCGCGAGGAAGAAGAGAACCGGACAAACGACAAATCGCATTTGCGTTTTACAAGACTTGAAATGGCGCGAGTGACGGGGCTCGAACCCGCGACCTCCGGCGTGACAGGCCGGCACTCTAACCAACTGAGCTACACCCGCAATTCATTTCAAGCAGTCCGGATGCCTTCGCACCCTCTCCAAAACGGCTGCCCGTTTCGATGAGCGGCTAACTACGGGGTTCGCCTTTTAGTGTCAAGCAGGTTTGGAGACAAAACCATGACAGTCCGTGAAATGTTTCTGCGGGTTGGGTGCCAGACGAACAAAAGCCGGCACTTCCGTCTTCCGCAGCGATGCTCAGGCGCAGACGCAGCGCCTTCGAAACGGAGATGCTCGCCGCCCTCCCCTCACTTTTCCACAGCCGAGCCAAACCTAAGCGGCATTGAAGACACGGGGCCACCGCCAAAAAAATCAAAAAATCTTCACAAACACTCTTGCGGTTTTGCCGCGATCCGCATAGATCACGGCCACCAACGCGGCAGGCCGATCCGGCTTCGTTTGCGATGGGCGATTAGCTCAGTTGGTAGAGCGCCTCGTTTACACCGAGGATGTCGGGAGTTCGAGTCTCTCATCGCCCACCATTTTCAATCTTTCCTGCTGCTTGTTCATCGGAATTAGACTCCCGAATTAGCTCGCTAATCCGATCAGGATCTGCGCAAGGTGTTTTGTCAGGAGACACCTCATGAAAACCGTTGCCATCATCTCTACGCTGCTTCTCGCCAGCGTGGCTGCGCCGCCGTGCATTGCCAGAGAGCCAGCGCAAGAGGTGTTCCTGTCTGCCGGAGATCAGGCGATTACAACCTCGGGAGAAACCCCGGCGCGTGAAGCCAGAACATATCTGCTGAGAATGCAGTCAGATCTGCCGATTAATTTTTCGGTCGATGCCGACAATTCAGCCTGCAGCTTGGAAATCAGCAAAGCCAGCCAGCGCGGCGTCTTAAGCACCATCAGCCGATTCCCTGCGTCTTTCAGAGACAGCGGTCAAAGTGGCGATAAATATACGTTTTCGTTTTTCCAAAACCGCGTTTCATTTATGAGCGGCGCCCGGTGCGCCTTCTCATTTTCTCTCACGCAGAAGTGACTGTGGGGTGATGGGCATCCCTCGCCGTTTGGAGGACGCCCATCGTCTGCCATTTCATGCGATTACATCCACGCCGAAAACCCACCCGCTGCCTATCGCTTCGTCACGACTCTCCGTATCCGGTGAACTGGCTGCCGATGCCCCCGTTCGGCGGCACACCACGGTCCGAGTTGTGGGCAGGACTGCGTTCTCGAGGCAGCATGCGGCAAGACGTTCCGGCGCAGCAAGACGTACATCCCGGCAGCTTCAGATGCGCGCCGTCCCGCCAGCGCTCCGCAAAACGGACTACTCCCAACCACCGCGCCACCTCCTATTGGGCGAATGGATAGGGGCCGGCAAAAGTGGGAGAATTCGCCGCCCGGAAAGTCTCCGCGCTTGAAGGTTCATCACGCCTGGAGGTGTGCCATGAGGACCCTGCGCTCCGCATTGATGCTGTGCATCGCGATTGCCCTTGGCACGCCAAGTGCCACATACGTCGCCCTGCCCGGATATGCATTCAAGACGAATCCGACATGCCAGCGCCACGAACCAAAGACGAAATTCGACAAGAGGTGCGACTGGCCGAGGGTGGGCTTCAAGAACTTTACGCCCCCGCTTGTGACCGTGCTTGGGATCTGAGGATCTTGGAACGGCGCCGGATGCGCTTTCTCATTTTCTCCGACTGAGATGTGAGAGCGTGATCGGGGTAGTGAGCATCCCGCTGTCCGGTGGGTGCTCATGGCCCACCATTCATCCCTTCGCCAGTTCTTTATCCACAGCGGAAACCAGCCGCGAATCGTCCGCCGTCACGTCAGGCGCGAAACGGGCGGCGACTTTGCCGTCGCGGCCGATCAGGAATTTCTCGAAGTTCCAGAGGATCTCGTCCTCATCTCCGCCTGTCATGCCATGGGATTTCAGGCGTTCGCGCATCGGGCCGTCACCCGTCGTCGCGACACCCGACTTGGTCAGCTGCCGGTAAAGCGGGTGCTGGGCCTCGCCCTTGACCGAGATCTTCGAGAAGATCGGGAAGGTGACGTCATAGGTGCTGGTGCAGAAATCGAGGATCTCGGCGTCGGTGCCGGGCTCCTGACCCTTGAAGTCGTTGGCGGGGAAAGCTGCGATGACGAAGCCGCGCTCGCGCTTTTCCCCATAGAGCTTTTCCAGCCCCTCATATTGGACGGTCAGCCCGCATTTCGAGGCGACATTGACGACCAAGAGCACCCTGCCCCTGTATTCGTTGAGCGTGGTCTCACGACCATCCACAGTCTTGACCGGGATATCCAGCACGTTGCCCGTCACGGGAACCTCCAATTTCGTAAGGATATGTTTCGCCCAAGCTTACCGATATCGCCGCCGTTGTCATCAGCGTCGGGATCAACTTGGCTTCCACAGGACGCCGGTACGGCTTCCGGCCGCACCGGGCCTTAGCCTCAGGCGGGAGACGTTTCCTTCACGTCGTCGAGCAGGAAGTGCACGACGAGATAATCCGTCTTGTAATGGCGGCCGCTGTCCGACACGGAATCGACGCTGCCGCCGTCCTTCGGGTGCCAGGCGTGGTAGTGGGGATTGGTGGTGATCAGCGTGATGGCCTTGCCATCTCTTTCACCAAGCCGGAAGCGCATCTCGGCGAGCGGCCAGATCCGCTCGTAATCCTGCATGGTGATTCGCGCCTTCAGCGCCTTGCGCTGCAGCGGCGCTTCGCCGGCCTCGGCTGGTGTTTCCAACATCACCTCCTCAGCTCCGCTGATGATGGCGTTGAATTCTTCAGGCCACATGCGTCTCATGAAATCGCTCCTCCCGAGGCTTTTTCGTCAGTTCACAGATGGAACTTAGCGGTTTGTTCGAAAGAAGCAAATTCCCGTCATGCGGTTGTCATCGGTGCCGGCTGCTCCTACCTTGCCGTCAAACCGCATCAGGGCCGTCAGTCGCCCGCAATCCCGAGATCAGAAATGAAGACACGTGAAGAAAGGCAGGCGCTCCGGGCGAGCATGCCGCGCACCCCGCTCAGCGCCCATCATATGGAAAACGCCCGGCTGCTGCCGGATCGCGGCGAATTGCTTTATCGGATCCCGAACGGCGGCATCGGCGTCGAGGTCGGGGCAGCCTTTGGCGAATATACGGCGGAGATCCTGGAAAAGAATCGCCCGGCGCAGCTCTACCTCATCGATCCCTGGTCAATGGATCGCTACAGCTCCGGGCTCGATGCGATCCACACGAATTTCGCGGCCGAGATCGCGGCCGGCCGGCTGCATCTGATGCAAGGCACATCGCTCGACAAGCTTGCCGAATTCGAGGACGATTTCCTCGATTGGGCCTATATCGATACCGACCATTCCTTCGAGCTCACCTGGCAGGAACTCCAGCTCTGCGAAAAGAAGGTGAAGCGGACGGGGCGTATTGCCGGGCATGATTTCTGCACCGGCAATACGGTCAAGCCGATCGTCTATGGCGTCGTCGAGGCGGTCACCAAATTCTGCAAGGATTACGGCTGGCAATTCGAGTTCCTGACGGTCGAATCGCACGCGCATTTTTCCTATTGCCTGAAACGGCTCTGATCAGCTCACATTTTACCGGAATATTGCTCGTCGCTGACCTTTTCCATCCAGTCGACGTGGCTGCCGTCCAGCGCTTCATGGATGGCGATATGCGTCATCGCCGTGTCCGGGGCAGCGCCGTGCCAATGTTTTTCGCCTGGCGCGAACCAGACGGTATCGCCGGGGCGGATCTCGCGGATGTCCTCGCCCCAGCTCTGGGCGAGGCCCTTACCTGATGTCACGATCAGTGTCTGGCCGAGCGGATGCGTATGCCAGGCCGTGCGGGCGCCGGGTTCAAAGGTGACGGAGACCGCCCTCGCCCGTGCCGGCGCCGGCGTTTCCATCAGCGGATCCTGGCGAACGGCGCCAGTGAAATAGTCGGCCGGTGGCTTCGTCGAGGGGCGAGAGCCGGCGGGTTTGATCTCCATGATCTTTCCTTTTCCATTCATTGCGGTTGAAGCCTTATATCGCGACGATATTTCATCGAGGCGACCAATCAAAGCCGGATCGGTAATTGCCGCGGAGTCACCCGCCTGATAGTTCCAGTGGCTTTCATCACCAAAGCGCGTCGCATCGTGCTTGATTCATGCGATGCGCTTTGGCTCTTTGTTTTTATGCATGTCGTTGTCCCCGCACACTTCCGGGCGACATGCAGTAGGGAGGATTTTTCATGAAACACCATGCTTTTGGCCGCATGCCCTTCACCGTCACCAATGTCGGCTTCGGCGCCTGGCAGATCGGCGGCTCCTGGGGCGATATCAGCGAGGCCGACGGACGCGCGGCGCTCAATGCCGCGCTCGATGCCGGCATGACATTCATCGATACGGCTGACGTCTATGGCGACGGGCGCTCGGAAAAGATCATTGCCGACGTGCTGAAGACGCGCGGCGATGTGCGTCCGATGGTCGCTACCAAGGCGGGCCGCCGCCTCAACCCGCATGTCGCGGAAGGCTACACCAAGGCTAATCTCGAAGGCTTCATCGACCGCAGCCTGACGAATCTTGCCGTCGACAGTCTCGACCTCGTGCAGCTCCACTGCCCGCCGCGTGAGGTGCTTTACCAGCCGGAGGTCTTCGAGGACCTGAACGAGCTGCAGAAGGCCGGCAAGATCAAGGGTTACGGCGTCAGCGTCGAAAAGGTGGAGGACGGCCTGAAGGCGATCGAATATCCCGGCGTCGTCAGCATCCAGATCATCTACAACATCTTCCGCCAGCGCCCCGATCACCTGTTCTTCCAGGAAGCACGCCGCAGGAACGTGGCGATCATCGTCCGCGTACCGCTCGCCAGCGGTCTTCTCTCCGGAAAGATCACCCGGGACACACATTTCGCCAGCGACGACCACCGCAATTTCAACCGCAACGGCGAAGCCTTCGATGTCGGCGAGACCTTTGCCGGGGTGCCCTTCGAGGTCGGCCTGCAGGCGGTGGAAGAGGTGCGCAAGCTGGTGCCCGAGGGCGCCACCATGGCCGCCTTCGCGCTCCGCTGGATCCTGATGAGCGACGCCGTCACCGTCGTCATCCCCGGCGCGCGTAACGCCGAGCAGGCCAAGGGCAATGCGGCTGCTGCCAATCTGGCGCCGCTTTCGGCCGATGTCATGGCAGCAACGCGCGAGATTTACGAGCGGCTGATCGCGCCGCATGTGCATCAGCGCTGGTAGGCCGTCCGACATTTCGAAACGAAAATGGCCGGGCGAAAACCCGGCCATTTTCGTGTCATCGATCCGTCAAGGTCAGTTGGTGGGCTCAGTTCGTGCCGACGAGATCGACCGGAAAGAACAGGGTCTCGCCGGAGGAGTCGCTGACGCCGTCATTGTCGGTGACCGCATAGGGCTTGCCCGATGCGTCGAAGGCGAAGCCTTCAAGCTTGTCCAGCACGTAGCCGTTGGTCGCGGTCTTCAGCTCACCGAGGAAGTCGTGGGCTTCGGTCTTCTTGACGACCGGCAGCTCACCGCCGAGCTTGGCGGGCTTCAGGTCCGATATCGCGACCTTGTAGAGCTTCTTCAGCCTGGCGGCATCACCGACGAGGTTGTCGCGCTCGATGATGTAGACGCTGTCGCCCTGAGCCGAGATTTCCGACAGGCCGACCCAGCCGCTTTCCGTCTTGTCGAGTGGATAGCGCACAGCACCCCATTCCTTCTTCTTCGGATTGTAGGAGACGAGCTTGACGAAGCCCTTCTCGTCATCGCTCCACTCACGCTGGACCGCCATCCACAGCGTCGCATCGTCGCCGGTGCCGACAACGGTCACGCCTTCGAAGCCGTAGCGGATTTCGTTGGCGACGAGCTCCTTCGGCAGGGCGATCTCGACCTTGATGTCGCCCTTGGCATTGACGTTGTAGAGGGCATGCGGAACCAGACGCTCGCTGTAACCTTCCGAGGCGAGCCAGAAGGAGCCATCGGCAGCAGCCGCGATGCCTTCGATGTCGAGCTTCTGGGCCGGGGCGCCGTCACGCTTGACGACGAGGGCATCGGTGATGACGGCCGGCTTCTTGCTGGCATCGATCGTGTAGATCGTCGGATGCGAACCCAGAACGCTGTCGCTGACGGCGTAGAGCATGCCCGGCTTGCCCGGAACGGCTGCGAGACCCGAAAGGGCTGCAAAGCCGATCGGATTGCCGTCCTTCTCGGCGGAGACGATCTGCGGATAGGCCTTTTCGCCTTCCGAGCGCTCGTAGATCATCACATGCGAGCCCGCGCCGCCATCCTTGCCGAGGTCGAGTTCGTTGGCAGTCGCGAGGAGATTGCGCCTAGGGATGGCGATCGCGCCTTCCGGCGACATGCCGGACGGCAGCAGCTGGACGAGTTCGGGATCGGCACCGGTATCCTTATAGACGCCGACGACCGAAGCACGCTCGGCGAGCAGGAAGAAATACTGATCGTCCCCGAACTTGGCGGCTTCGAGGCCTTCCGGCTCGACGCCCTTCGATGCTGACCGGCTTTCCGGATAGTGGCCGATATGGGCGACGGCGCGTTCGAAGGATGCGCCCGATTCGTAGAGAAGCTTGCCCGTCTTGTCGAAGATGGTGAAGCCGCGCGAGCCGCCCTGGTGGTCGCCTTCATTGGCGACGACGAGGCGGTTGTCGTCCAACCACTTCACGGCATCGGGCTCGCGCAGCACGCCTTTGGCTTCGCCCGAGAATTTCAGGGCGCCGTCACGCTTGGTGTCGATACCGGTGAGATCGACGCTGCCGGCGGTGAAATGCGTCTTCACTTCAGCCGTGTTGGCGTCGATGATGACGATTTCGTTGTTTTCCTGCAGCGTCAGAGCAATCTCGTTCAGGCTGTTGAAGGCGACGAATTCCGGCTCCGGATCCTCCGGGGCGACGCCGGCAAGCCCGGTCAGCGCCACGTGCTTGATCGTGCCGCAATCGACGGTGCCGTTCTTGACCTGGAAGACGACGAGGTCGCCAGCCGGCATTTGCGGGATCTTGCCGTCATTGACCTTTTCGTCGCGCTCGTTTTCGATCGCGATGGTGCCGAGCGTCTTATCCTTGTTGAGGGCGATCGAATCCGGCTGGCCGCCGAAATCACAGCTGTTCTCGATCTTCTTGGTCGCCACGTCGACGATGGCGAGACGGCCCGAGGGCTTCGCCTTGCTTTCGGAAGTGTTGACGGCAACGAGCGCCTTGCCGGCGCTCGAGGTGACCGATGTCGGCTCGCCGTCCATCATCACCGCGCCGCCGGCCTTCGGAGCCTTGGCATCGGTAATGTCGATGAAGCCGATCGCGCCGAGCGGGCTGTCGCTATAGACCAGCGTGTTGCCATCGTCGGTCGCGGTGATGATTTCGGCGGAGCTTACCGAAAGCGTGTCCTTGTCAGCCGGCAGGTTCTGCGCAACCGGAAAGGAAGCGATGCGGTTGAAAACCGGTTCGGCCGTGGCAGGAAAGGCAACGGATGCGAGAAGCACGGCAGCAAGCGCTGCCTTGCGCGATGAAATTGTCATGAAATCCCCCATGTGTCGAACATTCGAAACAGGAGTTTTCTGCGCGAGCGACATGACAGAGGCATGACAGAATCGACTTTTTGTACCTGAGCGCGTCAGGCTGGTTTGCGCTCCCGGCGCATCTCGTTTCGCATGATGAAGAGCGAGGCAGACAGGATGAGAGCCGCTCCCAGCCAAAGGTAACCCGCCGGCGCATAGCCAAAGAACAGCCAACCGGCCAGCACGTTCAACGGCAGCTTCAGATCGTCGAACGGCTGGACGTAGGCGGCATCGGCTGCGGCATAGGCAAGCGTCAGGAAATACTGCGCTGCGGCGGTCAGCAGCCCCGCCAGCAGGAACAGGGCAAGGGTTGCGCCCGTCGGCACTGCAAAACCTGCCGCAAGCGCCAGCCCGCCGTTTATCGGGGTCAGCAGAACGAGCAGCCAGACGGTGATCGTCTCCGGTCGTTCAATGCCCGTCAGGCTTTTGGTGATCAGCGACGAGGCGCCCCACAGCAGCGCCGAGAGCACAGGCAGGAGTGCCGCCCAGCCAAAGCCGTCCGACCATGGCTGCAGGATGATCATCGCTCCGGTGAAACCCGCCGCCGTCGCGGCCCAGCGGGCCGGGCCGACGCGCTCACCGAGGAAAAGCCGGGCACCCAGAATGATGAAGAAGGGCGAGGTCATCACCAGTGCGATCGCCTGCCAGATCGGCACGGCGGCAAGGCCGGCGACCCAGGCCTCGACGCCGAGCGCGGCAAGCGCGACGCGCGCTAGGTGACGCCAGGGATAGTGCGTGCGCATCGCCGCAAGGCCGAGCCTCTTAAGGAACGGCACCGAAAACAGGAAGGCGAAGCCATATTGCCAGAAGGCAGCCGACGCCGAGGGAAAGGCAAGCTTCATCGTCAGCCATTGGGTGACGACGTTGAGAAGCGAAAAAGCAATGCCGGCAAGCACCATCCAGAGTGCACCGACAACGGCGCGGGACGGCGAGACTGCAAGGGAAGTCTGATTCATGTCTTTCATCCAAAACAGGGACCAACATAAATCAGGACGCATGAGGTACGGACACGAGCGACATCGCGGATCCCCGCTCTTCGCACGTCCGACACTCATTCTCTTCCATCCGGACTTTAACCGTCGGCTCCGGAATCGCACCGGATCTGCTGACCCTTCCCCCGCTTGGACATGAGGGAAGGCGCTCGCGGGCTCGAGCCGAAACTCTTACCGCCGGTGGGGAGTTTCACCCCGCCCTGAGAACAGAAATGTCGTAGATCAAAGCCCGCGCGGCGGCAAGAGTGCTCCTAAAAGCAAAAGGGGTCCGGCAAAGCCGAACCCCTCTCAAATCCTTCACAACCGGTCTCGTTTCCGGCTGACGGATAATATCAGATCAGCCGTTGACGGCGTCCTTCAGGCCCTTGCCAGGCGTGAATTTGGGCACGTTGCGAGCCGGAATGTCGACTTCAGCGCCCGTCGACGGATTACGGCCCTTCGTTGCGGCACGATGAGAAACGGTGAAGCTGCCGAAACCCGCGAGGCGGATGTCGCCCTTGTTCTTGAGTTCAGCCTGGACAACGTCGAAAACCGCGTCAACAGCGGAAGCCGCGTCAGACTTCGTCAGTCCTGCCTTTTCGGCTACTGCGGACACGAGTTCATTCTTGTTCATGTTTCCACCCCTTTCTAAATGGTATGAAACGACTCAAAAGTAAGCTAGGCGCAGAATAGGTTTCATCAGGCCCGCCGAAAACCCAAAAGCCCTGCAAATCAAGGAAAAGCAAGCGTCTACATGACGTTTTCACAAAAAAGGCTGGCGTTTCCGCCAGCCTTTTTGCGTGTTTTGCCCCAATTGGGCGTAAATGTGGCAAAGGCCACTCAATGCGCTATGGTTGCGCCCGTCTCATCGAGGCCTTCGACCGTTGCGATGACGGGCGTTTCTACCGTGCCGTCCCATTCGATCGGCTCCGGTCGCCGGATCAGCGCATGCTTGATCACCTCGCCCATGCGGGATACCGGGATGATCTCCATGTTGTTCTTCACGTTATCGGGAATCTCCGCCAGGTCCTTGGCGTTTTCCTCCGGAATCAGCACCTTCTTGATGCCGCCGCGAAGCGCTGCGAGCAGCTTTTCCTTGAGACCACCGATCGGCAGCACACGACCGCGAAGGGTGATTTCACCGGTCATGGCCACATGCCTGTCCACCGGGATGCCGGTCATGATCGAGACGATCGCGGTTGCCATGGCGACGCCGGCCGAGGGGCCATCCTTCGGCGTCGCGCCTTCCGGCACGTGCACGTGGATGTCGCTCTTGTCGAAGCGCGGCGGCTCGATGCCGAAATCGACAGCGCGCGAGCGAACATAGGAGGCCGCTGCCGAGATCGATTCCTTCATGACTTCCTTCAGATTGCCGGTGACCGTCATGCGGCCCTTGCCCGGCATCATCACGCCTTCGATGGTCAGCAGCTCACCACCGACTTCCGTCCAGGCAAGACCGGTCACGACGCCGACCTGATCCTCGCCCTCGGCTTCGCCATGGCGGAAGCGCGGGACGCCCAGGTAGTCGGAGATGTTGGCAGCCGTCACATGAACGGCCTTCGTCTTGCCCTTGATGATCTCGGTGACCGCCTTGCGGGCGAGTTTCATCAGTTCGCGTTCGAAGTTGCGGACGCCGGCTTCGCGGGTGTACTGCTGGCTGATCGCCATCAGGGCGTCGTCGCTGACCGAGAATTCTTCCGGCTGCAACGCATGCTCCTTGATGGCCTTCGGAAGCAGGTGCCGCTTGGCGATTTCGCGCTTTTCATCCTCGGTGTAGCCGGCGATACGGATGATCTCCATGCGGTCCATCAGGGGCGCCGGAATATTCAGCGTATTTGCCGTCGTGATGAACATCACATCCGACAGGTCATATTCGACTTCCAGATAGTGGTCCATGAAGGTCATGTTCTGCGCCGGATCGAGCACTTCCAGCAGGGCCGAGGACGGATCGCCGCGATAATCCTGGCCGAGCTTGTCGATCTCGTCGAGCAGGAAGAGCGGGTTGGACTTCTTCGCCTTCTTCATCGACTGGATGACCTTGCCGGGCATCGAGCCGATATAGGTGCGGCGGTGACCGCGGATTTCGGCTTCGTCACGAACGCCGCCAAGCGCCATGCGGACATACTCACGGCCGGTCGCCTTGGCGATCGACTGGGCGAGCGAAGTCTTGCCGACACCCGGAGGGCCGACAAGGCAGAGGATCGGGCCCTTGATCTTGGTGGCGCGAGCCTGCACGGCCAGATATTCGACGATGCGCTCCTTGACCTTGTCGAGACCGAAGTGATCGGCTTCGAGGATCTTCTCGGCATTGTTGAGATCGGCCTTGATCTTCGATTTCTTGCCCCAGGGGATGCCGAGCAGCCAGTCCAGATAGTTGCGCACGACGGTGGCTTCCGCCGACATCGGGCTCATCTGGCGCAGCTTCTTCAGTTCCGCATCGGCCTTTTCACGGGCTTCCTTGGACAGCTTGGTCTTGGAGATGCGCTCTTCCAGTTCGCTCATCTCGTCGCGGCCTTCCTCGCCGTCGCCGAGTTCCTTCTGGATCGCCTTCATCTGTTCATTGAGGTAGTATTCGCGCTGGGTCTTCTCCATCTGGCGCTTGACGCGCGAGCGGATGCGCTTTTCGACCTGCAGGACCGAGATCTCGCCTTCCATGAAGCCGAGGGCCTTTTCGAGGCGCTGCTTGACGCTGGTGGTCTCCAGCATCTCCTGCTTCTCGGTGATCTTGATCGACAGATGCGAAGCAACCGTATCGGCGAGCTTGGAATAGTCGTCGATCTGGCTGGCGGCGCCGACCACTTCGGGCGAAATCTTCTTGTTGAGCTTCACATAGCTCTCGAATTCGGAGACGACCGAACGCGACAGGGCTTCCAGTTCGACCGGATCGTCATGCGGCTCCTCGAGCACATGGCCGAGCGCCTCATAGAAATCCTCGCGGCTGGTATAGGTGTCGATCTCGGCGCGGGCGCGGCCTTCGACCAGAACCTTCACGGTGCCGTCGGGCAGCTTCAAGAGCTGCAACACGTTCGCCACGGTGCCGACATTGTGGATCGCGGAAGGATCCGGATCGTCGTCGCTGGCGTTGATCTGCGTCACCAGCATGATCTGCTTGTCGGAACCCATGACCTCTTCGAGCGCACGGATCGACTTTTCCCGTCCTACGAACAGCGGCACGATCATATGCGGGAAAACCACGATGTCGCGCAGGGGCAGAACAGGGTAGGCAGTGCTGCTCGCTACAGACGTTTTCTTCGTCATTTTATGTCCTTTCCATCGTCCCGTTGCCGGGCTCTTTGCACGGCCGCTTGGGACCGGCCGGCACTCTCACTTGTTGCTACAAGTGGAGGTTCTGACTACGCTTTTCAAGCCACGCAAACGCCCGCGTCCCTCGGATGTGACAGCTTTATTACAACGGAACGCCAACACTATGAAGCGCGTGGCTGGACCGGCGCTTACCACTTCCGACCCGGCTAAAATACAAACGCCAGCAAGAGACTTACGGAATCATTGCATGATTGCCAAGCACTACCCCTTGCGCAACATCGGCAAAGGCAATGTCGGTTCCCACCGGCAAATACTAGCAGCGCTTCGCATGGTTTTTCAAATAGAAAGGGGCCTGCCTATGGCAAGCCCCCAAAATAATCACACGAAAGCCCAAGCTCACGCCGAAGCGTTGGCTTTTTCTTCCTGGCGATCGGCATAGATGTAAAGCGGACGGGCCGAACCGCGCACCACTTCCTCGGAGATGACGACCTCGCGCACGCCTTCCAGCGTCGGCAATTCGAACATCGTGTCGAGCAGGATCTTCTCCATGATCGAGCGAAGGCCGCGGGCGCCGGTCTTGCGCACGATCGCCTTGCGGGCGATTTCGCGCAGAGCGTCCTCGTGGAAGTTCAGTTCCACGTCTTCCATCTCGAACAGGCGCTGATACTGCTTGATCAGCGCGTTCTTCGGCTCTGACAGGATCTGGATCAGCGCGTCCTCATCGAGGTCTTCAAGCGTCGCCAGAACCGGCAGACGGCCGATGAACTCAGGGATGAGGCCGAACTTGACCAGATCTTCAGGCTCCAGCTCGCGCAGGACCTCACCGACGCGGCGGTCATCCTGCGACTTGACGGTCGCACCGAAGCCGATCGAGGTCTTCTCGCCGCGGGCAGAGATGATCTTGTCGAGGCCGGCAAAGGCGCCGCCGCAGATGAACAGGATGTTCGTCGTGTCGACCTGCAGGAATTCCTGCTGGGGATGCTTGCGGCCGCCCTGCGGTGGAACGGAAGCGACCGTGCCTTCCATGATCTTCAGCAGTGCCTGCTGCACGCCCTCGCCCGAGACGTCGCGGGTGATCGACGGGTTGTCGGACTTGCGCGAAATCTTGTCGACTTCGTCGATGTAGACGATGCCGCGCTGCGCACGCTCGACGTTGTAGTCGGCCGACTGCAGGAGCTTCAGGATGATGTTTTCGACATCCTCGCCGACATAACCGGCCTCTGTCAGCGTCGTCGCATCGGCCATGGTGAAGGGAACGTCGATGATGCGGGCGAGCGTCTGGGCAAGATAGGTCTTGCCGCAGCCGGTCGGGCCGACGAGCATAATGTTCGACTTCGCCAGTTCGACTTCGCCGTTCTTGGAGGCATGCGCCAGGCGCTTGTAATGGTTGTGAACGGCGACCGACAGGATCTTCTTCGCCTGCCGCTGGCCGATGACGTATTCGTCGAGGACCTTGATGATGTCCTGGGGCGTCGGAACGCCGTCACGGGACTTGACCATCGAAGACTTGTTCTCCTCGCGGATGATGTCCATGCACAATTCGACGCATTCATCGCAGATGAAGACGGTCGGTCCGGCAATCAGTTTCCGGACTTCATGCTGGCTCTTTCCGCAGAACGAACAATAAAGCGTGTTCTTGGAGTCGCCGCCGTTGCTGCCGCTGACCTTGCTCATATCACTTTCCTTCCAGCACGCCGCATTTCAAGGCGAAATCGCGGTCCACTCTATCAGCTCCTGGCGGCACTCCGTTTCCGGAGCCTTTGCCGAGAAGGGCTTCAGGGGGTACGAACCGGGCCCAACCAATCATGTCCGGGTTCCGGCGGCAACGAATTCCCCTTCGAATGCCGAATGCTATGTCATAAAAATTCAACATAGCATTAATAGTTACTATTAGCGTCTTCGTCGCCGTATGAAAGCCCCTGTTCAATCACAAATGGGATAGAACTGTGGCGACAAAAACACCATCCCTATTAATTACTAGGCCTGTTCGCCTTCCATTTCGAGGCGCGACGTCAGAACCTTGTCGATCACGCCCCAGCTCTGGGCTTCGTCCGCATCCATGAAATGGTCACGATCGAGCGTCTTTTCAACTTCTTCGTAGGTGCGGCCGGTGTGCTTGACGTAGACCTCGTTCAGGCGGCGCTTCATTTTGAGGATGTCGCGGGCGTGCCGCTCGATGTCCGAGGCCTGCCCCTGGAAGCCGCCCGAGGGCTGGTGCACCATGATGCGGGAATTCGGCGTGGCAAAGCGCATGTCCTTGTGGCCGGCAGCCAGCAGCAGCGAGCCCATGGATGCGGCCTGGCCGATGCAGAGCGTCGAAACCGCGGGCTTGATGAACTGCATCGTATCGTAGATCGCCATGCCGGCCGTGACGACGCCACCGGGCGAATTGATGTAGAGGGCGATTTCCTTCTTCGGGTTTTCGGCCTCGAGGAAGAGCAGCTGGGCGCAGACGAGCGTCGCCATATGGTCTTCGACGGCACCCGTCAGGAAGATGATGCGTTCCTTCAACAGGCGGGAATAGATGTCGTAGGAGCGTTCACCGCGGTTGGTCTGTTCCACGACCATCGGCACGAGGGCCATTGCGGTATCGACTGGGTTTCTCATGTGCGTCCTTTGTCAACGTCTCGCCGGCCGGCGCCGGGAATCAAAGAAAAATATCTTACCCCTACATAGAGTGTCCCGGCCCTCCTCTTCAAGACACGCATGAGGATAACGTTAAGAAGGCGGGGCAAGGCGGCTCCAGGCAGCCTCTTTCCCCCAAACGCCTGTTAACGGCGAGCCCTTGCTACGATCTCCCCCGGCTTTTCTCCATGACAGTGTGAAGGAAGGCTTACTCTATTCGACTGTGCTCATACACGTTTACCCAACGGAAAGCCTACCGGCAGATATCGGCCTGAAACAATGCCGCAGCGCAGCGACATTAAGGAACTGGCGAGCTTCCTCGGCAAGGATGAGAACCGACAGACAAGGGGTTGCTGCCGTGTTCAATATTGCTACAGGTCTCGCTATCTGGTGTTCCGAGGCCATGACGCTCGCTTTGGTGCTGTTCGTCGCCTGGCGCCATAACGTCAGGAACGAGGCCTATCTCTATTGGGGCTTGGGCTTCCTCCTGACCGGTATTGGCTTTGCGATGGTCGCGCTGCGCGGCGAAATCCCCAGCGTGCTTTCCATAGAGGCGGGCAATGCCATCGCCCTGCTCGGCCAGAGCGCCTGGGTGGCGGGTTTTCTGGCGCTCGACCGCAAGCGGATCGAATGGTGGGCGCTGCTGCCGCCGGTCATCTGGCTCGCCGGGGTCTTCCTGCCCTGGGTCAACAGCGATTATTCAAACCGGGTGGTGCTCTATAACCTTGCTTCAGCGACGGGTGCGACGGCACTTGCCATGGCGGTCGCCGCCGGCGACATGCGCCGCGAGCGTACCCGCGTCAAGCTGATGGGCGTGTTCGTCATCCAGGGCTGCCTGTGCTTCGGCTCAGCGCTGATGATGGCGCTGACGCTGCCGAGCGATATCGAAGCGACCAATCTCGGCGGCGCCTCCGCCATGGCCAGCGCCTTCCTGCTCACAATCGCCTTCGCGTTCACCTGCCGGCTGATCATGGAGCGCTCCGAACGGCACCTGCGTGCGCTCACCCTGACTGATTCGCTGACCGGCGTGCTCAACCGCCGCGGCCTGCTCGGCTATTTCGACGGCATCCAGGAAAGGGCCCATGACGACCAGCGCCAGGTCGCGGTGATGCTCTTCGATCTCGACCATTTCAAGCGTGTCAACGACCGTTTCGGCCACCAATCCGGCGATGCAGTGCTGACCGCATTCGCGCGGATGGCCCGCCAGTATATTCCAAACAACATCTTCGGCCGCATGGGCGGCGAAGAATTCGCCGCCTTCGCCGCGATCACGGACCAGACGGAAGCCGAGGCGATCGCCGAAGCGATCCGCACCGAATTCTGCCGTCTTCCCGTCAGCACCGGCGAAGCGATCGTCCCGGTCACGGTCAGCATCGGCATCGCGCTTGCCTCCTCGATCGAAGCCAATATCGACAAACTGATCTCGGCCGCCGACCGGGCGCTCTATGCGGCGAAGGCGGCCGGCCGCAACTGCACGGTCACCTTCGGCGAAGCGGAGGCCGCTGCCCCGGCACCGGCCACGCCGAGCGGCACCGCCGGCGAACTCGTGCCGACGGTCGACGACCAGGTCGAGGCGCTGCGACGCATGGGTACGCTGTCACGGGCCGGGTAGTCCTGGGTCCCTCACCCCGCATCTTTCCGAGGCTCGGCAAATCCGATAAGCCTCGTGGCATGATGATCCCATCCTTTCTCTCGATCGACCGCGCCAACCGCCATGTCTCGCTGGACGGCCGCAATCCGGCCTTCTACGGCAACCCGAATGCCGTCTATGCCGCACTTCACGCCCATTGCCCGACCTTCTACTGGAGAGAGCAGAAGCAGTGGTTCTTCACGGGTTACGACCATGTAAACGGCCTGCTGCGCGACCGCCGCTTTGGCCGGCAGATTCTGCATATCGCCAGCCGCGAGGAGCTCGGCCTTGCCGAGCCGATGCCGCATCTTGCCAGTTTCGATCTCTCGGAACGTTATTCCCTGCTCGAACTCGAACCGCCGGAGCACACGCGGCTGCGCACGCTCGTCAACCGCGCCTTCGTCTCCCGCCATGTCGAGAAGATGAAACCGGAGCTTGCCGAACTCGCCAACCGGCTGATCGACGGTTTCGCGGAGAAGCGTGAGGTCGAGCTACTCTCGGCCTTTGCCGACATCATCCCGGTGACCATGATCGCCCGCATGATCGGCATTCCAGAAGTGATGGGACCGCAACTGCTTACCTGGTCGCACGCCTATGTTCGCATGTACATGTTCGGCCGCACGCGCGAGCAGGAGGAGGAGGCCGAGCGGGCGGCGAAGGAATTTTCCGACTACGTCAAAACGGTCATCACAGAACGCCGCGCCGAACCGCGTGACGACCTGCTGACCCACATGATCCATACCGAGCACAAGGGCCAGTATCTGACCGATGAGGAGCTCGTGTCGACGACGATCGTGCTGCTCAATGCCGGGCACGAGGCGACCGTGCACCAGATCGGCAATTCCGTGCGTACCATCCTCGACAGCGGCTGCGATCCGGCAGAACTCTTCCGGGACGAAGCGACGACAGAGCGCACCGTCGAGGAAACCTTGCGCATCTGCGCGCCGGTCCACATCTTCCAGCGCTGGGCGCTGGAGCCTGCGGAAATCGATGGGGTCTCCTTCAAGCGCGGCGACAAGGTGAGCCTCATCCTCGCCGCCGCCAATCTCGACCCGACAAAATTCACCGATCCGCTGACCTTCCGGCCCGATCGTAACGAGGCGGCGAACCTCTCCTTCGGCGCCGGCATCCATTTCTGCATCGGCGCGCCGCTGGCGCGGCTGGAGCTCAACGTCGTGCTGCCGATCCTGTTCGAGCAGCTTGCCGGCCTGAGGCTAGCGAAGACGCCGGTGGTCAAGGATGTCTACCATTTCCACGGGCTGGACCGGCTGGATTTGCAGTGGTGATCCATCCCTCGCAGAGGTGATCCACCGCGCGAGGATCAACCGTAACGTCCGGTAATGTAGTCTTCCGTACGCTTGACCTTCGGCGACTGGAAAATCTCAGCGGTCGGGCCGTATTCGACCAGCTCGCCCAGATACATGAAGGCGGTGTTATCGGAGATGCGGCTTGCCTGCTGCATGTTGTGGGTGACGATGACGATGGTGAACTCCGTCTTCAGCTGGGCGACCAGCTCTTCCACCTTGGCGGTCGAGATCGAGTCGAGGGCGGAGGTCGGCTCGTCGAGGAGAAGCACCTCGGGGCGAAGCGCCACGGCACGCGCGGCTTTTGAAATGCTGCAGAGGGCAACCGGTCCAGGTTAACGGTCAGGACATCGGGCAGCGAATGAAAGGGAGCCGTGTTCAGCGGTCACCGCTCTGCTGGAACGCCGGCGACAAGCCATCAATACCGAGCATATTGCCACGATCTTGGCGGCATCATGCGGCTGACTCTTCTTCCAGTTTACTGGATATGTCATATGCCGACATAGGTTTTCCAATCAGATATCCTTGAAGCTGGTCGCAGCCGGCATCGCGCAAGATCGCCGCCTGGCGGGTAGTCTCGATACCTTCCGCGGTAACCGGAATCCGCAGCGCGGTCGCGAGCGAGATGGTTGCCCGAAGAACATCGGCGCCATTTGCACCTTCGTCGAGAGCCCACACGAGCGAGCGGTCGATCTTCATGCGATCAAACCCGAACTGCCGCAAGGCGCCAATGCTTGCGTAGCCGCAGCCAAAGTCGTCGAGCGCGAACTTAATGCCGACGCGTTTGAGCTGGTCTATCGACCGCCGGGCCTGATCCGGATTGGTCATCAGAACACCTTCGGTGATTTCCAATGTCAGGCGGTTTGGATTGAAATCAAGCTCCTGCAGGACCGAGATCACTTCTGCGGCAAATTCCGGATTGCAGAGCTGGATTGGCGAAACGTTCACCGACAATGCCAGATCGGGCCAGCTCTTGGCATGCTCGATCGATGTTCTCAGCATGTGAACGCCGAGGGCATCGATGAGGCCGCACCTCTCGGCAAGAGGAATGAAAATCTCCGGGCTGATGTTTCCGGTTGCAGTTCGCCAGCGCGCCAGTGCTTCAAGACCAGTCACAGCGCCGGTCGAAGCCGAGACGAGAGGTTGGAAAACGGCTTCGATTGCGCCGCTGTTGATGGCGCTCTTCAACAGGCCCTCCAGTTCGGCGACCTGTTGGCGTTCCCGGTCCAGCTCGGGATCGTATTCGATTGCCTGGCCTCTGCCATTTGCCTTGGCCCGATAGAGGGCCATGTCTGCTCTGCGGAGAAGCTCCAGGGGCGGGACGTCGCCGTTGCGAGCAGCGGCTCCGATGCTTGCGCCAATTTCGATCGTTCGCCCGTCGATTTTGAAGGGCTCGGCAAACAGTGCCAAAATCGTCTTTTCGATCTCTCCGCACGGGGCAGAACCGATGTGTACCAGCGCAAATTCGTCGCCCCCGAGCCGCGCCACGGCAATGATTTCGGGGTGGCAGCCTGTCAGCGCCTTCGAAACCAACCGGATCAAATCGTCCCCCACCGCATGCCCCCAGGCATCGTTGACGGCCTTGAAGCCATCAAGGTCGACTAAATAGAGCCGGGGTGGCGGAGAGCCAGAATTATCCAGCTCTGCCAGCAGGTTGAGAAGCCCATGTCTGTTCAACAGGCCACTCAAGCTGTCATGGCCCGCTTCGAAAAGCGCTGTTTGCGCCAGTTGGCGCAGGCGCCGCGCCTCGGAGGCCCCAACCAACAGAACGCCGATCAAGAATAGCGAAAGGATGACGGTAGAAGCTGCAAGATAAGGATAGACCTGATGAAACACGGCGCTTCCGGGCGCTTTGCTGGGCCAAACGAGATAGCCGATGACGGCTCCCTTCATGTCGGTGATCGGCGTATTCAGGGATCCCGGCTTGGGCGTCGTCTCGAGGCTCAGCCCCTCGAGTTCATGTTCGTTGGAGAGAGTGTCGAGAACCTCCGACGTAAACTCCTTGTAGAAAGTCAGCACGCTGAACTTCGGAACCTCGACGGCGGCGTCGAACGGCTGGATCGCCTGCGAGGCGATCAGCGCTATACCGCTTTCGGTCTTGATGAAATTGACCACCGGCGCCTTCGCCGGATCTGCAGCCGCATTGATCTGCTGATAAAAGGCTTCCCCGAAAAACGTGCCCGGCTGGAAGGGCTTGCCCTTGGCATAGGCCGAGACGACCGAAGACCGCTCAGGGCCGGTCACTATCGCACCGTCATAAAGCGCGTAATCCTCGCTGGTCTTTCCCCAATTCTCATAGGCCCAATCCGCGGCGGTGGGAGACGAGATCGCGCTATAGGCATCGTCCCATACGGCGTTATCAGTCGTTGTCGCGCCGAGGCGAGCCACAAACGCACCGATTGCCGCGCGGGCGGCGCGACTGGCCCTGGCATCATCGATCTCGTTGGCCGACCGGGTCATCGTGACGACGACGTGTGCCACAAGGCCAGTCAGGACGAGGGCGACGACAAGGAAGCAGACCGTTGTCGCGATGATGGAAGACGTCTGGGTCCGAACGTGCCGACCTGCAAGATTCGACGACATGCAAATTCCGAAAAGATTAATTGCAAGGCCATGTCTGTGGGACGGCAGGAGACATCATGTCCGCAATGCGCTGCAGATAAGGTTTAGCATTTGACGATGTAGGCACGATTAATGGGAATGGTTAAAAGCGTTCTATCCCGGAAACAGGCGCGGCCATTCGCTGAAAGACGGGCCATCATCGCCGCAAATCGGGACAAGCGCGGAATCGTCAACGTCGATTTTCTGGCCCGCTCAAACCTTGATCACATAATCCTTGCGAGTCGTTTCAACGACTTCCCACGTTCCCTTGAAGCCGGGTCTGAGGATCATCCGGTCGCCCGCCTTCAGATGAACCGGCTCACCGCCGTCCTCCGTCACGATCGAATGGCCGGACAGCAGGCTGAAATATTCCCACTCCTCGTAGACGATCCGCCACTTGCCCGGTGTCGCCTCCCAAATGCCGGAATAGAGGCCGCCTTCGGCCTCCTCCAGATTCCAGGTACGGAAATGCGGATCGCCCGAGATGATCCGGCCGGGCTCCGGGGCGCCGAACTCGGGTTCGACGCCGTCGATGCTGAGGGTGATGTAATTTGCCGTGGTCACCATGGGTCCCTCTGATCTCAGATGTGGTTCGTCACATACCTTTGCTCAAGTATGTGCCTTTCGTCAAATACCCTTGAGCAACTCTGCAACCGCAAGTTAAACCATTGTTTTCTTGACGATTTATCGCAGGCTTGCCTTGCGCCGAACTGGCTGTCGTACAGCCGCGAGGGGAGGACGATGAGAGTTGTTGTTTCCGAAACCGTAGTCGTTGAGTTCCAGAGCTCATGACCCGCACCTACGAACAGCTTATCCCGCGCGCCTAAAGGGAGAAGCTCGAGCTAGCCCTTGAAATGGGCCAAGGTTACGTCCTCGATCTTTCGGACCGGACCTTCAACGATTTCTTCTATGAGAGACTGGGCATCGACCCAGAGACTGAAGGCCGCCTCTTCAACGGGCGCGGCACGTCGAAAGCGAAGCGCCTTAGGTCCTTCATTGAGCGCGCCCCGGCGTCCTTAATTGCGAAGCTGCTCCGCGAACTCTGGAACTATCGCAGCTCCATCGCCACCCGTGCGACGACGCCCGCTGATCAGGTGCTCGAGGCCAGCTATTTCATCACCGTTGGCAGGTTCGAAGGGGTAAGCCAGGACATCGACAGCTCGGTGATCGAGTCTTTCGAACCCAGTGAAACACTCGACGAACTCGTGGCATCAATCCGCCGCGACCTCGACGCCAAGAAGCCGCACGCCGCGCTTGATCGACTTCACACATACTGCATGAAGCGCTTCGCATCACTGGTCAGAAAGAATGGCGGCGGAGAGTGGGCGGGTAGCGTTGCCGACGGCGAGAACGTGCAGGCGTATCGCGAAGACCGAGCCTGCTCACAACTCCGTCTTGCCCTCCTCCACTCGCTCCCGCCTCGCCTGCAGTCGGTCGAACTTGCCAAAATCGGTCATGATGCTAACGAGAACGCTTCCAGTCCAACCGAAGGTGAACAGGCCCGACATACCGATGATAGGACCGAGCAGACGCCATCGGTCTGGAAGAGTGACGTTGCCCTCGCCGAGAGTGGTATAGCTTTCGAGGACGTAGTAGTAGCTATCGCGCATCGAAGGGATAATGTCCCTGACATACAGGGGAACTGCCCAAATAAGAGTCTCCGCGAAGTGCAGAACCGCTAGCGCGGCGATTGTTACGGCAAGCATCAAATTCAGCCGCCAATGCGGCGTGGCTGGGGTGACGTGTGCCCATGACTTGCTGAACTGAAGCCCGATGCTTCGGATTCCGACGCCATGCACAAAGATCACAACGATCAAAAACACGGTGCCGACAAGAATCTCCAGAACTGGATTCGGGTGGGTGAGATGGTCCAATCGTTTGCGTCCTCAGTGTTCAGCCTGCGGTGGGACGCGTCGTGCAGCGTCCCACGACCGAACCCAGCGCGAGCATGGACTTTGCCCTGAGTGCTAGTAGCAGGGCGGATACGGATAATAGCCACATGCCGGAGGCGGGTAATAACGTCGCTCCGCAGCGGCCGCACCAATCGCCGCCCCCGCCACGACGCCCGCCCCATAGTACGCGCCTGGATGGACGTACCATCCGCCACGCCAAACCGGCGCGCGGAACCCAGCGCCTCCCACGGCGACGCCCCCATAGGGACCACGTGCCGCGAACCAGTCGATAAACAGCGATGCGGGCCCATCGGCTCCGGCGAGGTCCCCTTCGAGCACTGCTACGTCGAACGTCAGGTCTCCGCCCTCAAGCTTCGGCATTTTCAGGACGACCACCACGTCGGCAACGGAATCACCCTTGGCGCTGAGTACCGATATCGTCGCGTTGGGTGGGTCCTTCGCGAAGCTGTCGGGCCCCTCACCCCATTGCTTGATGAACTCGGAGGTCAGCACGTGGCCCGCCGATCGGACCGGGCGGTCGGCAAACACGATCGACACCGCCGAGATGCCACTCATCGTTAGCTTGCCACCCTCGAGCTTCGCCCCACCGGAATTCAGCACGGCAAGCGACGGCACCATTTTTGACTTGGTCGCTCCTATCGTCTTTTCCGCTGGAGCCGAAATGGCGTCCTGCGCGAAGACAGGCGATGCCGCTAGAAGGCTCGCCGCGACGGCGATCATGCTTATTGCTGAGAGTCTTAGCATCATGCATCCTCCAGTTTGATTATGACCACTCCCTATTTCAGGAGCCCTAGATTGATCAGTTGAACGCGCCTGTTGTCGGCAGACTCCGGGTGACCGGGCTCGATCGGCCATTCCTCACCGGCCCCAACCGAGAACAGGCGATCAGGCGAAACTGCGAAAGTCGTTGACAGCGCCTCATTGATCGCGTCGCCTCGATCAGTTCCTTATACTCGGCGATACGCTCGTCGCGCTCTGGAGCGGTTGATTGCCTCCATCGCTCTTCTTCATTGTTGGCAATTTCGAAGTCGTCGCAGAGGTCGCGAAACCCCTCATTGCGCGCGGCGAGTTCATCAATGACTTTGTCGCGCTTCTCGAAGGCGCGCTTTACGAATCCAACACCGTTCCCCATCCGTTTTTATCCATTCGTATATGTCGCCTGACATCAGGCGCTCATGACGTATTCGGCTCCCGATTTAGAACGCAGCCACCCGCTCGACGAACCAGAATGCCGACATCGCACCGATTGCGTATGTCGCCGTCGTGAAGGCATTCCGTCCCAGCCACTCCGGATATCTCGTCTGCCTCACCAACGCGATTAACCCGATCACAGTGGCGATGAACATCAACTGCCCGATCTCGACGCCTACATTGAAGAACAGCAAGGCAAGCGGAATGTCCCCTGAAGGAAGGGCCAGTTCAGACAGTGCCCCCGCGAACCCCAGCCCGTGCAGCAGCCCGAACGCAAAGGCGACCAGCCAAGGGCGTTTCGCAGTGAGGCTGGCCTGCCCATTCTGAATACGAGTGATCTCGCAGGCGAGCAGCAGGATACTGAACGCGATCGCGGCTTCCACGGGCGGCCCGGGGACGTGCACAAAGCCAAGGGTTGCCAGCGTCAGTGTGATGGAATGCGCCGCGGTAAACGCCGTCACCGTCCACAAAAGCGCCCGCCAGCTTCGTACGATGAACATCAGCGCCAGGACGAAGAGAAGATGGTCGTAGCCAAAAAGGATGTGCTCGATACCGTGCACGATGAATATCCTCGCCACATCGAGCCGTCCAGGTCGAGCCGCGACGTCGACCCACGGCTGGGACGGATGGATCATGGCCGTCATCACGGCCCCGTCCAGCAGGCGGGTACGCACCAGCACGTCGGTAATCGTTGCCTGCAGACCTACGAATTCGACGCGCTTGCCCGCAAGGCTCCCGTCCACCGTTTCGACGACGCGGCTCTCCACAAGAGAATCCGGAAGTTCGCGCTCGGCAGGTGGCGTCACGTTGCGAACACTGTCGGGGAACCGCAAGGCCACGGGAAGACGCATGCCCGAAAGCAGGGGTGTGCGCCAGACGACCTTGAAGCGGTTGGCCGTCATCTCGTCGATCTGAAGATAGGCTGGTCGTATCTCATGTGCTGTAGCCAGCCCAGCTTGCGCCAGGAAGGCCGCAGTGACAGCCAGGAATATCGTTGCCACTATTCGCCGGACGTTCATTGTGCCGACACCTCAAGTCCCAGATTGTACCCAGGGGGAACCTGCAAGTCTTGGAAGTCTGCTGCTTCGATTGGGGGAACAATGACAGAATAGCGGGACCGCGTCTCCTCCAGGGAGGTGCGCTTTATTTCTTGATACTGGTCCCGAACCCAGCCGGCCTTCACGTTGGGCATTACCTCAGCGTAGGTCGGGATGCGCCCCGGCTCGATGGAATCGATCCAGACGAGATGCCACCCGTAACCTGATTTAACGGGACCAACCCACTTGCCCGCTGGAAGCTGGAACAGCGCCTTGGAGAACTCAGGCCCGAATTCCTTCGCCATCTGGTCGGGGGTGGCGTCGCCATAGTGGTTCTGGAACATGAAGGAGTCGCCGACCGCTGCAACTTCACTGGAGTCGGGTGATTTGCCTCCCAACAGAGCTAGAGCTGCCGCCGCGACCTCCTCGGTACCCCTCCCGTGTTTGTCCGTGGAAAAGTAGAGATGGCGGAAGGTAGCATGGGCGGGTAGCGCGAAGGTCTCCGCGTTCTTGTCAAACCATGCCTTCAGATCGGCATCCGTCGGTTCCTGCATGGAGGCAACATCCGAGGCGAGGAAGTCCATCTTCTGCGCCAGTCTGCGCTTGACCACCTCGTCGTCGCGGTCAAGACCGAGGGCTACGGCTTCCCGGAAGAGGATTTCCTGCGTCACCTTCTGGTCGACAAGACCGCGAATCTGCTCGGGTGTCGGGGACGACCGTCCCTGCGCCAGCCAACTGATCGCCAGTTGCCGCAGGTCGTCCTTCGTCAGAACGATCTGGTTCGTATTCGCCGCCTCTTCCTGTGACGGCGTCAGCAGGTGGTATGCGCCGAACAGGACCGCACCAACGACGAGGAAATGGAGCAGCGGTTCGCGGAGGACTCGCCGCCACCCGCTCATTGGCGACTCCCTTATCCATACATGACTGGCTTCAGGTGCGATGGGAAACAGTTCCACAGCGACTGCCTCCGTTTACTGAATGACGGCCTGGACTTCATAGTTGGCGTAGCCGAATTCATTGCTTCTGGCGGCCACGAATTTATCTCCCGATGTGTAGACGGTCAGCTCGAACGGGCTCCCGTCGATCGTGGTGATGATGTGGCCATTCTTGATCTCGTAGTCGGCCGTCGATCCAGAGGTGCTCGGATGCATGATCTGCAAGACGTCGTCCGCGCTCGGCGCGCCACCGTTCAACTCGGTGATGACGCGTTGTCCGTGCTCGCCAAACAGAACATCGAAAGTCTTGTCGGTCACCCTATTGCGAACTTTGGCCGTCTTGCCGACGACGAGTTTCTTCAATTCATCGTCAGTGAGCGCCACAGCTCCTGCCTTGGTCAGGTCTTCGACGGTCAGGCCGCGCTCCGCCTTGGCGACGGCAGCAGGCGTCGGCGTGTACCAGATCGGCGACGTCCACGCGCGCTCCTGAACCGTCGCGGCCACGCTGCTGGGCGGAAGTATGCCGAGCTTGGCGGCGTCATATGTGCTCCAGCGCGGTGTCGGAATTTGGAGAACACGCGAGTAGTAGAAGGCGTGCAGGCTGGGGTCGAACTCCGGGTCTGTCCATACGGCCTTCAGTTCCACCGCGCCGATGTCGTTGGTGTAGGTCGCCTTTGTGATATCGACCGTGCTTCCAATCGGTGGCAGTTTCCCGGTGACCGGATCGGGCTGGCGGTTTCCAGCCCAGGCGACGTCGAATATCTTTTCGAATATCTGTCCCTGTTTCGTCCAGCCCTTGACGATCTGGATGCGATCGAGATTGCCGTCGTCGGGGTCTTTCACCGCCGACACGATGAAGGAAGGAACCTTGTCGTCGGCGGCAGGAAGATCGCCGCCCATCGGCACACCGCTGGCATAGGCGGTCTTCGCCCAATCCGCATTGGCGAGAACACCCTTGTCATAATCCCAGCCGCCGAACATCCGTGCCTGGATGCGCACGCCGCTGGTGGCGTAGACCTCCTTGCGTTGCATGGCATTGAAGATGGAGTCGCGGGTGTTCTGTTCCGCCCAGACGACGGTCAGACCAGAGGTTCCTGTTTCGAGGACATTCATTCCCGACGCGACCGTACCCGCCAGTCGGGCGGCAGGGGTCGCGTCGATGAGGCCATGATCGCCGAAAAAGTTCGACTGCGAATAGGCCGTGACCGTGTTGTGCGAGTCCCCAGCACCGACCACCCCGAACTTGTAGGGGTTGTAGCCGCGGGTCGCTTGCAGGGCCAAACCGTTCTCGTAGGCTTCACGGGCATAGCTGCCGTGAATTTTAGCCGTACTGTTATCGATCCCGATCAGGTAGTTCATGATCTCGAAGTTGGCGAACTCGTCATTCGGTGAGAGATCGGGATGAGTTTCAGACGCACCCTTTACCTGCTTGAGTTCCGTCAACGGCTCGTTGGTCATTCGTTGTTGCGCCCAGGCGGCGTCGAGCGGATTGCCCTTGCTGTCGACATCGGTGGGAAACATGATGCCGTTCGACAGGTTCGCATTGTGGGAGATGGCCAGCACCTCGTTTCCGGCCTTTCGCTGACCGTCCATCCAGGTCCAGAGGTCTTCCGGATGGTCTGACTCGAGAGCCGAGAACGGCGCGGGCGGCACCTTCGCACAGTCCTTGAAGAAAACGTTGCGATGCATGTTCTGGTTATTGGGCATTGATGTCCACTCGTACGAGCAGAATGCAGTGAACTGGCCCGGTTTGTTGTACTTGTCAGCGATGGCGACGTTCTGCTTCCAAATAGAACCAGTAAGTTCCGGGTTCACCAGCTCGGAGAGCGGCTTGCCGCTGGCTATGCTGTCCGCCAGAAACGAGAAAATCTTCGTGGCAGGATTATCTTTGGTCACCTTCAACTTCGCCGCGATCGGCAGTTTGCTGACCGGAGACGTGGGATCGTTAGCAAGCCTGATGACGCCGACATATTCCGAGTGATCGGTCACACCCTGAAAATCGAGGGGCGTCTTGATCTTAACGTCGAACCCGGCCGGATGCTTGATGGTCTGGCCCATCGAGTACTGGTAGGCCTCTTCCGGTCCGGTAACCGTGTTGCCGATGATGTAAGCGTCCAATGACCAGCTCGTGTGCTGGTGGGTCTGCCCGAAGTATGCATGCCGCTCCTGCGCCGAAGCCGCTCCGACGCCCACCGTTAAAACCGTGGAAGATAACAAGAGAATTAGGAGATTCGACTTGCGCATTGCTTCGACCCTTCATGAGTTGAGGTTTGCAGTCGTCATTGGAAGTTCAGCGGACAAGCTCGATTTCGGTTGGACGCCATTCCTTCGTGAAGAAGGGTTCGAGCGGGCTGTAGAGCCGCAGGATCGTGAACCAGCCCTTGCCGGGAACCGTCTGCACCCAGTTGCCTCGCTTGACGTATTTCGGCTGATCGGGGCCGAAATAGATCGTGATAGAGCCATCCGCGGCTGCGAGTAACGAGACCGTTCTTCTAAGCGCCGTCATGATGTTCCCTCGGTTGCAGACCTATCATCCAGCGGCTCTGTCATGCTGACTCAGGACACGGAGCTACTCATCGTGACCGTGCATCGCGAATGCGCAAGTATGTAACGGTAACATACGGGGTAGTTGGTGGTACGGGACGCTATGTTCGAAGCCATTTCTTGGATGGCGGAACTTCGGGTAGGTAAGAACTTGAGTGGTGTAGGTACGTGGACGGCGGTCGACATCTGCAGTAAGTTACATCTGACGAAGGTAATGAAATCTGTGGTAGAAAGTCCCTCAAGAGCGCGTGAGGTGCAAGGCCGTGCAGAACGAATTGCCGCCAGGAGCCGCCGCTGCCTCGCCGCGTCCTGCTTCCAGTCCCGAAGAAATACGCGCTCAGCTCGACCGCATCGTCAGAAGTCCTGAATTCCCTCCATCGGGTCGAAGCGTCGCATTTTTCATCTATGTGATGGAGGAGGTCGCGCAGACCGTATCAACGGCTATTCCAGTGTTCAAACGCGGCGCGGGGTTCGCGCCCGGTTGTGCGCATCGAGGCCGGACGGCTGCGTCGGATACTGGAGCGATACTACCTCGTTGCAGGGTCAAAACGACCCGATCCTGATAGACATCCCGAAAGGCGGATATGCGCCGTCTATCCGCTGGCGTGATCTGGCTCCAGATGCTGTCGTGGTCATGTCTGAGGAAGACGCTGCGATGGCGACGGCAGGCCCTGGCCTCCGCCTGCCTGCCGTGCGACGGAGATGGCTGGCTCTCGCACCGGGAGCGGTCGTCATCGGAAGCAGCTACGCGCTGGCCCAGCAATCTATCTCGACGAGGGGCGTTTCAGGTTCAATACCAAGGCCGGCGCTGCAACGCCGATCGAACGCAGCCTTACAGCGGCGCGCCGAGCATAGGGTTCCTCATTTCAAACTGCTACTCGCCTGTCAGCGTAGCGTTGCCCGTGCGAGATCACGTCGTGGGCCTGCAAAGCATAGGCTACGATTGCTAAAGCTCGTCTGCCTGCGACACCGGAGACAATGGTCGACCATAGGGCTCGCGTGATGTCACCATAATCTGGTCGTTCACCAGTGGCCGGGCGAGCGTCTTCGCTTCCTTCCAGTGCGTACGAATCCAGACATCCGTTTCCTCCTTCGTTAGGAGCAGGACCGGCATTGCCTTCTGATGGATCGGCTTGACCACATCGGGCCGACAAGACACACCCTTGGCGCTGTTCGTGTCTACGAAAGACTGTTTTCTGGCGATTCGGACGACTGTGGCCATTTGACATTATATCTTGGTGGACGCTGCTACAGAGGACGAACCGTCGATAAAACTAAACTCGCTCCACAAACGGTAAGATTACTTCAGACACTCGAGCCCGTTCGTCTGTTTTGAAAACCAACAAGTGTAACCCTTGGCTGCCGTTTATAAGCGAATTGTCGGTCCGAGATCGACGTCTTCCATTCAGCAGGACCGCGAGGTCTTGAAAAAGCGATGACAGCCCTCGTGATGTCGGCACGGTAGCGCTCCCGTGCGTTTCGCACGAGACACACCGAGTTCTTTATTTTTCACGGCTCCTTTCGAGCGCTTTTGGAGACGACCCCGATAAGTGGCCCCTTTGTCGGCGCTTCTCCAGCGCAGATTTGCCACCTCGATCTCGGTGCAGGCGTTAACAAAACCGCCGTTGAGCACAACCAAAAAAAATTTCGCAAGGTCGATTTTTTGAAGATTCGGCCGCCGAAAACGCCCTGTTTTCAGGGGTTTCTCGGCGGCCGAATCATTGCAACCAGTTTAAAAAAGTTGTCAAAGGAACTGACGTACGTGTCAGAGGTATGTGACGAACCGCATCAGATCTTCGAGAGCGCCTGTTCAAGATCGGCGATGATGTCCTTGACGTCTTCGATGCCGACGGAAAGGCGTACCACGTCGGGGCCGGCGCCGGCAGCGATCCGCTGCTCGTCGGTCAACTGCCGGTGCGTCGTCGAGGCCGGATGGATGACGAGCGAACGGGTGTCGCCGATATTGGCAAGATGGGAAAAGAGCTCCAGCCCCTCGACCAGCGTCTTGCCCGCCTCATAGCCGCCCTTGACGCCAAAGGTGAAGACGGAGCCTGCGCCCTTCGGCGAGTAGCGCTGCTGCAAGGCATGGTTCGGGTCGTCGTCGAGACCGGCATAATTGACCCAGGCGATCTTGCTGTGCGCCTTCAGCCACTTCGCGACGGCGATCGCATTGTCGCTGTGGCGCTGCATCCTGAGCGGCAGCGTCTCGATGCCGGTCAGGATCAGGAAGGCGTTGAAGGGCGAGATCGCCGGCCCGAGATCGCGCAGGCCGAGCACGCGGGCAGCGATCGCAAAGGCGAAATTGCCGAAGGTCGCGTGCAGGACCATGCCGTTATATTCCGGCCGCGGGCTCGACAGCATCGGGTAATTGCCGGATTTCGACCAGTCGAAGGTGCCGCCGTCGACGATGAGGCCACCCATCGAGTTGCCGTGGCCGCCAAGAAACTTCGTCAGTGAATGCACGACGATGTCGGCGCCATGCTCGATCGGACGGATGAAATAGGGTGTCGCCATCGTATTGTCGACGATCAGCGGCAGGCCGTGGCGATGCGCGACGTCGGCGATGGCAGCGATATCGACGAAGGTGCCGCCGGGATTGGCCAGGCTCTCGATGAAGATGCCGCGCGTCTTGTCGTCGATCTGGCTTTCGAAGCTTGCCGGATCGGCGGCATCGGCCCAGCGCACCTGCCAGCCGAAATTCTCGAAGGCGTGGCCGAACTGGTTGATCGAGCCGCCGTAGAGCTGGCGGGCAGCGATGAAATTCTCGCCAGGACGCATGATATTGTGGAAGACGATCACCTGCGCCGCATGGCCGGAGGCGACGGCAAGGGCGGCCGTGCCGCCCTCGAGCGCTGCGACGCGCTCCTCGAGCACGGCCTGCGTCGGGTTCATGATGCGGGTGTAGATGTTGCCGAAAGCCTGCAGACCGAAGAGGGCGGCGGCATGATCGGAATCATTGAAGACGAAAGCGGTCGTCTGGTAGATCGGCGTTACCCGCGCGCCGGTCGCCGGGTCGGGCTGCGCGCCGGCGTGGATCGCCAACGTGTTGAATCCCGGATCATTCTTGGCCATGTCGTCCTCCCGTTATTGCTGACGGGAGGGATCATAGCCTCTCGCGAACGAAAGTTAATCGCGATCCGTTTCAACCCATGGGCGTTCCGTGGAAAATCCGTCTCCGCGAACCGCAACTCAGGCAATGAGACGAGGATATTCGATCGCGGGGCAGCGGTTCATCACCACCTTGATGCCGGCGGCCTCCGCCTTTGCCGCTGCCGCATCGTCGCGGACACCAAGTTGAGACCAGATGATCTTCGGCAGCGGCCTCAGCGCCAGCGCCTCCTCGACGACTCCGTCCAGATATTCGGAAGCGCGAAATACGTCGACCATGTCGATCGGCATGGGAACGTCGGCGAGCCGGGCATACACGGTACGGCCCTGGATCTGTTTGCCCGCCTGCCCCGGATTGACAGGAATGACCTCGTAGCCGCGCGACAACAGATAGCCCATGACGCCGTTGCTCGGCCGGGCCGGATTGGGTGAGGCGCCGGTCAGCGCGATGGTCTTTACCGAATGCAGAATTCCGGCCAGGTAATCATCCGTGTAGACGTCGTGATTCATATCCGTTTCTCCACTCCCGAAAGCCCTTCGCCACGGCGCGCAGTTTTTTTGCGTTTCCGTGAAACCGGCTGGGCATCTTTTCCGTATATATGAATGGATACTCCCTGAGGATGATTCGATGAAAAAAATCGCTCTTGCCCTCATGCTCGTGCTCGCCGCATCGCCGGCGCTGGCGATCTCGCGCTACAATCCGCTCACCATGAGCTGTGCCAGCGTGCGCGCCGCCATCCACAATCAGGGCGCCGTCATCTTCCGCTACCAATCTCCCCGTGGCTTGCCGCTCTACGATCGCTATGTCCGCAACAGCAATTATTGCGACGCGACCGACTATGCGGAATGGACGCATATCCCCTCAAAGGACAATCCGCGCTGCCAGGTCCTGAACTGCCAGAGCATCGACAACCTTGACGGGATGCTCTTCGTTCCGCATCATCAGCTTTGATGTTTTCAACGTCGTGACAGCCGCCGAAACTGTACGTCTTTCGCGTTTGCGAAAGGTTTTGGCTCAATTGTGCGCTGCGATTTCTTGAAGATTCACAATCGGAAGCTTCAATTTCCCCCTATGTCAAAGCTATAGAATAATATCTATATTTCAGCAGCATAGAATAATCGGCTCCCTCGCTCCTGTAGATATTTTCTCTTTTTGTTCGTGGTAATTCCGCTCTTTGTTCTTCCATCCATTAGAAACATCTCATAGTTGAAAGGATCGTGCGGATTGAACGCATGTCGCGCGCACGTAAAAATTGCTCCAATGCGCCGCCATTGTTCACATAGTGGAAGGATGCTATTCGACATATGAACGCATAAGCGACCGCAGCCGTACATTTTCGTGCAAATCCCAGTTGTCTTTTCAGGAATTTGAAACGCCGAAGGCGAGACGTATTCCGCTTCCTGTCATCCTTTCCGGATTTACTCCCTTGCCTCTCGACGTCATCCTGCTCGTTCTCTTCGGCGCACTGCTGCACGCGACATGGAACGCCATCGTCAAGGCGGGGAGTGATAAATCCCTGGATGCGGCGCTGATCTCTGCCGGCGGCGCTGTTTCGGCGTTGCCTTTCCTGGCGTTCCTGCCGTTGCCGCACGCCTCGGCCTGGCCGTTCATCGGCGCCTCTGCCATCCTGCAGTTCGCTTATTTCCAGTTGGTCGCCGCCGCCTACCGGGCCGGCGATATCGGTCTCGTCTATCCGCTGATGCGCGGCTGCGCACCGCTACTGATCGCCGCGACAAGCGGTTTCATCCTGAAGGAAAATCTTTCCAGCGGCGCCCTTGCCGGCACGATGACGATTTGCGCCGGCGTCCTCACGCTCGCTCTGGAGGCACGGCGCGGCAGCAGCCGCGCCGTCATGCTGTCGCTTGCCAATGCCTGTGTCATCGCCAGCTACACCTATGTCGACGGCATCGGCGCGCGTATCTCCGGCAATGCGGTTTCCTACACTTTGTGGATGTCGCTGCTGCCACCCGTCCTACTGTTTTCCTGGGCGGTTTCGCAACGCGGCACTGTCGCCGTCGTGCGTCACGTTCGTCGCAACTGGTGGCGCGGCCTCATCGGCGGCGCCGGCTCGATCGCCTCCTATGGGCTGGCACTCTGGGCGATGACGAAAGCCCCGGTCGCGACCGTCGCAGCGCTGCGGGAAACCGCGATCCTCTTTGCGCTGGTGATCTCGATCACCGTCTTCAAGGAAAAAGCCAGCATCTGGCGCTACGTCGCCGGCGTCGTCATCGCCATCGGCGGGCTGATTTTGAAACTGGCGTAGTCACTCGCCCTTCCAGTCCGGCTTGCGCTTGCCGAGGAAGGCACCGATCCCTTCCTGAGCATCCTGCGTCAGCATGTTCTCGACCATCACCCTGGCGGTATAATCATATGCCGCCTCCACTGGCAGTTCGAGCTGCCGGTTGAAGGCTTCCTTGCCAATCTTCAGCGTCAGCGGTGACTTGCTGGCGATCACAGCCGCATATTTGGAAACCACCTGCGCCAGATATTGCTTGGGCACGATACGGTTGACGAGGCCGAAATCCTTGGCAGTTGAGGCGTCGATCGTCTCGCCGGTCAGCAGCATCTCCATCGCCTGCTTGCGGTGCGCGGCACGGGAAACGGCCACCATCGGCGTCGAACAAAACAGGCCGATATTGACGCCCGGCGTGCAGAATGTCGAACTATCCGTGCAGATCGCCAGATCGCAGGAGGCAACGAGCTGGCAGCCCGCAGCCGTTGCAAGCCCGTCGATCTCGGCGATGACAGGCTTCGGCAGATGCGCGATCTTGAGCATCAGATCGGCAGCGAGCCGAAAAGTCTTTTCGAAGAAATCGGCACCCTGATCTTCATCGGCGCGATGGGTCGTCAGTTCCTTGAGATCATGCCCGGCGGAAAAGACGTTACCGGTCGAGGCGATGACGACGACGCGTACATCCGGCTCCGCCTCGGCCGTCTCCAGCTCGCCCATCAGCGCTTCGAGAAGTGCGATCGAAAACACATTCGCCGGTGGGTTGTTGAGCACCAACCGCAGCACACCGTCGCGCAGCGAGCGGATCAACAATCCGCCCTCTTCCGCTCTGGCTGCGTCCGGGAAAGATACGATTTCGGCCATGATGCTGCTCCCTGCGCTCGATTCAGGCAGACGTTTTGCCACAAGGCGCCGGCAATTTCGAGCAGGATCCGCACCCCGCCTTGGCCGCTGAAGTCAGGACCAGAACCACGACTTCGATGTCTCGGCCCTCGCCTGCGCACGGGTCAGACCGACATCGCAAAGCTCGTCGTCGGTGAGTTCCGAAAGCGTGCGACGGCTGCGGCGCTTTTCGAGGTGATGTTCGACCGTCATCAGCAGCCGCCGGCTCCATCGCGCCATCCAGCGAAGTCTCGACCGAACGATATCGCGAGGTGTTTCGAAGATCTCGCTCAATTCCAGAGCCATCGCTTCTTCCTTTCTTGAACGGGTGAAAGATGCGCTGGAAAATGCCGCGAGAGAAGCTTATTGATATTATCATATGCATAAGGATTTCTTTGGTATGCCTCTCAATCTTGATCAGCTTGCCACCTTCGTCAATGTCGCCGATCTCGGAAGCTTTACGGCTGCGGCCGACAAGGAAGGCCTGACGCAACCGGCCGTCAGCCTGCAGGTCAAGGGGCTCGAACAGCGGCTCGGCGTCCGGCTGATCGAGCGCGTCGGACGGCGAGCACAGCCGACCGCTGCAGGCCTCGACCTGCTCGCGCATGCAAGGCGGCTACTTCAGGAATCGGCCGCCGCGGAAGAAGCGATGGTGCCGTACAGAGATGGTGCGAGCGGCCGCGTGCGCATCGGCAGCGGCGGCACGGCGTCGATCCATCTGCTTCCTCGCGCCATTGCTGCCGCCAGAAAACGCATGCCCGGGCTCGAAATCACCGTGCGCATCGGCGATGCCGACGGCATTCTGCACGAACTGGAAGCCAACAGCCTCGACATCGCTGTCGTTGCCCTGCCGGCATCGGGACGGAACTTCGAGATCGAACCGTTCTACGAAGAGGAATTGCTGGCCGTCGCCCCCGCCGGCAGCCTCATGCCCGAAGACGGGCCGGACGCCGCTTTCATGCGCGACAGGACGCTGCTGCTCTATGAGGGCGGCAATACCAGGCGCGCAATCGACGCGTGGTTAGCCGCCCCGGATACCAGGATCCGACCTGCGATGGAGTTTGGCAGTATCGAGGCGATCAAGGAGCTGGTGGCTGTAGGACTTGGCTGGTCGATCCTGCCGGGGCTGGCGCTGAAGCGCGATCGCGCCGGCCTCGTAACGACATCATCGCTGAACCCGCGGCTGACGCGCCGCCTCGGCATGGTTCTACGCCGGGACAAACATCTGACACGCGGCCTTCGCGAAATGATGAAATGCCTGCGCGCGTTCAAAGGTTGAGAGCTGCTTTCGACCGTCGGACGTTACGTCAAACCGGCAGAGGCGACGCGAAAAACGTCCGGCGCAGCAGCCTGGGACCCCGACAAACATGAGGTATTATAATACCATATATGTAACTAATTGTTTTTACTTTATTTTTTTTCCAAACCTCGGGAAAGTCGATATTGACCCCATGTCGTATTCCCTTTATACACCGCGCCAGAACGCAGCCTATCCGGGCTGCTTTCTTTTTGGCATGCCTCGAGCGTGCCAATCCAAGCAACAAGAAACGCCCTTCAAGCCTTCGGGCCAAGGGTCCCAAAAGAGAGTATTCACTATGGCAACCTTCTCCCAGAAGCCTGCAGAGGTGGAGAAGAAGTGGGTGATCATCGACGCCGAAGGGCTGGTCGTTGGCCGTCTCGCTTCCATCATCGCTATGCGCCTGCGCGGCAAGCACAAGGCAACCTTCACGCCTCACGTTGACGACGGCGACAACGTCATCGTCATCAATGCCGAAAAGGTCGTTTTCACCGGCAAGAAGTATTCCGACAAGGTCTACTACTGGCACACCGGTTATGCCGGCGGCATCAAGGAACGCAGCGCACGCCAGATCATCGAAGGCCGCTTCCCGGAGCGCGTCCTCGAAAAGGCCGTCGAACGCATGGTTCCGCGTGGCCCGCTCGGCCGTCGCCAGATGAAGAATCTGCGCGTTTACGCCGGTTCCAACCATCCCCATGAAGCCCAGCAGCCGGTCGCCCTCGACGTTGCCGCGCTCAACAAAAAGAACGTAAGGAGCGCCTGATATGGCTGACCTCTCCTCCCTGAAGGATCTCGGCACGGCTTCCGAAGCTGCTGCTCCGGCCCACGTCCGCAAGGTCGATTCGCTCGGCCGCTCCTACGCGACCGGCAAGCGCAAGAACGCCGTCGCCCGCGTCTGGGTCAAGCCGGGCTCCGGCAAGATCATCGTCAACGGCAAGGAATTCGCGGAATATTTCGCACGTCCGGTGCTGCAGATGATCCTACGCCAGCCGATCGTCGCGGCTGCCCGTGACGGCCAGTTCGACATCGTCGCAACCGTTGCCGGCGGCGGCCTCTCCGGCCAGGCCGGTGCCGTTCGCCACGGCGTGTCCAAGGCGCTCACCTACTTCGAACCGGGCCTGCGCGCGGTGCTGAAGAAGGGCGGCTTCCTGACCCGCGACAGCCGCGTCGTCGAACGCAAGAAGTACGGCAAGGCAAAGGCCCGCCGCTCGTTCCAGTTCTCCAAGCGTTAATCGCTTCGGACAGACAGAATTTACGAAGGCCGGGGCAACCCGGCCTTTTTGTTTTGCTCTGTTAAGCCAATTGGAAGCGTGCCGGCATGCCATTGTCGCATTCCGGTTCTGCTGGTAGAAATTTGGCAAAACGCTTCGGGAATAATCGAGGCCACATTCAAGGGTCGAATCATGGGAATAACCAAGTCCGCAGACAAATAGGCCGCAACAACTTTGCCCTGTTGTTGCGGCGTCTGTCCGGCCAATCCCGATACTGATGAAGAGACAGATCGCCGCCGAATGAAATCATTTGAGCGGGTTCTTTCCCATGTCCTATCCCAAAATCCAGCCCTGGACCTATTCCCTGCCGGCAGCTTTGCTGCTGATGGCACCGTTCGACATCCTGGCCTCGCTTGCCATGGATATCTATCTGCCGATCGTGCCGGTCATGCCGGAGGCGCTCGGTACCTCGCCGGCCGTCATCCAACTGACCCTCAGCCTCTACATGCTCGTGCTCGGCGCCGGGCAGATCGTCTTCGGGCCGATTTCCGATATTGTCGGACGACGGCCTGTCCTGCTCGGAGGCGCGGCACTCTTTGCCGCTTCATCCTTCCTGCTTGCCGCCTCCTCGTCAGCACCAATCTTCGTAGTGTTGAGATTGGTGCAGGCCATCGGCGCGTCGGCGACACTGGTTGCAACTTTCGCAACAGTGCGCGACGTCTATGCCGGGCGTCCCGAAAGCAGCACGATTTATGGCCTTCTCGGCTCCATCCTCTCCTTCGTGCCTGCATTAGCTCCGATCGCCGGAGCCCTGATCGCCGATCGCTTCGGTTGGCGCGCCATCTTCCTCGTCATCGGCCTCCTTTCGGTTGCCGCCCTTTTCAATGCCGGCATGCGGTGGCATGAAACCCGCCCCGCCGCCACTGCAAAGATCGCTCTCCGCCCGATCCTTACAAGCTTACCCTTCTGGGTTTATGCAGTGGGCTTCAGTACAGCGATGGGCGCCTTCTTCGTCTTCTTCTCGACAGCACCCCGCATCTTGATCGATAAAGCCGGATTCTCCGGCATCGCCTTCAGCTTCGTCTTTGCCACGGTGGCGCTGGTAATGATCGTGACGACGCGTTTTGCCAAACACTTCGTCATGCGCTGGGGCATTGCAGGCAGCCTTGCCAGAGGCATGGCCGTGCTGCTTTCCGGCGCTATGCTGCTTGTCTTCGGAGAGTTGTTTCTGCAGCCTTCCCTGGTCAGCTTCGTCGTGCCGATGTGGATCATCGCGATCGGCATCGTCCTTGCGACCGCGGTCACCGCCAACGGCGCGCTCGACGCCTTTGGCGACACGGCAGGAACGGCGGTCGCGCTTTATTGCTGCGTCGAGAGCATCATCGTCGGAGTTGCCGGAACTTTCTTCGTGCTTCTGCTCGGCGGCGACAGCGCCTGGCCGCTCGCGGCCTATGTCTGTGCGAGCGCGCTGACGACGCTGGCTGGATTGTGGTGCCTGCCGGAGCCGGCCCGATAGGCAGACGAGCAAATGACGGTCGCTCGACGATAACGAGCGGCCGTCGTCCGAACGATCGCTTGAAATCTGTACGCACCTCGCCTACCCCTTTCTGCGCGCAGGGGATCGGCCAGTTCCTTCGCGAGAGAACCGCCGCCTGGCACCCTCACGTCAACGGCGATCATGCAATGCAGCGTCCGCATCGAACGCGACTACGGTTTTGCGACCGAAAAAGGAGCATGACTTGGCGAACAGATCGATTGACCACGCCTTCACGGCGACCAGCCTCACCTCCGCTGCCAGCGACCCGACATTTGCCGGCGCCCTGTCCTTCATGCGCCGCCGCTTCACCAAGGAGCTCGCCGGCGTCGACGTTGCCGTCTGGGGTATTCCCTTCGATGCCGCGACATCGAACAGGCCGGGCACACGTTTCGGGCCGCAAGCGATCCGGCGCGCCTCGGCGATCTTCGACAATGATGCGCAATATCCCTTCCACCGTGATCTCTTCGCCGAAATGGCCGTGATCGACTACGGCGATTGCCTGCTCGATTATGGCAATCATCAGGACACGCCAGCCGCCATCGAACGACAGGCGAATGTCATCCTCGACAGCGGTGCCTTCCTGCTGACGCTCGGCGGCGATCATTACGTCACCTGGCCGCTGCTGAAAGCCCATGTGGCAAAACATGGGCCGCTGGCGCTCGTGCAGTTCGACGCGCACCAAGACACCTGGTTCGACGAGGAACGCCGCATCGACCATGGTTCATTCGTGGCGCGGGCCGCCCGCGAGGGCATCATCGATCCCGACCGCTCGATCCAGATCGGCATCCGCACCCATGCGCCGGAGGATTGCGGCGTCAACATTCTCTACGGTCATCAGGTCGAGGAGATGAGCGCCAGCGATATCGCCTCGGCGATCATCTCCCACACACGCGGGGCGCCGGCCTATCTCACTTTCGATATCGATTGCCTCGATCCGGCCTTTGCGCCGGGCACCGGCACGCCGGTTGCCGGCGGACCGTCGAGCGCCAAGATCCTCTCGGTGCTGCAGCGCCTGCACCAGCTCGATATCCGCGGCGCCGATGTCGTTGAGGTGTCGCCGCCCTACGATCATGCTGATATCACCGCCATTGCGGGGGCAACGGTGGCGATGTATATGCTGGGTCTTCATGCCGAGCGACGCGCCATCGCCGTGTCACAAGGCTGACCTATCATCCTCAAACTGAATCCGGAAACCTTCAGAAACCATTGAAAGCGCAGGTTTAACATGGCACCGAAAATCTTCATCGACGGCGAACACGGCACGACGGGTCTGCAGATCCGCACGCGCATGGCCGGCCGCCGCGATGTCGAGCTTCTGTCCATACCCGAAGCCGAGCGGCGCAACGCCGCCATGCGCGAGGACATGCTGAACAGTGCCGACATCGCCATTCTCTGCCTGCCCGACGATGCGTCGAAGGAAGCGGTGCAGATGGTTTCGGCCAACAACAATGTGCGCGTCATCGACACCTCGACCGCCTTCCGCGTCAATCCCGGCTGGGCCTATGGCTTTGCCGAGATGGACGGCGCGCAGGCCGACAGGATCAAGGCCGCCCGTTTCGTCGCCAACCCCGGCTGCTATCCCACCGGAGCGATCGGCCTCATCCGGCCGCTGCGCGCCGCCGGCATTCTGCCCGACGGCTATCCGGTCACGGTAAACGCGGTCTCCGGCTATACCGGCGGCGGCAAGCAGATGATCGCGCAGATGGAAAACCCGGATCACCCGGATGCGATCACCGCGCCGCATTTCCTCTATGGCCTGCCGCTCACCCACAAACACGTGCCCGAGATGACCGTGCACGGCCTGCTCGACCGCGCGCCGATCTTCTCGCCGTCGGTCGGCAAGTTCGCGCAGGGCATGATCGTGCAGGTACCACTGCATCTCGACGATCTCGCCGAGGGCACGACGATGGAAAGCATCCATGCCGCACTCGTCGCCCATTATGCCGGCCAGGATATCGTCAGTGTCGTGCCGCTGACCGAAAGCAAGGCCCTGCCCCGCGTCAACGCCGTCGAGCTCGAAGGCAAGGACACGATGAAGCTTTTCGTCTTCGGCACCTCAGGCGCTTCGCAGGTGAACCTCGTCGCGCTGCTCGACAATCTCGGCAAGGGCGCCTCGGGCGCCGCCGTCCAGAACATGGACCTGATGCTCGCCTCATAAGGCGCAGACGACGGCATCGAGGTGATGCCATTCGAGCTTTGTGTCGATCTCTTCATCATGATCTTTCCCCCGCGGCCGCCTCCCCTCGGCGGCCGCAGCATCGCTTTCGGCTCGATCATCGGCGACGATTGGGCTATGAGAGCGGACTTTCCTCGCCCGCTATTCCCGAATCACGGAGCCTGATGTCATGACGCTCGATGCGCTGGTCGATGGCGTGCACGCATGGTTTACCGCTGCCCTGCCCGACCATGGCATCTATGCGCTGATGGCCTTTGCCTTCATCGCCGGGCTTGCCCGCGGCTTTTCTGGCTTCGGCGCCGCATTGATCTTCATTCCGCTCGGCGGTGCGATCGTCGGGCCGAAGCTGATCTCGCCGATCCTGCTCGTCATCGACGGCATTGCGGCGCTTGGGATGATCCCTCCCGCCTGGCGCGGCGCCAACCGGCCCGAGGTCTTCGTCATGGCGGCGGGGGCCGCCCTCGGCGTGCCGGCCGGCACGGCGATGCTGGCTCTGCTCGACCCGATGCTGCTGCGCTGGAGCATCACCATCATCGCCATCACCCTGCTCGCGCTTCTCGCATCCGGATGGCGCTACCATGGCGCCCCTTCTGCACCGCTCAGCAGCGGCGTCGGCCTGATCGCCGGGCTTTTCAGCGGCGCCGCACAGCTCGGCGGACCGCCGGTCGTCGCCTACTGGCTCGGCGGCAAGAGCGACTTCACGCGCGTCAGGGCGAATGTCGTGCTCTACTTCTCGATCTCGTCGGTTTTCAGCGCCATCAGCTATTATGTCGGCGGAATGTTCGTGCCTGCCGTCTTCGCGCTGACCGCCGTGATCCTGCCGAGTTATGCGGTCGGGCTCTACGGCGGCTCGAAACTGTTCGGGCTTGCCGAGGAGCGGACCTTCCGCATCGCCTGCTACATCCTGATAGCCGCCGCCGCGATCATCGGCATGCCGCTGCTCGATGGGGTGTTGCGATAGATCCGCCCCCGAGAAGGCAGCTCGCTTCAATCGCGTTCGGCGATCATCGTCCCATGTGGATATTCGCCGTAAAAGCCGCGCCAATTGGCGACGGCGAAACCGAAAACCACCAGCGCACCGGCTTGGTGCAGCAGGCCCCAGTGAAGCGGCACCTGCATCAGCAGCGTGGCGATGCCGATTGCCGCCTGCAGCGTGACCAGCGCGAAGAGCAGGACGGCGCGGCGTGCATGGGTGGTCCAAGGTGCTGCGCGAAGGGCGATCACCATGTTGACCAGCGTCAATGCGAAGAGGGTATAGGCACCGATGCGGTGGATGAACTGCACAGTCTTCGGGTTCTCGAAGGCATTGATCCAGAAGGGCTGCTGGATCAACAGATCGGAGGGGATGACGGCGCCATCCATGAGCGGCCAGGTATTGTAGGAAAAACCGGCGTCGAGCCCAGCCACCAGCGCGCCGAGATAGATCTGGAACAGCGCGAAAATGGCGATCGCGGCGGCAAAACCGCGCGAGCTTCGTGCCGGCGCCGGATCATCGGAATGTCTGGCGAGACCGCGCATGATCCACATGCAGCCGGCAAAGATCAGGCAGGCCATGACGAGATGCGTTGCCAGCCGGTACTGGCTGACGTCGGTGCGGACGGAAAGGCCCGAGGACACCATCCACCAACCGATAAAACCCTGCAGGCCACCGAGCGCCAGGATGCCGACGAGTGGCCAGCGCAGACGCTTTTCGATCCGCCCGGTCAGCCAGAAATAGATGAGCGGCAGCGCGAAGATCACGCCGATGCCGCGGGCGATCAGCCGGTGCGCCCATTCCCACCAGAAGATGCCTTTGAACTCATCGACGGTCATGGAATTGTTCAGCTGCTGAAATTCGGGAATGCGCTGGTAGAGGCGGAATTCCTCCTCCCATTCGGCAGCCGACAGCGGCGGGATGACGCCGTGGATCGGCTTCCATTCGGTGATCGACAGGCCGGAATTGGTCAGCCGCGTGGCGCCGCCGACGAGGACGAGACAGAAGAGCGCCAAAAGCACGAAACCGAGCCAGAGGCGCAAGGCGCGGCGGTCACGATTTTGCCTGCGCACTTCGCTCAGGATCGCCTGTTCCGTGGTCGGGTTTGCGACGGCCATGATGTCTCCTTCTATCCGGCAGTTGATTTGCCCCACCGGCTCATGCAAAACAAGCCCCGAACCTTTGCGGCATGCCGTCGCGCCGGTTCGACCCATCCATTGCAAGAGATAGCCGATGCCCATCCGCCTCCGCAAATTTATCGGCACGATCCTGATCATCGTGCTCGTGCTCGTCTATGCGCTGGTGGCGAATACGATCGCGGTGGCAACGCTCGGCAACGCGCCCTGGTGGGGACACTTGCTCTACTTCCTGTTCACCGGCCTGCTTTGGGTGTTGCCGGCGATGGTGCTCATCAAATGGATGGCCGGGCCGCCGCAGAAGTAGGGCCATTAACGGCCGAATAACCGTGATCCGCGGAAAACCTCGTCCATCGCGTGCGGTTAAACCAAATATACGTCTGGCGTACCTACCTTCCCGTTCAGCATTCTTGACCGGAGAAAACCGTGCAGACGCAAAAGCTCGATGTCCATGAACAGCCGTCCGACAAGGCGCTGGCCGAAGCGGCCATTTCGCGCTTGCGCCAGCTGAGCATGAAACTCGCCATGGCCGAAATCGACATCGAAGTCTTCGATACGATGCAGCCGCTGGAGGATGAGTGGCGGGCGCTGGAGCGCGACAATCTCCAGTCCCTGCATCAGAGCTACGACTGGTGCACTGCCTGGGTGAGCGCCTTCCAGCGGCCGCTTGCAATCCTCAAAGGCACCCATGCCGACCAGACGGCTTTCATTCTGCCGGTCGAAATCGTCAAGTCCCGGGGGCTCGCGGTCGCGAAGTTCATCGCAGCCGATCACAGCAACATCAATACCGGCCTGTTCTCCGAGAGTTTTGCAGAAAGCGGCGGAACCATCGACGCCGGCAAATTCGCCGGCCAGCTTCAGCAGGCACTCAAGGGCCGGGCCGATCTGCTGCTGCTGCAGAACATTCCGCTGGAATGGCGCGGGCGACAGACCCCGCTCACGGGGCTGCCGATGGTGCAGAACCAGAATCATGCCTACCAACTGCCGTTCTTTCCCACGTTCGAGGAAACGCTGAAGCAGCTCAACGCCAAGAACCGGCGCAAGAAATTCCGCGTTCAATCGAAACGCCTCGAGGCGGCCGGCGGCTTCGAATACCTCATTCCCGGGACATCGGAAGAACAGCACCGCCTGCTCGATATCTTCTTCTGCCTGAAGAGCGCCCGCTTCGCCAACCTCGGCCTGCCCGACGTCTTCGCCGACAGGGAAACGCAGGCCTTCCTGCACGGCCTGCTCGACAAGCTGGATGACAGCAAGCAGTATTTCGGGCTGCAGATGCATGTACTCCGGCTCAAGGACGGGCATGAGGGTAAGATCGCAGCGATTTCAGGTATTTCGCGCAAGGGCGACCACATCATCTGCCAGTTCGGCGCGATCGATGAAGAACTCGTGCCGGATACGAGCCCCGGCGAATTCCTCTATTGGCAGACCATTTCGGGACTGCATGGCAAGGGTGTCGCGCTGTTTGATTTCGGCCTCGGCGACCAGACCTACAAGCGCTCCTGGGCGCCGGTCGAGACCCCACACTACGACGTGGTGCTGCCGGTCTCGCCGTTCGGTGTGATCGCCGGCGCCGCGCACCGGATCGTCACCCGCGGCAAGGCGCATATCAAGGCGCGCCCGAAGCTCTACAAATTCGCCCAGGGCATCCGGGCACGGATCGGTTGATCTCGTTCAGGCCGCCCGGCCGAGCGTCTGCTCGGCCCCCTCGCCGCCTGACATCAGCACGACGCGCTCATAGCCTGCGGCCTGGAATTCCGTCATCAGTGCGACGAAAATGGTCTCCTCGACCTCAGGTAGCGAGAGGATGATCTCGACGTCCCGGCTGCGCGTCAGCCGCGAGACGCCAGCGACATCGGCCGAACCGCATTCGACCACCACGAGATCGTAGGCGGCGGCGAGCGCATCGAGCAGCAACGACAGCCGGTCGACACCGCGCATGGCGCGGCGCACGTCGCTCTGGCCCTGAGGGATGAGATGGGCATCGGAAAGGCGGTCGCCGTGGATCGTATCGCCGAAGGCGGCCTCACCGCAAAGCAGATCGGTGACGCCGAGGGCGGCCTGGTCCTCGGCCATCAGTTCTGTGGGGTAGCCGGAACCGGTCATGTCGATCAGGATGACGCGGCGGCCGGCGTCGGCGAGCATGCGAGTCAGCGAAACCGTCGCCGCCGAGCCATTGTCACCAGTCGGAGATATGGCGATTGCCAGCGGCGCGCGGCTACCGGTGAGATAGTCTGCAACTGAGGCGACGGAGAATTCATTCTCATCCTCTGGCGCCTCCTCGGCAGCCTCCGCGTCCTCGGTCGTATCCTCTTCGTCCGCGACAACGGCGAGCATGCTCGGCTGAACGGGTTTTCTGGCGGGAGTGGCAATCGGAGCAGCCTGCGGCACATGCTTCTCCTCGACGACCGCTTCTGCCTCGATTGCCTCCGGGGTCGCATCTGCTGGGCGGAGCGCCCGGCCGCTGAAGAGTTCGGTCAGCATAATGACGATGGCGCTCATGATCAGCGTCGCGACAGCAGCGACGACAACGATCGGCACCACCTTGGGGAAATAGGGATCGACCGGCTCAACAGCCCTGGAAACGATCCGCGCATCCGCAGGGCTCGAATTGCTGTCGGCACGGGAGGCGGCCTCGCGGTAGCGCACCAGATAGGTTTCGAGCAACTGACGCTGGGCGTTTGCCTCACGCTCCAGCGCATTGAGACCGACCTCGTCCTCACCGGCGCGCGCGCTAGTGGCCTGCACCGTCTCCGACTGTCGCTCGAGTTCGCTCGCCCTCAAATCCGCGACCTTGGACTCGTTCTCGATGCTTGCCAGGATCTTCTGCGTCTCCTGGCGGATCTGGGTGCGGATATCCGAGAGCTGAGCACGCAGGCTTTTCAGCCGTGGATGATTGTTGAGAAGGCTGGTCTGCAGATCGGAGATCTGCGATTGCAGGCCGGATTCCGTCCCCTTCAGCCGCTGGATCGCCTGTGAGGACATGATGTCGGGCAGCGTATCGAAGGCCTCGCCCGAAGACAGTGCGTTTCGCACCGCCTGCGCCCTCGCCTCAGCATTGGCCTTGTCGCCCCGCACGCGGGTCAGCTCGGCGGAGATATCATTCAATTGCTGGGCCGGAAAAGTGGTCGTGCCGTTCGTCTGCAACAGCCCGTGCGACGTGCGGTATTCGGCGACCTTCTTCTCGGCTTCGCTGACCTTCCGGCGCAGGCCTTCGATCTCCGGCTCCAGCCAGCGGGTCGCCTCGGAATTGGAATCGAGCTTGGCGCCGCTCTGGGTCGAAAGGTAGACATTCGCCATGGCGTTCGGAATGGCGGCGGCGAGCTTCGGGTCCTTGGAGGTGAAATTGATGCCGATGACGCGTGAACCCGGCACCTGATAGACCTGCAGGCGCTCGACGAAGGCGTCGATGACGCGCTCTTCAGGCGGATTTTCCAGCGGGTTCTTCTTCAGGTGCAGCTTCACCAGGATACTGCTCATGGCCGAGCCGCTGGCGGCATCGTCGAATTCCGGCAGGTTATAGAGCTTCAGGTCGTTGATGACCCTCTTGAGGAGATCGGCCGATTGCAGAAGCTGCACCTGGCTGGCGATGTTCAGTTCATCCATCAGCGGACCGGCGCTGGCGTCATTGATCTGCTGCGTGCTGGCGAAGGCCGGCGCTCGGGGTTCGATGAGGATGCGTGTTTCGCTGCGATATTGCGGCGACATGATTTTGGCGCCGGCAAAGGCGACGCCCGCCCCCAGGAGGGTGATTGTCAAAATCCGCAGACGGCGCGCCCAGACCGCACGGACCAACTGGCCGAGGTCGATGTCCACATCCTGATCACGAGCTACGCCGGACATGCTCTTACTCCACAACAAAGGTGCCGTAAGCGTAAACGACCATGGTAACTCAACGGTTAATGGCGATCTCGCCGAGAAATGAGTGATGATCGATCGAGGAAACCAGGAAATTGCAAGCGCCCTTTACCGGGCATTAACCCTAACGGATCGATAACGACTGCACCGAGTTCATTTTTGTGAGCACAAGCGGATGTCTGTCGTCCAGCCCAAGATCCTTTTGGCCCTGAGCCTTGCAGCCATGATGGCAGCATTGGGCGGCTGCACGACGTACAAGCCGGCGCCGAAGGCCTTCAACGAGGCGACTATTCAGCCTTATACGCTGGACAGCGGCGATCGACTGCGCATCACCGTCTTCGACCAGCAGAGCCTTACCAACACCTATACGGTGGATCAGGCCGGCTATGTCGCCTTCCCGCTCATCGGCCAGGTCCCTGCCCGCGGCCGAACCCTGCAGCAACTCTCGGGACAGATAGCCCAGAAACTGCAGCAGGGCTATCTTCGCGATCCCGACGTCACCATCGATGTCGATCGCTATCGTTCGGTCTTCATCATGGGTGAAGTCGGCCAGCCCGGCCAGTATGCCTATGTTCCCGGCATGACAGTGCAGAATGCCATCGCGGTTGCCGGCGGCTTCACCAGCCGCGCCAACCAGCGCATGGTCGATGTCACGCGCAAGATCAATGGACAGGTGCTAACCGGCCGGATCAATATATCAGGGCCGATCATCGCAGGTGACACGATCTACGTTCGCGAACGGCTTTTCTGAGCGATGGAAAAACAGCAGCCGCTCCGCATCCTTCATTGCTTCAGGTCACCGGTCGGCGGAATTTTCCGCCATGTCCGCGATCTCGTCGAGGAGCACAGCAAGGCCGGCCATGAAATCGGCATCCTCTGCGACAGCTCGACCGGCGGCGAGTACGAGGACAGCCTGTTCGATGATATCCGTCCCTATCTCTCGCTCGGCCTGACACGCGTGCCAATCCGGCGTTCGATCAGCCCGTCCGACATTGCGACGATGTGGGACACATACAAGAAAATCAAAAGTTTGCGGCCGGATGTGCTGCACGGACACGGCGCCAAGGGCGGCGTGCTCGCGCGACTTGCCGGCTCAGCGTTGCGGGTGAACAGGTATCGCGTAGCCCGCCTCTATACCGCGCATGGCGGAAGCCTGCATTATTCGCGCTCCTCCCTCGGAGGACAGTTCGTCCTCAAGATGGAGCGCCTGCAGGAATATTTCACCGATGCGCTGGTCTTCATCTGCGAATATGAACGCGATACCTACGCGCGCAAGGTCGGGCGGCCGCGGACGAAGGCGAGACTGATCTACAACGGCATCGGCGAGCGCGATTTCGAGCCGATCCCGACCCGCTCGGATGCCGTGCATTTCATCTATGTGGGAATGCTGCGGGACCTCAAGGGTCCCGATCTGTTTGTCGATGCCTTCGCCAAAACGGAACGGCTGCTCGGCAGGCCACTGTCGGCGCTGATGATCGGCGACGGGCCGGATCGCGACCGCTACCGCGAAATGATGGTCGAACGCGGCCTTGGCAAACGCATCGGCATGCTGCCGGCAATGCGGGTCCACGAAGCCTTCTCCATGGCGCAGAACCTCGTCGTTCCCTCGCGCGCCGAAGCCATGCCCTACATCGTGCTCGAGGGGCTCGGCGCCGGCAAGACGATCATCGCAAGCCGTGTCGGCGGCATTCCCGAGGTGCTTGGCGCCGACAGCGCAGCCCTGGTGGAGCCCGGTAATTCCGACGATCTCGCCCGCGTCATGGCGGAAACGCTGAGCACGCCCGATTGGCACGCCAGGACGATGCCGAAGCCCGAGGCGGTGAAGGCGGTGTTTTCATCCGCCGTCATGGCACGCGATGTCCTGAAATTGTATCATGAGCTCGTCAACCCGGCTGCCAGCCAAGCAATGCCCGTCGCCTCGTAAATATTTCTTAGGGGCTTTCTGGTACTTCGCTTGCTGACAACGAGCGACGATGCCCCATGAACAAGCTGGCCCCATGAACAAGCTGGAAAAAGGCGATCAATTCGACGTCGAAGCGCTGCGCAAGCAGGTCTCCGACATCGAGGTGCGCTGCGACACGGGTGGGGAGAAGCCTTCCGACCCGACCGAAATTAACCCCTATGCCCGGCAGATTGCCGAACAGTTCCGCGACGGAACCAATTCGCCTGCCATCATCATCGGGCAATTGCGGCTGCTGGAATTCCTGGCGCTCTTCGCGATCGCCCTGATCGTCCACTATCTCTGGCCCGGCGACGGCAGCGATTCCCTGCTGATGCGGACCGGCATGGCGGCGATTGCTTCGGCCTTGACCGTCATCGGCCTGCAGCTTGCCGACACCTACACGATTCCCGCGCTTCGGGCGAAGCTGCGGCTGATGCCGCGCATCGTCGCCTCGTGGACATTCGCGCTTTTCCTCACCGTCGGGCTGTTCGCGCTCATTCACGGCAGCACATGGGCGATGGTCGAAGCCTATATTCCATGGTTCGCCGCAGGCGCGCTCTTCCTTGCGGCCGAGCGTTTCCTCGTCGCCTACGGCATCCGCAACTGGGCGCGCAACGGCCTCATGGAACGCCGCGCCGTCATCGTCGGCGGCGGCGAGCCGGCCAAGGACCTGATCCGCGTCCTCGAACAACAGGCCGACAACGACATCCGCATCTGCGGCATCTTCGATGACCGCGGCGAGAAGCGCTCGCCGATCATGGTCGCCGGTTATCCGAAACTCGGCACCGTGGCCGAACTCGTCGAATTCGTACGGCTGACGCGCATCGACATGCTGATCATCGCCCTGCCCCTGTCGGCCGAGGCCCGTATTTACGACCTTTTGAAGAAGCTCTGGGTTCTGCCGGTCGATATCCGCCTTGCCGCGCATGCCAACCGGCTGCGCTTCCGGCCGCGCGCCTATTCGCATGTCGGCTCGGTGCCGATGCTCGATATTTTCAAGAAGCCGATCCGCGACTGGGATTCCGTCGCCAAGCGCGGTTTCGACATCTTCTTCGCGCTCGTCGCGCTTGCGCTTCTCTGGCCGATCATGGTCGCGACCGCGATCGCCATCAAGGCGACATCGGAAGGCCCGGTCTTCTTCATGCAGAAGCGCCACGGCTTCAACAATGAAATCATCAACGTCTTCAAGTTCCGCTCGATGTACACCAACATGGCCGATCCCACGGGCAAGGCCGCGGTGACCAAGGGCGATCCGCGCGTCACCCGCGTCGGCCGCTTCATCCGCAAGACCTCGATCGATGAACTGCCGCAGCTCTTCAACGTGCTGAGAGGCGATCTCTCGCTGATCGGCCCACGCCCGCATGCCGTTCTCGCCCAGGCGCGCGACCGCGCCTTCGGCGACGTCGTCGAGGGTTATTTCGCCCGCCACCGCGTCAAGCCCGGCGTCACCGGCTGGGCACAGATCAACGGCTGGCGCGGAGAAGTGGACAATGACGAGAAGATCAAGTTCCGCACCGCTTACGACCTCTATTACATCGAGAACTGGTCGCTCTGGTTCGATCTCAAGATCCTGTTCCTGACGCCGATCCGGCTGCTCAACACGGAAAACGCCTATTGAGCGCGATCGAGGCGACATATTCCCGTGTCGCCCAGCCGCAGCGGATGACGCTGCGCCTGATCGGCTCGGCCTTTGTCGCCTTCGGCGTCTTCCTTTCCGGCTTCGTGATCGACGAGCCGGCGCCCTATGAACTCTGGATGGCGGGGCTGATCGGCCTCTGGTTCATCCTGGGCTTAAGGATTTCGCGCGGCGTGGCGCCGCTGCTCGCCCTTTTGCTTACTTTCAATATCGGCGGGATGCTGTCGCTGACGCAGATGAAGGACCTGGCGACCGGGCCGATGTATATCGCGGTGTCGACCTTCCTGGCGCTGACGGCAGTCTTCTACGCGGCGATCATCGAGGACAGCTACAAGCGGCTGCCGCTGATCTTCAACGCCTGGACCTTCGCCGCCGTCGCCACCTCCGCGCTCGGCATACTCGGCTATTTCCATGCCTTTCCGGGCGCGGAAGTCTTCACGCTCTACGACCGCGCCAAGGGCGCCTTCCAGGACCCCAACGTCTTCGGCCCCTTCCTGGTGCCGCCATCCCTTTATCTCATCCACGGCATCCTGGCCGGCGACCTGAAGAAATCGCCGCTGAAGGCCGCGGCCCTGCTCGTGCTTGCGCTCGGCATCTTCCTCTCCTTTTCCCGTGCCGCCTGGGGGCTCTTCGCGCTTGGCGTGGCGCTGCTGATCCTCATCATGCTGCTGAAGGAGCGCAGCGGCGCCTTTCGCTTGCGAGTCCTGGTCCTGTCGCTGGCGGCGATCATTATGTTGGTCGCCTCGCTCTTGGTGGCACTCCAGATCCCGAAGGTCGCCGAACTGTTTTCGGCGCGCGCCCAGCTGGTGCAGCAATATGACGGCGAACATCTCGGCCGTTTCGAGCGCCACCGGATCGGTTTCACCATGATGATGGAGCGCCCGTTCGGTATCGGCCCGCTGGTGTTCGGCACGATGTTTCCCGAAGACGAGCACAATATCTGGCTGAAATCGCTGACCACCTATGGCTGGCTCGGCTTCGTCAGCTATGTCAGCATGCTTCTCTGGACGCTGGCTCTCGGCTTCCGAAACCTGCTGCTCGACCGGCCGTGGCAACCCTTCCTGATGATCGCCTGGATCTCGGTTCTCGGCCATGCGACAATCGGCAACGTCATCGACATCGACCACTGGCGCCATGTCTATCTGCTGCTTGGCACGGTCTGGGGCTGCGCGGCACTGGAAGTGCGCCACAAGCGAAGAGTGAGGGGCGCGGTGTGAGGTCTTGCCGCCGACAGCATCGGCTGTCTATTTCGTCGCTCCCGCCGTCAGGCCGGCAATGAACCGTCGCTGGAAAACCAGATAAGTCACGATGAGCGGGAAAATCACGATCACCGCGCCGGCGGTCAGAACCGGCGTGTTGACGGTATAACGCCCTTGGAAAAACAGCATGCCGAGCGGCAGCGTCCGATAAGCGTCGTCATTGACCAGAATGAACGGAATGAGAAACTCGTTCCAGGTCCATATGAACAGAAACAGCGCCAGCGTCGACATTGCCGGCACCATGAGGGGGATAACGATCTTGCGCAGGATATAGAAGCGTCCGGCGCCATCGAGAACTGCCGCTTCGAGAACTTCTTCCGGCAGCTGCTGCATCGCGCTGGCGAGGAAGATCGTTGAGAATGGTATCGACATCGCGATCTGCGGCACAATCAGAGCCGCATAGGTATTGATCAGTCCGAGATACCGCATTTCATAATAAAGCGGGATGATGAAGGCTTCCGCCGGCACCATCATGCCGAGCGTCAGGATAGCGAACAGCGTACGCCGCAGCGGAAATGACAGGTATGCGAATGCAAAGCCGGTCAGCAGGCCCAAAAAGACACTTGCAGCGACGACGGGTATGACAACGATGATCGAATTCCAAAAGTAAATGTTGAAATGTCCGGCATTCCAGGCATCGACGTAATTTTCGAAATGTGGATACGCCGGTAACGCGAATGCACCCTGCAGAACGTCAGCCTTGCTCTTTATTGAGGTTAGAAGCAGAAGCAGGAAGGGGATGATCGTGACGAAAGCAAGAAGCCAGAGGACAATGCGGAGGAATAGCGGACCGGCCGAAATGTTAAATGAACGGCCCATCAAGCCACTCCTTTATGCTGCGATCCTACAAATCGGTGAATTGCATAGTTGATTACGAATGTGAGTATCGCGCCCACAATGGCGATGGCCGCTGCGGCGCCGAATCGATTAAGCTCGAAGCCGAGCTGATACATGTAGATATTCGGCACAAGCGTAGCGTTGGCTGGTCCACCCCGGGTCATTGTAAAAATCAGGTCGAAGCTTTTGATCGAGGCTATGACCGTCAGAAGCAAAACCACCCTTATTTCAGGCAATAGAAGCGGCAGCGTTATCCAGAAAAAGGTTTTTCGCGCCGAAGCGCCATCGACCTTGGCAGCGTCGAAAAGAGACGGGTCGATGCGCTGAATTCCGGTCAGGAAGATGACCATGCAAAAACCGAAGAAATACCATGTGGCAACGATCCCGACCGCGGGGAGCACAAAATTGAAATCGCCCAGCCACGGCAGCGCGAATGCGCCCAACCCCACCGCTCTCAGAAACTGATTGAACGGGCCAAAGGCAGGATTGTAGAGCCATGCCCAGATGATGCCCAACACGGCAGTCGGCATGATATAAGGCAGGAACAAGAAGGTCCGCAGGGCGAGTTGTTCGCGTTGCTTCAGATTCCAGACGCAAGCAGCAAGAGCTATACCGAGCACCAGCGGCAGGACACAGTAGAAGATCATAAGCTCGGCATTGTTACGCAAGGCAATATAAAAACGACTGTCAGAAAAGAGATCGGCGTAATTGCCCAAACCAACCCACTTGGGCATGCTCAAGCCGTCCCAGCTGGTCAGGCTCAAACCCAAAGCCGCGAGGATCGGTCCAAAGACAAAAGCCGCGTAGAACAGCAATCCAGGCAATAAATAGATAAAATTGGTATGTTGCGAGCCATCAAGTGCGGAGCGTTTCATCCAGTACTCCATAAAGCCAAAACTGTGATCATCACGCAGCAAGCCGATCACAGTGCTCATTTATTTGGATCGACGAGACTCAGGCCACGACCGCAGGGGACGGCCGTGACCTGCGCCCGCAGTCTTTATTTCTTGTCCTTCAGGTACGCCTGATAATCCTTGTCCATGGCATCGACAAAGGCTTCGGGGGTGATATTGCCGGACAGAAGAAGCGGCGTGTTGTCGTCTATTGTCTTCAGCATCGTTGGGCTCGACCAATCGGGGTAATGGCCGAGAGCGTCGTTTGCGTTGAGTGTCTTCCACATTTCGATGCCGGAGCTGAGGAGCGGCGTGAGCTTTGGCTTTGCGTCAGCCGCGAGCGAAGTTGCCGGGAGATAGCCAGCATTGGCCCAGGTTTCCGCAGCCTTCTCTGAAACCATATAGTCGATATATGCGCCGGCTAGGTCCTGTGTTGGCTTAGTTTTGGCAAGGCTCGTTATCGCCCAGGCAAGATCCACACCCCCGACACTCATGGGCTTGGAAATGCCTTTCGGGGCGGGGATGGCCATGAAGCCGATATCCGGATTGTGTTGCATGTCACCGAAATACCAGGTCCCGGAGATAAGAAACGCGCCCTGTCCTGAAATGAAAAGCTGGACGGCGTCGTCACCCGAGATGCCTTCGAAACCAGGGAAAAAATAACCGCCCTGTGCCCACTGCTGCACGAGTTTGGCGGATTCGATGTTCCCCTTGGTGTTCCAGGAGCCGCCTCGGCCGTAGATCAGATCGTCAAGTTCGGCGCGATTGCTCGCGTCGATATGCGCTTGGTCGATGGCGCCGATCATATGCAGGGCCAGATGTTGCTTTGCCGAGCCCATCATGAAGGGCGGAACCCCCTTTTCCTTCAGCTTGTCGAGATCGGCCAGGAACTCCTCGAAGGTTTGCGGCAGCGCTACTCCTGCATCGGCGAGGATCTTTTTATTGTAGAAGAGGCCAACGATCTCGCCGAGGCCGGAGATGCCGTAGGTCTTACCGACCCCAAATTTTCCATCCTCCCAGCGGTCTCGAGCAAGCACGGAATCCGACTGGAGCTTATCCCAGCCATATTGTTTGATGTAGTCGTCGACCGGCAGGAGCAATCCTTCCTTGACCATCGCCCCCATGTCACCGGCACCTTGGTTGACCTTCGTGATGACAGGGCCATCACCCGCTGAAACCGCAAGCTTCAGCGTCAGCTTCATGTCATCAAAGGTGCGGGCAGTGCGTTTGATAGTGACGCCGGGATGGGCAGCTTCGAAGTCCTTGTTAAGCTGCTCTATGACCGCACTCTGGCCTTCATAGGTTTGGTCATCCCACACGGCCAGGTCGTCAGCGCGCGCGGCTGCCGAAAGGCCAAAACTCAGAAGCGCCGCGCCAGCAAGCGCGACAGCTGCTTTCAATCCGTATGCCGGCAGTATGCTGATCGATTTCACAGTTCTTTTCATCTGCTCCACCTCATCTGGTTTATTCTCCACTCTCCGCTCAGGCCTTGCGCCAAGCACCGGCCGAACGTTTTCTTCCCCCAGAGCTTTGCCTGGCTGGCGAATCTGAGGTAATCGTCAATGCATCCGCACCTCTCGCGACCTAAAATGACAAAGCGCCACGCAGGAGGTGGCAAAGTGATGGACACCAGCTGCTTCATCCGCCCCGCGATTGAAGCGGATATCGACGCCTTTTTCGACATCTGCCTGAAAACCGCGAATGGCGGTCATGATGCCAGCACGCTTTATAGCGACCCGCATCTGCCCGGCTACATCTGGTCGGTACCCTACCTCAAGTTCGCCCAAGACTTTGCCTTTGTTCTCGTTCAGGACGGCCAGCCGGTTGGCTACGTCGTGGGGGTACCGGACACCGGCGGGTTCGACAGAGACTTGCAGACAAACTGGTGGCCGTTCGTCCGCCAGCAGGTTGCGGGACTGGCACCCACCCGTCCGCGCGACGCCGACGTGATGGAACGAATTCAAAATCCGCGCAGCGGAACGGCGTGGCTTCAAGACCAGTATCCGGCGCATCTTCACATCAACATCCTTCCCGGACTTCAGGCAAGCGGTTGGGGACGCAGGATGATCGGCACGGAGCTTCAAGCGCTTCGAAGCCGCGGGGTCGGAGCCGTGCATCTCGGTGTCGACCCAAACAACGAACGCGCCAAAGGTTTCTACCGTCACCTTGGCTTTTCCGAATTCGAGCGCGATGGCTCCGTCGCCTTTGCTATGCGGATTGACCAGGCATTGGGTTGAAGTACTTCCTGGTTTCTGCGAGGCACGGCAAGGCCCTGTCTCGTAGGTATAAGGACCCTTGATTGGAGAAAATCTCACACGCCCAGAGCTGCCTGCTCCCCACAAGGCGAGATCAGCGTACCTATCTGGATGAACGTTCGCCTGAAGGCGTGGTGCCATCATCGGCAGTAGAACAGGTTGCTCGGCGGAAAGCTGTCCATCAATCGAGGGCTTCATCATGAGCAAATCCTCGGCAGCCAGGTTCAAGGAGTCGGGGGAACGCGAAAGAGGAAAGAGCTAGCTAAACCTAGCCTAATTCTTCTTCGGGCGATCTTGACGGGCGCACGGCTAACCAGACGATACGTATGGCGCATACTTCTACTCGACCCTCTTTATTTCATCGCGCATTTTCATCGCACGTTAATCTCAAGCCTACAGCTGGCCTCCCATTTGTCAAGGACATAGACAAATTACTTACTTCGATGTATTGAATTCCAGTTGGTCGCGATGATTGCCAACTCAATACCGCCCCCATTAAGTATGTGCTCCGAACTAATTGGACTGAGCTAGCCGGATGGCAATGACATCTTCTGTCGCACAGACTCCGATCGCACGAAAAATTTCAACCAATGCCGTCATCCGAACCGTGTTCGCGAACGGATCGATCTCTCGCGCCGATATTGCCAAGCTGACCGGCTTGTCAAAGCAGACGATTTCCGATGTCGTGCGCGACCTCGAGGATGACGGATGGCTGAAACCAGTCGGGCAGACTGATGGTCGCCCGGGCCGGAATGCGATCACCTATGAAATCAATGCCAGGGCGGGACTGGCCGTCTCTATCGATCTCGGGAGCACCAAGATTGCTGCGGCTATTTGCGATCTGTTAGGGAATGTGGTTGCTGAAACCAAAGTATCCACCGATCCGCGCGGCGGAATGCATCTCGTCAATCAGTTCAGTGATCTTATCGTGGAACTCGCACTTGCGGCCGGGACGACTGCCGACAAACTTCGTCTCGTCGTTCTCGGCAGTCCCGGTGTGCTCGATCCGGCCACCGGACATATCAACGTAGCGCCAAGCATCCCCGGCATCGACGCAATAAATCTGCGGCAAGTCTTCAGCGACAGAATGGGGATACCCGTGATCGTTGAAAATGACGTCAACCTGGCCGCGCAAGGGGAGAAATGGCGGGGACACGGTGTCGAAACCAGCAATTTTGCTTTCGTTGCTCTCGGCACGGGCGTCGGCATGGGCATCATCGCCAACGGAACTCTGTTGCGCGGCGCGCGTGGGGCGGCCGGTGAAATCGCCTATCTTCCGATCGGTGGAGATGCTTTTGATCCTGGTGGATTTACGCTTGGAACCTTTGAGAGTGCGGTCGGCAGCGTCGCTATGTTGCGCCGCTACGTCGGTTTCGGCGGGCGTAATGCATCCACCGTGGCCGATCTCTTCGCCGCGTTTAATGCGGGAGAAACAAGCGCCGTGGCCGCAATCGAAGAGACGGCAAGGCTGGTCGCAGTCGCCATTGCTGCGATCGGAGCGGCACTCGATCCTGAACTGGTAATCACCGGTGGCAGCATCGGCGCAAGACCGGAACTCGTAAACGCCATCCGCGGTTTCCTGCCGCGTTGCACACCTTATCCGCCGCGGATCGAGATCAGTCGCTTTGGGAACCGGGCCGCCCTCATGGGAGGAATGGGAATCGCGGTCGAGCGCATGCATGACGATCTATTTGGGGTAAAATTGAGGGAAGTTTGAAGAGTGTGTGCCTTAGGAAGCGAAACCGGCCAACGTGACAGCGCGGCCACTTGAGAAGCGCTGGAAATGCGCTAGATTTTCGATCATGATAACAGCAACGCAGATACGCGGCGCGCGCGCCATGATCGGAATGAGCATCGAAGAGCTCGCCGCCGCTAGCGGGCTGCCGGTCGAGACCGTGACAGCGCTGGAAAACGGCGAATTCGCGGGCGAGCCGCACGCGCTGTTCGATGTGCGCAGCACGCTCGAGGCGAACGGCATTATCTTCCTGTCGAGCGGCAATCAGGATGAAGGCGGCCCCGGCATCCGGTTACGCGCACGCAGTTCCAGCGATGACGGCATCCGACCGGAAAACCTCAACGCCGCCAACGACGACTGACGGAACCAATCGGTCGCCCGAGCGTTTTGCTGTCCCATAACATATCGGGGGCAATCTCTTGAATCGCAGCAATGGTCTCTACGTCATCATCGGCGTTCTTGTCGTCGCCGTCATCGGCCTCGGCGCCTATATTTTCCACGAGGAAAACAAGCCGCAGGGGATCGAGATGAGCATCGGTAAGAACGGTGTCTCGATCGAACAGAACTGATCTTCAAAGATAGGTTTTTGCAAGGTCGGCGAGTTTGCCGCCGTCCTTCACGCCCTGCCTGTAGAGCTGAATGATGACCGCACCAATCCGCTCGGCCTCCGGCGTCGTTTTGACGAGGCCGCGTTCATCGCAGACCTTGTCGAGCACTTGTGAAAGCAGATCGAGATCTTCCGAAAATAGCGGTAAATCATGCGGATGAATTGATGACCGTAACATCATGCCGCAATCCTCCGAGGGCAAACGCATCCACGCTTGGATCGCCGGCCGCCCTCCGCAACCGTCATGAAGTCATTATGCGCGAGGGCCTGAACTTTAGCAACTGCGCAAATTCCCGTGGGACAAAATTTGGAACAAAATTTTGTCCCACGCGTTGTGGCCGCGTTTTGTAGCAGGAATCCATGAGTGCAGATGTGAGTGAAAAACGCTTTCCCTCCCCCGTCCGGGTCGTTTCTCCAAACAGCAGCCTGATCGTTTCCACCGTCTGGGAGGCCGCCGAATATCTGAAACGGTGGCCGAGCAAGCGTGGGCGCGATTATCGAGTTGCGCGCCAGCACTGCCTGGATGCGCTCGACGGATTGTGCAGCCCGCGCGCAGCACAGACTTCCTTTATCACGGCAGCGAAAACGGCAGGATTGCTGGTGTAACAGGGGTTAGCTGTTGCGGCCGCCCGCGGCGACTCGTTGGGGATGGATGGAGCCTTCCATGATCACCTTGGCAGTAATCTCAATCACCCGCTCCTCGGCGAGTTCGGCAAGCGCGAGGGCGACATCGCCTTCCGACCAGCCGGCTTTGACGGCCTCGTCCGACAGTGCCTGGAACGCGCTGGCGAGGCTCTGCCTGCAAGTTAGATTGTGCTTCATATCCGCCATGCGCTCGACTAGGCTATCTGTGATCGGGATAATGTTAATCTACACATATTCGCGAGAATGCGAAGAGGTTTCAGATTTTTTTCAATCCAAAATTGGGTTGATAACTTCAAAACTGGGTATAGCCTTAACAAAAGGCAACAAATACCGCCTCCCCCACTGAGGGAGTACCAAAAAGAACTAAAGGATTTATTTGCGATGCACTCTCAAAGAGTATTTCATCGCCTTATTTATTTTAAATGGTCGACGCGGCCGGAGCCGATGCAGCGGCCCCTTGGGCCACGAGAATGCGGAAAACCCGAATGCGGCCCGTTTTCAGCATCTTCTCGGCACCCTGTCAATCAGCTTCGGGATCCCGATGGAGCGGGCGTCGGGCGCGTTGGAGGATGTCGCGCGCAGTCGGTACAGCCAAACGGCGGGCGCTCCCTTAGCCTAAGTAGCCGCGAACGCCTTCGGTGTTAATCACCTTAATACCACAACGACACCACACTCCCGTCAAAGTCCGCCCTACCATTGCGGTGGCGGCTCACTTCTTCAGATTTTCAGGAGGTAAAATGTCTATCGAACTAGACGCGACTACCTATGTACACGCCAAGCCGGCGACAGCCCATTCCTATATTTTGCCGGCCGTTGTCGATGTTCTCGAGAACAGTTTCCAGGAGGCAAATGAAACGGCAGTCTTCGACCTCGGTTGTGGCACCGGCGGTGCTGCCGCCGTGCTTGCGGAAAAAGGCTATGACGTCGTCGGTGTCGATCCCTCCCAGGACGGCATCGCGAAAGCGAGAACGGCCCACCCTGATCTTTCGCTGGAAATCGGTTCCGGTTACGAAGATCTTTCCAGCCGGTATGGAACCTTCGATGCGGTCATCAGTCTCGAGGTGGTGGAGCATGTCTATGATCCCAAGGCCTTCTCGACCACCATTTACGATCTGGTGAAGCCTGGCGGCATCGCGGTCGTATCGACGCCTTTCCACGGCTACTGGAAAAATCTGGCTCTGGCCGTGAGCGGAAAGATGGACGACCATTTTATGCCCCTCAAGGACCATGGCCATATCAAATTCTGGTCTCCCGAAACGCTCAGCACGCTGCTGGTCGAAACTGGCTTCGAAGACGTCGAATTCGAATATGTCGGAAGAATTCCGTTGCTGGCGAAATCGATGATCGCGATCGCTCAGAAACCGCACTGAAGGCGGCCCCAAGGCCCGCCGCCGTTTGCAATGGCGGCGCTATAGCTCGCCTGCAACATGAACAAATGACATTGTCGTTCGGGACGTTCGGTTCCCGTTTCAGCATTTCTGCCTATGTCTCGTTCCGTTTCCGCCGCTAGCGGGACGCAAAAAAATGAGATTCTGACTGGGATTTCAAGGGGATAAATGGTCGGGGCGACTGGACTCGAACCAGCGACCCCTTGACCCCCAGTCAAGTGCGCTACCGGGCTGCGCTACGCCCCGACCTGCCGAAACGGCTTGCTTCGTTTAGTTTTTCAGCGCGTGCAATGCAAGCGGAAAAACTTCGCCTCCAACAAAAAGGAAGCGGTTTGCCTGAATGCTCAGATCGGGGCGAGCTTCAGCCGGCCTTCGGCGGTCTGGCGGGGCTGCCATGCCTGGTAGTTGGCGATCGAAAAATGCGGTGTTTCGAAAGGTGTGGCGTGGGTTTCGGTGATGACGGCAACACCGGCGCCGGCAGCTTCGCCGGCGAGAATGCCGGCGACCGCATCTTCGAAGACCAGGCATTTTTTCGGATCGACGCCGAGGCGGCTTGCGCCGAGCAGATATCCTTCGGGGCTGGGCTTGCCTGATTTGACCTCCTGGCCGCTGACGATGACCTTCGGCATCGGGATGCCGGCGGCGGCCATGCGGCGCCTGGCAAGCTCGATCGGCGCCGAAGTGACGATTGCCCACCTGCCCTCGGCGATGGCGGAGAGGAAGCGGACGGCGCCTGGGATCTCGACGATGCCGGAGACATCCTGCATTTCCTCGGCGAGCAGCAGATCCGCCTCGTGGGCCGGATCGACGCCGGGCAGGCCGAGCCCGCGGATAACGTCGGAGGCGCGGATGCCATGGATCGTCTTCAGGAAGACCTCCGGCTCGAAGCCGTGGCGTCTTGCCCATTCGCTCCAGACGCGTTCGACAACGGCAATGGAATTCAGCAGCGTTCCGTCCATATCGAAAAGGAAGGCATCGTAGGACCTGTCGAGGATGTCATGGAGAGCGGGCACGGGCGTTTCCTTGCGGGTCCACAGCGCGCCGCTCGTCTTTGAAGACGCGCAAAGGACGCTGGGACATTTTGAAGCTAAGCAGGCGAGTAACGGAGAGCGGCGGCAGCGTCAACGTCAGTCGTTGACGTCGGGATGCGTGACGTTTCTAACGTCGGCCAGACCGCGGGCAGCATCGCGGCTGCCAGTCGCAGCAGCGGCTTCGAAGATGCGGGTCGCATCGCCGTACATTTTGAGATTGAGATAGCAGTAGCCGCGCAGAACCATCAGGTCGATACGCTCCTGCTGCAGTTGGGCGCGCTGATCGAGGTAGATGAGGGTTTCGCGATAACGACCGGCGTCAAAGGCTGAAAGCGCACGGTCGGCGAGGATCGTCACCTGAAGCTCGGCGGCACGCTGGCGGTTTTGCGGCGCCTTGGTGGCTGCGACGGCGGCATTGCCGGAGAGGCCGGCGCGGAGATAAGCGAGGCTCTGGCCGTAGGCTGCGTCTTCACGGACCTTGCGGGCCGGGCTTCGCAATGCCGCCTCGAAGGCCGAGACTGCCTCCATCGGCCGGTTGATATCCATCAGGCACCAGCCGCGCGACAGCGCGTCGGCCGGGCTGAGCTGTCCCGCATCGATTGTCGTCGAGCAGCCGCGCGTCTGGCGCCGACCACGCGGAACGGTCATCGTCTCCATTGCCGGCCCCGCCGCGCGAACGACCACTTCCGACCCCGGCTGCAGGGTGACGCGGCGCTCGGCCGGAAGTGGCTCCGTCGGGGGACGCTGCGTCGGTTGAGCCGGTTGCTGTACGGCAAGCGCCTCCTTCCCCGGCGGCGACGGGACGGCATTCGGCGTCAGGGAGGAGGTGTCTTCGAGATTGGTGATCCGGCTCGACCGGCCGGCCCAGGCGCGCTGGAGGTCGAGCACGCCCTTGCGGTCGCTCAGCTGCTCGCGGGTGATGACAAGGCCATAGGCGGACGGTTCGTCATCTGCTTTCCAGGCAAGCGCCGTCTCGAACCACCGTGCAGCGGTCTGGAACTGGTTGAGGGAGCGGGCATACCAGCCGAACTGCTGCGCCGTCGGTACGTATTTCCGAGCGATGACCTCGGCGGCAATGCGATGCAGCACGTCTTCGGCCAAATCGGCCGGCGGCTGCAACGCCATCAGGTTGGCGGTGGCGGCGAGATAGGTTGATGTCGCATCCTCGGAATCGGCACGCCAGCGGAACATCACGTCCTCGGCTTCCTCAGGCGCCTTGCGGGCAATCAGCGCCAGCGCCAGCCCCTGCGAAGCGGCCGCCGAATCTTGCTTGGCTCGGGCGGCGCGGAACCACTTCTCGGCATCGGCATCATTGTTGCGGCGAAGCTGGTACCAGCCGAGCAGCAGCGCATCGGAGGCAAGCCCCCCAGTCTCGGCGAGTTTTTCGAGGCGGGCGACATAATCGGGCGCGATGGCGAGATTCGGATCGTCATTGCCCTCGGCCATGAATCGTCGGGCGAGGTTGTCGCGGATCGCATCGAATTCCTTGCTGCCGTCGGCGGCAGGCCTCTCCAGCGTGAGCAGTGCCTGCATCGGCTGGTAGCCGAGCAGCGTCGAGGCCTTTTCGACCGTCGCCTGCCGCTCGGCGGGATTGGTGCAATTCTTCAGGATATAGGTGTAGGCATCCTGGCCGCGCTTCGCCCTCTCCGTCTGGATGAAGGCTTCGGCGACGCGCCAGAGAACATCGACCTCGCTGCAGGTGAGCAGGCTCGGTGTTGCGGCGGCAATATCGACCACCGTCGCATATTGCTTGAGGTCCGACGCGTTGACGAGGCGGGCACGGGCCTCGGCGACGTCGAGCCGGTCGAGCAGATCGGCCGGCGGCTGCCATCCGGCATCGGCTGCCTGGCGGTCGGCGACCGCCTTGCGCAGCTCCGCATAGCGGCCATCGGAATAGAGTTGCCACATGGCCTCGAGCCGTTTGTCGCCATTCTGCGGCACGGCGAGCGGATCGGCCGGCGGAACCCAGTTCGGGTAGAGCGCCTGAAGGCGGGAGATTTCGGCTTGCAGGCGCACCTTGTCGCCGCGGCTGGCGAAATAACGAAGCGCGCTTTCATCAACGGTAGGCTGCGGCGGCGCGGCGGCCTGTGGTGGAGCCTGCGGCTCGGAAACGATGGGGGGCGTGACCGGCGCCGGCTGGACGGCCGTCTGAGGTGCCACAGGTTGCGATGCTACGGGCGGCGAGCCTGCAGGCCGCTGTGCTGCGGCATTCGGCACGGGTGTATCAGGTGTCGACGGCGACGGGGATGTGATCGCCTCGATCTTGTCGGCCACCAGCTGCGCATTGAATTGGGGATTGCCGGCGGAAGCATCAGTCGGCTTGATGCGGCCCATCATCATCAGTTCCGGCGCCGGCTTGGCGGCAGATCCAAGGCCGAACCTTTCCTGCAGAGCGGCACGATCTTTCAGCCCGGTGACGAGTGTCGCCACCACGACTGCCGCTGATACCGCCACGAGAGAAGACTTCACAGACACTCCGGATGCTTCTCCCCGATATAGGCCAGTCCCAGCAGCTGAAGCGTGGACGGATAATAGAGTGCGGGCGCAAATTGCAGGGCCGAGCCCGGCAGCTTGGTCCCGTCGAGTACACAGGCCACAACATCGTTAACAATTCGATAACCGGGGTCCGGCAGCACGGTCTTCGGCCGGCCGGTGGTCAGATCGATGGTCGCGGGAACACCGTCTTTCGACATCCCCTGCTGCAGACGGGTCAGCAGGGCCTTGTCGGTGACGCCGCCGCGAACGAGATAGAGCGGGATGCGGATGGCGTTATAGGCGAATTCGGCGTCGAAACCCTGCGCAGGCTGCGGTTGGCCGCTGAGACTGACCCATTCGGCGGGAAGCTTGCGCGGGCCGAACTGCATCGTCTTCAGCAGCGCCACGCCATCTTCCGACAGTTGTTTCCAGGCATCCGACGGAGCGAGCGCCGCCATCACCGGGATAGCCTCGTAAATCCAGTAGGACGGGTTGACGACGGGACCGTCGTCACGGTCGGTGCCGGTAAACCCCTCGCTTCCCGGCAAGAGGAGCGTCCGGTCGGCCGAGCGCACAACGGTTTCGGCAAGCAGCGCCTGCGCCATGCGGGAGGCGGCGAGAATATAGTCCTCGCGTTTCCACGCCGTGCCGGCCAGCGCCAGCGCATAGGCGATCAGCATGTCGCCATCCGAGGCATTGTTGGTATCGGTGACGTGCGGCTTGACGTTCGGATCCCATTTCCAGACGGCCAGGCCATCGTCGCGCAGCAGCAGTTCGGTGCGGGTAAAATACCAGATCTGCTCGAAATCGGCGGGGCTTGCAGCGAGATAAGCGAGCAGCATGCCGTAGCCCTGCCCTTCGCTATGGCTGATATTGCCGTTGCCGTTATCGACGATGCGGCCGGTCGCATCGAGAAACTTCGCCTTGTAGGCCGACCATGCGCCGGCATTGATCATCGCCTGCTGCGCAACGGCGGGCGTTCCCGCGGGAGCGAGCGCGACCGATGCTGCAAACAGGAGCGCGCGTAACCGTCTCATTTCGACCGACCCAACCTTTTGAGCATGCTCGAGGTGGTGATGCCGATCAGCAGAACAAAGACGACCAGCAGGAAGGCATAGGAGAGGATATTCGTCGACAGCCAGTTGGCGGCGATCAGGCGGTAATTGGCGATCGACCACGGGGTGGACGGCACGAAATCAAAGCGGGTGACGGGCACGGTGTCGATCTTGCCTGTCTTGCTCGAATAGGTGGTGATGTGGCCTGATATCTGCGGCCAGTTCAATTGCTCGGTCAGGACCTCGAGCCCCGCGCGCAAATCCTTCGCCGACGGCGCCGTCACCACCGTCCATGAGCCCGCTCCCGCGGGGCTGGAGCCCTGGGCAACCATAAGCGTGGCGGCGTTGGGCGGGGTAAAGATCTCCTCGGCGCCGGGAACGAATTGCAGCGAACTGCGGGAGATATCGAAATTGCGCGACAGCCACTCGCGGAAAGCCGTGATCCGGCTGCGCAGGACACCGCCGCTGACCTTGGAGTTCCACTCTTCGAAGGCCGTACCGGTGTCGACGACGCCCGCCTGCGTTTCGACGACGGGGCGCCACGAGGCCTGGCTCGCCGTAGAGATATTGGTCTGCGTCAGCGCAGTTGCCGGCATCTGCGAGATGGAACCGATGAAGATGGCGTCGCGATCGCCGATCATGTTCGGCGAGGCGACGGTTTCGACGGCGATCGGATGGCCGGCCGTAATCGCCATCTGGCCGAGCAACGTGGCGGCGGCCGAAAGTGTGTCGGCATCGACGCGGTCGATAAAGAGCGGCGTCGGCTCCGTGGCCCGACCATAGGGATAGGCGGTGCCGGCCATTGCCGCCAGATTCGGACGCTGGCCGACGCGGGCGAAATCCGGAATCTCCAGCTCTGATGTATCGAACAGGGCAAAGCGCGGGGTGGCGCCGGCGGTCGCGCCCGGCGCGCAGGCGGCATCGTCCTTGGTCATCAGGATCGCCTCGATCGCCACCGAATTGAGACCTGGCTTGAAGTGCCGCATCGTCACGCGGATCGGCAGATGGCGGAGAATACCGCCAGTGGTCGTGGTGATCGGCACGGTGGAGGCGATGTTGTCGTTGACGTAGATATCGATGTGGCTGCCGGGCAGCACGTTGTCAGTATAGGCGGCGTCGAGCAGCACCTTCGCCTCGCCATAGGCATTGGCATAAAAATCCGCCGGCACGGCAATATTGAAGCTCGTACGCAACCGCCGGCCGGAGAATTCGGTGGTCTTCACACCGAGCTGAGACAGGGCGATATTCGTATCGGAAAAGACCAGCGGCGCGTTCGGCGCGCTCCAGCGCTCGGTGGTCAGCACGTCGCGGCGAACATCCGAGGACCGGTCTGTCGGCGAGACGATGGTATCGATCGCCGAGGAGACCGCCTGCCAGGAGGGGCCGCTGATCAGAAGTAGCGGCGAGCCGCTGCGCGGGTCGGTGACGAAAGCGGCGAGTGCCGCACTTTCGGCGCCGGGCGGCAGGCCAGGAAAGAGCGGCCGCAGTTCCGCCGCGGTGCCGACGAGCACACTGAGCTTGCCAGGGCCGGCGGCCGGAAGCGAAGCGGTGCTGAAGGCAAAGATCTGGTTCGGCATGCTGCTCAGCACCGACAGGCCCTGCGCCAGCCGCAGCAGCGGCTTGGTGGTTCCCGGCTGCTCCAACGCGGGGACAACGATGTCGAACTCCGTCTTGCCGGCGCCGTCAACGCCGATGGCGCGGATTGCGTCGGCGCTCGCCAGCTGGGAAACGTCCATGCCGGCAAAGCTCAGATAGGTCCCGGCCGGATCGATATTCGACCACAGTTCATAAGTGGATTGAATGCTGCAATCGGTTCGGTGGCGCTGGCCGGCTTCGAAGGTGACGAGATTGGCGCCCGGCTGCAGCAGACCAGTTGGAACCTCGAAGGTGACGGTCGAAGGGCCATCCGGTGAGCCGACGCGCTGCTGGCCGATCGGGCGATTGTTGAGATAGACGGTCAGCGCCGAGGCCTCAGGCGCGACGACGATCGAATTCTGGTAGGCGAAAGTGAAGCTTGCCTTGGCCGCCGCCTGCTCCGGTGTCAGATAAATAGACCATGACCGGCGATCGTATTCACCGCCGAGGCCGAGTTTCGAAAAGGGCACGACAAAGCGACGGACATCGCCGGCACGCGGCGGCGCAGCGCTGTTTGCCGCCGCTGCTGGCTGGAGCGCGGGTGGCTGCGACTGCGGTGACTGGACGGCGATCGGCGGAGGAACGGGAGCAGGAGCAGGAGCAGCCGGGGTTGCAGGTGCGGGTAAGACGGAAACCGGAGACGCGGTGGCTGCGGACGGCGTGGGCGGCGTCAACCTCGGGGTAACGGGCGCACCGGGCGGCCGTTCGCCGGACATGTCGAAGGGTGCCGTCTGCGCCTGGGCGAAGGCGGAAACATTCAGCAGGAGAAGCGAGGCGGCGACGATCCTTCTCATCCGGCGTTGACCTTTGCCGCCTGCTGCTGGGCTTCTCGCTCCGGCCGCATGCTGCGGAAGAAGTAAACGAGGCCGCGGCTCGTCTGGTAGAACGACATGCCGAGAAACCAGATGGTGCCGCGGATTAGGCCCGGATTGCGGCGGCGCGAGGCCTGGAACTGGGTCCACTGATCGGAATTGGCAAACATCAGATCGGCGATCAGGCGATGGTCGAGCGCGCTTTTCGGCACATACTGGCAACCGACATTGCTGATGTCGCCCGACGGCTCGATGTTGCGGACGATGAGCGGCAGGGTTTCCAGATCCGCGCCGCTATAGGGACGGAAGCGAATTTCGCCGACGGCGCCGACCAGCATCTCGTCGAGATGCTTGTTGAAGATGTGCAGTCTTGCGCCATGGACGGAAACATCCTCGATCGAGGCCGTATACCACTTGCCGTTGGCGCCGAATTCGCAGCGCCGGTTGACGCGGACGCGACGGGACGAGGCGCGCTCGCCGCGCTCCGACACGACACCAAGTGCGCAGCCGGCCATGATCAGATTGATGAGATTCCATCCGCCGACGACGAGCGTGACGTCGGCCTTATAGGGCTCGGCGTAGATCTTGTAGATGGTGATGATGAGCGCGACGATCTGCACCGCAAAGATGACGAAGAACGGGCGGCTGATCTCCGACAGACGGCTGACGGCGATCGATTCGTCTTTGGCGGTGACCTTGAAGGTCGGCTTCCTCGGATTGAGCATGACGGAGACGACAGCCGGCAGCAGATGCACGGTCTGGACATATTCGTAGAGCTCGGAAATCCAGGGCCAGCGAAACGACCCGTAGAGGTAGTTCTGCATCATCAGATTCACGAGCATATAGGCGAGCGTATAGGCAAGGAACTCGCCGCCGGAGGCGGTGAAGATCTCCAGATCGAAGAACAGGTAGAAGAGCGGCGCAAACAGGAAGATCGTGCGCGGGAACGGGAAGAGCCAGAAAAGCGTGGAGGACATGTAGCAGAAGCGCTGCGGGATCGTCAGGCCGCGCTTCAGCAGCGGGAAGCGGAAACGCAGGATCTGCATCATGCCCTGCGCCCAGCGGCTGCGCTGGCCGATGAAGCTTGCAAAGGTGGCCGGCTGCAGGCCGGCGATCAGCGGCTTGTCGACATAGATGCTGTTCCAGCCGCTGCCATGGAGCGCCAGCGCCGTCTCGCAATCCTCCGTGATGCTGATGCCGCTGAAGCCGTTCTGGGATTCGAGCGCCCTGCGGCTCAGAACCGCGGCCGAGCCGCAGAAGAAGGCGGCGTTCCACTTATCGAGGCCGCGCTGGATGATGCCGTAGAACATCTCGTTCTCGCTCGGCATTTTGTCGAAGGTGCGCAGGTTGCGCTCCAGCGGGTCGGGATTGATGAAGAAGTGCGGGGTCTGGACAAGGAAAAGCTTCGGATCGTCCTCGAAGTAACCGACGGTCTCGAGCAGGAAATCGCGGGCCGGCGCGTGGTCGGCATCGAAGACGGCAATGAGTTCGCCGGTCGAAAGTTTCATGGCGTTGTTGAGATTGCCGGCCTTGGCATGCTCGTTGCGGTCGCGCGTGAGGTAGCTGACGTCGAGATCGTCGCAGAGCTGCTTCAGCTCGATATGGCGGGCAGCAGCAGCCTGGGCTTCGAGCAGCTTCCCGGAGTTGCGCTTCTGCAAGGTGCCGCCGTCGTCGAGCAGCCAGACATGCAACTTCTCGGCCGGATAATCCATGGCCTTGGCGGCGGCCAGCGTATTTCCCAGCAGGCCGGCATCCTCGTTGTAGGATGGCACGAAGACGTCGACATGAGGGAAACGCTCATTCTTGGCGGCACGCGAGGGGCGCGACGGCAGCGGCGTCGCGACGATGAAGAGGCTGAGAGCCAGCATCGCAACGCTATACATTTCGGCAAGATAGAGCAGCAGGCCGGGAATGAAATTCTCAGGCTGGTTCAGAGGCGGCAGCGTATTGGTGGTGCGCCAGTAAACATAGCGCAACACGATCGATGTGCCGAAGGCGAGCGCCACCAGGCGCCACGTCCCCTCGCCCTTCAGCACCTTGATCAGCGCCATCACAGTCACGACCGTGATGCTGGTGATGAGCTGGGTCTGCAGGTTGACCGGCAACGTGATCAGCACGATCATGCAGAGCGAAACCACGGCCCATATGATGACACTGCGGGCTTTGCGCATTGACGTTCCTTCGAAATTGCTCAACCGGGGCACCAACTGGCGCCCGCGGGCATGCATGCTCTATCTCCGGCAGGCAGCCGTCATGGCCGCGTCGCCTATGCAGTCCGGCGAAGGCACGGTGACGCCGATCGCCCTTACCGATTGTTCGATTGGCGCGGCGGCCGCATCCGGCCTTGCGCTCGTCTGCGGCGGCTCGCCCGGCAGCGGCACGCGCGGGCCGATGGGTGCAGGCACCGATGCGACGCCTTGAGCCGGTTGCGAGGTCGAGGCGCTGCGAACGGCAGCTGCCCGCGGCCGGCTGACTATGGCCGGCGCCGGCTCGTAGCCGATCGGCATCGGGCTGGCGCGATAACCGCCCTTGTCGGGATAGATCGGCTCGCCGGTGCGTCCGAGCGCACCGTCGGCGGACGGCGGATTGCCGTAAGGGTTCCAGACCACGCCATCGAAGGTGCCTGATATGGTGTAACCATAGACGATGCCGAGCAGCTGGCGCTCGCTCGCCCTCGCATCGCAAAGGCGCAGGCGCAGCTGGATCATGCCGAAATTGCGCGCCTGGGTATTGGCAGCAGTGCTCGAGCGGATCTGCTGCCAGGCATAGACGCAGGTGTCGCCGGCCCGGCTGCGGCCGGAGGCGTAACCGAAGGGGCCATAGGCGTTCTGCAGGAAGGTCGCCGACGTCGCCATCGGCACGCTAGGGGCCGAACGGGCCACCTCGCGGGCAATGCCGCTCTCGTTGATCATGCTGAAGCCCGCATTGCCGGTGCCGGGGTTGGCCCCGGAGGCGCCGAAGAACTGGACCTTCAGGAAATTCTGACCAGGCACGGAGGATGACGTAAACAGCGAGATCGTCTGCTCGACGCCGTTTCCACGCTTGCGCTCGACAACACTGACGATCGACGGACCGCCCGGCGGCGGCAGGACCAGCGCTTTTTCCGGCGCCACGGTTTCCGGCCCGGAAGGCTGGCGCACACCGCCCGTCGATGTGCAGCCGGCCATCATGCCAGCCACCGCCACCAGCGATATCGTCTTCCGCAAGCGCATGTCTCGAGCCGCAATCGCCTTTTCAGATATCCATTCGCAAACCGAAACGCGACGGACCTTCGAATCAACGACCACCTGGCCGTTCATCCGACATAAATCGCCTACATGGTTAACGAAGAGTAAAGAACCGGCCGCTGATGTCACCGGACGAACTCTCACTGAACGTTATTCGGACAACTCAACCCAATGATGTGGAAATCAATTTAGCAGCAACTTAATTGCTTTGATTGCGCCTGTCTTCCGCTGGGCGAAAAGCCCGTGGGGAACTATGCCGCATGGCCGGCGTTGCCTTGATGTCTGGGGTAGGAAAAGGAGAACATCCCATGCGCAAGACCATGCTGGCTGCGGCCGCCATACTGACCATCAGCTCCGCCGCCTTCGCGCAGAGCACCGTCATCGTCACAGATCCCGCACCGACCGGCTCCGTCGTATTGCCCGGCGAAGTGCGCACCTATGTGATGGAGCAAAACACGCCGTCCGTCGTCTATGACGGCGATATCGTGGTTGGCACGACGCTGCCCGATACCGTCGAAGTGCACACCGTGCCTGACATGGACGGTTACGGCTATACAGTCGTCAATGAGCGGCGCGTTATCGTCGAGCCGAAGACCCACCGTATCATCCAGGTGCTGGAATAACACGATCGGGAATTGTGGACGTGCGGCCGTATTCCGGCTTCACGTCCGCTCGTCTCCCACCCTCGCCGGTACATTCAAAAGTTCGCGGATCTTATGAGCCAGCTGCTCCAGGCTGAAGGGCTTGGCGAGCAGGGAAACGCCGTGATCGAGCACACCATTGTGGACGATGGCATTGCGGGTGTAACCCGTGGTGTAAAGGATCCGGATCGTCGGCCATTTTTCCTGGACGACATCGGCAAGCTGGCGTCCGCTCATCTGCGGCATGACGATATCGGTGAAGATCAAATCGACTGCCGGATTTTCTTCGAGCAACAGAAGCGCCTCTATGCCGCTTGCCGCCTGCAATACGGTGTAACCGAGTTCATGCAGGCTTTCGGCCGTCATGGTGCGGACGTGCTCGTCGTCTTCCACCACCAGGATCGTATCATTGACGCTGCCGTGAGGAATCGGCTGGGTGCCGGCGGCGCCCGACCGGGCGTCCGTCGCGCCGACATGACGGGGAAGATAGATCTTCACCGTCGTGCCCCTGTCGATCTCTGAATAGATCTTGATGTGGCCGCCGCTCTGCTTGATGTAGCCGTAAACCTGGCTGAGGCCGAGGCCGGTGCCTTTGCCGGGTCCCTTGGTCGTATAGAAAGGGTCGAAGGCGCGCTCGATCACCTCCGGCGACATGCCGGTGCCAGTGTCAGTTATGCTGACCATTACATATTGGCCCGCCTCGACCTCCGAATGCATGCGCGAATATCGCTCGTCGAGTTCGGTATTGGCGGTCTCGATCGTCAGATTTCCGCCGCCCGGCATAGCGTCGCGAGCGTTGACGGCAAGGTTCAGGATGGCATTCTCGAGCTGGCTCAAATCGGCAAAGCTCGGCCACAGACCGCCGGCAAGCACGGTCTCGATCCGGATCTGCTCACCGAGCGTGCGCCGCAATAGCTCAGACATGCCGCCGACCAGCTTGTTAAGGTCGATCACCTCAGGGGCGAGCGGCTGCTGGCGCGAGAAAGCGAGAAGACGCGCGGTCAGTACCGCCGCCCTCTGCGCGCCGTCTTTGGCATTCTGGATGGAGTAAAGCAGGCGGGGATCCTCGCTGCCGCTCAGGCGCCGCTGGGCGAGGTCGAGGTTGCCGATGATGATCGCCAACATGTTGTTGAAGTCATGAGCGACGCCGCCGGTCAGCTGACCAATCGTCTCCATCTTCTGCAACTGGCGGACCTGCGCCTGAGCGGCGGCATTCTCTTCCATCTCGTGCCTGAGCTCGGCAGTGCGCTGGACGACTGTCTCTTCGAGGCGCGTGTTGAAGCTGTTGAGCTCACTGCGAAGGCGGCTCTGCCGCTCATGTGCGATAATGATCATCTCCATCAGGCCGACGATGATCGCGGCATTGACGAGATAAGTGGAAAGACCGACCCATTGCCCGGCGCTGACCGGCCAGAAGATGTTGTGCGGCTCGACGAAAAACTGCTGGACGATGAAAGCGGCAAGCAAGGCCGCAACCAGACCCGGCCCGGCCCCGCCTATGAAACTCGCCAGCAATATCGCCGGAAGGAAGCTGAGGAAGGGAAAGCCGGAGAGAGTGTCGCTGGCGGCAAGCCTCAGAAGAAAGGTCAGGCCAACGAAGGCAACGGCCAGCGGATAGGTAAAACCCGGCCTGTGACGCAGCCAATCCGTGGCACTCAGCAAATCCATTCGACACCCCTTCTTACAGCGCCGCCATGTCTTTTCAGACGCGCATAGGACGCTGTAACACTTTGGATTACTGCATAATTTTATCCATAGATCGATTCCGATTTAAGGAATTATGCAGTCGCCGTTGCGGAGACGGCATCCCAGCTTTTGCACATCAAATTTCACCGGGCAATATGCTGTTTCTTGCAGTGCCGGGCACGACGTCTTGACGAGCGGTGCAAGCGGTCCACATAAATCTCCATGCCCGGCGAGGGGAAATGGGTGGACGGGATCATGAAAGACATATTCATCGTCGAAGACGACGCGCTGATTGCCATGCTGCTCGAGGACATGCTTGCCGATCTGGGTTACCGGGTCTGCGCCAGCGCGCCCGATCTGGAGCGGGCGCTGGCAACCGCCAGGGATACGGAGTTCGACGCTGCAATCCTCGACGTCTCGCTTGCCGGGCAGAGTTCGCTGCCGGTCGCAAAGCTGCTCGACGAACGCGGCAAACCCTATCTCTACGCGACGGGATATGGCACTGCACCTGATGGCAGCAGCCCAAGCACGTTGCCCGTGCTGCAAAAACCCTTCCAGCTCAGCGAACTCGAACAGGCGATGAAGCGGCTTACCGAAGCCTGAGCTCCTGTTCAGCGCACCTGATCGAGCAGACGCTTGCATTCCAGGAGGTCGTAGAGCGCCTCCTGCAGCAGCGCCCTGTCTTCCTTGCCGACGCTCGACTTGCCGATCGAGACTTCCTGCTCGTCGTCTCCAGCGACGAAATTGAAGAACCGGCGGGTGATCGGCGGCTTGGCGCGGCCGACAATCTGGTCTTCGTCGGCCATGCCGACGCGCGGTTCCCCGCCAGCCGTATCCTGCACGCCCGACGCAAGCGCCTCGACGCTGGCGAGGTCGCCATGACCGACTGATATGACGAACTTGTTGCCGTTGGTCTTCAGAAGCTTCTGCACACCCTTGATCGTATAGCCATGATCATAGAGCAAATGCCGGATGCCCTTGAGGAGATCCACATCTTCCGGCCGGTAGTAGCGACGGCCGCCGCCGCGCTTCATCGGCTTTATCTGGGGGAAACGCGTCTCCCAGAAGCGCAGCACATGCTGCGGCAGATCAAGATCGTCTGCGACTTCGCTGATAGTGCGAAAGGCATCGGGGCTCTTGTCCAACGTCATACTGCTACGCGACCTCGCGGCTCGATCCAACGGCGACTCATCATATTTCAACGGTTTGGCGCCGACAATTCAAGTCATGTCTCGACGTTGCGCACAAGGATGGACAGTGCGAGAGAGAAAAAAACGCCGTTCCGAAACGAGATGCCGATATCAGGGAGCCGGATTCAGAGGCTTCAGCTTGATCTTGCGAGCGACATGCGCCTTGAGGATGCGCGTCTTCAGCACGTTCGACGCCTTGAAGGTCATGACCCGGCGGGGGGAAATCGGAACCTCCTCGCCGGTCTTCGGATTGCGGCCGATTCGCTCGTTCTTGTCGCGCACCTGAAAGGTGGCAAAGGAAGAAAGCTTGACGGTTTCACCACGCACGATGGCGTTGCAGATCTCGTCGATGACGGTTTCGACCAGTTCGGCAGATTCGGTCCGGGACAGCCCGACCTTTCGGAAAACGGATTCCGCCAGGTCTGCTCGCGTCACTGTCTTTCCGGTCATGGTTTCCCCGCCCATACAAAATATTTTGTGAAATCGCACGAAGAGTATTTGTCTTGCGCCTTACGGTCAAGCTCTTGTTCGCCGCCAGTTTTTTAGGATTCGTGCCTACCAGCGCAGCAGAACCGCACCCCAGGTAAAGCCGCCGCCCATCGCTTCGAGCATCACCAGGTCGCCCTTCTTGATGCGGCCGTCGCCGGCAGCGGTCGCAAGTGCCAACGGGATCGAGGCGGCCGACGTATTGCCGTGCAGATCGACGGTGATGACCACCTTCGCGGCATCGATGTTCAGCTTCTTCGCCGAACCGTCGATAATGCGGCGATTGGCCTGATGCGGCACCAGCCAGTCGAGGTCATCGGCGGTGGTGCCGGTCGAATCGAATGCCGCCTGGATAACGTCGGTGATCATGCCGACAGCGTATTTGAAGACCTCGCGGCCTTCCATGCGCAGCTTGCCGACAGTGCCCGTCGTCGACGGTCCGCCATCGACATAGAGCTTTTCCTTGTGCGAGCCGTCGGAACGCAGATGTGCGGTCAGCACGCCGCGATCGGCAACGGTGCCCTCGCCTTCGGTCGCTTCGAGTATGATCGCGCCGGCACCGTCGCCGAAAAGCACGCAGGTGGTGCGGTCGTTCCAGTCGAGAATGCGCGAAAATGTTTCGGCGCCGATGACCAGAACGCGCTTGGCAAGCCCGCCGCGGATGTAGGCATCCGCTGTGGTAACCGCATAGACGAAACCGGTGCAGACGGCCTGGACGTCGAAGGCGAAGCCATGGCTCATGCCGAGGCGGTTCTGGATGTTGACCGACGTTGCGGGAAACGTGTTGTCCGGCGTCGAGGTGGCGCAGATGATAAGATCGATATCGGCAGGCGTCAGGCCGCCATTGGCAAGGGCTGCGCGTGCGGCGGCCTCGCCGAGCGACGCCGTCGTTTCGTCATCGCCGGCGACATAACGCTGGCGGATGCCGGTGCGCTGGACGATCCATTCGTCCGATGTGTCGACGATGGCCTCCATGTCACGATTGGTTATCACGCGCTTCGGAAGCGCTGCTCCGAACCCGCGAACCACTGAACGGATCATCTTTGATTGAACCCCATCGCTCATGCCGCTTCCGGGCCCATCGGGGGCAGCCGCTTGGCGTGATATTTCTTAAGATCGTTTTCTATTTTCTGATTGAGGCCGTTCTTGGCCATGTCGTAACCGACTTCAATGGCGGCGGCGATGCCTTCGGCATTCGCCCCGCCATGGCTTTTGATAACGATGCCGTTCAACCCGAGAAACACGCCGCCATTGACCTTGCTCGGATCGAGCTTCTCGCGAAGCATGTCGAATGCACTTTTGGCGAACAGGTAGCCGATGCGGGCCAGCAGCGTGCGCGACATGGCGGCACGCAGATATTCGCCGATCTGCTTGGCGGTGCCTTCAGCGGTCTTGAGCGCGATATTGCCGGAAAATCCTTCGGTGACGACGACGTCGACTGTGCCCTTGCCAAGGTCGTTGCCCTCGACGAAGCCGGAATATTCGAGCGAATCGATGTTCGCCTCGCGTAACAGCCGGCCGGCTTCCTTGACCTCTTCCTGGCCCTTCATCTCCTCGACGCCGACGTTCAGAAGGCCGACCGTCGGCCGTTCGACCTCGAAAAGCGCGCGCGCCATGGCGCCGCCCATCAGGGCAAAATCCATCAGCTGCTGCGCGTCGGCGCCGATCGTCGCGCCAACATCGAGCACGATGCTCTCACCCTTCAGCGTCGGCCAGATCGCAGCGATCGCCGGACGCTCGATATTGGCCATGGTGCGCAGACAGAATTTCGCCATCGCCATCAGTGCGCCAGTATTGCCGGCCGAGACCGCGACATCGGCGTCACCCGTCTTCACCGCCTCGATCGAGCGCCACATGGTGGAGATATAGCGGCCACGGCGCAGCGCCTGGCTCGGCTTTTCATCCATGGCGACGGCAAGCTCGCAGTCGTGAAAGAGCGATTTTTCCTTGAGTTTCGGAAACTTGGCGAGAACCGGATCGCACTGTTCCTTGAGACCATAGAGAACGAAGGAAATATCCGGATGCCGATCCAGCGCCTTGGCGGCGCCAGGGATGACAACTTGGGGACCAAAGTCGCCACCCATGAGGTCGAGAGATATTCTGATCACGCGTCCCTGATCCTTCTTTCCGCCGAGGGCGAAATTTCGGCCAAAATACCGGTTTTGGCGTCGCTTACAACTGAATTGTGTCAAATGCCAGAGGAGCTTCAGTCCTTTTTCCAGTCCTTGAGGGCTGCGAAAGCCGAGGGCTTTTTGTCCCTCTCGCCGCTATCCTCGATATGGCCGTCGAACTCAATGCCCTCCTTGCGCGGATAGGGATCGATCGCGAGAGCGGCGAATTCGGCAACCACCTCGCCGGCATCGATCGTATCGCCGACAAAGGTCTCAGGCAGATCAGGACCGTCGGGATCGAGCAGCATCTCGCCGGCGTCGTTGCCGGCCTGGCGGGCAAGCTTGGAACCCTCCGGCACGAAGATCTGCTCGAAGCTCTCGTCGATGGCGGATTCCACCGGCTCCAGCGTCACGACGCAGGACTGGACGATCTTCGCCTGCACGCGGCCCTTGATGCGCACACCGTCGCGCTTCCAGCGGGCAATCTGCAGATCGGCGCTGAGATCGTCGACGGAGACGACGTTCCAGGTCTCGGCAAGCGCCTTCAGTTCGCTGGTGTCGGCCTCGACATGGACTTCGACGGGGTTGGCCGAGATGTGGCCGACCTTTACTTGATAGGAGAAGGGAACATCGTCCCGAGCGTTCTTCATCGTTTCCTCCTTCAGGCGACCGCCGGGAGCGTTACCGATCCGGTGGTGATCACCTCTTCGGGGACGGCGGACAGATGCGATTCTGCGGCCATCATCCATCCGGCGAGGCCGGTCATATCGGCAGGCGCCGAGGTTTCGGGGTAGATATTGCGCTGAAGAGCGACAGCGAGGGCTTCGGCATCGCCTGTGTCCATCGCCTTCGAATAGGCCTCGAGCCGGCCGTAAAACATGCCGGCGAGCTTCTTCATGCGCTTTGGCACGCTGTTGTCGCCGATGCCGAGTTCGCGGATCGAATAGTCGATATCCTGGAAGAAAGCGTCGACGATCTCCTGGGCGATCTCCTGGCCGCTGGTGGCGGAAGCACGTGTGCGGCGAAAAAACAGAATCATCGCAATCGACAGCATCTCGAAACGGCCCATGACCGTATCCGGCACATTGAGCCGCTCATAGATCTCCGGCATGCGCGCGGCGGCCGTCAGGGCCGCATATTGCCTGTCGACGATCGCCTGATTGTTGTTTTTCTTGCGGAAGAGCCCGAAGATCATTGTTTTTTCCGGAAATGCCTCATTCTTCATGCCGGCCGGCGTCTGGCCTTGTTGCATGATTTCGAAAGCTGGTTTACCGAAGCAGGCGCGAATTGCAATGCCGATCATGGCCTGTTTCGGGACGACGCCTTCGATGCGTCAGCGAAGCGAATTCGGGAAATTCGACCCGGAATGGCCACAATGGTTTTGCAGGAGGAAAGCGTGCAAGGCCCCAAATGGCTGCTATCGACACTCAAGGGAGTAGATGTCGTTGAATAAACGGTATTTCAAGTCTGACGTGAAATTCTTCAGCAGCGCGGCCATTGCCTTCATAATCGCCTCCACCACCGCTCTCTCCGGTTGCCAGACCAGCACCGTGCTCAATGGCGGCTACGTCGCCGACCAGCAGTCGCTGAACCTCGTTCCGGAAGGCTCCAGCCGCGAGCAGGTGCTGCTTTCGCTGGGCACCCCGTCGACGACGGCGACCTTCGACGGCGAAGTCTTCTATTACATCTCGCAGCGGCGCACGCGTGCCGTCGCCTTCCAGAAGCTGAAGGTCGTCGATCAGAGCGTTCTGGCGATCTATTTCGACAAGGACGGCGTCGTCAGCCGCCGCGCCAACTATGCGCTGCAGGACGGCAAGGTGTTCGACACGATCGGACGCGTCACACCGACCGGCGGCAAGGAGCTCACCTTCCTGCAACAGATGCTTTCCGGCGGCAGCGCCGCGAGTGCTGCCCGCAGCCTGTTCGGCGGTGGCGCCGGCGGCACGCCGCAGAACCCAAGCAGCCTGCGCTGATCGGACACGCCTCATACGAAAAACCCGCCGGATCGCTCCGGCGGGTTTTTTACTGCATGATTCCTTAAATCGGAGTCGATTTAAGGATAACATCATGCAGCCATTCAAAGTGTTACAGCGTCCTTTGCGCGTCTAGAAAGACGCGCGGCGCTGTAATGGCCTCTGCTTCGGCGTGAAGTGCACCACGCCAAGGCGGCGTTGTTTATCCGGCGAGAACGGCAAGCAAGAGCAGCGCGACGATGTTGGTGATCTTGATCGCCGGGTTGACGGCAGGGCCGGCGGTATCCTTGTAAGGATCGCCGACGGTATCACCGGTGACGGAGGCCTTGTGTGCATCCGAGCCCTTCATGTGGCGCACGCCGTCCTTATCGACGAACCCGTCTTCGAAGCTCTTCTTGGCATTGTCCCAGGCGCCGCCGCCCGATGTCATCGAGATAGCGACGAAGAGGCCGTTGATGATGACGCCGAGCAGCGATGCGCCGAGGGCGGCAAAGGCGGAGGCCTTGGAACCGGAGATGAGAAGAACGCCGAAATAGACGACGATAGGCGCCAGCACCGGCAGCAGCGACGGCACGATCATCTCGCGGATGGCGGCCTTGGTCAAAAGGTCGACCGCCCTGCCGTAATCCGGCTTTTCCGTGCCTTGCATGATGCCGGGCTTTTCCTTGAACTGACGGCGCACTTCCTCGACGATTGCGCCGGCAGCACGGCCGACGGCGGTCATGGCGATGCCACCGAAGAGGTAGGGAATGAGACCTCCGAAGATCAATCCCGCCACCACGTAAGGGTTGGAAAGATCGAAGGAAATTTCGCCGATGCCGGCGAAATAAGGGAACTTGTCGCCATTCGCTGCAAAATATTTGAGGTCGTAGGAGTAGGCAGCGAAGAGAACCAGGGCGCCGAGACCGGCGGAGCCGATGGCATAACCCTTGGTGACGGCCTTGGTCGTATTGCCGACGGCATCGAGCGCATCAGTGGATTTGCGCACCTCCGGCGGCAGATGCGCCATTTCGGCGATACCGCCGGCATTGTCCGTCACCGGTCCGAAGGCGTCGAGCGCGACGATCATGCCGGCGATGCCGAGCATCGCCGTGACCGCAATACCGGTGCCGAACAGGCCGCCGAGCTGGTAGGTGGCGAGAATGCCGCCGACGATGACGATCGCCGGCAGCGCCGTCGATTCCAGTGAGACGGCTAGGCCCTGGATGACGTTGGTGCCATGACCGGTGACCGAGGCCTGGGCGATCGAGACGACCGGACGCTTGCCCGTGCCGGTATAATATTCGGTGATCACCACGATCAGCGCAGTGACGACGAGGCCGACGATGCCGCAGAAGAAGAGGTGCGCGCCTGATATGTCGGCGCCTCCGACGGAACCGATCGATCCCCAGCCTATGGTGAGCGAAGTGGCAGCACCAAGTCCGACGATCGACAGTAGGCCGGTGACGATGAGGCCCTTGTAGAGAGCGCCCATGATCGAGCCGTTCGAGCCGAGCTTGACGAAGAAGGTGCCGATGATCGAGGTGATGATGCAGGCGCCGCAGATCGCCAGCGGATAGACCATCGCAGACTGGAGGATCGGCGCGCCGGCAAAGAAGATCGCAGCGAGAACCATGGTAGCGACGACTGAGACCGCATAGGTCTCGAAAAGGTCGGCGGCCATGCCGGCGCAGTCGCCGACATTGTCGCCGACGTTATCGGCAATCGTTGCCGGGTTGCGCGGATCGTCTTCGGGAATGCCGGCTTCCACCTTGCCGACCAGATCGCCGCCGACATCGGCGCCCTTGGTGAAGATGCCGCCGCCGAGACGGGCGAAGATCGAGATCAGCGAAGCGCCGAAGCCGAGCGCCACCAGCGCATCGATGACTTCGCGCGAGCCGCTCTCATGGCCGAGCCCGACGGTCAAGACCGTATAGTAGATGGAGACGCCGAGCAGCGCCAGGCCAGCCACCAGCATGCCGGTGATCGCACCCGACTTGAAGGCGATGTCGAGGCCGGCGGAAAGGCTGACGGAAGCCGCCTGGGCGGTGCGCACATTGGCGCGGACGGAAACGTGCATGCCGATGAAACCGGCAGCACCGGAAAGCACGGCGCCGATCAGGAAGCCGATCGCGGCCTCGGCGGAAAGAAGCAGCCAGGCTAAAACGAAAACAACAACGCCGACAATGGCAATGGTTTTGTACTGGCGCGTCAGATAGGCTTGAGCGCCTTCGCGGATATAACCCGCGATCTCCTGCATGCGGCTATTGCCCTGATCGGCGGCAAGCACCGACCGGGTTGCCCAGGCGGCATAAACCACCGAGAGCAGACCGCATGCGATTACGCATAAAAGAATCGTCATTTCGCTCTTTCCTCCCATAGGCCGGAGATCACTCCTTCTCCGGCAGATACGCCGCCGAATCGCCTTCCTCTCCACAGAAATGCCACAGCTAAGCGTTGCGGAGATTGCGTGGTCGATCACGTGGCGTCAAGACCGCAACGGGCGAAAACCATTGCGGTGCGAAGAAAGAAGCGGGAGGACTATTTGGCGGCGAAAGACTTATTTCTTCGCCTCGCCGCGAACCTGCTTTGCGATGCGGTCGAGCACGGCGTTTACGAGCTTCGGCTCGTCGTCATCGAAGAAAGCCTGGGCGATCTCGACATATTCGGTAACGATGACCGCCACCGGAACGTCCTTGCGGTCGGTGATCTCGAAGACGCCGGCGCGCAGGATGGCGCGCACGGTGCTGTCGAGGCGCGACAAGGCCCAATCATCCTGCAGGGCTGCGGCAATCAGCGGATCGAGGCGGACCTGATCGCGCACGACGCCGGAGACGATGGAACGGAACCAGGCGGCATCGGCCTTCAGATAGGTCGCGCCGTCGAGTTCCTGGCCAAGACGGTGCGCCTCGTATTCGGCTACGATCTCCAGAACGCCGGTGCCGCCGACATCCATCTGATAAAGTGCCTGAACGGCAGCAAGACGGGCAGCGCCCCGCTGGTTTGCAGTCTTGACCGGCCGTTCCGTCTTGTCGTCGTTCATTCGTTATGCACCCAGTTTCTGCTTCAGCTCGATCATGGTCAGAGCTGCACGAGCGGCAAATCCGCCCTTGTCCTTGTCCGAGCGGCGCGCGCGCGCCCATGCCTGTTCGTCGTTTTCGACGGTCAGGATGCCGTTGCCGATGGCAAGGGACTCGCTGACCGCGAGATCCATCAAGGCGCGCGAGGATTCATTCGACACGATATCGAAGTGATACGTCTCGCCGCGAATGACCATGCCGAGGGCGACATAGCCGTCATAATGCGTTCCGCCATTGTCGTCTCCATCGAGCGACATGGCAATCGCCGCCGGAATTTCCAGTGCGCCGGGGACGGTGACGACCTCGAAGGTGGCGCCGGCCTCTGTCAATGCGAAGGTCGCGCCTTCGAGCAGGGCGTCGGCCATGTCGTCGTAGAAGCGGGCCTCAACGATCAAAATATGGGGAGCGGTCTCTCTCGACATGGTTCACCTTCGGTTGGCGGGACATTTTCCCACTCGGCAGCCCGCGGTCAAAACATGCCTTCGTCCGAATGGCAAGCAATTTCGCCCGATGCCGCAATACGAAAGAGGAAATATCTGCAAGGGGATAGCACCACCACGGATCCACAGCTGGGCAAGCTTCCAAAACCGACTTTCCGCGATGCCTCGAAAGCGGCAATTCGAAGGCAGTTTTCATGAACAATTCTTAACGTATTTTCAGTGGCTTAACCCATTGAATCGCGGAAGGGAGAGCGCCAATTCCATGTCGTGACGCAGACGATCCCCTGCAACGACAGCCGACCGTCTAAGCAGATGAAAGGATACAAATCATGCACCGCGTTCTCACCATCACCCTCGCTGCCGCCCTCTCCTCCCTCGCCTTTGCCGGCGTCAGCCGGGCCGAAAGCCTCGGAATGAACACCCCTCAAGGCATCGAACAGACGCTCAGGGGTTTCCAGGGCAATGATTTCAATGTCCAGGAGGTTTACAACTGGCGCAACTTCGACGACGAGACGAGCGGCCCACACTCGGCACCGCTGCGCTCCGGCGAGGCTATCCGTGGCATCCAGGCGTCGATCGATGCCAACAGGTCGCTTGCCCACCGTCTCAACAATGAAGGTGTCAACATTCGCAATGTGGTCAACGCCGAGCAGGCGGCCGATGGAAGCATAACCTTCTACGTTCGTTGACGGCTCCAGCGCATAACCTCGAAAATCGGAACGATCTTCGGGGGGTATGCGTGGGTCGAAGTGATAGAGCGTCCTTCACGCGTCCTATCGACGCACGGCGCTCGAAGCATGGGCGGCGGTCTCCTCTCCGCCCATGCTGGGGATATCAGAGATAAGCATTGAATTTTCCTGGGATGACGGCTTCTCTTGCTGAAACAGGAGGACGTCATGGCAACGGAACCGAAGGCGGTGATCAATCCCGCCGATCTCAAGCTCGACCACTGGAAACAGGGCGAGCTCTATGAAAGCACCGACACCTCTTTCGGTGCGCTTCTTGGCTTGGCCAGCCTCGGCGTCAGCTACAACGAGGTACCTCCCGGCAAATCAGGCTGCCCCTTCCACAACCACCATGTCGAAGACGAGCTCTTCTATGTGATCGCGGGCTCTGGCGAATATCGCTTCGGCGACGCGCGCCATGTTATCAAGGCGGGCGACGTGCTCGGCGCGCCGGCCGGCGGGCCTGAAACGGCGCACCAGATCATCAATACCGGCACGGCGACACTCGTCTATCTCGGCATTTCGACAATGGCGAGGACCGAGATCGTCGAATATCCCGATTCCGGAAAGTTCCTTGCCAAAACGAACTGGGCAGCCAAGACCAACAGGGACAATACAGAAACCAAGCGCTTCCGTCATATCGGACGGCCGGAAGGCGATCTCGACTATTGGGACGGCGAGCCCGGCGCCTGAGGACACGTTATTTCACAAGGACCCGATGTGACCGACATTCCAACCCTCGAAACGGCGCGGCTGACGCTTCGCCCTCACCGCCTCGACGATTTCGACGCGCATGCGGCACTATGGGCGGACGAGGATGTCGTGCGCTTCATCACCGGCGTGCCATCGACACGCGAGCAGAGCTGGAGCCGCATGCTACGCGTTGCCGGCATGTGGCATCATATGGGCTTCGGTTTTCTGGCGATCGTCGAAAAGGGGAGCGGCCGGTTCATCGGCGAAGCGGGCTTCCTGGAAGCCCGGCGCGAGATGGAACCCTCGATCGAGGGGACGATGGAGGTCGGCTGGGCGCTGATGCCCTCGGCGCACGGCCGCGGTTATGCCACCGAGGCGCTGACCGTCCTGATCGGCTGGGCGGAAACGCATTTCCCGGGTAAACCGATGAGCTGCATCATCAGCCCCGAGAACCAGGCCTCGCTGCGGGTTGCGGCCAAGCTCGGCTTCCGCGAGACGGCGCGCACCCAGTACAACGGCGATATCATTCAATTTTCGCGTTAGAGCGTCGGACGTCGATTCCGATTTTCGACGGTTATGTGCTGGGGAACTCAGCCAACCGGGCGGCATAACGCGCCATAGTGTCGACTTCGAAATTGACGAAATCACCGGCCCTGCGCTCGCCCCAGGTGGTGACCTCAAGCGTGTGCCGGATGAGCAGCACGTCGAAATCCGTGCCGTCGACGGCATTGACCGTCAACGAAGTACCGTCGAGTGCAATCGACCCCTTGGGGGCGACGAATTTCGCCAGATGTTCGGGCGCGCGCAGGCGGTAGCGCGTGGCGTCGCCCTCTGCTGTTACCGAGAGGATTTCCGCCTTGCCGTCGACATGGCCGGAAACGATGTGACCGCCGAGTTCATCCCCGATCTTCAGCGACCGTTCAAGATTGATGCGGCTGCCCTCCTGCCAGTTGCCGATCGTCGTCAGTCGCAGCGCCTCTTCCCAGGCCTCGACCTCGAACCAGCGGCCGTTGCTTCCCTCGGTCGGAAGTCCAGTGACAGTCAGGCAGATGCCGGCGTGAGAGATCGAGGCGCCCATATCGATGGTTGAGGGATCATAGGCGGTCGCGACCCGCAGCCGGATACCTTCCTTCAGCGGGGAAACGGATTCGACCGTGCCGACATCGGTGACTATTCCGGTGAACATCAAAGCCCTCTTTCGTATTCGTCCAGGCGATCGCCGCCGAACATCAGCGTGCCCGTATGGGCAAAACCCGATGGTATGTCGGTTGCATCAAGCGGGGATTCAATACCACCCTCGCCAATCATAACAGGCGCCTGATAAAGCTGGATGCGATCGACGAGGCCAGCCTCGAGGAAAAGCCGCGCCGTCTTTGCACCGCCCTCGACCAGAAGCGAGGAAATACCGCGCGTCGCGAGTGCCGGCAGCAGGACTTCCGGATGGTAGGGATTGCAATGGACGACCTCGACGCCGGCGGCCTCGAGGGCTGCGCGGCAAGATTCCATCTCTGTGGATGCGATATCACCCTCTGCCTGCGACAATGATCCTTCCTCACTCGTAACCACGATGACTGGCACCTCCCGCGCCGTCCCGACGAGTCTGCTGGTCAGCGGCAATGCCAGGGAAGGATCGAGGACGATGCGGATCGGCGATTGTGATTCAAGACCTGGCGAGCGCGCAGTCAGCAGCGGATCATCCGCAATCGCGGTACCGATGCCGACCAGGATGGCATCGGTTTCGGCGCGCAGCGCCTGCACCTGGGCGCGGGCCTCCGGGCCTGTTATCGCCACCTGCCCTGCCCCCTGGCGGCCGATCATGCCATCGGCGGAAACGGCAAGTTTGAGAGTCACATAGGGCCGGTTCTTCGTCTGGCGGGTGAGATAGGCGGCAAGCGACTGCCTGCCCTCCGCCTCCAGCACGCCGGCGTCCACCTCTATGCTAGCTTCGCGCAGCCTGGCGATGCCGCGGCCGGAGACCCGCGGATCGGGATCGGTGACGCTGATGACGACGCGGGCAACACCATAGGCGATCAGCGCCTCGGCGCAGGGCGGCGTCTTGCCGTGATGCGAGCAGGGTTCGAGCGTCACATAGGCGGTAGCGCCGCGGGCGAGCGCGCCGGCTTCAGAGAGCGCCTGCGTCTCGGCATGCGGGCGGCCGCCGAGGGCGGTCACGGCACGGCCGACGATGACGCCGTCCTTGACGATCAGACAGCCGACGGAAGGATTGGTGGCGGTGCGGCCGAGATGCCAGCGCGACAGACGGATCGCCGCCGCCATGAAACGTTCGTCATGCGGCGTGATGCTCATGGCTCACCTGTCCAGCGGGTCGCGGGCGATCTTGGCGTTGATTTCGGAAATAACCTTCTCGAAATCCTCGGCAAGCGAGAAATCCCGATAGACCGAGGCATAGCGCACGAAGCCGACATCATCGAGGCTCTTCATGGCTTCCAGCACCTGCAGGCCGATCTGCTCGGAGGAGATCTCGGTCTCGCCGGAGCTTTCAAGCCGGCGGACGATACCGGAGACGGCGCGCTCGATGCGATCGCGCTCGACCGGGCGTTTGCGCAGCGCCACCTCGAAGGAGCGCACCAGCTTGTCGCGGTCGAAGGGCACTTTGCGTCCGGTCTTCTTGATGACCATCAACTCGCGCAGTTGCACACGTTCGAACGTGGTGAAGCGGCCGCCGCAATCCGGACAGATACGCCGCCGGCGGATGGACGTGTTGTCCTCCGCCGGGCGCGAATCCTTGACCTGGGTATCTTCCGAACCGCAATAGGGGCAGCGCATCCCTACTCCTTATCCCATGTAGCCGTACATGGGGAAGCGGTCGGTGAGGTTGACCACCTTGCCGCGCACAGCGGCTTCGACGGCAGCGTTGCCTTCATCGGAATTGGCGACCTTCAGCCCGTCGAGGACCTCGACGATGAGATTGCCGATCTCGCGGAATTCAGCTTCCTTGAAGCCGCGGGTCGTGCCGGCCGGTGCGCCGAGGCGCACGCCCGAAGTAACGAAGGGCTTTTCCGGATCGAAGGGAATGCCGTTCTTGTTGCAGGTGACGTAAGCGCGGCCAAGCGCTGCCTCGGCGCGCTTGCCGGTGGCGTTCTTCTTGCGAAGGTCGACCAGCATCAGGTGGTTGTCGGTGCCGCCGGAGACGACGTCAAGGCCACCCGATATCAGCGTTTCGGCCAGCGCCTTGGCGTTCTTGACGACCTGGGCGGCATAATCCTTGAATTCAGGCTGCAGCGCCTCGCCGAAGGCCACAGCCTTGGCGGCGATAATGTGCATCAGCGGGCCACCCTGCAGACCGGGGAAGACGGCCGAATTGAACTTCTTGGCCAGATCCTCGTCATTGGTGAGGATGACACCACCGCGCGGGCCGCGCAGCGACTTGTGGGTCGTCGTCGTCGCGACATGGCAGTGCGGGAATGGCGACGGATGAACGCCACCGGCAACGAGGCCGGCAATATGCGCCATGTCGACCATGAGGTAGGCGCCAACCGAGTCGGCGATCTCGCGGAAACGCTTCCAGTCCCAGATGCGGGAATAGGCAGTGCCGCCGGCGATGATGAGCTTCGGCTTGGTTTCCTCGGCCTTGCGGGCCACTTCATCCATGTCGAGCAGGTTGTCGCCTTCGCGCACGCCGTAGGAGACGACATTGAACCACTTGCCGGACATGTTGACCGGCGAACCATGCGTGAGGTGGCCGCCCGAATTCAGGTCGAGACCCATGAAGGTGTCACCCGGCTGCAGCAGCGCCAGGAACACCGCCTGGTTCATCTGCGAGCCGGAATTCGGCTGAACATTGGCGAAATTGACGCCGAACAGCTTCTTGGCGCGCTCGATCGCCAGTTCCTCGGCGATATCGACGAACTGGCAGCCGCCGTAATAACGCTTGCCGGGATAACCCTCGGCATATTTGTTGGTCATGATGGAGCCCTGGGCTTCCAGCACGGCGCGGGAGACGATGTTCTCAGAAGCGATCAGTTCGATCTCGTGCCGTTGGCGACCGAGTTCCTTTCCGATCGCGCCGAAAATGTCGGGATCGACGTCCGCAAGCGAGCGATTGAAGAAGGATTCGGTGGAAGCATTGGTCATGGGCGGGCTCCTCAACTGGAATGCGCTGAGGTATTAGCCTTCCGCCGTGGCGAGGGCAATACGAAGAACGACATTTGCTGAGCAAAGCGCGCGCTCTCGCTCTTTTGTGGTCGCACCGGCCGATCCTTGGCGACGACATCGAGGAGCGTCTCCTCGGACATAAAAAAACCGCGCCCGAAAGCGCGGTTCTCAAATCACGATGCAAAGGTCGCCGCTTACTGGACCGGCTGTTCCATGCCCGCCGTGGTGTCGAGCGCCAGCTCGGCATTGCCGTCCATCTGATAGATGTCGTCGCGGAACTGGACGATGCCGTCGGGCATGCCCCAGGCAGAGATGTAAACGAAATAGACAGGAACTTCCGCAGCGAGCTTGATCGGCGTGTTGACGCCGGTTGCAATCACCTGCTCCATCTGCTGGCGGCTCCAGCCGGGGGTCTCGCGCAACAGCCAGTTCGTCAGGTCGCGGACGTTCTGAACGCGGACGCAGCCCGACGATTCAAAGCGCATCAGCTTGTTGAACAGGCCCTGCTGCGGCGTGTCGTGCATATACTCGCCGTTCTTGTTGTAGAAGTTGATCTTCGTCGAGGCCATGGCGTTGATCTTGCCGGGGTCCTGACGGAACATCAGATTTGGCGCCTCGCCGTTCCAATCGACGGTTTCGGGGGCGACTTCATTGCCCTTGCCGTCGATCAGGCGGATGGCGTTCTTTTCGAGATAGGTCGGATCCTTGCGCATCAGCGGCATGATGTCTTTTTCGACGATCGAGCGCGGCGCCGTCCAGTAAGGATTGAGGATGACCTCGTAAATCTTCGAATTGACGAGATGCGTCGGGCGGCTCAAGCGGCCGACAACCGCGGTGTGGCGCGTCGCGACACTGCCGTCTTCGACAGCCTCGACATAAGCGGCCGGGATGTTGACCATCAGGTGACGGCGGCCCATGTCTTCGGGGAAGGTCTGCAGGCGGATCAGATTGGTGTTCAGCTGCTGCAGGCGGACATCGGCAGGAATGTTCATCGCCTTCAGCGTGAATTCGCCGAGAACACCATCGGACGGCAGACCGTGGCGGGCCTGGAAGCGCTTGACGGCGCCATCGACATAGGAATCGAAGGCGTTGGACATGCCGGCTTCGCGCGGCAGGTCGCCGGTGATCGCAAGGCGCTGGCGCAGCGCCTGGACGGAAGGAGAGCTAACGCCGAGCTGCAGGCGCTGGTCACCGGGGTTGACCTCAGGCCAGCCGCCGGCTGCGGCGATCTGCTGATACTGCATGATCGCCTGCTGCGCGCTCGCAACCGACTGCGGGCCGAGGATCGGCGTGTTGGAAACCATGGCGGTCGCCGTGCGCGAAGCCGCCTTGGCGTCAAACTGGTCGTCCCAGTTGCCGCGGCGCGGCGCATTGATCAGCGTATCGAGCGCCGATTGCGCGAATGCCGGCGCAGCAATCGCGCTGGCGCCAACCGTTGCCGCGGACGCAAGGAATGCGCGGCGAGAGAGAGCTTCAATTCCGTTTTTCTTCGACATAGTCCCAACCACTGACTGCGGCGATAAAGAGATGCCGCGGGCTCTTTGCGATATCACTGCGCTTTAACGCAGATCCCAGTCCATTCGTTGTCCCGGCGCATCAAAAAATTCCGCTTGCCCCATCACAAGATTGCGATGCGACAGCCAGCATTCCTGATCGGTCCATTGAAAGCGCCGGTTGTTAAGCCTTCCGCTGCCACACCAATATGGCCAATTCGTGTTGCCGGGTGGGTAGAAGGACTGCCGGCTACCGGAAACACGACACAACGAACCATATGACGGGGTAAAGCGTGCCGGTTAATAACGGCTAAAAAACGGCTTGAATACCGGGCTTTGCGCTTGCCTGCCATGCGTTGCAAAGATGCCACGCGGATCAAACGGCAAATCGGACGTGCAGGGACACGTCCGATTTTCTGCAACCCTGGAAGGAGGTCAGGGGTCTTAGAGACGGTACAGGATCTGATCGTTCCAGAAACGGTCCAGACGCTGGAGCAGCTTGTTCATCTGCGTGAACTCGTCGGTGCCGATGCCGCCGACCTTGTCGATCGAGGCGATGTGGCGTTCGTAGAGCTTGGCCACCGTTTCGGCGATGTCCTGGCCGGTTTCGGTCAGGCTGATGCGGACCGAGCGGCGGTCGATGCGCGAGCGCTGGTGGTTGATGAAACCGAGATCGACCAGTTTCTTGACGTTGTAGGAGACGTTGGAGCCGAGATAGTAGCCACGCGAGCGCAGCTCGCCGGCGGTCAGCTCGGAGTTGCCGATGTTGAAAAGGAGCAGCGCCTGGATGGCGTTGACATCGCTGCGACCCTGACGGTCGAATTCGTCCTTGATGACGTCGAGAAGACGACGGTGCAGACGTTCAACGAGGTGAAGGGATTCCATGTAAAGATCACGGATGTCATGATCCTGCTGGTCACGGAAGTTCGATACCGCCTGCGGCTTAATTTTCGTGTTCATATTGACTGCCTCACTGTTTGTTTGGCGGTGTGTTTTCTTCCCGCCTTGAGTGAGACCCTATCGAATACATATAAAATTCGACTTAAACCGCAGGCTTAACGGAGCCTTACCGCTAACCCCACGTTGTCTCAGGGTAAATCAACACTTACCTGGCGGCGGTGCCGGCGCTTTTCCAGCCACAGCAGCAGGCGGAAAATCCAGTAGACGACGGCGACCATGAGATGCAGCAGGATGATCAGCTGGTTGGGTCCGAAAATATCCGGCAGCAGGCCATACATGAGGATCTGCCCGCCGGCGGCCAGCACCCAGATGACCGGTCCCCAGGAGACGGTGAGCCAGAGGCCGAGGGAGGCGACGGGGAAGAGCACGGCGAGGCTGGTGCTCGCCACCTTCCACGGCAGGCTCAAAAGATCGAAGCGGCCGGCGCCGACCAGCGAATAGCCGACGAGCATCGCCCAATATTGCAGGCCAAACCAGAAGCAGGATACGGCAACCAGCCTCAGGAAGAGAATGAAGAGGATATCCGCCAGTGTGCGTTTCGGTATCGTCGGGGATTCGGTTTCCATAGCGCAGACATCGGTTTGGGGTTGCATCTTCACAAGGGCGCCCGCGCGTCTGACACGACGCGCCAGGGACGCTCTATAACATCGAGTTGGCGCATAACCCGAAAATCCATTTCGATTTTCGGGTTATGCGCCAGAGGTTTTTCCGCCGCGGCCAATCGTCCGGTTTGGATTTTCCAGGCGCCATGATAATGAGCGCTCCGATAAATGGAATGGGCCAAGGACAGATATCATGCAGGACAGGACGCATCTCGTCGACGACATCACCGGTCATCGCCGCATGCGGCGCAACCGCAAGGCGGATTGGACACGCCGGCTGGTGCAGGAGAACCGGCTGACGGTCGATGACCTGATCTGGCCGATCTTCATCGTGCCGGGTTCCGGCATCATCGATCCGATCCCGGCCATGCCGGGCGTCAACCGCATGAGCATCGACAAGGCCGTGGAAGCCGCGCGCGAAGCGGCCGGCCTCGGCATTCCGGCGCTTGCCACCTTTCCGAATATCGAGATGGAACTGCGTGACGAGACCGGCTCGAACAGCCTCGAGGCCAACAATCTGATCAATCAGACGACGGCGGCGATCAAGAAGGCGGTGCCCAATATCGGCGTCATTACCGACGTCGCGCTCGATCCCTTCACCAGCCACGGCCATGACGGCATTCTCAGGGGCGGCGAGATCGTCAACGACGAGACCGTTGACCAGGTCGCACGCGCCGCCGTCATGCAGGCGGATGCCGGCGCAGACATCATCGCGCCGTCGGAGATGATGGACGGGCGCATCGGCGCGATCCGCATGGCGCTCGATGCGGCCGGCCACCAGAGCGTCGGCATCATGAGCTATGCGACGAAATTCGCCTCCGCCTTCTACGGTCCCTATCGCGAGGCGATCTCGACGGGCGGGCTGCTGAAAGGCGACAAGAAGACCTATTATATCGACCCCGCCAACGGCACCGAGGCAATCCGCGACGCGGCCCTCGACGTCGAAGAAGGCGCCGACATGCTGATGGTCAAGCCCGGCCTGCCCTATCTCGATATCTGCTGGCGGATGAAGGAGGCCTTCGGCCTGCCGACCTTCGCTTACCAGGTTTCCGGCGAATATACGCAGATCAAGGCGGCGGCGATGAACGGCTGGATCGATGGCGAGCGGGCGATGCTCGAAACGCTGCTGTCGTTCAAGCGGGCGGGATGCGACGGTGTCCTCACCTATTTCGCGGTCGAAGTGGCGAAAATTCTCGCAAAGCGGTGACTGCATAATTCCTTAAATCGGAATCGATTTAAGGATAAAATTATGCAGCGATTCAAAGTGCTACAGCGTCCTTCGCGCATCTCAAAAGACGCGCGGCGTTGTAGTGCATGATGCCGAAAAGGGTCCGCGGTTTTCGGACGACATCATGCTCCATTTCTTTAATTTAGATGCGGATGGTTTTGGGCCGATCCGGCCTAAAACCATTCGCATCTGGGGCAGATTATTGCATTTTGCCCTGCCGATACCATATCAGCGGCATCGCTTTTCCTGAGGAGATTGAGATGAGCTACAACCCCAATCCGCTTTATGCCGCCCCGGAGGACTGGCGCGCCTATAGCGGCGTGTTGAGCCGCCGGGTCTTCGCCTTCATTCTCGACTATGTCATCGTGGCGCTGCTCTGCATTCCCGCGGCGATCGTGCTGTTCTTCCTGTCGATCGTCACGCTGGGGCTCGGCTTCTTTCTCTACCCTGCCCTCTTCGTCATCGTCGCCGGCATTTACTTCGGCCTGACTGTGGGCGGGCCGAGCCAGGCCTCGCTCGGCATGCGCGCGATGGGTATCGCGATCGTGCGCATCGATGGACGGCCGATGGATTTCATGACGGCGATCGTGCATCTGGCGCTGTTCTGGATCCTCAACTCGGTGCTGACGCCGCTCATCCTGCTTGCCGGCCTGTTTATCGAGCGCAGCCGTCTCGTCCACGACCTGCTGGTCGGCACGGCGACGGTGCGCACAGCCTGATACCTTGGCTGAAACCCTAAATGCGATCCCGGGGCGGAGACGAAATAAAGTCTCCGCCTTCTCTTTGCGGACGGGCGCCAGCGCTCCATATTTAAAATTAGAAGACTGATATGAAGGGCGAAAAACGCCCCGCTGTTGACGTTTTTTATTCTTAGGTCATGCTGTCAGGAAACGGCACGGTCTCGACAAGGAAATTTCCGCGACAAATGAATACGCAGACGACGCCATCACCGCAGTTTTATCTGACGGCTCCGGCTGCGTGTCCGTACCTGCCGCATGAGATGGAGCGAAAGGTGTTCACCCATCTGGTCGGCCCGCGCGCCGCCGAGATGAACGACATCCTGACGCAGGGCGGTTTCCGCCGCTCGCAGAACATCGCTTATCGCCCGGCCTGCGAATCCTGTCGCGCCTGCGTTTCCGTGCGAATTCTCGCCCAGGAGTTCGAGCCGACGAAATCGATGAAGCGGGTGCTTGGCGCCAATTCCGACGTCATCGCCACCGAATTCGCAGCCCAACCTTCCAGCGAACAATATTCGCTCTTCCGACGCTATCTCGATTTTCGCCACCAGCAGGGCGGCATGTCCGACATGACCGTGCTCGACTATGCAATCATGGTGGAAGACACGCATGTGAATACGAGAATCATCGAATATCGCCGGCGCGAGGAAGGCTCCGGACTGGAGCAGCGACCAAAGGGCGAGTTGCTGGCTGCCGCCCTTACCGACACGATGAGCGACGGGCTGTCGATGGTCTATTCCTATTTCAATCCGGCGCTTGAACGGCGTTCGCTCGGCACTTTCATGATTCTCGACCATGTCAGGCGCACAAAAGCGCTGGGACTGCCGCATGTCTACCTCGGCTACTGGGTTCAAGGGTCGCGGAAAATGGACTACAAGACGCGCTTCCAGCCGCAGGAGCATCTGACCCCGCGCGGCTGGGAACGCTTCGATCCCTCGTCCATGCCCGAGAGCACCCACGACTGAATGTTCCCCACCGCTCTTTCCGACCATCGGAAGGGCCTGCTGCTGACGGCGATCGGCGGGCTGGCGCTTTCCGTGGATATCCCGCTCATGCGGCTCGCCGACGGCGAGCTGTGGTCGATCCTTGCCGCGAGAAGCATCGCGACCCTTGGCGTGACGCTTCTGGTAGCCACAGTGCTCAGGATCGCCAAGGGGCGATGGCCAGTGCTCGTGCCGGGGTGGCCGGGCCTCGTCACCGGCCTGCTCTACGGGCTGACGACGGTGGTCTTCCTTCTTGCCGTTTTCAACACGTCGACGGCCAATGTCGTTTTCATCGTCGCCTTCAATCCGATGTTCGCCGCGCTGCTTTCCTGGATTTTCCTCAAGGAGCGGCCGGCGCTAGCTACGCTGATCGCCATGGCAGCGATGATCGTCGGCGTCGGTCTGATCGTGCGGGACGGGCTTTCGGGCGGCCATCTCTTCGGCGATATCATGGCGCTGCTGACCGCCTTCATCATTGCCGCCGCCATCACCATCAGCCGCGCCTCGCGCCGGGAGATGGGCTTCGTCTCCCTGCTTTCGACGGTGCTGCCGGCGGCGGTCGGCCTGATCTCGGTCATGCCAGCCGGCGGTTTTTCGATCGAGCATCCCGCCTGGATCCTCTTCAACGGCGCGGTGATGATGCCGCTTGCCTTCTGGTGCCTGGCGACCGGGCCGCGTTACCTCTCTGCGCCTGAGGTCGGCATGTTCTACCTGCTCGAAACCGTTCTCGCACCGATCTGGGTCTGGCTGATCTTTGCGGAAACGCCGACGACCATGACACTGGTCGGCGGCGGCATCCTGGTGGCGGCGATCGCAGCCCATTCCGTCTGGATGGTGCGGAGGAAAAGCATCGTTCAAATGGCAGGCTAGGACGGTCTCGCCTGCTCGGCCTCATGTTATAACGCCGCTATCACAGAGGATAAAACGATGAACGTCACAATCCGCAAGATCGGCAATTCCGAGGGTATTATCATCCCTAAAGAGGTGCTGCAGCGGTTGGGCCTGAGCAGCGGCGACAGCCTCGAACTGCGAGAGATCGAGGGTAATATTCAGCTTGTACCGGAATCGGCGGATCTTGCCGAGCAAATGCGGGCGGCCCGCATCGGTATGGAAAAATATCGGGTGGCACTCCGTGAACTCGGGAAATGATACGGCTTCAGTGGCTGAGCCGCCAAGCGATTGAATATGCACGATGAGCATGGCGGTCTGCCTGGCCTGCGGGATGCCAATGCATTGGAAACCTTAGCGCGCCCGCTTAACAAGGCTGCATACGGCGAGACCGACATCTTCGTACTCGCCGCAGCCTATCTCTATGCCATTGTTAGAAACCACCCATTCGCGGATGGAAACAAGCGTACCGGCTATCTCGCGGCGTTTACGTTTCTCTACATCAACCGCTATGTCATCAATGCCGAAAGCGCAGGTCATTGTATTTGTACTAGAGGTAGCCGCAGGCGAGATCGACGAGGAAGGTGCGACCCGCTTCCTTCGAGATTTCAGCATACCGCTCAACCCGTCGCCTTGAACTGCTGCTGCTCCAGTTCCCTGCCAAGCCCTTCGACCACATGCGCCCAGCCTTGCCGGGTCTTTTCCTCGTGTTCGGCCCATTCGGCGCACATTTCGTGGGTCAGCGTCAGACGACTGCCGCCGCCAAGAGGCTCGATGTTGATTTCGACACGGTCGCAATTGTGGTCGTGTTCCTCGACGGAAAAGCTGAAGACCATGCGCTGCGGGCGCTTCAGTTCCAAAAAGACGCCCTGGTGGAAGGCGTCGCCGGTCGGGCGGCGGTCGACGACGAAGAAACGGCCGCCGACATGCGGATCGATATCGGCGCGGATGACGTGACCGTCATCGGTCGCAAACAGGAAGCGGCGGGCGATTTCGGGGTTGAGCCAGGCGTCGTAGACAACGGCGGGCGGCACCCTATAGGTGTGGCTGACATGCAGTTTGATGGTGCTGGCGGGCATCTATTTTCCTCCGGTAATGGCGCGCGCACTCCTCCCGTGCGCGGCCTGCGGCCATTCCGTCCGCCTCCGGAGCCGGCCTGCTCATATTTTTGCTAACAGGATTGAAATAGAGGAATTGTCGCGCCCGCCAAGACTCGGGCGCGGAATTTACTGCATCTAAGTTTTACAGCGTTCTTTGCGCGTCTGAAAAGACGCGCGGTGCTCTCGTGCCTCAGCCGGCGAATTTACCGCTGCGCGGGAAGCCCTTTGGCACGGTGCGGCCGGCGGTGGCGCGGTCGGCCAGCCATTCGGCAAGTTCATCCTTGTTCTTCGTGAAGGTGCGGCCGGCGCTGTCTTCCCAGACGAGGCCGTCTGATATCGCGAAGCAACGGACGTCGGAAATGCCGCCATCCTTGTAACGCTGCAGACGCACGCCCTTGCCGCGCGACATTTCCGGCACCTGCGCCAGCGGGAATACCAGCAGCTTGCGGTTTTCGCCGACGACGGCGACATGGTCGCCGCTGACGGGCACGAGCAGCTGCGTTTCCTCGGGCAGCCCGACGTTCATGATCTGCTTGCCCTTGCGCGTATTGGCGACCAGTTCGGCTTCAGGCACGACGAAGCCGTTGCCGGCGGTCGAGACGATCAGCTGCTTGCGCGAGGGATCATGGACAAAAGCGGTCAGCACCGCCTGGTCGTTATCCATATCGACGATGATGCGTAGCGGCTCGCCATGACCGCGGCCGCCCGGCAGCTTGTCGCCGCCGAGCGTGAACGCCTTGCCGCCTGTCGTGACGATCAGGATCTTGTCCGTCGTCTGCGCCGGGAAGGCGATCTTCAAGCCGTCACCTTCCTTGAAGGTCAGCGTTGCCGTATCGGCGATATGGCCCTTCAATGCGCGGATCCAGCCCTTTTCGGAAATGACGACGGTGATCGGTTCCTTCTCGATCATCGCCTGCTGGATTGCTTCCTCGTCAGTCTCGGGCGCGTCGGCAAACTGGGTGCGGCGGCGGCCGACCTCCGTTGCCTTGGCGAATTTCTTCTTCACCTCACCGATTTCCCAGGCGACCGTCTGCCATTGCTTGTCGTCGGAGGAAAGCAACGCCTCGATCTCGCCCTTTTCCTTGGTGAGTTCGTCGAATTCCTTGCGGATCTCGAACTCTTCCAGCTTGCGCAAGGCGCGCAACCGCATATTGAGGATCGCCTCGACCTGATTGTCGGTGAGATCCCAGCGCGCCATCATGACCGGCTTCGGCTCGTCCTCCTCGCGGATGATGCGGATGACCTCATCGATGTTGAGGTAGGCGACCAGCAGGCCGCTGAGGATTTCGAGGCGTCTGTCGATCGCGGCGAGACGGAAGCGCGAGCGGCGCTGCAGAACTTCGCGGCGGTGGTCCAGCCACTCCCTCAGCACCTCGTTCAGCGCCATGACCCGCGGGATGCGGCCCATGGAGAGCACGTTCATGTTGAGCGGGAAGCGGCTTTCGAGCTCCGTCAGCTTGAACATCGATTCCATCAGGATCGTCGGATCGACGCTGCGTGTCTTCGGCACCAGCACGACACGAATGTCCTCGGCCGATTCGTCGCGGATATCTTCCAGCAGCGGCAGCTTGCGGGCGATCAGCAGCTCGGCGATCTTCTCGATCAGCCGCGATTTCTGCACCTGGAAGGGAATTTCGGTGATGACGATCTGGTAGCCGCCGCGACCGAGATCTTCCGTCTGCCATTTCGCCCGCACGCGGAAACCGCCGCGGCCGGTGCGGTAGCTCTCGATGATGCTGTCGCGGCTGTCGATGATGATGCCGCCGGTGGGGAAATCCGGGCCGGGAATGAATTCGACGAGTTTTTCGACGGTCGCATCCGGATGCTTGATCAGATGCAGGGCGGCATCGCAAAGCTCGTGGGCATTGTGCGACGGGATCGAGGTCGCCATGCCGACGGCGATGCCGGAGGAGCCGTTGGCGAGCAGGTTCGGAAAGGCGCCGGGAAGGACGACCGGCTCGGAATTCGATTCGTCGTAAGTGTCGCGGAAATCGACGGCATCCTGATCGATGCCTTCAAGCAGCAGCTCGGAGACCGCCGTCATCTTCGATTCGGTGTAACGCATGGCGGCGGGGCTGTCGCCGTCGATATTGCCGAAATTGCCCTGGCCGTTGACCAGCGTGTAGCGCTGCGAGAAATCCTGGGCGAGACGGGCAAGCGCGTCGTAGATCGACTGGTCGCCGTGCGGATGGTAGTTACCCATCACCTCGCCGACGATCTTGGCGCATTTTCTGAAGGCCGAGTTCGGCCTCAGCCCCATTTCGTTCATCGCATAGACGATGCGGCGGTGAACGGGCTTCAGCCCGTCGCGCACGTCAGGCAGGGCACGGTGCATGATGGTCGACAGCGCATAGGCAAGGTAACGCTGCTCGAGCGCCGCCTTGAGGTCGACCGGTTGGATATGATCGTCGTCTCCGCCGGAAGGCGGCAAAATCTCTTGTCCCATAGGTCCTGACTAGCTCAGAAGCGGCCGGCGGGCAAGGAATCCGGGCCATTACGGCTGTGGATGAAGTCTTGGGACTGACATCAAAGGATGAGACAAACGTTCCGCCGCAATTTGGACTTCGTTTGCCGTTCCTCTCAACAGAAATTTAGAGATCCGCAAATATAAAGCTGGCCCAATCCGTAGTAGCGTAACTGCAGATTTCCAACCGCCACCACGCCACCAGAGGAAACACCCCATGAACTTTTCCCGGACAACGCGGCTGATGCTGTCGGGCGCCGCCTTTTTCTCGCTCGCCGGTTCGGCTTTCGCTCTCGACGGCGCCGATCTGCTGAAGAAGCTCAACGCCGCCTATGCCGTCCAGGGCGGAACGATTTCGGCTGACGCCGTCGATATCGACGGCACGACCGCGACGCTGAAGAATGTCACCGTCAAATCGGCCGGCGGCGAAAGCCTGGCCGTCGGCGAAGTCACCCTTTCCGGCGTCGAAGAAGACGAGGATGGCGGCTATTACATCGAAGAGGCCGCCTTCCCCGATATCAACACCACGAAAGACGGCGTCACGGTAACGGCGCAGGAGCTGACGCTCGGCGGCATCTCGATCCCGGCAACGGCGGGCGGCGACACGCTCGATACCATGATGCTCTACGAAACCGCCCATACCGGCCCGCTGAAGGTGGTCAAGGACGGCGCGGAAATGTTCTCGGTGCTCGAAAGCGACGTCAACCTGACACTGCGCGAAGACGAATCCGGCTTCGATTTCGACGGCGCCTTCAAAAGCATGAAGGCCGATCTCAGCAAAGCCGAGGATCCGCAGAGCAAAGACGCGATCGAGAAGCTTGCCCTGCAGCACATCCAGGGCGACATCACCATGAAGGGCGCCTGGGAACTTGCCCCCGGCACGATCGACATTTCGGAATTTGCCTTCGACTTCACCAACATCGGCAAGCTGAACCTTGGCTTCAAGATCTCGGGCTATACGATGGCCTTCGTGAAGTCGCTGCAGGATGCGATGAAGCAATCCGAAGCCAGTGCGAACAAGGAAGAATCGCAGCAGGCGCTCGGCCTTGCCATGCTCGGCCTGATGCAGCAGCTGTCCTTCGAGGCAGCACAGGTGCGCTTCGAAGATGCCTCGATCACCAAGCGTGCGCTGGATTATGCCGGTTCGCAGCAGAACATGTCGGGCAAGCAGATGGCGGATTCGCTGAAAGCGATGACGCCGATCATGCTGGCGCAGCTCAATATCCCGGAACTGCAGAACGCCGTTTCGGCTGCCGTCAACACCTTCCTCGACGATCCGAAGAGCCTGACCGTCAAGGCCGCTCCCGAAAAGCCGGTGCCGTTCCCGACGATCGTGGGCGCCGCCATGGGTGCTCCGAACACACTGCCGCAAGTGCTCGGCGTCAAGGTTACCGCCAACGACTGATCGCTTCGATCTTGCGATGAAAGGCCCGGCAGTCCGTGAACTGCCCCCAAAGGTTGACGTCCAACTTTCGGGGGCAGTTCACGGACTGCCGGGCCTTTTCGTTTTCAGGCGTGGTGGCGGGCGACTTCAGAAATGGCGAAGCTTGCGATATCAAGCAATTCTTCAAGAGATGCGCCGTCCCTCGCCTGCACCGACATGCCCTGGATGATGGCACCGAGGAACCGTGCGAGTGCGCGAGGGTTCGTCCCGGCCTTGATATCACCCTCGCGGATGCCACGCTCGATCCTTGCCGTGAAAGCGTCCAGCGACCGACGACGCATCGCCGCAACATGGTCGGCGATCACGTCGTTCTCGCTGGCGCAATTCAGCACAGCCGTCGAAATCATGCAGCCTTTAGGATGCTCGGGAGCCGAGAAAATCTCGGCCGAGCCCCGCAATATGCACTCGAAGGCGGAGACGGTGTCGATCGGATCGCCGAGCGCGGAAAACGTGTCGGAGCCCAGCGTTCGGTATTGCTCGAGCGCGGCGCGATAGAGATCGGCCTTCGAGTTGAAGGCGGCATAGAGGCTTTGCGGCGTGATGCCCATAGCGGCAGTGAGATCGGCGATCGAGGCGCCCTCATATCCATGCGCCCAGAAGGTCTCGCGCGCCGCCGACAGCACAGTCTCGCGGTCGAAGGCCGGCGGACGGCCGCGGCGGCGGGTGGCAGGATTTTTCATGTCAGTGCTATTTTTCACAATGATCACTCTAGAAATTCAAAACGGCTTTCTATATTCAGGAACGGTCATTGTGATTATAGAAGGTTTAATCTGATGAGTCTTCCCCTCGAAATGGCAGACGCCGACAGGAATTCATCCCTTGCCGCAGCGGTTGATGCGGCAATCACAAGCGCGCTCGACGACAAACGGCTTGTGGGGACGGTGGTACTCGTTGCCCGCGACGGAGAGATCGTCCATCACCACGCCGACGGCCTTGCCGACCGCGAAAGCGGTCTGCCGATGCGCGAGGACACCATCTTCAGGCTTGCCTCCATCACCAAGCCGATCGTCACCATCGCCGCGATGCGGCTCGTCGAGCAGGCAAGAATCGGGCTCGACGACGCCGTGACGAGATGGCTGCCGGATTTCCGTCCGAGGCTGCCTGACGGCGGAGAGGCGATCATCCGCATCCGCCACCTGCTGACCCATACGTCCGGCCTTGGCTACAGCTTTTCCGAAGAGGACGGCGGTTCCTATATCAGCGCCGGCGTTTCCGACGGCCTTGCCGAACCGGGACTGCCGCTGGCCGAGAACCTGCGGCGGATCGCCAGCGTGCCGCTGCGCTTTGCGCCGGGCAGTGACTGGCAATATTCCGTCGCCATGGATGTTCTGGGCGGCATCATCGAGGCGGAAACGGGAGTGCCGTTGGGCGATGCCGTCGCTGATCTGGTGACGAAACCGCTTGGCCTTGCCGATACCGCGTTTTCCGTGCGCGACCGCCGTCGGCTTGCCGCGGCCTATATGAATGCCTCGCCGGAGCCGGCGCTGATGGGCGAGAATGCGCTGGTGATGTCGCTGATGGGTCCCATCCGCTTCGCGCCGAACCGCATCTTCGACCCCGCCTCCTATCATTCCGGCGGCGCCGGCATGGCGGGAACGGCGGGTGACGTCCTGGCCATACTCGATACCATCCGTAGGGGTGGCGCGCCGCTACTCTCGACCGAAACCGTAGGGATGATGATGACTGACCAAGCCGGCGGGCGCCGCCAGCAGCATGAACCAGGCTCCGGCTTTGGCTTCGGCTGGTCTGTTATCACCAATCCGGCCGAGGCAGGCGTCCCCTTCCCCAAGGGCACGCTGAAATGGGGCGGCGTCTACGGCCATAGCTGGTTCATCGACCCCGTCAACGGGCTGACCGTCGTTGCGCTGACCAACACGACACTGGAAGGCATGTGGGGCAAGTTCACAGTCGATCTTCGCGAGGCGATCTACGCGGCATTGTGAGCGACCGAACCAAACGAAAAGCCCGGCGATTTGCCGGGCTTTTGCATTCGGGATCAGACGATCTCAGTCCTTCTTGACCGGCGGGATCGGCCGGATAGAGAGCTCACGCAGTTGCGTCGGCGTTGCCGGGCTCGGCGCGCCCATCAGCAGGTCCTGGGCCTGCTGGTTCATCGGGAAGAGCGAGATTTCGCGCAGGTTCTTCGCGCCGACGAGCAGCATGACGATACGGTCGATGCCGAAAGCAGCACCGCCATGCGGCGGCGCGCCGTACTGGAAGGCGCGGTAGAGGCCGCCGAAACGGTCTTCGACATCCTGCTGGCTGAGGCCGACCTTCTCGAAGGCGGCGACCATGGTTTCCGGCGACTGGTTACGGATCGAGCCCGAGGCGATTTCGAAGCCGTTGCAGACGGCGTCATACTGGAACGCCTTGATCGTCAGCGGATCCTGGTTCTGCAGCGCATCGAGGCCGCCCTGCGGCATTGAGAACGGGTTGTGCGCGAAATCGACCTTCTTTTCTTCCTCGCTCCATTCGAAGAACGGGAAGTCGACGATCCAGCAGAGTTCGAAACGGTCGCGATCGACGAGGTTCAGCTCTTCGCCGGCTTTGGTGCGGGCTTCACCGGCAAACTTGTAGAACTTCGCCGGATCGCCGGCAACGAAGAAGCAGGCGTCACCGTCATCGAGGCCGAGCTGGGTACGGATCGCGTCGGTGCGCTCCTCGCCGATGTTCTTTGCAAGCGGGCCGGCGCCCTCGAGCTTGTCACCTTCCTTGCGCCAGAAGATGTAGCCGAGGCCAGGCTGACCGGTCGACTGCGCCCAGGCATTCATGCGATCGCAGAACGCTCTGGAACCGCCGGTCTTGGCCGGAATAGCCCAGATCTCGACCTTCGGGTTGGAGGCGATCATGCCTGCGAAAACCTTGAAGCCGGAGCCGGCGAAATGTTCGGTGACCGCTTCCATGACGATGGGGTTGCGCAGGTCCGGCTTGTCCGAACCATATTTACGGATCGCCTCGTCGTAGGGGATGCGCGGCCATTCCTTGGTGACCGGCTTGCCTTCGGCGAACTCTTCGAAAATGCCGGTCATCAGCGGACCCATCGTGTCCCAGACGTCTTCCTGGGTGACGAAGCTCATTTCGAGGTCGAGCTGGTAGAATTCGCCCGGCAGGCGATCGGCACGCGGGTCTTCGTCGCGGAAGCAGGGCGCGATCTGGAAGTAGCGGTCGAAGCCTGCAACCATCAGCAGCTGCTTGTACTGCTGCGGCGCCTGCGGCAGCGCATAGAAGGTGCCGGGATGAATGCGCGACGGCACGAGGAAGTCGCGTGCGCCTTCCGGCGAGGAGGCCGTCAGGATCGGCGTCGTATATTCGGTGAAGCCGACATTGCCCATTTCGCGGCGCATGGCGGAGATCACCTGGGTGCGCTTGACGATGTTTTTGTGCAGCGTTTCGCGGCGAAGATCGAGGAAGCGATACTTCAAGCGGACGTCTTCCGGATAATCCGGCTCGCCGAAGACCGGCAGCGGCAGTTCCTTGGCGGCGGAGAGAACTTCGATCTCCTGCGCGTAGAGTTCGATCTCGCCTGTTGCCATGGCCTTGTTGACGGTGTCTTCGGTACGGGCCTTGACGAGGCCGTCGATACGGATGACCCATTCGCCACGCACGGTTTCCGCCATCTTGAAGGCCGGGCTGTCGGGATCGGCGACGACCTGAGTGATGCCGTAATGGTCGCGAAGGTCGATGAAAAGAACGCCGCCATGGTCGCGAACGCGGTGAACCCAGCCGGAAATACGGACGGTCGAGCCGACATCCGTCTTGCGGAGGGCGGCGCATGTGTGGCTGCGGTAGCGATGCATGATCTCAAATCCTGGCATGTGGCTTAAGACGGCACAAGGGTTCCAAGACCCTCAAGCGCCGACAAGAAAATCGGGCGGAAAAGCGCATGGACGCTCCGATTTGTCAAGGCTTGGCGCACGCGGCCGGGCGTTTGGCACGCGTTTATGGCGAGGCTGCGACCGGTATGCTGCGGCAGTTTGGCCGCGTTTCCTGTATTGATGAAGATGTCGGTCAACTTTACAAGGATCGGCATTCTCATCGTGGAGCCTCCGCATGCCTCTCCTGACCCGCCGCAACCTCTTGAAGGCATCCGCTGTCGCGGGCGCCTATGGTGTCGGCATCGGCGTTGCCGGTAAATTCGGGCTTGCCGAGGCAGCTCCCGAGCCGCAGCTGCTGACGGCAGTGAAAACCGAAGCCATGCTGACCGAGGCGGGACCGACCAGGGATATCATGAGCTGGGGTCATGACGGCATGCCGCCGGTTCTGAGGATGACAAAGGGGCGACCCTATGCGGCGCGGCTGAAAAACGGCCTCGACGAGCCGACGACGATCCACTGGCACGGGCTTCGCATCGATAATCGCATGGACGGCGTGCCGTTCATGACGCAGCCCTACATCTATACCGGCGACAGCTTCGATTATGCCTTCACGCCGCCCGATGCCGGCACCTTCTGGTATCATCCGCATTGCAACACGCTGACGCAGATGGGGCACGGCATGACCGGCATCATCGTCGTCGAAGATCCGACCGATCCGGAGTTCGATGCCGAAGTGGTGCTGAACCTGCGTGACTGGCGGCTCGGCGGCGACGGGCAATTCATCGCTCCCTTCCGGCCGCGGGACGCTGCCAAGACCGGTACCTACGGCACGGTGCGCACCGCCAACTGGCATCAGGAACCGCGATATGACGCGCCAGCCGGCGGACTGGTGCGGCTGCGCATCGCCGTGACCGACGTGACGCGGATCTTCTCGCTGAAGATGGAAGGCGCCGATGCGACCGTGATTGCGATCGACGGCAATCCGGTGCCGAAGCGCTTTTCCCTCGACCTCCTGCAGATCGGACCGGGTCAACGGCTCGATCTTGCAGTGCGCATGCCGGATGGTGAAGGTGCGGTCGCAACGCTCGAGGATATCCGCGGCACGACGCCGAAGACGATCGCCAGCCTGCGCGCGGTCGGATCATCGCTGAAGCGCGATATCGGCGATCTCGGGCCGCTTGTCGAGAATCCCGTCCCGAAAGCCGATCTTTCCGCCGCTGAGCAGATCCCGTTGATACTGAGCGCCACCGCCGAGAATGCCGCTATTGAAAGCATCTGCGGCACGCTGGGCTACAGTTTCTGGGCAATCAACAAGGTGCCGTGGCCAGGCGATACGCCCGATCCGACGGCGCCGCTTGCGGAATTGAAGCTCGGCAAGAGCTATGTCTTTAATCTGGAGAATACTACGCCGCATGCCCATCCGATTCATCTGCACGGGATGAGCTTCACGGTGGTCTCCTCCTCGACGCGCGAGGTGATGCCGCAGGTGTCCGATACCTATCTCATTCAGCCGGACGAGAAGGTGCAGCTTGCCTTCGTCGCCGACAATCCCGGCGACTGGCTGCTGCATTGCCATATCATCGAGCATCAGAAGACGGGGATGACGAGCTATCTCAGGGTAAGCTGAGACAGCCCGCGCTTTCGCCGCGATTGCAGCTTTGCTTCGCGCCGGCGTTCGCGCCATGCCTCAGTTTAGACGTGATTCTTCGCCAGCAATGCTCGAAGCGTATGCTGTTGTATTGACATATCGAACCGAAAGGAGAAGGAAGGTTTAACCGACCTTTTCCTTGCGAATGAAATGATATGATCGAAACCACCGCCGATTTGGCGGCCGCCTGCAAAGAGCTGGCCAAGTCCGACTTCATCACCATCGACACCGAATTCCTGCGCGAAACGACCTTCTGGCCGGAGCTCTGCCTGATCCAGATGGCAAGCCCGACGACGGAAGTTCTCGTCGATCCGCTGGCCAAGGGCATCGATCTCGCCCCCTTCTTCGAGCTGATGGCCGATCCGAAGGTGCTGAAGGTCTTTCACGCGGCGCGCCAGGATATCGAAATCATCTTCAATCGCGGCAATCTCATTCCGCATCCGATCTTCGACACGCAGGTCGCCGCCATGGTCTGCGGCTTCGGCGACAGCGTCTCCTATGACCAGTTGGTCAGCCGCATCAAGAACGTCCATATCGACAAGTCGTCGCGCTTCACCGACTGGAGCCGCCGGCCGCTCTCGGACAAACAGCTGGATTATGCGCTGGCTGACGTCACCCACCTGCGCGACGTCTACCTGTCGCTGAAGGCGGAACTCGATCGCGAAGGCCGCACCTCCTGGCTCTCCGAGGAAATGGACATTCTCGAGTCGCGCGAAACCTACGACATGCATCCCGACGATGCCTGGCAGCGGCTGAAGATGCGTCTGCGCAAGCCGCAGGAGCTGGCGATCCTGAAATATGTCGCCGCCTGGCGCGAACGCGAGGCGCGGGCCCGCAACGTGCCGCGTTCGCGGGTGCTGAAGGATGATGCGATCTACGAGATCGCCCAGCAGCAACCCAAGGATACCGAGGCGCTCGGCCGTCTGCGCACCATTCCAAAGGGCTGGGAGCGCTCGACTTCCGGTGCCGCGGTCATCGAGGCCGTCAACACGGCGCTTGCTCTTCCGAAGGCCGATATGCCGCATGTGCCACGCCAGGCGCAGGCGCCCGAAGGGGCCGCTGCTGCCGTCGAATTGTTGAAGGTGCTGCTGAAGCTGATTTCGGAAAAACACGGCGTGGCGCCGAAGGTCATCGCCAACAGCGAGGATCTCGACAGGATCGCCGCCGAGGGCGAGAAGGCCGAAGTGGCTGCCCTGCACGGCTGGCGGCGCGATCTTTTCGGCGAGCCGGCACTGCAGCTGATCCAGGGCGCAATCGCCTTGCGTTTCGTCGACCGGAAGGTCGAAACCGTCAGCCTCTGAGGTTGCTGCCTAACTCCTTAAATCGGACTCGATTTAAGGGTAAAATTATGCAGCAATTCAAAGTGCTACAGCGTCCTTAGTGGCTCTCGAAAAGACACGCTAAGGACGCTGTAGTTTCGAATTCGCTTGACGGTTTTTTCCGGCCTGAAACAATGGGCGGGAAGTGACATCACGGCGCAGAGGCGGCATGCGGGAAATATCTCCGACGCAGAATTGGATCCTGATCGCGATCGTCCTCGCGGCCAGCGGCGTCATGTATGATCTGATGTTCTACTCCAACCAGACGCCCGTCATTGGCGCGATCTTCGCGCTCTTCATCGGCATGCCGATCATCGCCTTCGAGCGCAAGGTGCTGTTTCGCCGGCTCTACAGGCGCATCCAGAAGCTGCCGACCTTCGCCTTCATCATTACCGAGCTGGTGATCTACGAGATCCTGATGAGCATCGGCTTTGCCTGCGCCGGCCTGCTGCTCTGGTCGTTCGCCATGCTGAAGCCGGCATCGCTCCTCGATCTCGTCATCATGCCGTTCGAGGTCTTCCTCTATGCGCTGACGGTCTGCGCGCTGCTGATCTTCGTCTTGCGCGTGCGAGAGCTGCTCGGCCGCGAGGTTTTCCTCAGCATGCTCATTAGCCGCTACCGCAACCCGGTTAGGGAAGAGCGTGTCTTCCTGTTCATCGATCTCGTCGATTCGACGGCTTTTGCCGAAAAGCACGGCGACCTCAGGGCGCAGCAGCTGCTGAGCTCGCTGTTTGCGACTTTCGCCGAACCGGTCAGGCGCCACAAGGGCATGATCAACGACTATGTCGGCGATGCGGCGATCATCACTTGGCCGCTTGCCCGCGGCGTCAAAAATGCGCGCTGCGTGCGCTGCATCTTCGATATCCTCGGCGATATCGAAGCCAATGCCGCCGGCTGGCGGAAAAGCTATGGGCAGGTGCCGAAGCTCCGCGCCGCCCTTCATGGAGGCGAAATCATCACCGCCGAAATCGGCGTCGACCATCACAAGATCAGCTATTTCGGCGACACGGTGAACACCACTGCCCGGCTGGAGACGCTCTGCCGCAGCCTGAACCGGCCGGTGCTGATCTCCACTGAGCTTGCCCGGCGCATGAACTTTCCCGACGACGTCAGCTGCGAGGATCTCGGCACTCACGCCGTGAAGGGGCGCGGCCAGGCGCTCGGCGTGATGGCGCTTTCCTCGCGCGCAGTCACCGTGTTGAACACGCCGGCGGTCATTCTGCACGGCTGAGCAAGGGCTCTGCCGCATCGGCCCGAAAATCGGAATCGATTTTCGGAAAGCACGATGCGAGAATTGAAAGTGTTGCAGCGTCCTTTGCGCGTCAGAGGAGACGCGCTGCGCTGTAAGTACGTCACCAAAGCTTCACCCAACCGTCAATTCGCTGACATTAAAGCCCTGCTAAGCGGAAGGCCTTTGCAATCCGTTCCACGGGGATATTATGAAGAACGTCCTTTTTGCTTCCGTATCGCTTTTCATCCTGGTCGCCGGCTCCGCTTCGGCCGACCAGCAGCAGTTCCCGGCCAAGCTCGCCGGCCAGGCGATCCTGCCTGCCAACACCATGGTTCTGGCACCGGCCGATGCCCCCGAATTCCTCAAGCATGCCGGCAAGTTTACGACGCCTGACCGCAAGCGCACCGAAGCGCTCGGCACCGTTCCCGGTAAGGACGGCGCCCGTGTCACCGATCTGAAGCTTCCCTTCGACGGCCAGCCGATCCAGGGATTCTCCGGCGTCAAGACGATGACCGACGGCACGTTCTGGACGCTCTCCGACAACGGCTTCGGCTCGAAGTCCAACTCGTCGGACTCCATGCTTTTCCTGCACCAGATGAAGTTTGACTGGGCCGGCAACAAGGCTGAGGTCGTCAAGAACCTCTTCCTCTCCGACCCCAACAAGATTGCTCCGTTCCCGATCGTGCTTGAAGGTACTGACACGCGCTATCTCACCGGTGCCGACTTCGACATCGAATCGATCCAGCCGGTTGCCGACGGCTTCTGGCTCGGCGACGAATTCGGTCCCTACATCCTGAAGTTCGACACCGCTGGCCGCCTCACCGACGTCATTCCGACGACGCTCGACGGCAAGCCGGTGCTTTCGCCCGACAATCCGCTTCTCTCGGTTCCATCAAACCCGGCCGCCAAGATGCCGGTCTTCAACCTGAAGCGCTCCGGCGGCTTCGAAGGCCTCGCTATGTCGAAGGACGGCGCCAAGCTCTACGGCCTGCTCGAAGGGGCCATCTACAAGGATGACGGCACTGTGGAAACCATCGATGGCCACACCGCCATCCGCGTCATCGAATTCGATGTCGCCTCCAAGAAGTGGACCGGCCGCAGCTGGCTTTATCCGTTCGAAGACAAGGGGGTATCGATCGGCGACTTCAACATGCTCGACGACACCACCGCTCTCGTCATCGAGCGCGATAACGGCGCCGGCACGACGGACAAGGCCTGCGCCGATCCGAAGCAGCCGAAGCCGGATTGTTTCGAAGCTCCGGCCGTGCTGAAGCGCGTCTACAAGATCGAGTACAACGATGCCAATGTCGGCAAGGCGGTCCGCAAGATCGGCTATATCGACCTCCTGAACATCCAGGACCCCGACAACAAGAAGAAGGCCGGCAGCAAGGACGGCGTCTACGACATGCCATTCGTGACGATCGAAAACGTCGACCGCGTCGACGCCACGCACATCATCATCGGCAACGACAACAACCTGCCCTTCTCGGCCGGCCGCGCCGTCGACAAGGCTGACAATAACGAGTTCAGCCTGCTCGAAGTCGGCGAGTTCCTGAACGCGAAGTAATTCGGCGTTCTGGTGTGAAATGCAGAGGGTGGCGCGAAGGCGCCGCCCTTTTTGTTCTTGGCTGCTTAGGTTGCGTTCCTGACGACGTGCCGTGGCACAGACCTATTCAAACCGAAACGCCAACCGCTTGTTTGTCAGCCTCGACAGCTGCTGCAGGCGGCCGTCCAGGCGCTCGCCGGCGAAATCGCGATATTCGGGAGGCACGACGAATTCGAGGTCGAGGTCCGGGCTCGACGATTTGCGGAAGGTCAGGTTCTTGACGATGCCGGGCATCGAGGCAGAGAAGAGGTAGACGACGCGCAGCATGCCGCCGAGCAGCTTGGCGCGCTCGATGAGCTGGGGCGTGGCAATCTGCGCCAGCGGACCGGTGGCGCCGTCGTCATGCAGGCCTTCGAAACGGTAATAGTTGGAAAGCGCGATAAAGGCGCGGCCGGGATGACTGATGCCGACGAAGGAAGAGTGGGCGATGACGTTCAGCGCCTGCAGGCCGCGATAGTCAGGATGGGCGCGCCAGCTGATATCGGCAAGCAGACAGGCGGCCTGGCGGTAGCGGCTTTCCTCTTCAGTTTCCTGGATGCCGAAAAGGGGCATCATGCGGCCGGTCCATTCCGCCAACTCGCGGGCATGCTCCGGCGAACGGGCACGCAGAATTGCCAGTTCTCCGGCGGCGGCAAGCAGCGGATCGGCGCGGCGCTCGGCCTCCGACAGCAGCGAATAGAGATATCCCTCGCGCACACCCTGCGCCGAGAAGGAAATCAGCGACGGCTTCATTGCACTCAGCACTTCCTTCATGGCGACGGCGCCGAAAGGCAGCAGCGAACGGCGGTGCTTGGAAACGGCCTGCAGTGCCGGCTCCCTGGAGTCGCGCGCGGTCACCACCTGGTCGAGGAACTGCATCATTCCTTCGAACGACACCTCATAGCCCTGCATCATGTGCAGCGGATAATGAGTGATTTCCATGTGCAGCTTGGCGATGTTTCGCCAGGTTCCGCCGACGGCGTAGAAGGTGCGCCCCTCGCCTTTCGACAGCAGCTTTGCCGTCTTCAACTGCTTGCGGGCAAAGGTCTGGGCCTTGGAGAGCGAACCGCCGGCATATTCCGACAGGCGCAGGCCGCCGAGCGGCAGCGTGATGCCCTTGCCGAACTCCTTGCCCTTGATATCGATCAGTTCCAGCGAGCCGCCACCGAGGTCGCCCGCAATGCCGTCAGGATTGTAGAAACCGCTGATGATGCCGAGCGAGGCGAATTTCGCCTCCTCCTCACCCGAGAGTACGCGGACCTTGCGTTTAAGGATGGTTTCCGCCTGATGAATGAAATCAGGACCGTTGCTCGCCTCGCGCGCAGCCGCCGTCGCCAGCACATACATGGTGGCAGCGCGGGCCTGGTCTGACAGAGCCTTGAAACGGTGCAGCGCCGCCAGAGCCCGCGCGACGCTGTCTTCGTCCATCTTGCCGGTAAGAGCGACGCCCTTGCCGAGGCCGCAGAGGACCTTTTCGTTGAACAGGACGGTTGGCGAACGGGACATGCCTTCGTAGACGACAAGACGAATCGAATTCGATCCAATATCGACGACGGAGACCGGGGCGATCCCCGGAAGGCGCCCCTGGGCTTCAGATTCAACCATTTAGGTCCAGTTTTACTTGTTGTTGCGGCCTTCGAGCAGGCCGGCGATCAGCTTCGGCGCACTGGACTTCAGAGCTTCACCACGGCCCGACAGGCTCGGATTGGTCATGAAATACTGCTGCGCATTGAACGGTTCTTCGCCCCTGCGCACTTCCATGCGTCGCGACGTACCGTCGGGCAATATCTCGTAGCTTTGTTGATTGTCAATCACGTTGCCGAGCATAATCTGTGACAAGACCTGCTCGTGAACAGTCGGATTCGTCAACGGAACCATGGTTTCGACACGGCGATCGAGGTTTCTCGGCATCATGTCGGCCGAGCCGATGTAAACCAGCGCCTTGTCGGACGGCAGGCCGTGGCCATTGCCGAAGCAGAAGATGCGGCTGTGCTCGAGGAAGCGGCCGACGATCGACTTGACGCGGATCTTTTCCGAAAGGCCGGGCACCTGCGGACGCAGGCAGCAGATGCCGCGCACGACGAGGTCGATCTCGACGCCGGCATGGCTGGCGCGATAGAGCGCGTCGATGATGTCGGGGTCGACAAGCGAATTCATCTTCATCCAGATCGCGGCCGGCGCGCCGTTCCTGGCATGCTGAATCTCTTCCTCGATGTGGCGCAGGATGCGCGGGCGCATCGTATAGGGCGAGATCGCGAGCTGCATGCCCTGCTCCGGTTCGCCGTAGCCGGTAATGAAGTTGAAGATGTTCGCCATGTCGTGGGCGATGACGGGATTGCAGGTGAAATAGGACAGGTCTGTATAGATCTTCGCGGTGATCGGGTGGTAGTTGCCCGTTCCGAGGTGGCAATAGGTTCGCAGCTTGCCTTCCTCGCGCCGAACGACCATCGACATCTTGGCGTGGGTCTTGAGCTCGATGAAGCCAAAGACGACCTGCACGCCGGCGCGCTCGAGATCGCGCGCCCAGCGGATGTTCGCCTCTTCGTCGAAGCGGGCCTTGAGCTCGACCAGCGCCGTCACCGACTTGCCGGCTTCGGCGGCGTCGATCAGCGCGCGGACGATCGGGCTGTCGTTGGAGGTGCGGTAAAGCGTCTGCTTTATCGCCAGGACGTCAGGATCGCGCGCAGCCTGGAGAAGAAACTGGACCACGACGTCGAAAGATTCGTAGGGGTGATGGACGACCATGTCCTTTTCGCGGATGGCGGCGAAGCAGTCGCCGGCATGTTCGCGGACGCGCTCGGGAAATCGCGCATTGTAGGGGGCAAACCTGAGATCTTCGCGAGGCGCCTTGGTAATCTCGGACAGGGTGTTCAACGCCAGAAGGCCCGGCAGAACGGCGACGCGATTATCAGGGATATTGAGCGCCTGGACGACGAACTGACGCAGCGAGGCCGGCATTTCCGAGTCGGTCTCGATGCGGATGACCTTACCGCGGCGGCGGCGTTTCAGCGCCGTTTCGAAGAAGCGGACGAGATCCTCGGCCTCTTCCTCGACTTCGATATCGCTGTCGCGGATGACGCGGAACGTACCGGAGCCCTGCACCTCGTAACCCGGGTAGAGCCGGTGGATGAAGATGTTGGCGACATCTTCCAGCGTGATGTAGCGGATCGTGTTTCCATCATCCGGCAGACGGACGAAGCGGTCGAGCGCCACCGGCAGGCGCAGCAGCGCCGTCATCGGCTCGCGGCCATTCTTGCTAACGAGCTGCAGACCGATCGAGAAGCCTAGATTCGGAATGAAGGGGAACGGGTGGGCAGGATCGATCGACAACGGCGTCAGGACCGGGAAGATCGCCTGTTCGAATTCGGCGGCCAGCCACTGGCGGTCGGCATCGCTCAAGGCGCCGGGGCGTACGATCAGGATGTCTTCCTTGGCGAGATATTGTTGCAGGACGGCCAGCGAGGCCTGCTGCTCCATCTGCAGATGGTCGATCTCCTGCAGGATCGAATCGAGCTGCTCGGCCGGCGTCTTGCCGTCGGGACTGCGGATGGCGATGTTCTGGCGTACCTGGCCCTCGAGGCCGGCGACACGCACCATGAAGAATTCATCGAGGTTGGCGGCCGAGATCGACAGGAAGCGGACGCGCTCGAGCAGCGGATGCTCGGTATTCAACGTTTCTTCCAGGACACGGCGGTTGAATTGCAGCCAGGAGAATTCTCGGTTGATGAAGCGCTCGGGGCTCTTGAGCAGCTCTTCCAGCGGGGGGGTGTTGTCGTTGATTTCCGGAGTGAGTTCCTGATGTTCTGCGACTGCGCTATCCATGGTCCGCTTACCCCGTTTTCAATCGCCAAAGGCAATTATATCAGTTTGACGACGGAACTGTGACAGTCAATCGGCCGGTTCCGAATTTCCCAATTCATTCAATACTTCGGCAGCAAGAGACCGGGTGATTTTGGTGCCTCGCGACAGGGCCAGCCGGTCAAGCCTTTCGACGATCGTCTGGGCCGCGTTCAGCGACCGCTCCATCCGGTTCACGATATAGAGCACGAGTTTGTCATCTATATAAAGCTGCCGGTCGGCGAAGAGCTTGACGATCACCTGCGACAACAGCGCCTCATCGGGTTCGCCGATCTCGACGACGGTTGCCGCTTTCAGGCGCGAGCGCAGATCGGGCAGCAAAACTGGCCACGACATCGGCCAGAGGCGGCTGGTGATCAACAGGCTGGTGCCGTTTTCGCGCACGCTGTTGATGACATGGAAGAGCGCGTTGTCGTCGAAGCCGAGGCGGTCGGCGTCCTCGAACAGCACCGGGCCGGCGGCGGCGGCAACCGCGGCGTCCGAGCCAAGCTCGGGATGGATGTCGACGGCGCCGCTCAATTCCCGCCAGATGCGGGCGAGATGTGATTTTCCCGAGCCGACGGGGCCGGCGAGCACGACAACCGGTGATGGCCATGCCGGCCAGGCATCGACGATCGAAACGGCGGCGGCAAGACGCTCCGAGATCAGGAGGTCGTCGCGCCCGCTTGCGGCATCGTGCGAAAAGACCAGCGGCAGCTGCTCTCCGGCTTTGCGCTTCGGATCAGCGTTCTTCACGTCATTCATTGGGAACTGATTTCGTCTTCCGGGCGCGGCCACTGAGCGACCCGCCAAAATAAAGATCGCTCTGAAGGTAGCGTGAAAGCGCGAAACGAACAAGGACGCCGACGGCGGCGGCGGCCGGCACCGCGACCAGAAGCCCTACGAAACCGAAGAGCGCGCCGAAGGCAAAAAGCGCAAACATCAGCCAGACCGGATGCAGGCCGACGCTCGAGCCGACGAGCTTCGGCTGCAGAATGTTGCCTTCTAGGAACTGGCCACTGAAGAAGACGACGAGCACCAGGCCGATCCAGGGATAATCGGGCCAGAATTGCACAAGCGCCACGCCGATGGCGAGCACGAGGCCAACCATCGAGCCGACATAGGGAATGAAACTGATCATGCCGGCGAAGAGGCCGATCAGCAGGCCGAAATTCAGCCCGACAAGAGAAAGGCCGACGGCATAATAGATGCCGAGGATGAGGCAGAGCGAGCCCTGGCCGCGGATGAAACCGGCGATCGCCTGGTCGATCTCCTTGGCGATCTGGCGGACATCGCCGACATAGTCGCGCGGGATCCACTGGTCGACCTTGGCAACCATACGGTCCCAATCGAGCAGGATATAGAAGGCGACGACGGGGGTGACCACGAGCAGCGATATGACGTCGACGATCGCCTTGCCCGAATTCCAGATCTGCGCGAAGAGCCCGGTGAGGAAGCCCATGCCCTCCGACAGGATGCCGGAGAGATTGTCCTTGATCGTGCCCATCTGGTTCTCGACCCAGTCCGGCAGCAGCGAATTCTGCGCCTGCGTGATGAACTGCTGTAATTGGCTGATATAACCCGGCAGACGCTGAGCGAAATCGTTGAACTGGCTGATGAGCACCGGAATGAGGATCATCAGCGCCAGCGTGAAGACGATGACGAAGGCGACGAGAATGCCGATGGTCGCCATCATGCGGCTCAGACCCAGGCGTTCAAGCCGGTCAGCCACCGGATCAAGGAAATAGGCAATCGCCATGCCGGCGATGAAGGGCAGCAGGATCGAGCTGAAGACATAAAGGAAGACGATGAAGAAGACGAGCACTACCAGCCAGAAGAAAATCTGACGCTTGAGACTGTTGCCGCTGACATGCTGTGGCATCGCTTCCCCGCTGATCACTCGCCGCCGCCAAACGCCGCACCCGAACCGGAGCGGCCATTCAGCACATAGGATGCAGGCGCAAAGATGGTCAACCCTGTCGTGCCAAATCCCCGAAAGGCTGGAGGAAGACGCGGGAAATTGGGGGCTTTTGCCATGCAACGCTTGCATAAACGCCCCTGTCATGCAATTGCGACCGGCAGATGACGCGGCACGTTTGCCGCTTGAAATAGCCATCGGAGACCAGCATGAGCCAGTCTGGGAAAAACGGCCTGACATATAGCGATGCGGGCGTCGATATCGATGCCGGAAACCTCCTCGTCGAGAAGATCAAGCCGGCGGTGCGCTCGACGCGCCGTCCCGGCGCCGACGGCGAGATCGGCGGCTTCGGCGGGCTCTTCGACCTCAAGGCCGCAGGCTTTACCGATCCGGTTCTCGTTGCCGCCAATGACGGCGTCGGGACCAAGCTGAAGATCGCGATCGATGCCGACTATCACGACACCGTCGGCATCGACCTGGTCGCCATGTGCGTCAACGATCTCGTGGTGCAGGGCGCCGAGCCGCTGTTCTTCCTCGATTACTTCGCGACCGGCAAGCTCGACCCCGACCAGGGCGCGGCTATCGTCGGCGGCATTGCCGCCGGCTGCCGCGAGGCCGGCTGCGCGCTGATCGGCGGCGAAACGGCCGAGATGCCCGGCATGTATTCCTCCGGCGACTACGACCTCGCCGGCTTTGCCGTGGGTGCTGCCGAACGCGGCAAGCTCCTGCCATCAGGCGATATTGCCGAGGGCGATGTCATCCTCGGCCTTGCCTCCTCCGGCGTCCATTCCAACGGCTTTTCGCTGGTGCGCAAGATCGTCGAACTGTCCGGCCTCGACTGGAGCGCAGCCGCACCGTTTGCCGAAGGCCGGCTGCTCGGCGAAGCCCTGCTCGAGCCGACCCGCATCTATGTGAAGCCGCTTCTGAAGGCGATCCGTGAGACCGGCGCCATAAAGGCGCTGGCGCACATCACCGGCGGCGGTTTCCCGGAAAATATTCCGCGCGTCCTGCCGAAGCACCTGGCGGCCGAGATCGATCTTGACGCCGTCAAGGTTCCGCCGGTGTTTTCGTGGCTCGCCAAGACGGGCGGCGTCGAATCCAGAGAAATGCTGCGCACCTTCAACTGCGGCGTCGGCATGATCGCCGTCGTCGCCGCTGAGAACGTCGCGGCGGTGTCCGAGGCACTCGAAGCTGAGGGCGAGACTGTCATCACGCTCGGCCGCATGATCGTCCGCGACGAAGGCGCTGCCGGCACGGTCTACAAGGGTACGCTTGCCATATGAGCTCGCCGCGCAAACGCGCCGTCGTCTTCATATCAGGCAGCGGCTCCAACATGATGGCGCTGGTTGCGGCGGCGAAAGCAGCCGACTACCCGGCCGAGATCGTCGGGGTGATCTCCGATAAGGCGGATGCCGGCGGGCTTGCCAAGGCTGATGCCGAAGGCATTTCCACCTTCGCTTTTCCCCGCAAGGACTACGCCAGCAAGGATGCGCATGAGGCGGCGATCTTTTCGGCGCTCGACGAGCTTAAACCCGATATTCTCTGCCTGGCAGGCTACATGCGGCTGCTGACGGCGACATTCATCCAGCGTTACCAAGGCCGGATGCTCAACATCCACCCTTCCCTGCTGCCGCTATTTCCCGGCCTGCATACGCATCAGCGGGCGATCGACGCCGGCATGCGGATCGCCGGCTGCACGGTGCATTTCGTCACCGAAGGCATGGATGAGGGGCCGGTGATCGGCCAGGCGGCTGTGCCGGTTCTCTTGGGCGATACGGCCGAAAGCCTTGCCGCGCGCGTGCTCACCATCGAACACCAGATCTATCCGCAGGCCTTGCGGCTGTTTGCCGAAGGTCGAGTGGCGATGGAAGGCGGCAAAGCCGTCGGCGCGGAGGCCGCGACCGCCGCACCCAAGGCTCAACTGATTTCGCTCATCGGCGACCGAGCTTAAGCCGCCAAAGCCCTTAACGGATGGAGGGTGCCGTCGCTGTAGACGAAGCGACCGGCGCGGAAGGTGGCGCGGATGCGATTGATATCGCCCGGCTCGACCACGACGAGATCGGCGCGCTGGCCGACGGCGATCTCGCCGCGATCCGACAGGCCGGCGGAACGGGCCGCATTGCCGGTCGCCATGGCAACGGCTGCCGGCAGGCCGCCTTCCACCATGTCGGCAAGCTTGAAGATGCCGGGCACGAAGGCAGCCGGATGGTAATCGGCGGCGATGACGCTGAGCAGCCCGGCCTTGGCGGCGTCGAGCGCGCTGAGATTGCCCGACATAGACTGGCCGCGCAGCGCGTTCGGCGCACCCATCAGCGTCCAGAGACCGCGGCGGCGCGCCTCTTCCGCTGCAGCTGCGGTGACGGGAAACTCGCTGATGGTGACGCCAAGATCGTGCATCTCGGCGACTTTTTCGACGCTGTCATCGTCATGTGAGGCAAGCGACAGCTTGTGCCTCAGCGACAGCGCGACGATCTCCTTCAGCTTGGCCTCGATGTCCGGATTGTTGCGCATGGCGATGCGCTTGGCGACGATCTCCGCGGCCATGTCCTCGGAGATGGCGCGGCGCTCGGAAATGCTGAGGATGTAGCTCTGCAGGTTGTTGTACTGGCCCTGGCCCGGCGTGTGGTCGGTCAGGGAGACCATGTCGATCTGGTCGGCATTCAGCAGGCGCTCAAGCGCGGGAGCTGCCCCGACATTGGTGATTTCGTAACGGGCGTGAACGCGGTGATCGATCAGCAGATCATCCCGCAAGCGATTGATGCCCTCGATCACTGCGGAGGTGGTCTCCAGCGAACGGACATGGCCGTAGACGCTCTCGGTCGCAAAGGAGACGGCGGCAAACGCCGTCGTGACACCGGCGGCGGCAAGCTTCTTGTCGAGTTCGTGGATGCCGAAATCGATCGGCATCGTCGCGTTTGGCCGTGGGGCGATCTCGCGCTCGATCATGTCGCCGTGCAGATCGACGAATCCGGGCATCAGCAGCCGCCCGCCGCCATCGATGGCAGCACCGGCGACCGGCTCCGGCCTGATCTCGGCGATGGCGCCATCCTCAACACGCACGGAACCTTCACTCACCACCTCGTTTGGGAGAACGAGGGTGAAATTGCTGAGCCACATGGGCTTTCTCCTGACCGCATCCGAGATTGACAAACCGCAGCGGATAGAACCGCTTCGTGACAGTCGTATGAAATTTCCAACGTTGTCACCTTAAAGCTGAAACTTGCGCTTTGGAATTGGTTGGATGCGCTCGCCCCTCGGATTCACGGCCATAGATCCAGCCGGCGCCTGTCCAGGAGCCAACGCCCCTGGTTACCGCGTTGACTAGTTATAAAATAACTAGTAACACTATGACTATGAAAACGATCAAACGCTCTCCAATCGCGCTCGCCGTCCTTGCAATGCTCATGGAAGAACCGCTGCATCCGTACCGAATGCAGCGACTCATCAAGGAGCGCGGCAAGGACGAGGTGATCAATGTCACGCAGAGGGCGAGCCTTTATCAAACAATCCAGCGGCTCGAACGCGAGGGTTTGATCACCCCGCAGAAAACAGTTCGGGATGACAAGCGTCCCGAGCGGACCGTGTACGAGATAACCGAGAAGGGCCGCGAGATCGCGCTGGAATGGATGCGGGCGATATTGTCGACCTTAACGCGGGAATATCCGGAATTCCCCGCAGCCATGTCATTTCTTCCTCTGCTTACGCCTGATGATGTGGCGAGCCAGCTTGAGCTCAGAGCAAAAGCCATCGAGTCAGAACTTCGCCGGATAGACGAAGTCCTGCAGGAAGCGCAGGCCGTTCCAAGGCTCTTCCTTCTCGAGATGGAATATCTCCGAGTGCTTCACGCAACCGAATTGTCCTGGGTCAACAGCGTTGTCGGGGACCTCAGCGCCCAGCGCATTACCTGGACAGAGGAGTGGCTGAGGCAGATCGCCGCCAAGTTCTCCATCGACCCCAAACTCGACCAGGATTAGCACCATGAAGGTTTTGATTATCGGCGCCGGGACTGGCGGTCTAGCACTCGCACATCTGCTTAAGCAGGCTGGGGTTTGCATAGCGGTGTATGAGCGCGACCTTGCGCCGAACACCAACAGCGGTGGTTATCGCGTTGGCATCAGCCCGGCTGGAAGCCGAGCGCTGAAAGCCTGTATCCCCGGTGAACTCTACGATCTCTATGTCGCCACCTGCGCCAGGTCGCCGCGCTATTTCAACATGCTCACTGAACAGCTGGGCGAAGTGCTGAGCTTCGATATCGATGATGCAGGCCCGAACGCTCTCGACGATGAAAGGAATGTTATTCGAAAGACGCTGAGGCGGGTTCTGCTCAGGGGACTTGAAGATGACGTCTTCTTCGGGAAAGCGCTTCAAGGTTACTCAAATAACGCCGACGGGTCGGTCACCGCCAGCTTTCAGGATGGAAGCCTCGCGACGGGAGATGTGCTGGTGGGCGCTGACGGCACGAACTCCGCGGTACGCAGGCAACGCTTGCCGGAAGCGCGTTTGGAAGACACCGGAATCGTATCGCTCGGGGGCAAAATTCCTATGACGGTCGAGACGAAAGCTCTGCTGTCGGACAAAATGTTCAAAGGCATGTCGCTGATTATGGCACCGATGGGCTTCGGCGCAATCATTCACTCGCTCGAGTTCGTCGACAGCCGAAGCGACCCTAGTGTCGCTGCTCGTTGGCCGGATTTCGTCGAGGCACTCGACGAGGACAGCATCGGCTGGGGCATATGGGGCGCTCGGCAGAATTGCCCGCGGGATCCGGCCGGCCTGAGCGGCGAACAATTGAGAGAGCTGGGGCTGGAGCTCGCTCGGGACTGGCATCCGCATTTGCGTACTCTGATCCGCATGACGGAGCCGTCGACGATCCGCGATATCAAGGTGAGGACCTCGGTCCCGCTGACGCCTTGGACGAGTTCGAATGTCACTTTGCTCGGTGACGCCGTCCATACGATGACACCCGGACGAGGCGCGGGCGCCAATACAGCGCTTCGCGACGCCGCTCTGCTTGGACGCATGCTGGTCGAAGCGGACCAGGGACGAAAGCCGCTCGTCGAAGCCATACATGCCTACGAAGTCGAGATGCTTCGCTACAGTACCGAAGCAGTCCGAGAATCGAAAAAGCAGATGGATGCCGGCGATCTGGCCCATCGGCCGATTGTCGGCAGACTTCAGCTCGCTGTCATGCGCGGCGTGATGCGCATCATCAACGCGATGCCTGCACTCAAGCGGCGCGCCTTTCGGCAGATGATGCGAGTTCGCGGGGAAAACTAAGACGGTCGCGGATCATCTCGATCCGCCCGAGGCAACTTGACGAACCAGGCCTCCATCGCCCTGCCCGCTATCGAAGTTTGCCCCTGTTCAACAGTGCCCACTGTAGAAGCACGATCGTTTTGGCGTCGAAGATCTCGCCGGTTTCGATCATCGCCGCAGCCTCGTCGAGCGGGGTTTCGAGGACCTCGATATCCTCGTGTTCCTCGTCCAGACCGCCGCCTTCCGCCACGCGGTCGGCAGTGTCGATGAGGGCTGCGAAGAAGTGGACGACTTCGGTGATGGCACCCGGCGAGGTATAGGACTTGAACAGGAAGCGCGCATCGCGCAGGCGATAGCCGGTCTCCTCCATCGCCTCGCGACGGATCGCCGCTTCGGGATGGTCATCGTCGAGAAGGCCGGCCGGCACCTCGATCATCCAGGCGGGATCGCCGTTGAGATGGACGGCAAGGCGGAACTGGCGGACGAGAACGACGAGGTCGCGCTTGGGATCATAAAGCAGGATGCAGGCAGCGGGCGTGCGGTGATAGATCTCCCGCTTCAGCCCTTGGGTTGCGCCCTTGCGGTCGATATAGTCGAGCAGATAGCTGCTCAGCCGCGTCCACCCATTCGACAGTGTTTCTTCGCTGACGATCTTCACCCGGGATTTCGGCTGCATCATGCTGGGTCCCTGCGAAGCCAGACCTTGTTGTCGTGCACGGCCGCCCCACCATAGGGCGCGACAGGGTCGGCGCCAGTCAAGACATTGATACCCTCGCCGTCGACATGCGCCTTGTTTGGCCAAAGCCCCTCGGCGATCAGCACGCCGGATTTCACCTCGGTGGTGACGCGGGCGTGAATGCGCAGATCGCCGCGGCTATTGCCGATGCGGACGAGATCGCCATGGGCGATACCGTTGGCTTCGGCGTCGGCTGGATTGACCATCACTTCAGGGCGGCCCTCCTTCTGGCGAGAGGTCTTGGTCTCGGAGAAGCTCGAATTCAGGAAGTTGCGCGCCGGCGACGTGGCGAGCCGGAAGGGATGCTCAGGATCGGCGACTTCGATGACATCGACCTGATCCGGGAAGGGCGGAAGTTCGGCATGTGGCCCGAGCGCGCCGATAGAAACCGGCGGCTTGTTGGGAGCCGGCTGATTGATCCAGTCCGGGCGGAAATGGAACTTGCCATCCGGATGGGCAAAGCCGTTCAGATAATGCGCCTCCTCGAAAACGGGCTGGCGATCGAACCATTTGTATTCGAGGAAATGGTCGTAATCCGGCAAGCCACTCGATTCGAGAATGCGGTCGACCATTTCGCGGGCAGTGAAGCCGAAGCCGGGGCGATCGGCGACACCGAGGCGTTTGGCCAGTTCCTCGATGACGAAGAGATTGGTGCGCACGGTTGGCGGCGGCTCGACCAGCTTCGGCCCCAGCAGGATATGGTTCTGGCCGCCGGCCCGGTAGATGTCATCGTGCTCGACGAACATCGTTGCCGGGATGACGATATCGGCGACCTCGGCCGTCTCGGTCATGAACTGCTCGTGGACGGCAACGAAAAGATCGTCGCGGGCAAAGCCGCGTCTGACGAGGCGCTGCTCGGGCGCGATGTTTGCGGGATTGGTGTTCTGGATCAGCATTGCCGTCACCGGGCCGCGATGGCGTAGCGCCACCGGATCGCCGGTCAGGACGCGGCCGATCTGCGACTGATCGAGCATGCGGATATCGGCATCCTTCATCGACCGGCCGGTCAGTTCGGCGCTGTTCATGCGGAAGATGTCGCTGTTCGAATGGAAGGCACCGCCGCCCTCATATTGCCAGGAGCCGAGAACGGTGGCGATCGAGGCAGCCGCATGCATGGCGACCGCGCCGTTGCGCTGGCGAGTGAAACCATAACCCAGGCGGAAGAAGGTTTTCTTCGTCGTGCCGACGAGGCTGGCAAAGGCTTCGATCGCCTCGACAGAAAGGCCGGTGATGGCAGCGGCCCATTGCGGCGTCTTGGTTTTCAGATGCGCCTCGAGACCGGCGGGATCATCGGCATATCTCGCCATGTATTCACAGTCGGCGTAACCGTCGCGGAAAGCGATGTGCATGACGGCGCAGGCGAGTGCGGCATCGGTGCCCGGTTTGACGATCAGCGCCATGTCGGCCTGCTTCATCGTCGGATTATCGTAGATGTCGATGACGACGATCTTCGCGCCGCGCTCCTTGCGCGACTTGATGGCGTGGGTCATCACGTTGACCTGCGTCGAGACCGCGTTGGTGCCCCAGATGACGACGCAATCGGTGCGGCCCATCTCGCGCGGATCGGGACCGCGCAGCGTGCCAGTCGCCATGGTGAAGCCGGTCCAGGCGGGGTTGGTACAGATCGAGGAGAAGAAGCCGGAGTAACGCTTGGCATGACGCAGGCGATCGTTGGAATCGCGCTGCACCCAGCCCATGGTGCCGGCGTAGAAATAGGGCCAGATCGCCTCGCTGCCGTCCCTTGCCTCGGCCTTCACAAAGGCTTCGGCGATCTCATCCAGCGCATCGTCCCAGGAAATCTGCTGCCACTGCCCTGCCCCTTTGGCGCCGGCGCGGCGTAGAGGATGCATTAGGCGGTCGGGATGGTAGAGCCGCTCGGCGTAGCGGGCGACCTTGGCGCAGATGACGCCGGACGTGTAAGAATGGTCATTGGCGCCGCGCACACGGCCGATGCGGCCATCCTCCGATATATCGACCTCCAGCGCGCAGGTGGAGGGACAGTCATGCGGACAGGCGGTGTGGCCCACCCTTTTGTCCGGCTTGGATGATTTGGCGTGGATGGGGGTCGCAATGTTCATGGCATTTGTATATTCCAAGGCTTGCACGGCCAAAAGCCACAAAAATTCCCCATGACGCGAATTCATACGGACATCAGCAAAAATGAACTACCGCCACATCTATCACGCGGGCAACTTTGCCGATGTGCTGAAACATGCCGTGCTGACGCGGCTGATCCGCTACATGCAAAAGAAGGATGGCGGATTCCGCGTGCTCGACACGCATGCCGGCATCGGGCTCTACGACCTTTCCTCCGAAGAAGCGCAGAAAACCGGCGAATGGGTCGATGGCATCGGCAAGCTGATGGAGGCAGACCTCGGCCCTCAGGTTTCCGAACTGCTGGAGCCCTACCTCTCGGCAATCCGCGAACTCAATCCTGAGGGCGGCATCCGTTTCTATCCCGGATCGCCGAAACTTGCGCGCATGCTGTTCCGGCCGCAGGACCGGCTGTCGGCGATGGAACTGCATCCCGAGGACTACGTCAGGCTGCACCGGCTGTTCGAGGGCGATCACCATGCCCGCATCACCGAGCTCGACGGCTGGCTGGCGCTCGGCGCGCATCTGCCGCCGAAAGAGAAGCGCGGCATCGTGCTCGTCGATCCGCCCTTCGAGGAAGAGGACGAATATCAGCGCCTGGCCGAGGGGCTGGAAAAGGCCTATCGGCGCTTTCCCGGCGGCACCTATTGCCTGTGGTATCCGCTGAAGAAGGGCGCGCCGATCAAGGAATTCCACGAGACGCTGCAGGCCCTCGACATCCCGAAAATGCTCTGCGCCGAACTCACGGTTCGCAGCGACCGCGGCATTACGGGACTGACGGGCTCAGGCCTCGTCATCGTCAACCCACCTTTCACGCTGAAGGACGAGTTGCACCAATTGCTGCCCGCATTGAAGGACCATCTGGCGCAAGACCGTTTCGCCTCGCACCGTGCCTTCTGGCTGCGCGGAGAGAACAAGGCCGTCAAGGACGATTGACCGCTTAAGCTGCTTGCGGAATAGTCCGCGCCGCAGCTCCACAATCTCATCAGGTGTCCCCCATGAAGCTCCTTTGTTCGCCCGCCTCGCCCTATTCCAACAAGGTGCGGATGGCCGCGCATTTTCTGAGCCTGGAGTTGAACGCCATTCGGGTCGACACCAATACCGCACCGGCAATCCTGGTGGACAATAATCCGCTCGGCAAGATCCCGACGCTTCTGACCGATGACGAGGTCTCGATATACGACAGCGTGGCGATCATGCATTATTTCGACCGGCTGACGAAGGGCGGGCTCTACCCTTCCAAGAAGGGCAAGCGCACGGATGCGGAAATCCTCGAGGCGCTCTGCGACGGCATCTGCGATTGCCTGCTGGCGATCGTCTACGAGCGGCGCTTCCGCGACGAGGAAAAGGTTCACCAGCCGTGGATCGACCGGCAATGGAAGAAGGCGACGAGCGGTCTCGCTCATCTCAGCGCCAATCCGCCGAAGCTCGGCAAAAAGCTCAACGGCGGACATTTTGCACTGGCGGCCACGCTTGATTATCTCGAGTTGCGCTTCAAGGACCAGTGGGAAGCCGATCATGCGCCGCTGACTGACTGGCTGCGGCAGTTCGACAAGAAATTCCCTGCCCATAGCGAGCTCAAGTCCCAGGGCTGAGCGCTTCAGAACAATGAGCAGACAGCAAAAAGCCGGGCGACGTGCCCGGCTTCTTTATGTCAGTATGTTCAGTCGGCTTAGAACTTGACGCCGATACCGAGCTTGACGCTGTTCTCGTCGTAACCGCGCGAGAAGCTGCCGGAGTCGAGGTCGTAGTCCTTGCTCTGGTAGTCGGTGTAGCGATATTCCAGGCGCGTCGTGATGTTGTTGGTCACGAAGGCTTCGACGCCGGCGCCGACCGTATAGCCATAGTTCGTCTTGCTTTCGTCCGAGGTGTCGTCGGAAACCTTGACGTCGCCGATGGCAAGACCGGCCGTGCCGTAGAGCAGGAAGGGGTTCATGTCGTAGCCGACGCGGCCACGGACGGAGCCGTTCCAGCCATACTTGTTCTTGACGCCGCCTGAGGAGACGTCGTCGCCGCTGTAGCCGAGATCGGATTCAACGCCGTAAACGATCTGGCCCTGCTGCCAGTTGTAGCCGGTGAAGACCTGGCCGCCGAAACCATAGGTGTGACGGTCGGAACCGAAGTCACCCATGTTGTAGGTGCCAGCGCCGCCGAGATAAAAGCCTTCCCAGTTGCCTGCCGGCTTGACTGGAGCGTCCTGGGCGACCGGTGCTTCCGGAACCTGGTCGACGGCATCGGCCGCCTGAGCTGCCGAGACGCCCGCAATTGCAAAAACGGAGGCCATGAGGCCAGCAATGAGTACACGCATACTTAGTCTCCTTTCAGTCCCGCGCCGCTTGTCATCTGTCTATCAGTGAAGCATTGGCGGGATATTGCCAGATGTCCCTTCCGGATCGAGACTGAAATTGGAACTCAAATGCGGATTTGAAAGAGCCAAATTGTGATATCATTGTGGCTGCCGCATGGCTGAAATTCGATGTTGCTTTGGCGCAACATACACTTCATTAACCCTACTGAAGTGTTAAACTGAAAATACTTATTTTAAGAAATCGTATTCTTAAATAATACATAGAATATCCGGCTCCCGGACGCAACCGCAACGGCCTATTTATATAATCTCCGTCGGCCCCTATATAGTCTGCAGACAGACTCGCGGGATCAGAAGGCAAGATTTTGAACCACAAAAGACTTCGCTCGGCCCTTATAACAGGGGCTGCTAAAAGAATAGGCCGGGCAATCGCCGAAGACCTTGCTGCAAATGGCTTTTCCGTTGCGATCCACGCGAACGGCTCCATCGGTGAGGCCGAAGAGCTGGTGGCGGAATTGCGGCGAAAGGGATATCGGGCGACCGCCCTGCAGGCCGACCTCACCGATATCGGCGAAACAGCCGCCTTGGTCGCGAAGGCGTCGGAAGCGCTCGGGCCGCTCGATCTGCTCGTCAATAATGCGTCGGTCTTCCAGCATGATTCAGCGCGTAGTTTCAATGCCGCCACCTGGGCATTGCACTTCGACCTGCATGTACGTGCGCCCTCTATCCTTGCGGCCGCCTTCGCGCAGCAGATGCCCGCTGAGGCATCGGGGCAGATCGTCAATATCATCGACCAGCGGGTTTGGGCGCTGAGGCCCAGCTTCTATTCCTATACCCTCTCCAAATCCGCGCTGTGGACGGCGACGCAGACGCTTGCACAGGCATTGGCGCCACGCGTCCGCGTCAATGCCATCGGCCCCGGCCCCTCGATGCCGAGCGAGCGGCAGGCGATGGAGGACTTCCAAGCGCAGGTCTCAGCCCTTATCTTGCAGCGAGGGCCGGCGCTGGAGGAATTCGGACAAACGATTCGCTTCCTTTACGACACGCCCTCGATCACCGGCCAGATGATTGCCCTCGACGGCGGCCAGCACCTCGCCTGGCAGACGCCCGATGTGGCGGAGATTACGGAATGAACGGACGAAAGCTGCCGGATGGCGGCGTTCTCTACGACGAGACGGATGAGAGCGAAGACGATATCGAAGTGGAAGGCGACGTTTCCGCCGCCGCCCCGCTTGCGGCGACGGTCGACTGGAATGCGGGCAGCCTCAATGAAACCGGGCTCATCGGCGCGGAACTGATCGGCGAATTCGTCAAGCGGCTTCCCAACAGTCCCGGCGTCTACCGCATGTTCAATGCCGAGGGCGACGTGCTCTATGTCGGCAAGGCGCGCAGCCTGAAGAAGCGCGTCAACAATTACGCCGTCGGCCGGGTGCATTCCAACCGCATCGCCCAGATGGTGCGCCAGACAGCCAATATGGAATTCGTGACGACGCGCACGGAAACCGAAGCGCTGCTTCTGGAAGCGAATCTGATCAAGCGCTTGCGGCCGCGCTTTAACGTGCTTTTGCGCGACGACAAGTCCTTTCCCTATATCCTCATCACCGGCGACCACCGGGCGCCGGCGATCTTCAAGCATCGCGGCGCAAGGGCGCGAAAGGGCGACTATTTCGGACCTTTCGCTTCGGCAGGCGCGGTCGGGCGCACGATCAATTCGCTGCAGCGCGCCTTCCTGATCCGCACCTGCACCGACAGCGTCTTCGAAACGCGCACACGACCCTGCCTGCTCTACCAGATCAAGCGCTGTTCGGGGCCGTGCACCCACGAGGTCAGCGATGGGGGTTACGGCGAACTGGTGCAGGAGGCGAAGGACTTCCTGTCCGGCAAAAGCCAGAAGGTGAAGTCGCATATGGCCGAGGCCATGAACCAAGCGGCCGAGGACCTCGACTTCGAGCGGGCGGCGATCTATCGCGATCGCCTGGCCGCACTTTCGCATGTGCAGAGCCACCAGGGCATTAATCCGGCCGGCGTCGAGGAGGCTGACGTATTCGCCATCCACCATGAGGGCGGCATCTCCTGCATCCAGGTGTTCTTCTTCCGCACCGGCCAGAACTGGGGCAACCGCGCCTATTTCCCAAAGGCCGACCCGCAGCTTTCCGGCGCCGAAGTGCTGAATTCCTTCCTGGCGCAGTTCTACGACGACAAGCCGGTGCCGAAGCAGATCATGCTGTCGCAGACGGTCGAGGAGCTGGAGCTGCTCGCGGCAGCGCTCAGCGAAAAGGCCGGCCACAAGGTTTCCATCCTCGTGCCGCAGCGCGGCGAAAAGCGCGATCTGGTCGACCATGTCGTCGGCAATGCGCGCGAGGCGCATGGGCGAAAGCTTGCCGAGACTGCGTCGCAGTCGCGGCTGCTCGAAGGTTTCAAGGAAACGTTCGGGCTTACCTATGCACCGCAGCGCATCGAGATCTACGACAACTCGCATATCATGGGCACCAATGCCGTCGGCGGCATGGTGGTCGCGGGGCCGGAAGGTTTCGTCAAGAACCAGTACCGCAAGTTCAACATCAAATCGACCGACATCACGCCCGGCGACGACTTCGGCATGATGAAGGAGGTGATGACGCGGCGTTTCTCGCGGCTGATCAAGGAGGAAGGCATTCCTGACCGGACGGCGCAGACGGCCACTCCCGATGCAGCCGACATGCCCTTCCCCACCTGGCCCGATGTGATCCTCATCGACGGCGGCCAGGGTCAGATGACAGCGGTGCGCGCCATCCTTGCCGAACTCGGCATCACCGACAGCGTGACGGCGATCGGCATCGCCAAGGGCGTCGACCGGGACGCCGGGCGCGAACGCTTCTTCCCGCCGGGACGCGAGAGCTTCACGCTGCCGCCGCGCGATCCGGTGCTCTATTTTATCCAGCGCATGCGCGACGAGGCGCACCGTTTCGCGATCGGCTCGCATCGGGCACGGCGCAAGAAGGAAATGATCAAGAACCCGCTCGACGAGATCGGCGGCATCGGGCCATCGCGCAAACGCGCGCTGCTCCAGCATTTCGGCACGGCAAAGGCGGTTTCGCGCGCAGCCCTGTCCGACCTGATGGCGGTGGAAGGCATCTCGGAAGCCGTCGCCAAGCAGGTCTATAACCATTTCCACGACGACGCCGCGAAATAACCGGCGTCCGTCGCAAATTCCACGCAAAGGCGGTGAAAAGACAGAAAGAATGTTGACGGTCCGCAGCCAAAGCCGTCATCTACCGCATCGGCCCGAAAATCGGAATCGACTTTCGGAAAGCTCGATGCGGATATTCTAAAGTGTTACAGCGTCCTTTGCGCGCCTGAAAAGACGTGCGGCGCTGTAGCGGCGCATCAATTCAGAGAAACGATCCCATGGCATCGCGTGCGTACAGCATTCCCAATCTTCTGACCTACGGCCGTATCCTCGCCGTGCCGCTGATCGTTCTCTGCTTCTTCATCGAGGGCAGGCTGTCGATCAGCAACACGGCGCGTTGGGTGGCGCTGTGGATCTTCGTCATCGCCTCGCTCACCGATTTCCTCGACGGCTATCTCGCGCGCATCTGGAACCAGACGTCGAATATCGGCCGCATGCTCGATCCGATCGCAGATAAGCTGTTGGTCGCTTCGATCCTTCTGCTGGTCGCGGCCGACCAGACCATCGCCGGCTGGTCGATCTGGGCGGCGATCACCATTCTCTGCCGCGAGATCCTGGTTTCGGGCTTGCGCGAATATCTGGCGGCGCTGAAGGTCAGCGTACCGGTGACGCGGATCGCCAAGTGGAAGACGACGCTGCAGCTCGTCGCCATCGCCTTCCTGCTCGCCGGCCCGGCCGGAGACGAAATTTTCCCCTATACGACGCAGACGGGCATTGCGCTGCTGTGGATCGCGGCGCTGCTGACCATCTATACCGGCTACGACTATTTCCGCGCCGGCGTGAAACATATCGTGGATGACGAGGAATGACGCGGCTTGTCTATTTCGCCTGGGTGCGCGAGCGCATCGGCAAGGGCGAGGAGGAGATTGACCTCCCCTCCTCCGTCGTCACCGTCGCCGATCTCTTGAATCATTTGAAGACGCTGGGTGAAGAATATGAGACCGCACTTCAATATCCCGACGTGATCCGCGTGGCGCTCGACATGGTGCATGTCGAACATGACGAGCCGATATCAGGGGCGCGCGAGATCGGGATCTTTCCGCCGATGACGGGGGGATGAGGCAGTGATGGTGGTGCCACATCACCCCCCTCTGCCCTGCCGGGCATCTCCCCCACAAGGAGGGAGATTGGCTGGGCGCACGGGTTTCCTCCAACAATCGACATTTCAGCCCGGCGAAACGGTACGTGGGCAGGAAGAGCGCGCCACTTGTGATCTCCCCACCTGTGGGGGAGATGCCCGGCAGGGCAGAGGGGGGCTTCCGCGGCACAGCCTTTCGGCATTCTTTGCAGCAACATCAAAGCAGCGGAGGATTTCGCTGTGACCGTCACTCCCACCATCCGCGTCCAGCGCGAAGACTTCGACCTGCAGGCCGAGGTCGATCTGCTTTCCAAAGGCAAATCCGGCATCGGCGCCGTCGTCACCTTTTCCGGCCTCTGCCGCGATGAAGGCGGCACGCTTGCAGCCCTCGAACTCGAGCATTATCCCGGCATGGCCGAAGCAGAGATGCGGCGCATCGGCGATCTTGCCATCGCGCGTTTCGGACTTCTCGGCCTCACCGCCATCCACCGTTACGGGAGGATCGCCGCCGGCGAGAATATCGTGCTCGTCGTCGCAACCGCACCGCATCGGCAGGCGGCGTTCGACGGCGCCAATTTCGTCATGGATTTCCTGAAGACTGCAGCCCCCTTCTGGAAGAAGGAGCACGCTAGGGATGGCGCCACCGGCGACTGGGTCGCGGCGAAAGACGCCGACGACGCGGCGCGCGACAAGTGGAAGTAAATTAGCGCATTTCCTGATTTATCCGAGTGACGGAAATGCTCCACCTTTTTGTTTCACGCAATTCCAGACGCAAAACCGCTGCGCACTTTTACTGGAATTGCTTCAGAGAACCACGCGCTCCCTGCGGCTCATGACCAAGAGCAGGACGAGCAGCGAGAAGATGACGAGATCCCGCCAGACGAAGGGGCCGTAGGCGCCCCACATGGTTTCGACGACGGCAAGCCCGGCGGCGCCGCCTGCCGAGCGCAATGGATCGGAATAGCCGCCGACAGCTGCGATCAGCAGCACCTTCAGCCCGAACATCAGGCCGGCGCCGAAATCCATCGAGCCGTAATAGAAGGTGGCGAGGATGCCGCAGATAGTGGCGACGAGGGCGGCGGCCGCATAGGCGACGAGGAAGACGCGGTCGGCGCTGGTGCCGCAGAGCTCGGCGGCCAGCGGATCATCAGTGACGGCGCGCCAGATGCGGCCCCAGCCCGTGCGCCTGAGGATCAGCGTACCCACAGCGACAATGGCGCACATCAGCGCCGTGTTGATCAGCTGGATATGGGTGAGCGTCACTTTGAACAGGCCGTCGCTCCAGAAGACGACCGTTTCGTTCAGAAATGGCGGCAGCCAGATGGCGCGGGTATTGGCGGCAAGCCGGGCGGTCTCCATCAGCACGATCATGATGCCGAGGGCAGCGACGATGACCGTATTCGGCGATTTATTGACCAGCGGCAGCATGATCGAACGGCCGATCCATAGGCCCGCCGCCAGCGAATAGACGATGGAAGCGCAGGCACCGACGGCAAGTGCCGCCGGCAGCACCAGCCAAAACCTGACATAGGCGAGTTCGCTGAAGAGCAGCAGGATCTGGCCCGCGAAGGCGAAGATCGCCCCATAGGTGATGTCAGCCCGCTTCGTCACACCGAAGGCTACGGCATAACCGAAGGCGAGCGCGGCATAGAGAGCAGCGAGCGGAACCGCATTCGCCAGTTGCTGCAGAAGATAGGCCATTCCAGACACTCCGCGTCACCAAAATTATAACTGGTAAAACCTATTTCGCTAGTTATAATTTCATGATGAGCTTTTCCTGGACCCCTCACCGCTTTGCCGGCGGCGCGCTGGCGCTCGATGTCGTCAACAGCGTGGTTCTGCGCCACGATGCAATGCGGCGGATCGACCGCTTCGCGGACAGGGACCAGATGCGGAGCTTTCCGCGCGCCGCTGCCGAATTCTGCGCCGAGCGCGCCCTCTTCGGCGACATCGCGCCGGTGGCTAGGGAAAACGAGGCGGATTTCATCGCGCTGCGGGAAGCAATCGACCTCTATTTCCGCAAGCGTATACTGAATGGCGGCGACGACCAATTGCTGGCCAGCCTGCTGGAGGCGCTGGCGAAGGTGTTGCGCGAAGCAAGCCCTGGCAGCGTGGCCGCGGCGACCGCCCATTCGGCGCTGCGGCTGATCGCCATGCCTGATCCCCAACGCATGAAGATCTGCGGCAATTGCGGCTGGCTGTTCATCGACCGCAGCAAGAACAGGAGCCGAGCCTGGTGCGACATGGCGGTCTGCGGCAACCGCGCCAAGGCGAACCGTCACTATCGCCGCAAGAAGGAGGAGACGCCATGAGGAAATATATGATCGTAACGGTGGCAGCAGCCGGCCTTCTGCTTGCCGGCTGTCAACGCCAGGCTGAAAACCTGGTCGAGGTCACCGGCCATCTCTTCGTCTTCAACTATCGGGTGGCCAGCGCCACCTATCTGCTGACGCTGAAGAAGACAGGGCCTATCCCCGACGGTTCTGTCATCATCGCCGAATTCGAAAATCCTGAAGGCGGCGATCCGCTGGTGCTGAACCAGAAAATCTACCCGATCGACGACAAGATCGCGCTGCAGAGCGAAAAACTGCACTGCGTGCGCAAGGACCGCCCCTATTCCGTGAGTGTCCGGCTGGTCGACAAGGACGGCAAGGTGCTGCAGGAATTGAAGACGCAGTTCCGGTCCGACCTCGACCAGACCGTCCTGCCGAGCAAGCCGCTCGTCCTCGGCGCGCTTTATGAAAAGAACCCGGAGGTCTTCAAGCCTGACGGCAGCGTCGATTTCTCGAACACCGACAAATGCCCGGCATAGAGAAGTGCATAGAAAAAGCCGGAGCAAGGCCCCGGCTTTCGAGAGTCAATTCAAGGCATTGCCGGCGAATGCCGAAGCGCAGCCTCAGCCGACGATTTCGGTATCGGAGAACCAGTACTTGATTTCCTGGGCGGCCGTTTCAGGAGCATCCGAACCGTGAACCGAGTTTTCGCCGATCGACAGAGCGTGAACCTTGCGGATCGTGCCTTCGTCAGCGTTTGCCGGGTTGGTCGCGCCCATGATTTCGCGGTTCTTGAGGATCGCGCCTTCGCCTTCGAGCACCTGAACGATAGTCGGGCCGGAGGTCATGCCTTCGACCAGTTCGCCGAAGAATGGACGATCCTTGTGAACGGCGTAGAAGCCTTCGGCTTCGCGACGGCTCATCCAGACGCGCTTGGAAGCGACGACACGCAGGCCGGCATCTTCGAGCATCTTGGTGATGGCGCCCGTCAGGTTGCGCTTCGTTGCGTCCGGCTTGATCATCGAGAAGGTGCGTTCAATCGCCATAGTCAAATCCTCTGTTTTCTCGGGAAAAGTGGGCGGTCTTTACCCGCCCCAACGCCCGAAAACAAGAGGTAGGCGGCAATTTCACGCCGCTGTCACAGTCCTGCCGCGGCTTTGGTGAAGATCGAGGCAGCGTTCGAACCAAAGCGTGACGGGATCGTTGGCGGCCAGCATGGCGAGACCGGCGGAGACACGCAGCCATTGCAGCGCGCCGAAGACGATATAGTCGGCAAAGAGCGGTGTCTGCCCGCCGATGAAGGGCTGGAACTTCAGCATGTGCCACAGCGGCTCCAGCTTGGCGCCGAAGGCTGCTTTCTCCGCCTCGCTGTCGGCGGCAACCACTTCCAACGGCTTGCCGAGCCGAGCCTCTCGGCTTTGACGGAAATAGGCCTTGTCTTCCTCGTCGAGGTTCGCATGGATATCGAGAAGGGCGATGCGCATGATCGCCGGATGGATGATCATCTGCGAATAGCCTTCCACCATTCGCGATAGCGCCTTGCCGCCCTCGCCGTTGAACAGTGACGGCCGCTCAGGATAGGTTTCCTCCAGATAAAGGGCGATGTCGAAACTGTCGGGGATCAGCCGGCCGTTATCGTCGAGAACGGGCACAATCGACGAGACGCCGCCGCCGATCGCGCGGATGCGGGCATAGGTCGTCGGAATCTCCTCGAAATCGAGCCCCTTATGCGCCAGCGCCATCACCGCCTTCCAGCAATGGGGCGAAAAGAAGCGCCGCTCGTCGGCGCCACAGAGGGAATAGAGGGCTCTGGTCATAACAGTCCTTTCGAGATCGCAGCTCGATCCATTCCACGACAGAAAGCGGCTGCGATCAAATCAGGAAATTTCATGGGCGCATCACTGCGATTTCCGGGAAAACGGGCTAGACTGCCGCGACCAATCCGGGAGGGACTGAATGCTCAGACATTACAGGATGTTCGCCGCCTATAATCGCTGGGCCAACACGCAAGTCTATGCGGCTGCCGCCGAACTCAGCGATGCGGAATTCCGCAGCGACCGCGGCGCTTTCTTCGGCTCGCTTCATCGCACGCTCAATCACCTGCTCGTCGCCGACCGGATATGGATGAAGCGCTTCACCGGCACCGGCGAAGCGCCGACGACACTCGATGCCGTGCTCTTCGGAGAACTGGATGCTCTTGCCGCCGCACGCAAAGCAGAGGACGAGCGGATCATTGCCTGGACAGGCATGCTGGACGATAGAACCCTCGCCGCCAACTTCACCTATGTAACGGTGGTACAGCCGGTCGAGATCACCCAGCCTCTGTCGGCAGCGCTCGCGCATTTCTTCAACCACCAAACCCATCATCGCGGCCAGTGCCATATGACGCTGACGGCGCTCGGCAGGCCGAGCCTCATGCTTGATCTCATCTACTTCCTGCGCAGCGAGGGCCGCGAGTGGATGTGAGGCCCGTTCCAAATTAAAGAGTGAGAGCATGATGTCATCCGGAAAACCGCTCACACTTTTCGGCATCATGTTCCGGCCATCAAGACTGAATTAACCGCCTTCGCCGGTTCTGCCGCCAATCCAGGGCTTCGCCGTTGAAAATTCAGCCTCTCTTAAAAGCTTGCGGGCATAGCGGATGTGAGAGATGAGGCCGGGCCGCGAGGGATCGTCATGCAGAATGCAAGCGCAAACGCACTGGTGCCGCGCGAGGCTGTGCGCCCGACGCCGATGGCGGATATTCAGAAGATCGCCCAGCACATGGCGCGCCTGAACGTCGCGGCACTACCGCGTAATTACGAACTCTTTCACGAGGCGATCATCGGGCTCAATGCCGGCCTTGCGCAGGATATCGCGGCACTCGGGCCGCAGCCGCAGCAGCCGATGCTCGACGAACTCGGCCTGAAATACCGCCTCGTCAGCCATTGCGGGCTGGCGGGCGAGACATCACGCAACGAAGCGAGCCGGATGTTGCGCGACGTGGCGGAAAGACTTGCCGAAGGGCTGAAACACAAGAACGCCTTTGCGCGCGCCTGCGGCACGATCCTGAAATCCGTTTCCGGCCATGACGACCAGAGCCTTGCCGCTTTCCTCGGCGAGGTCGACTACCTCACGGCTTCGCTTTCGACCGTTCTTGCAGCGGAGATGGAAATCGGCGCGAAGCTGCAGGACGATATCAAGACGCTGGAAACGCTGGAGCGCGGTATTTCGGCTATGCAGTCGGCCGCGATCGCCGACAGGATTACCGGGCTTCCGAACCGCATCGCACTGAACCGGATGATCGCCGACCTCTACGAGCGGGAAGAAGGTGCCGCCGGCAGCGCGCTGATCATGGTCGACATCGACAATTTCACCGATCTCAACAACAAATACGGCACCCAGGCAGGCAACAAGCTCCTGAAGAAACTCGCCGGCCTCCTCCAAAAGTCGATCAAGAAGAACGATTTCGTTGCCCGCACCGAGGCTGACGAATTCGCCCTCTTGTTTTCCAATGTCGGCATGCAGGATGCAATGACGATCGCTGAACGCCTGCGCTCCTCCGTCGAGGACAATCTGGTCTTTGCGACATCCGACAAGGCCGATCCCGGCAGGCTCACCATCTCGATCGGCGTGGCGCTCAGCACAGATGCGGCAACGCCAGGACAGTTACAGGCCAATGCCCGGGTGGCGCTTCTCGCCGCGCAATCGAACCCCCGACTGCCGGTGCAGACTTTCGGCCGCTGAGGCGGCGGACGAGCGCGCTTGCGGTGGGACAAGCAGGCTTGTCCCCGGGATAAGCAGGCTTGTCAGCGCACAAGCAAGCTTGGCGCGGGATAAGCGCTCTTGCCTTGGCGAGCGCTTTCGGCCAAAACGCCGGCCATGATCACGCTCACCGACATTTCCGCCCGCATCGCAGGGCGCCTGCTTCTCGACAATGCCAGCGTTTCGCTGCCTTCAGGTACGAAGGCAGGGCTCGTCGGGCGCAACGGCGCCGGCAAGTCCACGCTTTTTCGCGTCATCACCGGCGATCTCGGCTCGGAGAGCGGATCGGTGTCGATCCCGAAGGCCGCACGCATCGGCCAGGTGGCGCAGGAAGCACCGGCGACTGAGGACGCTCTGATCGAGATCGTGCTTGCCGCGGACAGGGAACGCACCGCCCTCGTTGCCGAGGCGGAAACCGCGACCGACCCGCACCGCATCGCCGAAATCCAGATGCGCCTTGTCGATATCGACGCGCATTCGGCCGAAGCGCGCGCGGCGAGTATTCTTGCCGGCCTCGGCTTCGACAAGGCAGCGCAAGCCCGCCCCGCCTCCTCCTTCTCCGGCGGCTGGCGCATGCGCGTCGCCCTTGCCGCCGTGCTGTTTTCCGAGCCGGATCTGCTTCTGCTCGACGAGCCGACCAACTATCTCGACCTCGAAGGCACGCTGTGGCTGGAAGACTATGTCAGGCGCTATCCGCACACCGTCATCATCATCAGCCATGATCGCGACCTCTTGAACAATGCGGTCAATGCGATCGTCCATCTCGACCAGAAGAAGCTTACCTTCTATCGCGGCGGATACGACCAGTTCGAGCGGCAGAAGGCGGAAGCCGACGAATTGCAGACGAAGGCCAAGGCCAAGAACGACGCGGCACGCAAACATCTGCAGGGCTTCATCGATCGCTTCAAGGCCAAGGCTTCCAAGGCCCGACAGGCACAATCGCGTGTCAAGGCGCTCGAGCGGATGGGAACGGTCGCTGCGGTGATCGAGGACCATGTGCAGCCGATCACTTTTCCCGAGCCGGAAAAGCAGCCGGCTTCGCCGATCGTCGCGATCCAGAGTGGCGCCGTCGGCTATGAGCCCGGCAATCCGATCCTGAAGAACCTCAATCTTCGTATCGACAATGACGACCGGATCGCCCTGCTCGGCTCGAACGGCAACGGCAAATCGACCTTCGCCAAATTCATCTCCGGCCGGCTCGCGCCGGAGAGCGGTGAAGTGAAGATCGCGCCGAGCCTGAAGATCGGCTTCTTCGCGCAGCACCAACTCGACGACCTCATCCCCGAGCAATCGCCGGTGGAGCATGTGCGCCGGCTGATGCCGGGTGCGCCGGAAGCCAAGGTGCGCGCCCGCGTCGCCCAGATGGGGCTTGCGACCGAAAAGATGGCGACGGCCGCCAAGGATCTTTCCGGCGGCGAAAAAGCCCGCCTGCTGATGGGGCTCGCCGCCTTCAATGCGCCGAACCTGCTGATCCTCGACGAGCCGACCAACCACCTCGACATCGACAGCCGCCGCGCGCTGATCGAGGCGCTGAACGACTATGAAGGCGCCGTCATCCTGATCTCGCACGATCGCCATCTGATCGAGGCGACGGTCGATCGGCTGTGGCTGGTCAATGGCGGTACGGTGACGACCTTCGAAGGCGATATGGACGAGTACCGCGACCTCATCGTCACATCCGGTAAAAAAAAAGAAGAAAAGCCGCAGCTAACTGAAGACGCGACATCGAAGGCCGACCAGCGCAAGCTCAATGCCGAACGTCGCGCCTCACTGACGCCACTTAAGAAAAAGATCAACGAAATCGAATCCTTGACGGCGAAGCTGGAGAAACAGATTCAGGCGCTTGACGCGGAACTTGCGGATCCGGTCCTTTACGAGAAGACGCCCGCTAAAGCCGCCGAGAAGGCAAAACAGCGCGGCGAAGCTGCTGCAAAACTGGCTGCCGCCGAGGAAGACTGGCTGATGCTGTCGGCCGAATACGAAGAAGCGATGGCGGGATAGCCACAGGTCTCATCGAATGCGTGGCGAAGTGCCGCGCATCAACGCAATTTGGGCCATTATCAACCGATCGTTAACCATAATCCGAAAGGTTGTCTCAACATTCGTTACCGATTTGTTGAGCCCTTTCCATGTATCGTCTTTTCGTTCTGTCCTGCATGGCCCTCACGGCCGCCCTCTCCGCCTGCAGCACCACCAGACAATCCGCTCCTGACACATCGATCAAGACCTCCTCGGTGATCGCGCCCGAAGAGCGGAAACTTGCCTATGCCGGCGACGATGCGACGCCGCGCCTAACCGGCTGGCACCATCTGGCCGGATGAACGCTGGAGGTCTCCTCGCTCGCCGATCTCAAGCTCCAGGACAAGGAAGTGATCCTCAGCTTCGACGATGGCCCGATCCCCGGCCGGACCGATAAGGTGCTGGCAATCCTCGACCAGTTCGGCGTCAAGGGCGCCTTCATGATGGTCGGCGAGATGGCCGAGATGCATCCGGCGCTCGCCCGCAAGGTCGCCCAGGACGGCAACACGATCGGCAGCCACACTTATGACCACGCCAACCTCGCTTCGCTGAGTTTCGACGCGGCGATGGCCGAGGTGATCAAGGGCGAATTGGCGGTGACCAAGGCGACCGGAACCGATGTCTCCTTCTTCCGCTTCCCTTATCTTGCCGAGAGCCACAGGCTGCGCGCCGCGGTCGCCATGCGCGACATGGTGGTCATGGATGTCGATATCGACAGCAAGGACTACTTCACCACGACGCCGGTCTCCATAACGCAGCGGACAATGAACCTCTTGCACAAGCGCGGCCGCGGCATCATCCTGATGCATGACATCCACAAACGCACGGCGACGATGCTACCAACCCTGCTCTCGAAACTCGAAACCGAAGGCTACAAGGTGGTGACGCTGAAATTCAAGAAGACGCCGGCGCCGAACAACGTCCTCGCCTCGGCCGATTTCGTGACGATCCGCTAAAGCGGGTTGCCCAGTCGGGATTAGCCGCAAGACGGCCGGAGTTCGGCCGAGCAAAATCCGATTTTTGATGCCATTACCGGGCGGGAAGGTTGCCGATCAGCAACCCTCTCGTGCACAAGATTTTTCAACGAACGCGCCAATTTCAGAAAATAAAATCTACATAATCCATCACAATGATGATTTTCTCTGAGACAGAACGTTCCTTCTCTCTCTCATCGGTTCCCTATGCCTTTCAAAGCCGTCCAGTTGCCGATTCGCGCAGGAAAGCGATGCGGTCAGCGTCCTTTTCTATCAGCGCGGAGAAGCATGACCAATATTGCGCGGGAAGCCGACGTCCATCTCATCACCAGCCTTTTCGGCTTCACCTCAAAGTGGTGCACATCCACGCCATAGCAGTCGAGCCAAAGAGTGCTGCAACTGCTCGGGGACCTGAACCGGTCCTTCTACCTTCCCAAGACGGAGCTCAAACATGTCACGCAAATTTCTCCCGAAGGCGCTCCTCGCCATGTCGATTGCCTTGCTGGCGGCAACGCAGGCATCCGCGGATGCCACGCTCGACCGCATCAAAGCCCGCGGCACCCTTACCGTTGGCGTCATCCTCTCGGGGGCGCCCTTCGGCTATATCGATCCCACATCGCAAACGCAGAAGGGATACAATCTCGATATTGCAAAAGCGCTCTCGGACGATCTTGGCGTCAAGCTGGAAACAGTCACCGTCACGCCCCCGAACCGGGTGCAATTTCTCCAGCAGGGCAAGGTCGATATCCTGATTGCGAACATGCAATATACCGAGGACCGCGCCAAAGTTCTTGATTGGGTGGCGACGCCGTATGATCGCAGCGGCGGTGCTGCCGTCGGACGCAAGGACAGCGGCCTGAAGGACTGGGCAGATCTCAAGGGAAAGCCGGTCTGCGTTTCGCAAGGGTCGAACTTCACGCAGCCGCTCATCGAACAATACGGCGCCGAGGTAAAGGGCTTGCCGAGCCAGCCGGAATCGCTGCTGGCGCTGCAGGGCGGCAATTGTGTCGCCGCCGTCCATGTCGGCGCAACCGTCGGCCTTCTGCTGGAGGACCGGCCAGAGGAGTGGAAGGACTACACTATTCTCTTCCCGACCGAACTGCTCCCTTCCGACTCGGTGATCTGGGTGCGAAAAGGCGAAAAGGAGACGGCCGAGGCACTCGATAAGTCGATCCGGCAGCTCCATACGTCAGAAAAGCTCCTGGAATTTGCGAAGGCGAACCGGCTCCGCAATACCGACTATCTCGAACAAGAGCGCAAGACCCTGTCGGCTGGCAAGTAAGACAGGTTACACTGGCGGATCGACATGCAGGACACCAGCATGACCAGCCTGTTCGTCAACCTGACGAACAGGCTTGGCCTTAACTACGAGTTCCTGGCGACGGGGTACGAGGCGCAGATATGGCGTGATGGTTTCATCACCACGCTCTTTCTGATTGCCCTCTTGATTCCCGTCAGCCTGATTGCCGGGCTGCTGTTTGCCGCCTGCCTGACATCCGGCAAGCCCTGGCTATCGACGCCGGTCCACGCTTTCGTGGAAATCACCCGAAACACGCCGACGCTGGTACAGTTGATGTTCAGCTTCCTCGTTCTCAATACATTCGTATCGAACCTGGTCGGCGGGACGCAGAACAATCCGCTGACACCCTTCTTTTGGGTGGTGGCGGTGGTCGGACTGCACATCGCCGCCTTGCATGCCGAGGCGATCCGCGCAGGTATCGAGGCGGTGCCGTCGGCCACGGTGGAAGCGGCGCGCGGCATCGGCTTCAGCACGCTGCAGATCCTCCGTTACGTCGAAGTTCCCCTGGCATTGAGGGCATCGCTGCCCGCGATCGTCAACAATCTCATCAATCTCGTGAAGTTGACGACGGTGGGTAATGCGATTGCAGTCAGCGAGATTACCTATGCCTCGATCATGGTCTGGACGCAGCGCGACAACGTGGTGTCACTGATGATCGTCATCCTGCTGTTCTTCAGCATCATCAACCTTGCCGTTGCCCGCATCGGCCTGTGGGTGGAGCGCAAGCTCGCCATTCCGGGGTATGGCCTATGACGACTGCGGTACTTTCCGAGCAGCGCAGGAGTGGTCGCCTGCTGCGCAATATCGGCTTTACGGCACTCCCGCTTGTTATCGTCCTCTGGTCGCTGGCCGACCTGACGCTGGGGCGCGAACTGGTGACGTGGCTTCCCTATCTCGGCTCGGGCTTCATGATGAACGTCGTCATCAGCCTGTGCGCGATGACGCTTGGAACGACCGTCGGAGCGGTGTTCGGCATACTGGAACTGGTTCCCTTCAAGCTGGTGCGCTACCCGGTCGTCGCCTATGTGCAAGTCTTCCGCAATGCCCCGCATCTCGTGCTGATCTTCGCGACGACTTACATCTTTCCCTTCGAAATCGTGGTGGCCGGCAACTATCTGCCCTTCCCGGATTGGATGAAGGCGGTGATCGGCCTTGCCATACCGGCCAGCGCCTATGTGGCCGAGATCACCCGCGGCGCCATCCTTTCGATCCCGACCACGCAATGGGAAGCGGCAAAGGGGCTCGGTTTTTCGCGCGGCCAGGCCCTGCGCTGGATCATACTGCCGCAATGCCTGCGGCGCTCGCTGCCGCCATGGATGAACATATTGGCCTCCATCACCATGGGCACGTCGCTCGCCTCGCTGGTTGGCGTGCACGAACTATTGCATGCGGCAACCGATGCCAGCACATCCGTGCGCCGCCTCGATTTCACGATCATCGCCTATATCGTGGTGATGGCCGCCTTCTTCACGCTTTGCTACCCGATCGCCCGCCTGACCCGACGCCTCGAGCGGCGCTTCAAGACGGCCTGAGGATTTGAATGATGAACGCAAAAACCGACGAAACGATCGTGCGACTGGAAGACGTGCACCTGTCCTTCGGCCAGACGGAGGTGCTGAAGGGCATAGACCTCACCGTCAACAAGGGCAATGCGGTTTCCATTATCGGCCCGTCCGGTTCGGGAAAGTCGACGATCCTGCGCTGCATCAACGCATTGGTGGCGCCGCAGCGCGGCCGCATCACGGTCGACGGCACCCGCGTCGATCAACTGGCCAAGGAGAGCGAACGCATCGCGCTGCGCAAGCGTATCGGCATCGTCTTCCAGCAGTACAATCTCTTTCCGCACCTGAGCGTGCTGGACAATATCGTGCTGGCCCCGACCCGCATCCTCGGCGTCGAGCGGCGCGAAGCGGAAAAACTCGCACGCGAACTGCTCGACAAGGTCAGGCTTTCGGAAAAAGCCGGCGCCTATCCCGGCCAGCTTTCCGGTGGTCAGCAGCAGCGCGTCGCGATCGCCCGCGCGCTGGCGATGAAGCCGGAACTGGTGCTGTTCGACGAAGTCACCTCGGCGCTTGACCCCGAGACAGTGGGCGAAGTGCTGTGGGTGATCCGCGACCTCATCCGCGACGGCATGACCAGCATCCTTGTGACCCACGAAATGCGGTTCGCCGAGGAGATCAGCGACATCGTCGTCTTTACCGAGAACGGCCGCATCGTCGACCAAGGCTCGCCTGAACAGATTTTCCACACCTTCGACAATCCCCGTATCCGCCAATTCGTCGGCGGGCTCGCCAGTGGGCGCGGGCCAGTGCGCGAAGGCATCTAGGATTTTTTCATGACGAGCACATTCGCGCCCCTGACTTCGGCATTTGCCCAGGCGATCATCTCCTCGGATCCATCGAAAGATCCCGTGGCATTGGACGCGGCGCGCACGGCGATCATCGATTTTCTCGCCTGTGCGATCGCAGGCGCCGGCGACCGCACGACCGGCATTCTGGCAGATACCGTCGGTGCCAATCTGGCGGGCGAAGCGATCCTGCTCGGCAGCTCGCGCCGAACCGATCCGCTGGTCGCGGCGCTCGTCAACGGTCATGCCGGCCATGTGCTCGATTATGACGACGTGCATGCAAGCGTGCGCGGCCATCCGACGACCGTGATCATCCCGGCCCTGCTGGCGTTCGCCGCCGAGCGCGAATTTTCCGCAGATGCGCTGATCGCCTCCTATATCGTCGGGCTCGAAGCCATGGCGCGGCTGGGGTTGTCGCTCGGCTCAAAGCACTACGAGAACGGTTTCCATGCCACGGCGACGCTCGGGACGATCGGCACGGCGGCGGCAATCGCCCATCTGACCCGTGCCTCCATCGACGAGACCGCCGTCGCGCTGGGCCTTGCGGCAACGCAATCGTCCGGCTTGCGGCTGCAGTTCGGTACGGACGCCAAACCTTTCCACGCTGGCATGGCGGCGCGATCCGGGCTCCTGTCGGCGAGGATGGCCGCTGCGGGTTTCGGCGGCGCGCCGGATTTCCTCGACAATCCGGTCGGCTTCCATTCGGTCTATGCCTTCGGCGCGGAACGCCCGTCCGCCGTGACCGAGAACTGGGGTTCGCCATGGCAGATCGTGACGCCCGGGCTGACGCTGAAGGCCTATCCCTGCTGCGCCGCCAGCCATCCGGTCGCGTCTCTCGGCATCGGCCTCAACCGGGAAGGTCTGGAGGCTGATGCGATCGAGCATATCACCGTCACCTACCCGCCCGGCGCCGATGCCGCCCTGGTGGTGAGCAAGCCCGACAATGGGATCGAGGCGCGCTTCAGTCCCGAATACGTGTTCGCCGCCGCCCTCATCGACGGGGCTCTGCGGCTCGACCATTTCGACGAGCGGCCTGTCTTGCCGCGCCTGATGGACCTTGCCCGGCGCGCCGGCCGCCGCCACGACGAGACTGCGCCGCGCATGTCGAGCGATCCACGCACCCGCTTCGTGATCGTCGATATCGTGCTTCGCGACGGCAGCGCGATACAGCGCCGCTTCGACGGCCTGCCGGGGCTGAGCGATCCGGCCGAAAAATTTCGCGACGCAACTGCGCGCAATCCCGCCTTCGCGGATGTCCCGTCGCTCGTCCGGACAATGAGCAGCACGGCCGACCTTCGCCAACTTCTGGCGCTGCTCAACCAGGATGCCGCCCAAAATCCAGAATGACGAAGGATATTGTCATGACTCGCAAAAGAGAAATCCACCTGGGCCTGTTTCTGCAAGGGGCCGGCCACCACGTATCCGGCTGGCGTCATCCTCACGCCGAGGCGGGAAGCGAGAATTTCGACTTGCTGAGACGCGTGTCCCAGATCGCCGAAGCAGCGAAATTCGACATGGTCTTTCTGGCCGACGGATTGACCAGCGGCATCGATGCTCATCCCTCGACGATCGCGCGTTTCGAGCCTTTGACGCTGCTTTCGGCGCTCGCCGTGGTGACAGACAAGATCGGCCTCGCGGCAACCGCATCCACGACCTATGGGGAGCCCTATCACACTGCCCGCGCCTTCGCCTCGATTGACCACTTGAGCCACGGCCGGGCCGCCTGGAACGTGGTCACGACATCCTATGCCCGCACGGCGAACAATTTCTCCAAGGCGCACCCGGAGCACGATGAGCGTTACGCCGTGGCCGAGGAATTCGTCGACGTCGTGCGCGGACTGTGGGACAGCTGGGATGACGACGCCTTCGTCAAGGACAAGCAGAGCGGCGTCTATGCCGACCCTGCCAAGCTCCATGTGCTCGATCACAAGGGCAAGTATTTCTCAGTCAAGGGGCCGCTGAACATTCCGCGCGCACCGCAGGGCCATCCGATCCTGATCCAGGCCGGCTCATCCGGCCCCGGCCAGGATCTTGCCGCCCGCACCGCCGACGTGGTGTTCACCGCGCAGCAGAGCCTCGAAGAGGCGCAGGCCTTCTACAAGAGCGTCAAGGAGCGCGTCGCGCGCTTCGGACGTCAGCCGGACGAGGTCGCCATCATGCCGGGCTTCCTGCCGGTGATCGGCCGCACCGCCAGGGAAGCCGCGGACAAGCTTGCAGAACTCGACAAGTGGACTGACATCAAAAGCGCCATGCCGCTTCTGGAAGAACGCATCGGCCACAGCCTTGCCGATTACGATGTCGATGGCCCTCTGCCGGACCTTCCGATCTCCGACCAGTTGCGCAGCCGTGCCGAATTGCTGACCGCGCTTGCAAGGCGCGAGAACCTGACCATCCGTCAGTTGGCGCTGCGCGTTGCCGCCGGCCGCGGCCACCATATCGTGCTTGGCACGCCGGTCGAGATCGCCGACCGGATGCAGCAATGGTTTGAAAGCCGCGCCGCCGACGGCTTCAACGTCATGCCGCCGTTTTTTCCCGAAGGGCTCGAAGACTTCACGCAGATGGTCGTGCCAATCCTGCAGGAACGCGGCCTGTTCCGCACCCAATATGATGGCTCGACACTGCGCGAGCATCTCGGCCTTGTGCGGCCGGCACTATTTTCGCCCTAACTGTGCGAAATATTGGCTAGATACATCACGTCAATGGAATCAGGCAGGTCGAACATGAACCTTCATCTCGAAACGGACGATGATCCGCGTACCCGCCAATTCATCGACGAACATAACGGGCTTTCCGACAAGGCACTGAGAACACCGGAATTCGCTAGGGATCGCGATGCGATAAAAGCATTGATCGAACGGCAGGACAGGCTGATTGTCCCGATGCGCCGAGGCGGGTGGCTGTTCGATTTCCGGCAGAGCAAGGATAATCCGCTCGGCGTCTGGCTCCGCCTGCCCGCGGATCAGCAGCCCTTGCCCGATGCCGGCTGGGAACCAGTCTTCGATCTCGATGCCTTCTGCGTGCGCGAAGGCAAGCGCTGGAACTGGCGCGGCGCCGTCACCTGCCCATGGGAACCGACACGGGTACTGCTCACACTTTCGGACGGCGGCTCCGACCTTCTCCGGCTGCTCGAATTCGACGCCGGGCGGAAACAGGTTGTCGAGGGCGGCTTCGATACGCCGGCTGCACGATCGCATGCCACTTGGCTGAGCCGCGACGAAATCTGCTATTTCGGTTCCATCGACCGATTTTCGGCGACCCGCTCCGGATGGCCACGGGTCGGGCGGCGATTGAAGCGCGGTCAGCGACCGGAAGAGCCTGCCGTCATGTTCGAAGCAGCAGATGAGGACGTCTACGGCTTCAATCTCATCATCGACCCTGCTCTATCAGGCGCTTCGGCGGATCATGGATTGATCGACATTTTCGTCGCCGCCCACGAGATCGGCGTCGCCAGCGCTTTCCTGATCGCCAACGACGGGACGCAGCGGCGCATCGATCTGCCTAAGGAAGCCGATTTCCAGTTCAATCATGATCATTGCCTTTGGCGGGCAAAGACCGATGAGCGCGTTGCGACCGGCAGCCTCGTGCTGCAGCGCTTCGATCCCCGCTCGGAGACAGCTTTGCTTGGGCCGGAGCGGATCCTGTTTCAGCCTGGCGAGGGCCAGTCGGTCTCGCAGATGATGCTGATGCGCGAGTGGTGCGTCTTCCTCATCTCCGATCGGCTGCGTCCGCGTCTCGTGGTGCTGGACCTGACGAGGCCCGACGCCGAGCAGCGCGAAATCGCACTGCCGGCGGACATGCAGACGGCTCATTTCAGGCCGCTCCATGCGGATCTGCATCTTGGCGACGATACGCTCTACATCGTCGGCCAGGGCTTCCTGCAGCCTCCGGCCTGTTACCGCCTCGAGCTGTCGGATCGCGGCAAGCAGGCCGAACCGATTTTCGTCGCCACAGCGCCGAGCTATTTCGATGCGACCGATATGTCATCCGAACTGCTGGAGGCTGTTTCCGAGGACGGAACGAAGGTTGCCTACCGGCTGGTCCTGCCGAAGCAGTGGACCAAGGGCGCGCTGCCGGTACTGCTTTACGGCTATGGCGGCTTTGATGTTTCGCTATCGCCGAACTATTCCGGCGTAACAGGACGCTGGCTGGAGCAAGGCGGCGCCTATGTGCAGGCCTATATCCGCGGCGGCGGCGAATTCGGGCCCGACTGGTATCGCAGCGCCAAGCGGCAGGGGCGAGACCGGGCGTTTGCCGATTTCGTCGCCATCGCCCGCGATCTCGTCGCCCGCGGCTATACCGTGGCGTCGCGGATCGCCTGCCAGGGCGGCAGCAATGGCGGTCTGCTGACCGGCGTGATGCTGACGCGCTATCCCAATGATTTCGGCGCTGTCTGGTGCCAGGTGCCGGTCCTCGATATGACACGTTTCCACCTGTTCAGCGCAGGGCAAGCCTGGATGGACGAATACGGCGACCCGGAGACGCCGGTGGACCGGGATTTCATGCTCGGCTATTCGCCGCTTCACAATGTCAGGCCGGCGACCGAGGTCACCTATCCGCCGATCTATGTCGAAAGCTCAGCCAATGACGACCGTGTGCATCCCTCGCATGCGCGCCGCTTTGCCGCGCGGCTGGAGGAAGAAGGACACCGGCCGCTCTTCCATGAATTCGGCTCCGGCGGGCATGGCGGCGACGGCAACTCCGAAGAGCGCGCCGCCCGCGCAGCGATGGGTTACAGCTTCCTTCGCCAAACTATCATGCGATAGGATGTCATAGAATGGAGGAGGAGAGCTTGTCGGCACGCCTCTTTCTGATACAAACGCGTCAATAATCATACTTTTCATACAGGCTCGAGCGAAACACCATGTCTCCTATCAATCTCGCCATCGTCGGCGTCGGCAAGATCGTCCGCGACCAGCACCTTCCCTCCATCGCCAAGAACCCGGATTTCGCGCTCGTCGCCACGGCAAGCCGCCACGGCACGGTCGAAGGCGTCAAGAGCTATACGACGATCGAAGCGATGCTCGACGCCGAGCCCTCGATCGATGCCGTTTCGCTCTGCATGCCGCCGCAATACCGCTACGAGGCAGCCTATAAGGCGCTCGTCGCCGGCAAGCACGTCTTCCTGGAAAAGCCGCCCGGCGCCACGCTGAGCGAAGTGGCCGATCTCGAAGCACTGGCGAGCAAGCAGGGGGCGTCGCTCTTTGCCAGCTGGCATTCGCGCTATGCGCCGGGCGTCGAGGCCGCCAAGGCGTTTCTTGCCTCGACAACGATCAAAAGCGTGCATGTGATCTGGAAGGAGGATGTCCGCCACTGGCATCCGAACCAGGAATGGATCTGGCAGGCCGGCGGCCTCGGCGTTTTCGATCCCGGCATCAATGCGCTGTCGATCGTCACCCATATCCTGCCGCGGCCGATCTTCATCACCGAGGCCGTGCTCGAATTTCCCGAGAATCGCGATGCGCCGATCGCGGCCGACATTCACTTCCGCAATGCCGACGGCCTGCCGGTTCACGCCGAATTCGACTGGCTTCAGACCGGCAAGCAAAGCTGGGACATCGTCGCGGAGACGGCAGCCGGCCAGATGGTGCTCGCCGAGGGCGGCGCCAAGCTTCTGATCGACGGCGCGCTGAGATTCGCCGAGCCGGAGCAGGAATATCCCTCGCTCTACCGTCGCTTCGCCGAAATCATCAAGGCCGGCAAATCGGATGTCGACCTCGCGCCGCTACGCCACGTCGCCGACGCCTTCATGCTCGGCAAGCGGAAATTCGTCGACGCGTTCCACGACTGAGGGTCGTAATAACGTCATAGAAACCGGCAAGATTTGCCGGCCTATGGCAATAATGTTCGGGGGCAGCCGCTCATGAGCAACAAAATCCGCCGCATGGGCCGATTTTTCCGCGTGTTGAAGATTGGCATCCTTGCGGTGCCGCTTCTCGGCCTTGCAGCATGTTCGGGCGAACAGGTCGTCATGCCTCCTGATGCACCGGGCGTTTCCCGATCCGAGGAATATTCCTTCGGATCGGCGACCCAGGCCCAGGATTGGCAGGCCACCAAAAAGGTGCTGGACCAACTGGAAGGGCGGTTCGGAGAGAAATCCGTGCGTATCCTGGCGCGCAATCTCGACAGCACCACCAACCCGCAGAGCATCAAGGCTTATTATGCCGAACGCCTTGTCCATCAAGCCGGCTGGGCGGAAATGCCGGTCAGCCCTTTTGCCGACAGCGCGTGGGCATTCGCTTTCGTCAGTCCGAGCGGAAAGCGGGTTTTGGCAGTGGAGGCGCTCAATCCGTCGGAAGGTGCGGGAGGGATCGTCCCCCTCAACATCCTGACGAACCTCGACGAGGACAAAGGGTTGAACGGGTAACGGCTTCCATCGGCCGGTGAGAGGGAAGTTGGACGACTTCATGCAACAATTCAAAGTGTTACAGCGTCGTGTCGCGGTAAACCGCTCAGGCCTTTTTCTCCCACCGCCCCTCTGACGTCTGCTGCCAATAGGTGAGGTTATGCCCCTCGCCCTTCAGCTTCTTCCATTGCGCACGGGCGGCTTCCAGCTGCACCTGGTCGTGACCGTCGAACATGAAGACGATTCGCTCATAGGCATCGGCCGGCGGCGGCTCGGCGCCGTCGACGATGAAACGCACGGTCGCCGCATTGGCATTGTCTGATGTCACCGTCAAAAGCACCGGCTGGCTTTCGGCAAAATCCGCCTCGTCGGTGCCGTGCGGCAGGAAGCTCTCCTCGCGGAAAGTCCAAAGATGCTGATCGAGAGCATCACGCCGCGCCGGCTCGCGTGTCTGGACGGCAACGCGCCAGCCGCGCTCGACGCTTTTGTCGATGAGCGGCGGAAGCGCGTCCTCCAGCCTGGTTTCGGTCAGATGATAGAAGAGAACGTCGGTCATCAGGATTCATAATGGGCGCGAACGAGCTCGTCGAGCAGGCGCACGCCGAAGCCGGAACCCCAGGACTGGTTGATCTCGTCCTGCGGCGAGCCCATCGCCGTGCCGGCAATATCGAGATGCGCCCAAGGCGTCTCCTGCACGAAGCGCTTGAGGAAATGCGCCGCCGTGATCGAGCCCGCCTGTCGCCCGCCGGTGTTTTTCATATCGGCGAACTTGCTGTCGATCAGCTTGTCGTAGTCCCTGCCGAGCGGCATGCGCCAAAGCTTCTCATTGCTCGAAAGGCCGGCTGCCGTCAGTTGGGCGGAAAGCTGGTCGTCATTGGAGAACAAGCCGGCATGCACATTGCCGAGCGCCACGACGATCGCCCCGGTCAGCGTGGCGAGATTGATCATGAACTGCGGCTTGAAGCGGTCGTTGCAGTACCAGAGCGCATCGCAAAGCACGAGGCGACCCTCGGCATCGGTGTTGATCACCTCGATCGTCTGGCCGGACATCGACGTGACGATGTCGCCTGGACGCTGGGCGTTACCGTCAGGCATGTTCTCGACCAGGCCGATGATGCCGACCGCGTTGACAGCGGCCTTGCGGGAGGCGAGCACATGCATGAGGCCGGTGACGGCTGCCGCACCGCCCATATCGCCCTTCATGTCCTCCATGCCGGCGGCCGGCTTGATCGAAATGCCGCCGGTATCGAAGACGACACCCTTGCCGATGAAGGCGACGGGACGATCCTTGCCCTTGCCGCCCTTCCACTGCATGACCGCCAGGCGCGGCGGGCGCACGGAGCCCTGGGCGACGCCGAGAAGAGCGCCCATCCCAAGACGGCGCATCTCCCGCTCCGTCAGGATTTCCACTTCGACGCCGAGCTTTTCCAGTTCCTTCGCCTTGGCGGCGAACTCGACGGGGCCGAGCACGTTCGGTGGTTCGTTGACGAGGTCACGGGCAAGATTGACGCCACCGGCGATCGCTTCGGAATCGGAAAACGCCTTCTTGGCACCACCCGGATCGGCGGTGACGATCGTCACCTTGACGGATTTCGCCGGTTTTTCCTCCTCGTCGCCCTTCTTTGTCTTGTAGGTATCGAAGCTATAGGCGCGCAGCAGCATGCCCAGCGCGAAATCGGCGGCTGCCCGCGCGCTCGTCTCGAGCCCGGGCACGTCGATGAAGACAGCGGCCTTATCGGTATTCTTGATTCTCGATGCTGCGGCACCGCCGGCCTTCAGCCAGTCATGGGCGGTGAGTTCGGCGACCTTGCCAAGCCCGATAACAACGATGCGGTCGACGGGCGCACCTTCGGGGGCGACAATATCGAGCGCGCCCATGGATTTCGCGGAGAATCGGGCGATCCTGGCAGCCTTGGCGATCACGCCTGCCGGGTCGACTGTTTCGGCACCGGCAGCGCTGTCGGCCTCCGCAGTCTTCAACAGGATCGCCAGGCCGCCACTGAGCTTTGCCGACTTCGAGAATGAAATTTCCATCTTTACTGACATGTCTTCTCCGCTGGGATTCTTTGAAATCCGTCCCTGGCGGATAATTTCGCGTTTAGCGGGTCTGTCAATGCCTTGCGACAATTGTTATGGTCGCCCGCGGCCATCACGGCCCTCATGTTTTCGTCAGTTTCGTAGATATTCGCGTTGACAGTTTTTTCGAAAAATCGATGGCGGGACCTCGCAATCCGCCTGCCGAAAACGACTTTCGGTGCATTCATGCTGCTGTTTTGGACGTGGTGGGCGCTGCTTGCCGTCTTTCGGGCTTTCCCCGAAATAGACATCTATTTTTCCCAGCTTTTTTTCGTAGGCGCAGATTGTGACGCGGCTGCCGCCGCCGGGAGCATCTGCGGCGGCTTTCCCTATCGCGACGTCGCGGCCTTCGACCTGCTGCGCACCCTCTTCTTCCGCTTGCCCTATGTGGTGGCGATCGTGATGCTGTGGAAACTCGTCGAATGCTACCAGCAGCGTGGCGCAACCTTTAACGCCGAGCGGGCGCAAAAGCTCAAAGTCGCGCTCGGAACGCTGCTGATCGGGCCGGTGCTGCTCGTCAATGTCATCCTGAAGGAGCATTGGGGCCGGCCGCGGCCGATACAGACGGACATTTTCGGCGGTGCGCTGCATTTCGCCCAGGCAGGTTCGCTTGCCGGAAAATGCGTTTCGAACTGTTCGTTCATATCAGGCGAGGCAGCAAGCGCCGGCTGGCTCTTCTGCCTTCTGCTCTTCGTTCCGAAGCCCCTGCGTTATGCGCTGGCGGCGCCTGTGGCCGCGATCTCGATCCTCACCCCGGCGATGCGGCTATCCTTCGGCGCGCACTATCTTTCCGACGTCGTTCTTGGATGGCTTTCGTCGCTTGTCGTCTTCGCCGCGTTGCTGGCGTTAACTGAGTCGCAACAGCATCAAAAAAATTCTGAAAATTGAATGAATTTTTGACACCAGCTTGTCGCAAAAGCGCGACAAAGAGCGTAGAGGGATTCTCCTGCAAAGCCGTTTGGGCGTGCAGGTGCTTTCAAGGGCAGGCATGAAACTACTCGAGACATACATATTGCGGCGCGTCGGCCAGATGTTTCTCGTGGCGCTCCTGCCCGTTCTGGCGATCATTTGGACGACTCAGGTTCTGCAGCGCATCAATCTGGTTACCGACAGCGGCCAGTCGATCGGCTCGTTCGCCAAGCTCGCAACGATGATCCTGCCGTCGATCATTCCCGTCGTGCTGCCCTTCGCCCTCGTCATCGCGATCACCCAGACGCTGACGACGATGAACAACGATTCCGAGCTGACCGTCATCGACGCGGCCGGGGCGCGGCGCAGCGTGTTGATCCGCCCGATCCTGCTGCTTGCCGCCGTCATCAGCGTCTTTTCCTTCTTCGTCGACAACGTCGTCGAGCCGCGCGCAAAAACCGTCGTGCGCCAGATGATCGCCGAGACCTATGCTGATCTCCTCTCTTCGGTGATCGAGGAAAAGACCTTCCGCAAGCTTGATGAAGGCCTCTATGTGCAGATCTCGCAGCGGATGGCCGGCCGCATGCTGAAGGGCCTTTTCGTCGCCGACGAGCGCGATCCGGCCTACGAACTGATCTATTATGCGAAGGAAGGCGCCGTCGACGATACGGGCACGACCCTGATCATGCATGAAGGCGAAGTGCACCGCAAAACACCCGATGGCAACGTCTCGGTCATCAATTTCGATTCCTATTCCTTCGACCTCTCGGACATGACGGAGAGTCGCGGTCAGGCGACGTTGCGCGCCAGCGACCGTGACCTGTGGTTCCTGTTCAATCCAGATCCGGCCGACAAGGACTATACGATCCGGCCGCAAAGCTACCGCGCCGAACTGCACCGCCGGCTGACGGACTGGATCCTGCCCGTTGTCTTTGCCCTGTTTTCACTGGCGATCGCCGGCGATGCGCGCTCGCACCGCGAAGCGCGGCTGCATCCGATGGTGAGCGCTCTCGCCTATGCCTTCGCGATGCGATGGGCGGCCTTCTACGCGGCCAATCAGATCGACACCGACCCTGAATATATCGCCGTCCTCTATGCCATACCGATTGTCAGCAGCATCGTCTCGATCGTCTTCCTCGGCCTGCACAAACGACTGGTCATGCCTTCGTTCATTCGGGACCGGATTTCGTCTTTCTGGAGACAGATGCAGGAAAGGCTGCTTGCCGCGACCGGCAGGACCGGCGGGGGCACTGCCCAATGATGTTCGGGACATTGTCGCGTTATTTCTTTCGCCGCTACCTAGTAACGACGGGCTGGTTCCTGATCGGCGTCTCGGCGATTTCTTTCCTCCTCGATTTCAGCGAGACGGCAGGCCGCATGTCCGGTCTGCCCGGCTACACGATCAGCGGCGGCGTGCTGATGACCGCCGTGCGCCTGCCGCTCATCCTGCAGCAGACGGTGCCGTTCATCGCGCTGTTCGTCGGCATGACGGTGCTGATCGGCCTCAACCGCAAATATGAGCTCGTCGTGACGCGCGCAGCCGGGATTTCGGTCTGGCAGTTCATGTTCCCCTTCATCGCCGGCTCGCTGGCGCTCGGCCTGTTGACGATGGCGGCGCTCAACCCGCTTGCGGCCTGGGGACAGCGCCAGGCACTGCTGGTCGAATCCGACTGGCGCGGCGAGAACGCAGTTCTGCGCAAAGCCCCGCAGATTCCGTGGCTGCGCCAGATCAGTGGCCGGGACGATGTCATCATCGGCGCCCAGACGGTCCAGGATAACGGAACCAAGCTGATCGACGCCGTGCTGATCCATTTCGATTCAAGGGGTCAGGTCATTCTGAGACAGGACGCGGCCACGGCAAAATTGGAAGATGGTTACTGGCAACTTAACAACGTTGTCGAGCGCCAGCCTGGCGAAATCCCGGTGCGTAAAGCTTCGGTTCAACTTCGCACCAATCTGAAACAGGATTTCGTTCAGGAGCGGCTGACAGCGCCGGAAACAATTGGTTTCTTTGACCTTTCCAACCGGATTGCGGCGGCCAAATCCTTCGGCATCTCAACCAAGGCGTTGGAGACGCAATTCAACTCCCTGTTGTCCCAGCCATTGCTGCTGGTGGCCATGACTCTCATTGCTGCAACAGTGTCCCTAAAATTTAGCCGGTTCAACCAATCCCGCTCCGTGATTCTGGGTGGCATCCTTTCGGGCTTCATGCTTTATGTCATCACCGTGCTTGTAAAGGCATTCGGAAGCAGTGGAGTCGTGCCTCCCTTCGTGGCGACGTGGATACCGGTGGTCGTCGCGCTGGCCTTGGGTGCGACTATTCTGCTTCATCAGGAGGACGGCTAGTGGCGGTAGGCGACCGCAAGTATTTTAGTAAACAGCTGGTTGCCCTGCTTGTCGGCGCGACTCTATGTTCCTATTTCGGCAGTGTCCCGGCCTCATACGGCCAGGTCAGCGCGCCCGAACAAACGATCGAGAAGAAGATTCCTGCAGAGGCCAAGCTTCTGCTTTCGGCCAATGAACTCGTCTATAACCGTGACGCCGATCTGGTGTCGGCGGTCGGCGGCGTGCAGATCAATTATGCGGGCTACAAGATGGTCGCGCAGAAGGTCGAGTACAATCAGAAGACCGGCCGGATGACGGCGATCGGCAATATCGAGCTGGTCAGCCCCGACGGCAACCGCATCTACGCCGACAACCTTGACGTGACCGACAATTTCGCTGACGGGTTCATGAACTCGCTGCGCATCGAAACTGCCGACAATACCCGTATCGTCGCCGAAACCGGCGAGCGCGTCGGCGGCACGCAGATGATTCTCAACAAGGGCGTCTACACGGCCTGCCTTCCTTGCGCCGAAGATCCGAAACGCGCGCCCTTCTGGCAGGTCAAGGCCAAGCGTGTGATCCAGAACGGCGTGACCCACACGATCCGCCTGGAGAGAGCCCGCTTCGAGCTGCTCGGCTATCCGATCGCCTTCGTGCCGGTCATGGAAGTTCCCGACAATACGGTGAAGCGCAAGTCGGGCTTTCTCTTCCCGACGATGAGCCTGTCGCAGAATCTTGGCTTCGGACTTTCCGTTCCTTATTATTATGTGATCTCGCCGAGCATGGACGCGACGGTCACCGCCACCGGCTACACCGCCCAGGGCTTCCTCGTCGAAGGCGAATTCCGCCAGCGCTTCGAAAATGGCACGCATATCCTGCGCGTCGCCGGTATAGACCAGGCAAAGCCGGACAATTTCAGCTCCGGCACCAGCGATGCCGAAGCCGGCCAGCGTGGCATGGTGGCATCGAAGGCCGAATTCCGCATCAATCCGCGCTGGACGTTCGGCTGGGACGTCATGATGCAGAGCGACAACAACTTCTCGCGCACCTACAAGCTGCGCGGCCTGACCAGCACCGATCGTACCAACCAGATCTACCTGACGGGACTTGGGAAACGCAATTATTTCGACATGCGGGCGTTCTATTTCGACGTCCAGGATGCCGACCGGAAGAACACTGCCGAAAAACAGCAGGCGATCGTCTATCCGTCGCTCGACTATCACTATGTGGCGCCGCAGCCGCTTGCAGGCGGCGAGCTTTCGGCTGATGTCAACCTGACGAATATTTCGCGCACCCATGACGACTTCTATACCGTCGACGGCTTCGACCGCTTCCGCGGCCTGAAGGGTCAGACCTCGCGGCTGACTGCCGAGCTGCAGTGGAAGCGCACCTACGTCACGCCGACCGGCCTCGTGATCACGCCGCTGCTGGCCGCGCGCGGCGACGCCTTCGCGCTGAACATGGACGATCCCACAGGTTACGCCGGCAACTACGACGACGGCAATTCCGCCACCCGCTCGATGGTCACGGCCGGGCTGGAGATGCGTTATCCGATCCTGATGACGACTGACAATAGCACTCATGTCCTCGAGCCGATCGCACAGATCTATGCCCGCCCCGACGAGCAACTCGCAGGCCGCCTGCCGAACGAGGATGCGCAGAGCTTCGTCTTCGACGCCACCTCACTGTTCGACCGCGACAAATTCTCGGGCTACGACCGCGTCGAAGGCGGTACCCGCGCCAATGTCGGCATCCAGTACACCGGTACGTTCGACAGCGGTTACAAGCTGCACGGCATTTTCGGCCAATCGTACCAGATCGCCGGTCAGAACTCGTTTGCGACCGATGACCTCGTCAATGTCGGCGCCGATTCCGGCCTTGAAACCACTCGCTCCGACTATGTCGGCCTCGGTGGCATCGAGACACCGTACGGCGTTTCCGTGACCGCCTCCTACCGCCTCGACGAGAAGGATTTCGATTTCCGCCGCGGCGACCTGACGACGGCCTACCAGAACGACACCTTCTCTTCGCAGGTGACCTTCACCCATCTCAGCGCCCAGCCGGCATATGGCTTCGACGAGGACAATGACGAGATCCAGACCAGCAGCAAAATCAAGTTCAAGGATTACTGGTCGATTTTCGGCGGCATCGCCTGGGATCTGAACAATGATGTGATTAGCCGCCGGACGCTTGGCCTATCCTATGAGGACGAATGCACGATCTTCACGATCGCCTATACCGACAGCAGGGATTCCGACGACGAGTCGGCAAGCGACTGGACGATCGGCGCGCGGCTGACCTTCCGCACACTCGGCGACATCAAGGTCGGCTATTCTGGAGACAGCTCGGATGGCCTCAACTGACGGACGGCGGGCGCAAACATGGCCTGAAGCCATTCTTTCGCCGTAAGCCTGTGCAGGACATTGCCGCCAGTCGGTATCTGAGGCATAGGGGTTTCGCGCCGTGATGGAAGCGATTTCCGCGTGTCTCGCACTGTGGTAAGAACGCCGCGAACAACGTCTCGCGGCGCTATCGGGAGGTCATCAGATGATTGACGCGAAAAAGGCCATAACCAAGTTCCTCGCCGGGGCAGCGCTTGCATTGCTGACAGGCCTTGCCGGTCCAGCGTTTGCAGCAAGTGAAGTCAAGGCGGTGGTGAACGGCACCGCCATCACCAGCGGCGATGTCGCCAAGCGCCAGGCCTTCCTGCGCCTGCAGCATACGAAGGCCGATGCCAAGGCCGCTGAGGAGCAATTGATCGACGAGGCGCTCAAGCGGCAGGAAGTCGCCCGCGTTCATATGTCGGTTTCGCAGCAGGACGTCGATGCGTCTTTCGCGCGCTTTTCGAGCGGCAACAAGCTTTCCCCCGAGCAGATGTCGCAGATCCTCGATCGCGCCGGTGTCGGCGTCGACCATTTCAAGGGTTTCATCGCCGTGCAGATGAGCTGGCCGCGTGTGGTCAACGCCCGCTACGGCTCGACGTCGCGGCTGTCGAACTATGATCTCGTCTCGCGCATGATGCAGAACAACAAGCAGAAGCCGGTGACGACGGAATATATGCTGCAGCAGATCATCTTCGTCATTCCGCAAGCCAAGCGCGGGGCCATCACCGGCAAGCGCAAGGGCGAGGCCGAGGCGTCGCGCTCGAAATTTCCGGGCTGCGACCAGGCAAAGGTATTTGCCGCGACGATGCGTGACGTTTCCGTGCGCGATCTCGGCCGCATGCTCGCCCCCGAGATCCCGCCGGATTGGAAGCCGTTGGTCGAGCAGGCCAAGGGCAACACGACAGGGACCCGCGTCACCGACAAGGGCGTCGAATACCTGGCAATCTGCAGCCAGCGGCAGGTCTCCGACGACCAGGCCGCCGAAATGGTCTTCCGCCAGGAAGATCTCGACAAGTCCAAGGGCGGCAAGGACGCCAGCCCGGAAAACGAAAACAGCAAGAAATACCTGGATGAACTGCGCAAAAAGGCGCAGATCGCCTATCGCTGACCGACAATGGTGATACCGTTTTCGCGACTGCTTGCGCTGACCCAGGGCGATCCCGCCGGCATCGGGCCGGACATTACTCTGATGGCCTGGCTCCGGCGGCGTGAACTCGGGCTGCCGCCTTTCTTCCTGATCGGCGATCCTGATGTCTTGGCGCTGAGAGCCCGCCAGCTCAATCTGGCGGTTTCGATCCGCGAGATCGATAAAGCCAGCGAGGCCGCCGGCATGTTTGCCGACGCGCTGCCCGTCATGACCATACCGGCCGGCATCGAGGTGGTGGCCGGCGAGCCGCATGCGGCAACGGCGAAAGGCACGATCGCGGCGATCGAGAAAGCCGTGTCGCTTGTCATCACCGGCGAGGCGCTCGCGGTCGTCACCAATCCCATCGCTAAAGCCGTGCTCTACGAGGCGGGTTTCCGATTTCCCGGCCATACCGAATTTCTCGCCGATCTCGCCGCCAGGGCGAGCGGCCGGCCGGTGACACCGGTGATGATGTTATCTGGACCGAAGCTCCGGGCGATTCCCGTCACCATCCACATTCCAGTCCGGGACGTGCCGCAGGCGCTGACAGGCGAACTGATCGTGGAGACCTGCCGGATCGCCCATGAAGACCTGAGGCAGCGTTTCGGCATCGAGGCGCCCCGGCTCGCCGTTGCCGGCCTCAACCCGCATGCGGGCGAAGGCGGGGCGATCGGCAAGGAGGACGAGGATATCATCCGACCGGCGATCGAGCGCCTGCGCGACGAGGGCATCGATGCGATCGGCCCCCTGCCCGCCGATACGATGTTCCATGACGAGGCGCGGGCGCGATACGACGTCGCCGTCTGCATGTATCACGACCAGGCACTGATCCCAGCCAAGGCACTTGGTTTCGACGACAGCGTCAACGTGACGCTCGGGCTTCCCTTCGTGCGCACCTCGCCGGATCACGGCACCGCTTTCGGCATCGCCGGTAAGGGACTGGCGCGCGAGCAGAGCCTTGTTGCAGCGCTGAAGCTCGCCGCCCAACTCGGCCGCAGTGCGGAAAGCCGCCGCTGATGGCAGCACTCGATGGCCTGCCGCCGCTTCGCGACGTGATCCAGCGTCACGGCCTCGACGCGCGCAAGGCGCTCGGGCAGAATTTCCTGCTCGATCTCAACCTCACCCAGAAGATCGCCCGCACGGCGGGGGCGCTCGACGATGCGACCGTTTTTGAAGTCGGCCCCGGCCCCGGCGGGCTGACGCGCGCGATCCTGGCGCTCGGCGCCAGGAAGGTTATCGCCATCGAGCGGGATACACGCTGCCTGCCGGCGCTCGCCGAGATCGCGGATCATTATCCCGGCCGGCTGGAGGTGATCGAAGGCGATGCGTTGAAGACGGATTTCGAGACATTGGTGCCGGAAGGCCCGATCAAGATCATTGCCAACCTGCCCTACAATGTCGGCACGCAGTTGCTGGTCAACTGGCTGCTGCCGAAAGCCTGGCCACCGTTCTGGCAGTCGCTCACGCTGATGTTTCAGAAAGAAGTCGGCGAGCGCATCGTCGCCAACGAAGATGACGACCATTACGGCCGTCTCGGCGTGCTCTGCGGCTGGCGAACAGAGGCACGCATGGCCTTCGACGTGCCGCCGCAAGCCTTCACGCCGCCGCCGAAGGTGACGTCGACGGTCGTGCAGCTGACCCCTCGCGAAAACCCGATCCCCTGCGTTGTCGCCAATCTGGAAAAAGTGACGCAGGCCGCTTTCGGCCAACGTCGCAAGATGCTGCGCCAAAGCCTGAAATCGCTCGGCGGCGAGAGCCTGCTTGTCAAGGCCGGGATCGATCCGGCGCGGCGGGCGGAAACCCTATCTGTCGAGGAATTCTGCCTTCTGGCAAACAGCATGTAGGGCAATTCCAGGAACGTGCGAAGCGGTTTCCCCAGGAGCTGCTCTAAAGCGAGGGCGTCTCTTCCAGCAATGCACGGACGAAGTCGAACATGCCATGGCGGCGGTCGCGGCGCAGGCGTTCGGCCTTGACGATCGACTGGACGGCGTCGAGGGCGGCGTTGAGATCGTCGTTTATGATGACGTAGTCGTATTCGCGCCAGTGGGCGATCTCGGCGCGGCTATTGGCGAGGCGCGTCTGGATGACCTCCTCGGAATCCTCGGCACGGCGATGCAGCCGCGACTGGAGTTCCGTCATGGTCGGAGGCAGCACGAAGATCGAGACCACGTCGGCCGACATCTTCTCCTGCAATTGCTGGGCGCCCTGCCAATCGATGTCAAAGAGCATGTCGCGGCCTTCGGCCATGGCCTGCTCGACCGGCTCGCGCGGTGTGCCGTAGAAATTGCCATGCACCTCGGCCCATTCGAGCAGCGCGTCGCTATCGCGCAGCCGCTCGAACTCGCGCACACTCTTGAAGTGGTAATGCACATCCTCGACTTCGCTCGGGCGGCGCTGACGTGTGGTGACGCTGACGGAAAGACCGATTTGCCTGTCGGTCTCCAGAAGCGTGCGCGCGATGGTGGACTTGCCGGCGCCCGACGGCGACGAGATGACAAGCATCAGACCGCGGCGGGCGATCTGCACGGGCGAGGATTTCGCCGGGTTCATGTCTTACTCCAAATTCTGGACCTGCTCGCGGAACTGGTCGATCACGACTTTCAACTCGATGCCGGCAGCGGTGACCGCCGAGGCGTTCGACTTCGAGCAGATGGTATTCGATTCGCGGTTAAATTCCTGTGCAAGGAAGTCCAGCCGGCGCCCGGCAGGCCCACCTTTCACCAGGAGATCGCGCGCTGCGGCGACATGAGCCTTGAGACGATCGATTTCCTCGCGCAGATCCGCTTTGGTCGCCAGCAGTGCGGCTTCGGCATGCAGCCTGTCGCGGTCGAGTGCGGCCATGCCATCCATCAACAAGGCGACCTGCGCGACCAGCCGCGCGGCGATCTCCTGCGGCGAGCGAGACGGATCGAGCTCGATCGTTCGTGTCAGGCCTTCGATCGTCGTGACATGGTCGAGGAGGATACGCGTCAGCGCCGAACCTTCCTGTTCGCGCATTGCTCTCAGATCGGAAAGCGCGGCCAGCAAGCCGGCAGCGATCTCGGCATCACGGGCGGCAAGCGCCTCCTCGCCATCCTCGCTTTCGCGGAATTCCACGATGCCGCGCACCAGGAGCAGCGTATCGAGCTTCAGTGGCGACGGATCGATGACACCGTCCAACTGCTCGCGCATGGCAAGCACGGCAGCGAGCGCCTCCTTGTTCAGCACCGCCTCGAAACGGTTCTCGTCGGCGGTGACGGATAGCGATGCCTGCAGGTTGCCGCGGCTGAAGCTTTCGCCGGCGAGACGGCGGACGTCTGCCTCCATGCGTTCGAGGCCAGGCGGCAGGCGCAGGCGCAGGTCGAGGCCCTTACCGTTGACCGAGCGCAATTCCCATGCCCAGCGCCAGCGGCCGCTCGTTCCCTCGCGCCGTGCAAAACCGGTCATGGACTGCAAAGCCATGCGTGCCTCCCGAAAGTATCAGTTGATCTTCTTTTTCTTCGGCGGCACGACGGTGGCGCCATTATCCGCCGGCTGCTCTTCCGGCTGGCCGTCGACTGCGATGTTCGGGTCCGAGCCCTTGTCGGCTTCGAGCTTGCGCCAGCGCTTGACGTTGGCATTGTGCTCCTCGAGCGTCGCAGCGAAAACGTGGCCACCGGTGCCGTCGGCGACGAAATAAAGGTCCTGCGTCTTCCAGGGATTGGCGACGGCTTCCAGCGCATCCTTGCCGGGATTGGCGATCGGCGTCGGCGGCAGACCCTTGATGACATAGGTGTTGTAAGGTGTGTCCCGCTTGAGGTCCGACTGGTAGATCGGCCGGTCGGCGGGTTTGCCCTCGCCGCCGAAGAGACCGTAGATGATCGTCGGATCGGACTGCAGGCGCATGCCCTTGCCGAGCCTGTTCAGGAAAACGGAGGCGACGTGGGCACGCTCGTCGGGAACGCCGGTTTCCTTTTCGACGATCGAGGCGAGTGTCACGAATTCCACTTTGGATCGCAGCGGCAACGAGGAGTCGCGCTTGTCCCAGATCTGATCGACGAGCTTCTGCTGCGCAGCCGCCATCTGGTCGATGATCTCCGCGCGCTTGGTGCCGCGCGAGAATTTGTAGGTATCCGGACGCAGGCTGCCCTCGGTCGGCAGTGCGGCCGGCAAGTCACCTTCGAGCACGGTGTCCTGCAGCATGCGGTCAAACATCTGGCGGACCGTCAAGCCCTCAGGGAAGGAAACGGAATAGAGGATGGACTTGCCCGATTTCAGAAGCTCCATGATATCGCTCATGGAGGCCTTCGCCTTGATCTCGTATTCACCCGCCTTCAGGCTCTCACCGGCAGAAAGATGCGTTGCCGTGAGATAGCGGAAGATGCGGGCATCGCTGATAATTGCGTTGCGCTCGAGGTTCGAGGCGATTTCGGCCAGACCAGCGCCGTTGCGGACGATGAAATTGGTGTTGGTCTGCAGCGGACCGGGGTTCCGATAGGTCGATGTGGCATAGTAGAAGCCGATGACGGCGACGACGCAGACCAGAACCGCCAGCGTCATGATGAAGTTGAGGAAAAGAACGACCTGGCCGCGGGCTTTCCTGGACCGCCGCGGCGGCTCCGGGACACGCTCAGGACGCAGGGCTTCGTTCGGCGACTTCGGGATGATCGGTCCCTTCTGCGCCTGGCTATCGTTGCTCTGGTTCGTCGTATCGCTCACCGGCAATCCTCTAAAACTTGACCCTCACTTCGCTATTTCGCGAAGCAATGCGGCAAAAGCAGGTTCTGCCGCCGTTCAAAGACGCCGTTGCCGGTCGTTATGCTTTCGCACGCCCTCCTACGCAACGTAGAGGACGGCCGGTTGCGGTGTAAGGGAGACCCGCTCCACCGCACAGGACTTTTATTGCGCGTAACGGCGCAGCACGAGCGACGCGTTCGTGCCGCCGAACCCGAACGAGTTGGACAGCGCCACATTGATTTCCCGCTCACGAGCCTTGTGCGGAACAAGATCGATCGCCGTCTCACGTTCGGGGTTGTCGAGATTGAGCGTCGGCGGCGCGATATTGTCGCGGATGGCGAGCGTGGTGAAGATCGCCTCGATGGCGCCGGCTGCACCGAGAAGGTGTCCAGTCGCCGACTTGGTCGAAGACATGGAGATCTTCGACGCCGCGTTGCCGACCAACCGCTCGACAGCGCCGAGTTCGATCGTATCGGCCATGGTCGAGGTACCGTGGGCGTTGATGTAATCGATATCTGCCGGCGTCAGCCCGGCGCGCTTCAGCGCCATCGCCATGCAGCGGCCGGCACCCTCGCCGTCTTCGGACGGCGCAGTGATGTGATAGGCATCGCCTGACAGGCCGTAGCCGACGATTTCGGCGTAGATCCTGGCGCCGCGCGCCTTGGCGTGTTCCAGTTCCTCGAGCACGACGATGCCGGCGCCTTCGCCCATGACGAAGCCATCGCGGTCGCGATCATAGGGGCGCGAAGCCTTCTGCGGGTCGTCGTTGTGCTGGGTCGACAGCGCCTTGCAAGCGGCAAAGCCTGCAAGCGAAATGCGGCTGACGGGGGATTCCGTGCCGCCGGCGACCATGACGTCGGCGTCACCCAGCGCGATCAGCCGCGCGGCATCGCCGATCGCATGCGCACCCGTCGAGCAGGCGGTGACGACCGAATGATTGGGTCCGCGCAGCTTGTGGCGGATCGAGACCTGGCCGGAGACGAGGTTGATCAGGCGGCCGGGAATGAAGAAGGGCGAGATACGGCGCGGGCCCTTGTCGCGCAGGGTGTAACCCGCCTCGACAATGCCTTCGATACCACCGATGCCAGAGCCGATCAGCACGCCGGTGGCGATCTGGTCCTCATCGGTTTCAGGATGCCAGCCGGCATCGGCAAGCGCCATGTCGGCGGCGGCCATGCCGTAGATGATGAAGGGGTCGACCTTGCGTTGCTCCTTCGGCTCCATCCACTGATCGACATTGAAGGTGCCGTCGGTGCCGTCACCGATAGGAATACGGCAGGCGATCTTGGCGGGAAGGTCATCGACCTCGAATTCGGTGACGAGGCGGGCGCCGTTCTGACCGGCAAGCAGCCGCGACCACGTCACCTCGGTTCCGCATCCCAAGGGTGATACCATGCCGGTACCGGTGATGACGACACGTCTCATCGCGTGCTTTCCCCCGCCTCTTATGTTCTATGGAGAAGTATGCCGAAAAGAAAAGGGCGGACTCCAGGCCCGCCCTTTCTCAAATTCACAGGATCAGGCCTGGGCCTTCTCAATAAACTTCACTGCATCGCCGACCGTCAGGATCGAGTCGGCAGCGTCGTCAGGAATTTCAACGCCGAATTCTTCTTCGAAAGCCATGACAAGTTCGACCGTGTCGAGCGAGTCAGCGCCCAGATCGTCGATAAAGCTGGCGCTCTCGACGACCTTGTCGGCATCAACGCCAAGATGATCAATAACAATTTTCTTTACGCGTTCTGCGATATCGCTCATGTCGGTTTCCTCGACCTTATGTCCTGATCGGAATGCCATCGCGGCACCCCTACCCTGTTTCAGCCTGCGATGTTTTCAGACATCCTCGGCAAACTCGTTTACCCGGCTTCAGAGATGTCCCAGGCTTGCAAAAAAGCCCGCCGGTCCGTCTGCTTTCTCGGGACGACTGTTGACAGTCATGGCCCGCTTAACATGCTTTATGTCTGCCGCAAAGCCAGAAAATCAACGGTTCGTGATTGCTCAACATGCTATTGGCGGAAATATTCCCATGCCAACAGTTTGTCGTTTCAGATCATCGCCATGCCGCCGTTTACGTGCAGCGTCTGACCCGTCATGTAAGCAGCCTCGGAGGACGCAAGGTAAGCAACCGCCGAAGCGACCTCGCCGCCCGTGCCCATGCGCTTCATCGGGATCGCCCCCATGATCGCTTCCTTCTGCTTGTCGTTCAGCTTGCCGGTCATGGCGCTCTCGATGAAGCCCGGTGCCACGCAATTGACCGTCACGTTGCGGGTGGCAATTTCCTGCGCCAAGGACTTGGTGAAGCCGATCATGCCGGCCTTGGAGGCGCAGTAATTGGCCTGCCCTGGATTGCCGGTGACGCCGACGACGGAGGTGATGTTGATGATGCGGCCATAGCGGCGACGCATCATCGGATGCGTCAATTCGCGCGTCAGGCGGAACGTCGATGTCAGGTTCACTTCGAGGACGGCGTCCCAATCCTCGTCGCTCATGCGTACAAAGAGCCCGTCGCGGGTGATGCCGGCATTGTTGACGAGAATATCGACGCCTTCGAGGTCGGCTTCGGCCTTCTGGCCGAGCGCCTTGACCTCATCGCGGTCGGACAGATTGGCCGGGAAGATCTTGACGCGCTCGCCGAGATCGGCGGCCAGCGCTTCCAGTTTCTCGACGCGGGTGCCGTGCAGGCCGACGATAGCGCCCTGCTTATGAAGAAGGCGGGCGATTTCCTCGCCGATACCGCCGGATGCGCCGGTGACGAGAGCCTTGCGGCCGGAAAGATCGAACATGGAAACGTTCCTTATATCTGGAGATACCAATCAGGCCATGAGGGCGGCGACGGCCGCGTCGATATCCGCCGGACCGTTGACGGAGATGCCGTTGATCGTCTTGTCGATGCGGCGGGCAAGGCCGGTCAGCACCTTGCCGGAACCGAGTTCATAAAGCGTCGTGACGCCATTTCCGGCGAACCATTCCACCGTCTCGCGCCAGCGGACCTGGCCGGTCACCTGCTCGACCAGGAGGCTGGCGATCTCGTCGGCGCCTGTCACGGGCGCAGCACGGACATTGGCGATGACAGGCACGACCGGATCGGATTTGGCGACCGTTGCCAGCGCTTCGCGCATGGCGTTGGCGGCCGGCGCCATCAGTGTCGAATGGAACGGAGCGGAGACCGGCAGCAGGATGGCGCGCTTGGCGCCCTTGTCGGTCGCAAGGCCGGCCGCCTTTTCGACGGCTGCCTTCTCGCCCGAGATGACGATCTGGCCGCCGCCATTGTCGTTGGCGATCTGGCAGGCGCCGGCAGCGGCCGCTGCCTCGCAAACGGCAACGACGTCGGCATGTTCGAGGCCGATGATCGCGGCCATAGCGCCGACGCCGACTGGGACGGCCGCCTGCATGGCATTGCCGCGGATGCGCAACAGCCGCGCGGTGTCGGCGAGCGAAAAGGTGCCGGCGGCGCAAAGTGCCGAATATTCGCCGAGCGAATGACCGGCGACGTAGGCGATCTTCGACTTCAGATCCAGCCCTTTGGCTTCGAGAACGCGGACGACGGCGATCGAGACGGCCATCAGCGCCGGCTGGGCATTCGCCGTCAACGTCAACGTATCCTCGGGACCGTTGAACATGACGTCCGAAAGCTTTTCACCGAGCGCCTGATCGACCTCTTCGAAAACGGCGCGAGCTTCCGCGAAATTCTCGGCGAGATCCTTGCCCATGCCGACGGCCTGACTGCCCTGACCGGGAAAAGTGAAAGCGATGGTCATTTTCATGTCCCTGATTACGCCCCTTAAGGCTGTTTTGCCTCCAATTGACATTCTTTCCGGCAGAGTCAAGTGGCGCCTCATTCTCCGCAAAGCCTTTCGCACCGGCGCAAAAGCCCGGTTTTTGCTCTTGCGCTCCGCCAAATCCAGCCTAGATTTGCGCGGACCTCCCCGAGGCTTTCACCTCTCTCCCAAGGTTTTTTCATGAAGTACAATTCACTAGGCCGCACTGAGATTTCCGTTTCAGAGATTTGCCTTGGCACCATGACCTGGGGTTCGCAGAACAGCGAAGCCGATGCTCATGCGCAGATGGACTACGCCGTCGAAAAGGGCGTCAATTTCTTCGACACGGCCGAGCTTTATCCGACCACCCCGGTTTCGGCGGCGACACAGGGCTGGACCGAAGACTATATCGGCAGTTGGTTCAAGAAGACCGGCAAGCGCGGCGATATCGTGCTCGCCACCAAGGTCGCAGGCCGCGGCCGCGACTATATACGCGGCGGCGAAGGTGCCGATGCAAAGAATATCCGCCTGGCGCTCGAGGCCAGTCTGGCGCGGCTGAAGACCGATTATATCGACCTCTACCAGATCCACTGGCCGAACCGCGGCCATTTCCATTTCCGCCAGAACTGGAGCTACAATCCCTTCAACCAGGATCGCGACAAGGCCGTCGCCAATATGCTCGACATCCTGGAAACGCTCGGTGCGCTGGTGAAGGAAGGCAAGATCCGCGCGATCGGTCTTTCCAACGAGACCACCTGGGGCATACAGAAATATCTGACGCTCTCCGAACAGAAGAACCTGCCGCGCGTTGCGAGCGTCCAGAACGAATATAATCTGCTCTACCGCCATTTCGATCTCGATCTCGCCGAGCTCTCGCATCACGAGGATGTAGGGCTGCTCGCTTATTCGCCGCTCGCCGGCGGCATCCTCTCCGGAAAATATGTCGATGGTGTCAGGCCGAAGGGTTCGCGCGGTTCGATCAACCCCGATATCGGAGGCCGCCTGCAGCCCCTGCAAGAGCCGGCGACCAAAGCCTATCTGCAGATCGCGGCCAAATACGGTCTCGATCCGGCAGCGATGGCGCTTGCCTTCTGCCGATCAAGGCCGTTCATGGCTTCGGTCATCATCGGCGCGACGTCGATGGAGCAGTTGAAAGTCGATATCAGTGCGGCCGACCTAACGCTTTCGGACGAGGTGCTCACGGAGATCGCCAAGGTGCACCGGCAGTATCCGCTGACGCTTTGATCATATTCCTTTAACGCCTGCCCGACGCCGAACGGGATGAGAGCATGATGTCGCCCGAAAACCGCTCACAGTTTTCGGCATCACGCTCTACTCACCGGTCTGGTTCGATTGTCCGATTGCGCTTGCCTTTCCCCGAAAAATCCGTATAAGCCGCGCTGTTCGTTAACCCGGTCTTCTGGCTGGTGGCTGAACGGAGGGCCGGTTTCCTTTCGGAAATCGTTCGGAACGGAAGCGTTCCAGCCTCCCGTGTCTCCGCTCTCGACCGTCTCGGAAACGCTTTCTTGCCTGGGTCCGCCCAATCAGGAGCAGTCGTTGAGGCTTAGCCGCCGAATATCGGGTTGAACCAAACGCAAGAAAGGCAAAGCTGTCATGGCTCTTTATGAACATGTATTCCTTGCCCGGCAGGATATTTCCGCTCAGCAGGTCGATGCCCTCGTAGAACAGTACAAGGGTGTGATCGAAGCGAATGGCGGTAAGGTCGGGCGTATCGAGAACTGGGGCCTCAAGTCCCTCACCTACCGCATCAAGAAGAACCGTAAGGCGCACTACGCCCTGATGGACATTGATGCCCCGGCTGCTGCCGTCCAGGAAATGGAACGTCAGATGCGCATCAGCGAAGACGTTCTTCGCTACATGACGATCGCCGTCGAGAAGCATGAAGAAGGTCCGTCTGCCATGATGCAGAAGCGCGACCGTGACGACCGTCCGCGTGAAGGCGGCCGTGGCCCGCGTGAAGGCGGCTTCGGTGATCGCGACCGCGGCCCGCGTCCGCCGCGTGAAGGTGGCTTCGGCGACCGTGACGACCGTCCGCGCCGTCCGCGCGAAGACCGTGTATAAGGGAGATCTGAGATATGTCTGAAACTTCCTCCGCTCCGGTCCGCCGCCCGTTCCATCGCCGCCGCAAGACCTGCCCGTTCTCCGGCGCCAATGCGCCGCGGATCGACTACAAGGACGTACGCCTGCTGCAGCGCTACATTTCCGAGCGTGGCAAGATCGTTCCGTCCCGCATCACGGCCGTTTCCCAGAAGAAGCAGCGCGAACTCGCCCAGGCGATCAAGCGCGCCCGTTTCCTCGGCCTGCTGCCCTACGTCGTCGCCTAATCGGTCGACGCCGACACCTTTAGGGAAGGCATTCGTGCCTTCCCTTCTCCCTTCCGCGATGGGCGCGGATCGGAACTCTTAAAACCCATGTTGAGACGTTTCTGAATTTGATTCAGCAACATCCTCTAACTGCTTGATGAAGCAGGACAGCGACCTTGAAACGACCGAACATTAGAACGCTGCTGATCGGCGCACTCGCCGGATTGACCGCCGCCCTGCTGGTGCTGGGCGCGAGCATGCAGCCGTCGTTTTTCAGCGCGCTTCTCTACACGGCCTCGGCGCTGCCGATCCTGATCGTCGGGCTCGGATGGGGCAATGCCGCCGCGGTCTCGGCCGTCGTCACCGCTGCGGCCCTCGGGGCGATCTTGATCTCGCCCTCCTTCGCGCTGATCATGACGCTGGTGACGCTTCTGCCGGCCGGTTGGCTCAGCCATCTCGCCAATCTGGCGCGTCCGGCCGCCGAACTCGGCGGCCCCGACCATCTGCTTGCCTGGTATCCGCTCTCCGATATCCTGCTGCATCTCTGCGGTCTGGTGACGCTCGCCGTCATCGTCATCGGTGTGATCATCGGCTACGGGCCTGAGATTACCGATCCGATCGTCGATCTGCTGATCACCTCGCTCAAGCAGCAGCAGCCGGAATTCATGCCCGATCCGGCGGCGACTGCGCAGACCAAGTCGCTGATCCTGCTGATGCTGCCGGCTTTGCAGGGCGGCATGTGGGTCAGCATGTTATTTGCCGCCTATTACTTCGCCGTGCGCATCGTCTCAGCGTCCGGCCGCGGCCTTCGCCCGCGCGAGGATATTCCCTCGTCGCTGCGCATGAACCGCAACTCGATCTTCATCTTCCTGGCCGGGCTTGCCGCCTGCTTTTTCGGCGGCATTCCGGCGCTGGTCGGTGCGACCGTGATCGGCACCTTCGGCGCCGGCTTCATGCTTTCCGGTTTCGCCTCGCTGCATTTCCGCACGCGCGGCAAGGACTGGCGCATACCGGCTCTCATCCTCTGCTATCTGGCCTCGATGCTCATGCTGCTGCCAGCTCTCCTCATCCTCGTTCTCGGTCTCAGCGATACGCGCAAGGCGATCGCGCTGACCCCGACGAAAGATGCTGATGCCCCCAAACAATCCGATACGAAAATCTGAGACACAAGAAAGGAAAAAGAAAATGGAAGTCATCCTTCTCGAACGCATCTCCAAGCTCGGCCAGATGGGCGAAACCGTAAAGGTTCGCGACGGCTTTGCCCGTAACTACCTGCTGCCGCTCGGCAAGGCGCTGCGCGCCAACGCCGCCAACAAGACCCGCTTCGAAGCCGAGCGTGCGACGCTCGAAGCCCGCAACCTCGAGCGCAAGTCGGAAGCCCAGAAGGTCGCCGACGTTCTCGACGGCAAGTCCTTCATCGTCGTGCGTTCCGCCGGCGAAACCGGCCAGCTCTACGGTTCGGTTGCTGCCCGTGACGTCGTCGAGATTCTCGCCGCCGAAGGCTTCAACATCGGCCGCAACCAGGTTCACCTCAACACGCCGATCAAGTCGATCGGCCTGCACAAGGTCGAACTGCAGCTGCATGCCGAAGTCGAAATCCACGTCGAGCTGAACGTTGCCCGTTCGGCCGAAGAGGCAGAGCGCCAGTCCAAGGGCGAAGAACTCACCTCGGTCGACGCGATCTACGGCGTCGACGAAGACGCGCTGCGTCCGGAAGACTTCTTCGATCCGGAAGCCGACGGCGTCGACGAAGACGAAGCATAATTTCGTCGGAGCGATCCGCGACAGGGAAGCCCGGCCACCGCGCCGGGCTTTTTCGTTTCCATCCCTTCCATAGGCGTAGTGGACTGGGTCGCTTTTTAAGGGGATTGTCCGGATGTTTTTGCTGCGTGCCTTATGGCATCGCGCTAAAGTAGCGTTCTCCGAAACGGATGGGCTGAGTCGGCGCCATACCGTGTCGTGCGGGTGACACTGCCAGTATTTCTCCTTTGTGTCGCCCAAGACTGTGGAGAAGTCGAACAACGTGCACAGCGTTCAGGATTTAGGCGAAGCGAGCCCCCGCTCCTTTCGTAGCCTCTTGATTTTCGCGTCCGGAATTGCAAATCCGGAGCTGGAAAAAGACAGAACGGATGATGATGAACGACGCCGCTCGAAAGATTACAGCTGTTGCCCCGTCGGAGCAGCATTATCGCGAAGCACCCAACAATATCGAAGCCGAGCAGGCGCTTCTGGGTGCGATCCTGATGAACAACGACGCCTATTACCGGGTGTCGGACTTCCTGAAACCGATCCATCTCTATGAACCGCTGCACCGGAAGATCTTCGAGGTTGCCGGCGATATCATCCGCATGGGTAAGATCGCCAACCCGGTGACGATCAAGACCTTCCTGAAAGCCGACGAGAAGGTCGGCGACATGACGGTTTCGCAATACCTGGCGAGTCTCGTCAGCAATGCCGTCACCGTCATCAATGCCGAGGATTACGGCCGGGCGATCTACGACCTGGCGCTGCGCCGGGCGCTGATCACCATCGGCGAAGATGTCGTCAATATCGCCTATGACGCGCCGCTCGACATGCCGCCGCAGTCTCAGATCGAGGATACGGAACGCCGCCTCTTCGAATTGGCGGAGAACGGCCGCTACGACGGCGGCTTCCAGGCCTTCAACGATGCGGTTGCGCTAGCCATCGACATGGCGGCTGTCGCCAAGGAACGTGACGGCGGGCTTTCCGGCATTTCCACCGGCATCCATTCGCTGGATTCCAAGATGGGCGGCCTGCAGCGTTCGGACTTGATTGTGCTGGCCGGACGCCCCGGCATGGGCAAGACCTCGCTTGCCACGAACATCGCCTACAACATCGCCGCCGCTTACGAAGGCGAAGTCCAGTCGGACGGCAGCATGAAGGCGAAGAACGGTGGCGTCGTCGGCTTCTATTCGCTCGAAATGTCGTCGGAACAGCTCGCCACCCGTATCATCTCCGAGCAGACGGAAGTCTCCTCCTCGAAGATCCGCCGCGGCGACATCAACGATGCCGATTTTGAAAAGCTCGTCGCCTGCTCGATGATGATGCAGAAGGTGCCGCTCTATATCGACCAGACCGGCGGCATCTCGATCGCCCAGCTTTCGGCGCGCGCCCGCCGCCTCAAGCGCCAGCGCGGCCTCGACGTGCTTGTGGTCGACTACATTCAGCTGATGACCGGTTCGGGCAAATCCAGCGACAACCGCGTGCAGGAAATCACCCAGATCACCACCGGCCTCAAGGCGCTCGGCAAGGAGCTCAACGTTCCGATCATCGCGCTGTCGCAGCTCTCGCGTCAGGTCGAAAGCCGCGACGACAAGCGGCCGCAGCTGTCCGACCTTCGCGAATCCGGCTCGATCGAGCAGGATGCCGACGTTGTGCTCTTCGTGTTCCGCGAGGAATATTACGTCAAGAATTCGGAGCCGCGCGACATCCACGATCCGAAATATCCGGAATGGGAAGCGCTGTTCGACAAGGTGAAGGGCACGGCCGACGTCATCATCGCCAAGCAGCGCCACGGGCCGACGGGCACGGTGAAACTCGCCTTCCAGTCAGAATTCACGCGCTTTGCCGATCTCGCCGATCCTTCCTTCACACAGTACGAGGAACATTGACGCGGTTTTCCGGGTCAATTTCCCTTAGAAAACTGCGGCCCGCAACAAGGCCACCGCCACAACGCCGACGACGACGCTGGCAAGCATCGGCAGGCGGCGGGCGGCCAGCGCCGTTGCGGCACATGCCAGTGTCTCCGCCCAGCCGGTCGCAAAGGCGGTCGGAGCTATCACGGCCATCAGGACCGCCGGCGGGATCGCCTCAATCGCCGTTTTCCAGCGTTCGTCCAGCTGCACATGACGGATGAGGACGAGACCACTGATGCGCGTGAAAATCGTCGCGAATGCCATAGCGAGGATGGCAAGCAGGGTATTGATATCAAGCGTCATGCGGCCTGCTCCTGTACCCGACCCTTCCAGAAAGCCATCACCAGTCCGGCCAAAGCACCGGCTGCGATATACCAGACGCCCGGCACGAAATGATGGACGACAACGGCTGCAATTCCGCTCGCGGCCAGAATTGCGCCCGTTTCCGGTCCCTTCCAGAAGCCCATGACCAGCACGACAAACACGGCCGGAAAGGCGAAATCGAGACCGATGACCGCGGGATCGCCCAGAAAGGCGCCGAGCAACGCGCCTGCCAGCGAAGAGCCGACCCAGGCGGCATAGAAGGGCATGACGATACCGGCATACCATACGGGCGTCAGCCGTGTGCTGCCGGCGCGGAACTCCGCCATGGCCCAGAGTTCGTCGGCAAGGAACAACATGGCGGCATAGCGCCTGATGGTGGAGAAGGACTGCATCTTCATGCCGATGGAGGCGCTCATCAGCACATGGCGGATGTTGACCAGCAGGGTGGCAAAGCCGACGCCGACCCAGCTTGCCGGATGCGCCCATATATCCATTGCCACGAACTGCGAGCCACCGGCAAAGACCAGCGCGCTCATCAGCGCTGTTTCCAAGACCGAAAGCCCCTTGGTGGCCGAAATCGCGCCGAAAACCAGGCCGATCGGAGCAACGGCGACGACAAGTGGAAAGATGGCGCGCATTCCGGCAAGAAATTCGCCGGCCGGCCGGCTCTGCTGCAACATGGCAACCTCCCGATTAAGATCGCGGAGCAGTAGCCCAGCCCGACCCAGCCGTATTGAACGTAAGTGATCAGCCCGTTCGGAATTGACCGGGTGTTACGCCTGTGCGCGCCTTGAAGTGCCGGGTGAAATGCGCCTGATCGGCAAAACCGCATTCGAACGCAATATCGGCCGGCATGCGCCCCTGCCGCAGCAACCTGCGGGCCACCTGCACGCGCCGGTCCGTCAGGAAGGCATGCGGCGTGATGTGGTATTCCTTGCGGAAGGCGCGGATGAGATGCGCGCGGCTCAACCTCGCCACCCCGGCCAGTTCCTCAAGGCCGACGTCGCTGTCGAAATTCTCGATGAGGTATTCGCGGGCGCGGGCGACGGCGCTTCGCTCCTGCGTATCGACAGGCACGACCATGGTGCTGCCGTGGCGCGCAAAGATCGCCGCCAGCACCGAGAACATGCTTTCATCGGACTCCAATGCACCTGCACCCCTTTCGAGCGTGCGATGGGCGGAGTGAAAAGCATTGGCGAGCTGCGGATCGCGTGGAAGCCCGCCGGAAAAAGACGGCGTCGCGTGAAAGGCCTTGCCGGTCACATCCTCCAGAATATCGATGAATAATTTCATGTCCGGACAGATCATGCGGTAACGGTAGCCCTCGCCGCCGGGAGCACCGTCATGAATGACGCCGGGATCGATAAGATAAAGGTCGCCGGGGCCGGTTTCCTCCCGCCTGCCGCTCAGCGTGGCGATCTGGCTGCCGCTTTCAATCGCGCCGATGCTGAATGTATCGTGCGCATGCGGCGCATATTCATGAGTGAGGAAGGTAGCGCTCAGACACTCCATGTCGCGGAAGCGGCTGTCCCGCCAAAAGCGGGCCGATTCCACGTTGGCGAGCGGCATAGCCTCCGCCGCCTCTTTCTGAGATACGTTCTGCATGCGGGTAGATTAGCGCCGAAGCCGCCATGCGTCTTGAACAAAAGTGATCGTACAGGCGGCAAAGGATGGTATGTGACCGCCCGCGCTTTCCCTTGGTCGCAATGCTCACTAGACTGGGTGAGGTGATTTTCCCTTCATTTCTTCACGGCGATTCATGACAGATTTTCCCATTCCCTTCGACGACGACGATCTTTTCGCTTCCGCAGGCCTGCGGCTGACCGTCGACTTGACCGCGCTGACGGAGAACTGGCGCGATATGGCGCGCCGCTCCGGCGCAGCGCGCGCCTCGGCCGTCGTCAAGGCGGATGCCTATGGCATGGGCATCGAGGATGCCGGCGAAGCGCTCTATATGGCGGGCGCCCGCGACTTCTTCGTCGCGACCGTCGACGAGGGCGTCACCCTTCGCCTCTATGCGCCGGAGGCGCGCATATTCGTGCTCTCCGGCATCTGGCCGGGCACCGAGCGGCGCTTCTTCGACAATGATCTGGTGCCGGTGATTTCCTCCGACGAGCAACTCGCCTTCTGGATGGCGGTGCTGGCCGATTACGGCGACTATCCCTGCGCGCTGCATGTCGATACTGGTTTCAATCGGCTCGGACTGCATATCGACGATGCGATCGCGCTCGTCGACGACGTTTCGCGGCCGGCGAGTTTCGCGCCGGTGCTTGTCATGAGCCATCTCGCCTGCGGCGACGATCCCAGCCATGCGATGAACCGGCGGCAGCTCGAATCATTCCACAGGGTTAGCGCCGCCTATGAAGGCATCGATTCAAGTCTTGCCGCCTCGGCCGGCATCTTTCTCGGCGAGGATTATCACTTCGACCTGACCCGCCCCGGCATTGCGCTTTATGGCGGCGAAGCGGTCTGCGGCATGACGAACCCGATGCGGCCGGTGGCAACAGCGGAAGCGCGCATCATCCAGGTGCGAAATGTCGAGGCCGGCGAGACCGTCAGCTATGGGCGAGCGCTGCAGCTCAACCGCAAAAGCCGGCTGGCGATCGCCTCGGCCGGTTATGCCGACGGCTATATGCGCAGCCAGTCGAGCGGTGGCGTGCCGCTGCGCCAAGCGGTGCCGCAAGGCGGGCAAGGCTTCATCGCCGGACACAAGGTGCCGGTTGCCGGCCGCATCACCATGGACCTGACGATCTTCGATATCACCGACCTGCCTGACAATGCCGTGCGCGCCGGGGATTATGTCGAGCTGTTCGGCAAGAATATGCCAGTCGACGACGTGGCGCGGGCAGCAGGCACGATCGGATACGAGATCCTGACCAGCATGGGGCTCCGCCACGAGCGGCGCTATGTCGCCGAGGAGTAGAGTTCGCCCGTCAACGGCTGCTGAGCGCAAGCCGGACCCCGAGCGCCACGAAGAGCGCGCCGAGGCTGCGATCGAGCCATAGCCCGACTTTCTGATTATGCCTGAGCGCATCGGCAAGGCGCCCTCCGAGAAGGACGAGCGGCGGCTCGATGAAGGCAGCGACGACAATGATGAGCCCGCCATGCAGCAGGAGTTGGGCCCATGCCGGTCCTGCCCCTTCGACGACGAATTGCGGCAGGAAGGCCAGGAAGAAGATCGCCACCTTCGGATTGAGCAGCGACACAAGGATTCCTTGCCGGTAGATCCTTGCGACCGGCATTTCTTCACCGTCAGCCTTTATCAGTCCATTGCCGCCGCCGGCGCGCAAAGCCTGAATGCCGAGCCAGACGAGATAAGCGGCACCGATCCATTTGACTGTCGAGAAGGCGACGGCGGAAGCGGCAAGTATGGCCGAAAGGCCGAGTGCCGCCATCAGGACATGCAGACAGGCGCCGGACCAGACGCCGAACAGCGCGGAAAAACCGGCACGTTTTCCGCTTCTCATCGTGTGGCCGAGGATGAAGGCGATATCGGGGCCAGGCGAGAGGTTGAGCAAAACCGCCGCCGACAGAAATGCAAGCCAGTGTGCGAGCGAATAATCGAACATCTTCCACCGTTCCGGATGACTAGGAGCAAAGGATAGGCACGGGTGCGCTGATGGGGAAATCATTAGTTTTGATCCGTCACGACAGCCATTATCTCAAGCACGATATTGATTCGATGAGGCGGCGCGTCTGCTTCACTTGGAAACCCGGACTGAAAGAGTAATTGATGGCGAAGGCCAGGACACAATTCATCTGCCAGAGTTGCGGCACGGTTCATAACCGCTGGGCCGGCAAATGCGAAAACTGCGGCGAGTGGAACACCATCGTCGAAGAGGACCCGATGGGCGGGATCGGCTCCGGTCCCGGCAAGACACCGAAAAAGGGCCGCCCTGTAGCGCTGACGGCGCTGTCGGGCGAGATCGAGGAGGCGCCTCGCATCCATACCGCCATGTCGGAGCTCGACCGGGCGCTCGGCGGCGGCTTCGTGCGCGGCTCGGCGGTGCTGATTGGCGGCGACCCCGGCATCGGCAAATCGACGCTGCTGATGCAGGCAGCCGCCGCCCTTGCCCGGCGCGGCCACAAGATCATCTACGTCTCCGGCGAAGAAGCCGTGGCGCAGGTCCGGCTGCGGGCGCAACGCCTCGCGGCGGCCGATACCGACGTGATGCTGGCGGCCGAAACCAATGTCGAGGATATTCTGGCGACGCTCGCCGAGGGCAAGCGGCCGGACCTCGTCATCATCGATTCCATCCAGACGCTATGGAGCGAACTTGCCGAATCCGCGCCGGGAACGGTGACGCAGGTGCGCACCGGCGTCCAGGCAATGATCCGTTTCGCCAAGCAGACGGGCGCCGCCATGGTGCTCGTCGGCCATGTGACCAAGGACGGGCAGATCGCCGGACCGCGCGTCGTCGAGCACATGGTCGACGCCGTGCTCTATTTCGAAGGCGACCGCGGCCATCACTACCGCATCCTGCGCACGGTCAAGAACCGCTTCGGCCCGACCGACGAGATCGGCGTCTTCGAAATGTCAGACAAAGGCTTACGCGAAGTCGCCAATCCCTCGGAGCTCTTCCTCGGCGAGCGCAACGAGAAATCGCCGGGTGCTGCCGTCTTCGCCGGCATGGAGGGCACGCGTCCCATTCTCGTCGAAGTGCAGGCGCTTGTTGCGCCGACCTCGCTCGGCACGCCGCGGCGCGCCGTGGTCGGCTGGGATTCGGCCAGGCTGTCGATGATCCTGGCGGTGCTTGAGGCTCATTGCGGCGTCCGGCTCGGCCAGCACGACGTCTACCTCAACGTCGCCGGCGGTTACCGTATCTCCGAACCGGCGGCCGATCTCGCCGTTGCCTCGGCGCTCGTTTCCTCACTTGCCGGTATTGCCCTTCCTGCCGATTGCGTCTATTTCGGCGAAGTCAGCCTGTCGGGCGCCATCCGACCGGTTGCGCACACCGCCCAGCGTCTCAAGGAAGCCGAGAAGCTGGGTTTTTCCGCAGCACTGCTTCCATCCGCCTCCGCCGAACTGCCGAAGGGCTCCGGCGGGCGCTGGAGCGAAGTCGGAAGCCTGCCGGATCTGGTCGCGCGCATCGCCGGATCGAAGGGAGCGCTGCGTGTGGAAGACGATGTTTGATCCTTTCATTGCCAGGAATGGTGATGATATAGGAGGCACACGATAAGGCACGACACGGCCGCCAAGCGGCAGTCCTGGAGTTGAATTTACATGCCCATTACGATTTTCGACGGTATTGTCATCGGCGTCGTGCTCTTCTCCGCCGTGCTGGCGATGGTCCGCGGCTTTTCGCGCGAGATCCTCTCGATCGCCAGCTGGGGCGGTTCGGCCGCCGCTGCCTATTACCTCTATCCCTACCTGCTGCCCTACGCGAAAAAATATACCGATGACGACCGCATCGCGATCGTCGGTTCGGCAGCGGTCGTCTTCCTGATTGCGCTCATCGTCATCTCCTTCATTACGATGAAGATCGCCGATTTCATCATCGACAGCCGCGTCGGCGCGCTCGACCGCACGCTCGGCTTCCTGTTCGGGGCAGCGCGCGGCGTGCTGCTCCTGGTCGTCGCCGTCGCCTTCTGGAACTGGCTGGTCGATGTCGACCACCGCCCGGCCTGGGTTAACGAAGCGAAGTCGAAACCTTTCCTGGATTCGATGGTCGTGAAGCTGAAATCCGTTCTGCCGGAGCAATTTGCCCAGATGATACCGGAAAGCATCCGTGATAAGCTGCAGCCGCCGACACAGGGCGCCGAAGGTACCACTCCGCCGGCGGGCGACCAGGCTCCGGCGGAAGACGCACCGACCGCGCCTGCAGACGGCGCACAGCAGCCGGCGAATTGACACAGTGTTCAAGAGCTTGACCCGCCTTCCGGCAATTGCCATTTGAGCGGAACATGAAATGAGGGTCCGGCCGGGCATTCCAGCTCCGCCGGGCTCAGCTATTTCTGGAAATGCCGATCCATTCTTGTGAGAGCAGAGGCCCGCAGAAATGAACCAGTCCCATTCCTTCCCGACCGACGATCCGCTCGACGGAGATACGCTGCATGAAGAATGCGGGGTTTTCGGAATTTTGGGACATCCCGATGCCGCCGCGCTCACGGCTCTTGGCCTGCATGCGCTTCAACATCGCGGACAGGAAGCAGCCGGCATCGTCTCCTTCGACGGCAAGCGCTTTTATCAAGAGCGCCATATGGGCCTCGTCGGTGACCACTATACCAATCCGATGACGCTCGCCCGCCTGCCCGGCAGCATTACGATCGGTCATACCCGCTACTCGACAACCGGCGAAGTGGCCATGCGCAACGTGCAGCCGCTCTTTGCCGAACTGGAAGAAGGCGGCATCGCCATTGCCCATAACGGCAATTTCACCAACGGCCTGACGCTGCGCCGCCAGATCATCGCGACCGGCGCCATCTGTCAGTCGACGTCCGATACTGAAGTCGTCCTCCACCTCATCGCCCGTTCCCGCCACGCTTCCACATCCGACCGCTTCATCGATGCCATTCGCCAGATGGAAGGCGGCTATTCGATGCTCGCCATGACGCGCACGAAGCTGATTGCCGCGCGCGACCCGACCGGCATCCGCCCGCTGGTGATGGGCGAACTCGACGGCAAGCCGATCTTCTGTTCGGAAACCTGCGCGCTCGACATCATCGGCGCCAAGTTCATCCGCGACGTTGAGAACGGCGAGGTCGTCATCTGCGAAATCCAGCCTGACGGCTCGATCAGCATCGATGCGCGCAAGCCCAGCAAGCCGCAGCCGGAGCGCCTCTGCCTGTTCGAATATGTCTATTTCGCCCGCCCGGACTCGGTCGTCGGCGGCCGCAACGTCTATACGACGCGCAAGAGCATGGGCATGAACCTTGCCAAGGAATCGCCCGTCGATGCCGACGTGATCGTGCCGGTGCCGGATGGCGGCACGCCTGCGGCGCTCGGCTATGCCCAGCAGAGCGGCATTCCCTTCGAATACGGCATCATCCGCAACCATTATGTCGGGCGCACCTTCATCGAGCCGACGCAGCAGATTCGCGCCTTCGGTGTGAAGCTGAAGCATTCCGCCAACCGGGCGATGATCGAAGGCAAGCGCGTGGTGCTGGTTGATGATTCCATCGTGCGTGGGACGACGTCTCTCAAGATCGTCCAGATGATCCGTGAAGCCGGCGCGCGCGAAGTCCATGTCCGCGTCGCAAGCCCGATGATCTTCTTCCCGGATTTCTACGGCATCGACACGCCTGACGCAGACAAGCTACTGGCAAATCAGTATGCCAATGTTGAAGCCATGGCCAAATATATCGGTGCGGACTCGCTCGCCTTCCTGTCGATCGACGGCCTCTATCGCGCCGTTGGCGGCGAGGATCGCAATCCGGCCCGGCCGCAATTCACCGATCACTATTTTACCGGCGACTATCCGACCCGCCTGCTCGACAAGAACGGCGAGTCCATGGGCAACAAGATTTCCATGCTCGCCAGCAACGGCTGACACGGCTCGGCTTTCCCATTATCCATCCCGAGGGGTTCACCGCACCCCTCTCCCCTCGTGAGGGAACACGACATCATGAATATCAATCTTGAGGGCAAGATCGCACTCGTCACCGGTGCGTCGCGCGGCATCGGATATTTCACGGCGCTGGAGCTTGCGAAAGCCGGCGCACATGTGATTGCCTGCGCACGCACGGTCGGCGGGCTCGAGGACCTCGACGATGCGATCAAGGCCATTGGTGGCGCGGCGACGCTCGTGCCCTTCGACCTTGCCGACATGAACGCGATCGACGCGCTCGGCGGCTCGATCTTCGAGCGCTGGGGCAAGCTCGACATCCTCGTCGCCAATGCGGGCGTGCTCGGCGTCATTTCGCCGATCGGCCATATCGAAGCCAAGGTGTTCGAGAAGGTGATGACCATCAACGTCACCGCGACATGGCGGTTGATCCGCTCAGTCGACCCACTGCTTGCTCGCTCGGATGCCGGTCGTGCGGTGATCATCTCTTCGGGTGCTGCCCACAAGTGCCGCCCCTTCTGGGGCGCCTATTCCGCTTCCAAGGCTGCGGTCGAAGCGCTGGCACGTACATGGGCCGGCGAAAGTCAAAGCACACCGCTGCGGGTCACCAGCGTCGATCCGGGAGCGACACGCACGGCGATGCGAGCGCAGGCGGTGCCGGGCGAAGATCCGCAGACGCTACCGCATCCCTCCGAGGTCGCAAAGGCGATCCTGCCATTGCTGGGGCCTGGTGTGACCGAGACGGGTAAGCTGTTCATTGTGCGGGAGAACAAGCTCGTCGATTACCGCCTGCCGGAATAAGCACCTGCATAATTCCTTAAGTCGGAATCGATTCAAGGACAAAATGATGCGGCAATTCAAAGTGCTACAGCGTCCTTTGCGCGTCCGAAAAGACGCGCGGCGCTGTCGACGTCTCAGTTCGCTGCAACGGCTGGGAACAGATGCGCCAGGCCCGCTTCCGACGGGCAAAGCGCATTGAGGTCAACCGGTCCCTGGATGCCGTCCAAGGTGCCGTTGTCGGCAAATTGCCAGATTGACCAACGACTGCACTCTTCCTGTCTCGGTTCCCTGAACACACTGCGCAGCCACAGATAGTGGTCAGGAAAGCGCGATTCATTGCCTTTCAGAAATTGATCGAAGAACTCCTGAGTGACGTAAAAAATAGGTTTCTCCGGAAAAGTGCCCTTCAGCTCGGTGAAGAAGGCGTTCACCTCGGCAGCCATTTCCTCGAGCGTCGGGATTTTGTTGCAATTGCCGACAAACTCCAGATCGATGGCGATGGGCAGAGTTCCCTGCTCCTTCGGCACAGTCGCCAGGACATTCTGCGCCTGATCCTTGCCCGGTCGGCAGAAGGTGAAGAAATGATAAGCGCCCCTGACCAATCCAGCATCTCCGGCGCGCTGCCAGTTGTCGGCGAATTTGGAATCCCGATGATCTCCACCTTCGGTCGCCTTCATGAAGGCGAAGCGGACATTCGCCTGCGAGGCAACCACCTTCCAATCGATATCACCTTGGTGATGGCTGACATCGATGCCTTGGATCGGATAGCTGCTTAAGGAGGGATTGTTGAAGCGAAGCATTCCGAAATCGTATGCGAAATATGCCGCGAATGCGACAACCAGAATTGCAGTCGCTCCGATCGCCGATCGAGCCAGTCTCCGCATCCCTTCCTCCCAATTAACAACAGTTTCTCAACCGGCTATGCGAATTTTGCGCCGCGAAAATGGCGAGGGAATTTCAAGGGCGCGCCAACGGGTTTCATCATCGCATGGATGGATCCTGTTGCCGCTGGATCGCTCTTCGCCCCCCTTGACCGGAAGCGCGAACCGGGCCATAAAACCCGCCATGAAAACGGTTATCTGCATTATCTGCCGGAAGATTATTCGCTAGCGCGAGCGCTGGCCCGGCCGTTTTCGTCTCCCAAATAGTCAAGATGCGAAACGCCCCGGTCCGCCGGTCGCGATATTTTTCTGATCGTGCATTTGGGAGAGTGAAATGGACGCGACGCCGGAACTGAAGCTGTACAACACGCTGACACGGGAAAAATCGGTGTTTTCGCCGATCGATCCCAACAATGTCCGCATGTATGTCTGCGGCCCGACCGTCTATGACTTCGCTCATATCGGCAATGCCCGGCCGGTCATCGTCTTCGACGTGCTGTTCCGGCTGCTGCGCCATGCCTATGGCAAAGACCACGTCACTTATGCCCGCAACATCACCGACGTCGACGACAAGATCAATGCGCGGGCGCTTCGGGACCATCCGGGCCTGCCGCTCAATGACGCGATCCGCGCGGTCACCGAAAAGACCGAGACGCAATTTCACGCCGATGTCGCCGAACTCGGCTGCCTGGAGCCGAGCTTCGAGCCGCGCGCCACCGACAATATCGTTGAGATGACCGAGATCATCGAGAAGCTGATCGGCAACGGCCATGCCTATGTCGCATCGGGCGAAGTGCTGTTCGACACCAAATCCATGGCGGATTACGGACAGCTTTCGAAGCGCCCGCTCGACGAGCAGCAGGCCGGCGCGCGCATCGCCGTCGACGCACACAAGAAGAATCCTGGCGATTTCGTGCTCTGGAAACTGTCGAGCCACAACGAGCCCGGCTGGGAGAGCCCCTGGGGCCGTGGCCGGCCCGGATGGCACATCGAATGCTCCGCGATGAGCAAGCGTTATCTCGGTGATGTCTTCGACATTCACGGCGGCGGGCTGGACCTGATCTTCCCGCATCATGAAAACGAAATCGCCCAGTCGCGCTGTGCCCACAGTACCGAGGTGATGGCAAATGTCTGGATGCATAACGGCTTCCTGCAGGTCGAAGGCCGCAAGATGTCGAAATCCGAAGGCAATTTCGTCACCATCCACGAGTTGCTGCACACGGAAACCTTCGGCGGCCGCAAATGGCCGGGCGAGGTGCTGCGCCTTGCCATGCTGATGACGCATTACCGCGAGCCGATCGATTTCTCGATCAAGCGACTGGAAGAGGCCGAACGTCTGCTCGCCAAATGGCCGGCAGCAGATGCCGGCGATGCGACGCCTGATGAAAGCGTGCTGAACGCGCTTTCGGACGACCTCAATACAGTGGCGGCGGTGCAGGCATTGCATGCGTTGGCGCAAGCTGCCCACACGGATCCTGCCTTGGGCGCCACTTTTGCGGCAACGGCCGACCTTCTGGGCCTGCTGCCGAAAAAGATGGAGATCGACGAAGCCGTCGCATCGGCAATCGATGCGCTGATCGCAATGCGTCTCGAAATGCTGAAGGCGAACAACTTCACTGAGGCCGACAAGATCCGCGACGAGCTGACGGCGAAGGGCATCCAGCTGAAGGACGGCAAGGACCCGGTGACGGGCGAGCGCGTGACGACGTGGGAGGTCAAGAGATGACGACCTTTAGCGGCGGCTGCCAATGCGGAGCGATCCGTTTCCGCGTCAGCGGCGACATCAAGGATTCGTCGATCTGTCATTGCCGCATGTGCCAGAAGGCGTTCGGTGCCTATTATGCACCGCTGGTCTCAGTACGCGGCGCCGATTTCGAATGGACACGCGGAGAGCGCAAAAGATTCCGCTCTTCCAATTTCGTCGAGCGTGGCTTCTGCGGCGATTGCGGCACGCCGCTGACCTACGAGGCGCCGGATGGTATGGCGATTGCCGCCGGCGCCTTTGACGACCCTTCGGCGTTTCCGCCGGTGATCCAATTCGGCATCGAGGGCAAGATCGGTTTCGTCGATCATCTGCATGAATTGCCGGGGCACCGGACGGAGGAGGATGCGCAGGCGGCCCCCTTCCTGCTCGAACTCGTCTCCTACCAGCATCCCGATCATGAGACGCAGGCATGGCCACCGAAGGAGCTCAGATGACGGCGGAATCAGACAGAAGCGGCGGGTGTCAGTGCGGGGCGGTGCGCTACCGCGCAAAAGGCGAACTCGGCTATCCCCATCTTTGCCATTGCCGCATGTGCCAGAAGGCGGCCGGCAACTATTTCATGCCGCTGGCCGCCGCGATGCGCCGCGATTTCACCCTGACGCGCGGCGAACCGAAATGGTTTCAGTCCTCGGATCTGGTACGGCGCGGCTTCTGCGGCGATTGCGGCACGCCGCTGTTCTACGACATTCCGGAGACAGATTTCATCAATCTCACACTCGGATCGCTGGATAATCCCGATACGGTCAAGCCGGTGATGCAATCGAACACCGGCCGCAAGATGTCCTGGTTTCACGCGCTCGACGGCCTGCCGCTTGAACCACAGTCTGAAACACCCGACCGCGAGAATGCGATTGCGGCAAGCAACCATCAGCACCCCGACCACGACACGAAAAGCTGGCCCCTCGGAGAAAGCTCATGACGGACACGATAAAGACAGGCGGATGCCAGTGCGGCGCCGTGCGCTTCCGCATCTCGGGCAAACTAGGACGCCCCTCGATCTGCCATTGCCGCATGTGCCAGAAGCAGTTCGGCGGTTTCTTCTCGGCGCTCGTCACCGCGCCTGAGGAAGGGATGGAATGGACGCGCGGCGAGCCGAGCTACTTCCAGTCCTCGGTCAACATCGACCGCGGCTTCTGCAGCAATTGCGGCACGCCGATGACCTATCGTCATCCGGGCGGGCTGGAGCTTGCGATCGGCACCTTCGACGACCGCAGCGACCTCGCACCGCTGATCCAGGTCAACTATGAGGCCCGCCTGCCCTGGGTCGAGGAAATCTTCGAGGCGCCGGTGCTGAAGGATCAGGATTTCTACGCACGGCAGGAGGCGATCATCTCCTTCCAGCATCCCGATCACGACACAGAAGTCTGGCCCGCGAAAGGCGTGAAGATATGACCGAGATACTGCGCATGCTCTATCCCGAAATCGAACCCTATGCTTCCGGCCATCTCGATGTCGGCGACGGCCATGTGATCTATTGGGAGCGCTCGGGAACGCCTGGCGCCAAGCCCGCCGTCTTCCTGCATGGCGGCCCGGGCGGCGGCATCTCGCCCGCCCATCGCCGGCTTTTCGATCCCGCTCGCTACGACGTCATGCTGTTTGACCAGCGCGGTTGCGGCAGGTCGACACCGCATGCGGAACTCCATGCCAACACGACCTGGCACCTCGTTGCCGATATCGAGCGGCTGCGCGAGATGGCCGGCGTCGACAGCTGGCAGGTGTTCGGCGGCTCCTGGGGCTCGACGCTGGCGCTCGCCTATGCCGAGACGCATCCAGAGCATGTCTCCGAGCTCATCCTGCGCGGCATCTATACGCTGACCAAGGCCGAACTCGACTGGTATTATCAATTCGGCGTCTCGGAGATGTTCCCTGACAAGTGGGAGCGCTTCGTCGCCCCCATTCCGCCGGAAGAGCGGCATGAAATGATGCATGCGTATCATCGGCGTCTGACGCATGAGGACAGGAACGTCCGCCTCGCGGCCGCGCAGGCCTGGAGCATCTGGGAAGGCGAAACGATCACGCTGTTGCCGGAACCTTCGACGAGCTTCAAGTTCGAAGAGCCGGAATTCGCCTATGCATTTGCGCGCATCGAGAACCATTTCTTCGTCCATGCCGGCTGGATGGATGAGGGACAGCTGATCCGCGATTCCGGCAGGCTCGAGGATATTCCCGGCGTCATCGTGCATGGCCGCTACGACATGCCCTGCCCGGCCAAATATGCCTGGCTGCTGCACAAGGCCTGGCCGAAGGCGGAATTCCACCTGATCGAGGGCGCGGGCCATGCTTATTCGGAACCGGGGATTCTCGATCGACTGATCCGGGCGACGGATAAGTTTGCCGGGAAGCAAGACTGATCGCTGGAATTGGGGCAGCCCTCACCCAGCCTCTTTCCGTGAGAAAACCGGGAGAGGTGGCGGCAGCCGGATGAGGGGCAGCATCCGCACTTCATAACAACCCGCTTGGCGGGAGGAAACGACATGAAAGAACGCATCTACCTCTTCGACACGACACTCCGGGACGGGCAGCAGACGCCCGGCATCGATTTCTCCGTCGAGGACAAGATTGCGATCGCGGCCATGCTGGACGAGTTCGGCCTCGACTACGTCGAGGGCGGATATCCCGGCGCCAATCCGACGGATACGGCCTTCTTCAGTGAGAAGCGCACCAGCCAGGCCAGCTTCGTCGCCTTTGGCATGACGAAGCGGGCGGGCGTTTCGGTCTCCAACGATCCCGGCATTGCCGGGCTGCTTCAGGCCAAAAGCGATGCCATCTGTTTCGTCGCCAAGAGCTGGGATTATCACGTCGCGGTGGCGCTTGGCTGCACCAACGAGGAAAACCTCGAATGCATCGCCGAAAGCGTCAAGGCGGCGGTTGGCGCGGGCAAGGAGGCGATCGTCGATTGCGAGCATTTCTTCGATGGCTTCAAGGCCAACCCGGCCTATGCGCTCGCCTGCGCCAAGACGGCCTATGAGAGCGGCGCCCGCTGGGTGGTGCTCTGCGACACCAATGGCGGTACGCAGCCGCCGGAGGTGCGGGCGATCGTCGAGGCGGTGATCGCCTCGGGCGTTCCCGGGCACTGTCTTGGCATCCATGCGCATAACGACACCGGCCAGGCGGTCGCCAATTCGCTTGCCGCCGTCGAAGCCGGTGTCAGGCAGATCCAGGGCACGCTGAACGGCATCGGCGAGCGCTGCGGCAATGCCAATCTGGTGACGCTGATCCCGACGCTGGCGCTGAAGAGCGCCTACAACACACGTTTCGAAACGGCGATCGACGAGGAGCGGCTGCTCAACCTCACCCGGCTCTCGCATGCCTTCGACGAGCTGCTCAACCGCTCGCCCGACCACCAGATGCCCTATGTCGGCGCTTCCGCCTTCGCCACCAAGGCCGGCATCCATGCATCGGCGCTGATCAAGGACCCGCGAACCTATGAACACGTGCCGCCGGAAACCGTCGGCAACTTCCGCAAGGTCATGGTCTCCGACCAGGGCGGCAAGGCGAACTTCATCAATGCGCTCAAACGGCGCGGAATCGCGGTCGCCAAGGACGATCCGAAGCTCGACCTGCTGATCTCCATCGTCAAGGAACGCGAATCCATCGGCTATGCCTATGAGGGCGCGGATGCGAGCTTCGAGCTGCTGGCGCGCCGCACGCTCGGCACGATTCCGGAATTCTTCACCATCGAAGGCTTCCGCGTGATGATCGAGCGCCGCTTCGACAGTCTCGGCCGCGTGAAGATCGTCTCGGAGGCGGTAGTCAAGATCACCATAGACGGCCAGACGCTGATGTCGGTTGCTGATGCCGAAGGCCCGGTCAACGCGCTCGACCTCGCGCTACGGAAGGATTTCGGCAAGTACCAGCACGAGATCGACGATCTGGTGCTCGCCGATTTCAAGGTGCGTATCCTCAACGGCGGCACGGAGGCGATCACCCGCGTGCTGATCGAATCCACCGACAGCGACGGTGTGCGCTGGTGGACGGTCGGCGTCTCGGAGAACATCATCGACGCCTCCTTCCAGGCGTTAATGGATTCCGTCATCTACAAGCTGATGAAGAACCGGCAGCTGGCGGGCAAGATCGCGGCGGAATAAACCTATTCCGCCGGCTCGGCGACGAGACCCCAGCCCTCGCCCGAATACCATTCGCTTCCTTCGGCCTCCGCTCTCCACCACAGGGCGTCGGATATCTTCTCGTCCATCGCTTCGTCTCCCGCTTCAAATCCTCTCACCCTTCATTCAATGAAATGAATTGGCCTATTCACGGCGCTTAAGCTAGGCCGGATCAGAAGAAGAACAAAGATGGAAACACCGATGTCGACCGATGCATCCGTTCCCTTGGCCAAGAACGAAGACAGTCCGCGCGGGTTCGCCTTCGCGCTGACGGCCTACCTGCTCTGGGGCTTCCTGCCGATCTACATGAAGGCGGTGGCGCATATCTCGCCGGCCGAGGTGATCGCGCATCGCATCGTCTGGTCGCTGCCGCTGGCGGGCATCGTGCTGCTCGTGCTCGGGCGCACTGGGGATATCCGCACAGCACTCAGCTCGCCGCGCATGCTGGCGATGGCGGCGCTGACGGCGTCGCTGATTACCGTCAACTGGGGCACCTATGTCTGGGCGATCGGCGCCGGCCATTCGCTCGATGCAGCACTCGGTTATTTCATCAATCCGCTGTTCAGCATCTTCCTCGGCGCGGTGTTGCTCAAGGAAAAGCTGCAGCCGTTGCAGATCGCGGCGATCGTGCTTGCGGCGCTTGCCGTCGGCATTCTCGCGCTGGATAGCGGCGGCATCCCGTGGGTGGCGCTGACGCTGGCGATCAGCTGGGGTTTCTACGCCCTGTTGCGCAAGACGCTGCCACTCGGGCCGAACCAGGGCTTCTTCCTCGAAGTGCTGATCCTCAGCGGGCCGGCCCTCCTCTATATCCTCTATCTGGAATTCGGCAGCGGCCAAGGCCACCTCTATCGCACCGGTCTTGCCGACACGACCCTGCTGCTCGGCTGCGGCGTCATCACCGCCGTGCCGCTGATGATTTATGCGAACGGCGCCAAGCTGTTGAAACTCTCGACGATCGGTATCATGCAGTATATCGCGCCGACGATGATCTTCCTGATCGCCGTCTTCGTCTTCCACGAGCCGCTCGGTACGGCGCGCATGATCGCCTTCCCGCTGATCTGGGCGGGGCTGTTCCTCTATAGCTGGTCGATGCTGAAGGGAAGTCGCGGGCGCTAGAGCCTTTCCTGGTCAGATTGCAGCATTCTGCCGGAGCAGGTTTTCGTCAGGGCAAAGGCGATTGGCGACGGGCATACCCCTAGGTACGTCCGAGCCGATCGCCTTTGCCCTGGCGGAAAGATGCCCGGCCCACCGGCCGCACTGCTTCGCCATGCGAAGCAATAGCTGCGTCCGGCGATTCTAAAGTCTTGCAGATTTGCCCGGCAAATCTGCGGGAGGGTTGGCTGAAACGGGCCGGCTGATCGACCGGCCGGCTTGGCCGTAGAGCTTGGCTACGACGCGCGCCGGCCGGTCGACCATCCGACTCCGTTTGAGCCAACAGAATGCTTCAAGCTGACCTGGAAAGGCTCTAGAGCCTTTCCAGCAAAAATGCGCAGCGGTTCTGCGTCCGGGATTGCGTAAAACAAAAGCTTGGAGCGGTTCTGCGCTTGCGCGACAGCCGAACCGCTCCAAAGGCGCGCCCGCCTACATCTTCGAAATCACCTCGTCCTCGCCGTTACGATCGGCAGCGAGTTGGGCTGCCTGGGCCATGATCGCCGGAATGATGCCGGAGATCTCGTCGACGACGAGCGGCTGCACCCGATGGGCGGTGTGCAGGAAGCCTTCTTCGGTCATATGGCGCATCAGCTCCATCATCGGATCCCAGAAACCGTTGACGTTGGCAAAGACCATCGGCTTCTCGTGGCGGCCGAGCTGCGCCCAGGTCATGATCTCGACGATCTCCTCCAGCGTACCGATGCCGCCGGGCAGCGCGACGAAGGCATCGGAGCGCTCGAACATGGTGTGTTTGCGCGCATGCATGTCAGGGGTTACAATGAGTTCGTTGAGTTGACCAAGCGAATGGCGAGTCGCTTCCATATCGATCAGGAATTCGGGAATGATGCCCGTGACCTGACCGCCGCCTGAAAGCACGCCGCTTGCAACCGCGCCCATGATGCCTTTGGTACCCCCGCCATAGACGAGGCGCAGGCCGTATTCGGCGATCTCTCTTCCGAGAGCACGCCCGGCCGCCATGTGGGAAGGATCGCGTCCCGGCCTTGAGCCGCAGTAAACGCAGATGGATCGAATCGATACAGATTGTTCGGTCATAGAGGCAAACAACTATTCCATTTCAATGCAGTCAAGAAAATTGACTGAAAAGCAGCGTGCCTAGCTTGCCTAATTGCTTTGAATGCTTGTGAAAAGCAACGGGAATCGCTAGCAATTTCGGTTACTACGGCAAATTGCCGCTCTGGGAGACATAATGATGAAGAACCGTGCCGGCTTGCTGGCCCTTGCAGTGCTCGTAATCGCAATCCTACTGATGGTGTTTTTCGTCATGCCGCGCATCGGCGGCGATGCAACCAAGGTCGGCGACGCCATCAACCAGGCGAGCACGGAGCTCAAGAACACGGTTAACGAGGCCGCAAAGACATCGCGCTCCGCCGTTGCCGACTCGGCTGCGGTCGCCGACCAGGTGGGTCGCCTTTCGGCGGATGCTGGCATGTCGCTCAGCGAGCTCAAGGCGCTGTTTGCCGACGGCAAAGGCCCCGCCATCGATGTCTTCACCGCCGCCAAGACCAAGGCCGTCAGCGCGCTGACCGCACTTGCCGATTTCACAATTCCCGAGGGCCTCGATCCCGCGACCCAGACCCTTGCCACCAAAGCCAAGGACGGCGGCGCGAAAGCGCTCGCCATCGTCCAGTCGCTGCCCGAGAATATCGCCGATGCGCTTGCCGCGATCGCCAAGGCCGAAACTGCGCTAACCGGTGCGCCGGAGGCTGCCCCTGCGGCGAACACGGCAGCGGAGAATACCGGCCCGAAGCTTCCGGCCTTCGACGTATTGCGCGTTGAGCCCGACGGCTCGACGGTGATTGCCGGCTCCGCCGAACCGAACGGCAAACTCGAGGTGCTCGACGGCGAAAAGGTGGTGACGACGGCCAATGTCGATGCGAGCGGCGATTTTGCCGCCGTCCTCGACGATCCGCTTCCGGCGGGCGACCACCAGCTCGTGCTCAAGTTCACGGGCAAGGACGGCAAGAGCATGCTTTCCGAAGAAGTCGCGACCATTTCCGTGCCGAAGGACGGCAATGGCGCCAATCTGCTCGCCATGGTTTCCAAACCCGGCGCAGCGAGCCGCATCATCACCGCGCCGAAGGCCGGAACCGAAGTTGCCGATGCCTCCAATCCGATGGCGCCGCCTGCGGACAAGCCGGCAACGGGCGAAAGCTCGGCTGCGCCTGCTGCAACACCTGCACCAACCGGCGAGCTGGCGTTGCAGACGCCGAACCTCACCGACACCTCCTCCAATGGCGCAGCTACGGCACCGGATAAGACCAATGTGCCCGATGTGATGGTCAATGCCGTCGAAATCGAGGGCAACAAGATCTTCATCGCCGGCACGACTCGTTCCAATGCCAAGGTCATCGGTTATGCCGATGACAGCCTCGTCGGCCAGGATACCGCCGGCTCCGACGGGCATTTCGTCATCGACGGTGTGGTGTCGCTCTCGGTCGGCGACCACAAGATCCGCGTCGATGTCGTCGATCCCACAGGCAAGGTGATCGTGCGTGCGGCGGTGAACTTCAATCGCCCGGCCGGCGATCAGGTAAGGGTCGCCGCGCAATCGGTCCCCGCCGACGCGAACGGCGCTTCCTCGATGGTGCCGCTCGACGAAGGCGAGCTTGGCAAACTCAAAGCGGAGGCCGGCAAGGCCTACGGCCTGCTGAAGGGACTGTTTGCCGATGGCAAGTTGCCCGGGGCCGAACAGCTTGCGGCGGCGCGCTCGGCAACGGAATTCGCGCTGCGCTCCGTCGCCGACTTCCGCCCGGCCGCCGATGCGCCGGACAGCTTCAAGCAAGCGTCCGGCTCGTCCTCGCAGATCGCCGGCAATGCGCTGAAGCTGCTACAGGGCCTGCCTAAGGATGCAAAGTCCGTCGGCGCCGCGCTCGAAAGACTGGGCGGGATGATCGCCGAACTCACCGCTGCACCCGCGCCGGCAGCGCCATCTGCAAACGATGTCGGAAGCAGCCAGCCAAAGACGATCGAACAGGCGCCGCTGACGGCGAACAACGCGGCGGTCATCATTCGCCGCGGCGACACGCTGTGGCAGATCTCGCGCCGCACCTATGGCCTCGGTGTTCGTTACACGACGATCTACATCGCCAACGAGGACAAGATCATCAATCCCGATCGCATCCGCCCCGGTCAGATCTTCGGCCTGCCCAAGGATGTGTTGCCGAATGCCGAAGAGCTGCACCGCAAGCGCCTTTCCGGCCAGCACCTCTAAGCAGCAGACATCATGACGAGGCCGGGCAGGCTACTGCATAATTTCTTAAATCGGACTCGGTTTAAGGATAAAATCATGCAGCAGTTCAAAGTGCTACAGCGTCCTTTGCGCGTCTGAAAAGACGCGCGGCGCTGTCGTCGCCCGGCCTGTCTTTTCCTCAGCCCTGCAATTGTTGTATTCGTCCGCCTGGCACCCTATCTGGCGGTGGCGGCTGCGGGCTATGGGAAGCGCTTTCAGGCACATCCCGGTTCCGTGCTTTTGCCGGCATCGAAGCGCCCCAATCGCGGCAAGCCCATCCGGGCTGGAGACAAGCATGGCAAACGGCAAGACAGTCTCGGAATCCAACCTGCTGCAGACGCTTCTCAACCTCTGGCCCTATATGTGGCCAGCCGGCCGGCCCGACCTCAAGATGCGCGTCGTCTGGGCCTCGGTCTTTCTGCTGATCTCCAAGTTCGTCCTGCTGCTCGTTCCCTATTTCTTCAAGTGGTCTACCGATGCGCTGAACGGCAGGATGGATCTTGCCGGCTCGGTGCCGCCGCTGCTGGCCGGCGCCATCGCGCTGGTGATCGCCTATAACATCACCCGGCTGATCCAGCTTGGCCTCAACCAGCTGCGCGACGCGCTCTTTGCCAGCGTCGGACAACATGCCGTGCGCCAGCTCGCCTACAGGACCTTCGTGCATATGCACGAGCTGTCGCTGCGCTTCCATCTGGAGCGCAAGACTGGCGGGCTTTCGCGCATCATCGAGCGCGGCACCAAGGGCATCGAGACGATCGTGCGCTTCACGATCCTCAATTCGGTGCCGACGGTCATCGAATTCCTGCTGACGGCAGTGATCTTCTGGTGGGGCTACGGCTTCTCCTATCTCGCCGTTACCGCCTTTACCGTCTGGGCCTACATCTGGTTCACGATCCGCGCATCCGACTGGCGCATCGCCATCCGCCGGTCGATGAACGACAGCGATACCGACGCCAATACCAAGGCGATCGACTCCCTCCTCAATTTCGAGACCGTCAAATATTTCGGCAATGAGGAGATGGAGGCCAAGCGCTTCGACAAATCGATGGAACGCTATGAGAAGGCCGCGACCGATGTCTGGACCTCGCTCGGCTGGCTGAACTTCGGCCAGGGCGTCATCTTCGGCATCGGCACGACGATCATGCTGGTGCTGTCGGCGCTGGCCGTGCAGCGCGGCGAGCAGACGGTCGGGGATTTCGTCTTCGTCAATTCGATGCTGCTGCAGCTTTCCGTGCCGCTCAACTTCATCGGCTTCGTCTATCGCGAAATCCGCCAGGGGCTGACCGATATCGAGCAGATGTTCGACCTGCTTGAGGTGAAGGCCGAGGTCCATGACGCGCCCGATGCAACGGAGCTTCGGATCGGCCAGGGCGCGATCTCTTTCAAGGACGTGCACTTCTCCTACGATCCGGCCCGCCCGATCCTGAAGGGCATTTCCTTCGAGGTGCCGGCCGGCAAGACGGTCGCCGTCGTCGGCCCGTCGGGTGCCGGCAAATCGACGCTGTCGCGCCTGCTCTATCGTTTCTACGATATCCAGAGCGGCGCGATCACCGTCGACGGCCAGGATATCCGCACGGTGACGCAGAAGAGCCTGCGTACGGCGATCGGCATGGTGCCGCAGGATACGGTGCTCTTCAACGACACGGTCGCCTACAACATTCGCTACGGCCGCACATCGGCCAGCGACGGCGAGGTCTTTGCAGCCGCAGAGGTGGCGCAGATTGCGCATTTCATCGAAATGCTGCCCGAGGGGTTCGAAACCAAGGTCGGCGAGCGCGGGCTGAAGCTTTCGGGCGGAGAGAAGCAGCGGGTGGCGATCGCCCGCACCATCCTCAAGGCACCGCCGATCCTGATCCTCGACGAGGCGACGTCGGCGCTCGACACGACGACGGAACGGGAAATCCAGGAGGCACTCGACCTGGTTTCGAAGAACCGCACGACGCTTGTCATCGCCCACCGGCTTTCGACGGTGATCGGCGCCGATGAAATCATCGTGCTCAAAAGCGGCGAGATCGCCGAGCGCGGAACACATGCCGCCCTCCTCGAAAGAAACGGCCTTTATGCCTCGATGTGGAACCGCCAGCGCGAAGCGACACAGGCGGAGGAACATCTGAAGCAGGTGCGCGAAAGCGACGACCTCGGCGTGATAACGCGGCTTGCTCCGGCAAGCTGAGCCGGGAGACCGACGCCGGCCGGCTTTTGTTGTTCAGAACCCCGGCATGGGAACCAGGGCCGAGGCCGCAGCATTGCCCCGGAGACGGTTTTTCGCTAACCAGCAAAAATGAAAACGCAAGGAGACCGGCAGCCATGAGCCTGTTCAACACGGTTCGCAACACGATCGTTCCCGTGCACAAGGAGGGTTATCCCTTCGTTGCCGCCTTCTTCGTCGCGTCGCTGGTCTTGGGCTGGATCTTCAAGCCGCTCTTCTGGATCGGCATGATCTTCACGCTCTGGTGTGCCTATTTCTTCCGTGATCCCGAGCGCGTGACTCCGCAGGATGACGACCTGGTGATCTCTCCCGCCGACGGCAAGGTCTCGGCGATCCAGATGGTGACCCCTCCGGCAGAGCTCAACCTCGGCTCCGAGCCGATGCTGCGCATCTCGGTCTTCATGAACGTCTTCAATTGCCATGTGAACCGGGCGCCGATGCGCGGGCGCATCGTCAGCATCAACTACCGCTCCGGCAGCTTCGTCAACGCCGAGCTCGACAAGGCGAGCGAGGACAATGAGCGCAACGGGCTGGTGATCGAAACCCGGCACGGCCAGATCGGCGTCGTGCAGATCGCCGGCCTCGTGGCGCGGCGCATCCTCTGCTGGGCGAACCCCAACGAGCCGGTGGATGCCGGCGAGCGCTTCGGGCTGATCCGCTTCGGCTCGCGGCTCGATGTGTTCCTGCCCGCCGGTGCCGCGCCACGCGTCTCGCTCGGCCAGACGGCGGTTGCGGGAGAAACTGTCATCGCCGAATTCGCCTCCGCCAAGGGTCCCGTCATCAGCCGCCGCAGCTAGGAACGATTGGAACGCGATATGGAAACGCCTTTTCCGCCTTTCGAGCCCAATGGACCGGATGATTCCGCCCGCGGCCCGCGTCTGCGCGAAATCCCGCTCCGGCTCGTCTTTCCGAACCTCATCACCATTCTGGCGATCTGCGCCGGACTGACCGGCATCCGGCTGGCTTTTGAGAATCGTTACGAGCTCGCCGTCTCCATGGTGCTGCTCGCTGCCTTCCTCGATGGCATCGACGGACGCGTAGCGCGGCTGATGAAGGCGACTTCGAAGTTCGGCGCGCAGATGGATTCGCTTGCCGACATCGTCAATTTCGGCGTCGCGCCCGCCCTTGTCGTCTATGTCTTCGCGCTCGACCAGGCACGCTCGCTCGGCTGGATTGCCGCCCTGATCTATGCGATCGCCGCCGGGCTTCGCCTTGCTCGCTTCAATGTCATGGCCGAACGCGAAAACAAGGCGAGCTGGCAATCGGAATATTTCGTCGGCGTGCCGGCGCCGGCCGGCGCCATGCTGGTGCTGCTGCCGGTCTATCTCGGCTTCCTCGGGCTGGCGACGGACCGCACCTTCGCCTATCTCTCGTCGATCTACACCGTGCTCATCGCCTTCCTGCTTATCAGCCGGCTGCCGGTCTGGTCGGGCAAATCGGAAGGCAACCGCCTGCGGCGCGATCTCGTGCTGCCGATGATGCTCGGCGTCGTGCTCTATGTGGCTCTGCTGATGAGCTACACCTGGGAAGTGATGGTCTTCACCGTTGCCGCCTACCTCGTATCGCTTCCCTTCGGCGCCCGGAAATGGCGGCGGAAATACGGGACGCTGACGATCGAGGAGCCGGGCATCGGCGACGACGATATCGGCCGGCACATCTGACCTCCGAGCATTTCCGGATTTCTTCGAATGACGGAAATGCTTCTCTCCCTTCGTTCTGACGGATCCCCGGGAAAAGCATGCGCTTTATCCGGGTGAAAACCGTTCCGCGCTTTTCCCCGAAAACCGCTTTCGGACTTTTATTGGAACTGCTCTCTTCAGTAAGTATTAACCAACGTAGGCTTCAGTTAAGCCTCGCGAATTATGGTGGGCGTTTACAAATCCTGATAAGCGACGCCCCCGTTTTGTCGCTATTCGTGACGAAACATCAAACTATAAAATACCCAGGGAAGAACCACGCAAGGAGAGTATCGTGACTTCGAAGAAGAGCAGTACCGGCGAACAGCAGGTGGCCAAGCCAGACCTCGCCGCCAACTATCGCCCCGTCGGCCTGAAGGCTGTTGCCGCAGCATCGCTGATGGCCAAGCATAAGCCGACCGGCGTCAAAAAATCCGCTTGAGGCGGAAAGCTTCAAATCGGAATCATGCGTGCTTTCGGGTTACATGCGTTAGGCACCGCTGACGAAGTGAGTGACGAGGCGATCGCCGGAAATCTCCCGACAACGCTCTGGCGACATAAGCACAACCCGAAAAACCTGATGGACGAAGCGACGCATCGCCGCCGCCTATGTGAGACGTCGGCGCCGATCGGTCACCGACGGGCCCGCAGGTGCGGCGGATAGTGTTCAGAAGAAGCTGAGCTGGCCGTCGTCAGGCTTTTGCTTCTCGGGCGCCCTCAGCGGCTTTTCGATGACGACCGGCTCCTGCAGGTCGGGACCCATATTGGCGACCTTGTTGACCTTGTCGGAGACCGGGACGGCCTCGAAGAAATCATCCTGAACGGGCTGCAGCAGGTCGGCCACCTCGCGCGGTTCCTGGGTCTTGCAATCGAGCCAGCGGGAGAAATCCTCAGGTCTGATGACGACAGGCATGCGATCGTGGACCGCTGATATGGCTGAATTGGCTGCTGTCGTCAGGATCGCGCCGGTATCGACCTCGGAGCCGTCGGCCGACGACCATGTCTCCATCAACCCGGCAAAGGCGATGACCCCACCCTGGCGCGGCCTGATCCAATAGGGCTGCGGCCGCTCGCCGCTTTCCTTGGACGGGCGATGCCATTCATAAAAACCGGAGGCCGGAATGAGCACGCGACGATGACGCATGGCTGCGCGGAAAGAGGCTTTGCCGATCGCGGTTTCGGAGCGCGCGTTGATTAGCAGCGGGAAATCCTTCGGGTCCTTGACCCAACCCGGCGTGAGGCCCCAGCGCACGAGCACGGCGCGCCGGTCGGCCAAGTTGCTGCCCTGCTCCCTGCCCTGGCCTGATATGACGACGAGGATCGGTTGCGTCGGCGCGATGTTGTAACGCGCCGGAAAGTCGTCGAGATCGAGACCGGAGAAGACGTCGCGCAGGTCGGCGCTGGAGATTGTCAGGGCGAAACGTCCACACATCGGCTTGTCTTTGCACCCGGCTGGTGTTCGGTCAAGACACCTCAGCCTCTCGGCGCGAAGAGGATGAAGCTGGCGCCGGCAAGGCAGATCAGCGCACCGCCGATATCATAACGATCAGGCACGCGGGCTTCGACCAGCCACAGCCAAAGCAGCGAGGCGAGGATATAAATGCCGCCATAGGCCGCGAAGGTACGGCCGGCGACCTCGCTCGGCACCAGCGTCAGAAGCCAGGCGAAAAGCACCAGAGAGACCATACCCGGCGCCAGCCACAAGATGGACTTTTCGAGCTTCAGCCATGCCCAGAAAGCAAAGCAGCCGGCGATCTCGAAGACGGCAGCAAACGCAAAGATAATGTAGGTCACGGAAGCCCTTTCGAATCCTTCGGCTTTTTGCTTCATGCATGTCGCTATCTCAAAACCGCTGCACACTTTTGAGCGACATGCATTGGCAACTATCCCTGCGAAAAGTGTGGAAGCCAAGCAGCGCCGGCATGCAAATGTCGGTTCATCGGATAGGATAGGCGATTCACAGCAAGAGCAGTCCCGATGACCTCCACCGCCAAACCCGGCTCCGCCGCCATTCTCGAACGCGATGGGCGATTCCTCCTGGTGTTGCGCCGCAACCCGCCTTCCGCCGACATGTACGCCTTTCCCGGCGGGCGCGCCGAGTCCGGCGAAACGCCGGAGCAAACGGCATTGCGAGAATTCCATGAAGAGACCGGGATTTCGGCACGGAATCCGCGGTTGTTTTCGACCTACGACCTGAAGACGCATGCGGCCGACGGCAGCGTCAACAGCCATTTCCTGCTGTCGGTCTTCCGCGTCGACGCGGATCGGGACGCGGTGGCGGAAGCCGCCGACGATGCAGCCGCCGTCGGTTGGTACACGGTGGAGGAAATCCGACGGCTGCCCGTGCCGCAGAGCGTACTTGAATGCGCTGAGCGGCTGGCGGGCGGCGAATAGACGTGGAAACTTTCAAGCACGCCTTGTTGCCGTCATGCTCAGCGTATCAACTATGAACATGATTCCCGTTCGACGCGTTTTTCTGTCCCTGCTCGTCCTCGCCGGCCCCACGATGGCGCAGGGCAAGAATACGCCGCCTCCACAGGAGGAGCAGATTGCACCGCCGATCGTGAACGTGCCCTATGACGACAAGCTGGCGCGGTTCGCCGAGGTGCTGGGTTCGGTGCATTATCTGAGAACGCTCTGCAAGGCGCCTGGCGGCGACGAGTGGCGAAACGGCATGCAGCAGCTGCTCGATTCGGAGACCGGTAACGAGCAGCAGCGCAAGGAAAAGCTCACAGCGGCCTTCAATCGCGGCTATCGCGCCTTCGCCTCGGTCTATACGGATTGCACCCCGGCGGCCATCGTGGCAGAAGAGCGCTACCGTAACGAAGGTGCAACACTTGCCACAGAAATTACCTCGCGCTTTGGAAATTGACGTTTAATTAACCTGTTTTCGCATGCGGACGTGTCGTTTTGGGAAAAGGCTGTTAGTGTTGTTAACGGTGCAGTAAGACATGAGAAGTGCTGAGGAAAAAACAATGGAAGCAAGCCTCAACGACATCGACGACATGATCGTCCACGAAAAGATGCAGGCAGCTCTGGAGTACCAGAACGAGGCTTGGGCCGACGGCATGGCCGACGGGATCGAGCCTGAAATCATCGCTGATGCCGCCATTGCACATGCGCTGCGCGAGACGATCAGATTGCACGGGGAAAAGAGCGCCGAAGCCCTGCTGGATTCGCTGCGTGAGCGCATGCTTGCCGGCGAATTCTCCGCGAACCGCACCCTGCAATAATTGTTATCAGAGAGTTTGATGCACACCGGTAAAGAGAAAGTTTCGCGAATTTCGCTCGCGCCGGTGCTGCTTGCGTTCAGCCTCGCCGCCGGCAATGTTTTCCTTGCGCCGGCCGCCTACGCGCTTTCCGAACTGCACAACATCCCCGGCCAGGCGGCCAACGAGACGCCGCCCGCACAGGGAAGCGCTCAGGGACAGAGCCAGCCGCAGACCACTCCCGGCGTTCCCATGGCCGATCCGCTGGTCAACAGCCAGAACAATCAGGGTGTCGACAAGACGCCCGGCGCCCAGGATAATTCCAAGCCCACCGAGGTGATCTACGACATCAGCAAGGTGCCAGAGCCGGTTCGCAAGATGCGCGAGCAGATCGTCGAAGCGGCCGCCTCCGGCGATCTCGAACGGCTGCGGCCGCTGATGGGCACCGGCGCCGACCAGACACAGGTGACTGTGGGCGAACCGACCGACGATCCGATCGGCGCGCTGAAGGATCTGTCGGGCGATCCTGATGGCGACGAGATCCTTGCCATCATGCTCGATATCGTCTCGACCGGCTTCGTGCATGTCGGCCAGGGCACAGCAGACGACATGTATGTCTGGCCCTATTTTGCCGAGAAGGACCTGAAGTCGCTGACGCCGCCGGAGCGTGTCGAGCTGCTGCGCATCGTCACGGCCGGCGATCTCTCCGACATGCAGGAGTTCGGCGGATATAATTTCTACCGCCTCGGCATTACGCCTCAGGGCAAATGGAAATTCTTCACAGCGGGTGATTGATGCCCGTCTCGCCTGCGCTTTTCACGTTACGCATGGCGCTTGCGATCCACCTCATGAAGACATACCTCTGAGCGATGACCAACGCGACAGGTTCCGCCATGCCAGCCGTATTCCTGAATGACCGCTCATTGCTCCTTGTCAGCGGCGCGGAAGCCCAATCCTTCCTGCAGAACCTGATCACAACCGATATCACCTCGCTCGGCGCCGACGAGGCACGGCCCGGGGCACTCTTGACCCCGCAGGGCAAGATCCTGTTCGACTTCATGATCTGGCAGGACGGCGACGGCTACATGATCGAAACCGATGCCGGCCAGCGCGACGGCCTGCTGAAGCGGCTGACAATGTACAAGCTGCGCGCCGCCGTCACACTTGCGACAAGCACTGAAGAGGGCGTCACCGTTTCCTGGAGCGAGGATGCCGAGGGCAGCCAGGGCGTCCGGGACAGCCAAGGCGTCCGGGACAGCCAGGGCGTCCGAGACAGCCAAGGCGTCCGAGACAGCCGCTTCGCCAAGGCGGGCGTCACGCTGATCCGCCGGCCCGGCAAACATGGCGATGGCAAAGAGGCGCTCTACGACGCGCTGCGCATCAGCCACGGCATCGTCACATCAGGATCGGACTTCGCCCTGCAGGACGCCTTCCCGCATGACGTGCTGATGGATTTCAACGGCGGCCTCTCCTTCAGGAAAGGCTGCTATGTCGGGCAGGAGGTCGTCTCGCGCATGCAGCACCGCGGCACCGCGCGCCGGCGCGTCGTCACGGTGTCCGCCGCGACAGCCTTGCCGGAGACCGGGACGGAGATCACCGCCGGCGGCAAGCCCGTGGGAGCGCTCGGTTCTGTCGAGGGCGGCAGCGGCCTTGCGATCGTGCGCATCGACCGCGCCGGCGCCGCGATGGCGGCAGGTACGCCGCTGCTCGCCGGCGAAACGCCCGTTTCCCTCGTCCTGCCGGCATGGTCCGGCCTTGTCTTTCCCACAAGCGGCGACGAGGCCAGCGCGTGACAACGACGAAAGCTCCGCGTGCCTGGCAACGCATGCTGTCCGGGCGCAGGCTCGACCTGCTCGACCCCTCGCCGCTCGATGTCGAACTCATCGACATCGCCCATGGGCTTGCCCGGGTTGCCCGGTGGAACGGCCAGACCTCCGGCGATCATGCTTTTTCGGTCGCCCAGCACAGTCTCGTCGTCGAGGATATCTTCCGCCGCTTCAACGATGCGCGGCCGCAGGAGTGCCTGATGGCGCTGCTGCACGACGCACCCGAATATGTGATCGGCGACATGATCTCGCCGTTCAAATCGGTGGTCGGCGGCGGCTACAAGACGGTGGAAAAGCGGCTGGAGGCGGCCGTGCACTTGCGTTTCGGCCTGCCGCCGCATCCCTCGCGCGACCTCAAGGACCGGATCAAGAAGGCCGACACGATCGCCGCCTATTTCGAGGCGACCGTGCTTGCCGGTTTCACACCCGCCGAGGCGCAGAAATTCTTCGGGCAGCCGCGCGGCATCAGCAAGGACATGCTGATGATCGAGCCCCTGCCTGCGCTCGAAGCGCAGCGATTGTTCTGCGCGCGCTTCGCGGCGATCGAGGCCGAGCGGGGGATGGTATCGTGACCTTCATCGTCGTCTCGCCGCTGTCGCGCATCGCGGAAATGGCGGTGCGTCACAAGGCGCGCGACATGATCAGCCTGATCGCCAAGAATCAGGCCTTTCACCGGCCGGGGGTGATTGCGGTCGAACGTCATCTGACACTTGGTATGAACGATATCGTCTTCAAGGGCACCGGCGATCTCGTGGCGCCTGACGAGACGCATGTCCGCGGGATTATCGACTTTGCCGCATCGTGGCAGCAAGAGACGCCGCTGCTCATTCATTGCTGGATGGGCGTGTCGCGATCACCGGCCGCAGCCCTCATCGCCGCGCTGTCGCTGGCACCGGATCAGAGCGATGAAACGCTTGCTCGCCGACTTCGAGCCGCCTCACCTTTCGCGACGCCCAACGCCCGGCTGATCGAGATCGGTGACGCGCTGCTCGGCCGCAGCGGCCGGCTGGTCGCGGCGGTACGGGCAATCGGACGTGGTGCGGATGCCGACGGCAATGCGCCCTTCGTGCTTGCGATCCGGGACACCGTTGGCGGTTGACGCTGCCGCCAGCCGCTCCATCTAGCCCCCGACCACGCACAATCGACAGGGCCAGATCATGGAACAACAGGCAGCCGATGTCCTCCTCGCCACGCAAACGGCACTCAGCCAGGCAAGCGCGCTTGCGGTGCAATATTCCTTCTCCGTCCTCGGGGCGGTGATCCTGCTCGTTCTTGGCTGGGCGCTGGCCGGCTTTACCAGCCGCTGGGCCTATGAAGGCCTGTCGCGCGTTCATGGCATTGACGAGACGCTGGCGCGTTTCTTCACCAATGTGCTGCGCTATGCGCTGCTCATCCTGGTGTTCATCACCGTCCTCGGTCAATTCGGCGTCCAGACCGCCTCGATCATCGCAACCCTCGGCGCAGCGGGCCTGGCGATCGGACTAGCGCTGCAAGGGACGCTGCAGAATATCGCCGCCGGCATTATGCTGCTGATCCTCAGGCCTTTCCGCGTCGGCGAATATATCGAGACCAGCAGCGTGGCCGGCACGGTGCGCGAAATCGGATTGTTTGCCACCGAGCTCAAAACCGGCGACGGGCTCTACCGGTTGGCGCCGAATTCGACGCTCTGGAATACGCCCATTACCAATTTCACCCGCGAGCCCACCCGGCGGAACGAGCTGAAAATCAGCGTCGCCTATGAGGATGACATCGATCTGGCAATGGAGACGCTGATGAACCTTGCCAAAGCCGATTCCAGGGTGCTGACGTCACCGGCACCCAGCGTCTTCATCGACAGCCTCGGTGATGGCACGATCTCCGTCGCGCTGCGCTACTGGGCAAAGACAGGTGACTGGTGGCTGGTCAGCCGTGACATGGTGAAACGCGTGAAACTCGCCTTCGATGACAATCCTGACGCCGTGCCGGATGCTTCAGATGCCGCGCCGGCAAAAAAGTCCAACGGCAAGGTGACGGCCGAAAAACCGACGCCGACGCGGCAGTAAGACATTGCAGCGCCACCGATCTTTTTAAGACCCGTGGCGCTGTGCAGTTTGAATTGCTAATTTTGTCCCTAAATCGATGCCGATCTAAGAATTGCGCCGTAGCCTATTGGATGACGCCGCAGGAGAGTCTTTCCCCGGCATCACCCGAAGGCTGGCTGCGATAATCATCCGAATTGGCGTGCACCATCAATGCGCGGCCGCGAATGCCGTCAGTCTTGCCGTCGAGCGTGACCATGCTGTCGAAGATCTGTGCCCGCAACCTGCCGTCCTGCCCGACATATTGATTGGGCATATCGCCGGCGTGCGGTCCCTTGGCGGCAAGGATGCCATGCTCGGCCTTATCAGGGTTGAAGTGACCGCCCGCTGATTCGTGATGGGTTGCGGCGTCGCAGCGGCCGGTCTCATGAACATGGAACGCCACCCATTTGTTCGCCGGCAATCCCGATATCTCGACTTCGATCAGGACGCCGCCATTGGCGGCAGCCGTCAGTTGCGCGCGACCGTCCTCCTTGCCGTCCTTGCCGACGAAATTGGCGACCGCCGTTTGCTTGTCCTGAGCGCCTGCCTGCAATGCAACCGCAAGCAGGCTCAAGGTGGCGATAATGCGCATGGCTTTCATGGAGATCTCCTTGCGTCCGGTTGTCCTTCTGAACGTGTCAAACCGGAAGGTGTTCCTGAGCCGCGCGTCCGATAGGACGCGCTAAGGACGCTCCAGCACTTTGCGTGGCGCATTATCCTTTCCGAAAATCACTCCGATTTTCGGGTTATGCGCAGGAATATCGAACGAGAAAAGCCGGCCAACCGGCCGGCTTGCAGATCTCTCGAATTGAGACGCCGCTCAGGCGACGGCGTCGAAATCGAATTGACCGTAGGTCTTGCGGTAGAGATCGTCGGACTGATCGCCTGATGTCGGCGCGGCCTGCTGCAGCGGATAGGGAACGGCGATGCTGCTTGCACTGCCGCTATCACGGGTGTCCATCATCAGCGCAATCAGGCTGCCGGAAAATTTCGGCTGCGTGTCGCTGGCATTATCGTCTTCCAGGAGTTCCTTGATGATGCCGGGCTTCTCATCGGCGGCACGTTCGCCGCGGCTGAGTACGCCGTCGCCATTGGCATCGAGCCGCGAAAGCGTCGCCAGATATGCGTATGAGGTGTCTGAAACGGATGTGGTGCTGGTCATACAAACCTCCATTCACCGCCTTCTGCCGGTGGTGTTTGTACGCAATACGAACGTTGGAAAATCACTGTTGACTCGGTGGTTAAACTGATTTGCGCAGTGCGTCAATAAGTTGTTAACTTCTCATTAACGATGATTGACAAAAGTAAACGGAACGCTTGAGCGCAGGCCTCCGCCAGTGTCAGAGGGCCGTTTTCCTGCGTATTTCAGCTATTTTTCACATATAAAACAAACGTCTAACGGAGCGATGTCGCTGCTGCACTGCAACCGAATATTAATCCGGCCCATACAAAATGGACATCACGCATCACTAGCAGGCGTCGAGCTTATAAAAAATCAACCTCTGTATTCATTTTAGAAAGGTCTTTCATGTCCGGCGAAATGAGGCACGTTCATCAAACGAGGACGCTTTCCTCCGCTGTCGTCCCGAGAGACGCCTGCACATGAAAGCTGAAGCGCTCTTCTGGCGGCAATGCACCGAGGCAGTCACCGCCGATGGATCGATCGATGCGCAGCGCCTGATGGATCTTGTGATCGCGACCTATCGCGTCCATGAAAGCGACTATGACGAAATCGAGAGAAGCGCGGAAACGCTGCTGAGGGAAAACCATGCGCTGAGAGGCAATATATCAGCCCTTAGCCAGACGTTCGACGGACAGAAAAAACTCTTCGAAGTCATTCTCAACAACCTGCCGCTCGGTCTCAGCGTCTTCGACGCCGACCAGCGGCTGACGCTTTCCAACATCCGCTTCCGTCAGCTCTTCGACCTGACGGACGAAGATGTCGTTGCCGGCGCGACAATCGCCGATCTCACGGCTAAAATGCGCGGCACGGAGAGCGTCAGCACCAAACCCGGCCGGCGGACCGGGCGACATTCCTCCGCAACCGCAAGAAGCAATAGCCTCCGTCGGCGCGAATGGTTGATGGACGATGGCCGCATCATCCAGAGCATGGTGACCATCCTTTCCGACGGCAGCAACATTTCCATTCACGCCGACATTACCGAGGATCGAAGGGCAGCCGAACGCATCACCTATCTCGCCCACCACGACCCGCTGACCGGCCTTCCGAACCGCATCCATTTCCGCGAGCAGGTCGATGCGACACTCGCAGAGCGCAGGCCAGATCAGCAGATTGCCCTCGTTCACCTCAATCTCGACGGTTTCAAATCGATCAACAACACGATGGGCGTTTCGGCCGGCGACAAAATCCTGCAGCAGGTCGCCGAGCGCATCCGAGCCTCGGCCGGTTCGGAAAACACCCTGGCGCGCCTCGGCTCGGACGAATTCGCCATCCTGCAGACGGGCAAGCAGCAGCCGCGGAACGTGACGGCGCTTGCCGAGCAGATCCGCCGCGAGCTTTCCGCGCCATTCCTCCACGGCGAGAAACAGCTGGAGCTCAGCGTCTCCATGGGCATCGCAATCGCCCCTGGAGATGGCGAAGAAACCGATATCCTGCTGAAAAATGCCGGCGTGGCGCTGTCACATGCCAAGGCGGACGGGCGCAAACGCGAGCGCTTCTTCGCCAGTGAGATGGAAGCGCAGATGCAGTTGCGACACGCGCTGGAGGCAGACCTCCGAGCAGCCGTTGAGAAAGAGGAATTCGAGCTGCATTATCAGCCGCTCTATGACCTCTCGCAGCGACGTATCTGCGGCTTCGAAGCGTTGATCCGCTGGAACCATCCGGTCCGAGGCCGCGTTCCGCCGATGGATTTCATTCCGCTGGCAGAGGAGGTCGGCCTCGTCGTCGATATCGGCCGTTGGGTTTTGCGTCGGGCCTGCAACGATGCAGCGCAATGGCCGGAGGGCATCAAGATCGCCGTCAACGTTTCGGCAATCCAATTCAGCAGCAGCGACCTGACGCGAGATGTCAGCGAGGCACTTGCCGCCGCCGCGCTGTCGCCGTCGCGGCTTGAACTCGAAATCACCGAGAGCGTGCTGATGGAAAATCTCAGCGAAGTGCTGCCGATCCTGCATGCCCTGAAGGAGCGCGGCATCCGCATCTCGATGGACGATTTCGGAACCGGCTATTCCTCACTGAGCTATCTCTCGAGCTTCCCCTTCGACAAGATCAAGATCGACAAGTCCTTCGTCAACGACATCGTCGACAACAAGGAAGCGCATGCGATCATGCATGCGATCATCCTGCTCGGCGATGCGCTCGGCATGCGCGTCACCGTCGAGGGCGTCGAGACGGCCGCGCAGCTGGCGCTGCTCGAATGCGAGGAATGCGACGAGATCCAGGGCTATCACATCAGTCCGCCGCGACCGGCGCGTGACGTGCCCCATCTTCTCTCCCTGCCGCCGAAGAACGGCGGCGTGACCCAACTTCCTGGAGCCAAGCACTGAGATCCCCCTCGATTGCGACTCGCATGGCAAGCCGCTACAAAATCGGCTGCGACTCCTGAGATCTTCGTTGTCGCATCCTTTTACCGCCCGCATTCAATTCAGCGCCGATCCCCTATCGGCGGAAAACGATCTTCCTCATGACAGGTGGCGCTATGTTCGCGGCTGAAGCCTTCTCCCCACACGAAACGCTTGCGGCGGCGCTGATTGCGCATGCGGCCGATGGCGACGACGGCTCGCACGACCTTGCCCATATTCTGCGCGTCTTCAGAAATGCCATGCGCATCCATGCGGGAGAAGGCGGCGACGGGCGGGTTCTTGCCGCTTCCGTGCTGCTGCATGACTGCGTCGCCGTCGAGAAGAATTCGCCGCTGCGGGCAAAAGCATCGGCTTTGGCGGCTGAGAAGGCATCGGCGATCCTGGCGGAACTCGGCTGGAGCGAGGCGGATATCGAAGCCGCGGCCCACGCAATCACTGCACACAGTTTCTCCGCCGGGGTGGCACCGCAAACGCTGGAGGCGAAGATCCTTCAGGATGCCGACCGGCTGGACGCGATCGGCATGGTCGGCGTCGCCCGCTGCTTCTATATCGCCGGGCGACTGGGATCCGGGCTCTACGATCCATTCGACCCGGCGGCAGCGGACCGCCCGCTTGATGATAAGCGTTATGCCATTGACCATTTCCAGACGAAGCTGTTCAAACTGGCGGAAGGTTTCCAGACCGAGACCGGCCGCAGGCTGGCCGCCGCGCGTGATAAAAGCCTGCGCGACTTCCTCTCGGCCTTCATGGACGAAATCTAGGAGCACAACATGCGTGTCAGCGACCTCTTCATCTACCCGCTCAAGAGCGCCCGCGGCATTGCGCTGCCGGCCGCCGACATTGACGCCTATGGGCTTCCCGGCGACCGGCGGGCGATGATCACCGATGTCCAAGGGCACTTCATCACCCAGCGCGAGTTGCCCGACCTCGCACGCATCGAGGTACGACCGGAGGCGACCGCCTTTCGGCTGCTGATGCAGGGGAAAACGGACATATCGGTAACACCGCCTCAGCCCGAAAACCGCATGGATGTGACCGTGTGGAAATCTGCCGTCAGCGCCGCCGTCGCCGATCCGGAGAGCAACCGGCAGCTTTCCGAATGGCTTGGCCGCGAGGTGCGCCTAGTCTTCTTCGACGGCCAGGCACGGCGGACGGCAAATGCTGAATGGGCCGGCGAAGCCACGCCCGTCACCTTTACCGACGGTTATCAGATCCTGGTGACGACGACGGGCTCGCTGAAGGCATTGAATGCCGATCTCGCCGCCCATGGCGAAGGCAGTGTCGGCATGGAACGCTTCCGTCCGAACATCGTCATCGATACCGACGAGGCCTGGCCGGAGGACCGCTGGGCGGCGATCGAGATCGCCGGCATCCGCTTCGATCTCGTCAAACCCTGCTCCCGCTGCATCATGACGACTCAAGACCAGTTGACCGGGTCCCGCGAGGGACCAAACCCAATGCCGGCCATGGGCCGCATCCGCATGTCCGCCGACCGGCGCGTGCCCGGCCCGCTTTTCGGCTGGAACGTCACGCCGCGCGGCAACGGCAAGGTCACGATCGGTGACACCGTCAACATCGTTGAAGAGAGGCCGGAAGGCTGGGCGCTCAAACGTCGAGCTGCAGCCTGAAGCGCATCGCTTCAAACCGGATTCATCCGATGCGCTTTGAGTCTTTGACTTATGCATGTCGCCCAAAAGCATGCTTTTTGGGCGACATGCATTAAAACCCTCAGAAGCGATCGAGCGCGGCATCGATCTCCGCCATGACATCGGCTGGCAGTGGTCCCTTCTCCAGCGCGCCAGCATTTTCCTCCACCTGAGCGACGGTGCGGAAGCCCGGAATGGGAAGGGTGCGCGGCGAGCGTGCCCAGAGCCAGGCAAGCGCGCCCTGCGTCAGCGTGCGGCTGCCTGACGTCAGGAGATCGCGGACGGCATCGAGCCGTGCGGCGAATTCCGGGGCCATACGTCCATCCTTGAAATAGACCATCCAATCGAGGGCAGCACCGCGGACATCCCTCGCGCCCACCGCTTTGTCGGCGGTGAACTTGCCGGTCAGCAGCCCCATCGCCAGTGGGCCACGATTGATGGAGATCAGGCCTTTCCCCTCGATCACCGCAATCATCTCCGGCACCGGTTCGAAAACATTCATCGTATGCTGGATCGAGACATAGCCCTGTCGGCCGACATGACGGGCGGCACGATCCGGAAAATCGGTACTCCAGCCGAACGCATCGATCTTGCCTTCGGTGCGAAGCGCCTCCAGCGTATCGAAGACGGCATCCGATTGATCCATCGGAAAATCATTGAGGTGGAACTGCAACAGATCGAGGCGATCGCGCTTCAGGCGGCGCAACGAGGTCTCGACCGAACGGCGGATGAAGGCCTCGTCGGCAAAGGCGCCGGTTGCCTGCTTGCTTGCCGGATCGGTGGCGAAGCCGAACTTGGTGGCGATGACGACATCGTCGCGATTACCGATCGCCCGGCCGAGCACTTCCTCCGAGTGGCCGGCGCCGTAGTTCGAGGCCGTGTCGAAGAAGCGGATGCCGAGTTCGATGGCACGGTCGATCGCCTCCACGGATTCATCGTCGTCGACATCGCCCCAGCCGAGCGGCGTGTCGCCGGCGAAGAAGGGGCCGCCGATCGCCCAGCATCCCATGCCGAGACGCGGAATTTCGCGGCCGTTCCAGAGCGTGATCGTCGTCGGTGATGCGGTCTTGGTCAGCATGGGGTCCTCCTTGATTGGCAATCCTGTGAAGACATAGGAAGCGCTCATCAGCAGGTAAACCGCCAAATCCGGAGGATGTTTTGCACCCGTAAAAAACGAGGTCAGGCGGAAATACCGTTCGGGCCGGAAAGCGTCCGCAAGGCTGGATTAAGCGCCTTGAGCGCCGCCTGAACGAAACCGTCGCGGGCAGCTGCCGCCTCGATGCCGCGCGGCTCGTAGACATGACGATGCAGAAAGAACCCTGTCAGGCGGAATGCAGCCGAGAGACTATCAAAGTCGGCTGCATGGTTGTCTTCGATGCTGAGGAACGGCGGCAGGAGCAGCATTTTGTCCGCCCAGGGCTCACCCGCGGTGCGGCTGACGGCGCGGCCGGATTTCGGCGAGACATAGACGAGATCGGAACGGGCGCCGGTCGCAGCGCATTCGGCAAGATCGAGGCCGAAGCCGAGATCATTCAGCACAGCAAGCTCGAAACGCACGAAGAGTTCGCCGGCATCGGCCGGATTATGCAGGTGATCGAGGATGACCTCCAGCGCTTCGAAGAGGTGTGGATGCGGGTCACGCTCCGGCAGCAGCCGCAGCAGCGCGCCCATCGCCTGGACACCGTAGACGGCGGTCGCCGTTTCCATCAGGCGGGCGGCGCGCAGTGTCACCGGCTCGACTCGGAATTCACCGAGATGTTCGTCAAGCCGGGCACGCCAGTTGACCTCGACGGCATTGCCCGCCTGCAGCACCGGCTGCATGGCGCGCGAGCGGCCGGAACGCACCAGGCCGAGATGGCGGCCGCGATCACGCGTCATCACCTCGGCGATGACGCTCGTCTCGCCGTGGCGCTTGACGCCCAGAATGATCGCCTGGTCCTGCCATTGCATCGAAAGAAGTCCCTGCGGGTGACGAATCCATCCTACTGCATAATTCAACGCGTTACAGCGTCCTTTGCACGTCTGAAAGACGCGCGGCGCTGTCAGCAAGGACTGGATTCTGTCACGGACCGTGTCAGGCGACAGCCGGGAAAAGTCTCTGCAGGAATTCCCGCATCGCCGTTTCGTCGAACGGCTTCACCAGAAGCGGTATCTGTTGCAGGTCGGGCGGGAAATCGCCGGTATCGGAATAGCCACTGACGAAGCCGAAGGGGATGCCGATATCGAGCAGGTGGCGGGCGAATCCGAAACTCATGCCCTCGCCGAGATTGACGTCGAGAAGGGCGAAATCATATGTCTCCGCCGCGATGGCAGCCCTTGCCTGCTCCACACTGCCGACGATATCGATGCTCTTGACGCCGGCCAGGCGCAAGATGTCCTCCGCCTCCATCGCGATGATCAGACTGTCTTCAAGAACCAGAACACGGACTGCGCTCATGATTCCATGCCCCTCGTCGGCCGCCTGTCGCAGCGCCCCGGCCGTTTCGCCAACATCATTGCCCTCCGGTGCCCCGCATGGCACGCCATCGGTGAATTCCGCCACCTTTTCTGAGTAAACCATTTTTCTGTCCGGTCGGTAAGAATCAAAATCGGAGGATAAGATGACGACCGACTTTATTTTCCCTGCTGCTAATCTGCATTTAAAAAAGACATAACCAAACTGATTGGCCGGAGCAATTCCAGCCAAACGCCGAAAGCCAGGAATGCTCTAGATGAACGGGCGTTTGCCCTCTCCGAGCCCTTCCCAGCCGGCGATCGCCATCAATTCCTCGCCGTTCAGCACCTCGCAGCCGCGTTCCTGCCAGCGGATCAACCCACGTTCGCTGAGCTTTTTCAAAGTCTTGTTGGTATGAACGATCGAAAGACCGAGCGTGTCGGCAATGTGCTGCTGGGTGATGGGGATGAATTTGCGGCCGTTGAAGATATTGAGCTTCCGACCACGCTCGAACAGGAAAGCGATCAGGTAGGCTGCTCGTTCCAGCGCCGTGCGGCGGCCTATGCTCAAGAGATGCTCATCCAGGATGCGCTCCTCGCGCGCGGCGATCCAGGTAATGTCGAAGGCGAGCGAGGCGTGCTTGTTGTAGAGCGTCATCAGCCTGTCACGCTCGAAGACACAAAGGGAAACGGGAGAAAGCGCTTCGACGGAATGCTGCATCTCGCCGGCGATCGTTCCCTGCAGGCCGATCAGGTCGCCCGGCATAATATAGTTCAGAATCTGGCGGCGCCCGTCCTCCAGCATCTTGTAGCGGAAGCCCCAGCCGGCGAGCACCGTGAAGAGATGAGCGCTATGCGCGCCCTCGACGAGGATGGTCGAGCCGGCATCGACTGCAAGCTCACCCCTTTTGAAGCTCGAGACGAATTCCAGCTCGTCGCGGCTGAATTCCCTGAAATGCGGCAGCGGCCGCAAGGGACATTGCTCGCAAGGGGTCTTGAACGAATTGATGGGTCTCGACGTCGCCATACTTGCCCTTGCCGTCGCAAAACCGGCGCGCCAGCAGGGGCCAGCGTCTACCCGATGAAATCCTTGCCATGCTTATTTCGGAAAATCGAGACCCATTTCGCGGAACCGCTCGGGATCATCCCCCCAATTCTCGCGAACCTTGACGAACAAAAAGAGATGGACCGGCTGTTCGAGGATCTCAGACAATTCCTTGCGCGACGCAGTCGATATCGCCTTGATGGTTTCACCACCCTTGCCGAGCGCGATCTTCTTCTGACTGTCGCGCTCGAGATAGATCACCTGCTCGATGCGCACCGAGCCGTCCTTGCGCTCTTCCCACTTCTCCGTTTCGACATGCGAGGCATAGGGAAGCTCCTGGTGCAGGCGCAGAAACAGTTTCTCGCGGGTGATCTCGGCCGCGAGCTGGCGCATCGGCAGATCGGAAATCTGGTCTTCCGGATAATACCACGGCCCCTCCGGGAGCGTTTTCGCCAGATAGTCCATGAGGTCGTCGCAGCCGGAGCCGTTTTCGGCTGATATCATGAAGGTGCGCTCGAAAGCGATCTTCTCGTTGGCGGCAGCGGCCAGCGCCAGCAGATCCTCACGGTTGACGCGGTCGATCTTGTTGAGCAGCAGGATCTTCGGCTGCCGGACTTCATTGAGGCCTTCGAGGATGGCTTCGGCATCGCCGCGCAAGCCGCGCTCGCTGTCGATCAGCAGCACGATCAGATCGGCATCCCTCGCACCGCCCCAGGCCGAAGTCACCATGGCGCGGTCAAGCCGGCGGCGCGGCTTGAAGATACCAGGCGTATCCATGAAGACGATCTGGGCATTGTCGTGGATCGCGATGCCGCGAACGATGGCGCGCGTCGTCTGCACCTTATGGCTGACGATCGAGACCTTGGCGCCGACGAGGCGGTTCACCAGCGTCGACTTGCCGGCATTGGTCGGACCGATCAGCGCGACGAAGCCCGAATGCGTCGGACCATTGGCTTCTGCGGCAGCTTCGGCCGCGATATCTTCTTCTTGTGTCATTGTCCCGTCAGTTTCCGGCAGACGATTGCTGCCAAATGCCTTCGCGCTCGAGCATCTTCGTTGCCGCGACCTGTTCGGCGGCACGCTTCGACCGCTCTACGCCGGTTTCCGGCTTAATGCCAGCAACTTCCACCGTCACCTTGAAGCGCGGATCATGATCCGGTCCGCTGCGTTCATCAACCCGGTAGATCGGCGTGACACCGAATTTCGCGTGCGACCATTCCTGCAGCTCGGTCTTGGCGTCGCGCTTAGCGCCATCGGCCCGCACTGCCCTGCCCTGCCAGTAACGCAGAATGAACCGGCGGGCAACTTCGAGGCCGCCGTCGAGATAGATCGCGGCGATCAGGCTTTCGACGACGTCGGCGCGCACGTTCATCATGCGCTTGCCGGTCAACTTCTTCACATCGGCGCCGGTGCGGATATAGAGGTGAAGATTGAGTTCGTCGGCAACCGCAGCGCAGGTTTCAGCGCTGACGAGTTGGTTGAGGCGAACCGAGAGCTCGCCTTCTCCCGCCGTCCCGAAGGTGCGAAACAGAAGCTCGGCGATGCAGAGCCCAAGAACTCTGTCGCCGAGGAATTCGAGCCGTTCGTAATTGCCGCCCTTTTCGGTACGGGCGCTGGCATGGGTCAGCGCGCGATCCAGGCGTTCCTTTTCAGCGAAGTCATGACCGATCAGGCCTTCAAGCTTTGCGCGGTCCGCCGCAGAAAGCGTCTGCGCCTTGCTCATTCAACAACCTTGAAGAGGCGGTCCCAACGCATGTTCGTCGGCCACTTCCAGATTTCGCGGAAGGAGGTATCGTTGCCAAGCGAGAAGAAGATAACGCTGGCGCGGCCGACAAGATTTTCGGCGGGCACGAATCCGACGTCGAAGCGGCTGTCGAGCGAGTTGTCGCGGTTATCGCCCATCATGAAATAATGGCCTTCCGGCACGATGAATTCGCGGGTGTTATCGCCGCGCGACACCGGAGACTGATCAAGCGTGTCGTAGGTCTTGCCGTTGTCGAGCGTTTCGCGGAACACCGGCACATCCGCGCCCGGATCAAGCTTGTAATCCGAAGTGAAGCTGCCGTCCGCCACCTTCGGAACCGGCTTGCCGTTGACGTAGAGCACGCCGTCGGTAACCTGGATATGGTCGCCCGGCAGGCCGATGCAGCGCTTGATGTAATCGATCTCGGGGTTTGGCGGGAAGCGGAAGACGACGATGTCGCCACGCTTCGGATCGGCGCCGAACAGGCGGCCGCTGAAGAGATCAGGCGAGAAGGGCAGCGAATATTTCGAATAGCCGTAAGCGAACTTGTTGACGAAGATGTAATCGCCGACGAGCAGCGTCGGCATCATCGAACCGGACGGAATGGTAAAGGGCTGGAATAGCACCGTTCGGATCACCATCGCCAAAATCAGCGCCTGGATGATGACTTTGATATTTTCCCAGAGGGCGTTCGGCTTGGCTTCGACTTTTTCGGACACGCAGTCTTATTCCTTCAAGACGCCGCGGCGGCGCAATTCTTTCTGTCGTTCTCTCTAGCGGCTTCGGCCGGTTGCGGCAATGGCGACAACATCAAAAGCGACGAGAGGTCGCGTCAAACGCTTCCGGGGTCGCGTCAAACGCTTCCGGGGTCGCGATCAACGCTCCCGCGGTCACGATCAGAGGCTCTCGGGCAACGCCTCGATAATGACGAAGGCCTGCGCCAAGGGATAATCATCCGTTATTGTCAAATGAATGGCGGGCCTGTGGCCCGCGGGCAGCAGCGATTCGAGGATCAGGGCGGCCGCGCCTGATAAAACCATGGTCGGCTTGCCGCTTGGCAGGTTGACGACGCCCATGTCCTTCCAGAAGACGCCCTGCGCTATGCCGGTGCCGAGCGCCTTGGAACAGGCCTCCTTGGCGGCGAAACGCTTGGCATAAGATTCGGCACGGTTTGCCCGGCGGTCGGAACGCGCGCGCTCGATCTCGGTAAAGCAGCGATGGGTGAAGCGCTCGCCGAAGCGCTCGATGGATTTCTCGATACGGCGAATGTCGATCAGATCGCTGCCAATGCCGATGATCATGCCGGAACCTTCCGTCGCTTAAGAATTCTTGATCGGGTTCATATGCTCGGCATGTCGCCGGCCGGAACGGCAAGGCGCAGGCGCGCCCGCTCCATCAGCCGTATATGGCGGCGCGTCTGAAAACCCTTCACGGTGTAGAATGTCAGCGCATAGAGCGCAACGGAGGTGACGGCCGCCGGCGGAATGGCGCCGACCAGCATCGGCTCCAGCACCGGTTTCCATAGCTCAGTGAAGTTCAGCTTGTGGAAAAGGGCGGCGAGATCCACCGTCTGACCGGCCAGGTGATCCTCGCGGCTCAACAGCAGATGTCCGATCTCCCAGGTGATGCCCCAGATGAAGGGATAGGTCAGCGGATTGCCGAAGGCGGCGCAACCGAGGGCGGCGGCCACCATGCTGCCGGAGAGGAAATAGGTGATGACGAAAGCCATGACGAAATGCACGCCGATGAAAGGCGTCCACGAGACGAAGACACCCGCAGCGACGCCGGCGGCAACCGCATGCGGCGAAGCGCTCAGGCGCAGGACGCGCATTGTCAGGTAACGGATCGGGCGAAGGAAACCCTTGCGAGGCCATAAAAGCTCCCGCATCTTTTCCTTGAATCCCGCAGGTTTGCGACGGCGAAACAACATGGCCGGTATTTAGTGCAGCGCACACGGCCATGACAAGAGCGGCAAATGATACCGCTCGAAAAACAGCCCCTCAGTTCTCTCTGCGAAGAGGAGCTTCTTCATGCCGAGGGGCGTCCGTTATGCATAACGTCCCTCACCCGCCTCAAGTATTAAGTTCAGTATCAGCGATTGCGGAACAGACCGCGGTCGACCTGGCGCTGACGAAACTCGAGATCGATACGATCGAGCGAGCCGTTCAAATATGCCATTTCACGTTCCTGCGTGGTCGGAGCGCGAAAGGCGCGAGCGAATTTCTTGATAGGGTCAAACATTACCTTGTCTCATCTTCTGTTTGCGTTTCGAAGACCAGAAGATAGGCTCGGCAAAGGTTAATTACCACCGCCGCAACATGGAGACAGCCATGCGCTGAGCGCATCGCTTGCCTTTTTGATGCGCCGCCAAGATCATAAAATGTGCAATTTTCCGTCCAAACCCCTGAAGGGCTTAACAAAAGCTTACTCGTAGAGCCGCCGGACCGTGGCGATGCAATCCAGTTCCTTCATCTGGGCGAGCAACTGATTGAGCTGGCGCAGATCCCAGACCTCAACCTCGAGCATCATTTCGGTGAAATCGGCAGCCACCCGCACTGTGTTCAGCAAGCGGATATTGACGTCGAGGCCTGCGACCGTCTGGGCGACCTTGGCAAGCGTGCCGGGTTCATTCAGCCCATTCACCATGATGCGCGCCATGAAACGCGACTTGTTGGCTTCGTCGAGATCCCAGCGCACGTCGATCCAGCGGTCGGGCTGATCGTCGAAGCGCTGCAGGCTCGGCGACTGGATCGGATAGATGGTGATGCCCTTGCCTTGGTCCATGATGCCGACGATGCGATCGCCGGGCACGGCGCCGGTTGGAGCGAACTTGACGTCGACATTGCCGGACAGTCCGCGGATCGGCCCGATATCGGCATCCGCGTCGATTTCCGCATGGCCACCGTCGTGCCCGGCCTTGGTCTTGCCGGGGATCTTGAAGATCATGCCGGCGGCGCTGCGGACGTTGAACCAACCGTCGTCGCCGGAGGGCTTCACGGTGACGCGCTCATCCTGATGATCGGGATAGACGGCGCGCAGCACGTCGAGCGAGGACATCTCGCCGCGACCGACGGCGGCGATCGCATCCTCGACATCCTTCTGGCCAAGACGGTGCAGCGCCGGCTTCATCGCCTCACGCGAGAAGATCTTGCCGGCCCTATTGAAGGTGCGCTCGAGAATGCGGTGACCAAGGCCGGCATATTGCTTGCGGATCGCCATGCGGGTGGCCCGGCGGATGGCGGCGCGCGCCTTGCCGGTCACAACGATCTCCTCCCAGGCGGCGGGCGGAACCTGCACGCCGGAGCGGATGATCTCGACCTCGTCGCCATTGGCAAGTCGCGTCACCAGCGGCATGATACGGCCGTTGATCTTGGCGCCCACGGTGGTATCGCCGATATTGGTGTGCACCGCATAGGCGAAGTCGATCGGGGTGGCGCCACGCGGCAAGGCAATCAGCTTGCCCTTCGGCGTGAAGCAGAAGACCTGATCCTGGAACAGCTCGAGCTTGGTGTGCTCGAGGAATTCTTCCGGGCTGTCACCCTCGGCCAGGGCCTCGATCGTATGGCGCAGCCAAGAATAGGCATTGGATTCGCGAGAAAGGATGTCGCCATCGGCATTGGTGGCGCCGTCCTTATAGAGCGTGTGGGCGGCGATGCCGAATTCGGCGATTTCGTGCATGCGCTTGGTGCGGATCTGCAGTTCGATGCGCTGGCTGGAAGGACCGACGATTGTGGTGTGCAGCGAACGGTAATCGTTCTGCTTCGGCGTCGAGATATAGTCCTTGAAGCGGCCGGGCACGACGCGCCAGCGCGTGTGGACGATGCCGAGCGCCCGATAACAGGAAGGGATATCCTCGACGATCAGGCGGAAGCCGTAGACATCGGAAAGCTGCTCGAACGAAAGCGACTTCGACTGCATCTTGCGGAAGACCGAATAGGGCTTCTTCTGCCGGCCCTTGACGTAGGCGCTCGTCAGGCCGCTTGCCACCAGCAGGTCGCGCAGTTCGGCCTCGATCTTCTTGACGATGCCCTCGTTGCGCTTCGAAAGCTCTTCCAGTCTTTTGGTGACGGTCTCATAGGCTTCCGGGTTCATATGCCGGAAGGAGAGTTCCTCGAGTTCCTCGCGCATGTCCTGCATGCCCATGCGGCCGGCGAGCGGCGCATAGATTTCCATCGTCTCCTCGGAAATGCGGGCACGCTTGTCGGCCGACATGTGATCGAGGGTGCGCATATTGTGCAGGCGATCGGCCAGCTTGACGAGCAGTACGCGCACATCGTCGGAAATGGCGAGCAGCAGCTTGCGCAGGTTTTCCGCCTGCTTGGCCTTCTTGGTGACGAGATCAAGCTTCTTGATCTTCGTCAGACCCTCGACCAGGCGGCCGATATCCTCGCCGAAGAGTTCATCGATCTCGGCGCGTGTCGCCGTCGTATCCTCGATCGTATCGTGCAGCAGAGCAACCGCGATCGTCGATTCATCGAGGTGCATGTCGGTGAGGATGGCAGCGACCTCGAGCGGATGGGAAATATAGGGATCGCCGCTCGCGCGTTTTTGCTGGCCGTGCTTCTGCATGGCGTAGACATAGGCTTTGTTCAGCAGTGCTTCATTGGCATCGGGCTTGTATTGCTGAACCCGCTCCACGAGCTCGTACTGCCGCATCATTCCAAAGCCACTCCGATAAAAATAAAAGCGCGCCAATCAACGATTGGCGCACACATGGGCAATAATATGCCTAAGCAATAAAGGTGCAAGATTGACGATTGGTAATCGTCGCTCTTTTGCATCGCATGAAGCATTTTTCCGGATCGCATCAATGCGACCGGGAGGATCATACTCAAGCGATGCGACCGGGGATCCGGCCGACGCGCTTAGTAGTCGTCGCTTTTTTCCGGCGGCACGAGGCCTTCGATACCGGCAAGCAGCTCTTCTTCCGACATCTGGTCGAAAGTGATCGTCTCCGGCAGGTCGTCCTGCTCTTCGCTGTCGGCTGCGGCGACACTGCCGGCGGCGATCATGCTTGCCGGATCGGGCTCGGGCTCGTCGACTTCGACATGCTTCTGCAGCGAATGGATCAAATCTTCCTTGAGGTCGTCGGGCGAAAGCGTCTCGTCGGCGATTTCGCGCAGGGCCACAACGGGATTCTTGTCATTGTCACGATCGATGGTGATCGAGGCACCCTGGGAAATCAGCCGGGCGCGGTGGCTGGCGAGCAGAACCAGCTCGAAGCGGTTCTCCACCTTGTCGATGCAATCTTCAACTGTGACACGGGCCATTGCCTGTCCTTTACGGTCGTCATTTCGGGATTAGCACGCCCGATACAATTAAAACCGGGCAAATACAAGTTTTTCATTCCGGCTCCCCTCGTCTTTATCCGCGGCTGAGCTAGATTTCCATGGAGAATGTCATAATTCCACCGAAGGTTGCTTGGAATATGTCGAATCGTGCCCTAAATCTTTCATATATGAATAATTCATAAAGTAAGGATCAAATCGAAATCGAAACACAAGCTATTGTTTTTATTGAAGTTTGGCACCTGCGAATTTCGATTGCTCTCATTGGATTGGTAAGCGATGTTTGACCCACGCGAAAAAATTGCACTCTTCATTGACGGCGCCAACCTCTACGCTGCATCCAAGAGCCTGGGATTTGACATAGATTACCGCAAGCTCTTGAAAGCATTCCAGAAACGCGGATACCTGCTGCGCGCATATTATTATACCGCTCTGATCGAGGATCAGGAGTACTCATCGATCCGGCCTCTGATCGACTGGCTCGATTACAACGGCTACAAAGTCGTCACCAAGCCTGCCAAGGAATTCACAGATTCCATGGGTCGCCGAAAGATCAAAGGCAACATGGACATCGAGCTTGCGATCGACGCGATGGAACAGTCCGAAACGGTCGATCATCTCGTCATCTTCTCGGGCGACGGCGACTTCACGAACCTGGTCGAGGCGTTGCAGCGCAGAGGCCGCAAGGTCTCGGTGATCTCAACCATGGCAACCCAGCCGCCGATGATTGCCGACGACCTGCGCCGTCAGGCCGATCATTTCATCGATCTCTTGTCTCTGAAGGCTGAAATCGGTCGCGATCCCTCGGAGCGGGCGCCACGCCAGGCCGAAGTCGCCCCGGCCAGCGATTTCGAAGACTGATCTCGTCGGGCGTCTCGAAGTCGCGCGATAAGGGCCGGATTGGACTGGTGATCGTCAGCCACGGCGTCGTGGTCAGCCTCTATCCTTCAGCAGGCGGCTCTTCTGCCGATTCCAATCGCGTTCCTTCTCCGACTCGCGCTTGTCGTGCAATTTCTTGCCCTTGGCCAGCGCCAGCTCCATCTTCGCCCGACCGCGATCGTTGAAATAGATCTTCAACGGGATCAGCGTCATGCCTTCGCGGTTGATGGCCGAGCGCAGGCGATGGATTTCACGGCCCGACAGCAGCAGCTTGCGGCGTCGGCGCGGTTCGTGATTGAAGCGGTTGGCTTGCAGATATTCCGGCAAGTAGGAATTGATCAGCCAGATCTCGCCGCCCTCATCCGAGGCGTAGGATTCGGCGATATTGGCCTTGCCTTCGCGCAGCGCCTTGACCTCCGTGCCCATCAGCACGAGGCCGGCCTCGTAGGTATCGATGATCTCGTAGTTGAAGCGGGCCTTGCGGTTTTCGGCCACGACCTTGTTCACCACGCGCTGGCTGCCTTTGGGGGCCATGACGACATTCCAATTTCTTTTTAGGGCGCGAAAAGCCGCGCCCTCATTTCTTGCCCTTTATGTAAGGGAGAGACCCCGTCTTGTGAAGAAGGCCGGTCCCGTCAGTTCAAAAGGCCTGCATGGCGCATGGCGGCGTCGATCGCTGATTCCGTTGCCGGCTCCAGCGTCGAAAGCAGCGGCGAGCGGACGTTGCGGCTCATCCGACCAAGCTTGGAGAGCCCGTATTTGGCACCGCAAAGACCCGGCTCAAGGAAGATCGCCTTGTGCAGCGGCATCAGCCGATCCTGAAATTCCAGCGCGCGGGCATAGTCGCCTGCCAGTGTCGCCGCCTGGAAGTCGGCACAGAGGCGCGGGGCGACATTGGCGGTTACCGAAATACAGCCGACACCGCCATGGGCGTTGAAGCCGAGCGCCGTCGCATCCTCTCCGGACAGCTGCCTGAAATCCGTGCCGCAGGTGATGCGCTGTTCGGAGACGCGCTCGATCTTGCCCGTTGCATCCTTGACGCCGACAATATTCTTGTGCGCCTTGGCGAGCGCACCCATCGTTTCCGGCGTCATGTCGACCACCGAGCGGCCGGGGATATTATAGATATAGATCGGCAGATCGACGGCCTCGGCGATGGCTGAAAAATGCGCGATCAAACCCTTCTGCGTCGGCTTGTTGTAATAGGGAGTGACGACCAAAACGGCGTTCGCACCGACCTTTTCGGCATGCTGGGCGAGCTCGATCGCCTCCCGCGTATTGTTCGAGCCGGCGCCGGCCATGACGGGAACGCGCTTTGCGGCAACTTCGATGCAGAGTTCCACCACCCGTTTGTGTTCGGCATGCGACAGCGTCGGGGATTCGCCCGTCGTGCCGACCGGGACGAGACCGGCGCTGCCTTCCTTGATCTGCCAGTCGACATGCGCGGCGAAGCTATCTTCGTCGATCAGTCCGGCATCGGTGAAGGGGGTGACGAGGGCGGGAATGGACCCATTGAACATGCAAAGCTCCTCACGACCAAATCCTTGCTTCGGCCGCATTCCATGAATAAGAGTTGCGCACCATAGAGCGCCGAAATCATCGCGACAAGCGCGTAGAGTTCGGTTTAGGGCAAATTCCGATAGCAGATGTGAATGAATTTTACCTGGTACGGTAAGGTTTCGTTAAGATGCCTCTAGCCTAATGGCAGGGCGTGTTTTCGTTGCGAGATCCCGGATGAAGAAAGCTGTCCTGATTCTGTCCGCCTTCGGCTTTGTTGCCGCCGCGTGGGGCAGTGTTGCGTCGCCGCTTCCCGGCGAGAGCACTCCTATGCCTGATGTCAAGCCGCTCGGCTTCATTCCCGAGACAGCCATACCGGAATCGATGACAACGGGCGCCATTCCGCGCAACCCGGCTATCGCGCCTGTCAGCGGCGACCTGAAAGCCGGCCTGGATGCGCTTTCCGACAAGGACCCGCAACTGGCTCTTTCGATCCGTGACAGCATGCGCGACGCTACGCTCGACCGGCATATCCTCACCTGGGCGATTGCCGTTTCCGGATTGAAGGGCGTTCCCTCCTATGAAATCGCCAGCGCCGCGCAGGAGCTCAAGGGCTGGCCGGGTCTTTCGCGGCTGCGCGCCTATTCCGAGCGCGCGCTCTATGACGAAAATCCCGCCCCTTCCGCCATACTTGCCGCCTTCGGCGATACCGCGCCTGAGACGATGCAGGGCGCCGTCATCCTCGGCCGGGCGCTGGTTGCATCAGGCAAGCAGGCGCAGGCGGCAAAATATATCCGCAAAGTCTGGCGAGGGGAGGCTCTCGACAAGGCGACCGAGGACAAGATCCTCGTCGAGTTTTCCGCGCTGTTGACGCCCGCCGACCATAAGGCGCGGATGGACTATCTGATGTATCGCGGCCGGGTGGCGCAGGCCAAGCGCTTCGGCGACATGGGCCAGGCCCAGTCGCTCTACAAGGCCTGGGCTGCCGTTGACGCCAAAGCCGGCAATGCCGGCGCCTTGCTCAACGCCGTCGATGCGAAGTGGCGAGCCGATGCCGGGCTGTTGTTTGCGCGGATCGAATATCTGCGCAAACAGGACAAATATGCCGAGGCGGCAGCACTTCTCGAGCAGATGCCGCCCGAGCGTAGCGAACTCGTCAATTCCGGCGAATGGTGGAACGAGCAACGTATCGTCAGCCGTGGTCTCGTCGACCAGGGACAATTCAAGCCGGCCTATCGCATCGTCGCAAACTACGCCGCAACGAGCCCGACGGATATCGTCGAGGCTGAATTCCACGCCGGATGGTACGCGCTTCGCGGCCTGCAGGACCCGACAACGGCAGAAAAACACTTCCGCAAGATCCTCGAGACCTCAAACGGGCCGATCTCGGTCTCACGCGCCTGGTATTGGCTGGGACGCGCAGCGGAGGCCGGAGGCCCCGGCAAATCCAGCGAATTCTATGCGAAGGCCGCGAATTTTCCCGGCACCTTCTATGGCCAGCTCGCGGCGGAAAGGCTGGGGCGAAAGACGCTTAATGTCACCTATCCTGCACCGAGCACGGCTGACCGGCAACGCTTCCAGGCACGCGAAGCCGTGCAGGCGATCGCCCGACTGGAGGCCGCCGGCCATGGATGGCGGGCCGCCATTCTCTATCTCGCGCTCGCCGACCAACTGCAAAGCCCCGGTGAATTGGCTGTCCTTGCGGCACAGGCCGAGCAATCCGGCGATCATCATCTGTCGCTGCAAATCGGCAAGATCGCCTATGGGCGCGGCATCGATGTCGCAGCGCTTGCCTTTCCGATCGGCGTGATCCCGGCGAACGCCAATATATCTGGCTCCGGCAAGGCACTCGCCTATGCCATCGCCCGGCAGGAAAGCGCCTTCAACCCGGCCGCCGTTTCGGCGGCGAATGCGCGCGGCCTGCTGCAGCTTCTGCCGGGCACGGCCCAGGCGGTAGCCAAGCGCAATAACATCGCCTTTTCCAAGGACAAGCTGACGGCCGATGCCGGCTATAACGCGACACTCGGTGCGCATTATCTCGGCGAGCAGATCGACGCCTTCGGCGGTTCCTATATCCTCACCTTCATTGCCTATAATGCCGGGCCGAAGCGGGTGCCGGAATGGATCGGCCGCTACGGCGATCCGCGCGGCAGGCCGATCGACGAGATCGTCGACTGGATCGAGCGCATCCCCTTCCCCGAAACGCGCAACTATGTGCAGCGGGTGATGGAGAATTACGAAGTTTACAAGGCTCGCCTCGGCCAGCCCACCGATATCGAGCGTGACCTGATCGGCGGACGCAGCGCCTCCTGAAGCCGTTTGGCGCGGCTTGAAAAGCAAGTTACATCTTCGGGGTCAAACAGGTCTCGAGGGATGTGATGCCGGATACGGATGCAGGTGGTTTCCAGGAGCGATTTTTCACTTCTTCTGATGGCCTGAGGCTTTATGCCCGCGACTACCCACCCGACCAGCCAGCAACCGCCGGATGGCTGCCGGTAATCTGCCTGCCCGGCCTGACCCGCAATACACGGGATTTTCATCCGCTTGCGCTGCTTCTCTCCCGGGATATGACAGCACCGCGCAGGGTGATCGCACTCGATTCGCGCGGGCGGGGAAACTCGGCATGGGACGACAACAAGGCGAACTACAATCTCGCCGTCGAGGCTGGCGACGTCATTGCCGCCTGCGCAGCGCTCGGCATCGAGCGGGCGATTTTCATCGGCACGTCGCGCGGCGGGCTGATCCTGCACCTGATCGCGGCGACACGGCCGGATCTCCTCGAAGCCGTCGTCCTCAACGATATCGGACCTGTACTCGAGGCTGAGGGGCTGGCACGGATCCGCGATTACCTCAACAGCGGCAGGAAGCCGGCGGACTGGAACGAGGCAGTCGATCTATTGAAGGAAAATCATGGCGCGGCGTTTACCGCGCTTGCGGAGCAAGACTGGCGCGAGATGGCGCTTGCCCTTTATCGCGATATCAGCGGAAGGCCGATCGCCGATTTCGACCCAGCGATCGCGGAGGCACTGAAATCGATCGATTTCAGCCAGCCGCTGCCTGATCTCTGGGGGCAATTCGAAAGCCTGAGCCGGCTGCCACTCATGCTGATCCGCGGCGAAAATACGTCGCTGCTTTCACAGGAAAGCGCCGGCGAAATGGCGCGGCGGCATTCGGGCTTGATCCGACATACTGCCGAAGGGCAAGGCCATGCCCCGCTCCTGTATCTCGATAACATCCCCACAGCAATTCGCACTTTTCTCGCCACCTGCCGATAACCTCATCGACACTGGTCAGCTGGCACAACGTGCCAGTCTCGCCCAAATACAAAAAGCCCGGCTCGAGAGCCGGGCTTTCCTGATTGACCGAAGTCAGATCAGATTAGAACGAACGCTGCAGACGGAAGTAGCCCGTCGTGGAGTCGTCAGCATCTTCCGGATCGAGGTACTGAACCGAAGCCTTGGCGTAGAAGTTGTCGACGATCTGGTAATCAACGGTCAGACCGACCTTCCATGCATCACCGGCACCGTCGTAATCGGTAGGAACGGTTTCAAACGCGCTGGCACCGCCGATGTAGTTGGCGTAGTACTGAACACCCGGGGTGATTTTCAGCTTGTCGGTTGCCTTGATGGCGTATTCGGCAGCAACTGCCCATTCAGCCGTCGAGTAGTAGGAGTTCGGGCCGGAAGAGTACACAGCAGCGAGGCCGAGCGTACCGGGACCGATGTCAACCGTACCCATTGCACGGACAGCGCCGTCTTCGTTGTCGACGTCCCAGCCGGCAGTGACCTGGTAGCTGAAGGCACCAGCCTTGCCACCGATACCAACGGCAACGCCGACATTGTTCGGACCATCGTTCGGAACAAGGAGGCCGGTGACGGGATCCACGTCACCCTGATAAACGCCGTCTTCCAGTTCATCGACGCTGATGCCAGCGTAGAAATCGCTGGTTTCATACTGATAGCGGATCGAGTTGTGGAGCGTTACGACCGAGCCGATGTCGTCGGTTTCGCCGGAGAGGCCATCGTCCCACCAGCTGTAGAACAGACCGGCGCGGAAGCCGGCGATGTCGAGGTAAGCGGAGTCGAGCTTGGACGCCTGAACCGTGGCGTTGTCAGCATTGAACTGCATGACGATGACGCCGGTCAGCGGACCATATTCGGTATCGCTCTTGGCCGTGAACTGAACCTGACCGCGGGTGACAGCATCCCAATCCGAATCGCCGCCGACGTCTTCGCCAACGTTAACCTGGAAACGGATGTAACCGTTGATCTTGAGGCAGGTTTCAGTGCCCGGGATGTAGAAGTAGCCGGTGCCGTAAGCGTCGCAGACGCGAACATATTCAACCGGTTCCGGTTCGGCAGCAACGATAGCGTCAGCAGCCTGAGCACCGGAAACTACTGCGAGAGCAGCAGCGGAGCCGAGAAGAAGGCTCTTGATGTTCATAAATGACCTCCAATTCAAAGTTTCGATCGGGTTTGGGATCTTTCGCTGAGCAGCGTTCCCTGCCCCATCCCCGTGTTTCAAGAAGTGGACGATCAGTCGCCCTTGCTTCCGAGGTTGAAAATACAAGACGGAAGCCGTCACGCAATCACCAACTTACTCGGATGGGGGATTTGAGGGAGCCTTCCCGACATTCTGTTGCTGAAAGGACACAAGTCGGGCAACCAGCCTCGATTTCCTTTATGCTTTGTTAAGAAAACGCTGATTTTGCGGAGGCTTAGGTCCAGCCAACAAAGAATTGGACATGCGCCCTGCGACACATTCGTGACACTTTTTTGGCAAAATGCGGCTCTTGCGGGGATTCAGGATTGCCGAAAGCGTAACCGGACGTGCACCGATCCACTTTCGCCACCTGCCGGTGGCTTGAGCGCGGGAGGTGATTCCCGCAGGCGATTCTCTCGCTCAAGGCAGAGAGATTTTTCGTCGCCGGCCTAGCCGACTAAGCGAACGTGATTCCCTGCCGGAAACTAACGATCGACGCACACTCAGGAAATCGGAATGGCGGAGAAGATGGGATTCGAACCCACGATACGCTTTTGACGTATACTCCCTTAGCAGGGGAGCGCCTTCGACCACTCGGCCACCTCTCCGGTGCGGCCTAACTATGGCGACCGCTCTGTGAATGCAAGGGTTTTTTGAGTTTTCACCAGAAGAAATGCAGCGGCTGGCATTTCGGCCGGTTACGCAAACAGTCCACATTTCCTGCCGCGTTCCGCGGAATTTGATCGCGCTTCGTTCTCGTGATGAAGAAGCCGAGCTCAGCCGAGCAGGCTCTTGAGGTCAGCAGAAGGGTCGGCGAGAATCGTTTTATCGGGGTTGGTCCCGGATTCCAGCAGCTTTTTGCCGGTCACATAGGCTTTCGCGTCGTTGATCGCATCGACGGCGATCAGCCGACCTTCCCTGAAGTACCAGACCGAATGGGCGCCTTCGCGGGTGCCGGGGCGCAGCAGCGTCTCGTCATAGCCGAGATTGAAGCCGGCAATCTGCAGCTTGACGTCATACTGGTCGGACCAGAACCACGGCTTCGGCGCATAAGGCTCGCTGCCGCCAGCGATGACGGCCGCCGCTGCTTCGGCCTGGTCGACGGCGTTCTGCACCGATTCGAGCCTGATGCGGCCGCCCTCCCAGGGAAGTGCGGCGCAATCACCGGCCGCAAAGATCGCCGGATCGGAGGTGCGGGCGAATTCGTCGACCACAATGCCGTTGGCGACTTCGAGGCCGGCTTCCTTGGCGAGCTGGTCGTTCGGCGCGACGCCGATGCCGACGACGGCGAAATCGATGTCGATCACCGATCCGTCTGAAAGCGCGGCACCAACGACACGGCCATCCTTGCCGACCAGATGCTTGAGCCCTGTCTTCTCGCGGATCACCACGTCATGGGTCTCGTGAATCCTGCGCATGATGTCGGCGGTCTCCTTCGCCGCGACGCGCTGCAGGATGCGGTCGGCCATCTCGATGACGGTGACTTCCAGGCCGCGATGGCGGGCAACGGCTGCCGCCTCGAGACCGATATAACCGCCGCCGATGATGAGGACGCGGCGACCGGGGCGCATCTCGTCAGCAAGCAGGTCTGCATCGCGCTTGTCGCGGGCAACATAGACGCCTTCGAGATCGCCGCCGATTGCGGCCGGCAGCCGGCGCGGCGTCGAGCCGGTGGCCAGCGCCAGCGTGCCGTAATCAAGAACGGAGCCGTCCTGCAGCAGAACCTGCTTGCTGTCCGGCTTGATCTGCTCGGCCCAGGTCGACAGGCGAAGGTCGACGTCATTGTCCGCATACCAATGCTCGGCACGGAACAGTAGGCGGTCGAAGGCCATTTCGCCGAGCAGGTATTTCTTTGAAAGCGGCGGGCGCTGATAGGGCGCGACGTCTTCCGCGCCGATGAGGGTGATCGGGCGCGTATCCTTCAACGCACGCAGCTTGGCCGCCAATGCGAATCCGGCCTGTCCCGCGCCGATGATCACCAGTCTATCCGTCACGATCTCACTCCTGAAGCTGCGCCCGACAACCACGCCAAGGCCTATCCCCTACACCGCCGCGCGTCTTTCAGACGCGCGAACGACGCTGTCGCATTTTGAGTTTCTGCATAATCCCTGAAATCGATTTCGATTTCAGGGATTATGCAGTAGCCCGTGCGCCGTCAACGGAAAGCGGCCTCTTACATTCAGGCGATCTCGATCCAGCGGCGCTCGTGGAAGGACTGTGCCATGGCATGTACCGACTTCTCTATCCTGAGACCGTCTTCGAATGTCACGATCGACGACGGTCCGCCTGAAATTGCCCGGATCAGCTCGCGGCATTCGATGATCTTCAGATCGTTGAAGCCGAGGCCATGGCCGGGCGCTGGAATGAACCGATCATAAGGCCGATGAGCGGGTGCCGCCAGTATCTTGCGGAAACCCTGTTCGGAGCCGCGACCCTCGGCCTGATAGAGTTCGAATTCGTTCATGCGCTCCTGATCGTAGACGATCGAGCCCTTCGAGCCGAAAATCTGCATGGCGATGCGGCCCTTACGACCCCAGGCGGCGCGATTCGCCATCAACACGGCTGAGATGCCGCCGCCAAGCCGCATCAGCACGTTGGCGCCATCGTGGTTTTCGACGGCACGGCGACCACCCTCGCTCAGCGGGCGGTCGGCATAGGGTTTTACCATATCCGTTATGACGGCCTCCACATGGCCGAAGAGATACCAGAGCAGCGACAGCGGGTGCACGGCGAAATCGTCGAGCGCGCCGTAGCCGGCGGAAAGCTCGCTCTTCCAATAAAAGAAGACATCGGGATCGGCCATGAAATCCTCGTCCATCTCGACGCGGATATGATTGACCGTGCCGATGGCGCCCTCGCCAATCAGCGTCCTGATATGCCGCATGACGGGATTCTGAATGTAATTATAGCCAAGAGCGGCAACCTTGCCGGATCGCTTCGCCGTTTCCAGCATGCGCTCGGCATCGGCATAGGCCGGCGCCATCGGCTTTTCGCACCAGACATGCTTGCCGGCCTCAAGGGCAGCAATCGCCATCTCGGCGTGGAACTGATTGGGCGTAGTGACGGAGACGACGTCGACCTCGGGGTCGGCGATCAGCGCCCGCCAGTCGGCCGTCGCCTTCTCGAAACCGAATTCACCGGCACGAGTCTCAGCGAGCCCGGCATTGGCTTCGGCCAGATGCACAAGACGCGGACGCTCGACATCGCCGAACACCGTCTTTACCGCGTTCCACGCCAGCGCATGGCACTTGCCCATATAACCCGTGCCGATCAAACCGATGCCGAGTGGCTTCATTTCCGTCTCCTCCAGAGCTGCGCGCGGATTTTTGGAATATTTGGATCATTTTGACAAGGGACCTATTCACAAGCATTTCTGCGCCATTCCCGAATGGAACTGTTCAAAAGCCTTCAATTACAGGGGATTAAAAACAATTAGCCGTGCCGTTTGAAATCGTTTATGTTCAATAATATGGAATATTTGTTTCATCTCCCGAGCTGCAAGCATGGATAACGATCCCCAGAGGCACGCGCGCGTACCGCGAGATTTCGAAAGCCTGCGCAGTACCATCATCGAGCGCAAGGCGAACATGCCGAAGCGGCTGGCGCAGGTCGCCGCCTTCGCCCTCGGCAATCCCGACGAGATCGCCTTCGGCACGACGGCGAGCATCGCGGCCGCCTCCGACGTCCAGCCCTCGACGCTGGTGCGCCTGGCGCATCATCTGGGTTATGGAGGGTTTTCCGACCTGCAGAGCATCTTTCGCGAAAGATTGCGCGACCGGACGCTAAGCTACGAAGAGCGCCTCGTTACGCTGGAGCAATCGAGCGGCGACGATGAGGACGCCAATCTGCTCTCCGGATTCATCGCCGCGGCAAACCAGTCGGTCAATCGGCTGGCGGCGACGGTGCAGAGCGATACTTTCACCAAAGCCGTGAATATCCTTGCTAACGCCGAGACGATCTATCTGATCGCCAAACGGCGCTCCTATCCGCTGACGGCGCACATGACCTACGCTTTTTCCAAGCTCAACATCCGCCACCAGATCGTCGCCTCGCCGAACGGCGTTGACCCTGAGATGGTGCAATTCGCAACACCGAAGGATGCGGCGATCGCGGCGAGCTTTTCGCCCTACGCGGCCGACAGCCTCAACCAGAGCCAGGAGCTTGCCGACCGCGGCGTCCCCGTCATCGCGATCACCGATTCGGCCTTCTCGCCGCTTGCCGCCTGCGCCACGCACTGGTTCGAGGTGGCGGAAGCCGATTTCGCCGGCTTCCGCTCGCTTTCGGCCTCGATGGCGCTCACCATGGCACTGCCGGTTGCAATTGCCGAGCGCCGGCGCAAGCATCAACAGTCGAAACCTGTAAAAGGCAAAATGGAATAAACATTCCGAATTGACAAAATATCGGAACCAATGTTTCATTATTGAAAATTCGCAGGCACTGGAAGCCGCGCAAAATCTAGCGGGAGGACATCATGGTACAATCGAATCCGGGTTCACAGCCGGAGCCGGCGCTTGATGTGATCACCATCGGCCGTTCCTCGGTCGATCTTTACGGCCAGCAGATCGGTTCGCGGCTGGAGGATATCGGCTCCTTCGCCAAGTCCGTTGGCGGCTGCCCGGCCAATATCGCCATCGGCACGGCACGGCTCGGCCTCAAATCTGGCCTCATCACCCGCGTCGGCGACGAACAAATGGGACGCTTCATCCGCGAGCAGTCGGCGCGCGAAGGTGTGGCGACAGACGGCATCGTCACCGACAAGGAGCGACTGACGGCGCTGGTGCTGCTTGCGGTCGAGGCCGAGGGCGTGTCGCCGATGATCTTCTATCGGTCGGACTGCGCCGACATGGCGCTCGATGAAGGCGATATCGACGAAGATTTCATCAGATCGTCGCGCGCCGTTCTCGTTTCCGGCACGCATTTCTCGCGGCCGAATACCGAGGCCGCCCAGCGCAAAGCGATCCGCATCGCCAAGGCGAACGGCCGCAAGGTGATCTTCGACATCGATTACCGGCCGAATCTCTGGGGCCTTGCCGGCCATGCGGAAGGCTTCGAGCGCTACGTGAAATCCGACCGGGTCTCCTCGAAGATGAAGGAGACGCTGCCGGATTGCGATCTCATCGTCGGCACCGAAGAGGAAATCCTGATCGCGTCCGGCGCCGACGATGTGCTCGGCGCGCTGAAGGAGATCCGCCGCCTTTCGCCGGCGACGATCGTGCTCAAGCGCGGCGCCATGGGCTGCATCGTCTATGACGGGCCGATCGCCGACGATCTTGAAGCCGGCATCATCGGCCAGGGTTTCCCGATCGAAGTCTTCAACGTACTTGGCGCCGGCGACGCGTTCATGTCCGGCTTCCTGCGCGGCTTCCTGCGCGACGAGCCTCTGAAGACCTGCGCCACCTGGGCCAATGCCTGCGGCGCCTTCGCGGTCTCCCGACTGCTCTGCTCGCCGGAATATCCGACCTGGGCGGAACTCGACTTCTTCCTGACGACCGGCAGCAAACATCGGGCGCTGCGCAAGGACGAGGAGATCAACCATATTCATTGGGCATCAACCCGGCGCGGCGAAATCCCGCTTTTGATGGCACTGGCGATCGACCATCGTTCGCAGCTCGTCAGCGTCGCCGATGAACTCGGCGTCGGCCACGAGAAGATCGTCGCCTTCAAGCGGCTGGCAGTCGCGGCAGCGGCGCGGGTTTCGAACGGCCGCGACGGCTACGGCATGCTGATCGACGAACGTTTCGGCCGCGACGCCTTCTTCGATGCGGCGACGAAGAATTTCTCCTGGATCGGCCGGCCGGTGGAATTGCCTGGCTCGAAGCCACTGCGCTTCGAATTCAGCCAGGATATCGGCTCGCAGCTGGTGGAATGGCCGCTCGCTCATTGCATCAAGTGCCTGTGCTTCTATCATCCCGATGATCCGGCTGAATTGAAGACGGAGCAGCAGGAGAAGCTGCGCACGCTGTTCGAGGCTGCCCGCAAAGTCGGGCGCGAGCTGCTGGTGGAGATCATCGCCGGTAAGAACGGGCCGCTCACCGACGATACCATTTCGACCGCGCTGGAGGAGCTCTATGCGCTCGGCATCAAGCCGGACTGGTGGAAGCTCGAGCCGCAGGCATCCCGTGAAGCCTGGAAAAAGATCGATGCGGTGATCGCCAAAAATGATCCATGGTGCCGCGGTATCGTGCTCTTGGGGCTCGAGGCGCCCGCCGACGAGCTGATCTCCTGCTTCGAGGCGACGCTGGCGGCTCCCTCCGTGAAGGGTTTCGCCGTCGGCCGAACGATCTTTGCCGATCCGGCACGCGCCTGGCTTTCGGGCGAAATGAACGACGAGGAGGCGATCGCCGACATGGCCGGTCGCTTCCGGCAACTGACGGAGGCGTGGCTGAAGACCCGCGGACATCAGTAGGAACCGAATTGAGACCCCTCCCCAACCCCTCCCCATAAGGTGGGAGGGACTTAACTTGGGGCACTACCTCACCCCGCGAGCGTCCTTTTGGACAAGACGTTGCGGCGAGAATGTAGAGAGCCCGGCAGGTTAGCCCCTCCCCTCGTGGAGAGGAGTTGGGAAGGGGAAAACAGATAGAGAGTCAAAAGTCCGGGAGGACCCGATGGGCAAGACGATACGGTTGACGATGGCGCAGGCCGTCGCGCATTTCCTGAAAGTACAGATGACGATCGTCGACGGCAAAAAGGTGCCGATCTTCGGTGGCGTCTGGGCGATCTTCGGTCACGGCAACGTCGCCGGCATCGGCGAGGCGCTCTATCAGGTGCGCGGCGAATTGACGACCTATCGCGCCCACAATGAACAGGGCATGGCGCATGCCGCGATCGCCTATGCCAAGGCGAATTTCCGCACGCGCTTCATGGCCTGCACGAGTTCGATCGGCCCCGGCGCGCTGAACATGGTAACGGCCGCCGGCGTGGCGCATGTCAATCGTATTCCCGTTCTCTTCCTGCCGGGCGATGTCTTCGCCAACCGCGCGCCGGATCCGGTGCTGCAGCAGATCGAAGATTTCGGCGACGGCACGGTTTCAGCCAATGATGCCTTCCGTTCGGTTTCGCGCTATTTCGACCGCATCACCCGACCCGAGCAGATCATCACGGCGCTGAAGCGCGCCATGCAGGTCCTGACCGACCCGCTCGATTGCGGCCCGGTGACATTGTCGCTCTGCCAGGACGTCCAGGCAGAAGCCTACGATTATCCGGAAAGCCTGTTCGATGAAAAAGTCTGGACGACCCGCCGGCCGCAGCCGGATGCGGACGAGCTGGCGAATGCCATCGCACTGATCAAGGCGTCGCAGAAGCCGGTGATCGTTGCCGGCGGCGGCGTGCTTTACTCTCAGGCGACGAAGGAGCTTGCTGCCTTTGCCGAGGCGCATGGCGTTCCCGTCGTCGTCACCCAGGCCGGCAAGTCGGCGATCAACGAGACCCATCCGCTGGCGCTCGGCTCGGTCGGCGTCACCGGCACGTCGGCGGCCAATGCGATCGCCGAAGAGACGGATCTTGTCATTGCCGTCGGCACACGCTGCCAGGATTTCACCACCGGCTCCTGGGCGCTGTTCAAGAACGACAGCCTGAAGATGATCGGCCTCAACATCGCCGCCTATGACGCAGTGAAGCACGACAGCCATCCGCTGGTGACTGACGCCCGCGAAGGGTTGAAGGCGCTTTCGGCAGGGCTTTCGGGCTGGAAGGCGCCGGCCGCACTCGCCGAGAAGGCGACTGCGGAGAAGAAGGTCTGGATGGAGGCCGCTGCCAAGGCGATGGCGACGACCAATGCCGCCCTGCCCTCCGATGCCCAAGTGATCGGCGCGGTGGCTCGCACGCTCGGCGGCGAGAATACGACGGTGCTTTGCGCTGCAGGCGGCCTTCCCGGCGAATTGCACAAGCTCTGGCCGGCGACGGCGCCGGGCAGCTATCACATGGAATACGGCTTTTCCTGCATGGGTTACGAGATCGCCGGCGGGCTCGGCGCCAAGATGGCGCATCCTGAACGGGATGTCGTCGTCATGGTCGGCGACGGTTCCTACATGATGATGAATTCCGAGCTTTCCACCTCGGTCATGCTTGGCCTCAAGCTTAATATCGTCGTGCTCGACAATCGCGGTTATGGTTGCATCAACCGGCTGCAGATGGGAACCGGCGGCGCCAACTTTAACAATCTGCTGAAGGACTCCTATCACGAGGTGATGCCGGAGATCGATTTCCGGGCGCATGCCGAAAGCATGGGCGCCATCGCCGTCAAGGTCGCCTCGATCGCCGAGCTGGAGCAGGTGATCGCCGACTCGAAGAAGAACGACCGGACCTCGGTCTTCGTCATCGACACCGATCCGCTTGTTACCACGGAGGCCGGCGGCCACTGGTGGGATGTCGTGGTGCCTGAGGTCAGCTCGCGCGAACAGGTCAACGAAGCGCGCAAGGGCTACGTCGAAGCACGCGCCGCCCAGCGCATCGGCTAATTATCGCCGTCATTTTTCGGAAGAGCGGAGCCGCTCTTCCGCAATGCTTTTAAGGAGAATGTTGATGAAGGCCAAACTTGGCATGTCGCCCATCGCGTGGTGGAACGACGATCTTCCTGAACTCAGCGACGATGTGTCCCTCGAGGAATGCCTGCGGCAATCGCGCAGTGCCGGCTTTACCGGGATGGAGCAAGGCCGCCGTTTCCCTAGCAATCCGGAAGAGATGCTCCCGATCCTGCGCGCCGCCGACGTGACGCTATGCGGCGGCTGGTTCTCCGGCACGCTGGTCAATGAGGAGCTTTCCGCCAACAAGGACCGCATCGCGCCGATGATCTCGCTGTTCAAGGCGGTCAATGCGCCTTGCATCGTTTATGGCGAAGTCGGCCGCTCGATCCAGGGCGACCGTTCCAAGCCGCTCGCGACCAAGCCGCGCCTCTCCGATGACGAGATGAAGGCCTATGCGCGCCGTGTCACGGAATTCGGGGAATGGTGCGCCGAGCAGGGCATGCCGCTTTCCTATCACCATCACATGGCCGCCGTGGTCGAAACCGAGCCGGAACTCGACGCCTTCATGCGTTACTCGGGCGAAGGTATTCCGCTGCTGCTTGATGCCGGGCATCTTGCTTTTGCCGGTGGCGACGTGTTGCGCGCCATCGAGAACCACCACGCCCGTATCAACCATGTTCACGTCAAGGATATCCGCAAGCCTGTCGTGGATGGGCTGGACCGCAGCCGGCAGTCCTTCCTCGATGCGGTGGCACTTGGCGCATTCACCGTGCCGGGCGACGGCTCGCTCGATTTCGGTGCCATCGTCCAGCGGCTGGCCGATCACGGCTATGAAGGCTGGTTCGTCGTCGAGGCCGAACAGGATCCGCGCAAGGCCCCTCCGCAGAAGATGGCCGAGATCGGTCACGCCGAGTTGATGCGCGTCATGACGGCTGCTGGCTATACCGTGGAAACGGAAGGCTTCCCCAAGGGGTCGTAAAGCCTGGTTGTCCGGAGCGTCCTCCCACAAGGGGCTCGCCTTTCCGGACCGCTGGAGCAAGAAGCCCTCTCATCCGCCCTCCGGGCGGCTTCTTCCCGGTGGGGAGAAGAGGAACGGAAAGGGCGCGGCATGTCGCTTCTCCCCTCGGGGAGAAAGGTGGCGGCAGCCGGATGAGGGAGCCGCACCCGCCAACTTACGAGGAAAAACACCAATGCCAAATCTCAAGGTGAAACCGTCCGGCACGCGCGGCCGTGTCACGCATGTCACTCCGGAAAATGCCGGATGGACCTATGTCGGCTTCGATCTGCATCGGATGAAGCCGGGCGAGACCGTTTCGGGAGAGACGGGCGATCGCGAAGTCTGCCTCGTCTGGGTAACCGGCAAGGGCAAGGCATCTGCCGGCACCAAGGATTTCGGCACGCTCGGCGGTCGCATGAGCCCGTTCGATGGTGCGCCGCATGCGCTCTACATCCCGATGGAATCGACGTGGTCGGTGACGGCGGAGACCGATCTGGAACTCGCCGTCTGCTCGGCGCCCGGCGGCGGTACCTATCAGGCAAAGGCAATCCCGCCCGGCACGCATCCGCAGGTGACGCGCGGCAAGGGCACGAACGTGCGCTATGTCAACAATATCATGCCGGAAGACGACAGCTCAGCGCATTCGCTGCTCGTCGTCGAGGTGATCACGCCAGGCGGCCACACCTCCTCCTATCCGCCGCACAAGCACGACCAGGACGACCTGCCGAACGAAAGCTTCCTGGAAGAGACCTATTACCATCGCCTCAACCCGCCGCAGGGGTTCGGCTTCCAGCGCGTCTACACCGACGACCGCTCGCTCGACGAAGCGATGGCGATCGAGGACGGCGATGTGACGCTGGTGCCGAAGGGCTACCACCCCTGCGCTGCCTGCCATGGCTATGATCTCTATTACCTCAACGTCATGGCCGGCCCGCAGCGGATCTGGAAACTCCACAATGCCGCCGAGCATGAGTGGCTGCTGAAGGCGTGAAGGCGTCCTCAGATCGCTAAATAATCTGACAGCGCGAAACTGCCGCTGATGGTTCACTGCCTCCATCCAAACACGGATGGAGGATCACAATGCATAACTCGAATTCCACAATCTCGGCCCGCAATATGCGGCCCGGCCTGTTCCTTGCTATAGTCACCGCAGCACAGTGGCTGGCGCGCAAAATGAACGAACGGCGCAACTGCAATGCGTTGATGGAGCTTTCCGACGAACAGCTGAAGGATATCGGCCTTTCCAGGGGGCAGACGGAAAGCGACGTCCACGTCTATAGTCGCTACTGAAACTTAAGCGTGATATTGTGCCGCCAGGTCGCCTCATCGGGCGGCCTGTCTGACCTGGAAGATGCAATGTCCCAGTTTTCAACAGCACCGCTCCTGAAAACGAAGACGGTCACCATTCGTGACATCGTCTGCAATGGCGAATGCCGCCACAGGAGCGACGAGGAATGCGCCCACAGGACGAGCCTCGTCTATCCCTATCGCGGCGTCTTCATGCGGCATGTCGGCCGCAATTATACGGTGGCCGAAGCCAATCAGGTCCTGTTCTTCAATGCCGGCCAGGGATATCGAATCAGCCACCCTATCGAGGGTGGCGACGCCTGCATCGATTTGGCGATCGACCAGACCATGCTCGAAGAGCTTACGCCGAAGGAGCAGGCGCAGCCCGGCGAGGTCTTTTCCTTCCGCCGCCAGCGCCGGCGGATCGATCCACGCGCGCAGGCGCTGGTCGCGCTCCTGCGTCATGGTTTGCGGCGCAACGTCGCCGAGACGCTGGAGGCCGAAATATTGGCGCTGACGCTGGTGCGCCGCTCGCTCGGCGAGCGCACATCGCATGCGGCGGGCGCCAGCGCCGGCCGGCAGAAACTCGTCGACCGGGCAAAGCTGGTGCTTTCCTCCGATCTCGCGCGGCGCTGGACACTTTCAGAAATCGCCTCAGAAGTGGGCGTCTCGCCGGTTTACCTCACCCAAGTCTTCCAACAGGTCGAGGCGACGCCACTTTACCGCTACCAATTGCGGCTGCGGCTTGCCCGTGCACTCGATCTGCTCGGCCAGTATGAGGATCTGACCGCGCTCGGTCTCGATCTCGGCTTTTCCAGCCACAGCCATTTCAGCGCTTCCTTCAAGCAGTCCTTCGGGCAGACTCCGGCCGAATTCCAGCGTTCGGCGCAGCTGCGGCGCAGGTGAAAGCCTACAGCGCCGCGCGTCTTTTCAGACGCGCAAAGGACGCTGTAGCACTTTGAATCCCCGAATAATTCCTTAAATCGATCCCGATTTAAGGAATTATGCGGGGTCGATCGCTAAAGATTTCGACAGCGGCAATGCGGTCTTCGATGATCTTATGAGCCTGTCCCGATCCGGGGACGACCAACAGGAGGATCACCAGATGAAGAACACCACATGCGCTGCCTGCGACTGCGAACTCGGCACGGAGACCATCACCGTCAAGCTCGGCGGCAAGACTGTCGAAGTCTGCTGCCAGGAATGCGCCGAGGCGTTGAATGAGGCGGAAGCTGCGACATCGGCCGCTTCGAATGGCAAGGAATAGCCGACAATCGGCAAAAGCCGCGCTCCGGAGCGCGGCTTTTCCGTCTAAATCTTTGTTTTGCGCAATTCCGGACACAAAACCGCTGCGCACTTTTACTGGAATTGCTCTAGACGGGCAGAAGCCCATAACGCAAGCCGCGGCGTTTCGCGTTCTGCGACAGCACCAGGAAAGCAAGGATGAACATGCCTGCCTCGGCAAAGACCGGCACCATCCAGATTCCCTGTTCACCGAAGACGAAGGGCAGCAGGAAGGTGAGCGGCAGGGTGAGCAGATAGGGCCGCGACAGACCGAAGATCGCAGCGCGCGGCGCATCGCCGATCGACTGGAAATAGGACGACAGGATCAGCATCTGCCCGAAGAGAAAATAGGCGCCGATCGTCCAGGGCAGAATTCGCCTGACCTCGGCGATGATCGCCGGATCGGTGACGAAGACCGCACCGAGGCGGCTAGCCAGCAATTCGACGGTGATCTCCACCAGGGTGCAATAGACGAGTGCTGCGAGCATGGCGATCTGCAGGCTGCGGCCGACGCGCAGCCCGAGGCCGGCACCGTGATTGTTGCCGGCAATCGTCTGCAGCGCGATGCTGAGTCCGAGCAGCGGCAGATAGGTGAAGGTCATGATCCGGGTGATGATGCCGTAGGCGGCCACCGTCGCGACATAGTCATGCGCGCTCCAGAGCGAGACGTTGATTAGAATGGCGGCCGAGGCCAGCGATATGCCGATGAAACCGAGGCTCATCGGCGCGCCGAAGGCGACGATGCCGCGCCATTCGGCGAGAGCCAACCCCGGGAAAGGCCTCAGTGCCGCCGGCCGGCGCCAGCGATAGGCGAGCACGGCTGCGAGGCAGACGAATTGCGACGCGATGGAGCCGACCGCCGAACCGAGCACGCCCCAATGCATCACCGCCATGAACAGCCAATTGGCGAGGATGTTGAGCAGCGAGGCCGACAGCGTCACCAGCGTCATGAAGCCGATCTTGCCTTCGCAGCGCAATGCGTCGAGATGCAGCGATAGGAAGAAACTGATCGGCGCAAAAGCGATCATCGCGCCCATGAACAGCATCGCGCCATGGGCAACAGTGGCATTGCCGGCAGCACCGGTACCGATGACCTGTCGGCCCACGCTCCAGTAGACCAGATTGAGGATGAGGGTGACGGCGAGTGCCAGCGCATGCGCGCCGGCAAACACCCGACGTGCCCCATCGCGATTGCCGGCACCCAGCCGGCGGGCGAGGATACTCGCCATGCCGTTCGAGACCAACGATTGCAGAGCGATCAGTAGCATCAGCCCCGGGAAAATCAGGCTGACGGCAGAGAGCGCGTCCGGGCCGACATAGGCGCCGAGGAAATAGGCGTCGACGACGGTGAACAGGCCGCTGACGGTGGTGATCGCGACGATCGGTGCCGCCGTTTTGATGAAGACGCCCGTCAGCCAGCCGGTAAGAAAGGCATTGCCTTGGGAAAGATCGGTCATGGAGAAATCCGTGCGATATGAGGCAGGGTCCGATCCGGCTTAAAAGTCATGCGGATCCGGACGGCCTCAAAAGGACAAAAACAATCTAGAGATCGAGCACCAGATGCGGCACGCCGTTCGAGGTCTTCCTCGGCGAGACGCCGTCGGCATCGATCTGCGCGTTCACACGCTGGCGAAAGGCCGAAAAGCTCTCGAAGGTGACGACATCCACCGGCTCGTCGAAATGGATGGTGATCCTGTGCAGATCGCCGCCCGGCAGGGCCGAAAGCGCCAGAACTTCGCCGGTGAAGGGCTGATTGAGATAACGGCCGCGAATATGCGCGCCGACGAAGAGCGGCGTCTTCGGAGCGGTATTGGGCTTTGCCGCCAGGGCTGCGAGCGTATTCCAATCGCGTGCGCCATGCTGGCGTGCAATCATTTCCAGGGCCGCACTGTGGGTGAGCGGGGTGCCGCGATCATTCATCGCCTGGCGCAGGCGCTTGGCCTGGGCCTTCAATTCTTCAATGGCAGGATAGGTCGTCGTCATGGCGTGAGCCTTCGAAAGGCATGCTCTTCGACTGCGGATGGGAGCTCGCATTGCCGCCAGTCAGCATGCACAAGGGGCCGTGACCATGATCGCGAGGGCTTCACCATGGATTTTCATCCGCGAGCGGCCGGTGCCTCGAACCGGCCTTTGTATGCGCGAACGCCGCCGACATGTCAAGAATGGCGCGGATGCGCTGGGGAATGCGCAACTTTGGGGCAAATCTGCACGAAATCGGTGCGATTTTCCCGCAGGTTTCCCAGAGTCATTCAATTTTACCGATGTTCTTCAGCAAGTGTCAGCATTCTTCCGCTAATATCTTGTCGTAGAACAAGCGGAGGCTAAAAGGGCCTTTCAGATGCACCTCGACACAGAACACCCCAAGCCGGAACGTGCTTACAGGGAATTCAATCTCGACAGGCCCGGCAACATCATCTTCGTCGGCCATCACCTCAGCACCGGAACGCAGGTGCGCTGCCTGATCCGCACGATCACGCTTGCCGGCGCATTGCTCGAAGTCAGCCCGAACCTGGAAATACCGAGCCATTTCTTCCTCGAAATCCTCGGCATCCATGACGAGATCGGCGCGACCGTGGTCAAACGCGAAGGCGAATTGGTGACGATCAGCTTCAACATGCTGATCAATCCGGAATTCCTGCACCACGTGTTGCGATTGAACTTCGAAACCTGAGGCTTTTTCCGATCCGTGAATCATCGCGGCACGTCTCCTTTGTTTCGCCGCTTCGTCTTGCGGCGAGACGTGCGATGATCGGAACGGCCCAGAGAAATCCGCGCCATTCCGGACGATCAAGCGGGTCGGCAAGCGGATCGGTCAAGGGACCGCGGCGGATCCGCCGATTGCGGATTTCGATTTCCCTGAAGAGAACAACCCAGTTGAGATCCATAGCTTCATCCTCCATCTATTTCCTGGAGCACTTGAGCTAAGCCTTCGCGCCCTTCCGATGTAGAGGCGCCGGAGAAAGGGGGTTTTCATCCATGAAAGATGCGAGCTGGGACGACCTGCAACTTTTCTTCCATGTTGCGACAGGCGGCGGGCTTTCGGCGGCGGCGGCCCGCACTGGGCTCAGCGCGCCGACGATCGGCCGGCGCATGCTGGCGCTCGAACGGGTGACGGGGCGCTCGCTGTTCAGCCGCGGCCCTACCGGCTATCTGCTGGCCAAGGATGGGCAGGCGTTGCTCGATCGCGTCCGGCTGATGCAGGATGCGGCGCGCGCGATCTCCGACTGGCGCGGCGAGGTGCTGACGCTGCCGATCGTCTCGACGGCCGCCGACAGCTGGACCTCGCGCTTCATCGCCGACCATCTGGCCAACGTCTGGACGCCGAAGGACAGTTTCCGCATGTGCTACAAGACCCGCGACACGGGCGTCGATTTCACTTACCGCGAGGCGCATATCGCCATTAGCCATAGCCGGCCGGAGAGCGGCAACGTCGCCATCCGCCGTTCGGTCCAGGTGGCGCATGCGGCCTATCAGTCGGCCGGCTATGACGAGACGAATTGCAACTGGATCTCGCTCGGCACCGATACCGCCGTCACGCCGGCCGACAAATGGACTTTCGAGCAGCCGGATTATTGGATCACCAGCTGGACGAACACGCCGCATATGCTGTTTTACCTCATCCGCGGCGGTGCCGGCCGCGGCGTGCTTCCCAGTTTCATCGGCGATCAGGAGCGCAGGCTCGTCCGCGCCGGGCCAGTGATCGACGAACTGACTTACGAGATGTGGATCGTTGCGCATGACGACGAACGGCAACGGCCGGAGGTCAGGATCGTCATCGACCGTCTGGCGGCGCTCTTTGCAGATCATGAAGAGCTGTTTGCCGGGCAGAGACCGTCCGCTTGACGCGGCGGAATGAGAAACGCGGGCCATTCGACCCGCGTTCACTAATAGGTAGGCTCTTGCCGGCTCAGGCGGCGAGATGCCGCTCGATCTCGTCGACCGGCATATTGGTATAGTCTTTCGCCACTTCCGCGGTGATCACCGCCTGCGTATCGGCGCGGAGTGCCGGCCGCAGCGTGCCAAGCGCCTTCGGCGGTGCAACGAGGACGATGCGACGGGCCTTCTTTTCCTGCACCAAGTCGTCGAGCTTTCCCGCCACCTGTTTCAGAAATTCGGCTTCGGCCTGATCCTGCCAACTGGTCTCCTCGACAGCGCTGCCGCTCAGTCCGTCTGCAGCATGGGTTCGGCCAGGCTTATCGGCGCCAATCTCGCGATCCGGCGCGCTCGGCTGCGTCAGGGTTTCCAGCACCTTCAGGTTCACCAGTTGGGCATCGCCGGCATTCTGCATGATCAGAGCCTTGGCTCCATCGCAGACCACGACCCATGATTCCCAAGGGATTTTGACATCAGTCATCTTCAACTCCTCGCTGTCGTCATTCGAAGCGCGCCGTGCTTCATCGATCAAGACACAACGCTCGGCCATTGAAAGAGTTCGGGAAAATTGCGCCGAAATCGAACGGGGCGGCGATCCGGCCGGTCCTTGCTGCGTAGAAAGGCCAAGTTCGGGAGATTGACAATGAAGACATCACTGCTCGCCTATGCCGGCGCCTTTCTCACCCTTCTCATCTGCGACGGGATATGGCTCGGCCTCATCGCCCGCAACTTCTACCGCGACCAACTGGGAACGCTGATGCTGCCCTCGCCCAATCTTGCGGTCGGCGCACTGTTCTACCTGTTCTTCGCCGCCGCAGTGGTTGTGCTTGCAGTGCTGCCGGCGCTGTCGGCAGGCTCGATCGCCACCGCATTTCTCCACGGTGCCATTCTGGGACTAGCGGCCTATGGAACCTATGACATCACCAATCTTGCCACGCTTCGCAACTGGCCAGTCGTCATGAGCCTGGTCGACATGGCCTGGGGCACGGCTCTAACGGCGCTGACCGCCGCCGGCGGATATCTTACCGTCAGATTTTTTGGCTGAAACGGGAGGCTCGGAATGGAAACCGCGTCCCGATAATGAACATGAAGGCGTCCCGCTTGGGAACAAAGTTTGAACTCGTTAAAATTGTAATTTTATATTTGACGAATGTGCAAAACATTCATGTGACCTTGGTTGGGATCAAGACCAGTTGCTCGATCAAGCCAGCCTGAATGAGATCAAGGTCAGCTTGATTGAGATAAACCCCCAATGCGTCCTGACTGACGGAGAATGTGAATGACTATGCTCCGCGCTACACACCTTGCCACGGTCAAATCCGCCGTCTACGACCTGCGCTGGGAAGAATTCAGCGTCAAACGGCCAGCCCGCATCGTCGCCGTCCGGCCATGCCTCACAGGCGTCTCCATGCGAAGCGCCGAGATCATCGATATCTCCCAGGGTGGCGCCACCTTCGTCGTCTCGACCACGGCCGGCCTGCCAAAGCACTATTATCTCAACATTCTTGGCCTCGCCTATCGCATCGGCTGCGCCGAGGTCTATCGCCATAAGGAACGCATCGGGGTGCGGTTCATCAACATCATGGACCCCGAGGTTCTGCGCCGCGTCGTCCGCACCGATTTCCTCGTCGGCAACATGGAGGCAATTGCCGCCCGGCGTGCGCCGATCTTCCGCGCCTGAACAGGCCGCAGTTGCGGAAATAATCTTGCTTGCGTTGGCCGTGCCCGGGCCTATTGTTTCGCCAATTGTCATTATGTCCGGGAAACTGCCGTCGCATGTCCGCCTTTTCGCGCTTCACACCTCTTGCCAGCGCCCTGCCTTCCACAGTCCCTTTCGTCGGCCCCGAGGCGATCGAGCGCCAGCGCGGGCTTGCCGTTTCGGCGCGCATCGGCGCCAATGAGAACGGCTTCGGCCCAGCCGCCTCCGTGTTTGCAGCGATGCGCGAGGAAGCCGGCAATATCTGGAAATACAATGATCCGGAGAACTTCGCGCTCAGGGAAGCGCTTGCAGCCCATCTCGGCGTCTCGGCCGCCAATGTCGCCATCGGCAGCGGCATCGACGAATTGCTCGGTCAGATCGTCCGGCTGGTGATCGAGCCGGGCGCGCCCGTCATCACCTCGCTCGGCGCCTATCCGACCTTCAATTTCCATGTCGCCGGTTTCGGCGGTCGGCTGGTGACCGTTCCCTACGCAAACGACCGCGAGGATCTCGACGGCCTGCTCGATGCCGTCAAGCGCGAGAATGCGCCGCTCGTCTATTTCGCCAATCCTGATAATCCGATGGGCAGTTGGTGGGATGCCGACAGTATCGTTGCTTTCGCCCGTTCGCTGCCCGAGACGACACTGATGGTGCTCGACGAGGCCTATAGCGAAACGGGGCCGGCAGGTTCGCTGCCGTCGATCTCCTCGCTGATCGAGCTGCCGAACGTCGTTCGCACCCGCACCTTCTCCAAGGCCTACGGACTTGCCGGCTCACGCACCGGCTACGTGATCTCGACAGCAGGCACGGCGCAGGCCTTCGACAAGATCCGCAATCATTTCGGCATGAACCGGCTGGCAACGGCCGCAGCGCTCGCCGCCCTCAAGGACCAGGCCTATCTCGTCGAGGTGGTCGGGAAAATCCATGCGGCGCGGGAGCGGATCGGCGGTATCGCCCGGGCGAACGGTCTTGAGCCCCTGCCCTCGGCCACGAATTTCGTGGCGATCGACACCGGCCGCGACGGTGCTTATGCCAGGGCGATCGTCGACGGGCTGATGGAGCACGGGGTTTTCATCCGCATGCCTGGCGTGGCGCCGCTCAATCGCTGCATTCGCGTCAGCGTCGGGCCGGAAGCGGATATGGCGTTGCTCGAAGAGACGCTGCCGCAGGTCCTGAAAGAGATCGGCCGATAAAACGGAAAAACCGCGGCCGGTGGAGGATCCGGTAGCGGTTCCGTTCTCCCTGCGTCGGCCCCGTCCAAAGCGCCCCGCCAGCTCCCTCTTTCCGAGGTTGTTATTGCTGCTCTTGTCGAATTCCTTAGTGAACCGTCATCCACTCGCGGGCGGCGCGCAGCGCTGCTGCGAGCTGCATCTTGTCCATGGCGGCGGCCACGTCGGCACGAAGCTCGGCGGCGCGATCGTTGCCCTTGATTGCGGCGATGTTCAGCCATTTGTGGGCTGAGACGAGATCGACTTCGCAGCCGCGGCCGGTCGCATACATCAGACCCATTTCGCAGAAGACATCGGCGCTGTTGTCGCCACCCATGGTGGCCGTTTCAGCATTGTGCATTTCAAAGCGTGCCATCGGTTTTATCCCTGTTAGCCTGTTTATGACTTACCCTGTTTTACCTCTGGGCCTTGCCGTCTATCGCGGCTTGTGGCCCTTGCGGTCCGGCGGGTTTGCCCCGCTCGTTTGATGGGTTCACTATGCCAAACGGCTTTCAAAAAACGCCTAAAATGCATGATTAATTTGAGACAAACAAAGTGCAAACACTTGGTAAAATTGGATTTTCGTTAAACATCGGACTCCCTGCGAATTAAGGATTTTCGAGCGGATTTTACGAAAGATTCAGATTTGAAAATAAAGGGATTGTTCATCATGAAATCAGCAGGCGATCTCTTTGGAAGCTGGACGAACGGCTTTTTCTCGCGTTTTTCAGCCGGCCAGCATGATAGCGATTGACCCTGTTTACCTTTACGTTCGCGTCAGTTATTTTCGCCGCGATCAAGGACATCATGGAGGAAAAGATGATCCGCAGCTTCGTTCTCGCCGGCGCCATCGCAATGATCGCGGGTATCGCGCATGCCGAGGAGCCGATCGTAGGCAATTGGAAGACGGCCGCCGGCGATACGGCGGTGATCGCATCCTGCGGCGGCAGTTATTGCGTGACACTGAAAACCGGTAAATATGCCGGCCGGAAGATCGGCACACTGGCGGGAACCGGCGGCAGCTATGCCGGCGAGATCACCGACCCGGCCGCCGAGAAGACCTATAGCGGCGCGGGCAAGGTTTCCGGCAATTCGCTGAGGATGCAGGGCTGCGTGATGAAGATCCTCTGCAAGTCGCAGACCTGGACGCGGCTCTGAGGCCATAAGAAGGCGCAACGATCATCCCAAACGCTGAAGCATGCCGGCACGCCGGCATGCCTCGAAGCCCTTTGCGGTCTCCTCCGCTACGCCAGCCGGCGAATTCTTATGGCGTCGAATTCGCCCAGCGACCCCTTCTAATCCTCTCCGCAACCTGGCCGAGCCTGCCCGGCAAGCTGAACGGCTGATGAACCGGCATCTCAGCACTCGTTCAGCCATCGCATGGCAAAACTATTGTCACGATAGAGTTGCGTGTCGGGGACAAGGGGATGAACATCTATATTCTGGCAAGACGCTTTAGCATCATCACGCTGTTTGCGGCGATCTTCGCTATCACGTTTTCGGCGGTCGTGGTGCACCAGGGTGGCGGCGGGGCGCAGTCGCATTTCGGGGCGAGCTATACCTGCCTGGAGAGAAACGGCACCTTCTGCGCGCCTACGGTGCGATGACTGGAATCCGACACGGAAAAGGATAAAAAAACGGAATCCGCCGGCGCGCGTCGTTTGCTTGTCAAAAACAACTCTCTATAATGCGTCATGAACAAACGAATCTCCCCTTTGTCGCCCCTCGAAATATCCTCTCCACCACCTTTCCAGCCTGAGAGTTTCGATGATCCCGCCAAGGCGGTCGAGACGCTGATGGCGCTTTACGAGCGCAATACGGCGTTCCTGATCGAGAGCTTCGCCGAACTTGCGCAGGGCGCTCCGATCTCCTCGCGCTACCGCGCTTTTTATCCGCAGGTCAGCATCGAGACAACAAGCTTCGGCCATGTCGATTCGCGGCTTTCCTATGGCCATGTCACGGCACCCGGCATCTATACGACGACAGTCACCCGGCCGAAGCTCTTCAAGCATTACCTGAAGGAGCAGCTGGCGCTCTTGATGAAGAGCCACAATGTTCCTGTCATCGTCTCGGAATCGACGACGCCGATCCCCTTGCACTTCGCCTTCGGCGAGGGTGCGCATGTGGAAGCATCGACGACCGCATTCGTCGACATTCCGATGCGCGATATCTTCGACACGCCCGACCTCAATACCACCGACGACGAGATCGCCAATGGCGAATATATCCCGCCGCCGGGAGAGCCCTCGCCGCTCGCGCCGTTCACCGCGCAACGCATCGACTACTCGCTCGCCCGATTGTCGCATTATACGGCGACGCATGCCGAGCATTTCCAGAATTTCGTGCTGTTCACGAACTATCAGTTCTATATCGACGAATTCTGCAGCTGGGCGCGCAAGATGATGGCGGAGGACGGTGACGGCTATACTGCTTTCGTCGAGCCCGGCAATGTCGTCACCCTGCCCGGCTCGAAGGCACCGGAAACGGATGCCGCCCTCACCCGCCTGCCGCAAATGCCGGCCTACCATCTGAAGAAGAAGGGCCATGCCGGGATCACCATGATCAATATCGGCGTCGGCCCGTCCAACGCCAAGACAATCACCGACCACGTCGCAGTGTTGCGTCCGCATGCTTGGCTGATGCTCGGCCACTGCGCCGGTCTTCGCAACAGCCAGCGGCTCGGCGATTATGTTCTGGCCCATGCCTATATGCGCGAGGACCATGTTCTCGACGACGACCTGCCGGTCTGGGTCCCGATCCCGGCGCTGGCCGAGGTGCAGGTGGCGCTCGAAGCCGCCGTTGCCGAAATCACCGGCTATGAGGGTTTCGAGCTGAAGCGCATCATGCGCACCGGCACCGTCGGCACGATCGACAACCGCAACTGGGAACTGCGCGACCAGCGCGGGCCGGTGAAACGGCTCTCCCAGGCGCGCGCGATCGCGCTCGACATGGAATCGGCGACAATCGCCGCCAACGGCTTCCGCTTCCGCGTGCCTTACGGCACGCTGCTATGCGTCTCCGACAAGCCGCTACACGGCGAATTGAAGCTGCCGGGCATGGCAACGGCCTTCTATCGTACACAGGTCAACCAGCATCTGCAGATCGGCATCCGCGCCGTCCAGAAGCTTGCCGCCATGCCGAAGGAAGCGCTGCATTCACGCAAGCTGCGCAGCTTCTTCGAAACTGCCTTCCAATAGGCCGTTTGCTCATCTGCCCGTCACGACAGGCGACGAACCGTCTGCCAGCATCTGCGGCCTGCCGGCGGCGAGGTTCAGCCCTGATATCAGCAGGGTGAAGGCCACGAAGACGAAAGCGATGCGCAGAAGAACCTTCAGCGCATCGGCATCGTCGAGTACGAGCTGACGCTTTTCACGACGGCGTGCCCAGATGTGGCTTGCCAGGGCGATTTCAAGAATGCTCATTACAGGTCTCCTCGACAGGTTTCGATGAAGCCTTGTCGAGTGCTGCCTTGCGATTTCGACAGCCGGCCGGCACAAAGATTTTTTCCGCCGCTGTCGAAATGCGTGGAGCTCGGTCGTCCAGGGTTATTGAAACGCTCACAAGGAGGCTGTCCGCGATGAAATATCTCTGTCAGGTCTGGTTCGATGGCGGGGTACTCGACGCCATGACGAAAGAAGAGAAGGCCGAACTCGACACCAATTCCTTGAACTATGACAAGGACCTCGTCGAAAGCGGCCATATGATCGTCGCCCAGGCACTGCAGTCGCCGAAATCGGCAGTGACTGTCCGAGTGCGCAACCGCGAGATGTCGGTGACGGACGGTCCCTTCGCCGAGACGAAGGAGGCGCTCGGCGGCTTCATCCTGATCGAGGCCAAGGATCTCAACGAAGCGATCCGCATTGCCGCCGGCATCCCGCTCGCCAGGCTCGGCGCGATCGAAGTGCGGCCCATTCATTCCTTCGGCAAAGACGCGTGAGGAGACGGCGATGAAATATCTCTGCCAGGTCTGGTTCGAAACCGCAAAGATCAGTGCCATTTCAGCCGAGGACGGCGAAAAGCTGACACGGGATTCGATCATCAACGACGACAGGCTAAGCGACAGCGGCCACCTGCTGGTGGCGTTGGCGCTACGCGAACCTTCGACGGCAATGACGGTCAGGGTCCGCAACAATGCGGTGACGACGACCGACGGTCCCTTCGCCGAAATCAAAGAGCATCTCGGCGGCTTCGTGCTGATCGAGGCGAAAGACATGGAAGAGGCAACTGATATCGCCGCCACTTTTCCCGTAGCGCGATACGGCTCCATCGAAGTGCGGCCAGCCTATTCGATCAAGGAGGAATGCTGAGCCATGCGTTACATCTGCCTGATCTACAATTGCGCCGACACCGACGGCACGCTGACTTCAGCCGAGACCGACGAACTCATCAGGGCGCATTTCGCCTTCGACGAGGAGCTGCGCCGCGACGGCATCATGATCCATGCCGATGCGTTGGAGATGCCTGAGACGGCGACCGTGCTGCGCGTTCGGAACAACACGCTGTCGGCCACCGACGGCCCCTATGTCGAGACGAAGGAGCATTTGGCCGGCTTCTATGTCATCGAGGCACCGGATATGGTGAAGGCTAGGGAAATTGCCGGTCGGATCCCTTCGGCACGTTACGGCGCCGTCGAACTGAGGCCCGTGCGAATGCTGACCCTGCCGGACTGAGGTGCCCTTTTGGAACGCGTCATCGAGGAGATCTACCGAACGCAATCGCGCCGGGTGCTGGCGACGCTGATCCGCCTGCTCGGCGATTTCGACCGGGCGGAGGAAGCGCTTCACGACGCCTTCGCCGCGGCTGCCCGGACATGGCCAGCGGACGGCACTCCCGGCAATCCCTTCGCCTGGCTCGTTTCCACGGGGCGCTTCAAGGCGATCGACACGATTCGGCGGCGGGCGCGTTTCGATGCTTCACAGCATCACATCGAGGACAGCCTCTACTCGCCCGACGCAACTTACATCGGCGATATGGAACCGATCGAGGACGACATGCTGCGGCTGATCTTCACCTGCTGCCATCCGGCCATTCCGGCCGATGCGCAGATGGCGATGGCACTCAGAGAAATCTGCGGGCTAACCACCGAAGAAATCGCCCACGCCTTCCTCACTCCAGCGCCGACGGTAGCCCAGCGGATCGTGCGCGCCAAGAGCAGGATCCGGGCTGCGAAGATCCCCTACGAGGTTCCGGGCCACGAGGCGCTGCCGCCGCGGCTCGACCAGGTGCTGCACGTCATCTACCTGGTCTTCAACGAGGGCTATTCCGCCTCTTCGGGTGAAGACGTGGTCCGGGCCGACTTGACCGCAGAGGCGATACGTCTGGCGCGGCTGCTTCTGGCGCTGCTGCCGCATCCCGACGTCTCCGGCCTGCTGGCGCTGATGCTGCTGCAGGATTCCCGTCGCACCGCCCGCCGCGGCGAGCAGGGATCGCTGGTGCTGCTTGCCGATCAGGACCGCTCGCTCTGGGACCGTGCGAAGATTGCGGAAGGCCTGGCGCTGCTCACAGAAGCAATGCGGACGGGAGAGGTCGGCACCTATACGCTGCAGGCGGCGATCGCCGCCGAGCATGCCAAGGCGCCGGCTGCGGAAGAGACCGACTGGCGACGGATTGCCTTCTATTACGATCTGCTTCTGGCGGCGCAGCCCTCCTCGATCGTCGAGCTCAACCGCGCCGTGGCGATCGCGATGGCGGAAGGGCCGGCAAAGGGGCTGGAACTGGTCGATGCCATTCTGGCACGCCGGGAGCTGCAGGCCTATCACCTCGCCCATTCGGCACGTGCCGATTTCCTTCGCCGTCTCGGCCGGAATCAAGAGGCGATCGCGGCCTATGAAACGGCGCTGTCGCTCTGCCGGCAGGAGCCGGAGCAGGCGTTTCTGCGAAAACGGATTTCAGAGCTTGCCGCGACGTCCGAGCGGCAGTGAGATCGCGGTGCCGGTCAACGCCGAGACGATGATCAGCAGGTGGGCATTGACGCTCGCCTGTGCCAGCGCGGCAAGGGCCAGCCGCTCGCTCGATGCTCCCAAGGCGATGGCGCCGGCGGTGATGCCGGCCGGATAGGTGCCGACGCCGCCGGGCGCATGCATCGGCAACACGGAAGAGAGTTCACCGCCGAGCGCGCCGCCGAAACTCGCCGCCATTGGCAGCACGCCCATCAGGCCGAGCGCCCATGCCAGCACCATCACCTTCACCAGCCAGTTGACGATGGTCATCGCCCAGGCGCGCGCAAAGGCGATGGCATCGAGCGGCAAGCCGTTTTCGATCTCGGCGACGAATTTCTGCGCTTTCTTCGGTAGCAGCTTGGCGGCAAGGCGCAGCAGCGGCTTGCGGGCGGCGAAGGCTGCGACCGGCAACAGCAGGAAGGCTGTCCAGAGCGACCAGGCCACAGCCGGATCGGCTGATGCAACGGCAAAACCGATGCCGGCAGCGGCCAGGAGGGCATGCAGGTCGAGCAGCCGCATGACGAACAGCGCCGAGGTTCCGCGCGTCAGCGGAATGCCGAATTCGGTGCGCATCAGCAGCGGAAAGCTGGTCTCGCCGGTGCGGAAGGGCAGCATGATGTTCAGCAGGTTGTGGATCTGCGTGACGCGGAAGAGGACCGCGAACCGGCCGGCCGTTTCGTTCGGAAAATAATCATAGATGCGCCAGGTGCGCAGGAAATAGGTGCTCGTCAATAGCACGAGCGCGCCGATCACCGGACCCGCGCCGACATCGGCCCACTGCCTGATGATAACAGGCCAACCCCAGAACCATTGGATGAAGAGGCCATAGGCTGCGACGATGGCGACCGTCAGCACCGTCATGCGATTGCGCATAAACCAGGATTGCCGGCTTTCAACGATCGAAGTCTTCATGTAGTAGGCATTCCTCGCTTGGGTCGGCATGGGCCGATACCATCGCCAGGCCTTTTAAGAGAAATGAAGGTTGCGCACAACGGCGGAGTGATGGCGATGGTGGTGAAAACGCCTCCACGCCGACGATCCGAGCGGCCGACCGGTAAATGATGGCGCCTTGCCGGCTTGACGTGGAGATCGATGTTGAAGCGGATTACCAAAAGCATTACCAGCGCAAGCATTTTTCTGGCAGCCTATTTCCTGCTGAACATCGCGCTTCGCATCGCCTTGCCGCATACGCTCGATCTCGACGAGGCGGAGCAGTCCTTCTACTCGCAATATCTGCTTGCCGGCTACGGTCCGCAGCCGCCCTTCTACAACTGGATCCAATATGCCATCGTTTCGGTGACCGGCATATCGATGTGGGTGCTCTCGGTGCCCAAGAACATCATTCTCTTTGGCTGCTATCTCTTCTACGGGCTTGCTGCCCGCGAGGTGCTGAAGAGCCGTTCGCTCGCAGCCGTCGCCATGCTGAGCCTGATTACCCTGCCGCAGGTTGGCCTGATGGCGCAGCGCGAACTGACCCATACGGTTGCCCTGCTGTTTGCGACCTCGCTCTTCCTCTTCGGTTTTTTCCGCACGCTGCGCCAGCCGACGATCGGAAGCTACCTCCTCATCGGCATCGCCACCGGCATCGGGCTCATCTCGAAGTATAATTTCGCCATCCTGCCATTTGCCGCCCTCATTGCCGTGCTGCCGGAGCGGGAATGGCGCAGCCGTCTCATCGACTGGCGTTTGCTGCCGGCGGCCGTCCTTGCCATTCTGATCGTGCTGCCGCATGCGCTCTGGCTGCCTGACAATCTCGCCAGCGCGTCTGCGCCGACACTGGAGCGGATGACCGCCGAACACCTGGCCCCGGCCGGCCTCCCCCGCATCGGGCAAGGACTGCTGTCTCTCATCATCGCCGTCCTCGGCTTCGTCGCATTGCCGATCGTTCTCATCGCGGCCGCTTTCCGGCGCGACTTCCTTCGCGCGCTCTCCTCTTCCAGCCCGATGATCCGGGTGATCGAGCGGATGATGATCATCAGCCTGCTCGCCTTCGTCGGCGTGGTCCTCTTCGCCGGCGCCAGCGATATCCACGAGCGCTGGCTCGACCCATGCCTGCTCGTCCTTCTGATCTATCTTTTCCTGAAACTGGAAACCGCAGGTCTCGATCTTTCCGCCGGTCTTGCGCGCTTCCGGCCCGTGGTGCCGGTCTTCATGGTCGTCATCCTGTCGATCCTTCTCTTCCGGATCGTCGGCATTCAATATATCGGCACTTATACAAGAACGAACGTACCCTTTTCCGGTTACGTGGCTGAATTGACCGCGACCCGCAAGCCGGTTCTCATCGTGGCGGGAACCAAGTTCGTGGCCGGCAACATGCGGCTGGAGTTTCCCGATGTTCCCGTCGTGATCCCGTTCTTCCCCGGTCCAGGGGTTCCCGAATATGCGGACGCGAAGGGGCCGGTGCTGGTTATCTGGCGCGGCGAGACCGCAGATGATCCAACAATTTCCCCCGGTTTCGCCAATGACCTCGTCAAATCGGGCATTCATCTGCAAGAGTTGAAGACGCTGACGCTGCCCTATCTCTTCGGTGACGGCAAACGCAGCTTCTCCATTGGTTACTCCTGGGTGGAAGGCGGCGCGAAATAGCGCCCAGGCAGATCAGCCGATTGCGGGAAACCGGCATTGCCCGCTGGCAACCGGCGGACACTTCATGTAGTAGCCTTCCGCAAGTGCGGCGGCAGCATTAAAGATTGCTCGGCCGTCCGGCCTTTTGGAGATGAAAGTTGCAGACAACGGTAGAGCCCATTCGCGGTACGAATGACCCGGTACAATCGCTCGAGCTGTCGCTGGTCGTACCCATTTTCAACGAAGAGGAAAGCGTCGGCCCGCTCATCGAGCGTGTCGTGGCTGCGATGGTTAGCTACCCCCATCGCTGGGAGCTGATCCTCGTCGATGACGGCAGCACGGATGCGACGCTCGTCAACGCCCGCAAGTACGTCGGACGCGAGGGGCTGGCGCTCAGGATCGTCGAGTTGCAGCGCAACTTCGGTCAGACTGCCGCCATGCAGGCCGGCATCGACACGGCCCAGGGCCGCCTGATCGCGACGATGGACGGCGACCTGCAGAACGATCCGAACGACATTCCTTCGATGGTCTCCGAGCTGGAACGGCGTGAACTCGACCTCTTGGTCGGCTGGCGCAAGAACCGCAAGGATGGTCTGTTCTTGCGCAAGATCCCCTCCTGGTGCGCCAACTATCTGATCGGCCGCATCACCGGCGTCAAGCTGCATGATTACGGCTGCAGCCTGAAAATCTACCGTGCCTCGATCATCAAGCAGGTGAAGCTGATGGGCGAGATGCACCGCTTCATCCCGGCCTGGGTCGCCGGTGTGGTGCCGAGCTCGCGCATCGGCGAGATGGCCGTCACCCACCATGCCCGCGAGCACGGTGTTTCGAAATACGGCATTTCGCGCACCTTCCGCGTCATCCTCGACCTGCTGTCGGTGATGTTCTTCATGCGCTACAAGGCGCGGCCGGGGCATTTCTTCGGTTCGCTCGGCCTAGGTCTCGGCGCGCTCGCCATGCTGATCCTGCTCTATCTCGGCTTCGACAAGTTCATCATGGGCAACGATATCGGCACGCGCCCGATGCTGATGGTCGGCGTCGTGCTGCTGCTGTCGTCGGTGCAGATGATCACCACCGGCATCTTGGCGGAAATGATTGCGCGCACCTATTATCGCGACGACGCCTCTCCGAACTACATCGTTCGGCAGATCTTCGACGATCAAAGCCAAGCCTAAGCCGGCAGCACGATGCTGGAGCGCGTGACGAGCACGATCAGAACCGCAGGCCTGCTGCTTGCAGCCTATTTCGTGCTCAACATCGCGCTGCGCATCGCGCTTCCGCATTCGCTGGAGCTCGACGAGGCCGAGCAGTCCTTCTTCTCGCAATATCTGCTGGCCGGCTACGGCCCGCAGCCACCTTTCTACAACTGGATGCAATATGCCGTCGTTTCGGTGGCCGGCATGTCGATCGGCGCGCTTGTTGTCCCGAAGAACATCCTGCTATTCCTATCCTATCTCTTCTACGGCCTTGCCGGGCGGCGGGCGCTGAAGGATCAGGCGCTTGCCGCCGTCGCTATGCTGGCGCTGATCACCCTGCCCCAGGTCTCCTACATGGCCCAGCAGGACCTGACCCACACGACGGCGCTGCTCTTTGCCAGCTCGCTTTTTCTCTACGGCTTCTTCCGCACGCTCGACCGGCCCGATATCGGCAGCTATCTCCTGCTCGGGCTTGCGACCGGCATCGGGCTGATCTCGAAATATAATTTCGCGCTGATGCCTGTCGTCGCTTTGATCGCCATCCTGCCCGATGCCGAATGGCGGCGCAGGGCGCTCGACTGGCGCATGCTGGCGGCGATCACTGTCGCACTCGTCATCGTCCTGCCGCACGCGGTCTGGCTGCAGGGCAATCTCGCATTCGCCTCCTCCGACACTCTGGTCAAGATGGCCGCCGGCAGCGAACCGGCCGGCGCCGTGCGGATCGGCAAAGGCCTTGTCGCCTTTCTCGTCGCCATCATCGCCTTTGCGGCGCTGCCGGTGCTGATCTTCGCCGCCACCTTTCGCCGGGATTTTGTCCGGGCGCTTTCGGCGGGCAACCGCTGGACGGGGATGATGGAGCGGATGATGCTCGCAAGTCTCGCCGGCATTGCTCTCATCGTGCTTTTCACCGGCTCCACCACGGTTCGCGAGCGCTGGCTCGACCCGTTCCTGCTGGTGCTGCCGATCTATTTCCTGGCGAAGATGCAGGCGGCCGGGCTCGACCTTTCCGCCGGGCTGCGCCGCTTCCGGCCGGTGCTGCCGGTGCTGATGGCCTGCGTGCTGATCGCCCTCGGTTTCCGTGTCGTCGGCGCCGGGCTGATCGGCACCTACAGCCGGCCGAATGTGCCGATGGCGGGCTTTTCGCGCGAAATGACGCGACAGGCGCAACCCGCACTTGTGATCGCTTCCGACCCCTATATCGGCGGAAACATGCGGCTGCAATTTCCCGATGTGCCGGTGGTGATCCCGGATTTTCCGGCACCGGGCATTCCGGCCTATGCCGAGGCCAAGGGGCCGGTGCTCATCGTCTGGCGCGGCAAGAAAACGGCGACGGCTGCCGATGCGATCATGCCGGAGCGGTTTTCATCAGCGCTGACGGCGGCCGGCATCGCGCTGCAGGAGATCGGCTCGCTGTCGCTTCCCTATTATTTCGGCCGCCAGGGCGACAATTTCGCGCTCGGTTACGCCTGGGTTCGGCCGGAGAGCAAATAGAATGACCGAGAGCAACCGTCGCGACATCAGTTGGATCTTTGCCCTGCTGGCGGCCTATTTCGTGCTTCAGGTCGGCGTGCGGCTCGCAACCTCGCATTCTCTCGATCTCGACGAGGCCGAACAGGTCTTCCGCTCGCAATGGCTTGCCGCCGGCTACGGCCCGCAGCCGCCCTTCTACAACTGGCTGCAATACACCGTCTTCCAGTTCGCCGGTGTCTCGCTAACCGCCCTTTCGGTGGTGAAGAACCTACTGCTGTTCAGCTCCTACGTGCTCTACGGCCTGACCGCGCGGCTTATCCTGCGCGACAAGGCGCTGGTGGCGATCACCACGCTCGGGCTGCTGACGATCCCGCAGATGGCTTTCGAGATGCAGCGCGACCTGACGCATACGGTCGCCGTGTTCTTCTCGGCCAGCATCTTCTTCTACGGCTTCATCCGCAGCCTGAAGCAGCCGAGCCTCGCCTCCTATCTCATCGCCGGCATCGGCATCGGTTTCGGCCTGCTCGCTAAATATAATTTCGCGATCTTGCCGGCGGCAGCCCTGATTGCCGCGCTTTCGGATGCGCGCCTGCGGCCGCGGATCTTCGACTGGCGACTGATGCTGACGGCGGCGGTGGCGCTCGTCATCATCCTGCCGCATCTCTTCTGGCTGAAGGACAATCTCGATTTCGCCACCGCACGCACCCTGGAGAAGATGACCGCGAGCGGCCATGCGAGCTATCTCACCCAGGTGGCCATGGGCGTCAGTTCACTGGCTCTCGCCATCATCAGCTTTGCCGGATTGACCGCGGCGGTATTCGCGCTCGTCTTCGGTAAGAGCCTTCGTCCGACACTCGGCTCCGGTTCGGAATGGACGCGGCTGCTCGAGCGGATGATGCTCGTCTTCTTGGCCGGCATTCTGCTTCTGATCGTCTTCGGCGGCGCGGCCGGCATCAAGGATCGCTGGCTGGTGCCGATGCTCTTCATCCTGCCGCTCTATTTCTGCCTGAAGATCGAGGCGGCAGGCGTCGCGACAGACAGGGCATTCCGGCGTTTTATGCCCATCGTCGCCGTCATCATGATCGGTGTGCCGGCGGCCCTTTACGGAAGCGTCGCGACTGCACGCTTCACCGGCCATTACGAGCGGCTGAACAGGCCCTATGCCGGCATGCTGGAAAACTTGCGCAAGCAGGCCGAACCGGCGGCGGTCCTTGCCGGGGACAGCCTGCTCGCCGGCAATCTCAGGCAGGATATTCCCGGCGTGCCGGTCCTCTCCGTGGATTATCCCGGCTTCCACCCGGATCTTGCAGGTCGGCGACCGCTTCTCCTCGTGTGGCTCCTCCCGCAGAAGGGGGGCAGCGAAGCGCTTCCGCCTGATATGGCTGAATGGCTGCAGGCCAATCTCGGCGCGTCCGCACCGCAGGCGTCGGTGATCGACGTGCCCTATTTCTATCGGCGCGGCGGCGACAGCTACCGTTTCGGCTATGCCTGGGTCAATCAGCCGGGCTGAGCGAAATCAGGATTTCAGTTCCTTCCAGGCCAAATCCAGCGCCAATCGGGTGATCCTCGCCATCTCGTCCACCTCTGCGTGGCTGATGACGAGCGGCGGCGAGGCGAGCATGCGGTCGCCGGTGGCGCGCAGGACGAGGCCGTTCGCCAGCGCGTGGTTGCGCACCAGCGCACCGACCTGATCGGGGTTGGCATAACGTGTGCGCGTGCTCTTCTCGGCGGCAAGCTGCAGGCCGCCCATCAGGCCGATGCTGTCGGCCTCACCGACGAGATCATGTTCAGCGAGCGCTGCCCAGGCCTTGCCGAAATAGGGTCCGATATCATCGCGCACCCGTTCGACCAGTCTTTCCTCTTCGATGATGCGCAGGTTCTCGAGTGCGGCGGCGGCGCAGACCGGGTGGCCGGAATAGGTGAAGCCATGATTGAAGTCGCCGACCTCGTTGATCAGCACATCGGCGATGCGGTCGCTGACGAGCACGCCACCGATTGGCAGGTAACCGGAGGAAAGCCCCTTGGCGATCGGCGCCAGATCGGGCTCGACGCCGAAATGCTGGTGGCCGAACCAGGCGCCCAGCCGGCCGAAACCGCAGATCACCTCGTCGGTCACCAGCAGGACATTGCGCGCCTTGCAGATGCGGTCGATCTCCGGCCAGTAGGTTTCCGGTGGGATGATGACGCCGGCCGCCCCCTGCACCGGCTCGGCGACGAAGGCTGCGACATTCTCCTCGCCCAGCTCATCGATCTTCGCTTCGAGCTCGCGGGCGACCTTGAGACCGAATTCGGCGGGCGTGAGATCGCCCCCCTCGCCGTACCAGTAGGGCTGGCCGATATGGACGATACCAGGTATCGGCAGATCGCCCTGCTCGTGCATGTATTTCATGCCGCCGAGACTGGCGCCGGCGACGGTGGAGCCGTGATAACCGTTCTTCCTCGATATCACGATCTTCTTCGACGGCTTGCCGACGGCGCTCCAATAGACACGTGCCATGCGAAACCAGGTGTCGTTCGCCTCCGAGCCGGAGCCGGTGAAGAATATGTGGTTGAAACGCTGGCCGGCATGGGAGGTGACCTTTTGCGCAAGCAGGGTCGCCGGCGCCGAGGTCGTGCCGAAGAAGGTGTTGTAATAGGGCAGCTCGTTCATCTGCCTTGCGACCGCATCCGTGATCTCCCGGCGGCCATAGCCGATATTGACGCACCAGAGGCCGGCGAAGCCGTCGAGATATTTCCTGCCGTGATTGTCGAAGATGTGGACGCCCTCGCCGCGCTGGATAATGCGCGTTCCCTCGGCATTCAGCTTCTTCATGTCGGCGAAGGGATGCAGGTGGTGTGCGGCGTCGATCGCCGCCAGGTTCGAGGGTGGGTAGGTATCGGGCATGGTGGTAAAGACCCTCGCGGATTGAAAGGCTGATGTCGATGGGATGGGAGCTTGGCCTTGTCCCGGAGGATTTTCAAGGTCATGGCAAGCTACAGGATAGACGGCAAGGCCGATGGCGGCGATCCGGGCGAAACCGAAAATCTTCAAGGCGGCTGCGCCAAGCTTCGGCTTCTCCTGCGCCTTGGCTAGAGCCGGTATTGCCTGCGCTGCCGCAACTCGAGGTACGTCTTGCCGCGCCTCCGGCGGGGCGGTTCAACCCTTTTCCATCACGCCGATATTGCACGCTTGATGACTGTTAAGTGGCAGCAAATGCAAGCCAAAAACACGGATATGAAAAGGGAGGTCCCAAGCGGTTGGGATAGCGGCAGGAACGACCAGTCGCCTCGTTGAAATTGAGGCAGCGCAAAGTCGGAAAGGCCGGCCTGGCCAACGGCTGCCCGCCCCATAGTTAGACCGGTCGCGATCAGCGCAATATGGGCATGGATGAAGCCTGAACGGTGGTGTCTTTGCGGCTGCATGGCCACACGAACCCCGAAAATCGATGCCAGCATCAACAGGACCGTGGCGCTCCAAATTCCAACGCCGGGTACCGCCAAAAGCAGATAGGTGGGCTCGCGCATAACCGGAAGTATTGTCATATACAGCCACCAGGCGGTGGCACTTGAGGGGTGGCTTTCCAAGAGCGGTATGCTGAGAACGAAGATCGATGCTATCGCATAAGCCAGCGATGGCCCAAGTCGCATCAGCGTGAAAATAGCGATCCGCATACGGCGTTCCATCCTTTGACCTGACGAGCCGGATAGGCGACGTTGATTGATTTCCACTCAAGGAGTCACGCGGCAGATGATGCCTACTTCAGATAGCAGGCGTTTTATCATACTGTCGCATTCCGTCGAAGACCGCATCTGTCGCTTTTTTGCGACTATTTGCTCAAATTCTTGAGTTGTTAGCTTTTTTTTACGATGATTTTCGGTGAACACATCCGAGTCTCAGGTAAGAATGTCTGATGGGGGATCAAATTGCCAATGTTGCAGATCAGAGCCGGAACTAAATGCATTGCGTTTTTGATAGCGACTGGAGCGATTTTAGCTGGTTGCCAGTCATCCAGCGTTGATGGTCTGGCTGCTTATGGCGATAGTGCAAAGACCCTCGAGGATGACTCAGCCGTCGCCTTCTATAAGAACGACGAGTTGATAACCACCGGCAAACTGCAATTTCAGGAAAAGAACTACGGAAAATCTTACGCCATTTACAAGCGAGCAGTCGACGTTTTTCCGCAGGATCCGGCCGCTTGGCTGGGCTTAGCAGCATCCGCTGACATGGTTGCCCGCTTCGACACGTCCGACCGCGCCTACCAGCAACTCTCGCGAATGATCGGCAACACCCCGGTCTACTACAACAATATCGGATATTCTCACCTTTTACGCGGTGACTTGCGCACTGCCAGACGGTATTTCCTGAAAGCCTATGAGCTTGATCCCGGAAACGAAGTCACTGCCCGTAATCTCGAATTGATGAAGAACAGCGTAAATTACGCTCAGCGGTGATGGACCCTGCAGCGATCGGCAATCTGGGTCGAGATGAGATTGCCCTGGCGCATTGCGAGCATCGGCGCCCCCTGGCAGCATCCACCGATTGCTTTGGAGATTTCGGCGAACGCGGTGTTTACCGGGCCTTCCGAAGGATGAGCTGGCCTTCCGGCGAGAGTGTGCGCTCGTAACGCGGCAGGTCACTGACGGCAATGCCCCCGGCTTCGAGGGACGCAAGGCTGCTATCCGAAGCTTGAGCTTCCGCCGGCACGGCACGGGGTGCGAAAAATTGTGCTGGCTCCTTGCCGGGTGCGCTAAGGACCAAAGCTGAACCCATCCGAAGACCACTTGTGTCGTTTCGCCGTTCGTTCATCATAGTCTTTTGCAGCTCATCCATCCCCTGGCGGATAAGTGCGACTTCGTCAGCCTTGGCATTATCCGCGATGTTGCGCGACTGCTTTTCCATCTGTCCCCTCAGACCATCGATGGACCTCTTAAGCGCGGCGATGGTCTCGCGGCTCTCGCGAACATCGGCTGAGTTTTTGGCGGTATAGACGAGAACGCCAGCATTCACAGGCAAGAGCATCAGCAGCAAACCGACGAATAGCGAGCTTTTTGAGCCCCGCTGCTCTATCACTCGCAAATTGCTTGGTATTGCGCGGTCTGCTTCGACCTCAATGCCCGGAATGCTAGTCATTCGTTTACTCCCCGTAAGTCATCAAATCTGCGTTGGACACATTGTCCAGGAAGACGCCGTGTCAGTGACAAGCCCGCAATCATTCCGACGTAAATACACCTTCCCACGCCCGTTCGAGCATATCGAGCGAAGCGTTTCCTGCTATCCCGTTGAAATCGCAGTAAGAACAGACGAAATCCAGAAGATATTTCGGATGGTAGCAAGACGCCAGCACATCGCCGTTGTACTTGCGATCGTAGAACAGGTTCAGGTCTGGATCACAGACAGCCAATCCGGCGCCGCTGGCATAGGATTTGAAAATTCTGATATATTCGTCGCGCGACGGAGTGTTCACAAAGATCTTGTATTTGAGCCGCCGCAAGCCCGCCTCGTCGGAAAGGTCCTTCGGTGCGATATTCGTCGAAAACACCACCAGCTCGTCAAAGGGTACCCTGAATTTCTTGCCGGTGTGCAGCGTCAGGAAGTCATATCCGCGCTCGAGCGGCACAATCCAGCGATTGATGAGCGCCTGCGGCGCCACTTGTTGGCGCCCGAAGTCGTCGATGATGAAAACGCCGCCGGACGCCTTCAAGTGTATGGGCGCTTCGTAGACATTCGGTCCTTCGTTGAAGGTGAGGTCGAGCTGATCGAGGGTCAATTCCCCGCCCGTCTTGATCACCGGACGGCGGCATTCGATCCATCGTTGATCCGCTTTCGGATGGGATTCCGTGTCAGCCTCCGATACGGGGTGATGCACTGCTTCGTCATAGAAACTGATGACATGGCCGCCGACCTCGATGGCATAGGGCACCCAGATTGTTTGGCGGAACAGTTGCGACGTCCGCTCGGCGATGCTCGTCTTTCCGTTGCCGGGTGGTCCGTAAAGCAGGATAGAGCGACCGGAGTTGATGGCCGGGCCGAGCTTTTCGACCAAGGCGTCCGAGAGCACCAGCCCGTCAAGGCTGTCGTTCAGCCGCTCCGGGGTCACGCGCTCGTAATGGATGGACTGCAAAGCTACCTGCCGGCAGAACGCGTCCAGCGACACCGGCGCCGGCCCGACATATTGGCATTGACGCGACGCCGCGTGGGCATATTCGAACCCCTTCATGGAAAGCGCATATCGAATATCGGATCTCACATCCTCACCAGCCAAGCCGCGAGCCTCGAGGTATGCGAGTTTCACGAGCTCCTTGATCAGGATATTGACGATCACTTTCGGCAATTTCATGCGGTCAGCCAGATGAGATGCCGTGGTTGTATCCTGCTCGGCCGCGCATTTTGACGCCAGCCGAAGCAGGAACGACGGATCCAGTCCGGTTTGTTCTATGCTTGCCGGTGCCATTGGCATACGCGGATCGAGGGAAATGATGGCATCCTTACGATTCTGTTCGAGCGAATACTGCATATGACCTCGCTTGGCTCAACCGCCGGGTTTCATGCCGATGAGAAGACTGACGACACGGATAACAATGGGAACGAGAACTATGATGAGGCTTACCGGAAATAGAAACGCGCCGAGCGGCAGCAGCATCTTGACCGGCAGGGCGTTTGCCTTTTCCTCGGCGCGAACAATACGGAGGTCGCGCATTTCCTTGCAGTAGACCCGCAGCGTCTGCGTTACGCTGGTCCCGAGCTCTTCCGATTGGCGAAACAGAACGGAAAGGGCCCGGGCTTCGTCAATCCTCAGGCGGATAGCGAGGTTCGCGAGCGCCTCGCGCAATCGCCGGCCGCCCCGCACTTCCAGCATCATGATCGAGAGATGCAGGCCGAAGTCCTGCTGCTTGGCAACGAATTCCCGGGCAACACGGTTCGCCGCCGCCTCGATGCTCATGCCCGCATCGAGGCAGACGATCAGCATATCCATGAAATCGGGAAAGAGGCGGCGGTACTCCCTCTCCTTGGCGGCACCACGCCGGTCGATATAGATGTTGACCAGAATGAAGGTCATGCCCGCAGCAAACATGGCAACGATCAGCGTCGCCATCCGCGACATGTCCGGCGCGACCCGGTTTAAAACCCAGACCGCCGCGACCAGCACGCTGATACAGACCATCGCGCGAACCACCTGGAAGGCGGTCACGGCGCCGGCAGCGAAATACCCCGCCCGGATCAGCCGGTTCTGGGTGGAGTTCACATTCGTGTCACGTCGAGTAATCTCGAAATAGCGACGGATCAGGCGGTTTTCCGCCTCGCCGAGATCGGCAATCGTCGTATCGCCAAGCTGGAACTCCTCGCCTGATGCCGCCGAGCTCTTCGACACCCGAACCGAGACCTCGCGCTGTCGAAAAAACAATTCCGATGCAGCTGCAGAAAATATCAGCACTGCAAAGAAGACGATGAGGTAAATTCCATACTCACTCGACATGACCGCCTCAGTACTCGAAGTTGACCATCTTGTAGAGAATGACATTCCCGATCGCCATGACGGCCAGCAGCGCGCTCACCACGACGGTTCCGTGGCCGCTATCCCAGAGGGGATCGAAGTAGGTCGGCGACAACGCCTTGATCATCGCGTAGAGCAGAAACGGATAGACCGACATGAAGATCGCCGTGATGCGTCCTTCCGAGGAAATCGCCTTGACCTTTGCCTTCAGCATCGTCCGGTCTCGCAGCGTCTTCGAAAGGTTCTGCAAGATCTCCACGAGGTTTCCGCCGGTTCCGGCCTGTACGCTCAGCGATATCGCAAGCAGGTTCAGATCCTCGACGCCGACCCGGTCCGCCAAGTTGACAAGGGCATCGTCCAGCGTCACGCCGTAGGTGAGTTCATCCGAGAGGAGGCCGAACTCGGTGCCGATCGGATCAGGCATCTCGCGTGCCACCAAAGAAATCGCCGCCGGCAGCGGGTGGCCGGCGGCCAAGCTGCGATTGGCGACATCGAGCGCTTCAGGAAGCTTAAGTTCGAATTTTCTCATGCGGCGCGCCCGGGCGCGCCAGACGACGAGTGCAGGGATGAGGAGGCCGATCAAGAGAAAGACGGGGATCCTAAACAAAGTGCTCGGCACGAGGAACCGAACGGCCAGCCACGTCAAAAGGGCGCCCGCGATCGCGAAGAGAGCAAATCGCCTGGCATCGAACTTGATTCCCGACTGGGCGTAAAACTGCAGCAGCCGCTGCATGATGGGGGTTTGCCGCCAACTGTCGCCGGCACCGCGCTCCTTCAGCATATCGCTATAGGTCTTACGATGATCATCGCTGACCTCGAGCAAGCTCAGCCGATGGTTCACGGCGCGGTGTCGTTCGGAGCTCTTGAAGTAGCCGCGCATGATCGCTTCGACAGCAACCAGGGCGGCGGTGAAAACGGCCGCATAAAGGAGAGTCAGGGTCATTGGACAGGTCCCGTTTGCAGCGGTTTGCCGGGATCAAAAATCGTCAAAGGGATCTCGATCCCGAGTTCGGCAAATTCCTCGACGAACCGCGGGCGGATGCCGGTGGCGCGGAATTCTCCATGAATCCGCCCGCCTTCATCGGTGCCGATTTTCTTAAATTTCATAATCTCCTGCATCTGCACGACTTCGCCTTCCATGCCGGTGATCTCGGAAATCGAGACGACCTTGCGGCTGCCGTCGCTCAGGCGCTGGACCTGCACAATCATGGTGATGGCGGACGAGATCTGCGAGCGAATGCTCAACTGCGACATCGGCATCCCTGCCATGCCGACCATCTGCTCAAGCCGGCCGACGGCGTCGCGCGGCGTGTTGGCGTGAATGGTCGTCATCGACCCCTCGTGACCGGTATTCATCGCCTGCAGCATGTCGAACGCCTCGTCGCCGCGTACTTCGCCGACGATGATGCGGTCGGGACGCATGCGCAGGGCGTTCTTCAAAAGCTCGCGTTGCCGGATCTCGTTGCGGCCGTCGAGCGTCGGCGGTCGGGTTTCCAAACGCCCGACATGTGGCTGCTGCAGTTGAAGCTCGGCCGCATCCTCGATGGTGATCAGGCGCTCCCTTGGAGAAATCTGCGACGAGAGGGCGTTCAGCAAGGTGGTCTTGCCAGAACCGGTGCCGCCTGAAATGACCATGGACACCTTTCCCTTGACCGCGGCGCTGAGAAGGATGCGCATCGCATCGGCCATAGCGCCATATTGCACGAGGCGCTCCATTGTCAGCGGCTTACGCGTGAATTTGCGAATGGAAACGAGCGGTCCATCGACAGAAATCGGCCTGATGGCGACGTTGACACGCGAGCCATCCTTGAGGCGCGCGTCAACCATCGGCGTTGACTCGTCGACACGGCGGCCAACCGCCGAGACGATCTTGTTGATCACCCGAAGCAGGTGATCCTCGTCTTTGAACCGCACGGCGGTGCTCTCGAGCTTGCCGCTACGCTCGACATAGACGCTGTTGTAGCCGTTGATGAGAATATCTGCGATCGTGTCATCGGCCAGCAGCGGCTCGATCGGTCCCAACCCAAGCATCTCGTCGGTGATATCGCGGATCAGATCATTGATTTCCTTGGCATTCAGCGGAAAGTTGTTACTCCGAATATAGTCCTTGACCAACGGCCGGATCTCGGTGGCGATCTCCTCGTTATCGAGTGTGTCGAGGATCCCGAGGTTGATGCGATCGAGCAGGAAGCGGTGCAGATTGACCCGCTCGGAAACCATGTCCGGCCCGAACGAAGCCTCTTCGCCACTCGCTGTGGCGCTGTCAGAGGCCGGCTGGGCAGGTATGTTCTCAACTGCGCCGACCAAAGACAGTTCGGCCGCATCCAGATGTTCCCGGCTTTCCGGCTCCCGCTGCTTGTAGAAACGCCCCATGATACCGTTCGCCATGTTTCCCGCCCCTGAACTATTACTTTACAATGACCGTGGAGCCGACTTTCACCCTCTCATAGAGATCGATGACGTCGGCATTGCTCATGCGAAAACAGCCCGATGACGCGAAACCGCCGACCGTCGACTGCTCGTTCGTTCCATGAATGCGGTAGAGCGTGTCGGTCCCGCCCTTGTAGAGATAGATCCCGCGAGCACCCAATGGATTAAGCGGTCCGGCAGGTACCAGGTCCGGAAGTCCGGCTGAGCGCGCCTTCATCTCGGCAGGCGGGCGCCAGTCAGGCCACTCTGCCTTGCGTCCAACCTTGACGGTACCGCTCCAGCGAAATCCGTCTCGTCCGACTCCGATTTTGTAACGGATCGCGCGTCCTTCGGAGATGACGAGATCCAGCGTACGATTGCCGCTGACGATGACGATTGTCCCAGCCGCATAGCTTTTTTCGATCGTCACCACGGCGCTTGTCGTCGGCCCAAGGCTTCGCGGCACAAGCCCGCCTGCCGCAGCGTTTCCGACAGCGGCCAGAATTGCCAAAACCGCAAGACCGACATCGGCGGCGCGGGACCTTATGCGCCCACTGTCGATCGCCGTCATCGCACCAGTGCTCCAAGTTTGCCGACCGCGCCGCAGAAGCGCGCCCGGGAATTCACTTGAAATGGCAGCACGCCGCGGTTGACTGCCTCGCTCAGAGTATCCCAGTCATCCGCAATGACATGCGTCGGGATCTCCTTGAAGATCTTCTCCGTTTGTTGTCGGCGCAGGCCGAGGCCGAAAAGCTTGCTGCGGTATTTGTTGATGACGATGAATATCTGATCCGAGCTGCCGCGCAGCCGTACCAGATTGGCAAACAAATCCTTGGCTTGAGAAAGCGCAGGGACCGTCATTTCGGTGACGATGCAGATGCTGTTGACCGAGCTGAGCACCTCGTATTTCCACGGCGTGTCATAATAGGGAATGTCGATGATCGTGTGGTCGCTCTCGAAGGCGGCCACGTCGAGCATACGCAGCACGAGTTCCCGGCCCTTGGGTGCCAGAAGGACTGCTGGCTGCTTGAAGGACAGCAGTGAAAAGCCGCCCGAATGACGCTTTCGAACCAGATCGATGAATTCCAGATCGACCCGGGAAGGATTGGCGATGACTGGTTTTAAGTCGTAGTCGTTGACGAGGTTGAGATAATAGCCAAGCATCCCGGAGCAAAAATCCGTGTCGAACAAGTCAACCCGCGGCGTCGAGTTCTTGGTCGGCTGGGCCAGCGCATGCGCAAGCGACGAAGCGATCATGCTGGCGCCCGCGCCACCGACGGCTGAGACCACGGCATGCACCCGGCTGTCGCTGGCCCCAGTGCCTGGCGCATGGGTCGAAATCATGTCGATCAGTGCGCGGCGCTCGAGCGGCTTCTTCAGCCAGTCATTGCCGTTCAGGCGGAAGAGCAGCCGCAGCATGTCGTCCGGCAGCTCTTCGGAAACGACGACGAGCGGAATGTCCCGATAGGTGGTGCGAAACGCGAAGAGCTCCGGCTGGTGCAGCAATTTCCCGTTGTCGACGTCGAGAACGATCAGGTCGAACTGCGTCGGATCGAACCGGCCCTTTTCTCCGAGCGCCTTCAGCGAGAGATGGCGGACATCGTAACGCGAAAGCGACCCGAACGTATCGAGCATGAAGCTCGCTGCAGCCGCGTCGTCGGAGAGAACCAGGATCTTGGTGGATGCGGCAATGTTCATGTGAGCTGTCATTTCGCTTTCCTACGCATACTTTAAGGAGTCAGCAGGTTGAGCACGTCTTTAGATCTTCCGTCGTGATCGTCACCGGATGGGCCGGGATGGTGATGTCGTTAAGTCCCAACAGCCCGCCGAGGATCGGCAGATCGAAGGTGATGTTGCGTACCTCCAGCCGCATCGTCAGCACGGGCCCGTCCGGCCGGCCCCAGTAGCCGAGCCCCGATCGCTGGTAGGTGACCATCAGCTTATCCGGCGTGATGCGCCAATTGAGGTCGCAAATGCCGGGGTGAGGATCAGTTCCCGCGTTGCAAAGGCCGTCACTTCCCAGGACGATCCGGTTCAATGCCGCCGTGCAGTTCGCCAGAGCCGGCCCGCAGGTCGAGGATATCGTGGCATCGTTCGGCGCCGCTTTGCCGTTGTTGAGTGGATCGGCAGCTCCGATCGGGAAAACGGCATTGAAATTCGTCGTCACCGGATCGGATACGGCCGCCAGACGGGCACCATATTGCAGTGCCTTGACGGTCTGGTTCCACTGCGACATGGCATAGCCGAACTCGATGAAGGCGGCGAATACCAGCATGACGATCGGAAAGGTCAGCAATGCTTCGACAAGGCTGGCACCACTGCTATCCTGCCAGAAGGTCTTGATCGCCCTAGAGGTCACCATCCGATGTATCTCTCTTCATGGAATGAGCTGATCGTGATGGCGTCGATTCCGAGAAAGCCGAACACCGGCGAGGTCTCGTAGAGATGAGCAGTTGAGATGGTGATGTTCCCGTCTGCATCGGGTGCAGTGATGGTAATGTCGGCAGCGTCCTTCCAGCCGGGGACACGGGGTTTAGCGTTTGCCGCAGGTGTTTGCGTTCCGTAAAAGGCGATCGTCTTCGCAGTCGCCTGATTGCATGTCGGCACATAGGTTCCCGACACCGGCCGGCATCGCGAGAGGTAGCGCCCCGCATCGCGCAAGCCTGCGTCGATCTGCATACGCTCCCAGAAGATGCTGCCAAACTCCAGTATCCCCGCCGCAAAGAGCGTCACAAAGGGGATGGCGAGCAGCGCTTCGGCAAGCACCGCGCCTTCCTGCCGCCGCCAGAAGCCGGGGCAAAGCCGATGCCTGATAAAGTTGCGGAGCGCCATCATCTGACCAGCTCCGCTTCTTCCCGGAGGAAATCTTCGAGTGTGCCCCGTCCACCCTTGCCGCTGATGTCGATCACTTCGAGCGACAGATAGCGTTCGCTGCCGGCCTTGATCGCCGGTTTGGTCATGAACATGCGGGCGAAGGCAACCGCCTGCGTCTGCTTCTGACCGTTCAGATGGCCGATCGATGCTTCGTAGCCGCAATTGACGATCGCGGCGAAGATCTCACGACGATCGCCATACTCGTCCGCCGTGTAGTTCGAAAGGGAAGGTCCCGAATAGCACTGGCCGCCGCCTGTCGTCGGATTGCCGACCTCGCCGTTCGCCGAGGCATGGTTGAGTAGCGCCGGGGTGTTGAGTTCGTAACGATAGACATCGTAGGCGGAGGGCCGGCTCGGTGTTCCGGTGGCTGTCGGCGGATAGCTGGAATGATTGCTGAGAATGGCGCTGACCGACGGCGGCGTCCCGCCCTGTGCGACGCTCCAGTAGTTTGCGTAGTTCCAATTGTTGCTGCTGCTGATCTTGCCGCCGCCAAGCGTGCTCATGGCTGAACCGTAGCCCAACGGCACCGCCTTGGTGACATCACCGACCGCGCTGCCGACCATTGCCGGGTCGTAATCCTTGCAGCCGTTCTGTCCCGTTTGCTTTTGTGCGGAGCGCACGTTCTGGGCCGGGCGATAGCGGCCGTCATTGCGCGAGCCCTTGAACGACCCCTCATAAATGCCGAAGCGCGTATTGACGCCAGCCTCCACAGGCCCGGCGACGGCACCCGTCTTGGTATCCAGGCTGTCCTGCGTATAGCAGGCTCCCGGATTGCCGGTGGCGAGAGCCTCCGCCAGCACGTTTGCGCCATTGCCCAGCGGTGTCCGCAGGAACCCGAAATTACCAGGCCCGGGATTGGACGAAGACGTGCTGTTCATTTCGATCTGCCGGCCGTAGAGATTGCCGGCCGCGAAGTTGGTGTGGAGATCCGCCGCCGCCTGTTCGTTGGCGGCCGGGCTCGTATTGCCGGCCGGCTCGTAGGGATTGCAGATGAAGAGCGGCGTGATGTCACAGGCGCTGGCATGGTATACGGCCACAGCATCGGCAGCGATGTTGATCGTATTGCGGGTGAAGCCAACGGGGATCGGAAAGATCGTCTGCATCGCCTGCGGCTTGGCGATGACCCAGGCGTAGGACGCTTCGCTGGCCGTGGTCGTTTGCATCGAAGACGGGATGGGCGTGTCGTCGTTGGCCGGGATGCTCTTCAGAAAAAGCACGGTGACAGTGCTTCCGGCATCGTTGCCGGCGTGGTAGGCCACGGTAATATGCGAGCCAAGCGACATGCCGGCCCCGCCCCCGGAAAAAGCCGCGCTATTGGCGATTTTCTCGATCGACGTCTGCGCCCTCGAAATGGCATCATCGCGGCCATCAAGTTCGCGGGCTCCGGCCAACGCCATCGCATCGACCGCGTTCTGGAGATCGGTATGCAGGTTGCTGCTGCGGCCGACGTCGATGATCAGCAGCGAAAAGCCGAGAAGCATAGGCATGGCGATGAGCGTCAAGGCGATAACATAGCCACGATGATCGTTCCAGAACCGTCTGACAACCCTGCTCAGCATTGGCATACCCCCATCACGGCGCTATCGCCGTGACGACCCTGTTTCGTGCATTTTCCCTTCCGGCGCGCTACCGCCGTTCATGCCTTTCGCCAGCTATTGGCTAACGGTGGCCACACTGGACGCCCCATTAGCCCCCATGGCCGGCGACGGCGGAACAACGCCCATCCCGCCGTTCTGGTACTGCGTGACCACCCTGCGGATCACCTTGCCGTCGCTTGCGATTCGGGTTCGCTGGGCTTCCGGCGGGAACGGGTCCTCGATATGGATGGCCTTGTTTGCTTCCACAGCATTCCCGAGCCCGAAGGTGATCGAGTCGCGATGGTTCATGTAGTCGGCGCAACCGGAAGCAAGGCCGGCGGCTGCAAGGACGAAAAGGACGCGCTTAGCGTTTTGTAACAACAACTTGGCCTCCCTGGTTCAGGTCGAGACGATGGCCATAGGGCCCAGTCACGCCGACGCCATTGCGAAAGCGTCGGAGCATGTCCTTGTCGACTTCCAAGACACCGAGCGCGAAAAGCTCGACGTCGTTGGACGAACGCGTCTGATCGAGCGGACTGTACAGGTCCTCACCCGGGCGGGCCGGTCGCACAATGTGCGGGGTGACGACGATAACGAGGTCGGATTCCTTCTTCTGGAAACTCGTCGAACGGAACAGTGCGCCGAGGATCGGTATCTTCCCGAGGCCCGGCAGTTGCTGGATATCTTTGGCATTGATCGACTGCAGCAGGCCCGCCATGGCAAAGCTCTGGCCGTCACGAAGCGCTACCGTCGTGCTGGCAGCGCGTGAGATGAAACCCGGATTGCCGTTGACGCTGATCGACGGATCAAGCTCGGAAACCTCTGGCTCGATCTCCAAATTGATGACGCCGTCGTCAAGCACCACCGGCTTGAAGGTCAGCCGCACACCAAAGGGGCGATAGTCCGTCTCGGTGGCGACTGTCGTGCCGTTGTTCGTCGTCTTCAGGATCGGCACTTCACCGCCGGCATGGAAGCTGGCGGTCGAGCCGCTCATTGCGATGAGGTTCGGCTGAGCCAGACGACGAACCAATCCCTTCTGCTCGAGCGCGTTGATGACTACGTCGATGCGGCCGCCCGAAATTTCCAGAACCTTGGCGATCAACTGGCCGAATGGCAGCATACCCGTTGCCGCACCCTTGGGGTCAAGGAGGGTACGGGCCAGGCTGCCGTCATCATTCACGCCGATACCCTGGCTGGTCGTTGCCTTGCCGATGCCGTTGTTGCCGTGCCCGGACCAACCGATCCCGAGGTCACGACCCGTCGTGCGTGAGGCTTCAATGATACGGACCTCCAGCATCACCTGCTGGCTGTCGCTGACGCGCAACTGGTTCAGCACCGGTTGGTCGGAATAGGACTGGGCGACTTCCATCACCCGCTGCAATTCAACGCCGTCACGGACCATGCCTGTCAGGCGAATGCGATTGTTGGAGTTGACCACGGTAACCCGGGCCGAGGGCGCGGCAGAGCGAATGGCGGCGGCGACTTCGGTGAAATCGCTGGCAACGCGGATGTCGATGACACCGAGAAGCGACTTGTCGTCGCCATAGACCGAGATATTGGTGGCGCCGATCTGCTTGCCGCGAATGAACAGCGACCGGTCGGAGAGCGGCACCACGTCGATCATATCGGCGCTGCCGATAACGAGATCGCCGAAGGGCTGGCCGGTATTGAGCGTCAGCGTCGCGTTCGGAGGCAACGTCACACGCTGGACCGATTTGCCAAGCGTGACGGACTTTTCCTGTGCGTTGGCGCAGCCGGCAAATCCGGGCCCGAAACACACACAGGCCGAAAACACTGCCGCCAGTGCCGCAAGACTTTTCGTCCTTGCGATTCTTCTCTTGCCGTTCGCCATGCCTGAGTTAGCCCCCCCTCATTCGGCTGGCCGCACCTGCGGCAGGCCGCATAATCATCACTGGACCAGGCCGACTCGGTGCTCCTCGCGCTTCGTCGTGTTCCAGACCCCCACTGTCACCCACTTAGGCTCGACCGGCAATACCGGCTCAACCTTTGGCTCCACAATCTGCACTTGTTTTTCGGGTTCTGGCAACTTATTCTTTTCCAGATCATTGCCGAGCTCCGCCGCCATCGCCCCGCCACCGAGGTCGGCGACGGTGATCTGTCGTGTTTGCTCGATAGAGGAAGAGGCAATATTGCGAAGCGCCAGCGACAGCGTGCCGATACTGGAGCCGAGAGTAAGGCGCTGCGCCTCATCGGTCGTGACCTCAAAGGTAACGGTTTTCACGACGGACGGCTCGTCCTTGCGCTCGTCTGCCGTCTGGTCCACCGCCAGCACCTTGACGCCTTGCAGCAGCACATCAACCAAGCTCTGATCGTTGCCCGCCGGCCCGCGTACGACCCGTGTCAGAAGCACGTCGACGCGATCGGAAGGCCTGACGAAGCCGGCAACGCCGAGCACGTCGTTGACGCGGATGGAAACCGCCTTCATGCCCTGGTCGAGCGCCGCCGACAGCGTGGCGCGTTCGCCGGCACCAGTGATTTTCGAGGATAGCACCGGCTCGCCGGGGTCGATCGCCGCCATGGCATAACGCGGCTGGGCATCGCTGCCGACGACCGCCTCGATGTTGACGAACGAGCCTGCGGGCGTTTCATTCGAGGGCCACGGAATGGCCCTGAGATTTTCGGATCGGATCCGGTCGCCGAAGCGCATTGGCTTGTCGGCGACAACGAGTGTTCTTTCCTCGGCCTTCATGCCGTTCATCGCCAGCAGCCGGGCCTTCTGATCGGAGAGATACTCGCGCATGCCGAAAACGGCTGCCGCTGCGAGCACAAACGCAATAACGAGACTTAAAATCGTTGAGGAACGCATCGCGGTTACTCGCTACACTGGACGGAGCGCATCCATTCATTGATGCTAATTTAGGAGAGAGGGGTTAACAAAAACCCCTCGCTTCTTCGAACGCCGATATCAGGCTGGGACAGCAAGCTCAGCCGTGAACCACCCTGCCCATGCCGTCCAAACGGCAGCCAGATTGGTGCCGGCCAATGTCACCGCCGTGATCACGCCACCAACCAGCAAGGCAAGCAGAATGAGGTATTCAGTGAGTGCGACGCCGTCTTCTTCCCGCGCGAAAGCGCGTACGCTGTTTACAAAGGCTTTCATCGAGAATTTCCTCCCAGATAAGTTGTGCGCCGTATTCCCCCCGGCCGCCCTGTCGTCGAGACCACCTCTTCGACTGGGACCATTAATAATCTCTTAACTCTAATTTAGTCAATCGTTTTATACGCAAGCTCTCGACATCTATACTTTATGGTTAAGACCAAAGTCCCGGTGCCCATTCGTAAAAACCGACTCAGTCGTCTGGATTTACTGTAGAGCAACTTGAAAATCAGGCTATAATAGCCCAAGAGGGTGAATACCATGCCGCAAATGATCGATGTTATTAGTTCGCTTTCGGTATTTCTTTTTCTCTACGCCGCCTGGACCGATTTCCGCACATGGAAGATCCCCAACACGATCGTGCTCGCGCTCGTTGCACTTTATGCATTGCGCACGGTCGCCGTGATCCTTGGCTCACAGGATGTCGGCGCTGCGCTGTTTGCTTCAAGCGGAATTGGCGGCGACGTCGGAGCCGGTCTGCTGATGTTCGCCCTTGGGGTGGCGCTCTGGGCGTTCCGGCTGTTTGGCGCAGGAGACGCCAAGCTTTTCCTGCCGATCGGCCTTTTTATCGGATGGCACGGAATGCTGCCGTTTTCGTTTTTGCTCCTCGTGCTCGGCGTCGTGACGCTCCTGGTCCTGCGGCTGCCGGTGCCGCTGCCCGTCGCACATCTCGCCTTTTTCATGCGCGTCGAGGAAATCCGGGCGAGCCGGAAGGTACCTTATGGTGTCGTCATGGTTTTCGCCGCGCTCCTCACCTTGGCTTTGCCCATTATCCGACAGCAGCTACGTTGACCCGGCATCGACATAGCTGCTTTCTCGCAAGAGCCCCATTGCCAAAGGAGGATGTTGCGCGCCTTGCGGATGCGGTCGATCTCTGGCCAATAGGCATTCAGCTTCCTGATGTCCGCGAAGGGATGCAGATGGTGCGCGGCGTCGATCGCGGCAAGCTTGGAGGGGGGGGCAAGTGTCGGGCATGGCTGGGAAAAGAGCCCCGCGGATTGAAAGGCCTCTATCGATGGGATAGGAGCTTGGCCTTGCCCCGGAGGATTTTCAAGGTCATGGCGAGCGACAGGATGGACGGCACTGCCGACGGCGACCCACGTTTCGAGATCCTGATCGTCGGCATGAACGGCGACCTGCGCGGCAAGCAGCTTCCGCCCAGCGCCGAAGACAAGGTCTGGGCCGGCGACATCCGCCTGCCGACGTCGACGCAATCGCTCGACATCTGGGGTGACGACAATGACGACATCACCGGCCTGTCGCTGACGATCGGCGACCCTGATGGCAAGCTCGCCCCCGACCGACGCAGCCTGGCGCCGATGCCCTGGGCGCCGGAGGGCTCGATGCAGGTGCTCGCCACCATGCACGAATTCGACGGCAGCCCGAGCTTCATGGATCCGCGCGCCATCCTCGCCGCAGTGCTGGAGCGCTATGCCACGCGCGGCCTCACGCCTGTTGTGGCAACCGAGCTGGAATTCTACGTGATGTCGGGAGACTGGCGCGAGACCGGACGCCCTTCCCCGCCCGAAAGCCTTACTTATCGCGGCGAACCAAACGGTTTCCAGCTCTACGACATGAGCGCTGTCGACGCGCTCGACGGCTATCTCAGGACGCTGAGGGCCTATGCGAGCGTACAGGGGCTGCCGGCGGATGCGACGACGGCGGAATTTGGTCCGGGCCAGTTTGAGGTCAACCTGCTGCACCGCGCCGACGCGCTGGCAGCCGCCGATGATTGCCTCTATCTCAAGCGCATCGCCGAACAGGCGGCGCGCCGCCACGGGTTGAAATCGACCTGCATGGCCAAGCCCTATTCCGACCATGCCGGCTCCGGCCTGCATGTGCATGCGAGCATCATCGACCGGCAAGGCTGCAACATCCTCGACGCCAAGGGCGGCGAGCCGAAGCGGCTCAAATCGGTGACAGCGGGCCTGCTTAACACCATGCGCGAGGCGCAGCTGATCTTCGCTCCCTTCGCCAATTCCTACCGGCGCTTCCAGCCGGGCTCGTTTGCGCCTGTTGATCTGACCTGGGGCAGCGGTCATCGCGGCACGGCGATCCGCATACCCGACAAGGATGGGCCGGCCGCACGCATCGAACACCGCGTCGCCGGCGCCGATGCCAATCCCTATCTGCTGCTCGCCGCAATCCTTGGCGGCATGCTCACCGGTCTCGATGGCGAACTCGACCCAGGCGAAGAGACGACGCCCTCGCACACGCCAGTGAATTCGACGCGACTGACGCATGATTTCCTCAGCGCCGTCGAGACCTTCCGCACCTCGCCTTTCATCGCCGATATCTTCGGCCCACGTTACCAGGCGCTCTATGGCGATACCAAGCGGAAGGAAGCGCTCGCGCATCTGCGCACGGTCTCGGATTTCGACTACCGCACTTATCTGCCGCGGTTCTGAAGCCTCTGTCGCGGCCGAGTTACGCAGCCGGCTCGCGGCGTTCGCTGGCGTCCACCTGCGCCGCAAGACCCTGCTTGACGAGGACCTTCAATTCGCCCGGATGCAGCCGGATCGAGACATCGCGTTGGAGCGGCAGCAACTCGCCGTCCATGACGCAATTGGCCTTGAAGCGCAGTTTGGGGAAATGCAGGTGCACTTCGGCCGGGTGCAGCACCATGACATCGGCATTCTCGCGGACCTTGCCGCGCAGCATGTCGATGGCGAGTCGGGCGACACCCAGAGGCTTCAGCGGATTTGCCGTGTAGAAGCCGAGTTCGCCGCTTGTCAAATTATCGGCGTAGAGCAGCGCATTCTCACCGAAGGGATTGTTGGAGACCGAGATCGCCGACACCCTACGGCGCTCCCGCATGCCGGCCGCCTCGAACTCGACCTCGAATTCCGGCGGGTTGAAGATAACACCCAAAGCCGCCTTCGTGCTTGCCCGGATCTTGCCCAGCCGGGAACGATAGCTGTAGGCGTTGCGGTAGCGCACCATGCGGGCATGCAGGCCGGCGGAAAACTGGTGGATGAAGGGACGGCCGTTGGCGCTGGCGATATCGACATTGTCGACCTCGCCGGAAGCAAGCACATCAAGCGCCTGCCAGATATCGAGCGGCACCCGCAGCGAGCGGGCAAAGAGGTTCATCGTGCCGGCGGGCACGACGCCGAGCGCAATTCCGTTTTTCCAGGCGATCGATGCCGCTGCCGAAATCGTGCCGTCGCCGCCGCCGGCGACGATACCGTCGATATCATCGCGCTTGGCCGCCCGCTCCATGGCGGGAATGATTTCCTTTCCTGAGAAGACGATGGCGTCGAAATCGTGTCCCGCTTCGCGGAAAGCCGCTTCCGCCCTCTTCTCATAGGCCAGCATGTCGGTGGTCTTGAAGGTACCGCCGTCGCGATTGAAAAAGCCTACAAGCTTCATGAGAGCTCCCGTCTCTGGCGCGGAAAATGCTCCTGCCTTGCCCTTGAGATGGTTGCAGTATCGGCGATTTCAAGCGCAGCCATCTTTCCGGAGAAAGGACAGAAATGCAAAAATTGCAATAGACGTATGCACATAGCAGGACGCTGCACTGCAAAAAATGCACTCGACGGCGGCCGAGAGGTCACGGATAGATGGCGTATTGGAGACCTCGTCTCCACCTCCCGCCATTTCCCACCGATCGGCTCGCGGCCGCGTCTGCGCCAGGGGCCATTGCCAAGCAGAAACCGCCTCGAGGAGCTCTCGTGAGTGAGATTGCCGCCAATATTTCAGTCGATAGTCGGGACTCCATTGATAGCCAGGATGAAGAGTTGCCGTCGGCAATGACCGTGGCGCTGGTCCAACTGGCGCTGGCCTGCGGCGGCTTCGGCATCGGCACAGGCGAATTCGCGATCATGGGGCTGCTGCCCAATGTCGCCGACACCTTCTCAGTCACGACGCCACAAGCCGGCTACGTCATCAGCGCCTATGCGCTCGGCGTCGTCGTCGGCGCACCCGTCATTGCCGTGCTCGCCGCGAAGATGGCGCGCCGCACCCTGCTTTTGACGCTGATGCTGATCTTTGCCGCCGGCAACATATCAAGCGCCATGGCGCCGACCTTCGAAAGCTTCACGCTGCTGCGCTTCGTCAGCGGCCTGCCGCACGGCGCCTATTTCGGCGTCGCTGCCCTTGTCGCCGCCTCGATGGTGCCGGTGCATCGCCGCGCCCGTGCCGTTGGCCGCGTCATGCTCGGCCTGACCGTTGCGACACTTCTCGGCACGCCGTTGACGACATTCTTCGGCCAGTCGCTCGACTGGCAGGTGGCGTTTTTCTCGGTCGGCGTGCTCGGCCTGCTGACGGTGGCGCTGATCTGGTTCTACGTTCCGAGGGACAGGGTTTCCGAGGAAGCTGGCTTCCTGCGCGAACTCGGCGCCTTCCGCCGGCCGCAGGTGTGGCTGACGCTCGGCATCGCCGCCGTCGGTTACGGCGGCATGTTCGCGATGTTCAGCTATATCGCCTCGACGACGACTGAGGTGGCTATGCTGCCGGAAACAGCCGTTCCGATCATGCTGGTCCTTTTCGGCGTCGGCATGAATGCGGGCAATTTCATCGGCTCGTGGCTCGCCGACAAATCGCTGCTCGGCACGATCGGCGGGTCGCTCATCTATAATGTCGTCGTGCTGACCACCTTCTCGCTGACCGCCGCCAACCCCTATATGCTCGGCCTTTGCGTCTTCCTCGTCGGTTGCGGTTTTGCCGCCGGTCCGGCGCTGCAGACGCGGCTGATGGATGTCGCCGCCGATGCGCAGACGTTAGCGGCAGCTTCCAACCATTCCGCCTTCAACATCGCCAATGCGATCGGCGCCTGGCTCGGCGGTCTCGTCATCGCCGCGGGCTACGGTTTTGCGGCGACCGGCTATGTCGGTGCGGTGCTATCCTTTCTCGGCCTCTTCGTCTTTGCAGCCTCGCTACGCCTCGAGCGCCGCGACCGGAGCGCGCAGGCCGTCTGAGGCCAGGCGCAGCTCGCGGCCCTCCGGGCTGCAGAAGACATAATCGTCACCCCAGGCGGCCAACGCCTGGATGACAGGCTTCAGCGTCATGCCGAGCGGCGTCATTGCATATTCCACCCTCGGCGGCACGACCGGATAGACGGTGCGTGATACCAGACCGGACTCTTCCAATTCACGCAGTTGCTTGGTCAGCATGCGCTGGGTCACGGCCGGCAGCTTACGCCGCAATTCATTGAAGCGCAGGGTTCCTTCCATCAGATGAAAGAGGATGACGCCCTTCCACTTCCCGTCGAGGTAAGTCAGCGTCGCTTCGACCGGGCAGCCGGGGAAATTCTTGACGAGCTTGGCGCGCGGCAATGACATTTTACAGTATCCTTTTGGGTACTGCGTACAGAATTTGTGCATTCTTGCGTTGTCAGACCATAGTGCGCATCTAGCTTCCGTGCAACGAACACAGGAGTTTCCCATGCGCGCCGTCGCCTATAAAACGCCCCAACCGATCTCCGCCGAGACCTCGCTGATCGATGTCGAGCTGCCGATGCCGGAGGCTAGGGGCCACGATCTGCTCGTCGAGATCAAAGCCGTTTCGGTCAATCCCGTCGACGTGAAGGTGCGCGCCCATTCCGCGCCGCCCGCGGACGAGCTCAAGGTGCTCGGCTGGGATGCCGCCGGCATCGTCAAGGCCATCGGCACTGATGTCACCCTGTTCAGCCCCGGCGACGAGGTGTTCTACTCCGGGGTCATCAGCCGCCCGGGCAGCAATGCCGAATTCCATCTCGTCGACGAGCGTATCGTCGGCACCAAACCGAAGAGCCTCGATTTCGCTGCTGCGGCCGCTCTGCCGCTGACCTCGATTACGGCCTACGAAGCACTGTTCGACCGGCTAAAGGTGCAGGACGCGGTTTCAGGAGCGGGACGCTCCATCCTGATCATCGGCGGCGCTGGCGGCGTCGGCTCGATCGCCATTCAGATCGCCCGAGTATTGACCGATCTGACGGTGATCGCCACGGCCTCGCGGCCGGAGACGCAGGACTGGGTGAGGGAACTCGGCGCGCATCACGTCGTCGACCATTCCAAACCGATCGCGCCGCAGGTGGCAGCGCTCGGCATCGGCGCGCCGGGATTCATATTCTCGACCACCAATACCGACAGCCATATTGGCGACATCGTCGAAGCGATTGCGCCGCAGGGCCGCTTCGCATTGATCGACGATCCGAAGACGCTCGACATCGTGCCCTTCAAGCGAAAGGCCGTCTCAGTTCATTGGGAGTTGATGTTCACCCGCCCGCTCTACGGCACGCCTGACATGATCGAGCAGCATAAGCTGCTGAACAGGGTTTCCGAGCTCGTCGACGGCGGAAAGATCCGCACGACGCTTTCAGAGATCGTCGGACCGATCAATGCGGCAAACCTCAAGACGGCGCATGCCATGATCGAAAGCGGCAGGATGAAGGGCAAGGCTGTACTTGCAGGATTCTGAGATTCCAGCCAGCAGGCCCGGTATTTCCCGCAAGGTCGTATAAACCCGCCTGGAATGCCACATCGCAGGGTGCGACATTCTGGCGTTAAGCATTTACCCCGCTTGACTTTTTCGGCGTTCGGGACCACCTAGCACTCACGTGGACGACACTCGTCAGCCACGGATTTCAACGGAGCCATCATAACGATGCCAAGCGACAGTAGCAGTCGATTGCCTTTGCCGTACGCGACCCTCGTGCGCTGACCGACTCCTGTCGGCTCGCCCGATCGGACGCTACGGCGGATCGACGGAAAGGCGAGCCTCAAATGAATATCAATCGCTTCCCTCTTCGGGCAGGCCATGCCGCCCGTGCCTTCATCAACAACAGCCGCGGCGCAACGATCGCCGAACGCGTCGAAGCGTTGAACGCGCTGAGCGTCCAGGACGCCGGGCGTGTTCTATGCGGCATGCCGCTCGACTATGCGGTCAACATTCTCGACCGACCGGAGCTTCGCAACGCCGCACAGATTCTTGCGCTGATCAGCGCCGAGGACGCCGCACGGCTGCTGCACGGCATGTCCAACGACCGCGTCGCCGACGTGCTGCTTGAACTCGACGGCGAGACGCGCGCCCGGCTGTTCTCCAGCCTCGACGAACCGGTGCGCATCGCGATCCAGCACCTGATGGGCTATCCGCCGCGCACGGCCGGCGGCATCATGACGACGGAGTTCGTCAGCGTGCCTGATAGCTGGACCGTCGCCCGCACACTCGACCATGTGCGCCAGGTCGAACGCTCGCGCGAGACCGTCTACGCCATCTATGTGCTGGACGAGGCCAGCCATGCGCTGCTGCATGTGGTGACGCTGCGTCGCCTCATCACCGGCGAGCCGGACGCTTCGATCCTCTCGGTGGCACAGAAGGGCGCGCCGGTTTCGGCGGATCCGCTGATGAAGCAGGAGGATGTCGCCCGGCTGATCCGCAAGCACGACCTGCTCGCCCTGCCCGTCACCGACGAACATGGGCAGATGCTCGGCATCGTCACCGTCGACGACGTGATCGACACGATGATATCGGACACGACGGAAGCGGCCCAGAGGTTCGGCGGCATGGAGGCGCTCGGCCAGCCCTACATGAAGATCAGCTTCGCTGGCATGATCCGCAAGCGCGCCGGCTGGCTCGCAGCCCTGTTCCTCGGCGAGATGCTGACGGCAAGCGCCATGCAGCATTTCGAAGGCGAGCTGGAAAAGGCCGTGGTGCTGACGTTGTTCATCCCGCTGATCATGAGCTCGGGCGGCAATTCCGGTTCGCAGGCAACCTCGCTGATCATCCGGGCGCTGGCGCTCGGCGAGCTGAAGCTTTCGGACTGGTGGAAGGTGCTTTTGCGCGAACTGCCGACGGGCGTCGTGCTCGGCGCGATCCTCGGCCTCGTCGGCTTCGTCCGCATCGTCTTCTGGCAGTCGGCCGGGCTCTACGATTACGGCCCGCACTGGCAGATGGTCGCCGTCACGGTGTTTGCCGCCCTGATCGGGATCGTCACCTTCGGCTCGATCTGCGGCTCGATGCTGCCCTTCGTGCTGCAGAAGCTCCGGCTCGATCCGGCCAGCGCCTCGGCCCCCTTTGTCGCCACGCTGGTCGATGTCACCGGGCTCGTCATCTACTTCTCGGTGGCGCTGCTCATCCTCAGCGGGACGCTGCTCTAACCTGCAAGCATGCCCGAGGGGAATTATTTTCCCTCGGGCAGTTTCAGCGGCCCATGCGTCTTGATGCTGCGGATGGCGAAATTCGAGCGGATGTCGCTGACATTCGGCAAGGTCAACAGCGTTTCGGTCAGAAGCCGTTCGTAGGCGGCAAGATCCTCCACCACCACTTCGGCAAGGAAATCGGCCGTGCCTGAAATCAGGAAGCAGGAAACGATCTCGGGGATGGCGAGCAGCGCCTTCTGCTGCGCCTCGGAATTTTCGCGGCTGTGCTGGACGACCTTGAATTCGACGAAGACGGTGAGGCCGAGACCGACCTCCTTGCGATCGATATCCGCCGTGTAACCGCGGATGATCCCGGAGCGTTCGAGATTGCGGATGCGGCGCAGGCAGGGCGACGGCGAAAGGTTCACCTTCTCGGCGATCTCGACATTGGTGGCCCGCGCATCCTCCTGCAGGCACTTCAGGATGGCGATATCGAATTTATCGAGATTTGGCATTTTCGCGATCCCTGCTGGCATCAATTGGCAGAAGATTGCGCATAGCATGATTTTTGAGCTAGAGATAGCAAGGACATGCCCTGACCTCTGGCGCTAGTCTTCTCTTCAACCGGACAGGCTCCGGATGAAGGAAAGGACAGGACGATGACCACCATTGCTTTCACGAACGACAAGTCGCCGTCGCAGGTACTGGGTTATGCCGGCGGCACTATTACCGTGCTGATCTGGGCGACATGGTTTCTTGTCACCCGCCACAGCGCAGCAACGCCGCTCGGCTCGATCGACATCGGGCTGATCCGCTTCGGAATTCCGGCGCTGGTGCTTTCACCCGTCTGGCTGAAGACGGGGCTGCTGCCGAAGGCCCTGCCACTTCACCTGCTGGCAATCATGGTGTCAGGCTCCGGCGCCGTCTTCTTCCTGCTGACGACGCTGGCAATCCACTCGACGCCGGCCGCCTCCTCAGGGATCCTGCTCGGCGGCTCCATGCCGCTTGCCGCGGCGCTGATCGGCATTATGCTGTTTCGCGAAAGACCCGACAGCACCCGCATCGCTGGGCTCGTTGCGATCGTCGCCGGCGTGCTGATCCTGCTCACGCGCAGCCTTGCGGACGCCTCGCTGCCATGGACGAGCTTCGTGCTGTTGCCGGCCGGCGCCGTTCTCTGGGCAAGCTATACGCATGCCTTCCGCCGCTCGGGCCTGACCGCCGTGCAGGCGAGCGCCTTGATCGCCGTCTGGTCCTTCCTGATCATGGGCGCGCTCGCCCTCATCTTCGGCATCTCGCTGCCACAGGTTCCTCTTCAGGAGATCGGCCTGCAGGTGCTGAGCCAGGGCGTTCTTTCCGGCCTCGTCGCCATGGTCGCCTACGGCACCGCCGTCAGAACACTCGGGGGAACACAGGCCGCCGCCTTCACGGCGCTGACGCCGGTGCTCGCAACGCTTGGCGGCGGCTTGCTGCTTGGCGAAGCCATCGGCATGACGGAAATCAGCGCCGCCGTGATCACCGGCATCGGCGTGGCGCTTTCGACGGGCATTGCGGCACCGCGCCGCTGAAATCCAACACCAACGGCAGATGAAAGCCGCCTGCAGCCATCGCTGCGGCGGCTTTTTCAATGGAGACGGCGTCCTTACCGAGCTTCGAACGGCCAAGTCAGGCCTGGATGACGACGACCCTGGCGCCGACCTCGACGCGGCTATAGAGGTCGATCACGTCGTGGTTCATCATGCGGACACAGCCGCTCGACATGGCCAGACCAATCGATTGCGGCTGGTTGGTGCCATGAATGCGAAAATGGGTGTCGTTGCCGCCGCGAAAGAGATACATGGCCCGCGCACCGAGCGGGTTGTTCGGGCCGCCCGGCATGCCGCCGGCAAGCTTGCGATAGCGCTCTTCACGGCGCTGCATGTTTTCGGTGGGCGTCCAGCTCGGCCACTCGGCCTTGCGGCCGATATAGGCGTTACCTGCAAAGGCCAGCCCCTCGCGACCGACACCGACACCATAACGCATCGCCCTGCCCCCGCCGAGGACGTAATAGGCGCGGCGCGCGGGTGTATCGACGATCACGGTGCCGGCAGCATGGGTGGTTTCGTAGGCCACTTCCTGGCGGCGGAGCTCCGGCTTGATCTTGTCGATCGGCACCTGCTTCAACGGGAATTTTTCGTCCGGAAGTGCAGCATAATTGGTCTGGCTGTTCAGACCGGTCGAAGAGCAGCCGGCCACGAAAAGCGGCAAGGCGATCAGGAAGCCCCGGCGGGAGATCGTCATGAATGTGTCCTTAGTGCGTCAACACGATGTCGCAAGCTAAGGAAATTATGGTTAACGAACGGCTAACAGCCTCCGGCAGGAGGCGATCACGAAGGCGTCAGCACGTGAAATTGTCGGCCGCGAGGACAAGCCGCCTCACATGTTCGGATAGACCGGCCCCTCGCCGCCCTGCGGCGGCACCCAGTTGATGTTCTGGTTGGGGTCCTTGATGTCGCAGGTCTTGCAGTGCACGCAGTTCTGGGCGTTGATGACGAAGACGTCCTTGCCATCCTTTTCCACCCATTCATAAACGCCGGCCGGACAGTAACGCGTCGACGGGCCGGCATAGATGTCGTGTTCCGAACTCTTCTGCAGCGCCATGTCCTTGACCTGCAGATGCACCGGCTGGTCTTCCTCGTGATTGGTGTTCGACAGGAACACCGAGGACAGCCGATCGAAGGTCAGGACGCCATCGGGTTTCGGATAGGCGATCGGCTTGTGCATCGAGGCAGGTTCGAGCGACTGCGCATCGGTCTTGCCATGTTTCAGCGTGCCGAAGACGGAAAGGCCGAACAGCGTGTTGGTCCACATGTCGAAGCCGCCGAGCGCTACGCCAAGTGCGGTGCCGAACTTCGACCACAGCGGCTTGACGTTGCGCACCCGCTTCAAGTCCTTGCCGATGTCGCCCTTGCGCCATTCATTCTCGATCTCGATCACTTCGTCATGACTGCGGCCTGATATAATCGCTACGGCGATCTTCTCGGCGGCCAGCATGCCCGACAGCACCGCATTGTGGCTGCCCTTGATGCGCGGCACGTTGACGAGACCGGCCGAACAGCCGATCAGCGCGCCGCCGGGGAAGGAAAGCTTCGGCACCGACTGGTAGCCGCCCTCGGTGATGGCGCGAGCGCCATAAGACAGCCGCTTGCCGCCCTCGAAGGTGGTGCGGATCGCCGGATGGGTCTTGAAGCGCTGGAATTCCTCGAAGGGATAGAGATAGGGGTTCTTGTAATTGAGGTGGACGACGAAGCCGACCGCCACCAGATTGTCTTCCAGGTGATAGAGGAAGGAGCCGCCGCCGGTCTTCATGCCGAGCGGCCAGCCGAAGGAGTGCTGCACCAGGCCCGGCCGATGGTTCTCGGACTTGACCTGCCAGAGCTCCTTGATGCCGATGCCGAATTTTTGCGGTTCACGGTCTTTCTGCAGATCGAACTTGGCGATCAGCTGCTTGGCGAGCGAACCGCGCACGCCCTCGCCGATCAGCACATATTTGCCGAGCAGTTCCATGCCGCGGGTATAGTTCGGCCCGGGTTCGCCGTTCTTCTCGATGCCCATGTCGCCGGTGGCAACGCCGGTCACCGCACCCTCGTCATTGTAGAGCACTTCTACTGCGGCAAAACCCGGATAGATCTCGACGCCGAGTTCTTCGGCCTTGGTCGCCAGCCAGCGACAGACGAGCCCAAGCGAGACGATGTAGTTGCCGTGATTGTTCATCAGGGGCGGCATCAGCACATTCGGCAGGCGAACAGAGCCGGCCGGACCGAGCAGCAGGAAGTGATCTGAGGTGACCTTGGTCTTGAACGGATGATCGGCCTCGTCGCGCCAGCCGGGCAACAGCCGGTCGATGCCGATCGGGTCGACCACGGCGCCCGAGAGGATATGCGCACCAACTTCCGCGCCCTTCTCCAGCACGACGACGGAGAGTTCCGGATTGACCTGCTTCAACCGGATCGCCGCCGCAAGACCGGCAGGACCGGCGCCGACGATCACCACGTCGAATTCCATGCTCTCGCGTTCGGGCAGCTCAGTCGTCTCGGTCATTCACTCGTCTCCGCTTGGCGGCACGCGGCCGTCATCCCCGTCATGGCACTTTCTTGTCAAAACGAGAAAGCATTGTCGAGCCGGGATACGACAGCCAATCTTCCAATTCGCACAATGATGACGTCTCATAAGGCAGAATTACATAACGCTTACGTCAACGTCAATTATCAAACGCTGCCGAACCGGTCACATTCCCTTTCCTTTTCTGCTGCTTGCGCCTTATACATCGCTCTGACATATCGGAGGACAATCATGGATCTCGGCATCAAGGGCAAACGGGCACTCGTCCTCGCCTCTTCGCGCGGCCTCGGCCTCGGCATCGCCGTGGCGCTGGCGCGGGAAGGCGCAAACGTGCTGCTCTGCGGGCGCAGCGGCGAACAGCTGGACGCCAATTGCAAGGCGATCAATAGCGAAGGCAAAGGCCGGGCCGACTGGATCTGGGCCGATCTCGGGGACGAACGCTTCGTCGAAATGACGACGACGGCGGTGAGGGAGAAGTTCGGCGGGCTCGATATCCTCGTCAACAATACCGGCGGACCGACGCCCGGCACGACGGAGGACATGACGGGCGAAAAGCTCGAAAGCTATTTCCTCTCCATGGTCGCTCGGGTGATCACGCTCACCAATGCGCTGCTGCCCGGCATGAAGGCGCAGGGCTGGGGCCGCATCCTCACCGTTGCCTCATCCGGCGTGATCGAACCGATTGCCAATCTGGCGCTGTCGAATACGCTGCGCCCGGCCCTTGCCGGGTGGAGCAAGACGCTTGCCTCCGAAGTGGCGAGCTTCGGCGTCACCACCAACCTGCTCCTGCCGGGCAGTATCCTGACGGCGCGGCTCGACGATCTCGATGGGGCGGCCGCAAAGCGGACTGGCAAGAGCCTCGAGGAGATCCGTACCGACAAGGAAGCGCGCATTCCGGTCGGCCGCTACGGCAGGGTCGAGGAATTTGCCGCAACCGCTGCCTTCCTGTGCAGCCAGCCGGCAAGCTACATCACCGGCTCGCTGATCCGCTGCGACGGCGGCGCGGCGCGGTCCGTCTGAGCATTCCCTCTCAGCCGACGCGGGCCGCCGCCGCCCATGCCGCGGCACTTCGGATCATCTGTTCGACGTAAGCCGGATCGTCCGCAAATTCGGCGAGTTCGGAAAGACGATGGAAACCCGTCAGGATCGCAATGCGCCGCCGGTCGAGCCTGCGTCCAGTCAGCATTTCATAGGCCGATACGATGCGGGCGGTCAGATCGGGCGAGATGAAGTTCGAATAGATGAATTCCTGGTGCAACGGGCCAAAGCCTGAATCGCCAAAATCATAAATGCCATTCAGCCGCTTTTGCGCATGGTCGAAGGCCATGTTCCAGCCATGACCATCGAAGAAGCCGTAGATGCTGCCGTAAGGATCGGGCGGCAAGGCTTCGAAATCGGAAATGATGGCCTGGGCAAAGCTCTTGATGTCAGGCGGCAGCAGCGGCAAAGCCCTCGTTCGCACCGTCTCCGGCGATTGCCATGGCTGGATCGCGCCGGCACCGGCCGAGCGCAGGCGATCGGCATCGAGCACGTGCAACTCGGCGTAAAAGCGGGCGAGATCTTCGGCGAGATGCTGACGATCGCCTTCACCAAGCGCATCGTAATCTTCGGCGATGAGATGTTCGCCGTCGAGCTTGGCATGGCTGGAGAAGATCGGCGGCCCGTCATGAATGCGCATGTCTGGAACCGCCATCGACAACGACGGCCGAACGATGTCGAGCAAGGCGGCTTCCTTCTGAAGCGCTCTTTCCGCGCCGAGATTGCGAGGAAACTTGAAGATCAGCGTGTCGTCAACGTCGACCGCCATCGAATCCCAGCCCTTCGCCGCCAGCTTGAAGACGGAGGCCGTGAGTTCAGGAAACACACTTATGATGAGAGAACGAAATTCGCTGGCGTCCAACTCGGTCATGACGACCTGCCTTCTCTAGTTTTTTCCGTGTTCTTCGCGGGGGGCAAATGACGGCGCACGGATCGACATCGTCTTGTCGCGAGCCGCCTGCCCTCCGCCGTCAAACGGCATCGGGTTACACTGGGACTATATTAGTCTAGTTTGAATATTACGGAATATTCATTACAAAAATTTAAGCCGTTATAACCACTTAGTGATCACGACCCGGGAATTATGTCTTTTTTGCGCCGCAATATAAGTGGCTCAATCGGGGCATAAAATTCGCAACCTTGCCCCCGCAACCTTGCCCAAAGACCGGTATCGCCCATGAAGAAATTTTGGATCACCATCAGCGTTATCGCCGTTGCCGCCGTCGGCGTCTGGCAATTCGGGAATCGGGTCCCTTATGCCTCTCGCATTCCCTACCTCTCGCAGTTCATCAAGCAGCCGGAAACCGGCAATGGCGGCGGGCAGCAGGCACAGGCAGATCAGGGGCAAGCCAATCAGGGGCAGGATGGTGGACAACATCAGGGCGGCGGGCGCAGACGCGGTGGTGGCGGCCCGACCGTCGTCAAAACAGTCGCAGCCGTGAAGACGACGCTGCCGATGGATGTGACGGCGTCCGGCTGGGCCGATGCCGATGACAATACGACCATTGCCGCACAGGAACAGGGCCTGATCGTCAGCATCAATGCGCAGGATGGGGCGACCGTCAAAGCCGGGGACCTGATCGCCAAGCTGGACGATCGGACGGCCAAGGCGACCGTCGACAAGGACAATGCGATGATCGTGCGCGACACGGCAACCCTTTCGGAAGCCGAAACCGCATTGACGCGCGCGCAGGACCTCTTCGATCAGAAGGCCGGCACCCAGCAGAGCCTCGACCAGGCGGTCGCCGCCCGTGATACCGCTGCAGCCACGGTCGACGCCGACAAGGCGTCGCTGGCCTCCGATCAGATCTTGCTCGAGCACACCGATATCCGCGCTCCCTTCGACGGCCGGCTCGGCGATATCGCTGTCAGCAAGGGCGCTTTCCTCAGTGCCGGCGCGGCAATCGTCACTATTGCGAAATACGATCCGATCTACGTGAAATTCCACCTGCAGGAACGCTATCTCAGGGAGCTGAAGAGCGCCTTGGCAGCCGGTCCGGTCGAGGTCAGCACCTCCCCCAATTCCACAAAGGGGCAAGTGCGAAAGGGCGAAATCAGCTTCTACGACAACACGGTCGATACGGCCTCGGGCACGATCCTCGCCAAGGCGAAATTCGAGAATGCCTCCGGCGCGCTCTGGCCAGGCCAGTCGGTCAACATCGTCGTGCATTTCAACAATGACCAACAGCAGGTGGTGGTGCCGACGGTTGCCGTCAGCCCTGGTCCGGAGGGTTTCTTCGCCTTCGTCGCCAAGGACGGCAAATCGCATCTGACGGCCGTCACCGTTGCCCGCGCAAACGGCGGCTTCACCGCCATAGAATCGGGTCTTCAGGCAGGCGATCACGTCGTCGTCGAGGGCCAGGGCCAGCTCAGCGACCAGCAGGCGATCAACGAGCAGTTCGATGAAAAGACGCTTGATGTCGCCTCCGCCGAAGAGCCTCGGCAACAGCAGCCCTCCGAGACGATCGCGGTGGGAGCTCAGCAATGATCCCGAATTTCTGTATCCAGCGCCCCGTCGCGACGACGCTGCTTGCGATCGGCGTCATTCTGGCCGGTCTTGCCGGTTATCAGCTCGTACCCGTCGCAGCGCTACCGCAGGTCGACTTTCCCACCATCAACGTTTCGGCGCAGTTGAGCGGTGCCTCGCCGCAGACGATGGCGACCTCGGTTTCGACACCGCTGATCAAGCAGTTCGAGACCATTCCCGGGATCACCGAAATCAGCGCCTCCAGTTCGCTCGGCAGCACCAGCATCGTGCTGCAGTTCGACCTCAGTCGTAATATCGATGCGGCCGCAGCCGACGTGCAGGCCGCGATTTCGCATGCCACCCGGCAACTGCCCGACAATCTGACCACGCCGCCCAGTTATCGCAAGACGAACCCGGCCGATGCGCCTGTCATGCTGCTCTCGGTGCAGAGCAACACCATGCCGCGCAGCAAGCTTGACGACATCGCCGAGAACATCATCTCGCCGTCGCTTTCGACGCTTCCCGGCGTTGCCCAGGTCAGCGTCTACGGTGCGCAGACCTATGCCGTGCGCGTCGAGGTCGATCCCAATAAGCTTTTGACCCGCGGCATCGGCATCGACACCGTGAACAAGGCGCTTGCTGCCGCCAACAGCCAGCAGCCTGTGGGAACGCTGCAGAACAATTCGCAGAGCATGACCATCACGGCGAACACGCAGCGCACCAGCGCCGAACAATTCCGTTCGCTCGTCATTGCCAATCCGAACGGCGCGCCGATCCACCTCGGCGATATTGCTGATGTGCAAGACAGTGTTGAGAACCAGTATACCGGCAGCTGGTATGACGGCCAACGCGGCATCATCCTCGCCATCCAGCGCCAGCCGGATGCCAACACGGTCGATGTCGTCGATGCGATCAACGCCAAGCTGCCGCAGCTTCACGCCGAAATCCCGCCCTCGGTCAACACGGTCGTCATGAACGACGCCGCAAAGCCGATTCGCGATGCCATCTCCGACGTGAAGTTCACGCTGCTCCTAACGATCGGCCTCGTCGTTCTCGTCATCTACCTCTTTACCGGCCATGCGACAGCAACGATCATTCCCGGGCTTGCCGTTCCGCTGTCGCTGATCTCGACCTTCGGCATGATGTATGTGCTGGGCTACAGTATCGACAACATCTCGCTGCTCGGGCTAACGCTCGCGGTGGGGCTCGTGGTGGATGACGCCATCGTCATGCTCGAGAACATTCTGCGCCATGTCGAGGAAGGCATGCCCGTGCGGGAAGCGGCGATCAAGGGTGCGGGCGAAGTCAGCTACACCATCATTTCCATGTCGGTTTCGTTGATCGCGGTCTTCATCCCGATCCTGCTGATGGGCGGCGTTGTCGGCCGCGTGTTCAACGAATTCGGCATGGTGGTTGCGATTGCGATCATCTCTTCGGCAATCGTCTCGCTGACCGTGACGCCGATGCTCGCCTCGCGTCTGTCCAACCACCAGAGCCGCCCGCCGCTCATGATCCGCATCTTCGATGCCGGCTTCGAACGGACGCTGCGCGGCTATGACAGGGCTGTCGGCTGGTGCCTTCGCCACCGCCTCACGATCCTCGGCGTTTTCCTCGCCTCGGTGGCACTGACGATCTATTTCTTCATGACACTGCCGACAAGCTTCTTCCCGCAGGAGGATATCGGCCGCCTGACGATCAGCACGCAGGCCCGGCAGGACATTTCCTATTCGGCCATGGCGGCGCTGCAGCAGCAGGCGGCAGCCGCCGTCAAGGCGAACCCGGCGGTCAACCATGTGATGTCGACGATCGGCGGCAACCCCAACAAGCCACAGAACAACGGCTCGATGTTCGTCGAACTCAAGGACAAGGACCAGCGTGCGCCGCTTGACCAGACGCTGCGCGAGCTGCGCACGGCGATCAACAAGATCCCCGGCCTGCAGGCCTTCGTGACACCGAACCAGAGCCTGCGCTTCGGCGGTCGCCAGACGGCCAGCCAATATCAGCTGGTGGTGCAGGCGCTGAGTGCTGATCAGACCAACCTGTGGGCCGGCAAGATCCAGGCGGCGATGCGTAAGGACCGGCTGTTCACCGACGTGACCTCGGATGCCCAGAACAACGCCCTGCAGGCCAACATCGTCATCGATACCGAGCGGGCAGCCGCCTACGGGATCGACAATGATACGCTGCGCACGACGCTGCAGGAATCCTTCAGCGGATATGCAGCGGCGGAAATCCAGTCGACCGGCGACAGCTACGACGTCATCGTCGAATACGACACGAGCAAGCCCTGGGACGACCAGAAGCTCTCGGAAATCCGTGTCGCCTCGGCCAATGGCAGCCTGGTGCCGCTTTCAAACTTCGCGCATGTCGAGCGCACGGTCGGCCCGGTCACCATCAACCAGACCGGCCAGCTGGTCTCGACCACCGTTTCCTTCAACCTGCCGGAAGGCGTCTCGCTCAGCGACGCGACGGCGGCAATCGACCAGATCAAGACGGAAATGAGCATGCCGGCCGACGTCTTCACCTCCTATGGCGGTACAGCGCAGATCTTCGAGCAGTCTCAGGGCAATACGCCATACCTGATCCTTGCGGCGGTGCTGACCATCTATGTCGTGCTCGGCGTACTCTACGAGAGCTTCATCCACCCGCTCACCATCCTCTCCGGCCTGCCGGCCGCGGCATTCGGTGCGCTGCTGGCGCTTGATATCATGGGTTTCGACCTGTCGATCATCGCCCTTATCGGCCTGCTGATGCTGATCGGCATCGTCAAGAAGAACGCGATCATGATGATCGACGTGGCGGTGGAGACCATGCGCACGACCGGCGAAAAGGCGACGGTGGCGATCCACGAGGCCTGCGTGCGACGCTTCCGACCGATCATGATGACGACCTTCTGCGCCCTGCTCGGCGCCCTGCCGATCGCGCTCGGCACCGGCGCCAGTTCCGAACTGCGCCAGCCGCTCGGCATCGCCGTCGTCGGCGGCCTGATCGTCTCGCAGATGCTGACGCTCTTCATCACCCCGGTCATCTTCGTCGAGATGGACCGCTTCGGAAGCTTCCTCGGCCGACTGATCGGCCACAAGAAGGTCGAGGAGCCGGAGGTGCAGGAGGCAAGGGCAATGGCCGCCGAGTGATGACGGCCCTCTGAGTTCGGCATTGCCGATTGACCCTTGCGGCGCACTTCTTCTTCCAACCGGGAGAAGAAGTGCGCCCGCGATCACATCAACTTCCGCTCCTCTTGAATGTGTCACGCCTCTGTGGCATCACCCGCCCTCCTGAATCCGGGCGTCCTACGCCCTTTCGCGGAGCAACGCTCCGTCTCCAATAACAATCGGCATGAAGAGGTGCGGGCATGGCTCAGGCGCTGGGTTTCGACTTCGGCACGACGAATACGGTTCTCGCCATGGCGGATGGCGGGGCGACGCGCTCGATGGCGTTCACGAGCACGGAGGGTACGGCCGACAGCATGCGCACGGCGCTTTCCTTCATGAAGGATGCGCAGCTCGGCGCTTCGGCGCTGAAGGTGGAGGCGGGCCATGCGGCGATCCGCCAATTCATCGACAATCCCGGCGAATGTCGCTTCCTGCAGTCGATCAAGACCTTTGCGGCGAGCGCGCTGTTCCAGGGCACGCTGATCTTCGCCAAACGGCATAATTTCGAGGATCTGATGGAGGTCTTCGTGCGGCGCCTGCGCAACTATGCCGGCGACCACTGGCCTTCCGATGTCAGCCGTATCGTCACCGGCCGGCCGGTGCATTTTGCCGGCGCCAGCCCCGATCCGGCGTTGGCGACCGAACGATACAATGAGGCGCTGTCGCGCTTCGGTTTTCCCGAGATCCATTATGTCTATGAGCCGGTCGCCGCTGCCTTCTACTTCGCGCAGAACCTGAAGCAGGATGCCACCGTACTGGTTGCCGATTTCGGTGGCGGCACGACCGACTATTCGCTGATCCGCTTCGAGACCGTTGCCGGCAAGCTGACGGCAACACCGATCGGCCATTCCGGCGTCGGCGTCGCCGGCGATCACTTCGACTACAGGATGATCGACAACATCGTCGCACCGCTGATCGGCAAAGGCAGCCATTTCAAGAGCTTCGACAAGATTCTCGAAGTGCCGTCCAACTACTATTCCAGCTTCGGCCGCTGGAACCAGCTGTCGATCTTCAAGACGACGCGCGAATTCGAGGATCTGAAGAAGCTGGTACGCACCAGCCTGGAACCGGAAAAGCTCGAAATCTTCATCGACCTCATCGACCATGACGAGGGCTACCCGCTCTATCAGGCTGTGTCGGCGACGAAGATGGCGCTCTCGGCCGCGGAGGAGGCGCCTTTCGATTTCGCGCCGCTTGGTCGCGGTGGGCATCGCAGCATCAAGCGCAGCGATTTCGAAGGCTGGATCGCCGATGATCTCGCCCGCATCGAAGGCGCGCTGGACGACGTGCTCGACAAGACCGAGACGAAGCCTGCGGAGATCGATAAGGTGTTCCTCACCGGCGGCACCTCCTTCGTGCCGGCGGTGCGCCGCATCTTCACCGAACGCTTCGAGCGCGACCGGATCGAAAGCGGCGGCGAGCTGTTGTCGATCGCCCACGGCCTGGCGCTGATCGGCGAACGCGAGGACATCGCACAATGGACTGTGCAATAGCACCGGCAAGGGTGGGCAATCTGCCGCCCACCCTTTCAATGCCCCTGTCACTCCGCTAAGCTTGCCGCATGATCTCCGCCAACGACCTCTCCCCCGCCGAGCTTGCAGCGCTTCTGCATTTCCATGCGGATGCCGGCGTGGAATGGCTGCTGGAGGAAGAGGCTATCGACCGTTTCGCCGAGTTCGAGGCGATGAAGGCCGCCCGCCGCCCGGCGGCGGCACAGGCGCAGCCGCAACGTCCTGCCGCTGGGGAACGCCCTGCCCCAGGCCAGGTACCGCCGCGTCCGAATACAGCGGCACGCCCGGCGCCTGCCGAACGTGCATCTTCCAGCCCGCAACCGGCGATCCCGGATGGCGAGGCGGTGCAGCAGGCGCGCTTCGTCGCCGAAACCGCGCGATCGCTCAGTGAGCTCAAGACCGCGATCGAATCTTTCAACGGCTGCAACCTCAAGCACAGTGCCCGCTCGACCATCTTTGCCAGCGGCAATGCCGAAAGCGGGATCATGGTGATCGGCTCGGCGCCGAGCGCCGAAGACGATCGCGAGGGTGTGCCCTTCTCGGGAAAATCCGGCCAGCTGTTCGACAAGATGCTGACGGCGATCGGGCTGACGCGCTCAGCCATTCTGTTGACGCAGGTCATCCCCTGGCGACCACCTGGCAATCGTGCGCCCTCGGCGGCGGAAATGGACATCTGCCGCCCCTTCATCGAGCGGCAGATCGCGCTTGCCGAACCCAAGGCGATCCTGCTGCTGGGCAATTTTTCGGCGCGCTTCTTCTTCGGCGAAAGCGATACGATTCACGGCCTGCGCGGCCATTGGAAAGAGATTGGCGTTGCGGACTGTGTCATTCCTGCCATAGCCAGCCTGCATCCGCAGGATCTGTTAACCGCACCTGTAAACAAGCGGCTGGCCTGGAATGACCTGCTCGCCTTTCAAGCGAAGCTTAAGTCCCTCTCTTTGCTTAGAAATTAGCCAAAGTTGAATAATTTGTGAATCAATCTATGCGATTTTCGCATGGCTGCATCCCGCCGTGATGCATTGCGGAATCTATGTTGCATCGCAATATCAGCTGTGTCTTGGGAGGAATCACAGGAACCAAGGCCATGAACAAGCGTTTTCGTCCTATCCATAGCGGGTTTGAAACCCTTCGCCTCGCCGGCGACCAGGTTCGTTTCACTCAAGGCTACAGCCGTTTCGGCTTTGCCACGAACGAACAGATGATTGCCCGCGGCACCGGCATCAACAGCCGCACGGCGCGCCCGAACGCCATTTTTTCGGACTTCCAGCAATATTGAGCAGGAATTCAACGTGTCGCAGCGTCCTTTGCGCGTCTTAAAAGACGCGCAGCGCTGTAGGCGCTTCGCCTGCCCTTCGTCTCAAGAGTACCCCAACATGTCGACGATCCTGATATCGCTTCTGCGCAACATCGAAACATTCGAGCATATCCGCGTTGCCGTCTGCGCCGCGCGGGAATATGAGCGCGAGCTTTCGGTCAAGCCGGCCGATGCCGGAACGCGCAATGGCGCAGGTACAGCGGCGATCGTTCTCTAGAGCAATTCCGTTTTTCCGAGTCACGGAAATGCTCTATCTCCTTGTTTTCGCGCATTCCGGACGCAAAACCACTGCGCACTTTTACTGGAATTGCTCTAATCAGATGGCCATCTCGTCGATCTGGGCCTTCGCCCATTCGAAGGCTTCGTCGACATAGGCGAACTTGACCGCCTGCCAAGCGCAATATTCCTCGACGAAATCCCGCGATATCCATAGGTGCGTCTTGCGCGGCTCGTCATACCAGCCGACGCAGCCGCGTTGCGCCGCTTTTGCCAGCAGCCGCTGCAGATGGGTGCGCGACATCATGAAATCGGCAGCGAGCGCACGGGTTTCGACACGGCCGACAGACAGCCTCCCCGGCTCGCTGCTTTCCAAATCCATCCGGGTGATGAAGTTGTCGACGACGAGGCCGCCGGCTTCCGTCCAGAGGAAGAGCGCCACCTGCTCCGGCGGTTCGCGCCAGGCGGCATCTTCGAGGCAATGGCGGGCAATGCGCGGCTGAATGAGCCGCATCAGTGATGGATTTGCCTGAAAAAACACTGCCCTTTGACCGCCGTCGAGCAGGTCGAGTGCACCGAGATTGGAGAAAAGCCAGGCAAACATCCCCTGATGGCTGACGTCGGCCGGTTCGAAATGACGTGGCCGCCGCCGCTCGTCGCCGGGCGTGTGAGTTATGAAGCGGTAAGTATAGAGTTCCTCGATGAAGGCGAGCACGGTGTTGCGGCTCGCCACCTTGTGCGCGGTGATGCGCCCGGTCAGCCGCACGGCGGTGAAACCCGACGTCGGGTCGCGCGGATCATATTCCAGGTGGAGGGCATAGGCAGTCTGGGTCAGAAGCCAGCGCTGATGCGAGGCGAGCAGTCGCGCCAGCCGCGGACCAGCATCAAACATGCCGCGCATCTGCCCAGCCAAAAAGCGAATGCTCATCAGAAAGGAAGAGTTCCCCACCAATTGCTCCGCTGTGAATGCCATTATGCTTTTCTCCACCTCCGCTCGCCGGCCAGCGTTCGGAGCAACGACACCCAGAGCCCCTCCGGCATCAGCGGCCATTCAGACATGCACAGCTTGGAATAAATGATACTCTCTCATGTTCAACAATCATATTCCACCGGCCGGCGGTATCCCAAGAATTCACCATTCTTTTCACCCTGTGAGCGCAAGTTTCAACCCACCGCAATCGCCGCGTTAAAACCTTCCATATCATACGCTTGCCGCGTCAGGCTTGCGGCGTCGTGGCCTTGCGCGCCTCTCTCTGCTCGATGCCCAACTGATGCTCGCGAAAGATGATGAAGATGCCGGCGGCGATGACGATGACGGTGCCAATCAGCATGGTAACGCTCGGCACGTCGCCGAAGACAAAATAGGCGACGATACCGCCGAGCAGGATCGACGTATATTCGAACGGCGCGATGGTGGAGACGTCGGCATGGCGGTAACTTTCCGTCAGCAGGATCTGCGCGACGCCGCCGCAAAAACCGGCGGCGATCAGATAGAGCGCTGTCGGCCATGGCAGGATGAGCCAGCCGAAGGGAACAGAAGCCAGCGAGAAGACCGAGGCGGTGATCGAGAAATACAGCACGATCGTCGCCGTCTTCTCTTCCTCGACGAGGCGGCGCACCTGGATCATCGCCATGCCGCCGAGAACGGCCGAGAGCAGCACGCAGAGTGCGCCGACGGCCTGTTCTGCTTCCATGCCGCCGTCGCGAAACAGCGTGAGTTTCGGCCAGGAAACGATGGCGACGCCGACGATGCCGACCAGGACGGCGCTCCAGCGATAGATGCGCACGGTCTCGCCGAGAAAAACGGCAGCGAAGATGACGGCGACAAGCGGCAACGCGTAGCCGAGCGCGATCGCCTCCGGCAGCGGCAGATGCAGCAGGCCATAGAAACCGAAAGCCATCGACAAGATGCCGATCGTGCCGCGCTTCAGGTGACCGATTGGGTTGGCCGTGTAGAAGGCGGCGCGCAGCTGCCTGTTATAGGCGAGATAGGCCATGATCGGGAAGAGCGCGAAGAACGACCTGCAGAAGGTGACCTGACCGGGCGGGATGTCTGAGCCGGCCAGCTTGATGAAGGTCTGCATGGCCAGGAAGACCACGACCGACGAGACTTTCAGCGCAATGCCTCTCATCGGGTTTCTGAGAACCGAGTGCATGATCCTGGCTCTTAATACTGCTCAAGCGGAACGGGGGGACGCGTTCGACTCGGGAACGCAGCGGGTGACGTCTCCCATCGTAGCGAAAGAAAAAACCGATTGGCGAAAAAACCGCAAGCAACATCAGAGAATCACAGAAACGCCGTCAGCGGCAGGCTCAACCGTGCTGCTTATGCGCCACCGCTCTGAAATTTCTCGTTTTGAGCCATTCACCCCGAAAATGTTCATCTCGCGGGGCCAGCCGTTAACCAATTGAAAACCATAGGCAAGCATCGTTTTTTATCGCTGATCTCGAAATTTTCTTCACCACACAAATAATTGCCCGCTCCTTCCAGGATCCTTTTGATGAAGCCGCTTAGCGCCGAAACCATTGCCCAGTCGCAGAATGCGACACCGCGGTCCATGCGCGTCGTCACGGACGGCATCAGCACCGATCTCGAGCGCTTCAGCGCCGACAACACCAATATCGTCAAGCAGATTAAGCTGCTGGCGATCAATGCGCTGATCGAGGCAGCCAGAGCCGGCGAGACCGGAAAGGGCTTCGCTGTCGTTGCCAACGAGGTGCAGCGGCTGGCGCAGATCGCAACCGACATTACCGGCAGGTTCGAGAGCAACGTGCTTGGCCGCATCGGCCTCAGCCGCGCCATGGCGGATTCGCTGGTCGAGGAGATGGAGGGCGTTCGCCTGACCGATCTGGCGCAGACACTGGTGCAGCTCATCGTCCGCAACCTTTTCGAACGCACGGCCGACGTGCGCTGGTGGGCGACGGACCCGGCACTCTGGCAGGCACTGCAGGAACCGGGCCGGGAAACCGTCGCCTTTGCGGCGGAGCGTCTCGGCGCCATCAACCGCTTCTACACCGTCTATCTCGATCTCGTCATGACCGATCTCTCGGGCAAGGTGATCGCATCCGCCAATCCCAAGTTCCAGCGCAAGATCGCAGGCACGAGCCTTGCCGGCGATCCGTGGTTCCGGACGGCGTCGGCCTGCTCCTCCGGCGACGCGTATATCGTTGACGACGTCAAAGCGAGCCCGCTGCACGACAACAGGCATGCGCTCGTTTATGCCACAGGCATCCGCGAAGGGGGCAAGCTCGACGGGCGGCTGATCGGCACGCTCGGCGTCTATTTCGACTGGCAGAACCAGGGCCAGGCGATCGTCGAGAAGGAGGCCAACCTGCCGCCGCAGTTGGCGGAAAGAACGACTGTCATGCTGCTCGACGGCAAGAGCCGGGTCATCGCCACCACCAATCCCACCTTGCTCTTTTCCCATTTCGCGCTCGCCAACCCGTCCGGCCAGGCGAAAGGCAGCTACTACGACAATAACGGCTCGATCGTCGCCTTCGCGCGCACCCTCGGCTACGAGGATTACGACGGGCTCGGCTGGTACGGCGTCGTCGTGCAACAGACGGAAAACGACGCGACGATCAAGGCGGCACTCAATCTGAAGTAGTGTCCATCTCCTTGTGGCCGTGTTCATCCGTTGCCAATAAGATATTTTGCCCGCGAACTTGGCGTTCGCGGGCAATTTGCTTTAAGTTTAGTTCAGACTTTAATGTAATCATGCCCGGCAAAATTTATGGCAGAGTGCGCCCGCCTCTGTATTCCGCGGTTGTCCAATAACGGTCTTCAGGAAACACCATGCGAACAGATACCGGCCAGGTCATTCATCTGGCAGATTACCGTCCCACCGACTTCGTGCTGGAACGCGTGGACCTCACTTTCGAACTCGACCCGACGGAGACAAAGGTCGAGGCGCGTCTGATCTTTCATCGTCGCCCGGGCGCCGATCCGACAGCGCCCATCGTTCTCGACGGCGACGAACTGACGTTGTCGGGGCTGCTGTTTGACCAGGTGGAGCTGGACCCTTCGCGTTACGACGCAACACCGGAAGGCCTGACGGTGCGCGACCTGCCGGAGAGCGCGCCCTTCGAACTGACGATTACCACCATCATCAATCCTGAGGCCAATACCAAGCTGATAGGCCTTTACCGCACCGGCGGCATCTACTGCACGCAGTGCGAGGCGGAGGGGTTCCGCCGCATCACCTATTTCCCCGATCGGCCTGACGTGCTTGCGCCGTTCACGGTCAACATCATCGCCGACAAGGACGCCAACCCGCTGCTTTTGTCGAACGGCAACTTCCTCGGCGGCGCCGGCTACGGCCCCGGCAAACATTTCGCCGCCTGGTTCGATCCGCATCCGAAGCCGAGCTATCTCTTCGCGCTCGTCGCCGGCGATCTCGGCGTCGTCGAAGACACGTTCACGACGATGTCCGGCCGCGAGGTGGTGCTGAAGATCTATGTCGAGCACGGCAAAGAGCCGCGCGCAGCCTATGCCATGGACGCGCTGAAACGCTCGATGAAGTGGGATGAAGAGAGGTTCGGCCGCGAATACGACCTCGATATCTTCATGATCGTCGCCGTCTCGGATTTCAACATGGGCGCGATGGAGAACAAGGGCCTCAACGTCTTCAACGACAAATACGTCCTTGCCGATCCCGAGATCGCGACCGATGCCGACTATGCCAATATCGAGGCGATCATCGCGCATGAATATTTCCACAACTGGACCGGCAACCGCATCACCTGCCGCGACTGGTTCCAGCTGTGCCTCAAGGAAGGTCTGACGGTCTATCGCGACCACGAATTCTCGTCCGACCAGCGCTCGCGCGCCGTCAAGCGCATCGCCGAAGTGCGCCACCTGAAATCGGAGCAGTTCCCCGAAGATGGCGGCCCGCTCGCTCACCCGGTGCGGCCGACGAAATATCGCGAGATCAATAATTTCTACACGACGACCGTCTACGAAAAGGGCAGCGAAGTTACGCGCATGATCGCGACGCTGCTCGGTAAGGACGGCTTCAAGAAAGGCATGGACCTCTATTTCGACCGCCACGACGGCCAGGCCGTGACGATCGAGGATTTCGTCAAATGCTTCGAAGATGCAAGCGGGCGCGACCTCAGCCAATTCTCGCTCTGGTACCATCAGGCCGGCACTCCGCTCGTCACCGCATCGGGCAGCTATGATGCGGCAGCCGGCAGCTTCACCCTGTCGCTCGAACAGATGATCCCGGCAACGCCCGGCCAGCCGAGCAAGGAGCCGATGCATATTCCGCTCAGCCTCGCGCTGTTTGGCGAAAACGGCGGCAAGATCGAACCGACTTCGGTCGACGGCGCGGAATATACCGGCGAGGTGCTGCATCTCACTGGCCGCACACAGACGGCCGTGTTCCATGGCATTGGCACGCGGCCGGTCGTTTCGATCAACCGCAGCTTCTCGGCGCCGATCAACCTGCATTTCGATCAGAGCCCAGCCGATCTCGCCCGCCTCGCGCGCCATGAGACCGATCATTTCGCCCGCTGGCAGGCGCTGACCGATCTGGCGCTGCCGAACCTCCTGAAAGCGGCTCGTGACGCCCGCGAGGGCAAGCCTGTTGTCAGCGAGGCGACCTTCGTCGAGACGCTGATCGCGGCCGCCGCCGACGAGAGCCTCGAGCCTGCCTTCCGTGCCCAGGCACTGGCTCTGCCGAGCGAATCCGATATCGCCCGCGAACTCGGCGGCAACAACGATCCCGATGCCATCCATGCCGGCCGGCAGGCGATCCTGAAACAGATCGCCGATACTGGAAAGGACGTCTTTACCGGCCTCTACGCGGCGATGACGGCATCAGGCGATTTCAGCCCGGATGCGAAGAGCGCCGGCCTGCGCGCGCTGCGCAATACCGCCCTCACCTATCTCTCACATGCCGAACAGACGCCGGCGCGCGCCAAGTCCGCCTTCGATGCGGCCAACAACATGACCGATCTCAGCCATGCGCTGACGATCCTCGCCCATCGTTTCCCCGATAGCGCCGAGACGCGCGAGGCGCTCGCCACCTTCCGTGACCGCTTCGCGGAAAATGCGCTCGTCATCGACAAATGGTTAGCGATCCAGGCCGGCATTCCGGGTGCAAAGACCCTGGGCCGTGTCCGCGGCCTGATGGACGATCCGCTCTTCAAGCGGACCAATCCCAACCGGATGCGGGCACTGGTCGGCACCTTCGCCTTTGCCAATCCGACCGGATTCGGCCGCGCCGACGGCGAAGGCTATCGTTTCCTCGCCGAGCAGATTCTCGATATCGACCAGCGCAACCCGCAGCTTGCCGCCCGCATCCTCACCTCGATGCGCTCCTGGCGCTCGCTGGAACCGACGCGTGCCGATCACGCCCGCTCGGCCCTCATAGAGATCGAGCGGGCCGCCGCTCTTTCGACCGACGTGCGCGATATCGTCGAGCGCACACTTAAAGGGTGATTTGCTTCGACCGGCCGTCCCGAAAAATTCGGCGGCCGGTCGCCCAGCACGTCGAATCGCCTGGAAAAACCCGAAATTATAAATAGTTAACGGATTTTTACCTTTGCCTCTGGACAAGGCGAATCACCCATGATTCTCTAGGTCAGGTTCGAGCGAGCGGCGCGCGAATCACACGAGGGACAAGGCGAAGAGATGATGGACGTGCGGCGGGCAACCGTGGCCGAAGGACGGCTGCGTGTCGATTTTGACGGGCTGAAAGCCTGGCGCGACAGCCTTTCCGGTCATGCGAGATCGGAACCACTTCTCCGTTATCTGCCGAAGGCCGAGCTGGTCTTGAAGCGAGCCATTCCGGCGCTGATCGTCGCCTTCCTCTTCGTCGTCGCCGCCTCGCATTTCTTCGGCATGATGAGCGAGTACGGGCGCCTGGAGGCCTCAGCGCGCCATGCCACCGCCCTTTCGGCGGCGACCGCCTCTGCCGTGTTTGCCGATGCGGCCGACATATTCGACAACGGCGATATGACCGAGGCGCAGGCCCGCCTCGCCAAATTCCTGCCGCAGGACCGGCTCGACAGCGGCGCCTTCGTGCTGCTCGTGCAGGCAAGCGGCAAGGTTTTTGCCGCGACCACCGCCGGGCTTTCGCATGTGGGCAGCAATGTCGGTGATTTCTTCCCCGAAGTCTCGGCGATCCGGCGCTTCGGCGATCGCGCCGGCGTCATCGAAACGACGATCGGCGGCGTGCCGCACTATGCCGAGATCACGCTGGTGGGCAATGCCGGCGGTTATGTCGTCGCCGCCACCTCGCTCGACGAGATCGGCCGGCTCTGGCGCGAGGAGCTGGCGCTCAACGTCACGCTGTTTGCCGGCATCTCCTCGATCCTGCTCGTCATCCTCTATGCCTATTACACGCAGGTGAAGCGCGCCCGCGATGCCGACGACATCTTCCTGGAATCGAACCTGCGCGTCGAGACGGCGCTGTCGCGCGGCCGCTGTGGCCTCTGGGATTTCGATTTCGAGAACCGCGAATTCTTCTGGTCGCGCTCGATGTACGACATGCTCGGCCTGCCGGGCTCCGACAAGACGATGGGCTTCGGCGAAGCCGCCCGGCTGATGCATCCCGATGACGGCGGGCTCTACGAGATCGCGCGCGCCATCGGCAAGGGCGCTTCCGGCCAGGTCGATCAGATCTTCCGCATGCGCCATGCCGGCGGCCACTATGTCTGGATGCGGGCCCGCGCCCAGGTGATCCGCAGCAATTCCGGCCGCATGCACCTGATCGGCATCGCCATGGACGTGACTGAACAGCATCGGCTCGCCCAGCGCTACGCAGAAGCCGACCAGCGCCTGGCCGACGCCATCGAATGCACCTCGGAAGCCTTCGTGCTCTGGGACAAGAACGATCGCCTCGTCATGTGCAACACGCATTTCCAGCAGGCCTATGGCCTGCCGGACAGCGTGCTTGTGCCCGGCACCGAGCGCTCGACCGTCAATGCCGCCGCCGCCCGTCCGGTCATCGAGCGGCGGATTTCCGATGCCGACGGCTCCGGCTATTCGCGGACGACGGAAGTACAGCTTGCCGACGAGCGCTGGCTGCAGATCAACGAGCGGCGCACCCGCGACGGTGGCAGGGTCTCCGTCGGAACCGACATCACGCTGATGAAACGCCATCAGGAACGGCTGCGCGAATCCGAACGCCGGCTGATGGCAACGATCGGCGATCTTTCGGCTTCGCGCCAGACGCTGGAGAGCCAGAAAGCCGAGCTCTCGACGGCCAACGCCAACTATCAGGCGGAGAAGGAACGCGCCGAAGCCGCCAACAAGGCGAAATCGGAATTCCTCGCCAACATGTCGCACGAGCTGCGCACGCCGCTCAACGCCATCCTCGGCTTCTCGGAAATCCTGCAGAACCAGATGTTCGGGCCGCTTGGCTCGCTGAAATACGACGAATATGCCCGCGATATCCATGACAGCGGCAAACATCTCCTCAACGTCATCAACGACATTCTCGACATGTCGAAGATCGAGGCCGGCCACGTCAGACTGCATTGCGAGCGCATCGATCTTGTGCCTCTGATCGAGGAAAGCCTGCGTTTCACCGCCATTCCGGCGGCTGAAAAGAACATCGTCATCGAACAGCGCATCTGCTCCGGCTTGACGCTGACGGCCGACCGCCGGGCGATGAAACAGGTGCTGCTCAACCTGCTCTCCAATGCAGTGAAGTTCACCAACAGCGGCGGCCGCATCGCGGTGCGTACACGCCGCGTCGACGGCTTCGTCGTCGTCACCATCGCCGATACCGGCATCGGCATTCCACGCTCGGCGCTTGCGAAGATCGGCCAGCCCTTCGAACAGGTGCAGAACCAGTATGCCAAGAGCAAAGGCGGCTCCGGCCTCGGCCTCGCCATTTCCCGCTCGCTGACCTCACTGCATGGCGGTCGCATGAAGATCCGCTCACGCGAGGCCGTGGGTACGGTGATCTCGCTGCGGATTCCGGACGACGTCTAGCAATTGGCTTTTCAAATCGTTCATCGATTTTCCGAGCGATCCTGGGACTGCTTTCGCCCCTGCCTTTCCTTTATCTGGCGAATCTCGGCAAGCTGGCCTTTGAGTACGACCAAGGCGTCTTGTTCCTCTTGTGAAAGGTTCTCCAACGGAACATGTTTCAGCAGTACCTCAAGCGCATCGCCAATGCGGCCGATCTGCCGACCATAGCTCCCCACCTCGTCCAGAATCGTTTGTTCCGTTTCGGGCGCCGGCGTCGATCCAAGATCAATGTTGACGAAGCCGATCTGTGATCCCTGCTGATAAAATGTCCACGGATTGATGGCCTGCCAGAGTCTTTCAGGCGCCAGTGCTAAATTGAAGGTTTTCATTTTCCATTCCCCGCGATTGAAACGGCAACATAGGAGAAGTCGGTCAGTCAGGCGATTGCTGCGCGGACAATCTCTGCATATTTCCGCGACGAGAGCTGTCAGGCCTTCACGATGCTCAGAAATATCTTCCTGACCGCTTTTGCCAGCCGCTTCACCTCCCCCTCCAGCGTCTTGATATCAGGGCAATCGCCGGCGCGGTAGACGAGTTCAACGAGGCCTGATGGCGCGTCCTTGGGATCGAATAGGCCGTCAATGCAGAGGCGGATCAACTGCGAAAGACCGGTATAGAGCGCAAAGGCCTCAAGGCAGGTATCGAGATCTGCCGGCGCCATCAGCCGGTCGCCAAGGGCTTTCAAGGCCTCGCCAGTGCTAAGCCCGTTCACGGGCGTGCCGACACCTTTGGACGGAGCGATCAGCGCCAGGTACTGGGCGATGAATTCGAGATCGATGACGCCGCCGGGGATCTGCTTCAGGTCCCATGGACCGCCCGGCGGCTTTTCCTTGTCGATCAGTTCGCGCATTTCGGCGACGTCATGCGCCACCTTGGCAATGTCGCGATCGGTCGACAGCACCTCCCGGACGATCAGTTCCGCTTCGGCGATCAGGCTCTCATTGCCGCAGATCAGCCGGGCGCGGCTGAGCGCCATATGCTCCCAGGTCCATGCCTCTTCGCGCTGATACTTGCCGAAGGCATTGATACGGGTGGCGACCGGCCCCTTGTTGCCGGATGGGCGCAGCCGCATGTCGACCTCATAGAGCACACCTTCGGCGGTCGGCGCCGACAAGGCGGCCATCAGCCTCTGGGTGATGCGGGTGAAGTAACGGGTCGCGTCGAGCGGCTTCGGCCCATCGGATTCGGAGGCCGTGTCATCATAATCATAGAGCAGGATCAGATCGATGTCGGAACCGGCCGTCAGTTCGAAACTGCCGAGCTTGCCCATGCCGGCGACCGCGATGCGCCCGCCGGGATAGTCGCCGTGCGCGGCCTGCATCTCGCCGATCACGGCATCGAGTGCCGCTGCGATGATGAGGTCTGCGAGATGGGTGAAGGCGCGCGCCGCCATCTGGCCGTTGATCGCGCCGGTGAGCAGGCGGATGCCGATCAGGAAGCGCTGCTCGGCGGCGAAGATGCGCAGCCGGTCGAGCACCTCTTCATAGTGGCGGGCCTGGGCAAGCGAGCCCTTCAGCCGTTCGCCGAGATAATCACGGGTCGGCAGCTCTGCCATCAGGCCGGGATCGAGCATGCCATCGAAGACATGCGGCTTGGCGGCGATCACCTCGGCAAGCCGGGGTGCTGAGGACATGATGTTGACGATCAGCGACAGCAGCGCCGGGTTGCTGCCGAGCAGCGAGAAGAGCTGGATGCCGGAGGGAAGACCGGAGATGAAGCTATCGAAGCGCAGCAGCGCCTCGTCGGCGCGCTTGCTTTCGCCGAAGACCCGCAGGAGCTCCGGCGCCAGCTCCGTCAGCCTTTCACGCGCCTCGACCGATTGCGTGGCGCGGTAGCGGCCATAGTGCCAGGTGCGGATGATGCGGGAAATATCGGACGGTCTGTTGAAGCCGAGTTTCTTCAAGGTCTCCAGCGTGTCGGGATCGTCGCCCTGGCCGGTGAAGACGAGGTTTCCGGTATCGGTGGAAAGCCTGCTCTCCTGCTCGAAGAGGTGGGCATAACGCCGCTCGACCGTCTTCAGCACGCCGACCAGCCGTTCGGAGAAGCTCGGCGTGTCGGAAAAGCCCATCATGAAGGCGATGCGCTTCAGGTCGGCATCGGTCTCCGGTAGCAGGTGGGTCTGCTCGTCGCGCACCATCTGGATGCGGTGCTCGACATCGCGCAGGAACCAGTAGGCCTCCGTCAGTTCGTCACGGGTTTCCGCGTCGATCCATTTCGCCTTGGTGAGTTCACCGAGCGTCTCCTCCGTCGCCCGACCGCGCAATGCCGGCATGCGACCGCCGGCGATCAGTTGCTGGGTCTGGACGAAGAATTCGATCTCCCGAATGCCGCCGCGGCCGAGCTTGACGTTATGGCCCTTGACCGCGATCGCACCATGGCCCTTATGCGCGTGGATCTGCCGCTTGATCGAATGGATATCGGCAATCGCCGCGTAATCGAGATATTTGCGGAAGACGAAAGGGGCGAGCCCGCGCAGGAAATCGCCGCCCGCCGCAAGGTCGCCGGCAACGGCGCGCGCCTTGATGAAGGCCGCCCGCTCCCAGTTCTGCCCCCTGCCCTCGTAATAGATCATCGCCGCATCGACCGGGATCGCCAGCGGCGTCGAACCGGGATCGGGGCGCAATCTGAGATCGGTGCGGAAGACGTAGCCGTCGGCTGTCCGCTCCTGCAGGATGCGCACCAACCGGCGCATCATCCTCGGGAAAACCTCGATCGCGTCATCCGGGTCAGGCACGATGCCCGCCTGTTCGTCAAAGACGACGACGAGGTCGATATCGGAGGAATAGTTGAGTTCCGATGCGCCGAGTTTGCCCATGCCGAGCACGATCAGCCCGGAGCCGTCGCTCGGTGCTGCCAGATCCCGCAGCCGCAGCTTTCCACCCTCATGCGCCGCCAACAGCAGATGGTCGATCGCGGCGGCAACCGAAGCTTCGGCAAGCTCGCTCAGCCAGGCCGTCGTCGCCCGGCCGTCGAAGATGCGTGCGAGATCTGCGAGTGCGACGAGGAAGGCCACCTTGCGCTTGATGATGCGTAGCCTGCTCATCACCACGGATTCCGAAGGCGCCGCCCCCTCGCCGTCCCTTTGCCAGCAGCGCCGCGCCTCGGCGACCAGCGCCTCGATCTGCGGCTCTAGCGGTTCAGTGACGGCGCCAGCGAGGATGGCGGGATCGAGATTGACGATTTCACGTAGATAAGGCGACAGCGTCAGAACGGCCGCGATGAAATCGCGAAGCGGGCTCTCCGTCTTCAGCATCGCAGCCACTGACGGCTCGCTCTTGCCGGCCTCCTGAAGGTCGGCCAGTGCCAGCTTCAACTCCGTCTGGTTCAGCGGACGCAGCAGCCCTTCGGCGACATCCTTCAGACCATGCGTCGATTTCGTCAGCATGCACTCTCCCTGCTTTAGCGCCTAGGGAAACGACCACGCAGAATCGCGGGAACGCCTCCCTGACCGGCATTAAACTAGGGTCTTGGCGGAAAACCGCCAATACGCGATTCAGCCGATCATCGGCATCGAGTCATCAGGCAGCCTTGGCAGGGAAGATCATGCTGACGGTCAATCCGCGCTGTTCGGGCTTGTCAGGATCGGTATCGGAGAGTTCCAACCGGCCGTTGTGCAGCTCCATCACGGCCTCCACCAGCGAAAGCCCCAGCCCTGTGCCGGGCTTCGACCGGCTTTCATCGAGGCGGACGAAGCGCTTCACCACGTCGTCGCGCCTGTCGGCCGGAACGCCCGGCCCATGGTCGGCGACAGAAAGGCAGATGCCATCCGGGCGACGGGCAAGCTTCAGCGACACCTTGCCCGCCCCTTCGGTATCGGAGGAATATTTGATGGCATTGTCGAGCAGGTTGAAGATTGCCTGGCCGATCAGCTCGCGATTGCCCTGGACCTCGACATCAGGCTCGATGCTGAAGCTGAGGCCGAGTCCGGCCTCCTCCGCCGCCGGTTCGTAAAGCTCGGCGCTATCGGAGACGATGGTCGAAAGCTCCACCGGCGACATCTCGGCCGCGACCGATCCGGCCTCGACGCGGGAGATCATCAACAGCGCGTTGAAGGTGCGGATCAGTTGGTCCGATTCGGAGATGATGCCTTCGAGCGCGGTGCGCCGCGTCTCGCCATCGGCGATATCGAGCGCATCGGCCGCCTTGTTGCGCAGCCGCGTCAGCGGCGTCTTGAGATCGTGGGCGATGTTGTCGGAGACTTGCCGCAGGCCCTCGTTCAGCTTCTCGATGCGCTCCAGCATGGTATTCAGAGACATCGACAACCGGTCGAATTCATCGCCCGATCCGCCCACCGGCAGGCGCTGCGACAGGTCGCCGGCCATGATCTTCTTGCTGGCATCCGACATGCGGTCGATGCGTTTCAGCGCGTTGCGGCCGATGGCGAACCAGATGATGATGGCGCCAAGCCCCATGATCGCCAAGGCTACCATCAGCGCCTGGCGCACCAGCAGACGGAAACGCTCGGGGTCGCCGAGGTCGCGGCCGATTAATATTCGCAAGCCGTTGTCGAGCACGAAGATATTGGCGATCGCCCTATGTCGGCGCTCGACGCCACTGTCGGTATAACGCTGATAGATGAAGGGCGCGGAGGTCCAGCCGATCTCCTCGAAGACACCCGGCTGAACCGAGGCGACGTTGCCGGCGAGAATATCGCCCGAGGGACCGGCGATGATGTAGAGATTGGCGCCCGGCTGGCGGGCACGCCGCTCCATCGTGCGCAGCAGGAGGTTCATGCCGCCGGTGTCAAAGGCGCGCTGCACCTGCTCCACCTCCTGCCTGACGGCGTCGCGGATCTGGCCCGTCAGCAGCCGTTCCGACATCGCCGTCACATAGAAGACGAGCGTCGCGGCGCAGATGGCGAAAAGCAGGATGTAGAGTGCCGAAAGGCGGACTGCGGTGGACTTGAAGAGAACCTTGAAACGGCTCATCCCTCATCCTTGATCATGTACCCCGCGCCGCGAATGGTCTTCAGCAGCGGCTGGCTGTAGTCCTTCTCGATCTTCGAGCGCAAGCGCGAGACATGGACGTCGATGACGTTGGTCTGCGGGTCGAAGTGGTAGTCCCAGACGTTTTCGAGCAGCATGGTGCGGGTCACCACCTGGCCGGCATTCTTCATCAGATATTCGAGCAGGCGGAATTCGCGCGGCTGCAGCGGGATCTCCTTGCCGCTGCGGCGCACCTCGTGGGAGAGCCGATCGAGTTCGAGATCGCCGACGCGATAGACGACGTCCTGATCCGGCGTGCCCTTGCGACGGCCGAGCACCTCGACGCGCGCCAGCAACTCGCTGAAGGCATAAGGCTTCGGCAGATAATCGTCACCGCCGGCACGAAGGCCGGTCACGCGGTCATCAACCTGGCCCAGCGCGGAGAGGATGAGCACCGGCGTATGGATGGCCTTGCGGCGCAACTCACTGATGACGGAGAGCCCGTCGCGGCGCGGCAGCATGCGGTCGATGACGATGACGTCATAGGTATTTTCCGACCCCATGAACAGACCGCTCTCGCCGTCGCTGGCGTGATCGGCGACGATGCCCGCCTCGCGAAAGGCTTTCGTAAGGTAGACCGCGGCTTCGAGATCATCTTCGATGATGAGAATCTTCATGCGGCCGACATTACCCACCGGCTGCGTTTCGGCAAGGCTCAAAGCATCTTCCTGCGGGGCGGCGCTCATGGCGATCATCCTTCAAAGGTCAGAAGAATCGAGCCGCGCGGACTTTCGTCCGCACGGCTCCCGTTGTCTTGAGGATCAGCCCTGGCCGTTGATCGGAAGCGCGACGAAACGGCTTCCTTCGTTGGACTGGATCTGGAAGAGCGCGCGGGTGCGACCGTCCTTCTTGGCCTGGTTCAACACCTTGACGACCTCGTCGGGGCTGGAGACCTCCTGGTTGTTGACCGAAGTGATCTTTTCGCCTTCCTTGATGCCCTTGTCGGCGGCGTCGGAGTCCGGGTCGATGGCGGTGATCGCCAGGCCCTTGCCGTCATCGGACGGACCGACCGTCAGGCCGAGATCGGCAAGCGCCTTCTCGGAAGCCGGCGCCTCGGGCTGCTGCGGCTGGCTGTTGTCATCGGCGGACGCATCCTTCTGGTCGACCGGCAGCGTGCCGAGTTCGACGGTGAGAGGCTGGGCCTTGCCAGCACGCCAGACCGAAAGCTCGACCTTGCTGCCCGGCTGCATCGCGCCGATGCGGCGGCTGAGATCACGGGCATCCTTGATCGTCTCACCATTCAGCGCGGTGACGACGTCGCCAGCCTTCATGCCGGCCTTGTCACCCGGCGAACCGGCCTGCGGGGCAACGACCAGGGCGCCGCTCGGCTCGGAAAGGCCGATGGATTCGGCGATGTCCTTGGTCACCGGCTGGATCTGGACACCCAGCCAGCCGCGCGAGACCTGGCCGTCCTTCATCAGATCGGCGACGACATCCTTGGCGGTCGAGGCAGGAATGGCGAAGGCGATGCCGACGCTGCCGCCCGACGGCGAGAAGATCGCAGTGTTGATGCCGACGACCTCACCGCTGAGGTTGAAGGTCGGACCGCCGGAGTTGCCGCGGTTCACGGCGGCATCCACCTGCAGATAATCGTCATAAGGACCGGAGCCGATATCGCGACCGCGAGCCGAGACGATGCCGGCTGTGACCGTGCCGCCGAGGCCGAAGGGATTGCCGACGGCAACGACCCAGTCGCCGACGCGGACATTGTTGTCGTCGGCCCAGTTGACGTAGGTGAACTTCTTGCCCTTGCCGTCAACCTTCAGCACGGCGAGATCGGTGCGCGGGTCCTTGCCGATCAGCTTGGCATCGAGTTCGGTGCCGTCATTCATGACCGCGACGAAGGCCTGACCATCGGAAACGACGTGATTGTTGGTGACGATGTAGCCGTCCTCGGAGATGAAGAAGCCGGAGCCTTGGGCCACGGGGCGGAGGCGGCCCTTGCCGCCCGGACCATTCGGACCACCATTCGGTCCGTTCTGGCCGAAGCGCCTGGGATGGCCCTGCTGATCATTCGGATCCTGACCGAACTGCTTGAAGAACCGCTTCAACGGATGATCGTCGGGAAGGTCGTCGAAGCCGCGGCCGTTGAAATCGAAGGAGAAGCCGTCATTGTTGTTGTCGGAGACGGGATTGACGCGATTTTCGACCCGGACGGAAACGACAGCCGGTGAAACGGCGTCGACGACATTGGCGAAGCTCGGAACGGCGGGCGCCTGAACTTTGACAGCTTCAGCATAAGACCGGGTAATTTCGAGCGGAACGCCGGTTGCGAGCACAGCGGCTGCGATACCGGCGACGGTAGAAGCCTTGAGCACAGTGGCGAGGGACGGACGTCCGTTGAAATTCTTGAGCATTGGAGCACCTTCTCTTGTTCTTAGTTCTCAGAGCCGGCGATGCCGGATCAGTCGATGAGTAAAGATATAGGACGCCGCACCTTACTGCGAACTGTCCGGCCAATGAAAAGTTGGTAATGTTTGCAATGTTTGGCAAACGGCCGAACGTATATGGGCCTTCACCCGCGGCGGCTCCGGCTCAGGTAGACTGCGCTACACGCGCTCCTTTGCGGAAGCGGCCTTCAATTCCCGTGGACTTCGGTCGGCTAATATTTATGCTTTCAGGCCGGCTCACCTTCAGAGGTACGGTTCTCGATCCATTCTGAGACAGTCCTTACCACCGTCGCAAAGTTGAGTTTTAGCGGTTTGTCGGTTCTTGTGCTTTGGTCGACAGCTGCTTCAGCACATCCACGAAGTCATCGAAGCGCTCCTTTCCAACCTCTTTGGACCATTGCTCATGCAACTGCCGAAGACATCCGAAAATGGCTGCGACTACTTCATGTCCCCGTGGCGTCAGATAGACCAGTCGGCGATCGCTGCCGTCGGCTGCACGACGCTCGACATAGCCCAGGTCTTCAAGCTGGCTGAGCAGATAGTTCACAGCTTGTCGCGACATCCGCTTCTGACGCGCGAGCTCGGACGGTCTGATGCCATCCGGCAGCGGAAACGAGAACACGGCAAAATGCGTCTCCTGGAAGTCAACAAACCCCGCCTCGTGAATGGCTTGCAGCATACGGTCGCGCACATGCTGCCAGACAACGCGCAGCAGCGCGCCGAAGAACGGCGGACCGGGCAATGCGTCGGGAATTGAATGCGGGGACAATGGGATTGACATATATGTAAAGTCACTTTACGTTTTGATGTAAAGTTACTTTACATTGTGGGGACCTTTGATGGAAGCGGTGCGAAACGATATTGTGCGGATCGGGCAACTCGAACTGCGTTTTCTCATCTGTGAAGTCGGCGCGACGGTGTTTGAATTCACAGTGCCATCTCGGGCGCGCGTCCCCGCTCCGCACAGTCATCGGGATGCTGACGAATTCCTCTACGGCCTTGAAGGCGCGCTCACTGTCATCGTCGACGGCCAAACGCACGAGATTCGCGCCGGCGACGCCATATTCATTCCGCGAGGGGCGGTGCACCATCACGAGAACCTGCATGATGGCGCAGCCAAGGTCTTGGCGACCATCACGCCGGGTACAATTGGACGGCGTTATTTCGAGGAAATTGCCGAGGTGGTGAACGTGCCCGGCAAACCGGACCTCGCGAAGGCCAATGAGATCATGCTCCGCCACGGACTGGTCCCGGTCTGATCAGCTCACCCAAGCCTCGCAATTTTCCAGTTGATTGCGCATCACCCGCCGCGGCGCACAAGTCGCGCTGGGGAGTTGCCGGCTGGCCGGTTATTTTTTCAGAAGCTCGCTCAGCCGCGCCTGCTCGTCCGCCGTTAGCTTGCTGCCGGTCGGCTTGCCCGCCCTCTTGCGCGCAAAGACCAGCAGTGACAGCCCGCCGGCCAGCACCAGCAGCAGCGGGGCACCCCAGAGCAGCACCGTCTTCATGCCGACACGCGGCTTCAGCAGCACGAACTCGCCATAGCGCGAGACGATATAGTTCAGCACCGCCTCGTCGCTGTCGCCATCGGTGATGCGCTCGCGCACCAGCAGGCGCAGATCCTTGGCCAGATCGGCGTTGGAATCGTCGATCGACTGGTTCTGGCAGACCATGCAGCGCAGTTCCGCCGAAAGGGCGCGGGCCCGTGCCTCGAGCGCCGGATCGGCCAGCACCTCATCCGGATTGACGGCAAAGGCGGGGGCGGCCATCAGCAGCAAAGCAAAAGCCAGGAGCAGACGCCGCATCATTCCGCCGGCTCCATTGCGGGAGCTGCCGGCTTTGCCGGCTTCGCCTTGCGGCGCGGGGCGCCGACACGCAGGCGCCGGTCGCTGAGCGAGACGAGGCCGCCGAAGGCCATGAACACCGCGCCGCCCCAGATGCAGAGAATGAACGGCTTCCACCAGATGCGTACGACGATGCCGCCGTCCTTGGTGGCATCACCCAAAGAGACATAGAGCTGGCTCAGCCCGAAGGTCAGGATGCCGGCCTCCGTCGTCGGCATCTGCCGGGCGGTATAAAGGCGCTTGGCCGACCAGGTATCAGCAACCGCGACGCCGGCACGGCGGATGGTGAAGTGGCCGCGGTCTTCGGTATAGTTCGGTCCGGTCCCTGGCTGCATGCCGTCGAAGTGCAGGCTGTAGCCGCCGGCCTCCGTCACCTCGCCCGGCTTCATCTCGATGACGTGCTCGCTCTGGAAGGTCGTCACCGCGACGATGCCAAGCACGGTGACGCCGAGCCCGGCGTGGGCAAGGGCGGTGCCGAAGGCCGAACGCGGCAGGCCGGAAAGCCGGCGCCAGGCAAGACGGCCCGCGACCTTGCCGATGCCGGCGCGATACCAGAGATCGGCGACGGCGCCGAGGATCAGGAACAGCCCGGCGGCGAGGCCGAGCACTGACAGCACCGGCCCGCCATGTTCGATGTAGAAGAAGATCACTGCGGCAAGGAAGGCAAGACCTGCCACGACATAGAGCCGCTGCAGGGCACCGAGCAGATCGCCGCGCTTCCAGGCCAGCATCGGCCCGAAGGGGACGATGACGATCAGCGGCGCCATCAGCAGGCCGAAGGTCAGGTTGAAGAAGGGCGGCCCGACGGAAATCTTGTCGCCGGTCAGCGTTTCCAAGAGCAGCGGATAGAGCGTGCCGGTGAGCACCGTGCCGCAGGCGACCGTCAGGATCAGATTGTTGACAACGAGCGCGCCCTCGCGCGAGATCGGCGCAAACAGCCCGCCTGCCGACAGCCGCGGCGCGCGGAAAGCAAATAGCGACAGCGCCCCGCCGATGAAGATCAGCAGGATGCAGAGAATGAAAACGCCGCGGGATGGGTCGCTGGCAAAGGCATGCACCGAGGTCAACACGCCGGAGCGCACCAGGAAGGTGCCCATCAGCGACAGCGAAAAGGTGAGGATGGCCAGCAGCACCGTCCAGATCTTCAGCGCCTCGCGCTTTTCCATGACGAGGGCAGAATGCAACAGTGCGGTACCGGCGAGCCATGGCATGAAGGAGGCGTTTTCCACCGGGTCCCAGAACCACCAGCCGCCCCAGCCGAGCTCGTAATAGGCCCAGTAAGAGCCCATGGCGATGCCAAGCGTCAGAAAGGTCCAGGCGGCAAGCGTCCAGGGCCGCACCCAGCGGGCCCAGGCGGCGTCGATCCGCCCTTCCAGCAGGGCCGCGACCGCAAAGGAGAAACAGACGGAGAAGCCGACATAGCCGAGATAGAGCAGCGGCGGGTGGATCGCCAGACCGACATCCTGAAGGACCGGGTTGAGATCGCGGCCCTCGGCCGGCGCCGGATCGAGCCGGAGGAAGGGATTGGAGGTCAACAGAATGAACAGGGTGAAGGCGACCGATATCCAGGCCTGCACGGAAAGTACATTGGCCTTCAGCGTCTCCGGCAGATTGCGGCCGAAGACGGCGACCAGAGCGCTGAACAGCGTCAGGATCAACAGCCAGAGCATCATCGATCCCTCGTGATTGCCCCAGACGCCGGAATATTTGTAGAGCAGCGGCACCAGAGAATGCGAATTCTCCCAGACGTTCTCGACCGAAAAATCCGAGACGACATGGGCATAGGTCAGCACGCCGAAGGAGAAGGCCACCAGCGAGAACATCGCCAGCGAGCCGATCGTTGCCACATCCATCATCGCCCGGTCGTGACGGCGCGCCCCGATCACCGGCACGATGGAGAGGATGAGCGCCGTTGCCAGCGCCAGCACCAGCGCGTAATGGCCGATCTCAATGATCATGGCGTCGCCTTCACTTCCTGGCCCTGAGCTTCCTTGCGTGGGCTCTCCTGGCCTTGGCCTTCCTTCCACAGCCCCTGGGATTTGAGCCTGTCGGCCACGTCCTTCGGCATATAGGTCTCGTCATGCTTGGCAAGCACGGTGTCGGCGACGAAGACGTTCGTGCCAGTGGCAAACATGCCTTCGGTGACGACGCCCTGGCCCTCGCGGAAGAGATCGGGAAGGATGCCGGTATATTTGACCTTCACGGCATTGGTGCTGCCGTCGGTGACGGCAAATTCCACCGTCGAACCGGTGCCGCGCACGACACTGCCCTCGCCGACCAGGCCGCCGAGCCGGATCCGGGTTTCCGGCGCCACCGGCGTCTTGGCGAGATCGGCCGGCATGTAGAAATAGGCGACCGACTGGCTGAAGGCGAACATCACCAGCAGCACGGCGGTGAGGATGAAGCCCATGCCGCCCGCAATCACCGCCAGGCGCTTCTGCTTGCGCGTCATTGCGTCGCTCCCTCCGTGGCTATGCCGAGTTCCCTGGCAAGCGCCAGCAATTGCCTGCCCTCTTCGCCAGGCAGCGGAAAGGCCGCAAGTCCGCGCTTCAGGGCGCCGGCGGCGCGATCCTTGTCGTTCAATACGGCGTAAGAGCGGACGAGCCGCACCCATCCCTCGAAATTGTTCGGATCCTCGCTGAGCTTGGCGTCGAGGCTCTCGACCATGCCGCGGATCATCTGCTGCCGGTCGCCGGCACTCATGTTCTCGGCCGCCGCCACATCTTGCTGCGTCGGATTGCCGGGAGCGCCTGGTGCAGCCGGATTGGCGCCTGCCGGCGCGCCGCCGTTCATGGCGATATGCTGGTTGACCAGCGGCAGCCACGGCGCATCTGATGGCGATTGTTTCGCCAGCGCTTCGAAGGCCTGGCGCGCCTCATCGGGCTGTCCCGCCTGCTCCATGCTGAGGGCGATGTAGAAGCGGGCACGCGGATTGTCAGGCTGCAGCGTCAGCGATTGTTCCAGCACTTGCCGTGCCTCCTCGGTCACCACGCCGTCGGAGACCGCCATCAGCGTCTCGGCAAGGCCATCGAGCCGGACCGGGCTCGGCCCGAGAAGCCGGATGGCATTGCGGTAGGCCACTTGCGCATCGTTGACGCGCATCGTGCGGAAATAGATCGGCGCCAGCACATCCCAGCCCTTGCCGTCATCAGGTTTCTCAGCCAGGTGCCGTTCCGCCTTGGTGATCAGCACCGCCACGTCGTTGCCAGGGTTTTCCAGCCGCGCTTCCAGCGGCTGCGAGGGCAGGTCCGGCCTGCCCGTCGTCAAATAAAGACAGAGCCCGAGAACCGGCAGGACCAGGAGGACGAAGGCCTCGGTGAAACGGTGATGCCGTGCGGGTTTCGGCGTCTCAGCCGGCTCGTCGGCAGAGACGGCGATCAGCCGCCGGCCGATTTCCGCCCTGGCGTAGTCGGCCTCCTCCGGGGTGATCAGCCCGCCATCGAGATCGCGGTCGAGTTCGCGCAACTGGTCGCGATAGACAGCCGCCTCGCCCGCACGGATATTATCCGCCGCCTTCGCTCCGCGCAGAAGGGGGTAGAGCAGGATGACGGCGAGGGCTGCCGTCAAAGCGGCAACGAGAATCCAGAACAGCATGTCGCCCAAATACGTGAAGCGCGCCTTCATTCCAACTGCCAAAGCCGGAATGACGAAGATTTGAGGCTAGCGCATAACCCCGAGAATCGGAATCGATTTTCGGAAAAGATTATGCGCCATTTAAAGTGATAGAGCGTCCTTAGCGCGTTCTGTCGGGACGCGCGGCGCTCTATTGGCCGCAATTCAGAGCGGCGACCAGCTGCCGTCGTCGTTGCGGCAGGCAGCGCCGCGCGCCACCGTGTCCTTGCCGTCGACGGTCAGCGTATGGGTATATTGCCGGCAGTTCTGCGAGCCGACCTGATAGGGTGCCGCCGCGACGACCTTGCCGGTGACGTCCTTGCCGGTCCAGAGCACCGGCTGGCCGACGGCGGCTCCTTCCAGCGCCCGATATTCCGCCTCGAGCGCCCGCTGCTTGTCGCTGTCGGTCAAGCTCACGCCGCTGCGGCCGACAATGCCGCCCTGCAGCGCGGTGATGAAGGCGGCCGATGCCGAGGGTTTGCTCGAAAAAATCCCGCGCGAAGCGGCACTCTTCGTCGTCGTGCAGCCGGACAGCGCGACGGCGACGAGAAGAGCGGAAACGATCATGCCTTGCGAGCGTAAAATCATTGCGTCGAACCACGATCAGGGGTCAATTTCAGCCGATCGAAGTGCAGCGTCCCCGTGTCAGCATTAAGGCAAAGCATGCTATACATTTGCCAGTATCTTTGTGACATCAAGCAGTTGCTCATGCAACATCCTTTGTGACGCCAGGCAGGATAAGCTTCGCCTTCAGCCCGCCCCATTCACCGCGGGAAAGCTCGAGCCGTCCCTGGTATTCGTTGGAAATCTCGGTGACAATCGAAAGGCCGAGCCCGGTTCCGGGCTTGCTTTCGTCGAGCCTGCGGCCGCGCTTCAGCGCCTCGCGGATCTGGTCCGGCTCCAGGCCAGGCCCATCATCCTCGACGGCGAGCTCCACCCAATGGCGGCGCGCGCTCGCCTCCACCCCCTTCACGTCCTCGCCGGCCTCGACGGCCGAAAGCCGCACCCTGCTCTTGGCAAAACGCGCCGCATTTTCCAGGAGATTGCCGACGGTCTCCTCGAGATCCTGCTGCTCCATGGCAACGGCCAGATGCGGCGGCGAGACGACGAGATCGAATTCGGTATCGACGTTCAGACGGCGCATGACGCGCACCAGCCGCTCCAGCGCCGGCTCTGCATCGGTGCGGGCGAGCACGGATTCGCGCTGCGCGGCGATGCGCGCCCGATTGAGATAGGACTGCACCTGCCCCTGCATCGCTTCCGCCTGGCTGCGGACAAGCTCACCATGGGATTTCTCCAGGACCCGCGCCTCGTTGAGAAGCACGGCAATCGGCGTCTTCAGCGAATGCGCGAGATTGCCGACCTGCATGCGGGCGCGCTCGACGATGCGGCGGTTGCTGTCGATCAGCGCATTCACCTCGTTGGCAAGCGGCAGGATTTCGCGCGGGAAGTCGCCCTTCAGCTGCTCGCTCTCGCCGGCGCGGATGCGCTCCAGCGCGGCACGCGCCTTGTCGAGCGGCTTCAGGCCGTAGAGAATCGCCAGCGCGTTGACGATCAGGCTGCCGACACCGAAACCGGCAAGCGCCAGATAGAGGCTGTGGGAAAAGGTGCGCACGTCGTCCTCGACGACATCGACATTACCGGTGACGCGGACGCGCGCTGCACGCCCGTCAGTATCGAGCACCACTTCGGTCTCCGCCACCTGCACGCGGTTCCCGGAGGCGTCCGTCACCTGATAGTAGCGCTCGTAATTCTTGTCGAAGGGCGCCTCGACGACCGAGGGAACCGGAATGAGCGCCGAGCCGAGCGAAGGCGAGACCAGCGGAGCGGTCGTATAGGTGCCGAGCGGCTCCACCACCCAGTACCAGCCGGTCTTTGGCTGGGCAAAACGCAGGTCGCCGAGCTGCGGGCTGCCGCTGAGTGCGCCCTGATCGCCGATCGTCACCGAATTGATGACGTTATAGAGCTGCGCCCGCAACAGATCTTGGAAACCGCGTTCGGCGCTCTTGCGGTAGAGGGTGGAGATCAACAGACCGATCACCACCAGCGCCACTGTCGACCAGACCGTGGTCAGCAACAAAACACGTGCGGTGAGCGACTTAATTCGCATGTTTCGGCGCTTGGATGCGGTAACCGAGACCGCGCACCGTTTCGATCAAGTCGACGCCCATTTTCTTGCGCAGGCGGCCGACGAAGACTTCGATCGTATTGGAATCACGGTCGAAATCCTGGTCGTACATATGCTCGACCAGTTCCGTGCGCGAGACGACCTCGCCCATGTGATGCATGAGATAGGCGAGCAGGCGATATTCGTGCGAGGTCAGCTTCAGCGTCGTGCCGTTGACCGTCGCCTTCGAGGACTTGGTATCGAGCCGCACCGGCCCGCAGATGATCTCGGATGAGGAATGCCCGGCCGCACGCCGGATCAGCGCCCGAATGCGCGCCAGCACTTCCTCGACATGGAAGGGCTTGGTGACGTAGTCGTCGGCACCGGCATCGATGCCGGCGACCTTGTCGCTCCATCGGTCGCGCGCCGTGAGAATCAGCACCGGCACGCCGCGGCCGGCGCCGCGCCATTTTTCAAGAACGGTGACCCCGTCCATCTCCGGCAGGCCGATATCGAGGATGATGGCGTCATAGGGTTCGGTGTCGCCGAGGAAATGGCCTTCCTCGCCGTCGAACGCCTGGTCGACGACATATCCCGCCTCCTTCAGCGTGTCGGCCAGCTGCCGGTTCAGATTAACGTCGTCTTCGACTACCAGGATGCGCATCGGTCCGCCTTCGTCCGCTTCAAATCGATCAATGTCCTGAATAAGCCGATTCCGCTTACATCGGAACCTTTACCGTCACTTTGCGTGGGCGCTGGCCGTTGCCCTGCACAAGAACGGTGATGATGCAGGTATCGCCCACCGGTTGCACGGACAGCAGCTGGCCGCCCGTCTGCTCGACGACCTGGGCTGCGGCGGCGCTGCAATCGCCTCCCACACGCAGGACAAAACTGCCCGTGGCGTCCGGTGAGGGCGCCGATACCACCAGTCCGGCGGCCAATGCTGCGACGCTCAGAGGAAAGGCCATGTGTTATGCTTTCAAGGTAATGCCAACTTGCCTCGAATATGTACTCACGCGACCTGAATGGCAAATGAATGCGCTGTAATGCAGGGTGTTTAGAACTGTTCTCGACTTTACGGGACAGCCTGTTTCAGCGCCTGGAAATCGCCGCCGCGGCAAGCTCCGGCGGCGCCGTTGCGTCCAAGAACGATAGCCTCCAGCCTTGGGATCCACGCATTCTTCGTCAGCCCCGTAAAGGCGGTGAGTTGACGGGACCGACTCCACGGCCGTCATTTGCGAATCGGCCGCGCCGTTCCGATTCCTGCCGACCGCAGCTTTCACGGGCCGGTTGAAACTGTTATGTCCTTGCTGCCCCCGCATTTAAGACCGTTTCAGCGCCAATGCCAAAATCCTCCCGCTTCCGCTCGGCGCAGACGGTCACCGTCCTTGCCGTTACCCAGCTGATCGGCTGGGGCACGACTTTCGACATGCTCGGTGTCATGGGCCGCGTCGTGGCGCCGGATCTCGGCCTGCCGAACGAGGTGGTATTTGCCGGCCTGACGATCATGATGGTGGTCAGCGCCATTGTCGGTCCGGCGACCGGCCGCTGGCTCGGCCGCTATGGTGCTGCCCGGGTACTTTCGGCCGCCTCGCTGACCTTTGCGCTTGGCCTGCTTGTGCTTGCCGCCGCAAACGGCATCGTGCTCTATGCCTGCGCCTGGGTCATCATCGGCATCGGCGGCGCATTTGGCCTCTCGGCACCGGCCTATACCGCCGTCGTCGAGCGCGAAGGGGCGAACGGCAAACGCGTCATCGCCATCCTGATGCTGTTCACCGGACTTTCGAGCGCCATCTTCTGGCCGATCCTCAGCCTGCTCAACGAGGCGGTCGGCTGGCGCCTGACCTTCCTGGTCTGCGCGGCGCTGCAATTCCTCGTCTGCCTGCCGCTGCATCTCTTCGCCCTGCCGAAGCCGCTCGCAACGCATATCGAAGGCAGCGCGGCCGAAATCGCCCCGGTGCCGCTGTCGAAGGCCGAGCAACGCAAAGTCTTCCTGCTGATTGCCGCGGCGACGACGATCTCGACCTTCATCACCTTCGGCATCTCCCCATCGCTGCTCGAAATCTTCCGCCAGTCCGGCGCCTCGCCAGCCCTAGCGCTGCAGCTCGGCTCGGCACGCGGCGTCCTTGGCATCTCGGCACGTTTCCTCGACATGCTGCTTGGCCGGCGCGGCAACCCCATGCTCAGCGCAGCCATGGGCATCAGCCTGATGATGATCAGTTTCCTGATAATGCTGGTCGCCAGCCCGTCGACACCGCTGCTCGTCACCTTCATCCTGCTCTACGGCTTTGGCGCCGGCGTCATGACTGTCGCCCGCGCGCTGCTGCCGCTGGCGCTGTTCTCACCGCGCGAATTCGGACTGCAATCGGCCAGGCTGTCGCTGCCGCAAAATCTCGCCAACGCCATCGCCCCGGTCATCTTCACCGCCATCCTCGACCGCGCCGGCACCGGCCCGGCGCTCGCCGCCTGCGCCGCTCTCGCGGCCTTGTCGCTGGCCTTCGTGCTGATGCTGATGGCGCTGGTGCGCGGCGCCCATGCATCGCAGCCGAGCCCGGTCGCTCCGTGACGGCCTGCACCCTAAAGTCAGCCATTCTTAATCTGTCTTGATTATCATCCGCGCAGAGACGAGAACACTTTCCGTCCACACATCGCGGCCATTGGGGCGACCTGATGACGAACGGACGCCCGCTTTTCCCGAGTCTTTTGAATCGTTTGCCGCCGCTTTTTCGAAAGTTGAATCCGGTGGCTCAGAAGTTGAGTCAGCTTCGCGACGAACCGAATCCGGACAATCATTCATCCATTTGAAATTTAAACGGAATGCGGCTCGGCAGCCGGATGCCTGCAGGCGTCAGAGCGGCCGCGTCACCGCCGTGCGACTGTCGTAGTCGGCGGCGATGCGCTTTTCGCGGAGCGGCCGCACGCGGTCGATCGAGAGCTGATAATCGGGATGCGCCTTATAGGCGGCAAGGGCCGCTTCATCGTCGAATTCGCCATAGACTACAAGATCGATCTCGGTGCCCAGCTGATCGGTCTTCACATTGGTGCCGATTTCCAGCAGCCGCGCATGCGGAATGCCGGTCAGTATAGAAAGCCCGGCCCTCACCTCCTGCAGATGTTCCTCCTGCACGGTGAAAAAGACGATATGGCGGATCACGCGGAAGCTCCTGTCAGATTTCAGAGTCTCAGCCGGGCGATAACACGCGAGCCCCAGGCCTTCAACCGCGCGCGCATGCGATGCGCAGCATCGGGACGTATCGCCGCATCGAAGGCCATGGCATAGCTTGCCAGCTTTTCCGCCCGGTCGGTGCCATTGACGATGCGGCGGGCATTCACCCAGTCCGCGGTCGTCGCGTTCAGATGATCGGCGAGCTTGTGGCCGGTAAAACTGCCCTGCAGCATACCTTCGATCAGGATCGTCACCGCCGCATCCATCTCCATCGCGCGGTCGGGATCGGCAACGAGGTCGATCCCGGTCAGCACGCTCATCGCCTCATAGTTCCGCTTATGGGTGAGCTGCACCAGGCCGCGGCCGAGCCAGCTGCAGCCATCCTCGTCCGGCCGCCAGTAGGGTGTCTTCACCCAGGAGAGCCTGCCTGCCGCGAAGGCCGTCTCCAGGATCTCGACCGCGCGCGCATCGCTTTCCGCCAGCGTCTCCCGCACCGGCTGCATCGTGTAGGCGGTCTCATGGTAAGCGGTTGCGAGGATATAGGCGAGCCACCGCCGGTCGGCCCCAGCAAACCGCTCTTCCCAGGCGTCGAGAATCGCCGTGATGCCCACTACCTGAGGCTGAGTCAGGTTTCCTTTGAAGAGCTGGTGGCGTACCGTATCGAAAAAGAATGTCCGGTCCATGTGGACAACCATTCCGCGCTTCCCTCGAATATCATGGTTAAGACCGTCTTAATCGATTAAATTCGATTTAATCGTTTAAAGTGTTTAAACCACTGATTTACACGCCTTTTGTCTTGTGCAATGCATCTCACTGCCCCGAAGCCTTACTACGAACAGAGGAGACTTCCGATGCAGACGCCGGCCAATACCCAAACCACCATTCCCCAGCATGTCGTCGACCAGATGGAAAACGAATGGCGCCAGATTCGCCCTGAACGGGAAAATACGCGCCCGGCCCAGCAGCCTCAACAACAACGCTGAAATATACGCAAAGCAGTACCAATGTAAGCTCGAGCGCCGCCCAGCGCCCGATCAATGCCCCGGCCAGTCGATCGTGGCCGGGTGAATTTTCACAGGGCAGTAGACGTCCCAGCGGTTTGCCCCCTCATCGCATCACAGCATCGAGCCGTTTTGCCAGCGTGTCCAACGATCGGGTGAAAACCATCTTATCGTCCAGCGCACGCGACAGCACCAGCGCTCCCTGAATACCGGAGACGCTCTCCTCGGCGAGCATTTGCGCCTGCTCCTCAGTACAGCCTGCCCGCATCAGCGCCGAACGCAAGGCTTCGATCCAGCGGCTGAAATAGTCGCCGATCGCTGCCGAAAACCGCTCGCGGGTCTCGTCAAGCGCAAAGGCACCGACCAGGCAGATGCGGCGGCCGGAGCGGAAGTAGTCGTTTATATTCGTCCACATCGCCGCGATCGCCTCACGGGCATCCCCATTTCTCAACGGCTGATAGATCGCATGTTCGAACCATGCATCGACATCGGCGAGCACCGATCTTGCCATCTCCTCCTTACCGCCGGGAAAGAAGTGGTAGAGGCTGCCCTTGCCGATGCCGGTGCGTTCGGTGATGCGGCTGAGCGACGTGCCTTCATAGCCGAGCTCGCGGAAGATTTCGGCGAGCAGCGGGACGATGTCGGCGCGTTCGTAGACGGTTTTCACCCGCGAACTTCCCTTGGCTTGATCAGAGACCGAGTTCGGTCAGACCGGGATGGTCGTCCGGCCGCCGGCCGAGCGGCCAGTGGTACTTGCGCTCCGATTCCCGGATCGGCAGGTCGTTGATGCAGGCGAAGCGGCGCTGCATCAAGCCGGCGGCGTCAAATTCCCAGTTCTCGTTGCCATAGGAGCGGAACCAGTTGCCGCTGTCATCATGCCATTCATAGGCGAAGCGCACGGCAATGCGATTGTCGGTGAAGGCCCAGATCTCCTTGATCAACCGGTAATCCAGCTCCTTGGCCCATTTGCGGGTGAGGAAAGCGACGATTTCGGCGCGGCCGGTGATGAATTCGGCGCGATTCCGCCAGCGGCTGTCCGGCGTATAGACGAGCGAGACGCGCTCGGGATCGCGGCTGTTCCAGCCATCCTCGGCAAGGCGGACTTTCTGGGTGGCGGTCTCCAAGGTGAAGGGCGGGACAAGGCTGGACATGATCACTCCTGTACTGAACGGTTTTCACTGTACTGATTGGTACAACTATTGGCAAGCCGCTTCGAAGCGATGTTCGCCCGGGATCGAGAGGCAGCCAAGGGGCACCCTCACCCGCGGGAACGGCGCAGCAGATCCACACTCTCCTTCCGCCACCGCAACGGCAGAGCATCCGGGCGAAGCACGATCTCTTCCGGCGTGAAACGCCATAGCCGTTCGGCTCCCTGAAAGGTGGCGATATCGGGCGAATCCAGCAGCACTTCGGCATTTCCCGTCATCTGCAGCATATCGCCGGTTTCGAAATCGACGAAGACCAACCCCGCCTTCGAATTGACGAGGATATTGCCAAGCGTGTTGAAGAACCGATTGCCGGCAAAATCGGGAATGGTCAGCACGCTGTCGGCGCCGACACGCACGAAGCCGGCATTGCCGCCGCGATGGGACACGTCCACCTGCCGCTCGCCATTGTCGCGGTCGACGTAGGAGGCGACGAAAAACGTATCGGCGCCCTCGACTATCCCCAGCGCCCGATCGTCGAGTTGACCGGAATGAAGCGGTTGCGTCGCCGTCGGCATATCGGGATCGCGGATAAAGGCGGCAGAGCGAGGCTGGATATATTGCGGGCAATTGCCGAAGCTCTGGCCGACGCGAACGTCAAAACCTTTAGCGTCCGTCCTGCGGATCACGCCGTTCAGGCGGTTACGCCGCCGGGTCTCGAGCTGGATGCCAAGCATGGCGATCGCGTCGCCATCCTCCATGCCGGCATCGGCAGGATCGGCCGGGTCGCGCGGCAGGCCGACCTCAAGGATCTCCGGCTCAGGCGAGGCCATGAAGCCCGGTCGCTCAGCCCTTACCGTTGCCCAGACATCACCCTTGGCATCGACGGCGCCGAGCACGACGAAAGGCAGCATCGGAAAAAAGGCGCGGTGCTGTTCCGGCATGGCCTTGCGGACGAAATTCCGTCCCGGCCCGTCCATGCGTTCGACGACACCGACGCTGCGCTGGATGGCGAGTTCACCCTCATGCCAGGGTGACGGCGCGTCCTGTTCTGTCTGCTCCAGCATCTCGATCTCCTTGCAGGTATCGTTGGGGAAAGCGGGACTGTAGTCCGTCCCGGCGGCTTCTCATGCGGCAAGGCCGATCTTCGTCCTGCGAAAACCGACGAAGCCCGGCAGCGCCTCGATACGCGCAAGCCAGGCGCGCACCGCCTGATAGGCCGAGGTGTCGACATTGCCCTCCGGCGCATTGGCGATGTAGCTGTAGAGTGCAATATCGGCGATCGTCGCATTGTCGCCGAGCAGAAAGCGGCGAGCGTCCAGTTCCGCCTCGACCAGTGCGAGAATGCGGTGCGCCCGGGCGATTACCTCGTCGGTGCGAAAATCGGCGCCGAAGACGGTAACCAGGCGCGCAGCACAGGGTCCGTAGGCGATCTCGCCCGCAGCAACTGAGAGCCACTTCTGTATCCGGGCCGCTGCCACCGCTTCTTCCGGCAGCCAGTCGGTGCGGCCGTATTTGCGCGCGAGATAGACGAGGATGGCAGAGGAATCGGCGATGACGACCCCATTGTCGTCGAGGACCGGCACCTGGCCAAAAGGATTCAGCTTCAGAAAGTCCGGCGCCTTGTGAGCGCCGGCTGCCAGGTCGACCTCGACCAGTTCATAGGGCACGCCAAGCAGCGACAGGAACAGATGAGCCCGGTGTGCATGACCGGAGAGCGGGTGATGGTAGAGTTTCATGATGGTTCCTCTGGTCTTTCGATCGACGGGACGCGGTTGGCGATGGCCGCTTCGAACCATCTGCGGCGTAATTTACCGCCTTCCACCAGACTGCAGTAGAATGCTAATCTGGAAGGCATATTACCAATTCATGGAAGGATAGAATGGACCGCCTCGACGCCATGACCGTGCTTCTTGCCGTTGTCGAACAGGGCAGCCTGTCGGCCGCCTCACGGCATCTGCGATCCCCGCTCGCAACCGTCAGCCGCAAGGTTTCGGAACTGGAAGCACATCTCAACGCCCAGCTGCTGCAACGGAGCAACCGGAAGATCACGCTGACGGAGGCCGGCCGCTCCTATGTCGAGGCGGCGCGGGAAATTCTCGATCGGGTGGAAGAGGCGGAACGGACGGCGGCCGGCGAATATAGTGCGCCAAAGGGCGAATTGACGATGACCGCGCCGATCGTCTTCGGTCGGCTGCATGTCTTGCCTGTCGTGGTGGATTTCCTGAAAGCCTATCCCGATATCAATCTGCGGCTGATGCTTGGCGACCGACTGTCGAACCTCGTCGAGGATCATATCGACGTGGCGCTTCGGATCGGCAACCTGCCGGACAGCAACCTGATCGCCACAAGGCTCGGTGCGATCCGCCGCACCGTCTATGCCAGCCCCGATTATCTCAAGCGGCACGCCCCACCCCGGCATCCAGGCGATCTCGCCGCGCATGACTGCGTCACCTTCGAGGGCATGGCCTCGATGCTGAGCTGGACATTCACCGAGGGCAAACGCGATCTCACGGTACCGATCCGCTCGCGGCTTGCCGTCAACACCGCCGAGGCGGCGGTAGACGCAGCTGTTGCCGGCCTCGGCATCACCCGCGTGCTCTCCTACCAGGCCGCACGCGCCGAGAGCGCCGGCCTGCTGGTGCCGCTGCTTGCCGATTTCGAATCACCTCCGGCGCCGGTGCATCTCGTCTATCCCGCGCAGGGACTGGTGCCGCTGAAGCTGCGGGCGCTGCTCGATTTCACAACGCCCCGCCTGCGCGCGACGCTCAACAGGCCCTAAAGCGCGTCTCGATCTTTCAGATTCGTCCCTCAGGCTTTCGGTCTTTGTTTTGACGCATGTCGTTTTCGCAAGACCGCTGCACAATTGCTTTAGGCGAGCTTGCCCTCTTCCGCCTTGTAGAAATACTGGCTGGCGACCAGCCAGCCCTTCAGCGGCCGCAGCGGCGGAATGCAGGTGGCGAGCATGAAAGGGCCGGTGATCAGAAGCTGCACCCAGATCGGCGCCGAAAAGGCCACCTCCAGCCAGACGCCGAGCAGCACGCTCGGTATGCAGGCGAAGCAGATGACGAAGAAGGCCGGACCGTCGGCCGGATCGGCGAAGGAATAATCGAGGCCGCAGACCTCGCATTCCGGCTGCAATGTCAGGAAGCCCTTGAACATATGACCCTGGCCGCAGCGCGGGCAGCGCCCCCTGATGCCGGTCTGTATCGGAGGAAGTGGGGGATATTCCGTATCCATGACGATCTCGCTTTCCTGTGCCGCGGACATTGATGCAATCAATGCCTCTAATGAATGCATGCAATATAATTACATTGGAAAGAAATTGCCAGTCAATTCGCCAGAATGCCGCAGAGTTCCCAGCGCAGGCCGGCAGCAAAGCTGACTGCAGATTTCTGAAGCAGCATTTGGGGCCGTAGCCAGGCTTGGCAGCCTGGGCGGATCAAACGGGAACGTGACGGATATGCTTCGCCATCCCCGGACAGCTTGGGTGCGGCCGATCAGATTCCCGACCGCTTCCGGATTTCGTCGGTGCCTAATCAGCCCATGGCGGAATTCTGCGTCAGAAGAACGACGCCGCCATTTCCGGTGGGCCTTCCAGCGCGTGGGCCATGAATTCCAGTGCGCCCTGCAGTTTCTCCCGGGTGATCGGTCCGCCAAGGCAGACGCGTACGGCCTCGGGTGCGACGCCTTCGACCGTGAAGGCATCGCTTGCGACGACGCCGATGCCGGAAGAACGTGTATGGCTGCCGAAGGTGGAGCGGGTCCAGCCGTTGGAGAGCGGCAGCCAGATGTTGAAGCTGATCGGATCGGCGCGGTAGCTGCCGGCCGGCAGGATGGCAGCAACCATTTGCTGGCGGGCGGCCGCCTCAGCACGGATGAAACGCAGGATCATATCGGCAGTGCCGTCCTCGATCCAGCGGGTGGCGAGCGCCACGGTCAATGGCGAGGCCATGACATTGTTAGCGCGCATGGCGCTGACGAAGGGCCACACGGCCTTGCTGTCCGGCGCCACGACATAGGCAAGGCGCAGACCCGCGCCGATGCATTTCGCCAGCCCGCCGATATGCCAGGTCAGATCGGGCGCCATGGCGGCGAGCGGCGCCGGGCCTTGCTGCGGAATAAAGCCGTAGGCATCGTCTTCGACGATCGGCACGTGATATTTGCGGGCAACGGCGCAGATCTCCTCGCGGCGCCTGGCCGGGATGGTCAGCGTCGTCGGGTTCTGCAGCGTCGGATTGAGATAGAGCGCTTTCGGTTTCAATCTCTCACAGGCGTCTGCAAAGGCGTCCGGCAGGATACCGTCCTCGTCCATCGGCAGGCCGGTCAGATTGAGCCGCAGCTGGGCGGCGATCGAGCGCATACCGGGATAGGTGATGACTTCCGAAAGCACGGTCTCGCCCGGTTTTGCCAGCAGGCCGAAGATCGCCAGCAGGGCCGGATGGGCGCCTGGTGTGACGAAGATCCGCTCCTGCGAGGGCACCAGCCCGCGACGGCTGAGCCAGGAGGCTGCAGCCTCCTTGTCCATGCTGGAGCCGCCGAAACCCTGGTAGCGCAGCAGCGGAATGAGGCTCGCCACCACTGCCGACATGCCCTCGCGCATGCGGGCGATCAGTTCCGGATCATCCGGTTCCGGCGGCATGTTCATCGAGAAATCGACGACGGAGGCGCGGCGGGGATCGGGCGCGGCGTCGGGTGCGAAGCCCTGGCGCTCCTTGTCCGCACCACCGGTGACGAAGGTGCCGCGGCCGACATGCGAATCCACAAGCCCGCGCTTCTGCGCCTCGACATAACCTCTGGCTACCGTCGTGAAATCGACATTCAGCCGCTTGGCGAGTTCACGTTGCGGCGGCAGCCGGTCCCCAACCACCAGGTGCCCGCTGCGCAGATCCATTTCGATCACATCGGCGATCGCCATATAACGGGGGCTGCTGCTGCGGCTGAGATCGGGATGCCAGTCTTTCATGTCGTGATCCGTGTCAGTCTGATTCCTGATAGGATTGACCGTATATTGTTGCACAGTGCCACTGTCATCAAAAAATATCATACCCACAAGTTTGAAGAGGATGGTCGACGGAATGACGCAGCGTTGCGCTGTGTGAGATTTTACGAAAATCGCAGATTCCAACCGATTTGATCGCGGATTGAATGCGTTGCGCATTCCCTTACGGAATCGGCGGGTCTCCGCACCGATAGCCGCTTGGATCTTTCCACGTTTCCCGCGCATCATCAAATGCGGTGGCGGAAATTCCCTCCGCCACAGCCTTGCCTCCGCCCATCCATCTTCTTACTTATTCAGGGTGGAATGCGCCGGATTTCGGCCTTTCGCGCCGGCGCCCATCGGGATGAAAGTATGAATATCGATCCGATTTTGCGGTCAGTCGTGGCCGTACGTTCCTCCATTCCGGAAGATGCCTTCACGGCGGAGACGCTGGGCACTGTCCGGGAAGGCAGCGGCGTGGTTATTCGCGACAACGGGCTGGTGCTGACCATCGGTTATCTCATCACCGAGGCCGAAGAGGTCTGGCTGACGACCCATGACGGGCGCGTGGTTCCCGCGCATGCGCTTGCCTATGATCAGGAAAGCGGCTTCGGCCTGGTCCAGGCGCTCGGGGCCCTGAATGCCCCGGCGGTGGATCTCGGTGACGCGGCGACAGCCAAGCCCGGCGATCCCGTCGTGCTTGCCGATGGCATCGGAGAATTCGTCGAGGCAAATATCGTCGCCCGGCAGGAATTCGCCGGCTATTGGGAATATCTGCTGGACGAGGCGATTTTCACGGCACCGGCCCATCCCTCATGGGGCGGTGCGGCGCTGATCGGTTCGGACGGCAAGCTTCTCGGCATCGGTTCGCTTCGCCTGCAGATGAGCGATGGCGACGAGGTTGCCGATATCAACATGGTCGTGCCGATAGACCTTTTGCCGCCAATCCTTGACGATCTCTTGAACCGCGGCCAGGTCAACAAGCCGCCGCGGCCTTGGCTCGGCGCCTTCTCTGCCGAGAGCAATGGCGGCGTGGTGGTCATGAGCGTGGCCGAAGGCGGTCCGGCCGCCCAGGCGGGCCTGCGTCAGGGCGATATCATTTCGGAGATCCGCGACGAAGAGGTCGATGGCCTAGCCGATTTCTACCGCAAGCTCTGGAGCAGCGGCCCGGCCGGCGCCGAAATCCCCATGCGGATTCTCAGGAACGGCCGGGAAGCCTGGCTGCGCATCAAATCCGCCGACCGCAACAGCTTTCTCAGAAAGCCGCAGCTGCAGTAAGGCTGCGCCCAGTGTCGTGAGAAAGCCGCTAGAGCTCAGTCGAGCGGATTCTCCGGGCATCCTTATCCCGGCTCAGAGATTTTCCGATGTGATCGTCAGGAAGCGCACCGGCTCGGCGCTGACCTCCACCTCGATGAGACCGAGCCTGCTCAGGGCAAGGTCTATCGATCGCCTTGCCTGTACCTCCGGCGCCTGGTCGAGCACGATCGACATGATGCCACGACTGAGATAGTCCTGCGTCTGCTCCGTCAATTCGTGGCCGACCCAGAACGGCCGCCTAGCCTTGTTTGCCTCGAGCACCCTGGCAACACCCTTGTTGTCGCCGCCGGCACTATAGACGCCGATGATGCCGGGCTCCCGCCGGAGTGCCGCTTGCAGCAGCTCCATAGCGTTGTGCTCATCATCAAGGTCGAACATGACCTCGATGAAACGATGTTCGTTTGAACCATTCTCGGAGAGATAGTTGGAGAAGCCGCGGATCCGCTCCTTATGGTTCTCATAGGCGCCGCTGTGGCAGAGAGCGACGAACGAACCGGGGCGCTGCGCCAGCATGCCCGACATGTAGTGAGCCGCGGTGCGTCCGGCAGCATAATTGTCGATGCCGACATAGGGCAGTTCGGGGGCCGGACGGGTCATGATTTGAACGACGGGGATGCCGAGACCGGCCGCCTTCCGCACGCTGGTGACGACATCGGCATGGTCGGGTGCAACCACGATCAGCGCCGATCGGCGTGCCGTCGGGTTGGCGATGTAGCGGGCGAATTGCGCCGGCTCGTTCTCGCGGACGAAGGTGCGGTGAACGGTGATGCTGTCGTCGAGCGAGGCGGCGATGCGCTCGAACGCCCGGTTCAAACGCGAATAGAAGCTGGTCTCCGGGCGAACCAGGATCACCTCTATCCGGATCAGGCCGCGATGGGCGACCGGCAGGCTTTGCCGGTATTCAAGCCGCCTTGCCGCCAGGAAGACCTTCTCCACCGTCTCCGGCCGCACGCCGCCGCGGTCGTTGAGAACGCGCTCGACGGTCGCGGTGCCAACGCCGGCTTGCCGTGCGACATCCTTCAAAGTCACCTTCATCAGGTCTCACTCACTCCCAAAGCTGACACAGCAGAGCATCGGCATGCTCTGGGGTCAATGATCAAATTTGATCAAGGAAGCATTGGAGTATCGGGGCGCCGCAGCAGTATCGTGCCAGCAATCCGGGAGGAGCACCGGTCGGTCCAAAATGAACGAGATCAAGGATCATCCGCCGGCGCGAAGCGGCCGGGGATGACGGAGGAGCCAGATGAAGATCGCACTCGACCCGCATATGCACCGTCACCTCAACCTGCGCGACCTCTGCCGCAAGGCAGCGGAGCTCGGCTATGAGCATATCGAGCTTTCACCGCGCGACGATTTTCTGCCCTGGTGGGTGCGCCCGCGGGCACACAAGGAACGCATTGCGGAATTCAAGGCGGCCCTGAAGGATCACGGCGTCCAGCTCGCCTCGATCCTGCCGATGTATCGCTGGGCGAGCCCGCATGAGGATGAGCGGCAAGCCGCAGTGCGCTACTGGAAGGAAGCGATCGCGATCGCCGCCGAAATGGGCTGCGATACGATGAACTCGGAATTCGGCCGCGGCCCGTCGCCGGATCGCAGCCACCGCGCCAGCTGCTGCGGCGGCATGCATACCCACGAGCACAGCGAGGCTGCCTGGTGGCGCTCGATAGAAGAGCTCGTTCCGGTGTTCGAGCGCGAGGGCGTCACGCTCAACATGGAACCGCATCCGGAAGACTGGTGCGAAACGCTGCATCCGGCGATCGACATGCTGAAGACCATCGGCTCGAAGAACGTCAAATTCCTCTACTGCGCGCCGCATACCTTCTATTTCGGTGACGATATGGCGCGGATGATCCGCGATGCCGGCCCGCTGATCGCCCATGTGCATGTGGCCGATACCTATAATCACAAGGCGTCATCCGGGCTGCGCTACATCATCAATCCACCGGGCGCGAAGGTCACCATCCATCAGCACATGGATATGTACCAGGGCGAGATCAACTGGGATGTCTTCTTCTCCTCGCTCGCCGCAGTCGGGTTCGACGGCATCATCACCGCCTGCGTCTTCGGCTGGGAGGAGCGCGCCGACGATTCCGGGCGCTTCATGCGCTCCGAAATTCAAAAATATGTCGACAAATACTGGCCCGGGAAACTTGGCTGATCGCCGACATCCGCCCCGGCACCCACTATCAGGAATAAAACTGTGACCATCACGATTACGACAGCCCCCTGCTGCTGGGGCGTTGATGACGTCAACAATCCAAACCTTCCCTCCTGGGAACGCGTCTTCGACGAGGCGGCGGCAGCCGGCTATGGCGGCCTTGAACTCGGGCCCTATGGTTACGTGCCGCTCGATGATGCGCTCGTCGCAAAGGCGCTCACCGAGCGCAATCTCTTCATCGTCGCCGGCACGATCTTCGACGATCTGGTCTCTCCTGAAAATCGGGAGACATTGCTGCGGCAGACGGACGAAATCTGCGCCGTTATCACCAGGCTGCCGCAGCCGGAACAGGTGGCGGGCCAGCGGTTCAGGACGCCCTATCTCACGGTCATGGACTGGGGGCACGACGAACGGGACTATGCTGCCGGCCATTCCGATCGTGCGCCGCGTCTCGATGACAAGGCCTGGGCCGGGATGGTCGCCAACATCACGGCGATCGCCGAACTCGCTCGGCGGAAATACGGCGTGCGCGCCGTCATCCACCCGCATGCGGGCGGCTATATCGAATTTGCCGATGAGATCGAGCGGGTGGCAGGTGACATTCCGCAGGAGATCGCCGGCTTCTGCCTCGACACCGGCCATAGCTATTATGCCGGCATGGATCCGGTGGAGATGCTTCGCCGCTATGCCGACAGGCTGGACTACGTCCACTTCAAGGACATCGACCAGGGCGTCTTCGACCGTGTGCTGGGCGAGAGGATCCGCTTCTTCGAGGCCTGCGGACAGGGCGTCATGTGCCCGATCGGCCGCGGCGTCATCGATTATCCCGCCGTCAAGCGGACGCTCGAGGAGATCGGCTATCACGGCTTCATCGCCGTCGAGCAGGAGCGCGATCCGCTCAATGTCGCCGGCAGCCTCGAAGATGTGAAGCAAAGCCGCGATTACCTCAGGTCGGTCGGGTTCTAGAGCATTTCCGTTTTTCTTCGAAACACGGAAACGCTCCATCTCTGTTTTGCGCAATTCCGGACGCAAAACCGCTGCGCACTTTTGCTGGAATTGCTAGGGAAAAAACTATGATAAATAACAGGAAAAAGCCGATCCGCTGGGGCATGGTCGGCGGCGGCAAAGGCAGCCAGATCGGCTATATTCATCGCTCGGCGGCGCATCGCGACGACGTCTTTGTCCTTGTGGCGGGTGCCTTCGATATCGATCCCGAACGCGGCCGCGCCTTCGGCCTCGATCTCGGGCTCGACGAAGCCAGGAGCTACCGGGACTATGCGACTATGTTTGCAGCCGAAGCCGGGCGGGCCGACGGCATCGAGGCCGTGTCGATCGCGACACCCAACAACACCCATTTCGCGATCTGCAAGGCAGCACTCGAACATGGTCTGCATGTGATCTGCGAAAAGCCGCTTTGCTTCACGATCGCCGAGGCCGAAGAACTGAAGACGCTTTCCCAGGCGCGCGGCCGTATCGTCGGCGTGACCTACGGCTATGCCGGCCACCAGATGATCGAGCAGGCGCGCGCCATGGTCAGGAATGGTGATCTCGGCGAGCTTCGCATCGTCAACCTGCAATTCGCCCATGGCTTCCATAGCGCTGCGGTGGAGGAGCAGAACCCCTCGACGCGCTGGCGCGTCGATCCGAAATTCGCAGGCCCCAGCTATGTCCTCGGCGATGTCGGGACTCACCCGCTTTATATCGCCAAGGTCATCCTGCCGCACCTGAAGATCAGGCGTCTGCTCTGCACCCGCCAGAGCTTCGTCAAAAGCCGAGCGCCGCTGGAAGACAATGCGGTGACCCTGATGGAATATGACAATGGCGCGATCGCCACCATCTGGTCGAGCGCCGTCAATGCCGGCTCCATGCACGGCCAGAAGATCCGAATCGTCGGCTCGAAGGCCAGTATCGAATGGTGGGACGAGCGGCCGAACCAGCTCTCCTACGAGATCCAGGGCGAACCGGCTCGAATCCTCGAGCGCGGCATGGACTATCTCTATCCCGAGGCCAAGATCGACGACCGGATCGGTGGCGGTCACCCGGAAGGTCTCTTCGAAGCCTGGGCGAACCTCTATCGCCGCTTCGGCTTTGCCATCAACAGAGAGCGCGGCCTCGCCCCTGCGGGGATCGAAGACCTCGTCTTTCCCGATGTCGATGCCGGACTGGAAGGCGTACGCTGGGTGGAAAACTGCGTGCGTTCTGCCGACGCTGGCGGGATCTGGCTGGATTATCGCTAGGTCTTCAAGGAGCCCTGGTGCGTCCCTGCCCTCAGATCGCGCCATATGCCGGCTTACACGGCTGCGCTGGAGACCTGTTCAAGGACGCCTTTCCATACCCTCTCAGATAAGCGGATCGTCATCATCCGTTGCCTGCGGCGGGCGGCGTCGCGTGCTGTCGTTGGCGGCTTTCTTATGCTCGTCGGCAGCTGCCTCGCGGATTTTCTGGAAGCGGTTGTCGCCGGCGTCGTCTGCGGGTGGCTGCGGGTCGCTCTTTTTCACAAAACGGATCATTGGTCATTTCCTGCTTTGAGAGTGGAAGCGCTCCGCACACATATCGGAGCGCTCTGAAAAATGGTGTCAGATGGCAAGCGCGGTGGCGCAGGCCTGAACACTTCGGCTGTCGGGTGAGGTCTGCCCAGGCATGGTCGCCCAACCGCCGGCCTCGACGAACTGACGCTGCTTGTAGCCTTCGGTAATCGCTTTGAACTCGATCAGTTTAGCGCCCGCATCCGGCGCCGCATTGAACCGTTCGACGCAAATGGCGGACGCCAGTTCTCCGCGTGCAACGTCGCCGGCGGCGGCTGCCGCTTTGCTTGACGTGCCGCCTGTTACCCAACCTCCCCAGCTGAAGCCGATAATCATCGTGGCGATTGCCGTGACGACGCAGGCCCAGACGAGAAGTGTCTTGGATGGCTGGTAACTGTCGAAACGCTGGGTGATCGATGTCTTGCTGCTGCTCTGAACGGACATTGGAATTCTCCCTGTCTATTGTTCGGGTTCGCCGTCCGGCCACGCCGGACGGTTCAGGCTGTTCTCAGTATCCCATATCGCCCATGCCGCCATTTCCGGCTGCAGGGGCGGAGTCTCTTGCGGGAATGTCAGCGATCATCACCTCGGCGGTGATCAGAAGCGCCGCAATCGAGCCGGCGTCCTGCAGAGCGGTGCGCACGACCTTGGCGGGATCGACGATGCCGGCCTCGATCATATCGACATAGGTCTCCGTCTGTGCGTCGAAGCCCTGATTGTGGTTATTGCTGCCCGCGAGTTTTCCAACGACGATGGAGCCCTCGAACCCGGCATTGTCGGCGATCTGCCGGATCGGCGCTTCGAGCGCCCTGAGCACGATCGAGATGCCCGCCGTCACGTCGGCGTTCTCCCCGGTCAGGCCCGTGAGCGCCGACTTGGCGCGCAACAGTGCCACGCCGCCGCCGGGCACGATGCCCTCTTCGACCGCCGCACGGGTGGCGTTCAGCGCATCGTCGATGCGGTCCTTCTTTTCCTTGACTTCCGTTTCGGTCGCGCCGCCGACGCGGATAACCGCGACGCCACCGGCGAGTTTCGCCAGGCGTTCCTGCAGCTTTTCCTTATCGTAATCGGAAGTGGTCTCCTCGATCTGCGCCTTGATCTGCTGGATACGAGCCTGGATGGCCGCTTTCTCGCCGGAGCCGTCGATGATCGTGGTGGATTCCTTGTCGATCAGCACGCGCTTGGCGTGGCCGAGCATATCGAGCGTGACGTTGTCGAGCTTGATGCCGAGATCCTCGGAAATCATCTGGCCTGATGTGAGCACGGCAATGTCTTCCAGCATGGCCTTACGGCGATCACCGAAGCCCGGCGCCTTGACGGCTGCGACCTTCAGGCCGCCGCGCAGCTTGTTGACAACAAGCGTCGCCAGCGCCTCGCCTTCGACGTCCTCCGAGATGAGGAGCAGCGGTTTGCCGGTCTGTACGACGGCTTCCAGGATCGGCAGCATCGCCTGCAGACTGCCGAGTTTCTTCTCGTGAACGAGGATATAGGGATCCTCCAGTTCCACGCGCATCTTCTCGGCGTTGGTGACGAAATAGGGTGAGAGATAGCCGCGGTCGAACTGCATACCCTCGACGACGTCGAGTTCGGTCTCGGCGGTTCGCGCCTCTTCGACTGTTATGACGCCCTCATTGCCGACCTTGTCCATCGCCTTGGCGATCATCTCGCCGATGGCGGCGTCGCCATTGGCGGCAATGGTGCCGACCTGGGCGATCTCGCTTGACGATTTGACCTTCATCGCCCTCGCCTTGATTTCCTTGACGACGGCGGTAACGCCGAGATCGATGCCGCGCCGGAGATCCATAGGGTTCATGCCGGCAGCGACGAGCTTTGCGCCTTCGCGGAATATGGAGGCGGCGAGCACCGTTGCCGTCGTCGTGCCGTCGCCGGCAAGATCATTGGTCTTCGAAGCCACCTCGCGCACCATTTGCGCGCCCATGTTCTCGAACTTGTCCGCGAGCTCGATCTCCTTGGCGACGCTGACGCCGTCCTTGGTAATGCGCGGTGCGCCATAGGCCTTGTCAATGACGACGTTGCGACCCTTCGGGCCAAGCGTCACCTTGACGGCGTTGTTGAGCAATTCGACGCCGCGCAGCAGGCGGTCGCGCGCGTCGTTGGAGAATCTAATTTCCTTGGCAGACATGATATTTCTTCCCAGTTCAGTCTTGAGATGCTGTCACAAATTCGACTCTCAGGCGGCTTTGTCGGCAGCCGCCTCGGTCTTTTCGACGATGCCCATGATGTCGGTCTCCTTCATGATCAGAAGGGTTTCGCCATCGATCGTGACCTCTGTCCCCGACCATTTTCCAAACAGAATGAGATCACCGACCTCGACATCGAGCGGGACCAGATTGCCGCTTTTGTCGCGCTGGCCCGGGCCGACTGCGACCACTTCGCCTTGCTGCGGCTTCTCCTTGGCGGTGTCTGGAATGATGATCCCGCCCTTGGATTTGACATCGCCTTCCGCACGTCGAATGACGACGCGGTCGTGAAGTGAACGGAATTTCATAGAGGTCTTTCTGCTGCCGGCGCGTATGGCGGCTGCAACTCATAAATAACACTCGTGGCACTCGATTGATAGGAGTGCCAAGAAATATTATTCGCGGAGGAATTTTTTTGAGATATTCAGGAAATCAATCCGACCGGATATTTTGTAATAATCAGGAAATGAATAGAATTTTATACGCCATCTCGCTTCATTTTATTTTCCTGAACGAAGAGTTAATTTGGCGTTTTTTATAGATAAATCAGAATTTATCTTGATTTAAACTCAATAGAGGCGCAATGATAGGTCTCGTCGATTTGGCCGACTTGGCTTCGCGGTGTCAGAGACCTACGACCCGCCATCACCACTGAATTCTCGACAGCGATCCATGACGTCGTTCCGGCGTTGAGTTCGTCTGTTCCGATCCGGAATGAGCTTGGCGCTGACCGCGGATGTACCGGCAGCCTCGAGTTCGTCCGGTTCGGATCTCAACGATACAGGAAATGCATCGGTGTATTCCTGCGGAGGCCTCAGCCGTGACAAGTCGCACCACACAAACCGTCGTCCGCTTTTCATCCCCATTCCGCCTGCCCGGTTTCGACGCGGCGCAGCCAGCCGGAGAATACCGCGTCGATTATGACGAGGAATTGATCGAAAGCGTTTCCAGGCTTGCCTGGCGACGGGTCGGCGCCTTCATCCACCTGCCGGCGATCGCCGCGCAGAGTTCGACGCAGCAGATGATGCCTATCCACCTGTCAGATCTCGAAACCGTGCTCGAAAAGGACCACAAACCGTCATGACCGCTACGCGCATCCCGCAACGCAATGGACGCTCAGTCCGGCGCGAGGCAGCAACACATATCTTCAAGGTGGGGCAGACTGTCCGGGTGAAGGACGGGTTCTTGGTCGTTCCCTCCAAGCTTCCCGACACATACCGCATTACCGCCACGCTGCCTCTGAGAGGAAATGTGCTGCAATACCGCATCCGTAGTGACGATGAACGTCATGAGCGGGTCGTGACGGAAGATAGCCTGGAACTGGTAAACCTATCGCCCGCCGGCAGCGGCGCAACACTGATCGAGAGGACGTTTGGCCAAGGCCGCGGCCCGAATGACGAAAGGTTGACATCGTGAACAGCCATGGAGACGAAGCCGAACGAAGACGGAATGCCTTTGCCGTCCACACATGGGAAGCGCCCGGCCGCTACTCCATGGAGATCGAACACGACCGCCGGATCGAATCCGCCCGTTCGTGGACCGTCTATCGTGTTTCTGCAAGCGTTCCCGTACACGCCGACCATGCCATGATCGGCAAGAGCCGTTCGGAGGCCGGGAAAGACATGATGTCCTTCAATCTCCTCAACATAGGATATCGCAAGGAATGGTTGAGGCTGTCGGGCGCCGCTCGGAGTGCTCGTAAGAGCCCGCCGGTCCAACCATGGCGCTAGCGTTTCTAAACCAAAGCCGAAGCTTCGATGCTGTGAGAAATGCTGTGCGCTTCGTCGGACATGACGGCATGTTCCAGGTGTTGTTCTTCATCGAGGTTGGCGCACTGGCGAAATCCGATGCCGCATTGCAAAGAACCGAGCCTTCGGAAACGAGGTGGCTTTCCTCCTTCGACGCCCTGCGCAACTCCATTCAGGAGGTGGCACACAAAGCCTATTCCTACCGCCGCCGCGCCTTCTATACTCTAACTGCGGCGGATTTCCGCTAGACGGATCCGGACGCGCGAGAACGCTCCATGTTGATCCGTTACGGCTATGAAATGACGCTGACCTGCCCGCAGCCGACCGCATTGGTATGTCTGTTGTCGGTGCATGAGGATCGTGCGGCCGACATCAGAATTCCGGAAACGGTATTCACCACGCCCAATGTTCCCACTTCGACTTATCGCGACCTCTTCGGCAACCGCTGTCTTCGGCTGGTTGCCCCGACGGGCGACCTGACCATATGGGGCGATGCGACGATCGAAGACGACGGCAAACCGGACAGGTCGCTGCCAGGCGCCAGGGAACTCCCGGTTTCGGAGTTGCCGGATGATTGCCTCGTCTACCTGATGGGCAGCCGCTATTGCGAAACGGATCGTCTCAGTCAAATTGCGTGGGATATGTTCGGCACCGTCTCACCCGGCTGGAGCCGCGTTCAGGCGATCTGCGACTTCGTTCACGGCCATATCCAATTCGACTACATGCAGGCGCGATCGACGCGGACAGCCTTCGAGGCGTTCCACGAACGCGTCGGCGTCTGTCGCGACTTTGCGCATCTCGCGGTGGCGTTGTGCCGTTGCCTCAACATTCCTGCCCGATATATCAATGGCCATCTCGGCGACATCGGCATTCCCGTCGTCGATCCGATGGACTTCAGCGCCTGGATCGAGGTCTTCCTTGACGGTGCATGGCATGCATTCGATCCGCGCAACAACACACCGCGGATCGGTCGCATCATCGTCGCACGCGGGCGCGACGCTGCCGACATACCGCTCATCAATTCCTTCGGACCGCATGTGCTGAGGGCGTTTCGAGTCTGGACCTATGAGGTGACGGACCTGCACCAGATGCAAAACGTCGCTGAGGGCGCTGTTTAAACGAGACCTGGGCGGGATGCGGCGATGTCCGGTCTCAGCTTTACCGCAGGCGACTGCAGTCGCAGGATTGCCTGTCCCGCACACTTTTGCGCGACATGCTTTAGAACACGGTTGAAAGATGTTGGCGTCGAGCCATCTTGGGTGTGAGCAGTCATTAGCGGAAGATAGGGAGTTTCGCAGTCCATGTTCGATCATATTTCCATCGGCGTAAAAGACCTGGAAAGAGCCCGCCGTTTCTACGATGCGGCGCTAACGCCGCTCGGATATGAGCGCCTCTCCAATTCCGACACCACGATCGGCTACGGCCTGGAAACGGTCGGGCTCTGGGTGATGCAGGTTGAACAACCTGTTGTTGCCGACATGCGATCCGGGCTGCATTTCTGCTTCGTCGCCCCGAATGAGGCTGCGGTCGATGCCTTTCACGCGGCGGCCGTCGCATCTGGCGGCACGGATAATGGTGAACCGGGTATCCGGCCGGATTACGGGCGCTTCTATTATGCTGCCTTCATCATCGACCCCGACGGCTATCGCCTCGAAGCTTATTTCCACAAAGGCGAGCTATAACGGACCGTCAGGCAGCGGCTCTCGGAATGGATACGCAGCAGCCGGAAGCTTCGAGCGCCTTATTGGCTACATCGATGAACAGGCGACGGAACCAGCGCGCCCGGCCGTCCGTCTGGTCGACTCGGCGATAAAGCATCGTCACGGGATCGGTCGGCAGCGAAAGCGGCGGCTCGCAAAGCATCAGCCCATGTAACTGCGCCATGCAGCGACCGATCGATTCCGGCACGGTGGCAATGGCGGGCATCGCCTTCAGCACCATCGGCAGAGCGGAAAAGCGCGGGACGGTCGCCACCACCTGTCTCACATCGCCGGTGCGGTTCAGCGCCATGTCGATACCGGTCGAGGTGTTGCCTTCGAACGAGACGGTGACATGCGCGACATTGGCGAAATCCTTGAGGCTCAACGGCGCCTTCAGCCCGAGCTGAGCTTCATCGTAGATGCAGATCGAGACTTGGTCGAACAGCGGCGCGCGAATGTGCCAGGAGGCCGGTTCGTCATGCATCGCGACGCTAAAATCGAAGACGCCTTCATCCAGCCGGCGTGCGGCATCGCGCTTTTCGGAAGCGATGCCGATCAGCCGGGCGCCGGGTGAAAGCTGGAGAAGACGGGCGGCGAGCGGGCCGAAGAAGGCCGATTCAAGATTGTCGCACATGCCGATGCGGAACTCGCCCTGCCAGCTTGCCGGATCGAATTCGGCCTGTGGGCGGATGGCGCGCTCGATGCCCGACAGCGCATCCTCGATCGCCGGGGCGATGGAAAGAGCGCGCGGCGTCGGCTGCAGGCCGCGGCCGACACGCACGAACAACTCATCGTCCAGCGCTTCGCGCAGGCGCCGCAATGCGGCCGACAGGCCCGGCTGGCCGAGCAGCAGGCGCTCGGCGGCGCGACTGACGTTGCGCTCCTGCATTAGCACCGAAAAGGCCAGCAGGAGATTGAGGTCGATCTTGCGAAGCGTGGCGTCATTCATCATCGTCAGTAATACCTGGCATGGCTACTATCAATTTGCAATAGGAATAGAAGCTGTACATTTTCTCGTTCCCTGCCGCCCGGCAACCTCCCCCGATGAGGCGGCAGTAAAGAAGGAACGATTTCGATGACTCTTTCCAAACCGCGAAGCGGGGCGGGGCTGGCATTGCTGCTGCTCTGCACCGCCAATTTCCTCGACGCCATGGACGTCTCCACCATCGGCGTTGCCTTGCCTGCCATCCAGGCCGAACTCGGCATGGAGGCGACATCGCTGCAATGGGCCGTCAGCGCCTATGTGCTCGGCTATGGCGGCTTCCTGCTGCTTGGCGGCCGCGTCGCCGACGTCTTCGGCCATCGCCGCGTCTTCCTCTGGTCGCTGGCGATCTTTGCCGCCGCCAGCATCGCCGGCGGCTTCGTCGATAGCGGGCCGACGCTGATCGCCGCCCGATTGATCAAGGGCATTGCGGCTGCCTTCACCGCGCCTGCAGCCCTTGCGCTGCTGCTCTCCGTCTTCGGCGAGGGAACCGCACGGGCAAAGGCGCTTGGCGTCTTCGCTTCGACCGGCGCCACCGGCTTCGTGCTCGGCATGGTGCTCGGCGGTGCCGCGACGATCTTCAGCTGGCGGGCGACGCTTGTCATGGGCGCGCCCGTCGCCATTCTGACGCTCTTTCTGGCGCCGCTGGCGCTGCCAGCCGACCCCAAAAGGACGGGACCGCGGCCCAGCTTCGACTGGGCCGGCGCGCTGACGATCACGCCAGGGCTGCTGCTCTTCGTCTTCGGCATCACCAATGCTGCGGCCGCCGGCTGGCAAGCCTTCCCGACTTGGGGTTCGCTGCTGGCATCGCTGGTGCTGATCCTGCTCTTCCTCGTGGTCGAAGCGCGGCATGCCGATCCGATGGTGCCGCTCGGCATGTTCCGCCGGGCCAAGCTCCGGCATGCCAATGCGATCGCCGCTCTCTTCCAGGGCGCCTATGTCGGCTTCCAGTTCCTGGCGACGCTCTATTATCAGAACGTCATCGGCTGGTCGGCCTTCACCACCGGCTTCTGCTTTGCGCTCGGCGGCGTCTTCGTGATGTTCCTGGCGCCACGTTTTGCGACGCTTGCGCAAAACCGCGGCGCCACCGGGCTGATGGCGGCGGGTGTCGGCCTGCAGGCGTTCAGCTACATCTTCTGGGTGACAGCACTCGGATATGTCGACCCGATCCTACTGGTGCTGTTTTCGCAGATCCCGCTCGGCCTCGGCTACGCCATGACCTACCCCTCGGTGCAGGTCGCGGCTCTTTCCGACGTGGAAGACGACAAGTCAGGGCTCGCCTCCGGACTGCTTTTCGCCTCCTTCCAGATCGGTGGCGGCATCGTGCTCGCGGCCGCCTCGGCAGTCTTCGGCGCCGCGCCACATTTCGGCTGGAACCCCTATATCGCCGGCATCGCTTTCGTGGCGCTGCTTGCGGTGGCGATCACCCTGCTTGCAGCCGCCGGTCCGCGGAGATCGGCCGCCCGGAGGCCCATCTATCAGGCGGCGGAATGACCGTCATCGGCCCGCACCCTGACCGGTGCGGGCTACTCATCAACCGCAGCGATATTTGCTGCAAGAATCCCGTTGCGTTGCCTGGGTGAAAGGCGCATGGTCGCAACTTCGGCAGCCAGTGTACGGGCGCTGCCGACTGAGGGTTTTTATACCCTTGCCCCGATGAAAGGAGGACCGATGTCTTCCACTTTCGAAAAGCCGCATCTGACTTCGTCCGATCTCGACATGCTGCAGGGCGTGCTCGACGACGCCGGCTACGACGCCAAAATCCTGATCGGCAACGAACGTGTCTTCAACGTCGCGGCCATACTGTTGATCAGGCTGTTCGAAGAGGGCGTCACCTCGCCGGCCTTGCTCTCACAAGCGCTCGAACACCATTTCGGCAAGCTGAAGACGCCGCCGAAACCGGTAACCCCCGTCTTTAACCGATATGCGATACAGGGATTACCCCGCGAAAGACGCGCTGTCGGCTAGAGCAGTACCAGCAAAAGTGCGCAGCGGTTTTGCCTCCGGATAGCGCAAAAACAAAAAGATTGAGCATTTCCGTCACTCGGAGAAACCAGGAAATCCTCCGCTACATAACTCCTTAAATCGGAATCGATTTAAGGGCAAAATTATGCAGCAATTCAAAGTGCTACAGCGTCCTTTGCGCGTCTAAAAAGACGCACGGCGCTGTAGAGGCAAGCGAGCCGCCCGGCTCCGAAGGATTATTGTGCGGAAAATCCTCTTGCTCTGTATCTGCGTCGTAGCGACCGGTTATTTCGGATGGGTGCAATTCGGGGCTTACCAACAACGGCAACAGGCTAGGGATCTCGCAGACATCGACAGGGAGCGCCGGGTGGCGCTCCTGGAAATCGATGGCTGCCAGGCGAAAGTGGATCTGCTTCTGTCGATGACAGACCGCCTGCTCAAGGCCGGCGGTATGCTGGTGCCGCTCGATATCGGACGGGACATAGAACTCTGTTTGGCCCGCGGCATCATGTCGACATCAGGCCTGGCGGAGATGGAAAGAACGAAGCTGATCCGCCTGTTTCCGGTGAATGACTAAGGCGGTCGCAATCTTTCAGATTCGCTCCTCGCGCTTCAGCTCTTTGTTTTCACGCATTTCGTGATCGCAAAACCGCTGCATGGTTTTTGTGCGACAGGCGTTATGCCCTGTGGAAATATGGCTTTCCTGCGGCGACGGCCTTAATGGCACCTCAATTTTACTCTATAAGGAGGGCTCGCTGATTTGGCCGATGCGGCATTTGCGGTGACCGGATTTCCGGCCCGCCATTTTCCCGATCGCGAAAGCATGGTGACGTCCCGTCTCAACGTCGGGTTTGGCTTTCGGTGACCTCTCCGGTCATCCGCCTCCAGACAGCGATGCGGTTTCAGCAGGCATCATTTTCATTCCATCCCTGCGGCCCGGTGTTGTCGGGTTGCCCCTCATGACGATCCCGCGATCTCGATCGCGACCGACAAACGGGGCGAATACCACGCAGGCTGCGGCTTTCAATTTCGATCTAAAGGGAGATTTTATCCATGGCAAAAGGACAGGTAAGAAGCAATCGCGAGGTCCGGAAGCCGAAGAAGGACAAGCCGGAAGCGAAGGTGGAAAGCACATTCGCCAACCAGATGAAGACGGCGACCAAAACCGCCCCGCAGGGCAGTGCTCCAAAGAAATAGAACCTCTTATCGAGCCGCCACTCTCGCCCTCGCTGCGCCTAACGGCGCAAGTGATAGCGCGTCCTGTCGGACACGCTGGCGTGACATCATCACCCATTGACATCTTCTCGAAAAAGGAATTGCTGCAACCATGACCACTCTTCATACAATGTACCACTTCGACTATCCGCTCTTCCTCATTCGCTCGGCCGTAGTGATTGCACTCGGCCTTTCGGCCATCGCGGCCTTTCACGGCGTCACTCTGTGATCGAATCTGCGCGCCGCAGCGAGTGCGAGGAAATCCAGGTGGCCCCTTTGGGCGAGTCTGACGAAAACCCGGAGAACGAAACCCCTGAGCGATCCCGGGCGAATGCCGAGCTTTTCGCTGAAAAACGCTGGCTGAAGATCCTTGCCGGATATCGCCAGCCACGAGCCGGACGCAGCGCTTTCGAGCTTGTCGTCACCGTCATCCCTTTCGCGCTGTTCTGGGCTGCCGCTTGGGCAGCGGTTCATTACAGCTTCTGGCCCGGCCTGATCCTCGTCCTTCCCGCCGCCGCCTTCCTGCTCCGGTTATTCATGATCCAGCATGATTGCGGCCACGGCTCGTTTTTCGCCCGTCGCCGCGTCGACGACTGGGTTGGACGCACGATCGGCATCCTGACGCTGACGCCCTACGACTATTGGCGCCGGGCGCATGCGGAACACCACGCCTCGGCCGGAAACCTGGACGAACGCGGCGTTGGCGACATCGAAACCCTGACAATCGCCGAATACAACGCGCTGTCGCGTTGGGGCCGGCTTGGCTACCGGCTCTACCGGCACCCGATCGTGATGTTCGGGATCGGACCGGCCTGGCTGTTCCTCTTCAAGCAGCGCCTGCCTTTCGGCATGATGCGCTCCGGCGCCCTGCCCTGGGTTTCGACCATGGCGACCAATCTTGCCATCGCACTGGTCGCCGCGCTGCTGATCTGGGCCGTCGGAATCGTCCCCTTTTTGCTGGTGCATCTGCCGACCGTGCTTCTGGCCGGTGCTGCCGGCGTCTGGTTATTCTACGTGCAGCACCAATTCGAGGAAACACATTGGTCGAAGAAGCCGGACTGGCAGTTCCAGCATGCGGCCCTCCACGGTGCCTCGCATTACGACCTGCCGCCAGTGCTGCGCTGGATCACCGGCAATATCGGCATCCACCACGTGCACCATCTGTCGAGCCGGGTGCCTTACTACCGGCTGCCGGAGGTGCTGCGAGACCATCCTGAGCTTGCCGATATGGGCCGCATCACGCTCATGGAAAGCCTGCGTTGCGTCAAGCTGGTACTGTGGGACGAACAGACGAAGCGACTGGTCTCGTTTCGCGACGCAGCGCGCCTCGCCGCCGCCCGGTAACGGACTTGAGAGCGGTTCAGACGACATCATGCTCTAATTCAGATTTTAGGCCGATCCGGCCTAAAATCATGCTGTTCTAGCGATAGCCCGTCACATCCGCCGGCCTGCCGGGCTCCTGCACTTCCACCATGTAGCGCCAGCAATCCGGCCGAGAACCGTCGATATCGTCGAAGCCATAGGTCTTGGCGATTGCACCGCTCGATAGCGATTGTCCGTTCCAGCGGGCGCGGTCGGGATCGGCAGCGATAGCGGCAACGGCACGGCCGACGAAATGCGGCGTTTCGGAAATGGCGAAATGCGGCTGCACCTTCGTCGCCTCGCGCCAGTTCTCCTCGCTGACGCCATAAGCATCCAGCATCATTTCGGAGCGCAGCCAACCGGGCGTGATCGAAATTGCGGTGGCGCCGTATTTCGCCAAATCTTGCGCATGCGCCCAGGCCATACGGGTGACACCGGTTTTGACGACGTCGTAAAAGGGCGACAGCCGGTAATGGGTGGCATTGTATTCGGCCGTGCCGTCGGTCATCTCGACCAGCAGCCCGCCGGGCCGCTCGATCATCAGCCGCAGGGCGTAATGGGCGGTAATCAGATGCGTCTCGATGCCGAGCCGCAGCATGCGCAGGCCCTTGTCCAGCGAATGCTCCCAGACGGCCTTGTCCCATTCGAACAGTTTCTCGCAGCCCCAGATGTCGTTGACGAGAATATCGAGCCGGCCGGCTTCGCCGCGGATGCGGGCAACCAGCGCCTCGACCTGTTCCTTGACGAGATGGTCCACCTGAACGGCAATGCCCCTGCCGCCGGCTGATGTCACCAGCTCGGCCGTCTCCTCGATCGTCTCCGGTCGCATATATTCGGATTGCTGCGCGCGCGTCGTGCGCCCCGTTACGTAAACGGTTGCGCCGGCGGCGCCGAGTTCCACCGCGATGCCTCGACCGGCGCCGCGCGTTGCACCCGCCACCAAGGCTACTTTCTCCCGCAGGTTCGCTGTCACTTCTCCATCCTCCACGCTAAAACGGCCTTCACGCCGTAAGCACCCGGGTTTAGCTCTTTGTTTTCACGCAATTCCGGAAGGAAAACCGCTTCACACTTTTCCTGGAATTGCTCCAGCTGACGTCGCTTGTATATAAACGAATGATCGTTTACATTCGAGGCGAATGCAAGAGGAATTTCATGCCGCGTCGCCGCACACTTTCCGATGAACAGCTTCTCGCCATGGTGCTGGCGCTGATCCACGCCGAGGGGCCGGAGGCGGCGACCTTTGCGGCGGTGGCGAAAGCGAGCGGACTTTCCGGCTCGACGCTGGTGCAGCGTTTCGCGACGAAAGCGGCGATGCTGCGCGCCGCGTTGCTTTACGCCTGGGGCCGGCTGGATGCGGAAACAGCGCGGCTTGCCGAGACCGTGCCGAAAACGCCGGAAGGCGCCGTCGCGCTGCTCGTCGGCCTGTCGCAGGATTACGGCGACAATGCCGCCGCCTATGGCGAGGGACTGCTGGTGCTTCGCGAGGATTTCCGCGATCCGGTGCTGCGTGCCCGGGGTGCGGCCTGGGGAGCGGCACTGACGGCGGCAATCGCCCGATGTTTCGGATCGGCAAAGGCGCCGGAGACAATCGCCCGGCTGATGCTGTCGCAATGGCAGGGATCGCTGCTCTGGTGGGGTTTTGGCGCAGACGGGCCGGTGGCTGCCTATGTCGAGACGGAACTGCGGCGCTTCCTCGCGGCAATAAGGTCCTGAGCCCGCCCAGAGCATGATGCCGAAAAGTGTAAGCGGTTTTCAGACGACATCATGCTCTAACTCTTTAAGTTAGAACAGGATTCAGATTTTAGGCCGACCCGGCCTAAAATCATCTTGTTCTAGGCTTCCTCTTCGTCCTTCTCCTCACCCACCGTCAGCGGCCAGTCGACGACATAATCCTCGAGATCGTCGATATCGATCTCATTTTCGCTGATCGCGCGGCCCCGCGCGGAAATGCCGGCGGCATGGACGGTCTCCGGGTCGCCGGAGACGAGCGGGTGCCACCAGTAAAGATCGCGGCCTTCATTGACCAGCCGGTAGCCGCAGGTGGGCGGCAGCCAGGCAATGTCAGGCACGTTCTCCTTCGTCAGTTGCACGCAGTCCGGCACGAAATCCCAGCGGTTCTCATAGCTGGAGCAGCGACAGCTTTGGCCGTCGAGCAGCTTGCAGCTGACCGAGGTGAAATAGATATCGCCGCTATCCCATTCCTCGATCTTGTTGAGACAACAGAGGCCGCAGCCGTCGCAGAGGCTTTCCCACTCGGCGACGGTCATTTCGGCTAGCGTCTTGCTCTTCCAGAAGGGCAGATCGTTCATCGTTCGTTTCTTGCAACAGCGGCCCGCAAATTCGCGTGACCCTCATGCATCTCTCTTGTTATCAGCCGCAAAATCAATCAATTCTCAGTATACTCCTGGTACTCGGAGAATTCTCTCCTGGTATCGGAGAGCTTTGCGGCCATATGCGGGCCTCGCGCTTTCGTCGGATATGACCGAAGCGCGATCAGGCGGGAATACAGGACGTGCAGGATCCGGACAACCCAGAAAACGGGCCAGAAAACAGGCCCGGAAAAGCGGCGAACGAGGCTGCGGACAAGCGGCCGAGGAAGAGCCGTCACATTCTGCTGCGCATCGATTCCTGGATCGATTCGACCGTCTGGAACGCCGGCTTCCGCGCCGCCGAGATCTGGGAAGACATTACCATCTTCTTCCGCCGCTTCCGCGTGCGCGGCTGGAAGCGCATGGTCTTCGAACTTGCCGGCGAAGGGCTGACGCTCGGGGCGGCCGGCTCGGTGCTGATGCTGCTGCTTGCCCAGCCCGCCTTCGAGGCGACCAAGGAGGACTGGCGCAACCGCGGCGATTTCGCCGTCACCTTCACCGACCGCTATGGCAACGTCATCGGCCATCGCGGCGTCATCCACCAGAATTCCGTGCCGATCGACGAGCTGCCGGATTCGCTGATCAAATCGGTGATCGCCACCGAGGACCGGCGCTTCTTCGACCATTTCGGCATCGATTTCATCGGCCTCTTCCGCGCCATGAGCGAGAATGCACGCGCCGGCGAAGTCGTGCAGGGCGGCTCGACGCTGACCCAGCAGCTCGCCAAGAACCTGTTCCTGTCCAACGAACGCTCGATCGACCGCAAGGTCACCGAGGCGTTCCTGGCACTATGGCTCGAGGCGAACCTTTCCAAGAAAGAAATCCTCTCCACCTATCTCGACCGCGCCTATATGGGCGGCGGCACCTTCGGCGCAGCGGCGGCGGCACAGTTCTATTTCGGCAAGAACATCACCGATGTGAACCTTGCCGAATCCGCCATGCTTGCCGGCCTGTTCAAGGCGCCGGCCAAATACGCGCCGCATGTCAACCTGCCGGCGGCGCGTGCCCGCGCCAACGAAGTGCTGACCAATTTGGTGCAGAGCGGGCTGATGACCGAGGGCCAGGTGATCGCCGCCAGGCGCAATCCAGCCACCGTCGTCGACCGCAACGAGGTGGAATCGCCCGATTTCTTCCTCGATTGGGCTTTCGACGAGGTGCAGCGGCTGTCACCGCGTTTCCACCAGCATTCGCTGATCGTGCGCACGACGATCGACATGGGCATCCAGCAGGCGGCCGAGGATTCGGTCGAGACGTCATTGCGCGAATATGGCGAGGCCTATCACGCCAAGCAGGGCGCGATGGTGATGATCGAGAACGGCGGCGCCGTTCGCGCCATGGTCGGCGGCCGGGATTACGGCGAGAGCCAGTTCAACCGCGCCACCAGGGCGCTGCGCCAGCCGGGTTCCTCCTTCAAGGTCTACACCTATTCGGTGGCGATGGAGAGCGGGATGACGCCGCAGACGACGATCGTCGACGCGCCGATCTCCTGGGGCAATTGGAGCCCGCATAATTATGCGAATCGCTATGCCGGCCGCATCACACTCGAGACCGCCATCGCCCAGTCGATCAACACCGTGCCGGTGCGGCTCGCCAAGGAAAAGCTCGGTATTCAGCCGATCCGGGCAATGGCGAAAAACCTCGGCGTCGAAACGCCGATCCGCGACGACGTTACCATCCCGATCGGCACCTCCGAGGTGACGGTGCTCGACCAGGCGACGGCCTACGCCACCTTCCCGGCCGGCGGCTACCAATCGCGCCGCCACGGCATCACCCAGATCCTCGATTACGACGGCGACGTGCTCTACGATTTCGACCGCGACGAGCCGGCGCCGAAACGCGTGCTCTCCGAAAAGGCCGATGCCTATATGAACCAGATGCTGTCGCGCGTTCCCTATGTCGGCACGGCGCGCAAGGCAGCCCTCGACAACGGCATCGTGACAGCCGGCAAGACCGGCACGACCCAGGCCTATCGCGACGCCTGGTTCGTCGGCTTCACCGGCAATTACACCTGTGCCGTCTGGTTCGGCAATGACGACTATACCTCGACCAACGAGATGACCGGCGGCTCGCTGCCGGCGATGACCTTCAAGCGCGCCATGGACTACGCCCACCAAGGTGTCACGCTGCGGGCCATCCCCGGCATCGAAAACCCCCTACCCTCGGACAAGGATCTCGCCAAGACTGCCGCCGCCAAGCCGCAGGACGGATTGCCGCAGCTTATCCGGCCGCGCATGCTTTCGGTTCAATCGACGGACATCCTCAAGAAGCTCGGCGAGAAGCTGAAGGATGCCGCCCCGCTCGCGCCGGCGAAGGTGGCGAGCGCGGAGTAGCCGGCCACGCCTCACGTCCAGATCTCCCATCAGCGTCCGCCGGCATCGATGCATCGGCGTGGATTGCTGTCGCCGCCTGCGCCATGACGGCTTTGCCGCAGTTGGCATGACCGTGGATCAATCGGCCTCTATGTCGTGGCGTGGCATTCCACCCTGCCAGAATCAGTGGTAACCCTTTCATCCGATATGGTTTCCAAGGTCTTGACGTGTTTCGATTCCCCCTCTTTATCGCGATCACGCTGATCGTCGCCTTTGGCGGCGGGATCATGATTTCGCTTTATGCGCTGGATGCGACGCAGGGTTTCGGGGCGATCAAGCTCGGCGCCTGGGAGGCCTTTCCGGCGTTGCAGACCGTCGAGGCTGATCCTTATGCCAAATCGCACCGGGCGCGCGCCGGCAAGCTGCTCTATGGCAGCGCCGAGGGCCTGACCTTCACGGCGAGCGTCGACGACGACGGCGCGCGGCTGAATGCCGGCTGCCGCTATCGCATCAGCGGGCAAACGCCGCCTGCCCGGCTCTGGACCCTGTTTACCGCCGACAATGGCGGCAATCCGGCGGCGGTGACGACCGGGCATCCCTCAGCGCTCAATTCCTGGACGGTGCTGCGCCAGCAAGACAGCAGTTTCTCGATCGAGATATCCGCCGTGGCGCAGCCGGGCAACTGGCTGGCCCTGCCACAGGCCGGCACTTTCCGGCTGGTGCTGACACTGTTCGACACTCCGACCGCCGGTAGTTCCGGCGTGATCGACCTCGCCATGCCGAAACTCACCAAGACCGGATGCGGCAATGCTTAGGATATTCTTCGCCGTCCTGACCGGTCTTTTCGGCGCAGCCCTGCTGCATCTCGTCATCATCCTGTCGCTGCCGCATTTCACCGGCAAGGATGCGGCAACCCGCGTGGAGGCAGAGGGCGACCTCAACAATTTCTACCTGCTCGGCAACCAGTATGACGAAGCCGGCCTTGCCAATGGCGACCCCTTCGTGCGCACCGCCGTCTGCTCCTTCGATGTCGAGGATGCGCCGGTGCATTTCACCGCCAAGGGCAATGTGCCCTTCTGGTCGATCGCGATCTACGACAGCGCCTCCAACGAGGTCTTCAGCATGAACGACAGGACGTCGGTCGGCGGTGCGCTCGATGTGGTGGCCGGCAGTCCGATCCAGCTGACCGACCTGCGCAAAAACCTGCCGCAGGAGCTGCAGCAGGCGATCCTGGTGGAAATGGCACGGCCGGACGGTTATGCCGTGCTGCGGACGCTGGCGCCGCAGGCGAGCTTCGATGAGGCCGCGCGCAACTTCCTGACGGAAGCCGGCTGCGAGCAATTCGCCGCTCGCTGAAGTTGAAGAGCGGTTACTTCTTGTTGACGCGCGGCGCGGGCGCCGGACGATGTTTCGGGCTCTCGGCCAACCGCTCGTAGCGGACGCCGGTGAACCAAAGGATCTTGGCTTCGCGGGGCTCCTTGTCCGGGCGACGCGGCGCCCGCGGCCGCCGATCCGCCAATGCGACTACTATTGCCATTCTCGTCTCCATGCACTGCCCGAGACGGATGAACTTGCGATGGATTTCACCCTGCCCGCCAATGTGCGAGCCGGCGCGTCCTGCAGTGCCGGAATGACCGGACCGAGGGCATTCGCGCCTTTCCCACGGCACTTGATTGAAATACCGTGATGCGGAGTTTCAACGATCCAACTACTCAAATCGCGTCGTTCCTATCCGAATTGAGCCACATGACAGTTAACAGTTTACTAATATTCAGCGGATGCCAAACACAGTTCACCTCACTTCTCCTTTAACGCTCGAAGAGTTGATTTGGTTTCACGCCGCCCGCGCGGATGCCCAGCCTGGCGTCGACGTATAAAATTAGAGATAATTCATATAGTTGACATTGGCGCGGCAAACTCCCTGGCGGGAAAGGGGCGGTGTTGCAAAAATGCGTCATGAAAATATTTAATTGCGAGGCGCTCAGATGGGCGTATGTTCGCGCATGTCGATCACATGTTTCCGGGCACCGATCGATCGGAGATGTTCCCCGCTCTTGCCGGAATGCGGAGGGTAAGCGGTGTCTTTGTTGGTGAATTCATCCTTCTCGCCTGACGATCTCGACGTGCTGCGCAGTGCGCTCGATGCCTGGTGCTCGGAACGGCGCATCGACATCAAAAGCGTCGAGGCGCAGTTCGCGGCATCCGCAGCCCTCGACCTTTACCAGGCCGGTTACGACAGTCGCGAAAAGTTGCTGCACGCGCTGCGCGATCATAGGATCGCCTGAGCTTTTCCACCATCACAGCGGCGATGAGCATCGCGTAACGGCGCTTCCAAACCGATCATTTTTATAGTGCCGGCTAGCCATGCCGACACTCGCTTAGCGTGTATATTTCTGTTGCTTTTTAATAAAATCTTCAGCATGCATTAACCGTACCGGTGTAGGATTTGTTCATAACCGTATGGCCTGACATGCGTTCCGCCAGCGCATATCGGCCCTTGGTCCCCTTGTTCTGCGTTTTCGGGGTGTTTTTGTGCGTGACCGGTTTCGAGACCTAGAAGGCCCCTTGGCCGTCAGGAAAAAGGACGTGGTGTTAATGGCGACTGTCAGCAGTTTCGAGAACCTGTCTCATCCGACACGGTCCGAACTGCGCCAATTTGCCGAACTCTTCATGCCGCTGTTCCAGGCCTCCTCCGACGAGGCCAAGCGCCAGGCGGTCGCGGCGCTGTCCCAATGCGAGAACATGCCGGCAGCCGTGGCGCTGTTCATCGGCAACCAGCCGATCGAGATCGCGGCGCCTTTTCTTGCCGCCTCAAAGGCCGTCGCCGACGATACGCTGATCACCATCGCGCGCATGCAGGGTGCAGCGCATGTCAAGGCGATCGTCAGCCGCGATTCACTCTCGCCGAAGGTCATCGATGCTTTGGTGGCGCTGCGCCAGAGCCAGCCGCGGTCCGCGGGCGCATCGGCGCCGATCATGGAATCGCCGGCGGTCCCGCTTTCACCAGCGCCTGCCGAGACCAACGAGGCAGATGCGCTGGAGGAACAGCGGGTTGCCAATGAAGAGGCATTGCGCGAGCGCATCCTCGGGCTTGCCAGTCATCTCGGCCGTGCCGACGAGGACAGGCTCGGTCTGCGCACGCTCACGGACATTCAGGAGGCGCTGCTGGTGCGCTTCGCTCGCTCGCGCGAGGCGACGCATTTCGCAACCGCACTTGCCGACGCGCTTTCCGCCAGCCGCTGGCTTGCCGAGCGCATCATGCTCGATCTTTCCGGCCAGCAGCTCGCCACGACGCTGACCAGCCTCGGCATGAGCTTTCTCGACGCCGTCTTCGTGCTCGAAAGGCTCTATCCGCACCTTGCCGACCAGCAGCACAACGTCACGCGCGGCTGGATGGTGCTCGATGCGCTCGACCCGGAAGAATGCCACGAACGCGTCGAAGCCTGGCGGCGTGCGGATCGCTACACCTATAGGCCGGAAGCGCCTGATACGCCGGCGCCGGCAGCACCCGACCATCGTTTCATCCGCCAGGCGGCGCCGCAGCGCGACATGCGCGTCATGGGGCGGCGGTATCGCTGAGCTGGAATGACTAACCTCAACGCATGGTGAGCTGTTCGAAATGGCGAGGAGCTGACGCGCTTGGCCGTCAGCCGCCCTTGGCAAGCGGGATCATGTCCCCCAGTTCCTCCGCCTCCAACTCGACGATCCAGAGATCGGGGTCGAATTTGCGTTCGCGCTCCAACATCGCACGCACCGCTTCCGGTTCGCTGCGCGACAGGCGGATCTCGAACAGGCGGTCACCGGCCTGACCTTCGTCGAAGGCGGTCTGCGGCGCCGGCGCATAGAGCGTTTCCAGGCCGCTGCGGAAATGCTGGCGGATAAAGATCGCACCCGCCTCCTCCGCGCCCCTCTTCTCGACGGCGGCGAAATCGCCGCTGGCAAAGACGCGGCGCAGGAGGGCTGAAACGAAGATGTCGGCGCGTAGTCTCATTGGTGCGGTATAGACCGGCCTGTGGGCGGCGGCAATGCGGGGTCAGAGTCTGATCCCGGGGTCAGACCTTGATTGCCAGCCGCAATCCGCCCCAGTGCCGCCCGCGCACGGTAATCGGAGCGGAGATATCCTTCATCATCACGAAATTGCCGCCGCCCATGTCGCGCCTGTAGGTCTGGACGAGGAAAGGCGCGGTGCTGCGGCCGGCGGCAAGACCGACGCGATCGGCGAAGATGCGGCGATTGCGGCAATTGGCGGTGTTCCAGACGGTGTCGCCGGGCCGCTGGGCCTGCGAGAATTTTCGGTTGTGAGTCGGCAGATAGCCGTTCTCGTCGATCGCCGCGCAAAAGGCGATGCGCTCGTCCAAGGCTGTGACGGGTTCCTGGATCGGCGGCAGCAGGCGGTCGGTGAGCTCGGTAAAGGCTGCCATCACCTGTGCCGGATCGGAGCCGGCTATCGGCCGATAGCGTCGATCGAAGAGAGCATCGAGCCCGATCTGGCCTTCAGCGACGGCGCGTTCGAAGGCGCCGGAAATCTGTCTTGCCACCGATTGCGCTTCCTCGATCCAACGGCTGTCGGCGGTCTTGACGCCGGCGCTCGCCGTCAGCTGGATCAGTGTTTCCGACAGGCCGACGACGCTGTCGACGCGTTTCGCCGCCTGCTGCAGCCTGACATTCGAGCCAGCGACTTCGGCCGACATCTCGCCGAGTTTCTCGACAAAGCCGGCGCATTGCTGGTCGACCGCCTCGGTGGTGTTGGCCATGACAGTCGAACTGTCGAGGATGCGGGTGATGACATGTTCCATGCTTTCGAAGGCACCGCGCATCGCCTCCGACTTGTCACGCACGCCGGCCGCACTGTCGCGCGCATCGCTGCCGACGGCCGAGAGCCGGTCGATCTTCACACGCAGTTCGTCCAGCGTCTGCTGGATGGAGCCGGTCGCCTTCGAGGTCTGCAGCGAAAGCGCGCGGACCTCGGCGGCGACGACCGCAAAACCCTTGCCCGCATCGCCGGCGCGCGCCGCCTCGATCGCGGCATTCAGCGCCAGCAGGTTGGTCTGGCGGGCAATGGTGCTGATCTCCTCGGCGATATTGTCGACATCGGCAAGCGACTTGGAGAAGCCGGCGATCTCAGTGCCGATCTCGTTGGAGGACTGGACCATGTGGCCGATCTCGGCGACGGAGCCGGTCAGGCGGTCGGCCGATTCCTTCAGCATGTGGCGGGCCTCGGCCGCCGTGCGGTCGGTCTCGCGCAGCGACACGGCGACCGAGCGGTTGGTCTCGGCAATCGAAAGCGCGGTGCGGGTGACATGATCGAAGGCGGAGGCATGCCGGGCCGACATCCCCGCCATATCCTGGATAGCGCCGGCGATATCGACGAGATCAATGCCAAGGGTGGAGGCTTCTTCGGCAAGGCGCAGCAAAATGTAGCGGAGCGCCTCGGGGTCTGGCCCCCCGCTTCGACCGCCGGTTCTCCGGCCAGATCGTCTATCGCCTTCAGCGCATGCATGACCGACGCTCCCCCGCCCCAATCAGAAAAGCTTCAGGCAACATGGTTAACAAGTTGCAAACAGCGGCGACACCTTAGACTTAGGTTGTAGAGAAATCAGACTCCGTGACTGTGGGTGGCCGTGTGGCGCCATCAGCTGGCGATGAAGCCCGTCAGCCGCTCGCTCAGCTGCCAAAGGCGTTCGGCAAATTCCGGATCGGTTGCCCAAGGGCGGACACCGAGCATCTCGGTCGAATCGCCGGGGACGGCGGTGGCGATATCGCAGTTCTCGCAATAGACGCCGCCGAGACCCTCGAGCTTCTCGCTGACGGCGCACCAGACGGTGGTCGACGCCCCCTGCTCAATCGTCTTCTTGTTGTTTTCCGGATCGATGACCGGCTTGCCATCCTCATCGACATAGCCGCTCGCCCTGAGGAAGACGCTCGACTGGTGGCGGACCAGATTGGTGGTGACGATACCGCCGGGATGCAGCGAGAAGGCTCTGACACCGTGCTTCGCACCCAAAGCGTCCAGTGAGACCGCAAAGAGAGCATTTGCCGTCTTCGACTGGCCATAGGCGAGATAGGGCGCGTATTCGCGGTTCTCGAAATTCGGATCGTCGAAATCGACGCCGGAGAAGACGTGACCGCGCGAGGAGACGGCGACGACGCGCGCACCCTCGGCCTTCACCAGCGCCGGCCAAAGGCGGGCAGTGAGTTGGAAATGGCCGAGATGATTGGTGGAGAACTGCGATTCGTAACCACGGGCGTCACGCGTCAGCGGGTTCGCCATGACGGCAGCATTGTTGATGAGCAGATGCAAGGGCTCGCCGCTTTCGAGGAAGCGGTCGGCGAAGTCGTCGATCGACCCGGGGTCCATCAGGTCGAGCTTTTCCACCGCAAGGCCGGGAATGCTTTCCACGGCCGCCTTGGCCTTTCCGAGATTGCGGGCGGGAACGACAACCCTGGCGCCGGCTTCGGCGAGTACGCGCGCTGTCTCGAGGCCAAGACCGGAATAGGCGCCGGTGACAATCGCGACCTTGCCTGAAAGATCGTGCCCGGCAATGACGTCGGCGGCGGTTGAGGCCGCACCGAAGCCGGAACCGATGGGAGCTTGTGGGGTGGACATGGCATGCCCTCCGTTGTTGCATGATGGCCTTATGTACGCCCGAGAAACGGGATTCTGAATGCTTGCAAATCCCGATTTCCTGCTTCATCGTTCAAAAATGATCAGTGACCCGCTCTCCGAAATGCTCAATCTGCTCGATGCGCGCTGCCTTGTGTCGGGCGGGCTGATCGCCGGCGGCGCCTGGGCGCTGCGCTTCCCCCGGCCGAACCGGATCAAGATCAGCGCGGTCGCCAAAGGGCGCTGCTGGCTTTGCCTCGACAATGGCAGTGAACCCATTCTGCTCGAGGCGGGCGACGTTGCGCTTCTGAACGGCCGGCACTCCTTCATCCTGGCCAGCGACCTTGCCGTTGCGCCCGCCGACGCGGTCGGCGCCTTCAAGGAGAAGGTCGACGGCATGGCACGCCACGGCGTTGGCGAGGATTTCCATTATCTCGGCGGCCACATCGCGCTCGGGCCGCAGGGCATGGAGCTGCTGTCCGACGTGTTGCCGCCGATCATTCATGTGCGCGCCGCCCTTGCCGAAGCCGGCGTGCTGCGCTGGCTGCTCGACCAGCTGGTGCGGGAGATGGCGGCAAAGCGGCCAGGCGCCCTGCTCGCCTCGACCCAGCTTGCGCAGTTGATGTTCGTGCAGGTGCTGAGGGCGCACATCATGAGCTCGGCGCCATTGACGGTCGGGTGGCTCCGCGCCTTCGGCGACGATCGGATTGCGCCGGCGCTCCGGCTGATGCATGGCGATCCCGGCCGGTCCTGGCAGCTTGGCGAACTGGCAAAGGCGGCCGGCATGTCGCGCACGAGCTTTGCGCTGCGGTTCAAGACCGTGGCGGGGGTTGCGCCGCTCACCTATCTGATCGGCTGGCGCATGCGCCTTGCTGAACGCGAGCTCCGGGAGGGCAGCATGCCGGTCTCGGCGCTGGCGCTTTCGCTCGGTTACACATCCGAAAGCGCCTTCAGCAACGCCTTCAAGCGGATGACGGGTATGGCGCCCAGGCGCTATCGCGTGGCGATGGCCCGCGAGGCCGGGCCGATCGAAGAGGTGGTGGATGTCGAGGGCCAGGCGATGACGACGCATTACCGGCTGTTGAAGGCGGCATCATAGCGGCTAGATCGCGCCGATTTCCTTGAGTTTCTTCAGCACCGCCTGGTTCGGCTCACCGTCTTCGGGCAGGTTGTAGTGCTTCTGAAAATGGCGGATGGCCGCGCGGGTCTGCTCGCCGGCGACGCCGTCGACGCCGACATTGGCATAGGCCATGTTGGAAAGACCCTTCTGGATCTTCAGCACCAGGTCGACATTGGTGATTTCGCTTGATGGAACCTGCTTTGCCGCTGATGGGGCCGTTTTGACCGACTTTTCAGCGCTACGGATCGCCGCCGCCACCGGGTCTTCAGCCGCTGCCTTCGAACTTACATCTTCGGGCGGCTTTTCGGCGGGCACGGTCGAGGGGCCGGCGGCATCGGTCTTCAGCGCCGCCAGTACCTCCGGCGTCGGATCGCCGGTCTGGGTCATGCCGACGGTCTCCTCGAAGAAGAGAATGGCCGCACTGGTGCGCGGACCAATGATGCCGTCGGGTATGCCGTTATAGAGGCCGCGGCGCACCAGCTGCTGCTGGATGTCCATGACGAGCTGGCTCGGTTGCTGGCCGGGTACGGCGGGCGCCGGTGTCGCGTTGGTGGTGGCGGTATCCTGCGGCCGTTCGATCCGGAAGGTGGTGACGTCGCCCTGCTGCTCCTCGGCTAGGCGACGGGCGCCGAGCACGGTCGGAGACTGCGGATCGCGGGTGCGGAAGATCGGATGCGGATGCAGGCCCGGCTGATACCAGAGCGCATTGGCGGCGACGAAGGAGAAGATGACGGCGAAGGTGATCGTGCCGCCGGCGACCGACGGATTGCGGCCGATGACGCCGCCGAGCACGGAGGCGCCCTGCAGACTGAGCCCGCCCAGCACGGAGGCGCCCTGCAGGCCGAGTCCGCCGAGGGCGGCAGCGCCTGACATCAGAAGGCCCGGCTGCTGCCGTCCCCTTTTTCCCTTAGGCGATTTTCGCTTGCGCGCGGCCATCGAAACGCCCCTCTTCCAATTCTGCGCCTGTGTTGACCGCGCCCTTCAGCCGCGGCGGAAACTCGACGGTCGCGCCATGACCGGCGTCTTCGGCGTGCTGAGCACCCGAGCCGTCCATCGCGATCTCGATGGTGATGATCGTGCCTTCGCCCGGCTGGCTGGCGATGGCGAAATACCCGCCATGCAGCGCCACCAGCCCCTTGACCAGGGAGAGACCGAGGCCGGAGCCTTCGAACTGGCGGGTATAATCATTCTGGATCTGGACGAAGGGCTGGCCAAGCAATGCCAGCTTGTCGGCCGGGATGCCGATGCCGGTATCGCTGACCGTCAGCTTGAGGATGCCGTCGCGCGCTGCCGCATCGACCGAGACGACGCCGCCAGCCTCGGTGAACTTTATGGCATTGCCGACGAGGTTGATGAGGATCTGCTGGATGGCGCGCTGATCGGCAACAACCTCGCCGAGGCCGCGCTGGATACGGCTCGTCAGGGTGAGGCCCTTGGTCTTGGCCTGCAAGGCCAGCATCGATTCGCAGGATTTGACGGAGCTTGATATATCGAAGGCTTCGAGGATCAGCTCGTAGCGACCGGCTTCGATCTTGCTCATATCGAGCATGGTGTTGACGACGGACAGCAGATGCGCGCCGGATTCGCGGACCAGGCCGACATATTCGCGCTGGCGGTCGTTTTCAAACTTGCCGAAATATTCGCCGATCAGGATATCGGAAAAACCGAGAATGGCGTTCAGCGGAGTGCGCAGCTCATGGCTGACGGCGGCGAGGAAGCGTGACTTGGCGTCGTTTGCCGATTCGGCATCCGCCGCGCGGTTCTGGGCTTCGTCACGCAGCTGCTGCTCGACGGAGACGTCGCGCAGCTGCGCAATGATGGCGGCAAGTTCGCCATCGGCATCGCGCCGGGCTGTCATGTCCATTCTGAGATAGGCGAACTGGCGTTGATCGCGCGAGACCGAGGGCCGGTCGATGCGCAGATCGACGCTCTGAGCGTCCTCGCCTCGGCGCAGGTCATCAAGCGCCTGCAGGAAAAGGATGCGGTCGGAGACATGCACCTGCTCGAGGAAGCCCCTGCCCTTGGGATCGCGCATCCAGGCGAGGAAATCGCGGCGGTCGCGACCGCCGACCGTCGCCACACTGCCGTGCGGGTCGAGGAAGAAGACGAGGCCCGGGGTGGCGGCAAGGAAGAAATCCTCAGCCGACTGTGTGGCGATACCGGCCGACGAACCCTGACGGGCGAGCGCGATGCTGCCAACGGCGGAAAAGAGAAAGGCGGCGCAGACCATGGCGACACCCGCCGGCAAGGCGACGGCAGGACTGGTGACCGCCGAAAGGCCGATGGGCGCGGCAACGAGAGCGGCCGACGAGAACAGTACGAGGCGGCGCAGGATCGCGAGCTCGCGTTGGCGCACGGCTTCACCGCCGCCCGTCCGGGAGAGCCAGCTTGTCGCTGCCCGGTCTACGAGGGCCGTCATCCAGCCGCCAATGTTACTCAATACACGCACGCAATACCCGCCCGAAAGGCTGTCGATCGATCCGGACAATAGGCCTTGGCGACTTAAAGAAAGGATAAGGCAAAAGCGCTGTTCACAGCCTGAAACGGCTGAAATTCCCGTTTTGAAGCATCTGGAAGGCTCTTTGCCTTTTGTGGTTAATAGGGGGTAAGCGACGGATTTTCCTCATATTTCAGCATTGCGTTAACTCCTGTGGCAAGGCGAGCCGGCAAAAGTCCTGCAATTGCAAGCAGGTGCTGCCCTGATGCTTAACGGCGACCGCTCGCATTCGACTAAAATGTCCCTCAAATACCGTTCGCTAAAATTTGAACTAAATTTGCCGCAAATGCGCGTGAGTTTCGAAAAGCGGCATTCGCAACTTGGCGGTAGGGTGAAAACACACCGGACAACCGGCCTGATTCGGCGAAAAGAACCGGACGGGGAAACAGGATGGGCGACGACAATGTGGTTTCTGATCAAAGGATCCTTCTGGTTTGGCCTCGTGCTCGTGCTTCTTTCCGTCTTCAGCACGGAGAGTTCCGACAAGCTCGCCAACGGCCCGCAATTGCAGCTTTCCGACGCGTTCACGGCGGCAAGCGGCGCTTATGACTATTTGACCGGCATGTGCTCGGAGAAGCCCGAAGTCTGCGCCAAGGGCAGCGAGACCCTCACCGCGCTCGGCTACCGGGCCCGTGAAGGTGCCCGTGTTGCTTACGAACTTCTCGACAGCCAGTTCAAGGACGAGGCGCCGGCGACCGCAAGGCTTGCCGAACCGCAGATGCCGGTGGCGCTCAACATGCCTTCCCTCACCCCGCCTGCCATCCAGGAAAAGGTGCGCGAGGCAAAGGCTGCGCTCAACCAGCCGATGCCTTACCGCCCGCCGGTCGAAGATGATGCCGCAGCCGAAACGGTGGTAACAGGCGCAATTCCGCTGCCGACGCCAAAGCCGGCGATCTGACGAAATTTTTCGCGGGCATTCGTCCGCAATACCTTTCGGTTTTATAGCTTGCATCGGTGGTCCGCATGACGCGGAGAACCCCATGCCTGACGTGCCTGCCCTGTTTAATTCAGCATGTTGCTGCGCCGTGAGGATGCCCATCCCTCACGGCGTTTTTCTATCTTGGTTTACACAATTCCCGGCAAAACCGCTTCGCGCTTTGCCCGGGAAAATCGCTTCACACTTTTCCTGGAATTGCTTTAGCGGTTCAAATCCGCCGGTCTTTCACCTATATGCACTTGTAGAGCATTTCCTGACGCATTCCGGACGCAAAACCGCTGCGCACTTTTGCTGGAACTGCTTTAACAGTGAAAGGCTTCTCCATGGCATCCCTCGACCAGATCATCGACGACTTCGCTTTCCTGGACGATTGGGAAGACCGTTACCGCTATGTCATCGAACTCGGCAAGGCATTGCCCGACTTGGCCGAGGAGAAGCGCACCTCCGAGAACAAGGTGATGGGCTGTGCCAGCCAGGTCTGGCTGGTGACGCATACCACAGGCGATCCCGACGACCCGGTCATGAGCTTCGAAGGTGATTCCGACGCCCATATCGTGCGCGGCCTCGTCGCCATCGTGCTTGCCACCTATTCCGGCAAGATGGCATCCGAGATCGCCGGGCTCGATGCCTTCGAGATATTCTCGAAAATCGGCCTGGTGGAGAACCTCTCGTCGCAGCGCTCGAACGGACTGCGCTCGATGGTGAACAGGATCCGCGAAGAGGCAAGAGTTCGCGCCGCGGCTTGACGGTGATGATGGCTGATCGGCTTTCAGAGCCACAGCCGATCGATTCCGGCAGCGCCTGCCTTGGCACATCGAATACATTAACACTTGCTGATAGTATAGGAATACATTCTAAGCCTGTCGGCAAAGCATAAGACAGGGTCGCTCACACTATCTTGGCGCCCGCCCGAATCATCTGCGAAGGCCTGAATACCAACGCCGCTCAGCTTTTGATTGAACCACAGGATCGCTTCAACCTTTAGCTTTAGCCGATTCCCGGCAAAACCGCTTCGCGCTTTGCCTGGGAAAACCGTTTCGCACGTTCCTGACTGGCTCCATCGAGATTATTTTCCTCGCCTTGAAAAGGCGCACAAAAAAGCCGGGCACAAGACCCGGCTTTTTGTCGTCGATGCTTTCGAAAAAGCTCAGCCGCGGCCGCGCTTGCGGCGCTGCCCGAGGCCCATCTCCTTTGCCAGGCGCGAACGCGCTTCGGCATAAGCGGGCGCTACCATCGGGTAATCGGTCGGCAGGTCCCACTTCTCGCGGTATTCTTCCGGCGAGAGGCTGTGATGCGTCATCAAGTGACGCTTGAGGGACTTGAAGTTGCCGCCGCATTCCAAACATGTGATCTGCTCGTCCTGTACGGACTTGCGGACAGAAACTGCAGGCTTCTGCTTTTCGACGATCGCCGCAGCAGGCTGCGGTACGGACGTGTTGCTCAGTGCCGAATGCACGTCGGAAATCAGATTGGCCAGGTCGCTGACCGGTACAACGTGGTTGCTGACATAGGCCGCGACAATGTCGGCTGTCAGTTCCACAAGCAGCTCCGGCGCATTGCCGGTCGCTATATCCGTCATATTTTTTCTCCTGTTAGCATGCTCAAACGGCCTTTGACTGACACGCCAAAGACCCGCCTCGTAGAAGCGAACAGCAAAAGCGCAGGAATCGACCTTCTGTTTCGAAAAACGCGAAATCCACCCCTAGATTCCGAAGAGCGTAACCTGTTCTTATACTGCCTGACCGGAAACCACTACGTCATGCTCCAGGCGATGGCCTCAGTTTAGACATTAAAAATCAAAACTGAGGGACTTGGAAGCAGTACGATTGTAATTCACAATCAGAACTCTACTTGCATTTTCAAATACCATCGTTTGGTCGAAACGCCAATTATTATTTGTCGTTTTTCTTGAGAAAAAATGACAGATGAAGAATTGAGGGGCTCTCCGGCAAGCTTTACTCACAGCTTCCTGTGCATAAGTTTTGCATAAATCTGGTAAAGTTGCCGAACAGCATAGGCTCAACGATCCCTGATATCGTCACGAACCGAGAGCGCATCGAGATCATATCCCGAGCGATGGGCAGCTTTGGCAAGCAGATGGGCAGACACCGGCGCCGTCAGCAGGAAAAAGATAAAGCCGGCGACGGCACGGGCGAGAATCGCCGCATCCTGCGAATAGAGGCCGGCGGCGAGAAGCAACAGGCCGGAGCCGACAGTCCCCGCCTTCGAGGCCGAGTGCATGCGGGTGTAGAGATCGGGCAGCCTGACCAGGCCGATCGCCGCCGCAAGCGCAAAGAGCGCGCCGACGAGGAGCAGCAAGGCGGTGATGGAAGCCACGATATAGTCGATCATCGCTTCTTGCCCCCTGCCCGCTTTTGCGTGTTGCCGTTTGCCGCAGTTGCGGACGGCTTCGATGTGATGTTGCCGCGCGACAGCACGAATCGGGCGAAGGCGACAGTCGCCAGGAAACCGACGAGGCCGAGCGAGATGGCGATATCGATATAGAGCGAAAAGCCGGTCTTGACCGCGATAACGGCGATGAAACCGATGGCGATGCCGGTCAGCATGTCGAGGGCGAGGATTCGGTCCGGCAATGTCGGGCCGGCAACGACGCGCCAGACGGCGAGGATCAGCGCCAGGCCGAGGATGACGAGTGCGGCCGAGGATGCGACCGCAACGATGGCGGCAGGTGTGATCACCGGAAGGCCTCCATGATCTTGCGTTCGAAACCGTTGGCGATATCACGCTTGGTCGCCTCAGGATCGGAACAATCGAGCGCGTGGACATAGAGCGTGCGGCGATCTGAGGAGACGTCGACCGAAAGCGTGCCGGGTGTCAGCGTGATGAGGTTTGCCAGAAAAGTGATCTCGAAATCGCTCGTCACCGTCAAAGGGAAGGCGAAGATGCCGGGTTTCAGCTTCATATCGGGCGAGAGGACGGTGACCGTGACCCTCCAGGCCGACAGCGACAATTCCTTCAAGAACAGCGCGGCGAGCGAGAGAACCGGGCGGACGTGAGGGATATGATACCCCTTGCCGCGGAAGGATTCGCGGATGATGGCCAGCGCCAAGGCCCCGAGCAGGACGCCGAGGACGAGATTGTGCAGCGAGGCGCTGCCGGTAACAGTGAGCCAGGCAATGGCAAGCAGCAGGTTGAAGAGGAAGAAGATCACGGCGCGCCTCCTTCCGGGAAGACCGAATGAAGATAGGCCTCTGGATCGGCAAGGCCGGCGGCGGCCGATTGCGACAGCGTCAGCAGTTGTTCCGGCAATATCCCGAAGCCGACGACCAGCACTGTCAGCGCGGCGAGCGGCAGGCCCGTGCGCCACCGCGCCCTAGACGACGTCAGGACTATCGGCGCCGGGACTATCGGTGCCGGGCGCCAATAGGCGAGCAGGAAGAGACGGCCGAAGGCGATCGTCGTCAGAAAACCGCCGACGAGGATCGATGTCGCCAGCCACCAGGCGCCGAGATCGAGCGAGGCCTTGACGAGAATGACTTTCGGCCAGAAGCCGGAAAAGGGCGGCAGGCCACAGGCGGCAAGGAAGAGCACGAGGGAGAGCGCGGTGAAGCCGCCGCTTTGCCGATAGAGCCCGCCGAGGGCCGACAGCGAAAAGCCGCCGCCGCGCCGGGCGATCTCGCCGGCGGCAAGATAAAGCGCCGTCATCAGCACCATGGAATGGAGCGCATAGAAGACCGCACCGCTGATGCCGCCAAGCCCGCCGAGGGCGACGCCGGCGAGCATGTTGCCGATGCCCGATATGACGACAAAGCCGAACAGCCTGCGAATATCGTTTTCGGCAAGCGCGCCGAGAGCGCCGACGAGAATGGTCGCGGCGGCGGCGAGCGCGATCACCAGGCTCAACTCCTCGCGTTCCACCGGCAGCAGCATGACCATCACCCGGATCAGCGCGTAGATGCCGACCTTGGTGAGCAGGCCGGCAAACAGAGCGGAGACGGTGATGCGCGGCGTATGGTAGGCGGCGGGCAGCCAGAAATTGACCGGGAAGGCCGCCGCCTTCATGCCGAAGGCGAGCAGGAAGAGGCTTGCCAGCGTCATCAGCGGCGCCGTGCCGCGCAAATCCCTCACCCGGGCCGCGATATCGGCCATGTTGAGCGTGCCGAAGGCGGCATAGAGGATGCCGACCCCGACCAGGAACAGGGTTGTGGCGATGAGATTGAGCACCGCATATTTCAGCGCGCCGTCGATCTGCTCACGTTCGGAACCAAGGATGATCAACCCGAAGGAGGAGATCAGCAGCACCTCGAACCAGACATAGAGATTGAAGATATCACCGGTGAGAAAGGCGCCGGTGACGCCGGCCATCAGCAGCATGAGCAGCGGGAAGAAGCCGTATCGCCGGCCGCTTTCGCCAATATCGGCCAGCGCATAGATGCTAGCGGCGAGCGCGGCAAGGGCTGCGGTGAAGGCCATCAGCGCACCGAAGAGATCGACAGTGAAGGCGATGCCGAAGGGAGGCAGCCAGCGGCCCATGACCATGGTGAGTGGCCCCTCGGCCGCGACCTTGGCGAGCAGTGCCGCATCGATCAACGCCAGCGCCGCAAGGCCAGGGATGGCAAGCCAGGCCTGCAGGCGGGGATAGCCGCGCAGCATCAGCAGGACTGCGCCGAGCGTGATGCAATGGGCGACCGGCAGGATGGCGAGCCAATGACCGATGGGCACCGGGGCGGTGATCAGGGCGGCGGAGAGATCGACGGTAGAGGTGGGGGCGGCCATCAGATGGCGCCTCCGCTATCGCGAGAGAGGGCTTGCCATGGGTTGAGCATCCGCACCAACATCCGCCTCAATACCCCAATGGCGGCAGCGGCCGGTCGTCGGGCTCGGCGGCGCGCATGTCGCTGGTGTTGTCGGTGCCGAGGTCCTGATAGGCGCGGTAGGTCAGCACCAACAGGAAGGCAAGGAACGAAAAGGAGATGACGATCGCCGTCAGGATGAGGGCCTGCGGCAGCGGGTTGGCCGTGCCTGCGGGCAAGCTGTCGAGACCCGCCGGGATGATCGGCGGCACCTCGCGCGTCAGCCGGCCGCCGGTAAAAAGCAGGAGGTTGACAGCATTACCGAGGATGGCGACGCCGAGCATGATCCGGATCGAGAATTTCGACAGCATCAGGTAGATGGCGGCGGCAAAGAACAGGCCGACGAGGATCGCGAGAAGCGGCTCCATCATTCCACCTCCTTTTCTTCGAGCGCCAGTGCGATCGAGGTGATGGCGCCGAGCACGACAAGATAGACGCCGACATCGAAGAGCATGACGCTGGACAGCGGCACCTCGGTGCCGAAAAGCGTCGGATAGATCCAGAGGCCGGTCATGAAGGGAACGGCAAACAGGATGGAGACAAGACCGGCCGCGGTCGACAGGAGCAAGCCAAAGCCGGCAATCGACAGCGGATGGAAAAACAGCGCGCGGCGAACGGCGCCAACGCCGCGGGCAATGCCGTAGATCGCTAGTCCCGAGGCAGCGATCAGCCCGCCGATAAAGCCGCCGCCCGGCTCGTTATGGCCGCGTAGCAGCACGAAGACGGAAAAAAGCAGCATCAGCGCGGTGAGGAACGGGGCGACGGTGCGGAAGATGAGGGTGTTCACGCGATCAGCCCTCCGCCGCGGGATCATTGGCGGCAAGCTTGCGCTCGCTGCCGGCGCGGATGCGGATCAGCGCCAGGATGGCAAGGCCGGTGACCGCCACGACGGCGATTTCGCCGAGCGTGTCGGTGCCTCGGAAATCGACGATGATGACGTTGACGACATTGGCGCCATGGGCGATCGATTTGGAATAGGCGTTGAAGAAAGCCGTCAGAGCGTCGTTGAACGGCGCCTGCGTCGCCCGCATCAGCAAAAGCGTGAACCCGAGGCCGCAGGCGAGCGCCAGCGCACCGTCGAAGAGCTTGCGGCCGAGTGGCCGCCGATCAGCGGGCGAGAGCCGGAGCCTGGTCATGACCAAGGCAAGGATCACCACCGAAAGGGTTTCGACCATGAACTGGGTGAAGGACAGGTCCGGCGCGCCGAACAACAGGAAGATGATGGCGACGGCGAAACCCTGGATGCCGAGCGAGACGATCGCCGTCAACCGGTCGCGGGCGACGAGCACGGCGGCAAGACCGAAGGCGGCGATCAGGAAGACCGCCCATTCATGGAGCCTGACATCGACCGGCCAGGCCGGGAGACGCGGCAGTTCGCCATAGACGACGAGCGGGACGATGAGGATAGCGGCGACGCAAAGGAAGGTGCAGGTGACATAGATCTCCAGCCGCCCCGGCTGGAGGACACGCATGAGGCGGCCGGCGAAGCAGACAAGGCCCGATATGGCAAGGTCGAAACCGTGATCCGGCCCGCGCCCGGCCGCATGCAAGAAGACGGCCATCAGGAAACGGGCGCGCGCGAGTTGCCAGTAGACGCCGATACCGAGCAGCACGGTCAGGGCGGAGAGCGCTAAGGGCAGGCCGATATGCGGCGTCAGCGAAATATCGATCTCGACGGGTGTCTGGCGGATGGCGGAGGCGATCGGCGAGGACAGGACGGTGTGGGTGAAGGTCGAAAAGATCGCCGCGAGCAGGCCGAGGACGGCGAGAACGGCCGGGCCGAGCCAAAGCAGGACGGGCGCTTCGTGCGGAGGTTTCGGCGTCTCCACCGGCTGGCCGAGGAAGGGTTTCAGCGCCACGGCAAAGGCGACGGCAAACATCAGCGCATTGCCGAATACGGTTATGGCGGTAAAGGTGAGTGCGCGGACATCGCCGCCGACGAGTGCCGTATAGATCTCCTCCTTGGAGAGAAAGCCGAAGAAGGGCGGCAGGCCGGCCATCGACAAGGCCGCCGCAAGTGCAATCATCCAGGTGAGCGGCATCGCCCGCATCAGGCCACGCAGCCTGGTAATATCGCGCGTGCCGGTTTCGTGATCGATGATGCCGGCGACCATGAAGAGCGCGCCCTTGAAGAGCGAATGCGCCACCAGATAGAGCGTCGCCGCCTCCACCGCATGGTCAGAGCCGAAGCCGATCAGCATGACGAGCAGGCCGAGCGAGGAGACGGTGGTATAGGCGAGCTTGAGCTTCAGGTCGGTCTGGCGGATGGCGAGCGCGGTGCCGACCACCAGCGTCAGCCCGCCGAAGAAGGGCAGTAGGATCTCCCAGGCAGGCGTTGCCCCCATGACGGGATTGAGCCGCATCAGCAGATAGACGCCCGCCTTCACCATCGTCGCCGAATGCAGGTAGGCGGAAACCGGCGTCGGCGCCTCCATGGCGTTCGGCAGCCAAAAATGGAAGGGAAATTGCGCCGACTTGGTGAAGGCGCCGCCCAGGACCAGAAGGAGGGCTGCGAGATAGAACGGGCTTTCGCGCACGACATCGCGCGTTCCCATGAGCCGCGACATCTCAGTGACGCCTGAGATATTCCAGAGCAACAGCAGACCGGCCAACAGGCAGAGCCCTCCCCCACCGGTCACAACAAGCGCCTGCAGGGCTGCGCGGCGAGCCGCCGCACGCTCGTGATCGAAGCCGATCAGCAGGAAGGAAGTGATCGACGTCAGCTCCCAGAAGACGAAGAGCATCAGGAAACTGTCGGAAACGACGACACCGAGCATCGCGCCCATGAAGAGGAAGATGAAGGAGAAGAAGCGGCCCTGATCCTTGTGTCCTTTGAGGTAGCCGCCGGCATAAAGCACGATCAGGGTGCCGATACCGGTGATCAGCAGTGCGAAAGCCAGCGACAGGCCGTCGAGGAACCAGGAGAAGGAGAGATGAAAGCTCGGCACCCAGGAATAGCCGCCGGTGACGACCTCGCCGCGCGCGATCTTGGGAACGAAACGCAGGAAATGCAGGAAGGCGAGCAAGGGAGCGATCGCCAGGAGCCAGGCACCGTTTGCGCCGAAGATGCGGATGACGAAGGGGGCAGCAAGAGCGCCGACGAGCGGCAGACACAGGGCCAGAAATGTCAGAGCCGTGACATCGGCCATGTCCCCTCCTCTACTGCATAATTCTCTACTGCATAATTCAAAATGTTACAGTCCTTCGCACGTCCGACAAGGCGCGCGGCGCTGTAAAGGCAACAGACGAAAAGCCAGAGAAACCCAGCCTGTCTTCTGGCTTAGGCGAAACGGGGGAGCGTCTCAAGTGATTTCGGCCGCAGGCCCCACTGCATGGCGATGTTCGAAGTCGATCAGGCCATCGATCGGGAAAGACGCGACAGCAGCCGGGCGATGCAACCGTGCAGGATGAAGACCACAAGCGTCAGCGGCCAGAGCAGGCAGGCGAAGAGTCCGGCGAGACGATGGAGCGTAAAGCCGTCATGGTTGGCCCAGCCTTCCAACAGCGTGACCGCCATGGCGGCCACGGCCACCAGGCCGTAGAGCAGGACGATTGCTGCCTCAAACACCAGTGATTCTCCAATGCACGTAACATTAACCCTAACAGAAAACCCCTAACGGATGTAAAAGCAAGCGTCTTCCTCCAATTGCGGTATGCCGCCAATCTGATGGCGCGGCGCTGGAGACTTGATGAAGTGAACGCGGCGCACCACATTTTGCGCAAACGGAACCGCCCCTCGGCGAAAGGAGCACCTCATGTCCGAAACTGCGACCACCGCCAAGATCCACAAAACCGATGACGAATGGAAAGAGCAGCTCACCCCCGAGCAATACCGCATCACGCGCCAGCACGGTACCGAACGCGCCTTTACCGGCCCCTACTGGGACTCCTTCGAGACAGGGCTTTACCGCTGCGTCGGCTGTAATGCGCCGCTTTTCCGCTCCGACACGAAATTCGATGCCGGCTGCGGCTGGCCGAGCTATTTCGAAGCAGTGTCGCCCGAAGCGGTGACGGAGCATCGCGACACGGCCTTTGGCATGGTGCGCACCGAAATCCGTTGCGGCAGCTGCGAAGCCCATCTCGGCCACGTCTTTCCCGACGGGCCACCACCGACCGGCCTGCGCTACTGCATCAACGGCCATTCCATGGTGTTCGAGCCCGGGAAGTAGGCGCGCAGCCCCGCAATCGGCAAGCGGCCCATTCCGATGTGATGGGCCGCTGACTTCCTCCGTCGTAGACGCTATCGACGGATCGGCGATACCAGGAGAAGGCCGATGGCGCGCGATATCCTGAAGACCGAGCGGCTGACGCTGCGGGAGATCACGCCTGCCGACCTGCCGTTTCTCCACCGCATTTTCGGCGATGCCGAATGCATGCGGTATTACCCCGGCATCAAGAGTTTCGACGAAACCGCGCGCTGGTTCCAGAGGCTCGCCTTCGACAGTTATACCAGTCACGGCTTCGGCCTCTGGACGGTGACGGACCGGCAGAGCGGCACATTGCTCGGCGATTGCGGCATCACGCTGCAGGAAACCTCCGCGGGCCTGGAACCCGAGATCGGCTATCATCTGTGGCGCGACCATTGGGGCAAGGGCTATGCGATCGAGGCGGCCGCCGCCTGCTGCGACCACGCGCTTCATGACCTTGGCCTTGCGCGCATCGTCTCCATCGTCAGGCCCGACAACATTCCCTCGCAACGTGTTGCGAAGCGGGTGCACCGGCGGCGGGAAACATTCGCCAAAACAGGCAGCCCCGATGGCGGCATAATGGAATTCTACCTCTACATCACGGACCGGACATAGAGCGGTTCAGACCCGCCTGGTTACTCGCGCTCGGCTGGACAGGGCCAGGTCGTCGGGGCGGAGAGGCCGGCCGGCAGCTTGGTCGAGGCATCGCCGCAGGCAAGGTCGATCTGGGCCTGTTCGAGCCCTGCTGCGGCCGAGAGGTCAAGGCCTTCGATGCGCGTGAGGAACATGAAGGCGCGATCGAACATCGGCGTGGTTTCGAAGGTCGCGCCGGAGAGATCGGCACGGGAGAGATTGGCGAACGAGAATTTCGCACCCGTCAGCACCGCTTTGTCGAAGTCGGCGCGGCCGAGCTCGGCCTTTTCGAAGCTCGTGCCGGCGAGCCGGGCGCCGGCGAAATTGGCCCGCTGCAGCTCGGCGCCGGCAAAGGAAGCACCATCGGCGGCGATATTGGCGAAGCTGGAGCGATAGGCCTCGATCTTGGCGAAGTTGGCGCCTTCAGCGTGTGCGCCCTCGAGTGAGGCGCGCACCAGCGTCGCTTTCTCCAGGTTGGCGGATTTGAAGTTGGCGCCAGCGAGATCGGTCAGCGAGAAGTCGGTGCCGACGAGATTGGCGCCTTCGAGATCACTGCCCTGCAGCATCAGGTTCTTCTTGGTGCATTCCTGCCAGTCGAGCTTCGGCGAGGCCATGCTGCCGCAATCGGCGGCCCGGGCTACAACCGGCGGAAATGCCAGAAGGACGAGGGCAAGGAGACCGAGCGACGATCTTTGCATTGCCATTGAACTATTCACCCCCATGACGCTTACATGACGCTTTCAGGCCGCATTCCGCGAAGCAGACTGCGTCCACATTCTTACACAGCTCAGACTACAATAAAAAGATGGTGCGCGCCGTTCACAATGGCTTTGCCGGATGGGTCTGGGGCTTTGCCGGGCAGGTGGATCAATCCACCTTGCCGGGCAAGCGAAGTTCCATGCAAGTCAGGTCCAGCCAGCGGCCGAATTTGGTGCCGACCTCGGAAAATCTGCCGGCGATACGGAAACCGAGCTTTTCGTGCAGCCTGACCGAGGCGGTATTGTCAGCCTCGATACCGGCGATCATCACATGGATGTTGCCGGCCGCAGCACGCGCGATCAATTCCCGCATCAGGCGCTCGCCGATGCCCGCACCGCGGCAATCCTTGTCGACATAGACGGAATGCTCGACCGTATGGCGGTAGCCGTCGAAGGCCCGCCAGTCGCCATAGGAGGCGTAGCCTGCGACCTTGCCCGACATTTCGGCGACGATGACGGGAAAGCCCCGCGCCTTGCGCGCCCTGAACCATTCCAGCCGATTTTCGAGATCGACCAGTGTGTCGTTCCAGATCGCCGTCGTGTGCTCGACAGCGTGATTGTAGATATCGCGGATGGCGGAAAGATCGGCTTCGGTGGCGTCGCGGAGGAGGACAGCGTCTGTCATGATTGCCCGGTTCGTATTGTCTGTGAAGGCGGCATACGCCCGACCCCGACAGATGTAAACGACCGTCGTTCAGACCCCCGGCGCCGACAGGCTGAAGCAAGTGAAGACGGCCGAATAATGCACAGCTGCGGCGGTGACGACGAAACCATGCCAGATGGCGTTTTGAAAGCGCAGCTTCTCCCAGACATGGAAAATAACGCCGAGCGAATAGATGACGCCGCCGATGACGATCAGCAGCATCGAGGCGGAAGGAATGCGCGAGGCGACGGGCCCGGCCACCAGCACGCCGCTCCAGCCCATAGCGAGATAAAGCAGGATGGCAAATCGGTCATAACGCCCGGGGAAGACGCATTTCAGGACAATGCCGACGGCGGCGAACAGCCAGATCGCGACCAGCATGAACAAGAGCAGCGGGTCGTCGGCGCCGCGTTCGAGGAAGGGCGTGTAGGTGGCGGCGATCAGCAGGAAGATCGCCGAATGATCGAAGCGGCGCAGAAACCATTTCGTGCGCGAGACCGGCCAGGCGTTGTAGGAAAAGGAAATGGCAAGCGTCAGCACCAGCCCGACCCCATAGATCCAGGCGGCCGCGAGCGCGCCGTAAGAACTCCAGACCGTGGCGTAGAAAATCAGCACGGTGGCCCCGATCAGCGCCAGCACGAGGCCGACGCCATGGACGATACCGTCGGCGATCAGTTCGTATTTATCATAAGCCCAGCGAATGCCGTTGAACTCGGCCATGCACGCCAATCCGTTTCATACCCCGATTGCAATCGTCGCATCGAACCGGCGGGCGCGCAACTGCGGCAAAGCGCACCGGCGGTAAATCTTCGTGACAGGCCGCAGTGGCGCAAAAATCAAATCTTCTGCCGGTCGACCAGCACCGAGCATTTGGCATGACGCACGACCCGGTCGGCGGTGGCGCCGATGAAGTAGTTGGAAAAGTCCGGAACGTGTGAGGCGACGATAATCAGATCCGCGCCGTGGCTTTCGGCGGTCGAGATGATGGCTTTGGCAGGCGGGCCGTTGGCGATCTCGACGGTTGCCGTGACGCCGGTGGTTGTCAGCAGCGCTTGCAGCTTGTCGCGGCTGTCCTGCATGGCGTCCTCGACCATATTGGCAGGCAACTCGATCGCGACATAGCTCGGCACATCTTCGATAACGTTGAGCGCGATGATCTCACCGCCGTCATCGAGCAAGGACGCGGCCTTGCGGAGGATCTTTTCTCCCTTTTCGATGCCGCCGAGCGCGATCGCGACGATGATCTTTCTGTACATGGCTTCCCTCCATGACTAGTATTTATAAGCTTCCTCTAAATAAGATATGGGCGCGTTGACGGCGATCAAGTGGGCGCAAGTCATCGTCAACATCTGTTCAACGCTTCATCCTCAAAAACGGGCCTTCTGTGAACAATCGGAATGCGCCATATAAGGATCAAGTACGGCAACCGAGGGACCAGAGGCGAATGAACCGGCGAAACTTCCTCGGGCTTGCCACAGGCGGCATGTTTGCCGCCACCGCCGGTACGCCTTCTCTCTTACAGGCCAATTCAGAGGCAGGAGAACAATCCATGACGACCGAAACTTCCTATGCGCTGACGCGGCCCGCCTATATCGACCAGTCGCATCTCGTCGTCACCGACCTTGGCCTCGTTTCCGGTTTCTATCAATCGATGCTTGGCCTGAAGGTCATCGAGAAGACGGCGAGCGGCGAAGTGCTGGGTGTCGGCGATCTCCCTTTGCTGACGCTGACGACCGCAAAAGATGCGACCATCGCGCCGCGCAATGCCGCCGGCCTTTTCCACACCGCCTTCCTTATGCCGAGCAGGACCGAGCTCGCACGCTGGCTGCGCCATGCGGCACAGAACAATGTCGCGCTCGACGGCGCCTCGGACCATCTCGTCAGCGAGGCGATCTATCTTTCCGATCCCGAAGGCAACGGCATCGAGATCTATGCCGACCGGCCGCACGAACAATGGAAATTCCACCAGGACGGCATGGTGGAGATGGCGACGCTTCGCCTCGACCTGCAAGCGCTCTATAACAGCGCGCCTGATGAGCGCTGGGACGGCATGGCGGTGGGAACGGCGATCGGTCACCTGCATCTGCAGGTCGGCGACATCCCGCAGGCCGACGCCTTTTACCGCGACGTCCTCGGCCTCAAGCTGATGGCGCGCTATCCCGGCGCGAGCTTCTTTGCGAGCGGCGGCTATCATCACCATCTCGGCGCCAATATCTGGAACAGCCGCGGCGCGACGGCTCGCGCCAGCAATATGACCGGGCTTTCGGACTACAAGATCCGTTTCAACGACAAGGCGACGCTGGATGCGGCGGTCTCCAAGCTCGATGCGCTGGAGATCAAAAGCGAGAAGCGCGACGGCGGCATATTCCTCAGGGATCCCTGGGGCATCGGCCTGACGCTGTCGGCGTAATTTCCAGGTTGCCGCAGATCAGCCATAGCGGTTGAAGACGCTCACGCCATGCGGGCAATGCCATCGGCGCAAAGACATGCCGGATGCACCTTCACAGGCGGTCTTTCCTTCAGGGAACCGGAACCCTATCGGTGCGTTTCCGTGAGGAAGCAATGGGGCTTCGGGGACCTCACCGCATGGGCATCGCCAATGGCATCCGCAAACAAGCAAAGAAAATCGCGATCGGCGAACGCCACACCAGCGCCTGGGCACAGTCGCTGAAGGAAGCTGCGGAAGAACTGCCGCCGCCTCCGCTGCACCGTCTGGAAAAGGATGGGCTCGACGTCAGCATGGCCTGGGCGATCATCGGCATCTTCGGCATTCTTTTTCTTGCCGCGGTCTACCTGATGTCGCTGATCCTCATCCCGATCACACTTGCCGTCGTCGTCGGCATGATCCTCGGCATGGCGGCAGAAAAGCTCGGCAAGATGGGAGTGCCGCGGCTTGCCAACGCCTTCATGCTGTCGAGCGCCGTCGCGCTGGTGATCTTCCTGCTGATCAACTCGCTTGCCGACCCGCTGATGACGCTTGCCAATGAGGGCCCGGCCTTCGCCGAGCGAACCATAAACCGCGTCATGCCATATCTGGAACGCATCAGATGGCTGCATATCACGCCGGCGACATTCGAAAGCGGGTCGATGTCGATCGGTGCGCTGCTCGAAAACACCGGCAACGTGCTGCACGTGGTGACGAGTAGCCTGACGCCGGCGCTGGTGCAGGGGATGATCTTCTTTGCGGCGCTGCTGTTCTTCCTCGCTGGTCGGGTCAACTTGCGCAAGACGATCATCATGACCTTCCGCACCCGCACGCAACGCCTGGCGGCAATCCGTGTCATCAATGCCGTAGAGCAGGTGCTCGGCTTCTATTTCGCCACGGCCTCGCTGATCTATGTCGGGCTCGGCGTCGTCATGACTGTCATCGCCTATGCCGGTGGGCTGTCGGCCCCGGTGCTCTGGGGCTTCTTCGCCTTCCTGTCGAGCTTCATCCCCTATCTCGGCATCACGCTGATGACACTTGCCGTCGCGGTCGCCGGCATCCTGACCCATGATGGCATCCTCATCGGACTGATGCCGGCGGCAGCCTTCTTCACCGTGCATCTCCTCATGGAGAACCTGATCTTCCCGGCGGTGATGGGACGGCGGCTGGAAATCAATCCCTTCGTCGTCTTCCTCGCCATCCTGTTCTGGACATGGATGTGGGGTGCCGTCGGCGCCATGCTGGCGCTGCCGCTTTCGCTGATCGTCATGACTATTATCGACGAGTTGCTGATCGAGGAAAAACCGCAGCCGCAATTGCCGAAATAATCAACCGGGGAAACCTTCGTGGCAGCTGATCTCGACCTTACCGAATCCGATCATGACCAGATGGTCAGCGGCCGTTCTCTCTGGGGAAAAAGCGGCATTCGGCCCGAATGGCGGCCGATCGAGCAGAGCTTTTCCACCGACATCGCCGTGATCGGCGGCGGCATTACCGGCGCATTGGTTGCCGAACATTTAACGGCCCGCGGTTTCTCCGTTGTTATCATCGACCGGGAAGAGCCTGGTTTTGGCAGCACCGCGGCGAGCACGGCGATGCTGCAATGGGAAATCGACAGCACCCTCACCGAGCTCGAGGATTATTACGGTTTCGAGCGTGCGGCCGGCATCTACCGCCGAAGTGGTGCCGCGGTCGCCGGCCTTTCCAAGCTGATCGCCGCAAACGAGATCGCCTGCGGCTTCCGGTCTCGCAATACGCTCTATCTGGCTGATGGCCGCGAAGGCGCGCGCAACCTGCTGGAGGAGCGCCAGCTTCGTCGCCGGGCGGGCCTGCCCGGCGTCTATCTCGAACATCCCGATCTCTTCACACAATTCGAACTCGACCGGGATGGTGCGATCTATTCGCCGGGTTCGGCGGAGTGCGATCCGCTGCTTCTGACCTGGGCGCTGCTGGAGATGGCCGTCCGGCGCGGCGCGCGGCTGGTCAACGCTTCCGTGGCTGCGCTTCACAGCGAAGGTGACCGCGTCATGGCGGAGACGGATGGAGGCCACGTCATCGAGGCGCGGCATGTCGTGCTTGCGACCGGCTATTCGATGCCGGGCCTCGACATGCCGAAACTGCACCGGTCGAGTTCGAGCTGGGCGCTCGCCACCGTGCCGCAGGACCCGGCAAATTTCTGGCGCGACAGGGCGCTGATCTGGGAGGACAGCCACCCCTATCTCTACATGCGCACGACACCGGATAATCGCATCGTCGCCGGCGGCGAGGATGACGATACCACGGATGCCGAGGTACGAGATCGGAAGCTGCCGGCCAAGATCGTCGCAATCCAGGAGAAGATGAAGCGGCTGTGGCCGAAGGCGGATACACGCGTCGCCCATGCCTGGTGCGGCACCTTTGGCGAGACGGCCGACGGCCTGCCGCTGATCGGTCCGGTGCCGCAGATACCACATGTGTTCGCAGCCTATGGCTACGGCGGCAACGGCATCACCTTCTCCTATCTCGCCGCGCAAATGATCGGCGCCATGCTGGCCGGCATGCAACGGGATTGGTTCGAGGATTTTGCCGTCGACCGCGACGGACCGGGTTTAAGAACGCTGCACGAGCGCTTCCGACCGGAAATCATGCTGCGTTAAATCTGGTTCGAGACGGAAGAAGCTTCGGCCGCTATTCGGTCGTCTTGTCGTCGCCGGTGTCCTCGACATCCTGGAGTCGGACGAATTGAGTCCCCTTGGCCTTGAGATCGACCAGTGCTTTGGCCACCCCCTCGCCGGCCGCATGGGTCGGCTGGTTGACGTGGGAGATGACGACGTCGCCGTCCCTGGCCGAGGCGATACGCTTTTCGGTGATCACAGCCCCGAGCAGCGAGCCGCCGTCGCCATTCACCGAATAACCGGCAATGCGATAGCCCATGGCGCGGATCTCGCCGATGGCGGAAAGATCATATTTGGCGGTCGAGCCGCGGAACCAGTGCGGCGCCGGGATGCCAGCTGCAATCATTGCGGCAGCGCCGCCTTCGACTTCCTGCCGCACCGCCTGCGGCGAGCCGGCAGACGCGATGCCATAGATCAGTGTCGGCGTGTCGACGGCCGGAATATGGTTCTGGCCATGATTTTCGAGTTCGAAGAGATCGGTATTCTGCAGGAACACGGCGACCGCAGCGGGATTGCGCTTCAGCCAGCGGGCGGTGACGAAGATCGTTGCCGGGATGCGTTCACGCACCAAGGTCGAAAGGATGCGCTCGTCCGCCTGCCCCATGCAGGCATCGAAGGTCAGCGCAACACGGGCATGGCCGGCGACATTGGAACGGGCAATATGCAGATGCGGCTCGACGAGTTTTGGCGCCGGCGCCTTCGGGGCCGGACTGACTGCAGCCGGGACCTGACCGAGCGCGGCCGGCACGGCTGACGGAATTTCGTCCGCCAATGCAGTTGATATGGTGGAGAAAAGGAACGCCGAAGCGAGCAGGATGCGGTTCATACGATGGATTTCTATGATTCGAGCTGCCGATTTTAGCGGCGGCTCTCCCCCGGCGCCATGCGGCCGGTTGTCACCGCAGCCGCCTGGACGGACCGGGCAGCATCAATCATAGAGATAATACTTGTCCCACTTCTCGCGCGGCACCTTCTCGCCGATCTCGTAGTTGAGTTCGCGCACGTTGATATGCTGCGGACCGGTGATGCAATTGTAGGAGAGATGATACCAGTCGCCCTTGCTGCGGAAGACAGCACCCGGCGCGTCCAGCGAATTGTCGCCGGGGATCGGGTCCTTGAAGGTGTAGGCGATCACCTTGTCGGGCTTGAAGCCGGTGCTGTCCTTGTTGATGCGGCTCATCGCCTCGGTGTCGCAACTCTGTTCCAGGCGGGTCGAGGGATCGAGTTTTTCCAGCTGCTTCTTGATGGCGGGATCGACGGCAAAGGCGGGGGCAGCGAGGCTTGCGAGGGATACAAACAGGAGCAGACGTTTCGGCATTGCGGAGAAAATCCCTTACTGTTGTCCATTCTTCACCCTGCCACAGGCGGCTTGCCGGAGGCTTGGCACGTGCAAATTTCGCGCGAGCGGACTTTCTTAAATATTGTGGTGACATCAAGGCAAGGCGGGCAAAGCGTCCTCCTTGTCTGTGGAAGGTCATCCGCGCCCTTGCCACACCCTTGCCGCTTGATCCGGGACCAGTGCGCCTCTATCTCTTGCCAACCCGACATTCCCACCGGAGCCATTCCTTGTCCGCTTTCAAGAGCCTGCCGACCCCGCCTGCCGCACCGAAGAAGCCCACCTCCGATACGCGCCACGGCATCACCCGTACGGACGACTATGCCTGGCTGCGCGCCGATAACTGGCAGGCGATGTTCAAGGATCCGTCGATCCTCGATCCCGAGATCCGCCGCCATCTCGACGCTGAAAACACCTATATGAACGCGGCGATGGAGGACACCAAGCCGCTGCAGAAGGTGCTGTTTTCCGAGATGCGCGGCCGCATCAAGGAAGACGACAGCTCGGTGCCGATGAAGGACGGCGCCTATGCCTACGGCACCTTCTATGTCACCGGCGGCGAACAGCCGCGTTATTTCCGCATCGCCCGCGACGGCAATGTCGCCGACGAGGCGATCCGCACCGTGCTGCTCGACGGTGACAAGGAGGCGGCCGGCAAGGCCTATTTCCGCCTCGCCGGCCTCGACCATACGAGCGACCACAACCGCGGCATCTGGGGTTATGACGACAAGGGTTCGGAGTTCTTCACGCTGAAGGTGCGCGACCTCCAGACCGGGCAAGACCTCGAGGACCGGATCGAGAATACCGGCGGCGGCGGCGTCTGGGCGCCGGATGGCAAGAGCTTCTTCTATTCGGCACTCGACGAGAATCACCGGCCATCGAAGGTGTTCCACCACATTCTCGGCCAGCCGCAGTCGGAAGACCGGCTGGTCTATGAGGAAGCCGATGCCGGCTTCTTCATGGGCGTCGGCGGCTCGCTGCTCGACGATGTCATCTATATCGACATCCACGACCACGAGACCAGCGAATACCGGCTGCTGTCGACCAAGGACTTGACCGCCGAGCCGAAGCTGGTGGCGGCGCGCGAGGAAGGCATCGAATATTCGCTGACCGAGGGCGGCGACGTCTTCTACATCCTCACCAATGACGGCGGCGCCAAGGATTTCAAGATCATGGAAGCGCCGGTCGACAATCCGGTGAAGGAAAACTGGCGCGAAGTGGTCGCCCACAAGCCCGGCACGCTTGTTATCAGCCACATGGCCTATGCCCGCCATCTCCTGTGGCTGGAGCGCAAGGACGGGCTGCCACAGATCATGATCCGCGACCGCAAGACCGGCGAGGAACATGCGATCGCCTTTGCCGAGGAAGCCTATTCGCTGGGGCTGCAGGGCGCGGCGGAATACGACACCGATATCATCCGCTTCTCCTATTCCTCGATGACGACACCGTCGCAGCTCTATGACTACAACATGGTGACGCGCGAGCGCACGCTGTTGAAGACGCAGGAAGTGCCGTCCGGTCACAATCCCGACGACTACGTCACCCGCCGCGTCTTTGCCCCGGCGTGGGATGGCGAGAAGGTGCCGGTCACCCTGCTCTATCGCAGGGATACCCCACTCGACGGCAGCGCGCCCTGCCTGCTCTACGGCTATGGCGCCTACGGCATCACCATTCCGGCCGGCTTCAACACCAACTGCCTGTCGCTCGCCGACCGCGGCTTCGTCTATGCCATCGCCCATATCCGCGGCGGCAAGGACAAGGGATTTTCCTGGTACGAAGACGGCAAAATGGACAAGAAGACGAATACCTTCAAGGACTTCGTCGCAGCGGCCGACTATCTGAATCAACAGAAGTTCACCTCTTACGCGAAGATCATCGCTGAGGGCGGATCGGCCGGCGGCATGCTGATGGGTGCGGTTGCCAACATGGCGCCGGAGAAGTTTGCCGGCCTCATCGCCGCCGTTCCCTTCGTCGACGTGCTCAACACCATGCTCGACGACACTTTGCCGCTCACCCCGCCGGAATGGCCGGAATGGGGCAATCCGATCGACAGCAAGGAAGAATACGAGCAGATCGCATCCTACTCGCCCTATGACAATGTCGGCGCAAAGGCCTATCCGCCGGTCCTGGCGCTCGGCGGCCTGACCGACCCGCGCGTCACCTATTGGGAGCCGGCCAAGTGGGTGGCGAAGCTGCGCGACAAGACGACGGGCGACGCGCCGATCCTGCTCAAGACCAACATGGACGCCGGCCATGGCGGCGCCTCGGGCCGCTTCCAACGGCTGGAAGAGATTGCCTTTGAGTATGCGTTTGCAATCAAGGTTGCCGGCAAGATGTAAAGGATTCGGAGGAGCCGATGACGGTCTTTGTTGCATTGCTGCGCGCCGTCAATGTCGGCGGCACCGGCTCTTTGCCGATGGCCGAACTGAAGGCGATCTGCGAAGGCCTCGGCTTTTCCGACGTGAAGACCTACATCCAGAGCGGCAACGTGCTTTTCCGCTCGGATGAGGCGGAAAAGACGGTGGAGGAGCGGCTCGACGAGGCGCTCGGCAAGACGATGGGCAAACGCCCAGGCGTGATGGTGCGCAGCCGCAAAGAACTCGACAAGCTTGCCGCCGACGCACCCTTCCCCAAGGCCAAGCCGAACTTCCTGCTGGTCTACTTCCTGCCCGAAAAGCCGCCCGGCGATGCGCTGGAAAAGATGGTGGCGCCCGACGGCGAGGAGGCGAAACTCGCCGGCCGGGAAATCTACGTGCATTATCCCAACGGCTCCGGCCGCTCGAAGCTGAAGCTGCCGGCGCTGAAGACTGGAACGTCGCGCAATCTCAACACCGTGCGCAAGCTCGCGGAAATGGCCGCGGCGATGGAAGGCAAGGACTGACGTCCAAAAAGCTAGTGCGGCTCTGCGCCTCCATGAAAGGCTGAACCGCTCGACGCCCTCGGCATCTCCGCCACCGGCAGGAAGAGCATCTTCACGAAGGTGCGGAGCATCAGCACCTGTTCGGCCAGCGTGTTCGGCTCCTTCAGCGTCTTCGACAAAACGATGCCGCCTTCCAGGACTGAGGACACCATGTCGGCAAGCTGGTCGACGTCGACGGGTTCGCGCAGCGGATAGACGGCCACGATTTCCCTGATCATGCGGCCGAAGCGGCGCCGCCAGGCAAGCACCGCATTCCGGTTGATCTCCTGTATCTCGCGGTCGAACAGCCGCTCGTAATAGCAGATGCCCGCCACAAGACAGCCCGGATGGCCGTTCGGCAGGTCGGAGAGCAATTCGGACAGCAGCTTCAGGCCGAGCAGGAAGGACTGCAGCGGATCGTCGACCAGATCGCGCGCGCGGCTGAAGATCTCGTCGTAGATGCGCTCGTCATTTTCGATGTAACGGTTGAGCAGCGCCTTGGCGAGCTCGTTCTTGTCTCTGAAATGATAGAAGAAGCCGCTCTTGGTGATGCCGGTCTCGGCGATCAGCTCCTCGATGGATGTGCCGCCGAAACCCTTCTGCAAGACTGCCGCTTCGGCCACATCGAGGATGCGGGTCCGCGTTTCCTCGCCCTTTCGCATGTCCCCTCCTGTACCGACGGTACAGTTTTCAGCGCCGCACCTTCAGGCTTGCTTGCGCCCCCGGCAGCATCGGTTGAAGCAAGCAATTGATATCAATCGGCAAAAACCAAAACCACCTGGAGTATACCGCAAGTCGTCTAGTTTGGCAGCCGATTAAGCGCCAGAACATCATTCATCGACGGCAGCCGTTTCGGGCGCCGCGAGGGAGAGGCTTCAACAATGGCAAAGTACAGAAATGGTTTGCCGCAGCTCAAAGGCGGCACCTTCATTACCGATGGCGGCATGGAAACGACGATGATCTTCCAGGAAGGGATCGAGCTTCCGCATTTCGCCGCCTTCATATTGCTGTCTTCCGATGACGGGCGGCAGCGCATGCGGAATTACTATCGCCGCTATCTCGATATCGCCCGGCGGCACGGCACGGGCTTCGTGCTCGACACCGCCACATGGCGAGCCAATCCGGACTGGGGACAGAAGCTCGGCTATACCAGCGAAGCCCTGAAGGCGGTCAACGAGGAGGCCGTCGACCTGCTCGTCGGTTTACGCAGCGCCTATGAGCGGCCGGAGCAACCGATCGTCATCAGCGGCGCGATCGGCCCGCGCGGCGACGGCTACAAGGCAGGCAGCATGGATGCGGCCGAAGCGGAAGACTACCACGCCTTCCAGATCGGGACTTTTGCCGGCACGGAAGCCGATATGGTGAGCGCCTTCACGCTGACCAATATCGACGAGGCGATCGGCGTGGCGCGGGCGGCACAGTCGCTCGGCATGCCCTCGGCCATCTCCTTCACGCTGGAGACGGATGGCCGGCTGGTGACGGGCCGCAGCATTCAGGACGCCATCGAGACGACGGATGCGGCGACCGGCGGAGCGCCGGCCTATTACATGATTAACTGTGCCCATCCGACGCATTTCGAAACAGCACTCGATCCTGGAAGCGCCTGGGTGAAGCGCATCTCCGGCATCCGCGCCAATGCCTCGACCATGAGCCATGAGCAGTTGGACAATAGTGAAACGCTGGATGCGGGCGATCCCGAAGATCTCGGCCGCCGCTACCGCAAGCTCATCGATCGCATGCCTGCGGTGCGCGTGCTTGGCGGCTGCTGCGGCACCGACCACCGCCATGTCGCGGCGATCTGCGAGGCATGCCTGCCGCAGGCGGCGTGACGACCTGAGAGCGAGGAGAGAATGACGATTGGGGGCACGATGATGCGTGGGTGCGGCTGGCACGATCTGTGGCTTGCGATTACGGGACGGCAGAGGCGCACCGAGCCCGAGGCAGCCGTGGAGGTGGCGCTGCGGGATAGTGATCTCGCCTTCGGGGGCTTGCCCGGCCAGATGAACTACGGCCTCGAGGCAGACCGGCGCGAGGGCCGGCTCTTGCGACGCAGGCAGCTGCGGGAGCCGGTCGGCTTCTGACGAAGGGAAAGGCGGTGTCAGCCTTTGGCGACGGCGCCTTTCGTCTGCTTGGCCTTGTAGCCGGTGATCTCCTCGCCGGCAGTCGGCGAGAAGCGCAGGTTCCAGAAGGTCGCGGTGATCGAGATGATCGTGACGACGATGAAGGCTGCCGAGAAATCGCCAAGGGCCGGCGTCTCGGCGCCACTGAACGCCATGGAGCCGTGCAGCGCCAAGGCGCCGATGCAGATGCCGAGCGACAGCATCAGCTGCTGGAAGGTGGTGTAGAAGCTCGTGGCCGAGCTCATCCGCTCCTTGCTGATCTCGTCATAGGCAATGGTGTTATAGGCGGTGAACTGGAACGACAGGAAGAAGGCGCTGAGCACCAGGACGATGAAGACCAGCGGCATCGGCCAGTCCGGCCGGAAGGCGGCACAAAGGCCATAGCCGATCGTCCCGAGGATGCCGTTGAGGATGAGGCTCCTGCGGAAGCCCAGCCGGCGGAAGACAAATTTCGCCATCGGCTTCATGGCGAGAGCGCCAAGCGCGGTCGCGATGATGATCTGGCCGGCCGCGGCGGCAGACAGGCCGAAGCCGATCTGGAAGAGCAGCGGCAGCAGGAAGGGCTGCGCTCCTTGCGTGATGCGCGTCAGCGAACCGGCAATGACCGACGTGCCGAAGCTCGGCACCTTCATCAGCGAGAAATCCATGATCGGCGACGGGTGCTTGCGGGCATGTCTGAGATAGGCGATGCCGAAAAGCAGGCCAAGCGCGATGAGGAAGATCGAAAACGCACCCTCGCCCTCATGGCTCGACATTTCGAAGCCGAAGAGCAGCGAGCCGAGCGAGACGCCGGAAAGAATGAAGCCGATCGTATCGAACGGACCGCTTGCCTTGCCCTTGACCTCGTCGATGTAGATCGAGACGAAGATCATGCCAATGATGCCGATCGGCACATTGATATAAAAGATCCAGCGCCAGTCGAGATAGGTAACGATGAAGCCGCCGAGCGGCGGGCCGACGATCGGGCCGATCAGCGCCGGCACGAGCAGCCAGGACATGGCGCTGACCATATCCTTGCGGTCGACGCTGCGCATCAGCACTAGGCGCCCGACCGGCATCATCATCGCGCCGCCGATGCCCTGCAGCAGCCGCGCCAGCACCAGGAAGGACAGCGTCGGCGCCAGGGCACAGAGGATGGAGCCGACGACGAAGACGGCGATGGCCGAGCGGAAAACGGTGCGGGAGCCGAAACTATCGGCCATCCGGCCGCTTGCCGGAATGAAGATCGCAAGGCTCAAGAGATAGGAGGTCAGGGCGATCGACATGGCCGGGGCGCTGACGCCGAAATCACGTGCCATGGTCGGCAGCGCGGTCGCAAGCACGGTCGCATCGATATTTTCCATCAGCATCGCACTCGCGACAATCATCGCGATCACCCGGAAATTGGGTGTGGCGCGCCGAACCATCGGCGCCTGGTAAATCTGATCCGACATCGTCCGGGATCACTCGCGGTGGCGCGGCGGAGCACACAAGGCAGCAAGGCCGCGGGGGATGACATGGCGCAAAGCCAAGGGGAGACGATCTGCTATACGCCCGCGATCATGGCGGCGCTATGTCGTTTATGGCAAAGCTGCTTTGACGAGAGGTAAAGGCAGATCACGATTCCTTGCATGGGTCTGTTCTTCGTGAAGGTCTTCATCCCCTGGCTTGCGCGGCATGCATCCTAGCCCTACCTATGAACCATGACCTCCGCCCTGCAGAAAAACCGGCCCGGTGCGGCCTTTCCGTTCGACAATAGCTATGTCGGCTTGCCGCCGCACTTCTTTGCGGCGCAAGTGCCGACACCGGTGGCGGAGCCCTGGCTGATCAAGCTCAACGAGCCGCTCGCCGCCGAGCTTGGGCTCGACGTCGAGGCCCTACGCCGCGACGGTGCGGCAATCTTTTCCGGCAATCTCGTTCCCGAAGGGGCCGAGCCGCTGGCAATGGCCTATGCCGGGCATCAGTTCGGCGGCTTCTCGCCGCAGCTCGGTGACGGGCGGGCGATCCTTCTCGGCGAGGTGGTCGACCGCAGCGGCAAGCGCTACGATATCCAGCTGAAGGGCGCCGGACCGACGCCTTTTTCGCGCCGCGGCGATGGGCGGGCGGCAATCGGGCCGGTATTGCGCGAATATATCATCAGCGAGGCGATGTTTGCGCTCGGCATTCCCGCCACACGGGCGCTGGCGGCGGTGACGACAGGCGAGCCGGTCTATCGCGAAGAGGTGCTGCCGGGCGCGGTCTTCACCCGCGTCGCGGCCAGCCATGTCAGAGTCGGCACGTTCCAGTACTTCGCGGCCAGGGGCGATACCGACGGCGTGCGGGCTCTGGCCGACTATGTGATCGACCGGCACTATCCCACATTGAAAGAGGCCGAGAACCCCTATCTCTCGCTCTTCGAAGCGGTCTCCGAACGCCAGGCGGCGCTGATTGCCCGTTGGCTGCATGTGGGCTTCATCCATGGCGTGATGAACACGGACAATATGACCGTCTCCGGCGAGACGATCGATTTCGGCCCCTGCGCCTTCATGGATACCTATGATCCCGCGACCGTCTTCTCGTCGATCGACCAGCATGGCCGTTACGCCTATGCCAACCAGCCCGGCATCGGGCAATGGAACCTCGCAAGGCTCGGCGAAACGCTGCTGCCGCTGATCGACGCCGAGCCCGACAGCGCGGTCGACAAGGCCAATGTGGTGATAAAGAGTTACGGCGAACGGTTCCAGGCGCATTGGCTGGCCGGCATGCGCGAAAAGATCGGCCTTGCCGGTGAAGAGGACGGCGATCTCGAACTGGTGCAGGCGCTGCTGTCACTGATGCAGGCGCAGGGCGCCGATTTCACCCTGGCCTTCCGGCGGTTGTCGGATCTTGCCGGCGATGACGTCGCAGCGCCCGCATTTGCGGCAAGTTTCCGCGAAGCGGATGCGTGCGGCCCCTGGCTCACGCAGTGGCGCGAGAGATTGTCCCGCGATCCGCAGACGGCCACTGAGCGCGCCATTGCCATGCGCAGCGTCAATCCAGCCTTCATTCCGCGCAATCACCGGGTCGAACAGGCGATCAAGGCTGCCGTCGAGGACGGGGATTTCTCGCTGTTCGAGGCGCTGCTGAGCGTGCTTTCGAAACCCTATGAGGACCAGCCGGGCTTTGCCGCCTATAGGGAACCACCGAAGCCGGACGAACGGGTGCTTGCGACCTTCTGCGGAACGTGACGGGCGGTCTTGCCCGTTTAGGTGGGACATTTGCGCCACAGCGATCCGCTTCGATCCGGCCCGACGCCCGGTTCGGTGCATCCGCGCCCTGCGGCAATTGTGGCCGTTGAAAGGCATCTCCCTCGCGCTATCTGCCTGATCGGCGGGGCTTTTCCGCCGATCCTTCACCCCGGCTAACCTCAGCGGGAGACTGCCTTATGGCGATCATCGTCACCTCCATCTTCTTCATCATCATCGGGCTGGCACTCGGCGGTGGCGGGCTCTGGCTCGTCACGCTCGGCGGCAGCGTCTTCTATCTGTTTGCCGGGCTGATGTTCGTGATTACCGCCGGTCTGCTTCTGATGCGCAAGGCGGTGGCGCTCTGGGTCTATGCGGTGCTCGTCGTCGCAGCACTCGCCTGGGCGATCTGGGAGGTTGGCTTCGACTGGTGGCAGCTCGGCCCGCGCGGCGGCATGATCATCTTGCTCGGGCTCTGGCTGCTGACACCATGGATCCGCCGGCCGCTCGGCCTGCGCAGCCCGACGGGCATCACCTACGCCGCCAACCCCTGGCCGCTCGCCGTGCCTGTCATCCTCGCCATCCTCGTCGCCCTTTATTCGATGACGACTGACCCGCATGATCTTGCCGGCGAACTGCCCAAGGACATGGTCGCCGCCAATCCCGCCTTCGGCGGCAGCGTGCCGGATGGCGAATGGCATCAATATGGCCGCACGCCTTTCGGCCAGCGCTATTCGCCGCTCGACAAGATCACAGCCCAGAATGTCTCCACTCTCAAGGAAGCGTGGCGATACCAGACCGGCGACGTCAAACGGCCGGAGGATATTAGCGAGACGACCTATCAGGTGACGCCGCTCAAGGTGAAGGACACGCTCTATCTCTGCACGCCGCACAACTGGGCGATCGCGCTCGATGCCAAGACCGGCAAGGAGAAATGGAAATACGACGCCAACTCAGGCATGAACCCCGACCGGCAGCATCAGACCTGCCGTGGCGTCACCTATTATGCCGATCCAACCGTTGCCGCCGGCCAGCCCTGCGCCGAACGCGTCTACCTGCCGACATCCGATGCCCGGCTGATCGCGCTCGATGCGGCGGACGGGAAGGTCTGCACCAGCTTTGCCGACCAGGGCGTGCTGCATTTGGAAACCGGCATGCGCTACAACCCGGCCGGCTATTACTATTCCACCTCGCCGCCGGTCGCGGTGGCGGGCAAGATCATCGTCGGTGGGGCGGTGAACGACAATTATTCGACTGAGGAACAATCCGGCGTCATCCGCGCCTTCGACATCAATACCGGCGCATTGGTCTGGAACTGGGATTCCGGCAATCCCGACGTGACGACGCCGATCACCGAGGGCCAGACCTATACGACCAACTCGCCGAACAGTTGGTCGGTCTTCAGCGTCGACGAGACACTCGGCATGGTCTATATCCCGCTCGGCAACCAGGTGCCCGACCAGCTCGGCATCAACCGCAGCGACAATGTCGAGAAATTCTCCTCCTCGATCGTCGCGCTCGATATCGCCACCGGCCAGTTGCGCTGGGTGCGCCAGACGGTGCATCACGATCTCTGGGACATGGACGTCCCGGCCCAGCCGGCGCTGATCGACCTGACGAAGCAGGACGGCACCGTGGTTCCAGCCCTGGTCGGCCCGACCAAGCAGGGCGATCTCTATGTGCTCGACCGGCGCAGCGGCGAGCCGATCATCCCGGTCAAGGAAATCCCGGCGCCGGGTGGTGCGGTCTCCGGCGATCATACTTCGCCGACGCAGCCGATCTCGGACCTCACCTTCTCGCCGGAGCCGCTTCAGGAAAAGGACATGTGGGGCGTGTCGCTGTTTGACCAGCTCGCCTGCCGCATCGACTTCCACCGCTACTACTATGAGGGCCGCTATACGCCGCCTTCGCTCAAAGGGACGATCGTCTATCCCGGCAATTTCGGCACCTTCAACTGGGGCAGCGTGGCGGTGGATCCGGAGCGGCAGATCATGTTCGGCATGCCGACCTATCTCGCCTTCACCTCGCGCCTGGTGCCGGCCGCCGATATTCCGCCGAGAGGCCAGGACGAGAAGGGCAGCGAACAGGGGCTCAACCGCAATGACGGCGCGCCTTACGGCGTGTTCATGGGTCCCTTCCTCGGGCTGCTCAAAATCCCCTGCCAGGCGCCGCCATGGGGCTATGTCGCCGGCGTTGACCTGCGCACGGGCAAGATTGCCTATATGCACAAGAACGGCACCGTGCGCGACATGACGCCATTGCCCCTGCCCTTCAAAGTGGGCGTACCCGGCATCGGTGGACCGATGCTGACCAAGGGCGGCGTCGCCTTCTTGGGTGCCGCGGTCGACAACTACCTGCGCGCCTATGACGTGACGAATGGCAGAGAGCTCTGGCAGGCGCGGCTTCCCGCCGGCGGCCAGGCGACGCCGATGACCTATGAGACTGATGATAACAAGCAATATGTCGTCATGGTCGCCGGCGGTCACGGCTCTGTCGGCACCACGCCCGGCGATTACGTGATCGCCTATACGCTGCCTTGATGGGAGAACCCTTTCTCCTCAAGAGAAGGCACCGGCGCAAGCTCTAGGCATGGCTGCATCGCCATTCTCTCCCCGTTTTTCGGGGAGAGTTTTTATGGAAATCTCTAGCAATATTCGCAATTATTACGGGGTCGGCGGTCTTTTCGATCAGTCGGCCAAATCCAAGAATCAGCAAACGACGAACTTCGACAGCACTGCGCGCAATACCGCGCCCGGTCTCGAGCCCAGCAGCACGCCGCCGTCGATCGCCAATACGATGTGGGCCCTGCAAAGCAGCGAGGGCCCCTACATCAATCAGCCTTCCGACGATGAAGTGGCGGCGAGTGCGGCGCATGCCGCCCTGGTCGACGAATTCTCCAAATGGGGCAACATGACGCCGGCGGAATATATCCGGGCCCGCTATCTCGAGCAGCACGATCTGACCGAGGCCGATCTGGCCGCCATGCCGGCCGACCAACGCGCCGCAATCGAGAAGGAAATCACCGAGCAGATCAAGCGCGAGATGGCCGGTATCGAGGATGATGGCACCAAGACGGCGGACGATATCACCGCCGCCTGAGCCACAGGCAGATCTAATCCAGCATGCGGCGGGAGCCTTCTCCGCCGCATTTTCCCGATTCACACCATCTCGACGATCATGCGGCCGACTTCGGCAAAGACCGGGTTGAGTTCCTTCACCGGCACGGTCGTCTCGCTGATATAGACGGCTGCGACGATCGGACCGCGATCCGGCGGCCAGATCACAGCGATATCGCCGAGAGAGCCATTCGGCCCGGTGCCGGTCTTGTCTCCGACCTTCCAATCCGCCGGCAAGCCGGCGCGCAGCCGCTCCTTGCCTGTCGTGCTCGCCACCAGCCAGGCGATCAGCCTGTCGCAGGATGCTTCGGCGAGGACCGAGCCGAGCGTCAGATTGCCGAGCGTGTCGAGCATCGCATCCGGGGTCGTCGTGTCGCGCGGGTCGTCCTTTCGGCCCTCGTTCAGCGTCGGTTCGGTGCGGTCGAGACGGGTCGTGCCGTCACCGATCGAGCGCAGCCATTCGGTCAGCGCCGCCGGACCGCCAAAACTTTCGAGCAGCAGATTGCCGGCCGTGTTGTCGCTGACGGTCACCGCCGCCTCGCAGAGTTCGGCAATGGTCATGCCATCGGTGCCGGCATGTTTTTCGCTGAGCGGCGAATAATCGACGAGCTTGTCCTTGCCATAGGTCACCCGCCGGTCGAGGTTCTCCTCGCCCTTGTCGGCACGGGCAAGCACGAAAGCGGCGGCCAGAGCCTTGAAGGTACTGCACATCGGGAAGGCCTGGCTGCCGCGATAGCCGAAGGAGATGCTCGTCTCAGTGTCGAGCACCGAGACGCCGAGGCGGCCGCCGGTGCGTTTTTCCAGCGCAGCAAGGCGGCGCTCGATGTTGTCGTCGCCCTCCTCGGCACTCTCCTTGGCCCCCTCCTCGGCGTTGGCGGGAATCGCCAGCGCGGGCAAGCCCATCGCAGGCAGGCACAATGCCGAGCCTATCAGCATGCGGCGGGTCAGACTGAGATCCATGAAATCCTCCGGCAAATCAGGAGGACAGAGCTAAGGCGAGATTGCGGCGGCATCTCGTCCCCAAGGTGATGTTAATCGTCCGTCGAGCGACCTTTGTCGTCCGATCGCGCCGATCACGCCGCGCGCGTAACCTCGACCGTTACATGCGACAATTCCTCCAACGCCGAAAGCCTGCCCTTGTAGAAGGCCGGATCGCGCGGCTTCGAGGTAAGGACGGCAACAATTGCGGCATGATGGCCGGGGCCGACCTGCCAGACATGCAGATCGGTGATCCGGTCGTCCTCCGTCTCGATGGCGCCGCGGATCTCCGCCGGCAGCGTCTCGCCTTCGGAAATGACGTCGAGCAGGACGACGCCGGAGGATTTCATCAGGCTCCACGACCAATTGGCGATCACCAAACCGCCGACGATGCCCATCAGGGGATCGAGCCAGAGCCAGCCATAAAGGCTGCCGAGCGTCAGCGCCGCGATGGCGAGCACGGAGGTCAAAGCATCGGCGATGACATGCAGATAGGCGGCGCGGATATTGTTGTCGCCGGTCTTTGCGTGATGGGCATGGTCGCCATGACCGTGCGGACGATGTCCATGCGCGGGATGGGCGTGGTTGCCATGACTGTGATGCGCGTGATGGCCATGCCCATGATGATGGTGCGCATGATCGCCATGCGCGACATGGCCGCCGCCGGCCAGCAGCCAGGCGCTGGCCAGATTGACGGCAAGGCCGATCACCGCCACGGCGATCGCCTGGGCAAAACCGATCGGCACGGGATTGGAAAGGCGCAGCAGGCTTTCCCAGGCCATCAGCAGGGCGATCAGGGCAAGGATGATAGCGCTGGCGAAGCCGGCGAGATCGCCGAGCTTGCCGGTGCCGAAGGTGAAACGCGGATTGCGTGCCTGCCGGCGGGCGAAGAGATAGGCGAGCGCCGAAATCAGCAGCGCACTGGCATGGGTCGACATGTGCCAGCCATCGGCGACCAGGGCCATGGAGCCGTAGACGGTGCCGGCGGCGATTTCCGCCACCATCATCACTGCCGTCAGCGCGATCACCAGCCAGATGCGCCGCTCGTTGCGCGTATGATCGGCGCCGAGGAAGACATGATCATGTTCCAGGGCATTGATTCCAGCTTTGTCGCTTTCCACACTCATGACAGGCTCCTTCGTCATCGCGCTTAGAGCGGTTCAGCGCTTCAGCGTTTCATGAAAACGCAAAACCGCTCTAAGCTTTTGTTTTTTACGCAATTCCCGGCAAAATCGCTTCGCGCTTTGCCTGGGAAAATCGCTTCACACTTTTCCTGGAATTGCTCTAGCGCATATAGGTTCTCAACACTTCCGATATGTCCTCGACCGCCTCCGCCCTTGCCGCATCGTCGGCGGCATTCAGCACGTGCTCACGCAGATGATCGTCGAGCACCTCGCCGGTCAGCCCGGTCAGCGCGCCGCGGACGGAGGCGAGCAGTTGCAGGATCTCGCCGCAAGGGCGCTCAGACTCGAGGGCGCGCTCGACCGCCTCCATCTGCCCCTTCAAGCGGCTGATGCGGGCGACGAGCTTCTTTTTCTGCAGGGTGGTGTGGGACATGATGGGTCCTCATATAGCATAGGGGGGTATACTATCAAGAGTGAGGCCAGGGCTCAATGCCTGTGATGGGCTCCGATCCGCCATTGACAAAGCCCGCATTTCCGACGATCTATGATCCATGATCAAAAACGCGCACCAGAGCCGCTCGTATTTTTGGCTGTACCTGTAAAGGGCGGCCGGACAAGATCATATTGTCAACAAGCCGCCGTCAGGCGGCTTTGTTGTATCGGCAGCGTCCTGACGGCAGAATATCAAAGGACGCGAAGACCATGACCGAAATCGAAGACAGCGAAATTTCACTGATGCGCCCATCGGTGGTGACGATCCGCGCCGCCAAGCCGCGCGACCTGCCCGAACTCAACGAGATGATCGCCCTGCTTGCCGCCCATCACGGCGATTCGGCAGGCACGACGGCGGAGCAGCTGGAGCGCGACCTCTTCGGCCCGCTGCCCTGGATTAATGCGCTCGTCGCCGAGACCGGCGGAGGGCTGATCGGCTACGCCATTCTCGTGCCGCTCTACAGGGCGCAGGAAGGCAAGCGCGGCATGGACCTGCACCACCTCTTCGTGCGTGACGGCCATCGCGGTCACGGCACCGGCCAGTTGCTCGTCGACCGGGCGCGCGAGACCGCCCGCAATGCCGGCTGCGGCTACCTCTCCGTCAGCGCCGCCACCGGAAACGTGCTGGCGCACCGCTTCTACGAACAGCTGGATTTCACCCCGCGTCCGGTGACCGGCATGCGCTATATGCAGTCGATCGCTTAGGGTGACCGGCTCGAAGGTTCGGCTTTCGCAAGAGCCGAAGCTCAACGCATCAAAACGGCTGCACAGTATTGCGCGACATGCTTTGTCGAATTGCATAAGGAGCTTTCATGCCTGATTTCAAACTCCATTGTTTCGCTCTGTCGGGGAATTCTTACAAGGTCGCGCTGTTCTTTGCGCTTGCCGGCATCGAGTGGGAAAGCATTTTCGTTGATTATCTGGGCGGCGAAACGCGAACCGAACAATGGCGAAAAACCATAAACGAACAGGGCGAGGCGCCTGTGCTCGAACATGGGCAAACGAAAATCAGCCAATCGGGGATCATCCTGGACTACTTGTCAGAGGTGACAGGCCACTTTGGGGCGCAGACGGTCGAAGAACGGCGTGACATCATGCGTTGGATTCTTTTCGACAACCATAAATTCACGAGCTACTACGCAACGCTGAGGTTCATGTATGGCCTTCAGAAGAGCGGCGAGACGCCCGTCGTCGAGTTTTTGAGACTGAGGGCCAAAGCTGCCTATGCCATTGTTGACGAACATCTGGCGCACCAGGCCTTCATGGTCGGCGACCGACTGACGATCGCAGACCTCTCTCTGGCGGGCTACGTCTTCATGCCGGAGGAAACCGGGATAGATCACAGCGCCTTCCCGGCTATCACAGCCTGGAAAGATCGTATCAGCAAGATGCCCGGCTGGCGCCATCCCTATGATCTGATGCCAGGTCCCACCTCCCTATAAGCAGGCGTGGGACCTTGCGAAGGTGCCAGGCACAACCGCACTTAAAGCGCGTCGCATCAAACTTGATTCATGCGACGCGCTTTGGATCTTTGTTTTTACGCATGTCGTTGCCGCAAAACCGCTGCGCAGTTTTGCGCAACATGCTTTAGCGTCCCGGCACGGCCTTCAGATAGGCGGCGATCGCCTCGCGGTCGGCGGCCGGCAGATGGGCGATGTTCTGCTGCACATCGACCATAGAGCCGCCGACGGAATCGAAATCGGGGGTGAAGCCGGTTTCGAGGTAGCTGGCGATATCGGCCTCGCTCCAGCCGCCGATGCTCTTGGAGGCCGGGGTGATATCCGGTATGCGGCCCTTGCCTTCCGGATTGGGGGCGCCGGCGAGCCACTGATCCGCCTGGAAGCCGCCCAGCGCATCGCGCGGCGTATGGCATTCGCCGCAATGACCGGGGCCTTCGACGAGATATTGCCCGCGCTTGATCTTGTCGTCGCTCTTGGCGAGCGCGACGCGCGGTTGGTCGCTGAAATAGAGGAATTTCCAGCCGCCGAGCGCCAGCCGGATGTTGAAGGGGAACGGCAGCTCATGCTGTGGCGCGACATTTGCGCTCTTCGGCAGGGTCTTCAGGAAGGCGAAGAGATCGTTGACGTCCTTATCGCTCATGCGGGAATAGGAGCTGTAGGGAAAGGACGGGTAGAGGTGCTCGCCACCCGGGCCGACGCCGCGCTTCATCGCGTTGCCGAATTCGGCGAGCGTCCAGGCGCCGATGCCGGCCTTTTCATCGGGTGAGATGTTCGGCACGTGGAAGGTGCCGAAAGGGCTCTTCAGCGCCAGGCCGCCTGCAAGCGTCAGCTTTGCATCGCCTTCGGAACCCGGTGCTGCATGACAGCTGACACAGCCGCCCGCCCAGAAAACCATCTGACCGTTCGCCGGGTCCGGCGCGCCGAGACCGGCCCAACGGCTCTCCGGCAGCGGATCGGGTGCGGTGACGAGATAGAAGGCGCCGCCGCCAAGCACGGCGACGCCGATCAGACAGAGCAGTAACCGGATGAACCTGCGGACCATGCTCCGCCTCCCCTTTACCGAGATTTTCCTGCTTGGAGCGGTTCTGCGACCAGCCCGCACGGGCGGAGAATAAGGTGATCCGCGCCGGCGGCAAGGCCGGCGCGGGTCGCGTATCAAGTTCCAGATCAAACGGCCTATCAATCCTTGATGCGATAGGCCTTGTGACAGCCGCCGCAATTGGCGCCGAGCGTGTTGACCGTGGCGCCGACGGCGGCGGCATCGGCCGGAAGCTGAGCCAGCGCGGTTTCGGCGTCGGTGGAGAGCTTGGCGGCGCGCGCCTTGAAGTCATCCATGTTTTCCCAGATCTTCGGGCTCGCCTCTTCGTCGCCGGTCTCCGTGCCCGGCTTGAACTGGTCGGGGAAGACCTTGGCCGTTGCGGCGATGGTCGTCAGCGCCGCCTTCACCGCCTCGGCGTCATAGGGCTTGGTGCCCTTGGCGATGGCTGCCAGGGCGCCGGCCGAACCGCCGATCTGCTTCATCAGCGCAATGCGCGAATCATGAGTACCGTCGGCGGCGGTCACCGAACCTAAGGCTATGCCGGCCATCGCTGCGGCGGCAGCTACTGCTTTCCAATTCATATTCCTCTCCATTTCTCCTCGGCCAACTGGCCGGAGGCCAATCTGCACCGGGAGCATGACAAAATCCATGCGTCCTGGCAGTCACGTTTTGCCGGAGCATCATAAAAACAATGTGATAGGCCGTTCTCTGCTTTTATGCATGTCGTTATCCCGGAACCGCTGCACACTTCCGGGCGACATGCAGTGGCGCTCAAGCGCTTTTCCACCCCTGCCAGAGGCTGAAGGCGGAGACGACAACCAGCAGCAGTCCGGCGAAGCGGCCGACAAAGGCCGTGACGTCAGGGTTGGCGACGAGCAGGTCGCGGCTGCGGCCGGCGGTCATCGCCAGCGTGCCGTAGATGGCAAACTGGGTGACGACAGTCATGACGCCCATGATCAGCCCCTGCATCCAGATCGGGCCATATTCCGGTCTGAGGAACTGCGGATAGACGGCAAACATGAAGATATAGGCCTTCGGATTGACCAGACAGGTGACGGCGCCCTGGCGAAAGGCGCGCCAGCCGGAGCGTGCCGTTCCCGGCCCGACCGCCTCGACGGTGATCGAACTGCGGATCAGCGAAATACCGATCCAGATCATGTAGGCGACGCCGGCAAAGAGCAGCACGTTGAAAAGCTGCGGCAGCATGGTGACGAGCACGCCGACGCCGGCTGCGCCATAGGCCGAATGCACGGCGCCGCCGGCCATGATGCCGCCGGTCGCCGCCAGCCCGCGTTTGACGCCGCCGGTCAGCGAATTGGCGAGCACGAAGAGCATGTCCATACCCGGCACGATGATGATGCCAAAGAGAAGGGTGAAGAAGAGCCAGAGGTTTTCGTGGTAGTTCATGTCAGTTACCGCCTTGGGTTCTGCGGGCCGTTTTGAAAGACCCTGATTGATTTCAATCCGATAGGCGGCTCTATACGGGAACCCAACTGACAGTGTATTGTCAGGAGCGTGGCGGATGGGAGAGGCAAAAATGCGCAAGGCCTCGCGGCTTTTCGAGATCATTCAGATCCTCAGGCTGGCAAGAAAGCCGATGACAGCAGCGACGATGGCCGAGACGCTCGAGGTGACCGTGCGCTCGATCTATCGCGACATCGCCGCCCTTCAGGCGATGCGGGTGCCGATCGAAGGCGGGCGCGGCATCGGCTACATCATGCGGCCGGGTTTCGACCTGCCGCCGCTGATGTTTTCGATCGAGGAGATGGAGGCGATCGTGCTGTCGCTGGCGCTGCTCGAACGGACGGCGGACGAGGAGCTGAAGCACGCCGCGCGCCGGGTCAACCAGAAGATTGCCGGCGCGGTGCCGGCGCCGCTACGCCAGGCGATGGACAACAAGGCGCTTTACGCCTGGGGCTCGATTGCGCAGCCGGCCGGCTTCGACCTGGCGATCGTGCGCCGCGCGATCCGCGACGAACGCAAGCTGATGCTCGGCTACCGCGACGAACTCGGCCGCGCCAGCGAGCGGACGATCCGGCCGATCGCGCTGATCTATTATTCGCAGACCGCCAATATCGTCGCCTGGTGCGAGCTGCGCCAGGCGATCCGCAATTTCCGCAGCGACCGGGTGGAGCGCTGCGCAACGAGCGAGGATTTCTTCAAGGGCGACGGCGACCGGCTGCGGGAGCTTTGGACCAGTGGGTGGACGGAGAAGGCTGTGCCTGCCTTATATCAGCCGTTCGGCCGATCATCGACACGCTCGATCGGCTTCCGCTGTTTCGCAACTAATAAGCCAGCGTGCGGCTCACCTCGCGGCCGAAGCCGCGGATTTCGATACGGTCGGCGTGGACCTCAACGATCGCGAAAGCGTTTTCCGTCTCGGTGTCGACCACGCCCTTGAAATTGACGAAGTGGCAGGCGCCGGCCATGCCGTAATTGCCGACGTGGTCGTGGCCGTTTAGATAGGCGACGACATTGCTGCTGGAGGCGAGCAGCTCGACGATGCGCTCGCTGTCCCACATGCCGTGCTCACTGGGCGGATGAATGGGATAGTGATTCATGACGATCACCTTCTCGCCGGCCTCGGCCGCTTTTGCGATTTCCTCGCCAAGCCAGGCGAACTGGTCGTCGCTCAGTGCGGCATTCCAGCGATGGGCATTCCTTGCACCCTTGGCCTGCAGCTCCGCCAGCATCTCAGCGGCAAGCGCACGATGATGATGGCCTTCGGGCGGCGCGAAGATGCTGACCTCGTTGCCGTCGAGCACGATAAAGCGCCAGCCGTGGCGCAAGAAGCTGTAATAGGGCGATGGCATGCCGAGGCGCGCGGCGACTTCGGATAAGTGTCCAGCAGAATCCGAGAAATCGTGGTTGCCGAGCAGGAAGAGCGCCTCGTGCCTGAGCTTGTCATAGACCGGCAGGATATCGTCGAAGCTTGAAAAGCTGCGGTCGATGACATCGCCGAGCGTCATGACGAAGCTCAATTCCCAACCGTTAAACACCTCGATCGCCGCGGCGACCTTGGCGAGGCTGTTGGCGTAATAGCGATCCATCGCCACATGCGGCGCGATCGCCGCATATTGCGGGTCGGCGATGACGCCGAAGCGGAACAAGGGAGACGCAGAGGAAGACATGGGGCGTGATTAGGAGCGGCTAGTGACAGGGATGTGACGGCTTCGTGTGAAAACGAAACACCCGGCGTTTGAGGCGCCGGGTGTCAAATTCGAAGAGGCGGACGACATCGCCGCCATGGCGGCTGGTCTGGTACCGCTTACTTCGTGGCTTCTTCGTAGCGTTCCAGGACATAGTCCCAGTTGATCAGGCTATCGACGAAGGCTTCGAGATATTTCGGGCGGGCGTTGCGATAGTCGATGTAATAGGAGTGTTCCCAGACGTCGACGCCGAGGATCGGGGTGGCGCCGTGAACCAGCGGGTTTTCGCCGTTCGGGGTCTTGGAGATTTCGAGCTTGCCGTTCTTGACGGAAACCCAGGCCCAGCCGGAGCCGAACTGGGTGGCGCCGGCATTGGCGAAATCGGCCTTGAACTTGTCATAGCCGCCGAGATCGGAGGTAAAGGCCGCTTCGAGTTTGCCCGGCAGCTTGTTGCCGCCGCCGCCCTTCTTCATCCACTTCCAGAAATGGATGTGGTTGTAGTGCTGGGCCGCGTTGTTGAAGAGGCCGGCATTGGTGCCGAAGGACTTCTTGACGACGTCTTCGAGCGAGAGGTCCGAAAGACCGGCTTCGGCGGCGAGCTTGTTGCCGTTGTCGACATAGGCCTTATGGTGCTTGTCGTGGTGGAACTCCAGCGTTTCCTTCGACATGAAGGGAGCAAGCGCTTCGTAATCATAGGGAAGTTCAGGCAATTCGAAAGCCATGTCAGATCTCCTCTTGGCAATTGATTGCGTCTCGGCAGGTGAGGCGGAACATAGGAGCGGAAAGGGGGAGAGGCAACCGGCGAATTATCAAAAAACGACCGGCCGGAGGAAAATTTGCCTCAGTTACAGGGTTGGAGTCGCGCGTAGAAATCGCTTGGGCAAATCAATGGGAATGCCCGCCCCGAAAACCGCTTTGCCTGTTATGGAGATCAACGGAGCCCCGATATGAACAGGAATATAATCCAGCCTCTCACTGCCGCCGTACTGCTTTGCCTGGCAGGTACGGCGCATGCCTCCTCCGATGACGCCTGGAAGCAGCTCGCCGCCGACGTCGAGGCCAAATGCAAGAAGGCAGCGGTCACGATCGAGAAGCCCAGCACCACGGTCGATCCGTTCGGCAGCTCGCATTACGGGCTTGCCCTGGTGACAGGCAAGCCGAAGGGCGCCAAGGGGCTGATCGCCCAGATCTGCGTCTACGACAAGCAAAAGAAAACCGTCGAGATCGGCAGCGAACTGGACGCCAAACAGCTTGGGCTGATGCCGGCAAAATAGGCTGTAGCGGGGTCACCCCAAAGTGCCCCCCGGTGTGGATCTGTGCCTTGGGTCACATTTCGCCGGGAACCGGAACCTACCCTTAGGAGTTGAGAGGCTGGGCTTTAGAGCGGTTCAGCTTTTGAGAGAAGCACAGAACCGCTCAAATCTTTTTATTTGATGCAATTCCTGGGGAACCGCTTTCCACTTTTCCTGGGCTTGCGACTGCATAATTCCCTAAAGCAGAATTGATTTAGGGGCAAAATTATGCAGCAATTCAAAGTGTTACAGCGCCCTTTGCGCGTCCGAAAAGACGTGCGGCGCTGTAGGGAGGTGCCGGCATGTCAGAGCTTCGCAGCAGGGCGGAAGATCAGCAAAAAATCTATCAGCGTTGGGCGCCGGTCTATGACCGCGTCTATCGCGGCATCCTGCGCGATGGCCACCGCAAGCTTGCTGCACTCGCGGCCGCAGCCGGCACCGATATTCTGGAAATCGGCGTCGGCACCGGCCTGACGCTCGGGCATTACCCGCGCCACTGCCGGGTAACCGGCATCGACATTTCCGAACACATGATCGCGCGGGCGCGTGAAAAGGCGAAACGCGAGAAGCTGCAGCATGTGCGGGCGCTTGATGTGATGGATGCCCATGCGCTTACCTTTGCCGACCGGTCTTTCGATGCGGTCTGCCTGCCCTTCGTCATCACGCTCATCCCCGAGCCCGAACGGGCGCTTGACGAATGCGCGAGAGTGCTCAGGCCGGGCGGCGAGATCATCCTTGCCAGCAAGCTTGGCGACGGCGCCGGTCTGCAGGGCGCGATCGAGACGGCGGTGGCGCCGCTGGTGCGTCACATCGGCTGGTCCTCCGCCTTCCGCGTTCACCGCATCGTCGCCTGGGCCGAGCGCCGCGGTGATTTCGCGCCTGCCGATATTCTGCCGGTCTTTCCGAACGGCTTCTTCAAGATCGTCAGGCTGAAGCAGCACGGACTTGCCGCCTGAGACCGGAAACTTTTTCCCCGCGTCGCTTATTCTGATGCTACCGTTTGTCTGAGGGGACTGCATGACATCGGATTTCTTTTTCTTCATCGTCGTGGGTTTCTGCGCGCAGATCGTCGACGGCGCACTCGGCATGGCCTTCGGCGTGCTGTCGACGACCAGCCTTCTCGCCTTCGGGGTGCCGGCGGCCAATGCCAGCGCCATGACGCATGTGGCGGAAATGTTCACCACCGCCGCCTCGGGCATCTCGCACGCCTATCATCGCAACGTCGATTGGCGCCTCGTGGCGCGGCTCGCACCGGCCGGCATGATCGGCGGCGCGATCGGCGCCTATCTGCTGGCCAATATCGACGGCAAGGTGATCGCGCCCTTCGTGTCGGCCTATCTGATCGCGATCGGGCTGGTGATCCTCTACAAAGCCTTTCGGCCGCCGCCGAAACGGGATGTCCGCGACTGGATGGTGCCACCGGTCGGGCTTTGCGGCGGCGTGCTCGATGCGATCGGCGGCGGCGGATGGGGGCCGATCGTCACCAGTTCGCTGGTCAGCCGCGGCCATGATCTGAAACGGGTGATCGGCTCGACCAATTTCACCGAATTCGCGGTGACGCTGACGATTTCCCTGACCTTCATGCTGACGCTCGGCTGGTCGGAACTCAATTCGGCGATCGGCCTGATCATCGGCGGCGTCATCGCCGCCCCCTTCGGCGCGATCCTCGTCAAACGGCTGCCGGTGCGGCCGCTGATGGTGGCGGTCTCGATGATCATCATCGGCACGTCGGCAATGCGGCTCCTGTAAAGCAGTGGCGCGTCCCCGTCTCGGCCGAGCTTACAAACTGCGGCCGAAATAGACATCCACGGAGGCGATCTTGTCGCCGCGGAAGCTAAGGCTCTCGATGTTGCGGAAGCTGCCGCCATCCCGTTTTTCGGCGCGATAGCGGATGACCGCCTCGTCGCCGTCGATCGCCAGGAATTCGATGTCAAAGCCGCGGAAGACCGGCTCCTTCGGCCAGCAGCGCTCGAAATAGCTCGCCCGGTCGATGTGGTCATCGCGCGGACTGGAGAAGGTGAAATCCTCCGTCAACATCGCACCGACGATATCCTTGCGGTCGTCGAGATAGGCGGCGTAGAGATGACGGACAGTCTGCTCTCGGGATGTGCGCATGTCGCTCATGGCAATGTCCTTGGATTGACCGATTGCATAACGCAATCGGTCATGTTGTAGCAGTTTTGTCCGAGAGGGTCCAGATTGCGGCTCTCATTTCCGAAGACAGGCCACCAATGCGGAAGCGCCATCTTGAAGGATGGGCCATAGCGCGGTTATATCAGCGCGTGCCCGCCCTGGAACGGCGAGCGCATGCACCGCTACGGCCTATGCGTTCGACCTCGAAAAACTCGATCTCAGGACAGTTTCACCCGCGCCGATCTCCTCGCCGCGGCAAAGGGCACATTGTTTCACCATGCGTGCGGAACTTCGCCCGCGCGATCAATGCCGGGGCCGAGAGAATGACCGATACGCAATTGGACGCCGCCAGCGCCAGGCCCGGCTCGATCCACTGGAAGCGCAATCTCACCATCTCGCTGATCGGCTCCTTCACCACGATCGTGGCGATGACGCTGCTGCTTCCCTTCCTGCCGCTTTATGTCGAGGAACTCGGTGTCAGCGACCATGCTGACATCGTGCAGTGGTCGGGTATCGCCTATGGCGCCACCTTCTTTGCCGCGGCTCTCGTCGCGCCGCTCTGGGGCCGGCTCGGCGATATTTACGGCCGCAAGCTGATGCTGGTGCGCGCCAGCCTCGGCATGACGCTGGCGATCTCGCTGATGGGCATGGCCGGTAATGTCTGGCAGCTGGTGGCCCTGCGCCTCTTCGTCGGGCTTGCCGGCGGTTATGCCTCCGGTTCGATGGTGCTGGTGGCGACGCAGACGCCGAAGGACCGTTCGGCCTGGGCGCTCGGCGTGCTCTCCTCCGGCATCATGGCCGGCAATCTCGTCGGGCCGCTGGTCGGCGGGTCGCTGCCGCCGATCATCGGCATCCGCGGCACGTTTCTCGCCGCCGGCGGCATGATCTTCCTCGCCTTTCTCGCCACGGCCTTGCTGATCAAGGAAGAGAAATCGCCGGCTCGCAAGCAGGCGGCCAAGGCCAGCGGCGGCTGGAAATCCATTGCCGATAAGCGGCCCGTCATCGCCATGCTGGCGACCGGCATGCTCTTGATGTTCGCCAATATGTCGATCGAGCCGATCATCACCGTCTATGTCGCGCAGCTCGTGCCCGTCGAAGCCCAGGTGACGATGATATCGGGCATCGTCATGTCGGCCGCTGCCCTCGGCAGCATTCTCTCGGCCTCATGGCTCGGCAAGCTCGCCGACAGGATCGGCCATTGGCCGGTGATTTCAGGCGCGCTCGCCGTCGCCGGGCTGCTGCTGATCCCGCAGGCCTTCGTCACCAGCTCCTGGCAGCTGATCATCCTGCGTTTCCTGATGGGCGCAGCACTCGGCGGGCTGCTGCCCTGCATCGCCGCTGTTATCCGCCACAGCGTGCCGGACAGTGCGGCCGGCAGCATTCTCGGGCTTTCCATCTCGTCGCAATATGTCGGCCAGGTGGCCGGCCCCATCCTTGGCGGCTTTGTCGGCGGGCATATCGGCATGCGGGCGGTGTTCCTCGGCACGTCAGTACTGCTTCTCGCAGGTGCTGCCTATTCCTGGATGGTACGGCCGAGGGAGACATCCGGCTAAGGGGCGCTCCCGCAGATCAGCTCGACGCCCGACCGGGCGATCGCTTCCAGCGTCTCGCGGCTGTCGCCGGCGCGGGCGCGGACGGCGAGCGAATGCATGACGGCGGAGGCGAGCCTTGCAAGCATCTGCGGATCGGCGCTTTGGGGAAGCTCGCCCCTGTCCACGGCAAGGCGCATGCGCTTTTCGATCTCGTCGTCGAAATCATTGAGGCTGCGGCCGAGCACCTCGCGGACCCGCTCATGCTGGATCGCCTCGGCCGACGCCGTGCCGATCAGCAGACAGCCGCGGGCAGCGGTTTCACCGTGCAGATAGATCGCCAGCGCACCGGCATAGACGCGGGCGATATTGTCGCGCAACGGCAGTGACGGGTCGAGCGCCTCAGTCAGCACGTCCATGCCGTCCTGCCGATACCCCTCCAGCGTATCGAGATAGAGATCCTCCTTGTCGCCGAAGGCGCCGTAGAGGCTCGGGCGGTTGAGGTTGGTCGCAGCGCTCAGATTGTCGAGCGAGGCGGCGGCATACCCCCTGTCCCAGAAGACATCCCGCGCCTTGCCGAGCGCCGCCTTGGCGTCGAAGGCCCTTGGGCGGCCGCGCTTCTTTTCGTCCTTCATATTTTGTACCGTTTCGCAGTAAATTCTTGACGAAGATTATTTTATGCGAAACAGTACAAATGTTCAAACGCTATCGGCGGGCGGCATCGACCGCCTCCCCAAGGAGAGGAAACCGCAATGAAACTCTATATGCACGCAGCCGCCTGTTCGCTTTCGCCGCACATCATCTGCCGTGAGCTGGGGCTTGATATCGAGCTCGTCCAGGTCGACCGGCAGACCCACAGGACGAGCGACGGCGAGGATTACCTCGCCATCAACGGCAACGGCTATGTGCCGGCGCTGATGCTCGACGATGGCAAGGTGCTGACCGAGGGGCCGGCGATCGTGCAGTTCCTCGCCGACAGCGTGCCGGAAGGGGCAGCTATGTTGCCTGATGTCGGCGACATCCGCCGCAACGAGGTGCAATCCTATCTCAACTTCATCACCGCCGAGCTGCACAAGCCGATGGTGTTGCTCTTCAACCCGATTTATTCCAGCGTTCATGGCGAGGTCCGCGCGCTGATCTCGAAGCGGCTCACCTGGCTGAACGGCCGTCTTGCCGGACCCTATCTCACCGGCGATGCCTTCACGGTGGCAGATGCCTATCTCTTCGTCTGCCTGAACTGGTCGCCCTGGACCGACATCGATCTCAAGCAATGGCCTGATCTGCACGGCTTCATGGCCCGGGTGGCGGCGCGACCGAAGGTGCGCGAGGCGCTGCAGGCCGAAGATCTCGAGGCCTTCGATGCCGACGGCGTCTATTTCGCGCCGCACGCCTATCTCGCCTCATCAGGACGGACCGGCTCGCCGCTCAGGCCGTAAACGCTATGTCGGCCACACCCGCGACACCGAGGGGCATCAGAGGGCGTTGACGGCGACCGGCAGGGCGCGCTTGTGGCCGGTCGCCCGATAGGCGGCGAGGATGCGGCGGCGGGCGATCTCGCCGACCGGCTTGCCTTCGAGAAAATCGTCGATCTCGTCATAGCTGACGCCATAGGCCTCCTCGTCGGGACGCAACGGGCGCTGGTCCTCGAGATCGGCGGTCGGCACCTTGAACACCAGCTCGTCCGGGGCGCCGAGCCGCTTTGCCAGCAGGCGGACCCGGCGCTTGTTAAGGCCGGCGAGCGGCAGGATATCGGCCGCGCCATCGCCGAACTTGGTGAAGAAGCCCATGACCGCCTCGGCCGCATGATCGGTGCCGATGACGAGGCCGCCAAGCGCCCCGGCCAAGGCAAACTGGGCGATCATCCGCTGGCGGGCCTTGATATTGCCGAGGATGAAATCCTGTCGGCCCGCATCGGCAAAGGCGAGGCCGCCGTTTAACGCGGCGCCAAGCATCGCATCCGCCGGCGCCTTGATGTTGACTACCATCGAGCGGTCGGCGCCGATCGTTTCCAGCGCCCTCACCGCATCCGCCTCATCAGCCTGGACACCGTAGGGAAGGCGCACGGCGATGAATTCGGCCGCGTGGCCGCTGTCCCGCAGCTCGCGCACCGCCTTCTGGGCAAGCAACGCTGCCGTCAGCGAATCGACGCCACCGCTGATGCCGAGGACGTAGCCGCGCATGCCCGAAGCGATGAGATAATCCTTGAGGAAACCGGTTCGCCGTTCGATTTCGCGCTCAGGGTCGATGTCGGCGGCGACACCCAGTTCGCGGATGATCTCACCTTGTTCGTCGAACAGCACAGTCATAAGCCTCTTCCTCCCCGCTTGCGGAATTTCGGCGCCACTATGGCGAAAAGATGGGGGGAAGACGAAGCCGTTTCGGGCAGACCTGCCATGCATTTTATGCAAGTGGGCGGTTTGGCACCTACCGCACGATCGTGAACAGCTCCACCGGATCGGCAAAACCCTTCAGCCCGTGCGCCCCGACAGAGACGACATCCCCTGCCCCGGCCTCCTCACGGAACGGCGCCGACATCAGCAAGGGCTCTCCCAGTTCGCTGCAGGCGGTCTGGATGCGGCTGACCAGGTTGACGTCGCCGCCGATCAGGGTGAAGTCGAGGCGGCGGCCGGAGCCGACATTGCCGTAGCTGACCTCGCCGTAATGCAGGGCGATGCCGGCCTTCACGCCGAGGCCCTCATATTGGAAATGGTCGATCTCATCGAGGATAGCGCGGGCCGATGCCAGGGCCGCGCCGCACGAATGGGCGGCATCATAGCCCGGGAAAAAGGCAAGCACGGCGTCGCCCATGAATTTCAGCACCTCGCCGCCTTCGCGGGTGATGGCCGGCACGATTTTATCGAAGTAGGCGTTGAGCAAGCCGAGCACGGTGCTGCCCGGCAGCCGGTTCGACAGTTCGGTAAAGCCTCTGAGATCACAGAGCAGCAGGGCTGCCTCCATCGATTCGACCTCGTCGCGGCGGATGCGGCCGGCCAGGATGCGGCTTGCCGTCAGCGGGCCGATATAGGTATCGAGCAGGCTGAGCTCGACCTGGCGAAGGATGCGCAGTTCGCTGGTGTTGCGCAGCGCCGGCAGGATGCGCTCGATTACCTGACGTTCGGAGGCGGTAAAGCCGCCCGGCCGCTTCGTACCGAAGACGGCAGCGCTGACCGGGCCGTCGACATTGCAAAGTGGCGCGATGACGAGCTGCATCAGGCCGCGATCGGCAAAGACATCGATATGCTGCCAGCGGCCATGCACGCTTTCTCTGGTATCGACGACCAGCGGTTCGCGGGTTTCCATGACCTTGCGCAGCGGCGTATTTGATATGGCGACGCGCGCGCCGTGTTCCCGGTCGTGGATCTCGACCGGCTCGCCCGGCGCCCAGGCAATGGTGCGGCCGATGAACTCGGGATGCAGCGTCATCAGATGCAAGGTCAGCCGGTCGACCGGCAGGCCGAGCGCCTGGAGCCTGCGGCCGAGGCCGGAGACGAGGCCCGCTTCATCGAGCGCGTGGCATTCATCGCCGGAGAGCCATTCGATGATGGAGAGCAGCGCAGCGGCGCTGACGGCATGGCCGGCGGTCTTCGTTTGGAGCCTGTCGGTATCGGGAGCGTAGATCGCTGACGTCATGGCTTTCTTCTCCTTGAGGGAGGCGGGGCGCTAGTGAGCGCCGCCGCCGGAGAGTTGACCGGGTTTCCTGAGAAGCAGGGTTGCAAGCAGGGCGACGACGAGGGCGACGCCGAGCAGGAAGAAGGTGTCACTGAAGGCCATGATATTGGCCTGCTTGCGTATTTTGAGCGCGATGGCGACGACGGCCTTGTGGCTGGCGAGCGCCTGATCGCTGACACCGTGGCTCATGAAGTAGCCGGTAAGCCTGGCGATGCGATCGCGGGTGGCTTCCTCGAAGACCGAGACCGAGTTGGTCAGGATGTTCGAGTGGAACTGTTCGCGCTTCGACAGGAAGGTCTGCAGCGAGGCGATGCCGACGGCGCCACCGAGATTGCGCATCATGTTGAAGAGTGCGGAAGCCGAACCGGCATTCTCCTGCTCGATGCCTGCGGTAGCGATTGCCGAGAGGGGCGTGAAGACGAGCGCCTGGCCGATGGCGCGGACGATGTTAGGCCAGAACAGCTGATCGCTCGCATAATCGCCGGTCATATGCACATTCATGAAATTCGAGGCGGCGAAAAGGGCAAAGCCGACGACGATCAGCAGGCGGACATCGAAACGCTTCATCAGGCGCGGCACCAGCGGGATCAGCAGCAGCTGCGGGATGCCGGTCCAGGCGAGAACCATGCCGATCTGCTCTGAATTATAGCCCTGGATGCGGGTCAAATAGATCGGCAGCACGAAGACCGAGCCGTAAAGCGCAATGCCGAGCAGGAAATTGGCGACGATGCCGAAGCCGAAATTGCGGCGCACCAGCAGGCGAAGGTTCAGCAGCGGATTGGCGGTCTTCAGCTCGATGATCAGGAACAGCGTCAGCGAGACGGCAGCGATAACAGACAGGCGGACAATGAAATCGGAGCCGAACCAATCTTCCTTGTTGCCCTCTTCCAGCACGGTCTGCAGGGCCGCAAGGCCGATCGCCATGGTGACGATGCCCGGCCAGTCGCCCTTGGCGAGCAGCTTCAGGTTCATCGGCGCGCGGTCGAGCGAGACCCAGAGCAGGCCGACCATCAGCGCGCCGGGCACCAGGTTGACGTAGAAGATATGTTCCCAGCCCCAGTTCTCGGTGAGATAACCGCCGATCGTCGGGCCGATCGCCGGCGCGAAGGTGGCAGACAGGGCAAAGAGCGCGAGACCGATCGGCTGCTTGGCCTTGGGCAGCAGGGTGATGATGATGGTGAAGGCCATCGGGATCAGCACGCCGCCGGAAAAGCCCTGAATGGCGCGCAGGATGATCATCTGCTGCAGATTGGCCGCGAAGGCGCAGGCGACGGAGAAGATGAGAAAGAGGATGGCGTTGACAAGCAGATAGTTACGGACCGAGAAGACGCGCGCCAACCAGGCGCTCAGCGGAATGACGACAATCTCGGCGATCAGATAGGAAGTCGAAATCCAGCCGCCGTCATCCGTGCCGGCGCCGATCGCGCCCTGGATATCGGCAAGCGAGGCGTTCACGATCTGGATGTTGAGGACGGCCATGAAGGCGCCGAGCGTCGAGCCGACAACGGCTGCCCACATGCGCAGAGGGCTCATGACGGCAGGTGCCACGGGCGCTGCGGCGGCGGGGCGCGTCAGCGAATTGCCGTTTGCGGCGATCTGAAGAGTGGCCATGGCTTATCTCCTTCCAGCTCTCGCGGGAAACTTTCTCATGACGGGATTCGGGTGATCATTCGGAAATGATCGGGATCATTGGGCGAAGAAGGGAAGGATCATCCAGCGTGGCTGGATAATCCCTCTTCGGCCGCCCCAGAGGCTTGGGCAGGCTTGGTCTCGCCCACCTTGGTCTCGGCAGCTCGGGTTTGGGCAGCCTTGGTATCGATTTCAGGCTCGACCGACATGCCCGAGCGCAACAGCCCGCTCGGCGCTTCGTCGTCGATGACGATCTTGACCGGGATACGCTGAACGATCTTGGTGAAATTGCCGGTGGCATTGTCCGGCGGCAGCAGCGAGAATTCCAGGCCGCTTGCCGGCGAAACGCTGTCGACATGACCCTTGATCGAGATATCGGGAAAGCTGTCGACCTTAATCTCGACCGACTGGCCGGGGCTGATATAGGTCAGCTGCGTTTCCTTGAAATTGGCGACGACATAGACCGCATGCAGCGGCACGACGGCCATGAGCTGCGTGCCCGAGGTGACATACTGGCCGACCCGGATCGACCGGGCGCCGACCGTGCCGTCAACGGCAGCGACGATGTCCGTATAGGAGAGGTTGAGCTCTGCTTGGTGGGCGGCGGCGGCCGCACGGTCGCGCTGGGCAACGGTCTGTTCGCGCTGGGTCTGAAGCACCGGCACCTTATTCTGAGCCGTGACGAGGGCTGCCCGGTCGCGCTCGACGGCAGCAGCGGCCTGGTCACGGGCCGACTGGGTCTGTTCGGCGCGAGACTGGGTGCCGGCGCCGTTGGTGATCAGGCGGGCCGAGCGGGCGGCATCGGACACGGCAAAATCCAACGACGCCTGCGAGGCATCGATCGTCGCCCTCGCCTGCTCGATCACCGATTGCTGCAAGGAGATCTGGGCGTCGATATTGGTGATGGCGGCTTCGGCCGCCTTCACATCGGCTCTGGCCTGCGACAGTGCAGCCTGGAAGTCGCGATCGTCGATGCGGGCGAGAACCTGGCCGGCCTTGACCGCGTCATTGTCGTTGACCAGCACCTGGCTGATATAGCCGGCGACCTTCGGGGCGACAGTGGTGTAATCGGCCTTCACATAGGCATCGTCGGTGGTTTCGATGAAGCGGCCGACCGTCCAGTAGCGATAGCCGAAATCGCCCGCGAAAGCGACGCCGGCAAGCAGCGCGGCGGCAATGACGGCGCGCTTGACGATCCGACGGCCGGTCTTTTTGGGCGCTTCCGCGACTGATGCGTCCGCAGCCGGTACTTCGGCGACCGGCGCTTCAGAGACAGGCATGGCGGGCGCCTCGGCGGCCGGCGCCCTGGCGGCTTCCTCGGCCAAGATCTGCTCGGCCTGCTTCGCACTTTCGAAAACTTGCCTGTGGGGTAACTCGACCATCGCAATTCTCCTTCACCGTTGGCCTCCTCCGTGAGAGGCCATGTTCGATGCGCAGGAAAATGCACCCTGACATTTATTTTGATAATCTGCTTAAATCGGGAAGGATCATCAACTCTCAGCGGATAATCCGAGGGCAATATGGATCGGCTGACAAGCCTCACAGTCTTTGGCCGGGTGGTGGAATGCGGTGGTTTTTCCGCCGCCGCGCGCCGGCTCAACATGTCCGTCACCATGGTCGGCAACCACGTGCAATCGCTGGAGGACCGGCTCGGCGTGCGGCTGCTCAACCGCACGACGCGCAAGGTCAGCCTGACCGAAACCGGCAAATATTACTATGAGCGCTCTTTGCAGATCCTGGCCGAGCTGGAAGAGGCGGACCGGACGGCGGGGGCGCTGAGTTCGACGCCGCGCGGCACGTTGAAGGTCTATACCAGCAGCGCCATCGTGCGTTTCCTCTCGCCTGTCGTCAGCGAATTTATGGAGCTCTATCCGTCGATCTCACTCGATTTCAGCGTCGGCGAGCGGATGGTCGACATGATCGAGGATGGCTACGATCTGGTGATGCGCACCGTACTGCCGCCGGATTCGTCGCTTGTCGCGCGCAAGCTGACGCCCTGGCGCCATATGCTCGTCTGCTCGCCGGCCTATTTCGAGAGCCGTCCGATGCCGAAGACGCCGGCCGAGGTCGCCGATCACAATTGCCTGCAATATGCCTATTACCCCTATGGCGACGAATGGCGCTTCGAGGATGGCGAGGGCAAAAAGGAGAGCGTCAAGATCAGCGGCAATGTCGTCTCCAACAGTGCCGAGATGCTGCGCTTCCTGACGCTGACCGGGCGGGGCATCTTCCTGGCGCCGAGTTTCGTGGTGTTCGACGACATCGCCGAAGGGCGGCTGGTGAAGATCATGCCGGACTACCGGCCGATCGAGTTCAACATCAACGCCGTCTACCCCAACCGCAGCCACCTGCCGACCAAGGTGCGGCTGTTCATCGATCTCTTGGCGGAGAGATTTGCGGAACATCGGAAGTGGATGACGTGAGGGTGCGCCCCGGGTAGGCCTGCTCTCACTTTTTTTGCGAATGGGCTCGGGTGTGGCTGGCACCGACAGCGCCGGCCCTGCGCTTGCGCTCCGGGCGTTCGCCACTGCAATCGATTCACTGGATCGATTGCTCCCGCTTCGCGGGATCGTGGCTCACTCCTCGCTTTCGCTCCTGCCGTAGGCCCAATCCATGTAGAGTTCCAGCGCCTTGCGGGTGACCGGGCCTTCCTGGAGATCGCGGTCGTCTAGGCGGGTGACGCTGACGACCTTGGAATAGTTGCCGGTAGTGAAGATCTCGTCGGCTTGCATGAAATCCTCGACGGAGAGCGTTGCTTCGTGCACGTCGAAACCGGCCTGGCGCAGCAGGCCGATGACGCGGGCGCGGGTGATGCCGGCGAGGAAGGTGCGGTTGGCAGCGGGCGTCATCACCACGCTGTCCCTGACCATGAAGATGTTCGAGGAAGCCGTCTCGACGACGTTGCCATTCAGGTCGCGCACCAGCGCATTGTCGAAACCGCGGCTGCGCGCTTCGGCGATCATGCGGCCGCTGTTTGGATAGAGCGAGCCGGTTTTCGCCTCGGTCATCGCGGTTTCCGGCGAGGGGCGACGATAGGGCGAGACGGTGAGGCTGGTGCCGCCATGGCCGCCCATCGGCGCCTCGAACAGGCAGAGCGCGAAGCGGGTCGATTCCCCGTCGACGGCGACGACGCTGCCGGGCGAACCGTGTTCGCCCCAATACATCGGCTTGATATAGATTGCCGTCGCACCGTCGAATTTCGCGACGCCTTCCCAGGCAAGTGCGGCAATCTCCTCGGCTGATTTTACCGGCTTCAGGCCCATGGCGAGTGCCGAGCGGTTGATGCGCTGGCAGTGCAGGTCGAGATCCGGCGCGATGCCGTCGAACCAGCGGGCGCCGTCGAAGACCGTGGAGCCCAGCCACATGGCATGCGAGGTCGGCCCGATCAGCGGCGGATTGCCGGGGAGCCACTCCCCGTCGACATGGGTCCAGGTGGTTGAACGGGGTGATGTATCGACGGCCATGATGGTTTCCTCCTGAAGCCGGAGAAGGAAAAACCGCCGCGGCAAGCCGGGTCAAGGACAAATCCCGAGCGGAAACGCGGAAGCAAGAAAATGCCGGGGAATGGCGGCAGGCCGCAATATTCGTGCGCAGCACGGCGGCTTCATCGATGGGTGCATCAGCAAAAATGATGGAATGGAATGTTGGAATGGCTGCCTGCCGCATGGCATCATGCGCGCAATCGCGGATAGACAGCAAGGGAAGACACCGATGAAAGCCATGTTCTACGAAGCCTTCGAACAGGCGCCCGAAATCCGCACCCTGCCCGATCCGACGCCAACCGAGGATGGCGTCGTCATAGCGGTCGGGGCCAGCGGGCTCTGCCGTAGCGACTGGCACGGCTGGATGGGCCACGACCCGGATATCCGCCTGCCGCATGTGCCGGGACACGAGCTTGCCGGGCGGATCGTCGCCACCGGCCGCGGCGTGATGCGCTGCAAGGTAGGCGACCGGGTGACCGTGCCCTTCGTTTCCGGCTGCGGCCATTGCAGCGAATGCCATTCCGGCAACCAGCAGGTCTGCCCGAACCAGTTCCAGCCGGGCTTCACCCATTGGGGGTCGTTCGCCGAATATGTGGCGATCGATTATGCCGATACCAATCTGGTGCACCTGCCCGATACGATCGACGATGCGACGGCGGCAAGCCTCGGCTGCCGCTTCGCCACTTCGTTTCGCGCCGTCGCCGATCAGGCCCGCACCGGGCCTGGCGAATGGATCGCCGTGCATGGCTGCGGCGGCGTCGGCCTGTCAGCGATCATGATCGCCACCGCACTCGGGGCGAATGCGATCGGCATCGACATTTCAGAGGAGAAGCTCGCCTTCGCGCGGGAGTGCGGGGCGGTGGCGACGGTCAATGCGTCAGGTCTCGCCGACGTGGCGGAAGCGGTGCGCGAAATCACCAAGGGCGGCGCGCATGTCTCGATCGATGCGCTCGGCCATCCCGTCACCTGCTTCAACTCGATCAAGAATCTGCGCCGGCGCGGGCGGCATGTGCAGGTGGGGCTGATGCTGGGTGAACACGCGACGCCGCAGATTCCAATGGCGCAGGTGATCGGCCACGAGCTGGAAATCTACGGTAGCCACGGCATGCAGGCCTGGCGTTACGACGCCATGCTGTCGATGCTTTCGGCCGGCAAGATCGCGCCGCAGAAGCTGATCGGACGGCGGGTTAGCCTCGAGGAGGCGGTGCCGGCGCTGATGGCGCTCGACAAGGCTGAGGCCACGGGAATCAGCGTGATCACCCGGTTCTGATGAAGTGCGACTCCACCCTCCCCTCCTGTGGCGAGCACGGGAACCAGGGAGAGCGGGCCGGGCTTAGAACCTTATTCAGCTACGCCGATCGAGGCGAGAAAAGCTGATGAAGCCGGGATCTTGGACTTATCCTTGATCTCGATGATGAGGCGCGGATTGCTTTCGAGCTTGGCAAGGGCCCTGAAGACAGCGTGCCAGTGGATCGAGCCCTCACCGAGGCACCAATGGCGATCGGCATATCCGTCTGCATCCTGCAGATGGACATGCTGCAGGCGATTGCCAGCGGCCTTGACGTAATAATCGACCGGCGGAGCACCGGTATAGCCATGGGCATAATGGGCGTGGCCGGTATCGATCGAGACGGCGACGGCAGGCGATTGGAAGCTTTCGGCGAGCGCCACGCGAATATGCGGATCCTTGTCCTCGATGTTCTCGATGACCATGGTGCAGCCGATATCCTCGGCGCGCCTGACGGCATCGCGCAGGGTCATGTGCGTGCGCTCGACCAAGGCCTCGCGGGCGCCGGCATTGTCGTCGAGATTGTTGTAGGACCAGGACGTATAGGGGCTGTGGATGACCATTTGGGTCGCGCCGATGGCGGCGCAGACATCGAGCCCCTGCAGCAGACGCCGGGTGACAATGGCGCGGATATCTGGATCTTCCGAGGCGATGGTGAAGCCCCAGAACGGGCCGTGAATGCCGAGGCGGCCACCATGACCGTCGAGAAGCCTTCTGGCGCGGGCGGCGAGCGGCGCCCAGTCACCGTTCAGAATCTCGGCATCGACGAAGCTCTGCAATTCGAGATCGCGGGACTTTTCGAACAGCCAGTCACGGTGAAGTTCGACTTCATCGAGCGTCATGGCGGCGCCGACGACGGGAAGAGAGGACATGGATACGCTCCATCAATGTGAATGATCAATGTGAATGCCGGGACGGCGTGGAATGACGGCCCCCAAGAACGGCTAAGAACGGCCGCCGCGTTCTATGCGCCCCTTCTGTGTCGGCGGTATTACAGGCGCCGAGCCTTTCGCACCCTCTGGCCTCAGTCATTTTCGCATAGCTGATGCGGCATTGGCGGACCTTGCGGAAACGCCCCAAAGTACCGATATCGGCCCCGACAGTCTCGTGACGCAGTGGCGCGCGAGCGGCGCTGAACCCCTGGCAACGGAGCCGTTTGTTCATCGCTTCGGCCGATGTAGCGCGCTTCTTTGAAAGCGTTCGGCGATGTTACCCCCAACAACAGGGCGGGTTGTCAAAGGCGTCGCAAAGGTCTAACGGCTGCGCCCGCAAGAAAAAGCCCATAAGAAGAAGCCCTGTAAGAAAAAGAAAGAGACATGATGTCCAACTCATTTGTGAAAATGCCTGCGAGCGACGAGGCAAAGCGGTTTTTCGTCCTCGGCGACCGGGTCGAGCGGCGGCTTAGAATCAGCGGAGCCTGGCTCAATATCTTCGACGTCACCGTGCCATCAGGCAGCCGGACGCCGAAACATGCGCATGCGAGCCCGGAAGTGTTCCGCATCATCGAGGGAAAGCTGACGATCTGGCGCCTGAGCGACAGCGGCCCCGAAGAGATCGAAGCCAGCGCCGGCGACATCGTCACCATCCCGCCCTTCATGGTGCACGGCTATTCCAACCGCGGAACCGTTCCCGTGGTCTTTTCCGCGGTCGTCGATCGAGACATGGCCGAGTTTATCGAAGCGGAAGGCACGACCGAGCCACCGAAGGTCAGCCCTTCGGCGGAAACCATCGCTCGCATGACTGCGGCCGCCAATTCGTACGGGATCACCATCCTCGCGGCCTAGCGGCCGCATCTGGGGGCGTCATTCCGCGGCCATGCTCTCCACGCCTGGGGAACTTGGCCGGAGAGCTGCAACTGCAAAGGAAGCGAGTTCATGAGCTGATAGCTCACAGTGGCTCCAAGGCAGGGCGCCAATAATTCTGGGGTCCCATAAGGAGATGATTGAGGCGCAAAAGCAGGATGCGGCCGCGTCAACATTCCTCGGAACGAACTCTTCATTCGCGATGCCGGCGCAAACGAGCTCCCTCACATGCGCCTCAAGTCGTTTCAGATGGTCTCTGAATGATGGCCAACTGCCGTCTGCGGCGAGAACAACGAGGTCGAACATCTGGCTGTCGCCGAGACGTGCCTGCAGCATCAGGCGGTGTTGCCCGAGCGCGGTTTTTTTCAGGCGGCTCGCCGCACTGGTGAGCTCGCCGTCGGCAGACGGAGTGAAGCGGAGGTCAGTTTCGAAAAAATTCCCGGCGATGGCATCCCAAATCGCCGCCTTGGAGGGGAAGATTTTGTACACACTTGCCGGCGACTTCCCCAGCAGTCGAGCAATATCGACGACGTTTGTTTTCGTGGGCCCGTACAGCCGGCACGCTGCCGTGCCGGCTTCGACGATCGAGGAGATGTAATCAGCTCGCGGCTGGTTTTTTACAGTCGTGCCAACTTCCATTTGCCAATCCTATCTAGTCCGCATGCTGGACGGGTCTCAGACCGCTCTGATCGAGGCGGCTGACGATCAGTACGCAATCTGACCATCCACCATCTTTCCCCCATTCGAGGAGAGCTCCCGCTTCAGGATTTCTCGCGCCTCCGGGCTGATGACCGCGACTGGAGCCGCAACGGCTACGCGCGCTGCCGAGCCGGCGAAATTGGCCGCCGTCATCCCGATCTGATCGGCAACGCTTGCCTCTCCACCCTCGAGGCTCTGCCCTGCCAGCCGCCGCCCGAGCAGGCGCACGATCTCAGGACTGTCGGCGAAGGCATTGTGGCCGAGCGGATCATTCGTCGCGATGGCGCTGGTATCGATAACGGAAACGCCGAGTTGGTCGAGAAGAGGCGCGTAGGGTCTGAGATCGGACCCGCCGACGCGGCTAACGCCACCCGATAACCAGCTCGACATCTCCAGCGCCTTGTCACGTGTCGATGTCAGGATCACAAAGTGTGGCCGCTTCGCCCCCATCTCGGTGAACTGGCGACGGAACACGTCGATATCGATGTCCGGCGATGCGAGAACAACGTTCTTCACCTTCGTCGGGATTGATTTCTCGCGCATGGCGACGCCACGCAGCGCCTCGGCCGCAAGCCAGCCGCCCATGGAATGGGCGAGGATCGTCACATCGGAGACGTCGGGACTGTTCACAGCCTGGAGGATCAGATCCTCCAGAGCGCGACGCGAATAGTTGGCGCTCTCCTTGTCATAGAGGTAATCGAAGACACGGCCCCTTGATGGCCAGGTGAAGAGGATCGGTGCGGCGTCGGTTCCCGAGTCATGGACGATCTGCGCGAAGCGGAAGACGGCATCGGCATAGGTGTTGTTGAAGCCATGCACGAAAATGATGACCTGATGCTTGGTGTTTCGATTCTTCCGGTACCAGTCGAACGCCTGGCCCTCGGATTGCACCTTGGCAACCTGCGTGACCGCAAACTGCTTTTGCGGGTTGGGCGGCATGCGGGACGGCCACTGCACCTCTCCGATCTTGCGGTTCCGATCGGGCGGGATGGATACGTCGACGCTGTTAAGGGAAATCGCCGTCCCGCGGTCGCCGGAAAAGAGTTTGCCGGGATCCTCCGAAGGCTTGCGCGTCGTGGCGACGAGCATGGTGACCCGGCTCGTGCCGGCCGGGGCCACGGCGAGAGGCTGCAGGACATCCTGCACCCGGTTGGCGCAACCCGATGTAACGAGTGACAGGGCCACAAGGACCAGGACGGCGCGGCCCAAGCGGGCAGCGATCGCCTTGCCGAACCCAAACCCAAAGCTGGTGAGACCCTGGGCAATGCGCCCAGGGAGTGAGAGGGATGTGGTCATCTCAGTGCTGCTCGGCTTCGCGAAGAATCCGGAACCAGGCGACGTAGAGCGCCGGCAGGAAGAGAAGCGTCAGCGCCGTTCCGACGACGATCCCACCCATCATCGCGTAAGCCATCGGACCCCAGAAAATCTCATGCGAGATCGGGATCAGGGCCAGAGTCGCGGCCGCGGCAGTGAGCATGATCGGCCGCATGCGGTGTTCGGTCGCCTCCACCACCGCCTTCCATGCCGACATTCCCTCTGCACGCAGCTCCTCGATCTGCACGATCAGGATCACGGAGTTGCGGATGAGGATTCCGACCAGCGCGAGCACACCCAGGAGTGCGACGAACCCAAGCGGCGAGTTGCTGGCGAGCAGTGCCACGACGACGCCGATAAGGGCCAGCGGCGCCACCGAGAAGACCAGGAACAGCCTGTGGAAGCTCTGAAGCTGGATCATCAGCAGCGTCGCCATGATGACGAACATAGCCGGCGCCACCTTCGCGATCGGACCTTGCGACTTGGCGCTTTCCTCGACCGCGCCGCCGATCTTGACCGAATACCCGGCCGGCATCGTCTTTTCGAAAGCTGAAACCTTGTCGGAGAGTGCCTTCACCACCGTCGCCGGCTGCGTCGCATCGCCGATCCCGGCCTTGATCGTGATGGTCGGAATTCTGTCGCGGCGCCAGATTGTCGGCTGTTCGAGCTCGTAGTGGAAGGTTGCGACCGATGACAGCGGGACGGATTGACCGCTGCTGCTTTGCAGTTGCAGGTCAAGCAGGGTGTCGATCGAGCCGCGCTCCTTTTCCGCGGCACGACCGATGACATCGACCAGATAGATGTCGTCCCGGACCTGCGTTACGGCATTTCCTTGTACGACAGTGTTGAGCGCCATTGCGATGTCCTGGGACGAGACGCCGAGCTGTCTGGCCTTGTCCTGCAACACGTCTATCTTCACGACACGGGCCGGCTCGTTCCAGTCGAAGGCAATGTTCCTGAGGGAAGGATAAGTGCCGACAATCGAGCCCAGCTTCTGTGCCAGGTCGCGCACCGTCTGCAGATTTTCGCCGGACACACGGTACTGGATCGGCTTGCCAACCGGAGGCCCGATGTCCAGAAGCTTCACGTAAGCGTCCGTTCCCGGAAACGTCTTCTGAAGGTAGGTTTCCATCTGCTGCTTCAGCTTGTCCCTGACGTCCAGTCCCTTGGTGACAATGACCGTCTGGCCGAAAGAAACGTCAGCCGGCTGCACGTCGAAGGAAAGAACGAAGCGCGGCGCACCCCTGCCAACGTATGTCGACCAATGCTCGATGCCAGGGTTGTCAGTCAGCATCTCATGCTCGAACTGGGCCATCTGGCGGCTCGTTTCGGCGATCGAACTGTTCTGCGGCAGGTTCCAGTCGACGATCAGTTCCGGACGGTCAGAGCTCGGGAAAAATTGCTGTTGCACCATAGACAGGCCAACGATTGATCCAGCGAAGAGAAGGACTGTTGCGACGATCGTCATCCAGCGCCAGCGCAGGCAGAATTGCAGCACGTTCGAAAACGCCTTCGCAAACCGACCCTTGTGCTCAGCGTGCTTCTTCATTGTCTTTGGTAAAATGGTCACCCCGATCAGGGGCGTGAACACGACCGCGACCACCCATGAAACGACGAGCGAAACCGCAATGACGACAAAGAGCGTGAAGGTGAACTCGCCGGCGTTGCTCTTGTTGAAAGCGACGGGGATGAAGCCCGCGACCGTAACCAGAGTGCCGGTCAACATGGGAAACGCAGTCGATGTGTAGACGTAGGTGGCGGCCTTCGTGAGACTGTCGCCCGCTTCCAGCCGTGCAACCATCATCTCGACGGCGATCATGGCGTCGTCGACGAGGAGGCCGAGCGCGATGATCAGCGCTCCAAGCGAGATGCGCTGCAGCGATATGCCAGTGTAGAACATGACCATGAACGTGATGGCGAGAACGAGCGGGATCGCGATTGCCACCACCAGGCCGGCCCTCATCCCCAGACTGATGAAGCTGATCGCGAGCACGATCGCGACTGCCTCGAACAGGGCTTTCGTAAAGCCGCCGACTGCCTCCTCAACCACCTTCGGTTGGTCGGATACCTGTTCGACGGAGACGCCGACCGGAAGCTCCTGGGTGATTTTGCTCATCGTCTTGTCAAGCGCTTCGCCGAAGGCAAGCACATTGCCGCCCGTCTTCATGCCGATCGCGAGCCCAATGGCGGGCTTTCCGTTGAAGCGGAAGAGCGACGTCGGCGGGTCGACGTAACCACGGGTGATCGTGGCGACGTCGGTCAGCGGGAAGAACCGGTCGTTGACCCTGAGATTGATCCCCCGCAGGGTGTCTTCAGAGATGAAACGCCCGCCGACCCGCAAAGCGACCCGCTCCGGCCCCGTTTCGACAAAGCCGGACTGGGTGACGGCGTTCTGCGCCTGGAGCGTGGCAATGATGGCGGAGCGGTCGATGCCGAGAGCGGCGATCTTGCGGGTGGAGAACTCGAGGTAGATCACCTCGTCCTGCGCACCGACGATGTCGACCTTGCCGACGTCGGGGATGTTGAGGATCTGCGTTCGGGCACCCTCTGCGAAATCGCGCAGTTCTCTCTGACTGAGGCCGTCCGCCGTGAAGGCAAAGATATTGCCATAGACGTCGCCGAACTGGTCATCGAAGAAGGGGCCGACCACGCCTTGGGGGAATTCGTGCTTGATATCGTCAATCAAGTTGCGGACGCGCGACCAGGTGGGCTTTACGTCCCGTGCGTTCGTATCCGGCAGCAAATCGACGAAGACGATCGTTTGACCGGCAGTCGTAATGCTGCGGGTATGTTCCAGTTTGTCGAGTTCCTGGAGCTTCTTTTCGATGCGGTCGGTAACCTGCTGCGTCACCTCCTGGGCAGAAGCGCCCGGCCACTGGGCCTGGATCACCATCGTCTTGATCGTGAAGGACGGATCCTCCTCGCGGCCGAGCCCGAGATAGGCAAAGGCGCCCGCCGCCGCGAACATGATCATGAAGTACCAGACGAGAGAACGATGCTCGAGCGCCCAGTCAGAAAGGTTGAATTTGTTCACGGGCGTGGCTCCTGTCCGAGTTGCACTTTCTGTCCATCGGTGAGTTCATCGACTCCGGCGATGACGATCTCTTCCCCTTCCCGCAGGCCCGCTTGAACCAGGACAGAACGGGGGGCGGACGCCGGACCTTCCAGTTCAATCACTCTCGGAGCGACAGTGGCTGTCGAGCGATCTACCACCCATACCTGGCTGGTGCCGCCTTCATGGCGAATGGCGGAGAGCGGCAGCGTGATCGCCTGCTTCCTTTCTCCGACAAGCGGCGTCGCGGTGACCACGGCGCCAAGGCGGAAGATGTCCGGCGCCTGATCGATCCCGATCTTCAGCCGATAGGTGCGGGTATTGGGATCGGCCTGCGGTGCGATCTCGCGGACCACGCCAGTCGCCTGGATCCTGCTGTCGAGCTGGAGGGCGACGTTGAAGCGGTCGTCCAGGCGAATGCGACTGAACTGCGCTTCCGGCATGTCGACGACCACGTCGCGCTGCTCGAGGCGTGCCAGTTTCAAGACCGGTTGGCCGGCAGAAACGGTCTGCCCCATTTCTGCGGACGTGGCGGTCACGACGCCATCGAACTCGGCCCTCAGCTCGGCGTAGCCTAGCTGCTCGCGCGCCTTCGCAAGGCTGGCCGTCGCTTTCGCAACATTGGCGGTAGCCGACTTGAGCTGCTGGTCGGCAAGATCGTGATCAGCAATGCTCGCTGCATTGCTTTGGACGAGCCTTCGCTTGCGGGTTTCCGTCGTCGCGGCGTTCTCGAACTGCGCCTGGGCGTTGTGGAATTCCGCCTCCGCGCTCGTGACCGCGAGCTGCAGAGTGAGCGGATCGATTTCCGCCAGGACATCGCCCTTGTGCACAAGGTCACCGACATCGACCTTGCGAGACACCATTTGCCCCAGCGTCCGAAACGCCAGGTCGGTCTCGATGCGGGCTCGCACCACGCCGGGCAAACTTACGATTTTGTCCTGTTCGGCCGCGGCCATGACGACTTTGACAGGGCGGGGGACCGTCTCCTCCCCCGCAACGGAGCTCTGATCGCAGCCTGCAAGCAGCGACACTGACAGAAGAAGCGGGAGAGAGGTATATATGCGATTGAGGGTCATCTCACTTGCCTTCCCAGGCGACGGCCTGGCCTTCCTTGAGGAACTTTCCGCCTTCGGTGACGATCAGGTCTTGTGCGGCGACGCCGCCGGTGACGACGAAATCGCTTTGGCGATATCGGTCGACCGAGATCCTACGGAGCGAAACGGATTGGTTTTGAGTGTTGACGAGCCACACGGCAGGTTCGCCCCCGGCTGATGCGATCGCGGTAGAGGGCAGCACGATTCCGTCGCGCGGCGAGGCGCGCAGCTTGCCCACGACAGGCGTTCCGAGCGGCCATGGCGCGCCGTCCTGCAGTCCCACCTTGATCCGGATCGTGCCTGCCTTCGCGTCTATGACGGGAGAGACCTCGCGAATGCTGGCGTGGACGTCGCTCGCAAGGTCGGAGACCGGTGCGACCTCGACGTCGTTCAGCGGCCGGCCATCCAGAAAGAACGCCTCGAAGACGTCGAACACTGCGTCTCGTGGCCCGTCATGGGCGAGCGTGAAGGCCGACTGCGCTGCTGACACCACCTGCCCGGCTTCGATGCTGCGCGCCGTGATGATGCCGTCTGCGGCGGCCTTCAGCTCGGTGTAGGACAGAGCGTCCTCTGCCGTCGCGAGCGCGGCCTCGGCGGCCTCGAGGGAAGCCTGTGCGCTCAGCAGCTCCGTCTGGGCATCATCAAAGACCGCCCTCGGAACGGCCTGCGACTGCAGGAGTGACTTCGCCCGGTCGAAGGCGAGCGTCTTCTGCGCAACGACGGCCTGCGCCGACGCCAGCGCGGCACGGGCGACGCTGACGTCCGCCTGCTGTTCCGTGTCGTTGAGCCGGGCGAGGACGTCGCCGGCGCGGACATGCGACCCGACGTCGACCCTTCTCTCAAGAACCCGGCCACTGACGCGAAAGGAGAGTTCGGTCTGGACCCTCGCCTTCACCTCGCCGGTGATTTCCGCACCCGGCTGATACTGAGCCTCGGCTGCCGCGACGACGCGGACCTGCTGCGGCGGCGGCGCAACTTCAGCTTTCTCTTCGCAGGCAGCTAGGACTGCGCAGGCGAGACCAATTCCCAGCAATCGAAAGGACTGCATTTTTTGCTCCTAACAGGCCATCGCCCAATGTTGACAACGCCCACTTAATGGCTAAAGTAGACGATGTCAACATCTCCGTCAGAAAATGTTGACACACGCAACATGGGCATAGGTGAAGCAGATGCGGTTAGCCGCCGGACAGCCGAACAATTCCAATTGGATGATCGACCGAGTTATTAAAAAAACATCGCGGGCGGAACGGAAGGCGCGGCGTCCCCATGAAATACTGGAGGCCGCGTTCGAGGAGTTTGCGGCAAAAGGTTATGCGGCAACCCGAGTTGAAGATGTCGCAACCCGACTGCGGATAACAAAGGGAACGGTCTACCTCTATTTCCCGACCAAGGATGTTCTTTTCCAGGAGATGTTTCGTCACGCGTCGACGTCATCCGCAGACCTGTCGACCGCCATCGGCAGCCTTCGGGGATCCTGCGCCGATAGGATCCGCGACCTACTGCTTATCGCTTATGAAAATACGGCCAACGACCGAAAGACGAGAGAACTCCTGCGCTTGTCCGTCGCCGAAGGAACTCGTCTTCCCGAAATGGTCGATTGCCGTCATGAGCTATTCATCGCACCGACGCTTGCAGCCCTCACGGCCTTGGTCGAGGAAGGCGTGAAATCGGGAGAGTTGAGACATGATACGGCCACCAATACGCCTGACGTGCTCGCGAGTTCGATTTTTCAGATTGCCGTCTGGCATCTCATGCTTGCCGATCGAAAGCCGATCGACGGCAGGGCGCTTATGGAGGCGCACATTAACCTCGTTATGAACGGGCTTCTGCGGCGTTCGAAACGAATGGCCTGATTTGGCGAGGTGCGTCAGAGCGGACGGAGCTGTGCAACTTTCGATGCTGGCAAAGGCCGGATACGTCGTGCGACGTATCCGGCCTTTGCCTCTTCCCATGCTGAGCTGAATCTAATTGCCGCTAGGAACGCGATTGTCATCCGACGGCGGGACTTCGCCCGTGACCGTGATGTTTCCCTGGATCTTATAGACGATCCGTAGATTGGCGGCCGCAGCCTGAAGCCAACCGACCGCATCCTCCGATGACCATGCCGTGCCCTCCGGTGGCAGGCTCTCAAACAGGCCGGCAATCAGCGGATTGACAGACTGGGACCTGCCATTGCCGCCGCTCTGGTTCGACCCGCCCTCTCCGCTGCCAACGGGCCGGTCGGAGCGGCTCTGATCGGAAGAGCTCGCATATTCCCCGCCAGATGAGCCTGAAGACCTGGCGTGAGACGAACCTGAAGAGCCCGCCTGGGACGAACCCGACGACGACGCGTCGGCAGAACCCGAAGAGGTGCGGTGGGACGAACCCGAGGACGCTGTGCCAGAGGAACCTGTAGCGGATCCAGACTGGTATCCGTCGGAAGAATATGTCGTTCCGCCGGTGCTGGAGGCGGCTGCCGCACCGGTGACGACGCCTGCCGCATACCCGCCCAGAACATAGGCTCCGCGGCGATAGTATCCACGACCATAATCCCCACCGCCATACTCTCCGTCACCGTAGTCGCCGACGCCGTGGTCTCCACGACCATAGTATCCACTGCCAAAGTATCCGTTGCCGTTGCCGGAGACTTTGACATCGCCGGAATTGTTGACGGTGACATTGCCCGAGTCCTTTGCGGCGATGTTGCCGCCGGAGTTCATGAAGGTGCGGTTCCCGTTGATGTTACCGCCCGAGTTCAGCGTGTTGCGGATATTTCCAGACGCGTTACTCCCCCCGCGGCCAGGCCCTTCCGCCAATCGCCCCTTTGCGCCGCCGACACCTGGCATACGAGTACGTGGGTTCGCCGGAGGGCGGTTCTGAGCGCTCACCGGCGGCCGACGGTGGCTCGCCATTGGTGGACGCGGAGTGCGGCCTATCTGCGGACGTGGGCCCCCGCTTGGCCCGCCCGACGGGAGATGCGGTGGCCCTCCAGACGGCAGGGACGGCGGGCCGCCGGGGGGCGGCGCAAACTGACCGAAGGCAACGTCCGATGTGATGGCCGTTAAAGCGAGAAAAGCAAGGCAGGTGCGCTTGAGATGGTTCACCACTTCCTCCCCTCGGTTCCCGACGCGACGGCTGGTGTCGGCTCGATCTTTTTCACATCAGCAGGAGGTTCAAAGGTGAATTCGGAGTCGGACAGAGGGGGCTCGGTCGTCCAACTGGTGAATTCGGCAACAAAGCTTGGTTGGCCCTGCAGCAACGGGTAGGTGACGACCAAGCGATGCGGCGTCGCCGCGTCATTCTTCTCGAGCCACAATTCCACATCGATGCCGGACTTCTGTGAGAAAAGCAGATGCCGGCACTCGACCCCGTCGATGGTAGCCATGCCCACCTGCTCGGCCGCCATGGCATCGCCCAGCAGCACTTCGTCCGGAGAGCCCGCAAAAAGGACGCCGAGCGGAAAATCGAGGTCCAGCTTGTCTGCGATCTCGTCGAGCGCGGACGATATGTCGCCCGACGCGGGGATCGTCATGTATTTCTTTCTGTCGGGAAAGAAGACCGAGCCCGCCTTGCCGTCGTAGAAGAGATCGTGTCTGCCGTCATCGCCGATAAACTCGACGGCGATCCGATCGGGCCGGCGGGCGGCGATTTTGATCGTATGGAAGATGTGAAGCGGTTGTCCGAATTCGTCCAGATAGACGCTGATCGTTCTTGCCGTGACCGACAGGTCCCTGGCGTGCAGCGTCTTTCCCATCTGCGAAACGGCGGTCGCGGCCTCGTCGCTGATCGCTGGCTTGAACGGAGGTGTCGGTTCATCCGCGCGGGCTGTCGGCAGTGTGGCGAATCCCACAAGAATGCCGAACGCGGCAGTCTGCCCGACATTCCGCAGTATCGCAGTCACTCCACGCACGCTTACGCCGTCGACAGAGCGGTTCGTTGCCACCGAAGGTCGCCGGGCCTTCGCGAGGGCCCGCCGCAAACCATTACAGACTTCCATGTTCATTTCCTTTGATACTAATCCAGATAGCGCGAGCCTACTGCGGCTCGTCGCGAGGTAGAGTTGGTCAGGGGTGTTGGAGCGTTTCTGTCGCACGGCGCCGCAAAGGGTGTCGTCCGTCTGTCCGCAATCGATCCTACTCCATGAACCAGCCGTGGCTCACGACCAGCGACTGACCCGTCACGGCATTGGACTTGGCCGCCGCGAAATAGAGAACAGCGTCGGCCACATCATCGGTGCTGGTAAACTCGCCGTCGACCGTATCCTTGAGCATCACCGCCTTGACCACCTGCTCCTCGCTGATGCCGAGCTCGCGTGCCTGCTCGGGGATCTGTTTGTCGACGAGCGGCGTGCGCACGAAGCCGGGACAGACCACGTTGGCGGTGACGTTGTGCTCGGCTCCCTCCTTTGCCAGTACCTTGGCCAGTCCGATCAGTCCGTGCTTGGCCGTGACATAGGGCCCCTTCAGCTTCGAGGCTTCCTTGGAGTGCACGGACCCCATGTAGATCACCCGGCCATAATCGGCGGCATACATGTGTTTGAGGCAGGCGCGAGTGGTCAGAAAGGCGCCGTCGAGATGGATCGAAAGCAGCTTTCTCCAGTCGGCAAAGGGAAAGTCGACCAGCGGCTTGACGATCTGGATGCCAGCATTGCTGACCAGCACGTCGATCTTGCCGAACCTGGCGATCACCTCGACAACGGCCTTTTCCACCTGCTCTTCTTCGGCGACGTTCATCGCCACCGCGAATGCATCGCCGCCCTTGCTTTTGACCTCGGCGACCGTTGCGTTCGCGGCGTCGAGATTGAGGTCGGCGATCACGGGAATGCCGCCTTCGGCTGCGAAGCGAAGCGCGATCTCCTTGCCGATGCCGCTCGCGGCTCCGGTGACAATCGCCACTCTTCCATCAAATCGAGACATGGATAGTTCCTTTCAGTTGCGGGAGATCAGTCGTTTTGGAGGTAGTCGAATACGACCTCGCCGAGGCCGAGCGTCAGGTCGGCGATGTAATGGCTGGCCGACGTGACCTCCCGCACGGGCAGCCGCGCGACGTCGCACATCGCGTGTTCGAACAATTGCAGGGCTGCTGGCCCGGCCCATGCGCCCTTCAGGGTCACATCCTCGAGATAGTAGCGCACGAGTTCGCAAATCCGGGGCGAACCGTCGACGTGCGGGATGATCTTCAACATGAAGGCGGGCTTCGCCATTGCCTTGGCCAGCGGCTCCAGCGGGAGTTCCCGATGCTTGTAGCCCATGGTCGCCCTGACGCAGAGAACCGAGCCATAGTGCAGCGTTCCGACAAGCGTCTCCTGCTCGTGCGAAAGCTTCGGGGTCGCCAGCTTCTTCGGAAAGCCCCAGATCTCACGGCCGCCGGCGATCGGAGAGTTGTCGTCAAGGTACATGGCATGCACATAGCTGCCTTCCTGCACCTTGCCCGATGGCGTCGTGAAGCGCACCGGAATGACCTGCCCGGTTTCCGTATAGTCCCCGAAGCCGGTCGAATCCGGCATGCGGATGAATTCATAGGCGACGGTGTCGCCGATCACTTCCAGCGGCTCCGGCACGACGGCGCGCAGGGTCTCCGGATCGGTCCGGTAGTTGATGACGACAAATTCGCGGTTGTAGAACTTGTAGGGTGGCCTCGGATAGGCCGGATTGTTGAGCGGCATCGCGAAGGCATTTTCGCGGACTGCGGCGATCTTCATGGTCGTGCTCTTCTCTTTGGTGAAATCTCAATCGAAGTCGAAAATGGCGACGCCGTCCGGCGTGCCGGGCCGCTGCAGCACCTCGGGGTGGCGCAATGTTTGAAGGGCGTCGTTGTAGCCTGAGGCCCAGTGCTCCTCCATCGTCAGCCGGGAGAACTCGTAATCCTTGGAGCTCGCTTCGTATTTCTTGGCGCGATATATGAGTTGGACGATGTTGTAGACCTTCTCGTCGGCTTGATCGACGAGCAGCTTGATCTCCGGATCGGCTTGCAGCAGAGCGTCCTGCGGGACGAGTTCGACCAGATGGCCGAGCGCGCGGCGCAGCCGCTGCTGCGTCTTGAAATGGTCGGTCGCCGCGCGCGTGCGGCTCGAGAAGCGGATATCCTTCTGCCGCAGTTCGATTCCGAGAAGGTCACGCGGGAACTCGCCACTCGCGCTCCAGAGATCGACTTGAAAGGCCAGCGTGTCCTGGCGCGGCGCGTTATCGAGGACCCATTGCAGCGGCGTGTTCGATATGAGGCCGCCGTCCCAGTAACACTCGCCGTCGATCCTCGTCGCCGGGAAGCCAGGCGGCAGGGAGCCGCTCGCCATGATATGTTCGGGGCGGATATCGTGGGTCGTGGTATCGAAATACTCGAAGTTGCCGGTGCGTACGTTGACGGCGCCGACGCTGAAACGCATGGCCCCTGCATTGATGCGGTCGAAGTCCACCAGCCGTTCCAGCGTCGCCTTCAGCGGTGCGACGTCGTAGAAGCTTTCCGCCTCGATGCTGCCGGCGGATGAAAAGAAAGGTGGCACCGGACGGGGCCTGAAGAAGCCCGCGGCGCCGTCCATAAGGGTGGCGAAGGCATGTGCCTGATTGAGCAGGCCACGCGCGAAATCACCCTGGAACCCCATCGCCCCTAGCATTGCCGAAAACAGAGTGGGAAACCCGTGAGCCGGGGCGGTTACCGTCTCCCAGAAGCTCCTGAGCGCCTCCACTCGTCTTTCAGGCGGATTGCCGGCGATCAGAGCGCTGTTGATGGCACCGATGGAGATGCCGGCGACCCAGTCAGGATGCAGACCGGCTTCGGCCAGTGCTTGATAGACGCCGGCCTGATATGAGCCGAGCGCCCCCCCGCCTTGCAACAACAGCGCGATACGCTCGAATGGCGGACGCTCCGCTATGCGGTGCCTCTTGTTTATGACGGGATGTTGAGCGGCCATCAATGTACCTTTTTTGTTGTAGCGTCCGTAGGCGCCGATCGCGTGCTCGTATGCGCCGAAATAGTAGACGGAACGGGCACGCCACATGTTGACAACGCCCACTTAAAGATGAGAGTAGACAATGTCAACATCACGCAGTCAAAATGTTGACACGAGCAACTTAAAAACCTAATGGACGAATATGACCAAAGATATTTCCACCACAGAGCAGCGCCCGTATCATCATGGCGACCTGCACAGGGCGATCGTGGAGGCGGCACTCGATGTCCTCAGCGAATCCCAGAGCACGGAATTTTCGCTTCGGGAGCTCGCCCGACGAGCGGGCGTCAGTCACAACGCCCCCTACAAACACTTCGCCGACAAGCGCGAATTGCTGGCCGCCGTCTCGGCAGTCGGATTTGAGCTCCTTGCGAAGCGGATGGCCGATGCGACAAAGGAACTCGACAGTCCGCGCGAGCGGCTGGCAGCTATAGCGCGCGCTTACGTTTGCGGCGGCGTCAACAATCCAGCGCTCTACAGATTAATGTTCGGCGGCTACCTTGGTGGCCAGGACAATGGGCGCCCTGCGATCGAAAGAACTGCGGCCTACAGCATGAAAGCCGTTGTGGTAGAGGCGATATGCGACGGCGCTCTTGGGCGCCTCATTCCCAACACCGCGGCAAACACGCGTACGATCGATGGTGCCATTCTAATATTCTGGTCGCAAATGCATGGACTTACCTTGCTGCTGGTAGACAGCCTCGTCGGCCCCAGCGGCAAGATTGAGGAGCTGAGCGAGGGCGTGTTGCAAGGCATGCTCGACGGATTGGCGAATTGTATCCCGGAAATACCAGTCGGCGTGTGGGTGGGGCCTCCGCTTGCAGAGTAGAACCTCCCAAGCCTCGCGCTGGTAAACCTTTGAATTTTTGTCAAGCACGCCTGGGCATTGGGGCTGGTCGGCGATCCGCCCTGTTATTTACGTGTCGCGCGCGGCTCGTTCCGAGAGGAGAATCTCATGGACGCATACATCTCTGCTCTGATGGGTCTCGCCGGCATCGCGATTGGCAGCCTGACCTCATTTGCCAGCACGTGGATGACGCATCGATCACAGGTGAAGGAAAAACAACGCGAGGTCGAGATTGCCAAGCGCGAAAAGCTGTTTTCGGATTTCATCGCCGAAGCCACGCGGCTTTACGGTGACGCACTAAGCCACCAGAAGGACGACGTTTCCGATCTCGTGCTGCTTTATGCACTGGTCGCTCAGATGCGTCTGATTTCATCCCGTTCGGTCGTGGACGCAGCCGAACTGGCGATGGCAAGGATCGTCGAGACCTATTTGACGCCCAATCGCTCACTCTCTGAAATCCGGGATCTTGCCCGTTCCGGCGCGATGAACTTTCTCCTCGATTTTGGTGAGGCTTGCCGGGCAGAATTGGCGACAGGACGCCTGGCTACCAGACGGTAGGATTTTACGGCACTCAGTAGAAAGCCACCATCTGCCACGTTGGGCGCACAAACCGGCCGGTGAACAAAGACGCGCGATCGCCGCCGCACATTGATTTCCGTATCTTGACAGCCTCCGCCGAGGCCACCGCGCAGACAAAACCGGAATTGCGACCCAGGAAGGCGGCCGCTATAGGACGCAGCGATGAGATCCGCCTCGCCTCACGTGTCGTCTCGGAAGTGAGATCATCCTTCATCGCATCGCCAGCGATTTCAATCGGCTCACCAGTTCATCCAAAGCCGCTTCCACCGTTTTCGAAGCCGTATCGATGAGGATTGCATCGTGCCATTCGTCATAGGCTCTTTCGGAAGTCTCTTGCCATGTCGGCTTCACGAGACCTTCGACGTCAGTGAGGCGCGTTTCAACACGGTTGCGGTGCTCGGCTTTGTCCGAGCAAACGACCTCGACCTCCGCCGCCGTCACCCCAGCGGCTTGCGCGACCGAAAGCCACGCTGACCTGGTTATCCGAAGCGGGTTGACGGAGTCGGCGATAACAGTCCTGCCAAGGGTCAAATTGTCTCCGGCGATACCGTAAGCCACGATATAGCCTGCAGGCCCGGCATCATCGGCAATTCCGGAGGCACGGATTGCCTGCTCGATGGTATCGACGCGCACATGGACCGCATTCAACCGCTCAGCCAAAGCGCGGGCAATCGTCGTCTTTCCACTGCCAGGCAGACCACCGAAGATAATGAGCATCGTGACCTCGTCGTTTTTGGAGAGGCTCCACGAGAACGTCAGAGCAGCTCGCGGTCAGCGCAATACTTCACCATTGAGGCCTGGTTCGCAATTCCTTTGTCAGCACCGGGTTTTCATGACCGGCCTCAATGACAGCCCATCCGAGCGCTTCGTAAAACCCCACGGCGTTTCGCGCCGCATTCACAAGCAATCTCTTGACCCCGTGTTGTGATGCGATTTTTTCGAGGCCTGCCATGAGCATTCGGCCGTACCCCTTTCCCTGGCGTTCCGCCCTGATCGCGACGGTCCGCACCCATGCTGTCTGCTCGCTCATCAGATCAAGCCGAGCCGCACCGACCGGAGTGTTTTCAAGCAGAAGCAGCAAAGGGAAATGTCCATCTCTTCGATCATCGGGATGGTTCGCATCATAGCCAGTCAACCCGCGGGCCTCGAAGAGGACGGCGCGGCGGATGTCGTGGTAGGCATTCCAGTGTTCATCCGCAAACACCTGGACGACCATCCAGGCGTCTTCGCCCTCGTCATTCGGAAATCTGGGCTCTGTCATCGGCGGCCTCGTTGATGCTGGTGAACAACCGGTCGGCAAAATCGGTGACTGCCTCACGAGCTCGATAACAGGAACTTCGGACGGGTAAAGACCGAGAACAATCGTGCGTGTGTCTCCCATGAGTTCCAGTTGTTCGTTCTACTCCGGTACTCAGCCACCCACTTCAAGAGGCCATCGAATTGCGTTCCGGTCTCGCCGCCTTGGATGCCTCGCAGCTTGATGTTGGCGATGCATTCCTCCTCCGGCAGGTCAATCCAAACCAGGATCGTCGTGCGGTTGAGGACCATGTTCGCCAGTTGCCCGTAAACGCCCTCCATGACCCAAGCATTGCCTTCGGCCGCCGCCTTGACCATCTCGTCCCGCAACGCTCTGTCGCGATCGATGCCGTAGCGCCCCGGCTCCCAATGCATGTCATCAAGGTGGACAATCGGATGGTGAAGCTGCTCACCAATACGACGTGCGAGCCATGATTTACCCGCGCCGCCATTGCCCATGATGAGCATGCGGTCAAATGTGGCCGAGGGATTGGGAAACGTCATCGGCAACTCCGAGGACTTTGCGCTGATCCTGGTTTGTGTGACCTCAGCGCGAGATATTGAATGCTTTCAAATCAAAATTGAGCGCGCGCCATCCTTGCAGTTATGTTCGCGTGAGGAAAGCTGGCCGCAGAGTAAAGAAATTCGCGGTCGCCATCACCAGCGCATCGAGAGCTGCAGTGCCGCGCGATGTATTGAAGGCGTGGTCGATCGGACTGATCCGAAGCTCGTTGTCCCCGTTATGGACCGACACGAATTTTCGTCCTGTGCCCGCCGGAATGGCAGTATCCAAGGACCCTTCCGCCACAAAGAGCGGGCCATCATAGGCCTTGATTTCATCGAACGGATCGTGCGTTGCCACCTCTTGAAAGAAGGGGTGCCTGAGCTTGAGCCTGGCGCCCCACGGCATCACGATCTCGGTCGCAATGCTCTCTTCCGCCAAACCACGAAGATAGGTTTCCCGACCGACCAGAGCGGGAAAGGAAACACTTGGCTCTCCAATAGCAGCCCAAAGAGCAATCCCCGACGGTCTATTGGTTCGGCCGCCTATCGCAGCAGCGACCAATCCACCCTGGCTCCACCCCAGCAGGAAGATGCGGCGTCCATCGACGCGGGGGTCGGACCTGAGAAACTCCATGGCGGCAATGCCATCGGCTATTTGGCTCGAATATGTCGTGTTCTCAAACAGGCCGTCGCTTTCGCCGCTTCCACGGAAATCGATCCGAAGACTGGAAAACCCTAGGGATGCAAAAGACCTGGCTATGTAGGCGAAAATTCCTTTGCCTTGGCTTGGAATCTGAAGCTCATCGCGAACTCCGCCAAACCCCGGGAAAAGCAGGATCACCGGCTGTGGTTTTCCGGCAGCAAGGCGCAACGTGCCGACAACACGCTCTCCCTGAACGTCAAAGGCTACGACCTCCTCTGACGGTTCGTTACTGTTGCGGTCCTTTGGCAATTTCCACCACCGAGATACACCCAAACACAGAGCTGAGGCGGCAACAAACGCGCGCGGGTGCCATCTGCTGCCAAGGGAGCGGCGCTCGGCGGCGTCGCACGCCGTATGTCTAGAACTCTTCCCAGTTGCCCTCGGTCGACGCCGGTGCGGCTGAGGTGCCGAAGGCGGCTGTGAGCTTGCCGCCGAGTGCACGGGCCGGTGACGGAGCGGGCCTGGCATGGTCGGTGGCCGAGGCGGGAACCGGTCTGCGCATCGAAAGCATCGCCCCGACCGGGCGTGCCACCGGCTTGGCAGCCGCCCGGGCGGCGGGGGCCGCCTTGGCCACCTGGCCGAGATTGAACTGTGCCAGACGCTCCGAGAGGGCAGACACCTCCGTCACCAGCGTATGCGAGGCGGCGTTCGATTCCTCGACCATCGCGGCGTTTTTCTGGGTCGACTGGTCCATCTGGTTGACCGCCGTGTTGATCTCCAGGAGACCCGTCGATTGTTCACGGGCGGCCTGGACGACCGCCTGGACATTGCTGTTGATCTGCTGCACTTCGGCAACGATCGCCTGCAGCGCCTTGCCGGTCTGGCCGACGAGATCGACGCCACGCTTGACCTGGTCGCCGGACGAGGTGATCAGCGCCTTGATCTCCTTGGCGGCGGTGGCCGAGCGCTGCGCGAGTTCACGCACTTCCTGGGCGACGACGGCGAAGCCCTTGCCGGCCTCCCCCGCACGCGCCGCTTCAACACCTGCATTGAGGGCCAGCAGATTCGTCTGGAAGGCGATATCGTCGATCACGCCGATAATGTTGGAGATCGACCGCGAGGATTGCTCGATGCCGGTCATGGCGTCAACGGCATTGCGCACGATCTCTCCGGACTTTTCCGCACCATCCTTGGTGCGGCTGACGAGCGTTCCCGCCTCCTCGGCGCGAAGGGTGGAGTCCTTGACCGAGGTGGTGATCTGCTCCAGCGCAGCGGCGGTCTGCTCGACGGAAGCGGCCTGCTGTTCGGTGCGGCGGGCGAGATCGTCGGCGCCCGAGCGGATTTCTTCGGAACCGGCCTGAATGACGGCAGCGTTTTCGGAGAAGGAAATCAGGGCTGCCTGGAGCTTTTCGACAGACGCATTGAAATCGACGCGGATTTCGTCAAGGGAGTCGGTGAATGGCTTTTCCAGCCGGATGGTCATATCTCCGTTGGAAAGGCTGGCCAGTCCGTTGCCGAGTTCGCTCACCGCAAACTTGATCGAATCCTCACGGGCGGCATGGAGGACGGAACGTTCCTGTCGTTCGATCTCTTCGCGGGACCGGGAGCTTTCCGCATCGGCCTCGAGCCTGATCTTCTGGCGATTGCTTTCCAGCAGGATAGCGAGGGAGCGTGAGAGGTCGCCGATTTCGTCCTCGGCATTCTTGTCGTTCAATTGCACGTCGAGTTGGCCATGGGCGATGCGATCGGTCTCGGCAATCACGCCCTCTATGCGGCGGACGAATTTGCGGGCAATGAGCCAGCCGGCGAAACCGAGCAGGAGTGCAGCGATAGCGGTGATCGCAACGGCGCTCCAGGCCATGTTATTGAGTTGGGCAAAGACGGTGGATTTGGGCACCGAAACAATGGCGTACCAGTTGAGGTCATTCGTGAGCTTTACCGGATAGGCGACCGAGAAATAGCTCTGACCGTCCGGACCTGCGATCTCCTGCTCGACGCCGGGCCTGGCGATCAACTGATCCCAGCCGGCGGTGAGCTCACCGCCGTCCTTGATATTCTTGCCTGCGAGCGCAGCGGAGGGATGGCTGATAATGCTGCCGGCACCCGTCACGAGGCTGAGATAGCCGGTCTCCATCGGGTGGACTGCGGAGATCGCCTTGTTGGCGTCGTCGAGCGAAATGTCCATGCCGGCAACGCCAAGCGCCTTGCCATCGACCACGATCGGCTTGGCGACCGAGGTCATCAGCACATCCTTGCCGTCGACCGCGTAGACATAGGGTTCGATGACGACGGTCTTTTTCTGGGTAAAGGGAAGCTGGTAGTAGTCGCCGGCACCCGACACGCCATAATCGACCAACGGCGTGTGCTGGATCTTGTCGCCACTGCGCACCCAATAGGGCACGTAGCGGCCGGTGGTGTCGTGGCCTTCCTTGCCGACGAAATCCTTGTCCTTGCCGTCGAAGGCATTCGGTTCCCAGCCGGTCCAAACACCGAGCGCCATCGGATTATCCTGCAGCATGTTCTTCAGCAGGTCGTCGGCGGTCGCACGACTGGCGTTTCCGCTTTCCTTCATCGTCGACAGCGACGTCTCCAACGCATTGACGATGCCGAGCGCCACGCTCATGGATTTCTCGACGTTGAGCGCGTTGGTGGCAGCGATCTGGAGCATCTGATCGAGGCTCGATTTGCGCATATCGTTATAGGCGATGTAAAAAAGAACGCCCGATGCCGCGATCGTCGCGACGACACCGCAGGCCGCCACGGAAAAAATGTTGCGTCCGGTAGCCGATTTGAACTGCATGCGCGTACCTCCTCGAGCGGGCATGTCGTCGATCGAGCCGGGACGTGGCTGCACGTCGCGGAAATCGTTCGCAATTTGAAGAAAATACGAAGAGGCTGTTAATTTACGGTGTATTGCGCCAGCTTTACTTATGAGCTGGGCAGCTGTTCACGGGCTCACCTTGATTTGTCATAGGCTCTAGCGCCGCGCGTCTTTTCAGACGTGCAAACAATGCTGTAGCGCTTTGAATTTGTGCATAATTTGTCCTCGGCACCACCTCTTTGCCGGATCGCTATTCCAGCTCATGGGACGCGCCGCAGTGCCGCTGCTACACCCTAAAAATTCCATCTGCCAATAGCTCGATCATTATAAAGCGCTCGTTGCAGAAGCGCGGAAAATCCGCCGAAATCCTCAATCAGAAAGAGGTGCTACTGTCCTTTTCAAAACTGTCACATCAAGACGCTATAAGGATTTTCGCCCGACGCCTCTTGCGCCGAAAGCGTTTCACCGCCAAAATTGCGCCATGCCTGACAGCGACCCATCCAGTACAAGCTCCGCCCGCTCCAACCGGGATCTCCCGGCCGAAGAAGCTGGCGACCACTGTAGGCGGTGCGATGACGTCCGCCTCGCCTCAGGCATATCAGGTTCCAGCAGAGAGCGTTCCAGACCATCGCGAATGACGGGCGGCCGCTGCAGGCCGACTGGATTTCCAACCGTTCCGGCTGGGTCGGGCTTGCCACCTCAAGGAAATCTGAGGACTGATGGAACCTGTACTGATGTTAACACGATGATGGAAAGACGATGGGCGATGCTGATATAGCGTCACTTCGAACGCCTTGCCGCGTCGCCTCATCAATACGGCACTAAAACCTCAACGAATAGGGTCCCTGTGTTTCTGGAAATTGGAATTGTGGCGTTTCTCACCATCGTAAATGGTGTGCTCGCCATGTCGGAGTTGGCTGTTGTGTCTTCTCGAACAGCCCGCCTAAAGGTTCTCTCTGACAATGGGAGCAAAGGTGCAGCTCAGGCAATCAAACTTGCCGAAAACCCCGGTCGCTTTCTCTCTACGGTTCAGATCGGCATCACGCTGGTCGGCGTTCTCTCCGGCGCTTTCTCAGGGGCCACGCTCGGCGGCCGCCTGAGCGGATGGCTGGAAGCCCAGGGGCTGTCATCGACGGCCGCCGATGCCATTGGCGTAGGTTCAGTCGTTGTGGCAATCACCTATCTTTCGTTGATCATCGGCGAACTTGTTCCAAAGCAGATCGCATTGCGAGAACCCGAAGCGGTTGCGGCCAAGGTCGCCCCAGCTATGGCGGTACTTTCAAAAATCGCGCTACCACTCGTGTGGCTTCTAAACGCCTCCGGAAATCTTGTGCTTAAGCTTTTGGGCCAATCAGGAAAAGGTGGCGACAATGTCTCTGACGCAGAGATCAAAACTGTTCTGGCCGAGGCGCAGTCGGCTGGCGTGATCGAAAGCGAAGAGTCCGCGATGATATCAGGCGTTATGCGACTGGCTGACCGCACCGCCCGAGCGCTTATGACGCCCCGACGGGACGTCGAAATTATTGATATTGACGACAGCCTTGATGAAATTCGGACCCAATTGCACCGGACGAAGCGGTCGCGGTTGCCCGTTCGGAAAGGCAGTTCGGACGAGGTGATCGGCATACTTCCGGTCAAGGACTTCTACGACTCGATGTCCGAACACGGCAGTGTCGACATCAAGGCTCTGACGCAAGACGTCCCGGTGGTTTCAGACCTTTCAACCGCCATCAATGTGATCGAAGCAATCAGGAAATCGCCCGTCCACATGGTGCTGGTTTTTGACGAGTACGGTCATTTCGAGGGAGTTGTTTCGTCAGGTGACATTTTGGAAGCGATCATGGGAGCTCTCCAGGAGGGACCTATCGATGAGCAAGCCATCGCTCGTCGAGACGACGGTTCTTACCTCGTGTCCGGCTGGACGCCGATTGACGAATTCGCTGAGTTCTTAAATCTCAAGCTCGATGACGATTTGGAATATCAGACTGTGGCTGGCCTGGTGTTGGAAGAGTTGAAACATCTGCCGGAACTGGGTGAGAGCTTCACGCGAGATGGATGGCGCTTCGAAGTCGTCGATCTCGACGGGAGGCGCGTCGACAAAATACTTGTGTCTGCGGATTGAAGGTCGGCAAGCTCGACGGCCGCAACATCGGCAAGATCCGCATCCGCCACATGGAAGATGTGGCCTGATATCAGGAGTGAACGCCATGGCATGGTCCGCCAACCAATATGTGAAATTCGAGGACGAACGCACGCGACCGGCGCGTGACCTGTTGGCACAGGTGCCGCTGCAAAGCCTTCGCCACGCCATCGATCTCGGTTGCGGACCGGGCAATTCGACAGAACTGATCATCGAGCGCTACGGGGCGGCCGGCGTCTCCGGCGTCGACAGCGACATGAACATGCTGGAGGCAGCGCGCAAGCGACTTCCGGACACTGCCTTCGTCGAAGCCGATCTCACTCGCTGGCAGCCGGACGAACCCGCAGACCTTTTGTTTGCCAATGCCGTCTTCCAATGGCTGCCCGATCATCTCGATATTTTCGACCGGCTGATGGACGGGCTTTCCGAAGGCGGCGTGCTTGCGGTGCAGATGCCCGACAATCTCGGCGAACCCTCGCACCTGGCGATGGAGGAGACGGCGCATGCCGGACTGTGGAAATCCGCCTTCGAAGCGAAGACCGTGCGCCGCAAGGGGCTACCGCCGCCGTCCACTTACTACAGCCGGCTGATCGCCAAATCCTCGCGCGTCGATATCTGGCACACCATCTACAATCACCCGATGGCGGATGCGGCTGATATCGTCGAATGGGTGAAGGGAACCGGGCTGATGCCCTATCTCGCCCATGCCGGCGAAGAGCATCGCGAGGCATTCCTGGCGGATTACCTCAAGCGGGTGGAAAAGGCCTATCCAAAGATGTCGGATGGGCGGGTGCTGCTGAGGTTTCCGAGGATTTTCATGGTGGCGGTCAAAGCGTAACCGACCTCGGGCGCATGTCAGATGCTGTCAAATGCCTGTTACCCCTCGCCGCCTATGTTGCGGCGAAACCGGCACGCATTATAGTCGGCCGCAAATTGCAAGGAGATGACACATGGACGCTGCCCCAACCCCGCCGGTCACCCTCGTCATCTTCGGCGCCACGGGAGACCTGACGCGCCGCCTACTGGTGCCGGCGATCATCAATCTAACGCGCAGCCGCCTCGTCGGCGACGATCTCCACATTCTCGGCATCGGCATCGAGCCGGGTGACGATGAATTCCTGCGCGGGCGGCTCGACCAGTTCCTCAACCATCTGAGCGGCGAAGAGCCGACGGTAAAGGACGAAGCCTGGGAAAGCCTGCGCCGGCGTATTTCCTATACGTCAGGCGATTTCACCAAGGACGATATTTTCATCGAGATCGGCAAGCGGCTGGGGCCGAATGCCAATGCCGCCTTCTATCTCGCGGTGCCGCCATCCTTCTTCGGGACGATCGTCGAGAAGCTCGCGGCGCATGGGCTGACCGATGAAAGCAATGGCGTCTTCCGCCGTGTCGCGATCGAAAAACCGTTCGGCACCGATCTCGCCTCGGCGCAGGCGCTCAATGCGCAGATTCTCGCCCAGGTCGGGGAAAGCCAAGTCTACCGGCTCGACCATTTCCTCGGCAAGGAGACGGTGCAGAACCTGATGACGGCGCGTTTCGCCAACATGATGATCGAGTCCTTGTGGAACAGCCGCTACATCGACCATGTGCAGATCACCGCCGCCGAGATCGTCGATGTCGGCAGCCGCGGCAAATTCTACGATGCGACAGGTGCGCTGCGCGACATGGTGCCGAACCATCTTTTCCAGCTGCTGGCGATGATCGCCATGGAGCCGCCGAACAGCTTCGATGCCGAGGCAATCCGCAACGAGAAAAGCAAGGTGCTGAAGGCGCTGCGCATCTATACGCCTGATGAGGCCAAGACGCACGGCGTGCGCGGCGCCTATGGCGCAGGCCCGCTCAATGGGGCTCAGCTTCCCGCCTATCGCGACACCAAGGACGTTTCGCCCGACAGCAGGACTGAGACTTTCGTGGCGCTGAAGCTCTATGCCGATACCTGGCGCTGGGCCGGCGTGCCCTTCTATCTCAGAACTGGCAAGGCGCTGACGGCGCGCGACACCGAGATCGTCATCACCTTCCAGCCGGTGCCCTTCGCACAGTTTCGCGAGACCGATGTCAAGAGCCGCCTGCCGCCGAACCGGCTGGTGATCCAGGTACAGCCGGACGAGGGCATGAGCATGGAAATCTCGATCAAGTCGCCTGGGCTTTCCGTCGATACCGTGCCGGTCTCGCTCGATTTCCGCTATGCCGACAAATTCGATATCGCCAAGACGACCGGCTATGAATCGCTGCTCTACGATCTCTTTATCGGCGACCAGACGCTGTTCCAGCGCGCCGACGGCATCGAGGCCGGCTGGGCGGCGGTGCAGCCCTTCCTCGACATCTGGGCTGGGGATCAGAGCGTGCCTGACGCTTACGCTCCGGGCAGCATGGGACCGGCCTCAGCCGACGAACTGATCCAGCGCGACAGGCGGCAGTGGCATGAACTCGGCGTCATCCTGCATCACGACAAGAATGACGGCAAATAGCGCCCTCCCCTGGTGTTACTGGTTTCCGTTATCACGGCATGCGGCGCTGACCGAGGCGCCGCTCTTGCCGCCTTCGGTGGCAAGCGCTCCGCGTGCCTTGCGCGGCGGGCAGCGCGCCCAGTCGACCGGACCGCTTAGAGGCTCGTTGTCGATGCTGCCGGTTTCGATCGAGTCGAGCGGGATTATCAGCCCGCTTTGCGTTTCAACTCCCGGCGCGGTGCCGAGCGGCGGCGTGCCGTCGATCCGGCCGCTGGCATCCATGCCCATGTTCGACTGGGCAAGAACCGGGGCGGAGAGGCTGAGGAGAGCGATCGAAGTTGCTGCAATAAACCTGCGCATGATGCTATTCCTTCTGGTTTCAGCGATCGTTTTTGTTTCACGCAATTCCGGACGGAAAACCGCTGCACACTTTTGCTGGAATTGCTCTAGCAACAGGCGATGCCAGCTCATTGTTCCCCCGGAAGCGGGCCGCAGACGATCAAAGTTTGGCGATCGGCCGAAGCCACCTCAAAGCGGGGGATATCAGGCTCAATCGCGCCAGCGCGACAGGAGTTTGTCGAGACCTGTCGGATAGAGGTCGATGCCGGCGTCGCGCAGTCTGTCGCGGCCGAACCAGCGCGCCGTCGCCGCAAGGCGATCAGGGCCACCGCGGCAGATCACCAGACGATCGGAGGACCGTACCCGCGCCCCGTCTGAGGTCAAGGATTGACATCTATTGCCATATGCATGTCACAACTCCATATTGACGACAACGAAAGGAAAACCATGCCCAACGTCGCGCTCGGGAACCACTATGAAGAATTTGTGCGGAAGCAGCTGGAGTCCGGCCGCTACAACAACGCCAGCGAGGTTGTCCGCGCAGGCCTGCGGCTGCTGGAGGATCATGAGGTGGCTCGCGAGCGCTGGCTCAATGAGGAGATTCCGGCGCGCTACGACGAGCTGGTGAACAAGCCGGGCATCGGCATCCCGGCCGAGACAGTGCGCGCCCGCTTTGAAACCAAGCGGCGGAATGACGCGGCGAAAGCCAAGTAGGGCATGGCCTACCGCATTGTCTACCATCCGAAGGCGGAAGCCGAACTCGACAAGCTCTATGCCGATATCGCTGTTGAGGCGGGAACGGGCATCGCCGGCGACTTCGTCCACGCCGTGATGACCTTCATTGAGGCCCTGGAGACGTTCCCGGAACGGGGAACGGTGCGGGAAAGCCGAATTCCCGGCCTTCGTGTTATCGGCTACCGGCGCAGCGTCAGCGTGGCGTTCTCGGTCAGTGGCGGTGACGTCAACATATTGGGCGTGTTTGCGCGTGGGCGTGATATCACTGACGAGGTTCTGGAAGAACGACACGGGTGAGCCGACAGGCGAGCCTCCTCCGCGTGAACGCTAGGTTGCAGGCATCTTCGGCTCAGCTCGCCGTGCTGCTGACCGGCCATTTCTTAAAGTGGAACGGACCTTTGCCTCGGCGATTTCACTGCAAATATGAGGTGCCCCGCAACGACGCGAGGCTCCTGCCGATCAATCATCTCAGACGAACTGGCTGAGGCCCGGGACGGAAGCGACGACCTCGTCGACGACTTCCTCGCCAGCATATTGCTTGGCGATCGCGATGGTTTCCTTGGCAAGCGAGGTGATCTCGCCCATGCCGAGGCCTTCGCCCATCAGTTGCTGGCCGAGCCCCATGATGCCGCCGCCGCCGAGCGAGCTCATCAGCCCGCCGAGCAGACCGCCGCCGCCGGCACCTGCGCCGTTGAACTGGGCGACGAGATCGGCGCCACCGGGGATCGCTTCGATCATCTTGGCAACCGGGCCATCGGCGGCCTCGCGCTGGAGGAAGCCGAGCATCATGCCGAGCGCCTTTTCGGCCAAATCAGGCGCAATACCCACACGATCGGCGATCTGGGTCACAATTTCATTCATCGTCAGCCTCCTGTTTTTTGACGTTAACGTCAACGTTATTCGAAATTCCACAGCAACTCAAGCCGGCCCTCCCCGGGCGGCGCTTTGTCCGGTTTTGCTTTCAATGCAAACAGTTGTCCGCATGCGCCTGCCTGCTTATAACAGGGAAACGATGGTTCGATGAAGGTAGCTGAAGCAAGCCTTCTCATAAATGGCGGCAGAGCCCCAAGGGAGCATTCCGAATGATCGAGGAAGGCAAGATTTTCATCGGCGCGAGCCGCAATCCCGATGACAGCATCAACAAGCCGGAATATCTCGACCTGAAATTCGGCAATCGCCACGGCCTCGTCACCGGCGCTACCGGCACCGGCAAAACGGTAACGCTGCAGGTGCTCGCCGAAGGTTTCTCCCGGGCCGGCGTTCCGGTCTTTGCGGCCGATATCAAGGGCGATCTTTCCGGCATCGCCGCCAAGGGCGAGCCCAAGGATTTCCTGACGAAGCGCGCCGAGCAGATCGGCTTTGCCGATTACGAATTCGACCAGTTTCCGGTGATCTTCTGGGATCTGTTCGGCGAGAAGGGCCACCGTGTGCGCACCACCATCGCCGAGATGGGACCGCTGCTACTCGCCCGCCTGATGGACGCCTCCGAACCGCAGGAAGGCGTCATCAACATCGCCTTCAAGATCGCCGACCAGGGTGGGCTGCCGCTGCTCGACCTCAAGGATTTCAGCTCGCTCTTGAACTATATGGGCGAGAATGCCAGCGAACTTTCCAACCAGTACGGCCTGATCTCCAGGGCCTCGGTCGGCTCGATCCAGCGGGCGCTGCTCGTTCTCGAACAGCAGGGCGCCGAGCACTTCTTCGGCGAACCGGCGCTGAAGATCACCGACATCATGCGCACCAGCAATAATGGCTACGGCCAGATCTCGGTGCTGGCCGCCGACAAGCTGATGATGAACCCGCGGCTTTACGCCACTTTCCTGCTCTGGCTGCTCTCGGAGCTGTTCGAGGAACTGCCCGAGGTGGGCGACCCCGACAAGCCGAAGCTCGTCTTCTTCTTCGACGAGGCGCACCTGCTCTTCAACGATGCGCCAAAGGTGCTGACCGAACGCGTCGAGCAGGTGGTGCGGTTGATCCGCTCCAAGGGTGTCGGTGTTTATTTCGTGACGCAGAACCCGCTCGACGTGCCGGAAACGGTGCTCGCCCAGCTCGGCAACCGCGCACAGCATGCACTGCGCGCCTATTCGCCACGCGAGCAGAAGGCAGTGAGGACGGCGGCCGATACCTTCCGTGCGAATCCGGCCTTCGATTGCGCCACCGTCATCACCAATCTCGGCACCGGCGAGGCGCTGGTCTCCACGCTGGAGGCCAAAGGCGCGCCTTCGATCGTCGAGCGCACGCTGATCCGCCCGCCATCCGGCCGCGTCGGCCCGGTGACGGATGACGAGCGCCGGCAGATCATGGACAGGAGCCCGGTTCTCGGCATCTATGACGAGGATATCGACCGCGAATCCGCCTTCGAGCTGCTGGCCGCACGGGCGAAGAAGGCGGCCGATGCCGAAGCCGCCAAGCGAGCCCAGGAAGAAGCGCCTCAGCAACAGGGCGGCACGACCTCCGGCTGGAACCTGCCGGGCTTCGGCGGCGGCAATGACGACGACAACCAGGGCCGCGGCCAATCGCGCGGCCGGACTTCCGGCTACCAGCGCGAAACAGTGGTGGAAGCGGCAATGAAGAGCGTGGCGCGCACGGTGGCGACCCAAGTCGGCCGGGCGCTGGTGCGCGGGATCTTGGGTAGCTTGAAGCGGTAAGCCTGGGTCCCTTCTCCCCAGCGGGGAGAAGATGCCGGCAGGCAGATGAGGGGTGTGAGAAGCGTCAGCGACGAACGCCTTGAGCGGCCGGCGAAAGGCAGCAACGGGGTACCGTGCGGCCCCCTCATCCGACCCTTCGGGCCACCTTCTCCCCGCCGGGGAGAAGGGGGAGCAAGGTTGGTGCCTGCCGCCCAATTGGCTGTGTCGCCTTGAACCGAAAGCCTTTATTCCCTAAATTGCCTGCCATCGACCATTTCAACAGGATGTGTGCCGCAATGGATTTTAACCCGATCGCAACGCCAGTTCGCCTTGCCAACCGGGAAATCCATATCCATGCCTGCATCCATCACCCTCTCCCAAATTTCGTGGTCCGCGCCTGACGGGCGGCCGCTTTTTTCCAATCTCGACCTGAGTTTCGGGGCCGAGCGTACCGGTCTCGTCGGGCGCAACGGCGTCGGCAAGACGACGCTGCTGAAGCTCGTCTCCGGTGAAATCCAGCCGCATTCGGGCACCGTATCCGTCAACGGCAGCCTTGGCGTGCTGCGGCAGAGCGTTCAGGTAGCATCTGACGAAACGGTTGCCGATCTCTTCGGCGTCACCGATGCACTCGCTATTCTTCGCCGCGCCGAAGCCGGCGCGGCAACGGCCGACGAGCTGGCATCCGCGGACTGGATGCTGGAGGCCCGCATTGCCGCAGCGCTCACTCGGACCGGGCTCGACGCGTCACCGGAAACCCCGCTTGCGGCACTCTCCGGCGGGCAGCGCACACGTGCCGGGCTGGCGGCGCTGATCTTTACCGAACCGGATTTCCTGCTGCTCGACGAGCCCACGAACAATCTCGATCGCGAAGGCCGCGAGGCGGTGATCGCGCTGATGTCAGGCTGGCGGGCCGGCGCCATCATCGTCAGCCATGACCGCGAACTGCTCGAAAGCGTCGACGCGATCGTCGAACTGACCTCGCTCGGCGCCACGCGCTTCGGCGGCAACTGGAGCCATTATCGCGAGCGCAAGGCCCTCGAGCTCGTGGCGGCACAGCATAATCTCACTGAAGCCGAAAAACGCATGGCCGAGGTGGCAAAGAAGGCGCAGGCAACGGTGGAGCGCCAGGCGCAGAGGGACAGCACCGGGCGGAAGATGGCCGCCAAGGGCGGCATACCGCGCATCATGCTCGGCGGCATGAAGGAGCGGAGCGAAACGACAGGCGGCGACAATGCCCGCCTCGCCGACCGCCGGCGCGCCCAGGCCCTGGAAGAGGCAAGGGCAGCGCGCGAGAAGATCGAGATCCTCCAGCCCTTGTCGGTCACCTTGCCGCCGACCGGGCTGCCCGCCAGCAAGATCGTGCTGAGGATGGATGGCGTGACATCGGGCTACCAGCCGGGTGATCCCGTCATCCGCGATCTCTCCTTCGATGTGACCGGACCGGAGCGTATCGCCGTCACCGGCCGCAACGGCTCGGGCAAAACGACCTTGCTGGCGCTCATCACCGGCGACCTAAAACCCTGGGCGGGCACGATCGGCGTCATGACTGCCTTCTCGATGCTCGATCAGACGGTCAGCCTACTCGATCCGTCGGTCTCGATCCGCGACAATTTCCGCCGGATCAATCCGCTTTCCGATGAAAATACCTGCCGGGCGGCCCTTGCCCGCTTCATGTTCAGGGCGGATGCGGCGCTGCAGACCGTATCGACGCTCAGCGGCGGGCAATTGCTGCGCGCCGGCCTTGCCTGTGTGCTCGGCTCAGCGCCGCCGCCGCTGTTGATCCTCGATGAGCCGACCAACCATCTCGACATCGACTCGATTGCCGCCGTCGAGGCCGGATTGCGCGCTTACGACGGCGCGCTCATCGTCGTCAGCCACGACGCGACATTCCTCAGGAGTATCGGGATAACGCGGCGGCTGGATTTGTCTGCCGGCCACCCGGGATAACTCCGGCTCATGCCTGCTGCCGGCCTCCGACGCGACGATTCCGGCAGACGGCGACGATCAACGCGGTGACGCAGATCAGGAGTTCGAGAACGAAGGTCCAATGCAGCATGAAACTCACGATCCAATTGCTGTAGGTCGCCGGCACCGTCGTCAGCTCGAATTTCGACCAATCGAATGGCGCGAGCCAAAGCATCGGCGCAGCGACGGTATCCATAACCATATGAAGCACGACGGCTGCGAAAAAGACGGCGGCCGTGGGAAGCCAGTCCGGCGCCAGTCGACTGATCGCCGGCAGGGCCGTGGCGGCGAAGCCGAGCCAAAAAAGCGGCCAGTGGGAGACATAGTCGTGATGGTGGACTTTGCCGCCGGTCAGGAAGAAATAGACCATATCGAAATCCGGCAATACGCTTCCGATCAAGGCTACGGTCATGATGCCGGGTGCGGCGGACCGTTGCCGCGCGGCGCTCCCGAGAAGGTAGCCTGCAGGCAAATGGGCAATGAGCATGCGTCTTATTCTCCCGGTCGGTCCCGAAGAATCCTCTATGCGCGGTTTATGGCTAGAATCGGCGCAGGTCCGGCTCTCTTGCCTCTTTTTGCGGGCAATGTTATTTGGGTCTTGCAAGCTTTTGAGAAAGGAGGGTCACGCAATGCAATATTATTTTCGGTTTAATCGCCAGCGTGGTCCCGTCAACGCCCTGCAAATGCGTTTGCAGGGCTGACCAGAGACCGTTTCTCGACATCTCTTCCTGGTCTGCCCTTCGTGGCCAATGCCGCGCCGTAATTGACAGCGCGCATTCCTCTCATTTCCCGGGCTCGAACCGCGCAATCCCGTGATGGCTGAATGCCCGGATCGTGCCGACCACCCGGTCAAGACCAGAGAACGATCATGACACTCATCAATATCCGCAATCTCGGCGTGACGCTGGGCAATCCGTTGTTTTCCAAGCTCAATCTCGTCGTCAATGCCGGCGACCGCATCGGCCTAGTCGCCGCCAACGGGCGGGGGAAATCGACGCTGCTTGCCTGCATCACCGGTAAGCTGGAGCCGAGCGAGGGCGAGATCACCAAGGCGCGCGGGCTGACCATCGGCCATGTCGCGCAGAATGTACCGCCTGCCCTTTTCGACACGCCGTTCTACGATGCGGTGCTGCAGGCGCTGCCGGCCGATCAGGCCGAAAGCGAGAGCTGGCGCGTCGACGTCGTGCTGGAATCGCTCGACGTGCCGGAGCTCATGCGGAGCCGGCCGCTGAAGCAATTGAGCGGCGGCTGGCAGCGGCTTGCCATGCTTGCCCGCACCTGGGTGAGCGAGCCCGACGTGCTTCTGCTCGACGAGCCGACCAACCATCTCGACCTTGAAAAGATCGCGCAGCTGGAGGGCTGGCTGAATGCGCTGCCGCGCGACGTGCCGGTTATCCTGTCCAGCCACGACCGCGCCTTCCTCGATGCGACGACCAACCGGACGCTGTTCCTGCGGCCGGAGCAATCGCCGGTCTTCGCCCTGCCCTATACCAGGGCACGCGCCGCACTTGACGAGGCGGACGCTTCCGAAGCCCGGCGCTACGAGCGCGACATGAAGGTGGCGGAGCAACTGCGCAAGCAGGCGGCGAAGCTCAACAATATCGGCATCAATTCCGGCAGCGACCTGCTCGTCGTCAAGACGAAGCAGCTCAGGCAACGGGCGGAGAAGCTGGAGGACGCGGCAAAACCGGCGCATCTGGAGCGCTCGGCCGGGGCGATCCGGCTCGCCAACCGCGGCACCCATGCCAAGGTGCTGGTGACGTTGGAGGATGCGGTGGTGACGACGCCCGATGGAACGCCGCTGTTCAAGACCGGCCGGCAGTTCATCTGCCAGGGCGACCGCATCGTGCTGCTCGGCCTCAACGGCGCCGGCAAGTCGCGGCTGGTGTCGATGCTGAAACAGGCGATCGAAAGACCGGAGACAGCGCGCGACAGCATCAAGGCGACGCCCTCGCTCGTGCTCGGCTACGGCGACCAGGCGCTTGCCGATCTTGCCGACAGCGATACGCCGATCGGCACGATCATCCGCCGCTTCGATGTCGGTGACCAGCGGGCGCGGGCCTTGCTGGCAGGCGCCGGCATGACGATCGACATGCAGGCAAAACCGATCGGCCAGCTCTCCGGCGGCCAGAAAGCGCGGCTCGGCATGCTGGTACTGAGACTTGCGGAGCCGAACTTCTACCTGCTCGACGAGCCGACCAACCACCTCGACATCGAGGGCCAGGAGGCGCTGGAGAGCGAGCTGATGGCGCACGAGGCGAGCTGCCTGCTGGTATCGCATGACCGCAGTTTCGTGCGGGCGGTGGGAAACCGGTTCTGGCTGATCGAGAAGAAGCGGCTGGTGGAGGTGGAAGGTCCGGAAGGGTTCTTTGCTTCGGTTGGAGGGTGATGGTGGTGGGTGGTGGGATCCGGAGCGTAATTGTTGTTGACGGTGTGCCGTGAGGCCCCCTCATCCGGCTGCCGCCACCTTCTCCCCGCTGGGGAGAAGAAACTCGTGGCGACGTCTCGATTCCCCCTTCTCCCCTCGGGGAGAAGGTGCCCGTAGGGCGGATGAGGGGGCTGCACGGCACACCGCCAACGTCGCTCCCAAACCTACCGCTTCGGTGCGACCAGACAGAAGAAGGCGCCTTGCGGGTCGGTGGCCTGGACGATCCAGCTGCCGCCAGGGACTTCCATCGGGCCGTGGACGACCTTGCCGCCGCCCGAGGTGAGGCGTTCGGTTGCAGCGTCGAGGGTCGGCACGATGAAATAATAGCACCAGAAGGGCATCGGAAGGTTTTCCGGCTTGGTCATCATGCCGCCGATCTGCCTGCCGTTATGGGCGAAGAGATAATAGACGCCCATCGGACCCATGTCGAATTCGCTGTGCTTCGTCCAGCCGAACCGCTTGGAATAGAAGGCCAGCGCTTCTTCGCCATTGGCAGCATAGAGTTCGCGCCAGCCGATATTGCCGGGGGCGTCGAAGGCCAGTTCCGGCATGGGATTTTCCATCGGCGCCGGCGTCATGATGCAGAGCACCGCGCCATGCGGATCGGCGACGACGGCGAAGCGGCCGATGGTCGGGATGTCTTCCGGCGGACGGCGGACCGAACCGCCATTGGCGGCAAAATCCTTGGCCGACTGGTCAACGTCGTCAACGTCGACATAACCCGTCCAGTTCGGTGGAATGCCCTTGCCCTCGAGTTCGGCCGGAAATTCCATCAGGCCGGCGACGCCGATGCCGTTCGCCTCGAAGATCGTATAGGTGGGCATGCCCTCCATTTTCATTTCGGAGGTGGTCCAGCCGACGACCGAGCTGTAGAATTTCGCGGCAGCTGATGTGTCGGGGGTCATCAACTCGCACCAGATGAACTTTCCATGCGTCTCAGACATCATACTCTCCCTTTTTCGACGCTCCTCTTCGGAGGCCTCTTTGCAAGGCCCCTATTTCGAGGGTGAGCGCCGTGATTGTCAGATCCTGCGGGCGTAATGCGCTTCCATGAACTGCTTCCAGGCGCCATCCGGCTGCTTGGCGCTGGAGACGAAGGTGCGGTGATCGGCATCGACGAAGATGATCTGCTCGCGGTACTCGGCAAGTCCCTCGTCGTTGAAGTCGGGCCCTGTCGTATAAAGGTCCAGCACATTGCCTGACGCATCGACCTCGCCCTCATAGACCCACATATAGTCCATCATGCTGCCGATCCAGCTGCCGACATACTTGCCCTTTGTGGCGTTGTAGCCGAGCGTCAGGATGCTGGTGGCCTCCTTACCGTCCGGCATGCGGCCGGTCCCTTCGGCGACGAACCAGATGCCGTGCAGCGAGCGGACGGTCTCGGTCCAGGGCTCACCGCCACTCATGTCGGGTGCGGTGACGGTCCAGTCGCCGATCAGCCTTTCCAGAAAGGAATGTTCCTTCAGCACTTCAGCGGTCTTCATCATCCTCTTCTCCCTTGAGTGATGGTGGCGCTTGTTTTCCGCATTCCGGACGCAAAACCGCTTACACTTTTCGGCATCATGCTCCGGCTCAGTGACAGCAGGATGGCGCCTTGGCGGCCTCCTCATATTCGTCGTGGCGGCGCACGAAATTCATCGTGCTGTCCTCGTTGCGGCCCTTCGGCGCGCGGTCGAGGATCATCAGGGTGCCGATCAGTTCTTCCGGCCCGCGAGCATAGCTCGAATAGGTATGGAAGATCTCACCCTTGTCGTTGCGGTAGAAAGCGCTGAGGCCCGGCAGTTCGTCATTGGCATCAGCCGGCTGCATAGGCGTGAAATTGTAGAAGACCTTATCTTTGGCAAGATCCTCGGGGCTAAAAGAAACGTGATAATCGAAATTGAAATCGCTGCCGAAAGAAGAGACCCAGGGAAATTTCCAACCCATGCGCCGTTTGTAGGCGGCGATCTTGTCAAGCGGCGCGCGCGAAACGGCGACCCAGGTAACGTCATGATGGTTCAGATGCGGCAGGGCGCCATCGACATGATCCGATAGGAAGGAGCAGCCGGTGCAGCCGGCATCCCAATCCGGGCCGAGCATGAAATGGTAGATCAGCAACTGGCTGCGACCGTCGAAGAGATCGGCGAGCGACTTCCTGCCCTCGGGCGTTTCGAAGACATAATCCTTGTCGACCTTTACCCAGGGCAGCGCCAGACGGGCAGCGTTGACGCTGTCGCGCAGCCGCGTCGCCTCTTTCTCCTCTGCCAGCAGGGCACGGCGGGCCTCCAGCCACTCTTCGCGGGAAACAACCTCATTCTGCATGGAGTGCGCCCTCCTCCGGCGCTTGCCGGTGAAGCCGGCTCATCTCCTTCTCCTTGACTAAATACATTGATATCAATAGAAATGAAGCATGTCAAATTCGATCGAGATTCCCTTTTCCACGACGCTGATGGTGCGCGACACCTGCCTCTGCCTGCATGTGCAGCGGGCAGCGCGCGCGCTTGCCCGGCTGTTCGACGACGCGCTGAGGCCGGCCGGGCTGACCAATGGGCAGTTTTCGCTGATGATGTCGCTGAACCGGCCGGAGCCACCGCCAATGGGGCCGGTCGCCGCCCTCCTCGCCATGGACCAGACGACGCTGACGGCGGCGCTGAAGCCGTTACAGCGCAAGGGCTGGGTGACGGTGATGGAGAACCCGAGGGACAGGCGCGGTCGGCTGCTGAGCCTCACCACTGAGGGCAAGGCGGTGTTGGTGAGAGCGCTGCCGATCTGGGAAAGCACGCATGCGATGATCGACGGAAAGCTGCCGGATGGCAGGGTCGCAAGGCTGCGGCAGGATCTGCTGGCGCTGTCATGAATGGCGGCAGAAACGCCGAAGCCGGCCGGATAGCACCCTACCCGACCGGCAGATGGCGGCAGCCGATACGGCTGCCAGCTTTTTAAAATCGATCAGGCGACGGTGACCGGAACCTCGGTCGAGGTGCGCATGGCGTGGCTGTAGGGGCAGACGATATGGGCTGCGGCTGCGAGCTTTTCAGCCGTTTCGCGGTCGAGACCCGGAATGTCAACCGTCAGCGCCACTTCGATGCCGAAGCCGCCGCCATCTTCCCGCGGGCCGATGCCGACCTTGGCGGAGACCGTCGTGTCTTCCGGAATCTTGACCTTCTGCTGGCCCGCGACAAATTTCAATGCACCGAGGAAGCAGGCGGAGTAGCCGGCAGCGAAGAGCTGTTCGGGATTGGTGCCGGTCGCACCGTCGCCGCCGAGTTCCTTGGGGACGGTCAGGGTCACGTCCAGAACGCCGTTTTCGGAAACGGCGCGGCCTGCGCGGCCGCCGGTGGCAGAGGCTTTGGTCGTATAGAGAATAGGCATGACGATCTCCTTTGGTTGGCCCTTCGATGGGGTTGGATTTTTAGTATCGCACAATTAAATTGTACGCAAGTGAATTTTGCAAATTGCATTTCGAATTCGAAAGGAGGACAATCGGGCCTTAGAACAGGATGATCTTAGCCGCGCCGGCCTAGAATCTGAATCCTGTTCTAAATTAAAGAGTTAGAGCATGATGTCGCCCGAAAACCGCTGAAACTTTTCGGCATCATGTTCTAGAGCAATTCCAGCAAAAGTGCGCAGCGGTTTTGCGCCCGGAATTGCGTGAAAACAAAGGGATAGAGCATTTCGTGATTCGAAGAAAAACGGGAATGCTCTAGGGATGATGGATATGAAAGCGCACACGACGAAGACGATGGAGATACCGCAAGAGGAGAAGCGGCTGGAAAAACAGCTGTGCTTCGCGGTCTATGCGACGGCGCATGCTTTCACCCGCGCCTACAAGCCGATCCTCGACAAGGTCGGCCTGACCTATCCGCAATATCTGGTGATGCTGGTGCTCTGGGAACGCGGCGAATTGCCGGTCAAGACGATCGGCGAGCAGTTGGATCTCGATTCCGGCACGCTGTCGCCGCTGTTGAAACGGCTGGAACAGAGCGGGCTGATCAAGCGCATCCGCGACCTGCGCGACGAACGGCAGGTGATCGTGTCGCTGACCCCTAGAGGTGAGGCTATGAAGGGGGAGATCGATACGATCATGATGGCGATCGGGCAAGCCGCAGGCTGCACGCTTAAGGAAATGGCCGAGATGCGCGACATGCTGCATCGGCTGCGGGGTAATCTCGGGCGGGCCGGCGCGGACGGAGGCTGAACGCGTCCACCCGGTAGACCCTCATCAGCGTGCGCTCCGAGAGATCAGGGCCGCGGCTTAGCCGGCGACCGACGCTTCTTTGCAGGAGCTGCCTTAGGTTCGGCCTCGGCCTCCTGCTGCAAACGCAGCGCCTTCAGCTTCTCCGTCTTCTTGTCACGGGCCGACGCCTCGGCGGCGATGATGGCACGCGCCGTGTGATCGGTCGCTTCTGCCTTGTCGCGAGACGAGAGCTTGGCGGGATTGAAGAATTCTCCCTTGGTGGCGGTCATGTGCCCCTTTCCCAGGTGATGGCGGCGCTACAGCATAATTCCTTAAATCGGAATTGGCTCAAGGAATTATGCAGAAATTCAAAGTGTTACAGCGTCCATTGCGCGTCTCAAAAGACGCGCAGCGCTGCAAGCCATGAATCCGCGGCTGAAAGCCGTGATCTCACGGCTGAAACCATGATTCCGCGGTCGGACCGTGATGCCACGGCCGGACCGCGACTCCCCGGCCGGGATCAGCGGGTGCGGAGAACTTTCTTCGGTGCCGGCAGCAGACCTTCGCGCTGCAGCTTCTTGCGGGCAAGCTTGCGCTGGCGGCGAATGGCCTCGGCCTTTTCGCGGGCGCGCTTCTCGGACGGCTTTTCAAAGGCGCTGCGCGCCTTCATTTCCCGGAACAGGCCTTCCCGCTGCATCTTTTTCTTGAGCACGCGGAGCGCCTGATCGACATTGTTGTCCCTGACGAGTACCTGCAAAACGATATCCTTCCTGTTGCGGCGGCGAGGCCGCACTGTCCAAAATAAAAAACCCGGGACTACTTCCCGATTTTGATGCTCGAAAACTTCAGCCAGGGTTCGGCGCCATCGGACTTGGCCGCCGCTTGGGGGGAAACCCTGGATGGCGTTTCCCCGGTATCGATGTCGGCCTCAGTGATGCGGCGTTCGAAATTCTCTGCGTCGAACTGGACGCGGTATTGCACATGCCCATGGTCGTTGGGCAGGATGCTGGAGATCCGGCACCGCTTGTCGGCTTTCGCCGTGCGGGTGAGGCCGGACTTCAGCACGATCATGTCGCCGACTTTATAGTTTGGTCTGCCCATTTCAGCGTCCCTTCGACTCTTCGGCTGCTCAATCGGTCAATCAGAACGACCAGGGGCCATTCCGGAACGACCGAGGGCCATTCCGGAAAAGCCTGCGATCAAAGCAAAAAGGCCGGGCTCGGACCCGACCTCTTCCAGTCACTCAGCCCGCTGCCCGTATGGTCAGCTCACCGCCACCCCTGGTCAGCTCGCTGCCAGTACATCCGTGGTCAGCTTGCCGCCAGCACATGGCCAGCCCGCTGCCATACTCATGGTCAGCAGAGGCGAATGACAAATCATGCGGCCTGAAGATTATCAGCCGAATTCTTGCCGGACTTCTTGTCGCGGACGAGATCGTAGCGGATCTTCTGACCTTCAACGAGTTCGCGCATGCCGGCGCGTTCAACCGCTGAAATATGGACGAAAACGTCCGTAGAACCATCATCCGGCTGAATGAAGCCAAAACCCTTGGTGCCATTGAACCACTTGACGACGCCTGAATTCATAACGATCTCCTTTTCAACCGTTTGTGTTCGCCTGCGGAGAGATATCCGACAAGCCGTATCGATGTTGAGAGGATATCTGACGGTGCGCTCAAGCGCGTGGACAAAGGTCGCAAGCAATTCGATACGCACCATGTAGGATATTTACCGAATTAAGCAATGGTATTTCGGAAAATAATTCTCTTGCGGGCGCAATATGAAGCTCTTGTCCAGGGGAAAGCAACCTGCTTGCCCGGGGACAAAGGGATCGGTCCGAGGCGGCCGGATCGCGGCCGCCTGGGTGAAAATTACTGCCAGACGACGATCGGCGCCTTTGTCGGAACGCGATCGTAGAGATCGATGATATCCTGGTTCAGCAGCCGCACGCAGCCCGAAGAGACGGCCTTGCCGATCGAGCGCCAATCGGGATTGCCGTGCAGGCGATAAAGCGTGTCCTCTCCATTCGAGAAGATGTAGAGCGCGCGGGCGCCAAGCGGGTTTTTCAGGCCAGGCTCCATGCCGCCGTTGTCGATCGAATATTTGACGAGTTCCGGCTGGCGGGCGACCATCTCGTTCGGCGGTTTCCAGCGCGGCCATTTCTGACGCCACTGGATGACGCCCGACCCCTGCCAGGCGAAACCCTCGCGGCCGATGCCGACGCCGTAGCGCATCGCCATGCCGTCGCCCTGGACGAGATAAAGGAAACGCGACGGCGTATCGACGACGATGGTGCCGGGCGGCTGGCCGGTGGGATCGACGACGCGCTGGCGATAATAGCGCGGATCGATCTGCTCGTAGGGAACGGCGGGAATGAGAAAGCCGCCATCCTCAACCGGGCCATACATGACGGCAAGCTCGGGCCCGCTCGGCACGCTTGACGCGGCCGGGGACTGGAACAGGCGCATGGGCGAACGATAGATGATCGACGTATCGCCCGATGTTACCGTATTGCCTGAGGAGGCGCAGCCGGTGAGCGCGGAGGCTGCGGTCAATGCCGAAAAGGAAAGAAAGCTGCGGCGGGAAAGATGTCTATCGAAGCTCATGACGCGGGACTGATTTCCTCTGATGCGGGAAGCCGGACGAAAGGGCTGATAAACCAGCGATTCGCCCGATGCCGATAACAACAAGAGAAGATCTATCGGCTTGCGCCAAATAAACCATAGCTTCACGCAGACGTGTCCGGCCTGAAGCGGACGATATGAGCAGCGCTGTTGCAGCGCTACATCACAACGATCTCGGCCCTGGCAGGCACGCGGTCGTAAAGATCGACGACGTCCTGGTTCAGCATGCGCACGCAGCCCGACGATGTGGCCTTGCCGATCGATTGCCAGTCGGGCGTGCCGTGGACGCGATAGAGCGTATCCTGCCCGTCCTTGAAGATATACATGGCGCGCGCGCCGAGCGGGTTCATCAGCCCCGGATTCATGCCGCCATTCTCCGCCCCGAACGGGCGAACCTCAGGCTGGCGCGAGACCATTTCGACCGACGGCGTCCAGCGCGGCCACTTCTGCTTCCACTGGATGACGCCGCGGCCCGACCAGGCGTAACCGTCGCGGCCGAGGCCGACACCGTAACGCATCGCCTTGCCGTTGCCCTCGACGAAATAGAGGAAATGCGCCTTGGTATCGACGACCACGGTGCCGGGACGCTCGGTCGTCTGATAATCGACCTCCTGGCGCAGGAACTGCGGCTGCACGCGGCTGACCGGGATCGCCGGCAGGGTGAAATCCGCGTCGCGAAGCTCCCCATACATCGCCATATGCACGGGATTGGTGACCGGCAGGCCGTAGGTCTGGTGGAACTGGGTCTTGTAGAGTTCACGCGTCTGCGGCACCGGCTGATCGGGGATAGGCCGCACCCGGCGCGGATCGACGCCAGGCGGCTGATAGAAGACCGGCGAGGTTTCCTGGACGAAGCGGGCGGGCGAATCGGCGGCGACATCGGGAATGAGGATGTTGCACCCGCTCAGCGACGCAACCGCAATCACGAGCCCGGCAATCGGGAAGACCCGGCGCAGAAAATTCATGGAACCACCCTTATCAACGATCGGCAGACAACGACATCTGCCGGGACGATGGCATCCGCGGCTGGCGCGAGGCTGGCGTTGGGGTGGAAAAGGCACAAGGTCAGGAACGACCAGCCCGCCGCCATCGGTGGCGGGATCGCGGATCAATCGTCCAGGGCACTTAATCGCAATTGCCGGTGGCGGCGAAACTCAGGCCGCCACCCCGTGGAAGAAGCGGATGCTCTGTTCGATCTCGGCCGGCAGCGCCGAGGTATGATTGCCGGCGACGGTTTCGGTCTCGATATGGATGCCGGCGGCGCGGGCGCGGCGGGCAAGCAGATCGGCGCGGTCGTTGAAATGCGGCTCCTCGGTGCCGTGGACGACACGCACCGGGCATTTGAAGCTCTGGGCGTAACACAGAGCCGAGCGCACCTCGAATTCATGCTCATTGCTGTCGTCGAAGCGGATATCCTGGGGATAGCGGCTGAAAAAGCGGAAGGCGTTGGGGTTGCCCGAAATCGGCGCGGCGGCGCGGAACTTGTGGGTGGTCATCGCCGTCAGCATGGTCAACGTGCCGCCGATGCTGTGGCCGGCGATGAACAGCCGTTCGGGGTCGACGCCCGGCAGATGCGCCAGGCGCTCGGTGGCGGCCAGCACGTCGTCGACCTCGTCGTAGAAGCCGGAGAAATTGCCCATCTGGCCGTTTTCGCCGCGCAGCGACGGCATCATCACGACATAACCGGCATCCATATAGGGCTTCATCAGCTGCCAGTGGCCGATGCCCATGGCATTGCCGCCGTGCAGGAAGAGCACGGCCGGTTTGGCGGCGCGCTCGCGCTTGTATTTGGAAACCCAGGCCGCCAGTTCCAGCTCGCCGTAGCCGGAGCGGTAGAAGATCTTGTCGGCATCGGCAGGCGCATTCAGCGGTTCGTATTTGTCGGGCGCCGGGCCTTTCTGCAACAGCTTGGTGCGGAAATGGTGGCGGACCTTGGCATAGTCGTGCTTGGCGAGGCGCGGCTCGTCCGGGACATCAAACGCGGCTGCCATGCGCGGCAGGATGAGTGCACCGGCAAGACCCGCCAGAACGGCACGGCGTTGACGGAAAAAGGAATTTTGTTCAAGCGAGCTCATAACGCACCCATCATTTCCCCGGCACGCAGAATCTGCACCGGAAGATCGTTGCCGCCAATACACATGATGTTGAAAATATTGCCCTGCGTCATTGTTGCGCAGGGCATGCAACCTCATTCCGGCTTGGCGTCGATCATGGCGATCAGCGTGCGCAGCCGGTCGGCCTCGTAGGAGGGCTTGTCGGGGCGAAGGCGGGCGATGCGGGGGAAACGCATGGCGACCCCCGATTTGTGCCGGGTCGAGCGGTTGATGCCCTCGAAGGCCACTTCGACGACGAAGCCAAAATCCTTGTCGGCGCGCACGGCGCGCACCGGGCCGAAGCGCTCAGTGGTATTGTCACGCACGAACTTGTCGAGCACCTCGAGTTCGGCATCGGTGAAGCCGAAATAGGCCTTGCCGACAGGCACCAGCTGTTCGCCGTCCTCGTCATCGGCCCAGACGCCGAAGGTGAAATCAGAATAGTAGCTGGAGCGCTTGCCGTGGCCGCGCTGGGCATACATCAGCACCGCATCGACATTATAGGGGTTGCGCTTCCACTTGAACCAGGGGCCCTTCATGCGGCCGGCCTGGTAGATGCTGTCGCGGCGCTTGATCATCACGCCTTCGATGACCGGATCGGGCGGCGCGGCGCGGAGAGCGTCGAGCTCTTCCCACGACGAGAACGGCACGAGCGGCGAGAGATCGAAACGGTCATGGGGGGCGCGGTCGATGATCTCGGTCAACCGGTCGCGGCGATCGATATAGGTCCGGCCGCGGACATCCTCCTCGTCGTCGAAGAGCAGGTCATAGGTGCGGATGAAGGCGGGATAGTCGCCGAGCATCTTCGTCGTCACCGTCTTGCGGTTCAGGCGCTGCTGCAGGTCGGAGAAGGTCCGGGTCGGGCTGTTGGAGCGGGCGGTGCCGCCAACCAGCAGCTCGCCGTCGACGACGCCGGAAAAACTGATCGCGTCGAGAATATCGGGAAAGGCGCCTGAAATGTCGTCGCCGGAGCGGGAATAGATCTTGCGCCTGTCGCCGGAGCGGGAGAGCTGCACGCGGATGCCGTCCCATTTCCATTCGGCGACATAGTCGGCCGGATCGAGACCAGTGAGATCGCCCTCCTCCACCGCATTGGCGAGCATGACGGAGTGAAAGATTGCCGGTGTGGCCAGCACCGGTTTTTCGCCGCCATTCGCCAGCCATTCAAACAGCGTCTCATAGGGCGGCTGCAGACCGTGCCAGAGGGTTTCGATCTCGGTGACGTCCTTGTCGCCGAGATCGGCCAGCGCCTGCTTGGCAAGGCGAGCGGAAACGCCGATGCGCATGGCGCCGGTCGCCAGCTTGATGAAGGCGAAACGGCCGGACGAATCCAGCCGGTCGAGCAGGTCACGGACGAAGCTGCGCACTTCTGTGCGGCCGAGTGCGTTCATGCCGGTGACGACCTCGCCGAGACGCGGCTGGGCGAGCGCCGAGCGGTCGAAATCCCTCTCATTGTCCCAGACAAGCGAGATGGTTTCGGCGAGATCGCCGACATAATCATAGGAATAGCGGAACAGCACCTCGTCCATGCGCTCGAGCACCAGCTCACGCAGCATGGCGGGCTTGACGTTGCGCACCTCCAGCGTGCCGGCAATGGCGGCAAGGCCATAGCCGCGGTCAGGATCGGGCGTATCGCGGAAATAGTCGGTCAGCAGCTTCAGTTTGCCGTTGCGGCTGGGTGTGAGCACCAGGCGGTCGAGGAGGTCGGCGAAGGCTTTCATGGGCGCCTCCCGACTTCGGAGGGGTTTTGACGCGGGATATTGCTCATCTCCTCAATCGGCCTCATCCTCATAACCTACCAGATGCAGCGGTTTCGCCTTGATGCCCTGCAATTGGCACCAGCGCACCAAGGCCTCCTCGCGGCCATGCGTCACCCAAACCTCGGCCGGGTGCAATTCCCGGATCGTTTCGGTCAGCTCCGGCCAGTCGCAATGATCGGAGATGACGAGCGGCAGTTCGACGCCGAGCTGTTTGGCGCGCTGGCGCACCATCATCCAGCCGGAGGCGAAGGCCGGCAGCGGCTCGTTGAAGCGCCGGGCCCAGCGGTCGGCGAAGGCCGATGACGGGCCGATGACGACCGCACCCTTGAAGACTGATTTGTCGCGGCTTTCGATCGTCGCCGGCAGCAGCTCGCCGAGATCGATGCCCTGCTCGATATAATAGTCGCAGAGTTTTTCCATGGCGCCGTGGATATAGATCGGTTCGGCATAACCGGCATCGCGCAGCAGCCGGATGACGCGCTGGGCCTTCCCCAGCGCATAGGCGCCGACGAGATGGGTGCGCTCGGGAAATTGCCGCAGCGACGCCAGCAGCTTGGCTATCTCCTCCATTGGATCGGGATGATGGAAGACCGGCAGGCCGAAGGTCGCCTCGGTGATGAAGACATCGCAGGCAACCGGCACATAGGCGGCGCAGGTCGGATCGGGGCGGCGCTTGTAGTCGCCGGAGACGACGATGCGTGTGCCGTTCTTCTCAATGGCGATCTGGGCGGAGCCGAGCACATGGCCGGCGGGATGAAAGCTTACCTTGACGCCGTTGACCAGCAGTTTCTCGCCGAAGGCTGCGGCCTGCTCGCTGGCACAAAAGCCGTCGCCGTAACGCAGGCGCATGATGTCGAGCGTCTGGCGGGTGGCAAGCACGTTTACATGGCCCGGGCGGGCATGATCCGAATGGCCGTGGGTGACGAGCGCCTGCTCGACCGGCCGCACCGGATCGACATAGAAGCCGCCCTCGGGGCAATAGAGCCCCTCCGGGGCGGGATAAAGCAGCGCATCAGGTCTCATGAAACGAGAGATAGCGGGAAATGGACGCGAGGCCAGAGGGCGGGAAGAACGGACTATGGAATGGGGCGCGGCTCAACGACTGCAATGTCATGACCCTATCCCGTCGAGAAAGTTGACCACAGCGACATTAAACTCACCCGGCCGCTGCAGCGGCGCGAAATGACTGACGCCTGTGAGATAGATCATCTCAGCGTTCGGAATGCTGCGAGCAAGATATTCGGCATGGTCGGGCTTGATGAATTCGTCGCGCTCGCCGAGAACGATTGCGACCGGCACCCGGATCAGGCCCAAGTCGGCGGCCTGATAATTCGGCTCCGTCCGCATCATCAGGCTGACCGCCTCGACGAATGGATTAAAATCGTCAGGCGTGGTGGACAATGCGGCATAGTCCTTGGCGTGCCGGCTGAAGCATCGGTCGATGACCGGGCTCGGAACAAATTCCAGCGTGCCGCTCGGATCCATGTTGCAGGCGAAAAAGAAGACCCCCTCGACGCGTGACGGCGCCGTCATGGCGAGAATCAGGGCGATGCAGGCGCCGTCGCTCCAGCCGACGACGGCCGCCTTGTCGAGATGCAGCGCGTCCATGACGGCGAGCACGTCGGAGGCCATCAGCTCATAGCTATAGGGACGGGCATCGCGGGTGCTTCTTCCATGGCCACGGCTGTCGATCAGCACGACGCGGCGGCCGCGGCGCAACAGTGCCGGGACCTGATAGCCCCAGTTGCCGCTGTGACCAAGGCCGCCATGCAGCAGAATGACAGGGGGACCTGCGCCGTAGGACGCATACCAGATGCGGGCACCGTCGCGCGCGACATGCCCTTCAACTGCTGCCGGCGGCAATGGGGCGCCGCCATGCGTCTCGAAATGGATGAGCTCGTCGTCTTGTGGTTCCATAGCGATGAGGCTCCCGTCCGGCGAATAGACCGATGGCATAGAAAAGCCGGAAAACAGCCCAAGAACAACCAGAATCGCTTTCTAGCCCTTGCGATGCAACCAGGGGGATCAGCATTGGGCAGGAAGTTTTTCTATTGTGCGGCGGCAATCGCGGTCGTCGCGGCGGGCATCTACCTCAACAATACCAGCCTGATAGCCGAACACCGACCGGGAAAACCGGTGCTGCTCGCCCATCGCGGCATCGCCCAGCGCTTCGACGAAACCGATCTCAAGAACGACACCTGCACGGCGAGCCGCATGCTGCCGCCAAAACACGATTATCTCGAAAACACCATCCGCTCGATGCAGGCAGGCTTTGCGGCCGGCGCCGATATCGTCGAGATCGACGTACATCCGACAACGGACGGGCAGTTCGCCGTCTTTCACGATTGGACGCTCGACTGCCGCACCGACGGGCATGGCGTCACCCGCGAGCATTCGATGGCTGACATGAAGAGGCTCGACATCGGCTATGGCTATACCGCCGATGGCGGCAAGACCTTTCCCTTTCGCGGCAGGGGCATCGGCATAATGCCGACCCTTGCCGAGGTGCTGTCGACCTTTCCGGATCGGCGCTTCCTCATCAACGTCAAGAGCCGCGATCCTTCCGAGGGCGAAAAGCTCGCCACAGTGCTCAACGGACTTTCCCAGGAAAGACGGGCCGAGATTATCGTCTATGGCGGTGACGAGCCGATCGACGTGCTGCGCCGGATGGCACCCGATATCAAGACCGCCTCGCGCAAGAGCCTGAAGGGCTGCCTGTTCGGCTATATCGGCTATGGCTGGACCGGCCTGCTGCCGGACGAATGCAAACATGCGATGATGCTGGTGCCGATCAATATCGCCCCGTGGCTCTGGGGCTGGCCGGACCGTTTTCTCAACCGGATGGCGGATGCCGGGACCGAGGTCTTCGTGCTCGGTCCCTATCGCGGCAGCGATTTTTCCACCGGCATCGATGACCCCGCGCAACTGGCGCGGCTGCCGCCAAACTATGCGGCGGGCATATGGACGAACGAGATCGAGGCGATCGGCAAGCTTGCGAAATAGAGCTTGAAAGACGCCGCATCGACCTGATCGATGCGGCGTCTTTCAATGTTTCCTTTTGTGCATGTCGTTCTCCCAAAACCGCTGCACACTTTTGGGCGACATGCAATAGAGCCTTTCCGGGTTAGATTGAAGCATTCTGTTGGCTCAAACGGAGTCGGATGGTCGACCGGCCGGCGCGCGTCGTAGCCCGGCTCTACGGCCAAGCCGGCCGGTCGATCAGCCGGCCCGTTTCAGCCAACCCGAAGGGCCGGGCATCTTTCCGCCAGGATCAAAGGCGATCGGCTCGGACGTACCTTGGGGTATGCCCGTCGCCAATCGCCTTTGATCCTGACGAAAACCTGCTCCGGCAGAATGCTTCAATCTAACCCGGAAAGGCTCTAGAGGCTCCGCGCCCGCAACAATGCCGGGATCTCCTCCGGGGAGACGGGTTTCGAGAAGCGGTAGCCTTGCGCCTCCTCGCAACGCGCCTGGCGCAGGAAATCCATCTGGGCGTCGGTTTCGACACCCTCGGCGAGAACCGAAAGCTTCAGCGTCTGCGCCAGCGAGATGACGGCCGAGGCGATGGCGACGGCGGTCTTGTCGCCCGGCAGGGCCTCGACCAACGAACGGTCCATCTTCAGGCGGTCGAAGGGGAAAGTCTTCAGTGCAGCGAGGCTGGAATAGCCGGATCCGAAATCGTCGATCGACAGGCGAACGCCCAGCGCCCGCAGCGATTCCATCATGGCGAGCGCGCGTTCGGCATCGTGCATCACCACGCTTTCGGTGACCTCCAGCTCCAGCCAGCGCGACTGCAGGCGGTGGCGCTCGAGCGCTTCGGTGACATGGGTTGCGAAATCCGGATCGGCAAACTGCTTGGCGGAGACGTTGACGGCGATCGTCAGCGGCGGCAGGCCCATATCCTGCCAGTTGCGCGCCTGGCGGCAGGCCTCGTTCAGCACCCAGAGACCGAGGGGGACGATCAGGCCGGTCTCTTCGGCGAGCGGAATGAAATTGACCGGCGGCAGCCTGCCCTTGGCCGGATGGTTCCAGCGAACCAGCGCCTCGAGCCCGGTGATGCGGCCGGTGGCGACATCGACCTGCGGCTGATATTGCAGGAACAGTTGGTCGCCGGCGATCGCCAGGTGCAGTTCCTCGTGCTCGCCGAGCGGCATTCCGAGGGGCGTGCTGCCGCCCTCGTGATGTTGCAATGTGTTGCGGCCGAGTTCCTTGGCGCGGTACATGGCGCGGTCGGCATTGGCGAGAAGCTCTTCCGAGGTTGCGCCATCGAAGGGGAAGGCAGCGACACCGATGCTCGAGGTGACGGTGATCTCGCCGTCCGCGCCGCGGATCGGCCGGTTGATCGCCTTCTGCAGCTCGCGAAGACGGCGCGTGATGCCGGCATCGTGGCTCGACTGGTGGACGAGCACCACGAGGAATTCGTCGCCGCCGAGACGCACCACCATATCTGACGCCCTGACGCTATTGGCCATCCGGGCGGCGATCTCCTTCAGCACCTCGTCGCCGGCGGCGTGGCCGCGGCCATCATTGATGTCCTTGAAATTGTCGAGATCGATATAGGCGACGGTCACCTTGCGGTTGTTGCGCCGGGCCTGGTCGAGGATACTCGCGAGCCGCTCCTTCAGGAAGGCGCGGTTCGGCAGGCCCGTGAGATCGTCATGATGGGCCATGAAATGAATGCGGTCGTCGACACGCTTGCGCTCGATGGCGATGCCGGCGATATGGGTGGCGAGCGCCACCAGCGTCATCTCGTGCTCGGTGGGACGGCGGACTTCCCTGGAATAGAGCGCGAACGTGCCGAGCACATTGTTCTGCGATGTGGCGATCGGCGTCGACCAGCAGGAGCGGAAACCGAACGGGGCAATCAACGCGCGAAAATCCTCCCAGAGCGGATCGCTCATCACGTCCTCGACGATCACGGTCTGACCGCGCCACGCGGCGGTGCCGCAGGAGCCGACCTTCGGACCGATCGTGACACCATCGATGAGGCGGCTGTAGCCGCCGGGCAGATTGGGAGAGGCGCCGTGATAGAGCCTGGTGCCCTCGCTGTCGAGCAGCAGCACCGATCCGTCGATCCCGGTCAGTTGCGCCTCGATCATCAGCACGAGCGCCTCGAGGATCATCGGCAACGGCTCGTTGCGGGCAATCATTTCGAGCAGGCTCGCCTGGCCGCGATGCAGATCCTCCTGGCGCTTGCGTTCGGTGATATCACGGGAAACACCGATCAGGCCGACGATTTCGCCGCGATCGTTGCGCAGCGGGATCTTCGAGGTCAGCCGGCATATCGGTCTTCTACTGCCGGGAAGGACGTAGGATTCCTCCATGTCGATGCGGGCTTCGCCCGTCGTCATGATCTGCTGCTCGATATCGAAATGGTGGAGCGCCGTCTCGAAATCGAACAGGTCAAAATCGCGCTTGCCGGTCATCAGCGCAGCGCTCTCCAGGCCAAGGCTGCTGGCGGTGACGGCATTGGCAAAGACGAAGCGGCTGTCACGATCCTTGACGTAGAGAAAATCCGGAAGCTCGTGGACGATTTCCTTGAGGCGGAGGTTCTCGATACCCTCGGAAAAGTGGTGGGCGGTCGATGCCATCATTGCCTCCGTCGCGGCGACGATGCGCCGCGTTTCGGCCGTCAGGGCATCGGCTGATTCCCATCGCCTGGCACTCGGTTCGTGCATGCCGCCATTCTCCCCGCCGGCCGAAGGCCGTATCCCACACCCGTCATCATAGAATTTCCCTTAAAAGTAGTCCTCATTTCCTTCGGCTTGCTTAAATGAAAGGGTGAACAAGACGACAATATAAGCGGCGATATCCTGCCGTCGCGCTCGCCACGACGGCAATTTCGCCCGCCTTTGCCAAGCTTGTGCCAAAAGAATACATGCCCGCCTGGCACGTTTCCTGCTACGGGCGCCTTATGAAAGGAGTACCCGGGATGCCCTCACGCCGCGACATGCTTTTATTCCTCGCGGCCTCGGCCGTTGCGGGAGGGACATCACGCGCCGTCGCCTCGCCGCTGACGGCGGCCGCTCAGCCCGACCTGCGTGGGACAATCGACGCGGTGGAATATCGCGCCATTCCCGAAAGTGGCGACCGCAAGACACGCAACCTTGAGCAGATGATCAAACAGGCGGCGCGCGCGAACGTGCCGGTGTTCCTGCCGCCCGGCACCTACCGGGTCTCCAACCTCACCTTGCCCGACAATACCCGCATCACTGGCGTGCCTGGCGCTTCACGGATCGTCTATACCGGCGACGGCCACCTGTTTTCGGCCGAGAACGTGCGGCGGATCGAGCTTTCCAATCTCGTCATCGACGGCGGCAACCGCTGGCTTGGCGACGATGCCGGCGGGCTGTTGCAATTTACCGGCGTCGACGAGGTGCTGATCGACAATTGCGAGATCGGCGGCAGCCGCAAACATGGCCTGCAGCTGGAGCGCTGCGGCGGCAGGATCGAGCGCAGTCACATTTCGGGGGCTGCCCAATCCGGACTTTACGCGGTGGATTCCACCAACCTTTCGGTCACCGGCAATACGATCTCGGATTGCGGCAATGGCGGCATCCTGGTGCATCGCTGGAAGAAGGCGGAGGACGGCACGGTTGTCTCCGGCAACCGCATTTCCAACATCCGCGCCAATGACGGCGGCACCGGCCAAAACGGCAACGGCATCAATATTTTCCGCGCCAACGGGGTGATGGTGGCGAACAACCACATCTCCGACTGCGCCTTTACGGCGATCCGCGCCAATTCGGCTTCGGATATCCAGATCAGTAGCAACCAGTGCCGGCGCTCCGGTGAGACGGCGATCTATGTCGAATTCGCCTTCGAAGGCGCCGTCGTTTCCGCCAACATGATCGACGGGGCGGCAAACGGCATCTCGATCGCCAATTTCGACGAGGGCGGCCGGCTGGCGAGCGTTACCGGCAATGTCGTGCGCAACCTGACGCTGAAAGGTCCCTACCAGCACGAGGTCGGTTTCGGCATCGGCATCGCGGCGGAGGCCGACACGCTGATTTCAGGCAATGTGATCGAGGGCGCGCCGCGCTGGGGGCTGCAGATCGGCTGGGGTCCCTATCTGCGCAACGTCGTTGTGACAGGCAATGTGGTGCGCAAGGCCCCGGTCGGTTGCGCCGTCTCGGTCGCCGACGGCGCCGGGACCGCGGTCATCACCGACAACATCTTCCAGGAGATCACCGAAGGCGCGGTTTTAGGCTTCCAGTGGGAGAAGAAGGTGTCCGGCGAGATGGCAGGCGGCGGCTCGCCCTATGCGCAGCTGACCGTGGAGCGAAACCGTATCTCCTGAAGGCCATCAAAAGCTTTCATCATCCCATCAGCCACAAGGACTTTTCCCACGCCGATCCGGCATTTACGGTCTCTCGGACACATCGAGGGGATATGGACATGCTGACAATCTACGGAGTCTATCGATCGCGCGCCTCACGCGTCTACTGGATGGCGGAGGAACTCGGGCTCGAATTCCGCTCGGTGCCGGTGCTGCAGGCAAGGCGGCTCGCAGATCCGCTATCTCAGGATGCGCCACTCAACACGCATTCGCCTGAATTCATTGCCGTCAACCCGATGGCCCAGATCCCCAGCATTCGGGATGGCGACCTCGTCATGCACGAGTCGCTGGCGATCAATCTTTACCTCGCCCGTAAACATGGCGGACCGCTTTCCGGCCAAACCGTCGAAGAAGACGGATTGCTGACGATGTGGACGGTCTGGGCGGCTGCGGAGGTCGAACCGCACACAGTGAAGATCGTACTCACCTATGATAACGGGCTTGAAAACAGCGAAGGTGGCCAACAGACGATCGCGGTTGCCTGCCGCTCGCTGCGCAGGCCGCTGGCGGTTCTCGAAGGCCACCTCGCCGGCCGGCAATGGATCGTCGGCGACCGTTTTACCGTTGCCGATCTCAACATCGCCGAGGTGCTGCGCTACGCTCAGAGCGAAGAGGCGCTTTTCCAGGCGCATCCGAATATCAAAGCCTGGATCGAGCGCTGCCAGTCCCGCCCAGCTTACAAGGCCATGCAGGCGACCCGCGGCAAGGAGCCGATCGAAATTTGAGGACTACTGGAAAAGTGTGAGCGTGCCGGCCATTTCCTCACGGATCCAGGCCTTGAAATCCTTGACCTTCTTCGGCTCGCGCGTGCCTTCGGCGGTGACGAAATAATGACCGAAGCCGGTCGGCGCGCGAATGCCGAAGGGGGCGGCCAGCCGGCCTTCGGCGAGCGCAAAGGCGGCAAGGGTCTGCCAGGCCAGCATGACGCCCTGCCCTGCAATCGCCGCATCGAGGCAGAGCGAGGCGTCGTTGAAGACGTGACGGGTCGAAAGCGTAGCACCGGATAGTCCGACCTCGCGCATCCAGACCTCCCAGGTGAACATGGCATGGCCATCGATGATGGCAGGCAGTTCGAGAATATCGGCAGGCTCTTTCAATTTTGCCGCCATCTCGGGCGAACAGACGGGAAAGACCTCCTGCTCCAACAGCAGCTCTGCCTTCACGTCCGGCCATTTTCCGGTACCGACGCGGATACCGATATCGACGTCGCAGAGGGCCGGATTGACGAGATTGGTGGTTGCATCCAGCCGCAGCTTGATGTCGGGATGGCGCTCGGCGAAGCGGTCGAGCCGGCAGACCAGCCAGCGGGCGGCGAAAACCGGCGCCACCGAGATGGTCAGGATCGTATCGTCCTTGCGGCTGGCGATCGACACCGCCGCCGAAAGACGGGCGAACCCCTCGTCGAGCGCCAGAAGCACCGGCTGGCCGGCTTCGGTGGCGATCATGCCCCTGGCGGTGCGCTCGAAGATCACCTGACCAAGCTGGGCTTCTGCCTTGATGACCTGCTGGCTGACGGCGCCAACCGAGACGCCGAGTTCGTCGGCCGCCGCCTGGAGCGAGCCGAGACGACCGACGGCCTCCAGCGCGCGCAGGCCGTTGAGATGGACCATGTTCAAGTTCTTCATATAGTTTTTCTATAGCGCCGCCGCATTAATCTCAATTGAAAATCTACCTGTTGAGGCCGACATTGCAAGCACAGGCAATCCATTCAAACGCAGGACGCGAGCGGATGGGATGGTTCAGCAGGCGCCAGCCGCCATTGATCATCCTTCTGCGCTACTGAGAAAGCGAGGCATGCCATGTCTTTGTTGAAGTTTTTCTTCACCCCTGTTCGGCAGGTGGCAAGCGCGGAAATTGCCCCAGCCTGGAAGGATGATCCGCTGCGACATCCCGAGGTCGAGCGCATGTCAATGCGCGAAATCGCCGATCTGCCGCTCGGGATGCCGGCCGGCTTTCCCAAAGAGACCAAGCCGCCGCTGGCGAAATGCGCGTGAGATATGGTAGGTTCGCCCTAACCGAAAGGGCGGAGCAATGGCCGACGACGTCGATGCGATCTTCGAACGCCTGAAGCGGCTGGCGGCGGAAGCCGGCCTGCCTGATGTCGAGGAGAGCACCTCCTATGGCAATCCGGCGCTGAAGGTCGGCGGCAAGAGTTTTGTCGCGGTGAAGAATGCCGAGACGATCGTGATCTCGATTTCGCTCGACGACAAGGATCACCTGCTGGAAATGGCGCCTGACGTCTATTTTCAAACCGATCATTATGTCGGCTGGCCGCATCTGCCGGTGCGCGCCGCCGTGATCGGCGACGAAGAACTGCGGTTGCGACTGATCGGCGCCTGGCTGTTCCGGGCGCCGAAGAAGCTTGCCGCAGGTTTTAACGGTCAGGCCCGATCGTAGGCCAGCGCCCGCTGGACGGCGGGGCGCAGCAGCATGCGGGCGTGGTGGTCGCTCGCCTTTTCGAACCGGGCGGGATCGACGCCGTCCGATGGCAGCCAATCGGTCATGACGAAGAGATAGGGATCGGCGAGCGAATAGGCCTCACCCATCACCCATGGGCCTTCGAACATCGTCTGCTCGATCAGCGTGAAACAATCGGCCATGTTCTCGGGCACCTTGGCCTTCATTGCCTCGATTGCCGCCGGCTCGTCGGCCCAGCGCGAGCCGCGCGGGCGATGGGCATGGTTCACATGCACGGTCGAGCAGATATAGCTGTTAAAGGACTGGAGCCTGGCAAATTCGAAGGCATCGTCAAGCGGCGCCAGCTTGGCGGCCGGCGCGCTCTGGGCGATATAGGCCAGGATCGCCGGCGTTTCCGTCAGCACGCCATAATCGGTGACCAGTGCCGGCACCCGGCCCTTCGGGTTGATCTTCAGATAGTCCGGCGAACGCTGCTCGCCATCGCGGAGGCTGATCTTCTTCGTTTCGAAGGCCAGGCCGGATTCTTCCAGGGCAATAAGGCTTGCGAGCGCGCAGGTTCCCGGCGCGTAATACAGTGTCAGCATGGTTCTCGACTCCCTTTCGGCAAGGGTTATAGCGCAGCGGTCGGTGGGCCGGAACTGGGGAGATTGGGTTTTGATCGTCCATGGGGACAAGGTGGGTGCGAGTGTGAGGACATGATCGGTGTGCCGTGTGGCCCCCTCATCCGACGGGTCGGTTGAGGGGGTGAGCGACAAAGCTGCGAATGCGCTGAGTGTAGCGAAGGGTAAAGCGCGGGCGCTGCAATCCGCTCAGCCGCAGCCCGGCACATCCTCCAGCCTGTGCCAGACCGGAATGCCGCGTTCCCTGGCGATGCGCACGTCGTTATCCGCTCCCTTGGAATCGCCGGGCAGGCGCAGCACGCCTTCGCAGAGATGCAGCAGCCGGCCGGCAACCGGGTGGAAGATCTCTTCGTAGAGCGCATCGCCGACCGACCGGCCGCCGGCGGCATGCCAGATCGGCAGCGCCACCCATTCGCCGATCATCGGCACGTGGCCCGCCTCAAACAGCGCGTGTGAGGGTTCTTCCAGCCGCTTCAGGTTGGCGGCCATCTTTTCCGGGTCGTCGCCCGTTCCGGACCGATAGGGCCCGGCAATCAAAATCAACATGATCCACTCCTTCGCTCCGCATCTGCGTGAGCACTCCCGGCCTCATGCACGGGATTTCGTGAAAATGCACGATATTTCTTGAATGTCGAGTCGTTTCGTGCAATATCGGGCTATTATGTTTAATTTCGTGCAGAGAGACGATGCTGTCAACGCAACGCAAGACCCTCATTCTCGACATCCTGCGCCGTGACGGCCAGGTGATCGCCAAGCGCGTCGCCGAGGATTTCGCCCTTTCGGAAGACACGATCCGGCGCGACCTCAGGGAAATGGCGGCGGAGGGGCTGCTGAAACGGGTGCATGGCGGGGCGATGCCGCTGGCGCCTGACCTGCCTGACTTCACCGCCCGGCGCAGCGTGTCGTCACAGATCAAGGCACGGCTGGGAGCAGCGGCGGCGGCGATGATCAAGCCCGGCCAGATGATCTTCCTCGATGGCGGCACGACCACGGCGGAGATCGCCCGGCATTTGCCGCGCGACATGCCGCTGACGGTTGCGACCCACAGCCCGACGATCGCCGCCGAGCTGGAACACCACCCGACAGCCGAGGTGATCCTGACCGGCGGACGGCTCTACAAACATTCGATGGTGGCGACGGGCGCAGCGGCGGCAGCGGCGATCTCGCAGCTTCGCCCCGACCTCTTCTTCCTCGGGGTGACGGCGGCGCATCCGGTGCACGGGCTTTCCACCGGCGATTTCGAGGAAGCGGCGATCAAGCGGCACATTGCCCGCTGCTCGGCCGAAACGCATGTGCTGCTGACTGAGGAGAAGTTCGACCTCGTCTCGCCCTGCCCGGTGCTTGGCATTTCCGAGGTGGCGGGGCTGATCGTGCCCATGGAGGTGACCGCCGAACGGCTGAAACCCTATCGCGATCTCAACGGCGCAATCGCCGCAGCATGATGGTGCTGCGGGAGGGCTGCGGTGCTGCAGCATGCGGCAAGAGACTTGCGGCAAGGGCCGCGATGAAGGCCGCCAACACGGCATAGGCCGGCGCTATGCTGCCGGTTCCAAAGGTGAGCACCGTCTGCAGATATGGCTGCGCCAACGCGATGACGACGGAAAGTGCCGGCATGTCGAGCAGGGTCCCGGCGATCCGCGACAGTTCCGGCATGAAGGCTGCGCCAGAAAGCGCGCCGTAGACCGCCGTCAGGCGGAGTGTGAGGCGCAACGGCACCGAGGCTGCAAGCGGCGGCATGTCGCCATCCTCGAGGGCAACCATGAGATAGGCTGCGAAAGCCGCCAGAAACAGGAAGGCGACGGGCAGTGCGGCCAGGGTAGCGGATTGCGTCAGCGCCGCCCCATCCGCCGCCAGGAAGAGCAGGATCGGCGTGGAAGCGACGAACCAGATGGCGACGATCGGCCCCCAGAACCAGATGAGCGAGAGAGCGTGAAGACGGAGCAGCGTCGCCATGAAGAGCACGCCGATCGCGGTCCAGATGCAGGCGGGTTTGAGCACGCCCGATATCAGCCGCAGGGCCGGCTCGCAGGTCCCGGCCATCTCGCCGCAGCCGGACAGCTGGATCGTGAGCCAGGTGAGATAATCGAGGCTCAACGTAGCGAACATGAAGATGCCGATGCCCATCAGCATCCACCAGAGATAGCGGCCTGCAAACATGCCCTGCCCTCACGGCTTCCAGGACTGTGCTCACGTCGCCGCGAAAGGGTGCATCCGCGATCGCAGGACGTACCCCTTTATATTAGGCAATTCTTATTTTTCTAATAACTTATGTAAGCAAGCTCGACTCATCCGGCCAAGGCGGAGGTGACCCTGACATCGCCGACATGGATGCCGTTCCAATTGCGCATTGGCTTCGTGGCATGGGCGATCAGGGCCGCATGCACCTCGCTCTCGGTCTCGAAGAAGCGGGCGAGGGTCGCCGCCACCATGGCTTCGGCGGCGCGGGTCGTGCCATCCTCGCATTTCAGCGCGATGGCAATGCCCTTTTCCGGGATGGCGGCGCAGAAGACGCCTTCGGCGCCTGTTTTGCAGAAGATACGGCCGGGGGCGATCTGCATCAGTTCCGTGCAGGCGCGGCCGGAGCCTGCGACATAGAAGGGCTCGGCCATGCAGGCCTCGATCAGGCGGCGGGAAGCCTTGGCGCGCAGGGGTTCGAGGCCGGTGCCGGTCGCCATTTTGGCAAAACCGTGGGCAAGGCTCTTGAGCGGCACGGCATAGGTCGGAATCGAGCAGCCGTCGGTGCCGCAGCTCTCGGCGCCGAGCACGGCGCCGGTCAGGCTTTCCATCGCCGCGCGGATCTCGACCTGCAGCGGGTGCTGATAGCCGACATAGCCCTTCGGATCGAGGTCCTGATGACAGCACGCGCAGATGAAGCCGGCATGTTTTCCCGAGCAATTGTTGTGCAGCGCGTTCGGTGCCTCGAGCGTGCGGGCCTGATGGATCAGGGTCTTCTGATGGAACGACCAGTGGGCGCCGCATTCCAGCGCCTCGGCGTCGCGACCGGCGCGCGACAGCATGGAAGCGGCCAGCGCCACATGCTCGTCCTCGCCACTATGCGAGGCGCAGGCCAGCGCCAATTCCTTGTCGCCGAAGCCGTAGGCATCGGCAGCACCACTCTCGACCAGCGGCAGCGCCTGCATCGCCTTGCAGGACGAGCGCGGGAAGACCGCGGCCTCGATGTCGCCCAGCGAGAAGACAAGCTTGCCATCGCCATCGATGACAGCCACCGCGCCACGATGGCGACTTTCGACGAGCAGGCCGCGGGTGACTTCGACGGTGACGGGATTGGTCATGAGCTCTCATCCGGATGCTGGCGGGTTGCGCAGTCCATAACGCGTCACGCGGCGAAAGCCAACGGGGTTGACGTGGCGTCGGGGTTTAGGCGGCTGCGCGGGTGCCTGCTGATAGTGCACCGGCTCTATGGGTGGCTGGACATCACCGCATATTCCGCCGTCCCAGCCCTTGAGTTTAGACGGCTCGAGACGTTATGCCTTGCAACCCAATTCACAATCCGAGGGATTGTTTTGCAATCGGGCATATCTATCACCGAGTCCACGTTGTTGGCACTTTTCACGATTGTCTCTCTGAGCTTGGCGTGTTGGTTGGCACGCCAGCCCGCAAAGACGAGCGTCGGAATCACCCTTGGAGTCCTTCTTGGGCTGGTGTTGATATACACCACCTCAGCGCTCGTCGCTTTTTTGGCAAATGTTCTTCCCTTCGGGCAAATCGACTTCTGGCTCTCGAATTTGGTCGCGAAATTCTGAAATAGGCATTCAGCCCCCTTGCAGGCTTGGACGCGATCACATCGTCCAAACATTCATCACAAAAATTGACGGAGACGATCTAAAACTATCGTTTCTCTGATAGGTCCGATGCAGCTAAGAGTGGTGCATCAGGAACCGCCCCATGCCATCCACCTTTTCCTTGATCCTTCGCGACAACAGGATCCGTATTCCGACCGTGACACTCGTCGCGCTCGCCTTCACCTATGCTTCGACCGCGCCCTACCAGTCGATCATCGGGATCAACGAACTCGGCTTGAGCAATGGCGCCTATTCGGCGCTGGTGTTCTTCTCGGCAATCGTCAACGTGACGACGAGCCTGACGCTCGGCATCTGGTCGGACAGGCTGAAAGAGCGCCGGCCGCTGGTGCTGGGGCTTTGCGTCGCCGGCATGCTCGGCTTCGGGTCGATCGCGATCATTCATAGCCCCGTGGTCTTCATCTTCTCCACGCTGTTGCTGGTGCCGATGAGCAATTCCACCTATTCGCTGCTGTTCGCCAGCCTGCGCGCCAGGACCAATCAAATGGACCGTGGCCAGGGGGCGGCGATCACCGCAACGGTGCGAGCGCTGTTTTCCGGCTCATGGGCGCTGGCGCCGGGGTTGATCGGCCTCTATCTCGTCAGTTCGCCGTCGATGACGCCGGCCTATGGGATCGCGGCATTGGCAAGCTGCACCTGCTTCTGCCTGTATTTCTTCTTCGCACCCCGAAATGGCGCCGCCGGCCCTGCCCCCGATCACGCCGGATTCTTTGCTTCGCTGAAACGGATTTTTGTGCCGCACGTGCTGTCGCGCGTTATCGTCATGGCGATGCTGTTCGGGCTGCAGCGGCTGAACAGCATGCTCTTGCCGCTGATCATCACCCATGCGGCCGGCGGCACCGTCGTCGATGTCGGCTTCATGGCAGGTTTGACGGCGCTGCTCGAGATGCCGTTCATGATGATGTGGGGCTTTGCGCAGCGCCACTTCCGGACCGTGCATGTGCTCGCCTTCGGCGCGCTGATCTACTGCGCCTATCTGCTACTGCTTGGTTTTGCTTCCGCGCCCTGGCACATCTATGCACTACTCCTCCTCAATGCCTGCGGGGCGGCAGCGATCCTCAGCGTGCCGATCACCTATCTGCAGGACCTGATCGCGGACCGACCGGGGCTTGGAACCTCGCTGATCTCGCTGAACACGTTCATTGGGACCGGCATCAGCGCCGGCCTCTTCGCTTTCGGCACCGCGATCACCGATTATTCCGGCACCGCCTTTGTCGGCGCGGCCGCGGGTCTCGCATCGATCGGAGTGCTGCTCTATCTCGAAAGCAACTGGCGGCAGGCGCGGCAGCCGGCGTGAAGCGCCAGCCGGTTGCGAGCGATATCGGTCAACGCGGCATGATGCGGTAGGCGCAGCGGCGCGCGCCGGCGAGGATGTGTTCGCTGCGCTCGATATCGGCGCCGAGGACGGCGCGGAAGGTTTCGAGTTCGGAGCGGCAGAAGCCGGCGCAGGCGGTAGCGGCGGCGCAGATCGGGCAGTGGTTTTCGACCAGCATGAAGGAGCCGTCCGCCTCCTGCCAGTGATCGGCCATATAGCCCTCGCGGGTGCGGATGCCGGCAAGGCCTTCGATGCGCGAGGCAAGGTCATGCGCCTCGCCGAGTTCCTGCCGATAGCGCTGCAGCGTCTCGGCCTCGCGGGCGGAGATGACGGTATCGAGGGCTGCGGCCCCGAGCTGTTCGACCAGCGTGCCAAGGAGATTTGCCGTCAGCTCGGCATGGCCATCCGGGAATTGGCGGTTGCCGCTGGCCGTGAGGTGCCAGAGCTGGCGCGGCCGGCCCCTGCCCGCGGCGGCAACGGTGACCGGTTCCACCAGCCCCTCCTCCGCCATCTTCGACAGCTGCTGCCGGGCGGCTTCGCCTGATATGCCGAGCGCATCGCCGATCGCGGCGGCAAGCTGCGGGCCATCGGTCTTTATCAGGATCAGGATCCGGTTGGCTGGGGACTGGCGCATATTTTCCAAGTCACGTCTTGTTTTAATCGAAGCGGCATGCAATTTTCCAATTTATAACTTGGAAAATAATCCTTCGCCAGTAAAAATCTCGGGGTCCTCCCATGTCGAATATCGACCAGACCGCAGCCGTCTCGAATTCCAGCTCGGTCTTCCGCCTGTTCCTGCCCGAGCACCTGCCGGCAACGCTGATGCTGGCCGGCGGCGTGACGCTTTATGCTGTGGAGAGTTACATCATGGCGACGATCGCGCCTTCGATCGTGCGCGATATCGGCGGGCTCGCGCTGTTTTCCTGGGTCACCAGCCTGTTCGTCGCCGCCGCCGTGCTCGGCTCGATCTTCGTCGCCATGCGGCCGCGCGGCATCGGGCTTCGATCCGTCTATGTGATCGCGGCACTGGTCTTCGGCGTCGGCAGCCTGATTGCCGCAGCCGCACCGTCGATGCCGGTGGTGCTGATCGGACGCGCGGTGCAGGGTCTGGGAACTGGGGCGCTGGCCGCGCTCGGCTATGCCTTCATCCGCTTCGTCTATCCCGAGCCACTCTGGCCGAAGGCCTCGACGCTCTATGCGGCGATCTGGGGCGTGGCGACCGTCATCGGACCGACGCTCGGCGGCTTCTTTTCTTCGGGCCACACCTGGCGCTACGCTTTCATCGTGCTCGTGCCGCTCGGGCTGTTGATGGCAGTGCTGGCGCCACGGCTTCTGCCCAAGGTCGAGGACGACCGCGAGCAGGAGAAGACCCCGGTTGCCCAGATCGGACTGCTGCTTGCGGCCGTGCTGATGGTGAGTGCGGCCGGCGCGATCGAGACAACAGGCGCGAAAGCGGCGCTGATTGCGGCCTCGGTCATCGCGGTGGCAACCATGCTTCTCATCGAGCGGAAGAGCCCGAACCGGCTCTTGCCGTCCGGCGCCGTCAGCCTTTCCCAGCCGATTTCCCGGGTCTACCTGGCGATGCTCGCCATGACCGTCGTCCTCGTCAGCGACGTCTTCATTCCCTATTTCCTGCAGACCCTGCATGGGGTGGCGCCACTCCTATCGGGATATCTCGTCGCACTCGTCGCCCTCGGCTGGACGTTTGCGGCCTTCCTCAGTGGCTCTTGGACCGGCAGGCCGGCTTACCGGGCAATCGTCATTGGTGCCCTTATCGAGACGGCGGCGACCGCTTCGCTCGCGATTTTCCTCGCGAGCGACAATTCGGAGGGGCATATGCTTCTCATCGTGCCGGCGGCGATCGGCATGTTGATGATGGGCTTCGGCATCGGTCTCGGCTGGGCGCATCTGGTCGCCATGGTCCTGAGGCTTGTTGCCGACAACGAGCAGGACAAGGCCTCTTCGGCGATCCCGACGATGAGTTCGCTCGGCGGCGCCTTCGGTGCGGCCTTCTCGGGCGTCATCGCCAATGGCGCCGGCCTCGTCGATCCGGGCGGCGTTGCAGGCAGCATCTCGGCGGCCCACTGGCTCTATGTCGCGATGGCGCTGCCCGGCATCGTCGCGATTGTGGCGGCGATGACGCTGAGAGACAGCCGAAATTGAAAAAGGCGCCTCGGGTTCGGGGCGCCTTTTCATAACTGAATGCTTGCTGCGCTCTTAGAACAGGATGATTTAGGCCCTATCGGCCTAAGGTCCGAATCCTGTTCTCAATTCAAGAGTTAGAGCATGATGTCGTCCGAAAACCACTCACACTGTTCTGACGACATTATGCTCTAAAGCGCGTCGCATCAAATTTGCTTCATGCAACACGCTTTAGCTCTTTGTTTTTATGCATGTCGTTGTCCCGGAACCGCTGCACACTTCCGGGCGACATGCATTAGGCGACGTTGCGCTCCGGTTCCGGCTCCTGCTGGACGGCCTGCTGCTTCACGCCGAGATAGAGGACGGAGCTGCGGCCGATGCCATAGGTATCGCAGACCTCGGGCGTCAGGAATTCGGTGACCGGAACTTGCTGCACCGCCAAACCGGCGCGCTGGATCACATCGATGAACCCGGACCTTGAGAAGAGGCGCACATGGTCGTCTTGGCCGAAATGCGCCCAGCGGCCTTCCGGCGTCGTCACTTCGGGATTTTCATAGTTGTCCTCGATCGACAGGCAGATCGGCGCCATCAGGATGGCGATGCTGTGTTCCTTGAGAACACGCCGGATTTCGGCGGTGGCACGCACCGGATCCTCGACATGTTCGAGCACATGGGAGCAAAGCACGAAGTCGAAGCTCTCGTCGGCGTAGGGCAGGTTGTGGATATCAGCTTTGTCGTCTGCCTCGGGCATATACATGTCGCAGCTGCGGTAGAAGATATGCGGGTGGCTCTTGAGCCAGAAGCTCAAGGCCCGTCCCGGCGCAATGTCCAGGAACCGGAAGGGGTGCGCCTGGTTGAGGCGCTGGAACACTGGCGTCAGGAACAGCGCGTAGAGCCTGTCGCGATCGGACGAATGACAATTGGGGCAGCTATAGGCCTGATGGTTGATCGTCTCGAATTCATCGACGCGATAGGGAAAGCCGTGCTCGACCGCCTTGTCGATGTAGTAGCGCGGAAGCGGTATGAAATGCGGAATTCTGCTGCGGCAGATGGGGCAGGCGTGGAATAGAGCCATTGCATTCCTCGTAGGGACCGTACAATGCGCAAGCAACACCACATCAAGATGCGCAGTTTCGGGGCCGGGTTTCGATCAGACGACTGTTCAACGACCCGGGGAGACTCACAAACGGCCAGGATCAGCTTCACCTTGCGCACAAATGCTGGTCCGAAGCTGACCTCAGACGGTGAGCATGACCTTGCCGACATGGCTGCCGCCTTCCAGCAGCCGGTGGGCTTCGATAACCTCTTCGAAGGCAAAGACCTTGTGGATGACGGGGGCGATGGTGCCGGCTTCCAGCAGCGGCCAGACCTCGGAGAGCAAGTCGTCGCGGATGGCGCGTTTTTCTTCTGCCGTGCGCGGCCGCATGGTGGAGCCGGTGACCGTCAGCCGCTTGACCATGATCGGCGAGAGATTGACCTTTTCGGCGATCGCGCCGCCGAGGAAGGCGATGATCGACAGGCAGCCGTCCTTGGCCAACGAACCGATGTTGCGCTCGAAATAGGAGGCGCCGATCATGTCGAGGATGATATCGACGCCGTGGCCGGTCTCGGCCTTGATCACCTCGGCGAAATCCTCGGTCCTGTAGTTGATCGCGCGTTTGGCGCCGAGCCTCTCGCAGGCCTCGCATTTCTCCTTCGAACCCGCCGTCGCGTAGACTTCAGCGCCGAAGGCGCGGGCGAGCTGGATCGCCGTCGTGCCGATGCCGCTGGAGCCGCCATGGATCAGCACCGTTTCGCCTTCCGTCAGCCCGGCCATCTGGAAGAGATTGGCCCAGACGGTGAAGAAGGTCTCAGGCAAAGCGGCCGCCTTTACCGCGTCATAGCCCTTGGGAAAGGGCAGGATCTGGCCTGCCGGCAGCAGGCAATATTCGGCATAGGCGCCACCATTGGCGAGCCCGCAGACCTTGTCGCCGACGCCATACCCGCTGACGCCGGGGCCGACGGCAACGATTTCGCCTGATAGCTCCAGACCGAGGATCGGGCTCGCATCCTTGGGCGGGGGATAGCTGCCCTGGCGCTGGGCAATATCGGGGCGGTTGACGCCGATCGCCTCGGCGCGCACCAGAACCTGCCCGTCTTGCGGTACGGGAAGCGGTCGCTTGCCGATCGTCATCACCTCGGGCCCGCCGAAGGACGGCAGATCGACGAAACGCATTTCCTGAGGCAATGGCATGACCCGGCTCCTCCCTGGAGCAGTTCAGCTTTTGGTGGAAGTGCGCGGAACCGCTCTGGCTTTTTGTCTAAAACACAGGAAGTAAATCAGCCCCGCAGGCTTGGGAAGACTTGATGTGGCAGAGGCGTCAATTCGCCTCGCCCACTGCATAAGTGCTACAGCGTCCTTTGCGCATCTAAAATGACGCGCGGCGCTGTAGGAGATGGAAGACCAGGCCTCCCTCGCTGTCCTTGGCGGCCGACTTGATGATGGCGATTTCGGCGCTGACGCGGTTGATATCGTCGATGACCAGGCCCTCCGGCAGTTCGATGACGCCGATCGAGCAGCGCATCAGCGGGAACAAAGCTTCGGCGCCGGTGCGGTCGTGACCGAGGATGCGGCCGGCGGCGCGATCCTCGTCGGAATAGAGGTCCCGCACGTCGTCATGGAAATCGCTGATCAGCCGCTCGAGGATTTCCGTCAGCTCTTCCTTGGTCCAGCCGACGACGCCGATGAAGAAATCGTCGCCGCCGACATGGCCGAGGAAATGACGTTCGGCGAAGAAATAGCGGCGCATCAGCGCGGCAAACAGCGAGATCGCGTGGTCGCCGAGATGGAAGCCATAGGCATCGTTGAACGGCTTGAAATTGTCGAAGTCGCAATAGCAGAAGTGGCGAAGCGCATCGCCGTCGCGGCCGGACTGACGCATGAAATCGCGGATGGCACGATTGCCCGGCAGGCCGGTCAGCGGGTTCTGGTCCTGCGCGGTCTTCAGCTGTTTCTCGTTGATGACCTTGATCAGCGACGCGGCGGAGACGACACCGGCATAGCGCATATTGTCGGTCAGGATCAGGCAGTTGCTGCCTTCCATATTGGCGAAGATGGCCATCAGTTGCTCGGCGTCGCTGTCGAGGCCGACGATCGGCGCCATCTCGACGAAATGCGAGATGCTGCGCTCGTACATCTTGTTCTTCAGGAGATCGCGGCCGAAGGGCTGGTAGATATATTCCTTGAGGTGATGCTCGTGGATGATGCCGCGCGGCTCGTCATTGGCGTTCAGGACAGGAAAGAAGGCCTGGCGCGGATTACGCCGGAAGAGTTCGAAGACGCTGTCGATGCTGTCATTCTCATAGACCGTCGGCAGCAGCTCGATCTGCTTGCGGATGAGGATTTCGTCGAGCGACTGGCTGCCCCGCTTGCTCTTGCCGAGCTCCTGCAGGTGCGGGTAGGACGGCGCCAGCTCTGATATATGCGTCGTCGGGCGGGAGATAAACCAGCCCTGGACGAGGTCGACGCCATATTCGCGGCAGGCGATGAATTCGGCCTCGGTCTCGATGCCTTCGGCGATGACGCGCGTGCCGAGCACATGGGCAATGTTGACGATGCTCCTCAAGAGATGGCGCTTGCGGGGGCTGCGGTCGATCTCGGCGACGAAATGGCGGTCGATCTTGAGATAATCGACGGCATAATCGCAGAGCAGCTTTATCTCGCCGTGGCCGACGCCGAAATCGTCGATCGCCAGTTTGAAACCGGCCTTGCGCAGCCTGGAAACGAGGCCGGAAAATTCCGGCACGCTGGTATTGTCGAAACGCTCGGAGAATTCGAAGCAAACGGAAGACGGCGGAATATTCGCCTTGCGCAGATGCTGCAGCAGGCTCTCGACCAGGTGTTCTCCATGCGGGATCAGCCGGACATCGAGATTGAGGAACAGCGTCGAGGTGGAGAAATTCGATAGCGTCGCGAATTTGGCGAGCGCGCGGCTGGCGACCATCTGTTCGAGCTGCAGCAGCTGGCCGGCCTGGTGAGCCTCGTCGAGGATTTCGAGGGGCGTATCATAACCGATGCGTTCCTGGCCGCGCATCAGGGATTCGTAGCCGAAAACCGTGCCGGTGCCGGCCTCGACGATCGGCTGGAAGGCATTCTCGACCACGAGCTTGGCAAGGGTGACGATCTGATCGCTGGCGTAGCGGCGCAGGACATCCGGCGCGACGGTGGCAGCCAAGGACATGCTGGTCTTCATTGTGGGCCGATCTCCACTGTGACTTGTTCTTTTTCGTCCGGAACATGCCGCAGAAGGATCAATGAACTCTTTCGCCAGTGTGAAAGTTTTATGAAACGCGCAAGAGCATCCTGCGCGTTCCGCGTTCATTCAATTTTTCCAATGCAATCAAATGCTTGTTCAGGCGGAGCGACGGCGCTCCGCCTCGTGATCGGCGAACATGTCGGCGACGCATCTGCCGCCGGATGGAGCGCCGTCGTCAAGAATATCGTCCCGGAACTCATTGAGCTTGCGGGCGGTATCCCAGAGGCGGAGCGCCTCGCGGACGACCTCACTGCTCGAGGCATAGCCGCCATTGTCGACGGCGGCGCGGATGCCCGCTGCCTGTTGCGGAGAGATGGAAACGGTGACCATCGGCATGAACTTCCTCCCTTTTCTGATCAGGCAGAACCCTGCCTCTGGGGGACGCATGACCATTTTCAGCATTCTCGGCGATCTCGCCGGTGCCTTGGTGCATTCGCACTCAGACCGTTCACTTGACTTAGGACCGGTCTGTAACCCGTTAAGTCTAATCCCCTGTCATAGTCTTGTCAAAAAAGAACGGTCAGCGGCATCAGTTTCGACTGCGGATGCCGAGGCTGAAGGCAATCATTGTCGAGCCCTGGACGATGAGATCGGCGGCGAGGAACAGGCCGAGGATCCACAGGCTGTTCACCGGCCAGCCGAGCGCGATGACGAAACCGGCAAGAGCGGTGATGACGCCACTTGCGACGATCCAACGCCAGCCCTTGGTGGGCTTCATGCGCATGCCGACCCAGGTGCGGAAGACGCCGGCGATGACCAGTGCGAGCGAGAGAAACAGCGTCAACGCCGCCGAGGTCAGGATCGGATTGACGAAAGCGCAGATGCCGGCAAGCACATAGAGCAGGCCGCTCAGTATCCAGAACAGCACATGATCCCAGCCGCGCACCTGGAAGGCATGGACGAGATAGATCACCCCGCCGAACAGCATCAGCATGCCGACATAATAGACCGAAACGACGGTGGCGAGCATCAGATTGCCGAGCGCGATCAGACCGCAGACGAGCAACAACACGCCGAGGCCGGCAAACCAGATCCATTTCGACTGTAGCGAAGATGTCGGCGTTCCCTCGAAGACATCGGTCATGATGCACCTCCTGAGATTCTGAATATGTTGCAGCAATTTGACAGGGAAAGATCCGCGCCCAGTCAAATCGCGAAAGATTTTTATTGATTGATCAGTCAATCAAAAATAACCTGCCGCTGATTTCAAGGAGTGGTTTGTTGCCGAAAGTCGGAATGGAGCCGGTGCGCCGCAAGGCGCTTGTTGATGCAGCGCTGCGGGTGATCGGCGATCACGGCTCGCTTGCCATCACCATGTCCGATATCGCCCGGCAGGCCGGCGTGTCGCCAGCCCTGGCGCATCATTATTTCGGCAGCAAGGAACAATTGCTGATCGAGACGATCCGCTCGCTTCTCCGACAGTTGCGCAGCGATACGGTGGCGGCACTTAAGGCCGCCAGGACGCCGCGGGCGCGGCTTTCCGCCATCATCCGCGTCAGCTTCCACGCCGACCAGTTCGCGCCGGAGACGATTGCCGCCTGGCTTGCCTTTTACGCCGAAGCGCAGCGCTCGGAAGAGACGCGACGCTTCCTGGTGATCTATGCGCGGCGGCTGCGCTCCAATCTGCTGGCCGACCTCAAGGCGCTGTTGCCAGCTGACGCCGCAGAACGCATCGCCGAAGGCGCTGCGGCGATGATCGACGGGCTTTATATCAGGCAAAGTCTGAAATCCGCGCCGATCGGCATTGAAGCCTCGATCGCGCTGACGGAAGATTATCTGAATGCGCTTTTGGCCACCGCCTCCCCCTCTCCCCGGAGCGAGAAGGGACGACCACATCGAACCACCCAAGGACAAATGACATGAAAGCCCAGCCGAAAGCCTCGCACTTCATCGACGGCGAATATGTCGAGGATACCGACGGCACCGTCATCGAGAGCCTCTATCCCGCGACCGGCGAGGTGATCGCCCGGCTGCATGCCGCAACGCCCGCGATCGTTGAACGGGCGATCGCGGCGGCCAAGCGCGCCCAGCCGGAATGGGCGGCGATGAGCCCGATGGCGCGCGGGCGCATCCTGAAGCGGGCAGCCGACATCATGCGCGAGAGAAACCGGGCGCTTTCCGAACTCGAGACGCTCGACACCGGCAAGCCGATCCAGGAGACTGTTGTCGCTGACCCGACCTCGGGTGCCGATGCCTTCGAATTCTTCGGCGGCATTGCGCCGGCCGGTCTCAACGGTTCGCAGATCCCGCTCGGCCAGGACTTTGCCTATACCAAGCGGGTGCCGCTCGGCGTCTGCGTCGGCATCGGCGCCTGGAACTATCCGCAGCAGATCGCCTGCTGGAAAGCTGCGCCGGCGCTTGTCTGCGGCAATGCCATGGTGTTCAAACCGTCCGAGAACACGCCGCTCGGGGCGCTGAAGATCGCCGAGATCCTGCATGAGGCAGGACTGCCGAAGGGCCTCTTCAATGTGATCCAGGGCGACCGCGACACCGGGCCGCTGCTCGTCAACCATCCCGATGTCGCCAAGGTGTCGCTGACCGGCTCGGTGCCGACCGGCCGCAGGGTGGCGGCGGCCGCCGCCGGCAACCTCAAGCATGTGACGATGGAACTCGGCGGCAAGTCGCCGCTTGTTGTCTTCGACGACGCCGATCTCGATTCGGCGGTCGGCGGCGCGATGCTCGGCAATTTCTATTCGACCGGGCAAGTCTGCTCGAACGGCACACGCGTCTTCGTGCAGAAGGCTGTTAAGGCCGAATTCCTGAAGCGGCTGAAGGTCCGCACCGAGGCGATGCTGATCGGCGATCCGATGGACGAGGCGACGCAGGTGGGCCCGATGGTTTCCTGGGCGCAGCGCGAGAAGGTGATCTCCTACATCGAGAAGGGCAAGGCCGAGGGCGCAACACTCATTGCCGGCGGCGGCATTCCGAACAACGTCTCCGGCGAGGGTTATTATGTGCAGCCGACGGTGTTTGCCGATGTCACCGACGACATGAGCATCGCCCGCGAGGAGATCTTCGGGCCGGTCATGTCGGTGCTCGATTTCGACGATGAGGACGAGGTGATCGCGCGGGCCAATGCCAGCGAATTCGGCCTTTCCGGCGGCGTCTTCACCGCCGACCTCACCCGCGCCCATCGCGTCGTCGACCGGCTGGAGGCGGGCACGCTCTGGATCAACACTTACAATCTCTGCCCGGTGGAAATCCCCTTCGGCGGCTCGAAACAATCCGGCTTCGGCCGCGAGAATTCGCTGGCCGCGCTGGAGCATTATTCCGAGCTGAAGACGGTTTACGTGGGCATGGGGCCGGTGGTGGCGCCTTATTGAACTGAAGAACATCTGCGCTGCCCTTTGCCCCTCACCCTAACCCTCTCCCCGCGCGCGGGGAGAGGGGACGTGCCAAACGTAGCGTCGAGGTTAGGGGAAGCCGGTGCGGCATATCCCCTTCTCCCCGCGAGCGGGGAGAAGGTGCCGGCAGGCGGATGAGGGGCAGGCTCTGGGAAAAACAAGAAGCAGCCGGATGATGGCAGCTCGAGGGAAACAAGACTATGCAAGCAGATTTCGTCATCATCGGCTCGGGCTCCGCCGGCTCCGCCCTCGCCTACCGTCTGTCGGAAGACGGCAAGAACAGTGTCATCGTCATCGAGGCGGGTGGCAGCGATTTTGGGCCGTTCATCCAGATGCCGGCGGCACTCGCCTGGCCGATGAGCATGAAGCGATATAACTGGGGTTATCTGTCCGAGCCGGAGGCGAACCTCAATAACCGGCGCATCACCGCGCCGCGCGGTAAGGTGATCGGCGGCTCCTCGTCGATCAATGGCATGGTCTATGTGCGCGGTCATGCCGAGGACTTCAACCGCTGGGAGGAGCTCGGCGCCAGCGGCTGGGCCTATGCCGACGTGCTCCCCTATTACAAGCGGATGGAGCATTCGCATGGCGGCGAAGAAGGCTGGCGCGGCACCAATGGGCCGCTGCATGTCCAGCGTGGCGGCTTCACCAATCCGCTGTTTCGCGCCTTCGTCGAGGCCGGCAAACAGGCGGGCTTCGAGACGACGGAGGATTATAACGGCAGCAAGCAGGAAGGCTTCGGGCTGATGGAACAGACCATCTTCGGCGGCCGCCGCTGGTCTGCCGCCAATGCCTATCTGAAGCCGGCGCTGAAGCGGCAAAATGTCGGGATCGTCTATGGCTTCGCCCGCAAGATCGTGATCGAGGACGGGCGGGCGACCGGCGTCGAGATCGAACGCAACGGCAAAGTGGAGGTGGTGAAGGCGAACCGCGAAGTGATCGTCTCGGCCTCCTCCTTCAACTCGCCGAAGCTCTTGATGCTCTCCGGCATCGGCCCCGGCGAACATCTGAACGACATGGGCATCGAGGTGAAGGCCGACCGGCCGGGCGTCGGCGCCAATCTGCAGGACCATATGGAATTCTACTTCCAGCAGGTGAGCACCAAGCCGGTGTCGCTCTATTCCTGGCTACCGTGGTTCTGGCAGGGCGTGGCCGGCGCACAATGGCTGCTCTCGCGCGGCGGGCTCGGCGCCTCCAATCAGTTCGAGGCCTGCGCCTTCCTGCGCTCGGCGCCGGGGCTGAAGCAGCCCGACATCCAATACCATTTCCTGCCGGTGGCGATCAGCTATGACGGCAAGGCGGCGGCGAAGAGCCACGGCTTCCAGGTTCATGTCGGCTACAACCTGTCGAAGTCGCGCGGCAGCGTGACGCTGCGTTCGGCCGACCCCAAGGCCGATCCGGTGCTGCGCTTCAACTATATGAGCCATGCCGAGGATTGGGAGAAGTTCCGCCACTGTGTGCGCCTCACCCGCGAGATCTTCGGCCAGAGCGCCTTCAACGACTATCGCGGGCCGGAGATCCAGCCGGGCGAAGGCGTGCAAAGCGACGAAGAGATCGACGCCTTCCTGCGCGAACATCTGGAAAGCGCCTATCACCCTTGCGGCACCTGCCGGATGGGCGCCAAGGACGATCCGATGGCGGTGGTCGACCCGCAAACGCGGGTGATCGGCGTCGATGGCCTGCGTGTCGCCGACAGCTCGATCTTCCCGCACGTCACCTACGGCAACCTGAACGGACCCTCGATCATGACCGGAGAGAAGGCGGCCGACCATATCCTCGGCAAACAGCCGCTGGCGCGCTCGAACCAGGAACCCTGGGTCAACCCGCGCGCGGCGGTCAGCGACAGATAGTCAGTGGTAGTCTTCTTCGCGCTGGTGACGGACGGCGATGACAATGACGCTCGTTTCGCTCATCACTTTGAAAAGAATGACATATCCGGCTGAGCCGAATGGTACGACGAGCTCGCGCAGCAAGGGATCATCCGCAGAGGCGCGTCTGGCCATCAGCGGGAAATCCTGAAGTATCATCAGAGCTTTTTGGATGGCGTTGATGGCACGTTCCGCCAAATCCGGATCACGTTCGATCAGAAAATCGGCGAGCCGGTCCAGATCTTCATAGAAGGTCTGGGTATACTTTAGCTCGAAGGTCATTTTTGCTGTGCAGCTTTACGAGCTTTCGCCTTTTCAAGCTTTTTGCGCATCAACTCCTGAATGTCGTCCGTTGTGTAAAACACACCGGTGCGCTCTGCGTCCGCCAAGCCAGCCAGACCCCGCGCGATGAACTCCGCTTGGGTCTTTCTATAATCGATCTGGCGGCGAAGAGAGTCCTCTATCAGCGACGACAAGCTCTCGCCTTCTTTGAGAACGCTTTCGGCGGCAGCGCGCAATTCAGGATCCACGCGAAGGGACGGGAGAGATGCCGTTTTCATGACGTTCCTCATGCGTTGCAATTGCAATGCAATATGATGGATCATCGTGTTATATTCAACTCCCCTCCACCTGACGCAATTCATATGCGCCGCGGTTGAGAAAATCGGGAGCGATCCCATCAGAGAAATCCGATCCAGCGTCCCGCCACAAGTGCGGCGATCCATGTCGCCGCCGACAGAGCCGCCGAAACTCTTATGGCAGGGCGAAGAATGCCGACAGTGGTTACCGTTCGCCAACCCTGCCCAGCGTGCACGACCAGCACGTTGAGTAATCCGAAGGCAATCAGCCCGAGCTTGGCGAGGAAGGCGGGATTGGCGGCGTATTCGACCGCCCGGACGCTGAAGAGACAGAAGCCGGTTAGAATAGCCGCGGCAAGGCCGACGCCGGCGGAGCGGGAGAGAAACGGGGCAACGACTTCAACAGGCAGCTTGCGGAAGAAGCCGGCGAGCTTGAGATCGAGCGGCAGGATGGCGCCGATGAGAAGACCGATCGCCAGGATATGGGCTGCGTTGACGAACATGTAGAGTGTTCCGGAGCGCCGGAGCGCGACCGCAGGCGTGGTGGCTGACAGCCATTCGAGAATGTCGATCACAGCTCGGTTCGCCCAGAGGTCAGTTCGTCTTGATGCGGTCGGGATAGATATCGTAGCGCTTCTCGCCGATGGTGAGGCGCACCGCCTTCATCCGCTTCTCCTTTGGATCCTGCGAACGGTTTCCAAGGGCCACCACCTGGTCGCCGGGCTTGGCGACACCTTCGACGAAGCCGGAGCGTTCCGTCTGGCGCGGATTACCGAGCTCGACGAGCCAGACGCCGTCATTGGCGGTCGCGACGTTAAGGGTCGGATGCGGCCCGCCCATGGAGATCTTCTCGATGGTGCCGCGAAGCTCGATCTGATCCGCCTCTGCCCAGGACCAGCCGTGATGGGCCATTGCGCCGGTGGCGAAAGCCACAGAAAGCATGGCTGCAGCCACTAGAGTATTTCCGTTTTTCTTCGCACCACGGAAATGCTCTATCTCTTTGTTTTCACGCAATTCCGGACGCAAAACCGCTCTGCACTTTTGCTGGAATTGCTCTAGCCGCTGTGCTGAAATTATAGACATGACGTCCTCCCTACCCGTATTGACGGGCAGGTGGAGCATTAGAGCCGGAAGAAAAGGGATTTCACCAAATCTTGAAGAAAGATGCGGGCGTCAGTTCACCCTGATGCTCAGGCCAGCAGACGGGTGACTTCGGCGCTGTGCGCTGGGGCGACGGCATCGGCGATGGTCGTCGAGAACAGCACCTTGCGGGTGGCGTCCGCCACCTTGGCGAAGACGTGGCGGATCTGGCAGTTCTGTTCGCCGTCGCAATCGTCGCACCGGCGGTAGGCGGTGATCGAGAGGCATGGAAGCGGGGCGATCGGGCCGTCGATGATGCGCAGGATCTCGCCGAAGGTGATGGTGTGGGCGGGCTTGAGGAGGAGATAACCGCCCTGCTTGCCGCGGCGGCTGGCGACGACGCCGTGATGTTTCAGGTCGAGCAGGATCTGTTCGAGGAACTTCTTCGGGATCTTCTGCTGCGCCGCGATATCGGAAATCATCACCGGTTCGTCGGCATCGGCATCAGCCAAGACCGTGAGCGCCCGCAGCGCATATTTCGCCTTTTGCGTAATCATTTTTGACCATCGACACACACAGGCAGTGCGAATTTCCGCACTGCTACGGAAGTACTTTCACCTCTATGGCACAACCAGCATGAACGGAATTTGAACGCGCCGGAGAAAGCCTTGAGAGACAAGCGTTTTGGCCTTGTTTTTTGCTCTCGGCCAAGCTCTCTTAATCTATGCCAAAACTGCGCCTTCTGCACCATTTTCGGCATCACTTCAGATTTCGGATTGACAGGCTGCGTGTAACTCTACTATTTCTATAGACATTCGAGCTGCCGATGTGGATTTTCATCCGCAGGCGGCTGCTTTTCTGCATCGCGGCAGCTTCGGAGAGATATTTGCTCTTCCGGCCGCAGCTTTCGAAATCCCTTTTTCTGTCCGATCCCTGTGTGAACTGCGATACTCCGGTCAACAAAGGACAGGATTCTCATGACTGCTATCAATCCGATTGCGGAAGACGGGCCGATTGCGGAAGAAGGACCGATTGCGGAAGCCAAGGCGCTGAATGACAGACTGGCAGGCATCGACCTTGCCGGACGTCTGTCGCTGGTCTCAGGCCTCGGCGGCCGCGTGGTGTTCACAACGTCACTCGGCATCGAGGACCAGGTGATCACCGCCGAGATCGGCACGCACCGCCTGCCGATCGATGTCGCCACGCTGCAGACCGGCCGGCTGTTTGCCGAAACGCTGGCACTGATCGAAGAGACCGAAAGCCAGTACGACATTCGCATTCATCGTTACGAGCCCGAGAAGGCCGATATCGACGCCTATGCGGCGCAATACGGCCTCAACGGTTTCTACGAGAGTGTCGAAGCCCGGCATGCCTGTTGCGGCGTGCGCAAGCTGAAGCCGCTTGCACGGGCGCTCGAAGGTGCTGCGATCTGGATCACCGGCCTGCGCCGCGGCCAATCGGCCAATCGCGCCGAAACGCCCTTTGCCGAATACGACGCCGAGCGCCACCTGCTGAAGGTCAATCCGCTCGCCGACTGGGACCTGGAGGCGATCAAGGCCTTCGTTTCCGCAAATGGCGTGCCGGTCAATCCGCTGCACCAGCGCGGTTATCCTTCGATCGGCTGCGAGCCCTGCACCCGGGCGATCAAGCCCGGTGAGCCGGAACGCGCCGGCCGCTGGTGGTGGGAGCAGGACGAAACGCGCGAATGCGGCCTGCACGTCGCCGAAGAGGCCGCAGCGATCGCCGCACAGTAAATCACCTCACGGCTTTCCCAATCGGGGCGCGGCGACCACCGCAGCCTTGGGAAAGCCAACATTCCCGGGGAAAGCCACCGTTCCCGGGGAAAGCCAACATCAAGGAATTGTTTTGCGGCGAGCCGTAAACGACCGATAGCCTGGAGTAAAACATGCCCGATAGCCGTCCGGATACGGAACTCAGCAATCCGCAGAGCGCCAAGGCGCCGCTCGACCCGCATCTGAAAGCGCTGGAAAACGAATCCATTCACATCTTCCGCGAGGTTGCGGCCGAATTCGAGCGTCCCGTCATGCTCTATTCGATCGGCAAGGACTCCTCGGTGCTGCTGCATCTGGCGCGCAAGGCCTTCTATCCCGGCCGCGTGCCCTTCCCGCTTCTGCATGTGAATACCGGCTGGAAGTTTTCCGAGATGATCGCCTTCCGCGACGAGACCGCGAAGAAGTATGATCTCGATCTGATCGAGCACATCAATCCGCGCGGCAAAGCCGAAAACATCACGCCGTTTACGCATGGATCGGCTGCTTTCACCGACATCATGAAGACCGAAGGCCTCCGTCAAGCGCTCGATGCCGGCCAGTTCGATGCCGCTTTCGGCGGCGCGCGGCGCGACGAGGAAGCGAGCCGCGCCAAGGAACGCATCTATTCCTTCCGCACGCCGGACCATCGCTGGGATCCGCGCAACCAGCGGCCCGAACTCTGGAACATCTACAACGGCATGATCCGCAAGGGCGAGAGCGTGCGCGCCTTCCCGCTGTCGAACTGGACTGAGGTCGATATCTGGCGCTACATCCAGGCCGAGGACATTCCGCTGGTGCCGCTTTACTACGCCAAGAAGCGGCCCTTCGTGGAGCGCGACGGCATGATGATCCTCGCCGAGGACCCACGTCTGGAACTGCTGCCCGGTGAAGTCCGCCAGGAAGGCATGATCCGTTTCCGCACCCTCGGCGACTTCCCGCTGACCGGCGCCATCCGCTCACAGGCCACCACCCTCGAAGAGGTGATTGCCGAACTCGAAATTGCAACGGTGTCCGAACGCCAGGGCCGCGCCATCGATCGCGACCAGTCCGGCTCCATGGAAAAGAAGAAGCGTGAAGGATATTTCTGAGATGACCGCAGCCCAAACCGCCGTCTCGGCCGCCACCGTCGTCAGCCTGCCCGCCGCCGAGCAGCAGAAAGCTCTGCGCGACTCGCGCCCGCTGCGCCTCATCACTTGCGGCAGCGTCGATGACGGCAAGTCGACCTTGATCGGCCGCCTGCTCTGGGACACCAAGGCCGTCAAGGAAGACCAGGCCGCCACCCTGCAGCGCGATTCCACCGGCAAGCAGAACGATCTCGGTCTGCCCGACTTCGCATTGCTGCTCGACGGCCTGCAGGCCGAGCGCGAACAGGGCATCACCATCGATGTCGCCTATCGCTATTTCTCGACCGACAAGCGCTCCTTCATCGTCGCCGACACGCCCGGCCACGAGCAATATACCCGCAACATGGCGACCGGCGCCTCGACCGCCGATCTCGCCATCCTGCTGGTCGATGCGCGCTTCGGCATTCTCGAGCAGACGCGCCGTCACGCGACGATCGCCTCGCTGCTCGGGATCAAGCAGTTCGTGCTTGCCGTCAACAAGATCGACCTGACGGGCTATGATCGCGCCGGCTTCGACAAGATCAGCCATGACTTCCGGGAATTTGCCCTGTCGCTCGGCGTCAAGCAGATCACCGCCATTCCAATGTCGGCGCTGAAGGGCGAAAACGTCGTCTATTCCGGCCAGGCCGCCATGCCCTGGTACAGCGGCCCAACGCTGGTGGAGACACTGGAGCTTGCCACCGTGCGCTCGTCGCAGACGGTCGGCTTCCGCCTGTCCGTCCAGCGCGTCTCGCGTCCCGGCGAAAGCTTCCGCGGTTATCAGGGCACGGTTGCCGGCGGCTCGGTCAAGCCGGGCGACAGCGTCATGATCCTGCCGTCCGGCATGGTCGCCAATGTCTCCAAGATCGTCACCTTCGATCTCGTCCGCAATGCCGCCGTTGCCGGCGACGCGATCACGCTGGTGCTCGACCGCCAGGTCGACGTGGCGCGCGGCGACATGATCGTCTCCATCGACGCCCAGCCGCAGGTCGGCCTTGCCTTCGACGCGCAGATCGTCGCGCTGCAGCCTGAGGGTATCGAGCCCGGTAAGCGCTACTGGCTGAAGAGCGGCAGCCGCCGCCAGCGCGTGCAGGTGCAGCCGCTCAGCCAGCTGGAGCTGAAGACCGGCAGTTGGAACGCCGCCCAGCGGCTCTACATGAATGCGATCGGCAAAGTCCGGCTCGTCTTCGACGAAGCGGCGATCTTCGACCCCTATGAGCAGAACCGGCTTTCCGGCTCCTTCATCCTGATCGATCCGGAGACCAACAACACGGTTGCCGGCGGCATGGTCACCGGCAAACGCACGGAACTCGGCGGCCTACACAATGGCGAAGCCCGCGTCATCCTCTCGCTTCCGGCCGATCTTGCCGAGCAGATCATGGCAAGCGAACTCTTCGCTAGCCGCAGCCATGAGGCCGAGGTGCGGCGCATGACGGCAGCCGAAGCGGCCGACCTCTGGTCGAGCGCTGCAAGCGATATCTAAGGGATAAGGGGCCAGCAAGTCTGGCCCCTCATCGAGACCGAATCCGCTGGCTGCAGGGCCGGCGGATTCCCTGTCGAGCGGCAAAGAACCGATCAGAACCTGAGACTTTGCGATAGGGGCTCTCCACTACGCGGCCCCACGCTGCTTGAACGCAAAATCGGCAGGTCCCCCCGCTCAATTTTCTGTGTCCGCCTCTACGGCGGCTAAAAAAATCAGAGTTTGCAGAAAACGGACTTTTTCAATTCACGATTCGCTGTTTAACGCTTGCCCGCAGGCCAATGTGGGGCCATTCTTAGATCGGATCCTGGCGGTGCGGTAAGACGAGAGGTCAGGCCTTGCAACGCTCAATCTCGACCTCGAAGCACGTGGCGCCTTTTCTCGACTGATCCCCGAGCGAGGAGGTTGTCCATGTCCACGCCCTTTGTCGACCATCCGCTACAACCGGGCGACCGGGTCCCGAACGTTGTGTTTGATGCGATCTCGCGCGAGGGGAAGATCGCTCTTGATGATTTTCGCGGCCGCAGCCCGTTGTTGATCGGTTTGTTTCGAGGCCTGCATTGTCCGTTCTGCCGGCGCCATGTCGCGGCCATGGCATATCTCAACCCGATGCTGCGTGAGAAAGGCGTCCAATCCCTGGCGGTGGTCAACACCCCGGTCGAACGGGCGCGGCTCTATTTCCGTTACCATCCGATACCCGATCTTCTTGCTGCTTCCGACCCGGTACGGGCTTCGCACCAAGCCTTCGGCTTACGCGAGGTCGGGATCGACACGGTCATGGCGATACGGATCGATCTTCCGGGCGAGTTGCCCGAGCCGATGGGCGTGATGGCAATGGACGAGTTCATCAACGAGAAGGAAGGATATCAGATTACGGAAGCCGATCAGCAGATGATGACTGCCGACCACGGGCAGCTTGTCGGTCAGTTCCTCATCGACCGGGAGGGCATCGTACGCTGGAGCTTCACTGAAGTTCTGGAGGCTGGGCTCCAGACATTCAAGGCACCGAATTCCGAGGAATTGATGTCGGTAGCTTCCCAAGTCGTACATTAACAACGAAAAACTCGCTGGACGACCCGCCACAAGTCGGCCTTGCCGGTGCGGCGCACGACGGCCGCCGAAGCGGCCGACCTCTGATCGAGCGCTGCAAGCGATATCTGACAAGGGATAAAGGATAAGGGGCCTGCAAGACTGGCCCGTCACCGAAATGCGGGATCACCGAACCCGCTGGCTACAGGACTGGTCAGAACCTGAGACTTTGCGATCAGGGCTCCACATCCGCTCCGGCCCGAAGCGGTCCGATGGCGTTCCTCTAGACTTCGGCATTTCCGCGATCTACATTTGAGCTTCTGTGAGCCTGAATTATATCAGCTCTCAGCCCATTCGCATCGCCCACCCTCACCATTTGCGGTTCGGGCCTGCGCTTCACCCCCCATTCAACGTAATTTCGCCGTGCAAGCGGGAGGAGTTTCCATGGCCAATGCCCAATGCGCCTGCGGCGCTCTGAGACTGATGCTCAGCGAGCCGCCACAATTGACAGCTCTCTGCCACTGTTTGGCTTGCCAGCGCAGAACGGGTGCGCCGTTCAGCGCAAATGCTTTCTACTCGATCGGCTGTGTCGAAATATCTGGAACGTCTACAGAATTCATTCGCACTGCCGAGAGCGGTCGCAAGGTCCGCATGCATTTTTGCCCAACTTGCGGCTCGACCGTCTATTGGAAGGCCGATGCTGCGCCGTTCTGGATCGGGGTGGCGGTAGGTTCCCTTGCCGACCCGGCCTTCGCCCCTCCTGCCCTATCAGTCTTCGAACAATCGAAACATAAGTGGGTGCAGCTTGACGAAGCGGTAGAGCACTTTCAGAGCCATCCAATCCGCCAATTGGAATGAATCGACACGGGCTTTCGGCCTGAAGCGGACTTTGGATCATCGGCAGCGGAAGCTCTTTCGCTGCCTGCTAGATAACCCTTTCGCGCAGACCATTGATCGCTGACAACACCGTTGCCTCCGGACCGAGCCCTCTCGGCAGATAGTCGCGCAAAACTCAGAGTGATCGTTCGAAAAGAAGCTCATTCTCCTTTTCGCCGACATGCTCCCAACCAGCCGCTCGATAAAATCTCTCGGCTCGGGTGTTTGGATCGGTGGTGAGCCACGCGCGTTCGATGCCCGCAGATTTGAGGCAGGCGCAGGCTTCGGCCAGCAGAATCGAGCCAATCCCTTTTCCTTCAAATCCGGGAGCGATAAAGAGCGCCCAAATGTTTCCGTTGCGTGGGTCAGCCGCGGAAAAGCCGACCACATCGCCGTTCTCTTCCCAAATGGCCACTCCCGGATTTCTTACATACCATTCATAATCGTGATCGGTGACCTTAGAGGGGTCAGCCAATACGTTTTCGACGACTGAAGAACGGACAACTTTGAGCGCCATGAGGTCACTCGCAACCGCTTTTCGGAGCATGCAACGATCTCTCGATAGCTTGTGAAGGCTTGCAGAATGCCTCTTTGTGGCGATCAGTTCAATGACTGCCTCTGCCGCTTTGCGGCCCTAGCCAACTGAACGGACTACTTCCCCAGAGCATTCTTCAGCGCCTCGACGACGACGCGGACGGAAGGGACGTCTTTGATATCAGAATGGACAACCAGCCAGACCTCTCTTGTCAAAGGCCGTTCGGTCTCAATGCGCTGGAGACCAGCGAACTCCAGGACGGCGAAATCGGGCAGCATGACGACACCGGCGCCCAGGCTTGCGGTTGCGGCCTGAAACTCCAGAACGGATGACCTCACAGCGATCGGCCGGCCGGCGGCCAGTTCGATCAGCCGCAATTGTTGCGGCGAGGCGTTCATGGTTTCGTCGTAACCGATGAAGGTCCAGTCCGGCGGTGGAACCGTCTCGAGATAGGTCTTTGATGCGTAGAGATGGAAGCTTGTCTCACCGAGCTTGACAATGGCGTAATCGCCGTCCTCGGGACGCGACATTCGCACGGCGATATCCGCCTCTCGTCTGTTGAGGGACGCGAGGCGCTTTTCTCCGACAAGCGTGACCTGCACACCCGGATGGTCTCGCCTGACGGCCGCGATCGGCTTTGCCAGGAGCACGCTTGAGAGAGCAGGAGGCGCGCTGATCCTCACATGGCCACGCAATTCCATGGCGCTGCTGCGACCAAGCTGCTCGATTGCCGCAGTTTGCGCCGCGACAAGAGCTGCGTGCCTGGCAACCTGCTCTCCGTCCGCGGTTAACATGATGCGCCGTCCGCGGCGGTCGACCAGCTTGCGTCCCAGGCTGGCTTCAAGCGACGAAATCCGCCGACTGATCGTGGCGTGTTCGACGCCGAGCTGCTTTGCGGCACCAAGCAATGTTCCGGACTGCGCGAGCGCCAGGAAATGCCGAAGGTCGTCCCAGTCGATCTTTGTGAATTCCCTCCCAATCATTGTGAAGCAATAGGGAATTTTCACACATCATGCCATCACTTATTTTGTGCCCATGAAGGAGCACGAGATGACCGACCAAATCGTATGGCTGAACGCCCCTGGTGACATCACCCAATTCCATGTTGAGCATCATCATTGTGAGCCTCCCGGTGATGGCGAGATAACAATCCGTCATCAGGCGATCGGAACCAACTTTCTCGACGTCTATCATCGAAAGGGCATCTACCCCATGCCCTCCTACCCCGCGGTGATCGGTGCGGAGGCGGCGGGCGTCGTCGACGATGTCGGTCCTGGTGTCTCCCTGTTCCAAAAGGGTGACCGCGTTGCCTATGCCGGGCCTCCGGTTGGAGCCTATCGCTCCACGAGGAATATTGCCGCTGAACGGGCGATCAAGCTTCCGGATGCCGTTTCAGCAAAGACGGCAGCGAGTTCGCTGCTCAAAGGCATGACCGCCTACATGCTGTTGAAAAAGACCTATAATGTGCGTGCAGGCACTCAGGTTCTGATCCATGCGGCTGCGGGTGGGCTTGGGAGCATCCTCGTTCGTTGGGCCAGATCGCTCGATGCCACTGTGATCGGGACGGTCGGCTCTTCCGAAAAGGCCGCATTCGCCGCATCTTATGGCGCCGATCACCTTATTGTTGGACGAGGCGCCGATATCGTCGCGGACGTGAAGCGGCTCACGAACGGACTTGGTGTCGACGTCGCCTATGACGGGATAGGCGGCGACACGCTTCTCAAAAGCATTCGTTCTGTCCGCCCATTCGGCATGGCTGTCACCATCGGTCAGGCCGCCGGTGCTATTCCACCGGTGCCTGTCGAGGAACTTCGACCGGGAAAGGCACTCTGCCATCCGAGCATCATGGCCTGGTGCGCTGACGTCGGACAATATCGCGAGGCTGCTCTCGCTGCAGTCGGGGCGATGGAAGCGGGGATCGTTTCGCAGATCGGTGCCGAATATCGTTTGGCCGATGTTGCCAAGGCGCACGAAGAGATGGAATCCGGACGCTCGGCCGGCAGTATCCTGCTGATACCTTGATCGGTCAGCGTCCGTTATTTCGGTTTGCGCAGATGGAGAGATCCTGTCGGAATAGGAACCACACTGGCAAGTCGTTGGCCTACCACGGTACCGATTGTGGCAACCCCGGACGTATTCCTGGATGCAGGCTCGATTTGGCGAAGAAACAGTCCGCTATCATCTGCAAGAGATCCGATGGTAATCATCGGCTCATCGTCGACGAAAAGTATCAATCCAATGCCGGATCCGACCTTATCCTCCACCCTGCACGGCAGGGCTCTCAGTACGGTCTCCGCGTTTGTCGAAAACAGGGATTTCACAAGCCCGCCAAGGGCTTCGACCTTATTGACGAACGGCCGCACGACAAGCGTGACCGCGTCTTCTTCAGATAAAGAGAGTTTGACTGAAAACTGAGCCGGCGCAGAACCGGTTGGCAGGCAAGCACTATAAAGCTGGAAAATCGCGGCGCGGGCGAAATTCAAGCGTGTATCATGGGATTCGGCTTCGACGATTGATTGAAGAAAGCGTGAAGAGTTCACTGCCGCAATCCCTATTTCGAATCGGGGTAGCCCGATGAGGTTTCATTATACGATACCGCTTCTGCGTGCGAGCCGTCCGCATTATTCATATTAACGAATGCTGACCTTCGAAAATCTCCGGCTTGTCCCCGATATCCTGGATAGACCGCGAATATTTGGCGAAGCTGGAAAGCCAGTTTAGATCGCAACAAAATATGAAAGCATTTAGGTCAATACTCTGGCGTGTCGAGATCGCTATCACTCGTCTATGCGACGATTGTGGAGGGTGGAAAGCCCCCGGAGCATGATGCCGAAAAGTGCCCGCAGTATTCGGAAGACATCATGCTCCATAAAAACCGGATTCAGATTTCAGGCCGACCGGCCTAAATCATCCTGCTCCAGGGGAAAGAACGCGCAACCGTTCCGGTCCGCAGGAGCGCTTCCGATCTTCGTGTCACGCATATTGTCTTCTTGAAATCGGTTTCCGCCTTCGAGCGAGCCCTGATTATTGAAACTTGAGGGCGGCGGCGCGCAGAGCCTGCCAAGCAGGGCCTCCATCGTTATGAATGTCGAATTTGTCGTAGTCGTCCTGGGGATAGAGGCCTGAGTCCTGTGTGCTGACAAGCCGCCAAACCACCCAGCCTCCGCAATCCGACATGGCGATCGTGTTCAGCCAAGTTTGATAGGCATTTGCCTGATCGGGATCGGATCGCGGAACTCCAAATTCCTCCAGGATCACCGGTTTTCCGATATTTCGTCCGATCTCGCAGTATTCGCGAATGCGAGCATCGAAATCGGAATGGCTGATTTTGACATAGGATGGGTAGCCATGCCATGTGCCGAAATCGACGCTCGGAATGTTCATATCCGACAGCTTCTGATCCATGTTCCCATGGCCCGTCGTCACGAGCTGTTTCGGTGCCAGGGTTTTGACATAGGCTGACATTTCCGACACCCAGTCGTGAAGGAGCGGTTTGGGATGAATGTCAGGTTCGTTGGCCAGGTCCCAGGCAAAGATGGTGGGGTCATCGGAATAGCGGACACCAGTAATCGTGTTGACGCGCGACAAAACATGCCGAATCCATTCCTTGTAATCGCGTCGGGTTCGCGGATCAGCGGCAAAAAAGGTGTATTTGTCCGAACTCCCGTACCAGGCGTTCATTTGTTGGGCACCGCCCGTATAGGCCCAGAAATCGACGAATGCGAGGATCAGCTTAAGCTTGCGCTTCGCCGCTTCCGCGATGAGGTAATCGACCTTTTGCAGGCCGTCAGGTCCATCGTTGGGGACCATCCGTTTGGTTGTCGGATCCCAACTCATCATATAGATGCCCTTGGTACCCAGATTGCTGGAATCGGACGTGCTTTTTGAGTTCCAGATCGTCGGCACCCGGCCGTCCAGCGACCCTATAACCGGTTGGAGGAAGGTGCGCACCACATTGGCACCCATTGCCGTGGCATCGTCCAACACGCGGGTGACTTCGCCTGGCGAGCCAAATGTCAGATAATGGTTGTTTACGCCGGCCACGCGGAATGGCTTGCCGTCCAGCAGGAAGCCCTCCCCTTTCGTCGTGACGAAAGATTGCTGCCTAGATGACTGCGCGGCCGTAGATCCGACCTGAGCAGACCAAAAAAGCGCCAGCGCCGCAGCGCCGACAGCGAAATTCCGGAAGCGTTGAATAGGCCTCATGCGAAGAACTCCCTTTCAAGCCCGTGACGCAATTCCGATTTGGTCGGTCTGGTCGAGGGAATTGCCATATGTCGAGACACCGGCAGCCGCTGATGGCGCGGTGGTGGATGGCGTCGCAATGCGCCGCGCAGCCCAATACAATGCCGGGCACAGAAGGAGGCCTTCCAGCGAAACAGCAATGACCCAGAAGTTGGCTGTGCCTGCGATCCCGAATTGCGCACCGGCGGCAGCGGCCACGATCTCCAGCACCGCACCGCCGATCAGAACGAGCGTGGCAAAACCCAGGCGCCGCCGGACACGTTGAACCGCGAGATAATGATACTTGGACGCCATTCCGAAAGCGGCAAAGCCAAGAAACTGGAGACTATTTCCTGCAATCACAGCATAGGCCGGATTGAATATCCAGAGCATGAAGCGCGACAGGAACAGGAACGCCAAGGCGGTCGCCGCGCAAACCAGCATCGACAAGCCGAGCGACAGGCGCAGGCGCGCGGGAAACAGCTCCGGCTCCCGCACAGCGATGGCAAACAACACCGAGGCGAGTGACGCAGGGACTAGAAGCGCAACGTTCAGCACCGTCCAGGCGGCATAGAAGGCGGCGTTGATCTCAGCGGACAGCATCACCGTGACGACGAAGGGCAGCAGCAGCGCCGGCGCCTGAACAGCCATGCTGAGGGCATGATGACCTAAAACCTGTCCGAGCGCCGGGCGGAAGGCGTGGATGTCCGGCCGGTGGAAAACGCGCCCACCGGCATAAACAAGTAGCCCGGCCACGACGACCAGTGAGACAAGCTGCCCGGTAAACCAGGTGGTGAAGATCGCCAATTCGCTGCTTGCGCGGCCAAGTGTCAGGCCGAGAGCGATCAGTAGAAGAAGCTTGCTGGCGGCGAAGACGACATTTCGGGCCAGTTGAAGGCCGCTGCGCAGAAGGCCGACCAGGGCCTGGTCGAGCACGAGGGTCACGGCCGTCAGAGCGCAAGCAACAACGAAGAAGAGATCGGTCGCGGAGGAGCCGACGATCGAGCCAAGCTGCGTCGATGTCCAGGCTGCGATAGCAAGATAGATCAGCCCCACCACGATGGAGGCGCTGAACGAGGCAAGGAGCGCGCCCGTCAAAAAAGGGCCTGCTCTTTTCTGGCGGCCTATCTCGCCCATCAGGAAGGGTCCGAGACCGACTTCCCCGAGATTCGCGAGGAGGTTCATCAACGATATGGCGGCGGCGGCGAGCCCAACAGCCTCGGCCGAGAAGGAACGCGCCGCGAACCACCAGTAGACGAAGCCGAGAATGGCCGTCATCAACGTTCCAAGCCCCAACATGCCTGCATTGAGGAGCAGGACCGCCTGATTCATCAGGAGGCTGCGGACCTTGGCAATAGCGGCGTTGAGGGTCATCATGCCTATTCCACCGGTTCGAGAGCGCGAGCAGGAACGGAGGTGAACGGTCGCGTAAGGGCAGCGCGGATCCTGCCGAGAGCGAAGGCCGCCGCGGTGACCGCCAGGCCGGCGCCCAGCGCGACGGCGCGAAGAAGGCCGCTCGGCTGGCCAAGCAGCACATCAGCGAATCCCCGCATAACCCCTTGCGGCAACGTCCTCGTCATATAGGTCTTTTCCGACGCCAGCGCCTCGCCGGAGCCCGCCATCAACGATAGGCAGGCCTTTGAAAGCCCTTCGGCCCAGCAGCGGTGGAGGAAATATTTCCACGTCGCGCGATCGGCGGGTATGGCGTGATCGCTGCCGCTCGATGGCTCGAAGACGAAACGGCCATGCGGCAGGGCCTTGGTTGCACGGATGCAGAGTTCGGTTTCCTCGCATCCGAGCGGCAAAGCCTTGGCCGTTCGGCCCAGGCCGGAATCGAAGCCGCCGGTATGATCGAAGACGGAGCGGCGGATGCACATCGACGCGCCGATGAGGTTGCGCACCGGCCCTGGATGAAGACCGCGATAGGTGCAGCCAAGAGTCCACAGGAATTCGTCGGGAAACCAGGACGGACGGTCTGTTTCCCACAACGGGCGGATAGCCGACACGGCGCCCAGCACCGAGGGGTCCTCGAGTTGCCAAACCAAGGTCGCCAGCAAATCTTGATCCGACACGGCGTCGTCGTCGAGAAACAGGATGACCTCACCGCGGCTGACTGAAATCCCGGTGTTGCGGGCACCGGAGAGGCCGGGCGGATGAATATTCTCGACGATCCTGACCGGGGTTTCGAAGCACTTGGCGCGCAGACGCAGCGCCAGTGCCGGATTGTGATCGACGACGACAACGATCTCGTCCGCGGTCGGGACCTGGCGGGCTGCCGCCGCGATTGCCTTGTTGAGAATGTCCCAGCGCTTGTCGGAATAACAGCAGATGACGATTGCCGTCGTGAGCTTGCCGGGCACGGGGTGCTGGAAATCATCCATTTTTCGTCTCCGGAGCGGACTGAAGGGTTATTCCGGTCGGTGCCGGGGACTGGAGCGTGTCGATGGTCATCCAGACCTTGCGGTAGATCGTTCCCCTGTCGCCGCCCTTGTAGAGCCAGGCTTCCAGCCGTGCGGGTGGGCGCGTTTTTGTGGGTACGGAGAATTCGAAGGTTTGGCTGGAGGAAGGCGCCAGTTCGAAGGTTGGCATCTTTCCAATCAACGTGCCGCCCAGAACAAGGTCAAAACTGTAAAGCGTTTTGGCGTCTTCCGAATTGCGCACGCCGACCGTTACCACATTGTTGGTCCAGTTCCATTTGGGCACCATCCAAAGCTCGGTGAAATGAAACGGCTTGCGTTCAAGCGCGACCGGGCGCGCCACGAGGACGGAACTCGCCGCCAAGATCATGGAAACTGCGAAGATCGCAAAACGGCGGCCGGGCCAAGCCCAGGGGATGGCTGGAACCGGCCTTGCGAGCAGCAAAACGACATTCAGCCACCGAAGGGCGATAGTCGTCAGGCCCAGCGCGTAGACCCAGCCTCGCGCATCGAGATGGCCGACGACATGCAGCAGAAGCCCCAGAAAAATGCAGGTCGCGAAGCTCAGGAACACCGCGAACGTCCCCCTGGTGACCCCATCGCCCTCGAAGCGCAGGGTGTCCACCAGCATGCGGCCCGGGAAATACAGTAACAGCGGCGCGCAGAGCGCCAGACGGACCAGCTTCTCCCAGGTCGAAAAGGTTTCGGGCAGCCACGTTACGGCCAACGCAGCGGCAAGAACCCCCAGCGGAATGATTCCCAGAAAGACACGGCGGGCCATCATCGGGGGCGGGCTCCTGCATTCGCCCATGCCGTTGCGCCGATGATCTGAGCGGCGCCCGGGTTCACCTTCATGAGCTTCTGGCGGATCACATTCGGGTCGAAGGATTTCTGGACGAGATGAACGACCTTGCTGTCCAGCCGGCTCAGCGTGAGGCCGAGGCGGCTATGGATCTGCGTCAGATAGGCCCCGCGCGCATCGCGCATCGTCGGCGACAGGTGCATCACATCGAGCAGAAAGACGGAATAGAGTGTCCATTCTCCGAACCGCGTCTGGTCTTTTGACGCACTCAGACCCTTGAGCAGCTCGACGTAGGGTGTTGAGCCGTATTTCGACGCGATGTAGTCATTCAGCGCGATGAGCCATTCACGCTTGAAGCAGAAGAAATCGTTGATGAAATCGACATAGCGAAAAGACCGGGCCGGCTCGACGCCGAGGATCCTTGCGACATTGCGCAACCGCTTCTTCTCGAAACGGTAGTGAAGATCGGGAAGCCTGTGGCTGGAATAATAGAGAACCGGTTCGCGCCGGTCGATCAGATCGGTCGTCGCGATGGGCCGCAGCAGCAGTGTATCCGCACCGAGATTGCAGAAATGCTCGGTGCGGCAGAATTCGAAGGCGCGCAGCTTGATGATCTGCTGCCGAAACCAGCCGGGAAGTTCCAGTTCGCTGGCTGAAAGCCAGTCGTTGTCGCCGGTGACGGCGGCGCCAGGCACGAGACCCTTCCCGTCGAGGAAGGCTCTCAAAGCGACCGGGTTGTCCGTGACCATGGTTAGGTTTCCCTTGTCGGGGAAATGCTGCTGGTAGGAGCGAAGGGACGCTTCGAGCAAATATTCGATGTCCCGCGAATGGACGCACATGAAAGCGTCGATACGGCTATCGATCATTGTAAATCTCCGTCTGGTCGTCCCAGGGATTGCACCGGCTCTCCGGTCCGCCTAGGAGGGGCGGCGGGCTGCCGTGTTTTCCCGAGCCGCTCGACATCGAAAATGACCATGAAGCCGTTGTCGAAGGTGCGGTCGACATCGGGCTCGGAATTGAACTTGAGCAGCGACGACGCCTGGAGGGGGACCGTGTGGTTTCGGTCCTGCGCGCCGCCGTCGAAATAGACGCCGACGCCGGGCAGGCCGGTGGTCATGCGCAGATCGACCATGACGAAACCGACGCCCGAGTCGATCAGCAGCTTGCGTTCCATCGGGCCGAGATCGGCAGCGGTGATGGCCATGCCTGTATCCTGCCCGCTCTCAAGCGTGGTCGAGACCTTTTGCCGGCCGTAGGTGGACAGGAGCAGGCGATTGATCCGGTCGGTTGCGAAATGCTGCTCGCCGCCCAGCCATTCCCTGGTCCACTTTGCGGCGCTGATCCCCATCGGTTCTATCGACGAGGAGTCGGCCGAAACTTCATAGCCGGCCGGAACCAGGATACGTGGCCCCTCGGAGCTGATGACGCCAGCGATCAGCACCGTCGTTGCGGCGGCGGCAAGCGACGTTGCGCGCAGCCAGCCACGCGAGGTGCCGTGCCAGAATGCCGCGACGGCCACCGCGACGACGATTGCGACGCCGAGGAAAGATAGCGAGCCGATGCGGTTGCCGATCTCCCACCCACTGCGCGTCAGCCGGAAGATGATACTGACGGGATAGGCCAGCGTCACCAAAACGAGGATCTCGAGAAGGCTTGACCGCCATAGGCGCCATCTGGTCGGCGGCCAGAGGATGCTCGCATTCGGGTGCTGCCCATTGAAAACGAGCGAGCGGAGAAAGCCGGTGAGAAGTCCCAGGCAGATCAGCGCGACGCCCGCCATCGTCAGGTAACGTTGCCAAGCAGGCGCCAGGGCTCCCGTGTCCGACACGAAAAGCTTACGCGTCGAGGTCGAACTCGATACGAGTTGCGCTACCTCGTGTATGCCGCCTGCCAGTACGGGAAGGATGTAGCTGCCAGTGGGGTTCCCGACGATCTTCGACCAGGCGACCGGAGCAATCACGGCGATCGAGGCCAGCAGGATCGCCTGCCGCCTCTGCATAGCAGAAGCGCCCTGCCTCAGGCATTCCATCACCGCCGTGCCGCACAAAAGGGCCGTGCAAAAATAGGAGGTGAGATGATGAGTAGCTGCGAGCGCCACGATCAGGACCATGGTGGCGACGACCGTCGGCCAGCCTGCCGTGTCGCCTCGCTCCAGGCGTCGGCTTTCGGAAGCCAACAGCACCGCCGCAAGCATGGGGATCGCCAGGCTTTCATACGAGTAGTGGACGTCGAACAGCAAAAACGTGGACGAACCCATGTAGATCAGGCAGGCGATGGAGGCGATCCGTGCAGAATTCGTGATCTTCTCAAAGAGCAGGAATAGCGTGAGCATCAGCATCATCCGTGCTGCCGCCAACACGATGAGGCCTGCCGCGAAGACGGACAGTCCGGACAGTTTGACCAAGGCGGACGTTACGAGCTCTAGCCCGGGATAGAGGGGGCTGACCGGCAAAAGGGGATTGGGCAGGAACAGTCGCCCCGCCTCCAGAATGTCGTTAACCGTCGCCCAGTGCAGGAATTCGTCATGGTCTATGAAGGCGACGGGCGCGCGGATCAGGCGTACCACGAAGAGGGCTGAGGTCACGATCACGATGAGCGCCAACCGCTCCAGGCGGCTGGCCCCCGGATGGATGATTCGCGCCGCAGCGGGGAGAAAGATCGCGGCGATGGCGGTATAGAACGTGGGAACCGCCCAGCCCTCTCCCAGCCGACTGGCATTTGCAGCAAGAGCGACCACAATAAGGGCGCAACTGCACAGGAAGGCAAAGGCCGGCGACATCCCCAGCGACGAAGGATCGGCAACACCCCCGACCGCGCTGTCCTGCCTGCGCAGGCCCAGAAATGCGGCGATCCACAGATCGATGCGTGGAATGGAAACCCCTACCGTATAGCCATGACGATAAGCTCCGTCCTGGTAGGCCTTCTGCTGGTCTGGAGACGTCCGCCCCTCAACAACGGTCATCGTGCTTCAAATCTCCAAGCAGTGCCGGACCGGTTCGCAGTTCAGGCTGCGGATGCGAAAGTACGCGTCTGTACACCATCAGCAGCCGGTCCGTGCAATCGTCCCAGTCCGGCAAGCTCGTCTCAACCGAGATCGGCCCCGCCTCCATGGCGGCGAGCATTTCACGCGCGGTGAAGTCTGGCGAAGCGTTGAGCGGAATGGATCGCACGAGGCCCTCCTCAGCCAGCTCCCGAAAGCCGGATGTGTCGGTGGTCAGTACGGGAGCCTTGACCGAAAGCGCCTCCATAACCGCCACGGGATGAGCTTCATAATCGCTGAGGAGCACGACAAGAGCGGCCGAAGACAAAAGATCGGCCATTGCGGACCGGTCGGTCGGCGGAATTGCCCCGATCTCGACACGCTTGCCGAGCCCGAGTTCGGCCACCTGCTGACGCAGCTTCGCCTCATAGGGGCCCTCTCCCAGGATCCGAAGGCGCATATCGGGGAATTTCGTTGCGAGCACATTAAATGCAGCAAGCGCCCGATGATGACCTTTGTAGCGCTCCAGCCTGCCGAGCGAGACAATCAGCGGCCTGTCGTGTGGTGAAGCCGGTCGCCGCCCGGACTTTTCCGGCAGGCGCGCGCCATTGGGGATAACGATGAACCGGTCTCTCGCGATTGCCATGTTGTGGCTGAACAGATCTGCTTCGAACCGCGACACGCCAATGAGTTGCGCTGCTCTGGCGGCCAGAGGCGCAAGCATTCTATGTTGGAAGCGCCGGATCGAGGACCGAAATCGTGACGAATGGCCACCGCTGTGAAAGGTGACCACGAAAGGAAGCCCGTTCCGCGATGCGGCGGCCATTGCCAGCGGTGCCAGGAAGGTGTGGTAGCCCTGAACATGCATCAGGTCCCAATCACCTTCGGCGACCGCCCTGAAGACGCCGGGGGCGAAGCACCAATCCCGCCCACGGGGAAAGGTCTTCAGCCTGACAATCTGCACGCCGTCTCGGCTTTCCGCTGCCGGAAGAAGGCCGTCGGGATTGCCCGTCAAGACCGTCACCGTATGCCCCTTGCGCACGAGCCGGGTTGCGACCTCACTTACATGGGTTTCCGTTCCTCCGGCAAAAGGCAGGTATCTCGCGCTGAGCATCAATATGCGCATCATGCGGCCTCGCCCATTAAATCCAGACCTCAGGACATGCCCTGCTCGAGGACTTGGACGCCCGTCGGCGTACTGACGCGTTCTCGGAAGATCGTCTTCAGCACGCGCCAGCCGTCCGGAAGGGCACGCAGATTGCTGACGCCGTAGATACGCTCCGATTCAAAGCTCGCGACTTCCATGATTTTGAGCTTGTTCTTCAGGGCCCGCAAATTGATCAGCGTCTCAATTTCGAAGCCGTCGCAGTCGGCACGCAGCAAGGGAACATGCCGTTTCCAAAAGCCCATGTAGCCGTAGCACAAATCGCTGAAAGAGCTGCCGTAGAGCATCCGGACCAGGAGGGTCAGGCCGAGATTGCCGAAACGGCGGATGACCGTCATGTCGCTGGTGCCGCCACCCTGCATAAAACGAGAACCCTTGACGAAATCCGCACCTGCAACAAGAGCCGCGACGAACAAGATGATTTCGTAGGGATCCATCGACCCGTCAGCATCAAGCATCACGATCATATCACCCGATGCGGCTTCGAAGCCGGTCCGCAATGCGATGCCTTTGCCCTTCTTGGGCTGGAGTACGATTTTGACATCGTCGCGCATGCTTCGCGCTATGTCTGGCGTTCCGTCTGTCGATCGCCCATCGACGATGATGATTTCATGCACCCAGGTCGGTATGCGGGGCAAAAGCAGCTTAATGTTTTCCGCTTCGTTCAAGGTTGGAATGACGAGCGAGGTCCTTGGCAAATTGAACATCGGACCCTGGACCGGCATTGAGGAATGCGAGGATTCTAAAGCTTCGATTGTAGACATAAGCTCTCCATGGCGTTTTGGACCGCGTGACAAATCGCAAATCAACGATGCCCCTGAGCTCTTGGGCCGAGAGGAGGACTAAACTCTCCCAGTCGGGAGGAGTATGCGGCTAAGTCTCAATGGACTTTGATCAGATCGCCAGGCTGTAAGACCGTTTCTTCGGTCGCAGGTTCGACGATGACACCGTTCGGTCCAGGCCGAACGATTTCGAATTCAACATCGGCGGTATCCTCCGACGATACCATGGACCGGAAAATTTCAAGATCGCTCTCGGTCGTCTTCAACGCCGTGGATAGGCCTCTTTCGGCATCCGCTGCTGACTTTTCGATCTCGATCTTGCGTTCGATATGATCGCGCTCGACGTCCTGTTTCGCTGCCGCCAACCGTTGCTTTGCGCTCTCGACATCGATGACGGCCTGCTGCTTTCGATCTTCAGACTCAGTCAGTTCGCTTTGCGCCCGGGTCAACTCGATGCTGGTGACAAGCTTGTTTTTGGCCAAATTCTCGATACTTGCCAGCCGATCCTGACGGACCCGAATTGTGGCATCATAATTGCCGACGCGGGCCTGACGCAGATCGAGATCGGCCTGAGCATCGGTAACAGATTTTGCGTAAGCACTGCTCTGCGCATCCTTGCTCGTCGTTACCAATTGGCGCTGCCATGTCTCATCATCCAACAACTGTTGAGCATCGGGATCGGGACCAAGAACAGGTGTGCCAATGCTGGCAATTTGCACGGAATCGCGCTTCGCCCTCAGCACCTCGGTTCGCGACGCAAGCCGCTTCAGATCGGCCAGCCCAGCCTTCAACCGCTCGATCTGGCGTGTAATCTCCACACTCTGCCATGGCTCGATAGTCTTCGCCGTCATGCCACCCGCTTGCGCAACGGCATGCAGAACAGTCATGCCATCAACATATTGAAACGAGCCTGGATTACGAACCGGGCCGGTAATGTAAATCGGCTGGTGCTCAATCCTGACGATGTTGACGAAACCCTTTCTGCCGACCAGACTTTCGTACGAAGGAAGAATTATCGCCTCCACATCGGCCGGAGGAAGCCCTCGAACCGGGAAGCGTCCCAAAAGCGGAAGCGAAATGGTTCCGTCCGCTTCAACGACGTATTCGCCAGTGAGCTCGGGGCGCTGGTAAAAGTTCCAGGGAACCGTGCCCCGTGAGCCCGTCCAGCGATCTTCTACAGAGGCCAAGCTTTCGTAAAATGCGAGATTCAATTTATCGCCTGAGCGAAGACCATCACGCAGCGATTGAGGCTGCCGGGCCGAAGTCTCGCCAGAGGTCACAACCGGGGCCGAACCTGTGGACGCAGGTAAATCTTCCGCTGCTGACGTCAATGGAACAATTGCTGCAAACACCATGCACAGTATTGTTTGATGGAGGCGAGAACCGATTCTCGACCTATATTGAGGCATCTCTGGCGATATTATCTTCGAAAGCTTCATGTTTCGAATTTCCGCTTTGAAAGCGCTGAACACTGTCCGATCTCTTTAAGGTTAACATAATATTAACCATATTCAATAGTACTTAACAATGATTAATACATCTGCCAGACAGGCCAAGAGTCTGCGTTGAAAAGAATTCAATAAAAGTAATATCTTGCGGCGACTGGGCAGCACTTCGAAACCTTTGGCCCTATCGGTTTATTTGACGATCTGCAGGGTGAACTTGCGTCTTTGCCATGCAGCTCTCAGCATTAGTCCATCAGAGCCGCCATCGGCGAAGAGATGTCTGAGCCAACGCCGGCATTTGAGAAGTGGTTTCAAGAACGACACCTGCGCGGTCGCGATGGATGGCGAACCAATTTGTATCCGGGCCTGGCCGGGACGCCATTTATCCAGAAAATGGCATTACGTTATGCATTTCAGATATCTACAGCCATAGAACCTGTTGCGATAGGGTGCCCGCCATCGAGTGGGCTCTCGGCACAGGCCGACCGCTCTCCCGCAAAACGACGCCTGCCACCGTAGCGGCGTCAATGACAGGGAAAGGTTTAAAGCTCTATGTCTGCACATGAAAAGCCACTGATCGCGATTGTCGGTGCAACGAGCAAACAGGGGCGCAGCGTCGCCGCGACACTTCTTGAGAGCCAACGTTTCCGGGTGCGAGCTTTAACCCGGAAAAAGGATTCGCCTGAAGCTTTGCGCCTGGAGGAACGCGGCGCTGAAATCGTAGCCGTCCCTCTCGAACTTGGCCGTCAAAAGGACCTCGTCACCGCCTTCAAAGGCGCGGATGGCGCATTTCTGATGACGCCGCCGATCGCCCCGCCCGAGACAATCGAGGCCCCTCTCGGCCGACAACTGGCGGATGCCGCCGTTGAGGCCGGCGTCGGGCATATTGTTTTCAGCACGCTTGAGAATGTCGACAAGATCACCAACGGGACGAAATATGCGCCGCATTTTACCGACAAAGCGCGCGTTGCAGACCATATTCGCGGCCTGCCGGTCTCTCATTCCTTCGTCATGCTGGCATTCTTCTACACGAATCTTCTCGAATATTATGTGCCGCGCATGGAGGGCGATACGCTCCTCTTGCCGATTTATCTTCCTGAAGATTTCCGAGCGCCGTTTGTCGATCCGCTGACGGCCACCGGGCCGGTCGTGCTTGAAATTTTCTCAAATCCCGAGCGTTACAACGGGAAAACGCTGCCGATCGTTGGCGATATCATTTCTCCGCGCGAGATGGTCGAAACCTTTCAGCGTGTGACCGGGCTCAAGGCCGCGTATCGAAACGCTTTCACCAGGGATGGCTTGCTGCACTATTTTCCGGAGTTTGCCGCCAACGAACTTCTCGTTCGAGAGCTTCTGGGGATGGTCGAATATGCTGTCGACCATGGCTATTTCGGCAAGGAGCACGACCTCGAATGGAGCCGTCGCCTGAACCCCGACACTCTCAACTGGGAGCAGTATCTCAGGACGACGGGGTGGCGTGGCGATAAGCGGTCTTTCGGATTTTGAAGCATGTCGCGCAAATGTGTGCAGCGGTTTTGCGATAACGACACGCTTGAAAACAAGGGCTTACGATGGCCGAATTCCCGGCAATTTGGAAACCTCGCCGACAAGAAAGTCGACGAGAAGCCGAACGCGGGCAATGGCGGCACGCTCTGGAACGATCAGCAAGCTCACCGGAACCGGTAAAGGACGATAGTCGCCAAGCACGACCTCGAGCTGGCCGTCGTCCAGAAGATCGTGGACCAACCAGAGATGTGTAGGACCAATTCCGCGTCCGGCGGCAAAGGCTTCGCGCGCCGCAAGCCCGTGATCGACGCGTAGCTTGCCACTGACCGGGATCATCACGCTTGTGCCGTCGGGAGAGGAAAGAACGAGCTGATCGCTCCCCGCCACATTGGACATCACGACGGTTTCGTAGCGTGACAGATCGGCTGGGCATTCCGGCCGTCCGTGGGAGGACAAATAGGTCGGAGCGCCCACCAGCAGCCGATGGCTTTCTCCCAGCGCATGAAGTTTCATCGCGCTGTCCGCGAGAGGCCCAAGACGGAGTGCGACGTCAACGCCTTCGCGAACCAGGTCGATCCGCTCGTCCGTCAGGTTGAGGTCGACCCGAATGTCCGGATGCTTGTCCTGAAAGTCAAAGATGAGGCGGGTGATGTGCATCACGCCGAGTGCTGCCGTACAGGAAAGCCGAACAGCCCCAGCAGGAGCCCGGCGGGCATCTCTCGCTTCTTCCGCAGCCTGTTCGACCAGGCGTAATATCTGAAGGCAGTTCGTATAGTAGCGGCTGCCTTCGTCGGTAAGGGTGACGCGTCGCGTGGTTCGGCTGAGAAGCGGTACGCCGACAGCCTCCTCAAGTTCATTGAGGTGCCGCGTCACGGTGGATTGACCGACACCCAGCTCTCTTGCGACCATCGACAGGTTGCCGCGTTCGGCGACGCGGACAAAGGTGCGCATTCTGTCCAGAGACAGTCCTGCACTATCCATTTTTCAGCACAGTGATCCTCATTCATTCTATATAGGGAATAATCTCGGCTGTGCCTACTGCATAATTCCTTAAATCGGAACCGATTTAAGGATAAAACTACGCAGCAATTCAAGGTGTTACAGCGTCCTTTGCACGGCTGAAAAGATGCGCGGCGCTGTCGTTCGAGCAAATCGGCCGGATTGATCCGGCCGATCGCTGTTCATCCGAATTTGACGAGGTTGAGGACAGGCAACGGCCCGCCGGGGAATTGCGCGAGCTTGCCGCCGATCGAAATCGGCCCGAGATCGATGCCGGCAAAGCCCAATTTGGAGATCAGCGTCCCCACTTCGGCCTTCGATTGGGCATCGTCGCCGGAATAGAAGAGCACGCGGCTGCCGCCCTCGGCGCGGGGATCGGCTGAAACCACATGCGCCTGGAGATGGTTGAATGCCTTCACAACGCGAGCACCGGGCACCAGGCCGGCGAAGACCTCAGTCGACAAACGACCATTCAGCTCGGCTGGTTTGAACAGCGGCCCTTCGATCGGATTGTTGGCGTCGATTACGATGCGACCCGCCCAGTTAGGAAGACCCGCCAATGCCTTGGGTAGCTTCGACCAAGGGACGGCGACAAGGACGAGGCCGGCTTTCGCCGCCTCTTCGATTGTCCCCGCCGTAATGTGCGGCGACAGTTCCTCGGTCAGATCCTGCAATGTGTCGGGGCCGCGACTGTTCGAGATCGTGGCGGCGATGCCGTTGCGGGCAAGGGCTCGGGCGAAGGCGGAGCCGATATTGCCGGCGCCAATGATGCCGATGGTCATTGCGATAACTCCATTGTTTGGTTTCGATGGAGTGAATATCGCCTTGTTATTCCCTTGTGATTAGACAGAATTGCCTGTTATCAATTTCAAGCATTGATTGAAAGTGATGGTATGGAGACACTTGCAAACCTGGAATCCTTCGTGCGCAGCGCCGAGCTTGGAAGCTTCTCCTCGGCGGCACGACGGCTCGGCCTGACGCCGGCGGCGGTCAGCCGCAATGTCGCAGCACTTGAAGGCAACCTGAAACTAAGGCTGTTTCAACGAAGCACCCGAAGTCTGACGCTCACGGAAGCAGGCGAGCGCTTTCTGCACTCAATCCGAGATCACCTGGAAAGCCTGCAGGGAGCGATCTCGGAGGCATCGAGCGAACAGTCCGAACCATCCGGCGTGCTGAAACTCAGCATGAGCCCGACACTCGGCATAGGCTACATCCTTCCGCTATTGCCGGAGTTCATGCAGCGATATCCGATGATCCGCCCGGAATGGATGTTCGAAAACAGACAGGTCGATCTGATCGCCGAGGGCTATGATGCTGCGATCGGCGGGGGTTTCGAGTTGACGCCTGGTGTCATCGCCAGGCCATTGGCCCCTGCTCATATTATCCCCGTGGCATCACCGGGATATCTGGGCGATCGGGTTCCGCCTCATGATCCGTCCGGCTTGCACGAACTCGACGGTATCGTCAAGCGTTCGATGCGGACGGGTCGAATTCACCAGCGGCAGATGCGCAATCTTGCTGGAGATGAGCAGCCTGCGGCCTTGAAAGAGACGATCGTCGTCAACGATCCCGCGGCCATGCGATCCGCCGCCCTTCTCGGCCTTGGTGTCGCGATGATCGCCAAGGCGGATGCTCTTGCCTATCTGGAGAGCGGCGAGCTGATCCGATTGATCCCGGCATGGTATGCCGACGCGGGCCCGATTTCGATCTATTATGCAAACCGCACCCTGTTGCCCTCCAAGACAAGAGTGTTCATCGACTTCCTGACGGAGGTTTTTCAACGTGAGCGATGGCCGGAACGATTTGCAGGAACACTGGGCTGATATCGATATTTTGGCTGCCCGCATTGCTCGAGCATGATGCCGAATGGTGTAAGCGGTTTTCCCCTAACTATTTAATTTAGAACAGGTTTATCGCGTCGAGCCGCGCGGGATGATGGAGAAGCCGCAATCGACCTTGTTTTCGCCGGGCGGCTCGTCGCGGATGGCGCGCCGCAGCATGTCGGCGACGCGGTAGCCGATATCGTAGCGTGGAATCTGAACCGTCGTCAGGGTCGGTTGGGTGAAGGCTGAAAACTCCAGATCGTTGAAGCCGCAGATGCCGACATCCTCCGGCACGCGGATGCCGCGCGCGGCGCATTCGATGAGGACACCGAGCGCCAGATCGTCGCTTTGAGCAAAGACGGCATCGATATCCGGCACGCGCTGCAACAGGCGGGCAAACAATTCCCTGCCGAGGCCGGTGCTGCTTCCCTCATTTCCGCCAATGGCGAGATCAGCATCGAAACGGCCGGCTTCGCCCATCGCGGCCTCATAGCCTTCCTTCCGGCGACGCGAGCGAATATCCGTGCCGCGGCCGATGAAGCCGATCCTCTCATAACCCCTCGATAGCAGGAAGCGGGTGGGTTCGGCGCCGGCCGCATAATGATCGAGGCCGACGACCAGCCTTTCCGGCTCCTGGCTGAGATCGGTGATATGGGCGATCGGACAGGCGGCGTTTTCGATCAGCGACAGAAGATCATGATAGGATTCGGCGCCCGCGATAATGACGCCGGCCGGCTTCTGCGTCAGGAAGGATCTGAGCTCGCCGGCCTCGCCGTCGGCATGGTGGAGCGTGTTGGAATATTGCACGCGGAATTCGGTGGTGCGCAAGCAATCCTCGATGCCGATCATCAGGCCGGCGAAGCCGTGATGGTGCAAAGCGGGCGTGATTACGCCGATGATGCCGTTGTGGCGGCCGGCGAGTGCCCGGGCGGCAAGATTGGGGATATACCCCATCTCGTCTACCGTGCGCAGGATAGTCTGGCGCAGATCCTCCGAGACGATTTCGGGATTGCGAAGCGCGCGCGAAATGGTGATTGGGCTGACACCCACCTTCTTCGCCACATCGCTCAACTTCACATGCGCACCGCGCCTGGCCTTCCGCCCCCGCTCCACTGCCGTCCTCACCGCCCCCGTTATATCTCGCCCGCGAGACTCGCTTGCCCTCGAATCGCGACCTTTACTTTCTGAAGAAGAAATAATTTAGAGTCTACTAACATTTTATATTCGCAACAGAATCCGGGAATAGAACTTCCAGAAACAGCAACGGGATCGTCTGTCGGCAAATTACGGGCGCCTGCGGCGATCGGATCACCGCCATCGGGAATAAGTCCATTTATTTTCGAATGAAAACATCGCGAAGGACGCGAAGCGAGACAAAACCGGGCCGGAAGTTCTGCAGCGGGGCAGCCGGCCGGAACGCACGGGCAGCGAAGATTAAATTCCCGTCATAACTTACAAATCGGCAATATAAACATGATCAAACTTTAATTTGTAAATCCGCTTGGTGGGATCATATGAATCCCGAGCGCCAATTCTTCTCTTCCCCCGGTCGCCGCCCCTCGACGACTGCGCGTTCCCAAGAGGAATTGCCGCCAATAGCCATCCGACGCCAGGTCCCAGGACATGGAACCGCGACGCCATCCAAAGCCAACGCTCTCGCAAGGGACCACCGCCCAAGGGATCACCACCATGTCACACATCTTACGCAAACATCGCACCGCAGCGCTTGTCGGAGCCGCCATCATCGCCGGCGCGGCATGCCTGCCCTTTACGATCAATTCGTCCAGCGCCTTTGCCGCGCCGTCCGATGCCGGCGGCGTTCTCGCGCCGAGCGGCTCCTTCGCGTCCATCGTCGATGCCGACAAGCCGGCGGTCGTCACCATCACCACGACAATGAAGGCGACCGATGTCAGTGCCGACCAGCAGGAGTCGCCGATGGACGAGCAGTTCCGCCAGTTCTTCGAGGACCAGGGCATCCCGCTGCCGCACCAGGCGCCGAAAAACCGGCCTTCGCAGCAGGCGATGGCGCTCGGCTCCGGCTTCATCATCAGCCCCGACGGCGTGATCGTCACCAACAACCATGTCATCGACAATGCCGTCGACATCAAGGTGGCGCTGGATGACGGCACGGAACTGCCGGCCAAGCTGATCGGCACCGACCCGAAATCCGATGTCGCCGTGTTGAAGATCCAGGCGGGCAAGCCGTTGCAGACCATTGCCTGGGGCGATTCCGACAGGCTGAAGCTCGGCGACCAGATCCTGGCGATCGGCAACCCCTTCGGCATCGGCACCACGGTGACGGCTGGCATCGTTTCGGCGCGCGGCCGCGACCTGCACAGCGGCCCCTATGACGATTTCATCCAGATCGACGCGCCGATCAACCATGGCAATTCCGGCGGCCCGCTCGTCGACCGCAGCGGCAATGTCGTCGGCATCAACACCGCCATCTATTCACCAAACGGCGGCAGTGTCGGCGTCGGTTTCGCCATTCCCTCCGACGAGGCCAAGGCGATCGTCGCCAAGCTGCAGAAGGACGGCTCGATCGATCACGGCTATCTCGGCGTGCAGATCCAGCCGGTCACCAAGGATGTCGCCGATGCCGTCGGCCTTGATAAAACAGGGGGGGCGCTGGTTGCCGCCGTCACGGCCGATACGCCGGCCGCCCATGCCGGCCTGAAGCCGGGCGATATCGTCACCTCAGTCGGCGGCGAGACCGTCAAGACGCCGAAAGATCTGTCGCGCCTGGTCGCCGACCTTTCGCCGGGCGCCAAGGAAGCGCTCAGCGTCTGGCGCGACGGCAAGACGATCGATCTCAACGTTACCGTCGGCACCAATGAGGAAGGCCAGAAACAGGCCGCGGCCGAAAGTCCCGCCAGCAAGGGCGAGAGCAGCGGCCAGCCGAGCCTCGGCATCGGCCTTGCCGACCTGACACCCGACGTGCGCCAGCAGCTCAACCTGCCGCGCTCTGTCAACGGTGCGGTGGTCGCCAGTGTCAACCCGGACAAGTCGGCCGCGGCCGCCGGAATTCAATCCGGCGATGTCATCGTCTCGGTGAACGACAGACCGGTCCACAACACCCGCGACGTCAAGACCGCGATCGCCGATGCCGGCAAGGCCGGCCGCAAGTCGGTGCTGCTGCTCGTCGAACGCGATGGCAACAAAACCTTCGTCGCCGTGCCGTTTGGGGCGGCCTGACAGTCTCCCGAGCTTTTGCCGCAAACAGGAAAAGCCCGCCTGAGGCGGGCTTTTCGACAGACCCCGAGCGAAAAGGCCTTGGAGCCAAGCACCGCTCAGTCAGCAAGAAAGCTATAGGGCGCCGTCTGCCCCTCTATTCCTGCTCAGGGAGATTTCAGCGTCGTTGTCTTTGCGCGCAGGCGGGATTTGCCCTTTTGGCGGTTTGCCTCTTGCCGCTTTATCGCGTCGGATTGGCTGCGTTGCGCCGCCTCCAATTGCTGTCGCGTCGGGAGATCATGGTCGTAGGTGGCAGCGCTGAATGCCGTTGCGTTGTCGAACGGACCTTTGTGTGGACGCGCCAGACCATAGGCTTGCTTGTCAGTGCTATCGATCCCCTGCTCCGCCGACGGTGAGCGCGCTTGACGAGCCTGCGTTATCAGATCGTCGGCGGTCGAGCTTGACGTCGCGTTTTTCCGCACGGGGGCGATGGTCTCGCGTTTCCTGGCCCGATCCTTTTGATCGGCGTGAATCCCAGACATGTCTTCTTCCTTGTTCGTCATGTCATCGCGACGATCGATCGGGCGTTCCCGGTGACGTCGCAGCAGGCGCGTTCACGGGATCTCGGACAATCGTTCAGGCAGCCTGGTTTTGGGAAAGCGGTAAGCTGGCGGCCGCAGCGGTGCGTCCGCGCGACCAGACGCCGTATACCGCGCGATCCGATAGGCTTTCACCGGGGCGCCGCCGTCATCCTGCCATCTGGCAAAGGAGCCGTCTTCCATGGCCTGCGGAAGCGGGCCTGAACTCAACTGTGTCGCGAGATACATTTTCAGAGCCGATTTCAACGCGGCCTCATCGACGATCCCCATCTGGAAACAATGAATGAGGAAACTTGTGGCGCTGATCTCGCCATCATCGGTCGCGTAGGTTTCGCCGCCGCGAAAGCCGGCCTTTCGGAGGATACGGTCCAGCATTCTCAAATTGTGGATATCGAATAATTGATCTGATGTGGAAGACATTGTGTCCTCCTTCGTTGGGGCTAGGGTTCGCTGGCGCCAGGGCTTAACTGGCGCGCCCCAAGCAGCGGTGCCCGTATCGTGCCCGCCGATAGTTCAGCTTGCGCTCTTTGCCATCCGACCGCAACCTCATTCGGCGGTAGCCATTGATAATGGCGTGGCGGAACCCATTTTAGAGAGAGGAGGATACGCATCATGCAGTTCAACGGTGAAGCGACCCTCACAAAGCCGTCGGCACTGGCGGTTTCAGAACGGCGTGCGCTCATAGATCACCTCAGAGAGGTGATCGCAGGCCTGGCTCACGGGCTGGCCGCCGATGGATTGCTGGACCTTGTGCCGCCTCTGCTTGAGATAAACAAAGTCCTCCGCGATATGACGGACGAAATTTCGCGTGCGGACCCGGTCTATTCCGACGAGATCATCACTGGTACGGTGCGCTTGATCAAGACATCTCAGGCTTTGCTCGATGACCGGGTCATCGTGCAGACGATCCATTGAGACCTGCCGACGATCGGGCATGGCGGCAGACTGGTTGCCAACCATCTGGCATCAAGCTGCCCGTTCCGGTCAGCCGTGCATCGACAATCATCGCCGGGTCCGAGGGTCGCACAGCGGCTCCCACCCACTTCCAAGGACAACCGCAATGGCACTTATCTTTCCCAACAGAAGCCGCAGCTTCGACGAAGCAAGAAAAGGTGTCCGCTTCACCGGCTATGACGGCATGTTCGAGGTCAGGTTTCTGGTCGAAGAAGCAGCGCTCGGCAGCGCGATCACCCAGAATTCTTCCGAAGCCGCCTATCTCAATGCCTTCGATGCGGCGCGGTCTTCCATTCAGGAGGCTGCATCGAGAGTCTATCAGCATCGACGCGGAAACAACTTCACGCTCACGGCTGCAGATTTTCGCTGATTGCGAGAAGGCGTATGGCCGGTGAAATGAAACGGCCACCATCCTGCTACTGCCGGATGAGACAGGGGGAGCAAAGCATATGGTTGCCACACGATACCGCCTGAAAGACCTGAAGCTGGCGCGTCGCCATATCGTGAAGGCGGCGCATCGCGTTGCCGATCAGGAAATGCTGATCAGGAAACTATTGCGCAAAGGTAGACCCTCCGGATCGGCCTATGCGCTGCTCAGCAGGCTCTACGACGATCAACGGCGGAAACTCGATCGGCTGAAACTGATCGAAGCGATGGTTGAGGTCGAAGCGCAATCCTGTATGGACGTGCCCCGCAATCCTGCCCCCTCCGCGCCGCCATTGGCGATCGTGCACAGCAGCGGGATCTCTCTGCCGGACCGGCAATCCGCCACGCCTTGTAGCGCAGAGGATTGGCGCCCATATTTGGTGTAGTGGCAGTTTGTGAACGGGCGCTGCTTCCCGGGTGATCAGAGTTATCCGGCCCCAACCAAAGGAGGGCATGATGTCTTCCACGGTAAACATCCATTCGTGGAAACGCCTGGCTCAGCATATCGGCAGGTTCCGGTACATCGACTTTCTGGTGAAATCGACACCGGCCATCTGTCTGGCCTTTATCGTCTATATCATTCTCAACGATGTCTTCTGGTAGGCGCGGCAAGACTGTTGCGGCGAGCCAGGACGCTTTGCTGCCTATCAAACGAAGGGCTGAAACGCTGACGGAATTGGATAACGCGATGCAACTGCGAGAAATGGGTGAACAAGACTGCCTCGCCTTTCTGGCAGGCCACACCCGTGGCCATCTGGCATGCCTGGGCGAAAAATATCCCTATATCGTTCCCATTCAGTATGCCTATGAAAAAGGCCGGCTTTTCATATTTTCCATGCCGGGCCTGAAGATTGATCTATTGCGGGCCCATTCGCCAGCCTGTGTTCAGGTTGAAGAATTTGGCGAAAACCGAACGTGGAAGAGCGTGCTTGTTCAGGGCACCTATGATGAGCTGACCGATACGCCGGCCCGGCATGACGAACGCATCCACGCCTGGTCCCTCCTGCAGAAGCAACCGTTCTGGTGGGAACCCGGATCGCTTGCCTTAAACTCGGAAAGCGAAGACAGCCCTGCTCCCTCCATATTCTTCGGTATTTCGATTGAGATGGTATCGGGGAGGCAAGTGGTTTAACATGCGTGCGTTCAGACTGGCCGTGCCTTGATCCTTGATTCGCAAGGCGGCGCTGCTGCATGATATATGGAACTCCAGACAGACACCCCCAGCTAAACGCTGTCCGATACCAGCCTTTCCCATAGGGGCGCGGATTGCTTGATGCATCTTACCAACGTGGCCTGCCGAACCGGCACCGCGTTGAATGCCACGCGACCATAGGGAAAACGATGACAGACGCACCTGAGAATGAAGCGCTTTTCAACATCACCGGACACTATGTGCAGGAATTGAAGGCCGTTCTTCAAAGCGAGAGCATTGTCGAAGGCACCGACTACGAAAACAGCGCCTTTAACGAAAAACGACGGGCGGAAGGACTGCACCTGCTGCGCTTCCACAAGACCGGCACGGCAGCGCAGGCGACGCAGATCTGGGAAAAACATATGACGGCCCGCGCGCATCGATAAGACGGCACGAAGCCCATTCTTCGATTGATGCCGACTTGAGAGCGCCGGTTCTCCGATCCTTTGTCCGGAGACGGGGTTGGCACGTCCAGCTCAACATTTCCATGGAAGGAAAAATCATGTCCAATGACAAAACGAAAAAGATCCAACCCGCCAAAGAGGCTGTCACTGAGGCGCCCTACGAAGTCATCTACTTCGCCAAGAAACACCGCATTTCCAACGAGGATGCCAGGGACATCATCGAAAAGCACGGCGCCAATCGCAAAGAGGCTGATAAAGCCGGCCGCCGTATCAGCGTCTAGCGCAAAAAATAGCCTCGCAGGCGCTAAACTCTAAGGGCTTTATTGGATGCATGTCATTTTCCCAAAACCGCACACACTTTTGGGCGACATGCTTTATTTGATGCATGTCGTTATCGCAAAACCGCGCACACTTTTGAGCGACATGCATTGGCCGCGGCTGGCTTTGCACCTGCTTGCGATGCCACGATGCAACATCAGTGGACGAATTAACCCTACTGGCTTACCTTAATATCAGCATGCGCTTGAATACATCCGCCCCTATGCCATCGTAGCTTCAACGACAACACTTCTGGTTCCTGAAGCAGCTCGCCGGAACCGTGGCCCCGCCTTTCCCTGGAGAGGCTGGGTTGCCTTCAGAGGCCCCGAGCTAGATCGAATGGAGGGTATGCCATGAACAACGTCTTGGAATTTCGTCCAAAATGCCCGCATGACGAAAGTCTGTCCGACTGCCGGGAAGCGCTTGAACCGGCCGTGATGAAAATCGTCAGCGACGCCATCGGCAAGGGATACACGGCCGCGGAAGCCGCCATGGTGGTTGCCGATATCGCCGACGATTACATTCTCATGCTCTCGCGGCAACTGCAGCGTTGACAGGCTTTCCTGGCGCGCAGCTGTGCCTTCTTGATCCATCGCAGATACTGGCGCCGACGCGGATCGATGCGTCTTCGAGCGTGTGAACTTCCAAAGTCGACAAACGACAAATGACTTTGCCCGCTGACGACAGCCGGGAGCAAAGCGCCATCATACCTGCATGAGTGGACCGCGCAGCAACTGCAGGGGTAGCAGTAGGTACAGGAGACGAGACCTGCCGCGCGATCCGCCGGCAAAACCCCTGATATTGTCGGAAGTTCCCCGGCAGAGATACGACGCCACGATCCCGGAAATTCCGCCGGGGATGATCGACAACCTGCCCGGGCACGTTGCGACCGTCACACCGATAAGCTCGCGCTGGGCGAAAACCGACAGGCTCATTAGAACGCCAACGAAAAACCCCGCCGGAGCAGGGCTTTCAGCAGGTCCAAGTGGAGCAAGCCGGAGATTCGGCCCACGTCTCAAACAAGATCGATCATGTCAAAACACGGCAAAAGCACCTCTTTCGCGAGCGTTCACGGCGCTGCTCTGTTCCGCTCAATCTTTGAATCATTGCCGTAATGTGGCGTGTATTGATCCCTGCGACGTCTTCCGCGACCCTCGCCATCTAACGCCACCTCGGCTGCCGCGGCGGAGCATTGGCCTGGATTTCATGGAGCGGCGCCCGAGAGCCGAGAAGTTTCTTCAGCTTCTTCTCCTCGGCCGGGCCGATCCCAAACTTGCGGCAATGTTCCGCAACATCGTGCTCTCGCGGGCCGGCAATGCGAACTTGGCGATTGCTCATGGTTTTCATGACCGTTTCCTCCTGAGAGGAAAACCAGCAGGCCGCCGTTTTGTTCGTTAGTGACGCCTAAAATTTAGCTGTCTGGTTTGCTTCGGTTTTGGGGCGAGCATGAGTATCCGTCTGCCGGGCGCCACGGCGGAGCCTAAAGGGATCACCAACGGGTTCCATTTTCATAAAACGAAACAGCGCCATCGCGACCGCAATAGTAGGCTATCTGTAGAGCACGAGATGCATCTGCGCACGGCACACCCAAGACCGGCCGCCGAATGACCGGCCGCCGAATGACCGGCACCACCCATCAATTGATCTTCAACCAATGCCGCAGCGCCGCCACCGCGCCATCGCTCGCATAAGCGATCATCCCGCCGATCGTCAGGCCGGCGAAGGCAATCAGGCCTGAGATGCCATAGCCGATCGTTTTCATCCGTTTCCACTCTTCAACCGCCGGCCCGACCGCCTCCTGGTTCTTCTCGACGGTCTCCTTGAGGCTTTTGATTTCCTCGCGGATCTGCGCATCCGCACCGCCGCTGATCGCCACCCTGGTATCGAGATGGGCGATCTGCCTGGCCTGTTCGTCGAGCCGCTGGTGGATCACGGCGCGGCTATTGTGGGCATTGGCCTTTTCGTCGCTGACCTCCTTGCGCAGAAGCGCGACGTTGTCCTCGATGCCTGTCAGCCTGCCCTCGACGCGCCCGAGAGCGCGGAGAATATCGTCATTGGATGTCATCTCTCAGCGCTCGACTAGGGGTAAAATTTCAGCTTTTCGGATTGTGGCAAGCGGCCGACAAATCGCAAGATCCCATGCAGCGTCGGATGGACATAAGACGTGGTATCGAGGTTCATGCCGTGAGCCAGCAGCGCGGCATTGTCCTGGACGTTGGTGGCGAATATCTCCTGCACCTTATAGTCGGCCGTCCCGTCGCCATTGTCGATGCGGCCATAGGTGTTTCTCGACGTCCATTGACCAGGCTGATATTCGAACATGATGCGGGTGCCGTCCGGCACTGAAGCCGGCAGCTTGATCGTGTCCCACGTCGTCACGCCGTCCTGATTTCCAGGATGCCCGACGACGTTTCCGACCGGAAACATTTCAGCGGCCGACGACTTCGTCGGATCAGTGTCCGCCGTGAAGGCAAGCAGCTGATCGATGACCGGTCGTCAGACCCAGCTGGCGGGCTTTCAGCAGCACATTGAGGTAATGCATCTGCTCGAAAAACGTCATCTGCGTCCAGTTCATCTCGAACCTGACGCGTTTGCCCGATTTGTCGGTGATCCAATAGAGGTTGTTCAGCCGCCAGCGCCAGTCGGAAAACTGGTCAACTGCCGTTTGGAAGTCCGCGCGTCTTACCATTGATATCTTCCAGCAACTGCGAAACCTCGCCGGTCACGACGCCTTGGTCGGGCTCGACCTTGGAACCGTATTTCTTCGGCTTCAGCTTTTCGGCGACCCATTGGCGGGTGGCGATGCGGAGCTGCGACCGCCGGATGGCCTCGCCATTCTCCTGCCAGCCGGTGGTCTCGCCGCTCGCATTCTTCTTTTCGATCCAGTCATTGCTGCGGTCGTCGGCAATCTCGACCATCTCGTCGACAAAGCCGTCGGCCAGGATTTCGCGGGCCAGCGCATACCGCGCCCGAAAGGCCGCCTTATCGTCGTCGGCGAGCCAGGACAGCACGGTCGACTTTGACGGCATATCCTCATCCCGGCAGATCGACCGCAGGCTTTCCCTGTCAGCAATGCGCTCGCAGATCTTCTCGGCCAGCGCCTGGCTGAACTTGGTCGGTCTTCCCATGGGGCGCGGCTTCTGGAAGGCTCAGAACAGCGCAATGATGTTGGATGCGGTGGTCCCGGTCAGCGCCACGATGGCGGCATGAACAGGCAGGATCGTTCCAGCCGGCACGCTCTTGAAGATGACAGGATCCATGTCACGACGCGGCGCAATGGCAACATCACCGGCCGTGCCGATGTAAAGCGCGCGGGCTCCGACGATGGCGGTATCGTTCGGCGTTACCGCCGCTGCCCGGGAGGCCGGAGCAATCGAAGGGTCCATTGCAGTTCTCCTTGGAAGAGGCGAGCGCTACCCTGCCCGATCCCTATGTGATTGAAGATGAGAGGTCAGCCGGAAAAGGATGGGGATCAAGGGCGATCCGAGGAAGCGGACCGGACGTCTGAGATGACCGGTTCTCAAGCCTTGGCGAGTGACGCAAACGATTGAAGGGGCGGCGCCGATTTTATCGACATCACCTCTGGACTCAAATTTCGCAGCTTGGATTTACGGTAGTGATAAATGATCTGCCAGGGGGTGATCAAGGACTAATTGTGGGTCTCGCGCCAGTTCGAAAACCGAGGCTGCTCGATCAAGTGGGCGCCAGAATGCCATTCGCTGCAGCGGCAAGTTTGGCAAAACGTCCCTCCGCTCTCCCTCATCCCAGGCCTTGAGCCTAGGATCCATTCCGCTTCTGATGGAGACCAACGTGGGTCCTCGGGTCAAGCCCGAGGATGACGGAGCAAGAGGTGGGCCGTGTGACAAATCCGCAAGCCTTAGCAAGTGGCGCGTACGATCAGCCGGCGGCGCCGATTTGGTCGACATCACCTCTGGACTCAAATTTCGCAGCTTGGATTTGCGGCAGTCATAAACGATCTGCCAGGGGGTGATCAAGAGCTTCTAATCGCGGTGCGCGGTTAATTTAACTCCGCCGAACCCGACCCAATCGGCGGCAACCCCCCTCACCCGCTTTGCGAGCCTTCAGGTCCGGCGTACAATGAGCAGGCTGTTGATCAAATGGCGGAGAAGTTCAGTGAAAACCACGAGACTTTTTCTGTGCCTCGTCGCTTTTCTCAGCGTCACGCTCGCTGGAAACCCGGCTGATGCCGACGAACGGGTTCACTTCGAAAGCGCGCCCGTAAAGCTCAGCCCGTTTCGAATAAGCAAGGCTAGAGAACAGGGAGAAATTATTTCTCAACCGCAAGGCACACCCCTGCTGGGATATTTGTCCCGCCCGGAGGGTGATGGCCCCTTCCCGGCGGTCGTCCTCCTGCATGGATGCGAGGGCATGCGGTTGAGCGTCAAAGACCTTTGGCCGAAACGGCTGGTTTCGTGGGGTTACGTCGTGTTGGTCGTCGATAGCTTCACTACCCGCAACATCAAGGACACGTGCCAGGGTTCTCTCCCCGATCGCCTCTTCGACGCCTATGGGGCTTTGAATTTTTTATCGAAACACAGCTTTGTCGATATCAGGCGCGTTGCCTTGATGGGCTTTTCAACCGGCGGCACGGCGACGCTGGAGGGGACAAAAATCGAAGGCAACGAACAGCTCATGGACCACAAATTCAAGGCAGCGGTTGCCTACTATCCCCTCTGCGCGGCAAGTCAGGGTGACGCGACGGTGCCGACCCTGATTTTGAGTGGCGAACGAGACAATAGGAGCCCGGCTGACCGATGCCAGAAGAGGCTTGCCCGTCTGAGTGACAATGGCCCGCCCATCGAGCTCAATGTCTACAAGGGCACTTACCACGATTTTGATGCTCCGGAGTTTAAGGTGGGAAGGCGGGTGTTTGGTCACATCGAAAAATACAATCCAGACGCCGCAGGAAAATCCATCCGCAGCGTTCGAACATTCCTTCAAACGTACCTCTCGAACTAAAGCCCGAGCTTTGTCCGCATGAGCGCCGATACTGTTGAAACACGATGCCCGGTGTTATGGTGGATGCTCGCAAGAGGAGCGAGCGGATGATCTGGATCTACTCTGTCATCGGCGTCTTGAGCGGCGCGCTACTGATCGGCCTCGCGATCTGGGTCGGCATGTCACCATCATTATCCGACCGAAAATCGTGGCTGCCGGAACCGAGTGGAAACTCCGTAGAGCCGAACGATTCGAGTATTGCGGGATCGGGTAGTGACTTGGCTTAGATCTGCGGGAGATTGAGCGTCGGCTGCGAGTTTTACACCAACGCACCCGCATTCTCCGTCATTCCAGGCCTTGAGCCTGGAATCCATGCCGACCGGCCGCGGAGGCACTACCGCGTGAGCATCGCCTTCAGTCGCTGTTGCAAGGCAGGAGGTTCGCTAGACATTCGAACCTGACCGAGCGCATACCGCATGGCAGGCGTGAACGGCAGCCAATGCTGCAAATGATCCAGCAATTCATCCGACATCATGTCTTCGAGCGGGCCGGCGCCCATTTGACCGAGCGCTTTCTCGTGATCAGGTAATCTGGCTTGCTCGACAATGGCGAGAACGCGCTTCAAGACGCTCTCTCTCGAATCATGCAGTAAAATCGTCGACCAATACCATTCGCCAGAATCTGCGAGATAAGCCTGCACATAGGCTTCAGCGCTAACCGGTGGCTTTCCGACAGCCGTCACATCCGGCAGCCACGTCAGATCCGATGCGAGCGCGCTGCTTGTGAACGGTTTGGCCGCTGGAGCGTCGGCGGTGTGGCTCCCCGAGCGCGGGTTGCTACGGTTTTTCTTGGTCACTTTGGCTTTCCATTTCGAAAGCACTCTGCATCAGCAAATGGTTGTCCGCAACTCAACTCCGCTATCCCCGGCCACTCGACGCGCCATCCGCTGCGCCGGCGGCAAGTTTGGCGGAAACGCGCCCCCACCCTCCGTCATCCCAGGCCTCGAGCCTGGGATCCATGCCCGTGGCTGATGGAGGCCGACGTAGATCCTCGGGTCAAGCCCGAGGAAGACGGAGCAAGAGGCGAACTCCCCACCAAAACAAATTAGCCTTGACTCATCAATTAGCATAGGCTATTTATTTCCTCATGACCGAAGCCGCTTCCATCACCACCGTCATGCGCGCCCTTGCCGATCCCACGCGGCGGGCCGTGTTTGAGCAGATCGTCAATTCAGACGAAATCACCGTCGTCGAACTGACGCGGGCAAGCAGCGTCACGCAGGGCGCCATTTCTCAGCACCTCAAGGCGCTGAAGCTGGCGGGCCTGGTCGCCGAGCGCCCCGAAGGCCGGAAGGTCTATTACCGCGCCGAGCCGGAAGGCCTGGAGCCGCTTGTCGACTGGATGAGCCATTACGGCGTCTTCTGGCGCGACCGCTTTGCCAATCTCAGAACATTGCTGAAGGAAATCGATCCATGAGCGACGCCGCATTGAAGCCCGACACGCAAGAGATCGTGGTCGACGAGGTCTTCCCGCATCGGCCGGAGACGATCTGGAAAACGCTGACCACGGCCAATCTGATGGGCCGCTGGCTGATGATGCCGGCGGGCTTCGAGCCGGTGGAAGGCAAACGCTTCACCTACCAGACGACACCGGCCGGCGCCTGGGACGGCACCATTCACTGCCAGGTGCTGGAAGTGAAGCCGAACGAGCGTCTCTCCTATGCCTGGAAAGGCGGGCATGAGGGAAATGCCGGCTACGGCTCCCCGCTCAACACCGTGGTCACCTTCATTCTGTCCGAGGTCGAAGCCGGCACGCGGCTTCGCCTCATCCATTCCGGCTTCGTCCTGCCGAGGAATGAAACCGCCTTCCAGAAAATGGGCGAAGGCTGGAAGAAGGTCGTGAAGAACATCGGCGCCATCGTCGACGAGACGGACTGAGGCGACCGACATCGCGCTTGCCGACGCAGCGTTTTATTCGGCGGCGCTTCATCAGGAGAGAGATATGAGCAAGCCTTACACCGGCGGATGCGCCTGCGGTGCGATCCACTATGAAATCTCGGCCGAGCCGATTGCGATGAACGACTGCCAGTGCCGCGATTGCCAGGCGACCAGCGGCACCGGGCACGGATCCTACCTGACCTTCCCGAGCCGGCAGGCGGTGAAGCTCGAGGGCCAGGCGACGCATTGGGAGATGGTCGCCGACAGCGGCAACGTCAAGACGCGCGGCTTCTGCCCCGCCTGCGGCGCGCCCGTCTATCTGACCTTCTCTGCCATGCCCGATCTCTTCACCATTCACGCCGCCAGCCTCGACGATCCCACCCGATACCAGCCGCAGATGGTGACCTACACGCTGCGCGGCCTCGGCTGGGACCGGGTCGATCCGGCGGTGCCGAAATTCGAGACGATGCCGCCGATGTAAAACTGGGGCAGCGGCCCTGGCAAAATGGTGCGATCGGCTGGGTCCCCGTGTGTCAGTGAACCCCATGCCCACCTGACCTGGCGCAAGCGATGCCAGGAGAGTTCAATTCCGGCAAGACGCTCGATCGGCTCGGCCAGGTCGAGCCAATGCGGGCGATTGCCCCACCAATGAACATGATCCGGCGTCTAAACATCTAAAGCTGGCGGACGGTGTCAGCTGGTAATGCAGAAATTCGCCTCGGCCTGCGCGTCCTGGTGAAACCTGAGGCAAGGGCGTTCTTAGCCCCGCCGCCTCCCCCATTCGGCATGGTGAAAAGGCGCCGTGCAGCAGCACGGCGCCGGTGCATCACGCGCGCGTCATGCGGCGATGGAGGGATAGTCGGTATAGCCTTGGGCGCCGCCGCCATAGATGGTCGCCGGGTTCACCTCCGCCAGCGGAGCAGCGGTCTTCAGTCTCTCGACGAGATCAGGATTGGCGATGAATGGCCGGCCGAACGAGAACAGATCCGCCGCGCCCTCCGTCAATCGCAACGTTGCGCGGTCGAGGTCGTAGCCATTATTGGCAATGTAGGTGTTTGCGAACTTGGCCCTGAGCTCCGCGTAGTCAAAGGCAGCAGCCTCATTGGGCCCGCCGCGCCCAGCTTCGACGACATGGAGATAGGCAATCCCCATCTGGCCAAGCTTCTCGGCGATATAGTTGAATTGCGCCTGCGGATCGCTCGAGGTGACGCTGTTGACCGGCGAAACCCGCACTCCCGTCCGCTCGGCGCCGACCTCGGCAGCCACGGCGGCAGCGACTTCCAATATCATCCGGGCGCGATGTTCAACCGAGCCGCCATAGGCGTCGGTGCGGGTGTTGGCGCCGTCTTTGGCAAACTGTTCCAGCAGGTAACCGTTGGCGCCATGGACTTCGACGCCATCGAAGCCCGCGGCAATCGCGTTGGCGGCGGCGCGACGGAAATCGGCGATGATGGCCTGGATCTCATCCAGTTTGAGCGCGCGAGGTTCGGACACGTCGACGAAGGCATTGTTCACGAAGACCTTGGTCTCGGCCTTGATGGCCGATGGCGCGACCGGCGCCTGCGCATTCGGCTGCAGATCGACATGCGAAATACGACCGACATGCCAGAGCTGCAGGAAGATGTGTCCGCCTTTGGCATGCACCGCGTCGGTGACTTTCCGCCAGCCGTCGATCTGGGCTTGCGTATAAATTCCCGGTGTATCCTGGTAGCCCTGCCCTTCCTGCGAAATCTGCGCGCCTTCCGAGATGATCAGGCCGGCTGTCGCCCGCTGGGCATAATATGTCGCGGCGATATCGCCCGGCACGAAGCCGGCGCCGGCTCTGTTGCGGGTCAAGGGCGCCATCACGATCCGATTCGCCAGCGTCAGGGCGCCGAGTGTGTAGGGTTCAAAAAGTGCGTTGTCAGTCATTTCGTTTCTTTCGTCAGGATTTCGGGGGTCTCTGTCACATCTCGGAGTTTCGCGCCGGAACACGGCACAGGCCGGCCTTGCGACACAGCCTGTGTTGGTGACGGCGCGTTTCCGCGGGAAGCGCTACGAGGCGGCGCGATAGCGCTCTGCCGGCTCAGACTGCGAAAAGCCCGGGATCATCGTCTGGCGCGCGGACTGATAGGCGTCCCATTGGGCGGCATCGTGCAGAGGCGGGATGGTGACGGGCTCGCGCTTGTCGAAGCCTGCCAGGGCGGCGTCCACTAGTTCGCCCACTTCCATCACGCCGGAGAGCGTGTTGACGTCAATGCCGGAAAGCTCCCAGATCTCCGTCCGTGTCGCCGCCGGCAGGACTGCCTGGACGTAGACGCCTTTGGGACCGAGTTCGAGGCTGAGCCCCTGGGAAAGGAAGGTCACGAAGGCCTTGGTGGCGCCGTAGACCGTCATTCCGAATTCCGGGACGAGCCCGACGACCGAGGAGACGTTGATGATGGCGCCCGAGCCCGCTTCGACGAAGCGTGGCGCAACGGCGCTGGAAAGGCGGGCAACCGCCGTCGCGTTGAGCGCGATCAGCTGGGCGATATCATTGACGGGCTGATTGACGAACGTGCCTTCGAGGCTCGTGCCGGCATTGTTGACGAGAATCCCGATCCGATGATCGTCGCGCAGACGGATTTCCACCGCCGCAAGCTCATCGGATTTGGTGACATCGGCCTGCAGGATGTCGATCGTTACGCCGGTTTCCTCGCGAAGTCGCGCCGAGAGAGCCTCCAGCCTTGCCTTATTGCGCGCGACCAGTACGAGATTGTGCCCACGACGGGCGAAACGGTCTGCATAGGTCGCTCCGATACCCGAGGAGGCGCCGGTGATGAGGACGGTGGGAGTGTCAGTCATTGTCTTGTTCTCTTTCGAATGAGCGTTATATAATTATGATGATGATCCTAATTACGAGTTTAAAGTGATGGCTATCATAAAAAAGTCAATGGCAGAGAGGGAGAAATCTCAACATGAAAATCAGCCGTGAGCAGATGGCCGAAAACCGCCAAAGGATCCTGGAAGTCGCAAGCCGGCTGTTTCGGGAGAAAGGATTCGAGGCCGTCGGCGTTGCCGAAGTGATGAAGGCCGCGGGCCTCACGCATGGCAGCTTCTACGGTCATTTCAGCTCGAAGGACGACCTGATCGTCCAGGCGCTCGCGCATGCGCTTGGCCAGCGCAATGGCGCGTCACTCCCGCTTGGCGCCTATATGGAAGAGTACCTGTCGCCGCGCCATCGCGACAACAGGGCCGGTGGGTGCCCGATTTCCGGACTTGCCGCCGACACGCTGCGCCAGACGCCTGAGGCCCGTGCGGCGGTGACGGAGGGTGTGCGGGCGCAGATCGACTGGATGAGCGAGAAGGACGAAGGGCCGGACGCCAACCGCCGACGCCGGGCAATCGCCAACTGGTCGGCGATGGTCGGGGCAACGATCCTCGCTCGCGTCATAGTCGATCCCGCCCTGTCGAAGGAAATATTGACTGAGACGCTGGCCTGGATCGATGACGGAGCCGACCGACCTGCTTCGACACCGGCAAAAGCCGAATGAGGAAATGCCACGGTCAGCGGCCGCGTCCCGCCGCAGTTGTCATCCCATCGCCGGATCCAAGATACTCGATGCCAACCTGCCATAGGTGGGCAGCCGTCGGCTGAGCGTCCAGCTCTATCTCGGGCATTTTAGTCCCGATCGTAGCTCGGCCGCCAGCCGCGGGTCATCCCGCCGCCCATGGCGCCTTCTGCCAATATCAACTGCCGGCGCAAATGTCGGACGTCCTCCAGCAGCGTGCCTATCGCGGCCCGCATATCGCCATTGTGATAGGCGACCACCTCGGCAAGCTCATTTTCGACCGGCCGCGACGATGTTTCGGCTTCCATGGCGGCGCTCAAGAGAAGATGCCCGCCATTTTGAGTTTGCCGCAGAAGCTCGCTATCGCTTTCGCGACGCCCTCGCTGCAGGGAAACTTGAACGGTCGCGTGGCCTCCTCGGTCAGAACCGGCTCGCCGGTTGCGGCGTCGCGGCCGGTGACATGCTTCGTCAGCAGGATGCCACAGGCCGCGCCGGCGGCCTCGTCGATCGCCATCTGGACATCGCCAAGATAGGTATCGCTGGGGATGTCGATGATGAAGGCGGTGAAAAATCTCACGCCGCGGCTCCCCGCCACGGCCTTGACGAGGCTTGCATGCGCCTCGGAGACCTCAATCTCCTTCTCCGGCGGCCACATCACATCACTTGCAGGCCACGCATCATCTTCCACGGCTTCGCAAATCGGCTGCTCACGCATATCCGCTCTCCACATCTTCGGTTTTCAGATGGCGGCCGCCGCGCCGATGTTCTTATTATGTTCTGATAGCGAAGAGTGTCAAGACGGATGTTTTGCTGTGAGCGACCTTTCGGACAACCGCCGGAGAATGGGGCATGATCAAGAGATCCGCACCACGCTCCGGCCCTGTCTTAAACCCTCAATGCTTGAGCACGACCTTGCCCGGGGCGCCCGCCGCAACCGCATTCTGCGCCGCACCGATCTCCTCCAGAGTGAAGGTATGGGAAATCGGGATGACCAGCAGGCCGCGCACGGCAGCATCCAGCACGGCGTCGAGCGTCGCCGCCTCGGTGCGGTGGAAGAGTTCATGGATGGTGACGCGGTCTGCGGCATTGGCGCCTTCCGGCACCGGAACGATGCTGGCGACCGTGCCGCCATCACTGATATGGCCGATGAGATTGCCGGCCACCGGCCCGGCGGCACTGATCCCATAGGCAAAGTCGGGGCTTGCGGCAGGGAGCGTGATGTCGAGCGCTTCGCCGGCCAGGGCCTGACCTTCGCTCAGCCGCTCTGGACGGACGCCGGCCACCGGCTGGGCGGCGATCTGCTTGAGATATTGGATGGCCGAACGGCCGACGGTGCCGAGACCGCCGGAGACCAGAACCCGGTCGCCAGCCTTGACATCAAGCGCCTCGACGGCCTGGCGCCCGGTCAACCCGGCCTTGACCAGCGACGCACCCGCTTCGAAGCTCAGGCCAGCCGGCAGCTTGGCGACGGATGTGGCGGGAAGCACACCATATTCGGCATGGGCGCCTTTGCCGTTTGCCGCGAAATCGGCGACGACCCGATCACCGACCGCAAAACCGGTGACGCCGTCGCCGAGTGCCGAGATGGTGCCGGCTGCGTCGCCCCCGAGCACGGCCGGCAGCGGAAGCGGGATGAACTTGGCCATGAAGCCCTGGCGGAGAATGAGATCGAAAGGATTGACGGCGGATGCTTCGATCTTGATCAGGATTTCGCCCGGTCCGGGCGTCGGCGTCGGGATATCGCCGATTTCGAACTGATCGACATCGCCGTAGGATTTGAGAAGGGCCGCTTTCATTGTGGTCTCCAGATTTTGTCGTCGCGCTTGGGCGTGAGACCAGGCTGCTGGCTGGCAGCCCGGTACAGGCGCTTCCCGCCGTTAAGCCGTGGCCGGACGACGCGCGGTGTCGAGCGTCCATGCGCCACCACCGGCAAAGGCGAGGTAGAGGAAGATGAAGCAGAACAGGATGGCGACTTCGCCCATGTTCAGCGCCGGCCAGAAGCCATAGGGCATGTGGCCCATGAAATAGGCGGCCGCCATTTCGCCCGAGGCGATAAAAGCGGCGATGCGCGTTTGAAAGCCGACGAGCATCAGAGCCGAGGTGATCACCTCGATGGCGCCGGCGATGATCATGATCGTCGGAAGCGGATAGGGCACGCCCTGAATTGGACCCGGAAATTGCAGGAATTTCATGGTCGCGTGTTCGAGGAAGAGAAGCGCGGTGATGATGCGCAGGATTGCGAGGACGTATGGCGTCCATTTGCTGATATCGGTCATCGAGAGTTTCCAATGTGGGTTATGGGAGGTCAGGCGGCGGATGCCGCTTTCTTCAGTTCCTGGTTTTCTTTCCAGAGCTTCATCGACATGGCGAAGACGCCGTCGACATAGTTGCGGTAGACCGTCATGCCGGCCGGATCGCGGCCTGCCTTGGCTGCAAAGAACGCAACGATGTCGTCGGATTCCGTGACGTATCGGCCGGGCTCAAGCTGCGCGGAGGGAAAGCTCACCTTGTCGAGATGCGGCAAAAGCTCGGCGCGGATCTTCGCCTCCTGCTCGCTGTCGGGAACGAAGTCGCGGGTTTCAACGTCCGAGGCCAGTCCCGATTCCAGGAGGAACAGGCGAACCTTGAGGCAGAATGGGCAGTTTTCCTTGAGATAGACGATCGGTTTGAACGTTGCGCTGGTCATTGCGCATCTCCTTTTGATTGAGGGGCAGAGGGGACATCGCCGAACCGGAAGCTCGACGCGGTCAGGCCGCCGGCGAAGTCTTTCTGGTGGTAGGTGACGGCGCCCGGTTCGTCCTCGGCCGCACCCACCGCCACCATCAGGGGGATCAGGTGGTCTTCACGCGGATGTGCCGCGCGGGCGGCGGGCGCCTTCTCCCATTCGACAAGCCGCTCGGTGCGCGTTTCGGATGGCGACCGGATCAGCGTCTCCTGCAGCCAGGCGTCAAACTGACGGGAGGGGCCATGTCCGGCCGTGCCCTGTATGGCCGACAGGTTGTGGTAGCTGAGGCCGCTGCCGATGATCAGCACGCCCTCTTCGCGCAGCGGCGCGAGCGCCCGGCCGACCTTGAGATGCAGCGCCGGATCGTAACCGGCATCCAGCGAGAGCTGGACCACAGGGATGTCTTCGTTGGGATAGAGCGGCTTCATCAGGCTGAACGTGCCGTGATCGAAGCCGCGGGTGGGGTCCGGCCTGGCGTCGATGCCGGCGGAATGCAGCAGATCCTGCACGTGACGCGCCAACTCGGGGGAGCCCGGCGCGCCATATTTGATCTGATAGAGATAGTCGGGGAAGCCGTTGTAGTCGTAGACCATGCCCGGGTTACTGCCCGAAGAGACGGCAAACCCCCTCTCCTCCCAGTGGCCCGAAACGACCAGCACCGCCTTGGGCAGATCATGAAGCTCGGCCCGCATCTCGATCAGGGATTGCTCGAGCTTGTCGAAATTGCTGCGAAAGCCACCGGTCATATAGGGCCAGGGGCCGCCGCCATGGCTGAGGAAATAGGTGGGCAGCCTCGATGTCTTCACGTCGCCATTCCTTTTCGGCACCGCCGCTGCGGCTGGCCTTGTTCAGCGACTGTCTTGGTTTTCCCTGGATTGATCAATCGGCTTTGCCAACATGCATCATTTCCTCTAAGTTGATGATCATGGATACGATGATGAGCCTGCGGGTATTTTGCTTGGTCGCGGAGCTGAAGAGCTTCACCGCGGCAGCAGGCCGTTTGAATCTGTCGCCGGCGATGGTGAGCAAACACGTGATGCATCTGGAGACGCGCCTGGGAAGCCGGCTCTTGAACCGGACCAGCCGGAGTGTCACCCTTACCGAAGCCGGCGCGCTTTATTTCAACCAGACCAGGCAGATGCTCGAAGGGCTCGACGAAGTGGAAGCGTCGATCGGCAATGTCACGGTCGCGCCGCGCGGAACGCTCAAATTCAGTGCTCCCGTGTGGGCGGCCAGTTCAGGCTTTGTCAATATTCTGGCCGAATACAACCAGCGTTATCCCGATGTCAGCCTGGATATGGATCTCAGCGGCCGGATCGCCAATCTGGTCGAGGAAGGCTTTGACCTTGCGCTGCGGGCAATGTCGTCCGAGCGGCTCGATCCGGGTCTGGTTGCGCGCCCATTGGCGAAGATAGAATTCCGCCTGATGGCATCGCCGGACTATCTCAAGCGCGCCGGGCGACCCCAGAGCATCGCCGAGCTGAACGGCCATGCGCTGCTTCGCTATAATGGCATCAATGTCAGCGAAAGCCTGCTGTTGGGCCGCCAAAACGACCGGCGCAAGGTCACCTTCCGCAATGTGCTGCTGAGTGCCAACGAGACGCTTCTGCACCTGGCGGCTTTGCGAGGAATGGGGCTGGTCTTCCTGCCGGAATGGCTGGTGGAGGAGGATCTGAAAGCAGGCCGGCTGGAGGTGGTGCTTGCCGGGGCGCTCGGCATCAGCAATACGCTGCATGCCGTCTACCCGAGCCGGAAATACCTTTCCGCCAAAGTCCGCACCTTCATCGATTTTCTGGTGCTGCGCTCGCCACAGATATTCTGACGCTCGCAGAAATCTGCGCATCGCACAGTATGCAGCCCGCGATATTTAGCATGAAGCGATTGCGCGTCACGCGTGTTAAAGTCTTTTTGTCCAGCTGAGCCTTCCGGCCGGTTGGTATTGTTGCCGAGTGATGACTTGCTTCGTGAGTCTCCGGCCCTTGAGGGCCTCTCCATGCAAAAGACACCCACAGTGCGTTTCGAAGCGGCGAGCACGCTTGCTGTGGTGGTATCGTCCAATGAGCCGTTGCTGTACCTATCCGACGACCAGAAGGTCATCGCGGCGAGCGCATCCTTCTGCCGGGCCTTCGACATCGACCCCAAGACGGTTTGCGGCCAAAGCCTCAGCGAAATTGGAAACGGCGAATGGGCGATGCCCCAGCTTGCGTCACTGCTGACGGCCACCGCCTCGGGCAGCGCCACCATCGAGGCATACGAAATCGACTTTCAACGGTCGAACCAGAAGACACGGCACCTGGTCGTCAATGCACGGACGCTCGATGACGGTGACATCGATCATATTCGCCTGCTGCTCGCCATCACCGACGTGACCGATGCGCGCGCCGAGGCTCGGCTGAAAGATGATCTCGTTCGCGATAATGCCATCCTGCTGCAGGAGGTCCAGCACAGGGTCGCCAACAGCCTGCAGATCATTGCCAGCGTTCTCATGCAGAGCGCCCGGCGGGTCCAGTCGGAGGAAGCGCGCGGGCATCTCCACAACGCCCATCACCGGGTCATGTCGATCGCGGCCCTGCAACGCCAACTCTCTATGTCCAACGGCGGCAAGGTTGAACTCCGTCACTATTTCACTCAGCTTTGCCAAAGCCTCGGCGCGTCGATGATTGCCGACCCCGACAGGCTTTCGATTCAGGTGATGGTCGACGACAGCGCCGTGGAAGCGGATGTTTCCGTTCGCTTGGGGCTTGTCGTGACCGAGCTTGTCATCAACGCCCTCAAGCACGCCTTTCCCGATGAACGACCGGGCGCAATCGTCATCGACTATCACTCATCCGGCAAGGACTGGACTCTCTGCGTTACCGACAACGGCATCGGCATGCCTGCTGGTCGCGAAGCACTAAAGGCGGGCCTGGGGACTGGCATTGTGGAGGCGCTCGCAAAGAGCCTGAATGGCGACATTCAGTTGAGCGATGCGGGTCCCGGCGCCGCCGTCACAATCAACCACCGGGAAAGCGCCGGTTTGCGAACCGACATTTCTACGGCCGCTTAGGAACCGAATGGCTTGCGAAACGCTATCCCATCGGAGCCTGCGAGGCTCACACCTCCAAATTGACCGAGTGAGCGATGAAATATGGCAAAGCGGTCGTCCTGGTCGTCGAAGACAGCACGATTATTCGGATGAGTGCCGTCGATCTGGTACTCTCTGCGGGCTACGAAGCGCTTGAGGCGTGCGATGCCGACGAGGCAATTCGCATCCTTGAGTCGCGAAACGACATCGATCTGGTTTTCACCGATGTTCAGATGCCCGGCACGATGGACGGCATCAAGCTATCTCATTACATCCGGGATCGGTGGCCACCTGTCAGGTTGATTGTTGCCTCCGGCGCGGCCATCCTCAAAGAGAGCGATCTCCCCGCGGGAAGCAGGGCCTTCTCGAAACCCTATGACAACCACGCGATTACCGATGCGATGGCTCATCTGCTGTCGATCGGGAACACGACTGAGTTGGCAAGTTAAGGGTTTTTCGACAAGCTTCCAGGATGATCAGGACGTCGTCGACCGCCATCGTCTCGGTCAAGCGCTGAGGAACTGAACATTGACACAACCCGCAGCCGACAGGGTCCGCTTTCAATTTGTCACGCAATGTCCAAGGGATGATGGCTGCGGCGTCTTCGTCTTGCAGATGCTGACGGGCAAACCCTACGACCAGATTGCCGGCATGATCGATTGGGGCGCTCAGACCAATCATTACACAACGTGGACAGAACTGCGCGGCGTCCTGACCGAGTTGGGCTGGCAGACTGGCGGATTACGCAAGGCAGAGAGCTGGGGCGATGTTTGCGGGGTAGCGGTCGTCCATGTCGAAGGAGACCACTTCATCCTCTATGACGCCGATAACGGCATCTTCTATGATCCGGGGCAACCCGACGGCCCCGATCTGCATAGCCGCCTCGTTCCTGTGAACTACCTTGCAGTGCAATCGCCAGAGAACGGTGTCTAAGTCCCAGGCCCTGAGCCTGGGATCCATGCCCGCCCCGATGGTCCGCGCCGATAGCTCACTCGCCGTGACCACCGTTCCAGGCTCGCGGGTACGGAAAGGCGCAGCCGCCGAGCCGCGTACTCACCCAAAATATGCAAATGACCGAACCATGTTTGCCTCCAGCCGGCTTGATGCCAAGCCAATCCGGGCGTAGTTCAGAGATAGCCACCCTCTCCTTCGACACCAATTTGAAACGACCCCATGGCGCACTCCCTCAACACAGCCCCATCGCCCGCCGGCGGCCCCAACCAGCCGAAACTTGATACGGACGACATCTGGCAGGCCCGCGTCGATCTTGCTGCCTGCTTCCGGATGGCGGCAAGGCTCGGCATGGAGGAAGGGATCTGTAACCATTTCTCGGCCGTCGTTCCCGGCTATGACGACCTGTTCATCGTCAACCCCTACGGCTACGCTTTTGCCGAACTGACGGCCTCGATGTTGTTGATCTGCGACTTTCACGGCAACGTGGTGTCGGGCAGCGGCCAGCCCGAGGCCACCGCTTTTTACATCCATGCCAGGATTCATAAAAACGTTCCGCGCGCCAAGGCGGCGTTCCACACCCATATGCCCTATGCCACCGCTCTTTCGATGACGGAGGGCGATCCCCTGATCTTTGCCGGGCAGACCGCCTTGAAATTCTATGGACGCACAGCCGTCGACCGCAACTATAACGGCCTGGCGCTCGACGCGCGCGAGGGCGATCGCATCGCGGCCGCCATCGGCGATGCCGACATCGTCTTCATGAAGCACCACGGCGTGATGGTCTGCGCACCCAATATCGCCGAGGCCTGGGACGACCTTTATTATCTCGAGCGCGCCTGCGAGGTGCAGACGCTCGCCCTGTCGACCGGACGCGAAGTCCTTGCCGTCGCGCCTGAGATCGCAGAAGCGGCGTATCGGCAAATGCGCGAGGGAGACCCGGAGTCGGCCCGGCTCCATCTGGAGTCCGTGAAGCGCGCACTCGATCGCAGCGAGCCCGAATACAAGCGCTGAGCCGCAGACCGCGGCTTAGTCGTGCGCCGGGCGCCAATGCGGATAGGTGACATAGGCGGTGAGCGCGCCCTCCTCGTGCGAGCGGATGGTCACCGCTTCTCCCTTGGGCATGTAGACGATCGCGCCTGGCCCGGCGGTGACCGTCCCCGCATATGTCGAGACCGAAAGCCCGATGCGAGGATTGAAAGTGTTAGAGTGCCTCCTTTGTGCGTCCGAAAGGACGCACGGCGCTCTAAGCCTTGCCCAGATGCTTCGGCCAGAATTGCTGATGGACTTCGGCGGCTTCGTCTTCGAGGTTCGTTGGGCCAACCACGGTGACGTTGCGCGCGCCGGTTTGCAACACCGCCCGGCTCGGCACGTTCAACCCGATCCCGGCGATCTCGCCAAGCCGCGTTTCGGAGCAGGCAAACACCATGCGCCCGATGCCCGACCAGTAAATCGCCCCGGAGCACATCGCGCACGGTTCCGTGCTGGTGTAGAGCGTGCACTCCGCGAGAAAAGCAGTGTCGTAGTGCTGCGCCGCCAGTTTAACCAGGTTCATCTCGGCATGGTTCGTCATATCGCGGCCGGTGAAGACGCTGTTTTCGGCGCGCAAGATGACTTCCCCGTCCTTCACCAGCACCGAGCCAAACGGTTCGTCGCCATGGTCCATCGCGGATTTCGAGAGCGCAATCGCCTCGCGTAAAAACGGCTCGTGGTTTTCCATCAGAGTCCCCCAGCTAGAGCGGCATGATCTTGTCTTGAATCGGAGGGATTTCCAAGGGGCTGCACATCAGGCGATCGCGTCGTCTTGGTCATCGTGTCATGGCTCAAGACACCGGATCCGATCGCCGAAAGAATAGCCTGTGCAGGGATTGGGCCACGCTCAGGCGTCACCGGCACCCAATCCTGCGTGATGCAGGCGCCGATCTGGGTGGGATCGTTGGAAACCATCGCCGCGTTGAAGGCGCGCTCAGCCTCCTCGAGCGCTTCAAGGGCTGCGGCACTTACGCCGACATGTCCTCGTTCCAGCGGCGTTGCATCTCCTCAGGCGTGACCTGTTCGATGGTTTGCGACAACATCCAGCGATGACCGAAGGGATCAAGCACCTGCGCCACCCGCTCGCCAAAACTCTGGTCAGTCGCCGGGCGCAACATCGTCGCCCCAGCCGACAGCGCCTGCGCCAGTGCTTCGTCGGTCGACACCGTGTCCATGTGGAAGGTCACCGGCGAGCCTCCGACGGTATCGGGAGACAGGGCGCCGAAGTCCGGATATTCGTCTGCCAACATCATCAGCGTCTCTCCGAAACGCAGCTCGGCATGGCCGATCCGCCCATCCGAAGGATCGGTCATGCGGAAGACTTCCGTGGCGCCGAAAGCCTCCTTGTAGAAGTCGATGGCCCGTGCCGCATCCTTGACGATGAAGTAGGCGCTCACTTTTCGGGCAAAACTCGGCATGGATGATCTCCTTGACTGGTTTATATATTAACGTTACGTATCGTAAAGATATGAGTCAAGAGAGTAATGCAATACCGAAGAAACGAGGGCGGCCGCCAAGCGCTGCCGCGCAGAAGCGTGCCTTGGAGGCCGCCCATGAAATCCTGATGGCCGAAGGTTTTGGCCGCATGACGATCGAAGCCGTGGCGGCGCGGTCCGGTGTCGGCAAGCCGACGATCTACCGCTCCTGGGCCAATGCGCAGGAACTGGCGATGGCCGCTCTTCTGGTCAACCGGCTACCGGAAGCGGAGGTTGGAGGGGGCACGGCGCAGGCGGCTCTCGGCGCGCAGATGAGCGGACTGGTGACTGCCTTTGCGAGCACGCGCGGGCGGCAGATCACTATGGCACTTGCGGCCGCCGACCCGGAAAGCGAATTCACCAAGGCCTTCCGCAATCGGGTGATCCTGTCGAGCCGCAACGCGGGTCGTGTCATCCTGGAGGAGGCTCTGGCTCGGGGAGAGATCGTTCCGCCGCTTGATATGGAGGCGCTGCTCGACATGATCTACGGACCGGTCTTCTTCCGGCTGCTGGTCGGCCATCGCCCGGTCTCGCCGGAATTCGGCGATGCGATCGTCAGGACCGCGTTGCGGTCCGTTGCACCGTCGGGCACGTGACCCTCACGTCGCGATGCGCGAAGCCGACATCCTGCCTGCCTGCTCACCGCCGCGCATGAAGGTGAGAACGCCGTTCTCGGAGTCGGGCTGAGCGCCTGTTCCTGTTCGAATGTCTTGTGCGGGAAGTGTTCCCAACACCACCAGCGAGTCGGCACGGCCGGGGATGGGCTGTTTCCCCAGCCTCCCCACTCCTTGCAGCGTGTGCCGTCAGCAAGCCGGTGCTCGCAATAATGTTCAACGATCACGTTGGCGCCTGGTGCGCTCGAATGGCCTTCGATGCTCATGGGTGCGTCCTCCGTTTCCCGCTCTTGATGCTCTCATAGATCATTTCCAGCCGCCTCGAGGCGACATAGGCACTGTCCTCGTATCCCGCCGATGGCCAATCCAATCGATGGCTGCCGTCTGTCGCCACGATCCAGAACCATCGATTATCGATCCCTCCGCCTGCCTGTGAGCGGAATATCCTGCCGATCTGGGTATCGCCGTCAAAAGCGACGTAATCGTCGCCGGGTTTCTCTTTCCAGGCGTGCCGCCATTTGTATTTGATTTCCCGGCCGCTGACATGTTCCCACGATTTCCATGTGATTTGTTCTGGCATGCGTCGTCCTGTCCTCTCGCGAGGTTTTCCTTTGACCGCATGGTTGATGGATGGCTCCCGCCCGAGCCGGTGAATTCAGATCAGCGTCGGCTCCGGATCGGGGTCGATCGGATCGATGATGTCAGCCGTGTCATTCTTCGGCGAACCCACATTGCGGCCGATCGGCCACATGGTCATCAGCTCCGCCGGGAACGGCTTCATCAGGTCGGCCGGATCGGGCTCCGGCGACAGCCAGCGCTCGTAATCTTCGCGGTGCAGGACGACCGGCATGCGGTCATGGATCTGCGCCATCATCGCATTCGGCTCGCAGGTGACGATTGCGAAGTTTCTGATGTCTACGCCTTCCGGGCTGCGCCAAATCTCCCAGATGCCGGCGAGCGCAAAGGGCGAGCCGTCAGCCATGGCGATCGCATAAGGCTGCTTGTTCTTGCCCGTGCCGAAGATATCCTTCCACTCGAAGAAGCCGTTGATCGGCACCAGGCAACGGCGAGACCTGTAGGCCGAGCGGAACAGGCCGTTGGTACTGATGCCCTCGCAACGCGCATTGATCGGCGGCGGCCGCCCACCCGGCTTCATCCATGCCGGCATCAGACCCCAGCGCGCCGAGGCGAACACCGGCCCCATGACATCAGGCTCGCGGACCATGTCGCGAATGATGATCGGATAATCCAGCGTCGGCGCGCCGTTGTAGCGCGGAAATCGGTTCCCGAGCGCATCGATCGCGCCCCGCTCTGCGAAGGCGAAATTGCGCACCAACTCCTCAAGCGATGTCTTGATATAGACGCGACCGCACATCCGGAACTCCATCCCGCATATTAGATGTTCTGATTATGTTCTGGGTATTCGAGGCGAGTCAAGGCCGGTCGCTACAACCGATGCCGCCATCACTTTCACCAGAGTCACGGTGAAGCCTGTCACCGCCTCCATCACCGATGACGGCGAAAAATCTGCTTTCCACTTGACAGCCTTCCTACTGGAAGGTAGATGGAGCCCATGAGCAATGTTTTGACGACCTCCGACGAAATCCTGGCCTCCGCCCGCGCGCTGATCATGACCGGAGGCTATAACGGCTTCAGCTATGCCGATATTGCTGCCGTCGTCGGCATTCGCAAGGCCAGCATCCATCACCATTTTCCCAGCAAAACCGACCTAGTGCGCACGCTTGTCGTGCGATATCGCGAAGATGCCGAGGCGGGTATCGCGGGACTGGAGCAGCAGGTGCGAAATCCGCTGGCGCTCCTCCAAGCCTATGCGGGCCACTGGGCCCAGTGCATCGAGGATGCCAGCCGGCCTTTTTGCGTCTGCGCCCTGCTGGCGAGCGAACTGCCGGCGCTGCCGCCGGAGGTCGCAGTCGAAGTCAAGGCTTTCTTCCGCTTTGCATCGACATGGCTGACCTCGGTGATGGAACGGGGCGCTCAGGACGGCAGTTTGAAACTGTCGAGCGAACCGCGCGTCGAGGCTGAAGCCTTCATGGCCACCGTCCATGGCGCCATGCTTTCAGCCCGGGCTTACGGTGCCCCGGAGATCTTCGCCACCATTCTGGCCCCCACCCTGGCGCGGCTGTCTCCGACCGCTGCTCGATAAAGTTCCGGGCGGATAAAAGCCCGGAGCGACAAACGACGTCAGTGAAACTACCAACTAGTAGGAAGAACGACATGATCAAGAACATTCTCCCCGCCTTCGTGCTGGGGCTCACCACTCTCGCGTCGGCGGCCCTTCCCGCGGCGCCTGTCCATTCCGAAGACCAGAAGGCCGAAGACCAGAAGCCCGAGCAGATCCATGTCAGGGGCAGCATCGTCACCTACAGCGGCTCCGCTCTCAAGGTGAAGACCCGCGAGGGAGAGACTGTCGATGTCACCCTCGCCGACGGCTGGAAGCTGGCAAGCGTTGCAAACGCTGCGGTCACCGACATCAAGCCGGGCGACTTCGTCGGCATCGCATCGCTGCCCAGCGCAGGCGGTGGCGACGGCGCGCTTGAGGTGCTGATCTTCCCGCCGGCGATGAAAGGGGCCGGTGAAGGCAGCTACGGCTGGGACCTCAAGCCCAACAGCAGCATGACCAACGCGACCGTGGCCGATGCCGTCAAGGGCGTCGATGGCCGCACCGTCACCGTCTCCTATCACGGCAAGGAAAAGAAGATCGCCATTCCGGACGGCACGCCCGTCGTCACCATCGCTCCGGCCAGCAAGGACGATCTCGTTCCCAGCGCCGTCGTCTTCATCCCCGCCGAGAAAGCTGCCTCGGGTCCCCTCGCCCATCAGGTGCTTGTCGGCAAAAATGGCGTGGTCCCGCCCATGTGACCACGTCGTCGCCGGTCGGCCGGGCCGCCCCCGGTTCGACCGGCGATTTACCAGAAAATGCGGCCTGACCGGCAGCCGATGCACCCGAACGACGGAGAACACCGTCTCGACAGCCGCCCGTCGGTGCTGGGGCAGTTCCGGGAACCTCATGAAACCCAATCTCGATGACGGACGCCGCCGCTCACGGCGGTGAGCCGCCCCCATCAGACCAACACCATCACATTCAGGAAAGAGATCCTAATGAGCAACGATCAAACCACCGTCGCGTCTGGCGACAGGGAAGAGTGGCTGACGCGCTATTACTTCACCCGCGCAGCCTTTTCCGCAATCTGGGTCGCAGCCGCCTTGACGGCCGGCCAGCAGTCGCTCGCCGTCGCGGCGGCATTGCTGATCCTCTACCCGGCTTGGGATGCAGCCGCGAACCTCATCGACGCAGCGCGCAATGGCGGCCTGGCAAACAACCGCAGCCAGGCGATCAACGTCGCCGTCAGCGCGGTGACAACAGCTGCCGTGATCGTCGCCCTGACGATGAGCATGAACTGGGTTCTCGGCGTCTTTGGCCTCTGGGCGATCTTTTCCGGCCTGCTGCAGCTTAGAACCGCTGTCCGGCGCTGGAAGACCAATGGCGGCCAGTGGGCGATGATCCTCAGCGGCGGCCAATCCGCGGTGGCAGGCGCGTTCTTCATCGCCCAGGCGCAAATGCCGGAACCGCCCTCCATTGCCAACATCGCCGGCTATGCCGGCCTCGGCGCCTTCTATTTCCTGGTCTCGGCCGCCTGGCGGAGCGTCACAGAGATGCGACGGAAGCGGGCCTGAGCCGATCGGGGGCGGGATCTTCCGTTCGGCCCCATGACAGAGCAGTCATTGCGTGGGGCTGTAACTCGGCAGCGTCCAGATGAGCCATGGCCAACCAAGATCGCTCTGAGCAGCGGCTAAAACTTCTTTCTTGCCCTCTGTCTCCCTGTTATCGTGGAAGTTAGGAGACAGCGCCATGAGCGAGAACCGAAAGCTGGCTGCAATCCTGGCCGCGGACGTGGTCGGGTACAGTCGGCTTGCCGGCGCTGACGAGGACCTCACCCTGGCGAGGTTGCGCACACTGCGCAGCGATCTCATCGATCCGACGATCGCCGTGCACCACGGCCGGGTGGTGAAGCGCACCGGCGATGGTGCGCTGGTCGAGTTCCGCAGCGTGGTGGACGCCGTGCGCTGCGCCATTGAGGTGCAGAACGGTATGGTGGAGCGCAATGACGGCGTCCCGCAGGACCGTCGCATCGAGTTCCGGATCGGTATCCATTTGGGCGACGTCGTCGAGGAAAGCGACGGCGATCTGATGGGCGACGGGGTCAACATCGCCTCGCGATTGGAGGGCGTCGCCGCGGCGGGCGCGATCTGCCTGTCCGAGGATGCCTATCGCCAAGTCAAGGCGAGGCTCGACCTTTCGGTCAGCGATCTCGGCAGCACGCAGCTCAAGAACATCGCCGAGCCGATCCGGGTCTATTCGCTGCAAGTCGGCAGCGCAGCGACCAAGGCAGCCGCGACCTCGGAAACCGCGACGAGCCGACCGGCGACGGCAGCGTTGCCGAAGCTGTCGATCGCCGTCCTGCCCTTCGCCAACATGAGCGGTGACGCCGAACAGGACTACTTCGCCGACGGCATCTCGGAAGACATCATCACGGCGCTATCGAAGCTGTCGCAGCTCTTCGTCATCGCTCGCAATTCGTCGTTCACTTTCAAGGGCAAGAACGTCCATGTGCAGGAGGTGGGCACGAAACTCGGCGTGCGGTATGTGCTTGAGGGCAGCGTACGCAAATCGGGGAACAGGGTACGCATCACCGCGCAGCTCATCGACGCGACCACCGGCGGGCATCTATGGGCGGAGCGGTTCGATCGCGACCTCACCGACATATTCGCGGTTCAGGACGATGTCACGCAGCAGATCGTCGGCGCGCTGGCGGTCAACCTGACAGAGGGCGATCGGCAAAGACTTGCGCCGGGGCAGACGCGGCACCCCGAGGCGTATGACTGCTTCTTGCGTGGCCGGGAGCTGTGGCACCGGCTGACGAAGCAAACGAACAGCGACGCCCGCGACCTTTTGCAACGTGCCGTCGAACTGGACCCGAACTTCGCCTCGGCGCACGCCTTCCTCGCCCTTACCCACGGGCTCGACTACCTGAACCGGTGGAGCGCGTTGCCGCAGCGCTCGATCGAGCAAGCCGAAGAGGCGGCGACGCTGGCGGTAGCGCAGGATGATAGCGATCCCGTGGCGCACTGGGCACTGAGTGTGGTCAAGCTTTACTCGCGACAGCACGATAGAGCCATCAGCGAGGCCGAGCGTGCGATCGTCCTCAATCCGAACTTCGCCGAAGGGCATGTCGGCCTCGGCGAGGCACTCATCTATTCAGGCAGATCCGAGGAGGCACTCGCCTATTTCGATCGGGCGAAGGTCCTGAACCCGTACTTTCCGGATGTCGTTCTTCACTTTCAGGCCTTGGCCTTGTTTCCACTGGGAAGGTACGAAGAGGCCGTCGAACTGTTGCTGCAGCGCGTGAGCCGCAACCCCGTCACCGATGTCTCGCGCGCGCTTCTGGCCGCCTGTTACGGGCACCTCGGCCGTTTCGAAGAGGCTCGCGCGACGTGGCAAGAGGTGATGCGCGTCAATCCCGACTACTCCCTGGAATACCGTCGCAAAGTCTTGCCCTTCAAGAACCCCGCCGATTTCGAGCTCGTCGTGGAGGGGCTACGCAAGGCCGGTGTCGTACAATGACGGTGATTAATCTCCGATCTTGAACCTGTTGGGTGGCGTGTGGAGCAAGGAGAGCGACGGATCTGGACATGATCGGCGACAGCTCTCTGTTGAAGATGCGCAGTCCACATCCGGTAGCCGATGCGCCAAGCGACTGATGTCATCAGCCGCGACGGGGCGCGTTTCCTCCCGCATCCACGATCGCCTGAACGACAAGCGCGATGCGTTGGTCACGCATGCCGGGCCTGATGCGGCCTGAACGTTCGAGCTCGGCAAGCCCATGAAGGGCTGCCCAGAAGGTCTCGGTCACGATCTCCACATCCGCACAGAACGGAGACACGGCTGCGGCAATGGCGTCGAAACCGGCCCGAAGTTCCGATCTCGTTTCGGCCTCGGCGAACTGCAGTTGGGTCGGCAGGATAAACATGGCCTGGTAGAGTGCTGGGCGACTGAGCGCGAAAGCAAAATAGGCCATGGCAACGTCCATGAGGGCATCTCGTCGCCCGTTTGCCCCGCCTGCCGCTTCCTGAAGAACGGTTGCGAGTTCCTTGAAGCCCTCGACTGCAACCGCGGCAACGATGGCGTCCCTGTTGGCGAAATGCGAATAGAGGATCGGCTGGCTGTATTCGATTTCCTTGGCCAGGCGGCGGATCGTCACGGCATCCCATCCTTCGCTCTCCGCGACGGCACGTGCTGCCGCGACAATGCGCTCTTCGCGCCCTGCCCTTTCCCGGCTTTTTCGCTCTGCGATCCCCATTGCTCAATCTCCATGCCCTCGCAGGGCCAGCACTCATCAAAGATTATACCAATGCTTGACTAACTAGCAATGCTAAGGCATTTTATCTAGCAGTGCTAGATTTTGTATCAACGGTAGAAGGATTGTCTCATGCTTTGGCTTGCCAACGGGGCTGGGTTGCTGCTCGCCCTCGCTATTATCGCGATCGGCACCGGCTATATTGCGAGCCCGACGACCACGATGCGCAGTTTCGGCCTGCCGCTTCCCGAAGAAGGCCCAAACGTCGCTTGGTGGCTCCGCCTCAAGGGTGTTCGCGATATCGTCGCGGGATTACTCGTGCTGGCGTTCATGGTGTGGGGTTCCCAACGGGAGGTCGGCATCGTGCTTTTGATCGAAGCGATGATCCCTGCGGGCGACATGCTGCTCGTTCTCGCAGCGAAAGGCTCCACCAAGAGCGCCTTCGGCATTCACGGCCTGACGGCGGTGATCATGGTGCTGGTCGCCATCCCCATGATGATCGGGGCGCACTAAGATGGTTCACGTTCTTTCCATCTGGTTCCTGGTTGTCGCCTTCGCTGGCGCAGGTCTCGTCAACGCCATCGGCACGGCGGGGACGCGAAGCGAATTCGCTCGGTGGGGCTACCCGCGCTGGTGGGGTATCGTGACGGGTGGGCTGGAGATATCGAGCGCCGTCCTGATTGCGCTTCCTGCCAGCCGCATTGTCGGCCTGGGGCTTGGGGCGGTCATCATCGGGGCTGCGGTTTTCACGGTTCTACGCCATCGCGACCATGCACACCTGGCGCCGCTCAGTGTCTTTGTCACCCTGATTGCTCTTGCCGCGATCTCAACTTGAGCACGATCGGCCGCTTTCACCGACAGGCGTGGGCGATGCACTATCATGTGGTTCCTGGCGCCACCTGATTGTAGCGGTAATCAGCCTCAAGCCTCACCCTCTACCGCTTTGGTTATCGAAAGCCCGCCCCCACCCTCCGTCATCCCAGGCCCTGAGCCTGGGATCCATGCCCGCTGCTGATTGAGGAGGCCAGAGTGGATCCTCGGGTCAAGCCCGAGGAGGACGGAGCGCGGGGTGGCGTCTGCAGCAGGAACAGCGACGTATCCCGACATGATCGGCAGTCTTCAACGCCGATTTTTGCCCCGTGATTTCGCCCATGCAAAACCGTTGACATTACGCTGAACAGAATATATCCATTCGGTTATATAGCTACATGGTGATATATGGACGACAAGCTCGATGCGATTTTCTCCGCACTCGCCGATCCCACGAGGCGAGCAATTCTTGGGCGGCTTGCGAACGGCAAGGCGACGGTGGCCGAGCTCGCTGATCCCTTCGAGTTGTCTCAGCCTGCCATATCAAAGCATCTCAAGGTCCTGGAACAGGCCGGATTGATCCGCTCCGGCCGTGAAGCGAATTCGCGTCCCCGCGTCCTCGAGCCGGCTGCGTTGAAGACAATTGCTGATTGGATCGCCGATTACAGACGCTTCTGGGATCAAAGCTTTGATCGTCTCGATGACTATCTGTCCAAGGTACAAGGATACGAAAATGACTAATCCAGAGACCGACACCGACAACGCCCGCGACCTGGTTCTTGTACGAAGGTTTGATGCCCCATGCGATCTGGTTTTCAGGGCATGGACCGACCCGAAAGCGTTAGCACAGTGGTGCGGTCCTCACGGTTTCAAGGCGGTGGGCGACCGGCTTGAAGCCTGGCCCGGCGGTAGACACCGCGCCTGTCTGATCGCGCCAGATGGAGACGAGCATTGGGTCGGCGGAAAATATCTGGAGGTCGAGCCGCCGCACAGGCTTGTCTTCACACATGCCTGGGAACTCGCAACCGGCGAAAATAGCCCGGAAACAGTCGTCACCATCACGTTTAGGGAAAGCGACGGAGGTACGGAAATGACTTTTCGGCAGAGTGGATTTGATAGCGCATCGTCACTTAAGGGTCATGAAGCCGGCTGGTCCCAAAGTCTCGAGCGATTGAGCATCTTTCTCGGGACTGAATCCGAGGGGCCGGATCATGTCTAAGGCGGCGATGAAGCTCTATTATTGCGAGACGCTCAATCCGCGGAAGGCCTGCGCCGCTGCCCGTTTTCTTAAAGCCGACGTCGAGTTCGTCAGGGTTGACCTGGCAAGCGGAGAACAGCGCACCGCAAAATTCCTGGCGCTTAACCCGAACGGGAAAGTCCCGGTGCTGCAGGATGATGCCGGAACTTTATGGGAAGCGAACGCCATCATGTGCAGGCTGTCTGACAGCGTCGCATCGGATTTTTGGCCGCATGACCACCGGCAGATCGACGTGCTGCGCTGGTTGAGTTGGGATGCCAGTCATTTCACCCGGCACGGTGCAACGCTGTGGTTTGAAACCTTGATCAAGCCGTTGTTCGGCGGGGAGCCTGACGTCGCCGTGATCGACGATGCGAAGACGAGTTTTCGACTCCATGGTCGCGTGCTCGACGATCATTTGGCCAAGAACAGCGTCGCCGTCGGGAAGACACTGACTGTGGCAGACTTCGCATTGGCCGCTGCACTTCCTTTTGCAACCACCGCCGGGATTCCAGTCGCCGAGTTTCGGCATATCCAAACGTGGTACGGACGGCTTGAAGAACTGGATGCGTGGCAAAACCCTTTCCCGGCCTAGGAGGGCACGGGCGAAGGACCCTTTTGCCAGGGTGAAAGGCGTTGGCGGCACTCCTCCTTTGTCGCCGAGGCTACATCGATCCGGCCAGGCAAGTTCAGCGATCGACCCCTCTTCGACGCTGAAGATGGCAGCTCATGCATTCGCAGGGCGCCAATGCGGATAGATGCCATAGCCGGTGAGCGCGCCCTCGGCATGCGGTCCGGTTCAGATGCGACGAACAGTCGAGCCTCTTCTCCATAGGATCGCTTTGTGCCTATATTGCCGCTGCGCTGAGCACACCACGCCGCAACGGGCCGCGGTTGCCGCATAGCGTTCTGGTCATTGCCAAACCGGCGGGTACAGTTTGTCGTGAGCGCTACAAGGTACTTGCTGATCTTGCCGCTGATGGCGGTCGTCGCCTACGTGGCGCTCGTGGGTCTGACCTATCTGTCTCAGCGAGCCCTGCTTTACCCCGGAGCCGGCGCCACACCTGTTCCGGAGCACCCGAGTTGGGGCGAGACGGTCCACATCAAGACGCCCGACGGAGAGATGCTTCAGGGACTGTACAGCCAGGGCGACAGCGACAAGCCCTGCGTGCTCCTCTTCTTCGGAAACGGTGACCGCCTCGACAATTACGCGTTTCTCGCCCAGGCGCTGACCACGCGGAGGATTGGATTGCTGGCGATTTCCTATCGCGGCTATCCCGGATCGACCGGCTCACCCAGCGAGCAGGGCCTGTTGACAGACGGGATCGCCGCGTTCGACTGGCTTTCGGCACATGGCGGAAGCGAGATCATTGTGCTCGGCCGGTCACTTGGCACTGGCGTCGCCGTGAATACCGCCGCGAAGAGGCCGGCCGCGGGCGTCATTCTCGTGTCTCCGTACCTGTCGGTACTGTCGGTTGCGCAGACGCATTATCCGTTCCTCCCGGTCGAGGTTCTTCTCAAGGATCCCTTTCGCTCGGACCTCAACATAGGCAAAGTAAGACAACCGAAGTTGTTCCTCCACGGCCGGCTTGACGATAGCATCCCGCTTTCTTCAGGGCAGGCGTTGTACCGCATCGCACCCGAGCCCAAGCGGATGTTGATCTATGACGGTGCGGGTCACAACGATATCTTGAACGACAGGATGGCCGGTGACGTCATCCGTTTTGTGGAAGAGCTGCAAGGAAACCGGCCCTAAATCCCGTCACGGACGGGAGCGGTTTCCCGGTCCTAGTGGGAGGCAATGCCCGGGAGCGGCTCGCGAGGCGACCAGAGTGGATCCTCGGATCAAGCCCCGAGGAGGACGGAGCGCGAGGTGGCGTCTGCGGCAGGAACAGCGACGTATCCCCACATGATCGGGTGCCATCAACACCGATTTTTGCCCGGCAATTTCGCCCATGAAGGGCTCGCCGAGGTCTCGAACACGCGTCTTCAGTGTCCAGTCATCGCTTCTGCCGCCGGAGCGCCGGAAACATCCTTTGCCACCTCTGATATCAATGACCTCAGCCACCGATGAGCCGGGTCGTTTCGATAGCGGACATGCCATGCCAGCTCTACCGGAAAGCTGCCGAGATCGACCGGTGCGGGCAGGACTTTGAGACGCGGGTCGCGGGCAAGGCGCTGGCAGATCAGCCGGGGCAGTGTCGCGCAATAGTCGGTGACGGCCACCATTTCCGGGACCGCCAGGAAATGGGTGACGGAGACCGAGACGTCGCGCCTGAGACCGGCCTGCTGCAGCATCTGGAACAGGCCGACACGCATCCGGCCGGGCGGAAGCACGTTGACATGCCGCATCCGCTGATACTGTTCCTCGGAGATGCTTTCGGCGATCTCGGGATGATCGCTGCGCACGACGCAGGCCAAGCCATCATCCATGAGATGCTGCACGACCATATTGTCCGGCGGCTCGACGATCCTGCCGAGCACCATTTCCGTCGCCCCTGAAATCGCGCCGGTCTCGGCCAGATCATTGCCGAAGGGCGTCAGGCGAAGCCTGATCCCGGGAGCGCATTCGCGCAGCCGCGCCACGATCACCGGCATCAGGACAAACTCGACGTAGCTGTTGGGCGCAATGGTGAACTGCCGTGTCGCTCGCGCCGGATCGAACGCCTGCTGACCGAGAATGACGTCATCCAGGCTCGCCAGGGCCCCGCGGATCACTGGAGCAAGTGCCTGCGCCATCTCAGTCGGCTTCATGCCATAGCGCTCGCGGATGAACAGCGGATCACGCAGCGCCTCGCGAAGGCGGTTCAAGGCGTTGGAGACGGCCGGCTGCGTCATGCCCAGTTGTTCGGCTGCGCGCGTGACATTGCGCTCTTCCATGAGCGCCACGAAGACAGGCAGGAGGTTGAGATCATACTTCATCCAGATATATTGCCGAACGTATATCTGAAATCAAAGAAATAAATTTCCGGAATGAGAATGGCCGAGGCATGATCCGCTCATCGACAGCAACCGATCACATCTGTTTCGAAAGGATCTCCAGATGAAAATCCTCATGGTTCTCACCTCGCACGACGAACTCGGCAATACCGGCCGGAAGACCGGCTTCTGGCTCGAAGAGTTTGCCGCCCCCTATTATGCCTTCCTTGAAGCCGGCGCCGACATCACCGTCGCATCGCCCAAGGGCGGACAGCCGCCTCTCGACCCGAAGAGCGACGAACCGGGCTTCCAGACCGACCAGACCCGTCGCTTCCATGCCGACCCGGATGCCCAGGCCGTGCTCGCCTCGACCGTAACGCTCGCTTCGGTCTCCCATGAAGATTACGACGCCGTCTTTTATCCGGGCGGCCATGGACCGCTTTGGGATCTGGCGGAAGACAAGAATTCGATCGCCCTCATCGAATCGCTCTATCAGGCCGGCAAGCCCGTCGCCTTTGTCTGCCACGCACCGGGTGTGTTGCGCCACGTCAAGGCTGCCGACGGCACGCCGCTGGTTCAGGGCAGACAGGTCACCGGCTTCAAGAACTCCGAGGAAGACGGCGTCGGTCTGACCCAGGTGGTGCCGTTCCTCGTCGAGGACATGTTGAAGGAGAACGGCGGCATCTATTCCAGCGGCGACGACTGGTCGTCCTATGCCGTCCAGGACGGCCTGCTGATCACCGGGCAGAACCCCGGTTCATCGGTGGAGACTGCCGGCATTCTGCTCGCGGCTGTGACGGCGGCAAAGGCCGCCTGACACACGGCGGCTGGTCGGGGATCAACCCATGACCAGCCGCTTTGTTATTCGTGTTGCGGCCATACTCAGAGCTTTCCCTTGCCAGCAGTTCGCGGTCCGCTGGAGACCTGCCCCGGCGCGCTTTATCGCGCGTATGATCGGCGGCCCGCTGTTTTATCTGGACCCGCCCTATTGGGATGGACGCGCAACGAGAGTTTCTCCATGGAACTGCAGGCTGCACAGCAGGCACGATCTCTCACCCAACCGGATTATTGAAATCACCGGTCCGGTCTATATTTGAGCAGACTTCGGCGACGCCACGCGAACTAGTCGTGGAATGGGCTCGATCTTCGCGACGAATTCTCTTTTTTAAAGATCATGCCCGAGGCAAGCAGATGTGGCGGTGTGTCGTCGGATGACGCTTGAAAGTCAACGGCATGCGCAAAACAATGGCAGTCGGCCTTGCCGCCTTGATCGCCATGTACTTTCTCGGCGGCATGAGCGCGAGACATGAGATCTTTCCTTGGCCACAACTTTCCGCGCTGAGGACAATGGTTGGCGGAGAGAAGGCGGCGGCTCCAAGCCGTTATGCTTTCGACGACAAGGAACGACTCATCGGGGATGAATCAAAAACGCTTGTGACCTGCCCGACTCAAACTGACCGAACTGCTGTCTTACTCGTTCTTGGTCAATCGAACGCGGCCAACGACGGTGGACAACGGCACAGGTCGAATTATGGCGCTCGCCTTGTAAACGCCTTTGACAAACGGTGCTTCATCGCCGCCTCGCCACTTCTTGGATCGACCGATACCAAGGGAGAGTACTGGACGCTGCTTGGGAACAATTTGATCGCATCGGGACAAAATGACAGCGTTATCCTCGCACCTCTCGCATATTCCGGATCTGAGGTCGCACGATGGGCGAAAGGCGGTGACCTCAATCCTGTGCTGGTCGATACCGTGAAACAGCTTCAGGATTCCGGTTATCGGATAACGAGCGTCCTCTGGGTGCAAGGAGAGAAGGACCTCGTTATCGGCACCACTGCGGAGACCTATCAGGAATATTTCATGTCGATGGTTGACACGTTGCGTCAGCACGGCGTCGAAGCACCCGTCTACATTTCGATCGCATCGAAATGCCTCGAACCGAGCAACGGCGGCTTCAAGGAGCATATTCCGGACAATGCGATAGTACGGGCGCAACTGGCCCTGTCAAAAAGCGGCCACGGTATCCGAGAGGGCATAAATTCTGACGCGTTACTCGATGGAGACGACCGCTACGACGATTGCCATATCGGGGGCACAGGCGCGGAGAAAATGTCGGAGGCCTGGTTGAACCTTCTGCGCGGCGATCGCCGCCTGGAAACCTCGGGATAGTCTTCCTAGAACCGGTTTTCGCGCCTTCGCGAGCCCGGCCTCGGGCTCTGTCCGGTATTCGACAGCTTGTCACTATCGGCCGGTGATAACAGCGCTTTGCCGGCGTCACCGACGAGCTCCGCGTCGCATGATTCAGGGAGCGTGCATCGGCTCCTATCAGATGACGAGGGCGGAGAATGCCTTCGCCGGGAGCCTCCTTCGAAGAAAGCTGCCCTGCTCATGCATAATTCCTCGAATCAAAGTCGATTTTAGAGTAAAATCGATCAGTTTACCTAGAGGGCTGAAACGTCCTTGCGCGCCGACTTCGACGCGCGGTGCTGTAGAAGGAAAGATGAGCCAATGAAAAGGTTAGCAATCGTTACCCTGTCGCTGGTGACGGCGCTGACGAGCGTCCCGCCGGCCATGGCGTTTCCCACCATTGCCGTGCCGAACATCGAAGGCGCACAGGCGCAGCCGGTCCAGTACAGACATCACGGCGGCCACGGCGGTGGATACCGAGGCGGCTATCGAGGCGGCTATCGAGGCTACCGCGGGGGTGGATACCACAACGACAATTGGGCCTGGGGACTCGGCGGGCTCGCGGCCGGCGCAATCATCGGCGGAATGCTGGCGCAGCCATATTACGGCCAAGGCTACTACGGTCAAGGCTACTACGGTCAGGGCTACTACAATCGGGGTTACTACGGCCAGGGCTATTACGGATCCGCCTATTACGGTGCTCCGCGCTACTACGGGTCGACCCTGTACCGTCCGCGCTACTATGCGCCGCGCTATTACCGCCAGGCCTATTATGGCGGCAACGGACATACGAGCTGGTGCTATGCGCGCTACCGGTCTTACCGGGCCTACGACGACACGTTCCAGCCCTACAACGGTCCGCGACGGGCGTGCGTCTCGCCCTACTAAAGCATGTCGCGCAAAAGTGTGCAGCGGTTTTGCGATAACGACATGCGCAAAAACAAAGAGCTAAAGCGCGACAAGCGAAATTGAAAGATCGCGACGCGCTTTAGCCGTTTAATTCAGAACAGGATTCAGGTTTGAGGCCGACCCGGCCTCACATCATCCAGTTCTAGCGGAAACCGCCGCTGGCGGCCAATCGCTCGCCGGTCAGCCAGCGGGCATCGTCGGAAGCGAGGAAGACCGCGACACCGGCGATATCGTCCGGCTGGCCGGTGCGGCCGAGCGGCGTCTGGGCCACCAAAGCCTGCTCGAAATCCGAGCCGATGACGCCTGCGGAGTGCGTGCCCTCGGTCTCCACGATCCCCGGCAGGATGGCGTTGACCCGGATCTTGCGCGGCCCCAGCTCCTTGGCAAGCACGCTGTTGATGCCCTCCACGGCGCCCTTCGTGCCCGTGTAGACTGAAGAGTCTGGCGGCGCCAGGCTGGTGACCACCGACGAGATGTTGATGATGCTGCCGCCCTCGCCGAGATGCTTGGCCGCGGCCTGGGTGGTCAGCAGAACGCCCAGAACATTCACGTCGAACATGCGACGATACTGTTCCTCGGTCACCTCACCGATCGGTGCGAATTCATAGACGCCGGAATTGTTGACCAGCACGTCGAGCTTGCCGAACTCCCTGACCGCAGCATCGACCAGTCCCTGGGCCTCACCGGCCTTCGAAACATCGCCCTGCACCGCGATGGCTTTGCCACCGGCCGCACCGATCGCCTCAACGACGGCGTCCGCGCCCGCCTTGCTCGAAGCGTAGTTGACCACCACTTGCGCACCCTCTGCTGCGAGTGCCTTGGCAATCGCAGCGCCAATGCCTTTGGAGGCGCCCGTCACCACAGCGACCTTTCCTGTGAGCTTAGCCATTTCTCGTTCCTTCCGATCTGGATAGCCGCCGGGATTGGCGAACTTGTTCCATAGTTCGGAAATTCGGAACTATTGATCTCAATGTCAAGGGACGCTATATAAAATTCATGAGACCGCTCTTTCACCCAGCCCTGGAGGACATCAAGCCCGAGGCGATCCTCTATGCGCTGTCCGATCCGGAGCGCGTTGCCATTTATGCAAAGCTTGCCGGCGCCAGCAGTGGCGGGACGTGCTCCGCCCTTGCCGATCTCGGCGACCGCGTCATTCCAAAGTCGTCGCTGTCCAACCATTTCAAGGTGCTGCGCGAGTCCGGGCTGATCATCAGCGAGCGCCAGGGTGTGGAGATGCGTAATCAAACGCGCTGCACCGAGCTGGACGAACGCTTCCCGGGCCTGATCAAGGCCATTCTGACGGCTTACGGCCAGCCTCCCGGGCAGCCGAAGACGGACTGATCGCCCCTAAGTGCTTGCAGGCGGCACGAATGGTCGCATGGATCCAGTCGCCCTTTCCATCTGCCGCAAGGAAGATGTGGTGGACAGTCCTTGAGGCAGGATGGAAGTCATGCTGCCCTCCTGAAGCTACGTGGTGCACGCCATAATAGCATTGCGTTGAGGCCTATCCTGGCGCTCTTTCCGGAGCGCTGGCTATCGGATTCTTCGGCTTCTCCAAGTGGGGAAACCGCTGAGGTATGCGCGAAAAATCGCGAACCCAGCATTTTGTTTTTCATCTCATAGTTTTATTAGTAGCGTCATCACCCTGATCCAATCCGCAGCTCATTGCAAAGGTACGGGCCTACGCCGCGCCCGCCTCTACGGTCTCCTCTCTACGGAAGCAGCCTTCCAGCAAAGCCAGGTGGTACAGCGCCCATGCTCGACTTTGATCCGCTTTATTCAACTCCCCAGGTTGCGGCTATCGAACAGTTCATCGATCAGCACTATCCGCTTGCAGGGCCGGTTTCTTGCCGGATGCTGCAACGCGGCTTGAATGATGTGTATCTGGCCCTCGGGAGCAACAGCGAGCGTTATGTGTTCCGGCTTTCTCATCGCCGCGCGCGTGGCCCGGCCGACGTCAAGACCGAAACGGCTTTCCTGGCGCATCTCTCGCAATCGGGCGTTCCGGTCGCAGCACCCATCTCGACCCGCGAGGGCCGCTTGTTCGTTGAGGGAGATGCGCCGGAGGGCGTGCGCCAGGCCGTGCTCTTCCGGGCGATCGACGGCCGCAAGCCGGATGCGGCGGATGCCGGTGATGCCCGGGCCAACGGCAAGACGCTTGCTTTGATGCACAACGCAGCCGAGACATTCCAGCCAGAGGGAGCGCTCTATCGGCTTGATCTCGAACACTTGCTGCATCGGCCCCTCGCCCGCATATGCGACAGCGGCGTTGTGGAAGACGCCGAGGTCCGCCGCGATCTCGAAGACATCGCTGCGCGGACCGCAAAAGCGATTGAAGCCTTCGCCAATCTGAGCTGGACGTATTGCCATGGTGACTGTCACGGCGTCAATGCGCGGATCAACGACGCCGGCGAAGCCGTATTTTTCGACTTTGACGACGGCGGTTCGGGATACCTCGCCTACGACCTGTCGGTGTTTTTGTGGGCGCAAACGTCCTTCGGTCGGAGGTCGACCGCCATGTGGGACGCGTTCGTCGATGGCTATCGGGCCATCCGGCCGATCACGCCTGATGACTTCGAAGCCGCCCATCGGTTCGTGATCGTCCGCCACATCTGGCTGATGGGAGAATATGCAAGCCGGGCACAGGAATGGGGAAGCGAGGCCGTCGGCTGGATTGCGCGGGAAGCAAATTTCCTGAGGCAGTGGGAGACCGAGCGATGTGTCGCGCGGCTATTTTGAATGCAGCTTTGCTCAGCAGCCGGAGGATCGGAGCAGCCCCAGAGGTAGACGAAGACGGTGCCCCATAGCGGGCGGTGCGTTGGCGTAGTCGATGATCGCTTTGACCTTCGCACTCCTGGTGCAGGTCAAGAGACGCCCGTGAAGGTCGATATATGGGAACTTGTCGGGAATATCAGCGAAGGAAGCGTGGCGCGATTTTCGGGACTGAGAGCGATACCCACGACTCTGGTCACGCCAAGCCATCGCCGCTTCCGGAATGCGCCCAGGAGCAGTCGTTGGGCTTGGGGTGAAGGAACGACCGATTTGGGGCGGTTAACGGTACCGGATGATGCGAGTTCGAATGTTGCCAGGGGCGCCAATCGGGATGTACATTCCAAAATCGTGTAGCGCGACGTCCGGTTTTGACCCCATTCCAGAGCTTCCGATGCATGCACAGCAAAGGGCCTTGCGGCGATACAATGCCTCCGACTTCTGCTACGCTGCATTCCTCGGCATAGGTGATCTTAAAGAACGCCGTCGTGGATCACAAGCTTGCTGCCAATCTTGCTGCCGATGTGGTGGGCTACTCCGCGCTGATGGAGCGTGACGGCCAATCAGGCGGCCGACGCGCGCATGTCGGCCGGCGTCCATTTTCGCTCCGATGTGGTTGCGGGCCAAAAGATCGGTGGGGGTGTGGCCGAGCAAGTCATAGCGTTCGCGGTTCCAGCGCCCCAGCGGTGGGCGCCACGCTCGCCTTCGATTGGGGGCTCCTTGGTGGGGCTAAGGACCCCGGAACCCCAGGTTCCCTAGTCCTTAGCCCAGAGCTATCGGAAAAAGTGGCGAAGTGCACGGGGGAGAGGCGAATTGTCAACCGAGCATGTAGAGCGGCGACTTACCGCCATTCTGGCGGCCGACATCTCCGGCTACAGCCGGCTGATGGGCAACGACGAAGAAGGTACGCTCGCCCAGCTGAAGGCGCATCGGCGTGCTCTGCTCGACCAAAAGATCGACGAACACCGCGGGCGGATTGTCAAGACCACCGGCGATGGGATGCTGGTCGAGTTCGCGAGCGTGGTCGAGGCCTTGCGCTGCGCCGTCGAGATCCAGCGCGGCATGGCGGAACGCAATATCGCGGTGCCGGCAGGACAACGTATCGAGTTCCGCGTCGGCATCAATGTCGGCGACATCATCATCGAGGATGACGACATTTTCGGGGATGGCGTCAACGTGGCGGCTCGCCTGGAAGGGCTCGCGGAGCCTGGCGGCATCTGCGTATCGGGCCGCGTGCAGGAAGACGCGCAAGGCAAGCTCGACATTGCCTTTGAGGATATCGGCGAACAGAAACTCAAGAACATCGCTCGGCCGGTGCGCGTCTTTCGCGTGCGGCTCGACGCCACGGCCGCTCCGGCGCCCGCCGGCTGGCGCCGGGGATTGTTCGCCGCTCTGGCTCTGATGATTTTGCTGACTGCAGGCGCGCTGTGGGCCGGTCTTGGCTCTGAGTGGAAATTTCTCAGCATTCTGCGCTCTGACGATCAATTCACAAAAAGTGCTGAAGTCGGCACAAAACCCGCGATCGCCATTCTCCCGTTCCTGAACCAGAGCGACGATTCGGCTCGTGAGTATTTCGCGGATGGATTGACGCAGGATATCATCAACGCACTGGGTCGGTTCTCCGCGCTGACCGTGATGTCGTGGAACGCTGTCTTCCCGTACAAGGGAAAGCCCGCAAGCCCGGAGGAGATCGGCCGCGGTCTCGCCGTCAGCTATCTGGTCGAAGGCAGCGTCCGCCAGACCGGCGACCGCGTGCGGGTCATCGCGCAACTCGTCGACACAAGGCAGGGACGGGTGATTTGGTCTGCCCGCTTCGAGGAGGCGCTGGCGGACGTGTTCGCGCTGCAGGACACCATTGTCACTCGCATCGTCAGAGCCCTGGCGATTCGCGTGACGCAGATCGAACAAAATCGGGTGTTCGCAAAGCCAACCGAAAATCTCGCAGCCTATGATTACGTGCTGCGCGCCAGGCCGGCATTGCAGCGCCCGACGCATGCAAACAATGTGGAGGCGCGCGCCCTGCTCAGACGCGCCATCGAGCTTGACCCGAACTACGCTGCTGCCTATGCGGCACTTGCCGAAACCTATCACATTGCCAGCTCGATGGGCTGGGCGGAATCGCCAACCGCCTTCCTGAGCCGTGCCGAGGAACTGGCAAACAAGGCGCTGAGCCTTGATGATTCCGACGTGCGCGCGCACATCACTCTCGGCCACATCCACCTCTTTCGTCAGAGATACAACCAGGCAGAGGTTCAGATCGAGCGCGCCATTGCGATCAATCCGAACGATGCTCACGGCCTCGCCGGGCGCGGCACCATCCTGTTGTGGCTAGGACAGACGGATGAGGCGATCGAGGCCTTGGAGCAGGCGCAGCGTATCGACCCCGATCTCAATGCGATCGATCGCTTTGCGCTGAGCCTGGCCTACTATCTGAAACGGCGTTACGACGCGGCGATCGAACAGGCGGAACTTAGTCTTCAAACAACTGCCGCCGCGAACTTCAGCCGTATCCTGCTGGCGGCCGCCTATGCACAAGACGATCGAGCGGAGGACGCCGCGCGTGTCGTGACTATGATACGCCGCCTCGACCCAACCTTCGACCCACAGGAGTTCGGAACCAAGTTTCTAAGCTCTGGCGATCTCGAACATCTGCGCGACGGATTCCGCAAGGCCCGCCTCTACCCCGTCACAGGCGACCTGCCACCGGCCGAGAGAATGAACCGCTAATGTCCTTGAAGTAGCGCGCGGTTCTGGTTGGCCTTCGCGATGTTCGCATCGAGGTCCTGCTGGAAGAGCGCGGGTCCCATCGGGGCCGGTTTGCCGAAAATATAAAGCTTTCCGTCGCTGATCAGCCAGTTCTCGGGGTTGGCCTCCTCGAGCTCGCCCAAGGCCAGCGCCATTGCACAAAAATTTCCGAACTCTGGCGCGTAGCGAACAGGATCGGCCTTGAAAAGCTCGCGATGCTCGGCGTTCGCGAAGAGGTAGCGGTGCTCGTCCCATTCGTACTCGTTCTCCGGCAGCCCGCGCGTGGGGCTTCCGATGGTGAAATAGGCGACCGGGTCATAACCCTTGATCGCCAGCGGAACCGCTTCCGTGGCAAAAGAGGGCATCGAGGTCGCAAACAGGGCGGCTGCGACCGCCAGAACGAGGCGAATGGCATTTCGCCGAGAGACATTATGCATGGCGAATTCCCTGATTTGCCCTTCCGGGGCGGCCGCGAACGGCCCCACCTCCGCGGCAAACGAAGCCGTCTGCGTCATTTCGTTCGAGCACTAATTATCGCTCTTGTAGCGCCCGGCCGCAACACGTTTCGGAGATTTTCGGAGTTCGAGTGTGGTGAGGGCCGGCGCCCATTGCAGGGCCGCCGGGCTCCATTCTTCGTCCGCTTAGAGGGCGCAAAGCAGCCCTATCCTTCGACAACGAAAAAAGTCCGCTTCTGGGCCGAAAGTGGACGACTACTGATTTCGGAAAGCGCCGATCGGTGCCCATCATTTGATGATGCGGTATCGTCTCGTCAAAGCTTGCGCCCACTCTTCCGCGACGGCCGAGGGTTGCGAAGAAGAGCTCCGAAAATCCAAACAACGAAAGACCACACCAACAAGTACACAAATGCCCATTCCGGATAGTAACCTTCTAGGAGAAAATTGGGCCAGGAGAAAATTGGAATTGCCGTCAGCTCTGCACCTGCGAGCGCAGCCAGTCCTGAAGCTTGTCGACCGCTTCGGACTTCCGATATCGCGGCTTCACCAGATAGAAGTGCGACCGTGCTCTGAGGGCGCCGTCGAAGACCTGCCTCAGCCTGCCCGCCTCGATGTCGGTCGAGACGAAAGCGCGGGTCGCCACAGCGATGCCCTGTCCGGCGATTGCAGCTTCGATCGCGTGCGATGTCTGTGAGAAGCTGATGCCGCGAAACAGCGTGGCATCACCGCCGCCGAGGAAGCGATCGATATATTCGGGCCAGGAATTATGGGCATCGTGAAGCAGCGTGTAGTGCGAGAGTTCTTCCGCGTTCTCAGGCTCGGCGCCCTTGGCGACGAGGCTTGGATTGCAGATGGCGATGATCTCCTGCTCGAACAGCAATTCGGCGGCGAGGCCTGGACCGAAGGGAGGGCTGCCATATCGGACGGCGAGATCGACGCCGTCGACCTGGAAGCTGGAAATGCGGTCCGTCGCCAGGATGTGGAGATCGAGATCGGGATGTCTCGAGGTAAAGTCCGGAAGACGCGGGATCAGCCATCTCGAGGCGAAGGTCGGTGTCGTGCTGACCACCAGTTTGACCGGCTGAGGCTTCAGGTTCGCCGTCGCGTTTGCGAGCAGTTCGAAGGCGCGCCTGACGTCGGCGACGTAGCTTCGCCCCTCGCCGGTCAGCGCCAATGACTTCGGCAGGCGCTCGAACAATGCCACCCCGAGTTCCGCCTCGAGCCCGCGCACGTGCTGGGCAACAGCTCCCTGGGTGACGCCGAGCTCTTCGGCCGCCAGCCGGAAGTTCAGATGACGCGCCGCCACGTCGAAGGCCTTGAGGCCGTTGAGGGAGGGAAGATTGCCGATGGACATGGACTCTCGATAGTTTTTTTACTGGGACATTTCACGAAAACTGGTTCGCTCTCGCTTGAAGCCCATGGTATTCGAAGGATCAGAGCCCGGCAATGGGTGCAAAATCTGGTAGGGAGAGCGACGATGGCAGTAGAAAAGGTAGCGATCATTACGGCTGGCGGCAGTGGCATGGGTGCGGAAGCCGCGAGGCGGCTTTCGGCCGATGGCTTCAAGATCGCCATCCTGTCCTCGTCAGGCAAGGGCGAGGCGCTTGCCAACGAACTGGGCGGCATCGGCGTCACCGGCTCGAACCAGTCCAACGACGACCTCAAGCGCCTGGTCGACGCATGCATGGAAAAGTGGGGTCGGATCGACGCTCTCGTCAACAGCGCAGGTCACGGTCCGCGTGCGCCGATCACCGAGGTCACCGACGAACAGTGGCATACCGGCCTCGACGTCTATCTGATGAACGTCATCCGTTCGGTTCGCCTGGTCACGCCGATCATGCAGGCGCAGAAGTCGGGCGCAATCGTCAATATCTCCACCGCCTGGGTGGCCGAACCGTCGGCGATGTTCCCGACCTCGGCCGTCTTCCGCGCCGGGCTCGCCGCCTACACCAAGATTTACGCCGATACCTATGCAGGCGACGGCATCCGCATCAACATTGTGCTGCCGGGCTGGATCGACAGCCTGCCGGCGACGGAGGAGCGCCGCGACAGCGTGCCGATGAAGCGTTACGGCACCAGCGCCGAAGTGGCGGCGACGATTTCCTTCCTCGTTTCCGAAGGGGCGGGCTATATCACCGGCCAGAGCCTCAAGATCGACGGCGGCCTTACCCGGTCCGTCTGACAGGATCGCTTACAACGCCAGGGAGAACAGCGATGTGCTGCGACTACGTCAAGGCCGGTGAGATAAAGAAGGCCGAGGCGGAGGCAACACTGTGAACCTCACCGAGGTCGATGCATCGGCCTGGGCCGAGCTGGAAGGTGCTGCCGCCGATCCGCAGTCGGCCTTCCGCTACCTGAACCTGTGTTCAGTCGACGCCGGCGGCCGGCCGCAAGCCCGCATGGTCGTGCTGCGGCGCGCGGATGCGGCGCGACGCGCCCTGGAAATTCATACGGATATCAGAAGCCCCAAATGGCAGGAAATAACGGCCAATCCTTTGGTCACCCTCCTCGGCTTTGGCCCGCAGGCGAAAGTGCAGCTTCGCCTTCAGGGATCGGCCGAACTCCATGGACCGGCAAGCGAACGCGCGACTGAAGCCTGGAGCCTGCTGCCGCGATCGACGCGCAGTACCTATATGGGTGGGCCGCCGGGCGACGAAATCGGCGAGCAGCCGGCAAGCGAGGCAGCGGACGCAGACGCCTATGGACGGGCCTTCTTCGGGGTGCTGATATTTCGGGCCGAGACGCTGGACTGGTTCCAGCTGCGCCACGCCGACAACCGACGCGCAGTCTTTGCCTACGACCATCGGGGCACGCTGACCTCCTCCCGCTGGGTCAATCCGTGAACGCCGGACGACCACGCGTGAGCGCGCGAAAACGCGATGAAGGCGGCCGGTTTGCGGGCCGCCTCCTGTTTGATCAGGCCGTACGTCTGACCATTCTCGCAATGGCTATCAGGATGCAGGCTCCGATGAAGCCCGCGATCAGATAACCCAGCCAGCCGCCAAGGGCGACGCCGAAGAGCGACAGAATAAAGTTGGCGACGATGGCGCCGACAATACCGAGAATGATGTTCATCAGCACGCCCATGTTGCTCTTCATGAGCATTTCGGCGAGCCAGCCGGCAATGCCGCCGATGATGATTGCGGCGATCCAGCCGATACCTGCACTTTCCATAGCAATTCCCCATTGTGAATGATTGATCAGCCGGCGCCGGCTATCATGTCTCGCCGATCGAGCTAAACCGATGGCCAAGCGACAACACTATAACCTTCCGCCGCGCCAGTTGGTTCCATAAGCCCGCGTCCGCAAGAGGTCGCGTGCCCCGCGCGATCTGGTTCAGGTCACCTGTCGGCCGCGGGCCAATCGTTCGCAGGCTCCTCTATGACGGCAACGTCGTCGTCCGCAGGGTCAGGATCGCGCTCAAGGGCTGTGCGCAGATTGCCGATTTCCTTGATGATCGCATCGAAGACGTCCTGCTGCCTTGCCCCGGCCACGACGCAGTCGTCGACGAGCTGCTCCAGCTTCGCGCGAAGTTGCTCATGACCTTCTCCTCCTCTGATCGATCCACGCGGAGCATGGTCGCTCGCGTATTCCACCCGCTTTGATGGGCAGGCGGCGCGATGAGGCCGCGGCGAACGGGTAAGGTGCTCTCCTGGCGTTTCCGCCCGCACCGAGAAATCGGAAAAACCGGTGCGTTCACCATCTCCGTCACGTCCGATTGGCACGCCGCGACCTCGGCGGATTAACCGATAGCCGCAGCAACGGTTCCGCCCTGCCCGGACTCTTTGCGTCCGTGAAACCGTCTCGCCTTTCACCTCTGGAGCCGATATGCAAGTCCGGCATTTTTTTCGAGCCCGAGACTATGCCGAGGCAATCCCTAAAGTCCGCGGCTTCCCGGTCCAGCCCGGCATATTTCCCGCTGTGCGCGCGGCGAATTTGCGCCAATGGCAGACATTGCCGGCATCGCAAATCCGTCTATTCTGCGAGGTTGCAAAAGTCAGCAAAACAAGTGTCGCTTTCATCCGGAATTTCGCGACAAAAGAGAACCACAATATGGAATCGATTATCGAGATTGCGACCATAAAGGATGTTGAGTCGTGGGCGGAGCTTCGCGCTGCGCTGTGGCCGCATCACTCGCTCGAAGATCATCGAGCTGAGTTGGGCCGGGCGTTTCTTTCAGAAAGTGGAGAAGCCATCGCGTTCATCGCTCGAAATGCTGCGAATGAAGCTGTCGGGTTTGCTGAGGCCACTTTGCGACATGATTATGTGAATGGATGCAGCAGCTCGCCCGTTCTATTCCTCGAAGGGATTTTCGTCCGGCCCGTTGACAGGCGAAAGGGTATCGCACGATCGCTTTGCAATGCCGTTGCCGATTGGGGAAAGTCGCTTGGGTGTGTTGAGTTTGGCTCTGACGCGCGGCTTGAGAATTCAGCCAGCCATGCGCTCCATACTGCTCTAGGATTTGAGGAGACACAGCGCGTCGTGTTCTTCCGAAAGCCACTGTAGGCCGGTGTTGCCCTTCCACGAGGATGGTTTGCCGCACAAATCCTAAGACTTGTTGCGTCAGAGATTTTGGTCGCAAAATGCGTCGCAGGTTTCGGGAATTTTGCGACAGGGAACTATTCATCGGAGTTGATCTGCTGATGACACCGGACGAATTGAAGATCGTGCGTCGAGCTTATGCGAAGCAGATCACGGCGGCTGTGAAAGTTGTCGATGAGCGTGTTGAAACTGCTTTTGCCGAAGTGCCGCGAGAAGATTTCCTTGGTCCCGGTCCGTGGCCGATCTTCCGAATGCGAAAAGCCTATGTTCCGACCCCGGCGGCCGACCCGGTTTACCTCTACACGGATGACATTGTTGGTATCGTCCCTGAGCGCCACATCAACAACGGACAACCGTCACTTCATGCCTTCCTGCTTTCGCAGGCTGCGCCGCGAGCAGGCGAGCATATCGTGCATGTTGGCGCTGGTGCCGGCTACTATTCTGCGATCATGGCGAAACTCGTTGCCGCATCCGGCAAGGTGACGGCGATCGAGTTCGAGCCGGAGCTTGCTGTGCGGGCAAAAGCAAATCTCACTGCCTATCGGAATGTTTCCGTGGTTCCGGGCGATGGCAGCTCCGCAGCTTTCGATGCAGCCGATGTGATCTATGTGAACGCCGGCGCAACCCGACCGGCGGATATCTGGTTGAACCGGCTCAATGATGGCGGAAGGCTTGTCCTACCGCTTACGACCGATCTTGGGTTTACCAGTAGCAATTGGAGCAACATGCACCTTCGCGGAGCTGTGTTCCTCGTGACGCGCAGGGGTGAGGAATTTCACGCGCAATGGATTTCGCCGGTGGCCATCTTCCCCTGTGAAGGGATGCGCGACGCGGAATCGGAAAAAGCGCTTGCGGCGGCGTTCGAGAGCGGGGAGCACAAGAGGGTGACGCGGCTGTACCGCAACGATGAGGTGCCGGCCGAACGATGCTGGGTTCGCGCTTCCGGCTGGTGTCTAGCCTATGCTTAGGTAATAAGCCGGCATCATACCGTCGCACAAATCCTGACTTTTGCGACACTCCGGTCTTTCCTGAAAGCGTTCGAGGATTCTCGCCGCAAAACTCTGTCGGAAAAGTTGGAGTTTCGTGGCCGCTTCCGCGCTCAAGAACGTGATCGATGTGTGGCCCTGGTTGGCGGTTCGATCCTCGCGAATCCTGTTCTGCGGGATGAGGTCGCGGCGAACGGGTGAAGGTGCTCTCCTGGCGTTTCCACCCGCACCGAGAAATCGGAAAAACCGGTGCGTTCACCATCTCCGTCACGTCCGATTGGCACGCCGCGACCTCGACCGATTAACCGATAGCCGCAGCAACGGTTCCGCCCGGCCCGGACTCTTTGCGTCCGTGAAACCGTCTCGCCTTCACCTCTGGAGCCGATATGCAAGTCCGGCATTTATTTCGAGCCCGAGACTATGCCAAGGCAATCCCTAAAGTCCGCGGCCTCCCGGTCCAGCTCGGCATATTTCCCGCTGTGCGCGCGGCGAATTTGCGCCAATAGGCGACATCAGGCGCTGTCCGCATGACCCCTAGGCGAATTGGGGACATCGGAAATGAGAGTTGACCTACAAGCTCGGCAGGTCGCGGGCATGCCAGGTGCATCCAGCGGATTTCTAACTTGCCCTACGTTTCGAGCACGTCCACGAACGTGGCGATGGAGACGGTCAAAGAAACTGGAGCGGCGGGACGCGGTGCGCGCTCTGAGGCACCCGCGGTGCCCGACCAATACGATGACCCGCAGAGTTATTGCGAAGGCGACGGTCCCCAAGCAGGCGGTACCCTGCCGATCACTTGACCGCGAGCGGCGTCGACGCAGTCGGCCAGTGTGCCGATACGCAATTTCCTCCCGGTCAATCCGGGGCCGTAGTGAGCGAACTTGGCAGAGTTCGTGATGATGGTCTCAGCCGTCTGCGGAATCACTGGCTCCCCGAGCATGCACCAGCAGGTGTCGGTGATGAACTGAACGCCGAACTCCCTCAGCTCCCGGATCAGTCCGGCCTCCGAGGCCCGGAGGAACGTGTCCCGATTGCAGGTGACTAGGACGTGGACATCGGGATGCTTCTTCGTGCCGCGACAGAGCGAAGCCAGCTTGCCTATCTCGTCGAAGGAAAAGTGCGGATTGCCTAGGGCGACGAGCCCGATGAGTTCGGCCTCGGCATTCAACGAGGCCCACTCGGCCGCGAGATCGGCCGGCCGGACATCGTGTCGGGACAAGACGGTTCCCGCCAGCACGTCTTCGAGGCTTTGAGCTTCCGGCGTGACACCGACGATGTGGAACATCGGCGAACCGGAGGTCGTCGCGAAGCCCGCGCCGAAAGCCTTGAGGTCGTCAAGGTTGGGCTGCCAGCTCTCCAGACCCCTAAGGACCGGGATCGCGTCGCCGACCAGCTTTCCGACATGATAACCCAGAAGCGGATACACCATATCGTCATGCGCGGCGAACCCGGACACCTCGACTACGATCGTCGCCTTGCGGTTCTCGGCGACGTGAGCGCCCGTCAACGGCGCGCGGCCCGTGAGGGCAATGCAGAGGTCGAGATAGTCGGGATACTTCGTGGTCCGCGCACCCAGCACGCTGTTCGCGTAGACGACCGCGTTCGACTCGGCCCACACGACCTGGTCGCCGAGCTTAGGGGCAGTGTCGAGTTGATAGGGCGCACAGGTAAACGTCTTCTTCGCCCCCATCGACGCGTAGGCTTCGCCCAACTCCGAGGCCGGACCCGCCAGTTCTGCGGCGACACCCTGTTCCCGCCATCGCATCTGGTCCACGGAGATCGAGTTGAGGGAGGTCGGGACAATGACCGCAGCGCCCCAGCCGAGCATCCGCTTGGCAAATTCGAGGCTCGTCGGTCCGGTGTAGATGCACCCGTCGACATGGACCTGGGACACGTCGATCAGTTCCTCGGCATCTTGTATGTCCGCCATCCGGGCGGTCACCTTCATGGCGACCTGGGCAGCCTTGCCCATCTTGCCGTCGAGGATGGCACGGTCGCGTTCGGTCAGCCGGAGGGAGCCAACATGCGGGCGCTCCAACCGTGCTGGAGCGGCCGATGGACCGGACGACGCCCCCACAAGCACGAGGTCGCCGTCGATGCTCGCCTGCGAACAGTCGGCAAGCGCCTCGAAGTCACGCTCGGAGATCTGGACGACAGGGATCGATCGTCCGAACACCTCTTCGGCCACGATCACGCCGAGCGAGAGAATCTCCTCCTGGCGAGAAACGACGATGCCTGCCGGAGCGTTGCCATTGACGATGAGCTCCATGATCACGCTGCTGCCCGTGCACGAGCCGCGGCCACCGGGGATCGCCAGAATCTTGCCTGAAAGGTTCCTTCCCGAAAGCGGATGATGGCGGTCGATCACCTCGCCCGAAAAGGAATCGACGCCTCCCCAGAAACTGAGCGCGGTGTCGCTGAATTCCACCTGTCCGGCGGCCCGGCCGCGGACAAGCGCTTTGCCGACATATGTCTTAGGAGCTTCGACACCCATGGTGAACAACCTTTCAGCGCGAACGAGAGTTTCCTATCGGAAACATGCGTTGGCCGCAAGCGGGTTTGGATTAGATATCCAGAGCGATCTGGGTGCACACCCAGACGACTTGCGCGTCCTCAGGACCGACCGAGACGCAAGCGTGTCCCATCTGACTGTCGAGGTAGACGGAGTCGCCCGGCTTGAGGATCGCAGGTTCGTAGTACTCCGTGTAAATCCTGACCTCGCCGCTCAGGACTATGAGGAATTCCTCGCCCTCGTGTTTAACCCAGCCGCCGAATTCCTCCAGGCTCCTGGCGCGGATCGTCGCCTTCAGGGGAAAGAGCTTCTTGGAGCGGAGTTCGGTTGCGAGCGCCTCGTAAACATATTCTTTCGTCTCGACGAAATCGCCCGCCCCCGCCTTGGTGATGCTGCGTCTCCCGGCGGGCGCGTTGGCCATGTCACTGCTGAAAAGCTCGGCGAGGTCGACATCCAAGCCGACGGCGAGCCGCTGCAGCACGTCAAAGGTCGGGGACAACTGGTCGTTCTCGATCTTGGATATGGTGGACCGCGCGATGCCTGCTCGCTCCGCCACCTTCTGCATCGTGATTTCTTTCTGCTGTCTGATCCTCTTCAGCCTAGCCCCCAGCTTTTCGCTCTCCTCCCGAAAACCCGCCGCAGGTTCTGGGAGCGGTGTGGCCTTGGGTTGTTTCCGAGCCATGTTGCGGGCGTTCGCGACCAAAGAAATCTCCTGTGAATTACCGGGCATTATCGGCAACAAATTTTGCAGCATCCATCTTGGTTTAGCCATTTGAGAGGCTTCCGAGAAGCGATCTCCGCGGAAGACCAGTTAACAAATCGCTGCTGAGCCCGTCTTGACAGCGAAACTTCTGCCATTTAAGGGAAATATAGTTTCGTATTGGAAATTTATGTTACTGCAAAACGGATGTCAAATTTGGTCACGACGCTTTCGAACCGCGGACTGCCGATCGACTTCGCGACAAGCTCAATGTCGAACGGCGACCTCAGGATTGCGGCGCGTGAAGGACACAGTGTTCCGATGGGGACTGGCATCGACGCCAGCGGCGCATTGAGCGATAGCCCATCCGACATCCTCAACGGAGGCGCCCTACTTCCGTTCGGCGGGCACAAGGGTGCTGCGGTATCCCTCATGGTCGAAGTCCTGGCGTCCGCGCTGACAGGAGGCCAGTTCTCCGCCCAGGTCGACTTCTCCGGCCACCCGGGTGCAGAGACCCCAAAAACGGGCCAGATCGTGATCGTGATCGATCCGGCACGGGGCAACAACGCTGCATTCTCCTCGCGCGTCGCCAAGCTGATCGACGTCATCCGCCAAGCCGGACAGCCCCGGCTTCCTTCTGACCGCAGATACAAGGCCCGAGAGGAAGCCGAGCGGAGCGGGATACCCCTGAAGATAGAGACATACCAATACCTTCTCTCAACCGCCCAGTGACGGAGCGCGACATGACCCTGAAAATCCTGGACGCGGCCCGGACCGCGCAGTTCCTGCCGTTCCCCGGTCTCGTCGACGCTCTGCGCGCGGGCTTCACCGACGGATGCCAGTTCCCGGAGCGCCATCACCACGCGATGAAGCGGACCGACGAGCCCGACGCGACGCTTCTCCTCATGCCCGCCTGGACCAATCCGGACGAGGCCTCCCAGTTCCTCGGCGTGAAGCTGGTCACCGTCGTGCCGGGCAACGCCTCGCGCGGATTGCCCGGTCTGGTCTCCACCTACATCCTCTATGACGGACTGACCGGGGAGCAGCTCGCCCTCATGGACGGCAACACGATCACGGGACGCCGCACCGTCGCCACCTCCGCGCTGGCCGCGAAGTACCTTTCGCGTCCGGACAGCTCACGGCTCCTCGTCATCGGCGCTGGGCGCGTGGGGAGCTTGATCCCCGAGGCCTATCGCGCGGTGCGTCCGATCGAGGAAGTGAAAGTCTGGGACATGAACCTGGAGGCCACAAGGCGAATGGTGCAAGACCTCGAAGCGAAGGGTATCCGAGCTACGGCCGTCGAAGACCTGCGCGACGCGATTGCATGGGCCGATATCGTCAGCTCGGCCACCTTGGCGACGGAGCCGATCATCAAGGGCGATTGGTTGCGGCCCGGCACGCACGTCGACCTGATCGGCGGCTTCACGCCGAAGATGCGCGAGGCGGACGATGCGACGATCGCCGCTTCAGCGCTCTATGTCGACACGCAGGAGGCGCTCCACGAGGCGGGCGACTTGGTCCAGCCTATGAAGTCGGGTCTAATCGACGAGAAATCTGTCCGGGCGACGCTGGCTGAACTTGCGCGCGCCGATGCCCAGGTTCGACGGGACTCCGTCGAGATCACTTGCTTCAAGGCCGTGGGTTCGGCGCTGGCTGACCTGGTCGCGGCGAAGATGGTCTACCGGGAACTGGGCGGCTCTGAATGATGCCGCGGAGAACCGCGATGAATAACTGAGTTCGCATGTCCGGTTGGGGCCGAAAGCAGACCCATCGCCCCATCATCATCCAATGGCAAAGGTAAACCGACGACCACAGATCGAGCCTGTGCCGCTCGGCACGTTCTTAGAAAGACCGGCACGGGCCGGTTTTTCCGAGTCCGGCGCTTCAATGTCGACCCCGGCCGTTATTTTACGGCTTCGATCTCGCTCAGCCGCCATTCTTTGGTGAAGAAGGTCTCAAGCGGACTGTAGAGCCGAAGGATCGTGAAGTACCCCTTTCCCGGCATGGTCTGAACCCAGTTCCCGTCTTTGACGCCCTCCGGCTTCTTTGGGCCGTAATACACGATTGTGGAGCCGTCATCCTCGGCGGATGCGGCGGGTGTCGGATAGCTCTGGCTGCCAGCACGCGGATAACGCTGGGGCGTTTGGAGCATCGACCGGGTCTGGTTGTCGTAGAGAGTGAACGACCAGAAAGCAGCTGCGGGAATGTTCGGCGGCAGCGTCACTTTGTAGGTCTTTGCACCATCAAGGTCTTTCTTGTCGGCGTCGAGGAATCCGATGAGATACTGCGAGCCGACGCGCGGAATGCGCATGATCATGCCTGGAGAGTCGAGGGTGTAGGCATAGTAGAACGCGGTCTTCGAATCGAGGGTCCGCGCTCCGGTCGACGGAAGCGGTTCGAACTTGCCGTCTTTGGTAAATAATGGCGGGGGCGTCTCGAAGTTGGCGCCACCCTGCCAGAGCATGTTCGTCCATGAGGAGCCGGGATAGTAGCTCCAGCCGAGAGCTTCATTCGGCCGCCAATTCAACACACGCCCTGCCGCGTTTCCGACTTTTGCGGCATCGGTCAGTATCTTCTTCATGCGGTCGTCCGGCTTGAATTCCTTACCCTTCACAATGCCAATCGCCGCCAACTGCCCTGCAAGCTCGGGATTGTAGGAGGTGGCGGGTTCGTCCTGAATATTGGCGTCGATCATCTCGAAGAACGAGTCGTCGGTCGGCGGGATGGTGTTGAACGATTTTCCACTCGCTTCGACGAATTTCGTCTCCGGAATTGCCGGACCCACTTCCAGTTTGACATCGCCCTGGAGCGCGGTCGCGATGCTCGTGCCAACGCCTCCTGGGGTGTAAGGGTATATCTTGAGCGATTTCTTGATCAGCTCGGCAGTGGGCTTCGGGTCGTTGTCGGTCAGAAAGGCCCGCGCCGCATACAGAACGCGATTTGTCTTCGACCGCGCTACAAAAAAACCACCCTCGGGAAGTGGACCATCATAGGCTGGCGGTACGACCAGATATTTTCCGCCTTCGCCGCGGTCGGGGCCGGGAAAGCCGATGTCGACGACCCATTGAAACCACATATCGTTTATGGTGCCGAGCCCCTTCGGTGGTTGCTCGATCACCATCGGACCCTTCGTCAGATCGACGACTGCCATGTAATAGAGGGTGTCGGCGTTCGGCGTGAGGAACAGCGAATTCGAGTCCATCAGTTCCGAATAGATAATGACGGAATTGTCCTCAGCACCTGCACTGATGAAGCCCTTACGGATTGCATAGGCGGATGCGCCGCCGTAGCTGTTGAGGTAGGCGTCCAGAGCCCGTGTGAAATCCAGCGTGTCGTAAACCTTGTCGACGGTCTCGGCTGTTGGAGCGCCGTCCTTGAACTCAAGCATCCCGATACGGCTATCGACTTTGTCCGGCGTAACGAGGATTGGCGGCGTCTCGTCGGCTGCAGCGACAGGAATACCACCGAGAATAGTCGATGCCAGCAGCATCATTCCGGGGAGCATGCATTTCATGACACATCCCTTTCATCGATCTCAGAGATTGACGCATTTTCGCCGGCGGGCTTTCGCAGCGAGGCTTGCTGCGCGTCGAGCAAGATTTCAAAATTGGAGCGCATGGGGGAAACCGCAACGGGTAGATTACAGTACCGTGACCGTATCATACAGGTAGCATCCGGTCGCCCGCGGAGTGGATTGCTGTTGCTGGCCGCTCGCAGGGGTAACCACCTGATTTACGTGGGATCAGTCGGCACGGGCCTCAAGGAAAGCGACGCTTGGAGGTTGCGCGCGATGATGGACAAAGCGGCGCCCCGCCCGGACTCTTTGCATCCGTGAAACTGTCTCGCCTTCACCTCTCCAGCTCGGCCTATTTCTTATTGCGCGCGCGGCGGCTTCGCGCGAATTGCGGTCATCCGCAAAGAAGGCCCAAAAGTCTTGGTCATGCAGACCGAACGGGTTCTCGATTTGGCCGAGCTACCAGTCTGGTGCAATCTCCACGAGCGGTTGATCCGGGCTTGCGGCTAAGGCGTCCAGTAACTCCAATTCACCGCCGATCACCGCGCGTTTGGGCTGAGGCGCGTCCCGCCAACGGTCCCAACTCGAAGTCTCGCGACCGTTCAGGACATAATGGTCGCGCAGCACGTTGATTTTCACGAACCACAGACCGGTAACGTTGCCATGCCCGAAGGAAGCTGGGTCTGCTTTCGCTCGCCGGCATTCCAGCCACGCTTCTCCCGCCGACATGAAGGACTGGCGTGGAACATTGGCCGGAGCGAACGAGATTTGGTTCCTCTGCCGCAGCATCTGATCGATTTGGGGATCGCACAGGCACCATTCTCCAGCGCTGGAGTCCCAGTATTCGCATACCCAGTGATCTTCCCATCCATGGGAGAAATAAGCTGCAAAACCACAGCGCACACGGGCGGGAATTTCTCTGCATCGCAGAAAGGAGCAGAGCATCAGCGCGTAGTCGCGGCAGGTTCCGACAGACCGCTTGTCGGCCGACCGCGCGATGTTGAGAGGCCGTGGATCCCTTCTTAAGACGTCGTCCAAGCGCTCCGCGATCGGCAGTGTCGTTCGCGCCGTCGAATTCAGAATCGTCTCGTCAAGGCCGTACTCTGTTATCCAATCAGAATGAACCAAGACGCCTTGAATGATTTGGATTAGAGCGCCAACCTCGGTCGGAAGTACAGCGATTGCACTGGCGTGACGACCTGGATTGGTCATTGCACTATACGGAATCCAGCGATCGACGCCTTCCATGTGTCTCTCCATCACACTGATTGGAGCACAGACTGAGTTGATTTTTGCGTAGTCAGCAAGGTCGGTAGCGGCTCGAGCCGGCACCTCGCTCAAATCTCTTTGATCTGCGGATCTTCGCTGGCGGCGATCCAGAGGGCGGCATTGAGAGCGGCGGCGCTCAGCAACCGGGCCGCCGCCTCCGGCTCAAGCGGCTTGAGGATGCCTTGGGCGATCAGCCGCTCCACCGTGCTCTTGGTCACCTGCAGACAATTGTTCTGGCTCGACCATTGCGATGGATCGCCCAACACCGCCGGTCCGTCGAGCAGAACGATGCGCTGGACTTCCGGATTGAGCGCCATCTCGATCTGCCCGGCTATCCACCTGCGCGCCCTATTTCGCCAGCCGATCCGGCCCGAGTTTGTAGGTCAGCTTGTCGATCGTCCCGGTGAAGTGGAACGGCAGCTGGTAGCTGTCGTCCACCGCCGAGCGGGTATCGCTCCCAATGTCGAAGGACTCGTCGATGGCCATGAGAAACGGAATGGTGTGAGGCATCGTCTTTTTAGCAAACTCCTTGCCATCCACCGTCATGATGCCGGTGCCACCCTTGCCGGGGCCGGGACCGTCATACTTGAAGTCGAACACGACCGTGTGCTTGCCCGGCTCGAGCGCGCTGCCGCCCAACCAGTCTTCGGCCCCCACGCCGCCCTCCCAGCGGTAGCGCTCCAGATCGAGGAGGTTGTAAACGAAGACTGGCTTGCCTTTGAGCAGGTAGAGACCGTAGCCGCCAAAGCGGCCGCCCATGGTCGCGATCATACCTTCCGCGCCGCCTTCGGGGATCGTCACTTCGGCGGTTATCGTGTAGTCCTTGTTCATAATGCTCGGAGCATTGCCCACGGGAATGTTGGCATTCGCGCCCGAGTAGGTCAGCTCCGTTCGGCCGGCGACCGCGCTCGGTCGCGGGGTAATGGCGCGTGTGATGACCGTGTTGTCCAATGGCAAGACCTGGTATTTCGCGGCCTCCGCAATGAAGACCGCCTGCAGTGCCTTTAGCTTGTCAGGATTCTTGGCCGCGAGGTCGTCGTATTGCGAGTAGTCCTCGGTGAGGTTGTAGAGCTCCCACTTGTAATCGTTGACGTCGGGAAGCTTTGAAGCTCCCATGAGCCAAGGCGCGGCGGCCGGCGTCGTGCAGGCATACCAGCCGTCCTGGTAGATGCCGCGGTTGGCGAACATCTCGAAATACTGCGTGTCGCGCTTCGACGGCGCATTGGCATTCGCTTGGTCGAACGTGTAAGCCATGCTGATGCCTTCGATCGGCTTCTGCTTGATCCCGTTGACCACCTCAGGCGCCTTGATGCCCGTGGCCTCCAGGATCGTCGGAACAATGTCGATCACATGATGGAACTGGGTTCGAATGCCGCCCACGTCCTTGACATGGCCCGGCCAGGAAATGGCCACGCCTTGCCGGGTCCCGCCGAAATGCGACGCCACCTGCTTGGTCCACTTGAACGGTGTATCAAACGCCCAAGACCATGCCACCGACATGTGCGGATAGGTCTTGTCGGAACCCCAATCTTCATAATGCAACATCTGCTCGACTTCGGGGAGGGTCAGAATTCCGTTGTAGGCGGTCATCTGGTTAAACGTGCCCTCCAGGGTGCCTTCTGCGCTGGTGCCGTTGTCGCCGCTGATGTAGATGATCAGCGTGTTGTCGAGCTTGCCCATGTCCTCGACCGCCTGGATGACCCGGCCAATCTCATGGTCCGTATAGGCCACATAGCCGGCAAAGTTCTCTGCCTCGCGCGCATAGAGTTTCTTCTGCACTAGGGAAAGCGTCTCCCATTTCGGCAGGTCATCCGGCCAGGGTGTCAATTTCGTGTTTTCCGGGATGACGCCGAGCCGCTTCTGGTTGGCGAAGATTTGCTCGCGCAACTTTTCCCAGCCCATGTCGAACTTGCCTTTGAATTGGTCTCTCCACTCCGCCTTCGGCTGGTGCGGCGAGTGGGTGCCGCCCGGCACGTAATAGACCAAGAACGGCTGGGCGGGTGCAGCCGCGTTCAGACTGCTCATGTACTTGATGGCCTCGTCCGCCAAGTCGGTGGTGAGGTTGTAGCCGGGCTTGCCAATCCATGGAAAAATCGGGGTCGTGTTTTGATAAAGGTAGGGCGTCCATTGGTCGGTCTCGCCGCCCATGAACCCGTAGAAATACTGGAACCCCATGCCAATCGGCCATTGATCAAAAGGGCCGGCCGCGCTGTACACGTAGGTAGGCGTGTTATGGTTCTTGCCAAACCACGAGGTGGCATAACCGTTCTCCTTGAGGATTTCGCCGATCGTGGCGTTCTCCAGACCGATGACGGAGTCATAACCGGGGTAACCAGTGGACAGTTCGCCGATCACCCCGTAGCCAACCGAGTGGTGATTGCGGCCGGTGATGAGAGCCGCCCGCGTCGGCGAGCAAAGCGCGGTGGAGTGGAACTGTGTATAGCGCAATCCTGCCTGGGCGACGCGTTCCATAGCCGGGGTCGAAACGACACCGCCGAAGGTGCCGGATACGCCATAGCCCTGGTCATCGGTCATGATCAGCAGCACGTTCGGCGCGCCCTTGGGTGGCGCGACCGTCGGTGGCCAGTAAGGCTTGGAATCCATGGCGCTTTCCTTGATCACGCCGCCGAACGGCACCGGCGGCGGCGGAATTTGTTTTCCGTCGATCGTGACGGTCGCGTCGGGCGATCCTGGAGTGCCAGTGATTTGTTGCGCATTTGCGCCGAAACAGCCGATCAGAATTGCCATGATCGCGGTCGATGCCATCGCAGTCGATTTCATCGTTCGAGCTCCTTAAAAGGGACGCTTGCCGAGTGTTTAACTATCGAGGATTTCTTGACGCGGGAGCAACGTAGTTACTGTAGTCTACGGGCGGAATTGGACCTGGCAGGCCGTTGAAGACGTCGCTCGCCCAGGCCCGCCGTGATCGTGATTCACTGTCTCCGGATTGCTTCGGAGAGCGGAATGCGAGGCTTCCTGCGTGTCGAGCAAGATTTCAAAATTGGAGCGCATGGGGGGAACCGCAACGGGTAGGTTACAGTACCATGGCCGTCTCATACAGGTAGCATCCGGTCGCCGGCGGAGTGGCGCTATGGGTCCCCAATAGCTGCCGCTGGCACTGCTTCGGCTTTGCCTGCCGACAAAGCTGGAAAGTTGATCGGCACCGACCCGTCGCCCTTCGCAGATCACAAACGCTCCACCAGCAGACCTGCCGCCATGGCCTGAAAAGCCTCGACCGCCTTCGGCAGCACGCTCTGCGGGTCTTCGCTGGCGGCGATCCAGAGGGCGGCATTGAGAGCGGCGCCGCTCAGCAACCGGGCCGCCGCCTCCGGGTCGAGCGGCTTCAGGATGCCTTGGGCGATCAGCCGCTCCACCGTGCTCTTGGTCACCTGCAGACAATTGTTCTGGCTCGGCCATTGCGAGGGATCGCCCAACACCGCCGGTCCGTCGAGCAGAACGATGCGCTGGACTTCCGGATTAAGCGCCATCTCGATATAGGCCGCGCCCTCGGCGAGCAGGCCCTGCCAATCGGCCCCTGCGCGCGCGCCAATCTCTTGCGCGCGCACCGCCATCTCCGTGTCGATCTGATCGACAACTGCCGCCAGCAGCCCGCGCTTGTCCTGGAAGTTGTGGTAAAGCGCGCCCCGTGTCAGACCGACATCGGCCGTCAGTTCGTCCATGGATGCTGCGGAGTACCCCTTTTCCGCAAAGGCCTTCCGCGCCGCCGCGATCAATTTAACGCGGTTTTCCTGCATCGTTTCGCTGCGCTTCCTGACCATTCCATCCCTCATTTCATATACGAAGCGTATATGGACTTGACATGCGCTCGGTATACCGCATATTTCACATACGAACCGTATACCAAATTGGACGCGAGATGTGAAGCTTTCCCTCGTGCTCATCGGTCGTTGTCAACAATGAAGAGAGATCAGAATGACCCAACGCGAAGCAATCTTTCCCGCCAACCGGCACGCTCTTTACGAAGAGCACGGCTATTCCGCCGCGATCCGATCCGGCGATCTGCTGTTTGTGTCCGGACAGGTCGGCAGCCGTCCGGACGGAACACCCGAACCCGATTTCGAACGGCAAGTGCGGCTGGCCTTTGACAATCTGAAGGCCACGCTGAGTGCCGCCGGCTGCACGCTGGATGATATTGTCGATGTCACCAGCTTCCACACCGACCCCGAAAACCAGTTCGGAACGATCATGGCCGTCAAGCAGGAGATTTTCAGCAAGCCACCCTACCCGAACTGGACTGCGCTCGGCGTCAACTGGCTCGCCGGCTTCGACTTCGAGATAAAGGTCATCGCCCGTATTCCTGGAAGTCACTGACATTGCCGGGGCCGCATCCGTCGCCGCACGAAGCGCCGGCAGGAGAGCGGCCCCGCGCTGCCACCCTCTGGGATAATTGACAGAAACACAACTTTAAGAGTTAGAGGATCGGCCTCACACCGAGAGGCTTCCTCAAGCCGCCCGTGGATCGCCGGTTACCCCTCTGTTATTGCCTGCTTACATTGCCCAGGCGCCGCAAAGAATGACCCCGTAGCGCGCCGCTTTGCCATATATTTAGAAAAATCAACCGCATAATCTCTGGGAACAAAGATCTCCCCTGCGTGTTTTGACCGCATGGATCTCATCTGATCCGCAACTGGAGAAAACACATATGAAGAAGATCGTCTTCGCGGCGGCAATTCTCGGCGCGTCCGCCGTTGCAGCCTTTGCCCAAACCACACCGGCTCCATCCAAGGATGGAAATACACCTGCGGTTGCAACCCCAGACAGCAAAAATCCGACTGCGCCCGTTGAGGGCGCCAATAGCTTTACCGAAGCTCAGGCGAAGGATCGCATTGCGGAAGCGGGCTACACCGACGTCAAGGATCTCAAGCTCGATGACAAGGGGATCTGGATGGCCTCCGGCATGAAGGACGGCAAAGCCGTCGCCATTGCCCTCGATTATCAAGGCAACATCGTCGCCAAGTAACCCAAGGAGAAGCATGATGAGAACTGTAACCGGACTTTTCGACGACTACTCGGACGCTCGCTCCGCCGTCAGCAAACTGGAAGCGGCAGGCATTCCGTCAAACGACATCAGTATCGTCTCCAACAAGGCAGGCCGCATCGATCGCGACTCTTACGTTGGCGAGGATGCCGCGACGGGTGCTGGCATTGGCGCTGCCGTCGGTGGCGCTGGCGGCCTGCTCACCGGACTGGGCCTGATGGCCATCCCCGGTGTCGGGCCGGTGGTTGCCGCAGGCTGGCTGGCCGCGACTGCGGCCGGGGCTGTCGCCGGCGCCGTCGCTGGCGGTGCCGCCGGCGGCCTGATCGGCGCCCTCACCGACTCCGGCGTCCCGGAAGATGATGCTCACCTCTATGCCGAAGGTGTCCGCCGCGGCGGCAGCCTGGTCACGGCCAAGGTCGACGATGCCCGCGCTCCCGAGGCGCAGGCCATTCTGCAAGGCTCAAACTGGGTCGACCCGATCGAACGTCGGCGTGCCTACAACGAGCAGGGCTGGACCCGGTTCGACGACACGCTCGATCCATACGCCCCCGAGCAGATCGCGCAGGAGCGCGACCGGTATCGGCGGACCGCCTAACCGGCCTTGAGCTCAACCCTCCTTGCACGTCGCAAGGAGGGTTGAAGCGGTGATCTCACGCAGAGAAGCGGGCGAGACCGTCCGCAAGACGTGCGCAGAACCGCACGTCAGTCGAGCGCAGAGGGGATCGCGAACTCGTCGTAACGCGGACATTCAATGCGCCGCCGAGCACGGTTTACAGGGCGTGGAGCCAGCCCGAGCTGTTCCAACGCTGGTGGGTGCCAAAATCGGTATCCGGCGTTTCGCTCGTATCGTGCGATATGGACGTCCGTACCGGCGGCAAATATCGGCTGGAATTCGGCTCCGGCGGTTCGGACACCATGACCTTCTATGGCAAGTACCTCGCGTGAACTCATAAAAACGCAGCCATAGTCGGATGGAGGCGGCGGGGTCCGCTCGCCAATGGTTGCATCTCCTGATAAGATCAGCATCACACTTCAGCTTAAGCCTCGATCTGGAGGCCTCGCATGCCCTGCAGCAATGCGCTCGCTCCGTTCGTCATCGCCGCTCTCGTGGCCCTCGGTCCGCTGCCGGCTGGAGCGCAGAACAATGCTGCGCCACCGCCGGCGGCAATCTCCCACAAGGCCAAGCTTTGCCAGATGTGTCACGGTAAGAAAGGTCTGCCGACTGTTAAGAACACGCCGATCATCGCCGGCCAGCACGAGTCCTCTTTGCTGATAGCTTTGCAGGAATATCGCAATGGAGAGCGCACCGGCGACCTCATGGGCCGGATCGCGAAGAATCTTTCCGACGACGACATGAAGGCGCTTGCGGCCTACTTCTCCGCACTGCCCTGGCCTGCCTACCGCGAGCCGGCCGACGCAGCGAGCATTACCCGCTTCCAAGCGCTCGACGCCGGGAAGATGTGCACCTCGTGCCACCGGGAGGATTTCGTCGGATACGCCAACACTCCGCGCGTCGCAAATCAGAAGCTGGACTACCTGATCAAAACCCTCTCCGACTTTCGCGATAACAAGCGCCCGAACGTGCCCCGCATGACGGCCTTGGTGCGCAATTTTTCGGCCGACGACATCGCTGCCATGGCTCACTATCTTGCCGGCCTCTGACGATCAGTTCGGGGTCGGCGATCCACCGAATAGGGCCGCCGGCGCGATTGCAGTTGGGATCTGCTTGGCATTGATACCCTTAAGATCACCGAGAGCAGACATCAGTCCTGCAAGGCCCAGTCTGCGACCTGCCAACGCATCTCCCCATGATCAGCAACGACACGACCGAGCCCAGGGAACGGCATGTGCGTGGCAGCGATGAGTGCGCCTTCCGACGCGGCACGCGGAAAGAAGCGATCACGCATGGCTTTCGCAGCGGCACGGTCCTGCTCAAACAGGAAGAACACATCGGTCGCGGCCGGATGCACGACCGGAAAAATCATATCCGAAACCATGATCATGCTCTTCCCGCCATCTTCCACCCGCACGCCGATATGGCCGGGTGTATGGCCGGTTAAGTCGACGATCGAAACGCCCCGCATGATCTCGCGCTCTCCGTCGATCGCTTGGAGCCTCGGATATAGCCGCACCACCTCCTCCGCCATCCTGAAGCTCGTCTGCAGGTATTCAGGCGCGCCGCTGCGCTTGGCCGGATCGGTCCAGTGAGCGATGTCGCGACGATCGATATAAAGCTCGGCTCCGGGGTAGTTGTTCTTACCTCCCAGAACCAGCCCACCCATGTGGTCTTGGTGCATATGCGTCACGATGACCGCGTCGATCTTGTCGGTCTTCAGACCGAGCGCGGCGAGTGCCTGCGGTAACTGTCCGGTCTGCCCGATCGAACCTGCCGCACCGGCATCGATCAGGATGCGGCGCTCGCCATCCTCGACGAGATATTGGTTGAAGAGGAACCGAACCCCACTCGGCCGGGCGGTAAACTGTGCGCTTGCCGCCCTCTCGACCTCGGGCGCTGAGCGCCCCGGAAAGTAGTCATAGGGCATATCGGCATAGCCATCCGTCAGTGCCGTCACGGTGAACCGACCGATGCGGATCTGTGCGAAGGGGTTCATCGCAACAGGCGCCTTGGCAGCTTCCTGCGTCGCCGCACGGGCGGCGGAGTCGCCGAGCAGGCCTCCACCGAGGAGGCTTCCGCCGATGAGGCCGAGAGGCAGGGCGCCAGCGAAGGCGCGACGTGAAAGTTGAGGCATGACATCTTTCTCCGGATCAGTAGCACGATGGGAGCTACGTCGAGCCCCTTGACGACGCGAATGCTATGACATCCACAATCAACCGGGTATCTTGGCAATGTGGAAACATTCTTCTCATTTTATGGAAGGCTTCGATGGATCGTTTTGACGCGATGGCGGTGCTATTGGCGGTGGTCGACGCCGGCAGTCTTTCTGCCGGGGCACGGCGGCTGAATGCGCCGCTGGCCACGGTCAGCCGCAAAGTGGCCGATCTTGAAAAGCATCTTGGCGTTCGCTTGGTCGTGCGCACCCGCCGCGGCCTCGCCTTGACGGAGGAGGGACGCGCCTTCGTCGCCGCGTCACGTCGTATTCTCGAGGAACTGGACGCGGCGGAGCGGCAGGCCAGCGGCGATTATGGAGCGCTGCGTGGCGGGCTGCACGTGACCGCGCCGATTGCCTTCGGCGAGCGCCATCTGCTGCCAATTGCGCTCGAATTCCTGAAGGTGCAACCCGATATCAACCTGCGGCTGACCCTGACTGATCGGCAGCTAAGTCTGAGGGATGAGCACGTCGATGTAGCCCTACGGATCGGGCACCTGCCGGACAGCGCGATTATCGCAACACGGGTTGGCGCCGTCCGCCGGGTGATCTGCGCGAGCCCCGACTATCTCGCCCGCCGAGGAGTGCCGCGTCAGCCGGAAGACCTCGCCCCGCATGATGGCATAAGCTTCCAGGGCTTCGCGACCGCCCCGGAATGGCGATACCGCCGGGACGGCGCGGCCTTCGCCGTCGAGCCGCGCCTCAAACTCGCGGTCAACACGACAGAGGCTGCCATTCAGGCTGCGCTGGCCGGTATCGGCATTATTCGCGTGCTTTCTTACCAGATCAACGACCATTTGCGCTCTGGCGCTCTGCAGGAATTGTTGGCGGAGTTCGCACCGGAGCCGCTGCCGGTAAATGTTATTCACGGACCAGCCGATCCGCTGTCGCTGAAGGTGCGGTCCTTCCTTGACTGGATCGGCCCCCGCCTGCGCGCGCGGATGGCAACCTAGCGTCCCGCCTATCAGACGCGCCTCCGTCAATGGCGGTCAGGCTCACTGGTAGTCGATCGTCCTCTGCCGTTCAAGGTCGATCCGAGGAACGTGCGATATGTGCTAGGATGCGGCCCGAAGGCGGAATGCGACGGACGCACTGCGAGGGGCGGTGTGATCGCACAGGAATTCGCGCGACCGAGAGCCGACGTTGTGTCTTGAAAGGGGAGACGAGGACGATGCCGACACCAGAGCAACCCAGTCTAATCGTTCGACAGAAATCCCCACAGAATATCGAGTTTCCGTTTGCGTCGCTCTCCGATTGGCTGATCCCGACCGAGCTGTTCTTCGTGCGAAACCATTTCCCGTCGCCGGACCTCGATGCGCGAGACTGGAGATTGCGCGTTGGCGGGGCCGTGGAGCGGCCGATCGAACTTGACCTCGACAGCATCAAGGCGATGCGGAGCACGACTTTCACCGCCGTCGTCGAGTGTGCAGGGAACGGGCGCGTCTACTATGAGCCGCCGAGGGAGGGGTTGCAGTGGCAGAACGGAGCCGTCGGCAATGCCGCGTGGACAGGTGTTCTTCTGCGCGACATTTTGGAAATGGCGGGCGTCAAGCGAACCGCATGCGAAGTTCTGCTCGCAGGCGCCGACAGCGGCATCGTCGACACGAACAAGAAAACAGCTTCTCCCGGCCCCATCGCTTTTGCGCGCAGTTTACCGCTTGAGAAGGCCATGGCTGACAGCACGATCCTTGCCTATTCGATGAACGAGGAGCCGTTGACGCGCGATCACGGCTACCCGCTACGCGCGGTCGTGGGTGGCTGGTTCGGCATGGCTTGGGTCAAGTGGATCACTGATATCACGGTTGTGGAGCAACCGTTCCTTGGCTACTGGCAGGCGCGCGACTATTTCCGTTGGGAGCGCAGCCTCGGGGAACCGACGCTGGTCCCCCTTGCGGAGATGGAGGTCAAAGCGCAGATCGCGCGTCCGGTACAGGGGGCGCAGCTCATCGCCGGCCAACCGTACCGGATTTTCGGAGCCGCCTGGAGCGGAGAGGCTGCTATCCGGCAGGTGCAGGTCTGCACCGGAGATGGCAAGGGCTGGCGCGAGGGAAGGCTCCTCGAAACAGAACGTCCCTTTGCATGGCGCTTGTGGGAGTACATGTGGACCCCTGAAGAAGTGGGGCGATATACACTGCGATGTCGCGCGATCGATGGGGCGGGGTGCGTGCAGCCCGACCTCCAGCGTTCCGACTGCGAGAGCTACGCGGCCAATTGGATCATTCCGGTGGAGGTTACGGTCGTTCCCAAGCCACAGACGTACGAGGAGGAATTCGTGATCTAATCATCCGCATGGGGCGGAATGGCGGTTTTTGGCGCAACTGCGACCGCGTTGTCACTGCGTCATGTCCGCTTTGCATGTTCGCCAGGATCAGGCTGGGACCAAGCCTCGCACCACACGGAACATCATGGGAAATGATCGGGGTCCATCGGGCAAGCCAACCAGATACCCGGCACGAACATGCTGTTCGATCGAACCGCGGGCGTCGTCCGAAAGTGCCATCAATGTGCTTGTGATGCTGCCTGGGCCGTCGGTGAACGTAGCCCAATAATCCGCGAAGGACGCATACTCACAATCCACGACAACGGGAATCTCCGTCACGTCGACGAGGCCGATCTTCCGCCACAACGTCGCCTGACCATTAGGCCAGAAGAGCTGGCGCCCCGCCCGCATAGATCTCAGCCTGGCGAAGTCGGTCTCAAGCACGGCGCCGGTGTTAATGACGAGATCGAAGGCGGGCATGCCACCCAAGAACTGAGTAACGGCGGACGCGACCACGCCGCCTGGACGGGTCACGCGCTTCATCTCGGCAACGACCTGTTCAATTTCCGGGATAACGTCCAGGGCCAGCGTGGAAACGGCCGCATCGAAAAAGTCAGTGTCGAACCGCATGTGCCGGACATCGCCGTGTTCATAGGCGATATTGGGGTGGGATCGTCGACGGCGGGCTCCTCCCAGGTATCCCTCAGATGCGTCAACACCGATCACATGCGCTCCCGCCTCGGCGAGAGCTTTCGACAACACACCTGTCCCACATGCTACATCGAGCACGCGACTGCCCGGAGCAATATTAGCACAGGCGAGAAATGGGCTTGCCAGATGTTCGCTCCAGCGCCCTATGAATGTCTCGTAGACGTCGGGATCAGCCCAATTATATCGCAGTTCTGCGGCTTCCATGGTTTGCCATCCTCTCTCGATCAAGAATGGACGGTAACACGGCCATTCGGTCGCGCGTATTGCCGTCACACCGGGTAATCCAGCGAAACCTTGTTAACGCTTCTCAAGAAAATATGACACAGCCGGCGCGATGCTGAAATTGATGGACAGCCGGATCGTCTGGATCGCCCTTCAGGGCGGTGAACCCGTGGCAACAGCAAGCCTTGACGGGGATATGGTCAGGATTAGAGACGATAGCGGCATGCGAGAGCCGAGGAGGCTGCTTCCCGGAGGTTTGCTCTCAAGCGTTCTTCCAACCAATCGACGCATGAATGGACCATTTCAATCCGAGGCTACGCTTATGCCGTTGCGTCCAGATTTTCTTCCCGGACCTGCAGGATGCGGTCGACCAACCCCCATTCCAGAGCTTCCTCTGCGGTCATGAAACGGTCGCGGTCCATCGCGCGTTCAAATTCCTCATAGGTGCGTCCGCAATGCTCGGCATAGAGACGTGTCATCCGGTCCTTGGTCCGTCTGATTTCCTCGGCATGGATGAGCATGTCTGATGCCTGTCCCTGAAAGCCACCGGATGGCTGATGGACGAGGATGCTTGCATTGGGCAGTGTTGCCCGCTGTCCGGGTTCACCCGCCATCAGCAGGAACGATCCCATCGAGCGGGCTGTCCCCATGCAAAGCGTATGCACCGGAGCGCGGATGTAACGCATGGTGTCATACATGGCGAGGCCGCTCGTCACCATGCCGCCGGGGGAATTGATATAGAGGCTGATTGGCTTCTTGGGGTTTTCCGCTTCGAGGAACAACAATTGTGCGCAGACCAGCGCAGACACGGTGTCGTTCACTTCGCCATTCAAAAAGATAATCCTTTCACGAAGAAGGCGGGAATAGATGTCGAAAGATCGCTCCCCTCTGCTTGATTGCTCTACCACCATAGGGACGAGTTGCATCGCTTCGCGCATCGGCGAACTCCAATCTTCCAGAATTTAAAGGGAAGCTCGCCGCGTCAGGCGGCGAGCATGAGGGACAGGCTATTATTGTTTGCGGCGGTGCCGGTCATCCGATCGAACCTGACGTCCGTAAGCTGGTGAATGATCCGCAGCTTGGTTCCGCCGGTGTCGTTGGGGGTAATCCGAAAGATGACCACGCTTTCAAGGAACGGCGGCTCGCTTTCGCGCATCCGGTAGCGGACCTCTTGCCCCGCCGTCAGAGACGCAGCCTCCGGATCGGCCAATGCCTCTTTCGGCAACCAGTTCTCTCGAAACTCCGGAATGCTTATCGCGCGCCAGACCTTGTGCGGCGGCTCGTCGATTTCGTACTCAAGCTCGATGCCCCTGTCGTGATCGTCGGTCTTGCTCTCGTTCATTGATCCATATCCTTCAGCAGAGCTTTGAGGGCGTCGATGCGCGCGGGCCAGTAGGCGCGATACTTCGCCAGCCATCCGGCAATGAGTGCCAAGCCTTCTGGATCGACCTCGTAGTTCACAAAGCGCCCCTGTCGTTCCTCCCGCACCAGTCTCGCGCTCCGCAGAACGGAGAGGTGTTGGGACATGGCAGGCTGACTGATCTTCATGCCATCGCGCAAAGCGCTGGCATTCATGCTTCCGGTCGCCAGCTTCTCAAAGATCGCGCAGCGGGTGGGATCAGCCAAAGCCTTGAAGATGTCGTTCTCTATCATGCCAACACATAAGCACATACTTATGCGATCCGCAAGGCGTCTCCGCCTATTTCCAGCTGAAAATGCCGCCGGAAACGCGGCGCCTGCCGGGCTTGCAGCAGCCGACGGCACCACGATGCCCGGATGACGGTGCCGTCCTAGACAGTGTGCGGACGTCGACGCCGCTGGTACGGGATACGACCGTGCCCTTTTCGCAAGACAAGTGTCGGTATTGGCTTTGCTTACTCGTCTTTACCAAGTGGCTACATGCGATGGGCCAAGGCGCAGAACGACAGGAGGGCGAAATGAACAGGACAAGGGTTCGGTTGGAAGACCGGGGGCTGGTCGAATGCCCACGATGGCATCACGGCGAGCTGTGGTTCGCGGATTGGACAAGCGGCGAAATTCTCGCCTTGAGCGAGCACGGAACTGTCAGAGTGGCGACAACCGCGAAAGCCCCGCCCCTATCATTCGACTTCGGACCACAGGGCGACATGTACGTCATCGCGTCAGGGGCATCGCACTTGCTGCGGTTCAACGGCTCCGGACTGGAAGAGTTCGCCGAGCTGGGAGCGAATGGCTGGAACGAGATCGTGATCGATCCGCAAGGCCGTATCTACGTCAACGGACCCGCGATCCTGCTGATACATCAAGACGGGACGGTCGAAACACAAGCGGAAGGCTTTCAGTTTCCAAACGGAATGGCTCTCTCTGCGGACGGGCGCACACTGGTTTGCGCCGAAAGCTGGGCGAAACGGCTGACATCGTTTGACGTCGCCGCCGACGGGCGACTTTCCCATCGAAGGGTTTGGGCCGATCTTCCCGGGTGGCCCGATGGCATATGCTTCGACGCTGAAGGGGCGATCTGGTACGCCGACGTACCCAATGCCTGCTGCTGCAGGGTTCGTGAAGGCGGCGCGCTCCTCGATGAAGTGAAGCTCGATCGCGGCGCCTTCGCCTGCATGCTGGGTGGACCTGATCGAACCACCCTCTACATAACTGCCGCCAGATGGTTCGGGATGGACAAGATGGACCAGATGGGCGGAACTGGCCAGCTGTTGTCCGTCGAGGTCGAGACGGCCGGGGCGGGTTGGCCTCACGGCTAGGTCAGCCACCCGCTTCGAAAAGCACAGCGAAAACAACCTGGCTCTCGTCAAACTCGCTTCGGCCAAAATCTGGATGCGCTTCACGAGTCGGAGAGCTATAGGTCCCCTCGGACGCTCGAAGAGGCGTTCAGGCAGGAGCCCGACCATGATCAAGATGAGCGTCTACTATCCGGCCAATGGCGGCTCGAAGTTCGATCACGACTACTACCGCACCCGCCACATGCCACTGATCCAGGAACGGCTCGGCGATGCCTGCCTGCGCTACGAGATCGAGAAGGGCCTTGCGGGTCGCGAACCTGGAAGCGCGCCGGAGTTCGTCGCGGCGTGCCACATCTACTCGCCGACCCTGGGGACATTACAGGAAGCGTTCGGTCCCCACCGCGCGGAGATCGTCGCGGACGTCGCCAACTATACCGACATCGCGCCCATCGTGCAGATCAGCCAAATCGTTGCGGGGTAAGGGGCTTCGGCGCGTCAGGCGTAGCCGTTGAACTTTCCGGGATCGGCGTAGTGCTGGCGCACCTGATCCATGGTGACGTAGCCGGTGCCGGACCGATCGGGAACATGTGGTTGCCGTTGAAGCGTCGGTGGCCTAGGCTCAGGACTCGTTAAATCAAAGCCAGAAGATGACGGCTGCTGCGATGCATATGGTTGAAAAGAAGGTGAATTCACCGACGCTACCGCAAGATCGCGAGCTTCCATCGAACTCACGGAATAAGGCCATTCGCCCGATAGGTTGCGATGATCTCTTCGTAGAGTGAGACATCGTTTCTTGTATGGGCAATGAGCTGCGCGCCTTGCACTGCGGCATAGATGGCGCGAGCCTGACGCTCGTTCTCCTCGGGCCCGCCGGGGTTGCGCAAAGCCAACACGCGGGCAAGCCAGCGTTCATTCATCTCGCCGTATTTGACAACTTCGGTCTGAACTTCTTCAGGCAGCTGATTGCGCTCGGCTCCCAGCATTCCTGCAAGGCACAGGCGGTTGTCGGCGCGCAGCGTTTCGGCGAAGACATCCGTGTAGCGCGCCATGCACGTCTCGACGTCAAGTCCCTGCGTTAGCAGTTCGTCGAGAACAGCGCCATAATGGGCTGTATAGCGATTGGCGAGCGCCGCACCCAACTCGCCCTTGGTCGCGAAGTAATAGTGAATGCTGGCACTCTTGATGCCGACATCCTTGGCGAGCTCGCGAAAGCTAAGACCGCCATAGCCGAGGTCCTGCACAGTGAGCCGTGCCGCCTCCATGATCCTATCCCTTGTATCCACAGTCACGTTGTTTCCCTTTCGTCGTCCCGACATTTTTATCTACCTGACGACAGATAGTCGTTGACAACACCAAAAGCAAGGCGTAGGTGTAGCCCACTATCTACCTGACGACAGGTAGAAATGGTCACCGCCCAACCAGCCAGCCAAACCAAAGGGAACTCCAGAATGTCCGACAAACTTCACCTCTTCACATCGCCCTCCGCTTTCCCGAACCCGCAGCGCCTTCGCCTGTTCATGCACGAGAAGGGTATCGCCGACCAGTTCGAGGAGCAGGTCTACAACATGAGCCCGGTCGGCGAGCAGCGCCAATGGCGGCATGTCAAGATGAACCCGTGGGGCGAAACGCCCACCCTTAAGATGGCCGACGGCACCTACATTGCCGAGACCGATGCCATCGCCCGCTACCTCGATCAGTCCATGCCTGGCCGCAAGATCATGGGCGAAACGGCACTGGAGCAGGGGCTCGACACGATGTGGGGCAACCGCATCTGGGTGCATATTCTCTATCGTATCGTCACTGCCTTCCACGTTCTGCACCAGGGCCTCGGCCCCAAGCTTGAACTGACCACCAACCACGCCTGGGGCGAACATTGCCGCAAGGAAGCTTTGGCCCATGCAGGCCTGGTCAATCAGCATCTGTCGGACGGACGCGAATGGATGCTTGGCGGCGACGCTCCGACCTTCTCGGACATGACCATGGCAGTCGCCATCGCCTTCTCGAAATTCCCCATCAACGCAACGCCGCTCGATGAACGCTTCGAGCACATCGATGCCTACTGGAAGCGCTGGCAGGCCCGGCCTTCGTTCCAGACCGCTTATGCCGACCGCAACAGCGGCGTGCCCGAAATCGACGAACGCTAGTCGATGACGCCAGTGGCAGGTCCATGACCTGCCACTCCCCGGAAGACCTAACACGTTAAGCTCGTAACCTGCACTTCACCCCAATCAAAGGAGACGACCATGCCCTTCGCACGTATCGATCTGATCAAGGGAAAGACACCTGAATACCGCTCCGCCGTCGCTGACATCGTCTACAGGGGCATCGTCGATGTCCTAAAAGCGCCGGACGGCGACCGCTTCGTCGTTGTTGGCGAGCACACTGCCGACAACCTAATCTACGATCCCAAGTTCCTCGGCTTCGACCGCTCGCCGGACTTCCTGCTCATCCAGGTGACCAGCACAGTCGGCAACGATAAGCCCTCCAAACTCGCCTTCTTCCGTTTTATCGCCGATGAGCTGAAGGATAAGCTTGCAGTCCGCCCTGACGACATCATGATCAACATGGTCTATGTCGATCGCTCCGACTGGTCCTTCGGTAACGGTGAACCCTGGAACTGACAATCAGAGGCGTCACGGTCGCCTCACTGACAACGGGCGGCCGTCGCTGGACGATATCCCTCCGCGCAAACTTTCGACATAGATCAATCCTTCAGACCTGGGAGAGGTAAGTCAATGACAACGTCAATCGAACAACTCAAAGCCGATGGCTTAAAATCTCATCGATCGCAAACTCGCCCGCACGAGCGAGGCGTTCCGCGCCTTCCTCGACGGCTCGACGGATCCGGGTGTGACAGGGGCATACATTGAGGGGCCTGGCCGGGGCCCTCGGCGCTCTTTGATTTTGATGGAACAACCTTCCAATACCTAGACTCAGGACTCGTTAAATCAAAGCCAGAAGATGACGGCTGCTGCGATGCATATGGTTGAAAAGAAGGTGTGAGCGCAGCGATCGTATCGGGTGTGAATTCTGCGCCAGTCCTTGAGCCTGCCGAACATGTTCTCGATCTTGTGGCGCTCTACAAAAAGCGCCACAAGATCGGATCGTCGCGCTCTCCAGAAGTGTGGGCGGCCGCTTGGGGTATTCTGCACAAGCGGCGGTGTGACCGATATCATCACCTTGTGTAAGCTTTCAAAAAGCGGTTAGCTGCCATCGTTGAGCTTCGTGTGCTGAGACGTGTCCGCATTCCGAGGAAAATCTCGTGCACTGGTCGAAACCGCTAAGACTGCATCTCGGCGTCCTGGTCGTCGCATCGCTGCTGTGCACGTCGACGCCGATCATCTGGATGGCATTCAGCCATGGACGCGATGCTGCGGTGAGCGCGGGCGTGCAGCAGATGCGCGAGATGAGCTTGCGGCTGATCGAGGGATACCGCAATACGCTGCAGGGCGGCACCGAGGCGGTCGCACTCGCCGCGACCCTGCCGCAGCTAATTTCCCCGCCGCCCCAAGATATCAAGGCGAAACAGCAATTCCTTCTGGAAGTTCTGCGAAACGTCCCGAACGCGACGAGCATCTACACGGGCTATCCCGATGGCTCGTACCTGCAGGTCATCAATACGGTAAGGGACGATGTTCGCCAGACCCTCTCGGTGCCTGAAGGCACGGCTTTCGCGGTCAGGACGATTGCACAGAGACAAACGACCGAGGTCATATCGACGCTTCGCTTTCTCGACAGCCAAGCCATTGAGATAGGGACGAGGAACGTCGAGTATGCATCCTTCGATCCGCGGCAACGCCCGTGGTATCAATCCGTCGTTCAAGACGGTATTCCGGTTTCCGTTGGACCCTATGTCGCCGGCACGCTCAAGGTTCCGACGCTGACAATCGCAGCGCCGATGCGGGACAATGGCCAGGTGGTGGTCGGCATCAACATTCACCTGCAGACCGTCAGCCGCCTGCTGGACGCGGGTCAGATTTCGCCGCGAGCAAGAGCCTACATCATCAATGGTGGCGGTGATCTCGTCGCCCATTCCGACCCGGCTGTCATGAGCAGGATCATCGGGCTATGGTCGAGAACGGCAGGCGCCTTTGCCGCGAGCGCCAACGGTTTCGACACCAGCCTCGCAACCGTGGCCCGGCTCAGGCAGGATCCCGCTTTTGCCAATGGCGGCCTGGCGCGGGTCGATTTCGATGGTGAAAGTCATCTGGTGCAGATTGCCCCCGTCAGCGTCTCTGGCCTGTTTCACGGGAGCGTGGCCGCAATCGTCGTGCCGCTGGAGGACCTGGTGGCTGAGGCCAATCGGCTGCTTGTGCGCAATCTCCTCATTGCCAGCGCCTTCGTGATCGCCGGTGTCGCTGCAACGGTGATGCTGTCGCGCATGGTCAGCCGCTCTCTCTATCGCCTGGCGGACGAGGCGCGCAGGATCGGCGATCTCGACGTCGGCGAGAAAGGCGTCTCCCATTCCTTTATAACGGAGATCAACACGCTGGCGAGCGCGCTGGCGGCAAGCCGCCACGCCATCGGCCAGTTTGCCCTCTATGTTCCGCGCGAAGTCGTCAGGCGGATCATCGATCCCCAGGGAAGAACCGCCGTCAAGGCGCAGCGGCAGGATGTGACCGTGCTGTTCACCGACATCCGCGACTTCACCACCATATCCGAGCAGCATTCGCCCGAGGACGTGGTCGATACGCTGTCGGCCTATTTCGAACTCTTGAACACCATCGCCGAGCGCCATGGCGGGACTGTCGTGCAATATCTCGGCGACTCCATTTTCGTCATGTGGAACGCCCCTGTTCCGGATGCCGGACATGCCGAAAACGGCTGCCGATGCGCGCTTGCCATGAAAGCGGCGGTCGACGACTTGAACGAAGCCAATCTGAAGAATGGCCGTCCCGCGCTCATCACGCGATTTGGATTGCACACCGGCCCGGCGGTCGTCGGCAGTTTTGGCGCGATTTCGCGCCAGCAGTACACGGCCATGGGCGATACGATCAATGTCGCCTCACGGCTGGAGGGACTGAACAAGGAATTCAACACCTCGATCCTGGTGAGCGCGGCCACACGCGACGCGGTCGCCGATCGCTTCCACCTTCGCCCGCTTGGCCTGGTGCAGCTCAAGGGACGCGCCGAGAAGGTCGATCTATGGGAGCTTGTCGGGGATATCCATCACCTTACGAATCCGTAAGTTGTGGCCAAGCCGTCCTCTCGGCTAGATCTCGCCCCCAGGCATCCGGGAACGATCGGGCTGATGCGAATCCTGCTTATCGAGGACGATACCAAGACGTCCGATTATATCGCCAAGGGTTTTTCCGAGGCCGGGCATGTCTGTGACGTGTTCGGCGACGGCCGCGATGGGCTGTTTCAGGCGCAGCGCGAGGCCTATGACGTCATCGTCGTCGATCGCATGCTGCCGGGCCTCGATGGCCTGGCGATCGTGCGTTCACTTAGGGCCGCCAAGGTCGGCACGTCGGCGCTGTTCCTGACATCGATCGGCGGCGTCGACGATCGGGTCGAGGGGCTGGAGGCGGGCGGCGACGATTATCTCGTCAAGCCCTTTGCCTTCTCCGAGCTGATGGCGCGCGTCAATGCGCTTGGCCGCCGGCCGCCGGTGCAGGAGCAGAGGACGGTGCTGAGGGTTGCCGATCTCGAGCTCGATCTGATCCGGCGGGAGGCCCGCCGCGCCGGCCAGGTGATTGAGCTGCAGCCGCGCGAGTTCACCCTGCTCGAGGTGCTGATGCGCGGCGAAGGCCGGGTCATCACCAAGACGATGCTTTTGGAGCGGGTCTGGGATTTCCACTTCGATCCGAAGACCAGTGTCGTCGAGACCCATATCAGCCGCCTCAGGGCCAAAGTCGACAAGCCGTTCCAGGCCCAGCTTCTGCATACGGTTCGCAACACCGGATACAGCCTGCATGCGCCTCGAACAGGATGATTTCAGGCCCATCGGCCTGAAAATCTCAAATCCTGTTCGCAATTTAAAGAGTAAGAGCATGATGTCGTCCGAAAACCGCGCACACTTTTCGGCATCATGCTCTAGCCTGCGCAGGAGCACGCCCTTCCGGCTTGCCGTCACCTTCGGCGTCCTCTTCGTCGTCACCTTCATGTTGAGCGGCGCGATCATCTATCACATGCTGCGCCTCGGCCTCGGCCGCGATCTCGACCAGTCGCTGACCGAGATGAATTCGCTTGTCGTCTCGACCTATGAGCCCAACGATACCGAGGATCTGGTCAACACGCTGAACAATTATGCGAGCTTCCAGTCGACCTCCGACGGGCTCTATTCGCTGACCGACCATGCCGGCAAGAAACTCGCCGGCAATTTCGCAGCCCCCCGCATCCCGAACGGCGTCTATACCGTCACCTCCAGGGATGTCGGGCTGAAGGGGCATGAGCGCTACCGGATGCAGGTCTCGACCATCGGCCCCTACAGCCTGGTGGTGGCGGAAAACTTCAACGATGTCGACGAGATGCTGCGGATCGTGCTGGTCAGCTTCGAATGGGCGGCCGCGATCGTCGTGGCGACCGCGATCGGCGGCGGCGTCTTTCTCGCCGTTCGCGCCCAGGCGCGGCTCGACCGGGTCGCCCTCACCATGAACGATGTCTCGCTTGGCCAGCTTCAGGCCCGCATTGCGATCACCGGAAACGGCGACGATCTCGATACGGTGGCGATCCAGATCAACGCGGCACTGGAACGGCTGCAGAGATTGGTCGAGAGCATGCGGCAGGTGAGCGCCGATATCGCCCATGATCTGAAGACGCCTCTGAACAGGCTGCGCCTGACGCTGGATGCCGCGGTGGCGGGAAACGACCAGCAGGCGGATGTTTCGGCTCTGCTTGACGAAGCGAGAAACGAGAGCGACCGGATCAACGCCACTTTCGAGGCGCTGCTGCGCATTTCCCAGATCGAGGCCGGCGCCCGCAAGGAGCGTTTCCAGGCGACCGATATCGACGCCGTGCTTGCCGTCATTTCCGAGGTCTATGCCGATGTCGCGGAAGACGCGCTGATGGCGCTTGATATCGCGGAGCGCTGTCCCGCGCTCATCCGGGGCGACCGTGATCTGTTGACGCAGATGATCGCCAACCTGGTGGAGAACGCGATCAACCACTGCCCGGCCGGAACCGGCATCACGGTTTCGCTCCGTTGCCAGGGCGGCCGCGCCATCCTTTCGGTCGCCGATACCGGCCCCGGCATTCCCGCCGGCGAAAGGGACAAGGTCTTCCGGCGTCTCTACCGGCTCGACAAGAGCCGCACGACGCCGGGAAGCGGGCTTGGGCTCAGCCTCGTCAAGGCGATCGCCGAGCTGCATGCGGCCGAGATCACCATGGCGGACAATCATCCCGGCCTCATCGTTTCGATCGGCTTCCCACTGCTCTCGGCGGGAGGATCCTGAATCGCGTCGCGATCTTTCAACTTTGTTCTGTTGAAAAACCTAACGTCGGGTTCCGGGCAGCCTGGGCCGGCCTCGCACCCTTGCGGATAGGACTCAAGCCAGCGGCGTGATGTTCTGATTGAGACGGAACAGATTGTGCGGATCGAACCGCGTCTTCAGGCACGCAAGCCGCTGGTACTTCTCCGGGCCATACGCATCTAAAGCTACGACCGTCCCGGCATCAGCCTGCTCGTTGACGTAGTTCCCGGCCATCGAGAGCTTCGAAAGCGATTTGCCCGTGATCCGTCCCCAAGCAATGCATCGGTCGTCATCGGCAGCAACGTCCCAGACCGGCTCTGCAATCCAGTAGTAGCTTGCACCTCTTCCCGTATACGCAGTTGCCTCGTCCGGTACATCGGAGACCGCTCCGCCAAGCTGCAACACGTAAATTTCGGAATCTGGCGTTGGCGCATCGGCAATTGCCAGCATGATAGCATCTATTACTTCATCGGTGATTTCCGACCAGAATCCTCCCTTGCAATAATATCGTCGTGACCATGCGAAGTGCTCGTCGTTACGGCTCTGCAGGCTGAGATAGGGCAGCTTGTCGACGCTCCCTATGCCGCCATCGGTAAGCGCCCCGAACGGTGACAGAACCGAGTGAGTGAGGGCAGCATCCCCTGACCAAACCGCTATAACGCTGAGACCCGTGGCTGTCGCGGTGAAGTTGAGCGTAAAGTCGCGCGGCTGGCCATGCGCGCGGTCGCGCAGCGCCTGTAGGGCTTGCCTCATGTTGGCTGCAGGATAGCTCCACTGGCCGACTACGATGGAACCAAGCGGATGCATCCTGAACCTAAATCGGGTGACTACGCCGAAGTTTCCACCGCCGCCGCGGATACCCCAGAAGAGTTCAGGTTCAGACGTTGCGCTTGCCCAAACGACGTCGCCAGCCGCGGTCACGATCTCCGCGCCCAGCAAGCTGTCGATGGTAAGGCCGTATCTCCTGCTGGCCCATCCCATGCCGCCACCCAGGGTCAGACCTGCCACGCCCGTATGCGAAATCACACCTGCCGGTACCACGAAACCTTCGGGAACTGTCGCGCGATCGAGATCGCCAAGTAGTGCCCCGCCGCCGACCTCGATCGTGTGCGTATCCCGATCGATGGCAATGGCAGTTAGGTCCGATAGATCGAGAACAAGTCCCCCATCGCAGGTCGAGAATCCCGGAAGGCTGTGGCCGCCGCCGCGCACCGCAAGCAGGGCGTGAGATGCCGCCGCTGCATGCACGACCTTGCGGACATCATCTACACTTTGCGGGCGGACGATCGCAGCAGGCCGTCGATCGGCGACACCGTTCCATACTTTGCGATAGCGCTCATAATCCCGATGGTCCGCCGTGATGATGGGGCAGCGGTGTCCTACTAAAGAAAGTTCTCTCAGCAGTAAATTGGACATGTCGTGTCCCCCGACGCTCGCACAACTTCTAGCACAGGGTGATCGGCTCCGGAATATCCTTCGATCGAGTAAACGTCAGGTGGCAGTTGCTACCGAACAGCGCAGATTCGCTCCTCGCGCTTTAGGTCTTTGTTTTCCGCATGTCGTTGTCGCAGAACCGCTGCACACTTTTGCGCGACATGCCCTAACCGCCCATCCCGGGGGAGCGGTCCTGACCGCTCAGCCGCCAAGCCGCGAGACGGCGGAAGCGACGAGCAAAACGGCGCACCTCAGCCGCGGTTCGATAGGGCAGGACACTCCACGGCCGGCGGCGGCCCAGCCGATAGGTCGAAAGCCCTGCCTGGATCTGGGAACAGGGATCGGCCCTTTGGCTGACCGGCAGCGGATCGACGAAGCAGGCGCTCAGCCCATCATCGAACTCCAGATCGAAGGCGAGATCATAGGGCAGGCGCATGGGGACAAGCACATCGGCAATCCAGCCTGCCGCCTTGCGATTGATCAGATAGGCGCCGGACCCCTTCTCGCGGGTGAGTGCGATGGCAAGCGAGCGTGACGCGGTCAGCGGCTCCACCTTGTGCTTTTTCCCGGAATTGACGGTCGACAGGCGCAGGATGTCCCAGCGCGCCTGGTGCTCAAGAGCGGCCTCGAGCAGCTCGGCCAGATCGTCATCGAAATCGAGATCGTCTTCCAGAATGAGCGCGAACTCGGCATGGCTTCCGAGGAACCGCTTGGCGCATTCGACGTGGCTGAGATAGCAGCCGATCTCAAAAGGGTTCGGCCGGCGGCCGTGCCGGCTGAGATAGGCTGCTTCGTCGAAGCCCGGATGCGGCAGGCTCAGCCCTGCCCCATCGACCGCCGCCACACGCTCGAAGGCAAGGCCGAAGCTTGCCAGCAGGCGTTCCATTCGAAACCGGCGCAAGGGCGCACGGTCGAGATTGATCAGGTAGGTATTCACCCGCAGGCTGACCGGATGAAGGGCCGGCATAAGGGCGGCAGGTGCGGTGCGCATGTTCATGAGAGAGCTGACCTTCGACTTGGCAATGATGGCGCCAAGCCTGCGCTCCAAACCTCACGGGGACTTCGCTGGAACTATACATTTTCGTAAAGTGCGAGGGTCGAACGACCGAGGCTGCATTTCTTACGGATTGGTATGATCCCGGCAAAGTGCGCGTGAGAATGCCGCGCTACCAGCTCTCGTGCGGCACGCAGTGGACGCCTCCCTTCCCGCGATCGAAACCGACAACCAGCGAGCCTTCGATGACGACAGCGACCCACTGCGTGCCGCCCCGGATGATCCCTGGCTTGAGCAATCGCTCAGCGCCTGCCTCCTCATTGATCAGAGTCGAAGGTGACGTGTTGGAACTCCATCTGTGTCTTCTCAAACCAGCATCGACTGCTGGGCGGAGATACCCGCCGTCGCGCCCTGCGATATTGCCGTGGTGACCGAGGCCATGGCTGGGTTTGCAAGATCGCCGGCAGCGTAGATGCCGGGCGTGCTGGTTTCGCGGCGCTCGTCGACCTTGAGGGCGATGCCGAAGGGCGTATTGACCGTGGCGAGGCCCAGTGAGTCATGCAGGCTTGCAGACGGCTTGTTGCGCGGATGTGCGAACAGGATGTCGACCGCGGCATTGCGGCCGCTCTCGAGATTAACGGTGGTGATATGGCCCCGGTGATGGGCGATTTCGGCGATGCGGCCATCAACGACAGGTATGTTGCGGCGCGCCAGATCGGCCCGGATATCGGGCGAAATGTCGTGACCATCGGCGAAGACCGTCAACGTGTCGGTCCAGTCGTGGTACAGCCTGACATAATTGTGCGACGGCGGGCCGGACCAGACGAGGCCCCAATGCTGGCCGGCGACTTCAAAGCCATCGCAATAGGGGCAGGGCACGATGGATGTGCCCCAGCTTTCGGCAAAACCCGGAACAGCAGGCATCTGGTCGGCAACGCCATAACTCAGGATCAGGCGGCGCGCGCCAAGGCTTTCGCCATCGCCAGTGAGGACCGAGAAATCGTCGATGGTGCCGGAGATGCTGTCGGCCCGGGCATTGACCAGCTTGACCGTGGGATAACGCGCGAGCTGCTGCCGCGCCTCGGCCAGGATGTCCAGCGGTGGCTTGTGATCGTGGCCGAGCAGACCATGCGAGTGGCCGGCGAAGCGATTGCGCGGCAGGCCGGTATCGAGAACGGTGACCTTGCGGCGGGCACGGCCGAGCTGAAGGGCGCCGGCGAGGCCGGCAAAGCTGCCGCCGATGATGATGACGTCATCCATGGTGATGGGCTCCGTGTTGCGGATGGAGGGGGTTGGGTTGGGCCAGGCGCAAAAACTCATTCAGCGATAGGCATTCGATATCGCCAAGCGGCCCAGGGAAACTTGATTTGGAAGACAGGGTAAAATCCATTCTTCGGCTTGCGCATTTCAGATACTACGTAGTATCGTAATGCCAGAATTAAGATACTGTCAAGGATCGTAATTGTCGTGACCGAAAATAGCCAGGCCCGGCGCGGCCGGCCCGCCAACGAGGCGCTTGGCCAAACGATAGTCGACGCCGCGTGCGAACTCTTTGTGGAATTGGGTTTTCAAGCGACGACATTGGACAAGGTCGCCCAGCGAGCGAGGATCTCCAAGCTCAGCATCTATCGGCACTTCGAGAACAAGGAGGCGCTGTTCAGTGCGGCCATCGCGGCCCACTGCCATCAGTTTGCACCACAGGCCCTTGTTGAAGGCGTCGACGGTTCGGCAGAACATCAGCTCATGGCGGTGGGAACATCCCTGCTTCGCACGCTGTTGAGCCCGGAGGTGCGCAGTGTCGAAGCCATGATCATGGCCGACAAGACGAATCAAAAGTCGTTAAGCAAGCTCCATTACGAAGCCGGCCCCGCCTATGTCATCGCCCAAATCGAGGCCCTGTTGCGTCAGTTGCACACGAAGGCGGTTCTGAACGTGCCCGATCCTCTCCAGTCCGCCCGCTTATTTGCCGCGCTTATCAAAGGATCCGATCTCCTGATTATCGCACGCTTCGATGAGGCGAGAGCAGAGGACGATAACGAAATAGAATCCTATTGCCGGTCGGCCGTCGCCATGTTCGTCGCCGCGCACGGTGGCAACAATCACGCGGGCGGATAGCTTGATTAAGAACGGATCAGAACAAGGATATGGCATGACAGAGGAAAATGTTTATCAGGTCGCCGACTGGAAAGGCCAAAGCGGGGAGCGCTGGGTCACTTACCAGGCCCGGCTCGATGCCATGATGGCGGTGTTCGGCCAGGCCGCGATCGAAGCCGCCGCGCCCGCTACAGGCGAACGCGTGCTGGACGTCGGCTGCGGCGCGGGAGCGTCCAGTCTGGATCTGGCCGCCCGCGTCGGCGCGGGGGGCCATGTGCTAGGCGTGGACATATCCGAACCGCTGATCGGCAGAGCGCGCGCGCGAGCGCCGCAGGATACGCCGGTCCTGTTCCAGGTGGCCGACGCCAGCAGCACCGAGTTGCCCGAGGGCGCGTTCGACATCCTGTTCTCGCGCTTCGGAGTGATGTTCTTTGACGATCCTACGGCGGCGTTCGCTCATATGCGGCGTGCGCTCAAGCCGGGCGCGCGGGTCGCTTTCGTCTGCTGGCGCGGCATGGCCGAGAACGATTGGGTTCGCTTGCCGATGGGCGCAATCAAGGGCATCCTCCCGCCGACGGCGCCGCCCGATCCCGAAGTGCCCGGCCCGTTCTCGTTTGGCGACCAGGGGCGGGTAGCGCGCATTCTAACGGCGGCTGGCTTCACCGATGTCGCTATCGCGCCCTTCGATGCCTCTATCCCATTCGGCAAGGGGGAGACGCGGGATGCGGCGCTCGACGACGCGGTGAAGATGACACTCGAAGTCGGCCCGCTGGCGCGCTCTCTCGCTGATCAGCCCGACGATATCCGCGCCCGCGCCTCGGCTGCGGTTCGTGCCGTCTTCGCGGGCTGCCCCGGTGAGCGGTCGGTGATGATCGACGGCGCGGCGTGGATCGTCACCGCGCGCAATCCGGCAAGCTGACAGGGATTAATACGCCAAACGAGAGGTTTGCGATGGGAGCAGCGATTTCATTACGGGCGGATTTTGACGCGGAAGGTCTTCGGCGTCTGGCCCGCAAGAGCAAGCATGCGGCGCAGGCGTGTCGTCTTTTGGCACTTGCCTTGATCTATGGCGGAGGCTCGCGCTCGGATGCAGCGCGTCTTGGCAATGTCACCCTTGAGATCGGGCGTGACTGATCTCGGCCTATTTGCAGGTCGATCGAGCAAGCCTCTGACACAGAGGCGTCTTCGAACAGTCTTCGGAAAGGGAAAAATCTTGGCCGAGAATGATTATGATGCGTTCGCGGCGGCTTATGATGCCGATAACGAGGTCAATGCCTGGAATGCCTATTACGAACGGCCGGCTATACTTGCCCTGGTTGGCAATGTCGCCGGGCTTTCCGTGCTCGATGCGGGATGCGGCGGCGGGGCGCATGCGGCAGCGCTGCTTGAGCGCGGGGCAGTTGTGACCGGGATCGACGCCAGTGCCGGCATGCTTGCCATCGCGCAACGTCGCCTGGAAGGACGGGCGCGGCTGCTATCGGCGGATCTCAACGAAGCATTGCCGTTTACCGACAAAGCTTTCGATCTGATCCTTGCCTCGCTGGTCATGCATTATCTGCCCGACTGGACGAGGCCCCTTGCGGAATTCAACCGGCTGCTGCCCGAAGGCGGTCGCCTGGTTTTTTCCACCCACCATCCCTTCATGGATCACGCCTCGACCGGCCGCGACAATTATTTCGAGACCTACAGTTTCGATGAGACCTGGCAGCGCGGCGGAAAGGATATCGCCATGCGCTTCTGGCATCGGCCGCTGCATGCCATGTTCGACGCGCTGAAGTCGGCCGGATTTCAGATCGATATCGTCAGCGAGCCGCAGCCCGACCCTGAAGCCCGCACGCTTTTTCCGCAGGCCTATCAGAGCCTGACGACCAAGCCGCGGTTCCTGTTCTTCTCGGCTGTGAAAGCATGAGCACGTGGATGAGGAGAGCCTCGCTGTTACGGCCAGGACCGCAGCGTATACGGAATTTCGAAGCCGTGCGGAGTGCCTTTCCATGCCGGATCGTTGCGTAAGGCCCCGGCGACATAAGGTGCGTCAGGCTGCTCTGGGCTTAGCTACGAAAGTGGGCAGCCCCTGCGAGCTGCCCTTCGAAATGCAGGACTGCCTATTGCGCTTGCTTCCTCATGGCTTCGGCAATCTGCGCCTTGACGGCACTCAACCCGAAGCTCGCGCCCGTCTGCATGGGTGGGAATTCGACGGCGGATTTCGCCAATTGTTCTACCCGCTGCTGTACAAGCACGAAGCGCCAGAACTCGAATTTATACCATTCGAAATATTCGAGGGAGCCGGTGTTCCCCCCCTTGTAAAACGCTGTCCGCTCGAACGGGTCCAGACGTAGATTGACGATGGTTGGCGCACCCAATGTCACTGTGTCACCGAGCCAGCCGCCGGGCTGTTCCTTGAAGGTATATTTGTAGTCTTCGACGCGGGCGGCACCGAGAGCACTTTCGGCGAAATACCAGATTTCGTGGCGGTTCGACGGACCCGACCCGGTGATCATGCTCGTTTGGTCATAACCGTCGAGGTACACTTTGTACTTCTGCCCGTTCATTTCCTTTCCGGCCTTAAGTTCCACGGCAATATTGGCATTGCCTGCGGCCGCGGTGAAAGTCGGGAACCAGTCGAGGCCCGAAATCAAGCCGTTGCCGATTGAGCCGGCCGGGACATGTCCAGGCCAGCGGATCATTGCCGGTGCGCGAAAGCCGCCCTCAAAGGTCGTGCCCTTCCCGCCATAGAACGGCGTCTGCCCGCCATCAGGCCAGGTAAAGTTCTCGGTTCCGTTGTCGGTGGTGAACATGACGATGGTGTTGTCGTCTACGCCCATATCCTTGAGCTTTTGCATCGTAGCGCCCACGATGTCATCAAGTTGCGCCATGCCAGCCTCGTGAATGGTCCATCCATTCTCCGAGTTGCGCATATTTTCATACTTCTCCGAGAGATGCGTTACGATGTGCATGCGGGTCGGGTTGAGCCACAGGAAGAACGGCTTTCCCTCCGCCTTGGCCTTTTCGATGAACTTGAAAGAGAGGGACTGGATTTCGTCGTCAACGGTCTTCATGCGCTCAGGATAGAGCGTGCCGGCATCCTCGATCCGTTGTTTGCCCACCTTGCCCCAGCGCGGCATTTCTGTCGGATCATCCACCTCTGTCGCCCAGGAATGGACCATGTTGCGTGGCCCGACGACGTTCAGTTGGTCCTGCGGATAACCAGGGTGCGCGGGGTCTTCCATCGCATCGAGGTGGTAGAGATAACCGAAGAACTCATCGAAACCGTGAACGGTCGGCAGGAACTCGTTCAGGTCACCGAGATGGTTCTTGCCGAATTGCCCAGTGGCATAGCCCATCGACTTGAGCACGGTCGCGAGCGTGGGGGCAGCAGCCGGCAGACCGATCGGAGAACCCGCCTGGCCCACCGTGGTCATGCCCGTGCGGACCGGCAGCTCGCCGGTGATGAAGTTCGCACGCCCTGCCGTGCAACTCGCCTCGGCGTAGTAGTCGGTGAAGAGCATGCCGTCGGCCGCAAGCTTGTCGAGATTTGGCGTGCGGCCCGCCATCATACCGCGATTGTAGGCCCCGATATTCCAGATGCCAACGTCGTCGCCCATGATGACGACGATGTTTGGTTTCGGCGTTTGGTTCTGAGCGATTGCCGGTGCACTTAACGTGACAGCAAATGCCGAAGCCAGTAGTCCGAAACAGAGGTTTTTTGTATAGCTCATAATTACTCCTCCTCCTGATTTTTGCGCGCCCGTTACGGCACCGGTTTGAACGGTGCTACGGTGCGTGCAATGCGGTAGGCTGAAAGTTGTTCGTGGCTATGTATTATGCGCCGAAGGGGCGATCAGTGCCTGCTAGTGCAGGTGGGATCGGCGTCAAGGACGGCTGTGTTTGCCGGCATCGGCAGATTGTCTCGCAAAGAGCTGCGGTAGACAGAGTTCGATCCCGCTTTGAATATCGCACAACTTTAGCTCAGCGACTAGGCGAGTTTCTCAGCTTATGCGAGACAGCCCAGCTGGAATAGGACGTCTGCTTCTGGCGCAATTCGACAGACCCGGCTGCCGCCTGTCGCCCCAAAGCTGCCAAGCGCAATTCAACGGAGATCGGGCTTCCGTCAATCGCGACATCTGGAAAGGTCTTCCGAGGAAGATGGCAATGACAAAGCGTGCTTGTGTTATACAGCGGTTCCCGCAATGGGTAAGGCAACAGACCAGGCGACGGGCGCCGCCCCGTCATTTCGTCTCCTCCCAATGGCTTTGCCAGAGGTCGAGCCTCGGCTTCAGCGGATCGGCTCCGACCGTTGCGCCGTCATTGCCGAAGTCGATGACCCTGTCGGCGAATGGGTCGTGGTGAGGCCATTTTGGCCGTGAGCCGCTATTGGGGTCACCCCTCCTTGCAAATTCGAGCCAGTATTCGCTTGCCAATGTGGCCATGGCCCAGTCGGCAGGTGTCACCTTGTCTTTCACCAGTGCGTTTGGAATGCCCAGCGTATACGGAATTTCGAAGCCGTGCAGGGTGCCTTTCCATGCCGGATCGATGCGGAGAGCCTCGGCGACATAGGAGAAACGATACCACCACGTCGGTTGACCAGCGCGGATCATCTCGTCAGCGAGGTGGCGGGATGGTTCGACAAGCGTCTTGTCGGCCAGAACCTGCTGCTTCAGCTCATCGAGGGTCTGTTGGCCGCTGGGATCGTAGAGGCTGCGGGCTTCGGCTGCATGATTGCCGAAGAGCGCGAAGAGATCGTCTTTCGTCGGGGCCTCACCGATGCCGAGATCACGATCATTTGCCCCGACGATGACCGGAACCGGCGCCTGACGGCCCGCCGCAAAAGCCGCTTCCGGCGTTTCGAGCAAAAACCGTCCGTCAATGATCGCGCCTGAGATGCCGATGACAGGCTTGCCTGTCGACATTCCCACAAGCACCTCTTGTGCCGATGCGCCTTCGGTGAGCTTTTCCGCAGGCAGCGCCCGAAGGGCCGCCAGAGCCTCGGCATCGCTGCCATTGATTCCCAGAGAAGCCGCATAGTCCAACGCGATTTTCTCTGCTTCCTTCAACGATGACAAGGGCGTGCTCTGCGCCCGCGCGGTCGGCAGACCCGGCGACTGTAGAATGGCGCCCCGGAACAGCCCGCGTGACAGTGGCGATATCATGTGCGCCATCACCGAGCCGCCACCGGCCGACTCTCCGAAGATCGTCACTTTCTTCGGATCGCCGCCGAAGACTTCGATATTTTGCTGGACCCATTTCAGGGCGGCCAGCTGATCCATGTAACCATAGTTGCCGACGGGCTCGTCAGGGGATTCCTTCATCAGCGCCGGATGGGCAAAATAACCCAGTCGGCCCATGCGGTAATTCATGCTGACGAACACAACCTTCCGGGCGGCGAGATGGCCACCGGGATACTGAGCGGTGTTTCCATGGGCAAGAGCGCCGCCGTAAATCCAGACCATCACCGGCAGCGGCGTGCGGAGACGCTTGACGGGTGTCCAGACATTGAGGGTCAGACAATCCTCCGACTTCGGCAGGTCGTCGGTCTGCATGCAGGACGGACCGAAAGCGCGGGCATCCCTGGTCCCGCTCCATGGCTTCATCGGTCTGGGATTGCGCCATCGCAGATCACCAACCGGTGGCGCCGCATAGGGTATGCCTTTGAAGCTGAAGACCGTGCCCGACCTCTCACCCTTCAGCATCCCGCCGTCGATGGTAACGGTGTCGTCTGCCGCAGCTGATCGTGGCACGAACGCCATCTGACAGGATGCGACCGCCAAAAAGAGCAGAAACGTGCGACGGCCGTCCACAAACACTGCACTCTCCACCGCTCAGTTGAGTGAGAGCAAAATACTCCGATAGAGCGGCAGCGAAAAGGGTCCATCCGATGTCGCTAAAGTACGCTATTGCTCCACGGCGGCTGTCGGCTCGACCGGCGGGGAGTTTGGCGAAAACGCACCCCCAACCTCCGTCATCCCAGGCCTCGAGCCTGGGATCCATGGCCGCGGCTGATGGCTGGGCCTCGGGTCAGGGCTACGGCAGTTCGCTTTTCGCCAGAAGCAGCCAATCAAACTTCTCTATTTCGGAAACAGGAACGTCGGCGCTACACGGAAACCCCATCCCTCCGGGCCGTGTTCGGATGACTAGACCCAGTAGCGTGCTCCTGCAGCGAAGCTCACTGGTTGCTCGCCGAACTTCAGAACTCTCAAGCCCTATCCCCTCTGGATAATCGAACTTGGCAGCGTCGGGACTACAGTTCCTTGGTCATCGGCGGATGCTTCCACTTGCCCTCCAGCGCTTCCTCCTTCGGCCAATATAGCCGCATGAAAGCGATGAACGGCCCTTTGGGCGCGGGTAACCAGTTCGCCTCCTTGTCCTTGCCGGGCGATTCGTTCTGGACATAGAACGTCAGGCCGCCGTCGGCGTCCTTCACGAACTGCGGCAGCATCGGCGAGTTGAGCAGGTAGCGGTTGATCGGATTGGCAACGAGCAGGCTCTGCGGAAGTTCGTACATCGTCAGCGACCAGAAGGCGTTGACGGGTGGCAGCTGCCCCGGCGCGAAGCGCAGGGCATAGCGGTTGGCACCGTCCAGCTTCTTTCCGTCGGCATCGACGGCATAGACCGGATACATTGCCTCCTGTTTCGAATTGCCCCCGATGCCGAGCACGGCACCAGCCATGCGGTAGAGGTAATTGTTCTTCAGATACTCCCGCGTGCCGAAGACGTCGCCGGAGGTCACTTCTCCCGTGTCGATTTTCTGTTTCTCAAGAGTTGCCAGTTCCTTCCAGGCATCGGCCATGCCTTGTTCGAAGGCAGCCTTCATCTCCGGCGAAAGCTTGTCGAAGTCGATGGTCTTGCCAGCGCCGACGCCGATCTTGGCAAAACGCGCCATCAGTTCGGTTTCCGACGGATCGGTCGGGCAATATTGCAGGATGAAGTTCAGGATGTTGAAAAACTCCGGCGACGTCTTCTCCTCTTTCGGCGTCAACGTCTTGATGAAATCAACAGCAGGCGCGGCTGCTGGCGCTGTTTGGCCGAGAAACGCCGAAAGCGGCTCTGCCTTGTAGCCGGCCTGAACTTTCTTGACGTTGTCGATATCGTCCGGATTGAAAAGCTGCGTGCGGTAGGCGGCCCAGATAAAATCGGTCTCCGAGCGGATCACTTTCTTCACACCCGAGGGCGTCTCACCTTTCCAACCCGGACCGGCGACGAGGAAGCTGCCCCCGTCATTGCCGGTCGCGCGGCTGCCTAGATAGGCGAAGTTGAAGGTGTAGGCGTCGAGCATTTGGACGCTGAAATAGCGATCCTTTTCAATCGGAGGCACGGTGAGCACCATCGGTTCGGTGCGCAGGTCCAGGCCCAGCCATGAATACGGCGTATCCGAGTTGGGCGTTTGGATTGCCGTGTCAGCGGGCGTGTAGACACGGGGAGTATTGACGATCTGGTTCCATGGCCCCTTGTATTCGGGATTTTTGGTATCGACGAAATAGGCGTGCTGGATGCGGTAGCTGTCCACCATCGGGAAGCCGTAGACATAGGCTTCCTTGGCGATGGCGCGGACTTCGGCCGCAGTGGCTTCCGCAGCTTGAGCGGCCCGGGGGCCAAATCCCGCTACGGCCGCGGTAAGAATCAGGCCATTTGTGAACTCGCGTTTTGTTAAATTCATGGCGTTTTCCTCCCGCGCCAATTGGCGCGCTCGAAGCGCGAAAACGCAAGTATGTTACAGTAACCTACGAAGGCCTGTGCGATCGAGCGCCCATTGACGTGAACAGGTTTCACCCCAATACGGTCAGGCCAGCCAGTCGACAACAGGAGTGTAATCGTGAGCGAATCGACCGTAGCAGATGCAACAAACCGCATTTATGAGTCGCTTCAGGCGGACAACGCCGACATCGACGTGCATATCGCGGCCCTCAAGGCAGCGTTGACGCGGGCGGGTTTAAAGGAGGCCGTATTCGACCCCGCTAGGCTCGTGCAGAATAACCGTTCTGGCAGGAAGCGGATGGAGGCCTACTTTCGGCAGCGCGGTGTCATGGTGAAATTCTCAGCCTCGTGAAGCCTTCCTATGAAGGCAGACGGCTGTAATCGCAGATGTCGCAGCATGCCCCCTCGCCCCGCTCCCGCCCGTGTCTCCAGGCCGCTGCTGATGGAGGCCGGCGTGGATCCTCGGGTCAAGCCCGAGGACGACGGAGGGTGGGGTGAGCTCTGCGGCAAGGACAGCGATGGCGGATGGAAGACCATGCGATGGACCTGATCAGCGCCCACGCGGGTGAGCGTCAGGCTTTTGGCGCAGAGTTTCCATAGCGACTAAGGCCGCTTGTCTTTGACACCGAAACCGGATCTTTTTGCCCAGGTGTGAGCGGAGCGGCACACCGCTTACGCATCGGAAGAGCAGAAAGTATTATGTCCGAAGACAACGTCAACGCGCTTTCGTTCGAGTTCGATCGCTCGAATATGTTTGAGCCGCTTTTGCAGGCTGACCCATCGTTTCGTGAAAAGTGGGAGGTATTCCGGGAGGAGTATCGATCTGCTGACGAGTTGCCACTTTACTTGGCACTGTCAGATCTTGCTCGTCATCTGATTCAGGATTTAAAAACCGGCAACACGCATCGGTTTGAAGCGATCTTTGATGTTGTCGAACGCTGGCACATCAACGGCGACCCATATGTGAAAGAAGCGGCTACGGTAGGTCTCCTCGAAGATTTGCAGAATGGACGTTTACATCGCAAAACTCGCCCAGAGGATTTTCTCCCATGGCTGCAACCGGAAACTCTCAAATGGTGGACCAAGGTTCATGAATTTTGGGCCACGGGAAAACCGATAATTTGAGGTCAGGCCAGTGGCTCTGGAGACGAAAGTCTGGAGGGATTGAGAAAGTCATTCTTGACCACTGAGTTAGTCTGAAATTAGCCTCGGAGTATGTTGATGACGCGCGTTCTTCCAGGTCTTCCCGCATACGGACCTCCCGCCCTCTCTTTCCCCAAGCCAAACGCTTTTCGGGAAGGTTTAATCGTGGAGTTCATCAACGCCAAGGGAGAGGCCTGGGTAGCAAATTTTGCGAAATTTAGTCCAGATGGCTTAAGTGCCGTCTATTCAGAATTTGGTCCCCGAGCTGTTTTTGTTGTGGCTGGAGGCGCTGGATACATCGTTGATTCCGATGAGCGCAAACTTACCCGCGAGATTGGGGGTCCCATTGATCAATGCTGGTATCAACCCGAGTTGCACGCGATGGTCTTCTCGAATGGGTTGCGTTTTGAATCTTTCGATGGACACCGAACACTATGGCAGAGTCCTCGCGTGTCCTGGGACGGTATACGAAATATCGATTGCTCGGGAATGATCGTCGTTGGTGAGGCATACGATCCGTTCTCCGATAGCTGGTTACCACTGCAACTGAACCTCAATAATGGGAAAATAGAGGGCGGCTCTTATCCGACTCGAACGCAGGAAGATAACGTCGCAGAGCCGCGACCACCAAAACCCAACGTGTGAATTGAAGTACCAAGACCGTCCTTCACTCGGTCTCTAAGGCGTCTTCTTCGGCGCAACACAGGTCGCAAAAATCGACCTCAAAAGCCAAGACTGACTGTCAGGCATGTCTCCGAACACCTGTCAGCTATGTCTCCGGGCTTTACACTTGAGCCTGGGATCCATGCCCGTTGCTGATGGAGGCCGGCATGGATCCTCGGGGCAAGCCCGACGAAGACGGAGGGTGGGGTGAGCTCTGCGGCAAATACAGCAATGGCAGACGGCATAAGGGCGGCTTAGCTCGACTTTTCTGCCCATTCTGCGGCGAACAGCTCGCTCCAGCGAGACAGAACACCGTAGAAAAGACCAGCGTCCAACCATTCTTCGCTGAGCGTGGCACCGACATCTTAGGGAGAGTCCGTGTTGATGAAGGCGATAAGGCGAACCTTGTTTCCGACGTCCAACTGCAGAACGTAGCTTCCGTCATCAAAGGCCTCATCGCCGTCCGGAGCCCATGTTACTGCGCTTGTATGGATAGCTTCGGTAAATTCCTCACGCGACAGGCCGAAATAGTCAGTTCGTGTGGTTTCCCGAAATATGGCATCAAGATAGGCATCGGCGATCTGGGCTGCGTCAATATCCGCCAAAACAGGAATACAATGTGTTCCCCGTCGTCGCAGACGATCATTCACCTCATGGAACGAGTGACCCAACATCGACGCATCCGGCTCCTGGACGCCAAAGGTTCGTCCCCGGATGTGAAGGACAAAGGAACCCAACGCGCGCTGTGAAATACTGGGAAATGCCTTCGTGATTTCGCTTTCAATGGCAAATGCGGTGCGGTCCCCGACAATCACAGCGTTATCTCCCTATCGCGATCCATGGGCATGTAACGCAAAAAGACAGAACCCACCAACGCTGTCTGAATTCATCACCCACCCCGCGCGCCCCGCAACGCCGTCAGCCCTCTCCGCAGCCACAGCAGCTGCTGCGGCGGCATCTGGCGCAGATGGTCGTAATCCATCACCGTGACGTTATAGACCGTGCTCCTGACCTGCGGTCCATCCGGGCAGCGCAGCAGGATGCCCTGCAGGGCCATCATGCGGTTGCTGGCCTTGCGGGCGCGGTCGGCGAGGCTGTCGGTGACCTCGCCTTCGTGGCCTTTGACTGAGAACAGCGATTGCGCCCTCGGGCTCGGGGCCGGGATGCCGGTGGTCTTGTGGTAGCGGGCGATTGCCTCGGCGTAATCGTCGCCGGCCTGGCGCTGCTCTGAAGTGATCAGGCCGTCGAGGAACATGCGGCCGAGGGTGTAGCCGGCAAACGGGCTCTTGACCGTCTCGTCGGCGACCGTCCTGCCGAAACCGTGGATGCGGCGGCGGGCTGATATCGCCACGCTGATATTCTCCTTCTCGGTTTCGAAGGGCTTGATCTTGCCGCAGGGAAAACGCTCGACATTTTCCTTGCGCGGCCGGCCGGCGCCCTTGTTGACCCGCCCTGTCTTCACCTTGGTGGCTTTGCCGCCCATGCTGATCGTCCTTCTATCGAATGATGCCGTTTCTGAGTGCCGCGGCGACCAGCGCCGTATCCTTGAAGACGCCGAGCCTCGCCTTGGCGTTGGCAATGTGCGTGTTCACGGTGATGTGGGAGATGCCGAGAATGGTGCCGATCTCGGCGGCCGTCTTGCCCGCCGCCATCCAGCGGATCACTTCGGTTTCGCGTGGGGTGACGTTGCTCATGGCTCTGCAGGCCCATCGATGCTGGGCACGCGCGGCATCGTCACATGCGCGCCCGACATCGTCACCCGCGTCACCCGGTCGGGGTGGCGGATCGGCTGGACGGGCGGGCCCGCCTTCGGCTGCGGATGCCAGGCGTCCTGCCTGGAGGGGAACCTGTCGCGGTTGCGGTGCGCCATGTTGATGACGGTGTTCTTCTTCGAGCCGAAGAGGTTGGCGATCTCTCTCGCCGACAGCCCTTCTTTCCAGAGCTTTTCCGCCTTGACGATCTTGTCTTCCGTCCAAAAGGTGATGGTCATCTCAATGCCTCCTCGTATCGTGCGGCCCTTGCAATGATCGGGTTGTCGGGAAACATCCTCGCCAGTTCCCGCTTGGCGCTGCGGCTACCGTTCGCCGCGTCCCGCAGCAGCTGCATCTTGTAGGCTGTGACCTTTGGCTGCGGCGTCTCGGGTTCGGCTTCCATGCGCGGGCGGCTCTCGGCCTCGATCGCCGCCTGCTGATGGCGGCATTGCTCGGCGAAACTGGCGCTGCTCGGGGCGAAGGCGCGGTTATGGTCCCTCACCTTTCCGGAGATGAAGAGTTTGGCGGCCTGCCAGACCGCCTCCAGCGGGATGCCGTCGATGGCGACGAGATAGGCGCGGATCTGCATGTCGGGATCAGTGCCTGCGGATGCCGGGAAACCCGAAAGCATCCCAGCTATGATCTTCACCGGAGAGGAAATCTCTTGCGGCATCGACTGTCGTCCTCCTCGTACTGCTGTTGATCGACCCGGCTTCCCTCGCCTTCTCCTTGAGGTACCAGTCGCATTTGATTGCCTGCCAGCCGCGGAAGATCTGCATCTCGGCGGCGCCGACCGGGTCGCCGGTCAGCAGATATTCCCTCGCCTGCATCCTGGCGGCATAGACCGTCAGCGGCTTCTTCAGCGTGCGCTTGCGATGCTCGATGATCGCTGCCGCCAGCTCCTCCCCCAGCACCGGGCTGAGGATCTCCATGATCTCCCGGCTCACTGTGTCCTTACCCATGCGATGTGCCTTTCCCGATTGAGATGGCCGACCTCAAACCCGCAGCCTCCGTCGCCCGCCGGCAAAATTCACCGGGGCGCCCGGCCTGGCGGTGCGGCGGGGAAACCGGCGGATCTCTGAGCCGGCATGGTCCTCGTGGGCGGTGTCGCCCTTCTCGGCGCTTCGAAGTTTGTGGATCTCGGTTTCCACCGACGGCACCGACGTGCCGAGGTGGGCCGCGATTTCGATATAGTCCCGGCCGGAGCGGAAGAGCTCGAGCGCGTTCATGTGAGCGCCTTGCTGCGCCGGGGCGGCCTTGGGCTGGATGCTCATCGCTTGATCCTTCCTTCCCGCGAACGCGGTCCGCCATTGCCGCCGAAGCGGGTGCCAACAACGTCTTTGATTTTTCAGGGGTGACGACCGGAACCCCGGCTCTGGGAGCAAAGGCTCCGGTCGTCTGCCAGGCCGCCGCCTGGGTCGGGCGCGAGTGCGCCCGGGAGCTGGCGTCGCCGAGGGAGGAGCGACGACGCCAGCCACCGATAGCCGTCAGGGAGGGGCTGGGCTATCGGGGTTGGTGATCGGCGGAGCGCCGGGCGGGATCATCGTCTCGCTGATCTCTTCCGGGCGCGTCGGCCGGTCGCAATTCTCGCAGTGGCGTTCGATCACCTCGGCGATCGACAGCGCCTTGCCGCAATTCGGGCAGCCGGTGTAGCGGCCGCTGCGGCGCTGGATCTCGCCGGCGGTCGTCAGGATGGAGATGGTCATAGCGATTCCACCTCCCGATTGGCGTTCAGCACCTGCTGCAGGGCCTTGGCGAGGAAGGGGATATCCTCGTTGCGAACAGGGATCACCGACATCCGCCCTCCCCTTGGGCCTTGTGGCCGGTGAATGACGACGCCGGTCGGCATGACGTCCATGGCGAGCTTCTCTTCCGAGGAGATGGTGAACCTCATGGTGCCGTCTCCCCATCCCGGAAAGCTTGTCCGTTGTTGATGATGTCGCTCTGTGTCATGGCGATTAGGGTACACTTAATACCCGATATGTCAAGCACATTAGGGCATGACATGTACCTTAATTTAGGGTATTTTTTATATCATGTTGAAAGAGCAGGAACAATTTGAACGCGAAGAACGCGCAAAGCGCCTCGTCATGGCCAGGAAGAATGCTGGCTTTGCCGGGCCGAAGGCGATCGTCGATCGGTTCGGCTGGAATGCGAATGTCTACAAGGCGCATGAGTCCGGCCGCAACGGCTTCGGCATTGCCGATGCGAAGAAGTATGCCCGCGCTTTCAAGGTCAATCTCAACTGGCTGCAGTTCGGCACCGGCAACGCGCTCGATCCGGATGAGCTGCCGGTCTCCGTCGCCGATATCCCGAAGATCTCCTGGGTCAGCGCCGGCCAGCTGAGCGAGCAGGCGCCGATCACCGACTTCTCGGAATTCCCGACGGTCGCCGCCCTCGATCTGCCCGATGGCGAATGGATCGCACTCGAGGTCGAAGGCAATTCGATGAACAAGATCTCGCCGCCGGGCTCGATCATCTTCGTCAATCTGCGCGACAAGCGCCTGGCACCGAACGCGCTTTATGTCGTCGCCGACGAAACGGGGGCTGCGACCTACAAGCGCTATCGCCCGAACGACAATCCGCCCTTCCAGCCGGCGTCCTACGAGGACGTGCCGCCGCCGGAATTCCAGGGCGCCGTCACCATCGTCGGCCGCGTCCGCCGATCGATCATCGAGATGTAAGGGATGAGCGCTCAAAGGCTCGGAAATAGTGCCGTGAATCAATCATATTTCAATAGGGAAAACAGGATGATCCGCCCTTCCTCACGCGCCGGCAGAATCTGGTTCTATATCGTCACGATAGCGGTGTTGCTCCTCGCCTACAGTGTCGCGCGCGAGATGTACGGCCTGTAGGATTTCGCTCCGAAGCTCGCCGATCCGGCAGCCGGGATCACGAGGGGTATCGGGAGGATTCATCCTCTGAAACCACAAATTGCGGCAGCTCAGGATGCCGTTCGCGCACCACTCTCGACACCGCCACCAGGATGGAACGAATGGCTGCGGGGAACATGTCCTTCGGCAGCTTCTCCTCCCACGGATCGTAAAATTTGGTGATCGCATCCAGGCCCGCTTCGATCACTTCGTCGGTGATTTCGATTTCGCTGCGCATCGCCGGCCTCCTTTTTTCTCTTAGCATCATACTCCAACTTCAGTTCTCATTCCTCTCTCTTCAGCTTAGGAGGAGAAGGTTCCTGAAGGCTGGTGAGGGAGGGTTCCGGCCAAAGCTTCCCCCTACCCCATGAGCAAAGCCCATGAAGCCGGGAGAGCATTGGCCAAGTCCTGAAGGCCGGAGCCGGGATGGGACACGTGCCAGAGGGGCCATTCGCTTCGCCCTCGTCCTGATTTTCTGACAGCGCACTTAAGGACTTTCGCTTCCCGCGCCGCTGGGCTTCGTCAGCACGGGAGTTGCACCCGGTCGCCCAATCACTTGATCCAGACATACGCCTATGATTCGTACCTGGTCAATCAAAGGGGTACTTTTTATACCTTTTACCGTTGACGTGATCAGGTATAATAAATACCTTCTCCTCACAGGCCGATCAGAAGCGCGAGAGGACAGGCGATGCAGCACATTCGCAATATCGAGACCGAGGAGAGCAAGCGGGATGCCCGCTGGAATGCGGCGCGCACGATCCACGACTGCCGCGCCTATATGGCCAACGAAGCCCAGCGCATGGGCGCCCTCGGCTTTGCCTACCTCCGCCGCCCCGAACATTCGATCCGCGGCCCGTCCTGGCTGCGTGGTGCCGCGGCCAGCGTCGAGGAGCACTACCGCTATGCCCGCGAGATCATGGGCATCACCGAGACCGATCAGCTTTACGCCTGAGGGACCGGAGATGTCTGCCGCCAATCTTACGCCTGAGCCATCGACCGAGAGCCCTTCCCTTCTCGCCGCCCGACGGGCCGGGGCAACTGAAAGGACCCGCTTCACCGCCGGGGCGCCCGATCTCCTGAAGGCGCTGGTCGAGGCCGAACGCTTTTTCGACGGCAGCGACGATCACGGCTGCCCGCTTCACCAGAAGATCCTCGCCGCCATCGACACGATGAAAGGCGGTGCAGCATGAGTGATTGCCTCATCAAGGCCTTTTCCGGCTGCGCCTGCCCGCCCGGCGAATGCGCGGAAAAGCCCCTCACCCCGGCGCCGGTCACCTTCGTCTCGTGGCGGACCCAGGCAATCACCTGCCTCACCTTCGGCTTCCTCGCGGCCATCGTTACGGCCGCCTGGATGGAGACGCAGTTCAAGAACCAGGATCTCAGCCATCAGGAACAGGTGTCATGGAAGTGAGATACCGCCGATCAGGAGCTGAACTTGATGTCGCTGGCCTTCGCCGCGGTGATGAATGCGCGGCGCACCTGCTCGGGCCCGGCGGCATCATTGAACACATCGAGCACAAGCCGTTCGGCGGCCTTCGCCGCTGGCGTCTGCTCGGGCCAATCGTTCAGCAAGGTATTGCCCGCCTGAACGACATTATAGACCGTTCTCGTCTTGCCATTGATGGTGATTTTCACCGGCTTGAAGCTTCGTCGCCTGCTCATGATGCAGCCCCCTCACGCTGGACATCCGACTCAACGAATCACTTCGAGACTCGTTCCAGTTGAGGTGATTCTTCGTTTGCCAACCAGGCGCCGAGCCCGATGTCCTCCGTCTGCATGACAGAGCACGGCTCGGATGCGTGCGAGAATGCGGCAGATGAAGCCCGTACCAGGAGGCAACACAATGGACCTTCAAAGTCTCGTCGCCGCGCACATGCCAAACCGCCGCCGCAAGACGCAGATGGGCGCCGCGGCCGAGGACCGATACTACCGAAATCAGATCACCCTGCCGCGCCTGCGGCTTCGGCTCCTCGGGCTGACTGCCGCGACCGCCGGCGTGACGCTGCTTCTGGCCGGCGTCATCAACACATGAGGTGCCGTCATGCTCCGACAGACCGATCATGCTATGCTGCGATCCGTTGTCACGGGGGACCGCGCGATGGACGACAGCGAGGCTGACCGGGCGGCGATCATGGCAGTGATCCGCGCCGAAACCGAGGCCTGGCTGCAGCGCGACTTCGAGGCGCTGGCAAGCCACTGGGTGCAGTCGCCGCAGACCCGGCGGATGGAATATTTCGCCTCGCTCGGCGTCCGGGTGGACGAAGGCTGGGACCCGATCGCGGCGCGGATCAAGAAGATCGTCGAGCGATTCCCGGAGAAACACGCTTTCGCGGAGCGCGTCCGCTGGGAAAAGGTCAACATCGTCGTCGACGGCAACATGGCCTGGATGACCTTCGATCAGATCGGCAGCGACACCGGCGAGGATCGCAAGCGCCAGCTGCGGATCCTCCAGCGGATCGACGGCGCCTGGAAGATCGGCTGCATGGTGATGATGGAGAGCAGCGTCGAGGAGGCGAACTGCCCGCTGATCGAGGTCGACGTGGATGCAAGGATCCTCTGGACGAACCGGCTGGCGCGGGAGCGGATGCCTGGCCATCCTGGGCTCGTCGCCGCCGCCGGCCGCCTACGTGCCCGGCAGCGCGAATGCGACCCTGCGCTACGCGAGGCGGTGCGCCTGGCGTTCCGCGAGCTGCAGAGCCAGAGACCGCTGAACATCGCGCCGAAGCAGACCTGGGCGGTGGCGCTCGGCGAGGACGCGGCAGGGGGACCGCTCCACTGCTGGGTCCTGCTCGAGGACGGCAAGACGCTGGTCTCCTTCGACGACGCCGAGACGGTGGCGCGCCGGATCGCGAGCGCGCGGGAGCTCTTCGGCCTCTCGCCGGCGCAGACCCGGCTTGCGCGCCTGATCGTCGATGGCCATGACCTCGCGGCCGCCGCCGATCTGCTCGGGGTCAGTGTCAACACGTTGCGCACCCAGCTGCAGCGCATCTTCGACAAAACCGGCGTACGCAACCAGGCGGCATTGGTACGGGCGCTGTTGAGCGCTGGAGCTCCGAGCCAATAGCCTCGACCGCCGGCGTCTGGTTGGGCCAATCGTTCAGGCTCGAACTGGATCCATGCGGACGATGCACCGTTCCTGTTCAGCCGCGCCTTGGCTATAACTTTCCTGCGGAAAAATTATAACCAGAGGAAGGGTGGGCTTTCGGTCGGTTGATTCTAAAGCGCTGCTGCATCCCTGGAAAACTCCCCTCTTGATTCCGTCGGCGGCAATGTCTATTTTGACCATATATGGTCATTTAAGACAGGAGGCCGCAATGTCGACGATCAGCGTGGCAGAGGCAAAGGCCGGTTTCGCCGGACTGGTGGATGAAGCGGCAAACGGGGAATTCGTGACGATCACGCGACACGGAAAGCCGGCTGCCGTGCTTGTGTCCGTCGAAGCAGCCGAGGCCGCGAAAAGGGCTTTGAAGACGCCACGGCCGAATTTCGGGGATTTCCTGTTGACGTTTCCCGGTGGGGTCGAGCTGGAGCGGAACCCATCGAAAATGCGCGATATTGATCTGTGACCGCCTACCTTCTCGACACGAATATCATTTCGAAGTTCGCGCCGGGCAAGGCGTCGCCGTCCGATCCGGTGCGGGCATGGTTCCGTGAGCAAGGCGAAGCCGATGCTCTCTTTCTGTCGGCTCTATCGGTCGCGGAGATCGAGAAAGGAATGCGGAGCCTTCAGCGTCGCGGCGGGATCGAGCGGGCAAAGCGCCTTTCGGCTTGGCTGGACTTCGTCACCGACAGTTTCGGGGATCGGATCTTGCCGATGGATACCGTTGTCGCGCGGATCGTCGGCGCCCTGGAAGATGACGCCGAGAGCCACGGCCGTCATCCCGGCCTTGGCGATCTCATCATCGCGGCGACCGCGCGAGCCTACGACCTCACCGTCATTACGGAAAACTTGCGGCATTTCCAGCCGCTTGACGTCGCTGTTGATCTTCCCGCCGCGTTCCGGTCGGAATGATCCGAAGCATCGCCGATCACGAGCCGCACTTGATGTCACTCGCCCTGGCTGCCGTTATAAACGCCCGCCGCACCGGCTCGGAAGCACGAGCAGCCTGGCTGCTTCGACCGCCGCACCTGCTCATGGCGCAGCACCTCTAGCACCGATCTAAACCCGACCGTCCAAGAGAGATCGTGATATGGTTGGAGTCCAATTTGGAGGGGGAGCTATGCTGAAAAATCCCATAGTTGGACTGGCGGTTGGCGCGCTGATGGTTTTTGTGACCCACGCCGCAGCGATTGCCGATCCGCTCCCCAAGGGTTTTGAGCGCCACAAGTTCAACGGATCGGTCAGACCGGAGGTCAAGGACGGCGTGACCCGGTTTGAGATATTCGACCGTCAATGTTCCAATGTCGACTATGGCGATGGACGCGGCGAAAATGATTGCCGCAATGGCAACGTCCGTTCAACAATTCGCTATACGCGAGACATGAAGGTTGGCGAAAGCGTCGAATACAAGTTCGATTTCCGGCTCGATCCGACCTTTGCCTACAAAGGCTGGCACAACAACTCCGCCAATGGCTTTTATCCCGATGGCTGGGACAGCCATCTGCGCTTGGCGTCCTGGGAAGGACCGGCAATCCACAATTTCATCTACATGCTGAAAGCCGACACGCGCAACGGCGTGAACTTTCTCGCCCGCCAGTGCCAAAAACCGCAAGATTTCGGCAAATGGGCGACATTCTCGCTGAAAATCCGATGGGCAAACGATGAGAGCGGCTGGGTTACGGCAAGCTGCGACAACAAGGTGATCTATGCCGCCGAAGGCGAAGCAACCAACCAAGCTCCGCATTGCTGGGAATCGAACGAGTGCGAGCCGCAATCAAACCGCGACCCAAAATCATTCAACTTCATTCTCGGCCCGGTGATGATGGGTTGGGGCGGTGACTGGAAGAGCTATGACCATCATACGTCCCAGTTTGACGTGGTGCAGCCGGATGGTATCGGCATCGATGTCCGCAATGTCAGTGTGACCCGCGGTGTCGGCAACTATTCCGCCGAACAAGCAGCTTTGCTCAAGAGGTTCCAGCAGCAACTGGCTCAGTTGGGCTGCAAGCCAGGGAATCTCGAGGGCAAGCCTGACAAGGCAACACGGCAAGCCGCGCTCTCTTGCCGCAAGTTCGAGAGCGGTTCGCTTCCCCAAGCGCTCAACCTCACGACGCTGCAAGCCTTCGCTGACGCCTATGCCAAGCCGGAGACGGCAAGTCTGCCGTCAGGCAACGCCGCGGCTGGCACCGAAAACCTTTCGTCAAAACCGAGGACCTATATCAAGCTCGGCGAAATGCTTGCCATGAAGACGGGTAAAGACACCAAGGTGAATTCCAACTTCTTCGGCAAGATCAAAGGCGCCAGGAAGGGGCAGAACGAGCTGGACTTCATCATACTGGGTCAGTTCGACTACACTGACAAGACTTTCAGCCAGCTGTCATTTCTTCTGCAAGACAATCTCTCCAAGGCCGAAGTGAATGCGGCGGCCAAATGCGGCTATGGGACGATCCGGTTTCCAGACGGCACAGATCATGTGGAGATCCGTATGAACCATTCAGGAAACACGTTCTCGTCCCCGCCAAGAACTGACTGCCTGATTCAAGCGCTCGGCAAACGACCGGCATCGCAGGTTCCCTACCTCACCAAGGGGTTTGCCGATCTGGCTAAATCAATGGTTTCCGACGGCGGCTGGAAGAAACTGAGGCATGAAGGTTTGAAGATATTTGTCAAACGTGTCGCGGATGGTGAGATCACAGTCGGCGGCTAAGATCGCACCCGGTCAAGCTCATGCCGCACGGATGATGCCGACGAGATAGAGCGATCCGGTGACGAGAACCCATGCGCCCGATTCCGTGGCGCCCGCCAGCGCTTCTTGATAGGCCTCGAGCGGGTCCAACATGACGATGCTCAGCAGCCCGAGGGTGTCTGCAATCGTCTTCAGCTGTTCCGGCGAACGCGATCTGGCGCCGACGGTGGTGAAGATGATCGATATATCGTGGCGCACCATCGTCGACAGCAAGCCTGCCGCGTCCTTGTCGTCCGCGATTGACATGACGGCAATGCAGGGAGCGCGGTATTTTTCTTCTTGTGAGAGGTCACTCAGAACCGCAGCAAGGTTGAAGGGGACATGCGCTCCGTCCAGCACCACGTTGACCTTGGCATTGTCGCCGTGGCTGGTGATGACAGCGATTTTTTCGAGCCGTCCCGGCAGGCGGGCAGATTCGATCGTTGAGGGATCGAGGAGCTGTTCTCCAAGTGGCTCGGACATCGCGCTTGCGCCCTTTGTCATGACGCCCATTTTCCCGAGCACATCCAGAACCGCGCCCGCCAGGGCTACATTCCGCTGCTCGATGGTTGCGTCGGCCGGCACGGTGGGGCGTCGCAGGGCACAGCCGAGTTCTGCTGCCCGGGCGGATACGACGGCGCCTGCCTCGTCCGCCTCCGGCAGGAGTGTGACGACCGCAGCGCCGGGCTTTATGATTCCTGCCTTCTCGAAGGCAATGGCCGCGCGGGTTTTGCCGAGGATTTCGGTGTGCTCAAGATCGATATTGGTGATAACGGCGACATCGCTTTGAACGATATTGGTCGAGTCCCACCGCCCCCCAAGTCCGGTTTCGAGAACGGCCCACTCTACCCTTTCCGACCTGAAGATCACCAAGGCCGAAACCGTCAGAATATCGAACCAGGTCGCTCCCTGCCCGCTCGTCGCCTCTCGCCTTGCGTCTTTGAACGCCGAGAGCGCCGCGCCGAGCGCATCCGCCAGGCGCTCCTCGCCGACCGGGCGGCCATCAATGCTGACCCGCTCGGTGATATGCATGACATGCGGCGAGGCATATCGCCCGACCGAGAACCCCGCCCGCGCAAGACCAGCTTCGATCAGGGCGCAAGTCGAGCCTTTGCCCTTGGTGCCGGCCACATGGACGATACGGAAGCTGTTCTGGGGATCGCCAAGCCGACGAGCGAGATCGCGCATCGGCTCCAAATCGACCCGCATATCGCCGCGCGGCCGGCGTTCCCAATTCGTGAGTTGATCAAGTTCGGCTAGGGAATTCGAAAGCCGTTCACTTTCGATGTGGGACGACATGGGGCACCTTCTCAAACATGATCCAGATGCCCAGGCGAGCGGCCAAACTCCTGCGCTCCCCGGTGGTATCCACCTTCATCGCCAGTCACGCAGGCCTTCGATGCTAGCATAGATGATTCCGAAATCCAGAGCGGCGCTGGTGTGAAGCACAATTGCGGGCATCTGGATGGAGACGCCGCTCAAGACCTGGGATCCTCCCGCCAGCCGCGCCTCAGTTATACCTTTCCTGCAGAAAAATTATAACCAGGGGAAGGATGGGCTTTCGGTCGGTTGAACTCGCTACGGTGAAATCCCCCGGGGGAATTTCGGCTGAGATCAGCAGAAACGAAAAACCCCGCCGGAGCGGGGTTTCTAGCTGGTCGGAGTGGAGTGATTCGAACACTCGACCCCCACGTCCCGAACGTGGTGCGCTACCAGACTGCGCTACACTCCGTGACCAGCGGCGCTTCTATAGAACAGCCTATCTGGTTGCACAAGCACCAAATTCCAAAAAGCCGGGGGAATTTTTGACGGTGACGTGACAGGTCTGAGGTCACGCGGCTGCAGCAAAAAGCCACACCTCTCGCAAATCGAACGGAAGTGTCAAAGGGGCAATTTTCTTTTGCCAGGTTCCGCGCTAAAGGGCAGACGGGACAGGCGAAACCGCTGCGACGGCGGCTTCGCAGCCACTGCGCTTGAGATCAGGGACGACACGATGAATTTCCGCACCATGACCGCGGCCGGGCTTGCCATTGCGCTTGCCGGATGCACGACCATTCCTTCCGCCGGCAATCCGATCGAGGCCCGCTGGGTGGGCAAATCGGCCGGCATCTTCTTTGCCGCCTACGGCCCGCCGATCAGCGACAGCGAGCAAGGCTCGACCACCATCTATACCTGGCGCGGCGGCTACAAGACCGTGCGCATTCCGGCGAAATATGCCGAAGGCGCCGACGGCAAGCGCGGCAAGCAGATCGCGTCCGCCCGCACCGCCTATCTGCGCTGCCAGGCCGAAATCACCACCAGTTCCGATTACACCATCCGCGACATCCGCACCGTCGCCGATATCCCCGGCGTCGACGGCCCGTCCTATTGCGCAGAGTTTTTGGCGCCCGAACAGAAGTAACGGACGGTTTTTTTGAGATGCAGAACAGGCGGCCGGGTGCCGCCTGTTCTGCTGCTGACCACGTCTCGGCGTTGGCGCCGGGGCGGCCCCTCATCCGGCTGCCGCCACCTTCTCCCCGTAAACGGGGCGAAGGGACCATGCCGCGACCTCTCGGTTCCCCACAGCCTCTCGCAGGGCACGTCCCCTCGCCCCGCAAGCGGGGAGAGGGTTAGGGTGAGGGGCAATCGCGATCTCCTAGGCCGAGGGCCCCGCCCTCACGCCGCCTCCACCCCCTGCACCGCAGCTTCCGCCAACTTCCGCGCCGCGACGAAATCCACCTTGCCCGACCCCAGCACCGGCACCTTGCCGATATTGACCTCGGCCGGCACCATCATGTCCATGGCGCCCTTGGATTTGGCGAAGGCGAGGAATTCGGCGCGGGTGGCGGTGGGGGCGTCGGTCAGGAGCACCAGGCGCTCGCCCTTCTTGGCGTCGGGCAGCGAGGAGACGACCGAGAGGGCGCCCGGCCACAGTTCGGCGGCCAGCGTCTCGACGGCGGCGAGCGAGATCATTTCGCCGCCGATCTTGGCGAAGCGTTTGGCGCGGCCGCGGATCTTGACGAAGCCGTCTTCGTCGATGGTGACGATGTCGCCGGTGTCGTGCCAGCCGTCGATCAGCGGCTCGAGCACGCCGGGCTTTTCGGCGCGGAGGTAACCGGCCATGACATTGGCGCCGCGCACATGCAGCCTGCCGCCTTCATCGATGCCGGGCACCGGTTCGAGCTTCCATTCCATGCCCGGCAGGATTTTGCCGACCGTGCCCGACTTGTTGTACATCGGCGTGTTGATGGAAATGACCGGCGCGGTCTCGGTGACGCCGTAACCTTCCAGGATGCGCAGGCCGAATTTTTCCATATAGGTCTGGCGGGTCGAGGCCTTCACCGGCTCGGCGCCGGAGAAGATGTAGCGGATCGAGCGGAAGTCGTAGGGATGGGCCGTCCTGCTGTAACCATTGAGGAAGGTGTCGGTGCCGAAGATGATCGTGGCGTTGGAGACATAGATCAGCTCCGGCACGATGCGGTAATGCAGCGGCGACGGATAGAAATAGACCGGCACGCCCGAAATCAGCGGCAGCACCGTGCCGGCCGTCAGCCCGAAGGAATGGAACACCGGCAGGATGTTGAACACCTTGTCGCCGCTGTGGAAATCGATGCGGGCGGCGGCCTGGGCGGCGTTCGACAGGATGTTGCGGTGGGTGAGCACCACGCCCTTCGGCGTGCCCTCGGAGCCCGAGGTGAAGAGGATGACGGCCGGATCATCCGGCTGGCGTTTGACCAGCGGCCTTGCCTTCCTGAGATAGCCCAGGATCTTGTCCTTCAGTGAGATCTCGGCCCTGAGATCATCGAGCCAGACGATCGTCACCTGCTTTTCCATCTCCTCGATGACGGCACCGAGCTTCGCCTGGGTGACGAAGGCGCGCGAGGTCAGCACATGCTTGACTTCGGCGGCCTTGCAGGCGGAGAGGATATTGGCGGCACCCGCGGTGAAGTTCAGCATCGCCGGCACCTTGCCCGCCGTCATCACGCCGAGAAGGGTGGCGGCGGCGCCATTGGCATTCGGCAGCATGACGCCGAGGTTGGTTTCCGGGAAGCGGGCGCGGAATTTTGCGCCGAGCACGGCAGCGCCTGTGAGCAGCTTGCCATAGGTCAGCCGGCCGGTGACCGGATCTTCGACGGCAAGCTTGCCCATGCCGAATTCATGGCCGGCCCGAATGACGCGGTCGAGCACGGTCGACGAGGTATCGGCGGTCTGGAACAGCAGGTTCGACATCACCTGATAAAGGGCGGCACCTGCTGCCGTGCGGCGTTTGCGGCCCTTCAGCTCCGGCGGCACTTCCAGCTTCACCGGCTCGAGAATGGTGACCTTGACCTTGGGAAACAGCCGGCGGCGGATCTTGCCATTATCGAGATAGGAGAGATAGCTCTTCTCCAGCCCGTCGATCTTCACCGGCACGACCATCGAGCCTGTCTTGTCGGCGACCATGGCGGCGCCATCATAGACCTTCATCAGCGTGCCGGTCACCGTCAGGCGGCCCTCGGGGAAGATGCCGATCGGGTTGCCGTCCTGCACCACCTTGATCAGCGAGCGCGTCGCCATCGGCTTGGTCGGGTCGAGCGGCAGGAATTTGCACATCTTCAGGAAGGGCCGCACCCACCAGGCCTGGGCGATCTTGTAATCGACGGCAAAGGTCGGCTCTTCCTCGGTGATGGCGAGCGCCAGCGCACCATCGAGCAGGCTGACATGGTTGAGCGCGATGATCGGCGCGCGGCCGGCCTTCTTGATATTCTCCAGACCCTCGACCTCGAGGCGCATGAAGGCGCGGAACAGGATCGAGATGAAATCGCGGAAGGGATTGGTCGGCAGCGTCTTCAGCATCAGCCAGGCGACCGCGAAATTGATGATGCCGAGGCCGATCAGGATCTGCGGAATGGAGGCGCCGAGCGCCTGGACGGCGGCAACCAGGCCGAGGCCGACGGTGATGAACAGCGCCGAGAGCACATTGGCGGCGCCGATGACGCGGGCGCGGCGGTCCTCATGCGCCCAGGTCTGCAGGGCGGCAAAGGTCGGCACGGCGATGAAGGCGCCAGAGATCGCCATGCCGGCGAGATCGATGGCGACGCGGATGGTATTTTCACCGGCAAAGAAGCCGGCGATCGTCGTCGCGTGGCTCACCGAAGCCAGACCCCAGAGGTTCCAGGCGAGATCCAGGCTGAAGAGGCCGAGCAGCGCCGTGCCGACGGGGGCCGGCAGCAGCACGATGCGGCCGGACGACATCCAGGCGGCAATCGCCGAACCGACGGCGACGGCAATGGCAAAGACGGTGAGATAGGCCGGCACGACGAGCTCGGAACCGCCAAGCAGTTCGGTGACCATGGTCGGCAGGATCGACAGCACGAAGGCGCCGACCAGCCAGAACCAGCAGTTCATCAGCGCCGAACGCCACAGGCGCTTATCGGCGCGGATTTCCATGACGAGGGTGTAGCTGGAGCGGATGACATTGCGGTCGATTTCGAGATCCGGCGCCTTGGAGCCGGTGGGCGGGATCATCCGGCTGGCCAGCCAGCAGAGCACCGAAAGCCCCATCATCATCGTGCCGAAGATCAGCACATTGTCGCCGCCGGAGAAGGCGAAGGCGGCGATGATCGTGCCGGCGAGGATGGCGATGAAGGTGCCGCCCTCGATCCAGGCATTGGCCTTCGGCAGGTCGCGGCGTTCGAGATGATCGGGCAGGATGCCGTATTTGATCGGCCCGAACAGCGCCGAGACGACACCGAAGCCGAACAACGCCGCCATCAGCACGAAGATAGAGGAAAAGGCGAGACCAACGACGGCAAGGCCGGCGATGGCGATTTCGCAGCGTTTCAAGAGCTCGGCAATCTTTGCCTTGTCATGCTTGTCGGCAAGTTCGCCGCCAAGCGCCGAGAGCAGCAGGAAGGGGACGATGAGGATGACGCCGGCCAGGGTCACCAGGGCAGCACCCTCGCTCGCCGACATCTTGAAGAGAATGAGGAACACCAGGGTGTTCTTCAGAAAATTGTCGTTGAAGGCCGTGAGGAACTGGGTCCAGAACAGCGGCGCGAATTTCCTTGATGTCATCAGATTGTGTTGCACGGGCTCGTTCCTCTTTCGGCAGGCAGAGAAGGCCACAGAGTTGTTACGCAAAAGTTGAGTGCGGCAACAACTCTGCAGTGCGGTTAACGAAGATTAATCTTCATCGTTACGATTGAACTTGACCAGCAGTTTCTCGGTGCGGGCATCCTCGACCTTGCGGATCAGCTTCTCGGATTCGGCATTGTCGCGCAGCGTCTTGGTGATATTCACCGTGGTCTGCACCAGCATCAGGATGCCCATGGCGAGATAGCCTTTGCCCCAGAGATCGAGCGGCATCATGTAAAGGCCAAGCGCCAGCATGAAGGCGGCCGAGCCGAAGGAGATGTAGGAGAAGCTGACCCAGCTTGAGGAATGTTTCTGGAAACTGTCGTTCATATCAGTGGTCCCTATGGTTCGATGGATGGATGGTTGGATGGATGCGATTTCAGGCAGCAGGCGTGATGCGGCTCTTCAGCCGCGCCAGCACATCATCGGCAGATGAGCGGAGCGGCGCCCCGCAGCCGGCATTGGCAAGCTTTTCGATGATGCCGGCCGGGCGGATTGAGCCTTCCATGTCCTTCAGGGCGGCGGCCGTCAGTTCATTCTGGCTCTGGCGCAGGCGAAGGCGGGCCAGGGTCTCCTCGGCATCGTCGAGCGTCGCAAGGCCCGGACCGGCGACGACGACATCGAGCTTCTGCGCCTCCTGCGTGGCCCGCGCCAGCCGCTCGCCGCGCTGCAGCTCCTGCAGCCGCGCCTCGGAGGCCCGGACGATGCCTTTCAGCTTGTCGATCGCTCCGGTGAACTGGGCTTGCGCCTTTTCCGATGCATCGCGCTCGGCTTCGAGATAGGCGATCGCCTCGGCCGCCTCGCGAGCCAGGCCCTCATTGCCCTTCGCCAATGCGGCGGAGGCGCGAACTTCGAGATCGGCGATGCGGGCAACGATCGTTGCGTGCTGCCCCTTCTCCTGTTCGTTCTGGGCGATGGCGACCGCCACACTGCGGCGGGCCGACTGGATCGATTGGGCGGCATCGCGGATCTGCTGGGCAAGCAGCGGCACGGCGTTGCGATCGGCAAAAGCCTGTTCGGCATCATGCGCCCTGCCCCGCAATAAAATGGAAATCAGTTTGAACATTTCCTTCCTCCGGTTTATGAACATTGTTCACGAGAGGTGTTATGCCAGAATCATGAACGTCGTTCAAGATAAATTTTGAACGACGTTCAAAAAATCGAAGTGGAATGGTAAATGGCCGGCAGACGAGAAGAAAAACGCGAAGACCTGAAGGCCCGGCTGATCGAGGCGGCGCGCGAGCGGATCGCCCGCGACGGGCTGACGAACCTTAGAGCCCGCGACATCACCCAGGATGCCGGCTGCGCGCTCGGCGGCCTCTACACGGTCTTTTCAGACCTCGCCGAGCTCGTCATCCACGTCAACTCCGCGACGCTGAAAGCGCTGGAGGCGAGGCTGACGCTCGCCGAAACCAAGGACAAACCGCCGACCGACCGGCTGCGCAACCTGGCGCAGGGATACCTCAGCTTCGCCGTCGAGCACCGGAACCTCTGGAAGGCGCTGTTCGACCATTTCCCCCCCGACACCAGCCCGACGCCGCAGTGGCATCTGAACGAGCACCTCTTCCTGATGGACGTGATCGCCGAACCGCTGGCCGAACTGCAGCCCGACATGCCGGCGGAAGACCGGGCGATCCGCGCCCGCACGCTGTTCGGCGCGGTGCATGGGGTGGTCAGCATCAGCCTCGAAGGCCGCTTCGTCGGCTTGCCGCTGGAGCGGCTGGCGCGGGAGGTGGATGAGCTGGTGCAGACGATTGCGGCCGGGGCGGAGAGGCGGCGGGAAGCGGGCGTGTGAGGTGGCGTTTGGTGAAGTGGCGGGGTCAGTGGCGCAGGCTGACGTTGCCGTTTTCGCCGAGCCCCACCCCATCCTCCGTCATCCTCGGGCTTGACCCGAGGATCTACACCCGCCGCCATGATGCCGGCGGGCACTGGAGTCAAGCCACTGAAATCACCGCGAAAAATGCCCCTCATCCGCCTGCCGGCACCTCTGCCTGGGTCGAGCCACGTGTCTCGCCCCGTCCTTCGGACCCCCGCAGGCGGGGCGAAGGGGATATGCCGCAACCTCTCCGTCCCCCACTAACCTCTCGCGAGGTACGTCCCCTCGCCCCGTTTTTACGGGGAGAGGGTTAGGGTGAGGGGCAGGCATGGGCACGAAGGGGCAGCCGTAAATCCTCACGCTGAGAGGACAGACCTGCGAAGCGCCACCATCGATATTACCGAGCGGGAAAATTCATTAGCCTCAACCCTGCTCCACATCCCGAAATATCCCGATCGGTAAATTCCCATGGATCCTCACCTGGGAGCACGGGAACCCACACCCCAACTCCCGCATTGAGCAGCCCAACGAAAGCTGCTTGACTGACGCCCTCCACACCACCGCGAAAGGAAACCCCATGAGCCGTATTTTCATCACCGGTTCCACCGATGGCCTCGGGCTTGCCGCCGCCCGCACCCTGATGAAGGAGGGCCATGACGTCGTGCTGCATGCCCGCTCCCGGGAGCGCGCCGCTGCCATATCAGAGATTTCCTCTGCCGCACTCGGCCTCGTCATCGGCGATCTCGCCAGCGCCACGGAAACGCGATCGATTGCCGAACAGGTCAACGCCATCGGCCGCATGGACGCCATCATCCACAATGCCGGCATCTACCTCGAGAGGAGCCGGGGCGAAACGCCTGATGGTCACGCCAAGACGCTGGCGGTGAATGTGCTTGCCCCCTATCTGCTCACCGCCTGGATCATCCGCCCCGATCGCCTGGTCTATCTCACGAGCGGCATGCACCGCGGCGGCAGCAGCGCCCTTGACGATATCGACTGGAAGAAGCGGCCGTGGAACGCCAGCCAGGCCTACTCGGAAAGCAAGCTCTACATCGCCACCCTCGCCGCCGCCATCGCCCGCCACTGGCCGGATGTTCTGAGCAACGCCGTGGACCCCGGCTGGGTGCCGACCAAGATGGGCGGCGCCGGCGCGCCCGATGACCTTGAGATGGGACATCTCACGCAGACATGGCTGGCGGTGAGCGATGAAGGGGCTGCGAAGGTCAGCGGTGGGTATTGGTATCATCGGCAGCGGCGGGAGGCAGCGACTGAGGTTGGCGATCTTGGGTTTCAGGATGCGCTGGTGGGGAGGCTTGCGGAGTTGACGGGTGTTCGACTGTTTGCAGAGCGCGGGTGAGGTTTAAGACCGGCGGCTTGTCATCGACACGACATGAACCGTTTGACATTGGACTCGCTCAGATGGAGCGCCGATTCATCAAGGAGCGTCAACGGGAAGGAATCACGCGAGCCAAGGCGTAGGGCGCATACGGCAGAGGCAAAATTAGGCTTGACTCCGCCCAAGAAATGAAAAAGCGTTGAACAGCTTCTTAGTGGGTGGCATCCGGAATTGGCTGGAGAAGCTTGAGAACGAGAGGGTCCAGTTCCGGCGAGGTCGCATGCTTCTTGAGGGTTTCTACGCCAACTTCATCGACGACCGCGTTGTCGATGTTTTGGCCACACTCTTCACCAATCGAGCGGAGACGAACATAGTCCAGCTCCACGCGAGTATTATCGACTAGGTCGATGGCGCTATCGATCGACTTCCTAGTTTGATCAATAATTTTAGTGAAAAAGAGAGTTTTACCCTCGGTGGCGAAACCGCGGTAAAGCCCGACGGTCGAAAGGTTGTAATGAAGATCCTCTAGCGCGTTGCCATAAGCTTCCCGCTGCTCGATCGAAATATCAACCTCCGCGTTGCCGATGATTGGTTTTTTCGCGGGCCTACCGTCTTCGCCGCGATAGACTTTCCACTTTCGAGCACGAACAGGGCCATTCCGTATCGTTCGACAGGCAGTCATAAGTGCCTCGCTAATCCTCAAGGATCCAGCATTACGGTCGGCCGCAATCAGTTGTTCCTTCATCAGGTCAGTTTGACGCCAAGTGCCAACCGTTGCAGCAGCCGACATGATCAGAGCCAAGGTCGATACGATGAGCGCAATCCGCTCCGAGGACCCACTCGCGCTACCTCTAATGAAAATCGCGTTTTCCTTTTTCCAAGGAAACCAAGCTTCACGAGCGCGTTCGATCATTAATTCCTCGCGAATCTTAAGGTGTAGCTCAAGCGAGTTTCGCGTTTAGATTTTGGTTGTCAAACTCAAATGAACCATCGCGCAAATGATACGGAAACATGCCACGGAAACCGTTACGGCTATCTTTCACTGTACATTATAACTCATTGATTTTATTGAGTAAACAAACAGTGGCTGGGGCGCCTGGATTCGAACCAGGGATGACGGTACCAAAAACCGTTGCCTTACCGCTTGGCGACGCCCCACCAGAGCTTGAGCGGAAACCGCTTGCTCAAATCGACGCCTGATTAGCAAAGCTCTTCGCCTGTCACAATGACTAAGTTTAACCCGGCGCAGATTTATGCGCTGCGTAGCGGCCGCCGTCGTGCTAGGAATTGGCGACGTCATCGGCCCGAGATCATTCCTTCATGGACAGTCCCGCATTCGACCTCGCTTTCGAGCCGGCCTATGGGCAAGCCGTGCCGGTGGTTGCAAGTGTCGAGCGGGTGACAGTGAACAATCCCGGCCCTTTCACCTTTTTCGGCACCAACAGCTATATCGTCGGCTCTTCCTCGGTCGCGGTCATCGATCCCGGCCCTGAGGACGAGGCGCATTTTGCAGCGTTGATGGCGGCGCTTGCCGGCCGCGCGGTGACGCATATCTTCGTCAGCCACACGCATCGCGACCACTCTCCGCTCGCCGGCCGCCTGCAGGCGGCAACAGGGGCGGTGACGGTGGGCCAGGGGCCGCATCGGCCGGCGCGGCCGCTGCGGGAGGGCGAGATCAATCCCTTTGCCGAAAGCTCGGATATATCCTTCGTGCCCGACATAACGATCGGCGACGGTCAGACCCTCTCGGGCGATGGCTGGGCGCTGACGGCGGTGCTGACGCCGGGGCACACGGCCAATCATGCCGCCTTCGCGCTGGAGGGCCGCGACATCCTCTTCTCCGGCGATCACGTCATGGCCTGGTCGACCTCGATCGTCGCGCCGCCGGATGGTTCGATGGCGGATTACATGGCCTCGCTCGAGCGGCTGATGGAGCGCCAGGACCGGCTGCTGCTGCCCGGCCATGGCGGGCCGGTGACGGAGCCGGCCGGATTCCTCCGGGCGCTGAAGGCGCACCGGCTCAAGCGCGAGCAGGCGGTGCTGGCGCGCGTGCGGGCGGGCGACACTCAGATTGCCGAGATGGTGAAGGTGATCTATCGCGATACCGATCCGAAGCTGCATGGGGCGGCCGCCCTTTCGGTGCTCGCCCATATCGAGAATCTCATGGAGCGCGGCGAGATTGCGGCCGATGGGCCGCCTTCGCTTGCCGCCACCTACCGGCTGTTGTAAGCGGGAGATGGGGAGATTACCATGAAGCGTGCCGCTTACAGCTATCGCAGCGATGCCGATGTGCCTGATTTTGCCGATGACCAGCCGCTGATCGTCTTTGATGGCGAATGCGTGTTCTGTTCCGGCTGGGTGAAATTCGTGCTGAAACATGACAAGCAGCAGCGATACCGCTTCCTCGCGGCGCAGACGCCGCTGGGTGCCGCGCTCTACCGGCATTACGGGCTCGATGCGCGCGACTACGAGACCAATATCCTGATCGAAGAGGGCCGCGGCTTCTTCAAATCCGACGGCACGATCCGCATGGTGGCGGGCCTCGGCTTTCCCTATTCGCTGGTCAGGATCTTCCGGCTGCTGCCGCGGCCGGTGGCCGATGCGCTCTATGAATTCATCGCCCGCAACCGGCTGAAGATTGCCGGGCGGCAAAGCTGCATGGTGCCGACGCCGGAGCAGCGGCGCCGCTTCATCACATGAGCGCCGACCGGTTTTCGCTGCTCATCATCGGCGGCTACGGCACCTTCGGCGGGCGGCTTGCCCGGCTGCTTGGCGATCAACCCAGGCTCAGGCTGCTGGTTGCGGGGCGCTCGCTTGAAAAGGCCGACGATTTCGTTGCAGATCTCCGGACGCCGAAAGATGGAGCCGAGGGCCTGGGAAGCAATAATCTCGGCGCGATGGTGCAGGCAGTGGCCTTCGACCGAGACGGTGATCTCACCGAACAGCTGACGCGGCTGAGGCCCGATCTCGTCGTCGATGCCTCGGGGCCGTTCCAGACCTTCAGGGAGGATGCCTATAAGGTGGCCGAGGCCTGCATCGACCTCGACATCGATTATGCCGATATCGCCGACAGCACCGGCTTCGTCGCCGGCATCGGTGGGCTCGATGCCGCGGCCAGGGCCAAGGGCACCTTCGCGCTTTCGGGGCTGAGCAGCCTGCCCGCCCTCTCCTTCGCAGCACTCGATGCGATGGCGCCGCATTTCTCGCGGATCGACAGTGTCGCGGCGGGCATTGCCCCGTCGGCGCATGTGCGGATCGGGCTCAATGTCGTGAGGGCGATCGCGACCTATGCCGGCAAGAAGGTCACGGTGCTGCGCGCGGGACGGCTGGCCGCCGGGCGCGGGCTGATCGATGCGATGCGGGTGACGGTGGCGCCGCCGGGGGTTACGCCGCTGCGCAGCCGGAAGTTCCTGCTTGTGGATGCACCGGATCTGGCGCTGCTGCCGGCGCGCGCTGCCGGCCTGCAATCGAGCTTCACCGGTGTCGGCACCGAGCCGCAACTGCTGCAGCGCTTGCTCAGCCTCGCGGCACGGCTTGTCCGCCTCCGGCTCCTGCCATCGTTGCTGCGGTTTGCGCGGCTGCTGCAAGGCGCCAGCCATCGTTTCGCGATCGGCGAGCATCGCGGCGGCATGTTCGTCCGCGTCGGCGGTCTCGACCATGTGGGAAAGCAGCTGACTTCAGGCTGGCATTTGATTGCCGAAGGTGATGACGGGCCGTTCATCCCGATCATCGGCGTGGACGCGCTGGTGCGCCGGCTGCTGACCGGCGTGCGGCCAGAGCCCGGTGCGCGGCCGGCGGCGGGGGAATTGCAGCTTTCGGATTTCGAAGCGGCCTTCCGGCGGTTTTCGATCACATCGGGCATCCGGATGGAAAACGAGGAGGCGCCCCTGCCTCTCTACCACAGGATTCTCGGCAGCGCCTTTGAGCGGCTGCCACCTGCCATTTCAGCCCTGCATGCCGGCGGCGCGCGCGTCGCCTCCGGCCGGGCGCGGATCGAGCGCGGCGGCGGGCTGCTGGCGCGGGTCGTCGCCCGCGTCATCGGCTTTCCCGAAGCGGGCTGGGAAGTGCCGGTCACGGTGCGCTTCGCAACCGATGGCGACAGGGAGATCTGGACCCGGGATTTCGGCGGCACGGTCTTCCGCAGCTTCCAGGTCGAAGGCAAGGGCCGCGACCGGCATCTGCTCACCGAAGTCTTCGGGCCGTTCCGGGTGCTTTTGGCGCTGGTGCCGGAGGGAGAGAAGCTGCGGCTCGTCGTGCGCGGCTGGCGGTTTTTCGGAGTTCCACTGCCGCTGTTTCTGGCGCCGGGTGGCGATACCTATGAGGAGGAGCGCGATGGGCGGTTCCACTTTCATGTGGAGATTGGTGGGCGGCTGACGGGGTTGGTGGTGCGGTATACGGGGTGGTTGGTGGTGGAGGGGTGATGGGGGTGGTGGCGGCCTTGGGAGGTGTGCCCTACCTCACCTTACCGGCGCGCCGAGATACCCCCTCTGCCCTGCCGGGCATCTCCCCCACAGGTGGGGAGATCACAGGTAGCTTGAACTTCCTGCCCATCTATCGTTTCGCCGTTCTGGACGTTCATTGCTTGGGGAAGCCGGTGCGCCCAGCCAATCTCCCCACCTGTGGGGGAGATGCCCGGCAGGGCAGAGGGAGGCTGACACGGCACTCCGTTTCGCCGTCATTTCTTCCTCGGATCGATTGCTGCCGCCTGCGGCGGCACCGTAGGGGCGTCGAAGGGTGAACATCAATCCGTTTTGCTATTGAGCGCGACCACTTGGAAGACCGGCGCGTGCAAGGTCTGCGGCGGCTTGATCGAGAATGGAAGGATCTCGGAAGTTCCAGGCCTGCCGCCACGACTGGATCGTCGCAGCCGGCGTTGACTTGAGCATCTTTTCGACGGCAGCTCGGGCGTCTGCCTGGCGACCAAGACGCATATAGGCAATGGCGAGTTGCAGTGGCGCGTCGGCAAATTCCGTGGTCTTCAGCACCTCAACTGCGTCTTCGTTTCTACCAAGCACGATGAAGATGAAGCCTCGCACGTAGTTAAAGAACCAGGACAATCCCGGATCCCGAGCGGCTGCAGAGTCGGTCAATTCCAACGCCTTTTCGGGTTCACCGGCCTGTAGGAAAATACTTCCTGCATCGGTGAGGGTGAAGGCATTGTATGGTGCCGCCGCAATGGCCTTGTTCATTTCCGCAACAGCCCCATCATGGTCCCCCTTGAGCGTTAGAAGCCACGCACGGAGCCAGTGTGCCAATCTCGCTACCTGCGGGCTCAGGTTCTTGTTTGAGAGGACCTTGTCGGCCAGTCGGCCCGCGTCCTGAAGATCAGCCTGCGGGTCAGAACTGTAAAGCAGCCCAACCTTCATCCAGTGAGACCACCCCAACTCCACGGTCAATAAGGGGGAGTCGGGGAACACCTGCAGCCCCTGCTGCGAGATGTCACCTGATCGCTCGAGTCCTTCCTTCGTGAAAAGGTTCAATTGGCTTTCCGCACGCAGGTAGTAGTCGTATTCAGCCAGGTTGGTGCTGTCCTTGCCCCAAGCCTGACTGTAGTCCGCTTTGCGTATGGCTCCCCATTCGCCCGTCATCGCCCCCACAATCTTGCCGGTCAACTCATCCTGAAGCGCCCATGGGTCGGTTCCGGCCTTGTCGAAGCGGTCTGCCCAAACATGGTCCCCCGTCTCAGCGTCGATGAGTTCCCCAACGATGCGCACCCTATCGCCTTCCTTGCGCACGCTGCCTTCGACGATATAGCCGACGCCCAACTCCTTGCCGATCTGGCGGACGTCACCTTCCTTGTCCTGATACGCAAACGATGACGTTCGCGAGACGACCGCGATATCAGCAAAGCGCGAGAGGATAGCGATGAGGTCGTTCGCCACTCCTTCTCCCAAGTATCCCAGGCTCTCGTCGGCACTCAGATCCTTGAAAGGAAGCACGGCGACGGATGGGATCGTACTGGAGACTGCAGGGGAGCGCGCTGTCAGTGGATAGTACAGCGCCATCCAGGCGGCCACCACGGCCACAATGGCTGCCGCGACTCCGAGTGCCCACCACGGACGGCCGATCCCGCGCTTGTGCGGAAGGCGTCGGCGTGGCGAGGCGTCGATGCGTACGTAGTAGACTTCGACAAGCTCTTCGATGTTCTTGACCTTCCGCTGCCCGGCAGAGTCGAAGGCAAACGCGAGCTTATTCTCGACTTCCTTCGCCACCTTGCCTGAAACACAGATCCCACCTGGGGGGGCGAGTTGCTCCAGCCTGGCCGCGACGTTCACACCTTCGCCATAGCGGTCATCGCCGTCCATGATCACTTCGCCGAGGTTGATGCCGATGCGGACGTTGAGTCTCTCCTCCTCCGCTACAGAAGCGTTGCGCTCCGCCATTCCGCGCTGGAGAGATACGGCACACTCGACAGCGTCGACCACGCTGCCGAACTCCGCGAGCAGGCCGTCTCCCATGAGCTTGAAGACCCGCCCGTGATGCCCCGCAATCTCGGGCTCAAAAAGCTCAGTGCGTCGGGCTCGAAGGCGGTCAAAGGTGCCCGCTTCGTCTTGCTCCATAAGTGCGGAGTATCCGACTACGTCGGCGGCCAGGATTGCAGATAATCTGCGTTCCATGTCTTCGCTCCCAACAGGAATTCCGCGCTAAACACCGTACATGATTTTGCTGCACGTTTCACGCGCGGCCGCAGAGTCGATCCAAAGGTGCTGGGTCTTGGTCTTCCGTTTGCTTCACTGGTTTACCTCAGCGTGACGCAGCTCCGTTTTTTCACACGGTGCGTGAGGCTGAGGCCGCATGGCAGTCGAGACGCAATAGCGATGGGTACGGTTCGCGCGGTGCTAGATTCGGCCGCGCCGTTGACGACTCGAGGAACCAGCGTTTGGTGGCAGTTGCTACCTTATAGCGCGAGTTTGCCGCACCGTATCCCGGCCCTTCGCTTTGGGCTCAGGGCGTTCGCAACTGCAATCGATTCACTGGATCGATTGCTGGCGCTTTGCGCCACCGTTGCTCACCCCCCAGCAATTCCTAGCAGCTCGGCATCCAGCGCCTTCAGAAAATCGCCGGCGATTGCGGCGCTGAAGCCGAGGTCGTGTTGGCCGTAGCGGGAGGCGACGCGGATGTCGACGAAGGTGGTTTCGGCCTCTTCGCGCAGCCGAATGAGGATATCGAAGCGCAGGCCGAGGATCAGCGTGCGGGTGGTGCCCTGCAGCGTCACGCCGGTGGCGCCGCGGATCAGCTTGGCGACATCATCGTCATAAGGGCGCGGCGTCGGCACGGGGACGACATCGGGCGCATCGGCCACGGCATCGTCGCTCGCCGGCGGCGGCTTGACCGGTCTGTCCTCGGGATCGCGGCCTGGCTCGGTGTCGCCACTGCTTTTGGTGATGGTAATGCCGCTCATCTTGGCGACCTTGCGCACCGCTTCCAGCACGCGGTCGAGCGCGCCCTCATAGCGCCGGCCGGTCAGTTCGGGATAGGCAGCGAGCTGCTTTTCGCGATCCTCCGGCGTCACATCAGCGTTGCGCTTCAGCCAGATCTGGTCGGAATAGCGCGGCGACAGCCAGTCGGGTGCGGAGACCGGATCGGTGGAGACGTCGTAGATATCAGGCAGTGTCAGATAGTGCTCGGTGGCATAGGCGCCGAGGCCGAGCGGAAAGGCGGCATAGATCAGCGCCGCCAGCGCCGCCAGCCCGCCTTCGGCCCCCGTCATCCAGAGGCTGCGCAGCCCGAGGGCTGCCAGCATGACGGCGAGCAGCGCGCCGCCGGCGGCGGCAATCAGCAGCAGCACCAGATAGGGTGTGGCGAGGCCGCCGAAGCGGTGGGCGATCATCACAGCCAGCGCCAGCACCAGGGAAAACGCCCCGAGCAGCCGCGAAAAGCGGGCGGCGTTGGAAACGGGGCGGTCGAAGCGGATGGCCATCAAACTTACCGGTTGCTCGTCAGCGCCCGCGCGTTCGAACACGCAAATCGCCTCACCCTGTTTAGAGCATGATGCCGAAAAGTGTGAAGCGGTTTTCGGACGACATCATGCTCTATTCTTTGATTTAGATCCGGATTCAGATTTTAGGCCGGCCCGGCCTAAAATCATCCGGATCTGGGGCAAGGTTCGGCTAAATTGAAACTATTGTCTGAGGCATTGCGTTGGAATCCACGGCGGAAGGTCATGGTGAAACGGGGGCTGCTTCATAAGCCCTTGCTGATATGTCAAAAAAGAGCCATTCTGCCGCGGTTTCATCTCCAGATGTAGAGGAGAGACGGGATGATTTCACCCGAGATTGCAGCAAGGCCGCAGGCGTCTGCGCTTGGCGGGATCGACCACCAGTCCGAGCCGATGCTGCCGATGGAGCTGCTCGAGCTCGAACTTTCGCTCGAAGGTTATGCCGGCGGCGATGCCGGCTTCTGCGAGGCGGTGCGCCAGGCGGCGGCACGCTCCGGCGGCGAACTGCTGTTCGACCTGCCGGCCGGCGGCCTCGTGCAGAATTGCCGGCGCATCGCCGTGCTGCGCATTCCGGATGACGGCCAGGAGATGCGCGTGGTGCTGGCGCTGCTCGACGATCACGGCACGGAGATCCGCATGCAGGCGCCTGACGAAGAGACCGCGCCGCTGGTGCGTTTCGCCGATGCCTTCATCGAATTGCTGGAGCGGATCTAGGTCTAGATCAAGATGTCAGCGGCGCTCGGCCGCGGCTTCCGCAACACTGCGGAAGGGAAACTTGCGCCCGCATTCGCATTTGATCATGAAATTTTCCTGGTTGTTCGAGGGCCGCTGCACGCCAAAGCCGCGCGGCAGCTGATCGACCTTGAAATCCGGGTGCTTGCGCTTGGGATCATCAACTTCCGAGGCTTCGGCAAAGCCCTCATTGCCGCATTGCGGACAGTTCAGTTTTTTCGAAAATCGATCGCGAAGGGCCATGCTCGTTCCAGTGATTCCGGCCTCTTTTCGAGAGGCCATGCTTTCCTCATACAGAGGAATGCCCCTCATGCATAGAAAGCTTGGCCGGCGAAATTGGAACCAAGTGCTAGGGCTGCCGTTCCTTTTTTCGAAAAGGAGGCACTCATGCCCAACAAAGATCCGATCCCGACACCCAATGCCGATACGCCGCGCGGCCCGACGCCGACACCCGGCATTCCCGACCCCATCCAGCAAAAACCGCCGCTGACGCCGGCACAGGATCCGGCCGATACGAAGAACCCGCAGGATCCACCGCTCAATCCGGCGCTGCTGCCGATTGGGGATCCGGCGGGGGCGGCGTGAAAGGTCCGGCCGGTGCCGGCGGCAAAGCCGCGATGCACTGAGCGTAAGCGACGGGCAATGAATGGCGTGCCGTGCGGCCCCCTCATCCGCCCTACGGGCACCTTCTCCCCGAGGGGAGAAGAGGGGATCGAGACGTTGCGGCAAATCCCCTTCGCCCCAGCGGGGAGAAGGTGGCCCGAAGGGTCGGATGAGGGGGCTGCACGGCACATGGCTCGCGCAATCCCCCAGCTCTCAGCGATCTCCTGGGAAGAGCAGCTTGACGCCCTCGCCCGAATGGCCTTTGCTCGGAGCAGGCATTCCAAGGAATAAACCAATGCGTATTCGTCTTCTCATCACCGTCATGGCCACCATCGTCGCCGGGCTGTCGGCCTGCCAGACGATGACGCCGGAGGAGCGGCGGGCGGCGGATGAGCAGCGGTGCCTGAGCTATGGCTTCCGCCGCGGCACCGATGGTTTTGCCACCTGCCTGCAGCGCATCGATCTCGACCGGCGGGCCGAATCGCGGGCGCAGAGTGCCGAGATGATGCAGAGCATGGCCTGGGATCTGAACGGGCCTTATATCTACCGCGATCGCTGGCGGTATCATCACTGAGCGCCACGGGCGCCCTGCCCAACTCCACCGAATATCTTACAAGCCAGCCCGCAGCTCTTTCGGACCGCGCCGGACCTCGTCCAGACCATTTGAAATCACCGCCTGCGCCGCCGCCAGCCTGGCGATCGGCACGCGGAACGGCGAGCAGGAGACATAATCGAGGCCGATCGTCTCGCAGAAGCGGATCGAGGCCGGGTCGCCGCCATGTTCGCCGCAGATGCCGAGCTTCATGTCGTTGCGGGTGCGCCGGCCGCGTTCGGCGGCGATGCTGATCAATTCGCCGACACCGTCGAAATCGAGCGAGATGAAGGGATCGTGCTCGATAATGCCCTTGCGCTGATAGGTGGGGATGAAGGCCGAGGCATCGTCGCGCGAGATGCCGAAGGTGGTCTGCGTCAGGTCGTTGGTGCCGAAGGAGAAGAATTCGGCAGCTTCTGCAATCACATGGGCGCGAAGGGCCGCACGCGGCAGCTCGATCATCGTGCCGACGAGATAATCGATCTTCATGCCGGCCTCGCTCATCACGTCGCCGGCGACGGCATCGATCCGCGCCTTGACGTAATCGAGTTCGGCGCGCAGGCCGACGAGCGGCACCATGATCTCCGGCACGACGGCAGCCCCGGTCTCCTGGGCTGCGGCAATCGCCGCCTCGAAGATGGCGCGGGCCTGCATCTCGACGATTTCAGGATAGGAGATCGCCAGCCGGCAGCCGCGATGGCCGAGCATCGGGTTGAACTCGTGCAGCGCATCGACGCGCTGGCGAAGCACGGAGGGCTCCATGCCCATGGCGAAGGCGACCTCGGCCACCTCGTCGTCTGTTTTCGGCAGGAATTCGTGCAGCGGCGGATCGAGCAGGCGGATCGTTACCGGCAGGCCGTGCATGACGGTGAAGAGGCCGGTGAAATCGAGGCGCTGCATCGGCAGCAGCTTGTCGAGCGCCAGCCGCCTGCCCGTCTCATCGACGGCAAGGATCATCTCGCGCATCACATGGATGCGCTCGCCCTCGAAGAACATGTGCTCGGTGCGGCAAAGGCCGATGCCTTCGGCGCCGAAGGAGCGGGCGGCCAGCGCATCGGCCGGCGTATCGGCATTGGTGCGCACCGTCATGCGCCGGGCGCGGTCGGCCCAGCCCATGATGCGGCCGAAATCGCCCGACAGCGCCGGCTGGATCATCGGCACCTCGCCCTTCAGCACCTGGCCGGCCGAGCCGTCGATGGTGATGATATCGCCCTTCTTCAGGGTGACGCCGATGCCGAGCAGCCGCTCGTTGCGTTGATCGATGCGCATGGTGCCGGCGCCGACGACGCAGGGGATGCCCATGCCGCGGGCAACGACCGCCGCATGGCTGGTCATGCCGCCGCGGGTGGTGAGAATGCCTTCGGCGGCATGCATGCCGTGAATATCCTCAGGGCTGGTCTCGACCCTGAGCAGGATGACCTTGCGGCCTTCGGATTCCGCCTCGACCGCCTCTTCCGCTGTGAAGACGATGGCGCCGGTGGCAGCGCCCGGCGACGCCGGCAGCCCGGTGCCGATCACCTGGCGGGTGACGCGCGGATCGATGGTGGGATGCAGCAGCTGGTCGAGGCTGGAGGGCTCTATGCGCAGCACCGCCTCGTCCTCGGTGATCACTCCCTCATCGACCATGTCGACGGCGATCTTCATTGCCGCCCGCGTCGAGCGTTTGCCCGAACGGGTCTGCAGCATCCACAGCCTGCCGCGCTCGATGGTGAATTCGATATCCTGCATGTCGCGGTAATGGATCTCGAGCTCGGTGCAGATGTGGCAGAGCTCGCGAAACGCCTCGGGCATCAGCTTTTCCATCGAGGGTTTTTCGGAGCCGGAGGAAATCCGCCCCTCCTCGGTGATGCTTTGCGGCGTGCGGATGCCGGCCACCACATCCTCGCCCTGGGCATTGACCAGGAATTCGCCGTAAAGCGCCCTCTCGCCGGTCGAGGGGTTGCGGGTGAAGGCAACGCCGGTGGCGGACGAATTGCCGAGATTGCCGAAGACCATCGCCTGGATGTTGATCGCCGTGCCCCAGCCTTCCGGAATATTGTGGAGCTGGCGGTAGGTGACGGCGCGCGCGCTCATCCAGCTGGAAAAGACGGCGCCGACCGCGCCCCAGAGCTGGACTTCGGGATCCTGCGGGAATTCCCGCTCCAGCTCCTCCTCGATCAGCTTCTTGTAGAGCGAGACGATATGCTGCCATTCCGAGGCGCTGAGTTCGGTATCGAATTCATGGCCGAGCTTGGCCTTCTCGTCTTCCAGGATCTCCTCGAAGGCGTCGTTGCCGAGGCCCATGACGACATCGGCATACATCTGGATGAAGCGGCGGTAGCTGTCCCAGGCAAAACGCGCGTCGCCGGCATCATGACCCAGCGCCTGCACGGTCTCGTCGTTGAGGCCGAGATTGAGCACCGTGTCCATCATCCCCGGCATCGAGACGCGGGCGCCGGAGCGCACCGACAGCAGCAGCGGCTGGCTGACGGAGCCAAAGTGGCGGCCGGTGACCGCCTCGATCGCCGATATGCCGGCGCGCACCTCAGCCTTCACCGCTTCCTCGATGTGGCGGCCATTCTTGTAATAGGTGTTGCAGGCATCGCTGACGATCGTCAGCCCCGGCGGCACCGGCAATCCGAGCGCGCACATTTCCGCCAGATTGGCGCCCTTGCCGCCCAGAATCTCGTGATCGCGCGCCCGGCCCTCAGCCTGCCCGTCGCCGAACCTATAGACCCACTTGGTCATCTTCCCCCCAACACCAAATCGGGATTAGCTTAATCCGTTGGTGTTGAAATGAAAATCGACAAATGCGGCAGAATGTTGCGCTGCACAATAAATCTTGGCCGTGGCCGGCATCGAAACGGTTGAAAGGCGCCCAAACAGCATACAAGGCATAAAAAAAGCTTTGCGGGACTGCAACAATGTCCCGCAAAGCCTTGTTTCCGTCCGGCCAGGAAAACCGGACGGGGGGTCCCTCAACCCAGGAACGGCTCAGCTTTTTGTAAAGAGAACCGCTCTGACCTTGTCATACGCAATTCCTGGGAAAATAGATCGCTACTTCCCAAGATTTGCTCTCGGTTTCCGGTTCTTGCCCTCGCCCGGAAAACCGCACGCAAATTCGACAATGCGCAACCTTTGGTCGCCCGCTTTCCAGCAGAGTAATTAGGTTGCGTTGAAACAACTTCTAATGCAAGTCAGCGAAAAGAGCATCACCCAAATGGGGTACAAGCGACAAGAGAGCCGACCTTTTTTGGTGTTTATTGCTCGGCCCTTGATTTTACGCAATTTCTGGGCGCAAAACCGCGCCGCACCTTTGCTGAAATTGCGCCTGCCTGGTTTCGCGCAATCCCGGACGGAAAACCGCTGCGCACTTTTCCTGGAATTATTGTCTTTGGTTTCACGCAATCCGGACGGAAAACCGCTGCGCACTTTTCCTGGAATTATTGTCTTTGGTTTCGCAATTCCGGACGGAAAACCGCTGCGCACTTTTCCTGGAATTGCTTTAGGCAATCTCGCGCAGGCGCTCGGCCATTTGCAGGTCGACGGAGACGAGTTGGGAGACGCCCTGTTCGGCCATGGTGACGCCGAAGAGGCGGTTCATGCGGGCCATGGTGATCGGATTGTGGGTGATGATGACGAAGCGGGTTTCGGTGGAGGCCGCCATTTCGTCCATCAGATTGCAGTAACGCTCGACATTGTGGTCGTCGAGCGGCGCGTCCACTTCGTCGAGCACGCAGATCGGCGCCGGATTGGTGAGGAAGACGGCGAAGATCAGCGCCATTGCCGTCAGCGCCTGCTCGCCGCCCGAGAGCAGCGTCATGGTCTGCGGCTTCTTGCCGGGCGGACGGGCGAGGATTTCCAGGCCGGCTTCCAGCGGATCGTCGGATTCGATCAGCTGCAGCTCGGCGGTGCCGCCGCCGAAAAGATGGGTGAACAGCCGCTGGAACTGGGCGTTGACGATGTCGAATGCGGCGATCAGCCGTTCGCGGCCCTCGCGGTTGAGGCTCTGGATGGCGCCGCGCAGCTTGCGGATCGCATCGATGACATCGTCGCGTTCCTTGATCAAGGCTTCGAGCTTCTCGCTCAGCTCCTTCTGCTCCTCGTCGGCGCGCAGGTTGACAGCACCCAGCCGCTCGCGCTCGATCCTCAGGCGTTCCAGCTCGCGCTCGACTTCGCGCGGATCGGGAAGCGCCTGCATGGTCGGGCGCCCGGTCAGCTGCAGCGCCTCGTGCGGCGCGACGTTCAGGACCTCGCGGATGCGGCCTTCGCTTTCCTGCCGCTTCTCGCGGGCGGAGACCAGGCGCTCCTCGGCGCGGCCGCGGCGTTCACGGCATTCGGCAAGTTCCGACAGCGCCGTCGTCGCCTTTTGGTCGGCCTCGCGCTGGATGCGTTCGGCCTCAGCCAACAGATCGCTGGCCTGGCGACGCGCCTCCTCGGCCTTCTGCAATTCGCTGAGCAAGGCGCGGCGCTTGTCGTCGAATTCATCCGGCGCCAGTTCGAGCTCGGCTGCCTCCTCGCGCGCCTCTTCCTCGCGTTCGCGCAGGGTGGCGACATGGTCTTCGGCGCTTGCCGCCCGCTGGCGCCAGGTGTCGCGCTCCTGGCCGATTGCCATGATGCGGCGCTGGCGGGCTTCGTTTTCCCGCGCCAGGCTTTCATGGCGGGCGCGGCTTTCGGCCAGCGCACCGCGATCGGTCGCAACTTCCGCCTGCTGGAACCGCAGCCGCTCGTCGATCGCCGTCAGATCAGGCGCGTCCTCCAGCTCGATGCGGGCATTCTCTTCCTGGATAGCGATCTCCGCCAGCTGCGCGCGCAGCTGGCTGGCGGCCTCGCTGACGACATCGCGGCGGCGGATGAGGTCGCCGGAAGCACGCTCGGCGGCGGCAAGCGCATCGCGCGCTTCGGCGAGATGACGCGCCGACAGGCGGCTCATGTCGCGCGCCTCGGCAAGCCGGCGCTCCTCGGCGCGGATCGCTTCGGCGGCGGCCGCCTGCCGCTCTTCGGCTTCGGCAAGCACGTCGCGGGCAAGGGCTGCTTCGCTTTCGAGTTCGGCCAGGCGGTTCTTCTGGGCAAGGCGGAGCGCCGCAGCACTTGGGGCGTCGGCACCGGTGACGTGGCCGTCCCAGCGATAGACCGCACCCTCTTTCGTCACCAGCCGCTGGCCGGGCTTCAGCGCCGCCATCAGCGACTGCGCCTCCGCTTCCGCAACCAGGCCGATCTGGCGCAGGCGGCGGGTGAGTGCCGCCGGGGCGCGGACATGATCGAGCAGCAGCGCAACACCGGATGGAAGGGCGGGATCGCCAGAACCATCGCCATTGTCCGACCAGTGGGCCGGCGCCTCGGCATCGAGCGGCGATTCCAGATCGTCGCCGAGGGCGGCACCGAGTGCCGTCTCGAAGCCGCGATCGACCTTCAGTTCGTCGGCAACCGGCGGAAATTTGCCGGCGGCGGCACCGGCGGCGAGCATGCGGGAAATGGTGCGGGCCTCGGTCTCCAGCGCATTCAGGCTCGAGCGGGCCTGATCGACCGGCGCGCGCGACAGCGCCTCGGTCTGGCGGGCAACGGCAAGCGCCTGGTCGACCAGCTGAACCGCGGCTTCTGCGTCGGCGACGGCGATCTCGCCAGCCTCGACGATGGCGCGTTTTTCGTCGGGATCGGGCAGGCCGGCGATCTTCTCGCCGACGGCTGACAGTTCCTGGTTTGCCTCATCCATCTGGCGTTCGAGGCGCATCCGGCGGTCGGTGAGATCGCGGATGGCGCGTTCCAGCTGGTTGCGGCCGGCAGCCGCCTCCGCGCGCTCGGCCGTCAGCGCTGTAAAGATGCGCTCGCTGTCGGCAAGCTTTGCCGCCGCCTCCTCGAAGGCCTCGCGGGTTTCCTCGGCATAACGGCCGGAATCGGCAAGGATTTCTGAAATCTCCGCCTCTTCGGCATCGAGCCTCGCCAGGATGACGGCATTGTCAGCCACCAGCCGCTCTTCGCGGCTTATATCCTCCGCAAGCTGGGCGAGACGGCGGGTCAGCTCGTCGCGGCGGCGCAGGATGCGGCCGGCATCCTCCTCCAGCTGGCTTCTGGCGATCTGCAGGCGCTGCAGGGCGGCGGCCGCACGCGCCTCGCCCTCGCGCAGTTCCGGCAGTTTCAGGCTGGCGATGCCCTGGTTCTTCGCCGCCTCCATCTGCATCTGCGCCTTTTCGGCGACGACTGAGGTCGCCTGGTTCAGCGCGCTGTCGGCCTCGGCCTCGGCTTCCTTGGCCTGCACCCAGCGGATATGCAGCAGCATTGCCTCGCGGGCGCGGATATCGGCAGACAGCGTCTTGAAGCGGTTTGCCTGGCGGGCCTGGCGCTTCAGGCTTTCGATCTGGCTTTCGAGCTGCGAGGTGACGTCGTCGAGACGCTCGAGATTGCCTTCGGCGGCGCGCAGCCGCAGTTCGGCCTCGTGGCGGCGGGAATGCAGGCCTGAGATGCCGGCCGCCTCTTCGAGCAGCTGGCGGCGGGCCTGCGGCTTGGCCTGGATCAGCTCACCGATACGCCCCTGCCCGACCATAGACGGCGACCGCGCGCCGGTAGAGGCGTCGGCAAACAGCAGCTGCACGTCCTTGGCGCGGCTTTCCTTGCCGTTGATGCGATAGAGCGAACCCTGTTCACGTTCGATGCGGCGGGTGACCTGGATCTCGTCGCTGTCGTTGAAGGCGGCAGGCGCGGTGCGCTCGCCATTGTCGAGATAGAGCGCCACTTCGGCGGTGTTGCGCGCCGGGCGGTTGCCGGAGCCCGAAAAGATCACGTCGTCCATACCGGAGGCGCGCATGTTCTTGTAGGAATTCTCGCCCATCACCCAGCGCAGCGCCTCGACGAGATTCGACTTGCCGCAGCCGTTCGGGCCGACAACGCCGGTCAGTCCGCGCTCGATGATGAATTCCGTCGGCTCGACGAAGGATTTGAAGCCGACCAGGCGCAGCTTGTTGAACTTCATGCAGAAGCTCCGCAGCGCGGGACGGGCTTGTCATGCAGCCACAAAAAAACGGGCGCACGGCTTTCGCCGTCGCCCGTTCTATCGAAACGATCCGGTTCAGAGCAGGCTGTCGATGAGCTTCGACATGGTGTCAACCGGCATGTCTCCAGAGTAGCGCTTGCCATTGATGAGGAAAGTCGGGGTGGCGTTGACGCCGAAATCCTTGGAACCTCTTTCCCGCGTGGCGTTCACTTCATCCAGAAGCTTCTGGTTCGTCAAGCATTTCGTGAAGCTATCCTCAGTAAATCCGGCAAGCTTCGACATCTGCAGCAGTGCGGCGCGGCCGTCATCGGCGGCGGCCCAGATCTGCTGCTGCTTGAACAGCATCGAAACCATCGGGAAATACTGTTCCGGCGTGCTCAACTGTTCCGGATTGGAAGAGCTGCAGCGGGCAAGCATGAAGGCTGCGGCAGCGCGCGGGTCGAAGGGGAATTCGCGGATAATGAACTGCACCTTGCCGCTGTCGACGTACTTCTGCTTGATCGTGTCGAAGGTGGTGTTGTGGAAATGAGCGCAATGCGGGCAGGTCATCGACATATATTCGACGATCTTGACCGGGGCGTCGGCCTTCCCAAGCGCCATTTCCGGCAGCGCGCCGGGCTTCAGCACTGCGGCCATGTCGACATCGCCGTCGGACTGCGGCATTTCGGTCGCCGCTGTGGCCGCCGTCTGCATGGTGTCGACATTGGTGCCATCAGCCATGGTCTTGCCGGAGGACGAAGCATCGGCAGCGTCCTTACTGTCGTTGCAGGCGACAAGCGCAACGGCAGCTGCGGCGATGGCGATACCGCTGAGCAGGCGGCGTTTCGTCAGTTGCATTTCGGACATCTGCATGGATTCCCCATAACTAATGAGATTGACGGCGTGACTGTGCGATATAACGGCTGACGGCCGCTCACAAGCCACGCTTCACCAACTTCCTTCAAAGAATTGTGACCGCGGGAAGACGACTAGACCAAAAATTGCAAGATTGGTCCGTCTGCGAATTTTGCCGATAGATATCGCGGCGGCTGCCAGCCGGTATCGGCTGGTCGATGAAACTCAATTGTCCACCCCGTAACGCGCCGTCAGCTCGGCCAACGGCACGCTATCGCCCTCGTCGCGGCGAAGTTCTTCGAGGCGCCTTTTGGCAAGATAGACATCTTCCAGATCGTCGAGATGCGCGAGGATGGCTTGCCGCACATAGAAGCTCTTGCTGCGGCCGGTACGCCTGGAAAGCTCATTCAGCCGCGCTTCGATATCAGGGGGCAACTGCAAGACCAGCATGATTTTTCTCCCGTCTGCTATATACAAATATGGCATCCGAAGCGTTTTGCCAGTGCCTCTACACCGCCGAGGAAAGTTCAAGAGGGTAGCGTCAAGGTTCGGTGAAGATGTCGAGGATCAGCGTCGTAGCGGCTGCTCGGAGCCCGCAAAGCTCTCGATCATGGCCTCGATGACACGTTCACGATCAAGCACTTCCGCATTGAATGGCAGGCCGACCGGATAACAGAGGGGATCGGATTCGGCGGTATAGACCAACGCTTAGGCGCACTTGCGCGTGAACTGGGCGCGGATCGCCTGGCGGCGTTCTTCGGGCGGCTGATCCTTGGTCTCGGCGAGGAGCTTGCGCATGCGCGGGCTGAGCACCAGGCCGTCAACCGCACTGATCTTTTCAGCACAGGCTTCAGTCAGGCCGCCGGTCTTGGCGTTGCCGGTCAAGTTGGGCGTTTTGCTCATCAGCGTTGATTCCCCCGCTTGCCCATCACCGCTGTCCCCAAGCGCTGGATTGCCTGGCGCAGCTTGTCGTTCTCGATCCCCTCCATCATGCCTTCGAGCTTGCGGGCGGCTTCGCCTTTCAGCGGCGCCGGGGTGCGGGAGCGGCGGATCGGTTGTGAGACCGGCTTCTGGACGATGCGGATCTGGTGGACGGCGGCAAAGCCGAAGAAGCTGTTGATGCGCTGGATGAGTTCGCCCTGGGCATGGGTGAGGAAGAGCGCACGCGCGCCTTCGCAGGCAATGGTCAGCACGCCGGGGCGGAAGCCGCCGACCTCATTGCCGCCGCGGGCCCAGGCGATCTTTTCCGGCCGGGTGCAATCGGCGAAATCCTCGCCGGCGATTTCGCTCCACGAGCCGAGCAGAGCCGTGCTGATGCCGGCGCGCCGGGCAAGAACGGGATCGATCAGCCCGTTCGCCAGCTCGGAGATCTGCTTCACATCTTTGCGTGGATAACTCATCGAAACCCTTCGGCGCCGCCGCCAATTCGCGCTTCAATTCGCATAGGCGACTTGATCGCGCGGCATTGCTTCGCCAAGTATAGGCACTTCCCCCCATCGCGGCAAATCATGACGATCACCACACTCGACACGCCCTCAGCAAAGCCCCTGCTCGACTGGTACGATCGCCACCACCGCGAGCTGCCCTGGCGCGTTTCGCCCGGCATGGCGGCCCGCGGCGTCAAGGCCGATCCCTATCGCGTCTGGCTGTCCGAGGTGATGCTGCAGCAGACGACGGTGCAGGCGGTCAAACCCTATTTCGAGCGGTTTCTGCAGCGCTGGCCCGAGGTGACCGATCTTGCCGCGGCCGAAAACGACGCGGTGATGGCCGCCTGGGCAGGGCTTGGCTATTACGCCCGGGCTCGCAACCTGAAGAAATGCGCCGAAGCGGTGGCGAACGAGCATGGCGGCGTCTTTCCCGATACCGAGGAAGGCCTGAAATCCCTGCCGGGGATTGGCGACTATACGGCCGCGGCCGTCGCGGCAATAGCCTTCAACCGGCAGGCGGCTGTCATGGACGGCAATGTCGAGCGGGTGATCTCCAGGCTTTATGCGATCGCCACACCGCTTCCGGCGGCAAAGCCCGCGATGAGAGAGAAGGTGGCGCTGTTGACGCCCGCCGATCGGCCCGGCGATTTCGCCCAGGCGATGATGGATCTGGGTGCCACGATCTGCACGCCGAAGCGGCCAGCCTGTTCGCTCTGTCCTTTCCCCAGTGCCTGCGAGGCGCTCAAACTTTCCGATCCCGAGCTCTTTCCGGTCAAGGCGGCGAAGAAGGAGAAGCCGGTCAGATATGGCGCGGCCTTCATCGCGGTAACAGGTGATGGCGAGATCCTATTGCGGCGGCGCATCGACAGCGGCCTGCTCGGCGGCATGACCGAGGTGCCGACGACGGCGTGGACGGCACGCATCGACGGCGAGACCTCGGCGAGCGCCGCGCCCTTCGAAGCGGCATGGCAGGCCGCTGGCACCGTCATCCATGTCTTCACCCATTTCGAGCTCAGGCTTTCGATCTGGCGTGCGGCAATCGCTGCCAAGGTCGCAATGAATGACGGATGGTGGGAGCCGGTTACAAATCTTGAAGCCCAGGCCTTGCCGACCATCATGAAAAAAGCGATCGCAGCGGCTATTCCTCTCGCGTTTAAAACATCCAAGGGATGACCATGACCACCGACATAAGACATATCGTTTTCGATATCGGCAAAGTCCTTATTCATTACGATCCGCATCTTCCCTTCAGCCGCCTCATCCCCGATGAGACCGAGCGCAACTGGTTCTTCGCCAATGTCTGCACCCATGACTGGAACATCGAGCAGGATCGCGGCCGCACATGGGCGGAAGCCGAAGCGCTGCTGATCGAACAGCACCCGGCGCGTGAAGAGCATATCCGCGCCTTCCGCAAATATTGGCACGAGATGGTGCCGCACGCCTATGACGACAGCGTCGCGATCATGGAAGGGCTGATCGCCGAGGGGCGTGACGTAACGATGCTCACCAACTTCGCCTCCGACACCTTCCGCGAGGCGCAGGCGCGCTTCCCCTTCCTCAACCTACCGCGCGGCGTCACGGTTTCCGGCGATGTCGGCCTGATCAAGCCCGATATCGCCATCTACGAGACACATACGAAAAGTTTCGGCCTCGATCCCGCTGCGACGATCTTCATCGACGACGCACCGGTCAATGTCGAAGGTGCCAAGGCCTACGGCTGGAATGCGGTGCTGTTTTCGGGGCCCGAGAAGCTGCGCAGCGATCTCACGGCTTACGGATTGAAGGTCTGAGACCGATGGCATTCGACCCCGCAGAAGAGATCGAACGTTTTCACGCCGCCATCAACGCCCTCGATTTTCCCGCCATCGAGGCCTATTTCGCCGAGGACGCCACCTATGTCTCGAACGGCGTCGGCAGCCTTGCCGGCCGCGCCGAGATCATGGCTGCCTTCCGGCGTTATTTCGACGACTATCCCGATCAGACGGCGGAAAATTCGCTGGTGGAAACGTTGACGCCGCTCTCCGGCCGATCGGTCTGGTCGGTGCGCGCCACCCACAGCAAATCAGGCAAGCCGCTGATCCGCGAGGGTGAGGAGACGATCACCTTCAATGCGGAAGGGCGCGTCACGCGGGTCGACGTCACCGATTACCAGGAGTTCTGACTGGAGCAATTCCAGCAAAAGTGTAGAGCGGTTTTGCGTCCGGAATTGCGCACAAACAAAAGAGGACGCCCGGGGCTTGACCCCGGGCGCCTTGGTCCTTCTTCCGCAACTGGAGGGAAACCGGAAGAAGATATCTCGATCTCGCGAAGGCGCTGCTCACTCCGCCTTTGCCAGATCACTGCGGATGACGGACCTGAGATCGTCGATCGGGCGCAGGGACTGCCCGTCTTCGAAATGCCAGAAGGTCCATCCGTTGCATGCATCGAGACCCTGCACCTTGGCGCCGAGACGATGAATAGAGCCGGCCTCGCCGGCTGAAGCGACCGTGCCGTCGGCACGGACGATGGCGCTATAGCGGCGCTTGGCGTCGGTCAGCACCTGGCCGGGTTTGATCAGGCCGCTTTCAACCAGCACGTTGAAGGCGACGCGGACTTCGGCCTTCTTGCCGGTCATGACGGTCAGTTCCGCCTTGCCGAGCGGCTCGACGGCGGCGATGCGGGCCGAGGCCGCATCGATATAATCCTGCTCGCGCTCGATGCCGACGAAATGACGGCCGAGACGCTTGGCGACCGCACCCGTCGTTCCCGAGCCGAAGAAGGGATCGAGCACGATATCGCCGGGCTTGGTCGAGGCCATGATGACGCGCGCAAGCAGCGCTTCCGGCTTCTGCGTCGGATGCGCCTTCTTGCCGTCCTCGCCCTTCAGCCGCTCGCTGCCGTTGCAGATCGGAAAGAGCCAGTCGGAGCGCATCTGCACGTCGTCATTGGCGGCCTTCAGCGCATCGTAGTTGAAGGTATAGCCCTTGGCCTTGGCGCTGGGGCTTGCCCAGATCATCGTCTCATGGGCGTTCTGGAAACGGCGGCCCTTGAAATTCGGCATCGGGTTGGTCTTGCGCCAGATGATGTCGTTGAGGATCCAGAAATTCAGATCCTGCAGCGTGGCGCCGACACGGAAGATATTGTGATAGGAGCCGATCACCCAGATCGAGCCGGTCGGCTTCAGCACACGCCGGCAGGCCAGCAGCCAGGCGCGGGTAAAGGCGTCATAGGCCTCGAAGGAGGCAAACTGATCCCATTCGTCGTCGACCGCATCGACCAGCGACTGGTCGGGACGATGCAGCGTTCCGCCGAGCTGGAGATTATACGGCGGGTCGGCAAAGATGATATCGACGGAGTGGCTGGGCAAAGCTTCAAGGGCGCTGACGCAATCGCCCTTGATGATCGTGTCGACCCAAGAATCCGGCCGGGAATCCGACTTGACGGAAGCCTTGAGGTCGGCAAGCGGAAAAACTGATGCCATTCTGATACTCACTCATACGCTCTACGCTTAACTGTCCGTTATGGTTACGCAACTTAGTTACCAAAGCCTGAAGCGGTGGCCGATTTCGGGAATTTATTCGGGCGGCCGATGAGTGAGCGGCAGACTTTGCCGACGCCGGCCGGCTGCCGAGCGGCGGCAAGAATGCCGCCGCCAGCGATCAGGCGGCGTCGTGAACCCTGCGGCTGTCATCAGGCGCTTCGTCGCGTTCGAACATGCCGTAATCGCGAACGACACTGGCAATCCGCAGGCGATAATCGGCGAAGATGCCGCCGCGTCCGGCCTGCTGCGCTGCCCGGTGCGCCTCGAGATTGCGCCACTGCTTGACGGCTTCCTCATCGCGGAAAAAGGAAAGCGACAGCAGCTTGCCGCGGTTCGTCAGGCTCTCGAAACGCTCGATCGAGATGAAGCCGTCGATCTTTTCGAGCTCAGTGCGCAGCTCGCCGGCGAGATCCAGATATTTGTGGCGTTCACCCATGTAGGGCACGACTTCGAAGATCACGGCGATCATGACTGCACCAGCTTTGCGTGAGGCGCGGAGACATTTTTGAGGAAGATGCGATCCTCCTTCAGGATGAAGCCTTCGCGTCTGGCAAATTCATAATTCTCGCGGCCGAGCGGGTCGGCGGCCAGCCTGGCGCGATAGGCTTCGTAGGCGGCGAAGCTTTCGATATTGTAGACACCGTAAGCCGTCGTTGCCGATCCCTCATGCGGGCCGTAATAGCCGATCAGATCGGCGCCGTTTCGCGGAATCGCCTGGCCCCAGTTGCGGGCATATTCGGCAAACGCCTCCTTCTTGAAGGGGTCGATTTGATAGCGGATGAAGCAGGTGATCATATCGTTTCTCCTTTGCTGTCTCAGTGCTCTCCTGGGCCGTTTTCGCACATTGCCTGACGGCGATGCTTCGGTTACGATCGAACTATGAAGGAAGGTCCTGACATTGCGCAGATCGGCGCGCTCATCGGCGATCCCGCCCGCGCCAACATGCTGGCGGCACTCACCGGCGGCCGGGCGCTGACGGCGACCGAGCTTGCCGGCGTCGGCGGCATCACCGTGCAGACGGCGAGCACGCATCTCGCCAAGCTCGAAGCCGGCGGGCTGCTAACCCAGCGCAAACAGGGCCGCCATCGCTATTTCACGCTGGCCGACGAGGCCGTCGCCCGGCTGATCGAAAGCATGATGGGCTTTGCCGCCGGACGCGGCCATCTGCGTCACCAGCCGGGACCGAAGGAGCCGGCGCTGCGCAAGGCGCGCATCTGCTACGATCACCTTGCCGGCGATTACGGCGTGCGCATGCTCGACAGCCTGATTGCCTCCGGCTCGATCGATGCGGTCGGCGACGGCCTGGCGCTGACGGAAAAGGGTGAAAGCGATCTCGAATGCATCGGCATCGATGTTAGCGACCTCAGATCGTCGCGCCGGCCACTCTGCCGCTCCTGCCTCGACTGGAGCGAAAGACGCGCCCACCTCGCCGGCAGCCTCGGCAAGGCCCTGCTTTCAAGCTTCCTCGACAAAGGCTGGGCGCGGCTCACGGCGGAAAGCCGCTCGATCCTGTTTTCGCCGGAAGGCGATCGGCAGTTCCTGAAGCTTTTTCCGATTGATGGGTAGGTTTGTTACGGATCTGCAAAAGATTCAAGTTCAGCATCCACCTCCCTCACGCACCTGCCCTCTTTTCATCTTCCTGCCGCACATGCGCGCGCAGCGCCGCCAGCGTGAGCGCCAGCGCCGCGTGATTGCTCTCGGCTTCACCGAGCACGCTTTCACCCTCCTTGATCTCGCGCAGCTGCGCACCGTAGAGCGACTCGTCCGCTGTCTGGCGGCCGCGGGCGAGGTGCCAAACCGCATCCGGCCGGACTTCCCGGCACAGGTCGATGGCGTGATTGACGTCGTGTGTGAAGGGTCGCGCCATCAGGAAACCGTGCCCTGACTTGATACTGCTCGGCAGGTAATCGTTAGGACCGTCGAAATCGTTGGGCTCGGCCGGCCGGAGTTGCTTCAACAGAAAGGCACAGGTGATGAAGGCGTCGATCCGGCTGTCGGGCATGTCAGTCTTTTCCAGGGTTTCGATGATGTCCTCGATCGTCATGCAGTCTTCCTCTTCATCCATTCTTTGGCATGCCGCTTGTTCTCCTCCCAAGAGCGGCGGTGGCGTCCTCCTCGATCGCCATCTAGTGCATGAGTTTGCCAAAGGTAGTCCCCGGACTGCGGTTCGTCTGGCATGACGCGGATTTGATGGATGTCGGGCCGTCCTCAACGAAGGCACATCTCTGCCGTCTCGGGAACAGGCTCGCCTGCTGCCAGACCATTCTCTCGGTGCTCGCAAGCTATCGGCGACTTGCCTCTAGCAGCCTTTCTTCCTCATCTTCCTTTCGATCTTGGCTCTCTTGTCGGTGCCATCCCCGGCATGCTTTCCGCCGGTCAGGGCGTTATCCTTCATCGCCTGCAGCTGCGCACAGCTTCGGTGCTTGCCCTTGGCGATAACGTCGGTGGATGTGAAGGCAAACAGCAGCACTACGGCTGCCGCCGGTCGGACGAAAGCTGAAAGCCTCATTGTCCCTCTCCTCTTGCGCATGCATGGTACGCCCCAGACCGTGAAGCAGCAATGAGCCTCGACGAGGCCCCGGCACTCGCGCAGATCCGTCATTCTATCGGCATCGGGGATCCGCTCGACCCACAAAGAGCTCAACTTTTCATCGAAAGCGAAATATCCGCTGCAACCTATTGTTTTCGCGCCGCTAAGCGGCACGCCGCTGAGAAATCATTAAGCATGTTCTGTTACTCTCACCTTCTAAATTAACGAGAGAGCCCTATCATGGCGTCGATCCAGCATAAGATCATCATTGCGAGCATCGCGATTTTCGCCTTGGCGGGCGGCGCGACTGGCGTCGGCATCTGGTCCGCCTCGACCCTCTCCGAAAACAACGCCGACGTTGCCCGATCGGCACAGATCCTGCGCAACCACATGCAGGCCGACATGATGCATGACGCAATGCGCGCGGACGTGCTGGCATCCATGCTGGCGTCCAATCCGGCAGCCGGCATAGACGCTGCCGGGGTGAAGGCGGATCTGGCGGAACACGACGCGTCGTTTCGCGAGATGATTGCTGCCAACAAGGCGCTTGCCGCCGACGAAAAGACCAAAGCGCTGCTTGCCAGCATCGAACCTCCCCTTCTGACCTATGTCGAAAGCGCCAAGAAGATCGTCGATCTGGCGAGCCAGGATCCCTCGGCGGCATTGAAGGCCTTGCCCGAATTCATGCAGCAGTTCTCGACGTTGGAATCGGCCATGGAACAGGCCGGGGATGAGATCACCGCGGCGTCGGACGAAATTTCCAAGCATAGCGCCGACATAAAAGCGTCGGTCGATATTGTTCTGAAAGCACTTCTCGCCGCGGCCGCGCTGTTTGCGCTCGGCCTCTATTTCCTGACCCGCAAGACCGTCACCAAGCCTATCCTTTCGCTTTCCAACGACATGCAAAGGCTCGCCGGTGGTGACACAGCTATTGCCTGCACCGGGATCGGCCGCACCGATGAAATCGGAACGATGGCATCGGCCGTCGAAATCTTCCGCCAGGCAGCGATTGCCAACAAGCAGCTTGAGCAAGACGCCGAGGCAGCCCGATTGCAGGGCGAAGCCGAGCGGGTCACGGCGCGCAAGCAGGCTGACGACGATGCCGCCGAACGGCTGCGGGCGGCGACATCGGGTCTCGCCGCAGGCTTGAAGCGGCTTGCATCCGGCGATCTCGCCTTCCAGATCGACGAGCCCTTCGCCCCCGATTTCGAGGGCCTCCGGCATGATTTCAACATGTCGATCCGCCAGCTCGATCAGACGCTCAGCGCGATCGCAACCGCCATTGCCGCGATCGATGAAGGCACAAGGGAAATCGCATCCGGGGCCGGCGATCTGTCGAAACGAACCGAACAGCAGGCAGCCTCTCTCGAAGAAACCGCCGCAGCGCTCGATCAGATCACCGCCAATGTCTCGAACTCCAGCAAGCGGACCGATGAGGCGCGCACTGAAGCGACCGATGCCAACCGCAACGCCGCCAAGTCTTCCGAAGTCGTGTCGCATGCCGAAGAAGCCATGCGCCGCATCGAGGCTTCGTCCCAGCAGATCTCCAGCATTATCGGCGTGATCGACGAGATCGCCTTCCAGACCAATCTGCTGGCACTGAACGCCGGCGTCGAAGCGGCACGCGCCGGAGACGCGGGCAAGGGTTTTGCGGTGGTGGCGCAGGAAGTGCGCGAGCTCGCCCAGAGATCGGCGCAGGCGGCAAAGGAAATCAAAGGCCACATCCAGAAATCGTCGGTGGAAGTGGAAAGCGGCGTCAAACTGGTTCTCGATACCAGCCAGGTTCTGAAGGCGATCAGCGAGCAGATTGCCCGCATCAATCAGCACATGGATGCCATCGCCGTATCGGCCAGAGAGCAGTCGACCGGCCTTGCCGAAGTCAACACCGCCGTCAACTCCATGGACCAGGTGACCCAGCAGAACGCGGCGATGGTGGAGCAATCCACCGCGGCATCCGGCCAGCTTGCCCAGGAAGCTGCCAAGCTGCGCGAACTGGTTTCCCGGTTCAGGCTTCGGGCGACGGCCTCGACGCCAACTGCAGCGGCACGCCGGGGTGGGCAGCTGGCGGCCTGACGGCTGCTATCTGCTCGCCATTTGTCCATTCCCGCGACGGCGGGGACCTCAGATCATCGCGGCTGCCGCTCTGCCGCTCCTGCCTCGACTGTAACGAAAGGCGGGCTCATCTTGCCGGCAGTCTCGGCGGGTCCCTGCTGTCAAGTTTCTTCGACAAAGGCTGGGCGCGCCGGACGGCGGAAAGTCGCGCCATCATCTTCTCGGCGGAAGGCGGCGGGCAGTCACTGCACTCTTCAGCAGATCTGGCAGCAGAGCCTATCCAAGAGGGCAAGTGATAAATCAGATCAAAGCCCACTACCCCCTCGCCCGCAGCATCGAGGACATGCGGAGCACCCTGATACCAAATAGGTTCGTTTGTAGGTCAAAAAAGGCAAAAGATTCAAACCGTCATTCGAAATACAAATCAAATAATAAATGGTTGCGTTGACTCAAATATGCTACCTGTTGTTTAATGACGACGTCATTAACGGAGGAATGCAAGATGTCCGTCACGTTAAACTCTCCAATATCATGGAAAAACCCATCGGCTGATGACAGCACTATGCTCGACAATCTTCAGCCAAACATCATCAAGGCGCATGTTCGTGAGTTTTTGACTCTAATTTTTCTGCGGTTTGACGATAAGGAAGCTGCGAAAAGCTTCCTTCGGGCAATTTCCACGACGCTGATGAAATCGGCAAAGCAACATTTAATGGAAATTGAAGCATTCAAAGCCAAACCTTCGACGCCGGGAACGCCGTACATTGGGCTTGGCCTTACTGACGAGGGCTATCAAGCCCTCCAAATCGCCCAAAGACCGAGCGATCCGATATTCCGCGCGGGTATGCAAAAATCCGACTTGAATGACCCTGATGTCAGCAGGTGGGATTCTTATTTTCGCCATCCCATTCATGCGGTCGTTTTGGTGGGAGATATGCTCAATGACACCAAGGTCACTGCTCACGATCAGGTGGTAGCCTTGATCCAAGCCTCGCAAGGGGTAACAATCGTCGGGACGCAAGATGGCCTGGGCCTTCACAATGACAATAAAGAAGGTATCGAACACTTTGGCTATGTCGATGGGCGAAGCCAGCCGCTGTTTCTGCTGGAAGACATCGACGCGGAAGAAAACGCGACAGATGGGATTGCGAACTGGGATCCGGCTTTCCCATTAGAACAGGTTATTGTTCCTGATCCAGCAGCGCCCGATCCGGCCGTTCATTTCGGAAGTTACTTCGTATACCGGAAGCTGGAACAAAACGTCCGCCGCTTCAAAAGGCAAGAGCAGAAACTTGCAGATCGCTTGTTCGGATCTGATGACGAAAGGGCCGGCGCCATGGTCGTCGGGCGCTTTGAGGACGGAACGCCGGTCACGATGCAGTCAGAAGACGGAGTTGAGTCACCCGTCCCGAACAACTTCAACTACTTCAGCGACAAGAGCGGCGCGAAGTGTCCCTTTTCAGGGCATATCCGAAAAACCAATCCGCGAGGGTCGGGCGGGTTCGAAAACAGTGCTGGCGAGCGAAAGCACCTCATGGCCCGACGCGGCCAGACCTATGGCGTGCGAACAGATAATCCGAACGATGGCAAGATCGAGAACAAACCGAGTAAATACGTCGGCCTGCTGTTCATGGCGTTCAACAGTGACATAGGCAATCAATTCGAATTCACGCAGAAAAATTGGGCCAACAATCCCGGTTTCCCAGCCGTTCCGGCTGGCTTTCCACCGCCTGGGGTCGATCCGGTCATCGGTCAAACAAAACAAGATGCTGCGCGACCAGATATGGAAGGAGCTGCCATCTGGGGTGATCCCAGCTCCCTCAAGACCGTTGCAACCGTTCCTCAAGCGGTGAAGATGAAGGGAGGCGAATATTTCTTTATGCCGTCCCTCGCGTTTCTGAGCTCGCTTTAAACTTGCCATGACGTCGGCGGGCAATCCTGCCGACGTCATTCCACCGTCATCTCCAGGCGCTCTCATTTTACAGCGCCGCGCACGATGCGCTCGACGAGCATTCGGCTGATGCGGCTTGCGATTGCGCCTTCCGGTTCCCTCCCCATGCGCGTTCGGCAGCGAGCGGGTACCTGCTTGTCGAGGCCGGATGACGGCGACCTACGCCGCTGATCCGGCAGCGACGCCGGAGCCGGTCGCTTGCCGCATCGCAGCCATGCTTGAGATCAGGTTGAGCTTTGGCCGGGCATCGTGTAAAGCCGCAGCATTCCCGGACAAGACCCAGGCTTCCAGCCCAGACTTTCAGCAAGGCGTGAACATATGGACGGCTTCGACCTCATCATCTTCGACTGCGACGGCGTTCTCGTCGATTCGGAAATCATCGCGGCGGAAGTCGAATCAGCGCTGCTGACAGAGGCCGGATATCCGATCGGCGTCGAAGAAATGGGCGAGCGCTTCGCCGGCATGACATGGCGCAACATCCTGCTGCAGATCGAGCGCGAGGCGAGCATCCCGTTTTCGGCCTCGCTGCTCGATAAGTCAGAGAAGATGCTCGACCTCAGGCTGGCGCAGGACGTCCAGGCCATTCCGGGCGTCGAATTCGCCGTCTCCAAGCTGCCGATCAAGCGCTGCATCTGCTCGAATTCGAGCACCAAGCGGCTCGACATGATGCTGACCAAGGTGGGCCTGAAGCCGCTTTTTGCGCCGAACATTTTCTCCGCCAAGGACCTTGGCCCGGACCGCGCCAAGCCGAAGCCCGACATCTTCCTGCATGGCGCAAGCCAGATGGGTGTTTCGCCTGACAAGGTTGTTGTGGTCGAGGATTCCGTGCACGGCGTCCATGCGGCGCGCGCCGCCGGCATGCGCGTCATCGGTTTTACCGGCGCCTCGCACAGCTATCCCGCCCATGCCGATAAATTGACGGATGCCGGCGCCGAAACGGCAATCTCCCGCATGAACGACCTGCCGGGCGTCGTCGCCGCACTGGCGGCCTGGGACAACGTTCTCTAAACGCTTTAGGCCCGCAATCCGCGGGCTGTGTGGAAACCATTTCATGGTTTCTCCCACTGCTGTCCCGTTCGCGCCGATGGTTGCCCCTCACCCTAACCTTACCGGGGTGGAGGCACGTGGCTCGACCCAGGCAGAGGTGGCGGCAGCCGGATGAGGGCCGATGTCAGGTCGAAGCCCGAACTTCCTTTAGCTGCTCTTCTTGGTCTTTGCCGGCTGGGTGTCGAAGCCGACATTGACGCGCACCAGAGCGCCGGAGCCGACCGGCATCTTGATGCCGTCCTTGCGGAAGATGACCTGCGCACCCGGCGTGCCCGGCGGGATCTCGGTCGGGAACTTGGTGACCTCGGAATAAAGCACGGTCTCGCCGTCGAGGACGGAGATGCGGATCGGCAGCGTCACCGGGCCTGGCGTACCGGCCGGGCCGGCAACGAGGCGCAACTGGGCGACAACCGTCATCGTCAGGTTCGTGTCGTTCAGCGTGCACTGGCGGGTGTAATCGCCGAAGGAGGCCTGGAAGACGACCTGCTGCGGATCGTCCTTCTTGCCCTTGGCATAGGTGCGGAAGATCGCGTCCTGGTCACGCATGAAGATCTGCGGGCAGGCGCCCTGGACGACGGGGGCGACCGTGCCCTGCGCCGTCGTGGCGGTGCCGATCGAAGGATTGTTCGAAGAGGGGTTGGCGGGCGCCAGCGGCATGATCTGGGCGGTGCCGTTCGGCTGGGTCGTCGGCGCTGACGACTTGCTGTCGCCGCCTATGCCGAGCGAGTTGCAACCAGTCAGCAGGGCAAGAAAAGATGCGGAGACGATGAGACGCGAGACCTTGCCGAGCACCATATTCCATCCCTTGTACAAGCGTTTCTTGGAGGCCCCATGTCTTTTTCGCGAGGCCTTTCATGACGGTTTGCGATGGTCTATATCAGCGGCGCAAACAAAAATCGATTGGGTAAGCGCCGTTTTGATGCACTTTTCGACGCCGGATGCGGGCAAGTTCAAAAGCATACAAGCAGAGCCCTGCCCGCAGGGCGGCCCCTTTTCGATTTCCGGCCCAGATTTCCGGCAGAGCGGGCCATGGCGCGCCCGGCCGGATTTCCTCCAGCGATAGATCAAGGATGACGAACGTGGACTATATCTCGACCCGCGGCGAGGCCCCTTCCCTCGGCTTTTGCGACGCCCTTTTGACGGGGCTGGCGCGCGATGGCGGGCTCTACGTTCCCTCGAAATGGCCGAGCTTTTCCAAGAAGGAGATCCGGGCGCTCAGGGGCAAGACCTATCAGGAGATCGCCTTCACCATCCTGTCGCCCTTCACCAATGGCGAGATCCCCGACGACACCTTCCGGGCGATGATCGACGAGGCCTATGGCACTTTCCGCCATCCGGCGATCGCGCCGCTCGTCCAGACCGGGCCGAACAGCTTCGTCATGGAGCTTTTCCACGGCACGACGCTCGCCTTCAAGGACGTGGCGATGCAACTGCTTGCCCGGCTGATGGATTATGCGCTCGAGAAGCGCGGCGAGCGGGCGACGATCGTCGGCGCCACCTCGGGCGATACCGGCGGGGCTGCGATCGACGCTTTCGCCGGCCGCGAGCGCACCGACATCTTCATCCTCTTCCCGCACGGCAAGGTCTCGCCGGTGCAGCAGCGGCAGATGACGACCTCGTCGTCACCAAATGTGCATGCGCTTGCCGTCGAGGGCAATTTCGACGATTGCCAGAACCTCGTGAAGGCGATGTTCAACGACGTGGCCTTCCGCGACAAGGTCAGACTGTCAGGGGTCAACTCGATCAACTGGGCGCGGATCATGGCCCAGATCGTCTATTATTTCACGGCGGCGGTGGCACTTGGCGGCCCGGACCGGAAGATCTCGTTCACGGTGCCCACAGGCAATTTCGGCGATATTTTCGCCGGCTACTGCGCCAAGCGCATGGGCCTGCCGATCGACCGGCTGGTGATCGCCACCAACGAGAACGACATTCTGGCGCGGGCGCTGAAGACCGGCCGCTACGATATGAAGGCGGTCAAGGCGACGAGTTCGCCGTCGATGGACATCCAGATCTCCTCGAACTTCGAACGGCTGCTCTTCGAAGCCTATGACCGCGACGCCTCGAAGGTGCGCGCGGCGATGGAAAGCCTCAAGCAATCCAACGGCTTCGAGATCGGTGCGCAAGCGCTGAAGGCGATCCGCCGCGACTTCCGCGCCGGGCGAGCCAGCGAGAAGCAAGTGGCCGAAACGATCCGCCAGACCCATGCCGAGACCGGCTATCTGCTGGATCCGCATTCGGCGATCGGCGTCTTCGTCGCGCAGAAGAAAGAAAAGCCGAATACGCCGATGGTGACGCTTTCGACCGCGCATCCGGCGAAATTCCCCGCCGCCGTAAAATCCGCCTGCGGTATTGACCCGGCGCTTCCGACGTGGCTTGCTGATCTAATGCACAGGGAGGAGCGTTTCCAGATCATCAAACCGGAGCTGAAAGCCGTTGAGACTTTTATCGGCAAGCATGCCCGCGGCGAGACGACAGCAGGCGCAGAAAGATAGCCAATGACAGTTGAGTGCACCCGGCTTAAATCCGGGCTGACAGTAGTCACAGAAACCATGCCGCATCTTGAAAGCGTTGCGCTCGGAGTCTGGATCAAATCGGGATCGCGTAACGAGACGGATAACGAGCACGGCATCGCTCATCTGCTCGAACACATGGCCTTCAAGGGCACGGCGCGCCGCACGGCCCGCCAGATTGCCGAGGAGATCGAGGATGTCGGCGGCGAAGTCAATGCCGCGACCTCGACCGAGACGACCTCCTATTATGCCCGCGTGCTCAAGGACTACGTGCCGCTTGCCGTCGACATCCTCGCCGACATCCTGACGGAATCGGCCTTCGAGGAAGAGGAGCTGGAGCGCGAGAAGCAGGTGATCCTGCAGGAGATCAACGCCGCCAACGACACGCCCGACGACGTGGTGTTCGACCGGTTCTCCGAGGTCGCCTACCGTGACCAGACGCTCGGCCGGGCGATCCTCGGCACGCCGGAGACCGTCGTCTCCTTCACGCCGCAGCAGATCCGTGGCTATCTCAGCCGCAACTACACGACCGACCGCATGTTCGTGGTCGCCACCGGCGCCGTCGAGCATGAAGAATTCCTGCGCATGGTCGAGGATCGTTTCGCGAGCCTGCCGACGGCCCCTTCCGCACCGCCCGTCATGGAACCGGCGCGTTATATCGGCGGCAGCGTGCGCGAACCGCGCGACCTGATGGACGCGCAGATCCTGCTCGGCTTCGAAGGCAAGCCTTACCACGCCCGTGATTTCTACTGCTCGCAGATCCTCGCCAATATCCTTGGCGGCGGCATGTCGTCCAGGCTCTTCCAGGAAGTGCGCGAGTTCCGCGGCCTCTGTTATTCCGTCTATGCCTTCCACTGGGGCTTTTCCGACACCGGCATCTTCGGCATTCATGCCGCGACCGGCGGCGAAAACCTGCCGGAGCTGGTGCCCGTCATCATCGACGAGCTGCACAAATCAGCCGATCAGATCCACCAGAAGGAAATCGAGCGCGCCCGCGCCCAGATCCGCGCCCAGCTGTTGATGGGTGCGGAAAGCCCGGCGGCACGCGCCGGCCAGATCGCAAGGCAGATGATGCTTTACGGCCGGCCGATCTCCAATCCGGAGATGATGGAGCGGCTGGAGGGCATCACCATCGAGCGGCTGACCGACCTCGCCGGCCGGCTGTTCTATGACACGGTGCCGACGCTTTCGGCGATCGGTCCGTTGGAACAGCTCGCGCCGATGGAAGACATCACCGCCTCGCTTTCGGTCCCGGCGTCGAAGACGCTGCAGGCAAGCCGCTGAGCCGACGTCTGTCCTGCCGGGAGTGATCGATGCCAAAATCGGTTTTTCGGTTCCTGTCGCGGCAGCCGGAAGCGGTGGAGCTGGAGAACGACAGATATCTCCTGCGCCTGCCGCGCTATCAGGATTTCAACCAGTGGCACCGGCTGCGCGCCGAAAGCCGCAAGTTCCTGGAACCCTGGGAGCCGACCTGGCGGCGCGACGAGCTGACGGAGGGCGCCTACCGCGCCCGCGTCGTCCGTGGCAAGCAGGAATATGCCTCGGGCCAGGCGGTACCGCTGTTCATTTTCCTGAAAGGCGACATGACGCTCGTCGGCGGCGTCACCATCGGCTACATCAGAAGAGGTGCGGCACAAAGCTGCATGATCGGCTACTGGATGGGCGAGCGCCATGCCGGCCAGGGGCATATGTTCGCCGCCCTTCAATTGGTTATTCCTTACATCTTCGCCGGGCTTGAGTTGCACCGTATCGAAGCAGCCTGTATTCCAGATAACGCGCGCAGCATTCGTCTGCTTGAAAAAGCCGGGTTTCAACAGGAAGGCTATCTGCGCGGATATTTAAAGATCAACGGTCAGTGGCATGACCATGTGATGTTTTCACGTCTCGCCACCGATACGGATAAAGGCAGGAAAACCGACAGCCGATGACAAGAGACCGCATGCTGCCCAAGTCACCGTCCGGACGAGTGATCGCGGTGATCGCAGCCTTTTTCCTGGCGGCCTTCGCCTTCGTGGCGGGCGTTGCCCAGGCGGCCGAACCTGTAAAAATTTCCCGTGACGATACCGCGCTCGATCTGACCGCGACGACCGAGATCTACGCCAACCAGGGCGAGGCCTTCCAGGTTTCGACGGCGGCCGGCGCCGACGGCATTCGCCGCCGCATCGAGGTCAGGGCAAGCTCGGAGAACCATCAGGGCGACTGGGCGGTGTTTGCGCTCGCCAACGTTTCGGAAGAACAGCTCGAGCGCGTCATCGTCGCGCCGCATTTCCGTCTGGTCAATTCCAAGCTGTTCTGGCCGGATCTCGGCTCACAGCGCATCAGCGCGATTACGCCGAGCGAAGGTTTTGCGCTCGATCGGCAGCCGAGCGACGAGGCCGACGTCTTCCGCATCACGCTGAACCCCGGCGCCGTCATCACCTTCGTCGCCGAACTGTCGACGCCGGAACTGCCGCAGATCTATCTCTGGGAACCGGACGCCTACAAGGACACGATCAACGCCTTCACGCTCTATCGCGGCATCGTGCTCGGCATTGCCGGCCTGCTCGCCGTGTTCCTGACCATCCTCTTCGTCGTCAAGGGCACCTCGATGCTGCCGGCGACGGCGGCCCTTGCCTGGGCGGTGCTCGGCTATATCTGCGTCGACTTCGGTTTCCTCGGCAAGCTGATCAGCGTCGCTTCGGCCGACCAGCGAATATGGCGCGCCTGTGCAGAGGTGGCGCTGGCGTCGAGTTTCGTCATCTTCCTGTTCACCTATCTCAACCTCAACCGCTGGCATGCGCATCTCGGCTACGCGACACTTGCCTGGGTGCTTGGCCTTGCCCTGCTCTTTGGCGTGGCGATCTATGATCCGTCGATTGCCGCCGGCATCGCCAGGCTTTCCTTCGCGCTGACGGCGACGATGGGGCTGCTTTTGATCATCTATCTCGGCTTCAACCGCTATGACCGCGCCATCCTGCTGGTGCCGGCCTGGGCGCTGATCCTCGTCTGGCTGTTCGGGGCGTGGCTGACGGTCACCGGACGGCTCGACAACGACATCATCCAGCCCGCACTCGGCGGCGGCCTGGTGCTCATCGTGCTTCTGATCGGCTTCACCGTCATGCAGCATGCTTTTGCCGGCGGCGCCTTCCAGCAAGGGCTGTTTTCCGATCTCGAGCGGCAATCGCTGGCGCTGACCGGCTCCGGCGACATGGTGTGGGACTGGGACGTGGCGCGCGACCGCGTCGTCACCATTCCCGACGTCTCGATCAAGCTCGGCCTGTCGCCGGGCGCCATGCATGGCGCGGCGCGCAACTGGCTGCCGCGGCTGCATCCCGACGACCGCGACCGCTTCCGCGCCACGCTCGACGTGCTGCTCGAACATCGCCGTGGGCGGCTGAACCACGAGTTCCGCATCCGCGCCGAGGACGGGCATTTCCACTGGCTCTTGATCCGCGCCCGGCCGGTGCTCGGCTCGAACGGCGAAATCATCCGCTGCGTCGGCACGATCGTCGACGTGACCGAACAGAAGAATTCCATCGAGCGGCTGCTGCATGATGCGCTGCACGACAATCTGACCGGCCTGCCGAACCGGCAGGTCTTCCTCGACCGGCTGCAGTCGGTGCTGGCGCTGGCGCCAGGCGGCGACACGCTGCGCCCGACGGTGATGGTGATCGACATCGACCGCTACAAGCTGGTCAATGATTCGCTCGGCGTTGCCGCCGGCGACAACATCCTCATCGCACTGACGCGGCGGCTGCGCCGGCTGTTGAAACCGCAGGACACGCTGGCGCGGCTTGCCGGCGACCAGTTCGGCCTCATCCTGGTTTCCGAGCACAATCCGGCCAAGGTCGCCGATTTTGCCGATGCGATCAGCAAGGCGATCATGGTGCCGATCAACTTCGCCAATCGCGAGATCATCCTGACCGCCTCGGTCGGCCTCGCCTCCTGGGTCGACCGGCAGGAGAGCGCCACCGGCCTGCTCAGCGACGCCGAGCTCGCGATGTACCGGGCAAAACGGGCCGGCGGCAACCGTGTCGAACCGTTTCAGCCGGCCTTCCGCGACTTCGGCACCGACCGGCTGCAGCTCGAAACGGATCTGCGCCGCGCCATCGAACGCAAGGAATTGTCGATGGTCTACCAGCCGATCGCCCGGCTGGAGGATGTCGAGGTCGCCGGTTTCGAGGCATTGATGCGCTGGGAACATCCCAAACGCGGCAATATTCCGCCGTCCGAATTCATTCCGATCGCCGAGGCCTCCGATCTTATCGGCCCGCTCGGCATGTTCGCGCTGGAACAGGCGACCAACGACCTGATGAGCTGGCAGCACCAGACCGGCGAACTGCCGATCTTCGTCTCGATCAATCTGTCGAGCGTGCAGCTGCTCAACAACGAGCTCTATGACGACGTGCGTTCGGTTCTCGCCAAGACGCATTGCCAGCCCTCGCGCCTCAAGCTCGAACTGACGGAATCCATGGTGATGGAAAATCCGGAACAGGCCCGGCTCGTGCTGCAGAAGCTGAAGGAAGCCGGCATTGGGCTGGCGCTCGACGATTTCGGCACCGGATATTCGTCGCTCGCTTATCTCACCCGCTTCCCCTTCGACATGATCAAGCTCGACAAGGCGCTGGTGCGCGACGGCAGCGACAAGAAGGCGACCGTGCTCCGGTCGGTGATATCAATGGCGCGCGAACTTGAGATGAAGGTGGTGGCGGAGGGGATCGAATCCAACGAGGATGCGATCGAACTCGCCAAGATGGGCTGCAACTACGGCCAGAGCTACCTTTTCGGCCCGCCGATCCCATCGGAATCGGTGCTGCGGCTGCTGCGCGACCGGTTTCCGCTGACGAAACGGGCGTAAGCGGAGCCGCCGGTCTCGGCGGTTTCCTCGGTAGCAACCAAAGGCCGCCTTCAGCCCGAGGCGGACATCTGTTTGTTGTTGAGGGATGCGGCTACTTTGCGCCGTCTTGTTGGTCGTTAAGATATCCGGTTTCTCGTTCTGAGAGCTGCTCGACTACGAAAGCGATAATGCCGCCTGTGAGTCGTTCAGGCGACTAGCGTTCCCGCAATAATCGAGTGCCTCCCATCCCATTCTCATTACTTTCAGGGCGTCAGGTGAGTTGAGCGAGGATATCGTCGACGACACTTGGGACAGTACCCGTCGTGTCGATATTGATGCCGATGGGAAGATATTCCCGGGTATGATGATAGCGGAGCACCAGCGTCCGCTCGGCCGGCTCGAAGCCCGGCTCATTTGGCCGCCCATCCAATCGTCGGTTTAAAGTCTCAACGTCTATGTCGAGCACGAAAACCTTATCGAAAAGGTCCAGGAATTTGTGGAAATTGCGCGAGCCGCCACAGAAGAAAGTGGCAGGATGGATGGTGTCGGCAGCAATAGCGCGGACCTTGTCGACACGCCAGATCCAGTGGGCGTATCCCCAAACGATGCGGTCCGCGCCTTCGGGTGGTCGTGCGAGTGCCTGGCCCGTCTCGGGGTCGCCGACATAGGCCAAGACCCGGTCACCATGGACGACATGGTAGCCCCGCCGCTCCAGTTCGGTAGCGACAGACGTTTTCCCAGTGCCGGAACCGCCTTCGATCAAATAGTTCTTGATTCCCATAGGCGCCGCTTATCATGGACTTCGATCTGGTGAAAAGACACTCTCCCTAAGAACGCGTCGCCAAAGAAATGGCAGCCCCTCTCACCGCTCACCTATGTGTTCCGAGCGGCCAATCCTTGGCCGACCAGATCCTCTTAGATCATACCAAGATCGACAACACTTCAGGTACCCCGGGGGGGGGGGGTGGATATTGAGGATGCACTGGAACTAGAGCCTTTCCGGCTGGGTGACGGGTCTTCGTTGCTGGGCTGTATCCGTCAGAACCACTCGCCTTCGATGGTTCAAGCCCTCATCCGGGGGGTTTTGGCAAACACACTAAGACCGAGCCATTCCTGCATGTCGCGCGCGAGGACCCTGTCCCCTTCAAGTCTCAGCGTTTCTGCATCGGTTTCCTGACGTATGGTCGTGAGGCCCATCCAAATTGCGGTCATCGAACGGAGCGACCCTTCAACGAGAAGGTCTACATCATAGCCCGGATCGAAGTTGCAGAGATCGACTTTTCCGTTTTCGACCACAAGCCACCAGCTCTTTTGCGCGGCCGAAAGTTCCGGGTACAGAAACTGTATCGTACAACGGCGGGTCGGAAGTCTTCTTGTATCGAGGCTCCGCCGCATGTCCCACATGAGCAGAGAAGGGTCGAGATTCTTCAAGGAAAGTCGCGATTCCATCCACCGTTGAGCCCAATTTCCGAGACCTATGATCAGAGGTCTCAATTCTTCGCCCGCTGCCGTGAGTTGGTAATCGGCAATGCCGTTCGCACTCCTTGTCACCGTGATGACGCCCGATTGCTCCAGTTCTTTCAGGCGTTTTGACAGGAGTGCCGGAGACATTTTCGGTAGACCGCGACGCAACTCATTAAAGCGCGTCGATCCGCAAAGGAATTCGCGGACGACCAAGGTCGTCCACCGCGAGCAGAGGATTTCCGACGCCATTGATACTGGACAGAATTGCCCGTAGCCGTCACGCTCTACCATAAGGACCTCCACCGGTCTGGATCAGGCACAATATTGTAAAACAACCGTCCCTCCAAATGCTCCTTGCCTGGCCATACGGCGGCGGCGTTCAGTACAGTTCGTGTACTAGCCGCAATTGTGAAACGAGCGCAGAGTCTCAATCCTCACGAGATAGGAGGCATTGATATGCTCGGGCTTACAGAACCAAAACAGAACCTTGCCGACGGTCGGACCATTGTCGAACTAACCAATTCGGTCCTGCCCACCATCGCGCAACGCGCCGCATCGATCGACGAGAGCGACACCTTCGTCGGCGAGAATTACGCGCTGCTAAAGGAATCTGGACTCGTGCGGGCAGGCGTTCCAATCGAATTGGGCGGGCTGGGCGCGGAAGTGCCCGAACTTTCTGAGATGCTCAAATCCATTGCTCGTGCATGTGGGTCCACTGCGCTTGCCTTTTCCATGCATACCCATCAAGTCGCCATCCCCGCCTGGCGCTGGCGGCATCAAAAGGTGGCCGCGGTGGAGCCGCTCCTGAGACGTGTTGCATCGGAGCAAATCATATTGCTCTCGAGCGGCGGATCGGACTGGATCGGCGGATCGGGCAAGGCCATGAAAGTTGATGGCGGATACCGGATCACCGCGCGTAAACGCTTCACTTCCGGCGCGGCGGCAGGAAACATCCTGATGACCGGTGCTGTTTATGAAGAACCGGACGGCGCGCGCTCCGTCATCCATTTCGGCGTTCCGATGGCATCGCCAGAGGTTTCGATAGAGGATACGTGGCGAACACTTGGAATGAGGGGAACCGGGTCAAACGATGTCATCATCGAAAACCTCTTCGTGCCGGATGCCAGTGTCGCATTTTCCAGAAGCGCGGGACAATGGCATCCAGTATTTCAGGTCATCGGCACGATCGCGTTTCCTCTGATCTACGCGGTCTATCTTGGCGTCGCCGAGAGCGCCCGCGACATCGCAGTCAAGATGGTCCGTAGCAAGGCCAACAGCGATCATGTGATCGGGTTGGTCGGGCGCATGGAAACGTCTCTGAGGGCCGCACAGATCGCGCATCGCTGGATGTTAGAGGTAGTTGCTCGAAACGAACCGTCCGCGGAAACCGTCAACGAGGTTATGATCGACCGTTCCTTGGTCGCACGGCATGCTATCGAGGTGACGGAGCTTGCAATGGAGGTCGCAGGCGGCGCGGCATTCTATCGAGAGAACGGGCTGGAGCGCTGCTTCCGTGACATACAGGGCGCTCGCTATCATCCGATGCAGCCCGGAGCCCAGGCGCAATACGCGGGTTCATTCGCGCTCGGACTTCCCACCGAGAAGATTTTCTAGCGCCTGGCGCAACGACGAACTCCGCGGAATCATAGGCTAGGTGGGTAGTTTGACGTCCAGAATTCGAATGGACGAGCCTCGCCAGCAGGGACGACCGAGCAACCTCTTGTGCGCTTTGGGCCGATATGCGACCTCGACCACGGCAGCAATGCGCCCCCATGTCGGCCACAGAGGGGATCTTTGCCTTCGCCCGGAAGCCGACATTGCGGTGACCACCTAGAGTTCATAGTCGCGCCACAACCGGCCATTTCCGCAAGTTCTGTGTGCGTCACGCCCGACTCGCCCGAACGCTCAGCCACCGATCATGGGGCTTTCCGACGCACCGACGTACCTCGCTAACGATCCAGCCGGCGTCTGTGAGTGCGGACCGCAGGGCAGACTCGCGCCAGTACGTCTCGACGTAGCGCCGGGGCGCTGCAGCACTGCCGTGTGTGGACACATCCTCGCCTTCGCCCTCTCTAACCGAGGCGTGCAATCGGCCACCGGTCCGGGTCGCCTCGGCAAGCCGTCCAAGCACCGTGCCGAAATCCTCGCGCGCGACATGAATCAGGCAGGCACAGGCCCAGATCCCGTCGTATGGCGTGCCGGGACGCTGCGGGTCGGCCAAGTCTTCGGTCAGCGGGTCCAACAGGTCGGCCTCGAAGCCATTTTCGCGAAGCAGTTCGACGAAACCCTTTGCAATGTCGGTGCGCCGGACGCTAATTCCCCGCCTCTCCAGCTCAAGTGCATCTCGCCCGCCACCGCTTCCGATTTCCAGCACCCTGCCCGAGCCGCCCAGCTCGGTCACGAACGCATCGATCTCTGTCGCGACCCATTCGGGCATCGCCGCAGCCTCCGCAGCGTACTCCGCCGCGACCGTATCATAGGACCGCACGGTATCCAGGTCGGTGCTCATCCTAGCACTCCTCCTTCAAGACAAGAGGCCCGATGAGCGAGAGGCCCATCAGCCCGTTGCGCCGTTCACACTTCGGCAGTTGGTGACATCGTGGGCGATTTACTTCCCAGCTTTAGCAGAAATGCGATCAGAGACGCCACCGACCGAGCCAATGCTGCCGAGCGGCAATGCGCCCTCATTTTGGTCACTCACACCACCCGCGCGAGCTACTGGAAGCCGTCGGTCTGCTTCGCCAGCGGTCGCGCCCGGAAAGCGCCAGACCAAGACATGTTGGAGGACGCTTGGCAGACTGAATTTCGCGGGGCTTTACCAAGGCGCTGGTATCCGGTTTCGTCTCCATATCAACATCCGATGTCAATTTCCGATCGTTTGCGCGACATTCGATAGCTTCACGCCTTCAACGCTGCGATCAGCATGTCGACAAACACGGAAACTTTGGGCGGCCGAAATCGCCCGGCGGGATAGACCGTGTACACGCCGCCGGATGGGAGTTGCCATTCAGGCAGGACTGGAATGAGGTCTCCCGCCAATATGCCGGCGGTCGCGAGAAAATCGGGCAGAACCGACAGACCTGCGCCTTGTCGGACCGCCTCCATGACCGCTGGCGTGGTATTGATCGCGATGTCCGCTTTAAAACGGACGCTCCTGGCGTCTCCATCGCTGCGAGTGAACGTCCATATAAGCGGCTCTCTCAAAGCGTTGTTGGCCACGAAGGGTAGAGGCGTGCAGTCAATCGGCTCGCTCATTGCCGCTATCTCCGCGGCCAAGGCTTGCGATCCCACCAAGAGTTGGCGGAACGATCCGATTCGTCGTGCCTGCATGCTGGAATCAGCCAGCCAGCCGACGCGGATGGCAAGGTCCATGTTGTCGGCAACCAGATCAACCATCTTGTCGCTGAGGTTCAGTTCCACCTTGCAATCATTATAGCGTCGGCTGAAGGCGGCGACCAAGGGCACGACAACCGAGGTACCGTAGTCGTAGGGGGCGGTGATCCTCAGAAGGCCCTTGGGTTCCGTCCTGCGCTGAGCCAACTCTCCCAGGGCATCCTCTGCGTCGCGCAGGATCGAGACGCATCGGGCGTGAAACAACAGCCCGGCTTCGGTCGCCTGCACCCGCCGCGTCGTCCGCATCAGCAATGTGGTGCCGACCTCCTGTTCAAGCCTTGCGACCTGCTGGCTGACAACCGCCTTGGTGATGCCCAAATATTCCGCAGCTCTCGTGAACGATCCCGCGTCAACGACGGCCGCGAAATAAGCCAGCCGATTGAGATTGGTCGCTTCCTGCATAGTATTCTCCGATTTTATTGTCAGCCTCTAGCATACATTCTGTCATTTTTCTCGATCTTCTCGTTCCAATCGGCTCATGTCATCTATGGCTCAAGAAGGAGCCGACATGACTGGCAAGACCCACATCACCTATCTCTTCGATCCCCTTTGCGGCTGGTGTTATGGCGCATCGCCGCTGCTCGCACAGCTCGCCGCGGCACCTGATCTGACAGTGTCGCTCGCCCCGACCGGTCTGTTTTCCGACTCCGGGGCCAGAGCGATGGACGAACAGTTCGCCGCCTTCGCTTGGTCAAACGACCAGCGCATTGGGAGCCTCACGGGGCAGCGGTTTAGCGATGTCTACCGGAGCCAGGTTCTGGCAAAAGGCGGCATGCTGGATTCTGGTCCAGCCACGCTGGCACTAACTGCCGTTGCCCTGACGGCGGGGCAGCACGAACTCGATGCGCTCCGGTTCATCCAGGAGGCGCGCTATGTTTCGGGCCGCGATGTCACGGACATGTCCGAACTGCAGAGCGTGCTGGTCAGTGTTGGACTTGATGCGGCAGCCTCCCGCCTCGCTTCTCCCGATTCCGACCTGCTGGCCGCCAATCGAGCGCGCATGGCCTCGGCGCGCGCCCTGACGCGTGAGTTCGCAGTCAATGGCGTACCGGGATTGATCGTGGATGACGGCGCGGACCGGACTTTGCTCAAGGCGCAGGACCTATTCAGCGGCGGCGATCTCCTCGCCAGGCTGTCCAACACAGGCGCTTCACCTGCACGTCTCGGTCGCAATAGCCATCCGATGAAAGGATAACCCGATGATGATCAAGCGCACGACCTATACAGCACTGGCTGTCTTCATGCTCGCGGCAGCATCGGCGACGCCCGGTTTCGCCCAGAGTGTGCCACCCTACGGCGCGCCGATCAGCATCGAGCGCGCCAAGCAGGTCGCCGCGGCCGCCCTCGCGGAAATGCGCAAGAAAGGCTTTGAGATGACGGTCGCCATCGTCGATTCCGGCAGTAACCTCGTCTATCTCGAACGCTCCAATCAGGCGGGTATCGGCACGATCGACGCCGCGCTCGGTAAGGCGAAGGCCGCAAACGGTATCAAGACGCCGACCAAGGCGATCGAGGATATGATCCTTCATAACAACCAGAGCAATCTGCTTGCCGTGCCGGGAGCTTTTCCGGTCGAAGGCGGAGTGCCTCTCGTCGCCGATGGCCAGGTAATCGGTGCGATCGGCGTCAGTGGCGGCATGCCCGCAGATGATGGCGCGATCGCCAATACCGGCGCGAAGGCGCTCTAGCCCGACCGCCGATCCACATTGATATGACGCATGAATGAACCAAGACAGGACACCAGGACCATGTTCACCAGGAGAACCATCATGAAAACCACTCTCGCCGCTGGCGTGACTGCCGTACTTGCACCCGCAGGCCTCGGCCACGCAGCAGGAAGCCTCACTTGGAAGCATTTCCCTGCAGGGCAGAATGGCTTCTTCCGCGCCCCCGTTCTGGTTTCCAGCGCGAACGAAGCTGTGCTGATCGATGGCGGCTTCACGCTGCCCGATGGAAAGGCGCTCGCCGACGCCATCAAGGCGACGGGCAAAAAGCTGACCACGATTTACATCAGCCAGTCCGATCCGGACTATTACTTCAGCCTCGGCCCGATCAAGGTAGCTTTCCCCGATGCCAAGGTGATCGCTGCCTCGGCGACAGTCGATGCGATCAAGGCGAGCGTCGAAAAGAAGCTGGCCGTCTGGGGGCCGCAGCTCAAGGAAAACGGTCCCCAGACCCTGGCTGACATCGTCATGCCGGAAACCTTTGACGGAAAGAGGCTGACTGTTGATGGCGAGACCATCGAGATTGTCGATGCGGAAGGCATGGCCAATCGTCGCTACCTCTTCGTTCCATCGCTGAATGCCGTGTTCGGCGGCGTGATGATCTTCAACGGCGTCCACGTCTGGACGGCAGATACCAACAGCGCGGAACTGCGCGCCGCCTGGGTTGCCAATCTCGAAAAGCTCGCGGCGCGCAAGCCGGCCGTCGTCGTGGCCGGACACATGACGTCCGACGCCAAGAACGACCTCGCGGGTGTGGAACATACCATCGCCTACCTGAAGGCCTTCGAGGAAGAACTGGCCAAGGCCAAGGACTCCGCATCGCTGAAGGCCGCCATGGAAGGCCGTTTCCCCAACCTCGGCATGGCTGTTGCGCTCGATATTGGCTCCAAGGTCGCGACCGGCGAAATGAAGTGGGGCTGATCGCCATGAGCGCTAATCTCGAAATCATCCGGGCCACCTATGAGGGCTCATCGGAAGACAATGGCCGCAATCTACTTGCGGCCTTGGCACCTGATGCGACGTGGACGGAAGCCGAAGGTTTCCCCTACGCTGGTACCGTTGTCGGCCACTTGTTGAGGTCTTGAAGTCAGCTATCTCAAGCGGGAAAATATCCGGAACGCTGAGGCGCACGCATGACGAAGCATCGCATCTATTCAGTCAGCGTCGCCAGCGTCTATCCCCATTATGTCGCCAAGGCAGAGAAGAAGGGACGCACGAAGACAGAGGTCGACGAAATCATCTGTTGGCTGACGGGACATAGCCAGCAGAGCCTGGATGATCAGCTGACTGAGAAGACCAACTTCGAGGATTTCTTTGCGCAAGCGCCTCGGATGAATCCATCCCGATCGTCGATTACAGGCGTGATCTGCGGCGTCCGCGTGGAAGATATCCAGGAAACGACGATGCGGGAAATCCGCTATCTGGACAAATTGATCGACGAACTCGCCAAGGGGAAAGCGATAGAGAAAATCCTGCGGAAATAGCCAGTCGGGCTTGCATGCCAAGGCATCGGCGCAGAATCCGGCACCGCCTCGTCCAGGAATGACGAATGTTCATTGTCGCGGGGCAAGGCCATCAAGCAGGAAGTCGAGGCCCTTCCTGAACGCGCCGTCCCAATCATTGTCCAGCAGCAGACGAGAGCGCTCGATCGTCGGGTAGTCTTGGCTGAGACCTGTCAGGCGCTGTTGCGCAGCGGCCCTGTCGTCGTCCGAGAGGTCGAAGTTCGCCCGGGTGGTGGTCGCGCCGATCACAAAATTCCAGAGCGACCAGATCGCGACGTTCAAATCAGTATCGGCGACACCGGCTCCGGACAAGGTCTTGCTCAGCCGTTCCAGGCGGCTGAGGATGTTCGGGCCGAGCGCCCGGCGTGGCAGCAGCGATGCCGACCAGGGATGGCGCAGCATGCTGGCGCGCCAGTCTTCGAGCATATGAACGACGTCGCCGCGCCAGTCTCGGGACGCATCGACTTCAGGCGGGCCGCGATATTCAAGCACCGAATCGAGCGCCAGATCGAAGACCTTTTCCTTGTTGTCGACGTGCCAATAGAGGCTCATCGCGCCCGCGCCGAGGCGATCGGCCAGCCGACGCATCTTCAATCCGTCGATGCCCTCGGCGTCCAGCAGTTCCACCGCGGTCGCCACGATCCGTTCCAGCGAGAGAGGCGGTTCATTGCGCGGCTCCTGCCCGGACTGGGGTGACACACCTGTCCGCCCGGACCCTTTGCTCTCAGCGCCGCTGCGTTTGGCTGCCATTCGTCTCCCTTTACTCATCAGACGTCGATCTAAGCCGACAATGCTGGGAATGTCGATCCTGACCGATTGACTCGTACGTCGTACGATGCAATTTAATCGTACGACGTACGAGTCAATTCTATAGCGATAAAGTTCCATCCTGCAGGCCGCGAGGATCCGTTGCTCGCAGTCCTGAGAAGCCGAGAGAAAATCGTGTCAATCAAACATCTCATTATCGGAGGACTCATCATCATGACCATCAGCGTTCCCACTGCGGCGCCAGCCAATGAGGACGATCTCAAGCTTGATATCGTCAATCCGAAAAACCTCTACGACCCCTCGCCGAATGGCTACAGCACGGCGGTGATCGTGCCCCGCCAAGGCCGGCTGGCCTACATCTCCGGACAGGGCGGCCAGGACAGCACGGGAGCCTTGTCGCCCGATTTCGCCGTCCAGGTGAAGCAGGCCTATGCGAATTTGCGCACCGCCCTCGATGCGCTCGGCGCCAGGCCGGATCAGGTCGCCAAGCTCACGGTCTTCGTGGTCGATCACGATATGTCCAAGCTCGAGGTGCTGACCAAGAACGTCAAGGACATGTTCGGCGCGTCGCTGCCGGCGCAGACGTTGATTCCCGTTCCCAAGCTGGCCATCGATCCCATGCTCTTCGAGGTCGAAGCCACCGTCGTTCTGGAATAGCGGCGGCGCCGGATCTACACAATTTCGGATTTGGATCTACACAATTTCGGATTTTCCCGGTGGCGCGCCAACATCTGCTTGGCGTGCCACCTGCGCTTTTGTGGGTGGCCATTGACCAATCGCCTGCGATGTGCGCCACTCATTCCTTGTACAAGGAAAATCCCATGCTCAAGTTTCTGCTCGCCCTCTCGATGGGTGTTTTTTGCGTATCGCCGCTTCAGGCCGGCGACGTCACTCCCGTTACCAAGAGCTGCCAGCCGGGGGCAAAACAGGCGCAATGCGAGCGATGGGTCACAGATATTAAGAAAGCCGTCGAGCTGGCGTATAAAGGCGATCACGGGGCGCAGGCGACCGTTGCCTTCTGCCTGTCCACAGGTTGCCATGGTGCCGTCGCCATCGACAAGGTCGCCTCCTGCAGCTGGCATCTCGTCATCGCCAATTCCGGTACTACAACAGTGCTTGACAGTTCGAACACCAGGATCACCTGCCGGCCGATGACGGCGGCTGAGAAAGACGAAGCCCGCGCGCTGGCGAGCGATCTCGTCCAGAAGATCTACAAGCGGCCTCTGGCTAAGACCGACCAGATGTAATCTGCCGGCTCACAGCTTGCGGCGCAACGCCTGCGTGAAAATAAATCTCATTGCTCTCCCGGCTTTCGCCGCTATTGTCCTCCCAAAGAAAATCGGGCCAAAGAAAATCGGCCAAACAAAATCGGGAGGACCACGGATGATCCTGCACTGCGTATTCCTGCGGCTGAAAACCGCGGTGACGACCGACGACAAGCAGTCGCTGTTTGCGGCAATCGTCGCCCTGAAACAGGTCATTCCCGGCATATTGGACATCAAATACGGGCCGAATGTTTCGCCCGAGGGACTGCATGGCGGCTTCGTCGACGGTTTTGCCGTGACCTTTGAAAGCGCCGAGGCCCGCGACGCCTATCTCATCCATCCCGAACATGTGGCTGTTGGCGAGCGCATCGTCTCGTCGACGGATGGAGGCCTTGCCGGCATCCTGGTCTTCGACCTCAATTTGTGAAGACTGCGGGGTCAAACCCCGCAGCCCTCCGTTGATCAGCTCGATTTCGCCATGGCGGCGGCGAGCTGGTCGACATTGTATTTGAACATCTTTTCATAGGTCGGCGCCGGCCCCTTGGCGTCGGACAGGGATTCGACATAAAGCTCGCCGCCGGGCTCGGCACCGGTTGCCTTGGCGACCTGCTTGACCAGGCGCGGATCGTTGGAATTCTCGAAGAAATAGGCTTTCACATGCTCGCCCTTGATCTGCTCGATCAGCTTGGCGACGTCGGCGGCCGAGGCCTCGCTTTCGGTGGACAGACCAAGCGGCGCCAGGAAGCTGACATTATATTCGCGGCCGAAATAACCGAAGGCATCGTGGCTGGTCAGCACCTTGCGGCGATCGTCGGCCACCTTGTCGAATTTCGCGTGGGCGTAGGCGTTCAATTCATCCAATGTCTTTGTGTACTTCTCGGCATTGGCCTTGAAGGCGGCGGCGTCCGTGGGATCGGCCGATGACAGCGCCTTTTCGATATTGGCGACCCAGACCTTGACGTTGACGGGGCTGTTCCAGACATGCGGATCGGTGATTTTTTCGCCGTCCTCTTCCATGGTGCGGGTGTTGATGCCTTCGGAAACGGTGACCGGCTTGCCCTTATAGCCCGAGGCGGTGATCAGCCGGTCCATCCAGCCCTCCAGCCCCTCGCCGCTGACGAAGGTAACCTGCGCCGCGTTCAAATTCTTCGCATCGGCTGGCGACGGCTCGAATTCATGGGGATCGCCGTTCGGCCCGACGAGGCTCGTCACCTTGACGTGCTCGCCGCCGACCTGTTTCACAACATCGGCAAGCACGGTGAAGGAGGCCACAACCTTCAGCGTTTCGGCGGAGGCGGGCAAAGCCGACAGCGCCATCAAAGCGGGGATTGCTGCGGAGAGAAGCAGTCTGTGCGATGTCATCGAAGTCTCCAATGAAAGAACGCAAGGGGCAGAACACCAGCATTTGGCGGCTTTTCCTTGGGTTCGGTTAAGTTTTGACCGGCATTCGTACCGATCGGCAAAGTCTCTCTTTCCGCCGGACAGATCGCTTTGCTGTCCTTCGGTTCTTGAACCAGTCTCCAATGCGTGACCTGATGCCTGGGGCTTCGGTCACAGAGTGGCGTTCGGCTCCCGGTTTCCCATTCTCCTTGAGAAGCGCAACCCAGTTCTACCGGGCTCGCTAGACTGCCATCAGGACAACCGGGATATCGTCGACGCGCCTTCCATGGTGCTTTCGCCGCGCGGCTCGTAGGCGCGCTGGTCACGCAGGATCTGGAAGGTGATCGTCAAAAGCTTGCGCGCGATGGCAACCCGCGCCTTGTTTATTCCTTTGATCTTCAGATGCTCGTATTGGGCGCGCAGCTGTGGATCGCTGGCGATGGCAGGTGTTACCGCCTCGACGAAGGCCCAGCGCAGCCACTTGTTGCCCTGCTTGATGATCTTGCCGTGGAAGGTCTTGCCGCCGGAGGAATAGGTCGAGGGCACAAGCCCGGCATAGGCGGCAAGCTTCTTCGGTTGGCGGAACCGCGATATGTCGTCGATCTCCGCATCGATCAGCCGGGCGAAGAACTCGCCGATGCCGGGGATCGTCTTCAACAGCTTGACGTTGGCATTGGCCTTGGTCATCGCCCGGATCGTTGCTTCCGACTGTTTGATCCGCATGTCGATGTCGCCGATGAAGGCGAGACCACGGTCAATCTGGATGCGGTCGATCTCAGAGACGTTCACTTGAGCCAGCTGGACGCGGCCGGCCTTGCCAAACAGGTCGCCAAGCTTCTTCAATTGCGCCGTCTGCTCCGGATAGCGGTCGAACACCGTGACGATGCGGTTCTTGGTCATCGTGCGCAGCCGCACGTAAAACATCCGTTCGCGTAGCGCGACGCGAAGGTCCCGCGATCTCTCGCTTGGCGCCCAGGCTTCGGGTACCAGGTCGGCTCTGAGCAGATGTGCCAGCACCGTCGCGTCGATCTTGTCGGTCTTGATCTTGGCGTCGGCGATCGCCTTAACCTTCAGCGGATGGGCGAGAACGACATCATCACAAATGTCGTCGAGCCAGTCGTAGATCACCATCCAGTTGCGCGTCGCCTCGACAACCGCATGCGAGTTCTCCCGATAGCGTTCGAGAAACCCGCCGAGCGACTGTCGGTCGTTCTTCACCCGGCCGGATCTCAGCGTCTTGCCGCTGCTGTCCTGAACCACCAGGTGGCTGTAGGATTTGTGGTAGTCGACCCCGATATGGTATTCATAAGAGGCAGTCATGCTTCCAACTCCCTTATTGAGATCTTCGAAACCCCAATAAGATAAGCCGAAAGGCTGGAAGTGTGACTGTCCCTCGATCATCATCTGCATCTCAGTGATCCGTTCTCTCAACGGCCGCGGCCTCTTTCATGCCACCTCCTTGGGATCAGCCCTTCAAATGCGGGCGGGGAAAGAAGCGCCGGGCCAGGCCGGAGGGCGCGAAAAGAATAGAAAGGCCGTAGAGGATCGCCGCCGTCATGATGATCGTCGGGCCGGAGGCGAGCTCGAGATGGTAGGAGGCGATCAGGCCGAGATAGCCGGATGCGGCGGCACTTGCGGCTGATATCGCCATCATCACAGGCAGGCTGCGCGACCAGAGCTGGGCGACGGCTGCCGGCAGCATCATCAGGCCGACCGCCATCAGCGTGCCGAGCGCCTGGAAGCTGGCGACGAGGTTCAGCACCACGAGCAGCAGGAAGAGCACGTGATAGACCGGCCCGCGCCCGCCGACGGCGCGCAGGAACCCCGGATCGAAGCATTCGGCCACCAGCGGCCGGTAGATGAAGGCGAGGATGACGAGGGTCAGCGAGGTGATCGCGCCGATCAGATAAAGGGCGGGCGCATCGATCGCCAGGATGGTGCCGAAGAGCACATGCAGGAGATCGATATTCGAGCCGCGTAGCGAGACAATCAGCACGCCGAGCGCCAGCGACGCGAGATAGAAGCTGGCAAAGCTTGCATCTTCCTGCAGCACGGTCATCCGGCTGACGGCGCCGGAAAGCAGCGCCACCGACAGGCCGGCGATGAGGCCGCCGAGGCCCATCGCCGTCAGCGACAGCGAGCCGGCGACGAGGTAACCGATGGCAGCCCCCGGCAGCACGGCATGGCTCATCGCGTCGCCCATCAGGCTCATGCGCCGCAGCATCAGGAAAACGCCGATCGGGCCGGAGCCGAGCCCGAGGCAGAGGCAGGCGACGAGCGCGCGGCGCATGAAACCGTAATCGGCAAAGGGCGCCAGGAAGAGATCGTAGGCCGTCATGCCGCCGGCGCCTCTTCAGGTACGCAGGCATTCGCATCCTCGTCCCAGCGCTCGGCCATGGCGCGCGCCTTCAGGAGATTGACGGAGGACATGACGTCTGCGGTCGCACCCCAGCCGACAAGTTCGCGGGCAAGCAGCAGGGTTTGCGGGAAGTGGGCGCGGACGAGCTCGAAATCGTGCAGCACGGCGATCACCGTGCGGCCCTCGCCGTGCCAGCGGGTGACGATATCGATGAGGTCCCTGGTCGTGCGGGCATCGATCGCCGTAAACGGCTCGTCGAGCAGGATGATGCCGGCATCCTGCAGCAGCAGGCGGGCAAAGAGCACGCGCTGGAACTGCCCGGCCGACAGCGACCCGACATGGCGCCGGCCGAAGCCTTCGAGGCCGACGGCCGATAGCGCCTCGCCTGCCCTTTTCACCTCGGCGGGCGCGATGCGGCCGAAGGCTCCCGTCTTCTTCCAGGCACCGAACATGACGGTGTCGATGACCGAGATCGGAAAGCGCCGGTCGATCTCCGCCGCCTGCGGGAGGTAACCAAACTCCGCCCGCCCCAGCCGGTGCTCGACCCTGCCCTCGGCCGGACGAAGCTCGCCCATGATCGCCTTCAGCAGCGTCGACTTGCCCGCCCCGTTCGGCCCGGCGATCGCCGTCAGGCTGCCCGAGGCGAAGGCGCCGGAGACATGATGGACGGCGGGGTGCCTGTTATAGGCGACGGTCAAATTCTCCAGACGGATCAGCGGCGTCATGGCAAGAGAACCGCCCAGTGGATCGCCAGCCAAAGGATTGATATGACCAGCGCCATGCCGATCACCCTAGATAAAGCCGACTGTCCCAGCAGGCTGACGGAGGGGCGATCGGGGCTCGGGGGCATGGCGCATCCTACAATGTAATAACATTACGGTTATGTTATAACGATTGCGGCGAGATTGAGGCGAAGGCCAATCCCAGATTCATCGCTAAGCTAAATACGGGCAGCATTCGACATGAGATGATCGCGTGCGTGCACCCATTTGACAGCCATGTGCTGCCGGGCCAGACTTGACACATGATCAGGCCATGGCCCCTACTTGTTGACCATATTCGCAACGTGCGAGGACATTCGGAAGACGAAAAATTCTCGTCTGCCTTGCAGGGCATTGAGCAACTTGCCGATTTCATCGCTCGAAGTTCGCTTCGGAGTGCGCTGTTCGGATGGACATCGATGGCTGATCTATGCGTCCAACAAACCGACCATGCCCCTCCCTCGGTGCCCTACCTTCGGATTTCAGCGCAATCATCGGGCCTGATAGAGTTTCGCTATATCGACACGCATGTGGAACGCCGGCAATGGACGCGGACGGAAACGCCAGAACGAGCTGTTCAAAGGCTTAGGACCTTCTTGGGCCAACTTCATTGGGTTTCAGGTCCTGACAGCTTTGCTGCCATCCCGAACTAAGAGTTTGCGGCCTGGCCATCCAAACTCGCACCGGCCCATCCCGCCTTCAATTAGCCAACCAGCGTTACGCAAAGGGAAATGAAAAGTTGACCAGATCGCCTCCTGACGTTTGCGATGCTCTGGGTTTCTGCTTCACGCTCGATCGACACGGTTGGAGCGATCTTCTCATCTCTTGCAATGGCGGAATAGTGAGGTGCCGCATCAGTGACGTGTTCTCGGATCCAGCATCAGAGCTTCTGAAACTGTGCCGTGGCGTCTTAGCCAACGAGGTCGTGTCCATTGCGCTCTATGATGAATCCGGCGGCCATGCCCTGTCAGTGACCCCGGACGCTCGGCAACAACATACGATGCTGCTTATGATCCAAGAGTTCCCGCTGTGTCATGGGGCCTATGAGCTCACTGGCGATGAGAAAACCATCATCTCAATCCGGGTTAAACGCAAGCAACTGCTCGGGCTGCTCATGGCGGAACTGTGGAAAGTTGGTCGCTTCTTGCTTGAACCTTCGTTTCAAAAGGATCGGCAGCAGGGATTTCCAACAGAGACGCTCCAGGCGCTGAACGAGGAATGGGATGCCCATGAAACCCTCGGTCCATCATTCCTAAAGTGACGAAATGTAACTGTGTCCCATAATACTTTCCATTCGCGAAACTCGCGATGAAGGCGACATTGTTGCGACGCGTCCGATCTCCGCATTCGGGGCGGTCTCTGACATTTGGCGGAGATCGGCCTATGCCGCCCTTCAACCAAAGCCCAAGCCTCTGGCCGCTATAGGCCGAAACGAGTGTATCCTGACCCCTGCATCGTGCTCGAGGAAGGGCAAACTACCCTAGGCCCATACCCTCAGCGCCCGTTCCATCCGGTCGGCGGCATATGTGACGAGATAGGCGATCACCATGTAGATGACGACGGCGATCAGGAAGGCTTCGAGATAGTAGAAGTTCAGCGCCGCGGTCAGCTGTGACTGCGCGAAGATGTCGACGACCTCGATGGCAAATCCCAGCGACAGTGCCTTCATGATCACCATGATAGAGTTGGCAAGATCGGGGATGGCCGCGACGATGACCTGCGGCAGCATCACCCGGCGGAACACCTGGCTGCGCTTGTAGCCCAGGGAGTAGGCCGCATCGGCCTGACCGTTGTCGAAGGAGTTGAGGGCGCCCTTCACGACTTCCGCCTGGAAGGCTGCGACGCAGGCGGTCAGGGCGACGATGAGCGTGATCCAGTTCGGCGTCGAGTGGCCGTTGTAATCGATGCCGACGAGCGAGGTCAGGAACTGCAGCGTCGGCGGCAAGCCGTAATAGGCAAGGAAGATCACGATCACCATCGGAACGCCCTTGAAGACGACCTTGTAGGCGACGACCAGTTCCCGAAGCAGCGGGACCCGCCGGTATTCCACCATCGCAAAAAGGCTGCCGACGATCGTAGAACAGACGAAGATTCCAAGCGCCATGGCGAGCGTCACCGGGACCGCGCCGAGGATGTCCCAGAGATCGGGCAGAAGGACTTCGGAATCGAACATGTGATGACCTCCTATTCGATCAGACGCTTGCCATCATGGTGGCCTTGGCCGGTGCGGTATTGGGCGCAAACTTTGCGTTTCGCGTTTCGAAAAAGCGCACGACCATCCATGCCACGAGGCATAGCAGCGAATAGATCACCGCCAGCACAAGGTAGGTCTCGAACTGGTACTGATTGTAGTCGCGCTCCATGACGAGATGGGCGGTCGCCATGACATCCGCGGCGCCGATATACATCACGAGTGCGACGTTGTGGATGAGGTAGATGATCGAGTTGCCGTAGCCTGGCAGGGCGATGTGCACCGCCTGGGGTCCGACGACACGAAGGATCTTCTGAAGGAAGGTGTATCCGAGACTGTCGGCGGCGTCATGCTGACCGCGTTCTACGGCGAGGTAGGCTGGCCGCAGAACCTCGGAAAGATAGCCTCCATGGTAGAGGCTGAGGCCGACGATCGCCGCGACATTCGGGGACACGAAGTCCTCGACCTCGAACAAGGCGACGACCAGCGGCAGTCCGTAAAAGGCGACGAACAGTTGCAGCACGACGGGGACGCTCCGGGCATAGGACACGTAGAGGTCGGCCAGCTGGCTGAGAACCGGTATCCTGCGTACCCGGAACGTCGTCGCAATCAGGGCCAGCAGGAAGCCGGCGATCATGGCCGTGAACGTGATCGCAAGCGTCAGCGGCAATGCCTTGAGCAGCTCGGGGATCATGATGGAAAGGTCCACTTGGGAACACTCCTTGTTTCAAATTCAGCCTTGATCGTCGGCCCTGCCTTGGGCGTTACTTCATGTAGGTGGTGATGTCCTCGCCGAACCATTTCTGCGAGAGCTTGGCGAGCGTGCCGTCGGCCTTGAGCTCCTTCAGAGCCTTGTCGATGTCTGCGGAGAGCGCCTTGTTCTCCTCGGAGCGATGGATCAGCACGAATGTGTTGTTGATCGCGACCGGCTCGCTTGCCTTAACGTTGAGCTTCTGCTGGTCGATGACCGTCTGCTCGCCAAGGTTCGACGGCAAAACCAGCGCGTCGTATTTGCCGTTCTCGACCTCTTTCAGGCGATCCGGATAGGGAATGCCGGCGCTGGAGGCGGTGATCTCGATCTTGAAGTCGGGATTCTTTTCCTGCCAGGCGGTGGCGAATTTGTAGATGCCGCCGCCGGCCGTCACCGGCACGATCTTCTTGCCGACCAGATCCTTCATCTCGTTGATGCCGCTATCCTTGCGGCTGTAGATCTTGATCAGGCTGGCGCCGATCGGGCTCTCGGGAATGAGGAACTGCTTTTCGCGAGCGGGCGCCCGGTAGTAGCCGCCGGTCGCGATGTCGTATTTGCCGGTCGCAAGGCCGGTCTCCTGAGCGATGTCGGCAGCACCCTCCATCACGAATTTGTACTGGGGCAGCTTGGCGTTGATCGCCTTCAGGACATCGGGTTCGTAACCCTGCGGCTCGACGCCGATGGCACCCCACGAGAGCGGCTTGGATTCGGCAGCCGTGGCGATCTTGATGGTGCGCACGTCCTCGGCATGGGATAGGCCCGCGGTTGCGAGGGCAAAGGCAACGCCGGCGACAGCGAGGCCGAAGGTGCGGCGGGAAGTCGACTTGATGGAAGACATGTCAGGCATCCTTTCTTTACTGGATGGAGTGTTCGGAATTCAGGAACTGGGCAAGGCGCGGGTTGGAGGGCGTGTCGAAGATCTCGGCAGGGCTGCCTTGAGCGGCGACGACGCCCCGATCCATGAAGACGATGCGGTTCGAGATGTTCTTTGCGAACTGCATCTCGTGGGTGACGAGGAGCGAGGTGATGCCTGATGACGTGACGTCCCTGATCACCTTCAAAACCTCGCCGACGAGTTCGGGGTCGAGCGACGACGTCGGTTCGTCGAAGAGCATGACATCCGGCTTCACGGCCAGCGCACGCGCGATGCCGGTCCGCTGCAGCTGGCCGCCGGACAGCTGGGACGGGTAGCTGTCGACCTTGTTCGAAAGGCCGACCCGCTCAAGCTCCTGCAAAGCGATCGAACGCGCCTCGTCCTTCGACTTGCGCTGCACGACGACGAGCGGATCCATCACGTTCTGAATGACGGTCATGTTCTTGAAGACGTTGAACTGCTGGAAGACCATCGCTGTCCGCAGCCGGATCGCCTGGACCGCGGTGCTGTCCGGCTTCCGGTAGTCCATCTTGACCTGATCGAAGGCGATCGTGCCGGAGGCCGGCTTGGCCAGATAGTTGATGCACTTCAGCAATGTTGTCTTGCCGGTGCCGCTAGGGCCGATGATCGACACCACGTCGCCGCGGTTCACCGAGAGATCGACACCGTTCAGGACCTGGGTGTTGCCGTAGGACAGCTTTAGATCTTTGAGCTCAAGCATTTCGGGTCGGTGTCCTTTCGGCAGAGAGGTCGGAAAGCGTCGTGGTCTCGTCGTCGCTCCACTCGTCTCCGAGCAATTCGGGCGTGTCGAACGCCTGGAGATCGGCGAAATGACGCTCGCGGTCGGCGACGAACAACGCCCTGACGATGCCGCGGGCGAGCCGGTCGGCGCCTTCGCTGATCGCCGGAATATCGCCCGTGAGTTTGCCGTGGCTGAGCGTGGCCGGGAAATTGAAGCAGTGGATGCGGGCCAGCGCCGGGCAGGCGCCCGGCTCAACCTCGAGGAACTCGAACGCCTCGCCGAGGTCCGGCGAGGTTTCAAGCTCGTCGTTTCGCATGTCCGCGGGTACGGGAAAGCGGTCGCGCCAGAGACGGATATGCGATGCGACGGGGCCAAGTTCCGGCCGGTTCGTCAGGTCGACCTTGAAGCCGGTGCCGAAGATCAGGAAATCGACGGGATAGCTGCCTTTCGGCGTCGTCACGACGATATGATCGCCTTCCTGTTGCAGCCGGTTGATCGGGCTTGCGAGATGGAGATGGGCCTGCGGGAATGCGCTGACACGTAAGACGCTCGGACGCGGCGGCGGCGTCTGCGAGCGCATGGCGTAGTCGAGAAACCGCCACTTCCAGTCATCCGGCAGACCGGCGAAGCCGTGCACCACGCCCTGGCTGCCGATGCCGGTGAATTTGTTGATCCGTGGCAGGTCGGTCCTGCGCACGAACAGGTCAAGCCGGGCGGCGCCTGCCTCGAGCGCGGTGGCGGCGTTGTCCATCGCCGAGGCCCCGGCGCCGACGACGCCAACCCGTTTGCCGCGCAATGCGGCGAAATCGATTTCGTCGGCGGTGTGAGCCCAGAACTTGCGATCGACGTCATCGGCGATCGGCGGCACGAAGGGGCCGCCCAGGCCGTCGCGGCCCGTCGCCAGCACCACATGGCGCGCGATCGTCGTTTCGGTCCGGCCATCGTGACGGCAGACGACATCGAGCAGGCCGTCGGCGCGCGGACGAATGGCCTCGACGGCGACCCCATTGCGCACCGGCAGGTCAAGCACGCGCCGGTACCAGACGAGGTAGTCCATCCATGTCTGACGCGGCGCCCTGTCGAGCGCGACCCAGGCATCGCGGCCATGACGCGCCTCGTAATAGGCGCGGAACGTCAGCGCCGGCAGGCCCATCGCAGGCCCGGTCAGTTGCTTGGGAGAGCGTAGGGTTCGCATCCTGGCGAAGGTGACCCACGGCCCCTCGCTTCCGGCAGGCGCCTTGTCGAGAACGACGTGGTTGGCAACGCCGAGCCGCTTCAGCATGGCGGAGGCCACGAGCCCGGCCATACCAGCACCGATGATCACGATGTCGACCACCCCTTGGCCATCGACGACGCGGGGCGGAACCCAGGACTTGGCCGGCAGCTCCAGCCAGGCAAGGTCCTGCCGCAGGCGTGCCTCGAGGGCTTCGAGATTGTTCGGAAACGCCGAGAGGTCGCTCATGACGGCACGTCCTCGGTCATCGGGCTACCGCCGTAGACGGTGTCGGCCAATGCTTCGACGCCGCCTGAGTCATGCAGCCGGCACCCGGGCATCGCCAGGGCCACCGCGCGCGCCGCATCGATGACGGCGGCGACCGTCGGGGTCAGCGGCATCGCGGCCGGCGAGATGGCGCCGAACAGGAAGGGGATGGTGTGGTCGAGGACGCGCATCACGATCCCCTCGAGCGGAACTCCGCAGACGGTTGCCGGCTCGACGATGGCCGCTCCCAGTCCGGCCCGGACCATGGTGAGCGCCGTCAGCGAGGCGTTGACGTCGATCATCCGTTGCGGCGCGACGCCCGCCCGTTCCAGGGCTTCGTCGATGCGGTGCCGCAGGCGGTAGGGATTGGCGAGCGTGATGATGCGGCGCTCGGCAAGATCGGAAAGACGCACCATCTCATCGTTGGCCAGCGGATCGTTGGCGGCAAGAGCGACGACACACGGCGCTTCGGCAATCCAGTGCACGTCGAGGCCGGGATGTTCCAGCGGCAGGCTTGAGATCCCGAAGTCCGCCGAGCGGGCGAGCACCGCCTGCACGACGTTCTCGGCCGCCAGCGCCTGCACGTGGAGATGACGCGGTATCAGATCTGGCGAGACGGCCGCGATCGCCTGCGGCAAAACGCCGGCCGCAAGTGAAGGCGTGGCCGCGATTGTCAGCGACGGCGGCTCATCGAGACCGATGGCATTCGCTCGTTCGCGGATATGGGCGAGGCTGGCAAGATGGCGCTCCACCTCGGCGTGAAAGAGCAGACCGCGCGCGGTCGGGCTGATGCGCGGACCGCTTCGGTGCAGCAGCGCATAGCCGATATCGGCTTCCAGATCCTGAATCAGCCGCGTGACCGCCGGCTGCGACCGTCCCAGCAGCCTTGCCGCCCCGGTCACGCTGCCGGCGGACATCACCGCTGCGAAGGCTTCAAGTTGCCTTATATCGAAAGAGTTAGAATGCATAGTGGACATCAAACACTCTCCTTCATGTCAGTAAAGCATGACAATTCTCATTTGACGACTGGCAGTAGATAAAAAATTCACATCTAATGCTGTTTATCATTCCAGTTTGACATAATGAGGCGTCAGGCCTACCTAGGGCTTATGTCCTTTGACGTCTTGAGGAGCTTGTTTTGACACTCATCGAAACTCTTGCCTCCGTGAGCCCGGGTTCAGCCCTCGCGGTAGCCATGGGGAAACGCGCGGAAATCCTGCGCCTCAGTGAAGCCGCCCACGACGCCGTGCTTCTGCCGCGCGATCCCGGCGGACTGTCGCACGGCCTGAGGGCCGCCCTCGCCGCCCGCATGGCGCGCCACAACCGCAGCCCGGCGCTCGCAAGCCACTACGACACGCTCGTTGCCCGCGCCGACGAAGCGGCGACAGCCTTGCTCGCCGAGCCCGGCACGAAGGTGACGGACCCGCGCACCGTCGAGATCGTTCGTCATGCCGACCGGCTGACGCTCGCACCGCGCGATGCCACGCGTGCCCATGTCGAGGCATTGCGTCAGGTCGGCGTCACCGACGCCGACATCGTCCGGCTCGCGGAGCTTGCGGCCTTCGTCAATTACCAGGTGCGGGTGCTTGCCGGCCTGAAGCTGCTGGGAGAAATGCGATGAGCGAGGTCGTCCACACCTTCACCACCACGGTGCCCCGCTGGCAGCCCTATGTCATTCCGGTCGATTTCGCGACCGCCACCGACGAGCAGCATGCAGCGATGCAGACGACGCCGTCGAACAAGGGCATCTCGCCCTATGTGCTGACCCTGGCGCACGACCCCGAGACACTCGCGGTCCGCTCGCCGCTGTTCAACCTGATCATGTACGGCAAGGACGGACTGGCGGGGAGCGAGCGCGAACTGGGCGCGGTCGCGGCCTCCGTCGTCAACCGCTGCGTCTACTGCGCCGCCGTCCATGCCTCCCGGTTCAACAATCTGACAAAACGCACCGATGTCATCGAGGCCGTATTCACCGATGGTCTCGAGGCGACGCTCGACGAGCACCTCCAGGCAATCTTCGACTTTTCAGCCCGACTGTCGACCACGCCGCCCGAGGCGGTCGCGGCCGACGCGCAGTCGCTGGCAGATGTCGGGCTCGACGAGTTGGAGGCTCTCGATCTCGTCCTCTCGTCGGCCATCTTCGGCTGGGCGAACCGCCTGATGCATACGCTCGGTGAGCCGATGAAGGACTAAAGCGCGTCACGATCGCGCTGGATCTGGCTGCCCGGAGCGAGCCGATCACACAAGCGAAAAGAGCGACCGAACGGCCGCCCTTCATCTTTCAGGAATGAGCGCTCAGAGCTGCTCAACCCCGCACTAACCCGCAACCGCGCCGATTTGTTGCAACAAGCTCAGCAAGTCGGGTTGACCACGCTCTTCGACAAATTTTCCATTAGCCAGACGGTAGAAGTTCACGGCCTGGACCGTGATCGACTTACCTGTCGGCTCAACGCCGAGGAACGGACCCTGGTGCGTGCCGCGCATTGTGAAGCGTGCGGCTATCTTATCGTCTTCAGCGATGATTTCTTCCAAAGTCCATTGGATGTCGGGAAAGCCGCCTCGCATCATTCCAATGATCTCGAGGTACCCATCCGGGCCGCGCAGAGGCTCTTGCCGCCCAGGGACATGGAAAATCGCCTCCGGAGCAATCAACTCCGCGGCGAGTTGTTCGCTAGCTGTATTTATAAACTCGACAAACCGGCGCATTGCCATTTTGTTGCGTTCCATTGCCATTCCTGTTCTCCTTCAAGCACTGTTTCAAGCTGGATGGTTGCGATCGATCGACGATGAGTTTCGGCTTGTCGAAACGGCGGCGGTGAATTTCATGCGGCGCTCTGGGGAAATCGGCGGGGCATGAAAAGCGGGATCCGCGAGACCACCTGACGATAGCGCCGCGTCTTTTCGGAGTGTCGTCATGGTTCCTTGCCACGGCCACCCCACTCTTATCCTCAGAAGGAACCATCTGTCGACTTGGACAATTGCTCGTATGCGCGCAGCGCGTCGAGCTGTCCTTCGAGGGTCGGCTGGTAGGCCGCAAGAGCATCGCTTCCAGCCAGAAATTGCTTTGGCGGATTTTCCATGCCGACGAACTTGACAAGGACGTCGGCCAGCTTTGCGGGATCACCACCCTGTTTGCCGTTGTAGCCTGACCACATGTCTTCAGCGCTGCCTTCGGCGGCGTAGTCCTCGATGGTGCTGGCGGCGTACTTCGCATTCCGGGCGTCGAGCAGGTCTGTCCGGAAGAAGCCAGGCGCGACGGCGGTGATCTTGATGCCGAATTGTTCGACTTCCTGAGCAACCGCCTGCGAGAGGCCTTCGACCGCGAATTTCGAGGCGCTGTATGCCCCGCAGTGCTTGAAGCCGACGATCCCGGCAAGCGAACTGATATTGATGATCCGGCCCGACCGCTGCTTGCGCATGACCGGAAGAACCGCGCGCATCGCATACATGACCCCGTAGAAATTGGTCGACATCAGCCCTTCGATTTCGGCGGTGCTCAACTCTTCGAAGTTGCCGAGCAGGCTGTAGCCCGCATTGTTGAGCAGAACGTCGATGCGACCGAACGCCTTCACAGCTTCGTCTACCGCAGTTCTGGCCTGTTCCTCATTGGCGACGTCCAGCTGGACGAATAGAAGGCGGTCGCCTGCGACGTCGCTCAGGGCATTGCGTACCTTGTCGAGGTTGCGGCCGGTCGCGACGACGCGGTCGCCAGCCCTCAGGGCCGCTTTGGCACTGGCAGCACCGATACCGCTGCCTGCACCCGTGATAAACCAAACCTTGCTCATATCTCACTCCTGTTCCTGATGAACCGGAGGATAGATCGCCTAGCGGGGCACGATTAGATGGTATTATCGGCATGAACTTAGAAATGAGATTTATGAATGCGCCGGGAGAACGGACATGCTGACGTCCCGCGCCCCATTAAACCCCACTGGTGTTCAATCCTCCTTGTGAAGGAGGATTGAACCATCCCGTCCCCAAAGACGGGATCCTGTTTAAAGGGGAAGACGTCTGCGTTTAGGCGACGTTGATGTGAGTGGCGAACCAGTCCAGCACCAGTTGCGGGTTCTTCGCGAAATAATTGTAGCCTTGGAAACGCTGGTCCGTGCCTTCTATCCAGAAAAGCTTCTTATCCTTTGAGGAAATCGTGTCGTAGATCTCCTGAACATTAGACGGCTTGGTCAAGAAATCGTCGCGGACCTGCGCGACCAATGTCGGAACCGTCACCGACTTGGCATATTCCATCGGCCAGACGTCGGAGAGATGATAGCCGGTCCGCTTGTAGTAGGCGGCATCAAACAGCTCGACACCGTTGGCGATTTTTTGATTTTCCATCGCTGTCTGGACAAAGACGGCAGGCGTTACCGGCTGCAATGCAATCATCGCCTTGATGTGGGTGAACTCTTCCGGGTGCTTGTGCATGCCGACGATGGTAGAGTTGGCGCCCAGGCAACGGCTGTAGAGGGCCGTCTTCATATCCTTGGTGTCGGGCCGCGATTTGGCGTAACGCAGCGATCCGATCACGTCACGATATTCCAGGGTACCATGGGCATTGATGCCACCGCTTCCGCTGCCGCTGCGGCCATGGTTGCGCATGTCATAGGTGATGATGTTGTAACCTGCGTCATGCAGGATCTTGTATTCCGGCAGGAAGTTCACCTCGAAGCCGCCAAAGTCCTGCCAGGGCGCCATATGCCCCGGATAGCCATAGCGATTGCAGGGCATCGGGTGGTTCATGATGAGCAACTTGTCGGAGCCGGCGGCTGGAATGAACCAGCCCTCGATCGTGATGCCGTCCATCGCCGGGAAGAAGATTTCCTCATAGTCCATGCCGTATTCGTTCGGCCACCGCAGAACCGGTGTACGCGTCGAATGCGCCATCAGGTCGGCCATGCCGTTGATGAACGCTTCGGAGTTTGCATCCGGCGCTGTCGCAGCCGTGGCCGCTTTGGTATCTGCGGCCTGCGCGCTGGTCGCGGCCGCTGCCATGAGAGGCAGCGTCGCGAGTGCCGCGCTGGCTTTCAGAAGTTGGCGGCGGCTGTTGAAAGCACCTTCCGGTGAAACGATCTTATCAGTTTGCTTGGCCATATCAGGCTCCTGTTTGCTTGAGACGTTGCGTTATCGGGACGAGGCAGAGGGCACCGGGTAGGGGTGTCGGCACCCTCTGCCACTGTCCGCGTTCACTGCTTGGGAGGAACGAAGCCTTCGGTGATGATCACCGAGCCTTCGGTCGAGGCGACGCGAAATTTCCGCGCGGCCGTGTATTCCGGAGAATTGTAGAAGCGCTGCGCGTCAGCCACGCTTGGGAACTCGGCGATGGCCATGACCTTTTTCGGCTCGCCTTCCACCGCCGTCGCATTCAGATTGAACACGATGATCTTGCCGCCGAATTTCGGAGCGAGCGGACCGGCCTCTTCCATATATTTGTTGTAGCCGGCCTGATCCTTGATCGTATAATTCGCAATCATGTAGCCGGGGGCCTGCGAATCCTGGGCAAAGGCGGTCGTGGTGAGGGTCAAGGCGATGGCGGCAGCCACACCGAAAGCGATCTTCTTCATTGTGTCGGGTCCTTTGGTTTTTGAGTTGAGGATGATCAGAGAGATCCGTCCGTCGATCTGGACAGCTCGTCATGGGTTCGCATGTCGCTGAGACGGCTTTCTATGCCGGGCGCGATCATGGCGATCGCATCCGTTCCGGCGACGAATATCTTCGGCGGATTTTCCATGGCGGCGACGGTGACGACGGCCGCGCCGAGCTTGTCGGGATCGCCAGGTTGCACGCCATGGAAGCTCGACCAGGTGGCCTCGGATGTTGCATCGCCGGCATAGTCTTCGATGCCGCTTCGGGGAACGTAACGAACATTCTGGCTGTCCAGCAGATCCGTGCGGAAGGCTCCGGGTTCGACGGTCGTGAACTTGACGCCGAATGGCTCGACCTCGATCCCGACGGAAAACGCCAGACCCTCGATCGCGAACTTGGTGGCGGAATAGGCACCGCAGTGTTTCAGGCCGATGACGCCGGCTGCGGCGCCGATGTTGATGATGTGACCCGACCGCTGCCTGCGCATGACCGGAAGCACGGCGCGCACGACATGCACAACGCCATAGAAATTGGTGGCAAACTGGGCTTCGATCTGGGGAAGGCTCTGCTCTTCGAAGTTGCCGAGCAGGCAATAGCCAGCATTGTTCACCGCGACGTCGATGCGTCCGAACCGCGCGACGGCGTCTTCTGCAGCAGCATTGACCTGTGCTTCGCTGGTCACGTCCAACTTGATGAACGCAAGATCGTCACCAGCAACGTCGCGCAAGGCATCACGGGCCTTGTCGAGATTTCTGGAGGTGGCAACGACCTTGTCGCCAGCCTTCAATGCCGCTCTGGCGACCCCGGCGCCGATGCCGCTGCTCACGCCTGTGATGAACCAAACTTTGCTCACGCTTAACTCCCTGTTTCGACAGACAGGAAGATAGATGCGCTCAGTCTATTTGATTAGAATGCATAATTTGCATGAAGCTAGAAAGCGGGTTTCTAAATAGACCCGCGTTCAACTGCTTTATGGCCGACAGTACGCGTCCGGCGCTTTCGGCCCCTGATCAGCTTCAGGCCATAGTGGGTGATAGACACGAAAAGCCCAATGATCGCTATGTGATGCAGGAAAAAGGCCGGCGTCGCAGTCTGGAAATCCCAAAAGTCGAAGCTCATTTGCATGAACAATTTTGATCCGACATTGACAGTGAGCAAGCTCTGAACGCCATAGACGGCGATGGTGATGGCGACCACACGCAAAACAAGCGTCGGCAGTCTGCCCTCGGCCGTCATGCCGAACCTGCTGCTCACCACGCCGATGATCATCGACCAGTGCAGACCCAGGTGAATGGAGGCCATGAGCAGCGCCAGATAAGCCGCCGACGCGTGGATCTGGCGCAAGGTGAAGGTGCCGGTCAAAGACAGGAAGCCAAAGACGGTCTCTGAGATGATTATGCTGGTTACCAGCAAGGTCAGCATGGTGATCAGAAGCGAGAGATTGATCACCCTGGTGACGATACCGCGCGGTTCGCGCCAGCCCTTCGTGATCATGCCGTACCAACGGCGGTTGAAAATGTTGTGGCTGATCAGCAGCAGGAACATGCCTGTGCCGATTATCTCGTGTGCCGCATTGCCGAGCCAGTTGTAAGCCAGAGCGGCCTGCAACAAGCCGGCCGCCAAGACATCGAGGATCAACCGCAAGAGAAACAGCGGCTTCAAGGGACGTAAGCCCGCATTCTGTCGGTCGTGAACATGAAGTCATTATCTGCCTGCGACCCGTGGCACGATTGGCATCGCTCGGCGAACGCGGTCCGACTGACCTGCATGTTGGTATCGAACTGCTGAAAATGCCAGTCTCCGGTGCGCTGCTCCTCCGGGACGCTGAGACCCCAGTCCACACCTTTCTCCATGACGAAATAGCCGGTGAGCTTGTAGTCAGCCCAGATGCCCAGGACCAATTGCGTGCCGGGCGGCAGCGGTCGGCCGGACTTCGCGATCTCCAAAGTTTCGCGCGTTGCAAACGCCTCCTCCCTGGAAGAGCCACGGTCGTAGGTCGCATAGTGGACATACTCATCGAAATTCTTTGGGAAGGTTGCCCGGTTTCCGGTTGCCTGCGCCATTGCCGAAGAACTGAATGGGCCGAAGACGCTGAAGACGATAGCGGCCACGGTCACGACAAGACGTTGGATCGCGGCGAATGGTTCATTGGATTTTTTGGATCTGGCGTCAGCCATAGAGGATTCCCTTGGTTTGCCGGAGCGGGATTTGACACAGACAATCGACGACACCGTAGTCCGGCGAAGCCGATCAGATTAGGCGGTGGTATTTGCATGGGCTTAGAAAGCGGGCTTCTTAATCCGGCAATTGCTGCAGCAATTCAAAGTGCTGCAGCGTCGCGCGTCTGAAAAACGCGCGGCGCCTGTAGGTCGGAAAGATCGCGACGCGCTTTAGGTTGTTTGGTCAACCAGACCCATTTGCATTTCGTTCATGCGTCCGCCATGCACGGTCAGTGCCGCGAGGCCAGTCCCGATCTCGCGGAGGTCGTCAGGCGTCAGCTCGACCCGAAGTGCACCCAGGTTCTCGTTCAGATGATCGATATTGCGCGTGCCTGGGATAGGAACGATGAACGGCTTCTGCGCCAGCAGCCACGCCAGGGCAATCTGAGAGGGCGTTGAACCTTTCTTTTCGGCGAACTGCTTCAACAGCTCGACGAACGGCATATTGGCTGCCAGGTTTTCAGGGCTGAAGCGGTCGAATGTCGAGCGCAGATCGGTCTTCGGGTCGAACCGTGTGCTCGCGTCGATTTTGCCTGTGAGATAACCCATTCCCATGGGACCCCACGGGACGAAGCCGATGCCAAGCTCCTCACATGCTGCGAGAACGCCATTGCGTTCCGGGCTCCTTTCCATCACGGAGTATTCGGTCTGGACCGCCGTCACAGGCTGGATGGCATGTGCCCGGCGAATTGTCCCGGCGCTCGGCTCCGAGAGACCGAAGTGCAGAACCTTGCCTTCCTGGATCAGCTCCTTGATCGCACCAGCCACGTCTTCGATCGGTACATTGGGGTCGACGCGATGCTGATAGAAGAGATCGATGCGATCGGTTTTCAGGCGTTTGAGCGAAGCCTCCGCCACCTGCTTGATCCGTTCCGGACGACTGTTCAGCCCGGCCGTGCCGTCAATTGCGAAGCCGAACTTGGTGGCGATTTTCACCTGATCGCGTATCGGTGCCAACGCTTCACCGACAAGCTCTTCGCTCGTATACGGCCCATAGACTTCGGCGGTATCAAAAAATGTAACGCCTTTTTCGTGGGCGGCGCGGATGGTCTCGATGCCTTGGGCTGTCGAGGCGGCCGGCCCATAATTGGCGCTGATGCTCATGCATCCAGCTCCTATTTCCGAGACTTCCAGTGTTCCGAGTTTCCGGGTCTTCATCTGGGCTTGTCCTGCCTGGGGCGTGCTTTTAGTTGCCTGGGGCTGATCCGACGAAGCGGCCCAGGCCGGCGATGCGACGGTCAACATTGCCCCGGCGAGCGCCGAGTTGATCAAGAAGTCGCGGCGAGCAACACCCGGATGCTCGTTGGCATTGGAACCCGCATTTGGCTTGTTTTTGTCCATAGGTCGTCTCCTGAATTTAGCGGCAGAGCCGTCTTTTCATCGAAGGAGGGACGAGCCGTGCCAGGCCAGCTTGCACTCAGGCGATCTCGATCACCTCGCCGGCACAGTGATTTTGCGCCCGTCCTCGTGAGGTGAGATAAGCAGCGCAGCACCAGCGATTAGGCCCCATTTTCTGCATGGGGTTAGAAATGGGATTGATAAATGCCGTTACGGTCCCCGGTAACGGAGTGCCTCGACCAGGAGGGAGAAGGCCGGGGTGTGTTGTCGCCGGCTTGGATAATAGAGGTGATAGCCTGGGAATGGCGGACACCAGTCTTCCAGAACTCGGATCAAACGTCCCTCGGCCACATGGTGAGAAACCTGACTTTCGAAGACATAAACAAGCCCCAGTCCGTCAAGGGCCGCGTTTTCGAGCATCTCATTGTCATTGAGAATAAGCGATCCGCTGACGCGCGCCTCCAGCTCAATGCCGTCACGCTCGAATTCCCAGGCATAGAGACCGCCTCCCCTGCTCTGCCGATAGCTTACGCAAGCGTGGTTGTTCAGGTCACGTGGCGTTTCCGGGCGCTTACGATTGGCAAAATAGGAGGGCGATCCGACAACCGCCATTCGAACCTCGGGGCTCACCCGCACCGAGACCATGTCCTTCTCGACCTGTTCGCCGAGCCGTATGCCTGCGTCAAATCGGCCAGCGACAATGTCCGTGAGCCCTTCATCGACATTGATCTCAACGACGATGCCCGGATACTCGGGCGCGAGTTTCAGCAATGCGGGCCAGAGCACCATCCGGGCGGCATGCCGAAAGGTGGTGATGCGAATCGTGCCTGCGGGCTTGTCGCGAAGGGCACTGAGCGCGGCAATCTCGCTGTCGATGTGATCAAATGCGGGACGCAGGCTGTGAAACAGCCGTTCTCCCGCCTCTGTCGTCGAAAGGCTGCGCGTCGTCCGTGAAATCAACCGCACATCCAGACGTCGCTCGAGCATTCGAACAGCATAGCTGAGTGCGGACTGAGAGAGGCCAAGCTTTGCGGCCGCGCGCGTGAAACTTCCCTCCTCCACGACGGTGATGAATGCCGCCAGCTCGCTGAAATCACCTTTTCTCATTCATAAACCCCATTTCTAAGTTCATGCAGATTATAGCGGCTAATCGGCATGCCTGTCCTCCATTATTTAGTTGCTCGACACCGCATGCTGTTGGAGCGGTGCGAGGACGACGAGATCATGAGCAAGACACAACCGAAACTCTTCGACGCGTTCGCTTTCGCCAAGGGGATCACCCTTCGCAACCGGATTGTCATGGCACCCATGACGACATGGTCGGGCAATGAGGACGGAACGGTCTCTGACGAAGAGGTCGCGTATTACCGTCGCAGAGCAAAGGACGTCGGCCTGGTGATTACCGGTTGCACACACGTCATGCCGAATGGCGTCGGCTTCACGGGCGAGTTTGCTTCTTGCGACGATAGCTTCACACCGAGCCTGCGCCGCCTGGCAGGGGCGGCCAAGAGTGGTGGCGCGCCGGCGATCCTCCAGATCTTCCATGCCGGCAACAAAGCCGTGCCCGAACTGGTTCCAGGGGGCGAGATCGTCAGCGCGAGCGCCGTCAAGGCTGCTGCGGGTGCATTCAACACTGGCAACATGACAGCGCGCGCGCTGACTCACGATGAAATCCTGGCTGTCGTGGCTGCTTTCGGCGAGGCCACACGCCGGGCAATCGAGGCAGGCTTCGACGGCATCGAGTTGCATGGGGCGCACGGGTTCCTGATTCAGAATTTCTTCTCACCGCTATCTAACCAGCGAGAGGACCAATGGGGCGGTTCGCTGGAGAACCGCATGCGCTTTCCGCTCGCCGTTGCTCAAGAGGTAAAGCGGATCATCGACACGCACGCGAAGCGGCCCTTCTTGTTGGGCTACCGGATCTCGCCTGAGGAATCTGATGAAGGCGGCCTTCGGCTCAGTGACACCTGCGAACTGATTGATCGCCTCGTCGTCGCCGGTGTGGACTATGTGCACGTGTCGCTCTCGAGCGTGCTTCATGCCAAACCTATCCACGATGCCGGCGGCCGTTCCATCGCTGAGCTCATTGCCGAGCGCGTCGAGGGCCGTATACCCGTCGTCGCCGCCGGCCAAATCAGAAAACCCGATGAGGCCGAAAAGGCCCTCGAATTTGGCCTGTCGCTCGTCGCCGTCGGCCAGGGGCTGGTGATGAATCCGGAATGGGTTGAACTCGCCCAGAACCAAAGAAGTCATGAAATCGACATTGCGCTCAGCCCACTCACGGTTTCGGAGATCACGCTTCCAGTCAAACTCTGGAACATCATTCGTGCCACGGCGGGCTGGTTCGAAATCCGAACTTAACCCTGCGAAGCGAGGCCGGCAGGATGGAAGATATCGCACGCTGGCTGGCAAATGACGCGCCTCATAACGGCGTCAAGGAACTGTTTGCCGCCTTCTGCCAACAGATCGTTCGGTCCGGCATGCCAGTCGGGCGCGCCTCCCTGGGGCTCGAAGTGCTGCGCCCGGAAGTGAGTGGATGGCAGCAGGCCGAAGCGCAGGCCTGCCTCAACTCTCAAGCGCGTCCAGACGGACATTGGAGAGCTGGAGCCAGGGGGGATTGTCGGCATACATTTCGCGGATAATCTGCTTTGTCGATTCGATCCGGCCGCCGGCTTCGTTGCGCCGGTAGCTCATGATGATGGGTGAGGTCGCCCTCTCGTCGGCAATCATGCGATAGCAGACATCGTCCGGTCGCTGGCGCTGCGAGGCCGCGGGAATGATGCACAGGCCGGCGCCGGCTGCGACCATGCCCAGCGCCGTCTGGATTTCGCGAACCTCCTCGACATGCCCGGGGTTGACGTTGATCTCGCCGAGCAGGTTCAGCGTCTCGTCCGCAAAGCTTGGCCGGGGCGTCGAGGGATAGATGATCAGGGATTCCCCCTCCAGCTCGCAAAGCCCGATGGGCTCCTTGGCGATGGATTTGGCATGGCTCTTCGGGAAGGCGACGACAAGCCGCTCCTCTCGGAGCGTCAGCCGTTCGACTTCCCTGTCGTTGAAGCGCACCCTGCCGAAACCCAGATCGATGCGTCGCTCCTTGAGCGCCGTCACCTGTTCCGTCGACATCATTTCCCGGATCTCGATATCGAGATCAGGCCAGCGCTGCCGCATGCGCCTGACGAGATCCGGCATGCCTCCATAGAGGGTGGAGCCGACGCAGCCGATGACGAACCGTTCGCGCTGGGCTTTTCCTATTCTCTGGGTCTGATCACGGATGTGCTCGAGCCGGGCCATGATCTGCGAGGCCTGATCGAAGAAGAACCGTCCCGCCTCCGTCAAGCTCAACGGCCGCTTGGACCTGTCGATCAGGTTGACGCCCAGTTCTTCCTCCAGCTGCTGGATTTGCCGGCTGAGCGGTGGCTGCGCGATGTGGAGAATTTCCGCCGCGCGCGAGAAATTGCGCTCGGTGGCGACCGCCACGAAGTAGCGGAGTTGGCGCAGCTCCATTCCTATTATACCTCCGAGGTATAGATTTCGACTTATATGGTCTTGGACCTTACCTTAAACGAGGGCTAACCTTCCTGCAAATCAAGGGAGGAAGCGCGGTGCGTGCGAAAATTCGGATCGTTTCCATCGAGGCTACTATACTCGATCTGCCGACCATCCGGCCGCACACGCTCTCGATGGTCACCATGAACCGCCAGAGCATGACGATCGTGCGCGTTCGCTGCTCCGATGGGATCGAAGGCCTCGGTGAAGGCACGACCATTGGCGGACTTGCCTACGGACCGGAGAGCCCGGAAGGCATGAAACTCACCATCGACGAATATATCGCGCCCCTGCTCCTCGGCTGCGATCCGACGCGCGTACAGGCGACGATGGATCGCGTCCGGAAGGCGGTAAAGGGCAATCACTTTGCCAAATGCGCCGTCGAATCCGCGTTGCTGGATTGCCAGGCCCGCCGCCTCGGCGTGCCGATGTCGGAACTGCTCGGCGGCCGACGTCGTGAGAAACTGCCGGTTGCCTGGACGCTCGCATCCGGAGATACCGCAAAGGACATCGATGAGGCGCAGGCGCTGCTCGACCGACGTCGCCACAAGGACTTCAAACTGAAGATCGGCGTCAAGTCGATCAAGGAGGATATCCGCCACGTGGCTGCCATACGCAAGGCGCTGCCGGACATGGCCTCGGTTCGTGTCGACGTGAACATGGCCTGGCGGGAGCGCGAGGCGCGCAATGCGATTGCGGCACTCAGCGATGCGGGTTGCGTATTGGTCGAGCAGCCGGTGTGCGGCGTCGCGCCGCTTGCCCGGCTGACGCGAGTGTCACCGATCGCGATGATGGCCGATGAAGTGCTTGTCGGTCCCGAAAGCGCCCTCGAAGCGGTGACGGCGCACGCAGCCGACGTATTCTCGATCAAGATCGAGCAGGCGGGCGGCCTGTTCGCCGCCGCCAAGGTCATCGCCATCGCCGAGACGGCCGGCATCGGTGTCTATGGCGGTACCATGCTCGAAGGGCCGATCGGCACGATCGCTGCCGCGCAGTTGATGGCCGGCGTGAAGGATCTGCAATGGGGCACGGAGTTCTTTGGTCCGCTGCTGCTGACGGAAGAGATCCTCGCCACGCCCTTGGATTACAGCGATTTCGAACTGACCGTTCCCCAGGGACCGGGACTGGGGATCGAACTGGACGAGGATCGTGTGGCGTTCTTTGTTCGAGGCAGGATGCGCAAGACGATCAGCATTGCCGGATAAGGGAGGCGACCATGCTTTTCCATGTGAGGATGGATGTGAATATTCCCCATGATCTCCCCTCGGCGGAGGCGGCGGAGATCATCGCTCGGGAAAAGGCCTATTCGCACGAACTGCAGCGCAGCCGCAAATGGCGGCATATCTGGCGCATCGCCGGTGAATACGCGAACTACAGCATCTTCGACGTGAAGGACAATACGGAGCTGCACGAGATCCTGTCGGGGCTGCCATTGTTCAAGTTCATGGACATCGAAGTAACGCCGCTGCTGCGGCATCCCTCGGCGATCCGCGAGGACGATACCTAGCGCCGTGTTCGGCGCGGGAACGGGAGCCGCATCGACTTTCTGAACAATGCAAGAGGAGGAAAAAATGAGCGTGAAGATTTTCGGCAGGCCCGACATTCAGGATTTTCTGAGCGTCCTGAGCGGCCTCGACAAGGACGGCGGCAATCCGCGCGTCAAACTCATCGTCCATCGGATCATGTCCGACCTGTTCAAGGCGATCGATGATCTCGACATCACCCCCGACGAATACTGGACCGGCATTGCCTGGCTCAATGAGATCGGCGCCGCCGGCCAGGCCGGCCTGATCTCGCCCGGTCTCGGTCTCGATCATTTCCTCGACGAACGCCTCGACGCGATCGATGAGGCGCTCGGCATCGAAAACCCGACGCCGCGCACGATCGAGGGGCCGCTCTATGTGGCCGGCGCACCGGTCAGTCATGGCTTTGCCCGTCTCGATGACGGCACCGACGCCAATGGTCACACACTGATCATGCACGGCACCGTCTATGGTTCTGACGGCAAGCCGCAGCCGGGTGCGACTGTCGAAGTCTGGCATTGTGACACCCGCGGGTTCTATTCGCACTTCGACCCGACCGGCAAGCAGGCGCCGTTCAACATGCGCCGCACGATCGTGACTGACGAAAAGGGCTGTTACAAATTCCAGAGCATCGTGCCGCACGGATATGGCGTGCCACCGGGCAGCCCGACGGAACAGTTGCTTTCCGCCCTCGGCCGCCATGGCCAGCGCCCGGCGCATATCCACCTCTTCATCAGCGCCGACGGCCATCGCAAGCTGACGACCCAGATCAACATCGAAGGCGATCCGCTGGTCAATGATGATTTTGCCTATGCGACGCGAGACGGCCTGGTTCCGGCCGTGATCGAGCGCAGCGACGAGGCCAGCATCAAGGCCAATGGTCTGAGCGGCCCGTTCGCCGAGATCACGTTCGACATCCATCTGACCGCTCTGGTCGATGGCATCGACAACCAGATCAACGAACAGCGCAAACGCGCCGCCGCGTAAACGGCAAGGGCGGCGGCTGAATGGCCGCCAGCCCGCATATCATCGTCACCATCGACACTGTTGCAAGGGTTGCGCCGGTTACCGCGCACTTTGCGGGAGAGAAGCCATGTCTGCGATCATCGACAAAGCAAGAGAACTCGATCATCTGCTCGCCACTGCCGTGCAGGACGACAAGGAAGCCGGTCTATTCCGTTGCCGCCGGGACATCTTCACCGACGAAGACCTCTTCGAGCTGGAGATAAAGCATATCTTCGAAGGCAACTGGGTTTATCTGGCCCATGAGAGTCAAATCCCAGAGAACAACGATTATTACACGACCTATATCGGCCGGCAGCCGGTCGTCGTCACCCGCGACAAGAACGGCGAACTGCACGCGGTCATCAACGCCTGTGCCCACCGCGGCGCGATGCTGTGCCGCCGCAAGCACGGCAACAAGGGCAGCTTCACCTGCCCCTTCCACGGCTGGACCTTTTCCAACGCCGGCAAGCTGCTCAAGGTCAAGGACGAGAAGACCACCCAGTATCCGCCTCAGTTCGCGCAGAACGGTTCGCACGACCTCAAGCGCGTTCCCCGGTTCGAGAACTATCGAGGCTTTCTGTTCGGCAGCCTGAATGATGCGGTCGCGACGCTCGAGGACTATCTCGGCGAGACGAAGGTTATCATCGACCAGATCGTCGACCAGGCGCCGAACGGGCTTGAAGTGCTGCGGGGCAATTCGTCCTACATCTACGACGGAAACTGGAAGCTGCAGATGGAAAACGGCTGCGACGGTTATCACGTCAGCTCCGTCCACTGGAACTATGCCGCGACGATGGGGCGGCGCAAGGAAGAGGGCACGAAGGCGGTCGACGCCAACAGTTGGAGCCGTTCCGTCGCGGGTGTCTATGGTTTCGAGAACGGTCACATCCTGCTGTGGACCAACACCATGAACCCCGAGGTACGTCCGGTCTACGACCAGCGAGACGAGATCGCGGCGCGCGTCGGTGCCGAGAAGGCGAATTTCATCGTCAACCAGACCCGCAACCTCTGCCTTTACCCGAATGTATTCCTGATGGACCAGTTCAGCACGCAGATCCGCGTGACCCGCCCGATCAGTGTCGACAAGACCGAAATCAACATCTTCTGCTTTGCGCCGAAGGGCGAAAGCGAGGCTGATCGCCAGCTCCGTATCCGCCAATATGAGGATTTCTTCAACGTGTCCGGCATGGGCACTGCTGACGACCTGGAGGAATTCCGCGCCTGCCAGGCCGGCTATGCCGGCACCGCGGCGCTCTGGAACGACCTGTCGCGGGGCGCGCCGCTGTGGATCGATGGTCCGGACGAAAACGCCAAGCAGATGGGCATCGAGCCGCTGCTGTCCGGCGAGCGCAGCGAGGACGAAGGCCTGTTCGTCCGCCAGCACGAATACTGGGCCAAGGTGATGCGCCAGGCGCTGTCCGCTGAAAAGAACGGAGTTGTCGCATGAGCATTTCCTATGACGCCATCTGCGCGTTCTTCTATCGGGAAGCGCGGCTCCTGGACGATCGCGAGTGGGACGAATGGCTGACCTGCTATGCACCCGACGTGACCTACTGGATGCCGGCCTGGGATGACGACGACCGGATTACCGAAGACCCGCAGTCGCAGATTTCGCTGATCTATTATCCGAACCGCGACGGCCTGGAAGACCGGGTATTCCGCATCAAGACCGAGCGCTCCGGCGCTTCCACGCCGGAACCGCGCACGAGCCACAATGTCACCAATGTCGAAGTGCTGGCGCATCGGGGCGACGAAGTCGACGTGCGCTACAACTTCCACACGTTGAACCACCGCTACAAGGTAACCGACCACTTCTTCGGCACCATGTTCGCCACGCTGCGCAAGGACGACGACGCACTGCTGATCGCGCGCAAGAAGATCGTGTTGAAGAACGACTACATCCGCCAGGTTATTGACGTCTATCACGTTTGACAGGCGTCGCCGGCCGGCAGGGGATTGATGAGGAGGGCTCCATGGCCAGCTACAGGATCGCATTGAACTTCGAGGACGGGGTCACCCGGTTCGTCGAATGCAAGGACGGCGAGAAGGTTCTCGATGCCGCCTTCCGCAACAAGATCAACCTGCCGATGGATTGCTCCGACGGCGTGTGCGGGACCTGCAAATGTCGCGCCGAAAGCGGCTTCTACGATCTCGGCGACGACTATATCGATGATGCGCTGACGGCCGACGAGGCGGAGCGCGGCCTCGTGCTGACCTGCCAGATGAAGCCGACGTCGGACTGCGTCATCGCTGTGCCGACGACATCGACGGCCTGCAAAACCGGGCAGCAGAAATTCGCCGCCACTGTGGCGAAGGTGACGCCGCACAACGATGCGGCGATCGTATTGGAACTGGACGTGGACACTGGGGCGTCTCCCTCCTTCCTGCCCGGCCAGTATGTCAACATCGATGTGCCGGCCAGCGGCCAGAGCCGTTCCTATTCGTTCAGCACGGCGCCCGGCGAGCAACGCATCGGCTTCCTGATCAAGAAGATCCCGGGTGGGTTGATGAGCAGCTGGCTCGCCGACGCACAGGCCGGCGACAGGCTCAATCTGACTGGCCCGCTCGGCAGCTTTTATCTGCGGGATGTGCGCAGGCCGCTTTTGTTTTTAGCCGGAGGCACCGGCCTTGCACCGTTCCTCTCGATGCTCGAGGTTCTTGCCCGCGCTGGATCGGAACAGAAAATCCATCTGATCTATGGCGTGACGCGCGATCTCGATCTGGTTCTCGTCGACGAGTTCGCGGCCTATGCCACGCGCCTGCCCAACTTCAGCTTCACCACGGTGGTGGCCGAGGAGGCCTCGAGCCATCCGCGTAAGGGATGGGTTACGCAACATATGCCGGCCGCGCTGCTTCATGGCGGCGATGTCGACGTCTATCTCTGCGGCCCCCCGCCAATGGTCGATGCGGTGCGCAAGCATTTCGACGACAACGGCGTGAAGCCCAACAGCTTCCAATACGAAAAGTTCACGCCCAATGCAGCGGCGAAGGAGGCTGCATGAGCGCGCCGCGCTTCGCCGGTCGGTTTGACGGCAAGGTGCTGGTCGTCACCGGCGCCGCGCAGGGCATCGGCCGCGCCGTGGCCATCCGCGCCGCGGCAGAGGGTGGCAGGGTGCTGTTCGTCGACCGCGCCGATTTCGTGACGGAGATTGCAGCCGAAGCCAGAGACGCCGAAACCGCCGCCTTCAATGCCGATCTGGAGAGCTATGAAGGCGCGGCCTCGGCGATGCGCTTCGCCGAGCAACGCTTCGGTGGCATCGACATCCTGATCAACAATGTCGGCGGCGCCATCCGGATGCGCCCCTTTGCGGAATTCGGATCGCAGCAGATCGACGCGGAGATCCGCCGCTCGCTGATGCCGACACTCTATTGCTGCCACGCCGTCCTGCCGCATCTGTTCGCGCGCGGCGGCGGCACCATCGTCAACGTATCTTCGAATGCAACGCGCGGCATCCATCGTGTGCCTTATTCGGCAGCCAAGGGCGGCGTGAACGCCATCACCCAGTCGCTTGCCATGGAACTGGCGGAGCGCAACATCCGCGTGGTCGCCACCGCACCAGGCGGCACGGAAGCGCCGCCGCGTCGGATTCCGCGCAATGTCGCGGGCGATACGGACGCGGAGAAGGCCTGGATGACCGACGTCGTCGGCCAGGTGAAACAATCCAGTTTCATGAAGCGGTACGGGACCATCGAGGAACAGGTAGCGCCAATCCTGTTCCTCGCCTCGGATGAAGCGTCCTACATCACCGGCAGCGTGCTGCCGGTGGCCGGGGGCGATACCGGCTGACATCTCAATACTGACTGCGTAGAAACTCAGGGAGGAGCCATGATGCGCACTATCGATGTGAATGAAGCGATAGACAACAATCCATTCGGAAGGTTTCAGTGGTCGGTGGTGGCGCTCTGCGCGCTGCTGCTGATCGTCGACGGTTATGACGTCTTCGTCGCCGGCACCGTGCTGCCGACGCTGATTGCGGAATGGGGCCTGACCAAACCGCAGGCCGGCGCGCTGCAGGCCTGGGCGCTGTTCGGGATGATGTTCGGCGCCCTGGCTTTTGGCTCCCTGGCCGACAGGATCGGGCGCAAGAAGGGCATTGCGATCAGCTTCGTGCTGTTCACCGCTTCCACCCTTCTGACCGGTTTCGCCAGTTCGCCCGACCAGTTCAAAATCTTTCGCTTCATCGCCGGTCTCGGCTGCGGCGGACTGATGCCCAACGCGGTGGCGCTTATGAACGAATATGCCCCCAAGCGCCTCCGCAGCACCATTGTCGCGCTGATGTTCTCCGGCTACTCGGTCGGCGGCATGGTTGCCGCCGGGCTCGGCATCGGCATGATCCCGCAATATGGCTGGAAGCCCATGTTCTTCATCGCCGCCCTGCCGTTGCTGATGCTGCCGCTGGTGCTCTGGAAGTTGCCCGAATCCCTTGGCTTTCTGATCCGCCAGGGGCAGCAGGAGAAAGCCAGACGGATCTATGCGAAGATCGATCCGTCTGCCCGCCTTGGCAACGACGACATGCTGGTCTTCACCGAAACCAAGGGTGCGTCCGCATCGGTCGCCGAACTGTTCCGCCACCAGCGCACGTTGCGCACGCTCATGCTCTGGGTGGCGTTCTTCTGCTGCCTGCTGCTTGTTTATCTGCTGTCGTCGTGGCTGCCGAAAGTGCTGCAGGAAGCCGGCTATGCCGAAAGAGCCAGCCTCGTGAGCCTGTTCTCGCTCAATTTTGGCGGCATGGTCGGGGCCATCGCCGGCGGTTGGCTGGGCGACCGGTTCGGCCTGCCGAAGGTTGTCGTCGGCTTCTTCGTGGCTGCCGCCCTGTCGATCGCGCTGATTGGTTTCAACCTGCCGGCTGGGCTGCTGTTCCTGACGATCTTCATCGCCGGCGCCACCACCATCGGCACGCAGATCCTGCTCTATGCGAGCGTCGCGCAGCTCTATAACCTCTCCGTCCGGTCGACGGGGCTGGGCTGGGCTTCCGGTGTGGGCCGTATCGGCGCCATTGTCGGTCCGACCCTCGGCGGTGTGCTTCTGGCCCAACAGCTGCCGCTGCAGCAGAACTTCCTGATCTTCGCGATCCCCGCGGCCGTCTCGGCGCTCGCCATGCTGGTCTTCGCGATCAGCAACGCCCGCCGCGTCGACGCCGTTCTGCTCGCGGCAGCATGAGGGTCGGTACGTTGACGGCGGGCGGACAGAACATACCCGCAGGTCAGCGTCATGCTTCCGCCGACGGCCATCCCGATGTGGCCGTCGGCGCCTTCGCGTCGCGACTGCGGCGACCTTCGTCATCGGGATAGGAGGGTTCGGCCGGATCGTCGGGACATTGCCTCCAGCCATTTTCAAACACCGAAAGTCCTCAAGCCATGCCCTATCTCGATCTCGCAAGCCACCGCCTGCACTATCGCATCGACGGCGACAGGAGTGCGGCCGGCAAACCGTGGCTCATGTTCTGCAATTCGCTCGGAACCGACCTGCACATGTGGGATGCGCAGGCAGCCGCTTTGTCGCAGCATTACCGCGTGCTGCGTTATGACCGCCGCGGCCACGGCCTGTCGTCGGCCCCGCCGCCGCCCTATGCGCTGTCAGACCTCGGCAATGATGTCCTTGCGCTGCTCGATGCGCTGGAGATAGAGCGGACGCATTTCTGCGGTCTGTCGATCGGCGGCCTGACCGGACAGTGGCTGGGCATTCATGCCGGACAACGTCTGAACAAAATTCTTTTGTGTGCGACGTCCGCCAAGATCGGCACCGCCGAAAGCTGGGGCGCGCGCATGGCGGCCGTGCGGGAATACGGCCTTGGCGGGCTCACAGCTGCCACCGCAGAACGCTGGTTCACCCAGGCGTTCAACGCCAGCCAGCCCGGCATGGTGCGCGACATTCTCGACCGTTTCACCGCGACAACGGTTGATGGCTATATCGGCTGCTGCGCGGCGCTGGCCAACACCGATTTGCAGCAAGACATCGCACGGATCGCCAACCCCTTGCTTGCCGTCTCCGGTGAAGAAGACCCGGTATGTCCGCCGTCCGATTTGGAGAGCATCGCCGTTCGTGTGCGGCAGGGCCGTCATCTGTCCTTGCCTGGGCGGCATATCGTCAACCTGGAGTCGGCATCGGCGTTCAATGCTGCGCTGAGCCAGTTTCTCGACGATTGATAGTTCGGAAAGGCGAAGGGAAGCATGCCGGTTTTTGCGCGCCGGTCGGTTCTAAGACCGTTTTGCACGCCCTGGCATAACCTGGCCCATCGTTGAGCACCGACGCAACTGAAAAAGGGCGACCAAACGGCCGCCCCTTCATAACGTAAGCAATGAACGCTCAGAGCTGTTCCAGCATCGCGGCAGCGCCCGAGACGGTTGCCTGGCCGGGGCTTTCCTCGACGTTGAGGGCCTTCACCACGCCGTCCTCCACCAGCATCGAATAGCGCTTGGAGCGCAGGCCGAGGCCGCCGGCGGAGAGGTCGGCGTCGAGGCCGACAGCCTTGGTGAAGCCGGCATCCCAATCGGCGAGGAAGTGGATCTTGCCCATGCCGCCGGATGATTGCGCCCAGGCGCCCATCACGTGCCAGTCGTTGACTGATACAACGGCGATATCGTCGACGCCCTTGCCAAGGATGGTGTCGCGATTTTCGAGATAACCCGGCAGGTGGTTCAGCGAGCAGGTGGGCGTAAAGGCGCCCGGCACGGCAAAGAGCACGACGCGCTTGCCGGCGAAGAGCTGATCGGTGGTGATTTCAACCGGGCCGTCAGCCGTCTTTTCCTTGAAGGTGGCGGCAGGAAGCTTGTCGCCGATCGCGATGGTCATGGTCTTCTCCTTGGTTCTGGCTTGGGGGTTTCCGGCTTTGGGGGTTCTGCTTGGCGGCGGGCGCCGCAGGGGATCTGCGGCGACTATAAGACCCGGTCATTGAAAGGCAAGAGTGGTCTCCATCGCCCTTTCGCCGTCGATGACCAGTACGCCCCAGCGCTTGCCGGATATGTCGTAATTTTCAGGCAGTTTGCCGATAGCGACATCGACCTTGAAAGTGGCGCCGTCGCGCTTGCCGCCGATCTGCTTGGTGAAGGCATGGCCGCTCGGGCCGGTGACGATGATATCGGGCGCGCTCTTCCCCTCGCCCGCCCCCCCGCCCGGCAGAGCGAGTGTCAAAGACAGCGTCTTCCTATCGGGCGACATCGCATGCGCCGTCACGTCGAAATCCTGCGACGGCGGCTTCGGCAGCTTCGCATCGGCGGCCTGAAGGATCGCCTCCTCTTGCGGGTGCGACTGGATGGCGGGGCCAAGCTTCAGCTGAAAATTCGCCTGGAAGGGAATGCAGATATCCCTGCAGATGCCGATGAAGGCGGCAGCGTCGATCGTAACCGGGTCTTTGCCGGCCGCCGTCAGCGACAGCGGCAGCGTCACCGGCGTGTCATAGGCGATATCCTCGACCGTGCCGTTGAAAAAATGCTTCGGAACGGGATAGGCGATGGCATCGAGCGTGACGCCACTGCCCGCCGCGATGGTGATCTGGGGCGGAATGCCATTGCCGCCGGGCTCTTTCCAATAGGTGATCCAGCCGGGTTTCGGCTCGATCTGAAGGGCGGCGCGGATTTTGCCGCCGGCATCGGGCGCGAGCGCCACGAGGCGCATGCGGCCGCCCTCGTTATCCGCCCAGGCGCTCATTTCCGCATGGGCGGAATAAAACGGCACAAGGGCTGCGACCACCGACACAACCGCGATTAAAAGCCTGCGCGGGCCTGAGGAAATAATCATCATGGAACAAAGGTTTACCGAATGTGCTGTTTCGCCGCCAGAAGCCGCGGCGATTTAAATCTTCATTTTCAGTTGATTGATGTGTGACATTGGCCCATGTTTCTTTTGTCGAGGCCTTGGTGCGGTCTAGCAGCAGGAGGAACGATGTCCTTATTGACGCTGAAGAACAGACGGGAACGTGGCTTCTTCGATGGCCAGTTCCTCATCGCCATGCCGGGCATGGAAGACCGCAATTTTGCGCGCACCGTCATCTACATCTGCGCGCATTCGGATGCCGGGGCCATGGGCTTCGTCATCAACCGACCACAGAGCCTCACCTTCACCGATGTGCTGCTGCATCTCGACATGATCAAGCAGGAAGATTCGATCGTGCTGCCGAAGCGGGCGCGCGACTTTCCGATCCAGACCGGCGGCCCGGTGGAAAGCGGCCGTGGTTTCGTCCTGCATTCGGACGATTATTCCAGCGACTCCAGCATTCCCGTCAGCGACGACATCTGCCTGACGGCGACGCTCGATATCGTCCGCGCCATCTCCAAGGGCAATGGGCCGACGCGGGCGACGATGCTGCTCGGCTATTCCTCCTGGTCGGCCGGCCAGCTCGAAAGCGAGGTCGTCAACAATGGCTGGCTCACCTGCCCGGCCAATGAGGAACTGATCTTCGACCGCAGCCTCGACGACAAATACGAGCGGGCGCTCGCCGGTATGGGCGTGACCGCTGCGATGCTTTCGGCCGAAGCCGGCCATGCCTGAAAGGCTGGCCTGACGGCAGCGGGAACGAATAGCCAAGAGTGACGTTTCATTTCGGCAAGCATGGACAAAAGGCCCATGCCGACCAAGGAGACATCACTTATGGGTAGCACCAGCGACAAGATTTCCGGTAAGGCAAACGAAATTGCCGGCAAGACCAAGCAGGCCGTCGGCAAGGCGACGGACGATCGCGAGATGCAGGCCAAGGGCGCCGTCCAGGAAGCCAAGGGCAAGGGACAAGTCGCAACCGGCAAGGTCAAGGACAAGCTCAAGGGCGCCGTCGATCGGCTCTGAGCGACAGCACTAAGACGCGCAAAGGACGCTGTGATTCCGCTTTAAGGAATGCGCAGTAGACGCTCATCCTTTATCACCATGCCTGCTGCGCCCTCGCGCGGCAGGCATTTTTAATCCGTCACCCTCATGCTCTGCAGAGATAGATACGATGAAACTTTTTGCCTGCGACAACTGCGATCAGGTCGTCCACTTCGACAACCGTCGATGCGTGCGCTGCAACCATCGCCTCGGCTTCCTGCCCGGCGATCTGGCGATGCATGCGCTGGAGCCGCGCGACGAAACACTCTGGCAGCTCGTTTCCAATCCCGATCGCGACGTCCGCTTCTGCGCCAATGCCGGCCTCGATATCTGCAACTGGCTGGTGGACGGTGACGGCGAGAGCGAATTCTGCGTTGCCTGCCGCCATAACCGGCTGGTTCCGAACACCGATACCCAGGACGGCATCGACCGCTGGCGGCGCATCAGCCAGGCGCAACGTCATCTGTTTTATTCGCTGCTGCGCTGGAAACTGCCGCATCCCGATCGGGCGCAAGACCCGCAAGGCGGCCTGGTCTTCGATTTTCTCGAGGATTCGATAGAGAGCAACGGTTATATCGTGCCGGCCATGACCGGTCATGAGGAAGGCCTGATCACCATCCGCGCCGCCGAGGCCGACGATGCGACGCGCGAACAGGCGCGCAGCTCGATGAACGAACCCTATCGCACGCTGCTTGGCCATTTCCGCCACGAGGCCGGCCATTTCATCTGGAACAAGCTGGTGCGCGATCGGGGCGGCCTTGCCGATTTTCGCGCCGTCTTCGGCGATGAACGGCAGGACTATGCGACAGCCCTCCAGAACCATTATGCCGGCGGTGCGCCCTTGGGATGGCCGGACAATTTCATCAGCGCCTATGCGGCGTCGCACCCCTGGGAGGATTTCGCCGAATGCTTCGCGCATTACCTCCATATCGTCGATACGCTCGAAACGGCCCGCGCCTTCGGCATCGCCATCGATCCGCGCGGCCATGAGGAAATATCAGGCGAGGTGGATTTCATCCCTTACCGGGCAAGAAGCGCCGAACAGCTGGTCAGCGCCTGGGTGCCGCTCAGCCTGGCGATCAACGCCATCCAGCGCAGCATGGGGCAGCCGGACTCCTACCCCTTCGTGCTGTCCTCACCCGTCGTGGCAAAACTCGAATATCTGCACCGGCTGATCCAGGGCGCCGCGACGGCGCCGCAGCAGCAGGCGGCTTGAGGAGCTGGAAAGCCGTCGCTATCGTGAGGCGTCACAATATCTCCACCCGTCGGCTCTGCGAAGCCCGAGCGGTTAGCGGCAAGCGTTGCGGCGGCAGAGAGTTTGGCGAGAACGCCACCCCAATCTCCGTCATCCTCGGCCTTGAGCCGAGGATCTATGCCCGATGCTGATGGACACCAGCGTGGATCCTCGGGTCAAGCCCGAGGATGACGGATGGGATGGGCGGAAGGCAATTCACGCAAGCGGGCTTTTCCTGGCGAACGCGTGAGGCTGCACATTTAAAACGAAACCGCCTTGCCCTTCTTGAACGGCTCCATGCCCCGGCGGGCGAGTTCGTCGGCGCGTTCGTTTTCCGGGTGGCCGGCGTGGCCCTTGACCCAGTGCAGCGTCACCTTGTGGCGGTCACGGGCCGCCTCCAGCGCCTGCCAGAGCTCGGCATTCTTCACCGGCTTCTTGTCTGCGGTCTTCCAGCCGTTTTTCTTCCAGCCGAATATCCACTTGGAGATGCCGTCCTTGACATAGGCGCTGTCGGTATAGAGATCGACCTCGCAAGGGCTCTTCAAGGCCGATAGCGCCGAGATCGCCGCCAGCAGTTCCATACGATTGTTGGTCGTATCCGCCTCGCCGCCGCAAAGCTCCTTTTCGACATCGCCATAACGCAGCACCGCGCCCCAGCCGCCAGGGCCGGGATTGCCGGAGCACGCGCCGTCGGTGAAGATATCGACGTGTTTCATAGGCTCAATCCGTATTCGGCGGGCGATTTGATCTGGCGGTGGAACCGCAGCTTGCGGAGATATTCGAGGGGGTCTTTCTTGGTGACCATGGCGCCCTCAGGCGTCGTCAGCCAGTCATAGAGCCGGGTCAGGAAGAACCGCAGCGCCGATCCACGCGACAGCACCGGCAGGGCTGAGATTTCGGCATCGCTCAACGGCCGGACGCTCTGGTAACCCTCGAGCATCGCCGTGCCCTTGGTGATGTTGTAGGCGCCGTCCTTCTCGAAGCACCAGGCATTCAGGCAGATCGAGACGTCATAGGCGAGCAGGTCGTTGCAGGCGAAATAGAAATCGATCAGGCCGGAGAGCTGGTCGCCGAGGAAGAAGACGTTGTCGGGGAAGAGGTCGGCGTGGATGACGCCGGCCGGCAGGCCGCTCGGCCAGGCAGTGGAGAGGAAGTCGAGTTCGCTGCGGATCTCGGTCTGCAGGCCGGGCTCGACCTCGCCGGCGCGCGGCTCGGATTTTTCCCATAGCCCCCGCCAGCCGTCGATCGACAGCGCATTCGCCCGCTTCAGCTCAAAACCATCGCCGGCCACATGCATCTCGGCCAGCGCCCTGCCGACTTCGCGGCAGTGCTTGGCCTCCGGCTTTCTCAGCCACATGCCTTCGAGGAAGGAGATGAGTGCTGCCGGGCGGCCGGACAGTGAGCCGAGCAGCGCGCCATCCCGGCGCGGCAGCGGCAGCGGGCAGGACAGACCGCGGGCGGCGAGATGCTGCATCAGGCCGAGGAAGAAAGGCAGATCGCTCTTTTCCACGCGCTTTTCATAGAGCGTCAGGATCAGCGGATCCTTGGAGGTGTGAAGCAGGAAGTTGGAGTTTTCGACGCCTTCGGCAATGCCCTTGTAGGAGAGCAGCGTGCCTGCGTCATATTCCGTCAGGAACCACTTCAGATCGTCTTCGGCGATATCGGTATAGACTGCCAAGTGAGGTCTCGCCCTTCATGCCTTGTTGATATTGGATTTGCCGGAGTGGACGCTAGGCCGAAAGGCCGATCTAGCCGTTGACGAAAGCCATGTCGGCCGCCGTCAGCTCGATATTGCGCAGTTCGCGATTGACGAGGAAGTTTTCGGTTTCCTGCACCGTTTCTGCCAGTTCGACGCGGGCGTCGAAGCGGGCGCGGAAAGCCTCGATGATCTCGTTGACGATGACCTCGGGGGCGGAAGCGCCGGCGGAAAGGCCGAGCGTGGAAATCGCGCCGATCTCGTCCCAGTCGAGCTCGGCGGCGCGCTGCACGAGGATCGATTTCTTCGCCCCTGCCCTGAGCGCCACTTCGACGAGGCGCTTGGAATTGGACGAGTTCGGGGCGCCGACGATGATGAAGAGATCGCAGCCCGGGGCTGCCTGCTTCACCACTTCCTGGCGGTTGGTCGTCGCATAACAGATCGAGTCCGCGGCCGGCGCCGTCAGGTTCGGGAAGCGCTCGTGCAGGCGGGTGATGACGCCGGCCGTATCGTCGACCGACAGCGTCGTCTGGGTAACATAGCCGAGATTATCGGGATCAACAGGGACGTAGGCGTCGGCATCCTCGATCGTCTCGATCAGAGAAACCGAACCCTCCGGCAGTTGCCCCATCGTGCCGATCACTTCGGGATGGCCGGCATGGCCGATGAGGACGACATGGCGGCCGAGGCGATTGTGGCGCATCGCCTGCTTGTGGACCTTGGAGACCAGCGGGCAGGTGGCGTCGAGATAGAAGAGGTTACGGCTTGCCGCATCCTCCGGCACGGATTTCGGCACGCCATGGGCGGAGAAGACCACCGGCTGGGCGCGATGTTCGGCCGGGATTTCGTCCAACTCCTCGACGAAGACGGCGCCCTTGGCCTCCAGCCCCTCGACGACATAACGATTGTGGACGATCTCGTGGCGCACATAGACCGGCGCGCCATAGGATTTCAGCGCCAGCACGACGATCTGGATGGCGCGGTCGACGCCGGCGCAGAAGCCGCGCGGACCGCAGAGCCTGATCGTCAAAGGAGGTTTCGCCGCAATATTCATGTCAGTTCCGGGTTGAGAGATTTAGGGACCTCTAGCCCAATATGGTCGAGAATTGAAGTGATACTATTGCTGAGATGTCTTGGCGCCCTTGCGGAACCAGGAGATTGCCACGACGACGATAAGCACGGCGGCCAGCCCGTACCAGGTGAAAGCATATTGCAGATGGTCGTTCGGCAGATCCACCTGGGTGACGCCGCCGATCGGCAGGCCGGCCGGATTGGGGGTGGAATCGGCATCGACGAAGAAGGGAATGACGCGCGCTTTCTCCAGCCCGACGCTGGAGGCCATGACGTCGAGATCCTTCCAGTAGAAGATGTTCTTGGCGACGTCGTTGTCCGGCACCACCCAGGAGGGCTTGCCGGGAAGCTTTTCGCGCGCCAGGCCGGTGACGGTCTGCTGATCCGTCAGCTGGCCCTGCATGCGCATTTCCGGCTCCTTGTTGTCAAAGGGAACGAAGCCGCGATTGACGAAGAGAATGCGCCCGTCGGCTAACTCCAGCGGGGTATAGATGTAATAGCCGGTCTGGCCGCGCCAGGTGGCGAAGAAGTGCCGCTCCTTGTTGTTGATATAGCGGCCGGTGGCGGTGACCTTGCGGTATTCGATGTCACCGCCTGCAGCCGCCATCGCCTCGATGTCGGCAAGCGGCACGGCGGCTGCAACTTGCCGCGCAGCGATATCGGCGATCAGGCCTTCCTTCCAGTGGAGGCGCTCCACCTGCCAGGTGCCGAGCGAAATCAGGATGGCAAGGGCGATCAGCACCAGGATACCGGTCAAGACAGGCAGTCGCCGGCGCGGCGTTACATGCACCATTTCAGTCACTCAGGCGTCCTTCGCGGGCATTATGACGGTATTGCATGGCGATCAGGATGCCCTTGAACCAGCGCAGCGTCAGCAGCGACAGGACGATCGTCAACGGAGCAAAGAGCAGGATGTGCACCCAGATCGGCGGCCCATAATTCACCTGCAGCCACAACACCATGCCGATGATGATGAAGCCGACGATGAGGATGACGAAGACGGCGGGGCCGTCACCGGAATCGGCAAAGGAATAATCGAGGCCGCAGGCGGCGCAACGCGGCTTCAGGCCGAGCAGACCGTCGAACAGCTTGCCCTGACCGCAGCGCGGGCAGCAGCCTTTGATGCCGGTCTTCACCGGATCGACGGGGGGGAAATGGGCGCTGTCCTCGTTCATGGCATTCCTTCCCGCAGATGCATTCGCGGTCGCGGCTTCTTCAATGCTGCCTTAACTCTCCCATAAAGTATTCGCATCCCGAATGGAAAGGCCTGCGCGGTTTCGCCTCAGCGATTCGCGCCAAACAAAAGAAGAAGACTGATGAGCAACGATAGCCATAGCGGACAGATCATTATCCTGAACGGCGCGCCGCGAAGCGGCAAATCCAGCATTGCGCGCGCAATTCAGGAAGGATTCGAGGGACCTTGGATCAACCTGGGCGTCGACACCTACAATGCCATGACACCGAAGCGCTACCTGCCCGGTATTGGGCTCAGGCCCGGCGGCGAGCGGCCGGAGCTGGAGGAACTGGTGCCGTTCCTCTATGCGGCGCTTTATGAATCGATCGCCATCCATGCCGGATTAGGACTCAATGTCGTTGCCGATCTCGGTCATCACGATAGCTATTCGCAGCCGCTCGGCATTCTCGGCGACTGCGCCCGGCGGCTGCAAGACTTTTCCGTGCTGTTCGTCGGCGTGCGCTGTCCGATCGAGACGATCATGCAACGGCGGGAGGTCGTACAGGAAGGGCGCGAGACCCTCTACCTGCGCGGCAGCGAGGAGACACCGGTTCCCGAACCGGTGCAGCGCTGGCAGGACGAGGTTCATCGTCCCGGCATCTATGACATGGAGGTCGATACGTCGGTGCGTACGGCGCTCGAATGTGCCGCGGCGATCCGCCACCAGCTTGATCTCGGCATTCCCGAGCCATCGGCCTTCGAAAGGCTGGCCGGATTGCGTTGAAGCAAAAAAGGCGGGGCCAATGGCACCCGCCTTTTTGATTTTTGTCCGTCCCGATCAGCCGGCTGCGAGGGGTGCGCCCCAGCCGCCCCAGACGTAGATGCAGAAGAACAGGAACAACCAGACGACGTCGACGAAATGCCAGTACCAGGCTGCCGCCTCGAAGCCGAAATGCTGCTTCGGGGTGAAGTCGCCGCGCAGCGCACGGATCAGGCAGACACCCAGGAAGATCGTGCCGACGAGGACGTGGAAACCGTGGAAGCCGGTCGCCATGAAGAAGGTCGCGCCGTAGATCGAATTCTTGAAGGCGAAGGGCGCGTGGGCATATTCATAGGCCTGGACGCTGGAGAACAACACGCCGAGCAGCACCGTCAGCGTCAGGCCCTGGATCAGGCCCTTGCGGTCGTTGTGCAGCAGCGCATGGTGCGCCCAGGTCACCGTCGTGCCCGACAGGAGCAGGATGACGGTGTTGTAGATCGGCAGGTGCCAGGGATCGAGGACCTCGATGCCCTTCGGCGGCCAGGTGCCGCCGGTATAGAGCAGGCGCGAGGCCTGGATCGCTTCGTTCGGATAGAGGCTGGCGTCGAAATAGGCCCAGAACCAGGCGACGAAGAACATCACTTCCGAAGCGATGAACATGATCATGCCGTAGCGCAGGTGCAGCGAGACGACGCGGGTGTGGGAACCCTCATGGGCTTCCTTCACCGTGTCGGCCCACCAGCCGTACATGACGTAGAGCACCAGCGCGAAGCCGATGTAGAAAAGCCAGGGATTGGCGAGTTCCGCGCCGGCGACCTTGAAGGAGCCGCCGTTCAGGTAGCGCATGTAGCAGACGCCGCCGATCGCCATGATGAAGGCGCCGAGCGAGGCGAGAATCGGCCACGGGCTCGGATCGATGATGTGATAGTCGTGATTCTTCTGGTGAGCATCGGCCATGTAGCTATCCCCGGATGTCTTCCTTCACTCCGTTCCCGGCATAGCCGGAAACGAGCCTTGATCAAAGTTTCTTTTCAATCTTCTCCGCTCCACCCTCATTCGAAGCCACCGGCTTCGGACCCTCTTTCGGGTAGAACGTATATGACAGCGTGACCGTGTGGATATCCTTGGATTCCACGGCCTTGACGATTTCCGGATCGATGTAGAACACGACAGGCATGTCGAGCTTCTCGCCCGGTTTCAGGTCCGTTTCCGTAAAGCAGAAACATTGCACCTTGTTGAAATAGACGCCCGCTTCGCCCGGCGTGACGTTGAAAACCGCCTGGCCGCGCTGGGTTTCGTTCGAACGATTCTCGGCAGTGAAATTGACCTGGATCGTCTCGCCGATCTTCGGATTGACCTCGCGCTCGACCGGCTTGAATTCCCATTGCAGGCCGGGCGCGACATTGGCGTCGAAGGTGACGCGCATCGTGCGATCAAGCACAACGCTCGACACCTGGTCGACGCGCTGCGTCGTGCCGTTATAGCCGGTCACCTGGCAGAAGATGCGGTAGAGCGGCACGGCGGCATAGCTCATCGCGCCCATGCCGAAGACGAAGCTCAGGCACATCATCACGACGGCGCCGTTGTTGCGGCCCTGCTTCTTCGGTGTACCGGCGTTTTCGCTCATCCAGCCATTCCCCCGCCGATCTTCACGATGGTGATCGCGTAGAAGAGAATAACGAGGCCGGCGAGCACCAGCCCGAGGGCGACGTTGCGGTTGCGGCGCGACTTGCGCTGCGCTTCCGTGAGCTTGATCAATTCCATCAGAACCAACCTCCCGCATGCGAGACCAGCAGCGAGGCCAGCCGGTCGATCATCAAGGCGGAGAACACGGCGAAGAGATAGAAGATCGAGAAGCCGAAGAGCTTCTTCGCCGGGATCATCTTCAGATCGCCGTCGGGCATGCGCCAGACGGCGATGGAACAGTATATGAAGATCGCGCCGAGAGCGGCGGCGACGAGGCCATAACCGAGGCTCGCGAAACCGAGGAAGGACGGCAACACCGCGCAGACGGCGGTCAGCACCGCATAGGCAACGATCTGATGCTTGGTCACCCGCTCGCCGGCGACGTTCGGAAGCATCGGCACGCCGACGGCCTCGTAGTCGCGCATCTTGAACAGGGCAAGCGCCCAGAAATGCGCCGGCGTCCACAGGAAGATGATGAGGAAGAGAACCGTGCTCTCGACCGTCACGCTGTTGGTCACGCAAGCCCAACCGATCATCGGCGGGAAGGCGCCGGCAGCGCCGCCGATGACGATGTTCTGAGGCGTCGAGCGCTTCAGCCACATGGTGTAGACGACGGCATAGAAGAAGATGGTGAAAGCGAGGATGCCGGCCGAGAGCCAGTTGACGGCCAGGCCGAGAATCACCACCGAGAAGCCTGACAGCACCAGGCCGAAGGCGAGCGCCTCCGACGGCGCGATGCGGCCGGCCGGGATCGGACGGTTGGCCGTGCGGCTCATGATCGCATCGATATCGGCGTCATACCACATGTTCAGCGCGCCGGAGGCGCCGGCGCCAACGGCGATACAGAGGATGGCGATCAGGCCGAGAACGGGATGGATGTGGCCCGGCGCCAGCACGAGACCGGCAAAGGCAGTGAAGACCACGAGCGACATGACCCGTGGCTTCAACAATTCGAAATAATCGCGCGCACTCGCTTCCGACAATTCGCCGTCCTTTGCAAGCACCTCGTGATTGTCGATGACCGTCATCATTCCGTCCTGAATGTCTTACCATCAGGACGCCGTATCGAAGGCGGCGTCCTGATGTCCGCGCAAATTACTTGATGCGCGGAAGCTGTTCCCACTGGTGATAGGGCGGCGGCGAAGGCAGCTGCCATTCGAGCGTCGTTGCACCCTCACCCCACGGATTGTCGCCGGCGACACGCTTCTTGGCGAAGGCTTCGAAGACGCCATAGAGGAAGATCAGCACACCGAAGGCCGAGATGTAGGAGCCGATCGAGGAAACATAGTTCCAGCCGGCAAAGGCATCCGGATAATCGATGTAGCGGCGCGGCATGCCGGCGAGACCGAGGAAGTGCTGCGGGAAGAACACCAGGTTGACGCCGATGAACATGATCCAGAAATGCAGCTTGCCGACCAGCTCGTTGTACATGTAGCCGGTCATCTTCGGGAACCAGTAGTACCAGCCGGCGAAGATCGCGAAGACGGCGCCGAGCGACAGAACGTAGTGGAAGTGGGCCACGACGTAATAGGTGTCATGCAGCGAACGGTCGAGACCGGCATTGGCAAGCTGGACGCCGGTGACGCCGCCGACCGTGAACAGGAAGATGAAGCCGATCGCCCAGAGCATCGGCGTGCGGAACGAGATCGAGCCGCCCCACATCGTCGCAATCCAGGAGAAGATCTTCACGCCCGTCGGAACGGCGATGACCATCGTCGCGAAGACGAAGTAGCGCTGCGCGTCGAGCGACAGGCCGACCGTGTACATGTGGTGGGCCCAGACGACGAAGCCGACAGCGCCGATCGCGACCATGGCGTAGGCCATGCCGAGATAGCCGAAGATCGGCTTCTTCGAGAAGGTCGAAATGATGTGGCTGACCATGCCGAAGCCTGGCAGGATGAGGATGTAGACCTCGGGGTGACCGAAGAACCAGAACAGGTGCTGGTAAAGGATCGGGTCGCCGCCGCCTTCCGGAGAGAAGAAGGAGGTGCCGAAGTTGCGGTCGGTGAGCAGCATGGTGATGCCGCCTGCCAGAACCGGCAGCGACAGCAGCAGCAGGAAGGCGGTGATCAGCACGGACCAGGCAAACAGCGGCATCTTGTGCAGCGTCATGCCGGGAGCGCGCATGTTGAGGATCGTGGTGATGAAGTTGATCGCACCAAGGATCGACGAGGCGCCGGCAATGTGGAGCGCGAAGATCGCAAGATCGACCGCCGGTCCCGGCGTGCCGCTCGTTGCCAGCGGCGGATACATCGTCCAGCCGCCGCCCGTGCCATAGGCGCCTGCCGGGCCTTCGACGAACATCGACAGCAGCAGCAGCGCGAAGGCCGGAACGATCAGCCAGAAGGAGATGTTGTTCAGGCGCGGGAAAGCCATATCCGGCGCGCCGATCATGATCGGCACCATCCAGTTGGCGAAACCGCCGATCATCGCCGGCATGACCATGAAGAAGATCATGATCAGCGCGTGCGCTGTCGTGAACATGTTGAACATCTGCTTGGCGCCGTCGATTGCGGCATCGCCCTCATAGCCGTAGACCATCGAGGCCAGGCCGTGGAAGATCTGGATGCCCGGCTCCTGCAGCTCCATGCGCATGGCAACCGACAGCGCGCCGCCGATGATGCCGGCAATGATCGCGAAGATCAGGTAGAGCGTGCCGATGTCCTTGTGGTTGGTCGAGAACAGCCAGCGATTGGCAAAGCTCGGCTTGTGCCCGTGATCGTGGTGATCGTGATCATCATGCGCGTGGTCATGATGGGCGTGATCATGAGAATGATCGTCGTGAGCGGAAGGTCCAGCCATTGTCCCGATCCCCTTTATTACTGTGCTTCGGCGACGTTGACGGTCTTTGCGGGACCATCGGTTGCAGCCATGAGTGTCTTGTAGGCGCCGGGCAGGTCGCTGGCGGCTGCGGTCAGCCACTGCTTATACTTGTCCTCGGAGACGACGCGGATGGCGATCGGCATGAACGCATGGTCCTTGCCGCAGAGCTCGGAACACTGGCCGTAGAACAGGCCTTCGCGCTCGGCCCTGAACCAGGTCTCGTTCAGGCGGCCCGGCACGGCATCGATCTTGACGCCGAAGGAAGGCATGGCGAAGGCGTGGATGACGTCGGTCGGCGCAGAGGTCACGAGAACGCGGACCGTCTTGTTGACCGGCAGGACCAGCTCGTTATCGACGGCGAGAAGTCTGGGATAGATCGACTTGTCTTCCTTGCCGGCGGCTGCGCGGTCCTGATCCTTCAGGAGGTAGGAATCGAAAGCCAGCGGGCTTTCGCCCGAACCTTCATATTCGTAGTTCCACTGCCACTGGGTGGCGGTCGCCTTGATCGTGACGTCGGGGTTTTCAGGCAGCGTCAGCTGCGCCGTCAGCAGGTTGAACGAAGGAATGGCGAGAAGAAGAAGCACCAGGACCGGCCCCACGGTCCAGGCAATCTCGATCAGCGTGTTGTGGCTCGTCTTCGAGGGAACCGGGTTCGCGCTGGCGCGGAACTTGAAACAGACGACGATGAGCAGGACCAGAACGAAAAGCGTGATCGGAACGATAAACCACAGGGTATATTGTTCGAACCAATGGATTTCCCGCATGATCGGCGTTGCCGCCGGCTGCAGCGTTGCCTGCCACGGCATGGGCTGGTCGGCATATGTGCCGGAAGCAAAAAGCAGACAGACCAGCGTGGTCAGGGCTGCATAAGCCTTCTTCATCACCTTATTATCTCCCTCGAGCGCTTGACCTGCAAAATAGAACGCAGAATCCTTGCCATCTTCAGCGCTTCAAACCACAGTTTGGCATTTGCCGCAACAGGTCAGAGCAATTGTCTATGCGGCATTTTTGCTCAAAGCATAGGCAGGTCAGAACGGCAAAACATCCCAAGTTTTTCATCAGCATATGAAAAATCGGCTTTCCGGCCAATCCGAGCGCGACACATTATTTCGCAAAGGTCCAATTTCCGCCGCAGTCCCCCGGTTTTCACGGGGTGGGGCTTTTCATTTTTGGTGGGCAGCTTCAACAATAGCCGCAATGATTCGATATCCAGAGGTTTCCATGGGTTTCCGTTCCCTCGCGCAGTCGCTTCTCCTGACTGCCAGCATCGCGGCCGCAGCGACGACGCCCGTTTTCGCACAGCAGCAACCCACGCCGTCACAGGCCAAGCCCCCCGCTGCCGCGCCGGCGCCGACCCCTGCTCCGGCGCCGCAGCAGCCGAGCGCCGCCAAACCGAATGTCGAACAGGTGACGCCCGGCCAGACGCAGCCGCCGGCGCCCGGCACGGTAAAGTCCAATCATGGCGCATGGTCTGTCGTCTGCGACAAGCCGGCCGGGGCTGCGACCGAACAATGCGCGCTGATGCAGAACGTCATCGCCGAGGATCGGCCGGAAGTCGGGCTTTCCGTCGTCGTGCTGAAAACGGCCGACCGCAAGTCGAAGATCCTGCGCGTGCTGGCGCCGCTCGGCGTGCTGCTGCCGAACGGCCTCGGGCTCAATGTCGACGGCAAGGATATCGGCCGCGCCTATTTCGTCCGCTGCTTTGCCGATGGCTGCTACGCCGAGGTCGTGCTCGAGGACGAGCTACTCAAGACCTTCCGCAGCGGCGCCCAGGCAACCTTCATCGTCTTCCAGACGCCGGAAGAAGGCATCGGCATCCCCGTCGACCTCAAGGGCTTCGCCGAAGGCTTCGACGCCCTGCCGTGATGGCGGTCTGCCGTGGGTCCGCCCCTCATCCGGCTGCCGCCACCTTCTCCCCGTAAACGGGGCGAAGGGGATTTGCCCCAACCTCTCCGTCCCCCGCCCACCTCTTGCAGGGCACGTCCCCTCGCCCCGTTTTTACGGGGAGAGGGTTAGGGTGAGGGGCAATTGTTTGCTCGCCATCTCAATCAAATCGGCTCCCAAGCTGACTATGTAAAAGAGCTGCGTCGCCACGCAGCGCAAAGGGATGGAAACGCTCCCATCCCTTTAAAAAAGAATAATTCGACGGCGGGGCTTCACTCCTTATTATGTGGAGCCCTATCTAGGGAGTCAGTGCACTCCTGAACGCATGCTTGGAGCCATACCATGACCACCGATCTCCTGACGCTTTTCGATGCCGATGAAGCCACGATGCGCAAGCACGTGGCCGAGGCTCTGTCCGGCGCCGATGATGGCGAACTGTTCATCGAGCATGCGCAGGCGGAAGCGCTGACCTTCGACAATGGCCGGCTGAAGGGCGGCAGCTTCAACACCGAACAGGGTTTCGGCCTGCGCGCCGTTGCCGGCGAAGCGGTCGGCTATGCCCATGCCGGCGATCTCTCGGTGGCGGCGTTGAAGCGGGCGGCCGATGCCGTCGGCGCGGTGACGCGCGGCTATTCCGGCTCCTATGCGGCAGCGCCGCAAGGCACCAACAAGAAATTCTACAGCGACGAGAACCCGATCGGGCAGCCGAGCTTCGAGGAGAAGGTCAAGGTCCTGCAGGACATCGACGCCTATCTCCGGGGCAAGGATGACAAGGTGCGGCAGGTGACGGCCTCGGTCGCCGCAAGCTGGCAGGTCGTCGATATCCTGCGCGCCGACGGACACCGTGTTCGCGACATCAGGCCGATGACGCGCATCAACATCTCGGTCATGGTCGGCGAAGGCGATCGGCAGGAGAGCGGCTCCTATGGCAGCGGTGGGCGCATCGGCTTCGGCGATTTCATTGCCGAAGGCAGCTGGCAATACGGCGCCGACGAGGCGCTGCGCCAGGCGCTCGTCAATCTCGAGGCGATCGATGCGCCGGCGGGCACGATGGACGTGGTGCTCGGCTCCGGCTGGCCGGGCGTGATGCTGCACGAGGCTGTTGGTCACGGGCTGGAAGGCGATTTCAACCGCAAGAAGACGTCGGCCTTTGCCGGCCTTCTCGGCCAGATGGTCGCCGCTCCCGGCGTCACCGTCGTCGATGACGGCACGATCGACAATCGCCGCGGCTCGATCACCATCGACGACGAGGGCACGCCGTCCGCCTATAACGTGCTGATCGAAAACGGCAAGCTCGTCGGCTATATGCAGGATCGGCAGAATGCCCGGCTGATGGGCATGGCGCCCACCGGCAACGGCCGCCGCCAGGGCTATTCCCATGTGCCGATGCCGCGCATGACCAACACCTATATGCTCGGCGGCGATAAGACACCTGAAGAAATCATCGCCTCGGTGAAGAAGGGCATCTATGCCGTCTCCTTCGGCGGCGGCCAGGTGGATATCACCTCCGGCAAGTTCGTCTTCGGCTGCACCGAGGCCTATCTGATCGAGAACGGCAAGGTCGGCGCGCCGATCAAGGGCGCGATGCTGATCGGCAACGGTCCGGATGCGATGAAGCGGGTGTCGATGATCGGCAATGACATGAAGCTCGATACCGGCATCGGCAATTGCGGCAAGGCCGGCCAATGGGTTCCCGTCGGTGTCGGCCAGCCGCATCTGCGCATGGATCAGGTGACGGTCGGCGGCACGCAGACCTGAGGCGAAAGGACCCGTCATGGCGGACGTCGAAATCAGAACCTTCACCGCCGATGACGCCGATGCCGTGCTTTCGGTGATCCTGCCGATCCAGCGCGAAGAATTCGGCATCGATATCACCGTGGATGCACAGCCGGATCTCAGGGTCATCCCGGATTTCTATCAGTCCGGCAAGGGGCAGTTCTGGGTCGCCGTCAAGGATGGGGCCATCGTCGGCACGGTCGGGCTCAAGGATATCGGCAACAACCAGGCGGCGCTGCGCAAGATGTTCGTCGCCGCCACGGTTCGCGGCCGCGAGCATGGCGTGGCGGCGCGGCTCCTCGATCGGCTGTTTGCCCATGCCAGAGATGCCGGCCTCACCGATATCTTCCTCGGCACGACCGACAAGTTCGTCGCCGCGCATCGCTTCTACGAGAAGAACGGCTTTACCGAGATTGCCAAGAGCGCTCTGCCCCGCTCCTTCCCGCTGATGGCGGTGGACAGCAAATTCTACCGCTATAAGGTCGGGTGAAGGCTTAAGTCACAGGTTCTATTGACAAATTGGCGACTGCGGGAACGAGTTACTGGAGCAGGATACCGTTCACGTTGTGTCAAAATCGATGCCGGAAGCATGCCCATAAATCGTGAAAAGGCCGTCACTTTCAACAAAAGGGATGCGCAGCCGTCTGAGCAATGAGCGCAGTTGATCCGAGCAATCTTCGATAATCGGCGGGAGCAAACGTGCTACATGGCGCTTATATCTTGGAGTGACCCTGATCCACTCAACGTGAACTCCCAATGCGGCCTCAGGCGTTGAAGCCCAATCACCCCAGTATGGGGGAGCACGTTCGATGGTGGAAGGACTCGGTTCGTTCTCGTCGAGCACCTTGACTTGATATGCAGGCGGAAACGGAAGTTCCCTTATTCCTGCACAGAGTTCCCGCCATTTCGTGTCGTTCATATGCGAAGCGAGTCCTCGCTCGGTGAGGAGCTTACGTCTTTTCTGATCCAAAGTAGCTCCTCGCATTTGCTGCCAAGCTCAACGGGCTCGATCCCGAAGCCTACTTTAGTTGCAGCGATCTCAGTCGGACAATTTACGGTTTGATCGATATCTGTGTTCCCACAACCGCGTCGGCTCGAAATGACTCGACGTCCAAGTAGTAATAATCCTTCTCTGAGCGCGGAAAGCCGAAGCTCATCGTGTGACTAGGAAACTCCACATCGGGTTCGTGTACGTCGGTAGAATACCAAAGCAGCAGCGGCTTCGTAACTCCCCGTTCTAGAAGATACCTAGCGAAATAGTCGCAAACGGCGAAATATACGAGAATGCAATCGTCCGGTTGAGATTCGGCGTTTAGCTCATCTTCCAGATGAATCTTATTTAAGGTCATCTCAACGGAGAAGTCGTCCAATCTATCTGCCGCTTCGACGATTTGCTCCATTAGCGAATCCCTTGGATCCCGTGGACCGAGAAAGTAGCCATTGTAGAAATCGGCTTGAGTTATCCAATCGCTCAGGCCTTTCGGAACGGGCGAACCAATACGCCTAGCGCTATCTTGTATCAGGCGGCCTGCCTTCTCGTTGAAGAAATGCTCGATCTTTGAATGCAAGGGATGCACCTCAACGTTTGGGGTCCGCCTCCAGATGTACGCCTATGACCTGTCCGGAGCTGATTGGTGGTGAGATTTCGGACCCATCAGCTCTTCGACGTCAGCGCCGGCTGGAACCGCCACTTCCGCTCGATGGCGGCGGCAAGATCGATGTCGTTGCGGCGGGCAAAGAGCAGGATGTGGCCGAGCAAGTCGGCGGTTTCGTCGGCGAGATCGCGGTCGAGTTCTTCCGGCGTCCGGTCCCTGCGGCGCCCACGGCCGGTCAGGCGGTTCCAGGCCTGGGTGAGCTCACCCACCTCCTCCTGCAGCTTCAAGAGAAACCAGTCGGGGTCACGCTCGATGCCATTGGCTGCGGCATAGGCCGCGGATGAGGTTTCGAATTGATCGGCGAGACGGCGTAGCATGGACGTTCTCCTTTTGTTTATGGAGGAGACGCTGATTCCCAACAATTGTCCAGAACGGGATTGCCCAGTGCTGGGCGGCGATCAGCCGCGATCCGGCAGCAGCATGCAGTCATAGGAGCGCTGCTTCAGCGCATCGCAGGCCGAGACGGCGGCATCCTTGCTGGCGAAGCCGACGAAGCGGGCGCGATAGATCTTGTTGGCCCCCTGCCCGACCGCCTCGGTATAGGGCGAGGCAGAAACGAGCGGCGCGCCGGCTTCCGACTTCGCCTGGGCGAGAAGCGCGCGCGCCGCATCGGCGCTAGGGGCGGCCGAGATCTGGATCTGCCAGTCGCCATTGGCCTTCTCTGCTGTTGTCTTTGGCGTCTTGCCGGCGTTCAGGATCTCGTCCATCGCGACGGGACGATCCAGGGGCACGACGGCGTCATCGGCATAGGCCAGGCTCTTCGCCGCGAGATCGTCGGCCGGGCGCGGTGCATTGAGCGGCACCGGAACATCGGACGCGTCAGCGGCGGACGCGACTTCGACAGTTTCTTTCGCGCCGACGCTCGCCACCAGCTTTGCGCCGCCGGAAGACAAGGCACGGCCGAGATAGCGGTCGAGCAAACCAGCCATCTTGTCGTCGCGGCTGCGGGCAGTGCGGCCGCCGAGCACGACGCCGACCACGCGGCGGTTGCCGTCCCTGACGGCGCTGACGAGGTTGAAGCCGGACGCGTTGGTATAACCGGTCTTGATGCCGTCCATGCCCTGATAGCGGTACATGAGATTGTTGTGGCCACGCACGGTCCGGCCGCGGAAATTGAAGCTTGCCGTCGAAAACAGCCGGTATTCGTTCGGATAATTCTTCATCAATGCGACAGCGAGTGTCGACATGTCACGCGCCGTCGTGACCTGGCGGCCGTCCGGCAGGCCGGATGCGTTGACGAAGACGGTGCGGCTCATGCCGAGCTGGCGGGCTTTGGCCGTCATCACCCGGGCAAAACCGCTTTCCGAGCCGGCGAGCTTTTCGCCCATGGCGGAGGCGGCATCATTGGCCGACTTGACGATCATGCCATAGACCGCCTCGCGCACGGTGATCGTGCCGCCCGCCTTGACACCAAGCTTGGTCGGCGGCCGTGCGGCGGCGTATTTCGAAATCCTGATCGGAGTGTCCCAGGTGATCTTGCCGCGCTTCAACGCCTCGAAGGTGAGATAGAGCGTCATCATCTTCGTCAGCGAGGCCGGATGGTTCAGCGTATCGGCGTTTTCGGCGGCGAGAACCTTGCCTGTGCGGGCATCGAGGATCAGCGAAGCATTGCCGGCAAGGGCCGCAAGAGGCGCCGAAACGGCAAGCGTTACGGTCAAAACAGCCGCCAAAAGCTTTCTCATGCACTTTCCCCTCATACGCTGGCCCCTCATACGCTGGCCGCTGATGCGCAGCCCTTGATGCGGGCTCTCGGTCAGACCGGCATTTGTGCCGTAATGTGACAGAAGCCGCAAGTTTGGCGCGACTTTGAGGCAACGCCTATCATTTTTCTAGTCTTTTCATTGCCTTGGTTAACAGGAAATCAAAGACCTGTTCCGAACAGGGATTCAGCAAGGCTTAAGTCGCACTTGCTAGTTTCCAGCAAAGGCAAGGGACGGGCGCCGCATGACGGGACAATTCAAGCGACTGGCAAAACGCGCAGCGATCGGCGCCGGGCTCGAGGTTTCCTGGCTGCTCGCCTCGGCCGGGCTGATGCGCGAAGCGCGCGGGCGCGGCGTCGTCTTCACGCTGCATCATGTCCGCCCGCACGTGCCAGAGGCCTTCGAGCCGAATGCGCATCTCGAAATCACCCCGCGCTTTCTCGACGCGGCGCTGCGGCGGTTGAGGCGGGAGGGTTATCGTTTCGTGCCGCTCGGCGAGGTGCCGGTGCTGCTGGCGGAGCCCGAGGGCGGAGCGCCGTTTGCTGCCTTCACGCTCGACGACGGATACAGCAATAATCTGGAACATGCGCTGCCGGTATTCGAGCGACATCAAGCGCCGTTCACGGTATTCGTCGCCAAGGGTTTTGCCGAGGGCTCCCACAGCATCTGGTGGGAGACGCTGGCGATCCTCTTACGCCAGGTGCCGGAAATCCGCTTCGATTTCGGCCGCGGCATGGAGCGCTTGGTGCTCGACAGCCCGCAGCAGCAATGGCATGCCTTCGACCGCTTCGCCGCCTATATCCATCGCTCCGACGAGGCGCGCGCCGTCGCCGCCATCGATCTGCTGGCGCGGGAAAACGGCATCGAGCCGACGGATATCGTCCGCGAACTGGTGATGGGACCCGGCGAATTGCAATGGCTGGCGGCACATCCGCTCGCAACGCTCGGCGCCCATACGATCAGCCATCGCGCGCTGTCCCGGCTGCCGGAAGCCGAAGCACGAATAGAAATGCAGGCTTCGGCCGATTACGTCGAAGCGGTGACCGGTATCCGTCCCGAGACGATCGCCTATCCCTATGGCACGCCGGACGCTGCGACGGCCCGCGAGGCGCGCATCGCTCGCAATCTCGGGTTTACCCTCGCGGTCACCACGCAACCCGGGCTGCCGGCAGCGAAGCTGACCGGTTATCTCCCACGCATTTCGCTCAACGGCTTCTACCAGAAGCGACGCTATGTCTCGGCGCTTGCCTCCGGCATACCGCTGAAGCTGATGGGCCGATAAGCCCGTTACGGATACATCCGCACCTTGTCCCATTCGCCTTCCGGTGATGGCCGGCGGAATTCGACCCGGTCGTGCAGGCGGAATTTCTGGTCCTTCCAGAATTCGATCGAGGTCGGCCGGATGCGGAACCCCGACCAGTGGGCGGGGCGCGGAATCTCGCCGATAGCATAGCGGGCGGTATATTCGGCCACCGCCTTTTCCAGCGCGAATCGGCTTTCGAGCGGACGGGATTGTTTGGAGGCCCAGGCGCCGATGCGGCTGCCGCGCGCACGCGTCTTGAAATAGTCGTCCGCTTCGGCATCGGTGACGATCTCGACGGGGCCGCGCAGCCTCACCTGGCGGCGCAGGCTTTTCCAGTGAAAGCACATGGCAGCCTTTTTCTGTCCAAGAATTTCGCGGCCTTTCTGGCTCTCGAAATTGGTGTAGAAGACGAAACCGTTGTCGTCGAATCCCTTCAGGAGAACCATGCGGACATTGGGAAGACCATCCTCATCGACCGTTGCCAGCGCCACCGCATTCGGGTCGTTGGGCTCGGACGCCTCGGCTTCTTTCAGCCATTCGGCAAAGAGCTTGAAGGGTTCGCCACTTTCGGTAAAGTCACCGCTTGTTAACTCGTTTGCCGACATATTGGTTCAAATGCCCCGGATTATTCAAAACTCGCCCAGCTTTTGATAACTGGACAGGATGCAGGGTGGAAGTCATAACAAAGTCATCTCGCCATACAAAGGGCCTGCGGCGACGCAGCCGCGCGTTCTTCGTCATCAGCACCGCGATGTTATCGCTTTCCGGCTGCGTCGGCGGCGGTATGGATTTCCTGAGTGACGCCAAGGTCGACCGGTCGGTGGCAACCGGCACCGTGCCGCAGACGCCGCCGAGCACCGACACGCTTTCCGACGAAATGACCGTGCGCAATGCCGTGACCTCGGCCGATGTGCAAAGGCTCGAGGGCCAGCCGCTTCCCTGGGCAAATGCATCGACCGGCAGCGCCGGTGTCATCGATACGATCGTCGAGAACAATGAGTCCGGCCAGGTCTGCCGCCAGTTCCGCACGACCCGGCATTCCTATGTCGGCATCGCCAAATTCTACGGCAAGACCTGCCTCGTCGGCGGCGGCAACTGGCAGCTTCTGAGTTTCCAGCCGGAGAGCTGATCTTCCCAAGGTAGTTCAAAATGTTACAGCGTCCCTTTGCGCGTTCGAAAAGACGCGGGGCGCCGTCGCCAACAGGTTAACGCGCGGCCGCTTTCTGCCCAATGCTTAGCAAAGAGCTAACCATTCGCCGCGAAACACCCCACATGTCTCCACAGAAATAACAAGTGATTAGCAACTCCGCCGCAGGATCGGCGTTGAGAGTGGTTCTTCCTGCCTTTGTGGCGGGTGGCGCCACACACGTTTTATTGGACGGGGATGCCGGGCAAGGACGAGGCTTGCCGCATCGCAACACCGGCGGTTTTGACATGCGCGATCCTTATAAAATTCTGGGCGTCAAGCGCGACGCGGCAGTAGACGAGATCAAGGCGGCTTGGCGCAACATGGCCAAATCAGCCCATCCCGATCACAATCAGGACGATCCGACAGCGACGGCCCGGTTCGCCGAGATCGGCCGCGCCTATGAAACGCTGAAGGATCCGCGCAAGCGCAGCCTGTTCGACAATGCCCTGCGGATGGCCGAAGCCAAGAAACACGAACAGACGATCATGCAGCAGCGCCAGGCCGCCCGCGAGGCGGCCGTGCGCGCCAAGGCGGCGCAGGCCAATGCCGAACGCGTGATGGAAGAATTGGCGCGCGCCGCCCAGAAGGCTGCCGCCGAAGGCTCCAGGCAACAGGCAGGTTCCGCCGAGGCCGCCGACGAGATGGTGGATCGCATTTTCGGCGCCCAGGCCCGCGCAGCCGCCGGTAGCCAAGCGCAGGGTCGCGCCCAGCAGACGCAATACCAGCAGGCCCAAAATCAGCAGACACAAAACGCCCAGGGCGACGCCGGCAAGCGTATGGACGGCGATGCCGCCGAGGCCGACAGCAAGGGCGACGAGGAAGCCGGCGAAGCTGCGGCAAATGCCGCCGCCAACCTGTCGCTGCCGCTCAGCATCCTGACAAATCTGGTGCGCCGTTTCACCGGCGCCAAGGATACGGGCCTCGAAAAGGCACCGGATGAGGTGACGACGGCGACGGTGACGATCGACGACGTGTTGAAGAGCGGCTGGATCACTGCATCGTTGCCGGAGGGCCGCGAAATCGGCTTCGCATTGCCGGCCGGCACGACCGACGGTCACGAGATCAGGCTCAAGGGACAGGGCTTCAAACTGCCGGGCCTGCAGCGCGGCGACGCCGTCATCAACATTCGCATTGCGCCAGATCCGCGCTTCACGGTCGACGGTTTCGATCTGCACGCCGTGCTGCCGCTCAGCATCGAAAATGCCGTGCTCGGCACCGAAGCCCGCATCGAGGGACCGAGCGGGCCGCTGAACGTGACGATCCCGGCATGGTCCGGCTCGGACAAGGCGATTAGAATTCCCGGTCAGGGATTGCCCCGCGAAGAGGGCGGCAGAGGCGATCTCGTCGTCGAATTGCGCATTATCTTGTGGGAAAAACCCGACGATAAAATCACCGATCTCATGCGGAGCATGCGCGAAGGCCTGTTCCTATGAAATTTTTATGACATTCGCACCCTTTATTACGATCCCTAACAGTTGATGATCCCGGCCAAGCTTGAACCGATTAACGGCCTATGCCATAGGCAGGATCGATCAGAATCCTAGGGAGCGAAATATGGCTCAAGCATCCGGCCTCATGGCAGGCAAACGCGGCGTCATCATGGGTGTCGCCAACAATCGTTCGATTGCGTGGGGTATTGCCAAGGCCATTCATGCGCAGGGTGGGGAAGTCGCGTTCACCTATCAGGGCGATGCGCTGAAGAAGCGTGTCGAGCCGCTCGCTGCCGAAATCGGCGCGACGCTGGTCGGCCACTGTGACGTCGCCGACGAAGCCACCATCGATGAGGTTTTCGGGAACGTCGAAAAGCTGTGGGGCAAGATCGATTTCCTCGTGCATGCGATCGGCTTTTCCGACAAGGACGAGCTGACCGGCCGCTACGTCGACACCTCGGCCGACAACTTCGCCAAGACGATGCAGATCTCCGTCTATTCCTTCACTTCGGTCGCACGCCGCGCCGAGAAGCTGATGACGGATGGCGGCGCCATGCTGACGCTGACCTATTACGGCGCCGAAAAGGTGATGCCGAACTATAACGTCATGGGTGTGGCCAAGGCCGCGCTCGAAGCGAGCGTCAAGTATCTCGCCGTTGACCTCGGGCCGCAAAACATCCGCGTCAACGCCGTCTCGGCCGGACCGATCAAGACGCTTGCCGCCTCAGGCATCGGCGATTTCCGCTATATTCTGAAGTGGAACGAATATAACGCACCGCTGCGCCGCACCGTCACCATCGAGGAAGTCGGCGATGTCGGCCTCTATCTCCTGTCGGACCTGTCGCGCTCCGTCACCGGCGAAGTGCACCATGCCGACAGCGGCTATCATGTCATCGGCATGAAGGCGGTCGACGCGCCCGACATTTCCGTCATCAAGGACTAGAGCATTTCGAGCGGAGCTGAGACCGTGCTTATCTACGTGATCAGACACGGCCAGACCGCCTGGAATGCCGAGCGCCGCCTGCAGGGTCAGAAGGATATCCCGATGAATGCCACGGGCCTGGAACAGGCCCGGCAGAACGGCATCGCGCTTGCCGGGATTCTCGGCGACACGATCGACCAATTCGATTTCGTCGCCAGCCCGCTCGGGCGCACACGCGCGACCATGGAGATCATGCGCACCGCCATGGGCCTGCCACCGCTGGCCTATCGTACCGATCCGAGGCTGGTGGAAATTTCCTTCGGCGACTGGGAGGGCTCGACGATCAAGGAGCTGAAGGCGACGCAGCGTGAGCGGGTGGCGGAACGCAATGCCTCGAAATGGGATTTCATCCCGCCCGGCGATGATGCGGAAAGCTATGAAATTCTCTCCTGGCGGACCGGCTCATGGCTGAACTCCGTCGACCGTCCGACGGTTTGCGTAACACATGGCGGCGTCATCCGCACGCTTTTCCAGACAATCGCCGACCTGCCGAAAAGCACTGCTGCGGAAGGCGCGATCCCGCAGGACCGGATCATCAGGATCGAAACCTCGGAGCGAACGATCGTCTGGCTGTAGGCATTGCCAGCCAGCGATGCGCTCAACAGGTCGGATTGGGATGCGAACGAGCTGTTTGGCCTGTGCGGTCCAGGGAGGTTGCAGCGATCGGCGCTTACCTCACCCGATCAGTCTCCAGAGAACTGCCTATTTGACGATGTCGAGATCGTTGATGACGCGTTTGCCGTCGACCTCGGTATAGAAGACGATCACCTTCACGCCGGCTTCGAGGCCGTCGAAATTGAATTCCTCAGGCGCCTGATAAGTCTTGCCGTCATCGAGCGTCAGCACGAGGTTTGTTGTGTCGACCTTCTTGATCGTCGCCTCGACATCGGCGCTCTCGGCAAAACCGCTCATCGGTGACAGGAAGCTTGCTGTTGCCAAAAGCGTGGCGACGACGAAACGCATGGCGACAATCCTTTTAAGACGCTGCACGAGAACATGACTGGCCACAGATAAGCTCCTGAATATGGCGAAAATTGCCCGTAAGAATGGCTTTTCCCGCCCAATTGATGAATAGGATTTTAAATATAATCAAGATGCCGCGTTAACCCGCGGTTTTTCCCTTCACACGATTTTTCGGCATCGCCGGCGGGCAATCGTAAATTAACCCGCGCGTCCTACAGTTGCTCGCCAACAGGGGAGTTTCATTTTGCTATCCAGGCTCAGCGACAGCAAGCAGTTGCGGCGCGTGTTGAAGAATACTCGCGTTTCGTTTCTGGTTTCGTCGCTTGTCGCCCTCGTCGTCATCATGGTCGGCTTCGGCCTCGACCGGGCCAATACTGCGTCTTATGTGCGCGAACTTCATATCCGCACCGAAAACGAGACGAATCTGATCCGCGCCCGGGTGATGGCCGAGATCAATTTGGACCTCAGCGTCGTCCGCGACCTTACGAACCTGATCTCCCTCAGCGCGGCCAACGGAGAGGAGATGGAGCGCCAGATCAACTGGCTGCTGATCCAGAACCCGTCCTTCATTCATATCGCCGTCGCCCCTGATTTCATCGTCCGCGACATCCACCCGCCGCAATCCGGCAATGAGCGGATCGGCCGCGACGTGCGCGAAACTCTCTTCTTCCGCCAGGTGATGACCAGCGCGGCCGGCGACCAGTCGGCGCGCTTCTACGGCCCGATCAGCATTGATAGCCGCGACGCCTTTGCCATCTTCTTCCCGGTTTTCGTCAGGGAGAACGGCGAGCGGCGGCTCTGGGGGGCAGTCGAGGTCGCGATCGACCAGACGATGTTCTACCAGGCGACCGGGCTGATGCCGGCACGCGACCGCGAGAACCGGGAACGCTATCCGCATCTCGACCATCTTTCGATCGCCATCCGCGATATCGGCGCGGCGGCCGCGACCAATGCGGCTCTGCCGCCGCCGTTCTTCGGTTCGTCCGATATCGATGACAAGCATCCGATGCGCCAGAAGATCGGCTTTGCCGGCGGCAAGTGGGAGCTTTCCGCGGTCCCGAACAGCGGCTGGAACGCGATACCCGAAAACCGCACCGAGTTGCGTCTGATCATCCTTGTCGCCGGCTTCATCATCATCGTGCCGATCTTCTTCGCGACCCTTCTGCTCGGCGAGCGCAATCGCAATATTACCGCGCTGGAGAGGCGCGAGGCAAAATTGCTGGAACTGTCGCAGCGGCTCAATCTGGCGCTGGAATCCTCCAATATCGGCATCTGGGAGCTGGAGGATCATTCGAGCAGCCTGCTCTGGGACGCCCGCGCAGCGGCTCTGCACGGCAAAGCGGCGGCAGAAGGAAGCCGGCCGCTCGACGAATGGCTGGCGGCGATCCTGCCCGAGGATCGTGAAACCGCCGAAGTGCATTTCTTCAGCTGCAGCATTGCCGGCGCTGCCTGCACGGCGCAGTACCGCATCCTGCTTGGCGACGGTGGCATCCGCCACCTGCGCTCGGTCGGCGCCTTCTATACGGATGCCGGCGGCGTCAGCAAGACGATCGGCATCGTCTGGGACGTGACCGCCGATGCGGTGACCACCGACACGCTGCGCAAGGCCAAGGATATGAGCGAGGTCAAGAATGCCGAGCTGGAGCTGGCGCTTGAAGAGCTCTCAAGCCGCGAGGGGCAGCTCGCCGAGCTTTCCAGCCGGCTCGACCTGGCGCTCAACTCCTATCAGTGCGGCATATGGGAGGCGCGGCCCGGCCTCGGCGGCTCGATCTGGAACGAGCGGATGCACGAGCTCTACGGGCTTGCGCCGCGCAACGGCTTCATGACCGAGGAGATCTGGCTTAGCCGCATCCACCCCGAGGACCGGAGCCTGGCGCTCGAAAGCGCGCGTCACTTCAAGCGCAACGGCGATACGCACACCCTCGTCTGCCGGGTGATCGTCGACGACGGCTCGGTGCGCTATGTGCGCTCGGTCGGCAAGGTCCACCAGACGGGGACCGGCGAGATGAAGATCATGGGCATCGCCTTCGATGCCACCGAAGACGTGCTGATGACGATCCGGCTGAAGGCCGCCAAGGACGAGGCGGTCGCCAAGAATATCGAGCTCGAACTTGTCAAGAACAGGATCGAGCACAATTCGCTGCACGACCCGCTGACCGCACTCGCCAACCGCCGCAAGCTCGACATCGCACTCGAAAATCTCACCCATGACGGCCGGCAGCAGCGGCAGAAATTCTCGATCCTGCACATCGATCTCGACCGCTTCAAGGACATCAACGACACGCTTGGCCATGCCGCCGGCGATGCGATGCTGGTGCACGCCTCGAAGGTGCTCGCCAAGAATGTCCGCGGCAGCGATATCGTCGCGCGCATCGGCGGCGACGAGTTCGTCATCCTCGCCCTCGACGTCGGCGACAAGGAGATGGCGCAGCTTTCGACGCGGATCATCGAGGAGATGCGCCAGCCGATCGATTTCCAGGGCTTTTCCTGCCGCTGCGGCGTGTCGATCGGCATTGCACTCGCCAACGGCATCCATGTCGATGCGCGCAAGGTGCTGATCAATGCCGACATCGCGCTCTACCGCGCCAAGAGCATGGGCCGCAACCGCTTCGAATTCTTCAATCACAATCTCCAGGCCGATATCATCAACACCAAGCGCACCGCCGACGAGATCCTCGCCGGCATCGACAATTGCGAATTCACCGCCTGGTATCAGCCGCAATTCTGCGCCCGGACGATGGAACTGACCGGCGTCGAGGCGCTGGTGCGCTGGCAGCACCCGTCCAAGGGACTGCTGACGCCCGACAAGTTCCTGCGCATCGCCGACGAGATCAATGTCGTGCAGATGCTCGACCGGATCGTGCTCGAAACGGCGCTGCGCGACAAGATGCGCTGGACGGCGCGCGGCATTGCCGTGCCCAAGGTCTCGGTCAATGTTTCGGCCCGGCGGCTGCACGACGGCAGCCTGTTGGAATCGCTCGCCGACCTGCATATCCGTCCAGGCGAAATCTCCTTCGAACTGGTGGAATCGATCTTCCTCGACGAGAGCGAGGACGTCGTCTCGCAGAATCTCGAGCGCATCAAGGCGCTCGGCATCGATATCGAGATCGACGATTTCGGCACCGGTCATACCTCGATCGTCAGCCTGTTGAAGCTGAAGCCCAAACGGCTGAAGATCGACCGGCAGCTGGTGCAGCCGATCGTCAATGCCTCGCAGGAGCGCGCACTCGTCAGCTCGATCATCGAGATCGCCCGCTCGCTCGGCGTCGAGACGGTGGCCGAAGGAGTGGAGACGGCAGCACATGCCGCACTGCTGCGCGATCTCGGCTGCGACATCCTGCAGGGCTATGCCTTTTCGCGGCCGCTCTCCTTCGACGATTTCACCAACGAAGCCACAGGAACGGGGTGGCGGCTGGCCTCGTGATCGCCGCCTGCCGATCGGCCTCGTCCTGACCCCTCCCCGCCCGCGCAGAGAGAGTGGCGGCAGGATGCGCCGTCCATCCCCGACAACGAACGGAAACAGCATTTCCTGAGCTGGCGGTTTGGCGCAAAGAAAGGCTTTTGCCTCGGCGGGTTTTTGGCCTATGAGTGTCGCGCCTTTTCAAGCAATGGCGCGGCCGGCAGCGACCGGCTTTGGCGCGCCACCGTGGGAACACATGTCGCACAATACATTCGGTCACCTTTTCCGCGTAACCACCTGGGGCGAAAGCCATGGTCCGGCGCTCGGCTGCGTCGTCGACGGCTGCCCTCCGGGGCTGCGCTTCAAGCTCGAAGACCTGCAGGTCTGGCTCGACAAGCGCAAGCCCGGACAATCCCGCTTCGTGACGCAGCGGCGCGAGGACGATCTGGTGAAGGTTCTGTCCGGCGTCATGCTGGACGCCGATGGCGAGACGATGACGACCACCGGCACGCCGATCTCCATGCTGATCGAAAACACCGACCAGCGCTCCAAGGATTACGGCGAGATCGCCAAGCAATATCGCCCCGGCCATGCCGATTATACCTATGACCTCAAATATGGCATTCGCGACTATCGCGGCGGCGGCCGCTCCTCGGCGCGCGAAACCGCTGCGCGGGTTGCCGCCGGCGGCATCGCCCGCCTTGTCGTGCCAGGCGTTACCGTGCGCGGCGCGCTGGTGCAGATCGGCAAACACAAGATCAATCGCCGCAACTGGGATTGGGACCAGGTCGATCAGAACCCGTTCTTCTCGCCCGATGCCGCGATCGTGCCGGTCTGGGAGGAATATCTCGACGGCATCCGCAAGAACGGCTCCTCGATCGGCGCAGTCATCGAGGTGATCGCCGAAGGTGTGCCGGCCGGCCTCGGCGCGCCGATCTATGCCAAGCTCGACCAGGATATCGCCTCGCTGCTGATGTCGATCAACGCCGTCAAGGGCGTCGAAATCGGCAATGGTTTTGCCGCCGCCGAAACGTCAGGCGAAGACAATGCCGACGAGATGCGCATGGGCAATGACGGCACGCCGATCTTCCTTTCCAACAATGCCGGCGGTATTCTCGGCGGCATCTCCACCGGGCAGCCGGTGGTGGCGCGTTTCGCCGTCAAGCCGACCTCCTCGATCCTGACCGAACGCCAGTCGATCGATGCGGAGGGCAAGAATGTCGATATCCGCACCAAGGGCCGACACGACCCTTGCGTCGGCATCCGCGCCGTGCCGATCGGCGAGGCGATGGTCGCCTGCGCCGTCGCCGATCATTATCTTCGCGACCGCGGCCAGACCGGCCGTCTGAAATAGGAGCGCTCGTCCCATGTCTTATGACCAGAAGCGTGTCGTCGACGCCATCCGGGCCTTCGAGGCCGGCGAGATCGTCGTCGTCATGGACGACAATGACCGCGAGAACGAAGGCGACCTGATCGTCGCTGCCGTGCATTGCACACCTGAGAAGATGGCCTTCATCGTGCGCCACACCTCCGGCATCGTCTGCGCGCCGATGCCGAAGGAAGAGGCCAAACGCCTCAACCTCAACGCCATGGTGGCGGAAAACGATTCGGCCCATACGACGGCCTTCACCGTCTCGGTCGATTTCAAGCACGGCACGACGACCGGCATCTCCGCCGACGACCGGACGCTGACGGTGCGCAACCTCGCCAATCCGAATGTCGGCGCTTCCGATTTCGTCCGTCCCGGCCACATCTTCCCGCTGGTTTCCCGCGAAGGCGGCGTGCTGATGCGCTCCGGCCATACGGAAGCTGCCGTCGACCTCTGCAAGCTCGCCGGCCTGCCGCTGATCGGCGTTATCTCAGAACTCGTCAACGACGACGGCACCGTCACCCGCGGCCCTGAGGTGGTGGACTTTGCCGAACAGCACGGGCTGAAGCTTGTTTCCGTCGCCGATCTGATCGCCTATCGCCAGCGCAAGGAAACGCTGATCGAGCTCGGCACCAGCTTCGACATCGAGACGCCGTTCGGCAAAGCCAAGGCCCATACCTATTCCCTGCCCTGGGACCCGATGCAGCATCTCGCCGTCGTCTTCGGCGACATCCGCGACGGTGTCGACATCCCGGTGCGCCTGCATCCGGAGAATGTCGCCGATGATCTCTTCGGCAAGAACAGCCCGGTCGATTTCTACATGCAGAAGATTGCCGAGCAAGGCCGCGGCGTCATCGTCTATCTGCGCGAAGGCTCGGTCGGCGTCGGCCACCACGACAACGGCCGCAAGGCCCGCAACCAGGGCCGCGAAGCCCATGCCGAAGCCCAGACGCGCGACAGCGAGTGGCTGGAAATCGGCCTCGGCGCCCAGATCCTCAGGGATCTCGGCGTCAGCTCGATCAAACTGCTCACCAGCCGCGAGCGCCACTATGTCGGCCTCGAAGGTTTCGGCATCAAGATCAGCACGACGGAGATCTGCTGACTACGCTCATGCTGCCGCCGCTCCGTTTCTAGATGTTTAGTCCCGGAACCAACCATAATTTAAATATCTTCCGTCTATTGATCCGATGTGGGATTGGAGCGGAATCATGCAGGTCGATCTGTCAATCAATGCGTCGCAGACACAGGAAAATTGCGCCAAGAATAAACCTCTGGCGACATGGCGGATTTTCTCGGTCATATACTTCGCTGCTTTGTCTATCGCCCTTCTCGATTTTGCCGATGCGCGCAGCTTTCTCGGCGATATCGATGACCGCATGCGTGAATTGCAGATTCGCCAATTTTTCTCGGCAAATGGGCGTTGGTATGATCTGACGCTGCCGATGATCGCGATGCCGGAGACCTATGCGTCGCCATGGTCGCGGTTGATCGATCTTCCATATATGACCATAGCGGCCATATTGGCGCCGTTGCTCGGTCTCGAAAAATCAATCCCAATTTCTTTCGACATCTGGCCGCCGGTGATGCTCTCGATATTCTGTCTTTTGGTCGCGGCGATTTTTCGCCCGCAACTGAGAGTATCACGCGCATTGAATTACACAATCGTGGTTACCAGCGTTTTCCTGATGGCCCTTGCCGTGTGGGAATTCGTTCCGGGTCGCATCGACCACCACAATATGCAGATCATCGGGCTCTTGATTATGATGGCGGGCCTTCAAAGATGGGACAGGGCGGGCGGAATCCTTGTCGGAGCCGGTACGCTCATCTGCTTCGTCGTCAGTCTCGAGGGGCTGCCGTTTGTAACGCTCGGTTTTCTCGGCCTTGTTCTTTGCTTTGTCTTCGATGTCCGCGGCACGCGCCAGGTGCTTTTTGCCGCGGCAGTAACAATTCTGGTTCTGACGTTGCCTGCCGCATTCGCTTTCATTGGGCCATCGGGAATTCTCTCGATGCAGTGCGACGCCGTTTCTGCTCCCTATATTCTGCTCGCGATCGGCTGCTCCCTTTCTCTGGCTACAGGAACAGCCTTGCTGGCAAAGCAAACCTTTAATGTGAAGCTGATTGGGCTTGCCCTTCCGACAGCATTCGTCGCAGCAGCAACTGCCATCTTGTTCCCCCGTTGCTTGTCCGGTCCCTATTGGATGATCGACCCTCTCTCCAAGGCGGATTGGCTGGACAGGGTCGGGCAGGAGCACAGCTTCGTCTATTTTCTCCAGCAAGGCCAGTTCTTCGTCGTCTTCATGCTCGCGGTCCTTGCCTGCATCGCAATCATGGCGCTGCCGGCCGTGATTGGTGGGGCGCGCAAGCAGCATGCGGGTATTGCGATCATGTTTGCCATCGCCGTCGCAAGCCTCGTGCTGACGCTGCTTCAGACGCGAAACATACGCTTCGCGTTCGCATTTATTCCACTGTTCTTGCCGCTTGCGCTTGAACTCGTCACAATGTCGGCCGCAGACGCGTCCGGCAGGCTCAAACAGGTTCGCACCCTTGTTGCGGCAGCCGTCGTTCTTGTCCTTGGAACGACTGCCGCATTGCGATTCATAATACCGCAGCAGGAATCCCATTACGATGCCATCGACTATATGGCTTACAGTGACTGCGCTGATCAGGACTTTTCCGTTCTTTCGAGCCAGCAACCCGGGCGCATAGCGGTGCCGCAGGGGTTGGCGTTGCCGGTTGTATTTGCGGCGCCCGACGGATTTTCTGTCGCTGCCGTTCCATTCCACCGCGCCTCGCCAGGAATGAAACGGATGTTTGAGGCCTTTACGTCGCACGCCAGCGAGGTTCGCCGCTCGGCACTCGCGCCTTTCGACTATGTCGCCGTCTGCAGATTTCCGTTGTCCGTTGATCCACGTGAGGCGCCACTTTACGCGGAGCTGGCGAGAGGCGGCTCTTGGCCGGGACTTCAGCGTATTCCATCTCCGTCAAAGACAGATTTTCAACTCTTTCGCATTGACCATTCATCGCTTCGCTGATGTTGCTGGACGATGGAAGCCACAACTCGGGGATTAGTGCGTGGACACATTGCGACCTAATTCAGACGCTGTTGACTGCGATTTGACGATCGCGCGAGGACTTGTCGCGGCGAGTGGCGATGCCTCATGTTGCTTGAGTTTGCCGCAGAACCTGCGATGAGATTGCGCCACCGCTAGACCCAATAGGGTCAAGAGCTTCCTTGTGATTGCTTTGCAAGGATCTATGCACAGGAGGTGTCTTGTTGATGCGCAGTAGTGGCAATGTGTCGACGGGAACAAGCTTGGTTTGCGCGATCGCGTGACTAATGTAGCCTCGCAAGGCTTTGCACCGGTCTAGCGGAATCATGCCCTCCAGCCGTCCAAAAACACGACCTTCTCCACACCCGCAAACCGCGCAACCCGATCAAGCTCCGCCTCCAGCCGCTCCAGCCGCCCAGCCGACGGCTTGACGCCGGGCTCCAGCCACAGCCGCTTGACGTCGAGCGTCGACTTTTTCCGATCCGCCTTCATGTCGATGCGGCCGATCAGCCTGTCGCCTTCGAGCAGCGGGAAGACGTAATAGCCATATTCGCGCTTCGGCTCGGGCACGAAGATCTCGATGCGGTAGAAGAAGCCGAACAGGCGTTCGGTGCGGTTGCGGTCGCGGATCATCGGGTCGAAGGGGCTGAGCACGCGGACGCGCGGCGGAGCGCCGGGGTAAGTGTCGAGTGTCGACAGGAAATCGGTAAAAGCCCAGGATGGGCGCGCCTTGCCGCCAAGCGCCGGTTCGATCAGCACTTCGATCAGTTCGTCGCGATGGGCTGATACCCAGGCCTTGGCCTCATCGGGCGAGACCAGGTTCCAGAAGGCTGATATCTCGCCATGGGTGGCGAAGCCGAGCCGGGTAAGCGCACTGCGGCAGGCCCAGTCGACGAACTCCTCGCGACTCACCTCCGGCTCGCGGAACTCGGCCGGGATGACGCGTTCCGCCAGGTCATAGATCTTCTGGAAATTCGAGCGGCCGGCGATGGCGAACTTGCCGGTGTGCCAGAAATATTCGAGCGCCGTCTTGTTCGGATGCCAGTTCCACCAGCCGCCGGAAACGTGGCCGTCGGCCTTGATGTCGCGCGCCAGGATCGCGCCGTCGCGCTCAACGCGCTCATAGGTCTCCGCGAACGCCGCCTCGAAGCCCTCGCCGCGCCATTTGCGCCAGCGCTCGACGATCACCTTTTCCTGATGGCGGAACTTGTGCTTCCAATAGACGAAGAAGGCGCTCGGCAGGATGGAGGCGTCATGTGTCCAGTGCTCGAACAGCGCGCCGTCCTTTTCGAGCAGCGCGGTCAGATGCTCGCGCCTGTAGGTCTGGTTGCGGGAAAACAGGATCTGATGATGCGCCCGCTCCACCGTCTGGATGCTGTCGACCTGGACGAAACCCAGTTCATGGATGAGCTGCAACAGGCCGGCCTTGGTCAAGGCGCGGTTCGGCGGGGCGCTGAGGCCCTGCTTGGCAAGAAAGACACGGCGGGCGTCGGAATTGGAAAGCAGATTCGTCATGACTGCATCATAATCCGGAAAATCTTCCTAGCCACCCGATATCGACAAGGAGATTTACTCTTTCATCACCGGAGATTCCCCGTATAGAAGCGGGATCGCGAGGATGCGAGGGATGGGTTTGGATATTCGTTTCGAAGGCGCCGGGGTCAGTTTCGGGGCACGGGTGGCGCTGCAGCCGCTGACGCTTGGCATCAGTGGAAAACGCATCGGCGTCATCGGGCTGAACGGTTCGGGCAAGACCACTTTCGCGCGGCTGATCAACGGATTGACCAAGCCATCGGTCGGCCGCGTCACCGTCAACGGCCGCGACACGAGCGATGAGAAGGCTGCTGTGGCCGATGTCGGTTTCATCTTCCAGTCGCCGCAGAACCAGATCATCCTGCCGATCGTCAAAGACGACATCGCCTTCGGGCTGAAGCGGCGCGGCTTCACCAAGGCGGAAATCGAGGCGAAGGTCGAGGGCGTGCTGGCCCGCTTCGGCGCTGAGGCGCTGGCCGATCGCCGCGCGCATGAGCTTTCCGGCGGCGAGCTGCAGGTGGCGGCCCTCTGCTCGGTGCTGGCGACGGGACCTGGCATTCTCATCCTCGATGAACCGACCAACCAGCTCGACCTCAAGAACCGGGCGTTGGTCGAAGGGATTATCGCCGGGCTCCCGGAAAGCGCCATCATCATCACGCATGATCTGGAGCTGATCGCCGGTTTCGAGCGGGTGCTGCTGTTTCATGAAGGGCGGCTTGCCGCCGATGCGCCGGCTGCCGAGGCGATCGCCCGCTACAAGGAGATCGCCGCCTGATGCAATCGCTCTATGTCGAAGGCAACAGCGTGATGCACCGGCTTTCGCCGCGGGTAAAGCTGTTGTCGCTGACGGTCTTCGGCGTCGTGCTGTTCATCAGCGGCAACATCCTGCTGCTTTCGATCGCCGTGCTGCTGACGGCGGTTCTCTACCGGATGATCGGCCTGCCGTTTGCCGATGGGCTCAGGCGGCTGCGGCCGGTCTTCCTGACGATCGTGGTCGTGGCGCTTTTCAACCTCATCTTCAATCCCTGGCAGCAGGCGCTCGTGCCGCTGCTGCGGCTGACGGCATTGATGCTGCTTGCCGCCACCGTGACGGCGACGACGTCGATCACCGAGTTCATCGACGAGGTGACGGCGCTTGCCCGCCCGCTCGAACGCACCGGCTGGGTGCAGGCCGACGATATCGGCCTGGCGCTGGGGCTGGTGCTGCGTTTCGTGCCGGAGATCGTCGGCCGTTATCAGGCGATCCGCGAGGCGCATAAGGCACGCGGGCTGAAGGTCCGGCCGACGACGCTGCTTGCGCCGCTGATCATCCTGACCCTTAAGGATGCGGATAATATCGCCGCGGCGATTGACGCGCGCGGAATTCGGCGGCATGTGAGTTAACGATTGATAAACACGGAATTCATGATGAGCACTCGCGACCTCGTTCTTACCGCCCTCTTTGCCGCGATCATCGTGGCGCTTGGCCTGCTGCCGCCGATCTCGCTCGGCTTCATTCCGGTGCCGATCACCGCCCAATCCCTCGGCGTCATGATGGCCGGTGTCGTGCTCGGCGCCCGGCGCGGCGCGATTGCCGTGCTGATCGTGCTGGTTCTGGTCGCGATCGGCCTGCCGGTGCTTTCCGGTGGCCGCGGCGGGCTTGCGATCTTCGCGTCGCCAACGGCCGGCTTCCTGATCGGCTGGATCTTTGCCGCCTTCGTCACCGGCTATCTCAGCGAACGGCTGGTCAACGAACAGCAATCCGGCCTGGTGCAGACGGTGAGCTTCTTCCTCACCGCCATGGCCGGCGGCATCGTCGTGCTCTACGCTTTCGGCATCACCTATCTCGCCACCGTCGCCGGCTTCGGCTTCACGAAAGCCTTCGTCGGCTCGATGGCCTTCATTCCCGGCGACGTGATCAAGGCCTTCGTCGCAGCCCTGCTTGGCCGCGCCGTCATGGTCGGCTATCCCCTGCTGCCGTCGCGCGCCTGACGCATAGACCGGTCTTGTCTGGTGAATACCCCAACGGCCCCTTCGGGGGCCGTTGCGCTTAAAGACATGGAGCCTTTCACCAGAAGTCGCTTCCGGTCCGGATGAATGCGGGAACTTCCAAACCTTCTTTTCATTTGTCGCAACGAACATCCGTGAAGGAGAAATCATGCGAGGCGACCAGCAGGAGGAGATGGCTGCCTGGTTCCGGTCGCTGGATCCTGTCCCGCCGAAGGACATGGTCGGCCTCTGGAGCGGCGTCGGCATTCCGTCGGATCATCCACTGGACGGCGTGCTCGAGAATCTCAACTGGTTTGGCAAGCGCTTCCATTCCGACATGAGGGCGGACGCCCTGCTCTTCACGTGGAGACCGGGCCGACTGGTGGCGCTCGAGCCAAGCTTCTTACCCATCAGGCTGGCGATCAAGATAGCGCCCTTTGGCCGGACATTCGTCGCGCGCAGCTGGTTCTCATACCTGCAGAAGATGCTTCGAGCGAGAGGCACGACCGCTTCGTTACGGCTTCAGGCCTTCGACGGCATCGAAACGGCTGCGATGATCTACGACAAACAGCCGATCGTGGACTACTTCCGGAGGATTGACGATGACGAGATTGCCGGAATGATGTGCGTTCGCGACGACCCTCGGCGGTTCTTCTTCAAGCTCCGGAAAGTGATGGACTGAGGTATGCAGCAAACGGCTGGCGCCTGGATAATCTTTCCTCAATCCAAAACAGGCTGAACATGCTATGAAAGCAGGGAAGAGGACGAGATGACCGTCATCGATCGAAATCATGTTCAAGTCCGGGGCGATGGCCAGCGTGCGATGATCTTTTCGCATGGATTCGGGTGCGACCAGAATATGTGGCGCTTCGTGGCTCCGGCTTTTGAAGGCGACTTCAAGACAGTGCTGTTCGATCATGTTGGCGCGGGTCGATCCGATCTCACGGCCTATGATGCCGGAAAGTATTCTTCATTGTCTGGTTATGCCGATGACCTCGTGGAAATTTGCCGCGCGCTTGGCCTGACGCAAACAGTCTTCGTCGGGCACTCCGTCAGCGCGATGATTGGCGTCATCGCGTCGCTTAAGGCACCGGACCTGTTTGAAAGCCTGATCCTTGTCGGGCCGTCGCCGCGCTATACCAACGACGATGACTATATCGGCGGCTTCAGCGCGACCGAGATAGACGAACTCCTGACATCGTTGGACGACAATCACTTGGGGTGGTCTGCCGCCATGGCGCCCGCCATCATGGGCAATCCGGATCGACCGGAACTTAGCGAAGAGCTGACAAACAGTTTCTGCCGCACCGATCCTGAGATCGCCAAGGCATTCGCACGGGTGACCTTCACGTCAGACAATCGCCGCGACCTTCCGCGCGTCACCGCCAGAACGCTGATCCTTCAATGCCGCGATGATATTATCGCCTCCGAAGAGGTCGGCGAATACGTCCATCAGCAGGTCCCGAATAGCCAATTGGTCGTGCTGAACGCAAGTGGCCACTGCCCTAACCTCAGCGCTCCCGACGAGGTCATCTCTGCAATCCGGCGGTTCGTCTGATGAGCGGTCCCGACACGCAGATCTCCATGCCGGCGGAAGACCTTGAGGACTTATACGAAAACGCGCCATGCGGCTATCTTTCGCTGCAGCCGGACGGGCGCATCGCCAAGGTGAACAAAACGCTGTCGACCTGGATCGGCATCCCTGCCGAGCAACTCCTCGGCAAACGACTTCACGATCTGCTCAACACCTCGGGCCGTATATTCTACGAAACCCATTTTGCGCCTTTGCTGCGCATGCAAGGGTTTTTCAACGAGGTTGCCCTCGATCTTATGGCGGCGGACGGTAGAAAACTGCCTGTGCTCGCCAATGCCATGGAAAGACGTGCAGAAGACGGTGCCCTGCTTTTCACCCGTGTGACGATGTTCCAGGCTGCCGAGCGTCGCCGTTATGAACGGGAGTTGGTCGAAGCGCGCGCGGCGGCGGACACGGCCGGTGCCATCGTCAAATCCCAGCTCGACTTCGAACAGCAAACCGCCGAGTTGCGGGAGCAGTTCATCGCCATCCTTGGCCACGACCTGCGCAACCCGCTTGCCTCGATTGCTGCTGCGGGGCGTATGTTGCGAAAGGAAGAGCAGACCGATCGCTCGACTAAAGTTCTCGATTTGATGCAGGGCAGCGTCGTTCGCATGTCTGGCCTGATCGACAACGTCCTCGACTTCGCGCGTGCACGATTGGGTGGCGGCATCGTGCTCGACAGGCGAGCGGAGGAGGTCGAGCCGATCCTGCGGCAGGTCATCGAAGAACTCCGCTATAGTCACCTCGACCGCAGGATTGAAGTGAGCATCGAATTAGACGGCCCTATAAGTTGCGACAGCAGCCGGATTGGCCAGCTGGTGTCCAATCTCTTGGGAAATGCCCTGACCCATGGGACGCCGGACGAACCGGTGCGGCTATCTGCGGCAACTCTCGACGGAAGACTGGAGCTTTGGATCGCCAACGGCGGCGCTCCTATTTCCAGCGATGCGATGACACGGCTTTTCCAGCCTTTCTTCAAAGGCGAAGCCGGCACAAGTCAAAGAGGATTGGGGCTGGGTTTGTATATCGCTTCGGAAATCGCCCGCGCCCATGGCGGGGCGATCACGGTCAGTTCCGGTGACAACGAGACACGCTTCACCTTTGTGATGCCCTTGGATTGAACCGGACCGCACAGCTGCGCCGACGTGGGCGGAAAGACACATTCACATCGCAGACGCTATGAAGGGCTCGGGCACCTAGACCCGAGACTCTTTCGTCTGAAGACCAGCAACGCGTTGCCCAAGCCTGTCGAAGACCAATCGCAAAACGCTGCGGATGGGAGGCTCTCCCCATTTGCACACCGCCAGCGACATTACACAGACGATCGCAACGGCCAAGGCCAGCGCCAACAGCGGTGTCATCTCCAGATCAGTCAGCCAGTCGAGAAGTTGGACGCCGATCGCGAAATGCAGCAGATAGAGCGGGTAGGTCATCGAGCCGAGGGTTTTGACCGATTGAAGGAGGGCGGTCGGCAGACGACTGATCTGCTTGGCATAGGTCACGCTTGCAACGATTGATATCAGCCCCGCCACCCAGATTGCGACTGCGGGAAGCGGCGAGAAGGAATGACCGGCTGCGGCAAGAGTGCGCTCGCTGGTATTTTCGCCTGCCATGTATATCTGAGCCGCCCCCGTCACCAAGGCGCAGATCAAACCCACCCAGGAAATTCGGCTCATCCGAGCTTGAGACAAAAGCCAGATGTAGATGCCAATGGCAAATTGGCAGCCATAGTAAAAAGGGATGGCCCGCCAGGCGGTCTCCGTGAATGTGGCCAGGATGTCTGAATCGGGAAGGGCGTATAACAGAGCGATAAACACCGTGCTGGCCAGTGACAAGCCGAGCGCCAGAGCAGGCATCCTTGCCTTCTGACCCATCGCACACATGATGAAGACAAGGGCGTAGAAACAGATCTCACATGCCAGGGTCCAATATTGGCCATCGATCCATGGCCCGCCAGGGTAGAGGGTGATCGACCGCAGATAGTTCTTGATGATGCGGCGATTAACGTCTTGAGTTGCAATGACGATCAGCGTCAGTGACGCACATATCCATACTGCTGGATAGAGCCGCAGAATTCGCCCCCTGAGAAACGACATCGCAGTGGCTGCAGCGGCAGAGTTGACGATGACGAGCCCTGATATGACGAAAAACAATTCGACACCAACCCATCCAGGTTGGGCGATATTCTCTATCAGGGGCATTTTGTAAGGTCTTAGATATAAGGGCGAAGCCCAGGAAGCAAATCCAAGATGAAACATCGTTACCATGAGTGCACATACAAATCGTAGTGCGTCGACGCCGTAAATATACGGGCTGCCGGCTTCAGATTTTACCATAGCGATTTCCCCCAAAATCAAATCCAGTACTACCTGGACTTGGATTTTGGCGCAAGATACTCGCAGTTGGCGTAGGAATAATGATTGTGGGTCAGTTGGTCCACTTGCCCGTCAAATAGCCTTCGACAGCTCCGTCTGATGGTCCCGCGGTATGGCCGTCTCGATACGGCCTGGAATCCGGGCAACAAAAAACCGCCTTGAGGCGGTCGGGCATTCTATCGATTTCAGTTTGATTTAGTCTCCTCCTCCGCCATCTCCGCCACCGCCATCACAGCCGCCGTCACCTGAGGCATCGAACCAGCCTCCACCTCCATCGCCGGAGCCTTCCGAATTGCCCCACCTGCGCTTGGTGTTTGCGGTGGTCTGGGTGGTGGCGCCTCTTTCTGCCCTTACGATCAGCGCAAAGATCAGTGCGAAGCCTCCAACGAGCACGGTAACCACAAGAAATATCTCCAATCAGTATCCTTTCGTTGTTTCAGGAAATCTCGTTTCCTGACTAAAATAGTAGATTATTTTCCCGCTTCCGGAAATAGCCTGAATATGAAACTTTCATGACATTCTGGATCACGTCAAAACCCTGCGCTGGCTAGTTGCAGCGCAGAGCATCTCGGGCTGTTTCCCCTTCAAGCCGCCGCTCTTTGCGGAAAGAGCACGGCTTGCGGGGCGGCTTTGACTCCAGCCACCATCAAGGGGTCCCGATAGAGGCGAGGAGACGGTATTCCGAGCCTGGAATGCAGCTTTGCGGCCGAGCTTGGCAGGAACGGCAGGAGGCAGCGGGCGATGATCGCAAGGCCGTGGACCTGCTCGGCCAGGGAAGTGCCAAGACGGGTCGCGGTCGCCTTCCGATCGTCCGGCGTAAGATCGGCAAGCAGGGCTTTCGCATCGGCCCATGGCGCGCGTTGTGCAAACCGCCTGTTCGCCGCACCGATGAACTCGAAAATATCCGCGAGGCCGACATGGAGCTCGTAGGCAGCGAAGGCTCGAGCCACCTTCTCCGGAAGGCGGGCAGCCTCCTCCACAAGCTCGCTGTCTGGCACCGACGGAACGATGCCGTTGAACGAGGTCGACAGAAGGGCAAGGACCCGGTTGGCGAGATTTCCGAGCTGCCCTGCCAACTCTCCCGACCAGGCGGCTTCCAGACGCTCGTCTGAGAAATCGCCATCGTCACCCGAGCGTATATGCCGGAGCAGGTAATATCGCAGTGCGTCGGGCGTTTCGTAGGATTGGATGATGCGTTCCGGATCGATGCCGTTGCCGGCCGACTTGCCGATCTTCCGGCCGTCGACCGTGACGTAGCCGTGAACCAGGATCGACGAAGGTGGCGGCAGGCCTGCGGAAAGCAGGATGGCCGGCCAGTAGATGGCGTGGAACTTGGAGATGCCCTTGCCGACGACGTGGATGCGTTGGCCGCCGTTCCAATAGTGCTGCAGCAGGGTTGGATCGGACCCGTGGCTGAGACCTGTGAGGTAGTTCGCCAATGCATCGAACCAGACGTAGACGACCTCATCCCCATCGGGGACGGGCACACCCCAGCCGCGCGCCCGTTCGGCGCTGCGCGACACGCTGATGTCGCTCAAGCCGCGCCGCAAAAGGGCAAGGACCTCGTTGCGACGATGGGCTGGAACGATCCGAAGCTCGCCGGTCTCGACGAGCTCAAGCAGCCGGTCGCCGTATCGCGAGAGGCGGAAGAACCAGTTCTCCTCACGGATGGTCTCAAGGGCAATGTCGTGTTCCGGGCAGCGCCCGTCATCGAGTTCCGACGGCTCGTAGAATTGCTCGCACCCGACGCAATAGAGGCCCTCATAGGCCTTGCGATAGAGGTCGCCATTTTCAGCGCATGCCCTCCACAAGGCGTGGACGCAGGCAATATGCCTCGGATCGCGCGACGTGCGGACGAATTCCTCGTTGGAGATATCGAGCAGGCCGCCAAGGTGCTCGAACCTGTCAGCGTTGGCATTGACGAAGTCCCTCACCTCTAGTCCCGCTGCTTCCGCCGACCGGACATTCTTCAGGCTGTTGTCGTCGGTTCCGCACTGGAAGCGCACGTCGTGGCCGAGAAGCCGGAAATGGCGGGCATAGGCATCGGCCTGGACGAGCTCGAGAGCGAAGCCCACATGCGGCGCGGCATTCACATAGGGGATGGAGGTGGTGATATAGATCTTGTTCATCGGCGTTTCCTTTCGAAGGCTGTTAATGCCCGCGAGACGGATCGCCCCATGAAAAGACCGCCTCGAGGGCGGTCGCTGGTGCATTCTGGACGCACAAAACCCGCCACGCTATGAGCGCGGCATCATCATCACGAAAGTGCTGATCACGGTGTTGTCCATGCGATTTTCCTATCATCAAGAGCGGTTTCGGACAAGCGTGCACTTCGACCGGGAATGGTGCTTCTGCCTTGTCACGGAGCCGTTGCAGACCAAACGGCATGCCGATATGCTGCCGGTGTCGGAAAAGGCAGACTTGGTTTGGTAAGCCCAAGTCCTTCTGGAAACGGAAGCTCTGTCCCCTGCCCCAGGCATGAGACCGCGACGAACGTCGGACGCTGAGAGCGCCCACCGTTCGTCCGTGTGGTTGTCAGAACGACGAACTGCTCCGGTCGAACGACCAAAAGGAGAATAATCGCCACCCAACGTCTTTTCTCTTCGATGTCGTGATTGCAGGCGCCGGGCCGGTCGGCTTGTTGCTGGCCTGCGAGCTCAGGCTTGCGAGGGTCTCCGTGCTGGTGCTGGAGCAGGCGGAAAGCCCGCACTCGCCGTTGAAAAAGCTGCCCTTCGGCATGCGCGGCCTGACGCTGCCGACGATTGAAGCGTTCTACAGGCGCGGCCTGCTCGATTCCCTTGAAGCGCCCGGGCGTAAGGCAAAGCCAGAGGGAAAACCGCGCAAGCAGGCCGGACACTTCGCCGGCATCCCCTTCGATTATGACAGGATCAATCCCTCGAACTGGGCCTATCGACTGCCGAGCCCCGCCGACAGCAATATGGCGGCAGAAATGGAACGGGTCGAGACCGTCCTTGCCGACCGCGCGCAGTCCATCGGCGTCGAGATCAGACGGGGTGTGCGCGTCGAAGGTTTGGCACAATCAGCCGACGGGGTCATGATCCAAGCTGGAGATCAGAGTTTTGAGGGCCGTTGGCTGGTCGGCTGCGACGGTGGCCGCAGCATGGTGCGCAAGGGGGGCGGCTTTTCCTTCGTCGGAACCGATCCCGAGTTTACCGGCTATTCCGTGCAGGTCGATCTGGCTGACCCGGAAAAGCTGAAGCTCGGCCGACAGCTGACGCCGACCGGCATGTATTTCCAGACGCAGCCCGGCCATTTCGGCATGGTGGAGTTTGACAGCGGCGCATCTCACCGCACCGGACCGATCACGCTTGCGCATGTGCAAGCGGTGCTGCGGCGGATATCGCAGACCGATGTCACGCTGACCGCGCTGCGCGTCGCCACCAGTTGGACCGACCGCGCCCAGCAGGCGACAGAATACCGCAAGGGCCGGGTGCTGCTTGCCGGTGACGCGGCCCATATTCATTCGCCGCTCGGCGGGCAAGGGCTCAATCTCGGACTTGGTGACGCCATGAACCTTGGATGGAAACTGGCCGCCACCGTCCGCGGTGAAGCGCCGGACGGACTGCTCGACAGCTATTTCAGCGAACGGCATCCGATCGGTGAACAGATTCTCGCCTGGTCGCGGGCGCAGGTCTCGATCATGCGGCCAAGCCCGCATGCCCGGGCGATGGAATCCATCATCCGCGATCTCATCGCCACCCGCGACGGGGCCACCTATTTCGCCGACCGGGTCTGGAATGCGTCGATGCGCTACGATCTCGGCGACGGCCACGCACTGGTCGGCCGCAGCGTCCCGGACTTCGAATGGACCGACGGTACCAGGCTCGCCGCCCTGCTCGCCGACGGAACCGGTCTGCTGATCGACTTCGGCGACCGCGCACCGCTCCGGTCGATCGCACGCCGTTGGGATGACCGGGTCAAATATGTCGAGGGTGAGGTGAAGGACCGGCTGGGACTGACCGCCCTGCTTGTCCGTCCGGATGGAATTGTCGCCTGGGCCTGTGAGGGCGAGTCGAATCCTGAAGACGCTGTCGAAGCCGGATCGCGTTGGTTTGCTGTCCATGATGGCGGATAAGGTGCCGCCATCTTAACGAATGTCTCCAAGACTTCCATCACCATCGCGGATGCCTAGCAGGCGCCTGCCATCATTGGCGAGCGGTTTCGTGATGTGATAGCAAGACATGGGAATTGCACGCTCACGGCGCGGCGTGCCCGTGTTGGATAGAAGGACCTGCTGCTGTGATCCGCACGAAGGTCGATACGCTGTGGTTTAAGCAGTGCTGCGCGTTTCACCTGCAGTTTTTTCCCGATGGCGAAGCTCTGTCAAAGCTCTGCAACTTGCAGGACAGGATCGAGCGAGACAGCGATGCGCCGCTCTCACGCGTCCCGGCCAAGAGCCTGCACTTGACGGTCGTCACCCTGGTCAACGCCGCGGCCCAATTCAGTATTCCAAACGACGAGGTCTGGAAGCTGAATGGGGAAAGATGGAAGGAAATCGTGGAGAGATTGGTCGAAGAGACCCCGCCATTTGAGCTCCATTTTCATGAGGTGGCTGCTTCGGAAGCCGCTATCTTCGTAAAGGCAGAGGAGCCGGCGGAATTGCGCAGGCTTCGTTCGGCCATTTCACATGCCATCTGCTTCGAACAGTGGCGTGCAACCCCGCCCCGAATAGCGCACATAACACTGTTCAGATTTTTTGCAGAAGACAGGCTACCAGCAGTCAACTTCGACGCAGGCTTATTGCCCAAGGCAATGAAGGTTGGATCCCTTAAATTGCTGGAAGAGCGCGTTTATCCAAGCGTCGAGATCAATATACTCAGCGAGCCACTCCTCCGAGGCAAAAGCACCTAGTGGCAATTCTGGCTGGTCGATCGGCTCTGCTTTGCCCCTAATCCAAAAACCGATAAAGCCAGTCGCGCGTTTCCTCCGGCAGCGAGGCCGGCGACTGGTCCTCGCGGGTGCGGGCCTGCCAGATGATCTCGACCTCGGCGGCACGCTCCTCCCCGGTGTCGATCGCAACGAGGAGGCCGATGGAATGCATGCCGATCTTGTCGACGGTGGCGGTGAAGGTTGCCAGCTCATCGTAGTGCAGCGGACGGTGCAGCATGCAGGAAACCTTGCTGGGGCTATAGACCGGTTCGTCATCGACATCGGGCCGTGAGGACCAGAAGCTCGCAAGGACGGACTCTGCATAGGAAATATAGGAGGCCAGAAACATCTGGCCGGTCATATCGACATCGCGAAACGGCACACGTATTTCCGCCACATCAGGACGTTTCGACTGACTCATCAACAGATCTGCCTTACAGAGTTCCCATGGCAACACTACTTCATAATAGCTTATATCGGAACTGGCTTAAGGATAAAATTACGCAATAGTTCAAAGTGTTACAGTGTCCTTCACGCACCGGAAAGGCGCGGCTCCGTTGCAATGGAGCTGTTCGACAGAAACGGCGTAACTGAGACAGTTGTGACAGGCGAACGGTTGGACGGCGGCAGAGCGCTTGTTGAAATCGACCGATGATGCCCCATCTGCTGTGGCACATGACATAAGCGACCGATAGAGTGTCTTCATGAGCACCCGTCTTTATGAACACCCGATCTTCCTGGAACATGTGACGCCCGCCGGCCATCCGGAGCGATCGGACAGGATCCGCGCCATCAATGTCGCGCTGGAACATCCGAATTTCGAGCGGCTGGAGCGCCGGCAGGCGCCGCAGGCGAATGAGGATGCGGTGCTGCTTGCCCATCCCGAAGAACATCTCATCGCCGTCATGCGGGAGATCCCCGAGGAAGAGGGTGAGATCAACCAGATCGAAGCCGATACCTATGCCAGCAGCAAGAGCCTGCAGGCGGCGCTGACCGGCATCGGCGGGGCGATGGCGGCGGTCGACGACGTCTTTACCGGCCGGGCCGACAATGTCTTCGTCGCCGCCCGCCCGCCGGGGCACCATGCCGAGAAGATGACGGCGATGGGCTTCTGCTTCTTCAACAATGCGGCAATCGCCGCCCGGCATGCGCAGAAGACGCATGGCGCCGAGCGCATCGCCATCGTCGATTGGGACGTGCATCACGGCAACGGCACGCAGGATATCTTCTGGGACGATGCCTCGGTGCTGTTCTGCTCGACGCATCAGATGCCGCTTTATCCCGGCACCGGCGCCAAGGACGAGAAGGGTACGCATAACACCATCGTCAACGCGCCGCTTTCGCCGAATGTCGGCAGCGACCACTTCCGCGAGGCGTTCAAATCACGCGTGCTGCCCGCGCTTGACGATTTCCGGCCGGATCTCATCATCATCTCCGCCGGCTTCGACGCACATCACCGCGATCCGCTGGCGCAGATCAACCTGACCGGTGAGGATTTCGACTGGGCGACCGGGCGTGTGCTCGAACTGGCGGACCGGTACGCGAAGAACCGGGTCGTCAGCCTGCTCGAAGGCGGTTATGATCTCGAGGGACTCGCCGAATCGGCGGGCATGCATATTCTGAGAATGATGAAGGGTTGAGAATGACTGACAGCGCCAAGCCGGAGGTGTCCGGCCTTTCCTTCGAAAAGGCGGTCGCCGAACTCGAAAGCATCGTCGCCCGGCTGGAACGTGGCGATGTGGCGCTGGATGAATCAATCGAGATCTACGAGCGCGGCGAAGCGCTGAAGAAACATTGCGAGACGCTGCTTTCGGCCGCCGAGAACCGCATCGAGAAGATTAGGCTCGACCGCGCCGGCAAGCCGCAGGGCGTCGAGCCGCTGGACGGCGCCTGAGGCGCAGCAAACTCCCTTTTTAAGGCGCTTGGCTATCGGCTTCAGACCGATCTATGATCCCCATCCAAAACGATGAGGGGACAAGGAAATGACGGACAGGTTGAAGGGCAAGGTCGCCATTATCTCAGGCGGCGCGACCGGCATGGGCGGTGCCGCCTCGAAGCTTTTTGCGGCGGAAGGCGCGCGCGTTGCGATCATCGACCGCAATGGTGATGCAGCAGCCGAGACCGTCCAAGCCATCCGTGATGCCGGCGGCGAGGCCGAATACTGGACGGCCGACGTCTCGGACGAAGCAGCCGTCATTGCCGCCGTCGCCGGTGTCGAAGAACGCTACGGCTCAGTGACCGTGCTTTTCAACCATGCCGGCACCATCGTCATCAAACCTTTCCTGGAAACGACGCTTCAGGAATGGGACTGGCTGCATGCCGTCAATGTGCGCTCGATGTTTCTGATGACCAAGGCCGTGCTGCCGAAGATGATTGAGAGCGGCGGCGGATCGATCGTCTGCACCTCGTCAATCTCGGCGGTCGCCGCCACGCCGATGGAAGTGCTTTACGACACGACCAAGGGTGCCGTGCATATGTTTGCCCGCGCCATCGCGGTGGAATTCCGTGACCGCAACATCCGCTGCAATGCCGTTTGCCCGGGCTTCATCCGCACGCCGCATGGCCTGCGCGAGGTGGCCGATCTGCAGGCGCTCGGCGTCGACGTTTCGGATGCCGCCATTGCCGCGCAGCAGGGGCGGATCGGCGAGCCCGAAGACGTCGCGCGGGCTGCCCTTTATCTCGCCAGCGACGAATCGAGTTTCGTCAACGGCGCCCATCTCTTCGTCGATAATGGCTTCACCGCAATCTGAGCCATCCGTGCGGCGCGCTTCAAAGTTAGGGCGTCCTTGGCACGTCCCGTTGGACGTGCGGCGCGCTAATTGCTATCCCTGGTCGATGCGCGACTGCCTCATTCCTTAAATCGACATCGATTTAAGGACAAATTATGCAGCAATTCAAAACTATAGCATCCTTTGTGCGTCTGAAAGACGCGCGGCACTGTAGTGATCGGAGATCCCTGATGTCCTTCTTTCCCGGTAAAGATCCCCTGCCCGGCGATACCTTCGCCTGCGACGCGATCGAGAACCTGATCATCCCGCGCACCAGCGATATCGGCGGTTTTCAGGTGCGCCGCGCGCTTCCCAGTCGGCAGCGACGGCTGGTCGGGCCGTTCATCTTCTTCGACCGCATGGGGCCTGCGATCCTGAAGCCGGACGAGGCGCTCGACGTCAAGCCGCATCCGCATATCGGGCTGTCGACGGTCACCTATCTGTTCGACGGCGAGATCCGCCATCGCGACAGCCTCGGCACCGAAAAGGTCATCCATCCCGGCGATATCAACCTGATGACGGCCGGCCGCGGCATCGTGCATTCCGAGCGCACCCCGGACAATCTGCGCGGCCATCCGCTGCTGATGTCGGGGCTGCAGACCTGGCTGGCGCTGCCCGACGACAAGGAGGAGATCGATCCTTCCTTCGCCCACACGGAAAAGTCCGCCATGCCGCTGATCGAAACGGCAGGCGTACGCGGGCGCGTGGTCATCGGCTCGTTCGAAGGCATGACATCACCCGTCGGCGTTTTCTCCGACACGCTCTATGTCGATCTCGACCTGCAGCCGGGCGCCAAATTTCCCTTCGGCGCGGGCCACGAGGAGCGCGCCGTCTATGTGCTGTCGGGCGAGGTCGTCATATCAGGCGACCGTTTCGCTGCCGACCAGCTGCTGGTCTTCCGGCCAGGTGATGCGATCACGCTGGAAGCCGGCCGCGATGGCTGTCACCTGATGCTCTTCGGAGGGGCAGCGCTCAATTCGAAACGTTATATCTGGTGGAATTTCGTGTCCTCCTCGAAGGAGCGGATCGAACAGGCCAAGGAGGAATGGCGCACCGGCCGCTTCGATATCGTTCCCGGTGACGAAGAGGAATTCGTGCCTTTGCCGGAAGGCTGAACGACACGAAATGAACGAAATAGACCAGGATATCCGCCTAAAACCGCTCACACTTTCCGGCACCATGCTCTAAGGTGAAAAGCTTCGGTTCCTGAAATGCACTTGTTTTGCCGCAATCTAATCGAATAAAGCGGAACAAGGAAAAGCAAGAAAGAGCGCCCGCCCGTGACACAACTGCCGAAGACCCCCCTGCTCGACCAGGTCATCTATCCCGCCGACCTGCGCAAGCTCGAGGATCGCGACCTACCGCAGCTTGCCCGCGAAGTCCGGGACGAAATGATCGATGCAGTGTCGCGCACCGGCGGCCATCTGGGCGCCGGTCTCGGCGTCGTCGAATTGACGATCGCCATCCACAGCGTCTTCGACACACCTGATGATCGGCTGATCTTCGATGTCGGCCATCAATGTTATCCGCACAAGATTCTCACCGGCCGGCGTGACCGCATCCGGACGCTGCGCCAGGAAGACGGGCTGTCCGGCTTCACCCGTCGGGCGGAGAGCGAATATGATCCGTTCGGCGCCGCGCATTCCTCGACATCGATCTCGGCCGGCCTCGGCATGGCGATTGCCGCCGACCTCGACAAATCAGACCGCCGCGTCATCGCCGTCATCGGCGACGGAGCGATGTCGGCCGGCATGGCCTATGAAGCGCTGAACAATGCCGGCGCCCTCGACGCCCGCCTCATCGTCATCCTCAACGACAACGATATGTCGATCGCGCCGCCGACGGGCGCAATGAGCGCCTATCTTGCCCGTCTCGCTTCGGGGCGCACCTATATGGGCTTCCGTGACTTCGGCAAGAAGCTGACGGCCTATCTCGGCAAGAACATCGACCGGGCGATCACCCGCGCCGTCGAGCATGCGCGCGGCTACGTCACCGGCGGCACGATGTTCGAGGAGATGGGCTTCTACCATATCGGCCCGATCGACGGGCATTCCTTCGACCACCTGCTGCCTGTGTTGCGCAATGTGCGCGACAATGGTCGCGGACCGGTGCTGATCCATGTCGTCACGCAGAAGGGCAAGGGCTATCCGCCGGCGGAAGCCGCGGCCGACAAATATCACGGTGTCAACAAGTTCGACGTCATCACCGGCGCCCAGGCAAGGGTCAAGCCGAATGCGCCGAGCTATACCAGCGTCTTTGCCGAAGCGCTGGTGCAGGAAGCCGCCCTTGACGACAAGATCGTCGGCATCACCGCCGCCATGCCTAATGGTACCGGCCTCGACAAGCTCGCCGAGGCCTTTCCGTCGCGCTGCTTCGACGTCGGTATTGCCGAACAGCATGCCGTCACTTTCGCTGCCGGCCTCGCGGCGGAAGGCTACAAGCCGTTCGCCGCCCTCTATTCCACGTTCCTGCAGCGCGCTTACGACCAGGTCGTGCATGACGTGGCGATCCAGGGACTGCCGGTGCGTTTCCCGATCGACCGCGCCGGCTTCGTCGGCGCCGACGGACCGACCCATGCTGGCTCCTTCGACACCGCCTTCCTCACCACCCTGCCTGGCTTCGTGGTGATGGCGGCGGCCGACGAGGCCGAACTCAAGCATATGGTGCGCACGGCTGTCGCCTATGATGGCGGGCCGATCTCGTTCCGCTATCCGCGCGGCGAAGGTGTCGGCGTCGACATGCCGGCGCGCGGCGAAATCCTGCAGATCGGCAAGGGCCGCATCGTCAAGGAAGGCACCAAGGTGGCGCTGCTCTCCTTCGGCACCCGGCTTGCCGATTGTCTGCTGGCCGCCGAGGATCTCGATGCTGCGGGGCTTTCGACGACGGTCGCCGATGCACGTTTCGCCAAGCCGCTCGACCACGACCTGATCCGCCAGCTTGCCCGCCACCACGAGATGGTGATCACCGTCGAGGAAGGCTCGATCGGCGGTTTCGGCAGCCATGTGATGCATTTCCTTGCCACCGAAGGCCTGCTCGACAACGGCCTGAAGCTGCGCTCGCTCGTCATGCCCGACATCTGGATGGAACAGGCCAAGCCCGAAGCCATGAACGCCCACGCCGGCCTCGACCGCGCCGGCATCGTCTCGACGGTGTTCAGGGCGCTGGGACGTGGCGTTGCGGTTGGGGTTGCGGGATAAGATTATGTGAGGGCGTGCCGTGTGGCACTCACCCGCCGCCAAGCAGGGCCCTCTCAATAAAAAAGGGCGGCGCATCACTGCACCGCCCTCTTCATTTAACGTCCCTGCGAAGGGCCCTCTCAGAACTCCGTCCATTCCTCCTGAACGGTAGCCGTAGCAGCTGCCTGTCTTCCGCCGAAAGCCTTGGCGACGGTGCGGGTCAGGGCGTGGGCTGGTGAGGCGACCGGACGGGCGTTGGTGCCAGCGACGGCAGCGCGCGGCGCCGGGGCCGCCTGGCCGAGCTTGAACTGGCGCAGCAGCTCGTCGAGGGCGTTTGCCTCCTGGGCGAGCGCATGGCTGGCCGCGGTCTGTTCCTCGACCATGGCCGCGTTCTGCTGCGTACCCTGGTCCATGTTGTTGACGGCGGTGTTGATCTCCTGCAGGCCGATCGACTGTTCGCGGGTGGCGGTGACGATGGCGTTGACGTGGTGGTTGATCTCCTGCACCTCGGAGACGATGACCTCCAGCGCCTTGCCGGTCTCGCCGACGAGGCCGACGCCGGCAACGACCTGTTCGCCCGATGTGGTGATCAGCGCCTTGATCTCCTTGGCCGCCTTGGCCGAGCGCTGGGCGAGCTCGCGCACTTCCTGGGCGACGACGGCAAAGCCCTTGCCGGCATCGCCGGCACGCGCCGCTTCGACGCCTGCGTTCAGCGCCAGCAGGTTGGTCTGGAAGGCGATGTCATCGATGACGCCGATAATGTTGGAGATTTCGCCCGAGGACTTCTCGATCTGCTGCATGGCAGAGACCGCCTTGCGGACGACCTCGCCTGATTTCTCGGCGCCGAGGCGGGTGCGCTCGACGAGATTGCCGACATCCTCGGCGCGCTTGGCGCTGTCGCGGACGGTCGTCGTCACTTCTTCGAGCGCTGCGGCGGTCTGTTCGACGGCGGCAGCCTGCTGCTCGGTGCGGTGGGCAAGATCGTCGGCGGCCGAGCGGATTTCGCCGGCGCCGGCATTGATCGCCGAAGCGTTGCGGCCGACCGATTGCAGCGCCGCCTGCAGCTTTTCGACGGCATGGTTGAAGTCATTGCGCAGGCTGTCATATTGCGAGGCGAACGGCGTCTGGATACGACCGGCCATATCGCCATTGGCAAGCTCGGCAAGGCCGCCCGCCAAGGCGTCGATGGCATAGCGGATCTCGCCTTCCTCGCGCGCCTTCTGCTCGTCGCCTGCCCGGCGCTGGCGCTCGGCGTCGTCGCGCATGCGGTCGGTCTCGCCGGCAAGGCGCAGCTTCTCGATCGCCGCCTGCTTGAAGACCAGGACCGACTGGGCCATGCGGCCAATTTCGTCGCCGCGCTCGACAGCCGGAACCTCGATGTCGTTCTGACCGCCGGCAAGGCGATCCATGGCCGCAGTCATGCCGACCACCGGCCGGACGATGGTGCGCGACATCAGCCAGGCGAGAACGGCAGCCGCAAGCGAGGCGAGGATGCCGCCGGCAAGCAGCGTCGTCTTCAGATCGCTGTTGGCATCGGCCCGGATGGCGGCAAGCGCGTTCGACTTTTCACGCGCGGTGGCCTTGATCTTGGCAGAGGCCTGGCGGAACCCGTCGAGCTGGCCCTTGGTGGCGTTGACGCCGATCTTGACGACCTCTTCGATCGGCATGTCGGTTTCCTTGCGCGCCTTGGTCTGCGGCTCGGCAAGTTCATGGAAATAGAGGTCGGCGGCCTTCTGCATGCCGTCGATCATCTCGACCAGCTGCGGCTCGCCCGTCGCCGTCTGCTTGGCGGCGGCAATCGCCTTCAGCATGCGCTCGCGGTTGGCGAAGACATCGCCATAGGTGCTGTCACTGCGGAAGAGGATGAAGCCACGCAGGTTGACCGCCTGCTCGAGCATTGCCTGCAGCGCATCGTCGATCTGGTTGACGAGCAGCTCGGACTTTTCCTGCTCGGCAGAAGCGGCCGCGGACGCCGTCGCCTTGGAATAAACGAAAGCTGATATGGCGACGAAAATAAGAATGAGGGCTGCGAACGTGGCCGCAAGTTTACCGTTCAAGGATATGTTTTTGGCGGACATCGGTGATTTCTCCTGACGACAGTCGACGCGGCGAGAGGCAGGTCGCGGGAGACGCAACCGCCGGGATGTTTGAACCTGAGAACATGATCGGCGTGGAAACGCTTGCGCCTTCATGGCGCCGAGCAGTTCATATGAACCGCTGCAATCACGCCGAACCTATATGGGCAGGCTTTAAATTTGTTTAAATTTGTGCACCGCAACAGCGGCAGAGACTGCGGATTATTGTGCCGTTTCGGGAGGATTGAGGATCAGGATGTCGAAATCCCTAGTGGGATCGAAATCCTCTGATGTCATCCGGAAGGTCGTCGGGCCGATCTTCTGAACGTTGCTGCCGCAGAAGCTGATGAGGCTGCCGGGCTTGCCCTTGTCGATCGTCAGCTGAAAGCGCTTGATCGGCCCCGCCCAGTTGGCGCCGGTCGACAGCACATAGGAGATCCTGCTTTCGGTATAGTTGGCGCCTCCCGCCTCGGCTTCCCGAGCACGCTGCTGGGCAACCCGGACGAAATCTCCGTCGAGGCAATATTTGCGCGAATATTCCTCGAAACGATCACCCTTCGGCTCGCCACCTTCGAGAAAGCTGATGGCGACGGTGCCGCCGACGGCCGGCTTGTAGCGATGCTCGACGCTGACCTTTTTCTTTGCCGGGAAGGTGGTGCGCCACCAATAGGTCGAGCGCAGCGTCCAGAGCGGCACGAGGTCGACCCCGGCGGCGGCATCGCCTGCGCCCATGGGATAGACGACGCCGCGGGAGATCCAGTCCTTGCGGACGGTTTCGGGAAGCTTGGCAAGTGCCTCGGTCGTCTTCTGGCTATAGGGCAGGACGGGAATGCCCAACTTGGCGAATTCGTCGGTCACGTCGATGCCGAGCGAAGCGACGCGTTGCTGCAGCTTGGCGGTAATCGGCCTGCCATCCTGCACGGTGGAGAAATGCAGGAAATTGTCGCTGTCGTAATCGGAGATGGCGGAATTGTTGTCGACCTGGCCTGATATGTCAGGCATCGGAAAGGCGACCAGGCTTTCGACATCCTTGTCGGAGCTATTCTCGAAGATATAGTCGACACGCACTTCCGAAGCGGAGATGAAGAGATCCTCTTCCGCCATGCTGACATCATCGGATTGGGCAAAGATCAGCCCGCCGGTCTTGACCTCGGCCATGGTGTCGTTCGCGAGCGCGGGCGATGCGATGACTGCCGCGACAATCAGAGTGAAGAGCTTCAGCATGGAACACCCCCGTGTCTGCGGCCCGCCCCGCGATCGCCGCGGCAGGATTATCGCCGAAAGCTTTTGAGGGTCAATGACGGTCTTGGGAACAAAATGCTTGCAACCGGCGGCTTTGCCGGTCATGCACAGCCGATGTCAGATCAAAACACCCAACGCCTCGACCAGCTTCTCGTCTCCCTCGGCCTCTTTGCCAGCCGTTCACGCGCCCGCGACGCCGTGCAGCGCGGCACCGTCAGGATCGGCGGCCAGGTGGTCACCAAGGCCGGCGCGCTGTTTGGCGCAGACGCGGCAATCGAGATCGACGATCCGGCGCAGGATTATGTCTCGCGCGCCGCACTGAAGCTTGCCGCAGCACTTGACCATTTCCGGCTCGATCCTGCCGGCCATCAATGTCTCGATGTCGGTGCCTCCACCGGCGGCTTTACCGAGGTGCTGCTGCTGCGCGGTGCCCAGCATGTCACCGCGATCGATGTCGGCCATGGGCAGATGCATCCGCGCATATCAGGCGATCCGCGGGTGACGAACAGGGAAGGCCTCAATGCCCGCAACCTGACGGCAGAGGATATCGGCCATCCCGCGACCTTCATCGTTTCCGACGTCTCCTTCATCACCCTGAAACTGGCGCTCGCGCCGGCTCTTGAGATCGCCGAACCGGGCGCTGTCGCCATCTTGCTGGTCAAGCCGCAGTTCGAGGCCGGGCGCGAGGCGATCGGCAAGGGCGGGATGCTGAAGGACCCCTCGTCTGCTCCCGCCGTCGCTGCGGAACTGGAGCGCTGGTTCATCGAGGACATGGGCTGGAAAAGCCTCGGCCTCATCCCCTCTCCGATTTCCGGCGGCGACGGCAATCAGGAATTCCTTCTGGCAGGATTGAAACCGTGAGCACCGAAACCGTTACGATCGAGAAGCTCGGCGCCCAGGGCGACGGCATCGCCAGCAGCGCCGGCGGACCTGTTTATGTGCCCTTTTCGCTGCCTGGGGAAACGGTGGCGATTGCCCGGGTCAAGAGCCAGGGCACGATCATGTCGATCACAGCGCCCTCGCCCGACCGGCAGGAGCCGCCCTGTCGGCATTTCGGCCCGGATGGAGTCAACGGCACCTGCGGCGGCTGCACGCTGCAGCATATGGCAGACGCGCCCTACCGCGCCTTCAAGCGCCAGCTGGTCATCGACGCGCTGAAATCGAAGGGGCTGACACCCGAGGTTGGCGAGGTCGTTCCGGCCCGGCCGGGCGAGCGGCGGCGCGTGGTGTTTGCGGCGCGCAAGACCGAGAAGGATATGCTTGTTGGATTCAACCAGGCCGAAAGCCACCATATCGTCGCCATCGAGGAATGTCCGATCTCGTCGGCAGGGATCATCGCCCGACTGCCGGCGATCAGGGCGATTGCGGCTTCGCTGGCGACCAGCGCCGAACCCTTCCGCGTCGCGGTGCTCGAAACGCTTTCCGGCCTCGACATCTCCGTCGACGAGGTGAAGAAACTCTCCGACCCGCAGCGGCGCAAGGCGATCGAGACCGCGCTTGGCCTGCGCGGCATCGCCCGTGTTTCGCTGAACGGCGAAATCCTCGTCGAGCCGTCGAAGCCGATGGTCGAATTCGGCGGCGTCCAGGTTTCGCCGCCGCCGGGCAGTTTCACCCAGGCGACCAAGCCGGCGGAAGAGGCGATGGCGGAGCTGGTCATTGCCCATGCCGGTAAGGCGAAGCGGATCGCCGATCTCTTTGCCGGCTCCGGCACGTTTTCACTGCGGCTGGCGCGGATCGGCCGCGTGCACGCCGTCGAAGCCGAAGCAAAGGCGCTCGCCGCACTCGATCATGCCGCCCGCAACACGCAAGGACTGAAGCCGGTCACCGTCGAAAAGCGCGATCTCTTTCGCCGTCCTTTGATGACGCAGGAGTTCAAGCCCTATGACGCCGTCGTCTTCGATCCGCCGCGCGCCGGTGCCGAGTTTCAGTGCCAGGAGCTTGCCCGTTCGGCGGTGAAGAAGATCGTGGCCGTCAGCTGCAATCCGCTGACGCTGGCGCGGGATCTCGCGATCCTCGTCGAGGGCGGCTACCGGATCACGCAAGTGACGCCGATCGACCAGTTCCTCTGGACCTCGCATGTCGAGGTGGTGGCGACGCTGGAGAAATAGGCGTGCCTGTCGGAAAGACCAAAAGACGCAACCCCTATTATCACGGCCCGGTGTCCGATCACTTCGACGGCACACATTTCTTCAATCCCGACGGTATTGAGCCCCTTGGTTTCCGCGATCTGCTGCGGTGGCAATTCGGCGGTGGCCGTGAGCGCTGGCCGCAGTCGGTCCCAAGTCCATACCCGGCGGCCAAGCCGGATCCATGCGTCGACGGCGAGGAGCTAAGGGTGACCATGGTTGGTCATGCAACAATGCTCGTGCAGGTCGCTGGGCTCAATATCCTCACCGACCCGGTGTGGTCGGAGCGCGTAAGTCCCTTCGCTTTTGCTGGACCCAAGCGCGTCGTTCAACCGGGTATCGCGTTCGATGATTTGCCACCAATTGATCTCGTGCTGGTGTCGCACAATCATTATGATCATCTCGATATCGCAACGCTCCGGCGGTTGGCTGCGAAGCATCGGCCGCGTGTCGTGACGCCACTCGGCAATGACACGATCATTCGCGGTGCCGTGCCCGATATACGGACGACATCGATGGACTGGGGGGAGCGGATTTCGCACGCCGGAATAAGCATTGATGCGGAGCCTGCACACCATTGGTCCGCGCGCGGAACCGCCGATCGCCGGATGGCCCTCTGGGCCTCGTTCGTTTTGTCGACTCCAGCCGGAAAAATTTATCACGTCGGAGATACGGGCTTTCACCACGGCATCAATTACCAAGCGGCACAGCAGAAGCACGGCGGCTTTCGTTTGGCCATTTTACCCTTCGGCGCATATGAGCCGCGCTGGTTCATGAAAGGGCAGCACCAGAATCCGCAGGAGGCGGTGATCGGGATGAAGTTGGCAAATGCGGCCTATGTGGCCGGGCATCACTTCGCCACGTTCCAACTGACGAATGAAGCGGTCGACGCGCCGGCAAGAGCGTTGCAAGACGCAATGAGCGAGCATGATATTCCCCCGGAGCGGTTCCGGCCGCTGAGGGCCGGCGAGGTATTCAATGTGCCGGCGGTCTAATCGGTATCCGTTTGCTCCCGGACTGGTGTTGGTATCGGCCTGCTTGCCATCGATACATCGGAAACGACCGAGATCGCCGCTCAGCGGCGCATGAAAGCTTCGAAGGCCGCCCGGGCCTCGGCGCTTTTCAGCCGCGCGGAGAAATGGCGGGCCTCCTCGTCGATGCGGGCGATGATCCCGCCGCGGTCGCCGCGAATGAGGTCACGGGCGATGCGCAACGCCTCCGGCGGCTTGGCGGCGAGCTTTGCGGCGAGGCCAAGCGTCAGTGAATCCACCTCGCCACTTTCAACGACCTTCCAGACCAGGCCGGCTTCCTTCGCCTCAGCGGCCGAAAATGCTTCGCCGGCGGCAAGCATGGCGAAGGCGCGCTGATGTCCCATCAGGCGCGGCGCGACGAGGCTGGAACCTGCCTCGGGCACCAGCGCCAGATCGACGAAGGGTGTGCGGAACTGGCTGCGGCTGGAGGCGATGGTCAGGTCGCAATGGAGATGGATCGTCGTGCCGATGCCGACCGCCAGACCGTCGACGCCGGAGACGACGGGTTTTTCGGCATTCACCAGCGCATAGAGGAAATCGAGGATCTCCTGCTCCAGGCCGCGGCCGCCCATTGCGGCAGCCAGAAAATCGTTCAGGTCGTTGCCGGCCGAGAAGCAGCCTTCGGTGCCGAGGAAAGCGGTGGCGCGGATGTCGGTATTCGTGTTGGCCGCATTCAGCGCATCGGCCATCGTCCGATACATGGCGCGGGTGATGGCGTTCTTCTTTTCCGGCCGATTGAAGCGGATGGACTGGACGCCGGGATAGGCGGAAGGCTGCTCGACGATGATGTAATCGGTCATGAGGTCTCCTCAGGCTAGCAGGATGCGGGCGGCGGCAAGGCTTGCCGCGCCATTGACCACCCGGTCGCGAAGGGCTGCGGTTTCGGCGAGCAGGTTTTCGGCGGCGAAGCGGCAGAGCGCGATACGGTTTTCGGCCGCGCCATCGGCACTTTCGGCAAGTCCGCCCTTGGCGAGGTAACAGCCGGTGAGCACGAGGCCGAACAGCCGCTGATAGGGCGTGGCACCCGAGAGCGCCTCGGCGGTGCTGTTCTCGGCAAGCGTCTTCATCAGCCAGGCGGTCGCCTGCTCGAGATCGGCGATCGCAGCGTCGAGCCTCGCAGCGGTTTCGCCGAAACCGTCGAGATTGGAGCGGCGGACGCCATCGGCGATCTCGCTGAGCTCGGCGATGAAACCCTTCACCTGATCGCCGCCGGAGAGCGGCAGCTTGCGGGTGACGAGGTCGATCGCCTGGATACCATTGGTGCCCTCATAGATCGGGGCGATGCGGGCATCGCGGAGATAACGCGCCGCACCCGTCTCCTCGATGAAGCCCATGCCACCATGCACCTGAATACCGAGCGAGGCGACGTCGACGCCGGCATCGGTCGAAAAGGATTTGGCGATCGGCGTCAGCAAAGCGGCGCGCTCCTGCCATTGGCGGCTGGCGTCACCTGCCCGATGCGACATGTCGATCGCATGGGCGCACGCATATGAGATGGCGCGCGCCCCTTGAGTCAGCGCCTTCATGGTGAGGAGCATGCGGGCGACATCGGGATGTTCGACGATCGGGCTCATGCCGGCGCCGCTTGCGCCCGGCGCCCTGCCCTGGGTGCGTTCCCTGGCATAGGCGAGCGCCTTCTGGGTGGCGGCCTCCGCGATCGCCACGCCCTGCATGCCGACGGCAAGGCGGGCATTGTTCATCATCGTGAACATGCAGGCCAGCCCCTTGTTCTCCTCGCCGACCAGCCAGCCGACAGCGCCTTTTTCACCGCCGAATTTTCCGTCACCGTAGATCATCGTGCAGGTCGGCGAACCATGGATGCCGAGCTTGTGCTCCAGCGAGTGGCAGAACAGATCGTTGCGGGGCCCAAGCGAACCGTCGTCATTCACCAGGAATTTCGGCACCAGGAAGAGCGAGATGCCGCGGGTGCCGGCCGGCGCATCCGGCAGGCGGGCCAGCACCAGATGGATGATATTGTCGGCCGCGTCATGCTCGCCCCAGGTGATGAAGATCTTCTGGCCGAAGAGGCGGTAGCTGCCGTCGTCGCTCCGCTCGGCGCGGGCCTTCAGAGCGCCGAGATCGGAGCCGGCATGCGGTTCGGTCAGGTTCATGGTGCCGGTCCATTCGCCGGAGACCATTTTTTCCAGATATTTGTGCTTCAGCGCGGCACTGCCATGGGCGCTGACGGCCTCGATGGCGCCCATCGTCAGCGTTGGGGCGAGCGCGAAGGCCATGGAGCCGGAATTCCACATTTCAAGCGCCGCGACATTCAGCATATGCGGCAGGGCCTGGCCGCCGAAGGCCTCCGGCGCCGTCAGGCCGTTCCAGCCGCCGGCGATCCAATGGCGATAGAGATCGCGCCAGCCATCCGGCAGCCTGACCTCGCCATCGATCAGGCGGGCGCCCTGGCGGTCGCCGATTTCGGCGAGAGGCGCCACTTCCTCTGTGGCAAAACGTCCCGCCTCGGCCAGGATCGCATCGACCAGATCTTCGCCGAGATCGCCGAGCAGCCCTTTTGACATCGCCTCGCCCATGCCCGCTACGTGCTTCAACGTGAACGTGATTTCCTCGACGGGCGCCTTGTACATGGTTTTTCCTCCGCAGACCGGCCTGCACCTGGGCAAGCCCCTCCGAGGCAAGGGCTAATTGATTTTTACGTAAACGTCAATTTCGATTTCCTCGGCCGCCATGCGATAAATTGCCTGACAGGGCGCTTTGCTCTTGCACCTTTGGACAAATGGACGTCATGAACAACCTCTAAGGGAAGACATCACCTTCGCAAAGGACCGGCAAGCAATGGATACATTGCCCGTCAACATACCCGGTTTCGTCTGGGCCTATCGCTTTTCGCCCGAAGAAAAGACCGCGGTGCGACTGAACAATAGTGCGACGGTGGCGGAACTGACCGCCGACAACTGTTTCTACTGGCTGCACCTCAACCTTGTCGACGCCCGCGTGCCGGCCTTGCTCGATACGCTGGACGGACTGACAGAGGACGCGAAATCGGCGCTGACGACGCGCGATACGCATGCGGCCATCACCGTCGACGAGCAGATGCTCTATGGGACGCTCGTCGATTGCCAGCGCGATTTCGCCCAGGATACCAACAATCTCGGCTGGCTGCATTTCGCCATGTCCGACCGCTTCCTCATCACCACGCGGCTGCAGCCGCTGCGCAGTGTCGAACGGGCGCGGGCGCTGATCGGGAAAAACCCGGGCAAATTCTCCCGGCCGGTCGATCTCTTCGAACTGCTGGTGATCGAGTTCCAGCGCACGCTGATCGCAATCGTCATCGAACTCACCGAAGAGCTGAACCAGATCGAGGATATCGTCTACGACAGTGCGCAGCGCGACGAGCGCCGACGTCTGGCGCCGGTCCGGCGCACCGTGGTCAGGCTACATCGGCACCTGCGCACCGTACTGGCGCTGATGCGCCGGGCGGCGGCGGCCGACGACGACGAGATGCCCTTCGGCTTCGACGATGTGGCGCGGCGGCTGACGAGCCGGCTGGAAACGGTCGACCACGATATCTATGCGCTGCAGGATAGGGCACGCCTGCTGCACGAAGAAATCGATTCGAAACAATCCTCCGAAACCAACCGCCACCTCTATCTGCTGTCGATCATGACGGCCTTCCTGCTGCCGCCGACGCTGGTGACGGGTTTCTTCGGCATGAACACGGCAAACCTGCCCTTCGCCGTCGGCGACTACGGCACCGAATACGCCGTCGCCCTCATCGTCGCCTCCATCGCCTTTGCCTGGTGGCTGCTGAGACGTGTGGATATTCTTTGAACGCGAAACGCCCGGCATGACTGCCGGGCGCCTGGTTCTCATCTCAGCTCGATATCACGACATGCCAAAACCGCTACGCGGTTTGGGGTGACGTCAGTAGGGCGAATAGCACTGCTGACGCGGGCCGTTATAGGGCTGGAAGGTGTTGTCGTAGGCGCGATAAGACCGGTAGCGGTTTGCGCACCAGGCGACGTGGCTCGAACCCATGCGGGGGGCCGGGTCGACGTAACGCGGCTGCGCGACAATCGCGCCGCCGATCACTGCGCCGGCGCCGAAGGCGGCAAGCGGATACCAGTAGCCGTTATAATGGCGATAGCCCGGGCGGTAATAGGAATATCCGCGATAGCCGCCATAATAGCCGGGCCGGTAGTAGGCGCCGGGACGATAGCCAGGCCGGTAATAGGCGCCCGGACGATAGCCGGGGCGATAATAGCGGCGGTACTGGACATTCTCGACTGCGGAGGATTTTTCCACCTGCGGGGCGGTGGGCATCTGGATTGCCTGCGACGGCGCAAAGCCCGTCAGGACCACGGCGGCAGCCAGCACTGCGGTCGCGATCTTGTTTCTCAGCCCGATCATTGCTTCAACTCCCATACAACAGCGATCACCGCCTGCCTAGCAACGCCTTTTCGCCTGAATGGTTCCAAAAGCAGCCGGGGCCGGCTACTCTCCCTTTTAGATCAGCTGAACTGAACCGGACATTAACCGGTGCGGCAAAGCGCTATCAGGCAACGACGGAGAACTTCGCCTGGTCACCCTGCAGGCGGTTCACCATGAAGTTCGAATACCATTCGAGGAACTGCATGACGCCGCCCTCGTGCAAGGCGGAATAGGGGCCGGGCTCATAGGCGGGTGAGTGAATGCCGAAGGCGTTTTCCTCGACGATGCGGCGATCCTGATCGTTGGTCTCGGTCCAGACGTGGGTCAGTTCCTCGAGATTGTAATCCACGCCTTCGACGGCATCCTTGTGGACGAGCCACTTGGTCGTCACCGCCGTCTCGTTGGCGCTGAGCGGCAGCACGCGGAAGGAGATGGCGTGGTCACCAAGCAGATGGTTCCACGTCGTCGGGTAGTGGAAGAGCAACATGGTGCCGATATGGCTGATCGAGATATCGTCGGAGAGCTGGCGTTGGACAGCGCGCTTGCCCGACATGGTGTAGCTCTCGGCATCTTCGATCAGCGGCATGCGGGCGGTGCGGAACTGACCGTCCGGCGAAATCTGGAACTTGCTCGGCAGGCCGGCAGCCTCGCAGCGCGCCCAATGGCCGGCGATCTCGGGATCGTCGGCGCCGCCATCCGTGCCGGTGACACTCGGGGCTTCGGGATAGGTGCGGCAGAGTTCGGGGTGATTGGCGGCGCAGTGATAACACTCGCGGTTGTTTTCCCAGACAAGCTTCCAGTTGCCCTTCTCGATGATCGTGCTCTGGAAGGCGACCTTGCTCTCACTGATCCGGTGCGGCGCGACATAGGGTTCGATCTTGTCGCGCACCGGCTGGAAATCCGGGGCGGTATTGGCAAGGCAGATGAAGACATAGCCTGCGACGGTTTCGCAATGGACGGGTTTCAGGTTGAAGCCGGTCTTGTCGAAATCATCGCCCATGTGGCGGGCAAAGGCGAGCTTGCCTTCGAGATCATAGGTCCACTGATGGTAGGGGCAGACAAGACGCACGGAGGAGCCGTGCTCCTTGGTGCAGACGCGTGAGCCGCGATGGCGACAGCTGTTGTGGAAGGCGCGGATGATATTGTCGCGGCCGCGGACGACGACGACGGGATAGTTGCCGATCTGGACGGTGAAATAGGCGCCCGGCTTCGGCAGCTCGCAATCATGGCCGATGAACAGCCAGTCGCGATAATAGATCATCTCCATGTCGAGCTGGAAATAATCCTCGTCGATATAGAACGGCTGTTCGAGGCTGAAGCCCTCACGGCGGCTCTTGAGCTGACGCAAAACGTTGCTGCGAATATCCATCTTCATGTCCTCGTGCACCCGGTTGCCACCCTCACGTGGGAAGGCCGGCGGAAGCGCGCCCGCTTCCTTCTCCTTCGGGAGAATTGTTCATGGCGCCATTTAATCACCGAGCATGGCTGCCGCTTGGTTGTAATGCGACATCGGCTTCGAAATTGACGACAGGATGCAGCAAGCCACAGGCTGCCCATCCCGGTCGATGACATCGCCCGACTCTCCCGGCAATTATCGTCAATTGCGACATGGCGTAAAGACCCGTTGCGCAAAGAGGTCGGCTGCCTGGTATCGAGGTCAGTCGCGTTTGCGACATCTCCCGGCATTTGCCTTTCAGCCGGCCGGCTGCCATGGCGATTTTTTAACATCGCCTTAAGCATACCGCCCTATCCTGCTGCTGATTCAGACCGACCGAAGAACGCGAACCATGGCCAAACTCCGTTATTTCGACGCGAAAGAAGCAAGTAAACTGCAAGAGCCGCAGCTGATTGCCGCGCATTCCGAATTTTTGCGCACTGGTCGCATCCCCCGCGAGCGGCGGCACTGGCTGGCCGAGGAAAAACGGTATTTCACCCATGATGAGGTCGCGGCAAAGACCGGCCGCAAGCTGCAAGTTGCCGGCGAAAAGACCCATCAGCACATCAACGGCTTTCACCACTCGATCCAGTTTCCGAAGATGATCTTCCACCGGACGCTGGAGGACAGCCCACATCTCGGTTACTGCCACGTCACCGCCGCGCGGACGAAATTCGCCCATTACGAAGAGGTAAGCTGGGCCTTCTACATCTCCAATTTCTATTCCGACATCGGCGAGAACGATAATTTCTTCGAGCGCATCGATGTCGGTTATTCCCGCATGTATTTCGCCGTCGCGATCAAACCCGGCGAGAACTCCGCGGAAAAGATGACCATCGACCGCTCGGTGCGCGGCAACGGCCTGCTCTTCCGCACCCATGATCCGCAGGCTGCGATCCGCAACATCCTCTTGCTCGGCGCCCGCAACGAACAGCTGCGCGAAATCATCCGGCAGCTCTAAAGCGATTGATCGCCGGCGGCGGAAAGCCTAATGACTGCCGACCTACAGCGCCGTGCGTCTTTCCAGACGCGCAAAGGACGCTGTGGCACTTTGGATTGCTGGGCAGAACATGGCACGCACGATCGACATAAGGACCGACAGGCAAGCAGCGCTCGAGGCGGCCTCAGCCGCTCTTGCCGACGGCTTTGCCATCGCCATCCCGACTGAGACCGTCTACGGCCTTGCGGCCGACGCCACCAATCCCGCAGCCATCACCCGCATCTACGAGACAAAGGGACGGCCGCGCTTCAATCCGCTGATCTGCCATATGGCCGACCTCGCCATGGCCGAAGTGCATGCCGAATTCGACCCGGTCTCGCGGGCGCTCGCCAGAGCCTTCTGGCCCGGCCCGCTGACCCTCGTGCTGCCGCTGAAGCCTCAGAGTACGATCCATTCGCTGGCGACCGCCGGACTCGACAGCGTCGGCATCCGTGTGCCGAAGGGTTTCGCGGGCGCGTTGATCGGCGCCTTCGGACGGCCGCTCGCAGCCCCCAGCGCCAACACCTCGGGCGGGGTAAGCGCCACGAGTGCCGCCCATGTCGAAGCCGATCTCGGGGCCAGGATCCCATTGATCCTCGATGCGGGTCCAAGCGCTGTCGGCGTCGAATCGACGATCGTCAAGGCAGAGGGCGGCCGCCTGAGGCTGCTTCGGCCGGGTGGACTGGCGGCGCGCGAGATCGAGCGCATCGCAGGCCAACCGCTGCTGCGGGCGAAAACGGCATCGGCGGCAATCGAGGCGCCAGGCATGCTCGCCTCGCATTACGCGCCGGGCGCTTCCGTGCGACTCAATGCGACGGCGGTGGAACCCGGCGAGGCACTGATTGCCTTCGGCAGCGCTGCGGTCTCCGGCGCAAACAGTGCACGGATCGTGCTTGATCTCAGCCCGCGCGGCGACCTGGCAGAGGCGGCGGCCAATCTTTTCGACTACATGAAGCGGGCCGATGCCAGCGGCGCTCAGAGCATCGCCTTTTCGCCGATTCCCGAGGAGGGGCTGGGCGAAGCGATCAACGACCGGCTGCAGCGGGCGGCCGCACCCCGCGACTGAACAGACCACGCATGATGATGGAGGACCGAGCCCGAATGAGCAATTCCAGCATTTCCACCGAACTCCTCAACCGCTTTACCGCAATCGTCGGCGACAGGTACGCGCTGCGCAGCGAGGCCGATCTTGCGCCGCATCTGATCGAAAACCGCGGTCTCTATCACGGCTCCTCCCCTCTCCTCTTGAAACCCGGCTCGGTCGAGGAAGTCTCTGATATCATGAAGCTTGCGACGGAGACCGGAACGGCGATCGTGCCGCAGACCGGCAATACCGGTCTCGTCGGCGGCCAGACGCCGCGTCAGGGCAAGTCCGATATCATCCTGTCGCTCGAGCGGATGAACAAGATCCGTGATGTCGATCCGGTGGCGAACGTGCTGGTGGCCGATGGCGGCGCCATCCTGGCCGAGGTGCAGAAGGCGGCCGAGGCGCATGGGCGGCTGTTTCCGCTGTCGCTCGGCTCGGAGGGTTCCTGCCGCATCGGCGGCAACCTTTCCACCAATGCCGGCGGCACCGCCGTGCTTGCCTATGGCAATATGCGCCAGCTCTGCCTCGGCCTCGAAGTGGTGCTGCCGACCGGCGAGATCTGGGACGGCTTACGCCGCCTGAAGAAGGACAATACCGGCTATGATCTGCGCGATCTCTTCATCGGCGCCGAGGGCACGCTCGGCATCATCACCGGCGCGGTGCTGAAGCTCTTTCCTCAGCCGCTCGGCCATCAGGTGGCCTTCGCCGGCCTGAATTCGGTGGCGGATGCGCTTGCTCTGTTCAACCTGGCCTCCAGCCTCTGCGGCGCCTCGCTCACCGGTTTCGAGCTGATGCCGCGTTTCGGTGTCGAGATCACCACCCGCCACATCGACGGCGTGCGCGATCCGCTGGACGCGGCCTATCCCTGGTACGTGCTGATCGACATTTCGACCTCGGATTCGGCCGAGACGGCGGAGCGGATGATGAATGGCGTGCTGGAACAGGGCTTCGAGGCCGGGCTGGTGCTGGATGCCGCGATCGCCGCATCCGTGGCCCAGCAAAAGGCGATCTGGCACATGCGCGAGAGCATGTCGGATGCTCAGAAGCCGGAAGGCGGGTCGATCAAGCACGACGTTTCCGTGCCGGTGTCGAAGATCCCGCATTTCATGGCCGCGGCTGAAGAAGCTGTGATGGCGGCGATGCCGGGCGCCCGCATCTGCGCCTTCGGCCATATGGGCGACGGCAATATTCATTATAATATTTCCCAGCCGCTCGGCGCCGACAAGACCGCCTTCATCGCCCGCTGGCGCGAAATGAACCACATCGTGCATGGGCTGGTGCTGGCGCATGGCGGTTCGATCTCAGCCGAGCACGGCATCGGCCAGCTGAAGCGCGACGAGTTGGCGGCGATCCGGCCGGCGATCGAAATCGAGCTGATGCGCCGCATCAAGCGCGCCTTCGATCCCGCCAATATCATGAACCCGGAAAAGGTTGTCAGCCTCGATCCTTGAGGCCGACGGTCAGAGCGATCAGGCCTGCTGCGTGCAGCAGGTCAGGGCGATCAGCTTTGCTGCGTGCCGCCGCCGGTCAGGATCATCAGCGCCGGCGACTGCTGGGCAGCGTTCTGGACATCGTACATCGCGGTAAACCGGCGCAGCAGCTTGTCGACCTTCTTCGGATCCTGGAGATCCTCGAGCTTGACGAAGCGGTTGATCAGATCGGCCTGCTTGGCGACATCCATGCCCGAGATCTGCGATGGCAGGCTGTAGGCTGTGGTGATGACCTGATAAAGCGCCTTGTCGCCGAGGATCGAATAGATCGAAGTGATGCTCGAGGCCTTGCGGCTGAAATAGAGCGCCAGGCGCACGCCGTCGTTGGTTTCGCCTTGCTGGGCTTCCATCGTCTGCTGGACGTAAAGCTCCTGGGTGTGGTCCTCGGCCGCCTTGTTCTGAATCGTGCCGATCTTGGCGCGGGTCAGATTGCCGTCCTTGTCGAAGTTGAAGGCGGCGACGATATCCTGGAAACGCGCATCGGCCTTGGTGTTGAGGTAGCTCTTCTTGTCGTCGGGATCCGAGGTGAAGATCTTCTTCAGCGTGGCCCTGTCGTAATCCTTCGGGTCAAGATTGTTCGCCTTCAGGACCAGGTCTGTCAGGCGGCTGTCATCCAGGAAATCGTCGAGCGACTTCACCTTCGCCATGCCCTTGGCGAAGTAATCGACTTCTGCCGTCGCATCTTTCGAGGCCTTGTCCTTCACCGGACCGTCCTTCATCAGCATGGTGATATGCGATTTATAGTCGGTGGCGTATTTGGCCATGGTCGCGTCGGGAAGCGCCTGGAAGGGTGACGCCGCCTTGCCGTCGGGGCCGAAGTTGAAGGCGCGGGCAAGGTTGGTGATGCGTTCATCCTTGAGCGAGGCGATATAGCCATCCGGATCATAGGCATCGCTCGTCAGGATCTTGCGCATCATCGAGCGCGGGACGTCCTGATCGGTCAGACCGAAGGCCTGCAGCGCCACATGATAGAGATCCGGCAGATTGTCATTGCTCTTGCTGAAATCGGCGGACGAATTGCTGCGCAGGAAATCATTGACGGTCTTGACGTCGGAGAAATTCAGCAGGCTGCTGCTGTCGGCCATAAGCTTCTGGTAGTTGGATGCGACCTCGTCGATCGCCTCGTCGCGTTCGTCGTCATAACGCGCCGCGTAATTGTCGTTGGTGGTCTGCGCCTGGTCGGCCGTCTGGACCGAACTGACGACAGGAAGCGATCCGTCGGCGGCGAAGTTGAAGTCGGCGTTGAGATCGGCGTGGCCGGCTGCGGCAGCCGCCGTCGCATCGGTCAGGATGCTCTTCAGATCGGCGTCCGAGATATCGAACGGCAGATTGTAGGTGCTCTTCAGGAAATTGGTGATGGTGCCATCGGCGATGAGATCATCGACATTGCCGATCGTCGCCATCCGGGCGGAATAGTCGTCCGTCCGCGCTGAGGCAGTAAATTTCGTGCTGCTGATCTGGCTGGCCGTCTGCGCCGCCATGCCGTCCTCAAGCGTGCCGTCCGCCTTGAAGTTGAAGGCGGCGGCAACATCGGCATAGGTGCCGGTGCCGCTCTGATCGGTCAGGATATTGCGAAGATCGACGTCGCTGACCGTCGACGGGATGCCGTAGGCGTTGCGGACGAAATTGTTCAGCTTCTGGTCCGTCAGCAACTGATCGACGTTTGAAATGCCCGCGATGGTCGACTGGTAGTAGACTGCTGCATTGTCGGCCTTGCTGGTGGTGCTGGCACTTTGTGTTGCCGTCTGCGACGCGTAAAGGGTCGCGACCGAACCATCCGCTTTGAAATTGAAGAGATCGTGAACGTCGCTGTAGCCCTGGGCGCTGGCAGCCGTGCGGTCGACGAGGAAAGTCCTCAACGTCGCATCGGAGACGCTGTCGGCGATCTGCATGCTGTTTCTGATATAGCTGACCGCAACAGCATCGGACATGATGTCATCGACATTGGTGACATTGCCGATCATGCTGTTGAAATGCGCTGCGTTCGCCGCCGACTTGTCGGTGGTCGACTTCCGCTGCGCCGCGGTCTGGATCACGGAACCGTTGATCGAGCCGTCTGCCTGGAAGTTGAAGTCGGCATTGAGATCGGCATGGCCCTGGGCCGCTGCATAGGCGGAATCGGTCAGGATGTTCTTCAGGTCGGCATTGCTGAAACTCGTGCCGAGACCATAGGCATCCTTGATGTAGCGGGCCAGCACACTGTCGGCGAGCAGGTCGTCGACATTGGTGATGCCGGTCGACTGCGAGGTGACGGTATAATAGTTGTTGGTGCTCGATGCCGCCGCCTTCAGGCTGTTTGCCTGGTCGACCGACTGGACGCGCGCCGTGCTGGAGGTCGACCCGTCAGCCTTGAAGTTGAAAGCATTGTAAACATTGGTAAAACCCATCAGCTGGGCATAACCGGGATCGGTCAGCACCGCGCGCAGCGCTGCCGCGGTGAAGTCGGCGCCCATACTATAGGCCGTCGTGATGTAGGAGGTCAGCCGCTTGTCGGCGACCAGATCGTCGACGTTGGTGATCGTGCCGATCTTCGCGGTGTAATAGGCCTTGTTGTAGTCCGCCGCCGTCTGACCGACGTAGTAGACATCCGAACCGACCGAATTGTCGATGATGAGGGACTGGGAATTCAGGGTGTAGGACTCGACGACCGAGGCCTTCTGCGCGGCGGTCTGCGCCGTGCCGTTGACGGTGCCATCCGCATTGAAGCTGAACTGGGCGGCAAGCGCCTTGTACTTGTCGCCGCCTTGCGTGTTGACGACGCTCGTGGGATCGCTGAGATCGCTCGTCAGCACCTGCCGCAGAAAATCCTTCGACGCATAGGTCGGATCGATCTTGAAGGTCTTCAGCACATAGGTGCGCAGCCGGGTGTTGTTGACCAGGTCGTCGACGGTCTGCACGCTATCGATATTGTTGCTGTAATAGGTGCTCTCGGCGGTCGCGGCCTTGTCGGCATCGATGAAGGACTGCTTGTAGAGGCCGATGAGGTCGTCCTCCTGCGCGTCCGTCTGCACGTCCTTGGCCGGCTCGTTGAAATTGAAGGCGGCGGCGAACTCGCGGTAGCGCGTATCGGAAAGCTTGTTGGCGTAGCTGTTGGGATCGGTGAGATCGCTCTCGAGCACCTTCTTCATGAAGGCCTTGGCGTAGGTCATGTCCTCGAGACCATAGGCCTTCATCGCATAGCTGTAGAGCTTGTAGTCGCCAAGGAAGTCGTCGACTGACGTGACCTTGTTGATATGGTCAGCGTAATACTGGGCATCCTTCTTGACCGTCGCTTGCGACGCAACCTTGTTGAGGCTGGACGTCATATCTCGCGACAGGATCGTGTAAGCGAGGGAAGCCGTGATCATAAAAAGCGCCCTTTTCGGCAAAATCTCTAAAAGAACGACGAACTGCTGGTGAGCACATTTTGCCATGGAAAACTTACCTGAGGCTTACCTCTGGATGCATCATTTCAGGACACCACGCCGTTCACCTTCCGGAAACCCTGCCGGATTCGGTTTTGATAACCATCAGAGGAGGCAAAGTTTTCTTAACCGCAATTTTTAAGCTGTACGGAAGGGCGGCTGCCTATTGTCGGCCATAGAGGACGAAAAGTCCCAAGGAGAAGACCGGAAATCGGCTCTCAGGTAAGACAAGGGTAGAATGAAATGAACAATCCCGTTATGAAGCCCGCTTGGGCTGGCACGACGTTACGCCTCGATCCGTCCCGCTTTCCCCAGCAGGTCAGCTACGCCATCCACGATTGTTCGGATGACGTGAATATCACGATAGACGAACGCGGTGCGGTCCTGCGCAAGGTCCTCCCCTCCAGCGGCCTGCCGCTCTCGATTGCGCTGCCGAAGCGCGTTTTCAAGGGTGTCGCCGCCCGCGCCATCGACCATGGCGACGGCGATGTCACCGTAACCCTGGAACTCCACCACGCCGATCCGGAGCTCTGCATTCCGCTGCTCGTCGCGCATGATCTCAGCGACATCGCCGCCGACTGGCGCAGCTGGTCCGAAGCCTTCCGCATTCCGATGCTGATGGTCGAGGCCGACGGCGTCGCCCGGCCGCTCGAAGACCATATCGGCGCCTTGCGCACCAGCGATCTCAAGCCTCGCCGCCGTCATTCCTACTTCGCCAATCGCCGTCCGCGCTTCCTCGTGCGCCGTACAACCGGCCGGCTGGGCGTCGCGATGAAGATCGAAGGTAAGGAAATCATCGCTCGCAACTGAACAAAAACGCGACAGTTCCATTTGGCGACGTCGCTTCGGAACCATTTTGAAACCCGGCGCCCGCGCCGGGTTTATCGTTTCATTCGTCGTCCCAATCAGGGAATGGCAAACAACAGCGAGATGAAGAGGCCGAAGAAGATGATCAGGCCGACGCGGTTGTTTGACTTGAAGAGCGCCAGGCACTGGTCGGCATCATCGATATCGAGCCGGACGATCTGCCAGGCGAACATGCCGGCCGCACCGAGCAGACCCAGAAACGCGATGAGATTGGCGCCGGCGAGAGCGAAAGCGATGAACATCAGCACCAGCGTCAGTCCATAAAGGCCGATCAGCCATTGCCGCGTCCTGTCGCCGAACAGGCGCGCAGTGGAGCGGACGCCGATCAGCTCGTCATCCTCCTTGTCCTGATGTGCATAGATCGTGTCGTAACCGATCGTCCAGGCGACGGAGGCGGCGTAGAGCAGGATGGCTGCAAAGGAGAGGCCGCCGAAAATGCCGGCCCACCCCATCAGCGCACCCCAGGAAAAGGCAAGCCCCAGGTAGAATTGCGGCCAGTCGGTGAAGCGTTTGGCAAAGGGATAAAAGGCCACGATCCCGAGCGAGAGCACGCCGAGGAAGACGTTGAGCCAGTTGAACTGCAGCAGCACGAAGAGGCCGACGAGCGCCTGCGAGCCGATGAAGATTTTTGCCCGACGGCGGGTGACGCGGCCGGAGGGGAGCGGACGTGACCGCGTGCGCGCCACTTCCATATCGATCTCGTGGTCGACGAGATCATTGTAGGTGCAGCCGGCGCCGCGCATGGCGACCGCGCCGATGAAATAGAGGAACAGGTGAGATACCAGCAGGCTGCCGGAATAGATCCCCTCGCCGATCGCCGCGTTGGCGGCAAGGGTCGCCGACCAGAAGCACGGCCACATCAAGAGCTGCCAGCCGATCGGGCGATCCCAGCGCGCGAGCTGCGCATAGGGCCAAAGCCATGGCGGCAGGATCCGGTAGACCCAGTTATCGGAAGGTGCGTCGGAGACGCGATCGTTGAAGTCGCCAGTATCGTGCATGCCGCTCATCTAGCGGCGGGCCGCCGATCCGGTCAAGAAGCGATCATTGTATTGCCAGTTGCATCATTCCTTCGATCGGAATCGATCTAAGGATAAAATATACGTAAATTCAAAGTGTTGCAGCGCCGCGCGCCTGAAAGGACCCGCAGCGCCGTCAATCACTGCAGTGAGAAATTGAACTTGTAGGTCGCCGAGACGCCGATCAGGACTTGGTTCTTCGAGCCGCGCTCGCGCACGAGGCTGCTGTCGGCGGCAGGACCTGCCAGCCGCTTATATTCGAGGAAGGAACTGGCCGAGAGGTTTTCCGTCGCCTTCCAGGTGAGCGCCGTGCCGGCGCCATAGGACTGGATGCCCGACGAGGGCTTATAGGGATCAAGGCCGCTTGCCGCCGCCTGCTTGGCGTTGACGCCATAATAGGCGTCGTAATAGCCGCTGGTGGCGAAGGTCGCACGCGGGCCGCCTGACAGTTGCAGGTCGGGCGCGATATCGGTGAAGGCATCGACCGCGAGATCGGCAACGATACCGTCATGCGAGCGGATGCCCTGGCGGACTTCGGCGCGGGCGCGAAGGAAATCGGTCGGGTAAACTTCGACAAAACCGCCGGCTTCCGCCCCCCATTTGACCTTCTTCAAGCCCTTCAGCTCGCTGCCGTCGCCGTCATCGCGCGACGGGACGAACCTGCCGACGATGCCGGCACGGAAGGCGCCCTTGTCGATGAGGGCGAAGGACGGATTGTCATTGCGCGACGAAAAACGCGGGCCGGCGCCTTGGCGGCCGACCGAGATCAGCGGGCTGAACTTGAATTCATTATGCGACGAGCCCTCGAATTTCGGGGCGGAAAAGCCGGCGACGCCGACGCTCAGATACCAGTCGCCGGACCAGAAGTGCTGGCCGCTTTCCTGGGCGGCGGCCGAACTGGTAGATAAAAGGGCAATAGCCAAAGGGATCGATACGACTGATCGATGAGACACGTCCGCACTCCAGAAAACGCAAAAACAAAGCCGCGGAGGGCGGCGGCCGCTACATTTATCCCGATCTCGTTACCCCAATGTTAACCACGGCGGTGAGGGAGACGATTGTAGCTAACGCTGGTTCCAGCGGCGGATGACCGGTTCGGTCAGATCGTGTTCGTAGCCGAGCACGCTGATGCTGGCCGTATCGAGCACGAAACGGGAGCCATCTTCCGGCGGCAGGCCGAGCCAGCGGGCGGCGAGGACGCGCAGGAAATGCGAGCTCGAAAAGATCAAAATGGTGCCGGCCGTTTCGCGAAGCGCATGGATGACGGCGTCTGCGCGGGCACCGACATCGGCGGCGAACTCGCCATTCGGGCAGCCGTCGCGAAAGAGCTGCCAGCCGGGGCGGTCGGCAAGGATCGCCTTGGTGGTGATAGCTTCATAAGCGCCGTAGTCCCATTCGGCGAGATCGTCCTTGATCACCGCGCCCGATCCGAATCCGGCGAGCGTGCAGGTCTTGCGGGCCCGCGCGGACGGGCTCGACCAGACGGCGGAGAAGGTAGGGCCCGCCAGCCGGTCGGCGAGTTTGCGGGCGGCCTCCTCGCCGTTCGCCGTCAAGGGAATATCGCTGCGTCCGGTATGGCGCCCGGACAGGCTCCATTCGGTTTCACCGTGGCGGACCAGGTAGATCTCGGGAAACGCACTGCTCATCGGCACGTCCTTTCATTGGAAGCGGTCCCTCGGCAAAACCGCCAGCGGAAGCGGCCCTTCCGCGGGATCAGAACGTCACCTTTTCCAACGGTGCGCGCCTCCCCTCGAATTCCTTCAACTTGGCTTCGTTGCGGGCGATGTAGTTGCGATTGTCGGGAACGGCGAACTGGTTCTTGGCGACCTGGATCTGCAGGATGAAGAGCTCGTCCCAGCGGAAGCCCATTTCGGAACCAGCCAGATAGAATTCCCACATGCGGAAGAACTGCTCGTCGTAAAGCGCCACCGCTTCGGCCTTGCGCGCCACGAAACGCTCGCGCCAATGGCGCAGCGTATAGGCATAATGCATCGGCAGGATTTCGATATCCTTGACCAGCAGCCCGGCTTTTTCGAGCGGCGGCACGACCTCGCCGACGGAGGGGATGTAGCCGCCGGGGAAGATGTACTTCTCGATGAAGGCATTGGTGCCGAAGCTTGGCTTCGGACGGCCAATCGAATGCAGCACCATGACGCCGTTGTCATCGAGCAGATCCGATACCTTGCGGAAGAAATTACCGTAATTGCCGATACCGACATGTTCGAACATGCCGACCGAGACGATGCGGTCGAACTTCCTGCCCGTCATGGTGCGGTAGTCCTGCAGTTCGAATCGCACACGGTCGGCAAGGCCGCGCTTTTCGGCGCGCAAACGCGAGACCTTGAGCTGTTCCTCGCTCAGCGTGATGCCGGTGAAATCGGCACCGTCGGTCGCTTCCGTCAGATACATGCCCATGCCGCCCCAGCCGGAGCCGATCTCCAAGATGCGCTGGTTCGGCTCGAGCAGAAGCTTGGCAGCGATATGGCGCTTCTTGGCGAGCTGCGCCTCGTCGAGACCAATGCCCGGCGGCTCGAAATAGGCGCAGGAATATTGCCAGTCCTTGTCGAGGAAAAGATCGAAGAGCTTGGCCGACAGGTCGTAATGATGGGCGACATTGTGCTTGTTGCGATTGACCGGCACGCGGCTCTTCAGCTGCTGCCAGGCAATGCGGCCGAGGAGCAGAGCCGCCATCTTGAAATCGAAGATTTCGTTGGTGGTGTTCTGTTTCACCAGCGACAGGAAATCGTAAATGTTGCCCTGTTCGAGAATGAACCGGCCCTGCATATACATTTCGCCGAGCTTCATGGTCGGGTCGCGCCGGATGGCGTCCTCGGCCTCCTGATCGGCAAGGCGGGCGACAACGGTTTCACCCGTGCCGTCGCCGATAGTATGGGTTTCGCCATTGGCAAGGGTAAGTTTCAATGAACCCTTGCGGACGATTTGCTGGACGATCGATAAGAATGCCGACGCCATGGACGCCTCGCAAATGTGACAGGATGGTCACATCAACTTAGTAGCTCTCTTTCGCCTTACAAGCGCCGGATTTAGCACTCCGTTCAGAACGCTGCCAAACTGTTGCATTTTTGCCGAAATGCCGGTTAAACCCTTATTTTCGCTTCATGGCTTCGGCAAGTGCCGCGCCGAATGCGCCCTGGCTCTCCGGTTTCTGAGCCGCGGGCCGGCGCTCGTTCTGCGGCCGCGACCCTTGGCTTGGGCGAGAATCACCACGCGGCGGCGGCGCTGATGAGCCGTCATCGCGTCGCATGGAAAGACCGATGCGCTTGCGCTTGGCATCGACTTCGACAACCCGCACCTTGACGACATCACCCGCCTTGACGACCTCGTGGGGATCCTTGACGAAGCGGTCGGCAAGCTGGGACACATGCACCAGACCATCCTGGTGCACGCCGATATCGACGAAGGCGCCGAAGGCGGCGACATTGGTGACCGTGCCTTCCAGCACCATGCCGGGCTGGAGGTCGGAAATTTCGTTGACGCCCTCGGCGAAGGTCGCGGTCTTGAAGCTCGGACGCGGGTCGCGGCCGGGCTTTTCCAGCTCCGCGATGATGTCTTTCACCGTCGGCAGACCGAATTTCTCGTCGATGAACTGGCGCGGATCAACCGATTTCAACACCGCGCTATCGCCCATCAGCGCGCGCAGATCGCGGCCACAAGCGGCGACGATCTTCTTGGCGACACCGTAGGCCTCCGGGTGCACCGAGGAGGAATCGAGCGGCTCCTTGCCGTTGGGAATGCGCAGGAAGCCGGCGCATTGCTCGAAGGTGCGGCCGCCGAGGCGGGCGACCTTCAGGAGATCCTTTCGCGTCTCGAAACGGCCTTCGCTGTCGCGGTGGCGGACGATGGCGTCGGCGATCGACGGGCCGAGGCCGGAGACGCGCGACAGCAGCGGCGCAGAAGCGGTGTTGAGATCGACACCGACGGCATTCACCGCGTCTTCCACCACGGCATCGAGCGAACGCGACAGCTTCTGCTGGTCGACGTCGTGCTGATACTGGCCGACGCCGATCGACTTCGGCTCGATCTTGACGAGTTCGGCGAGCGGATCCTGCAGGCGCCGCGCGATGGAGACGGCGCCGCGCAGCGACACGTCGAGATCGGGAAACTCAGCTGCTGCGGTTGCCGAGGCGGAATAGACCGAGGCGCCGGCTTCCGACACGATGACCTTGGTCGGCTTCGGCGCCGGCAACTCGGCCAGCATGTCGGCCACCAGCTTTTCGGTTTCGCGGCTGCCGGTGCCGTTGCCGATCGAGATCAGCTCGACATTGTGCTTGCGGATCAGCGATGCGAGCTCGACCTGGGCGCCACGCACGTCGTTCCTCGGCTGGAAGGGATAGACGGTCGATGTCGCCACCACCTTGCCGGTGCCGTCGACGACGGCGACCTTGACGCCGGTGCGGATGCCGGGATCGAGGCCCATCGTCGCGCGCGAGCCGGCGGGCGCGGCCAATAGCAGGTCCTTGAGATTGCGGGCGAAGACGTGGATCGCCTCTTCTTCGGCCCTTTCGCGCAGTTCCCGCATCAGGTCGAGCGAGAGCGACATGGAAAGCTTGACGCGCCAGCTCCAGCTCGCGACCTCCATCAGCCAGCGGTCGCCGGGACGGCTGGTACCGATCTCGTAGGCCGCCACGATCATGCGTTCGACCGGCTTGTTCGGAGAGGCGGTCTCGGCGTCGGCCTCGATCGTCAGCGTCAGAACCTCCTCGTTCCAACCGCGCAGCATGGCGAGCGCGCGGTGGCCCGGCGCCGTCGCCCAGCGTTCGGAATGGTCGAAATAGTCGGAAAACTTCTCGCCGGTCGCCTGCTTGCCGTCGACGACTTTCGCCTTCAGCAACGAGGCCTGGCGCATATGGGCGCGCAATCTGCCGAGCAGGTCGGCATTTTCGGCAATGCCTTCGGCAATGATATCGCGCGCGCCTTCGAGCGCCGTCTTCACATCGGGCACATCAGCTGTGACGAAGCCTTCGGCCAAGACCGCCGGTTCCCTGGCGCGGTCGGCGAGGATCGTCTCGGCGAGTGGGCCGAGGCCGCGTTCACGGGCGATTTCGGCCCGCGTGCGGCGCTTCGGCTTGTAGGGAAGGTAGAGATCTTCGAGCTCGGCCTTGGTTTCGGCCCCAGTGACCTTGGTCATCAGCTCGTCGGTCATCTTGCCCTGGCCGGTGATCGATTCGACGATCGCGTCGCGCCGGGCTTCGAGCTCGCGCAGATAGACCAGCCGCTCGGCGAGATTGCGCAGCTGCGTATCATCCAGCCCGCCCGTCACTTCCTTGCGGTAGCGGGCGATGAAGGGCACGGTGGCACCCTCGTCGAGCAACTCGATGGCGGCTTTGGCCTGTTCGGGCCGGGCGTTGATTTCGGCGGAGATGCGGGCTGCGAGAAAACGGAGGTCTGCGGCCATGGGATTTCCTGTTTCGTCAGAGGTGGCGGGACCATAGCGGCGAAAAGCGGCAAGGCAATGTTGGAGTTTACGGCTAAGCGCCGATCCACAGGATAAGCATGCCGGAAAGGCGGCGATTTTGCGGTTGTGCAGATGCGCCATTCTTTGCTAGCAGAAGCAACGTTTTGACCCGGCGCCCATGCCATCCCTCCCCGGTCGCGGGAGGCAAGGAAATTCGACATGCCAAACCTTCTTCTCGAACTCCGCTCCGAAGAGATTCCGGCCCGCATGCAGCGCAAGGCTGCCGGCGACCTCAAGAAGCTCGTCACCGATGCGCTTGTCGAAGCGGGTCTGTCCTACGAGGGGGCGCGCGAATACTGGACGCCGCGGCGGCTTGCGCTCGACATTCACGGCCTGACGGCCCGCTCCGCCGATGTGCGCGAGGAACGGAAGGGGCCGCGCACCGACGCCAACGAGAAGGCGATCGAGGGTTTTCTGCGCGGCGCCGGCCTTTCGTCGGTCTCCGAGGCGCAGGTGGTGAGCGATCCGAAGAAGGGCGACTTCTACGTCGCGGTCATCTCCAAGCCCGGCCGCGCGACGGAAGAGATCGTCACCGATGTCATGCCCGGCATCATCCGCGATTTTCCCTGGCCGAAATCGATGCGCTGGGGCAAGGCCTCGTCCAAGCCCGGTGCGCTGCGCTGGGTGCGGCCGCTGCAGTCGATCGTCTGCACCTTCGGCCCGGAGCATGAGGAGACCACCGTCATCCCCTTCGAGATCGACGGCATCACCGCTTCCAACATCACCTACGGCCATCGCTTCCATGCGCCCGAGGCGATCACCGTCCGGCGCTTCGACGATTATGCGGCGAACTTGGAAAAGGCCAAGGTCATCCTCGACGCCGAGCGGCGCAAGGACATCATCCTGCACGACGCCCGCGACATCGCCTTTGCCAACGGGCTGGAGCTGGTGGAAGACGAAGGCCTGCTGGAGGAGGTCTCCGGCCTCGTCGAATGGCCGCAGGTGCTGATGGGCAGTTTCGAGGAGGATTATCTCTCGATCCCCTCGGAAATCATCCGGCTGACGATCAAGACCAACCAGAAGTGTTTTGTCACCCGCAAACAGGGTGAAGAGACGCTTTCGAACAAGTTCATCCTCGTTTCCAACATCCAGGCAAGCGACGGCGGCAAGGAAATCGTCCACGGCAACGGCAAGGTGGTGCGGGCCCGGCTTTCGGATGCGCTGCATTTCTGGAAACGCGACCAGGGCAATCTGCCGGATCTCGAGACTTTGACGGCTTCGGCGGCAAAGTTCGGCCTCGACATCAAGAAGCCGCTCGACCAGCGCATGGCCAAGCTCGATGCTCTTGACGTGACCTTCCATGCCAAGCTCGGCACACAGGGCGCGCGCGTCGCTCGCACCCAGGCGCTGGCCAAGGAGCTGGCAAAGATCACCGGTGCCGACGCGGCTCTGGTCGATCGCGCCGCCGTGCTCGCCAAGGCCGATCTGCGCACCGAAGCCGTCGGCGAATTCCCGGAACTGCAGGGCTTGATGGGCCGCAAATATGCGGCGCTGCAGGGGGAGGACGCCTCCGTTGCCGCCGCGATCGAGGACCATTACAAGCCGCAGGGTCCGTCGGACCGCGTGCCGGAGGACAGAGTGGCGATCACGATCGCGCTTGCCGACAAGCTCGATACGCTGATCGGCTTCTGGGCGATCGATGAAAAGCCGACGGGGTCGAAGGATCCATTTGCGCTGCGGCGTGCGGCCCTCGGTGTCGTCAGGATCCTGCTCGAGCGAAAGATCCGCCTGCCGCTGTTGGCAACGACAAGGGATGGCGACCTGCTCTCCTTCTTCCACGACCGTCTCAAGGTCTATCTGCGCGACCAGGGCGCCCGCCACGATCTCATCGACGCCGTGCTGACTTCAGATGCCGACGACCTGTTGATGGTGGCGCGCCGCGTCGAAGCGCTGACGGCCTTCATCACCTCGGAGGACGGCAAGAACCTGCTCGCCGGCACCAAGCGCGCGACGCAGCTGCTCGCCGCCGAGGAAAAGAAGGGCACCGTGATCGCCGATGGCGTTTCGGAAGCGCTTCTGAAGCTCGATGCTGAGAAGGAACTGTTCGCCGCAATCTCCAGCGCCTCGAAGGATGCCTCGGACGCGGTCGCCAGGGAAGACTTCCGCTCGGCAATGGAAGCGCTTTCCAAGCTGCGCGGCCCGGTCGACCGCTTCTTCGAAGACGTGCTCGTCAATGACGAGGACGCCGCCATCCGCGCCAACCGTCTCGCCCTGCTGCGGCTGATCCGCGAAGCGACCGGAACGGTTGCGGATTTCTCGAAGATCTCGGGGTGATATTCGGCCGCCATCGGCGGTCTGGCATTGCCGCCGTCATCGCGTTATTCAAGAGACATGCAGAGCAAGATTCTTGTCAGCGCCTGTCTTATGGGCCAGGCCGTCCGCTATGACGGCCGGGCGAAGCCGTTGCTTCATCCTGTGATCGAGACATGGCAGGCCGAGGGCCGGCTGGTGACGATCTGTCCGGAGATGTCGGCAGGCATGACGGTGCCGCGGCCGCCGGCCGAGATCGCAAATGCCGCAACCGGCGAAGAGGTGCTGGCCGGCACGGCGCGGGTTGTCGAGCTGACGGGCGCCGACGTGACGGAAGAGTTCCTGCAGGCGGCGGAAAATGCCGTGGCGCTCGCACGACAGGCAGGCTGCCGCTATGCGCTGCTCATCGACGGCAGCCCCTCCTGCGGTTCGGCTTTCATTTATGACGGCACCTTTTCCGGCCGCAAGCAGGCCGGCCACGGCGTGACGGCGGCGGCGCTGAAAGCTGATGGCGTCGAGGTGTTTTCCGATCACCAGATCGAGGAACTGATCGACCGTATCGCGCAATGAGCCTCAAAAGGCACGGCCGCCGGAGAACCGACGGCCGCTAAAAATTTGGTGATAAAAACGCTTTTGTCCCCGCGCCGTTTAAGCGGCGCGGCGACCTTGATGCATGGCCGGAGCGGCGCTTTCGCCACTGACCCGGAAGCCGCGGATGAGGTCGATCAACTCGTCAGTATCGCTGGCCAACGTTTCGGCCGATGCCGTGGTCTCCTCGGCCATGGCGGCGTTCTGCTGGGTGGCGGCGTCGAGCTGGTTCATCGACGAGGAGATCGAGCGCAGCGTCGTATCCTGTTCCGAGGCGCTGTGGGCGATCTTGGCGACGATCTCGTTGGCGGCCTTGATCTGGTCGGAGATGCGCTTCAGCGCCTCGCCTGCCTCACCGACCAGACGGACGCCGTGGTCGACCTGGCTGGAGGAGCGGGCGATCTGGTCCTTGATCTCCTTGGCGGCCGCGGCGGAACGCTGGGCAAGTTCGCGGACTTCCTGGGCGACGACCGCAAACCCCTTGCCGGATTCGCCGGCGCGGGCTGCCTCGACGCCGGCATTCAGCGCCAGCAGATTGGTCTGGAAGGCGATCTCGTCGATGACGCCGATGATCTTGGTAATCTCCGACGACGACTTCTCGATGCCGCTCATCGCTTCGATCGCCTGGGTGACGATCGCATCGCTATGGGTGGCTTCGGTGCTGACCGCGTGGACACGCTTGCTGGCTTCATGGGCGCCATCGGCGGTCTGGCGGACGGCGACGGTGAGTTCATCGAGCGCGGCCGAGGTTTCCTCGAGGCTGGCGGCCTGGCGTTCGGTGCGCTGCGACAGCTCGTTGGAAGCGCGGCGGATCTCTTCCTTGCTGGTGCCGATGTCGGTGCCTTTGGCGCTGACCTTGGCCATGGCGGCTTCGAGATGCGACAGCGCATCGTTGAAGTTGTCGCGAAGGGCGGCGTATTTCTGGCCGAGATCGGCGCAGCGGACGGTGAGATCGCCGCGGGCGATCATCTCCAGCGCCTGGCCGATCGTCGTCACCACCCGCGCCTGCAGTGTGGCTTCATCCTGCTGCTGGCGCAGATTGTTTTCGCGCTCGTTTTCCAGCGCCAGCTGCTGGGCCGCCTCGCGATCGGACATCGCATGACGTTCCCTGATCTTTTCCTGCAGCGACTGCGTAGCCTTCGCCATCATGCCAACTTCGTTGTTCATGCCGATATGCGGGATAGTGATTGAAACATCCTCTTCGGCGACAGCCTTCAGGGCGGCATGGACGTTGTTGAGAGGTCCCGAAATGCCGCGGATGACGATATAGGCGGCCGTCATGGCAAGGAAGAACAGAACGATGCTGCCGGAGAGCGCGGTCAGGATCGTGCTGTTTATCTGAGCATCGAGATCATCCATGTAGACGCCGGTGACGACGACGACCTTCCAGGGATCGAAGGCCTGTCCATAGGCCGTCTTGCGGTAATCGCCGGCCGGCTGGCCCGGTTTGCTGGTGGAATAAAATTCGACGAGACCGCCGCCCTGCTGCCCGAGCTTGACCAGCTCTTCGCGATAGAGCTTGCCTTTGCTGTCCGCCTGGCCCTTCAGGTTCTGCCCGACTTTCGCGGCGTCGTAGTGGAACATCATCTGGACGTCGTAGCTATAGCCGAAGAAATAGCCGTCCGGATCGTATTTCATCCCGTTGACGGTGGCGTAGGCCTGCTTCTGGGCATCCTCGAGCGTCATTTCGCCCGCGGTTACCTTGGCCTGGTAAAGCTTGAGAACCGAGACCGCCGACTGAACCTCAGCGCGGAGCATGTCATAACGCTCCTTGTAGATCGCATCGACCGACGATCGGATCTGCAGGGAGGTGGCGATCGCAAAAGCGATCATCAGGCCGACGACCAGCAATATGAGCTGCTTCGATATCTTCAAATTTTTCATGACGCCTCGCAACGGGAATGGATAGCTGCATTCCGGTGCGGTTTTCTACCGCCTGTGCGAGCGCGCCAAACAAGACGACGCGTCTACCGCTGCTAAAATAAACATGCTGCGACCGGGTAAGTAACAATTGATGCCCACCCTATAAAAAAGCTTTAATTTTATTGTTCCCACCGCGCATTTCCCTAAAAATCCAGGGGTGCTTTACAAAGCAAAACCGCCGGATTTTCATCCTGCGGTCCATATCATTTGCTTCTAAAGTTCTCAGCCGGCCCGTCGCATCGGTTCGGCCTGGCGGTGCTGTGGCGCACCGACACGGAAGCCGCAGATGAGATCGATCAGCTCGTCGGTATCGCTGGCCAGCGTTTCGGCCGATGCCGTGGTCTCCTCGGCCATGGCGGCGTTCTGCTGGGTGGCGGCGTCGAGCTGGTTCATCGACGAGGAGATCGAGCGCAGCGTCGTGTCCTGTTCGGAGGCGCTGTGGGCGATCTTGGCGACGATCTCGTTGGCAGCCTTGATCTGGTCGGAGATGCGCTTCAGCGCCTCGCCTGCCTCGCCGACCAGACGGACGCCGTGGTCGACCTGGCTGGAGGAGCGGGCGATCTGATCCTTGATCTCCTTGGCGGCCGCGGCGGAACGCTGGGCAAGTTCGCGGACTTCCTGGGCAACGACCGCAAAACCCTTGCCGGATTCGCCGGCGCGGGCTGCCTCGACGCCGGCATTCAGCGCCAGCAGATTGGCCTGGAAGGCGATCTCGTCGATGACGCCGATGATCTTGGTAATTTCCGACGACGACTTCTCGATGCCGCTTATAATTGCACTTCAAAACAGGAATGCACCCCCGCTGCTCATCGAGGGTGCATTCGTCCACCGGTGGTGGAACCCCAAGCGATCGAAACCTTGATCAGGTAGGGGCAGGGAACTTTTTTAGAAACGCAGCTTAAACTCGGAAACGTTAATCGCTGCCGGTTGTTCCGCCATACCTGCCGCAACGGGCCTGGCGTCGCCGCCAATGACGGCCGCGGTGGTTGCATTCATGTCGATACCGTCTACCGGCGCCGCTGGCGGCGCGGCCGCAATCATGGATTCAGGCGTCGCCTTGCTGACGAAGACGACGGGCGAGCCGCCCATCCAGCCTTCGGTGCGATAGATCTTCTTTTCGCCGCCGACGTCCCGGACTTCACTTGCCTGGAAAGCACCGGGCTTCAGCTCCGGCACCGTATAGTCCTTCTTGGTCAGTTCGGCCTGGAGCGGCGGGCAATCGGCACAGCTTTCGGTGACGATGCTGCCTTCAGCGCGCGGCGCAGTTTTGCCGATCACCTCTATCGAGGACGCCATCGCAGAGCCTGCCATCAGCAGGATTGCCGCACCGAGGAAAATCTGACGCATCAATGCCACTCCGTCTCATCTTGGGAGCGGTATAGCGCAGCTTTGTTTCCATCCCGTCAGGGGAAAGGGTAAAAATTTAAAGAACGGGCCGGTTTATACTCACTCCGAGCCCGTTTCGCGCTCGATCGCCCGCCAGCCGATGTCGCGCCGGCAGAAGCCGTTTTCCCATCTTACCCTGTCGAGCAGCGCGTAGGCGCGGTTCTTGGCCTCGGCAACCGTGCCGCCTGACGCGGTGACGTTCAGCACGCGGCCGCCGGTCGCAACCAGTGCACCGTCTTTCAGACCCGTGCCGGCATGAAACACCTTCTCGCCCGCGCCTGCATCCGGCACGGAAAGAATCGGCGTGTTCTTCTCGTAGGCGCCGGGATAACCCTTGGAGGCCATGACCACCGTCAGCGCCGGATCGTCGTTCCATTCGGCGTTCACCTGATCGAGCGTGCCATTGGCGGTGGCGAGCAGCAGCGGCAGGAGATCGCTCTTCAAGCGCATCATCATCACCTGGCATTCAGGATCGCCGAAGCGGACATTGTATTCGATCAGCTCCGGCCCCTTCTTGGTGATCATCAGCCCGGCGAAAAAGACGCCGGAGAAGGGATGACCGCTCTCGGCCATGCCGCGCATCGTCGGCTCGATGATCTCCTTCATGGTCCGCTCGACCATCTCAGCGGTCATGACAGGCGCCGGCGAATAGGCGCCCATGCCGCCGGTATTGACGCCGGTATCGCCCTCGCCCACCCGCTTGTGATCCTGGGCGGTTGCAAGCGGCAGCGCATGTTTGCCATCGCAGAGGCAGAAGAAGCTCGCTTCCTCGCCATCGAGATAGGCTTCGACGACGACTTCGGCGCCGGCAGCGCCAAAGGCGCCCTCGAAACAGTCGTCGACCGCCGCCAGCGCCTCGTCGAGCGTCATCGCAACCGTCACGCCCTTGCCGGCGGCAAGACCATCGGCCTTGACGACGATCGGCGCGCCCTCGGCGCGGATATAGGCTTTGGCCTTCGGTCCATTGTTGAAGCGTTGGTAGGCGCCTGTCGGAATGCCGTAGCGGGCGCAGATATCCTTGGTGAAGCCTTTGGAGCCCTCGAGCTGGGCTGCGGCAGCGGAGGGACCGAAAACCACAAGGCCATCGGCGCGCAGCCGGTCGGCGAGGCCGGCAACCAGCGGCGCCTCCGGGCCGACAACGACGAAATCGATCGCCTTGTCCTTGCAGAAGGACGCGACCGCTTCGTGATCCTCGATGTCAACCGGCACGAGGACGGCGTGTTCGGCAATGCCGGGATTGCCGGGTGCGGCGTAAAATTCCGTCATCAACGGCGATTGCGCCAGCTTCCAGGCGAGCGCATGCTCGCGTCCGCCCGATCCGATCAACAGAACCTTCATGCGCGACCCTTTCCTTTTCTGTCTGGCGGTTAAGGGCCAAGGGCTAAAAGGTCAAGCGGGAAAGCTTACCAGCCCCCGCCTCCGCCGCCTCCGCCGCCGCCTCCCGACGAGCCGCCGCCGGAAAAACCGGAGGAGGAACTCGATGGCGGCGGCGCGGGAATCGTCGACGCGATGGTCGAGGCCATGGACGAGGAAAAGCCGCCGATGCGATCGGAAAAGCTGCCGCTGTTGAAGTTGCCGGAATACCAGGTGGGCGCATAGGCAGCAGCCGCGCCGGCAGCGGCCGCCGCAAGCCAGGTTTCGAAAGTGCGCGACCAAGGCTTTTCGACGCCGAGCGCCACCGCATAGGGCAACAGCGTCTCGAAATGCCGCGGCGACATTTCCGGAGCGCCTGCCGTGTTCATCCGGTCCTTCTCGGCAAGCGTCAGATACTGGCGCAGGCCGTCTATGCCATCCATCATCTTGGCGCCGAGCGGGGTCGGCGCGCCCATGATGAAGAAATAGAGGATGTTCAACAGCACGATGCCGCCGACGGCAAAGAGCATCGGCGTTTCGTGCAGTTCCACCAGCGAGGAGGCAAGCGCCAGAACCATGGTCGCCAGAATGCTGATGCCGATGAAAACTCCGACGGCGGCGGCGATGATGGCGATGATCTTGCCGAACAGTGATTTGCCGCGATGCAACGACCTGACGAGGCCGGCGGCGAACACCGCGACGAAGACCGAGATGGCGCTCGGGATCAGCATCAGCGCGATGGTGTCGGGCGCCAGCGAACCGAAGACGAACAGGATCACCAGGGCTGCCGCGCTGAGCGCGATGCCGCCTGCGGTATAGGCCAGGTTGGAATTGTAATATTTGCCGCGATGCTCCTTCTCGATCGCCGAGCGGAAGGCTTGGCCGACAGACTTCACCCGCTCGCCATTCGCCTTGTCGATCGTCAGCGTCGAACCGGCACCGCCGGCAACCTTCAGCAATTCGATTTCGCCGGCCTGGAATTTCTCCTTGCCGAGCGGCTTGCCGGTGCCTTGGATGACGATCGAATTCTTCAGGTCTTCGAGCTTGACGTAGCCGCGGACGGCAAGATTGAGCGCGGTGGCGGACAGCGCCGTCCAGCCCTCGCCGGAGAAGCCCTTATTGTCGATATAGTTGACCAGCGCCGGCGAGATACCATCGGGCGCGTCCCAGCGCGGCACGACGACGCCGCGGGCGGGATCGCGGCCGACCTTCAGCCAGGAGCGCGTGTAATAGGCGAAAACGAGGATCAGGCCGCCGAAGCCGATGAAATAATTGCGGTTGTCCTTCAACCACCAGGTGCTTTCCATATCCGCGCTCGGCGGATCGATCGAACCCTTCGGCATGCGGATCGCGAAGGTCAGGCCTTCGTGGGCGTCAAGCGGCGCGGTGGTGGAAAAGACCGGGCCAGCGCCGGTTTCGCTGACGCGGGCATTCTTTTCCGTCGCGCCCTGGGGGCCAGTGAAGAAGGCCGTCTCCGTCGCGCCGACGCCGGGCGGCAGCTTCACCGTCGCGGTTGCCAAGCGGATCGGGAAGATCCAGCCATTGCCGGTGACGTTCCAATAGAGTTCGTCGTGATCGTCGAAATAGCGGATCTGGCGATTGGTCCTGTAGGTGAAGACGTATCGATGACGGCCCGGCGTCACGGTCACGTCGGCAGAACCGGCATAGATGCGGATGCCGCCTGATATCGATTCGGTGTGCCAGGGCTCGTTATCGCCATCGCGCTGGACCGATACCATATCGAAATCGACGCTGCGGCGGCGGCCCGCGGCATCGGTGAAATAGAGCGGGAAATCACGGAAGATGCCGTGGTTGATCTGATTGCCCTCGGCATTGACGGTGATCGTTTCCGTCACCGTCATCGCGCCACTTTTTTCGAGCGCGATGTCGGAGGCGAAACTGTCGATCACCTCGGCGGCAAAGGCCCCCGGGGCGGCGAGCATCAAGACCAGTGCAAAGCAAAATCCGAAAAACCGACGCCCCATCCCTGTCTCCCGCCGGCAGCCTCGGCTGCGCGTTCCGTCAATCGTTGTCCTGATAGGTCACGCCGAGTGCCGCCAGCGTCCGCCAATAGGCGGGGAAGGTCTTGCCGACGCAATCGGGATCGAGAATGGTGATGCCGTCGATCTTCAGCCCGGCGAGCGCAAAACTCATGGCGATGCGATGATCGGCGAAGCTGTCGATATCCGCCGGCAGACGCTTGCCGGCAAGTGCGGGATCCGACTGCACGACCAGATCGTCGCCGTCTTCGTGGGCAAGCCCTGAAACAATGCGGTTGAGGCCGGTCGAAAGCGCCCGGATGCGGTCGCATTCCTTGACGCGCAGATTGGCGATGCCGACGAAGCGAACCGGCGTCTCGTTGAAGGCGGCAAGCACGGCAAGCGTCGGAACGGCATCCTGCATCTGCGAGCCGTCGATCTCTGCCGGCAGATGCGGGAATTTGGCGATGATGTCATAGGCGCGCGCATCGGGCTGCGAGAAGGTATCGGAGGGAACACCGAGATCGATCGCGCCGCCGGTGAGAACCTCGGCCGCCCAGAGATAGGTCGCAGCCGAGGCATCGGGCTCGACGATGAAGTCGGCGGCGCGGTAGCCGGTCGGCTCGACACGCCAGGTGACCGGGCTGGTCTTCTCGACCTTGGCGCCGAAAGCCTTCATCGCCGCCGTGGTCAGATCGATATAGCCGAGTGCACCGATATCCTCGCCGACGAGCTCGATGTCGACCGGCCGGTCGCCGCCGGCCGCCATCATCAGCAGCGCGGAGACATACTGGCTGGACAGGCCACCATCGATTCGGATGCGGTCGGCCTGGAAGCGGCCGGTGCCCTTGACGGTGACCGGCGGGCAGCCGGTCTCGGCGGTCGCATCGATGCCGAGCGTGCGCATCGCCTCGACCAGCGGGCCGATCGGGCGCTTGCGCATATGTTCGTCGCCATCGACGATGACGGTGCCGTCGACCAGAGCCGCGGCCGCTGTCAGGAAGCGTGTCGCCGTGCCGGCATTGCCGAGGAAGAGCGGCGCCTTGGGCGGCAGCAGCCTGCCGCTGCCGGTGACGACGAAACTGGTATCGTCAGGCTCGTCGATTGCGACACCCATGACACGCAGCGCTTCGGCCATATAACGCGTATCGTCGCTCTTCAGGGCCCCGGTCAGCCGGCTGGTGCCCTTCGCAAGGCCGGCGAGCAGCAGGGCGCGATTGGTGATCGACTTGGAGCCCGGCGGCATGGCGCGGCCGGAAAGCGGCCTGCCAGGCGGGATGATCGTGAGTTTGGCTGTGCGTGTCATGCTGTTTCTTCCGTCCATGGGGCGACCTTAAAGCGCGAAATGCTCTAGCCGGCCGCAATTCTGCCCTTGCTCTTAATCGCTTTCCGGCAAAGGCAAAATGCCGGATCGTCAGAATTTCACGGTGGGGACGGCGCGATCGGCCTCGTTGGTGATTTCGAAATATTCCCGTTTCGAAAATCCGAACTGGCCGGCAACGAGATTGGACGGGAAGCTTTCGACCTTGACGTTCAGGTCGCGGGCCGCACCGTTGTAGTAACGCCGCGCCATCTGCAACTCGCCTTCCATGGTTTCCAGCGAAGCCTGGAGCTCGGCAAAATTCTGGTTGGCCTTGAGATCGGGATAGGCCTCGGCGAGCGCGATGACACGACCGAGCGCCTGGCCGAGCAGGCCTTCCGCCTGCGCCCTGCCGGCGACATCGCCAGCCGGTACGGCCTGCGCCTTGTTGCGGAGCTCAACCACCTCTTCAAGCGTCGACTTTTCATGGGCGGCATAACCCTTGACCGTCTCGATCAGGTTCGGGATCAGATCGGCGCGGCGCTTGAGCTGGACGTCGGTGCCCGACCAGGCCTCTTCCGCCATCTGCCGCGCGCGAACCAGGCCGTTGTAGATGAAGATGAGATAGAGCGCGACCAGAACGATGACGCCAAGCGCAATAAACATCGCGAATTCCCCCGCAGCGAAGTAATGTCCGCGCGGAGACTACGCGGGTTTGCCGGCTGCCGTCAAACGCCGATATCCGCGACGATTCGGGGTGCCCGACCAGCCGTCGATATCGACGATACGGCTGGCAGGCTGTTGCGTTACGCCGCCTCTTTGCCCAGGTTGACGCCGCCGGCATCGGTCAGCAGGAAGGCTTCGCCGCAGGCCTTTGCGAGCGTGCGAACGCGCAGGATATAGCTCTGGCGCTCGGTGACCGAAATGACGCCGCGGGCATCGAGCAGGTTGAAGACATGGCTTGCCTTGATGCACTGGTCATAGGCCGGGAAGACGCATTTGTGCAGGCGCTGGTTGGCGTTGTCGCCCGGCGCGCCGGCATCGAGCAGCGCCCGGCATTCCTTCTCAGCATCGACAAAATGGCGATGCAACATCTCGGTATTGGCGAACTCGAAATTATGACGCGAATATTCCTGCTCGGCCTGCAGGAAGACGTCGCCATAGCTGATCTTCTCGTCGCCGTCGCGGCCGTTGAAGTTCAAATCGTAGACATTGTCGACGCCCTGGACATACATGGCGAGGCGTTCGAGACCATAGGTGAGTTCGCCGGCGACGGGCGAGCATTCGATGCCGCAGACCTGCTGGAAATAGGTGAACTGCGAGACTTCCATGCCGTCGCACCAGCATTCCCAGCCAAGGCCCCAGGCGCCGAGCGTCGGGCTTTCCCAGTCGTCCTCGACGAAACGGATGTCATGCAGCAGCGGATCGAGGCCGATCGCCGCCAGCGAGCCGAGATAAAGCTCCTGCAGATTTGCAGGGTTCGGCTTCAGGATGACCTGATATTGGTAGTAATGCTGCAGCCGGTTCGGGTTTTCGCCATAGCGGCCGTCGGACGGGCGGCGAGACGGCTGAACGTAAGCCGCCTTCCATGGCTTGGGGCCGAGGGCGCGCAGCGTGGTGGCCGGGTGGAAGGTGCCGGCGCCGACTTCCATGTCGTAGGGCTGCAGCACCGCGCAACCCTTGTCCGCCCAATAGCTATGCAGGGTCAGGATCAGCGCCTGGAAAGAGCGCTTCGGGTTCATATGGTCTGGAATAGCTGACATCGAACGGCACCGATTGCTGGGGAATTATCGGCGCGACAGGTGCCATGGAGGGCGGCGGGGGTCAAGACTTTTGCAGCGATGAAGAGGCGTCGAATGCCGATGGGGAAGAGGAATTCCGCTGCCCCTCCCCCTCACCAACCGGGTGAGCGGCAGTGCGTGGCGACGCCTTTTATTCGCCCTCGCGCTTCAGCCGGTATTCTCCCGTTGCCGGGTCCTTGACCAGCGTGCCGATCGCGCCGGTCTGACGCTCCTTTTCAGCGCGGCGCGATTTTTCGGCGAGCTTGCGGGCATCGGAGACGAAGCGGCGGTAGAGCCACCAGGCTGAGAAAACCAGAATCAGGATGGTAATTAGTTGCGGCATGCCCCTCTCTTGCTCCCTTCAAAGCCCGAAACGACTCCACAATGCTCTCTCTTCCGCCGCTTCGACAAGCCCCGTTGCGAGACCGGATGCAGCGCCTTCGAATGAGACCGGCGACACACCTGGAATCCGGCGGCCGAACAGGCCGCGGCCGGCGGTGACGAGCTCCAGCTTGGTCTTCTGGCCGTAGCGCCTTTTCAGTTCCTGGCGCATGTCGCCGAGGCCATCGATGAGGCCGAGCTCCAGGCCGCGCGTGCCGCTCCAGAACAGGCCGGAAAACACCGCCGCATCATCCCTCAGCTTGCCGGCGCGACGTTCGCGCACCATTGAGATGAAGACCTGATGGATTTCGAGCTGCAGGCTCTTCAGATACTCGATATCCTTTTCCTTTTCCGGCTGGAAAGGATCGAGGATCACCTTGTTTTCGCCCGCCGTATAGACGCGGCGTTCGACGCCGATCTTCTTCAGGAGTTCGGGAAAACCGAAGCCGCCGGAGACGACGCCGATCGAGCCGACGATGGAGGTAGCATCGGCAATGATCTCGTCGCCGGCAAGGGCGATCATGTAACCGCCGGAGGCGGCGACATCCTCAACGAAGACCAGCACCTTCTTCTGCTTCTCGCGAGCGAGCTCGCGAATGCGGGTGAAGATCAGGCGCGACTGGACGGGCGAGCCGCCCGGCGAATTGATGGAGATGGCGACCGCCGGCGCGTCCTTCATGGCGAAGGCTTTTTCCAGAACCGGAGAGACATTGGCGAGATTGAGGGTCGGCCTGAACTGGCCGCCGCCGCTGATGATCGCCCCCTGCAGCCGGACGACCGGGATGGTGATGCCGTCCTTGCGGAACCGTTTCGGCAGCAGTTTTCTCAAGAATCCGGCCATTTCCCATCCTTCGCTTCGGGTCGCACGATCGCAGTTTACGATCGGCATCCATGTATGCGCTGGAACGGCAAACGCAATGGCCGCGTTCCTGAAAATAGCAGGTTTGATTTTGTTGTTGCGAATGACTTGCATTATCATTCTAATTCGTCATAGTGCCCTGACGATAAAACAGGTGGAAATCGCATGGACGTCCTCAATCCGAATGCAAAGAGCGGCTGGCGGCACGAACGCGGAGAGGGATCGCTCTCCGATGTCTACCGCACCGTCGGAACCGGGCGTCACAGCTCGAGGTGGCGCAGGGCAGCAGCCTTCGCCGGGCCGGGCTACATGGTCGCCGTCGGTTACATGGACCCGGGCAACTGGGCGACCTCGCTCGCCGGCGGCTCGAAATTCGGATACGCGCTGCTCACCGTCGCACTGCTTTCCAACCTGATGGCGATTGTGCTGCAAGCGCTCTGTGCGCGTCTCGCGATCGCTTCCGGGCGCGATCTTGCGCAGGCCTGCCGCGACGCTTTTCCGAGATATGTCTCGGTACCGCTCTGGGCCCTTGCGGAAATCGCCATCATCGCCACCGATATCGCCGAGGTGATCGGCACGGCGATCGGCCTCAATCTGTTGATGGGCATCCCGCTCGAACTCGGCGTGCTGATCACCGCGCTCGACGTCTTCGTGATCCTCTTCCTGCAAAAGCTCGGCTTCCGCTGGGTGGAGGCCTTCATCATCGCGATGCTCGGCGTCATCGCGGTCTGCTTCGGCGTGCAGATCCTGCTTGCCGACCCACAGTGGGGCGCCGTCCTCACCGGCTTCTTCCCGACCACCGACATCGTCACCAATCCGGAGATGCTCTACCTGGCGCTCGGCATTCTCGGCGCGACCGTCATGCCGCACAATCTCTACCTTCACTCCGGCATCGTGCAGACGCGGGCCTACGGCCATACCGTTCCCGAAAAGAAGGAGGCGCTGACCTTTGCGACGATCGACTCGACGGTCGCGCTGTGTTTCGCGCTTCTGATCAACGCCTCGATCCTCATCCTTGCGGCGGCGGCCTTCAATGCGCACGGCAAGACCGACGTCGTCGAACTCGGCGAAGCCCATTCACTGCTGTCGCCGCTGCTCGGCCTCGCTATCGCGCCGACGCTCTTCGGCATCGCGCTTCTCTGCTGCGGCCTCAACTCGACGGTGACGGCAACGCTTGCCGGCCAGATCGTCATGGAAGGCTTCCTGAAGATCCGGCTGAAGCCCTGGATACGCCGGCTGATCACCCGCGCCATCGCCATCGTGCCGGCGGCGATCGTCACCATCTGGTACGGCGACCAGGGCACGGCGCAGCTTTTGATCCTCACCCAGGTGGTGCTCAGCCTGCAGCTTTCTTTCGCCGTCTTCCCGCTTGTCATGTTCACCGCCAGCAAGGCCAAGATGGGCGAACTGGTGGCGCCCCGCTGGCTGAGCGGCATCGCCTATCTGATCGCGGTCGTCATCGCCGGGCTGAACGTCAAGCTGCTCTTCGACTTTGTCACCGGCTAAAGCGTGAACTTACCACTCTAAAGCCTGGCGTAGGCCGCCCGGCCATTGTTGAAATCATCGACGAGAGGGGAGAACTTGTGGCTCCCCTCTTCGTGCATGATCAGAGGGGCGCGCAGCGACAGCCGCGCCCGCGATCCCTTGATACCAGTCACCAGGATACGGACGGCATTTTCGCCCGGACGCGGGTGGATAGCGGTGATCTCGATGCCGCCGAAGCGCCGGCCGCAGGCGGCAACGATCTCGGCGATCGACTGAGGCCTGGCGATCAACGACAATTGCCCGCCTGGGATCATGATGGCGCCAGCCGTGCGGATCCAACTTTCGAACAGGCCGTCGGTCATCGCATGGGCTTCGGCCTTCAGCGCATCCGGCGTGCGCCGGTCGCCGGCGTCGTTGAAGGGCGGATTCATGATGACGTGGTGGAAGCTCTCATCGGTGAGCCCGGCATCGTTGCGCGCCTTGGCGGTCAGCGTCACATCAGCCTCGACGACGCTGACGCGGTTGGCGATTTGGGCATTGTCGGGCAAGAGGATGCTGCGGCGGGCATAATCGGCCATCTCGGCCGAGCGCTCGAAGAGCACCACTTGTGAATCGGCAAGCCGCGAGGCGACGGCAAGGCCGGCAGCACCGGCGCCGGCGCCGAGATCGGCAACCCTGACCGGGCGATCGTCGGCGACCAGAGCCGCAAGCAGCATCGCATCCATGCCGGAGCGATGGCCCCTGCCCTTCGGCTGCACCACATGAAAGGCGCCGCGATGAAAGGCATCGATGGTGTCAGCGGTTTCCCCGGTCATCGGAGCTCACTTCCGCTCGCGCAACTCGCCACCGAGACCGGCATCGGTGAGGATGCGGCGCGCCTGATCGGCCATCTCCTCATCCACCAGCAGGCGACGCGACAGCATGCCGAGCGAGCCTTCCAGCACGCTCATGCCCTGGTCGGCGATGAAGCAGTGAATTCCCGCATCCTTCATCAAACTCTCGGCATAAGAGAGCAGAACGGGGTCGTTGGCGCGGATAAGCTCATGCATTTGCCGTCGTTTTCCTTCCAATTTCGCTCAGCGCGACAATTCACCCCTTGCCGCGTCCATCGCCCCTTTCTATTGTCAGGTGCAAAGAATGAACAGGAGTCCGGGTCGTTGGGCGTGGTCATACCGCTTGAAGAAAGCAAAAACAAACTGGCATCCATCAAGCCATTGGTCGATCTCACCAGGGCGGACATGGAGCGAGTGAACCAGCTCATTCTGTCCAAGGCCGGCTCCGACGTGCAGATGATCCCCGAAGTGGCGAACCATCTGATCTCGTCCGGCGGCAAGCGGCTGCGGCCGATGCTGACACTGGCTTCCGCCTCGCTGTTCGACTACAGGGGCGAAAACCACGTCAAGCTCGCCACATCGGTCGAGTTCATGCACACGGCGACGCTGCTGCATGACGACGTCGTCGACGAAAGCGATCTGCGCCGCAGCAAGCCGACGGCGCGGATGATCTGGGGCAACCAGGCAAGCGTGCTGGTCGGCGACTTCCTGCTCGGCCAGGCCTTCCGCATGATGGTCGATGTCGGCTCGCTCGATGCGCTCGACGTGTTGTCTTCCGCCGCCTGCGTGATTGCCGAAGGCGAAGTGCTGCAGCTTTCGGTCGCCAAGAACATGGAGACGACCGAGGACGATTATCTCTCCGTCATTCGCGCCAAGACGGCGGCTCTCTTTGCTGCCGCCGCCGAAGTCGGGCCGATCGTCGCAGAGGCCGGCCGCTCCGGCCGCAATGCGCTGAAATCCTACGGCATGAATCTGGGGCTCGCCTTCCAGCTCGTCGACGATGCGCTCGACTACGGCGGCAAGGCTGCCGATCTCGGCAAGAATGTCGGCGACGATTTCCGCGAGGGCAAGATCACCCTCCCTGTTATTCTCGCCTATCGCCGCGGCACCGAGGACGAGCGCGCATTCTGGCGCGATGCGATCGAAGCCGGCAACAGCACCGACGCCAACCTCGAAAAAGCGCTGGGGCTGATCACCAAATATGGCACGCTCAGCGACACGATCGGCCGCGCGATCCATTATGGCACGATCGCGCGAGACGCGCTTGCGCCGCTTCCCGATACGGTGTGGAAATCCGCCCTGATGGAAGTGATCGACTTCTGCATCGAGCGCGTCAATTGATCAAACGTCCTTGATCGCAGGCTGATTTTCTTGCGGCGCCGCTTCAAAAAAGCCATCCTGTTATGAATCAGTGATCGCAACTTGTTTTGCGGCCGGCACCATTGTCGGGACGCTGTCGAAGAAAGGTTTCCTAATGCGGCAGAGACTTGCCATCCGTCTTCTTACGAGCGCAGCGCTTGCAGCTGTCCTTTCGCTGGGCAGTGTCGGCGGCGTGAACGCCGAGGATGCGGCCAAGGCAGACGATGCCGGCACGGCCGCTCACTTTGATGCCGATAGCGTTACCAGTTTCTCCGGAGCCTTCCTTGCCGCGCGCACGGCCGATGTCGATCATGACTACGAAACGGCGATCGAGCTCTACAAGAAGGCGCTGCAGATCGAGCCCGGCAATCCCGAGATTCGCCAGCGGCTGATGATCTCGCTGCTGCTCAATGGCGACATCAAGGAGGGCGTCAAATACGCCAACGACCTGAAGGGCGATCCTTCCGTCGAGCGCATCACCACGATCGTGCGCGGCATGGATGCCGTACGTCGCGACGACTACAAGACCGCCGAGTCCATCCTGAAATATAAGGGGCCGAACGATCTCGATCGGATGATGAACGACCTGCTGCTCGCCTGGGCCCGCGTCGGCGCCGGCCGCGGCAAGGAAGCGCTCGCCATGGTCGAGAAGATGAAGGGGCCGGACTGGTTCCGCATCTTTCAGAATTACAATGCCGGCGCGATCGCCATCGCCATCGGCGACGTGAAGTCCGCCCGCCAGCATCTGAACGATGCCGTGCTCGACAAGGAAGGCGGAGCGACGGCGCCCGATACCTTCATGCGGGCGGTGATGGCGCTTGCCCGCCTCGAAGCAACACAAGGCAACAAGCAGAAGGCGCTCGACGCCGTTTCCGTCGGCGACAACCTGCTGCCGAACTACGCGCCGCTGAATGCGCTGCGCGACAGCGTCGAAAAGAACGAGAAGCAGGAACAGCAGGTCAAGACGGCCGAAGAAGGGGCTGCCGGCGTGCTCTTCTCCGTCGGCGGCGCGCTGAACCGCGACGGCGCCGAGGATATCGTCTCGCTTTACCTGCAGACGGCCAATGCGCTCGATCCGAACAGCGCCGATACGCTGGTGCTGCTCGGCGGCATTGCCGAGAAGCAGAACCAGATGGACCGCGCCATCGCGCTCTACAAGAAAGTGCCGGAGAATTCACCGATGCGGCGCATCTCCGAGCTGCAGCTCGGCCTTGCCCTTGCCCAGGGCGGCAAGGTGGATGAGGCGCGCAAGCACCTGCAGGCGCTGATCGCCTCCGACCCGAAGGACATCCGCAGTTACCTCGCCTATGGCAGCGTCCTTTCCGACGCCAAGGACTACCAGGCGATGGCCACCAATTACGACAAGGCCGTCGATGCGATCGGCCCCATTCCCGGCCGCGCCAACTGGAGCGTCTTCTTCCAGCGCGGCATCGCCTATGAGCGGCTGAAGAAGTGGGACCAGGCGGAACCGAACTTCCGCAAGGCGCTGGAGCTCAATCCCGACCAGCCGCAGGTGCTGAACTATCTCGGTTATTCCTGGATCGACATGAACCGGAACCTCGACGAAGGTCTCGGCATGATCAAGAAGGCCGTCGATCTTCGCCCTGACGATGGTTACATCATCGATTCGCTCGGCTGGGCCTATTTCCGCCTCAACCGCTTCGACGATGCCGTCGACGAGCTGGAACGGGCCGCACAGATCAAGGCCGGCGACGCGACGATCAACGACCATCTCGGCGATGCCTACTGGCGCGTCGGGCGCAAGCTCGAGGCCGTCTACCAGTGGAACCGGGCGCTCAGCTCGGAGCCTGAAGCCGCCGAAATTCCGAAGATCAAGGACAAGGTCGCCAACGGCCTGCCTCCCGCCAGCGACGATGCCAAGGCGGCCGACAAGAAGCAGCCGGATCCGGCACCCGTCATCCCGCCGCCGGTCGACAAGAAATCCTGACGGGCGGGACGTTTGCCTGGAGAGGGCCCTGAAGAGGGCTTGGCCGCTTCGAGATCAAAGAAGTAGAGCATGATGTCGTCCGAAAACCGCTCAGACTTTTCGGCATCATGCTCCAGCATCTCCGAGGAAGCTCGTGCGAAAATCAACCTGGCCCTGCATGTGACGGGCCAGCGGCCGGATGGCTATCATCTGCTCGATATGCTGGTGACCTTCACAGATCATGGCGACCGGCTGGACTTCATGCGGTCGCCGACCGACGAATTTACCCTGTCTGGCCGTTTCGGCGAAACACTTGCCGGCGACGGCGGCACCAACCTGGTGCTGAAGGCGCGCGATCTCCTGCGCGAGGCGATCGGTCCCCTCGCCTTTCCCGTCCGTATCCAGCTCGAAAAGAATCTGCCGGTTGCCTCCGGCATCGGCGGCGGCTCGGCCGATGCGGCCGCGACGCTGCGTGGGCTGATGCGGCTCTGGGGCACGAGCTTGCCCGAGGAGGCGCTCGCAGCTCTCGCCCTGAAGCTCGGCGCCGACGTGCCGATGTGCCTTGCGAGCCGGCCGCTGATTGCCCGCGGCATCGGCGAAAAGATCGAACCCGTGCCGGAGCTGCCCGTCCTTGCCATGGTGCTCGCCAATCCGCTGAAGGGCGTCTCCACGCCCGAGGTTTTCCGCCAACTGGCGACAAAGAACAATCCGGCCCTGAGCCTGCCACCGAGCCGGCCTCTAGCTGCCGACTGGCTCGCGGCGATTGCCGCTGCCCGCAACGACCTGGAGCCGCCGGCGCGCGAACTCGTGCCGGAGATTGCGGCGATCTCGGCGATGCTGCAGGCTAACGGCGCGCTTTTGACCCGCATGTCCGGTTCCGGCGCCACCTGTTTCGGCATCTTTGCGACCATGGCTGCTGCCGAAGATGCGGCGGCAGCTCTTCACGACGAGCGGCCCGACTGGTATTTCCAGGCGACGGAAACGGTTTCGGGAGGCGCATGATGGCAGGTCTGGACGAAAAGCGGCCCTTCATCGCGGTCGGCATTGCGGTTCTGACGATCTCAGATACGCGCACGCCGGAGACAGACAAGTCAGGCGACACGCTGGCGGCGCGGATCACAGAGGCGGGCCATAGGTTGGTCGACCGGGGAATCGTGCCTGATGATCGCGCGGAGATTGCCGCGCGGGTGAAGGCCTGGACTGACAGAGAAGACATAGACGTGGTCATCACCACAGGCGGCACCGGCTTTACCGGCCGCGACGTGACGCCCGAGGCGCTGGAGCCTTTGTTCGAAAAGCGGATGGACGGCTTTTCCGCCATCTTCCACCGGATCTCCTACGAGAAGATCGGCACGGCGACGATCCAGTCGCGCGCCACGGCAGGCGTTGCCAACTCCACCTTCATCTTCGTGCTGCCGGGCTCGCCCGGTGCCTGCCGGGATGCCTGGGACGGCATTCTGAAAGGACAGCTCGACTACCGCAGCGCGCCGTGCAATTTCGTCGAGATCATGCCGCGTCTGGACGAACACCTGAAACGCGGCGCGACGAAGTAGGGCATGGTTGCCCCTGGCGAACCAGGGGCATTCACTATGTGGCCAGGCCCGGCAAGACGGGCATGGTGTCCCAGCTATCACCCGACAGCAGAACGCAGCTTATGCCGTGAACATCCGTGACGATGAGGGTCCAGGTGCCGCTTTCGGCGGCATAGACCTCCAGAATGGCGTTCTCGTTGATCAGTCCGACTGCCGTGAGCTTTTCGGCGAAGTTTTTGTCCAGGAAATTGACGATTTCGGGTCGGCCTGCGCAACTGCGCATCATCTGCGATGCTGCCGAATGCGGATGCGCGATCACCAATGTCGGCAATATGACGGCAATGAGGCCGTAGATCATACTGCGTACCATGACGCACCTCCTTTCGCCGGAAACCGGCAGAAGAGGAGATTTTCGCTGACCTGTTCTGCCGTTCACCGGCATTCCATGGCCATTCCGTTGCGAAGCGAGGCGCTTCGACGGCGCCATGTTCGAATTATAGCGCGAAATCCTATTGGGCGCCATCTTTTGCTCATGGAGAGGTTTGCGGCACCTACCGTGCAGCGCGGGCAACCCAGGACGGAATCAGTTCGCTCGCGAGTTTGCGCGGCTTCTGGCCCTTGACGAATTCGGTAAGCCGCATCCCGCTTTTGGCGATGGCGAGCGCCTGCTTCTTCGGCAGGAGAAAGCCGAGTTCCAGCGGCGGCACGGCACGGCCGACACGCTGGAAGAACGGGCGCCTGTAACCACGCGAGGCGGTGAAGCGCGCCGGCAGCTTGTTCAATGCGACATATTCGGCGATCTCATCGATCCAGCCGGCCTGAGGTCTCGCGCCCGGCTCGACGAAGAGCAGCCATTCGCCGCGGGCGGAGCGGACGATGTCCTTGATATCCCACTGCGAATGGAAGCGGCAGCCGGCGGCGTCGGCCACCCGCGAGGTGCCGTCGCGCGAGCCGTGATCGAGCACGACCACATCGCTCACCAGCCCCTCCACCGCGCCTGCCACCAATACCGATAAGGTCTGCGCCAGCTCAGATTCCTGATCCTGACATTCGAGAACAACCGTCAACATTGACCATTTATAATGCGCCGCACAAATTTTTGCCAGCACCGTTTTCCTCATTTTGTTCTTGCATTGTTCTCGTTTTGCAGATAGGAATTTAATCAGCAGAACGGGCGGAGGCGATGGCTTTCCGCCACGGGAGAATCCGATGAGAGAGCAGTCCCTGGCAGGGCAGGCCGCATTCGCGCCTGCCAATACGGCAGATATTGCCGATGCGATGATCGTTTCCTCCGGTCTGAGAGTCGAGGTCGATCGGCGGCGTGGACGTGGGGCGGGGCTGAACCCGACAGGTCGGTTCGAGGCGCTGCAGCGGGAGACCGTCGACGATGGCTGGCAGACGTGGGAAGAGCTGCCGCCCTTCAAGACAGAAGTGCAGGTCGAGAAGCCGCGCACGGCAATCACCCGCAACGAATCGCCGGACATTCCCTTCGACCGCTCGATCAATCCCTATCGCGGCTGCGAGCACGGATGCATCTATTGTTTCGCCCGGCCGACACACGCCTATATGGGGCTTTCTGCAGGGCTCGATTTCGAAACGAAGCTCTTTGCCAAGCCCGATGCGGCAAAACTCCTGGAGCGGGAACTCGCCAAGCCCGGCTACAAAGTGCGAGTGATCGCGATCGGCACCAATACCGATCCCTATCAGCCGATCGAGAAGGAATGGCGCATCATGCGCGGTATTCTCGAGGTGTTGAACAAGGCGAACCATCCGGTATCGATCGTCACCAAGTCGGCGATGATCCTGCGTGATCTCGACATTCTGCAGGAGATGGCAGCTAAGAACCTGGTGCGCGTCGGCATCTCGGTGACCACGCTGGATCGCAAGCTTGCCCGGACGATGGAGCCGCGTGCCGCCACGCCGCCGCGGCGGCTGGAGACGATCCGCACCCTTGCCGAAGCAGGCGTGCAGACGGCTGTCATGGCCGCCCCGCTCATCCCGGCGCTGAACGACCACGAACTTGAGCGCATCCTCGAATCGGCCAAGGCTGCCGGCGCCGCCGAGGCGAGCTATGTCATCCTCAGGCTGCCGCTCGAGGTCAGCCCGCTGTTTCGCGACTGGCTGCTGCAGCATTACCCCGATCGTTACCGGCATGTGATGTCGCTGGTGCGCTCGATGCGCGGCGGCAAGGATTATGACGCCGAATTCGGCAAGCGCATGAAGGGCGCCGGCCCCTATGCCTGGCAGATCGCCCGGCGTTTTGAAATGGCAGCCCGACGTTTCGGCCTGACACGCCGCAGCGTGCCGCTGCGCGACGATCTGTTCGTGCCGCCCGATGGCAGCGGCGTGCAGTTGTCGTTGCTCTAACCTTTTGTTTTTACGCAATTCCGGACCGAAAACCGCGCCGCACTTTTCCTGGAATTGCCTCTAACCTTTTACGCAATTCCGGACGGGAAACCGCGCCGCACCTTCCTGGAATTGCTTCGAGCTTGCGCATCGGCTCTCGAAAAAACCGCCTGTTTTCGAGCCCGAGCGCAATTCCCGCGGATGGCCCTGACCGCCACCATCCGCCGGAGCGTCCCCGGCCGCCGCCCTGATCCGGGGACTTGCGGGCAATCGGGTTGGCGTGCGAGGTTCAGCCGCATGAAACCTCGCACGTCACCCGATTCTCCCCTGCTTTTCGACACGGTTCCGCTCGTGCCGGATTTCCGGCTGGAACTCAAAGCCCGCAAGGCCGGCCACTGGCCGGTTGCCGGTGCCGACGAGGCAGGCCGCGGGCCGCTGGCGGGACCGGTCGTTGCTGCTGCGGTCATCCTTGATCCGCGGCGCATCCCTGAGGGTCTGAACGATTCCAAGCAGCTTTCGGCGCAACGGCGCGAGGAACTGTTCGTACAGATCCTGTCGACGGCGACCGTCTCGATCGCCTCCTCCAGCTCGACGCGCATCGACGAGACGGATATCCGCAAGGCAAGCCTCGACGCCATGCGCCGAGCCATCTGCAGCCTCGCCATTCCGGCAAGCTACGTGCTGACCGACGGGCTCGATGTGCCGCCCGGCCTTGATTGCCCCGGGCAGGCCGTGGTCAAGGGTGATGCCCGCTCGGTCTCGATCGCCGCCGCCTCGATCGTCGCCAAGGTGACGCGCGACCGGATGATGGCACGAGCGCATAATGTATTTCCGGATTACGGTTTTGCCGCGCATGTTGGCTATGGCACGGCGCAGCACCGCGCCGGCATCGAGAGGCACGGCCCCTGTTCCCTGCACCGGATGAGCTTCAGGCCGTTGCGAAAGGTCGAGGATGGTCCTGAGACGGACGAGCTGCTTTCCGAATAGGCCATTCAAAAAAAGCCAAGCAGAAGAAAAAACCGCTCAAACGAAAAGGCCGGGACATTCCCGGCCTTTCCTCTCAATCTTTTTCGAAGCGCTCAGTTGAGCCGCGTCTTGACCTGGCCGACGGCATTGCCGAAGAGCTCGGACTGAACCTTGGCATCGGCCTGCTTGGCAAGCACGGTTTCTGCGGCGGCGATCGCCAGATCGACAGCAGCGGAACGTACCGCCTTCATCGCTTCGGCCTCGGCCTGCTTGATCTTCTGCTCGGAGAGCGCCGTGCGATTGGTGACGAATTCTTCCGTCTTCTTCTTCGCTTCAGCAGTCAGCATTTGGGCTTCGCGCTCGGCGGCGGCAACGATATGGGCCGCCTCGGCTTCCGCTTCCTTGCGCTTGCGCTGGTATTCGGCGAGCAGGTGCTGGGCCTCTTCGCGCAGACGCTTGGCTTCGGCCAATTCGTTGCGGATCTGGTCGGCGCGGTCGTCGAGCGACCGTGCCATCATGCCCGGAACCTTCAGGTAAACGACCAGCGCCAGGAAGAGGACGAGGCCGACAAAGGCGAAGAAAGTCGCGTCAAAGGCAAATTCCATCGATCAAGCCTCCTTCTTGGCAGCCGCGACGGCGGCAGCGACATCGGCCTTGGCAACGGTGCCGCCGATCAACTGATCGACAACGGCAGCCGCCGTCTCCTCGGCAATGGTGCCGACGTCGGCGAAGGCCTTGGCCTTGATCTCGCCGATGCGGAGCTCGGCAGCCTTGATCTTTTCCGACAGGCTCGCCTCGACAGCGCGACGATCCTCTTCGGCCTTGGCCTTAGCGGCGTCTCGGGCGGCGGCGCCGATCGCGTTGGATTTGGCGCGGGCAGCGGCCAGTTCACCTTCATAGGTCCGGACGGCGGCGTCGGCTTCCGCCTTCAGGCGGGCTGCCTCTTCCAGATCCTGGGAAATACGCGTGTGACGCTGATCAAGGATGGCCCCGATGCGCGGCGCGATGACCTTTTGCATGAGCAAATAGAAGACGCCGAACGTGATCACCAGCCACAGCAGCTGGGACGCGAAGGTCGTCGAATCGAAAGGCGGGAAAGGGCCGCGGGCGTGTTCGCCTTCGGCAACACCAGTCTCGGTATGGACCTCGCCTGCGGCCGGAGCGGCGTGCGCATCCGTACCCGTCGCTGCCGCCGGTGCTTCCTCAGCGTAAGCCGGGGTCACAAAAAACATGCTCACCTCCAGGTGGACTGCAAATGCAAAGGATCACGGCTTGCGGTCGCAGGCCGTGATCCATCTATTCGCCGATATCAGACGGCGAAGAGGAGGAGGAGAGCGACGAGCAGCGAGAAGATGCCCAGAGCTTCCGTAACGGCGAAGCCGAATACCAGACGGCCGAACTGGCTGTCAGCGGCAGACGGATTGCGCAGAGCGCCGGAGAGGTAGCTGCCGAAAATATTGCCGAGGCCGAGAGCCGTACCGGCCATACCAAAGCAAGCCAGGCCTGCACCGATGTACTTTGCTGCTTCCGCTTCCATGTTGAACTCCTTTGAAATGGTTGTTGCGGCGAATGACTGACGCCCTTTGACGTCGATGTCGTTATCCTTAGTGCCCGCCCGGATGGATTGCGTCGTTGAGGTACATGCAAGTCAGCACCGCAAAGACGTAAGCCTGAAGGAAGGCGACGAGGAACTCGAGACCGGTCAGGGCGACGGTCATGATGAGGGGAAGAACGGCGCCGCCGACACCGACAGCACCAAGGGCTCCGAGCGAGGCGACGAAGCCTGCGAACACTTTCAGCGTGATGTGACCGGCGAGCATGTTCGCAAAAAGACGAACAGAGAGTGAAATCGGACGGGACAGGAAGGAGATGATTTCGATCGTGACGACCAGCGGCAGCAGAACGCCCGGCACGCCCGAGGGCACGAAGACATTCAGGAAGTGGAAGCCGTGCTTATAGAAACCGTAGACGAGAACCGTACCGATAACCAAGAGCGCCAGCGCGAAGGTGACGATGATCTGGCTGGTGACCGTGAAGAAATACGGGAACATGCCGAGCAGGTTCGCCGTCAGAACGAAGGTGAAGAGCGAAAAGACCAGCGGGAAGAACTTCATTCCCTGCTTGCCCGCGCCTTCCTTCAGCATGTTGGCGATAAACTCATAGGACATTTCCGCGACCGACTGCGAACGGCCCGGCACGATGGCGCGGTTCGAGGTCGCGAAATAGAGGAAGCCGACGGCAACGGCAGCCGAAGCGGCCATGAAGAGCGATGCATTGGTGAACGAAAAATCAATTCCGCCGATTTCGATCGGCACAATCTTCTGGATCAGGAACTGATGAGTCGGATCGTTAGACACCGCTTGTTCTCTCTCGTTGGCCCGCAGGACGCGGGGTCATTGCACTGGACCGGAACCGGTCCTTATTTCTTGTCGTCCTTGTCGTCCAGGGGATGGGCCACCACCCCCGCAGAACGCAGCACGTTCAGAACGCCGGCACAAAATCCGAGAAGCAGAAGAACAATCAAACCCCAAGGCGCCGTGCCAACAAAACGGTCGAGGAGATAGCCAAGCAGAGCACCGACGACGATTGCGGAAATGAACTCGCTGGAAAGCTTCATCGCCTGGGCATAACCTTTGCGGCTTACCTCGGCGCGGGCTTCCCTAGCCTCGTCTTCTCCCGTCTCGACGCCCTTGGTCGCGAGTTTCGCTCCCAATTGCGCACGGCGCTTTTCAAGACTTTCCTCGCGGTCGTCCGCCATGGATCTCTCCTCGTCTGCCCGTCGCCCGCACTCCCGCTACCCCGGTCATTCGGACCCCGGACACGAAGGTTGAGACCCTTCCGGCCCGTTCTGAAGTCGCGCGCAACATAGTTTTAGGGATTAGCATAGTCAAGGCGTAGACAGCTTCTGTCCAGCGAGAAAATAATTCTATCAAATCAAAGAGATAAATCGACTCCGGATCGATCGCGCAAATTCGACGGAAAGAATCCGCTTTTCCGGGCCGGAAATCTGCTTGCCCAAGCGATTTATCTCAACTCCAGCCGCCGCCATAGGTGCGATAGAAGACGTGAAGACCGATGCGACCGACCTTTTCCATGGTCTTTGCCCATTTCGGTCTGACATAGACGGCATGATAGTGCGTCGCCGAGCCCACCTGCGGCAGCCAGATCTTGCCTGATGTCACCGCCATCGCCACATCGCGGGCGACTCGCCAGTGATATTCGGAGTTCACCCTGTCCTTGATGCTGTCGCAGGCGAAGGAAAACTGGCAGCGGTTGCGCCAATCCTCGTTCTGGTAGACGACGCCGCAGATGGTCTTCGGATAGGAAGGGTTGCGGACACGGTTGAGGATGACCTGGGCGACGGCCGCCTGGCCCTTCACCGATTCTCCCCGTGCCTCGAAATAGATGCCGGAGGCGAGGCACTGCTGTTCGCGGGCGGAGAAGACGCTCGGCGCCAGCACGCTTGCGGCCCAGGCATGATCGCGCGGGCCGATCTCCGGAACGAAGCGGCCGCTGTCCGGCTCGGCCAGGATGGAATCGAAGGGCGATTGGCGGGCATAGTCAGGTGTTGCCGGCGCATAGGCTGTGGCCAGCACATCGGCCTTGTTGCTGGTGACGAGGCTTGCGAGCATTGCCGGCACGCCATTATCGGTCACAACAGGCTGCGTCTTATAGAAAGATGTGGCGATCTGGATTTCCTTGCCCTGGATCTTCGGCTTGACGAAGGCCGACCTGTCCTTGAGATCGAAGCTCGGGGTGAAGAGCATCTTGGTGCGCTCGAGGATCGAGCCGGCGGAAAAGTCCTTCGGCGGCTGCATCTTCTCGACAGCGACGACGCGGCCCTTCTTGGTGCTGCGATTGACCCGATCCTCGTCCGGCGTGTCCTCGTGGCCCTTGTCCTTGGCGGTGAAGGCGACCTTGCGGCCATCGGGCAGCACCATGCCGGCACCGGCGGAGATCGAACCCGTCACCATCGGCTCGGCGAAGGCGAGTTCGGCCTGGTGGATGGAGCCGGCCGGCGAATTGGTCAGCACCATGCGCCAGTTCTCCCCCTCATGATCGAGGCCGGCGAGCATGGCGGCCAGATCGGCATGAGATGCGACGCTCGGGAAAATCAGCCAGCCGGCAAGACCGAAGATTACGGGCGACACCCAATTCTCGGGAATGAGACGCAGCTTGCTACGGGAAGGGCTCTTTCGACGCAACACGGACTCCGGGCATGGAACGCGGGAACATTCCATTGAAAATCTCGCATTAACCTTGACGTCCGGTTAACAGGCCGTGCCGGAATGTGCCTATGGGCAGCTCAGCACAACCCGAAGGGATGCGTGCTGTCGCAATACCCGCGACTTCTCCCCGTCGACACGGGGAGAAGGGCCGGCGGCGAAGCGCAATCAAATAATAACGTGCGAGCCCAGTTCCACCACGCGGTTGGCCGGCAGACGGAAGTAGTCCGAGGGATTGGCGGCGGCGTTGGCGAGGGCGATGTAGAGCCGGTCCTGCCAATAGGGCATGCCCGACTTGGCGTCCGGCACCAGCTTGCGGCGGCCGAGATAGAAGGAGGTCGACATGATGTCGAACTTCAGCCCTGTCTTGCGCAATGTCGCCAAGGCCTGCGAGACGTTCTGCGATTCCATGAAGCCGAACAGCAGCTCGACGCGGGAGAAACGCTCGGAAATCTGCTCGACCTTGTAGCGGTCGTGGCTTGGCACGCGCGGCTTGTTGATCGTGCGGATCGTCAAGATGACGTTGCGATCGTGGAGCACATGGTTGTGCTTGAGATTGTGCAGCAAGGCGGCGGGGGCGGATTCCGGATCGCTGGTCAGGAAGATCGCCGTACCCGGGACCTGGGCCGGCGAATGTTCGCTCTTGCGCTCGATCGAGCTGACGAAGGAGGCGAGCGGAATATCGGTATGGCGGGTCTTTTCCATCAGGATCGCCGTGCCGCGACGCCAGGTCCACATGACGACGGTAAAGGCCGTGGCGATCATGATCGGGATATAGCCGCCGTCGTGGATCTTCAAAAGGTTGGCGCCGAGGAAGATCATTTCGAGCACGACGAGCGGCGCAAGCGCGATCACCGCGACGGGAAGCGACCAGTTCCAGCGGGCACGGACGAATTCGAAGGCCATGATCGAGGTGACGACCATGGCGCCGGTGACGGAGATGCCATAGGCGGTCGCCAGCGCGTCCGAAGTCTTGAAACTCAGCACCAGGAAGATGACGCCGATGAACAGCATGGCATTGACCGACGGCACGAAGATCTGCCCGGTATTGGTTTCCGAAGTGAAGAGGATTTCCATCCGCGGCAGAAAGCCGAGGTTGATGCCCTGACGCACCATCGAGAAGGCGCCGGTGATGACGGCCTGGCTGGCGATGATCGTCGCAGCGGTCGCCAGGATAACGACCGGCAGCAGCGCCCATTTCGGATACATCAGATAGAAGGGATCGGACATCGTCATCGGATTGCCGAGAACGAGCGCCCCCTGCCCGAGATAGTTCAGCGTCAGCGCCGGGAAAACCAGCAGGAACCAGGCCCACTGGATCGGGCGGCGGCCGAAATGGCCGAGATCGGCATAGAGCGCCTCGGCACCCGTCACCGTCAGGAAGACGGCGCCAAGCACGACGACGCCGTAAAAGCCCTCATGCAGCAGGAAGCTGACGGCATAATAGGGATTGAAGGCGGCCAGGATGCCGTAATCGTCCGAGATATGGGAAATGCCGGCGGCAGCCATGACGAGGAACCAGACGGCGGTGATCGGGCCGAAGAACTTCGCGACGGCGCCGGTGCCGCGCGATTGCACGACGAAGAGCAGCGCCAGGATCACCACCGAGATCGGCACGATATATTCCGCGAGGCTGGGTGTGACGAGCTTCAGACCCTCGACGGCCGACAGCACTGAAAGCGCCGGCGTGATCATCGCATCGCCGAGGAAGAGAGCGGCACCCATCAGGCCGAGCAGCATCAGGATGGCGGTATGGCCGTTGGCGGTCTTCATCAGCAGTGCAAGCAGCGACAGCGTGCCGCCCTCGCCGTCGTTGTCGGCGCGCAGCAGGAAGAGCACATATTTGATGGTGACGATGATCGTCAGTGCCCAGATCATCAGCGAGATCAGGCTGATGACTTCAAAACGGGTGACGCCGTCATGGGCCACCGGCTTCAACGCCTCGCGAAAGGCATAGAGCGGGCTGGTACCGATATCGCCGTAGACGACACCGACGGAACCCAGCCCGAGATAGAACAGCTTTCGCGGCGTCATATGGCGTTCGTTCGGATGGCTCTCTTCGGACATGAAGTTGCAACAGGCTCCTTAGAGCCAGCCTTTCCAGCGGAAAAAGAAAAAGGGGATGACGGCGGATATCACCATCAGGGCCAGCGAGTAGGGATAACCCGCGACCCAGGTCAGCTCCGGCATGATCTGAAAGTTCATACCATAGATGGAGGCGACCAATGTCGGCGGCAAGAACACCACCGAGGCAATCGAGAAAATCTTGATGATCGAGTTCTGCTCGATGTTGATGAGGCCGAGCGAAGCGTCGAGCAGGAAGGTGATGTTGGCGGCGACGAAGGAAGCATGCTCCGACAGCGACTGGATATCGCGCGAGACGGTGCGGCAGAGCTCCTTCGCCTCGCGGTCCTGCTGGATCGCCGGGATCGTGTGAAAGAACGTCAGCAGGCGGGCAAGCGAACCGAGACTGTCGCGCACCTTGCTGATCATCCGGTGATGGCCGGCAATATCGCGCAGCTTCTCCTCGAGGTAGTTCGAGGGCTTGCGCACCTTCCTTGCCCGGTCGCCGAAGACATGTGTCGACAAGATGTCGAGGCGCGAGACAGAGATTTCGAGGATCTCGGCGGTGCGGTCGACGATCGTCTCCAAGAGCTTGGCGAGAAGGGCGGCACCACTGCGCCAGTTTTCCGGCAGCCGATGGAGCGCGGCGATGAATAGCGCAAAGGATTTGGGATGAGCGTAGCGAATGGTGACCAGGCGGTTTCCGGCCAGGATGAAGGCGACATCGGTCAGAGTCGGTACGTCGGTGTCAGCCTTCCAGAGCAGCGAGGCGGTCATGAAGACGGCGTCGTTTTCGACATAGAGACGGGCAGAAGGCTCGATATCCTTGAGATCGTCGCGGGTCGGAACCTCGATGCCGAGAATTTTTTCGACATAGAGCTCCTCGTCGCGGGTCGGCTCGATCATGTCGATCCAGACGACGTCCTCGGGAAAGGAGGCGGCATGCGACAGATCGCGGATCTCGACCGACTTGCAATTCGAACAGTAAGCGGTAATCACCGGTAGTCTCTCCGGCTGCATCCAACCTCAAAGGCCGGCATGCGCATTGTGCTCAACCGCATCGCAGTTCCCAATCCTTCGATCGACAAGACAACTCCGAACTTGCAGGCGGGCCGCCTCTTCGAAACGAAGACGACCGTCATTGAGCATCTGCAGCAAACGCCATCATGGCGCCGCGGCATATGAAGCAAAGCCGTGAAATAATCAAGACATCTTCCGTGAAGCGCGGCTTTTCACCACGTTTCCCCCACAATTTGGGGTATCCGCCGCGGTGATTCGGCTCGCTCAAGCACCGACGTTATCCCGGAACCGCTGCACACTTCCGGGCGACATGCATTATTCGAAGACGATCGTCGGCGCCGGGCGCTGGGACTGGCCGGCGATCTGCTCCCAGACCTTGGCGGCGATGCCGCGATAGATGCCGGCGACGACGCCGTTCGGCTCGGAGGCGACGAGCGGCGTGCCGGCGTCGGAGGTTTCGCGAATGTTCATCGTCAGCGGCACTTCGCCGAGGAAGGGCACGCCGATGCGCTCGGCCTCCCTGCGGGCGCCGCCATGGCCGAAGATGTCGTAGCGGGTGCCGGTATCAGGAGCGATGAAATAGCTCATATTCTCGACGATGCCGAGCACCGGCACCTCGACCTTGCGGAACATGTTGAGGCCCTTGCGGGCATCGATCAGAGCGAGATCCTGCGGCGTCGAGACGATGACGGCGCCGGCAAGCGGCACCTGCTGGGCCATGGTCAATTGCGCGTCGCCGGTGCCGGGCGGCATGTCGACGACGAGGACATCAAGTTCGCCCCAGGCGACTTCGCGCAGCATCTGCAACAGCGCCGACTGGACCATCGGCCCGCGCCAGATCATCGCCGTCTCCTCATCGACAAGGAAGCCCATCGACATGACCTTGAGGCCATAATTCTCCATGGGATTGATGATGCGGCCGTCGATCTGCGTCGGGCGGCCGGATATCTTCAGCAGTCGCGGCATCGAGGGACCATAGATATCGGCATCGAGAATGCCGACGCGAAGACCGTTGGCGAGCAGCCCGAGCGCGAGATTGACGGCGGTGGTCGACTTGCCAACCCCACCCTTACCCGAGGCGACGGCGATGATGGCGCCGATGCCAGGCACACCGATCTTGCCGGCGCGCGGCGGCTGTTGAGGGGCGTGGGCCGCGTGATCGTGGCCGGGATGACCGTGCGGCGGGTTCGGCGCAGGGCGGGCAGCCGGAGCGGCGGCGGCCGCCTTCTTGTCCGCGGTCAGTGTGACGAGGGCGCCCTTGACGCCCGGCATTTCCTTGATGACGCGCTCGGCAGCGAGCCGCATCGGCTCAAGCTCCTTGGCGCGGTCGGCCGGAACGGTGATCGAGAAATAAACCTTTCCGTCGGAGATGAAGACGTCGGAGACCATGCCGAGCTCGACGATATCGTGCTCGAGATCCGGTCCACGCACGGTCTTCAACGTTTCGAGAACCTGTTCCTTGGTGACGTCGGTCATTCCACCCTCACTGCTTTTTCTTGCAGACTACAGCGCCGCGCGTCTTTCAAGACGCGCAAAGGACGCTGTAGCACTTTGAATTGCTGCATGATTTCAGCCTTGATCGAAATCGATCAAGGCTGAAATCATGCAGTAGAGATAGTGGAGACGGAAGCCTTCGCCAAACAAAATCATCGGGAAGAAAATCGATTTGGCGGCGTGCCAAAAGAGCGCCGGGGAATTGGCAATCCGTTGCGGCCATCAAGTCCGCCGGGCTTTCGCCCTGATGGCCGCAACGGTCTCCCCGAGAACCGGCGCAATCCGGGGCGAACTAGAGCAAGCCGAGCAAAAGGCCAGTGAAAAGTGAACCGGGAAGAGGAAATCGCAAACAGCTGCGAAAGAAGCGGTGCCAAAACGCAACAACCGCCGCCGACACCGAAGGGCCGGGAGAAAGCGGCATCGGCGTCGGGCAGCGGTGTGTCGGCCGCGCCATTTCCTGGCGCTGGTCTCAAAGTCCCCTCTGGACCTCTCGCAAAAGAGATGCAGAAAGCGTGCCAGATGGAAAATCAGCGCAAAAGCGCTTGGGACAGCCCGCCAACGGGAAGGACTTGCCTATGCGCTGGGCGGCTTCGAAAGCATTCGGTTGTTTTTTGCAACTTATTTGATCAAGCCAATGCGCAGCGCCTTGGCGACGGCCTGGGTGCGGTTGACCGTGTCGAGCTTCTTGGTGGCGCGGTTGAGGTAGTGATTAACCGTGTGCTCGGACAGGGTGAGGATTTCGGCGATTTCGGCACTGGTCTTGCCGGCCGCCGTCCAGTTGAGGCAATCGATCTCGCGGTCGGTCAGCGTGTCGGTGATGCGCGTATCGAGGTTGCGGATCTCGGCAAGCCTGTCGAACACATGGATGGCGATATAGCAGAGTTCGCGCATTTCGGCCGGGCTGAAGGGTTCGCGGTCGCCGGCGAAAGAGACGGCGCCGCGCAGTCCGGAGGGCTCGTGCGTCGGAAAATAGGCGCCGCGCATCATCTTGAAGCGCTCGAACAGGGAGGCGACGAGGATGGACTTGCCGTCGTCCCGCGACCAGTTCTGTCTTGACATGTCGTAGAAGAAGGGCCGCGCAGATGTTCTGAGGCGTCTGAGGACCGGGCTGTTCACCATCAGGCCCTCCTGGTCGTAGAGAGCCAGAAGCTCGGCCGGCCAGCTGGTGATGACAGTGCTGCCCTGAAGATCGAAGGAAGTGATCGGCGGCAGGTTGAGGACCATGAAGGCACGGCTACGATAGGCTTCCGTCACCCGTTTCATGAAACGGAAAATATCGAACTGGGTCTTCAGGCCCGCTATTTCCTTGATATAATCGTCTTCTTCCGTGGATGTTTGCGACAAGGGTGCCATCACATTTCTTCATCTTCGGCACAGCGGCCGGCAAACCGTTTGCGAAACCTGCCCGCTATGGGTGTTTCGATTGCATCGGGGAACGACGATCGCTGGTTGGAATCGGCTTCAGCGTTGAGCGTTCGGCCGGTGACTGGTTGTAGATTTCGCGGACCGTTCTAGTTGTGGTGATTCGTCGGCAAATCTCAATATCGCGCTCATCATAAGCATGCTCTGCGATTCCGTCCAGCAGCGGGCTGATTGCAATTTTTCTCTCAGCGGCGCGGACCGAGACGGACGCGCATGCCTTCCATGATCCTCGCAGCCGCCAGTTGAACCGGAACGGCCCATTGGTGCAGAAGTTCCATCGACAACCGATAGGCCGGGCCGGTAATCGAAATACCCCCCATAAAGGTCCGATCCTCCGACCAGACCGGTGCGGCGACGCAGCGGATGCCGGCCTCATGCTCCTCGCGGTCGAAAGCATAGCCCTGATCGGCAATCTCGCGGATTTCGGCAAGCAGCGTTTCGGCCGAGACATGGGTCGAGGCGGTAAAGCTGGTGAAGCTCAGGCCGGCGACGAGATCGACGAGGCTTTCGGCCGCAAGCAGCGAAAGGGCGGCCTTGCCGACGCCGGTGCAGTAGCAAGGCGAGGCATTGCCGATCTGAGAATACATGCGCACCGGCTGTCGGCCTTCGACCTTGTCGAGATAGATGATCGACTGGCCCCTGAGAACGCCGAGATGCACCGTCTCGCCGGTTGCCCGCTGCAGATCGGCAAGGTGCGGCTCGGCGATCATGCGGAATTCGTTGCGCGCCCAGCTGCGCGCGGCGAAATCGAGCAGGCGCAGGCCGGGCGCATAACGGCCGTCGCCATCGAGCTCGAGCAGCCCTTCCTCGACCAGATGGCTGAGCTGGCGATGCAGCGTGCCGCGCGGCTGGCCGGCGAGAGCCAGAACATCAGTAAAACGCAGCGGCGCATCCGCATGGGTGACGAGATCGAGCAGAACCATCAGTTTGCCGAGCGTGCCGGTCTCACGTGCCTGTGCTGCGCCGCCGCCGTTTGAATCCATTGCCTCATCCACCCTTGACAGAAAGGCCACTGTAATTCGATAATTCCATATAGTCAAATTAAGTTCCAAATAATGGAACAACGATAGGGTCGGGAGGCGACGGTGACCATGATGCCAGCAGCACAATTTCCCGAGTTCAAAGACCGAGCCGTGCTCGTGACTGGCGGCGGATCGGGCATCGGTGCTGCGATCGTCGAAGGTTTCGCGCGCCAAGGCGCCAAGGTCTCGTTCATCGATATCGCCGAGGCGGCCGGCCGCGAACTCGCCGACAGGCTGTCGCGGGAGACGGCGCATCCGGTCTCCTTTCACCATGCCGACCTGCGCGACATCGAGGCGATCCGGCGCACGGTCGATAGCGTCATTGCCAGCTCAGGGCCGATCCGCGTGCTGGTCAACAATGCCGCCTGGGACGACCGCCATGAATTCGACGCGGTGACCGAGGCCTATTGGGACAACAACCAGGCGGTCAACCTCAAGCATGTGTTCTTCACCTCGCAGGCAGTCGTGCCGTCGATGCGGGTGGCCGGCGGCGGGGCGATCATCAATATGTCGTCGATCGCCTTCAAGCTGAACATGGGCGGCTTTCCCGCCTATGCGGCAGCCAAGGCGGCGGTCGTCGGGCTGACGAAGAGCCTGGCGGGCAGGCTCGGGCCCGAGAACATCCGGGTCAACTGCATTCTGCCCGGCATGGTCGTCACCGAGCGGCAGATGCAGCACTGGCTCACCGAGGAGAGCATTGCGCGCTCGGTCGAGGACCAGTGCCTGAAGGTCGCGCTCAAGCCCGATGCGATCGTCGGTCCCTGCCTGTTTCTTGCATCCGACTGTGCGGCTGGAATGACCGCCCAGTCCCTGATTGTCGATGGAGGCGTTCTGTAATGGCAAATCCCGCTTATGTCGCGGTGGACTGGGGCACCAGCAGCTTCCGGCTCTGGCTCATGGGTAGGGACGGCACCGTCCTTGCCGAACGCCGCAGCGGCGAAGGCATGACGAGCGCGGCAAAGACCGGCTTTTCCGCGGTGCTTACCGGCCATCTCACAGCCATTGAGGCGCCGGAAAACCTGCCGGTGATCATCTGCGGCATGGCCGGCGCACGGCAGGGCTGGGTCGAGGCCGGTTATATCGACGTGCCGACGCCGCTTGTCTCGATCCTGACCGGGGCGGTCTCCGTGCCCGGCGAGAGCCGCGACATCCGCATCCTGCCGGGCCTTGCCCAGCGGGACATGGCGACGCCGGACGTCATGCGCGGCGAGGAAACCCAGCTTCTCGGCGCGCTCGGCCGCGCAAGCTCCGGGGCGCAGGCGGTCTGCATGCCCGGCACGCATTCGAAATGGGTGCATGTGACGGACGCCAACGTCACCGGCTTTTCGACCTTCATGACCGGCGAGCTTTTCGACGTCATCAGCAAACACACGATCCTTTCGCATGCCGTTGCCGGTGCGGCAGAGCAGCCGGCGGATGCGGCAGCCTTCGAGGCCGCCGTCTCGGCCGCTTTCGCGCGCCCGGCCCTTGCCTCCAACCTGCTGTTTACTGCCCGCTCGGGCCAGCTCCTGCACGGGATTTCTGCCGCAGCGGCGCAAGCCCGGCTATCCGGCACGCTGATCGGCCTCGAAATCGCCGGCGCGCTGCAAGATGCGGCAAACGGCACCGACATCACCCTCGTCGCCTCAGGGCGCCTGCAGGCGCTCTACGAACAGGCCTTCACGACCCTCTCCCTTGCCTTCACCGCCATCGACGCCGACGCGGCCGTGCGCCGCGGGCTTTCGGCTGCCGCCGAAGCCATCTGGCCGAATTGAGAAAGCTGACACGATGAACCGTATCCCCTTCCCTGACATGAAGCGCCCGCTGATCGCCATCCTTCGCGGCATCCGGCCTGACGAGACCGAAAGCGTCGTCGGTGCACTGATCGAAAATGGCCTGACGGCGATCGAGATCCCGCTCAACTCGCCGGAACCGTTCAAATCCATCGAGATCGCCGCGAAGTTGGCACCGGCCGACGTGCTGATCGGCGCCGGCACGGTGCTGACCGTCGAGGCGGTCGACAGCCTGCATGCGGCCGGCGGCAAGCTGCTCGTCACCCCGAATGTCGAGCCCGAGGTGATCATCCGGGCGCGCGACTACGGCATGGTGACGATGCCGGGCGTCTTTACGCCGACCGAGGCGCTGGCAGCAGCGCGCGCCGGGGCCACCGGTCTCAAATTCTTTCCGGCCAGCGTGCTCGGCCCTTCCGGCATCACGGCGATCCGGGCAATCCTGCCGCCGGAGCTGATGATTGCCGCCGTCGGCGGTGTGTCGGATAAGAATTTCGGCGATTATACCAAGGCCGGCATCTTCGCCTTCGGCCTCGGCACCAGCATCTACAAGCCAGGAATGACCGCATCAGAGGTTGCCGAGCGCGCCAAGGCGACCATTTACGCCTATGATGCAGCCATTGGGAGCGTGAACGTATGACCGATATTTATGAGTTCGAGGGCAAGACACTTTGCAATACCAATTCCGTTCTCGGTGAAGGCCCGACCTATGATCCGGACAGCAATACCGTCTGGTGGTTCAACATCCTCGGCAAGGAACTGCACGAGCTCAATCTTTCGACGGGCGCGAAAAAGGTGCATCCGCTGCCTGTGATGGCGAGCGTGCTTGCCCGCATCGACGCCGGGCGGCAGCTGATCGCGACGGAAGAAGGGCTTTTCGTGCGCGACATCGCAAGCGGCAACCTCACCTTCTACGCAGCACTCGAAAACGACAGGCCGGAAAACCGTTCGAACGACGGCCGCACGCATCCTTCCGGTGCACTCTGGATCGGCACGATGAGCAAGCGGGCGGAAAACCAGGCCGGCGCCATTTATCACGTCGCTAGCGGCAAGGTGACGAAGATCTTCAACGGCATCAGCATCCCGAATTCAATCTGCTTCTCGCCTGACGGCACGATCGGTTATTATACGGATTCCCGCATCAACCGGCTGATGCGCGTCATGGTCGATCCATTGACCGGCCTGCCTTCGGGCGAGCCGATCGTGCTTGTCGACAGCATGGACGACCCCGGCGACATCGACGGCTCGGTGGTTGATGCCGACGGCTATTTGTGGAATGCGCGCTGGGGTGCCGGCGTCGTCGACCGCTACAGTCCGGACGGCCTGCGCATCTCGCGCTACAAGGTTCCTGCCGTCCAACCCTCCTGCCCTGCCTTCATCGGCGTCAATGCCGACCGCCTGGCGGTAACGACCGCCTGGGAAGGGCTGGATGAGGATGCCCGTTCGGCGCAGCCCAGTGCCGGCGCGCTGTTGGAACTCGGCATCGAGGTCAAAGGCGTGTTCGATCCCGTCTACGTGATCTGATCACCGGGTGATCGGAGGCCATCAGAGGCGCTCCCGACCGGGGCGCCTTTTCTCGTTTTAGCGGCGGTTCTTCGATAAATGTTCCGTGAAAATCGAGAAATTTTCCGTGTCTTCAACCGGAACCAATCGCTCCACCAGTCATTTTCCCTTCGAACCGGCGCGGCAACGAGACCTGAGAAACAGGTGTTGCCGCGCCAGCGAACACTCTAGGGAAAAACAAAGGTAGGTTCGAAATGACACGCAAACTTCTGACGACCGTTGCCGCTGGCGCACTGTTTGCCACGGCTTTCGTACCGGCGGCATTCTCGCAGACAGCCCCGCAGCCTGCGGATCCCGCTGCTCCGACCCAGGCGGCCCCCGCCGATCCGGCAGCACCGAAGCCGATGACGCCTGACGTCACCAAGCCCGCAGGCGATGCTGCACAGGCTCCGGCCGCAGCACCGACGGCAGACACGGCTCAGGCCGGCTATCTGACGGAACAGTCTCCGGACCAGGTCAGCGCCAACACCTATATCGGCCAGTCGGTCTATAACGGCAACAATGAAAGCATCGGCAGCGTCAACGACCTGATCCTGAAGAAGGATGGCGGGTTTGTTGCTGCAATCGTTGGTGTCGGCGGCTTCCTCGGCATCGGCGAAAAGAACGTCGCCGTGCCGATGGAAAAGATCACCGTCGCGCAGAACACCCAGGACGGCAGCGTCAAGCTGACGACCAGCGAAACGTCTGAATCGCTGAAGGCCGCACCTGAGTTCAAGACGCTGGCAATGCTGGCGGCCGAAAAGGCTCCGGCTGCGACCGGTACCGACACCACGGCAACCGGCTCGACCACGCCTAAGTAATACGTGCGTGGTAGTATAGCGTAGGCGATGGCGCTCCCAGGGGCGCCATCGTTTTATGCGCTGACACGCTCCATCCCGGTCGGATCATAATAGTTCTCGTGCAGGAAGCGCAGCGTCGCGATACCGTCCGCCGGGCGGCCGAAATGATAGCCCTGGCCCATGCCGCAGCCGAGCGTGCGCAACTTCACTGCCTCGGCATAATCCTCGATACCTTCCGCCACGACTTCCAGCTCCAGGCCCTCGCACATGGTAAGGATCGCCTTGATGATGTGTTCGGAGGCGCGATCGGAATTGATGCGCGAGACGAAGGCACGGTCGATCTTGATCTTGTCGAAGATGAAGTCGCGCAGGCGCCCGAGGCTCGACTGACCGGTGCCGAAATCGTCGAGCGAGATGCGCACACCGGCGGCGCGCAGATCAGCGATGATGCGATGAGCGGTATCGGCCGAACTCATCACCGCGGTCTCGGTGATCTCCAGCTCCAGGCGATGCGGATCGAAGCCGACGCGCCCAAGGATCGACAGGACGCTGCTGCTCGTGCCCGGATCCATCATTTGGGCCGAGGAAAGATTGAACGACAGAAAGAGTTCGCGCGGCCAGGAAAGTGCTGCTTCGGCAGCTTTACGCAGCAACGCCTCCGACAGCGCGTCGATGAAGCCGCGCTCTTCGGCGAGCGGCACGAAGACGCCGGGCGACACGAAGCCGAGATCGGGATCGTTCCAGCGGGCAAGCGCCTCGAAGCCGACGACCTGATTGTTGGACAGCGAGACGATCGGCTGGAAATGCACGTCGATCGCATCCGAGATGATGGCGTTTCTGAGCGCCTGCTCCAGCTGCGTGGCGCGCTTCATTTCCTGCGCGATCTCGCGCGAATAGACGGTGATCTGGCCGCGACCGCGGCGCTTGGAACGGTAAAGGGCGGTCTCGGCGCTCTTCAGCAGTTCCTCGCAATCCTCTCCGGCGAACGGATAGATGGAGAAGCCGAGGGAAGCGGAGAGACGGACGTTGCGGTCGCCGAGGTCATAAGGGGCCGATAGCACCTCACGGATCATCTGGCCGAATTTCTCGGCGCTCGCCCGCTCGAAGATCAACGGCAGCACGAAGGCGAATTCGTCGCCATCATGGCGGGTCACAAGCGCGCCATCAGGAATACAGGCCCTGAGACGATGGGCGACCTGGCAGAGGATTTCATCGCCGGCTGTCGAGCCGAACAGATCGTTGATCGGCTTGAAACTGTCGAGGTTGACGATGCCGATGGTGAAGGGGGCCGGATCGCTGGCGCGCTCAGAAGAGATCTGCAGGACCTTCTCCCGCATGCGATTGCGGTTTCCCAATCCGGTCAGCGGATCGGTATAGGCCATCGCCTGAAGCTCATTCTGACCCACGGTCAAGAAAGCTATTTCCGCCGATTTCATCATGCAAACCCGAGCTTCCCCCGCAGCCATGCAAAAGAATGACCGGCATGTCTTAACAATTCGATAGGAAATCAGCGGCCTCTGCCGCCTGAAACGCCCAAATTCTAGGGAGTTGACGGGTATCGCCTTCTAGTTTCGCGCCCGCATAGGTTCGTCCATCAGGTACTTCTGAAACACCGTCTCAAGCATATCGGGGCTGACGGGTTTCATGATGACGTCGTCCATGCCTGATTTGACGCATTCGGCGCGGTCGCGCTCGAAGGCCTGGGTGAGCACGCCGATGATCGGAGTGCGGGTGCCGCCGCCGGTTTCCTCCATCTGCCGGATGAGGCGGGCGGCCTCGAAGCCGTTGAAACCGGGCAGGGAAATATCCATCAGCACGATCTGTGGCCGGTGCTCGGCCCAGAGGCGCACGGCCTCGTCGCCGGTCGCTGCCAGCATATGGCGGTAGCCGAGGCCTTCGAGGATCTGCGAGAAGACGATCTGGTTGATATCGTTGTCTTCGGCCACAAGAACCTGCAGGCCGACCACATCGTCGGAAATGCTGATTTCCCAATCCGTATCCGAACCGGCAGCGCTGCGGCTGTTGCGATTGAAATGGCGGGCGATCTGGAATGTGAGCTCGTTGGCGATCTGGAAACCGTCCATGACGAGCGCCGGGATGCCGTATTGCTCGGCGAGCTCGAGGCAGCGCATACCCATCTGGTTGTCGATGATCAAGAGATCGAGCGAGATGCCGGAGGAGGTAGCGATTTCCAGGAACCGCTCCTCTTCGTCCTCGCCGCGGACCGAGCAGGATTCGAAGCCGTATTTCGTCAGCGTCCGCAGCGCGGCGGTCTCGGCTGCGAGGTCGGCAGTGACGACGAGGACCTTGCGGCCGGAGAAATTCTCCGGAACGATCGCTTCCATCGCCGCCGGTTCGCGCCGCTCGACGCCGGTTGGTACCGGCACATAGGCCCGGCGGTAGCTTTGATTGCTGGAGGCGGTGATCGCGGACGCTTGGCCGAACTCGTCGAGATCGGCGCCGTCGCGCGGCAGGTCCTGCATGGTCGATACCAGGAAATAGCGGCCGGGTTTGCCGATGCGGTGCTTGCGGCTGACGATGTCGCGCTCGATGCCGTCGCGGGAGATCTGACGCTGGCGAGAGACGGACATCTCGCCGGTCTCCAGTACGTGGCGGTCGCTCTCCTCGAAACGCTTGGCGATCTCCTCTGAAAAAAGATCACCGCTCTTGCGCCCGAGCACCTCGTCGGCGCTCGTTTGATATTTCTCGCAGAAGGCGAGATTCACCGCAACATAGGTGAGGTTGCGGTCCTTGACGAAAAGCGGAAACGGCAGATTGTCGAGAATGTCCTCGGTGAGCTGCACACGCTCAAGATCGGAGCGCCATTGCTCTTCGCGCTTCTTGTTCTCGGAAATGTCGGAGATGATGGTGACGCCGTAACCGCCCGGCAGCCTGCGCTTGACGAAGCGGACCCAGCTGTCGGCGCCGTGGCGCTCGACGGCGTCGAAGCGCTCACGCCAATGCGAGGCGATTTTCTGCGACAGCCAGTCCTCGCGGCTCAGCGAGCCGCCCTGCCTGACATCATATTGCTGGCGAATGCCGGTGTCGTACATCGCACCGAGGAAATCGCGAAGCCGCGTTCCCGGCTTCAGCATTTCGGCGGGCAGCGGAAAGAATTCGAGGGTCTGGCGGCTTGCGAAGATCAGGTGATCGTTCTTGTCGTAGATGATGAAAGCTGCGGAAAGGCTGTCGCACACCACATCGAAAAGCGCCGTCTGCAGATCGGCCTCGGCGGGAGACCCATCGATTTCTGATGATGTGTCCGCCTTTTCGAAGCCGGCACTCATTCCATTGCGTCCCACATCTGTTCGATTTCACAGCTTCCGGAAGTATGTGATTAGAAATGCCATTTTTATGTTAAAACCGGCTTAACACTAGCCACCCCTAAATTCGGAGACGGCGGTGATCACGCTTTGGGAAAGCGCATCGAAAGCCCTTCCCTCCGGCCCGCGAATCCCCGAAAATAGCCCATGGCCATCAGACAGCTTTCCGAAACTCTCATCAACCAGATCGCCGCCGGCGAAGTCATCGAACGGCCGGCGAGCGCTGCCAAGGAACTGATCGAAAACGCGCTCGACGCGGGCGCGACGCGCATCGAAATCGCCACGGCTGGCGGCGGCAAGGCGCTGCTGCGCGTCAGCGACAACGGGTCGGGCATGGACGCGGCCGATCTGGAACTGGCGGTCAGGCGCCACTGCACCTCGAAGATATCGGAGACGCTCGAAGATATCCGTACGCTCGGCTTCCGCGGCGAGGCGCTGCCCTCGATCGGCTCGGTCGCGAGGCTCAGCATTGCAAGCCGCAAGCGCGACAGCACAGGCGGCCACGAGATCGCCGTGACCGGCGGCAAAATCGCGCATATGCGCCCGGCTGCCGCCAATCCCGGGACGATCGTCGAGGTGCGCGACCTGTTCTTTGCCACACCGGCCCGGCTCAAATTCCTGAAGACGGAGAAAGCCGAGGCCGGCGCCATTACCGAGATCGTCAAGCGCATGGCGATCGCCTTTCCGGCGGTGCGCTTCGTGCTGTCGGGTTCGGACCGCACGACGCTGGAATTCCCGGCGACCGGCGACGATCATCTGGCGCGCATGGCGCAGGTGCTCGGCAAGGAATTCCGGGACAATGCGATTGCGCTCGACGCCGTGCGCGAAGAGATCTCGCTGACTGGCTTTGCCGGCGTTCCGACCTTCAACCGTGGCAACTCCGCTCATCAATATGCCTTCGTCAACGGCCGGCCGGTGCAGGACAAGCTGATCCTCTCGGCGATCCGCGGCGCCTATGCCGAGACGATCCCATCCGGACGCTATCCGGTGGCGGTGCTGTCGATCACGCTCGATCCCGCTCTCGTCGACGTCAACGTGCATCCGGCAAAATCCGACGTGCGGTTCCGCGACCCTGGCCTGGTACGCGGTCTGATCGTCGGCGCCATCCGCGAGGCCTTGGCGCGCGACGGCAGCCGAGCGGCAACGACCGGGGCGAGCGACATGCTGCGTTCCTTCCGCCCCGGCTTCCAGCCGAATACCCAGCGGCCGCAGGGAGGATGGTCGGCCGAGACATCGCCCTCCCGGCCCTTTCAACCGACAACGGGTTTCGGCGAGCGGCCGCAGGCGTCCTTCGACGGACTTTCGATGCCGACGGCACGGGCCGAGCCGCAGTTTTCGCCGCAGCCGGCAGCCCCCGAACCAAACGCACGGTATCCGCTCGGCGCGGCGCGGGCGCAGATCCACGCCAACTATATCGTTGCCCAGACCGAGGACGGGCTCGTCATCGTCGACCAGCATGCCGCGCATGAGCGGCTGGTCTTCGAAGCAATGCGCAAGGCGCTGCACTCCAAGCGGCTGGCCTCTCAGGTGCTGCTCATCCCCGAAATCATCGACATTCCGGAAGAGGATTGCGACCGGTTGATGCAGCATGCGGCCGAGCTTTCCGAACTCGGCCTTGCGATCGAGCGCTTCGGCCCAGGCGCTATTGCCGTGCGCGAGACGCCGGCAATGCTCGGCGAGGTCGATGCGCATGGGCTGATCCGCCAGCTTGCCGACGAGATTGCCGAATGGGACACGGCGTCGGGCCTATCGGCCAAGCTCGAATATGTGGCGGCGACCATGGCCTGCCACGGCTCGGTGCGCTCCGGACGGCGGCTGCGACCGGAGGAAATGAACGCGTTGCTGCGGGAAATGGAAGTGACGCCCGGCTCCGGCCAATGCAATCACGGCCGGCCGACCTATATCGAATTGAAGCTCAGCGATATCGAGCGGCTTTTCGGCAGAAGCTAAAAAAGCTGGAAAAGCAACCCTTTCGGGAGTATGGCAGACTAAAGCGTGTCGCGATCTTTCAGATTCGCTTGCCACGCTTTAGGTCTTTGGTGTTCCGCATGTCGTGATCGCAAAACCGCGGCACACTTTTGCGCAACATGCTTTAATGACAGACTGCAGGGAACGGAGCGCATGAATTTGTTCGAAGGACACGGAAACCGCGAAGCGAAGATCCGGTATCTCGATGGCGATTTCCAGATTCTCTCGCCCGGCTCCTATGTCGTCTGCGCGATGACGGGAAAACAGATCCCGCTCGATGAATTGCGCTACTGGAGTGTTGCCCGGCAGGAGCCCTATGCCGACGTGATCTCGGCGATCGAGGCCGACAAACGCGCCGGCGTGCTGCCAAACCAGCGGCGCTAGAGCCTCTCAGCTTCCCTGGAATTACAGAACTGCTCCAGCTTTTTACGCAATTCCCGGCAAAACCGCTTCGCGCTTTGCCTGGGAAAACCACGTCACACTTTTCCTGGAACTGCCTTGGCCGCAGTTTTGATCTCCCGCAGGCGCCGTTCGCGGCAGGCGACGATCGCCCGGTCGATGATGAGGCTTGGGGCGAGGTGATCCTCGAATACCATGTCGACCTCAATCACCCGGCTCTTTTCGGCGAGCTGCGCCGCCTTGCCGGGATGGCCGGAGAGGCGGACGAAATCCTTGGAGGTGGTGACGATCAAGAGACCTTGACGCTCGGCAGTCGTCAGGATGTCGTCGATCTCCTCCTCGGTCAGGTGCTCGTGATCGCCGAAGGACTTGGCGACAACGATCTCGCCGCCGCGGGATTCAATCGTGCGGAAAAATTTCGCGGGATCGGCGATGCCGGCGAAGGCAAGTACCTTCGTGCCGGCCAGCGTATTGTCGCCGCGCACTTTCAGCGATGCTGTGAAATAGGGCTTTGCCGCCCGCGCCGCCATCCGGACGATCCTGTCGGCGGCATTGCCGCCGCCGACCTTGAGCAGCGCCGTCGCAGAACGCAGCTGCTGGCGGATCGGCGCGCGGACCGGACCGCCCGGCACGATATGGCCGTTGCCGAGGCCGCGGGTCGCGTCGATAACGAGCAGGGCATAGTCGATCGCCAGCCGGGCGCTCTGGAACCCATCATCCATGATGATGAGATCGGCGCCCTCCGCCACCAGACGCGCAGCCCCTTCGACGCGCCGGCGGGAAATCACCGTCAGCGCTTCCTGGGCAAGCAGCAACGGCTCGTCGCCAACGGCGCCCGCCCGATGATGATCGGGGTCGACGACGGTCGTCACATCGAGCGAACCGCCGTAACCCCTGCTGAGAAAGCCGGGTTTCAGCCCCTTCGCCTTGGCGGCGCGGGCGATCGTCAGCGCCGTCGGCGTCTTGCCGGCGCCGCCGACGGTGAAATTGCCAACGCAGATGACGGGAACCGGAACGGAGGCGCGGCGCGCATGGGCCATGCGGTGGCCGGCGATACGGCCATAGAGAAAAGAAAGCGGCAGCAGCAGCCAGGCCCGCCAATCGGCTTTCCTCCACCAAAACGGTGGCGCTTCGGATATCATCTTGCCGTCCCGCTCCCCTGCCCGGCTTGTTCTCACGCAATCCCTTGGGAAAGTCGCTGCGCGCTTTTCCCGGCAAAACCGCTGTGCACTTTTGCTGGAATTGCTTTAGCCACAGCCAGCCCCTTGCTTTTCGACCGGACGGATTGAGAAGCCAAAACCTGAAAAAATGCAAGCCCTTACGGCACCGCGCCTCCGACAGGACGCGTCAAGGACGCTCTACGACTTTGAACCGGCACTTAACCGCGAAAATCGATTCCGATGTTCGCGGTTAAGTGCCGGCGGTCAGGCGGGCTGCAGATCGGGCAGCAGGGTCTCGATGGCGGTGATATCGTCAAGCACGTGATCGGCTGCGGCAGCAAGCGAATCCCGCGAACCGGTGCCGGTCAGCACCGCGATCCTCAGCCCCGTCCCGGCATTCAGACCCATATGCAGATCGTGGTTGTTGTCGCCGACCATGGCGACCTCTTCAGGCGAAAGACCGGTTGCAGCGCAGAAGCCGAGCACCATGCCGGGCTCCGGCTTGACGCCGAAACCGCTGTCGTAGCCGGCGATGTAATCGACATAGGGGGCAAAACCGAAACGTTCCGCCGTCTGGCGGATCGATCGTTCATTGTCGCTGGAGGCGACACCGAGCTTGAAGCCGCGCCGATGCAGCCGGGCGAAGAAACCGGCAAGATCGGTCACCGGCACGGAAAATTCGGCAGCGCTGGAAAAGAGCTCGTCAAGGCGGACCGTCAGTTCGCCGACATCGACCATCGAGCCCGCGGCAACGAGACCCTCGGCGATCTGGCGGGTATTGCCGGCGGCAAGCAGGCTGTCGGGAACGATATGGCCGGTCACCGGATCCATGCCGCAAGCGGAAAGCAGCCGGTCGGCGAGAGGCTCATCCCCCTGGGCTGCGATGCGGGCAAGCTCGCGGTTGACCGGCAGCCAGCTCTCATCATAGTCGAGCAGCGTGCCGTCCTTGTCGAAGAGAATGCCTTTGATAGGGGACGCTACCGACATCATATCTCCTTAGACCTGGGCCACGGCCTTGGGCAACAGCCGCGCCTTCACCGTCAGCGGATTGATATAGGGTTCCAGCCCCTTCACCGTCGCCGTCAGCGCGCCGCGCATCTCGTGCACGGCGGTGATGCCGGCCTCGATCATATTCCGGCGGGCTTCGTCGTTGATCAGCAGGTAATGCACGCCCTTGGCCAGCATTTCGGTATCGCGCACCATGCGGGCGCTGCCGCTGCGGGCAAGCTTCTGATAGGCATCGCGGAAATTCTGCACATGGCCGCCGGAGAGAATGGCGCAGCCGAGCATGGCAGGCTCCAGAGGATTCTGGCCGCCTTCGGCAAAGAGCGAGCGGCCGACGAAGGCGATTTCCGTCAGTCTCAAATAGAGGCCCATTTCGCCGATCGTATCGCCAAGGAAGATATCGACATCGGCGGACAAGACATCGTCGCGGGTGCGGCGGGCGACCTTCAGCCCCTGCTTGACCAGGGCCGCCTCGATCTCGTCGCTGCGCTCGGGATGGCGCGGCACGATGATCGTCAATTGGCGATCTCGCTCCCTCAGCGCCCGGTGAACGATGGCGGCGGCATTCTCCTCGCCGTCGAAGGTCGAGATCGCCGCCCAGGTCTTGCGCTCGCCGATCTGCTTCTTATAGCGGGCGAGGACAGCGCTGTCATAAGGCGGTGCGTCGGTATCGACCTTCAGATTGCCCGAGGTGATGACAGGGACAGCGCCGAGATCGCGGAAACGTTCGGCATCGACATCCGACTGGGCGATGACGAGGGCAAGATTCTCGAACAAGGCTTCGGCGATCGCCGGGCGCCGGCGCCAGCGGGCAAAGGAGCGGTCCGACATACGGGCATTGATCAGAATCTGCGGAATGCGGCGGTGGCCGAGTTCCAGCACCGTTGCCGGCCAGATCTCGGATTCGGCGATGATGGCGCAATCGGGCTGCCAATAATCGAGGAAGCGGCTGACGGAGGGCTTCAGGTCGAGCGGCACATATTGATGGATCGCTTCCTGGCCGAGGCGCTCGGCGGCGAGCTTGGCGGAGGTGATGGTGCCGGTCGTCAGGATGACATGAATGTCGCGGCGGCGGATTTCACGGATCAGCGGGATGACGGCGTTGGTTTCACCGACGCTTGCAGCATGAAACCAGACGAGCGGGCCTTGCGGCCGGTTGGCGCTCGGATAGCCAAAACGTTCCAGGCGGCGGGCCCGGTCTTCCTTGCCCTTGGCCGTGCGGTAGGTGATATAGAGGCCGACCACAGGAGAGGCCACGGTTCCCGCCAGACGGTATGCGTTCAGACCGAAGCGCGCCATCCGGGAGCTCATTGCGCCAGCCTCCGATCAAAACCGATCGACATCAAACCCATTCCCTAATTATCGTTGCGGCCGCAATGGCCGATTAATTTGTTCAGAATGCGTCCAACAATCCGGATCGACGGCGCCCGATGCACCAAAGCCCCGCTCGACGAGCGGCCGGCCGGCAGCACTTGCCAAGGTCAGTTGCCCCTGGCCTTTTCCTGCGGATCAAGCAAACGATGCATGTGGACGATGAAGTAGCGCATATGCGCATTGTCGACCGTCTGCTGCGCCTTCGCCTTCCAGGCCGTCAGCGCCGTGGCATAATCCGGGAAAATGCCGACGATATCGAGACCCTGCAGATCACGGAACTGGACGTCATCGAGGCTTTCCAGTTCGCCGCCAAAAACGAGATGCAGAAGTTGCTTCTTGTCACCGGATTCAGTCATTTTTTGTTCTCTTTCTGCCTATTCTCCTCCGCCACCCATCTGCGGGATTTTGACGGAAACGTCAACTGTCTCGTCGCCCCGCAAAGGCCGCGAGGAATTCGCCGAGGCGGGGCGTTGGGGCCGCGCAGAGGACCTTGTGGGTGACTTCGGCACGGTTGTAGACGATCGGCTGGCCTTCGATGTCGACGAGGCCGCCGCCGGCGCAGACAAGGATCAGATCGGCGGCTGCAAGGTCCCAATCATGGGAATTGCCCTTGACGAAGGTGCCTTCGAGACGACCATCCGCCACCATGGCGATGCGATAGGCGAGCGAGGGAATGTATTTCTCGCGCTTCACCCGGTCGCGGAACGCCGACGGAAAGGTCTTCAGCAGGTCGTCGCCGATCGCAAGGCGGCTCATCTCTTCCGCTCCGGCGGCCGAGACGGTGAAGGGCACGCCATTCTTCAGCGCCACGCCGCCCTCGACCGCCTCATAGAGCTCCTCGAGCGCCGGGGCATAGAGCACGCCGGCCACCGGCCGGCCGCGATGAACCACCGCGACGCTGACGCACCAGACCTTCTGTCCGCCGAGGAAGGCGCGCGTGCCGTCGATCGGATCGATGATGAACAGCGTCTCGCGTGAGAGACGGTCGGCATCGTCGTCGGTTTCCTCCGACAGCCAGCCATAATCCGGCCGGGCCTTGCGCAGGATGGTCTCGAGCGTCTTGTTTGCGGCGAAATCGGCAGCGCTGACAGGAGACCGGTCCTCGTTCTTCCACCAGACCTCGGGAGACTGGTTGAAGAAGCCGAAAGCGACGGCGCCCGCCTCTCTCGCAGCATCGGCGATCAGCGTGAGATCGCTCTGCCACCGGGCTTTCTCCATGTCGCTCATCAGATCAATCCATTTCTGAACTACGGTTGGAGCATGATGTCGTCCGAAAACCGCGCACACTTTTCGGCATCATGCTCTAGCGCCCGGCAAGCGTCATGCCTTCGATGGCGAAGGTGGGGGCCGCGACGCCGAACTTGCGATCGATGTCGTTTGCCGGCGTCAGGCGCATGAACATCTCCTTGAGGTTCGAGGCGATCGTCACCTCGGAGACCGGGAAGGTGAGTTCGCCGTTCTCGATCCAGAAGCCGGTGGCGCCGCGGCTGTATTCGCCGGTGATCATGTTGACGCCGTGGCCGATCAATTCGGTGACATAAAAACCGTTGCCGACGCTGCGGATCAAATCCTCCGGCGAAATGTCGCCGGGTTCCAACGCAAGGTTGGTGGAGGAAGGCGAGACGGCAGTGCCGCCGCGCACGCCGCGGCCGTTGGTCTCGAGGCCGAGCTCGCGCGCGGTCGAGGTCGAGAGGAACCAGTGCTTCAAAACACCATCCTCGATCATGACAAGCCGCTCGCCGGACACACCCTCGCCATCGAAGGGCCGCGAGGAGGGCCCACGCACGATCAGCGGATCGTCGGTGATCGACAGGCCCGACTTCAGCACCTGCTGACCCATTCTGTCGCGCAGGAAACTGGACTTGCGGGCGACGGAAGCACCATTGATCGCACCGGCGATATGGCCGACGAAGCCGCGGGCGACACGCGGGTCGAAGATCACCGTGACGTCCTTGCCGGTCGGCACCTGGCGCGGATTGACGCGCTTGATCACCCGTTCGCCGGCGCGACGGCCAATTTCAGCGGGGTCGTCGAGCTCGGCATAATAGAGACGGCTGTCGAAATCATAATCGCGCTCCATGCCGGTGCCTTCACCGGCGATGACGCTGACGGAATGGCCGAAACGCGAGGCCATGTAACTGCCTTCGAATCCGTGCGAGGTGGCAAGAACGAGGCCGCCCATGCCGGCTGAGGCGCCGGCGCCGGAGGAATTGGTGACACCCTTGACCGCAAGCGCGGCCGCTTCAGCGGCAAGACCCGCCTCGCGCAGCATCTCGGAGGAGACCTCCGTGGTATCGAGCAATTGCAGGTCGGGATAGGATCTCGAAAGGCTCGCCTCATCCGCCAGGCAGGCGAAGGGGTCTTCCGGGGAAACCTTGGCCATGGCAACGGCGCGTTCGGCAAGCGCCTGAAGATCGAAGCCCGGATTGGCCGAAACGCTGGCGACGCGCTTGCCGATGAAGACGCGCAAAGAAAAATCGTCGCTTTCGGAGGATTCCGTGCCCTCGACCTTGCCGAGGCGCACGCTGACCGATTGCGAGCGCGACCGGACGACGACGGCATCGGCGGCATCAGCCCCTGCCTTCCTTGCCAGATCGATCAATTGAGTTGCGCGGGAAAGAAGTGTCGAGGAATCAATTTCAGAGGACATGATTTGGCCTTTCCTTCGGCTTCCATCTATTGTGCACTCTCCCAAGCATCAAGGCCGCCGCCGCCGATTCTTTATCGGGGCTGCCTGCGTGCTCCCTGCCGTTGAAAGAAATTGTCAGCATGTCAGCGCCCAATGCCCTTTTTTCCGAAACGATCCTGCTGCTTGGCGGCGCGGTGGTCGCCGCTCCGATCTTCAAGAAGCTCGGGCTCGGCACGGTGCTCGGCTACCTCGCCGCCGGCATCGTCATCGGCCCGGTCTTCCACGGCATCACCGATGGCGAACAGATCCTCGCCGTCGCCGAACTCGGGGTCGTCTTCCTGCTCTTCATCATCGGACTGGAGCTGAAGCCCACCCGCCTGTGGCAGATGCGGCGCGACATCTTCGGCCTCGGCTCGGCGCAGGTGGTGCTGACGGGCCTGGCGCTGACCGCGCTTGCCTGGTTTTCCCAAGTTCTCGACTGGCGCGGCAGCATCGTTGCCGGATTTGGCCTGGCGCTGTCTTCGACCGCCTTTGCCATGCAGATCCTCGAGGGCGACGGCGACGTCAACACCAGATACGGGCAACGTTCCTTTTCGATGCTGCTGTTCCAGGACCTGGCAATCGTGCCGCTGTTGGCGCTGATCACCATCCTCGATGGCGGCGACAAGGGCAACAACGCACCGCTGTTGGATTTCGCGGTCGCCGTCGGTGCGGTTGCGGCGATGATCGTCATGGGACGCTACCTGCTAACGCCGCTTTTCCAGATCATCGCCCGGACCGGCGCGCGCGAGGCAATGATTGCCGCCGCCCTGTTCGTCGTCATGGGATCGGCGAGCCTGATGCAACTTGCCGGGCTTTCGATGGCGATGGGCGCCTTCTTATCCGGCGTGATGCTTGCCGAATCCTCCTACCGGCACGAGCTGGAGGCGGATATCGAGCCTTTCCGCGGCGTGTTGCTCGCTATCTTCTTCATCGCCGTCGGCCTGTCGCTGGAACTCGACGTTCTCGCCGACAACGCGCTCTTCGTCATCGTCGCCGTGCCGATCGTCATGGCCGTCAAGGCGATCGTCATCTATGGGCTCTGCCGGATCTCGGGCTCCCCGCACGACGATGCGATCCGCATCGCCTTCCTGCTGCCGCAGGGCGGCGAATTCGGCTTCGTGCTGTTCACCACGGCGGGTACGGTCGGGCTGATGTCGACGAGCACGGCCTCGCTGCTGGTCGCGGTCGTCACGCTGTCCATGGCGCTGACGCCGATCGGATCGGCCCTTTCGAAGCGGCTGCTGCGCGGCGACGAGCAGGAGGAGCTGGACGAGGATTTCGAGGGTGCCAGCGCCGACGTACTGATGGTCGGCTTCTCGCGTTTCGGCCAGATCGCCGCCCAGATCCTGCTTGCCGGAGGGCGCAGCGTCACCGTCATCGATTTTTCGGCCGACCGCATCCGCCAGGCCTCCTCCTTCGGCTTCCGCATCTATTTCGGCGACGGTGCCCGCAAGGACGTGCTGCGCTCGGCCGGCATCGACCGGGCGAAGATCGTGCTCGTCTGCACGCAGAAGAAGGAGATCACCGACAAGGTGGTGGAGCTGGTGCAGGCCGACTATCCGCAGACGCGGCTCTACGTGCGCTCCTACGACCGCATCCATTCGATCGAACTGCGCAACAAGGGCGTCGACTACGAGCTGCGTGAAACGCTGGAATCGGGCCTGCTCTTCGGGCGGCGAACACTGGAGGCGCTTGGCGTTTCCGAGGTCGACGCCTATGAAATCGGCGAGGATATCCGCAAGCGCGACGAGGCGCGTCTGGTGCTGCAGGTGTCCGAAGGGCTGCAGGCCGGGCGCGACATGCTGTTTTCCCACCCCGTCCGCCCCGAACCGCTGGTCAAGCCGAAACGTGCTGCCGATCCCTTCGAGGACGATCCGCTGGCCGGAACGGCGGATGCGACGGCGGACGCTTAGATCAACTCCAGGACGTGCGAAGCTTGAGCGTGGCGAACTCGCCGCCGGGGACTCGCTACTGCCAGAATCTGTCAGCATGTTTCTGTAAATGTCCTCCTGACTGACAAACAGGAGCTTACCGTGATCGACAGCAACAGCATTCTACTCTTCGTCGCCGACGCGCCAAAGAGCGCCAGCTTCTATACCCGACTGCTCGGGCTGGACGCCGTTGAGGCCAGCCCGACCTTCGCCATGTTCATCCTGCCTTCGGGTCTGGCACTTGGACTCTGGGGCAAGACGGGCGTTGAGCCGGCGCCAGCTCCCACGGGCGGCGGCTGCGACCTCGGTTTCAAAGTCGCGACAGCAGACCTGGTCGATACGCTTCACACCGAATGGCAAGGCAAGGGCGCGACCATCCTTTTGCCGCCGACCGACCTCGATTTCGGCCGTAGCTTTGTCGCGGCGGATCCCGACGGGCATCGCCTGCGCGTCTATAACGTGGCGGAAGCCTGAAACATGTCCCGCAACTGGATCGCAGTGGCATCGGCAAACCATGTACGCATCGGGCGGGAAGCGGGTTTCATGCAGGTTTGTCACGGAAAGGCCGCTCCGCTTAGGCGGAGCGCGCCTGGTGACCGCGTGATCTACTATTCGCCGACCGAAACATTTGGCGGCAGGGATCGGCTGCAAGCGTTGACTGCAATTGGCATGGTCAAGGAAACTGATGCATATCAGGTGGAAGTTCATCCCGACTTCCGCCCCTGGAGGCGGGATGTCGCCTGGTGGCCGGCCATGGAAACGCCTATCCGGCCACTGCTCGACCGACTATCCTTCACAAGCGGTCGGGCAAGCTGGGGCTATCAACTTCGCTTTGGCCTCTTCGAGATCGACAATGACGATGCCGAGCTGATAGCCGAAGCGATGCTCGGTGAAACGCCCGCGGAATTTGGGCTGCCCGACCGGTTTGGAACCTCCCGAAAAACCGCACAGGCCCCAGCCTCCGCTTCCTTGACCCGTCCATCTTCGCGCGGGTCTGCACGGCCCATCGCACCGAACATCTGCTGACCAAGCCTTCATCCGTGGACCAACGATCAATCCGACCGACAGAGCGGTTCAGCTTTTCATTGAAGCGCAGAGCCGCTCTAACTTTTTATTCTTACGCAATTCCGGGCGGAAAACCGCTTCGCACTTTTCCTGGAATTGCTCTAGCGCTTCAGCCGCGCCTCGATTTCCCGGTCGAGGGCGAATTTCAAATCGTCCTTGACGCCGACGGACATGGCGAGGACTTCGCGGGCCTTGAGGAAATCCATAACGCCGGTGCGGCCGACCGTCGGGCGCAGGAAAATATGCGGCGGCCGAAGCTTCAGCTTCAGCGAGATCGCCGTCTGCATCATCAACTGGCCAGAACCGAAGATGCTCTCCATGCGGTTCGGAATATGGGTGCCGTCGCCTTCCGGCGCGCCGACGACATCGATGCCGACGACGATGTCGGCAAGATCCATCAGGCATTCATAGGGCACCGGATTGCTGATGCCGCCGTCGATCATCACCCGGTCGCGCAGGCGCACCGGCATGAAGACGGCGGGGATGGCGGACGAGGCGGCCAGCGCCGGAAACAGTTCGCCCTGCTCGATGATGACTTCGCACTGCCCGTAATAATCCGTGGTGATCACCTTCATCGGGACCAGCAGGTCCTCGAAGCGGGCCGGCAGCTCGGACGGCAGGAAGGCTTTCAGGATCCGCTCCAGATTGAACTGGCCAATGCGGATACCCTTGGCCACCGCATCGCGCACCGTCGCCGGCCTCAGCCCCCAGATCCGAGCAACGACCGCCGTCTTATTGCCGACGGTCGTCAGCGCATGTTCGCGGATTTCGGCGCCGGACATGCCGGCAGCCATGCCGGCGCCCATGATCGCGCCCATCGACGAACCTGATACCGCCACCGGGCGGATGCCGAGTTCATCGAGCGTTTCGATGATATGGATATGGGAAAGTCCGCGCGCGCCGCCGCCGCCGAAAGCGACCGCAACCGTTGGCAGATCGCTGATCGCGGGCAATTTCGGGCTGATGATCTCTGCCTGCTGCACGCCCGCCCCCGCTTATTGCGGCTGATATCGGAAGAAATGCACCCTCGTATCGCCAAAGATGCGGCTTTCGAGGAAAACATAGGAAGGATGGACGGAAACGACAATATCGGCGCGTTCTTCGAGCACGGCGATTGCGCCAGGCCGTAGCCAGCCGCCTTCGGCCGCCGCCGCCATCGCCTTCTCACCGAGACCCTTGCCATAGGGCGGGTCGGCAAAGAGCACGTCGAAGGGTTCGAGATTGCCGACGCTGCCGAGATCGGTCGCATCCCGGCGCAGGATGCGCGTGCGGCCGTGCAGGCCGAGCGCATCGATGTTCTCCCAGAGCAGCGCCCTGCCCTCGACACTGTTTTCGACGAAGAGCGCATGGCGACAGCCGCGTGAAACGGCTTCGAGGCCGACGGCGCCGGTGCCGGCAAAAAGGTCGAGGATCCGGGTGCCATCGACGCATTCCGGATAGGCATGGCTCAATATATTGAACAGGCTCTCGCGCGTCCGGTCGGCAGTCGGCCGGATCTCGTTGGATTTTGGCACGGCGAGAGGCCGTCCGCGAAACTCACCGCCGACGATCCGCACCGCGCGTCATTCCCTTTCCTTTAGCACCACCTCTGGACGGCCCGCCTGCAGGCCTGTCGCCGCCCGGCCTGTCACCGCCGGGTTTGGCGCCTTTCGGCTTGCCGGAAAAACTCTTGGCCCCACCAGGCTTGGCCCCACCGGGCTTGGCCGCAAAGCCCTTGCCGCGCGGCCTGTCACCAGAAGGCCTGTCACCCGAAGGCTTGTCGCCGAACGGTCTTTCCCCGCGCGGACGCTCGGAGCGCCCCTCGCCGGCAAAGCTTCTGGCTGCCCGCGGACGCTCATCACCGTCCTCGCGCGGCTTGCGATCGCCACGCGGCTTGTCGCCGAAGGGCCGGTCTCCACGCGAGGGGCGATCACCGAACGGCCGGTCGCCGCGCGGACGCTCCGAACGGCCTTCGCCGGCGGTGGTTCTGGCGGCACGAGGACGCTCGTCGCCGTCCGTACGCGGCTTGCGATCACGGCGCGGCTTGTCGCCGAAGGGCCGATCCCCACGCGAGGGGCGATCACCGAACGGCCGGTCGCCGCGCGGACGCTCCGAACGGCCTTCGCCGGCGGAGGTTCTGGCGGCACGAGGACGCTCGTCACCTTCCGCACGCGGCTTGCGATCACCGCGCGGTTTGTCGCCGAAGGGCCGATCCCCACGCGAGGGGCGATCACTGAACGGCCGTTCGCCGCGCGCCGGGCGGTCGCTAAAACCGCGGTCCTCGCGAGCGGGGCGATCCCCGAAGGAACGCTTGCGGCCGAAGCCCTCGCCCTCATCCTTGCTACGGGGCTGCTCGCTCGAGCGGATCCATTCGCCATCCTCTTCGCGCACGCGGTTCACCTGTGTGCGCGGGCGATCCTCGATGCGATCATTCTTGGCAGGCGCCTGCTCGCCACGCCGGCGCGCGGTCTGCGCATTCTTGGCGGCTTTCGCAGCAGCCTTTTCGCCGAGCGGCCGGGCGCCCGGCGCCATCCAGACATTGGCGCTGCGGCGCTGACCGAGCGGCTGCGGACGCTTCGGCCTTTCATCGTCCCGGCGCCCGCCATCGCGGCGGTCGTCCTCTTTGCGCGCGCCACCGTGGCGGTCGTCGCGCTTGGTGTCGAGGCGGCTCAGCGCCCGTTCGCGCTTGTCCTCGTCGCGGCGCGGACGCTCGCGCCTTTCCGGTGCTGCTGGCTCTGCCTCTTCCTCGGCAGCAACGGCCGGCGCATTGTAGATCGGCGCGTCGAAATTCGCCTTGGCCTCCTCGATGAGGCGCGGGCCGAGCTGGTCGCGGAGTGTCCGGCCGCGCACTTCGATCACGTGGCCTTCCGGCAGGTCGCCGAGTTGGAATGGACCATAGGAAATGCGGATCAGGCGGTTGACGTCGAGACCGAGCGCACCGAGCACGTTCTTGATTTCGCGGTTCTTGCCTTCGCGAAGGCCCATGGTGATCCAGACGTTCGAGCCTTGCGTGCGGTCGAGCGTCGCCTCGATCGAGCCATAGAGCACACCGTCGACTGCGATGCCGTCCTTCAACTTGTCGAGCGCGTCCTGATCGATCTCGCCATGGGCGCGGACGCGGTAGCGCCGCAGCCAGCCGGTCGCCGGCAGCTCGAGCGCCCGGGCGAGGCCACCGTCATTGGTCAGCAGCAGCAGGCCTTCGGTGTTGATATCGAGGCGGCCGATCGACATGACGCGCGGCAGCTCTTCCGGCAGGTTGTCGAACACGGTCGAGCGGCCTTCCGGATCGGCATTGGTGGTCACGAGACCGGCCGGCTTGTGATAGAGCCACAACCTGGTGCGCTCGATGCCTCGGATCGGCACGCCGTCGACTTCGATCCGATCGGCGAGCGTGACGTTGACGACGGGGGTTTCGAGCACCCTGCCGTTCAGCGTCACACGGCCTTCCATAATCATGCGTTCGATGTCGCGGCGGGAGGCAACGCCAGCGCGCGCCATCACCTTGGAAATGCGTTCGGCCTTGGCCTCGCCATCGGTCTCGGCGGCGATCGCGCGTGCGGCCGCAGGCTTTGCCGGCTTCTCGCCGTCCGCCTTCGGGCCGCCTTTCGACCTGATATCCCGTGAAAGGGGCTTTGCGCCCGGGCGTTTTGGCTTGTCTTTGGGTGTCATTTGTTGTTTGCCTGCCTTTTGGGCCTGTCTATCAGGTCACGCATCTGCGGTTAAGTGGAAATTCTTGCGATCGTGAAGACAAATCGTTTCATGGAGATGGCGCTTGAAGAAGCGCGCGCGGCCGGAGAACGCGGTGAGGTGCCGATCGGCGCCGTCGTCGTTATCGACGATATCGCCGTTTCACGCTCGGGAAACCGTACGCGCGAGCTCAAAGACGTCACCGCGCATGCCGAAATCGCCGCGATCCGGCTCGCCTGCGCAGCGCTTGGACAAGAGCGCCTTGTCGGTGCCGATCTCTACGTGACGCTGGAGCCTTGCACCATGTGCGCAGCAGCCATCTCGTTTGCGCGTATCCGCAGGCTCTATTACGGCGCCGAGGACCCGAAGGGCGGCGCCGTCGACAATGGCGTGCGATTCTATGGGCAGTCGACCTGCCACCACGCCCCGGAAGTCTATTCCGGCTTCAACGAGGTCCAATCGGCCGATATGCTGCGAAAGTTCTTTTCGCAAAGGAGAGAGGCGCCGTAATCCCCAGCGCCGGTGCGCGCCGACGTCATCCTTGTCGGCGCCGAAAAAGCTATTGCAGGAAGTTCCACCACTGCTTGCCGGTGTTGGCGACAGCTGCTTCCTTCTTGCGCTTCTTCTGCTTCTTGAGCTCGGGCTCGCCGACATCATCGAGCTTTGCCGGATCGTCGACGGTGCGGTAGCCGGGCGGCGGATCTGATATATAACGCCGCTGATCGACATAGGAGCCCTTCTGCAGGGCACGGGCTTCACGATAGGCCTTGGTCTGGGCTTCCGTTGTGCGCCGACCGCCTTCGATTGCCGAGCTGGCCAGAGGCGAGCGGTAATTCGGATTGTCCGAATTCTCGTCGGCTTCCGAAACGAGACGGGCGCGGGTCTCCTCCGGCGATTCAAGCCATTGCGGATTGTCCTTGTTGGCGACCGTCTGCTGCGGCGCAACGAGGGTCTCTTTCTGCGCCTGTGCCGGCAGCACCAGCGTCGGCCGCGGCGTGTACTTGACGCCCTTGTTCTTCGGGTCCGGTCCGGTCAACGACACGGACTGGCCGAGATCGTCGGTCAGCTGTTCCATGGCGGTCTTGTCCGTGCCGTAGGTCGGGCTGCTGGCGCAACTGGACACCAGGGAGCATCCCGCCACTACAACAGACAGGCAGGCGCCCATACGGAACCAATGCGTTGCTAACATGAAAACCCTTCCAGCCCTGCCGGTGCAATCCTCGCCCAACCGGACAACCGTCCCCCTGACGCAAAAATCCGGCCATTTTCAGGCAGCTTTTACCGGATGAACCGCGAAAGCGCAATTCATCCGGCAATATTCTTCACTTGAGCGCGGCAAGCTCGCGAAGGGCAGCAGCGTCGCGGGCCGAAACATCGGGATATTCCGGATCGGAGCCGACATCCCTGGTGATGCGCCAGGAGCGGGCGCATTTTTCACCCTCTGCAAGCTTCGGCACGACGCTGACCTCAGGCACCTCGGCAAGGCGGAAAGCATCCGTCGGTCCTTCGCCGGCCTTGATCTCGATTGCCGAGGTGATGCAGACCTCGGTGAAGTCCTGGCCTTCCAGCGCCTTTAACAGCTCCGGATCGGCAATGTGGACAAGCGGAGCCGCTTCCAGCGAGGAGCCGATGCGCTTGTCCTTGCGCTCGATTTCCAGGGCGCCGGTCACAACCGAACGCACTGTACGGATCTTCTTCCACTTCTCGGCCAAGGCATCGTTGCGCCATTCCTTTGCAACCGGAGCAAACTGCTCAAGATGCACGGACACGGCGGACGGGTTGCGCGACAGCCAGGCCTCCTCGGTGGTGAAGGGCAGCATCGGGGCAAGCCAGGTCACCATGCAATCGAAGATCTGGCGGATGACGTGCAGGCTGGCACGCCGGCGCAGGCTCGACGGCGCATCGCAATAGAGCGCATCCTTGCGGACATCGAAATAGAAGGCCGAAAGCTCGACATTGGCGAAATCGATCAGCGCGCGGGCGATCTTCTTGAAGTCGAAGGCATCGTAGTTCTCGCGCACCAGCTCGTCGAGCTCGGCAAGCCGGTGCAGCATCAGCTGCTCCAGCTCTGGCAGATTGGAAAACGCGATCTCCTCGCCCTTGTCGTGGGCGAGCGTGCCGAGCATCCAGCGAATGGTGTTGCGCAGCTTGCGATAGGCGTCGACATTGGTCTGGATGATCGTCTTGCCGACACGCAGGTCGTCGGCATAATCCGAGGTCATGACCCAGAGGCGCAGGATATCGGCGCCGGCATCCTTCATCACCTCCTGCGGTGCGGTCACGTTGCCCTTCGACTTGGACATCTTCTCGCCCTTCTCGTCCATGGTGAAGCCATGGGTGAGGACGGCGTCGTAAGGCGCACGGCCACGGGTGGCAGCCGATTCCAGCAGCGACGAATGGAACCAGCCTCGATGCTGATCGGAACCTTCGAGATAAAGATCGGCCGGCCACTTCAGATCCGGACGGTCTTCGAGCGTGAAGGTGTGCGTCGAGCCCGAGTCGAACCAGACGTCGAGAATATCCATGACCTGCGTCCAGCGGGAATGGTCATGATCATTCCCGAGGAATCGCTCCTTGGCGCCTTCGGCAAACCAGGCGTCGGCGCCCTCATGTTCGAAGGCTTCGAGGATGCGGGCGTTGACGGCTTCATCGACCAGGACCTCGCCCTGCTCGTCGGCAAAGACGGCGATCGGCACGCCCCAGGCGCGCTGGCGCGAGAGCACCCAGTCCGGGCGACCTTCGATCATGGCGCGCAGGCGGTTCTGGCCGGCGGCGGGCACGAAGCGCGTATCGTCGATTGCACCGAGCGCGCGCGAACGCAGCGTCGTGCCGTCGGCAAGGGTCTTGTCCATATAGACGAACCATTGCGGCGTGTTGCGGAAGATGACCGGCTTCTTCGAGCGCCAGGAATGCGGATACTGGTGCTTCAGCCGGCCGCGGGCAAAGAGCGCGCCGCGGGCGATCAGCTCCTTGATGACGCGGTCGTTGGCATCGCCCTTCTTGCCGTTGTCGTCGATGACGCGGGCGCCTTCGAAGCCGGGGGCGTCTGATGTGTAGAAGCCGCCGTCGTCGACCGGGAACGGGATCTTGGTCTCGACGCCGCGGGCCTCAAGCGTGCGGACAGCCGACATCCAGGCATCAAAGTCTTCGCGACCGTGGCTTGGCGCCGTGTGCACGAAACCGGTGCCAGCATCGTCGGTGACGTGATCGCCATCGAGCAGCGGCACGAGGAATTCATAGCCACCGCCGAGACCCTTGAAGGGATGCGCACAGGTCATCGCTGCGAAGTCAGCCGAAGAGACATCGCTCAAGCGCTTGTACTGCAGCTTGGACTTGGCAAAGGATTCCTCGGCCAGCTTATCGGCAAAGATCAGCTTTTCGCCCGGGCGCGGGCCAAAATCGTTCTCGGCGGCCGTCACCTCATAGAGGCCGTAGGAAACACGCTCGGAAAAGGAGACCGCGCGGTTGCCGGGGATCGTCCAGGGCGTGGTCGTCCAGATGACGACGAATGCATCCTTGAGCGCAGCCGGACCTTCGACGACGGGGAATTTCACCCAGATCGTGTCGCTCTCATAGTCCTGGTATTCGACTTCTGCCTCGGCCAGCGCGGTGCGCTCGACGACCGACCACATGATCGGCTTGGAGCCGCGATAAAGCTGACCGCTTGCGGCGATCTTCAAGAGTTCGCCGGCGATGCGCGACTCCGCGTGGAAGTTCATCGTCGTATAGGGATTGTCGAAGTCACCCTCGATGCCGAGACGCTTGAACTCTTCCGCCTGGACCTTGATCCAGCCGGCGGCAAATTCACGGCATTCCCGGCGGAATTCGTTGACCGGGACCTCGTCCTTGTTCTTGCCCTTCTCGCGGTACTTCTCTTCGATCTTCCATTCGATCGGCAGGCCGTGGCAATCCCAGCCGGGCACGTAATTGGCGTCGTAGCCGCGCATCTGGAACGAGCGGTTGATGACGTCCTTGAGGATCTTGTTCAACGCGTGGCCGATATGGATGTTGCCGTTGGCATAGGGCGGACCGTCGTGAAGGACGAATTTCTCGCGGCCGGCGGCGGAAGCGCGCAGTTTCTTGTAGAGACCCATCTCCTGCCAGCGCTTGACGAGTTCCGGCTCCTTCTGCGGCAGGCCGGCGCGCATGGGGAAATCAGTCTCGGGCAAATAGAGGGTCTTCGAATAGTCGATCTTTTCGGCTGTGTCGGTCATGTCTGGCAATCGTTTCTGGCGGCCCGGAAAGGGCGCAACGGGCGTGAAATAGCTGGTGGCGGAAGCGCTCGTTTCCAAGCGCTGAAAACCCGGACCTTCCGGCCGCTTAGCGCGCGCGGAAGGCCGGGCCGATAATTCGCATCATCATTGCCAGCCGAAATTTCGTCATCGCGCCGGTTCATAGGCGTTTTTGCCGGGAAAAGGAAGAGAAGAATTGGCGGCTAGCAATCGGCATCAACGGCTGGAATTGACGGTGTCCCAGCGACAGCCGCACTCAAGGCGACCTTAGGAAAAGCACAGTTTCCCATCAAGCGCACTGAGCGGCGTAACACCCGCAAGCAGCGCCCTCGCCTCTTCCTCATCGCGTTTGATCTGGGCGACGAGCGGATCGAGGCCGTCGAATTTCAGCTCGGGTCTAATATAGCCGAAGAAGGAGACTGAGCAGAGCTGGCCGTAGAGATCGCCGCTGAAATCGAAAAGATAGGTTTCGAGCAGCGGTGCGCCGTTTTCCGTCACCGTCGGCCGGCGGCCGTAGCTTGCGACGGCATCGTGGAGCGTGCCGTCCTGACGGCGGAAGCGGACGGCATAGATGCCGGCAGCAAGATCGACCTCCGGCGGAAGGCGCATGTTGGCCGTCGGGAAACCGAGCTGACGGCCGAGCTTTTCGCCGTCGATCACCTCGGCTTCCACCGTGTAGCGGTAGCCCAGCATGCCGGCGACTTCGCTGACGCTGCCCTCCTTCAGGAGGGCGCGGATATGGCTTGAAGAGACGACATCGGCGTTTTCGTCGCGGAAGGCATCGATCAACGTGACGCCGAAGCCGTAGCTATGGCCGGCATTCATCAGGAAGGCGGGACCGCCCTCGCGGCCGCGGCCGAAATGGAAATCGAAGCCGGTGACGACTTCGGAGGCGCCGAGCCAATCCTTCAGGATCGAATGGATGAAATCATCGGCCGAGCGCTGCGAGAATTCGTAGTCGAAGGGATACTCGATGACGGCGCTGAAACCCAGCGTTTCCAGGATGCGGGCCTTCAGCGGCGCGGGCGTCAGGCGGAAGACCGGCGCCTGCGGCCGAAAGACCGTGCGCGGATGCGGCTCGAAGGTCAGCACCAAAGCGGGGATACCGCGCGCCTTGGAGATTTCGAGCGCGCGGCTCAGCACCGATTGATGGCCGCGGTGCACGCCGTCGAAATTACCGATGGCAATGACGCCGCCCTTCAGATGGGCGGGCAAGGGTTCCCGGGTTTCATTGCGGTGGAAGACGGTCATCGGCTGGCTTCTCTTCATGCAAGGCGTGGCATCCACCACTTCGGCGCGGCTTTTTCCCGTTCGAGATAGGCGTTGAGGATCGCCTCGTCGGTTTCGCCGTTGAGGGTGTATTCCCTAGCGTGGATACCGCCGCTGATGTAAAGAAGGTCGAGGCCATAATTCAAGGCACCGCGCACATCGGTCGGCATGCCGTCGCCGATCGCCAGCACTCGGTCGACGGGGAAATCGCCGCGAAGCTCGCGGGCAGCGGCCAGCGTCGCCTCGTAGATCGGCCGGTGCGGCTTGCCGGCGATGCGGGTGCTGCCGCCGAGCTGTTCGTAATAGGCTGCCATGGCGCCGGCGCAGGGGATGATGCGATGGCCGCGCTCGACGATGAGGTCAGGATTGGCGCAGATCATCGGCACGTCGCGGGCTTTGAAGTCGAGAAGCATGTCGGTGTAATCCTCCGGCTTCTCGGTCTCGTCGTCGAAAAAGCCGGTACAGACCAGCGATTGCGCTTCGCCCGCCGGCCGGCGCTCGACGCCAATGCCTTCGAGAAGCGCCTTGTCGCGCTCCGGGCCGAGCAGAAAGACCGTCTTCGGCCCTTCGGAGATCAGCCGGCGCGTGACGTCGCCCGAGGTGACGATCTTGTCATAGGCGCTGTCGGGAACGCCGATCTGGCGCAGCTGCTCGACCACCTGCCAGGAAAGACGCGGCGAATTGGTGATGAGGACGACGGTAAGACCACTCTCGCGTGCCGCTTCGAGTGCTGCCGCCGCCTTCGGGAACGGATCGACGCCGTTGTGAACGACGCCCCAGACATCGCAGAGCACCACATCATAGTGACTTGTTATCTCCGAGAAGTTTTCTATCCGCTTCGCCATTCCGATTTCCCGATTTGCTTCCGTCATCGGTGACATTGCAAAGGCGCAGGGCGATGGCAAGGCATTTTCTTTGCTGCCGGCCAATGGGAAGATTTCGACCGGCGATCGGCGGGAGTGGATGGGCAAAGCTTGACGATCCCATCCCGAGGCGGAGGGGTACGGCTGCGCCGGGTTTCGGCCGCAATCTCCGACTATTCTCCGGCCTCTTCACAATTCCGGCGCAAAAATTCGTGATTGCTCTCATTGACTCCTTTCGGAGCCATCCCTAAATGCTCGTCGCTAGCACTCACCGCAAGGGAGTGCTAACACCTATCCATGTGGGCCACTCCGGTCCGCGAATGTCATTCGATCGAGGGATTAGACAATGGCAAGCACCAACTTCCGCCCCCTTCACGACCGCGTCGTTGTTCGCCGCGTTGAGTCCGAAGCCAAGACCAAGGGTGGCATCATCATTCCCGATACCGCCAAGGAAAAGCCGCAGGAAGGCGAAATCGTCGCCGTCGGCTCCGGCGCGCGCGATGAGTCCGGCAAGGTTGTCGCACTCGACGTCAAGGCTGGCGACCGCATCCTGTTCGGCAAGTGGTCCGGCACCGAAGTCAAGATCGACGGCGAAGACCTTCTGATCATGAAGGAAGCCGACATTATGGGCATCATCGGCTGATCGGCCGACCTGCTTTCCCGAAATGGCTGACGGGCTCTTTGCCCGAACAACTCGAATTCAGGAGTTAAGAATATGGCATCTAAAGAAATCAAGTTTGGCCGCACCGCGCGCGAAAAGATGCTGCGTGGCGTCGACATTCTCGCCGATGCAGTGAAGGTCACGCTCGGCCCGAAGGGCCGTAACGTCATCATCGACAAGTCCTTCGGCGCTCCGCGCATCACCAAGGACGGCGTTTCGGTCGCCAAGGAAATCGAACTCGAAGACAAGTTCGAAAACATGGGCGCCCAGATGGTCCGCGAAGTTGCTTCGAAGACCAACGACATCGCCGGCGACGGCACCACGACTGCAACCGTTCTTGCCCAGGCGATCGTTCGCGAAGGCAACAAGGCCGTTGCCGCCGGCATGAACCCGATGGACCTGAAGCGCGGCATCGATCTTGCTGTTGCTGACGTCGTGAAGGATCTCCAGGCCAAGGCCAAGAAGATCTCCACCTCGGAAGAAGTTGCACAGGTCGGCACGATTTCGGCCAATGGCGACAAGCAGGTCGGTCTCGACATTGCTGAAGCCATGCAGAAGGTCGGCAACGAAGGCGTCATCACGGTTGAAGAAGCCAAGACCGCCGAAACCGAACTCGAAGTCGTCGAAGGCATGCAGTTCGACCGCGGCTACCTCAGCCCCTACTTCGTGACCAACCCGGAAAAGATGATCGCAGACCTCGAAGATGTCTTCATTCTCCTTCACGAGAAGAAGCTCTCGAACCTGCAGTCGATGCTCCCGGTTCTGGAAGCTGTCGTCCAGACCGGCAAGCCGCTCCTTATCGTCGCTGAAGACGTCGAAGGCGAAGCCCTCGCAACGCTCGTCGTCAACAAGCTGCGCGGTGGCCTCAAGATCGCTGCCGTCAAGGCGCCTGGCTTCGGCGACCGCCGCAAGGCCATGCTCGAAGACATCGCCATCCTGACGGGCGGCACTGTCATCTCTGAAGATCTCGGCATCAAGCTCGAATCCGTCACGCTCGACATGCTCGGCCGTGCCAAGAAGGTTTCGATCTCCAAGGAAAACACCACGATCGTCGACGGTTCGGGCGCCAAGACCGACATCGAAGGCCGTGTTGCCCAGATCAAGGCTCAGATCGAAGAAACCACCTCCGACTACGACCGCGAGAAGCTGCAGGAACGTCTTGCCAAGCTCGCTGGCGGCGTTGCCGTCATCCGCGTCGGCGGCTCGACGGAAGTTGAAGTGAAGGAAAAGAAGGACCGCATCGACGACGCGCTCAACGCGACCCGCGCTGCTGTTCAGGAAGGCATCGTCCCCGGCGGCGGTATCGCTCTGCTCCGCTCCTCCACGAAGATCACCGTCAAGGGTGCAAACGACGACCAGGAAGCCGGCATCAACATCGTTCGCCGCGCCCTGCAGTCGCTCGTTCGTCAGATCGCTGAAAACGCAGGCGACGAAGCCTCGATCGTTGTCGGCAAGGTCCTCGACAAGAACGAAGACAACTTCGGCTACAACGCCCAGACATCCGAATATGGCGACATGATCGCCATGGGTATCGTCGACCCGCTCAAGGTCGTTCGCACGGCGCTGCAGAACGCTGCTTCTGTCGCATCGCTGCTGATCACCACCGAAGCCATGATCGCCGAACTGCCGAAGAAGGATGCCCCTGCTGGCATGCCGGGCGGCATGGGCGGCATGGGCGGTATGGACATGATGTGATAGGCCAACGGCCTTTCACAGCATCGTTCATGAAACCGCCCATCATCTAAGATGGTTCAGCGCGTCAAGCGCGCTGAACTGGCGGTATGGACATGATGTGATCGGCGAAAGCCATCACTGACCACCATTCCGGTATCCGGAACAGGAAGGGCGGCCCTCGGGTCGCCCTTTCTTTTGTCCAAAGCGATTCGACGCCCGGCCCAATTGGCATAGCGATGAAACGTTTGCCTGGCTCCTATTGCCGACTCCGCGGCGCGAAGCTTGCGCCAGGCTTGCGCTGCCCGCGTCTTTCTCAGCTTGCCAACATGCGAGAGAACACAGTGTTGCGGCAAGATTTCCGGCCTGACGCGGAGTGAAAACGCTTCCAAAACCCTCAAGGATGATCTTCCGATGCTGTTTCTCGCGAAATCGCGCGCAAATGCAGACATCCCGTGAAAGGATGCGAATCCGAATACCCCTTAAAAAGCCGTTGCCGTTTGTCCAAAAGCCCCTATAAATCCGCGCTGCAATTAAAGCGCGCCCGGCGATAATTTTTCGCCAATAGACGAGACCGGAGCGCGGAAGGCGATGCGTGAACGTTCGGCTTCGAAGGGCTCCGGTTACGGAGGCCAGATGGCCGTGGCAATCATCGCCGGAGGTAAGCGCGGGCATCATGCCCGCTGCTGCGTGATCCTGTTTCTTTGTGTTTGCCGAGCGTGCGGCGGAAGAGCCGCATCCGAACTGGGGAACGCCTTGTTTAAGATCGCCAGAGCCAATGCAGCCGCACCCTTGACGCCCGGCTCGCTTGATGACGCCAATCAAAATCACGAGATGTTGGCGCAGTTTTCCGTTTCCGAAGCCTGGACTGGAGATTTTTCGAGCGGGATGCTCCGTCTCGGCGAATGGAGCGCGATGCTGCACGGCCTTGCCGCACAGGAATGCGGACTCTTAAGCCTGATCCGCTGCTACGACGCCAAGGAGCGCAGCCACATATTGGAGCTGTTTGAGCAGGCGGCGACGCTCTGCTCCTCCTTCTGTTTTTCGACGACGATCATCATGCCGAACGGCTTCCGCCAGCCGCTGTTCTGCATGGGCGAGTCGAACGGGCTTGAGCAGAAATACAGCGGCAGCATGGTTGGCGTCTTCATCTTTCCACGCTTCAAGCTGGAAGGGGCAAGCCAGATCACGACAGCGCCGCGCGTCTTTTCAGATGCGCAAAAGTCGCTGTAGCCCGCAAATTGCTGCACAACTCCTTAAATCGGTTCCGATCTAAGGAGTTGTGCCGGAGTTGGCGATAGGCCGGAAGAGCAAAATCAACGGCCGCTCCCGACGTCTTCGAGAGCGGCCTTTCTACTTTCCAGCGATCTGTTGGTTACTCCGGCTTGACCGGGATGTTGAGGCCCCTGGCACTGGCCGGACGGGCGATGCAGCGCTCCAGCCAATCCGAGACGGCGGGGAATTTCGCATATTCGAGCACCTCGCGACCGCCATAGAAGATATCGGCGCCGCGAACCCAGGTGAAGGTGGTGATGTCGGCGATCGTATACTGATCGCCCATGATCCACTGACGACCCTTCAGCCGGCCCTCGAGCACGCCGAGCAAGCGTTTGGATTCATCGCGATAGCGCTCCACCGGGTAGGCGTTGTTGGCGACCTTGTCGGCAGCGAATTTGTAGAAATGTCCGAACTGGCCGAACATCGGGCCGATACCCGCCATCTGGAAAAACACCCACTGGATGGTTTCGTAGCGACCGGCAGCATCAGCAGGGATGAGCTTGCCGGTTTTTTCCGCGAGATAAAGCAGGATGGCGCCGGATTCGAAAAGACCGATCGGCTTCCCGTCGGGACCGTTTGGATCGATGATCGCCGGAATGCGGCCGTTCGGATTGAGAGATTCGAATTCCGGCGACTTCTGCTCGTTGGCGGCGAAGGAAATATAATGCGGCTCATAGGCGAGAGCGAGCTCTTCGAGGGCGACGGAGACCTTCACCCCATTCGGCGTCTGCAGGGAATAGAGCTGGATGATATCGGAATTTCTAGCCGGCCAGCGCGTCGTGATCGGAAATGCGGAAAGATCTGCCATCGGAGCCTCCGTGTTATCAGCCGACCCACAAAGGCAAGCGATGGCCGATCATCGTTCCATATTATTGAACGAACTGTCCGCTTCCGTTTATCTTTCCATAAAGCAAGAAAAAGGCGACATAGGTGACATCCGAGGTCCATCCGGTGCCGGGGCACCCAGATCTCCAGAGTCCTTCAAACGGAGACAACATCCATGTCCAACGTCATCATCCTGATTGCCCGCATTCTTCTGTCTTTCATGTTCATTCTTTCCGGCTTCATGAAGCTCACCGATCCTGCCGGTACTGCGGGCATGATCGCCGGTGCCGGCCTACCGGCAGCAACCCTGCTGGCCTATGTCGCAGGCCTTTTCGAACTGGTGGCCGGCCTTGCGGTTCTCACAGGCTTCCAGGTCCGCATTGCCGGCTGGCTGCTCGCCGCCTTCTGTGTCTTCACGGGCATTGCCTTCCACCTGCCCTACGCGAGTGGCACGGAACTCGTGAACATTCTCAACCAGATCATGGTCATGAAGAATATCACGCTGGCCGGCGCGTACATACTACTCGCCACCGTCGGTGCCGGCGCCTACTCGCTCGACGCCCGCCGCGGCGCCTATGCGGCTGCGTAACACCAGCAGACATACTCCCCTGACATACAGAACCCGCCGTCATCCGACGGCGGGTTTTTGCATGCTTTTCGAATGGCACTAGCTAGAGGGCGTCGCGCACTGCCTCGATGATTGCCTGCACAGCCGGTTCACTGGCATGACTTTCCTTGCGGGCGCGCACGAGGCAGGCCTGCGAATGCAGGATGACGCCGTCCTGGAGCACCTTTAGGTGGTTGGCGCGCAGCGTCGAGCCGGTGGAGGTGATATCGACGATGATATCGGCCGATCCGGACGCGGGAGCGCCCTCGGTGGCGCCCAGGCTTTCGACGATGCGATAAAGCTGAATGCCGTGCTGGCTCGAAAAGAACTGCTGGGTCAGCCGCCAGTATTTGGTGGCGATGGCAAGGCGCCTGGAGTGGCGGGCGCGGAAATCGGCGGCGACATCGACGAGATCGGCCATGGTGTCGACATCCAGCCAGATCTCCGGCACGGCAACGACGACATCGGCATGGCCGAAGCCGAGCCGGGCGCAGAATTCGACCCGCTTGTCGACCTCGGCAAAACCTTCCCGCATCAGATCCTCGCCGGTGACACCGAAATCGACGGTGCCGTTGCCGATTTCACGGGAGATTTCGGAAGCCGAGAGGAAGGCGATCTCCACATCATCCCAGCCTTCGACGCGGCCGCGGTAGGAGCGATCGTTGCCAACCGCCGAGATCGTCATGCCGGCACGTTCGAAGATCGCCGAAGCGTCCTCCTTCATCCGGCCCTTGGAGGGAAGCGCGATGGTGATGGTCATGCGGCTGCCCTTTCGGTTTCGATACGGTCGAGCCAGAAGGAGAAGCCGACGGCCGGAATGCGGTCCGTTGCGCCGAGGAAAGTCAGGAGCCGATCGAAGCGGCCGCCGCCGGCCAGAACCGCGGTCGAGCCTTCCACCGTCACCTCGAAGACGAGGCCGGTGTAATAATCGAGCGGCCGTCCGAAGGCGGCGCGATAGTCGAGGCAGGAAAGATCGACGCCGGCATTGGAAAGTGCTGCGACCCGGCCATTGAAGCGCGCGAGGGCGTTGCCGAGTTTCAGCCCGGCAGCATCGGCGAAACCGGCAAGGGCCGCGGACGCATTGACGAGCGGCACGTCAAGCGACAGGAACTCTTCCAGCACGTGGAAGGCCGCGTCGTCGAGGCGCGTTTCGGAGAGGATGAGCTTTTCCTTGAGCCGTCGGGCAATCTCCAGGGCCGAACGGCCGGCATTCGTCGAATAGCCAGTCTTCTGCATCTCCCGTTCGAGATGGGCGACCAGCGCCTGCTCGTCGCCCGATGCGACAAGCCTGGCGATATCGTCGTCCAGCCCGGTGACGAATTGCGGGCTGACGAGGCTGGCAAGCAGCGCTTCCAGCTGGGTCATATTGCCGAAGGCGTGGATCAGCCGCTTCTGCCAGCCGAGCGGCAGGCCGAGCGCCTGGACGACCGCCTCGAACACCGCCTGGTCGCCCAGCGTCACCGCCAGGCGGCGGCCCGGCAGCAGACGGGCGAGAATGCCGGTGGCATCGCCGATGGCGCGGGCGTCGGCGTTTGACAGGTCGATATCGCCGAGATCCTCAATGCCGGCCTGATAGAATTCGTTGGCGCCGTCGCGGCGCTGGCGGAAAACCTCGCCGAGATAGGCATAACGCTTCGGCGTGCCGGTCGCCGTCTCGATGTGGCGCAGACAGACGGGGATGGTGAATTCGGGACGCAGGCAGAGGCTGGCGCCGGTTTCGCTCTCGGTCATGAAGATGCGGCGGCGCAGATCCTCGCCGGCGATATCAAGGAAAGGTTCGGCCGGCTGAATGACAGGCGTGTCGATGCGCTCGGCATTGCGCGCGACAAATTCGGCAAGCAGGTCGTTGGAGAATTCGGGGAGGTTGATCAGAGGCATGCGGGCCTCCGAACGATAGGCAAAGAGCGTGTCGGAAATGCCTCAGACATTGCCGCCCGCCCTCTTTCGATCCTCGGCCTGCGCAGCAAGGATCTCCTTCACCTTGGCGACGAGGTCGGCTTCCGGCGCCGTCTCCTGCGCCACGCGCGCTTCGCGCCAGCTGGCATTGTCTTCGATCTCGCCGGAGAGCCGCTTGCCTTCGATCAGATCCTTGATCTGCACGACGCCTTCGGCGCGCTCGTCGCCGCCCTGGATGATGGCGACAGGGCAGCCGCGGCGATCGGCATATTTCAGCTGGTTGCCGAACTTCTTCCAGTTGCCCTGGAACATCTCGGCGCGAATGCCGGCGGCGCGCAGTTCCTGCGTCATCTTCTGATAGCGCCCCATCGCCTCGACATCGCCGTCCATGACGGTCACCAGCACCGGCTCGATGACCTCACTGGCGCCGAGCTTGCCGAGGTTCTTCAGCGCCGTCATCAGCCTGGAGACGCCGATCGAAAAGCCGGTCGCCGGAACCGGCTGACCCATGAAGCGCGAGACGAGGCCATCATAACGACCGCCGCCGCCGACCGAACCGAAGACGACCTTTTCGCCCTTTTCATTGGTGACGTCGAAGCTCAGTTCGGCCTCATAGACCGGGCCGGTATAATATTCGAGGCCGCGGACGACGGAGGGGTCGATCTTGATGCGGTCAGGGCCATAGCCGGCGCTCGCGACGAGAGCCCCGATGAAATTCAGCTCCTCGACGCCTTCGCCACCCCTGGAGGTTCCGGCAACGAGCTCGGCGAGGCGGGCGGCACTTTCGGCATAGTCCTTGATGCCGACGAAGAACAGCACCTTGTCGATCTGCTCCTGGTTAAGCCCGGCGCCCTTGGTGAAGTCGCCGGATTCATCCTTGCGGCCGGGGCCGAGCAGCAATGCCACGCCCTCCGGGCCGAACTTGTCGAGCTTGTCGATGGCGCGCAGCACGTTCAGCCGCTGGCCGGCCTTGTCGTCGCCGCCGAGACCGATGGCCTCGAGCACGCCATCCAGGACCTTGCGGTTGTTGACGCGGATGACATAGTCGCCACGTTTGATGCCGAGGGCTTCCAGCGTATCGGCCATCATCATGCACATTTCGGCATCGGCCTGGACGCCGGGCGCGCCGACGGTATCGGCATCGAACTGCATGAACTGACGGAAGCGGCCGGGGCCTGGCTTCTCGTTGCGGAAGACGTAACCGGCGCGATAGGTGCGGTAGGGCAACTGGATCTCGTTGAAATTCTCGGCGACATGACGTGCGAGCGGCGCCGTCAGGTCGTAACGCAGCGACATCCATTGTTCGTCATCGTCCTGCAGCGAAAAGACGCCCTCGTTCGGCCGGTCGCTGTCAGGCAGGAACTTGCCGAGCGCATCGGTATATTCGAACAGCGGCGTTTCGAGCGGATCGAAACCATAATGCTCATAGACTTCCCTGATCTTTGCCGTCATCTCGTTGACGGCGCGGATATCGCCGGCCGTCCGGTCGACGAAGCCGCGCGGCAGGCGGGCCTTGAGCTTTTGTGGTTTCTTCTGCTTGTCGTTCATTTCCGGGAATTCCACTGACTGTGACAGTGGCGGTTTCCTAGCGGATTGGGCGGGGAGCGGCAAGGGCGAAGGGTCTTGATGTGGCTGCGAGAATCGATTGAACGAAGAGGCATCCATCAGAAATGCGGATATGCTCATGATCACTGAGGCGCTTCTCTATGCCGCGACCTTGCCGCTGACCGGCAAGCCGCATCGAAAGTTCATCCGCTATTCCGTCAATCTTTGGTCGCGCGCCGGGCGCTGCGCCGGGGATTGGGCCGAACATGAGGAGATGAGCCGGAAGGCGATCCTGGCGGCGAGCGCCGATCTCAGGCAGAAGCGGACCGCCGTCGTGCTCGGTTCCGGCCTGTTGCGCGATGTACCGATCGGGGTGCTGGCGCGAGATTTCGACACCGTCGTGCTGGTCGATCTCGTTCATCTCGCCTCGGTGCGCCTGTGGCTGTCGGCCAAGGGCTATCGCAATGTCCGGCTGATCGAGCGCGATCTCTCCGGCTACGATGAACTTGCCGCCGGCCGCGAGCCCGAACCGCTCGGCTTCCTGCGCGCTGTGCCCTATCTCGATCTGGTGGTTTCTGCCAACCTCTTGTCACAGATCGGTCGCGGTGTGAAACGGCGCCATGAAGCTGACGCCGGGCGAATGCCTGAAGACACGGTGGAAAGGCTGATCGCGGCACATCTGGCCGGGCTTTCCGGGCTTTCCTGCCGCAGTTGCCTGGTGACCGATATCGCCTATGCCGTTATCGACCGCAACGGCAAGACACATGAGGAGGCCGACCTGCTGCATGGCGTTTTGCCGCCACCGGCAAAAGCTAGCTGGACATGGCCGGTGGCGCCGCTCGGCGAAGAGAGCAAGGATTACCGGATCGAGCACAAGGTCATAGCCGCCTAGCGCATCGTGCTTTCCGAAAAATCGGAATCGATTTTCGGAAAGCACGATGCGAGGATTGAAAGTGTTACAGCGTCCTTTGCGCGTCGGAAAAGACGCGCAGCGCTGTAGTGATCAGGATGTGATCGCCGGTCGGCTTGGCTTGCATCCGGCCTTCGCCTATAAAACAGCATGCGCATGCTCGCCCTCATCACGATGTTTCTCGGCTGGCTGGTCTACAGCGCCATGTCCGCATGGGCGGGCTGTCCGACATGTGCGTCGATGAACGCACCGGTTGCCGTCGAAACCGGCAGTATGCACCATGAGATATCAGGCATAATATGCCTGGGGCGGCTGATAAGGCCGATCCGTTGAAAGACCCTTGCGCCACCGGTAATTCCGCGCATATGCCGCTTTGCGCCGCCTGTCTGCTGCTGCCACCGGCGGTGATGGTCATGGCCAGCGGGAAGTCCATCTTCGGCTATCCCGCCCCGGCGCCTGCCCGCGCCCTCGATGACAACAAACCGACACCGCAGTCGCCGCCTCCCCGACTGTCCTGACACCACAGCAATCCATGCCAATCGGGTGGCCCAGCTGCCCGGCAAACCTATTGTCAGACAGAGGAAGGAACTCTCATGTCTTTGAAAATCATCGCCCTCACCGCAATGCTCGCCATCATTGCCGCTCCTGTCCTTGCCGAAGACAAACCGATGGATATGAGCAAGCCGATGGGCAACCACGATGCGGCAAGCCACGCCTTCAGCGAGGCCAACGCCAAGATGCACAAGGATATGATGATCGAGTATAGCGGCGATGCCGATGCGGATTTCGTCCGCGGCATGATCCCGCACCATCAGGGCGCGATCGATATGGCCAGGATCGAGCTGCAATATGGAAAAGATCCCGATATCCGCAAGCTCGCCGAAGCCGTCATCAAGGCGCAGGAAGCCGAGATCGCCGAGATGAACGCCTGGCTCAAAGCCCACGGCAAATAATCGATCGTTGATAAAAAGGGGAACGCCGGAAATGTCCGGCGTTCCCCAGGACTTATGTTGGCGAGGTCAGTCCTTCGGCTCGAAATCAGCCGGGCGGCGGCCGGCGCCCTGTCGCGCCAGCATCCAGCCCGGATACTCGGGCGCAAGCGCGCTCACCTCGTCGAGCTTCTTCATATCGTCTTCATCGAGCTTCAGCTTGACGGCGGCAAGGTTCTGGTCAAGCTGATCGACCCGCTTGGCGCCGATGATGACTGTGGTGACGAAGGGCTTGGCGAGGATATAGGCGAGCGCCACAGTGGCGACGCTGACGCTATGCTTTTCGGCGACTTCGCGCATGACGGCGACGCAGGCCCAGGCCTTGTCCTTGTCGACGGGCGGGAAATCGAAACTGGCGCGGCGGCCTTCGCCGTTGCCGGGCGCGCCGGGACCGTATTTGCCGGAGAGCAGACCGCCGGCGAGCGGCGACCAGACCATCAGGCCGAGCTTTTCCTCCTGCATCATCGGCACGATGTCGCGTTCGAGATCGCGGCCGGCGATGGAGTAATAGGCCTGCACGGTTTCAAAACGGGCAAAGCCGCGGCGTTCGGAGAGGCCGAGCGCCTTGGAAATGCGCCAGGCCTGCCAGTTGGAGACGCCGATATAGCGCACGAGACCGCGGGAAACGAGATCGTCAAGAGCGCGCAGCGTCTCCTCGATCGGCGTCACCGTATCGGTCGCGTGGATCTGATAGAGGTCGATATGATCCGTCTGCAGGCGCTTGAGGCTCGCCTCGACGGAATCCATGATGTGGCCGCGCGAGGCACCGCGGTCGTTCGGCTTGTCGCCCATGACGCCGTAGACCTTGGTGGCGATGACGACGTCCTTGCGGGGGATGTCGAGGTTCTTCAGCGCCTGGCCGAGCAGCCTTTCGGACTCGCCGGATGAATAGACGTCGGCCGTGTCGATGAAATTGACGCCTGATGCAAGCGAGCGCTCGACGATCCGGTCGGCGGCATTCTGGTCGACGTCGGCGATGGCGCCCCACATACTGCCTTGTTTGGCTTCGCCGAAGGTCATCGTGCCCAGGCAGATTTCCGAGACGAAAAGTCCCGTATTTCCGAGTTGATTGTAACGCATGGTCGAAAAATTCCTTTGTGTCTGCCGCAAGAGGGGCTTGCGAACTGCTGAACTTCATTTTTTGATTATTGGCCTGCATATGACAGGCACAGCCGTGGCTGGCTGCAAGGTGAGGCGATTTTCATGTAGTGCGGCGGCGGCGCTTTTCAACGCCGACGCGCGGCGCTGTAAAGGCGGATGCCCTTGTCTCGACACAGGCATCCGATAGATTGCCGGCCATATTTCCAGAACAGGATGATTTTAGGCCGGGTCGGCCTAAAATCTGAATCCTGTTCTAAGTTAAATAGTGAGAGCATGATGTCGTCCGAAAACCGCTCACACTTTTCGGCATCATGCTCTAGGGTGCGCATATGGCGACGCGACCATTGACCACGATCGGCTTCGATGCCGATGATACACTCTGGCAGAACGAACAATATTACCGACTGACGGAAGCGCATTTCACCGGGCTTCTTGCCGATTTCGCCGAAGGACCGAAGATTTCCGAACGGCTGCTGGAAGCCGAGAAACGGAACCTTCGCCACTACGGCTTCGGCATAAAGGGTTTCACGCTGTCGATGATCGAGACGGCGATCGAAATCACCGAGGGCAAGATTCCGGCCGGCGTGATCGCCAAGATCCTCGATACCGGCCGCGAGCTCCTCTCTCATCCCGTCGAAACCATGCCGCATGTGCGCGACACGCTGGAAGCGCTTGCCGGCAAATACCTGCTCGTGATGATCACCAAGGGCGATCTCTTCGATCAGGAGCGCAAGCTTGCGCAATCCGGGCTCGGCGACTTCTTCGACGCCATCGAGATCGTCTCCGATAAGACGGCCGTCACCTATCGCCGCATCTTCGCCAAGGTCGGCGACGGGCCGGAGCGGGCGATGATGGTCGGCAATTCGCTGAAATCGGACATCGTGCCGGCAATTGCCGCCGGCAGCTACGGCGTTTTCGTGCCGCACGAACTGACCTGGGTGCTGGAACATGTGGACGAGCCGAAAGAGGCGCCGCGTTTCCGCAAGATCGACCACCTCGGCGAATTGCGCGACCTGATCGACCGGCTCTCATAAGCTGCCAAGCTGCGCTTGTAGCTCTTGGCTCACTGCTTGGCTGGCGCCTTTGGAAACAGCGACGGGCGCTCCGGCTCGGCGGCCGGTTTCGGCTGCTGCGGGGCAGCCGCCAACGGCTCGATCAGGATGCTGAAGGGAGCGCCGAGGCCACGGCGCGGCGAGACCTTGGAATAATAGGGGCGCAGCAGCCAGGTGGCGTTCTCCTTGACCGTTGTCTCGAAGCTCATGCCGTCCTCGTCGGTGCCGAAGAAGGCCTCGTCATCCGGTTTCGACAGGTCGAAAATCGCCAGGAAGGCAAATTTGCTCTTACTGGAAAAACTGATCTTCATATGCTGGCCGGCGCGCACCGGCAGCGTATAGACATGGCTATTGCCGAACTTCGTCCAGCCCTTCAACTGCATGGTGACGGCCGGGAACTGCAGCTTCTCCAGCTTCTCGCCGGGATCGAGCTGCGGCGTCTGCGCCATGGCGGAGACCGTCAGGAGGAAAAGGGCAGCGGCGGCGATAATTGTTCTCACGGATAGATCTTTCATGGGCGGACCAGAGCGGTGCGCATCGCCTCGACCTCGGGCCGGCAGAAGCAACCTTCCAGATGATCGTTGACGAGACCCATCGCCTGCATGAAAGCATAAACTGTGGTCGGGCCGACAAAGGTCCAGCCGCGTTTCTTCAGATCCTTCGAAATGACCACGGATGTCGGCGTCGTCGGATTGGCGACGATGTGATCACGGTCGACCACTGCCGGCCGCTCGTTGTGGCCGGGTTCGTAGCGCCAGAAATAATGGGCGAGCGAGCCGAATTCGTCCCTAAGCTCGATCGCACGCTTGGCATTGTTGATGGTCGAGACGATCTTGCCGCGATGGCGGATGATGCCGGCATCGGCAAGGCAGCGAGCGACATCCCCTTCGCCGAAGAGGGCGACCTTGTGGAAATCGAAACCTGCGAAGGCGGCGCGGAAATTCTCCCGCTTGCGCAGGATCGTCAGCCAGGAAAGGCCGGACTGGAAACCTTCGAGGCAGATCTTCTCGAAGAGGCGGATGTCATCGGTGACAGGGCGGCCCCATTCCTCGTCATGATACCGGAGATAATCGGGCAGATTGGCGTGCCAGTGGCAGCGGCTCCTGCCGTCCTCGCCGATGATGATGCCTGTCGCGCTCATGATCCTTCATTCTGCGGCGGTCCGCTTCGTTCTCCGGTCATTGATTCCGGCTTTACCATTTGCAAACCGTCTTTCCAAACCGAACGGTAACCCTGACGAAAAGTTTATCCCAACGGTCGGCTTTTCGTGAATCGATCTTTACCATTCGCTGGCGGATTGGGTGGCAGCGTCTTTGCCGGGCGGAACATCTCCGTCCGGGCGGACATGTCCCGCCAGCGCATTTTCGGTCATTTGTAGAGAGTTCGTCCGATGATGAAACAGCTTGTTCTTGCCGCAGCCCTCTTCGGCATTTTCTCCACGGCCGCCCTTGCAGACGACCGCTATGCCACTCGCCCGCCCGTCGTGCTCAGCCCCGATCTGACTGCGCCCTGGATCAACCAGCTGGGCGGCGGCACCGTTCGTCCCGTCGTCTATCAGCGGCCGGTCGTCCGCCAGCAGCAGCGCGGCCTTTTCCAGCGTCGCGTGCTGCGCCAGGCGCCGCAGGCCGCGCCGCAGACCGTTTCGGCGATCAATCCCGGCATCCCGTCGATCCGCCATCCGATCGAACCGCAATACCTGCCGCAGATGGTCGACTACGACACGCAGGAAAAGCCGGGCACGATCGTCATCGATACCAACAACCGCTTCCTCTATCTGGTGATGCAAGGCGGCAAGGCGCGCCGCTACGGCGTCGGCGTCGGCAAGCCGGGCTTCGAATGGGCGGGCGCCCACAAGATCACCCGCAAGACCGAATGGCCGGACTGGACGCCGCCTTCCGAGATGATCAGCCGCGAGGCCGCCAAGGGTCATTACCTGCCGGCGCGCATGGACGGCGGGGCGGAAAACCCGCTCGGCGCGCGCGCCATGTATCTCGGCTCGACGCTTTACCGCATCCACGGCACCAACGCGCCCTGGTCGATCGGCAGCGCCGTCTCCTCCGGCTGCATTCGCCTGCGCAACGAAGACGTCATCGACCTCTACGATCGCGTCAGTGTGGGAACCCGCGTCATCGTCATGTAACGGCGGCGCAATACTTACAGCGCCGCGCGTCTTTTCGAGAGCCGCAAAGGGCGCTGTGACCCTTTAAATTACTGCATAATTTTTTCTTAAGTCGATTCCGATTTGAGGATCAATTATGCAGCAGGGGCCGCAAGAACATCCTGCTCCCCTTCTCCAAAATTGCTGTATCCGGCCACGCCGATCTTGAATCGGGCAGAAGTTCATGTAGCTTCGGGCGGATTTGCTTGAGGGGAATCGATCATGATCAAACTAATGCCGGGTCTGGCTGCTGCCGGACTTGTCCTGTCCTTGATGTCTACATCCGCCTTTGCTGCACCCGCGGGCCCCGCGTCCGACAATGCACGACGCCCGGCGCAGATCGTGCGCGTGGCGCAGATGCCGAAATACGTGAAGACGCAGTTCAAGCGCAAAAAAGTGCGCCTGGTAACGACGGAAGCCGCCGGCACCGTCATCATCGACACCAACAACAAATATCTCTACCTCGTCGAGGGCAACAACCGCGCCACCCGCTATGGCATCGGCGTCGGCCGCGACGGCTTCGGCTGGTCGGGGGTGGTCAAGATCGGCCGCAAGGCTGAATGGCCCGCCTGGACGCCGCCGGCAGAGATGCGCCGCCGCGAAGCCGCCAAAGGACACATGATTCCTGCTTTCCAGGAAGGCGGCGAGGACAATCCGCTCGGCGCCCGCGCCATGTATCTCTACCAGGGTGGCCGCGACACGATCTTCCGTATTCACGGCACCAATCAGCCCTGGACGATCGGCCTCAACATGTCTTCGGGCTGCATCCGGATGATGAACGAGGATGTGACGCATCTCTACGATCGCGCGCCTGTCGGCACCAAGGTGATCGTCATCGGCCCCGGCAACCGGCAGGGCAATGTGGCGTTTGAGGACCGGGGCATCGACGTGCTGCGCACGATGTTTGGCGGCTGAGCAACACTTTCAAAAAAAACGAAAGGCGCTTTTTGACGCGCCTTTTATTTTGCTTAGACTTTCAGGCCGAAAGCTGGCAAACCTGCCTAAGAGTCGACACATTTGCAATATCGGGGCTATTCAATGACATATGCGCTGCGTTCCTCCGCTTCCGTACTTGCGGGCATCGCGTTTTTCACAATCTGTTCGGCAGTTTCCGCCTCGGCGGAAGACCTGCAATTCTCCATCTACGGCGGCTACCAGACCGCGCCGCATAGCGGCGTCGATCTGTCCGACGGCACGCACTTCACCGCCGGCTGGGAAGGTAAGTCCTTCGGCAGCCCGCCTTATTACGGCGGCCGCGTCACCTGGTGGCTCGAGAATTTCAACAAGCCGAACTGGGGTATTTCGCTCGATTATACCCATGACAAAGTCTATGCCGACGACGATACGCTGGCCAAGACCGGCTGGTCGCATTTCGAATTCACCGACGGCCTGAACCTGATCACGGTGAACGGTCTCTACCGTTTCCAGGATCCGACACGCCGCTGGACCCCCTATCTCGGCGCCGGTATCGGCGTGAACATTCCGCATGTTGAAGTGATTCGCCCCGAGGGTAAGACCTGGGCTTATGAATTCGGCGGCGTGACGCTGCAGGCCCAGGCCGGCGTCGACTTCAAGGTGACCGAGCGCTGGTCGACCTTCGTCGAATACAAGGGCACTTATTCGCGCATCGACGTTCCGATCGACAGCGGCGTGGACCTGAAGACCAACATCTTCACGAATGCCGTCAACGTCGGCGTATCGTTCCACTGGTAAATAAATTTCGGCTGCGGTGCTATTTCGTGCCGCAGCTGACCTTGCCCTCGACGGCATAGGGTTTTTCACCGCCTTCGATCGTCAGGGAATAGGTGCCGCTGAAATTTGCCGACGGCTTGCCGCGCTCACCGGCGACGACCACCAGATCCAGCGTTGCTCCGTCGGTATCGTCGCCGCCGCCGTCAAAGACCTCCATAAGCAGTTCGCCGTCGCGCGACCAGTGATTGGTCAGGTGCTGCGATTCGAAAACACGCTTTCCGAATACTGTCGATTGGGCCTCATCCTTGACGATCAACGCGCCGCGGAAATGGTTCAGCTTGTGGCCGGCATCGCTTTCGAAACCGCTTTCGAGCGTGAAGCGTGCTTCCTTGTCATCGGCGGAACAGAAATAACGGCTATTTGCATGGGCGGTGCCTGCCGCACCGAGCAGTCCCGCAAGCACAATCATTCCCCGCCACATCGTCTAAACTCCCGAGACCGGCCCGACGGGCCTTCGCAAGCTTCAGCCTAACGGCAAACCTGTTAATTTTTCCGGCACAGCGCCGCCGTAGGCCCAATCGAGCAGTTCGACCGTATGCAGGATCGGAATGCCGGTGCCGGTAGCGATCTGGGTGATGCAGCCGATATTGCCGGTGGCGATGACATCGGCCTTGGTGGCCTCGATGTTCTTGACCTTGCGCACCTTCAGCGCAGCCGAGATCTCCGGCTGCATGATGTTGTAGGTGCCGGCAGAGCCGCAGCAAAGATGACCTTCGGCGGGATCGCGCAGCGTAAAGCCCGCCGCTTTCAGCAATTGCTTCGGCGCAAGCGTGATCCGTTGCCCGTGCTGCATCGAACAGGCGGAATGATAAGCGACCGTGATGCCGTTCGGCATGTGTGCCGGCAGGTCGAGGGTGGCGAGATATTCGGTGACGTCCTTGGCGAGCGCCGAGACCCTGGCCGCCTTTGCAGCATAGGCGGGATCGAGGCGCAGCATGTGGCCGTAATCCTTGATCGTCGTGCCGCAGCCCGAGGCGGTGATGATGATCGCGTCGAGACCCTGCCCCTCGATCTCGCGCGTCCAGATATCGACATTGGCGCGTGCACTGGCGAGCGCCTGTTCGGCGCGGCCCATGTGATGGACCAGCGAGCCGCAACAGACCTCGCCTTCCGGAACCACGACCTCGACGCCGAGCCGCGTCAACAGCCGGATCGCTGCCGCGTTGATGCCGGGATCAAGCACCGGCTGGGCGCAGCCGGAAAGGATCGCCACTCGGCCGCGCCGTTCCGTTTCGGGCCGATGCGTGCCGGGTTTTGCGAAGTCCGAAGCTGCGGGCACGCGGCGCGGCGCAAGTGCCAGCATGGCGGCGAAGGGTTTCAGCGCGCCACCCCGCATCAGACCGGCGAAGGGCCGGCCGAGGCGAGCGAGATTTAGCGCCAGGCGGAAGCGGCCGGGATAGGGCAGCACGGCGGCAAGGATGGCGCGCGTTAGCCGGTTCATGAACGGGCGCTTGTAGGTCTTTTCGATATGGGCGCGGGCGTGATCGACCAGATGCATGTAATCGACGCCGGAGGGACAGGTAGTGACGCAGGCAAGGCAGGAAAGACAGCGGTCGATATGGGTGACGACCTCGGTATCGGCGGGGCGGCCGTTTTCCAGCATATCCTTGATCAGGTAGATGCGGCCGCGCGGGCTGTCGAGCTCGTTGCCGAGCGTCACATAGGTGGGACAGGTGGCGGTGCAGAAACCGCAATGGACACATTTGCGCAGGATCTGCTCGGATTCGGCGACATCGGGATCGAGGAGCTGGGTCAGGGTGAAGTTGGTTTGCATCTAGCGGGATCCCCCACGGGTATTGGAGGTTTTGCTGGAGATAGGGAGACACGGATCCATCTTGTCCCTCACCCCATCTTCCCCGGATTGAATATGCCGGCCGGATCGAACTTTTCCTTCACCCGCCGTGACAGCATCACCACCGCCTCGGGCTCGGGATGGAAGGCTGATGTGACCGCCCTCGCCTCATCCGATGCACGGATCAGCGTCGCATGGCCGCCGCCGAGCGCCTTGATATAGCGACGAACCAGTTCGGCTTCTGGGCCTGCCTCCATGCGCATCCAGACGAGGCCACCCTGCCAGTCGTAGAAGGCGTCGACGGCGGCTTCGAGGCGGAGTGCGGCGACCAGCTGATGGCCGGTGCCGGGGGCGACCGAGACGCGCCAGACCGGCCGCGCCGTGCCGTCGGCATAAGGCAGCACGTCACGAATTTCCTGCCAGAGCTTATGACTTTCCGGCTGCTCCAGCCGCGTGACCGTGGCGAAGGCCGACATTGCCGCGGCAAGCTTTTCGATGCGTACGTCGACCGAGCCCGGCAGGCCTTCGATGCGCAGAACCGTCGCTTCGCCCTCGGGCAATTTGCCGGCGAGGAATTTCCACGTCACCGTCAAGGGCAGATGCGCGGCACCTGAGACTTCGACCGGCAGCGCCATCGCCGCCGCCATAGCGTTTGCCGCCTCGGCGTCGTTGAGGTCCGATAGCACCACCGTCCGCTCCGTCTTCGGGCGCGGCGGCACACGGAAGGTGACTTCGGTGAGGAAACCCAACGTGCCATGCGAGCCGGCGATCAGCTTGGCGAGATCGAGGCCGGTGACATTCTTCATCACTCGGCCGCCGGCCTTGATGATCTCACCCCTGCCGTTGACGAATCGCACCCCGAGCAGGCTGTCGCGGGCAGCACCCGCGATCAGCCGGCGCGGACCGGAGACATTGGTAGCGAAGACGCCGCCGATGGTCGGCCCGCCGGATGTGCCCATCACGGGACGATGATCCATCGGCTCGAAGGCGAGCATTTGGCCACTTTCCTGAAGTGCCGCTTCGACCTCGGCAAGTGGCGTGCCGGATCGGACCGTCATGACCATTTCGCCGGGATTATAGGCGACGATGCCGGTAAGCCCGGTCGAGCGCAGCCGGTCCGGGGCAGCAACGGCATTGCCGAAGCCCGAGCGGGTATTGCCGCCGCAGATCACGAGCGGCCGGCCGCTCTGCGCATGGGCGCGGACGATCACTGCGGCCTCTTCCTCGCTCGTCGGCATCAGATCGATCATGCGGCGGGGCGCCCTTCGAGCGGGAAGACCTTCGACGGATTGAGGAGCCAGCCGGGATCGAAGGCGGCACGCGCTGCCATCTGCTGGGCGAGGTCGGTCTCCGAATATTGGTGACGCATCAGGTCGCGCTTCTCGATGCCGACGCCATGTTCGCCGGTAAGGCAGCCGCCGGCATCGACGCAGAGCCTCAGAATATCGTTGCCAGCCGCCTCGGCGCGGGCGGCATCCTCTGGATCGTTGGCGTTGAAGAGGATCAGCGGATGCATATTGCCGTCGCCGGCATGGAAGACGTTGGCGACGCGCAGGCCGTAATGATCGACGATCTCGGCGGTTCTTTTCAGCACGTGGGAGAGCTGGCTGAGCGGCACGGTGCCGTCCATGCAGATATAGTCGGCGATGCGGCCGGTGGCGCCAAAGGCGGATTTGCGGCCCTTCCAGATCAATGCCGCCTCGGTTGCCGACTGACATTCGCGCACGGTCTTGACAGCGTGCCGGCGGGCGATCTCGACGATGTCCTTCAGCGTGGCGTCCATCTCCGCTTCCGACCCCTCGACCTCGACGATCAAAAGCGCACCGACATCGAGGGGGTATCCGGCATGGGCGAAGGCTTCGCAGATCTCGATCGCCGGCTTGTCCATGAATTCGATCGCCACCGGGATAATGCCAGCGGCAATGACATCGGCAACGCAGGCGCCGGCCTCTTCCGAGTTCTCGAAGCCGAAGAGCACGGGGCGCGCGCCTTCCGGCTTGGCGATCAACCGCACCGTCGCCTCGGTGACGATGCCGAGCTGGCCTTCATGGCCGCAGACGAGGCCGAGCAGATCATAGCCTGCCGCATCCAGCGCCTTGCCGCCAAGCTCGATCACCGTGCCGTCGACCAGCACCATCCTGACGCCGAGCAGATTGTTGGTGGTGACGCCATATTTCAGACAGTGAGCGCCGCCGGAATTCATGCCGATATTGCCGCCGATGGTGCAGGCAAGCTGCGAACTCGGATCAGGCGCATAGAAAAAGCCGTCCGCGGAGACGGATTCGGAGATATTGAGATTGGTCACGCCGGCCTGGACCACGGCGACGCGGTTCGGCAGATCGATTTCGAGGATGCTGTTCATCTTCGACAGGCCGAGCACGACGGCATCCTCCTGCGGGATGGCGCCGCCGGAGAGCGAGGTGCCGGCGCCGCGCGGCACGACGGGAATGCCGTAGCGATGGCAATAACGCATGACGGCCGAAACCTCAGCCGTGGTGCGCGGCAGGGCAACGGCGAGCGGCAGGCGACGATAGGACACAAAGGCGTCGGTCTCGAACGGTACCAGCTCGCGCGCCTCATGCACCAGGCATTCCGGCGGCAGAAGATCGGTCAGATCGGCAACGATCTGGGCTCGGCGCGCCAGCACGTCGGCGCGGGGGCTGAGAAACGAAATGGCGTCGGACATGGCGCTCTCCCTGGCCCTGACGAGGGGGAATGACAGCGGGAAGATGACAGCGGAAACCGGCCGCGAACCTCCCTGCCGCCGATAGACCGGCTTAGCACTTTCCCGAAAGTGGCGCAAATGCTAAGCACTTATGCCAAAAGGGGAAAAAGTCACTAAACCTTATGACCAATCTGGGTGATCTCGAAATCTTTGCCAAGGTCGTTTCGACAGGCAGCATGTCGCTCGCCGGGCGTGCGCTCGGCTTTTCCCCAGCCGTCGTCTCCAAACGGATCAAGCGGCTGGAAGACCGGCTGGGTACCCGGCTTTTACAGCGCACGACGCGGCAGATCTCGCTGACGGAAGCCGGACAGGGCTTCTACGACCGCGTTCTCGGCATTCTCGCCGGGCTGGAGGAGGCAGAATTTTATATCTCAGGCCGCTCGGCGCAGATGCACGGCACGCTGAAGATCTCGGCCCCGACCTCCTTCGGGCGCATGCATATCGCGCCGCATCTGAAAGATTTCATGGAGGCGCATCCGGAGCTTGCGATCAACCTGGTGCTGACCGACGAATTCAGCGACATCGTCGGCGGCGGCTTCGATCTGGCGATCCGCATCGCCGAACTTACCGATTCGAGCCTCGTTGCCCGCCGTCTGGCGCCGGTACGCCGGCTGCTCTGCGCTTCACCGGACTACCTTGCAGCGCATGGCGAGCCGAAGCATATCGAAGAGCTGAAACACCACCGCTGCCTGCCGGCCCACAATAACGACACCTGGCGGCTGAACGGGCCGGACGGGGCGCTGAGTCTCAGGCCGGAAGGCATGCTGATCACCAATTCCAGCGAGGTGATCCGCGAGGCTGTCATCGCCGGCCTCGGGATCGCGTTGCGCTCCACCTGGGATATCGGCGAAGAGCTCAAGGCAGGCCGGCTGGTGCAGGTGCTGCCGGCCTATGAGGGCTCGCACAATGTCGCGCTGTCGGCCGTCTATCCCAGCCGGCAGTTCCTGCCGGCCAAGGTGCGGCTGTTCATCGACTATCTGGCAGAGCTTTACGGTCCCGTCCCCTATTGGGAGCGCTGATGGCAGCGCCGGTTCAGCGCGCCAATCTCTCGATGACGAGATCCAGCAGGGCGCGCAGCCGCGCCAGGCGCTTCATGTCGCGGTGATAGCCGACCCAGGTGTCGCGGCCCGGCGTCGGTTCACCGAGATCGACCAGTTCGATGGCGGCATGCGAATCGCCAAGCGGCCGCGGCAGGACGGCGAGCCCGGCTCCATTGGCACAGAGCGCCGCCTGCACGTCGCGGCTGTTGCTGCGCATGACGATGTCGGCCCGCGGCAACAGGCGTTGCAGCCAGCCGACATCCGGCATGTCGCCAAAAGCCTCGTCCATGGTGATGAGGCGGGCGCCCGTGCCGTCGCCGGCTTCGGGGTGCTGCGCGCCGCGTCTGATGTAAAGGCCGTATTCGATATGGATGAGCTTGCGCGATATGATCTCCGCTTCCGTGAAAGGTCGGATGCGGAAGACGAGGTCGGCTTCGCGTCGCGACAGGTTGAGAAGCCGGCTGTCGGTCAGCAATTCGATCTCTACCTTCGGATGGACTTGTGAGAATTCCGCCAGCACCGGCGAAAGCACATGCGCGCCGAACCAGTCGGATGAGGATAGCCTGAGAAATCCATCGAGCTGACGGCTGCCGCCGGCAAGGACGCGCTCCATGGCGAGCGCCTCCTCCTCGATGCGTTCAGCGCCGGCGAACACCGCTGTGCCTTCGTCGGTCAGCACGAAGCCATCAGCCGTGCGCTGAAAAAGCGTCTGGCCGAGAGAGGCTTCAAGGACACGCAGCCGCCTGCCCATCGTCGGCTGCGTCAGCCCGAGGCTGCGGGCTGCTGCCCCCAGCGTGCCGAACCGGGCGATGGCCAGAAACAGCTTGAGGTCGCTCCATTCCATCGCTCGCATCCGTCAAACAAAAATGCATGGGCTTCAGTCGTTATCTTTCATTTTCATTCGCGTTTCAATGAACCATCTTTCTTCCACGCCAATTGCGGTGCCCCTGCAGACGCCGCACCGCGAACGAAGGAGAGTTCCATGCCTGTAGAATCAACGATGAAAGCGCTCCTGGCGCAAATGCCGAATTCGCCATTGCGCATCGCCGATATTGCAAAGCCGGTGCCCGGCGAAGGCCAGGTTCTGGTGCGCATTAAGGCAAGCGGCGTCAATCCGCTCGATCTCAAGATCCGGGCCGGCAACGCGGCCCATGCCCGCCATCCGCTTCCCGCCATTCTCGGCATCGATATGGCCGGTGTCGTCGAAGAGATCGGAACTGGCGTCAGCGGTTTCCGCCGCGGCGACTCGGTCTACGGCATGACCGGCGGGGTCGGCGGCATTCAGGGATCGCTTGCCGAATTTGCAGCTGTCGACGCCGGTCTGCTGGCGCTGAAGCCGCAAAACCTGTCGATGCGCGAGGCAGCCGCCCTGCCGCTGATCTCAATTACCGCCTGGGAAGGGTTGGTCGACCGCGCCGGGGTCAAGGCCGGCCAGAAGGTTCTTGTGATTGGCGGCGGCGGTGTCGGCCATATCGTCGCACAGATCGCCAAGGCTGCCGGAGCCGCGGTCTATGTGGTCGACGGCGCTTCGAAAACGGATTATCTCACCGGCCTTGGCGCAACGCCGATCGATCGTGACGCGGAAACGGTTGAAACCTATGTCGCAAGACACACCGGCGGCAAGGGTTTCGATCTGGTCTACGATACGGTCGGCGGCCAGGGGCTCGATACGGCATTCCGAGCCGTCAGCCAGTTTGGCCACGTTGTGAGCTGCCTTGGCTGGGGAAGCCATGCGCTGGCGCCGCTGTCCTTCAAGGCCGCCACCTATTCCGGCGTCTTCACGCTGCTGCCGCTTCTGACCGGCGAAGGACGCGCCCATCATGGTGAGATCATGCGGGAGATGACGAAGCTCGTCGAAGCCCGCAAGGTGATGCCGAAGCTCGACCCGCGCCGCTTCACCCTTGCCGATACAGATGAGGCACATCGGCTGATCGAAGACCGGCAGGCAGACGGGAAGCTCGTCGTCGAGATCGACTGATCTCAATCCGTCGGCAGAATTAGCGCGCCAGATCGAGATAGGCGTTTGCTACCAACGCATCAATATCGGCGGGCACAGGCACGAGGCAGGATTGGGGACCGGCTTCGCCCCTGGCGATACGTTCCAGACAGCGGGCCTGAAGGGTGAAGCCGAGATCCATCGACTCGACCGTATTGCCGAGCGGCCGAGGACCGGCGAGATTGGTCATGTGACCGCCGCCCAGCACATGGAAGGAACGGCCGTCGCTGAGATGGAAGGTCTCGATATGATCGGCCTCGTAGCGGTCGGTGCCGGTGACATCGGGATGGCGACGGAAGGCTTCGACATCGATCTCATGCGGGAAATGGCCGCCATTCATCAGGATCGCGCCGTCATTGACGAGCGGCAGGTCGGCTGCCGTCACGATGCCGGCAAAACCTGTGACGGTGACGATGATATCGGCCGAGCGGATCGCTGCATCGCGCAGCGGCGTGACGAAACCATCGAGATGGGCTTCGAGCGTCGTCACCGGATTGATATCGACGACACTGACGGTTGAAAAGGCATTGCGGAAACAGGTGGCCGTGCCCTTGCCGCAAGCACCGTAGCCGAACACCGTCACGCGTTTGCCGTTGGTGGAGCGGTTGGTGAAGCGCAGATAGCTTTCGAACAGGCTCTGGCCGACGGCATGCCTGTTTTCGGCGAATTGTTTGATCGGGCTGTCGTTGATGACGAGGATCGGCATGTTCAGCCGCGCGCGCAGCGGCAGCAGGCGCGTACGGCCCGAGGTGGTCTCCTCGGTGCCGCCGCGGAGATTGGCGTAGGGTTTTTCCGCCGCGATGGCGAAGAGATCACCGCCATTGTCGAGCAGCAGATCCGGCTTTTCGGCAATGACCGCTTCGAGGTTCTGATGGTGAGCGGCCGGATCCGTCGTCTGCGTCGCGAAAACCGTGATGCCCTGCGAGCGCAGGAACTCGACTGTCGAAGGCTGGGTGCTGTTGAGATTGCCGGTGCAGACAAGACGCGCGCCGCCGGCGCGAAGCGTCGTCAACAGCGCCACCGTCTTCGGCTCCAGATGAATGCCGGTGCCGATCGACAGGCCCTCGAAAGGACGCGTCCGCTCGAATTCGGCGGCCGTCGCCTTGAGCAGCCTGCAGCTGTTGCCGATCCAGTCGATGCGGGTTGCGCTCTTTTCCATCATCTCTCTTCCCAATTCCGTGTTCGTGCGGTTTCTGGGGTTTGCGCAATTCCGGACGCAAAACCGCTGCACACTTTTGCTGGAATTGCTTTAGCGGAGCGACGAGGCGGCCGATATGGAAGTAATTCTGGCGAAGGGGCAGAAAATCTGCTCTTTCAGGCCGGTGTCCCGCAGCGAAGCAGCCAACCGGACAGGGCCGCGAAGGCTGGCCGTTTCGCATCCGGCATGCGGCAGCAGAAGCTATAACCCGATGGCCGGGAAATGAAGCCGTAGGGCGCGACCAGATGCCCGCGCTTGAGATCGTCCTCGATCGAGGCACGCGGGGCAAGTGCGATGCCAAGCCCGGAGCGGGCGGCAGCCAGGGCCAGCAGCAGATCCTCGAATTCTTGGGCGCGGGAAAAGACGACCGGCGGCGTGCCGCTTTCGGCAAACCATTCTTCCCAGAGCTTCGGAACGCTGCGGCTGGCGAGCATCGTCAGCGCGCCCATCGCCACCGGGTCGCGCAATAGTGTCGCGGCAAGCGAAGGCGTGGCGACCGGGCCGAACTCGTCCTCCATGAATCGCAGGGCAGTGATGCCCGCGGCAGGACGATATTCACCGCCCATGATCACAGCGTCCAATTCTGGGTGCATCTGCAACGGTTCGACGATGGTCATCGGCATGATGTCGACCGCCGTGTCGCCGAGACTTGCCTGCATCGCTGCGACACGCGGCATCAGCCACCAGACTGCGAAGGCGGAGGGCACGCCGAGACGGATGCGGTTCGCCGCAGTCCCGTCGAGCTCAAAAGCAGCACGCTGCAGGATGTCGAAAGCCGCACCCGAAGCTTCGGCAAAAGCCCGGGCCTGCAGGGTCGGGACGAGCCTGCGGCCGTCACGTGTGAAGAGCTTGCGGCCGAAGTGATTCTCCAGCGTGGCGATCTGCTGGCGTACGGCGCCGCGCACCACATTCAGCTCTTCGGCAGCCTTCAGAATGCTGCCATGACGGCAGACGGCCTCGAAGGCGCGGATGGCATTGAGCGATGGAAGACGCATGAGGACGACATTCACCAGATCATAGTGGATCACTAAATCTCGCCATTGAACGAAAGGCAAGATCACGCCATATTGTACAGCTGTGCAATGTGACGCATTCGAGACAGGGTGTGACGGATTTTCCGAACCTGTCCCACCTCGATTTCCCCTATGAACGGCGATCAAATCGCGTTTCGAGTCGTGCTGCGCCTTTTTGAATTGCGTAAGCTTTCCGTGATATACGTATATGAGTGATTCCTAACGACGACTGTGAAGGTGACCCGACCATTGACTCTTTTCGCCCGACTGGCTTCCGATGTGCAACTGATGTTCCGGCGCCCGCCGCGACAGCAATATGGTGCGCTCTGCTACCGGGTAAAGAAGAAGAGCGGCGAGGTCGAGGTGCTGTTGATGACGAGCCGCGACACCGGCCGCTGGGTCATTCCCAAGGGCTGGCCGATGACGCGCAAATGCGCCCATGAGGTCGCGATGCAGGAGGCCTTCGAGGAAGCCGGCGTCCGCGGCGTAGTCGAAACGGAAACGCTTGGCGCCTACAGCTATTCGAAGGTGCTGCGCGACGGGGTACAGGTGATCTGCAAGGTGCAGGTCTATGCGCTTGAAGTCACCGACATGGCAAAGAACTTCAAGGAAAAAGGCGAGCGCCGCATTGAATGGGTCTCGTTCGACGAGGCGGCAGGGCGCGTGCGTGAACCGGAGCTCCGGCACCTCTTGCTCGCCTTCAAGCGGACGATGACCGATCGGCTTTCGACCGGAGCGGCAAAGCAAATTCCGGCGGAATGAATCCTGCCATCTTGCACTGCTAAGAAAGCAGCGTAGAAGCAGAGTCATCCTCAGGAAAAAGAATGCCGCCACGTCCCGCAGTCCTCACGAAACGTACGCTCGACAAGGACCTCGACAAGATCACCCATGCCGAGGACGTGGCGAAGCATGTTTTGCGACGGCTGGTGGCGCCTGGCCTCGGATTGATTTTCGTCGGTCTCGTCATGCTCTTTGCTGGCGTCTATGTGTTCGACCGGCCGGGAGCGATGCTCGTCGTGGCAGCGGCGGCCCTTGCCGGCTACATGGCGATGAACATCGGCGCCAATGACGTGACCAACAATGTTGGTGCTGCCGTCGGAGCGCGTGCCATGACGATGGGCCAGGCACTGGTCATCGCTGCGATTTTCGAAGTTCTTGGCGCCACGGTCGCCGGCGGCGAGGTCGTCAAGACGATTTCGGCAAACATCGTCGACGCCGTCCAGGTGCCGCCGGTGCTGCTTGGCTGGATCATGATGGCGGCGCTGATGGCGGCGGCCCTCTGGATCAACCTCGCAACCTGGATGAACGCGCCGGTTTCCACCACCCATGCGATCGTCGGGGCGGTGATCGGGGCCGGCATCTCAGCCGTCGGGCCGGAACCGGTGAACTGGCGGGTGATGCTGGAGATCACCTCGAGCTGGATCACCTCGCCACTGATCGGCGGGCTGATCGCTGCCGGGCTGCTCTATCTCGTCAAGACGCTGATCATCTATCGCGACGACAAGATCGCGGCCGCGCAGCGCTGGGTGCCGGTGCTGGTCGCGGTGATGGCCGGCGGCTTCATGGCTTATATGGTGCTGCAGCTGTCGCCCCCGGGCAGGTTCCCGCCGCTGACCGTCCTCCTCATCGGGATCGGCATCGGGCTGGTAAGCTGGCTTGCCGCCCGGCCGCTCCTTCTTGCCCAAGCGCGGGCTCTCGAAAACCGCAACAGCTCGCTGCGGACGCTGTTCCGGTTGCCGCTGATCGGCTCTGCGGCGCTGCTGTCCTTCGCACATGGCGCAAACGACGTTTCGAACGCGGTCGGGCCGCTGTCGGCGATCGTCCATTCGGTCGGCATTGGCGGCGGCGGCATCGGGCATCCGCCGCTCTGGGTGATGCTGATCGGCGCCTTCGGCATCTCCGTCGGCCTGCTGCTCTTCGGGCCGCGCCTCATCCGCCTCGTCGGCGAGGAGATCACCAAGCTCAATCCGATGCGGGCCTATTGCGTCGCGCTGTCGACCGCCTTTACCGTCATCGTCGCCTCCTGGCTCGGCCTGCCGGTTAGCACCACACATATCGCCGTCGGCTCCGTTTTCGGCGTCGGATTCTTCCGTGAATGGTACACGCGCCACTCGAAGCGTCGCATCGCCTATATCAGGCGCAAGGCCGAGAGCTTTGATATCGACGAGCCGGAAGAGCCGAATATCCACGAGACGCGGCGGCGTTATCTCGTGCGCCGTTCGCATTTCATGACGATCATCGCCGCCTGGATCGTCACCGTGCCGGTTTCGGCAGCGCTTGCGGCAATGATTTATTGGGTTATGTTCGCGCTCTTCGTCTGAGGTCTCGAGTTTTTCGAATGCGCGCCAATTTCCGTATGCAACGGCTTTACGTTGAGGCGCCGCTTTCCAGCGGTGCCATCGTGGAGGCAAATGCCGATCAGTTCAACTATCTCGCCAATGTGCTGAGGATGGAGGAAGGTGGGGCGATCCTGCTCTTCAACGGCCGCGACGGCGAGTGGAAGGCTACCCTCTCCTTCCCCACACGCAAACGCATTCAGCTGACGGCTACCGAAGAGACGCGGCCGCAGCCGCAGCCTTGCGACCTGCATTATCTCTTTGCGCCGCTCAAGGTCGGCCGCATGGACTATCTCGTGCAGAAGGCGGTCGAAATGGGGGCGGGCCTGCTCCAGCCGGTCATGACCCAGCACGTCCAGGGCAAGATCACCAGTCTCGACAAGCTGCGCGCCAATGTCGTCGAAGCGGCGGAACAATGCGGCATTCTCGGCATTCCCGATGTGGCCGAGCCGGTGAGACTTCTCGACTTGCTCGATCGCTGGCCAAGCGAGCGCCGCATCATCTATTGCGACGAGGGCGATGCCGGGCAGAACCCGCTGCCGGTGCTGTCAGCGATCAAGGAGAGACATCTCGCTCTGCTCGTCGGACCGGAAGGCGGCTTTTCGGAAGAGGAACGGGCGCGGCTTCGAAGCCTCGATTTCGTCACCGCCATTCCGCTCGGACCGCGCATCCTGCGGGCCGATACGGCAGCCGTTGCGGCCTTGGCGGTGGTCCAGGCGGCGATCGGCGACTGGAACTAAGGTCGAAAACGGGTTGACATGGAAATCGCTGTTATTTTTTTGATGCGTCGTTGAAACAATTTCACTTGCAACATGGGTGGCTTGGGTCCTAATCACCCTTCCAACTGCCCGGCCCCCTGGGCGCCTTTTTGAATACAGGTATCCCGCATGGCCCGCGACACTACCGACCAGACACCGCTCTCTTCGGTCCAGGATTTGACCGATTATATCGCCGCGGGCAACAAGCCGCGGGAGCGCTTCCGGATCGGCACCGAACACGAGAAATTCGCCTTCTTCCGCGCCGACAACAGCCCGGTTCCCTATTTCGGCGATGCCAGCATTTCGGCCCTTTTGAGCGGCCTGCAGAAAAAAAGCGGCTGGGAGCCGATCACCGACGGCGGCAACATCATCGGCCTTGCCGAGCAGCACGGCATGGGCGCGATCTCGATCGAGCCTGGCGGCCAGTTCGAACTCTCCGGCGCACCGCTGGAGACGATCCACGAGACCTGCAAGGAATCGAACCAGCATCTGGCGACGCTGCGCGAAATCGCCGAGCCGATGGGTATCCGCTTCCTCGGCATCGGCGGCAGTCCGAAATGGACCTATGCGGAAACCCCGCAGATGCCGAAATCACGCTACGAGATCATGACCCGCTATATGCCGAAGGTCGGCACCCAGGGTCTCGACATGATGTACCGCACCTGCACGATCCAGGTGAACCTCGACTTCTCCTCGGAAGCCGACATGCGCAAGAAAATGCGCGTCTCGATGAAGCTGCAGTCGCTGGCGACCGCTCTGTTTGCATCCTCGCCCTTCACCGAGGGCAAGCCGAACGGGCTGCTCTCCTGGCGCGGCGATATCTGGCGCGACGTCGACAACCGGCGCGCCGGCCTGCTCGACTTCACCTTCCGCGACGACTTCGGCTTCCGCGACTATGCCGAATGGGCGCTCGACGCGCCGATGTATTTCATCGTCCGCGACGGCCACTATCACGACTGTACCCATGTCACCTTCCGCCAGTTCATGAACGGCGCATTGAAGGGCGAGGTCGCCGATCCGGCGCCGACGATGGGTGACTGGACGAACCATCTTTCGACACTCTTTCCCGACGTGCGGTTGAAGCGTTTCCTCGAAATGCGCGGCGCCGACGGCGGCCCGTGGCGACGCATCTGTGCGCTGCCGGCCTTCTGGGTCGGCCTGCTCTACGATGATGCGGCACTCGAGGCTGCCGACGAACTGACGAAGGATTGGAGCTTTGCCGAGATCAGCGCCCTGCGCAATGCCGTTCCCGCCGAAGGGCTGAAGGCGCAATTTCGCGGACATCCGCTCTTCGACATGGCGCGCGAGGTGGTCGGCATATCAAGGGCCGGTCTCAAGGCGCGCGGCAAGCTCAACCGGGAAGGCCAGGACGAGTGCATCTTCCTGGCGCCGCTCGACGAGGTGCTCGCCAAGAAGGCGACGCTGGCCGAGGATCTGCTTTCGCTCTATCACGGCCGCTGGCACGGTTCCGTGGAGCCGGTCTTCGAGGACTATCAGTACTGAGTCCGACCCAAAGCGGTTCCGGTTTTACCGGAATCGCTCTGACAGCCCCTATTTTCGACTGTCTCCGAGCGGCGGAAACGAAGGCCGGCAACGTGGTGCTCCACCGACCGGCCGCTGGAGCCTTGGTCGCATGCTCTCGATAAATTCCTCCCTAAGTTCTTATGGCAAAAAGCAGTTTGCGCATTGCCATTTCCGGTTATAGTGGCGTTACAACGCGTCACGACCCGGGGAAAGGGACTTCCATGCTGCCACTCTTCGACATGATGATGCAGGCGCAGAACGGCGCGGCGATGGAGGCGATCGCCCGGCAGTTCAACCTCGCGCAAGAACAGGCGACGAAGGCGATGGCGGCGCTGATGCCGGCCTTTTCCGCCGGGCTGAAACGCAGCACCAGCAATCCCTATGATTTCGTCGGGCTGATGCAGGCGGTCTCCTCCGGCAATTACGCGCGATATTTCGAGGATATGAACCGGGCTTTCACGCCGGAGGGTATTTCCGACGGCAACAACATCCTTGCCCAACTCTTCGGCTCGAAGGAGGTTTCGCGCGCGGTCGCCGCCCAGGCCGCACAGATGACCGGCATCGGTCAGGATATCTACAAACGGATGCTGCCGGTGCTGGCCGATACGCTGATGGGCGGGCTCTTCAAGCAGACGACCGGCCAGATGGCCTCGCCGGTCAACCCCTTCGTCAACACCGCGATGAACGAGACCATCCAGAAATGGCTGGAAAGCACCGGCTTTGCGCCGAAGCCGAGGACAGCTCCGGAACCCAGCATCTTCGACAATCCCTTCACGCAGGCGATGCAGCTGATGTTTTCGGTGCCGAAGCCGGAAGCGACATCTCAGCCGAACCCCTTCCTCGACAATCCCTTCGCCCAGGCTTTCCAGGAGATGATGGGCGGGCTTGGCCAGCAGCCGGCGGCCCAGACTAAGACCAAGGCACCGGAGGCGCCGAAGGAAGAGGCGAAGATCAATACCGACAGCTATACCGAAATCCTAAACGCCATGTTCGACAGCGGGCTGGAGGTGCAGAAGAACTATCAGAGGAACCTGGAAGCGATCTTCGAAACCTATCGGCCGAAGTCCTCCTCTGAGACCAGCGAATAACCCCGAAAGTCGGAATCGATTTTCGGAAAGGAATTCGCGCAAATCCATAATATTGCAGCGTCCTTTGCGCGTCTGGAAAGATGCACAAAGGACGCTGTAGGGCATAAAAAAACCCGGAGATGGCTTGGGAAAGCCGATCACCGGGTCAAGCGGCAGGGCTAATTGGCTATCACCCTGCGGGGAAACTCGACGCTCCTACTCTTCGTGGGAGCGGAAGAGCGACAGGCGCCAGCGATTGCGCGCTGAGCGCGTCAGATGTTCCGACGGGTCCTCGAAGAAGGTCGACGCCAGGAACGCGGAGGTCAGGTCAGCCCTGCTAAGGCCGATATCCCTCAGCTGAGTGTCGTTCAGATCGTGTAGACCGTTGATCTCCATGCGATTGCGGAACACGCGAAAGAAGGAGGTCAACGGTGTGAAGCCTGCTGCCAGACGCTGGAAAAACGTCGGGGTGAGCTTGCCGCAGTCGAGTTCTATTGTTCTGTCTGTCATCCGCATGGGACTCTCCTTTCTTTCGATTTTCTTTTAGGCGCGCAACAACCCAGCCCTCCCGCGAGGTCGCACGGGAAGGAGCAAGGCTGAATTGGGCTCGGACAGGCAGGGTGTCTGTCCTTCACTTTGCTTGATTTGCATCCCGAAGATGCCAAAGACCTATTGATCAGTCCAACGAATGTTTCTAATGATTATCATCAGCTATCTTTATGGGTGACAACATGTCCGCGCCTCTTGATCTCGACCAATTGCAGACTTTCATCGCCATCGTCGATTCCGGCAGCTTCACCAAGGCCGCCGACCGGGTCTACAAGACCCAATCGGCCGTCTCCATGCAGATGCGCCGTCTCGAGGAACGCATCGGCAAGCAGCTGTTCATCAAGGACGGGCGCGGCAACCGGCTGACGGTCGAGGGCGAAAAGCTGCTCAACTATGCCCGGCGCATCATCCGCCTCAACAACGAGGCGATCGCGGCCTTCGACGACAACAGGCTGGAGGGGATGCTGCGGATCGGCACGCCGGACGACTATGCCGACCGCTACATGCCCGAAATCATCGGCCGCTTCGCCAAGACGCATCCGAATGTCGAGCTCTATATCGTCTGCGAGCCCTCGGTGGATCTTGCCGAACGCATGCATAAGGGCGAGCTCGACATCGCGCTCGTCACCCACAATCCGCGCGAGCGCATGTCCGATGTGGTGAGAACCGAGCCGCTCTGCTGGGTGGGTTCGGCCAACCATCCGATCCGCGACGATGCGCCGGTGCCGCTTGCCGTCGGCCGGCGCGACTGCCAGTGGCGCCAGCTCGCCTGCTCGGCGCTCGATGCTGTGGGACGCGAGCACCAGATCCTGTTCACGAGCTGGTCCTGCACCGTCGTTGCCGCCGCCGTGCTTGCCGGCATGGCGGTTTCGGTGATGCCGGAATCGGCGCTGCGAACGGGCATGAAGGTGCTGAGCCAGGCGGACGGCTTCCCGGCGCTGCCGCCGGTGCAGATCGGCATCATGAAGCGACCTGGCGTTTCGCTCTCACTGATGAACGCGATCACGGCGCATATCACCGCCTGCCTCGACAACATCACGCCCACTGTCGTCGACGACACGCTCGAAGCGGATGTCAAATCCGCTCAGGCGCGCCTTTATCCGCGGCTGAAGGCGGCCAATATGGTACCAAGCTGGTAAGAGCTCTCAGGCGGCGCGCGACACGGTCGCAGTGAAAAGGGAGGCGCGGATGACGCGCTTCCACTCATCGAGCATACGCCGCGCTAGGCCCTCCTCGCTCACGGCGGCAAGCCGGATGACAGCGCCGATCAGGTGGCTGAACAGGTAAGTGCGCGCATACATTTCTTCGTCGCAAAGGTCGGGAGCCAGCTGGCGCACGGCGTCACGGAAGATGCCGGCGACGTGACCGCTATGCTCGATATTCAGCTGCAACAGATCCTGATCGGTCTCTGTTCCCATCCAGACGCCGAGATAGACGGGATCGTTGTGGTAGGAATCGTAATACCAGTCGATGGTGGCGCAGACGACATCCAGCGCCTGATCAAGTGACTGTACGCCGGTGAACATCGCCGCCATCTTCGCCTGGATCGCCGAGGCGTGCTGGTCGAACAGGGCTTTGACGATCGCCGCCTTCTCCGGGAAATACTGGTAAACCGAACCGATCGGCACCTTGGCGGCGGCGGCGAGCTCCGTCATCCGCATGGCGCTGACGCCCTTTTCGGCGATGATCTTGGCGGCGGCGGCGAGAATGAGGTCCAGCCTCTGGATGCTGCGTTCCTGCTTCGGCTTCCTTCGCAGGCCTATCCGATCCATGCTTTCCGCGCCCATGTCGTTCCCATTCTTTTTGTTCGCGGCGGAAGGCATGTGCCAAATCACCGCGTCGGGTCGATATGACATGCAGGTCTTCATCCGCCGTAAATGGAAACGTTCGCATTTTAACGGCCGGGAAAAGCGTGTGTAATCGCGATTTTAGGCTGCGGTTTTATCGACTCACAACCCGATCCAAGCGATCTGGTCCGCATGATGGTTGATGGTCAACTCGCCTGCCGCTTCACCCCATCGCCATCCAAATGGCGAGCCAGACCCACATGGCGGCCAGAGCCAAATAACCGGCGGCGAAGATCGGGCTGCGATAACGCAAGTCGTTGCTGGTGACATGGATGGCGGCGTGGGCGTAGCGCAGGGCGACGAAGGCCCAGGCGAGGCCGAGGGCGACGAGATTGTCGGCCTCGGTGACATAGAGAAGAATGCAGCAGGCGTAGAACAGCACAGGCAGTTCGAACTGGTTGGCGAGGCAGTTCTTCACGACAAGGCTTTCGGCCGGCTCGTCACGATTTTCGCGATAATCCGATTTCGCGATGGTGCCGGCGCGGACCATTTTTGCACGCCGAAGCCCAAGAACCGCATAAAGACCATAGACCAGGGCCACATGGGCGAGGAGTGGCCAGAAGATTTGATAGCCGGTCATGTGTGGCCGTTTCCTTTCCGCTTCCGATTTCGACGCGAGCATTAGTCGAAAGACGATCGGGATACCAGCGTCGGCGGCCCGCCATCAAAAACTGGCGGGCCGCCGGACTTCATCACACCTGCGCGGCGCCGCCGTCGGCAAAGAGTTCGGTACCGGTGACGAAGCTCGAATCGTCGGAAGCGAGAAAGAGTGCGGCGGCGGCGATCTCTTCGGCGCGGCCGACGCGCCCCATTGGCACCTGCGTTGCGAGATAATTGAGCAGGCCCTGCTGTTGCACCTCATCCTTGCCGGCGAGTTCGACGAGACCGGTTGTCTTTGTCGGACCGGGGCTCAGCGTATTGATACGAATGCCGCGATCCTTGAGATCGAGGATCCAGTTGCGAGCGAAGCTTCGTAGCGCGGCCTTCGAGGCGGCGTAGACGCTGAAGGCCGGAGTACCGGTCGAGCCCGCCGTCGATCCCGTCAAGATAACCGATGAGCCCTGACCGAGCAGCGGCAGCGCCTTTTGCACGGTGAAAAGAACACCTTTCACATTTCTGTCGAACGTGTCGTCATACTGCTCTTCGGTAATTTCGCCGAGTGGCAGCATCGAACCACCGCCGGCATTGACGAACAACACATCTATCCGGCCGGCTTCGGCTTTCACGCGGTCATAGAGCCGGTCAAGGTCCGCCAGCTTTGCCGAGTCCGCCTGGATGCCAACAACCTTACCCCCTATCTCCGCAACGGCCGCGTCGAGCACGTCCCTGCGCCGGCCGGTCACGAAAAGCTGGGCGCCTTCGGCGGCGAAACGCTTGGCAGTCGCAAGACCGATGCCCGACGTTGCGCCAGTAATCACTGCAATCTTTCCACTCAACCTCTGTGTCATTGTCGTCTCCTGTTGTTCGACCAAGGCTGAGATATGGACGCGACGAACGTTTCGAAATAGAAAGAAATGAAAGCTATTATTGCAGGAATGAAATGACGAAATTTCCGGATTTCGAAGGCCTCGCAATGTTCGCCAAGGTCGCCGAAGAGCGTTCTTTCGCCCGCGCCGCTAGGACGCTCGGTGTGTCGGTGCCTACCGTTTCGCGGGCTGTCAGCCGGCTGGAGGAGAGACTTGGCGCACGGCTATTCAACCGCACCTCGCGGCAACTGGCGCTGACCGATTTCGGCTTGCGATTGGTCGACAGTGCCTCGCGGCTCTATGCGGAAGCAGAGGCTGCGGAAAATGCAGCGCGCGAACTGTCCAGCCAACCGCGGGGGCTTATCCGGCTTGCCGTGCCGATGGCCTTCGGCACACGCTGGCTAGCGCCGATCCTGCCCGACTTTTTCGACCTCTATCCCGATATTTCTATCGACCTGCATATGAGCGACGCCATCGTCGACCTGGTGGGAGACGGTTTCGATGCTGCCCTGAGAATTGCCGTTCTGCCGGATTCCTCATTGGTCGCCCGGAGGCTGACAGCGGTCGCTCCGTTCATCCTCGCTGCACCGGCGTACATCGATAGATACGGCGCGCCGCGGCATCCGCGCGAGCTTAAGGCTGACCATTGCCTAGGGTACGCCTATCGGCCGCGCCAGGACGTCTGGCGCTTTCGCAATAAGGCAGGCGAAGAGGAAGTTGTCGTGCCGGCCGGTCCGTTGCGCTCCACCAATTCGCAAGCCTTGATTCCGATGGCGTTGCACGGCCTTGGGATTGTAGAGCTGCCGGAATTCATGGCGCATGAATATCTCGCCGATGGCAGGTTGAAAGCGATCCTCGCCGACTGGACGCTGCCGAGCGGAGCACTCTATTTCGTCACGCCCTCTGCCCGGGCTCGGCCTGCGAAGGTGGAGGTGCTCTCGGATTTCATGGTGGCGCGGCTATCAAATCCGACGTGGCGGTGGACAGGCTGATAGCACCTTAGTCTTGGCGCGGCGAGAGCCAGCGGGCGATGGCAAGTCGGGCGATGAGGATGAAGCAGATAGCAAGGCTTGCGAATTTCAGCCGCGTCATCCACGGCAGCAGCTGTGTTGCAAGGCCTGAGGGCGTACCATCGCCGAAGGCGATCAGGCTCGAGATGTTCTCGCCGTAATCGGCGATGCCGTAGATGAACGGCAGCAGGTAGACCGCCTTGCCGACGAGCGGATGCGCCGATCGGCCGAACCATGCGCCGCCGGGACCGAGCTTGAGGAAGGCGAGAAACAGCAGCGCCGTCAGCAATGCCGGAAAGATCAGCTCCGGCCCGAAATACATGGCGCGCAGCAACCTGGTCGCCGTCTCGTTCTCATCGAGCAGCTTCTGCATGTGGAAGACCGCGGACTCGTCGTAACCGGCGAAATAGGTATCGAGCACCGCCTGGCCGGTTTCGTGCTTGAACGGAACGACGAAGCCGAAGGTCGTCCAGGCGAGCACGGCAAGACAGAGGGCTGCGAGCAGCGCGACGATCCAGAGAGGAATCCGGCTGCCCGCCTTCATGATCAGAGGCCGGCGCCCGGATAGTTCGGGCTCTCGCGGGTGATCGTCACGTCATGGGCGTGGCTTTCGCGAAGACCGGCACCGGAGATGCGCACGAAAGTGGCGCGGTCCTGGAAATCCTTGAGGTCCTTACCGCCGACATAGCCCATGGCCGCTTTGAGGCCGCCGGCGAGCTGGTGGATAACACCCGAAACCGGCCCCTTGTACGGCACCTGACCTTCGATGCCCTCAGGCACAAGCTTCAGCGTGTCTCGCACCTCGGCCTGGAAATAACGGTCGGCCGAGCCGCGGGCCATGGCGCCGACGGAGCCCATGCCACGATAGGCCTTGAAGGAGCGTCCCTGGTAGAGATAGACCTCGCCCGGGCTCTCATCGGTGCCGGCAAGCAGCGAGCCGATCATGACGGCGGAAGCGCCGGCGGCAATCGCCTTGGCAAGATCGCCGGAGAACTTGATGCCGCCATCGGCGATGACGGGCACGTCCTGATCATTCGCGGCCTGCACCGCCGACATGATGGCGGCGAGCTGCGGCACACCGACGCCGGCGACGATGCGCGTCGTGCAGATCGAACCCGGACCGATACCGACCTTGACGGCATCGGCGCCGGCATCGATCAGCGCCCTGGTGCCGTCATAGGTGGCGACGTTGCCGGCCATGATCCGCACCGAGTTGGAAAGCTTCTTGACGCGCGTGACGGCATCAAGGACGCGCTGCGAGTGGCCATGGGCGGTATCGACGACCAGAAGGTCGACGCCGGCCTCGATCAGCCGCTCGGCGCGCTCGAAGCCATCATCGCCGACGCTGATGGCGGCGGCAGCGCGAAGCCTGCCCTGCGCATCCTTGGAAGCGTTCGGGTTCAGCTGCGACTTCTCGATATCCTTGACGGTGATGAGGCCGACGCAACGGCCTTCGGTATCGACCACCAGCAGCTTCTCGATGCGATGCGAATGCAGCAGGCGCTTGGCCTCCTGTTGATCGACGTTTTCCTTGACGGTGACCAGTTTGTCCTTGGTCATCAGCTCATGGATCTTCTGTTCCTGATCGGTAGCGAAGCGGACGTCGCGGTTGGTCAGGATCCCGACGAGGCGGCCGGACTTCTCCACGACAGGGATGCCGGAAATGCTGTAGGATTTCATGAGCCCGAGCGCATCGGCAAGCGTCGCATCGGGGCCGATCGTCACCGGATTGACAACCATGCCGCTTTCGAATTTCTTCACTTGCCGGACCTGCTCGGCCTGCTCGATCGGCGTCAGGTTGCGATGAATGACGCCAAGGCCGCCGGCCTGGGCCATGGCGATCGCAAGGCGGCTCTCGGTGACGGTATCCATGGCTGATGAGATGATCGGGATGTTGAGTTCGAAATCCCGGGCGATGCGGGTGGAGATATTCGTCTGGCCCGGCATGACCTCGGAATGTCCCGGCTGCAGCAGCACGTCGTCGAAGGTGAGCGCGTCTGCGCCGGTTGCCGTTTCAATGATGCGTGCCATGGCCAAATTCCTTCATTTAATAAAAATGCGACCCTGTCCGGAAACGAATCGTCCGCCCCGGCGGTCTGCATGGGTTGCTTGGAAGTTGGCGAGGGCTGGTAACACGTCTATGACAGGAAGGAAATAGCAAAAAGCCCGGCATGTCCGCCGGGTTCGTCATGGGTGCCATGCGCCAAGAGCATTGCAGGAAAAGCGCCAGCGCATCGGCCCGAAAATCGGAATCGATTTTCGGAAGCTCGATGCGAGGATTGAAAGTGTTACAGCATCCTTTGCGCGACTGAAAAGACGCGCGGCGCTGTAAGCGCTTTTCCGTTCGGAATTGCATAAAAACAAGAAGTTAGAGCGGTCCAGCGCTTCCGTGAAAGGCTGAACCGGTTCGGATCAGATGTTGAACTGATAGGTCTTCGGCACGAAGCGATAACCGCCATCCTGCCTTTCGACGAAGCCGACCGCCGGGAACGGCATGTGATAGCCAAGGAAGGCGATCTTCTCGCTCGCAATCATCTCGAAGACATTGCGGCGCGTGGCCGCCGCCTGCGTCTTGTCCATGTCGAAGCGCACTTCCCAATCCGGCCGCAGCAGCGACAGGATATAGTGATTGGCCGTATCGCCGGTGAGTACAAGGCGCTTGCCCTCGGATTCGACGTGGAACACCATATGCCCCGGTGAGTGGCCGGCCGCCAGCATCGCCGTTATGCCGGGCGCGAAACTGTCCCCTTCCTTAATGAAAGTGGTCTTTTCGGCGAGCGGCACCACATTGGCAAGCACCGCCTTGTGACCGCCTTCGGCCGGCGTGCCCTCACGTGCCTTGTCCGACCAGAAATCATATTCGGCCTGGCCGACGACATAGCGGGCATTCTTGAAGGCAGCCGCACCGTCTTCCATCAGACCGCCAATATGATCGCCGTGCAGATGGGTGAGCGCCACCAGCGTGACGTCGTCGGTTGAATATCCCGCCGCCTTCAGGCCTTCGGTCAGTTGACCGGCGCCACGTGCGCGGCCGCTGGCGCCGAAGCCGGTATCGACGAGGATGACATCCGAACCGGTATCGATAAGGGCCGGCGTATAGCCATTCATGAACTTGTCGGCCGGCAGGAAGTTTGCGGTCAGCAACGTCTTGACCGTTTCGGGGTCCTGATTGGTGCCGAAGGTTTCATAGGGCTTTTCGACAATGCTGGTGCCGTCGCGGACGACGGTGAACTTATAGGAACCTAGCTTGAATTGATTGACCTCGGGCAAAGGTGTTCCATCCATATGATTGCTGTCTCCAGTTGCGGCCGCTTCGGCCCTCTCTTTAAAAATTGCCGGCGCCGCCAGCAGGCCAAGGCCCGCGGCAAAAAGGGTGCGCCGCTTTATTCCCGATGAAATTGCCATATGTCCATCCTCTTATGACGTGCGGTGCGTCGCCGCACGGCCCCCGATGTCAGTTCCGCCGGGTTTTCATGCCCGGCGGAGTCGACATATCTCAATCTTGACACGCGACGTTGATGCGCAAGCCGTCTCACGCAGACGTGAAGCAAACGTGTCGTCGACCCGGATTTGGGGATTGGCATAACCCACAGCTGGGACTAAATAGCACGAGCCTTTCCAGCTCCAATCCGCTGCCCCATCAAGGCTCCCGCCTATGAATCGCATCGTCCCGCTGATCCTTGCCGTCGCCCTTTTCATGGAACAGATGGACTCGACCGTCATTGCGACCGCGCTGCCGGCGATCGCTAGTGATTTGCATGTCGGGCCGATCACGCTGAAGCTCGCGCTGACCTCCTACATGGTGGCGCTGGCAGTGTTCATCCCCGTCAGCGGCTGGATGGCCGACAGGTTCGGCGCCAAGAAGATCTTCCGGCTTGCCATCTCCGTCTTCGTCATCGGCTCGATCTTCTGCGCAATCTCGTCCAACCTCGTCGAATTCGTGTTTGCCCGCTTCCTGCAGGGCATGGGCGGCGCGATGATGACCCCGGTCGGCCGCCTCGTGCTGGTGCGCACCACGAAGCGCAGCGATCTGGTCTCGGCCATGGCGCTGCTCACCATCCCCGCACTTGTCGGCCCGCTCACCGGCCCGCCGCTCGGCGGCTTCATCACCACCTATTTCAGCTGGCACTGGATCTTCCTGATCAACGTGCCGGTCGGCATCATCGGAATCTGGCTTGCGACGATCTTCCTGCCCGAAGTGGAAGCGACGGCGCCGCCGCGGCTCGATTTCACCGGTTTCGTGCTGACCTCGCTATCGGCTGCGGGCGTCGTCTTCGGCCTGTCGGTGGTCAGTCTGCCGGCCCTGCCCCCGATCATCGGCGTCACCGCCACCTTGATCGGCTTCAGCTGCGGCGTCCTCTACGTGCGCCATGCCAAGCGGCACCCGGCGCCGATCCTCAACCTCAACCTGTTCAAGAACCCAACGTTCCGCGCCTCCACCTTGGGCGGCACGCTGTTTCGCATTTGCGTTGGCGCCATGCCCTTCCTGACGCCGTTGATGCTGCAGCTCGGCTTCGGGCTGACGCCGTTCCAATCCGGTCTCATCACCTTTGCCGGCGCGATCGGGGCGATCACCACCAAGTTCATGGCGAAGCGGGTCTTTGCAGCCGCCGGCTTCCGCACCACGCTTCTCGGCGCCGCCGGGGTAACCACCCTGGTGACTGTCATCACCGGCCTGTTCACGCCGTCTACGCCGCACCTCGTCATCATCGGCGTGCTGCTGCTCGGCGGCTTCTCCCGCTCCTTCATGTTCACCGGGGTGAATGCGCTTGCCTTCGCCGACATCGATGATGCCGAAGCCAGCCAGGCGACATCGATGAGCTCGGTGATGCAGCAGGTCAGCCTCGCGCTCGGTGTTGCGGTCGCCGCCGCGATCCTGGAGAGCTCGATCTATATCAGCGGCGAAGCGCTGCAGGTGGCCGATTTCCACCTTGCCTTCTACATCATTGCCGGACTGACGGTGATTGCGACCATTCCCTTCATCCGGATGGACCGCAATGCCGGCGCACTCGTTTCCGGCCACCGCTTGAAGACGATGACGGCAGCAACTGTTGAAGCCGAACAGCACGCGGTGAAATAGAGCATGTCGCGCAAAAGCGTGCAGCGGTTTTGCGGTACCGACATGCGTGGAAACAAAGACTGAAGCGCGAGGAACGAATCTGAAAGATTGCGACGGTTTAGGTCACCGTTACTGCGGGTTTTCGCAGACGGCAGAGAGCTTGTTGCCGTCGAGGTCACGGACATAGGCGGCATAGAAATGGGCATGGTAGGAGCGCAGGCCGGGTTCACCCTCATCCACGGCGCCTGCCGCGATCGCCGCCGCATGGAAGGCGTCGACATCGGCCCGTGTTTCGGCCGCAAGTGCCACCATGGCGCCATTGCCCGAGGTCGCCCGGCGGCGATTGAAGGGCGTCACCACCCAGAAGCGGCAGCGCGTATCGCCCTCGGCGGCATAGCCGATTTCCTCTTCGGAAGAACGCTGGCGGCGATAACCGAGCACAGGCAGCACGGCATCATAAAAATGCCCTGCGCGATAGAGGTCGTTGGTTCCGAGCGTGACGTAAAGAAGCATGGGATCAGCGGTTCAAATCCTGACAGCGCCGCGCGCCCTTTCAGATATGCAAAGGACGCGGCAACGCTTTCCATTGCTGCATATCTCATCTTTAAATCGACAGCGCTTTAAGGAGCTATGCAGTCGATCGCCATCATCCGTCAGGACCGGCACGAAGATCAAGCCTCTTCAGCGTCGCCTTCGGCCTTGCGCCCCTTGAACCCCTTGGCCAGCAGGAACATCTCGACCGATTCGGCGCGCGACGAGTTCGGCTTGACATGGACGACCTGGCGGAAGTTCTGCTTTAGCATGGCGAGCAGCTCACGCTCGGTGCCACCCTGGAAGGTCTTGGTGAGAAAATGTCCGCCTTCCTGGAGCACTTCGACGGCGAAATGTGCCGCGACTTCGCAGAGATGCATGGTGCGCAAATGGTCGGTGCGGTGGTGGCCAGTGGTTGGCGCCGCCATGTCTGAGATGACAAGATCGGGCGTGCCGCCGACGGCCTCCAGCAGCTTTTCCGGCGCACTGGGATCGAGGAAATCGAGCTGCAGGATCTTGACCCCCGGCAGCTGGGTCATCTCAAGGAAATCGATCGCGGCCACACGAATATCATCATCCGTCGAGCCGGTGACCTTGGCTGCGATCTGCGACCAGCTGCCCGGCGCAGCGCCGAGATCGATGATGCGCTTGGCGCCGCGCAGGATATGATGTTTCTCGTCGATCTCCAGCAGCTTGAAGGCGGCACGGGCGCGATAGCCTTCGAGCTGGGCGCGTTGCACATAGGGATCGTTGAGGTGGCGCTCCAGCCATTGGCGGGAGGAGGCCTTCATCTTCTTGTTTTTGACGCGCTGGCCGAGCTTGCGGCCGGTGCGGTTTCCCGCGATCGGTGCCTTGGTCATGCCTTCTTCCTATCTCGCGCGCTGGCCGCGGCGGTTACGGTTGCGCCGCCACACGCCGTCATCGGCCATCATGTCTGTGAGCAGGCCTTCCCTCAAGCCACGATCGGCAACGCGCATGCGCGGGCTTGGCCAGCGGCGGCGGATCGCCTCGAGAATGGCGCAGCCAGCCAGCACCAGATCGGCCCGATCCGGCCCGATGCAGGGATTGGCGGCGCGGCTTGCGAAATCCCAGGAGAGAAGCTTTGCCTGCATGGCGGAGACCTCGTCATCGGACAGCCAGATGCCATCGACCTTGCGCCGGTCATAACGCGGCAGATCGAGATGGACGCCGGCAAGCGTCGTCACCGTGCCAGACGTGCCGATCAGATGGAAGTCGCCGGTCTGGGCGACCTCGATCTCCGGGCAATCGAAGTGTCCGAGCATGCCTTCGACTTCGCGCACCATGCCTTCGAAAGCCTCCGGCGTGACGTCGTGCCCGCCATGGCGCTCCGACAGCGTGACGACGCCGACCGGCAGCGAGGTCCAGTGGGTGATGTGATTGGCGAGGCGGCTGAAGCGATTGTCGCCGATACGGATGACGGCAATCTCCGACGAACCGCCGCCGATATCGAACAGCACGACGGAGCGCGTCTCGCGACCGACCAGCGAGGAGCAGCCGGAGACGGCAAGCCGCGCTTCGGTTTCGCGATCGATGATCTCGAGCGCGAGGCCGGTTTCTGCAACGACGCGGCTGAGGAATTCCTCGCCATTGACGGCCTGGCGGCAGGCTTCGGTGGCGATCAGCCGCATGCGGCGGATCTCCCGGTTCCTGAGCTTGGAGGCGCAGATCCTCAAGGCCTCGATCGCCCGCTCCATCGCCTCGTCGGACAGACGGCCGCTGGCCGCAAGGCCTTCGCCGAGGCGCACGATGCGGGAAAAAGCATCGACGACGCGAAATTGTCCCGGACGGGTCGGCTGGGCAATGAGGAGACGGCAATTATTGGTGCCGAGATCGAGAGCGGCATAGAGCTCCTCCGGCCAAGCATGCTCGCCGGCCTGGCGATCCCCCTGATGCCCGGGATTGATATGGCTTTCCTGGCGGCCCCTGCGGTTGGCGCTCGCACCATTCAATGTTTCACGCAGCTCGGCACCGAGCGCCGTCTCTTCCGCGCGGCGTTCCTGTTGCGAGACACCTGATGGTTTTGCCGATGTCAGAGGCCGGCCCTGAAGACCGCGCTTGCCGCGATGCTTGCGGCGGTTGCGACGGCTGGGCGCCGAATCGCCATCGGACCGGGCGGCATGATCTGCCGCTCCGGCCTGTTCCATCACATGAGGTTGAAGTGAACCATCCTGCGCAGCACCATGGCCGCCACGACGGCGACGCTTGCGCTTGCGGGCCGGATTACCGGCTGCATCTTCCATCGGGCGCGCTGGCTGTCCGGCACCGCCGGAAGGCTCAAGCGAAGCGGGATGAGCCGCGTTGCGGGATTGCCCACCACGTTTGCCCTTACGGCGCCTGGACTTCTTGCCGTCCTTGCGCCCTGCCGCCGACGCCCCGTCAAATTGCGGCTTTGCGCCGCCTTCGGGGTCTTCCACGTTGTTTTTCCACCGCGCCGCGCAAGTCTTGAGATATGCAGCAGGCGCTCATTCGATTTTTGCGTTGCGGCAAGAATATCAGCGCCCGCCGAAATCGCCAAATTCTTTTTTGGACGGGGGATTTGGCGTGGTTTCACCTCTTCGACGGCAGCACCGAATTTTTTCAAAACGGCTATTTGCAATCCGCCCGCTTTTGGTTATAAGCGCCGCACAGCAGCCAAGCCATGCTTCGGCGGCAACTGCTGGGGAATAGTTCAATGGTAGAACGACGGACTCTGACTCCGTTAATCTTGGTTCGAATCCAGGTTCCCCAGCCAAAAATTTTTCTCAGTCAACGCGGCGACCGGAAATAGGGCAGCAAACTTGCGCATGTGATGTTGCGGGTGCTTGCAATGCAGTTCCCTGCAATTCCGCACGTTCGATAGCAAGATCGCGCCTCCCACGGATTATGGCGAGAAGCGCTTCTATAGCGCGACCAACTGCGATTCTGCTGGCAATGGCCGCGACCTCAGAGTCGAGCCCGTCTGATCGAATGAACCTGATCAGGCAACGCCGATCCGCAGCAGGTCGTGGAAATGCACCAGCCCGACCGGCCGACGGTCGTCGTCGATGACGATCAGTGCGCCGATGTGATGCTGGTTGAGCAGTGCCAGGGCCGCGGTCGCCAGCACCGTCGGCTTCACCGTCTTCGGCGTCCGCGTCATGATGTCGTCGACATCAAGCTCGGCCAGGTTGCGTGTGAGATTGCGCGCCATGTCGCCTTCGGTGACGATGCCGCAGAGCCGCCCATCTTCATCCAGCACCCCGACGCAGCCGAAATGCTTGCGCGACAGCACCGTGATCGCCTCCGGCATCGGCGTGCCCTTGGCAACGAGCGGCAGCCGCTCGCCGGTATGCATGACATCGGCGACATGCATCAGGCTCGCACCCAGCTTGCCGCCGGGATGGAAGACGTGGAAATCCGTAGCGGTAAAGCCGCGCGCTTCCAGGAGCGCCACCGCCAGCGCGTCGCCGATTGCAAGCTGCATCAGCGTCGAGGTCGTCGGCGCCAGCCCATTCGGGCAGGCCTCCTGCTCGTTCGGCATCAGCAGGACGATATCGGCGGCGGTCGCCAGCGAGGACCCTTCGCTACAGGTGATCGCGATCAGCGGAATGGAGAAGCGCCGCGTGAAGGAAATGATGCTCTTGAGCTCGGCGCTCTCGCCACCTTTGGAAATCGCCAAGACGACGTCGTCGCGCGCAATCATGCCGAGATCGCCGTGATTGGCCTCCGCCGCATGCACGAAAAAGGCGGGCGTTCCCGTTGAGGCGAATGTCGCCGCCAGCTTGGCGCCGATATGCCCGCTCTTGCCGACGCCGGTGACGATCACGCGTCCGGAGATGTCGCCGATGACTTCGACGGCCCGGGTGAAGGGACCGGCCAATCCGTCGTCAAAGGCCTGTTCGAGCGCTTCAAGACCGCGTCTTTCGGTCTCTACCGTGCGTTTTGCCGACTCGAGCACGCTGTTTTCAACGAGGTTTATCGCTCTTCTGATCATGAAGTTGCGTTAGACCTTTTCACTTTCCGAGTCCACCCCGCACGATTTCGGTCGGCATCTGGGGAATAAACGTAAGACCGTATGTCCGTCTTCGTGGCTGAGGTGGCTCGCCCTACACTGGTCTTCCGAGGGTTGCTCGGACAGGCCGAGCCGATCCTCATCACAGGAGGACGAGCCGTGGCAGATTATAGAGAAGCTTTTGTTGGAATCGACGTCGCCAAATTAAAGAATGCGATTGCTGTCGCTGAATCCGGCCGGGAGGGAGAGGTTCGCTTTTGGGGTGAGGTTGACGCGTCAGATACCAGCATGCGCCGCATCATCCAGCGGATAGCAGCAAAGTTTGATCGCGTTCATTTCTGCTACGAGGCGGGTCCGACCGGATACGGCCTACATCGGCTGATCCGATCGCTTGGCCATGAATGTGTGGTCGTCGCGCCTTCCTTGATTCCCAGGAAACCAGGCGACAGAGTCAAGACCAACCGTCGAGATGCACTCGCGCTCGCCCGGCTATTGAGGGCCGGCGAGCTCACAGCGGTGTGGGTTCCCGACGAGGGCCATGAGGCGATGCGAGACCTCGTTCGCGCCCGGGCTTCTGCAGTCGAGACGTTGCGGGTTCACCGGCAACAGATCAGCGCCTTCATGCTCAAGCATAGCCGCATCTATCCACGCAAGAAGTGCTGGACGATGCGATATTTGCGCTGGCTGCAGGAGCAACAGTTCGATCATCCGGCGCATCAGATCGCCTTGCAGGAGATGGTCGAGGCAGTGCGCGTCTCGAAAGAGCGCGTGGAACGATTGGAGAAGGTCATCGAGGAATTCGTGCCGAATTGGTCTCTCGCGCCGGTCGTCCGAGCGCTGCAGACCCTGCGTGGGGTCGATCTGATTGTCGCCGTCACCTTCGCCACAGAGGTCGGCGACGTCAGCCGATTTGAAAGCCCCCGCCAACTGATGGGATATCTCGGCCTGGTGCCCGGTGAGCGATCAACAGGTGAGACAGTCAGACGGGGCTCGATCACCAAGGCAGGCAATGGCCGGGTCCGGCATATGCTTGTCGAAAGCGCCTGGACCTATCGGCATCCACCAAAGGTGGGCGCAAGGAAGCTATATCGGCTGGAGGAAGCGCCACCGAAGGTGCGGGAGATAGCATGGAAGGCTCAGAGTCGGTTGACGGCTCGTTATCGAATGTTGACCGGACGCGGAAAGCGAACGACGGTGGTTTGTACGGCCATTGCCCGTGAGCTGACCGGCTTCATGTGGGCTGTTGCAAGGGAGGCGCAGGCGGGCAGATCGTAGGCCGCCGCATCGAACTTGCACCCTCGCGCATGGGCGGGGGCGGAACAACGGCAGGGGAACACCCGTCAGACGCTTTGTGGCCGGCACTTGACCGACGCCCGTAGTAAGATCGGAACAGCCCCGGACGCACAATCGGGAATGCGGTAGCCAATCCGCGCATCAGAGCTTGATCACCGACGTCCTTCAGTTCCGCCTCCACCCATACGCGATCATCATCATGAACTGCCGTTCGATTGGACGGTCGGTTCCTCGCGCCCAAAGCATTGACAACGGACATCAGAGCGCTGTTTTGCTCCCGCCTGTAGGAATCTGTTGTTGATTTCATTGGGAATTTTTCAATGGAAATCAACATTCCCTGGCGGGGCCATTGACACCCTGATGCACTTGAGTTCTTTGAGACCGCTGCACATCAGATTGTAACCGGGCAAGTTGCTTCAGCCCGGATGTGGCTGAAGTTCTGCACCGATATCCTGAATGTCACGACTAAATGGAATGCATCGCTCAATGAGTTTTTCCACCTCGGTTGAATGGTAATCGGTGAGGCATGACAGGGGTGAATTAAGATATTTGACAAGAGCGGAGCACATTGGATGAACGAAGCCCGCCACGCAGATTTCACCATCTTCGCCCATGTTTACTACCCTGACACTTGGGAGGAAATGGCCAACGACCTGGACGCAGTCATCCGACAGCCGTTTGACCTGGTTATCACTCGGCCGGCCGGCTCCCGTCCGGTGGCGCGTCCCCAGACTTCCTATCTTCGCTTCGCGACCGAACTTGAGGTCGAAAACCGAGGCCGCGATATCCTGCCGTTCCTGACGGCCTTAAAACAACAAATCGCGCCGCCTTTCGACATCGGCCTGAAGATGCATACCAAACGGTCCCCTCATCACCGAGACGGGGATGGCTGGCGACAATTTTTAGTCGGTTCGTTGCTGAAGACGGAAGGTAGCGGACGCTTGTTGGGCCACAAGTTGTTGGAGTCCGAGCCTTATATCGGTCTGATCGCGGCGCGGGCGCATCTCCTGCCCCTCGATGGCCGCACTTCGATCAACGAGAAGGTCATGATGAAGACCCTGCGGCGGATAGAGCATTTTCGTGCCGCGCAGAAATGCGGAGGTGCTTTGGAGGGCAGTATCCATCCATCTGCGCTTAAAGGTAGCCGCTTTCCCGCGGGATCGATGTTCTGGTTTCGCCGCGCCGCGTTGAGAAAGGCAGTCGAGATCGATTTTACCGACCTGTTCGTTCGTGAGGGCGGCCAACTCGACGGGACAGCCGCCCACGCCTTCGAACATCTGTTTGCGCTCATTGCCGAACGAGAAGGTTTAATCGCGGCCAGCATGGAAAACGTAGCGCCAATCCTTGATCATCGTGGCGCGCCTCTATCGCGACCGGAATTGATGAAGCTGATCGAGGATAGTCTGGCGCACGACAACCCATTCCTGGTGCCCTTAGCGGACTTCTGGCGTCGCCACCCTACCCTTCTGAAATGGGCGCTCAGCGTTTATGCTAGCCTACCCCAGAGTTCGGTGCGGCTGTTGCGAAGAAGCATTGGGCGATGATGGTGATCCTGCCCCAAGCCCGAGTGGGACATTAGTTTGCAAGAGGCATCTTTTGGTCGTCCGAAACATTGCCATCCGAACCACACGCCGGATTTGCCGGAGGCCGCTTACTTGTTCCGGTTTGCGCAGGGTCATCGAATAATTCGTCAACGAAGCCTCTCGCGGTCTGGGCGCTAAGCACCATCGCAGCTCCGTTCGTTGACGACAACGATCGAGCAATAACGCCAGTGCCGTCCACACCCGGTTCTAGCGCAAATGTCCTCACGCCGCGCGCTTCAGCAATCCTGGTGACAAAGGCCGCCAAGCCTTCCGGATCGCGTCGGTAACCGCCCGCCGTCAGCAGACAATCTAGGGAACGCAGGATACGATCATCCCCGGCAAGAATATTCTTTGCCTCGAGCGCATATGGGACTATCCGTCGTTCGATCATGGCGCGCGTCGAAGCGGCCAGCGCATGCGGCGTCACTAGGACACGAAGAAGCACATCACGCCGGTGACGCAACTCGTCGATCAGGGGCAATAGGAGCTCGAAACTCTCCGGCGCCTCAAGCAAGACGGCGATCTCTCCAGCGAACGGTGTCTCGATATAGCCAGGGCGAGGCCGGGTCGTCGCTTTGCCGATGAGGGTGGCCCAGGCCTTGCCAATTGCCTTGGAGGAATAGGTCTCCGCCAATATTGGACGAGCAGCTGCGGTCGCAGCGGTGCGTTCGGTAGCGCCGAGCGGCCCAAGGAAGCGGCGCAGACCTGCCTCCCAGTCGTCGAATGCCACCGCTCCCTTCAAAGGCTCCATCGAAGGGAGACGGGTTGTCACGACAGGCACGCCGTGCTCAAGAGCGAGTACGGCCCGGTTCGCAGACTTCGTTGCCGAGAACGCATCTATGCCGAATGGCAGAAGGCACACGTCGGCATCTTTGAGTGCTTCGAAAACAGCGTCAGTGGACCAGTCGACATAGCGGGTCGGCACGCCGATTTGGGCAATCGCGTTATCAAACGGCACTTTATTATTTGAAATGACCGTTAGCTCAAGCGGAATATCACGACACACCGCCTCAAGAGCCGGGGCTGCAAGCATCAGAGCTAACATACCGAAATCGCTATGTGGCGCACCGTAATTTCCGAACCACAAAACGGACTTCGGGCGCACGTGTGGTACGGTATTTACACCTGCAGGTACTAATCCACCGCCGGCAACATTGCTAGAATTTAAACCTTCTTGAGACGCCGACGCGCCGCTCAATGTCGCCAGGCGCATACCGATGAGCCGGTACACCAATGAGATCTTGCGTTTGAGGATTGCCATCGCGTCTTCAGGATGGCGTGCCATATGAAAAATAAACCGCGAGGCACGCTGCACGAAAGTGACGGGCCGCCTTTCGGCAGATGGCGAGACCTGCTCCTGAAGTCCTCCGGCCGCCGCGATGCTCTCCCTGGTCTCGACCTGATCGGGAATAACGACAAAGCACACGCCGGATCTCAATAGGGGCTTCAGCGCCTCGGCAAGCGCCGGACTGGGGACGACGATTGCATCCGCAAAAGCACCAATGCCGGCCAGGCGGAGTGCCGGGTGGAAGTCAGGCGCCATGGGATAGTTCGCTACGACGATGTTGTCGCATAGATCAACCAACACCTTAACGCCCTGGTCTTTGGCCAGACCTGCCAACTTCAGGCTCTCGCGATCAAGATGCTTGACGAAGACGATCGCGTCGAGCTCCTTTAGGTGCGGGATTGCTTCCTTTGAAGACTTGTAAAATACACTTTCGATCTCAAGCTCGCGCAAGGCAAGTACGGGATAATAACAGCGATAGCGCGTGCTCGCCAAAAGGTAGTTGAGCTGCGGACTGACCCAGGCAACACGGGGACGGGGAAGATCTGCCATAAAATTTCTTTACGCGGTGGAAGTCGGCAGTCACTAACCACAGACCTTGCATGCACACAACAGCATTTTGCAACTTTAGAGCATGACTCCAGATGGTCCTATAAATCCGGCACGATGATATTTCTAAGCAGCATATTTATGGCGCCCGGGTCATCGAAGAAGGCTTGACCTGCCACTGCGAATTTCCTCCAGAATGGATTAGAGTCCGGCCTATTAAGGGACGGACGAATGAAGAAGCAGCGATTTACGGAAGAGCAGATTATCGGTGTGCTGAAGGAGCAGGAGGCTGGCGCGAAGGCGGCCGACCTCTGCCGCAAGCACGGGATTTCAGAAGCGACGTTTTATAACTGGAAAGCCAAATATGGCGGCATGGAAGTCTCCGAGGCGAAGCGGCTGAAGGCGCTTGAGGACGAGAATACCAGGCTGAAGAAGCTGTTGGCCGAACAGATGCTTGATGCAGCCGCGCTCCGCGAGCTTCTTGCAAAAAAATGGTAGGGCCTGCCGCCAAGCGTGAAGCCGTCACGCATCTGAAGGCCGTCATGGGTCTTTCGGAACGGCGGGCCTGCCAGATCGTATCCGCCGACCGCAAGACGATCCGTTATCGGTCCAATCGACCGCCGGAGGTCGATCTGCGAGCGAAGCTGCGTGACCTCGCCAATGAGCGACGGCGTTTCGGCTACCGTCGGCTGTTCATCCTGCTTCGGCGGGATGGAGAGCCGTCCGGCGTCAATCGCATCTACCGTCTTTATCGCGAGGAAGGGCTTTCCGTTCGCAAGCGAAAGGCCCGGCGGCGTGCTGTCGGCACGCGTGCACCGATCCTGGTCGAAGCGAAGGCCAATGCCCGCTGGTCGCTGGATTTCGTCCACGACCAGTTCGCCTGCGGCAGACGCTTCCGCGTGCTCAACATTGTCGATGATGTGACGCGCGAATGCCTGGCAGCGATCCCGGACACATCTATCTCCGGTCGACGTGTCGCCCGAGAACTGACGACGCTGATCGAACGACGCGGCAAGCCCGGAATGATTGTCTCCGACAACGGGACCGAACTAACGTCGAATGCCATCCTCGCCTGGTCGAAAGATCACAAGGTCGAGTGGCACTACATCGCGCCGGGAAAGCCGATGCAGAATGGCTATGTCGAGAGTTTCAACGGGCGCATGCGCGACGAACTGCTCAACGAAAGCCTGTTCTTCGGCCTCGATCATGCCCGAAGCGCCATTGCTGAATGGGCCGACGATTACAACCATTTTCGGCCGCACTCATCCCTCGGATACCAAACCCCGGCAGACTTTGCCGGGACCATCGCCGCAACCGGCTCCAACGCTGCGCAAGATGAAAGCTTCGCGTTTCCGCCGGTTGCTCACACCGCGCCACTTGGCGTATTCAAAACCGCCGGGGCTCTAGTCGCCGCTGGATGAAAGTTCAGTGGCAGGTCAGGCTTTGACCCGTTCGGCGGAGGCTGCGAGCTTAGTCAGCGGCTTTGACCTTCGCCTTCCGGCCACATCAATTTTTGCGTGATAGTCCATGACTGTCCCTCGTTTGATGCCTGGGGCCGATACAATCGGCCCCGCCGACATGAGGCAGGGCGAATTTGACGCTACATTGCCCAATTCAGCCGACACGCGAGTTATTCCGGATTCAAGACAGTCGCTTGCTTTCCGGCACATAATGACTTTTAGAAATAGTCTCGGCGCGCTCAGAGGGAAGCCCAGCTAGTTTAAGCACACGCGATAGCTGAACCGCCATGTGACCTAACCCATGATGATTGATCAGCCGTTCGCGCGCAGCTGCGAGCGTTCGTTCTGCCAGTGCGCGGTCAGCGAGAACCTGCGGCAGCACCTCGGCCCACTGCATATCGCCAACCCGCACCGCTGCGCCATTTCGGCTGCAATCCTGATAGATGGCGTGGTCCGAAACGATGGCCGGGATGCCCGCAGCTGAATATTCCACCCATTTTGTATCGGTCTTAGCCTCGTTGAACCGGCCAGGCCGGAGCGGTGCGAGTCCCCAATCCCAACGCATGGCAGCAAGCTGGCTCAGAAAACCATCGTAATCGCCGACCGCCGGCACATGCTCAACGCGTGGACCAAACCCGGCCAGCTCTGGTGGCGGCCGCAATGAGCCGAAGATGGTGAATTGCAGATCCGAGTTAGCGGTAAGACCAGCGATGACGCCAGGCAAAGCAAGCTGGAGATCGGCGGCATGACTTGAAGAAGCCATGTAGCCAAAGCGAGGCCTGCTCTGCGCGACCGGGCCACCACCCGAAATCGGATCGCTTGCACTGGCAATTTCGCCGGCGAACATACTGGTGGCGAGTTGAGCATGCTTGCGCAGTTGTTCACCCAGCCGTTCTGTCGAGAGGTAAACCGTGTTCGCTCTTTCGAGCAGGGTTCGAATTGCCTGCTGGCGCGCCGGCGCACCATACTTCTTAGCCTTCTCGATGCCCGCCTCTATCGGCACCTCAAACAGGTTGTCATCGATGTGATAGACGAGCGGTATCCGCTTATCGGCGGACTTTTGCAAAAGCGCCTCGGCCAGCGAGCCGCCATAGCGGCTGACGAACACCAAATGTGGCGCCGCCTGCTGCCAGGCGTCCCTGAGAAGTTGCTGTGCCGACCCGCCCGATTTTAGGGCCAGACGCTCGTCTTCCTCAGTCAAGATCACCATCCGCATGTCGCCAGCTGCTATTGCTGCATGGGCAGGACGAAGAAGATTGATCTGAAGGGTTGCCCCAGCGGCGTCGGCGATCACCAGCAACCGAAGCTTTGCCTTGTCGGGATCGGCCGGGCCGAGCAAACGGCCAGCTGGAGCCGAGGATCGTTGACCCAACTTGGCCATCGACATCAGACGAGCATACGAGGCCTCTATCCAACGCGCCATGACTATATGCTCTTACTGCTCAGATTGCCTGTCGCGTTGCAGCACGGCCTTGGCGCGATCACAGCCTTTATGAGGCGAGGCAAACGATTGTGGAAGACCCAATATTGCAGACGAGAAACGAAAGCCATGTCACAAAGCCGGTCATTTACCTGTAATTGCAAATTGATGAACGGCTCGGCAACGGCTAGACATGCCGATAAGGGCCTCTGAACGGTGAAAGCTAGCCTCAATTGGAACCCGCCTTGGGATCACGCCACAATACCCAACCGAAGTCCTTGTTGTTTGGAGAAGTGCTCAAGAAGAAATGTGAGAATAGTCCCCTCTCGATCGCAATACGGGCTAGCTGCCGGAACCCGCTCGGCGTGTAATAGTGAGCGTGGATAGAGTAATTTCGTGCAGCGAGATCCTCAGGGGTATTATAAGGCGCGGTGTAATGGCACCACTTATCGTACTTTTCTGGCGTCAGCGACCATGTGCCTGATTCATACTCCGAGAGCCAGTCGGTCGGCGTGCTTGCCGGCTGTCGCAAGTCGAAGCAGTAGCGCAGATCGGGTACGACCCCCACGACGACACCTGTCGGCTTGAGTTTACTCGACCAGTTTTCCAATACCCCAAGCGGATTCATAAGGTGCTCGAAAACATGGTTTGAAAAAATGAAGTCGAGACTGCCTGCAACACAGGATTCGATGCGTTGAGCATCACCTATGATGTAGCGAGACCACAGCTCCTGCTTTTCCGGGGTAACCTCGATATGTTTTCCGTAATTGCGTAGCCATTCGTCGATGGGCAGTGCTTCCAAGTAGCGCACATCGACATTGCTACCTGGTTTCACGAAAGGATTGCTGCCGGGGCCGACTTCAATGCCGGTCCCCTGCAGATAACCACGTGCGGCAGCACGCGGGTCGAACACTGGACCTGACTTCAACTCGACAGACTTATTGCTCGAATTGGTGATTTCGAGATCATAGCCGTCGACATAACCGATCCAGCTTGGCCACGTGAGCAAGATCGAGCCGTTTGGATCGACTGTTGCGACCGAGGCCGACTGGCGACCATCGGAGGAACGAACCACAATCTCTATTGACGAGGGAACACTTTCACTTGCCACGAGGCTCCAGCCCAGGTCGCGCGGAAATGTCTCCATTACAACGAACTCGTCAGCCCGTTTCAGCTTCAATCGCGCGCCCGGCTGCAGCACTATACCGCAGTACCAGTGCGGTTTATCATAACGGAATGGCTCAACGGTCCCGTTAAGAACCTCTACACAGCGATCATTACGTTTGACGATATCGAATAGATTCACAAGAAATACTCAGCTTCTAGAATGGGGCCTTACCCGTTACCAAAAAGTCCATGTCGTGCGAACGATCCCATAGCAGAGAACCGCACCACCTTGCCCTCAATGAGACTGGCTTCGCTGCAGGCAATCCCGTAGCTCATCCGATGTAGACAACGTACAAATGAATTCTTTTGAGCGGAACAACATTTATAAACTCAAGCACTTCAACAACCTTTACACGTTCAACTGAACGCGCGACTTGTAGAGACACCAATGGTGCTGGTGGACTGCTCGCTCGAGGAGCGAGGCGCTGAACAGCCGTTCGCAATCCAATGCCTCAAGCCAAAATGGCATTCACCCCATGAGTCGACGCTTCAACGAACCCAAAGTTCCAAGTATGCCACTGCTTGCCGCATGCGCAACAGCAGCAGCCGGCCCTTTCTCCTTAGCCAGCTTAGCCTCGTAGGCTTTTACCGCAGCCGCCCGCTCGCGAGCCGCCCCGAAGACCGCTTTATGTTTGACAAAGCCGGCAGCCGCATCGATTGCTTCATAGCGCTTCACCTGCTCCGGCGTTATCTGCCGCACCGGCCCTGCTCCAGCATCCTTGATTTCTTGGATTATCGACGGACGGACATAGCCAAGGTTAACCTCCTCCTCGATCTGGCTTAGCGTCATTGAGCCGTTCTCGAGCATTATCCGAACTTCCTCCAAGAAGAGGTAACCGGTTGGGTTATTGACGTAAACCCAAGGCTGCGTGTTCATGTCCGTCCAATGGATCAGTCCGGTCTTGTTGGCATCGTAATGCTCAAGGCTGTTCCATTCGAACGGCACGCCGTAGTTAATCTCTGACTCATCCAGAATGCACATGTCGTAGAGCAGGTCCTGATAGGTGTACTGCCCATCAAGGCCAGCGATGATCTTGACCGGATCCCAATCAGAAAGGGCCTCGCAATCGAGCAGCATCACCGAGCATTGCTTAACGCGCTTCTTAAGCGCGCCCGGCTTGGATTGCTTCTGCGCCTCATCAGGCAATTCCTCCTGAATGATTATCTTGGCGGAATTGAACGGTAGATTCCATAGCTCGCGAAAGTCACGAAACACCAGCATGTCAGCGTCGAGGTAAATGGCGCGGCCTTTATATCCCATCAACTGCGGGATCGCGAAGCGGGCGAACGAGAAACCGGTGCGCTTTCCTTGCCGTATGTCCTTGGGGTCGGGCAGCACCACATCGTCCATCGATCGCAACTTGATGTTCATGCTGGTGTGGCGCCTGATCGAATGCTCCAGAACAGGGACAGCGAGAAGCTGTGATCGGTCCGCGCCTACAAATATGTACGCTGTATCGCTGTCATTCTCGTTCGTCATGCCTGTCTCCAATTTCGATCTGAAATTAATGCCTCGCGCAGGGGCTTACTTTTTTCTAGGCGGCTTTGGTGTCGTAAGCAAGATATTCGCTCCCTCGTCCACCGAACCGAATCCGGATTGACTGTCGTCAATTTAAAATTGCCACCCTAGTGCATTCATATTATGGGAGAGCCGGCCGAACCACAGCCCAAGCCGGATACTGACTTGAGTAACGGGAACTCATGAGATAGAGAGCGTGCGAAGGATAACGGAAATAGATGTCTTGAAGAAGATTTTGGGTTCTTTCAGCGGCGATTCTGCGAATTGCACCACCGGAACGTCTGCCAAGGACGAGAAACCAGCGTTCGCCGCTTGGCCGAACGCCGAGACAACTGTGCACTCATTTGGTGAGGTTGAGATACCTGGCGTCGACAATCTTCCTGACGACGAGCTCGAACGACTGAATAAGTTGCTGCCGTGGGCCGCTTTCGTGTTGGATAGTAAGGGACGCGAGTTCGGCGTTGCTCACTCCGCCACTAAGCGCAACTGGCCGCAGTCAATGCCCGATCCACGTATTGTCGAGCTTGACCGGCGCATCCCGTTGCGCGATCTCACCGTCTTTGAGATCGGCTGTTTCGAGGGCATTCACACGGCCGCGCTCGCGATGCATGCCAAGCACGTGCTGGCCTGCGACAGCCGGATCGAAAACGTTGTCAAAACGATCGTGCGCTGTGCCATGTACGGCACGTCTGCCCATATATTCCGCTGGGATGCGGAGGAGAATTTGCCGGTCGGCGTCTCGCTTGATTGCGATGTGTTGCACCACGTGGGTGTACTCTATCACTTGACAGATCCCGTCGGACATCTGAAGGCCCTGTTGCCGCACGTGCGCAAAGCGGTCATGCTCGATACACAGATCGCGCCGGAAGATGCCCAGAGCCTCAGCTATGAGACCGGTGGACGGACATACCGATATCATCATTATCGAGAGGCAGGCCGCGATGCGCCGTTCGCTGGTATGCTCGATCACGCCAAATGGATGTTTAAGGGAGACTTGCTCGCGCTGTTAAGTGAGGCTGGCTTCGACTCGATTGATGTAGCCGATTTTGAGATACAGCGGAACGGCCCACGTATCCTTATATACGCAACTCGTAGCGGCAACGATCGCTGATACGGAGAGCGAAGGGTGCGTGTAACTGGTGCACAGCGTAGATTCAGGCGATGAGAAGGTCGTCCGAGCAATGAGACAAACAATCCGCGGGATAGCACGCAACGCCCGGCTGGCGTGGGATCTCGCATATCGCGATATCGCCGCCCGTTATGGTAATTCCATCGGCGGTCCTTTCTGGCTTATCATCACCCCCGTGAGCTTCGCAGGGATCTATTGGCTAGTGTTCGCATACTTCTTGCGCCTCAAATGGCTGGACCCTGTAACGGGAGCAGAGGTACCTTACCTCGTGCCGCTATTTGCCGGGCTGGCGACTTATCTTCTGCTCAACGACGTAATCATGTCCTCGCTGTCGACTTTCCGGCAAAAAAGAGAATATGTGAGGCGGGCAGCAGTTCCTATATGGGTACTTTGGCTCTCGATGATCATGAGAGTTGCTGTCAGCTCTACAGTGAATTTTTTGGTGCTGGCTGCAATGGCCCTTATCGCTGGGCTTATTTCGGTGAAGTCGCTGGCTGCGATTCCGCAGGCGCTGCTTTTGGTGATGGTCGCGGCTATTGCGATTTCGCTGTTCCTATCGTTGCTCGGTCCGTTTTTCAAAGATCTCGACGAGCTCTCACGTATTCTCTTGCGAGTGTTGTTCTACACCTCGCCGATTACCTATCCGCTGACCACTGTACCGGAGCGTTTCGTTGGTTATCTGTGGGCCAATCCGCTGACTATTCTGGTCGAGGCCGTCCGCAATTCCTTCGTTTTCGGGTTGGCACCATCACCTTTGTCTTATGTCGTGATGCTTGTTTCTTCTCTGGCACTTTTCGGGGCAGGAATTTGGCTATACTCGCGACTGAAGGGACCGATCGTCGATGTCGTCTGATCTGCTTCTGGAGGCCCGCGGTGTCTCCAAGTCATACTCTATGTCGCTCTCGCCGCGCGAGCGATTCTTCGAGGCAGTGTTTGGCTGGACACCAGACAAGCCGCACCATGTGGTGTTGGACAACATCGACATCGAGGTTCGGCGGGGTGAAACGCTGGGCATTATGGGCCGCAATGGTGCTGGCAAGACGACGCTCCTTGGCATTCTCGGCAACGTTATCGAGCCATCTTCAGGTAGTGCCATCACCCGCTACGGCACTATCGCTGTCCTGCTCGCTGTGGGAGCCGGCTTCAATCCACAATTCACTGGGCGGCAGAATGCCGAACTGTTCTGCAGCCTGATGGGTCTCAGCAGCGCCGAGACCGCGGCACGCATGGGCGCCATAATCGCTTTCGCCGAGCTTGATGATTATTTCGACATGCCACTCAGGACGTACTCGTCGGGCATGATGGCGCGCCTCGGCTTTGCTTGTGCGATCCATGTGGACGCCGACATCGTCATCATCGACGAGACGTTGGCGGTTGGTGACGCCAACTTCCGCGTCAGGTGTTACGACCGCATCCAGCAAATGCAGCGCAACGGCCAGACATTCCTGCTCGTCAGCCATAGCCCTAACCTGGTCGCTAACTTCTGCACGCGCACGATCGTTATCGAGAAGGGACGCAAGGTGTTTGATGGGCCTCCCCTGGACGGCCTCAACGTGTACAAGGATATTCGCGAGAACCTCGCAGCCGGCAAGAAGTCGCTCGCGAGCGGTGGCAGCTCTGACCTCGTGGCACCAAAGCTGCGGCTTGAAAATGTACGCTTCAACGAGGTGACAGCCAGCGACGGCGTGAAACGCGGCAATTTGACCTGTGACCTCCTCTCAGAGGCCACTGTCCCAAATCCGGTGGTTAGCTTCGGCATACGCAATCAGGAAGGGATAGTGATTTGCAGCTACGACAGCGAGCATGACATAACTCAACTGAAACCAATGTCGACCGGCGACCGAACGTCGCTTGTGTTCGAGTTTAAGAACATCCTGCTTGCTGGAGCTTATTTTATCAGTGCCCGCGTGGCTGAGCAGGTGGGCGATGTGACACTGACCCTCGGCACCCACCACAACATCGCTCGTTTCGATATTGTTGGTAAAGGGACGAACTCCGGGCTAGTTGATCTTAACGCAACGCTGACTACGGCCACTCCATCGCACAATGACAGCGCTCCTGAGGTAGCAATTCGATGACAACGACAACGACTGCGCAACGGCCCCCAAAGCGGCCCTCAGTATACAGCGTTCGGCAGGAACTTCCCCACAATCGCCCTTACGACTTATACTATGCGGAGAAAGTCCCTCTGCTTCAGGTCTTTGAAAAGGCTGTGCTGGCTTGGGACAACCGCTCACGTTCAGGCATACTGCGAAATCTGGCCCGATCAGTTGGTGTCGGGAGACCAATGCAAGCTGCAGAATGCGGCGTCTACCGTGGACACTCGCTGGTGGCGTGCCTGCGGATCGCGCGAGATCTGCGCCTGCCGGTCAACTTCATTGGGCTCGATAGCTTCGCAGGTCTGCCATCGCTGGTCGAAGAGGACCTCAAGGTGGCGCCTGAAAATGCACCATACCGAAACAAGGTACTGTTTGACGATACCTCGTTCGAGGCCGTCAATGAACTCGTCACATCCGCCGGTTTCGCTGGCCATGCCAAGTTGATTCGAGGCTTTTTCGTCGACACCTTGCCGACACTTCCGGAGACCCGTTACGACTTCGTCAATATCGACTGCGATCTGTATGCGCCGCACATCGAGTGCCTAGAATACTTCTACCCTAAGATGCATACTGGCGGCATTATTTTCTTCGACGACTATCACTCTCGCGATTTTCCGATGGCCAAAAGCGCTATCGACAAATTTCTAGAGGACAAACCGGAAACTCTCCTACATCTGCGGTTCGGACCAGAGGGCACCAACCACACCAAGTGCTACATCGAGAAGCTGTAGCAGAGGAAGCAAGACCGCATGTCGCAAAGCTTGATTATTGATCCAACCGCTCGCATTGACGAGCGGGCTGTCATTGATGCGGGCGGCGGTAGTATTGTAATAGGGCGTAAGACCACAATCGCCTCTTTCGCCATGCTTCTTGCATATGGAGGCCAGATTGAGATTGGCGAGTTCTGCAGCGTCAATCCATTCTGCGTATTGTATGGTCATGGTGGTCTGCGAATCGGGAACTATGTGCGTATCGCTACGCATACCGTGATAATTCCGGCAAACCATGTCTTCGACGATCCTGATACTCCAATCACAAATCAGGGCTTGACCAAGCTCGGCGTCACGATCGGAGATGATGTTTGGATCGGTGCTGGAGCTCGAATTCTCGACGGTGTGACGATAGGGAATGGTGCGGTTATCGGGGCAGGATCTGTCGTTACAACTAACGTGCCTGAGCGGACCATTTTCGCCGGCGTTCCCGCTCGCAAGCTCGGAGAACGTGGCACGAAGCCGTTTACGACTTAGCAAGTTACCCAGCGCAGCATCAATGGCAAGTGAGGCCGCAACCTCAGGGAGTATCCGTGTGGCCGAAACGATGGGAAAAATGGGGTCACAGAGAAGACGGTGAAAGGTGTATCTCGGCAATTGCGCATCGCTATACTAGTGCGTGGTAACGACAAGGGAAACGTGCGTATCCTGCGTCGCGCACTCTGGCCCGCCTCTGTATGGCAGGCGGCTGGTTATCGAGTTGATCTCCATTTAACTCCACCGTCACGAACACGGCTGAAGCGCTACGCTGCACTCGTCATGATTGATCCCGCTCGCACCGATGAACTAAATTGCTGCGACGAAGCGGTCGAACTCGGCTTGGCGCTCATTGTCGACGTCAGTATGCCGGAAGGGGCCTCACCCGGCAGCCAGAACCGCTCAAGCGCAATTTCAGCGGTCACTCGTAATTGCTTGGCGCTGGCAACGATCGTGACAACGAGATCGCGCGCAGAGGCTGAAGAGTTCGCGAGTCTTGTGCCTGCTGACGTTCAGACGCTGGCTCTACCCGATCCATCGGAGGATGTCGTCGACACAACCCAGTTGTTAAACGCTTTCCGGGGCGATCTGCGCCGTGCGAGGGTGCGCGGTCTCCTTTCATCTCTGCCACAGCGCTGGCTGTCGCCGCGAAGTCCTCTCGCAGCCCCATGGCGCATGCTCAATATGGCCCGCTCGATTCCACTTTCGTGGTGGCTGACACGCGTACCCCGCGCGGTGGCAAGACGGCTTGCAACGCGATTTAGGTCCATTGCAGTTAGACCATCCCGGGCTAAGGAGGAACCGAGCCAGACATCGAAAGCAGCACAACGTAGTGTCGCGACTATGCCCACCACAGATGTAAGCCGGCAATTCGCGTCACGCACTGACCGGGCGGCGAGTGCTCAGCAATGGGCCGGCATTGTTGAACAGGCCTTGCATCAGGCTGATAGAGCCAGTCTGACAGGGACGCCCCTACGTGTGAACGCCCTGGTTCTGATGGACCTGATCCAGGATCTCGATGTGATCTTGCCAATTGTGGAGCGCATGCGAACCGACCGACGCTTCGCAGTGACAGTCGCGATTACGGACTGGCTCGACAAGGTTTCTCCACGTGTCTCGCGCGAATTGCTCGCCCGCTCCGTGGTCCCGCTAGTCATAACAAAGAAAGACGCTATCTCGGGCTTAGAGCCTGATCTTACCAGGGTAAATGCGGTGATCACCGCGTGTGAAACCAACCATCCCGCCCATCGCGTACCCCACGCAGTGGTGCGCCGGGCGAACAATCGCGCCATTCCGACTTACACGCTGCAGCACGGGCTGGAGAATGTTGGGCTGACCTATTTCGAGCCCTACCCAGATCACGACGGCCCCATCGAGATCGCCTCCTCGACCATCCTGACCTGGGGTCCGGTCGAAAAGCTACCCGCAGAGGTAAGCCCGACAATGCGGGCACGCTGTTTCGCCGTCGGGACACCGAAGCCGCCGCAACCTCCACGGGTGGAACTGCCTCTTCATCTCCAGGCCGGTCCCGTGGTGGCCGTGTTTGAGAACCTGCATTGGGAGCGCTATACCGATAGCTATCGCGATGCATTCATCCAAGACCTCCGTCAGGTCGCGGCGGCGCGTCCGGCAATGACGTTCCTGTTGAAGCCGCACCACGCTGGCAGGTACCTAGCTAAAAACAGCCATCTGCTGGCGGATGCGCCTGCCAACATCGTTTTGGCCGATCCCACAGTGCCGCCTTGGGAGGCCTATACGGCCAGCGCGATTATCGGCTCTGTCGACGCGGTGATCACAACGCCTTCTACGGTAGCCCTCGATGCCGCCCGTGCGGTTCGCCCCGTCGCCGTTGCTGGCTATGGCATGACGTTGCCAGTCTATGAACCGTTGCCAATTTTGACGAGCGCTGGTAGCTGGCTGAGCTTCATCGACGGGGTTGGTGCCGCGTCAAGTGACCTGCAGTCCTGTCTCGGAGAATTTCGTATGCGACATGTAATCGAGGGCGATGCCGTTGGCCGTATCCTCGAGAGAATCGCTGCGGACGTGCGCCGCCCTAACGAAGAGAAACGGTCGGGGTAGAAGGCATGATGGAGGTTAACGACATTCTAACTCTACCTCAGCGCCTCGTAGCGGCTCTGCGCAGGCGACTAGGCGGTGGCGCGAACATCCCTGTCCATGCACCTGCCATAGGCAAGTTGACATATGTTGACTGGGTGAGCCGCTACGCGACAATCGGTCAGCCCGAGCGCCGCCGGCTTATTGAGCTGCAGCAGAAACTTGCCGAACCGCCACTGATAACAGTCCTAATTGACGCAAACGGCACGAGCCCCGAGCACATCGAGCTGAGCCTTCGTTCCATCGGTGAGCAAACCTATGACCGTTGGGAGGCAATCCTCGTTGATCCGCCTGTTGACTTCCGGGCCCGAAAAGACGGAATACCAGCCAAAATTTTGGAGGTCAGGCGCACCGACAGGGCGGTCTTTGAGGAATTGTTGGAGGCCGCCTCGGGGACGCTCATCGTACCAATGGTGGCAGGTGATCAGTTGTCTCCGGCGGCATTGACGACTTTCGTGCTTGGATTTGCAGAAAGACCTGACACAAAGGCGCTTTACGCTGATGAGGACCGCATCGACTCGGCCGGCCGACGCTCCGATCCGTGGTTTAAAGGTGCCTGGAGCCCCGATCTAGTGCTGGCCCAAGCCTATACCCTCAGGTCCTGCGCTCTGAGCCGTGAGACCATTCTGGCTGCGGCCTCGCAGAGCGGGGATAAATCCTCGTTAACGGACGCAGTCTATGCCACCTGGTTGTGGCTCGCCGCGCAGGACGAGTTCTCGATCCAGCACCTACCATTCGTGCTCTATCATCGAAGGGCCGATGCGCCTCGCGCGGAGCCCAATGCATTCGCCGAGGCAGTTCAAGCCTCCCCCTTCGCGCGTAAGCACGGTCTTGAAATTCGTAGCAATGACAATGGCGAAGCCGGATGGCGCCACGTCGTCTGGCCAACACCTTCCCCGGCGCCGCGCGTATCGCTTTGCGTGCCGACGCGCGACCGTCATCAATTGCTCTCAAATTGCGTCGAGGGCCTACGTCAACACACCGACTGGCCCGATCTTGAGATCCTCATCGTTGACAATGGTAGCGTTGAGGCCGAAACCCATGCTTACCTCGACAGTCTTGCCGGTGATCCTCGAGTAAGAGTGTTGCGCGATGACGGCCCGTTCAACTTCTCACGGCTCAATAATTTAGGCGCGGCAGCCTCAACTGGCGCTTTGTTCGGTCTCATCAACAACGACCTTGCGGTCAAAGAGCCCGACTGGCTGCGCGAGATGGCAAGCCATGCCGTGCGCCGGGATGTTGGTGCGGTCGGGGCGTTGCTACACTACGGCAACGATACGGTGCAGCATGCGGGCGTCGTGCTGGGAATTGGCGGTGTAGCCTCCCACATCCATAAGGGCCTGCCTGCTGGACAAGCGGGCTATCATGGCCGGGTGACGGTGGCGCAAGATGTGACATGTGTCACAGCGGCGTGCCTCATCACCCGGCGTGAAGTTTATGAGCGCCTCGGGGGGCTCGATGAGCAGCGCTTCCCCGTTGCATATAACGATGTAGACTTCTGCTTGCGCGTTCGCAGCGCTGGGCTTAGGGTTATTTATACTCCACACGCACATCTATATCATTTGGAGTCCGCTTCGCGTGGCCGCGACGACGGCGGCACCCGCCGGGCTCGACTGGAGCTCGACAAGGCGGCTATGCGGGAACGATGGGGCGCGAAAATCGCCGAGGACCCGTTCTACAGTCCGAACCTTTCCGATAAGGCCACAGATTGCCGACCAGCATTTCCTCCGCGCGTTGCGCTTCCATGGGCAGAGGCATCGCATTATCCCTGACCGTCGCTGCCGGCTACGGAGTTTCCGCTAGCTGACGACTGATGCCTGAGTAATGGGTGGTCGATCCGATTATGGGCCACCGGGAATCGCGTTAACGTTGCATCACCAAATGGCACGCCTGCGCCGAATTTCTGATAGTTTCCAGATCTGCATCGAGGTGCCCCGCTTCCGTCGAAACCGCCGATAGCCAGCGCAGCGCCTACAGCCTGTTCAGTAGAGCGAGGATGGGAAGAAATTTGGTCTGGAGCGCGCTTTGGCGCTTTATCCCGGTTCGCTTGAGCACGGACAATCTCTCAAAGGGCCAGCCGCCATGGCGAGCCTGCTGAAAGGCATGGAACGCGGTACGATTTTCGGGAGTAAGGCGATCTTCGAAAGTCGCGATTGCGAGCTCATGGACAGTGTTCCACGCGCGCCATTGCCCCTGGAGGGCCATCCACAACCTTACGATTTGTCCCGAGGTACTATTGTTGGCGCCGATCAAGTTGGCGGCGTGCTGGCGGTATTTCAACACGGGCTCGGAATCATATCGGACAATCCCGCCGCAGCCCGCGACAACAATATAGAACCACCAGTCATGGGAAATGAGTCGTGTTTTCGGCAAGGTGCTGACCACAAGATCCCTCGCCGCCTGATTGAACATCATGGTGTTGCCTCCGCCGATGCTCTGGACCAGGGCGTTGCGAAAACTTGGCTCGAGTTTAAACTTGGGTGACATGCCTACATGGTTGAGGTGCTCATCGACAATTTCAGTCCGAGCGAAATAAACTGCCGGTGCGCCTGCATCGGTCCGCGCCAGCCAGTCAATCCCACGTTCGAGTTTTTCCGGATACCAAATGTCATCTTGGTCGCTGAACGCATAAACGTCGGCGTTCTTGAGCTTCGAAAGATTGCCCAGGAAATTTCCGCAAAAACCGAGATTGACGGGATTTCGTATCAAGCTGAAGCGAGCATCATTTACGGCCAGAGCTGCCAGCATTTCGACGGTACCATCCGTTGAACCGTCGTCGAAGAACGTGACATGCCAGTCGGTGAGCGTCTGCGCCTCAATAGATGCAATCTGCTCCCGAAGATGGCGCATCCCATTATAGGTCGCGCAAAGAATCTCGATCAATTGAACATCTCCGAATTTTCAACGGGAAGCGGCAGCAGCGCGCTCACCGGCAATTGGCACAGGGCTATGCAGCTCACAATCCCATGAGCCGCATGCGAACCTACTTGCCATTGCACGACGCCAGTTCCTGCGAGGATGCGCTCTCGACGGCTCGGCGTGAGATGGCTGGAAGTAGCTGTCCGTCTTGCTCGAACATCGCCTCCCCTTGCAAGATAGCCTCTAGGAGTAGAGTTGAACCGGTACACGTCTCCATGTGATCTTCGTCCGAAAAAAGGCTCCAATCCTCGGCAAATCCAAGCCCCTCACGCTCCAGATCAATGAACGGAATGTGATATTTTTCGGACACCCTCTTTAGGTCCTCAACATGCAAATCCAGGCCGTACTCTTTCTCGAATTCAAGCACATCGGATCGCACCGGCGGCTGATAGAAGACGATCTGAATATTGTGTGCTTTCCCCCATATTGCGAAATGGTCGAATAGCCCATCCCAGGGAAAATTGCTTCTGATATCAGTGAGCCTCTGAATTTTAGGATGTTCGCGCGCAATGGGCGGAAGTGGATTCGCATTCATCGCGGCAGACAAATCAATCCGCTCACCATTTGGACGAACCGTCTTGAACCAGGGATCATCGTAAACCGGGATGGAGCCATCTGCCCCGATTAGCCTGCGGTATAAATTCGTCAGGCGAAGTTCCGATCTGTACCGCACAAAGTGAAGCAAATGGGAATCTGGCGACCCTCCATTCGTTTCGTAGTTGATAATTTCCGCTTTGGTCTGCTTTGCCTGATCCAGTTGATCGATAAAAGGCATCAAAGAAAGGAGCAACGGAAAGTATTTCTGGTGATCTCTTTCCATGGTTAGCCCATCGCGACGCCTCATCAAAACTGGTGCCTCAACATACACCTTTCGCAAATTGGGGAATTGACGCCGTAATATTTCCGCCTGCACGAGCAGCCCGTACGAGATTGCATTATACGAGTTCCCGGATCCGTTGACTGCGTCCGCAAGCCCAAAGCGGGCGGGCCTGAGGACCTTTGAACGAGAACTGCCGACGAACGCAGTATGCACGGCCTCCGGATCCGGCAACTGTTCGAACAGCGCGACATTGTGTACCAGAAATTGGTTGCCGATTTCGCGTCCGAATATCTTTGTTTCCGGCAGCGACCGAAGCAAGCCCTCTACACCCTCCGTTCTCGTTGCGGCCTGGGACATTTCATAAGCGCGAACCGCCCCCTCAACCATGGCTAGCGCCAGAACAGACACGACGACGTAAGCGAATATCGTTCTCACCGCTGCTCTCCTAGAATTGGAAATAGATGAATTGCGCGCCATCCACATAGTAAATGAGTGAGAACACAAACATTGTTGAGAACACCAAAAGCTGATTCCGGGTTGAATAATGGGTTATGGGTTGAGAATTTGTGGTTTTATTTGCGATAAAATACAAAATAACAAACATAACCAGCAATTCAAAGAAAACTCCATCCAGTCTTGTTTGCATATACCCGGCACCGAAGCGAAATATATTTGAAACGACCATTAGCGCCTCGGAGAGGGTCGGCGCCCTGAAAAATATCCATGAAAAGAAAACCACCGCCATGGTGAGAATCCACGACATCGGCCCCCATGAGAACACCGCCTTCACGCCCGATGGGAGCCTCACGAGGTGGTAGTACCTGTTCACGCTGAGGGCGAGGCCATGAATTCCTCCCCATATGACGAAGTTATAACTGGCTCCGTGCCACAAACCTCCGAGCAACATGGTAATCATTAGATTTCGAGTGATTTTGAAATTGGAAAGATCTCTCGATCCCCCGAGCGGAATATACAAATAGTCGCGAAGCCAATTCGACAGCGTGATGTGCCAGCGACGCCAAAACTGTTGAATTGATCGCGCCGTGTATGGAGAATTGAAATTCGAGGGCAAGTCATAGCCAAAGAGCTTTGCCGCCCCTAGAGCCATGAGAGAATAGCCCCAGAAGTCGCAGAAAATCTGAACGCCAAATCCGACAACAGCCAGCAGATTGTCGAGGCCGCCATAATTGTCCGGGTTGGCAAATGTCGTATTGACGTAGGGAGCGATACCGTCGGCGATTCCACACTTCAGAGCGAAACCAGTGACAAAAAGATACGCTCCCGTAACAATGAGATCGCTTGAAAGCTTCTGCAGGGTGCCAATTTGCGGCATGAACTGATTAGCGCGGCAAATCGGGCCGGCAATCAGGTGCGGGAAGAACAATACGAATATCGACAGCTTCAGCGGATTTCGTTCCGCGACCATCTTTTTATTGTATAGATCGACAGCATACGAAATCAATTCAAAGACATAAAACGAGATGCCTAACGGCAGAAGAGCCGGAATCCTGGGGCTCTCTACCGCGATTCCGATCAACTGAAGTCCATCGACTACATTGTCGACGAAGAAGGAGAGGTATTTGAATGAGAATAATATGCCCAGATTTGCCAACATCACCAGCCATAGGCCCAGACGGCTGTTCCGCGGATAAACCCCGACAGTGATGACCCAATTCAGAATAATGAGGCCAAGCAGCAGAAATACAAATAGAAAACTCCACTGAATATAAAAAACAACACTGGCAATAAATACTATGACCTGCCGGAGAGGGACAGACTTCGTAGACCAATACGCCAATAATGTAAGAGCCAGAAGGATCCCATAACCTTCAGAATTGAACAGCAAACGTCACCTCTCCGCGATCCAGCTCGTACAACGGGCACCCAGCGACTTGTGGATCCGTTGTTTCATCACCCATGCCGCAAACCCCATGCGGCAGCGGCAAATGTCTATGCCGGCGTGCGCCATAGCGCATGATTGACACCTATGCCAAGCGCCAACTGGTATTCAAAGGGTGTCAGGAATGAATTCTCTTTTGGCTGCAGCCGTTATGTCACTGCAAAGCACCTTGCGACCTCGGATAGAGACAAGCGGGACGCAAAGCCTCGACGCAATTTTGCTGGAATTACTCTAGAAGCCAACACTTTACCTTGGCTTCAATCGTTTGCTCCGGCGCCGCACACAACTGGCGGCAGAACTGGATTCTCATCTTGCCGTCGGGGCCTCGCCAAGGTATGTGCTCAGCAGCACAATTGGCTATATTGCCGGCGTCGGCCGCTGTCACAATCCAGCGATCGAGCCTAATGCAAGGATGTATGCGTTGAATGTAGAACAACTGGAGATCGGGGACGTCAAAAAGATCACTCCCGCCAGGTTCGGTGACTCGAGGGGCTATTTCAGCGAAGTCTTCAAAGATTCCTGGTTCCGCACTAGTGTGGCCGACGTATCTTTCGTGCAGGATAATGAGTCCCTTTCAGCCCAACCGGGAACCGTCCGGGGATTACATTTTCAGTTGTCTCCCTTTGCGCAAGGCAAACTTGTGCGTTGTCTCCGTGGCGCGCTCCTGGATGTGGCGGTCGATATCAGACATGGCTCTCCGACATATGGGAAGTGGGTCTCCGCAGAACTGTCCCCTGAGAATGGCTCACAGCTTTGGGTGCCAGCCGGATTTGCGCATGGGTTCGTCACTTTGCAGCCCGATACGATCATAAGCTACAAAGTCACAGCGCCCTACAGCGCGGAACATGACCGTGGCGTGCGGTGGAACGACGCCGAGATCGGGATCGAGTGGCCGCAGATGGATGCCTACGTTCTTTCTGATAAGGACAATAAGCAGCCACTGCTTTCCGAACTCCCCGAATATTTTCAATTTTCGTAAAACGGAGGGCCTCATGCGTGTTCTTGTAACAGGTGGCGCTGGCTTCATCGGTTCGGCATTGGTGCGCTATCTCGTCAGCGAGATCGGCGCCGACGTTCTCAATATCGACAAGCTGACCTATGCCGGCAATCTTGCCTCGCTGAAAGCAATCGAGAATGCTCCGAACTACAGGTTTCTCAAGGCCGACATTTGCGACAGAAGCGCGGTCAGCAGCGCTTTCGAGGAGTTTCGTCCCGATTATGTCATGCATCTGGCGGCGGAAAGCCACGTCGACCGCTCGATCACCGGCGCGGCGGATTTTATCGAAACGAATATAAACGGCACCTTCAGCATGCTGGAGGCCGCGCGGCAATATTGGCAAGGTCTTCCGGCGGACGAAAAGGCGGCATTCAAGATGCTGCACGTGTCTACCGACGAAGTCTATGGTTCCCTCGGCGAAGACGGGCTGTTTGCCGAGACGACACCTTACGATCCGTCCTCTCCCTACTCCGCGTCCAAGGCAGCAAGCGATCACCTCGCGACGGCGTGGGAAAGGACTTACGGCCTGCCCGTGATCATTTCCAACTGTTCGAACAATTACGGTCCTTTCCATTTCCCGGAAAAGCTCATTCCTCTCATCATATTGAACGCGCTGGAACGGAAGCCGTTGCCCGTCTATGGAAGCGGCTCCAACATTCGCGATTGGCTCTATGTCGACGACCACGCACGAGCGCTTTGGCTGATCGTGCAACGGGGCCGTCCCGGCGAAAAATACAATGTCGGCGGGCGCAACGAGCGGCGAAACATCGACGTGGTCGAGCGCGTGTGCGCGATCATGGATGAAATCCGGCCAGGAACCGCGCGGCATAGTGATCTTATAAACTATGTTGCCGATCGGCCGGGCCACGATGCACGCTATGCTATCGACGCCACCAAGCTCGAGACCGAACTCGGCTGGAATGCACTGGAGAATTTCGACAGCGGTATCCGCAAGACCGTTGAGTGGTATCTGGAAAATGCTTGGTGGTGGCAGCCGCTGCGTGAGCGTGTGTATTCCGGTGAACGCCTCGGCGTGTTGAAAAAGGTGTGAGATGCGCATCGCGGTAACAGGCAAGTGCGGCCAGGTCACGTCTGCGTTGCAAGCGCTGAACGTGGGAGCTATCGAGGTCATCGCCATCGGGAGGCCCGAGTTGGATTTGCTCGAGCCGTCGACGGTGCGTGAAACCATTGCGAAGCTCAAACCTGACGTCGTCGTCTCGTCGGCCGCCTACACTGCCGTTGACAAAGCCGAAAGCGATGAGGCGGCGGCTTTCGCCATCAATCGAGACGGCGCAAGGGCCATCGCCGCAGCGGCTGCCGAGCTGTCCCTTCCCGTCATCCACCTCTCGACCGATTATGTTTTCGATGGCGACAAGCCCGAAAGCTATGTCGAGAGCGACCCGGTCGGACCGGTATCCGTCTATGGCAGATCGAAGCTCGAGGGCGAATTTGCGGTCGCCGCCGCGAATGAAAACCATGTCATCCTGCGGACAGCCTGGGTCTATTCAACGTTTGGCCACAACTTTGTGAAAACCATGCTCAGGCTTGCGGAGACGCGGGAAGAGTTGAGCGTTGTGAGCGATCAACTGGGTTGCCCGACCTCAGCCAACGACATAGCCGAGGCTATCGTCAAGATAGCAGGCAGGCTAGCAAGTGACTCCAGTCCGGACTTGCGTGGCGTTTTTCATTTGGCCGGCAACGGCGAAACGAGCTGGGCTGGGTTTGCACGATATGTAATGTCAGTTCTCGAGGAAAAGACCGGCAGGCGCGTCACCGTCAAGGACATTGCCACCGCTGATTACCCCACAGCCGCGAAACGGCCAGCCAATTCCAGATTGTGCTGCGATAAGTTGAAGGGCCTCTATGGCGTGAGCATGCCGGATTGGCGGATGTCAGCGCGAGATGCTGTGACAAAGCTCTTGGAAGAGCCGAAGGAGGCCGTATGAAGGGTATAGTGCTTGCGGGGGGGAGCGGCAGTCGCCTGCACCCGATGACTCATTCGGTCTCGAAGCAGTTGCTTCCGATCTATGATAAACCAATGATCTACTACCCGCTGACGACCTTGATGCTGGCTGGCATACGGGAAGTTTTGATCATCTCCACTCCACACGATATGCCGCTCTTTCAGCGTTTGCTGGGTGATGGCAGTGAATGGGGCATGTCTCTGAGCTATGCTGTCCAGCCAAGTCCCGATGGACTGGCCCAGGCCTATATCATCGGCGCAGACTTCGTGGCGGGCGGGCCATCCTGCCTTATCCTTGGAGACAATATCTACTTCGGCCACGGCCTTCCGGAACTCCTCGAAGAGGGTGTGTCCAAGGGTGATGGCGCGACGGTATTTGCCTATCATGTGCACGATCCCGAACGTTACGGTGTCGTCGAATTCGGCAGCGACATGACTGCCATTTCGATTGAAGAAAAGCCGGCTAAGCCCAAATCGCACTGGGCTGTCACCGGCCTATATTTTTACGATGCAGACGTCGTTGATATCGCAGCCAATCTAAAGCCATCGCCACGCGGCGAATACGAGATCACCGATGTCAACAAGATCTACCTGGAGCGGGGGAAGCTGCGTGTCTCGATGATGGGCCGGGGATATGCCTGGCTCGACACCGGCACACCCGAAAGTCTGCTTGAGGCCGGCGAGTTCGTCCGAACGCTTGAAAAACGCCAGGGCTTCAAAATCGCCTGCCCGGAGGAAATTGCGCTGGCGAAAGGCTTCATAACCAAGGAGCACTTCGCCCAGATTGCCGCCAAAGCGGGCAAAGGCGATTACGGCCAATATTTGCGTGGTCTGGTGGAATAATAGCTGCGATTCGGCAGAATATAGAGGTCAGGCTGAAAGCCTCCTCCTGACGTCCTCTCCCAATTCCTTCATGCGGTCGGCCGGAATGCGGCCGATCAGCATGAAGGCGTGCGTCTCGTTCGACCAGTAGATCACATTCAGGCCCTTGCGGCTTTCGAGGTCCGGCGCCTTACTGCCGGCATCTGATTTGACGATGCACAGCGCTATCGGACCGGTTTCGGGATCGAGATAGGCGATCTGGGCGAGCGGCTTGCCATCATATTGCAGCATCAGTGCGCGTTTGAAATCGATGCCCGGAAGCGACACGGCTTCGGGGGAGAGCGACAGGCCGAGTTTTTCGTCGAGCGAGCCGAGCTGGGCGGCCTGGATGTCTCTCTCGGGTACGGGGCCGGCGAGAGTCTCCGGGGTATAGAGTGAGATATAATCGGCGACCACGGCGCGCCATTCGCTGTTTTCGTCCTTTGCCGAAAAGCTCCTGCCGATGCCGATGACGGCGCGGTCGATCGCGATGCCGGCTACCAGCGAGGCGGCGAGCGCGCCGAGGAAGCGGCGACGGCTGCCGAAAGCGGGCGTGGGGTCGGATCTTGCGCTCTGCTGCACCGGGATGGCAGCGAGCATCGTCTCCAGCTTTTCGCGTGGGGCCTCAGACAGCAACGGGGCGAAGGCTTGCTCGAACGGCAGGCTGGCACGCGCCAGAAATTCCAGCCGTTCGGCGGTGCTCTCGTCTTCGTTCACAATGGCTTCAATGCGCGCAGCCTCTTCGGCCGTCAGTTCACCGTCGATGAAGGCGGTCAGGTCCTCGTCGGAGGGAATGGTGTGCTTCGTGTTCATTGCCGTCCCCCTTCCGATCCGACGCCGGAGAGCTTGGCGCGGGCAGCCGCCAGCCGGCTCATCACGGTTCCGATCGGGATATCCAATATGCCTGCAACCTCGCGATAGGAAAGTCCTTCCACATAGGCGAGGAAAATCACCGTCCTCTGCGCCTCAGGCAGCGCATTCACCTGTTTCAGCACCTGACCCGCCATCACATGCGTTTCGGTGTCGTGCGCACCATCGAAGGTCAGCGTCTCCCCGGCATCGACGAAACCCTGGCCCTGGCGCACCCGGCGGGAACGGATCTCGTTCAGCCAGATCGAATGCAGGATCGAAAACAGCCAGCGGTCGAGCCGGGTGCCGGGGATGAACTGATCGGCGCGCTCCAATGCGCGAAGGCAGGTCGCCTGCACCAGATCGTCGGCGACATCGCGCTGATGCGAGAGAACGAGACCATAACGCCAGAGCCTTGCCAGATTTTCCGTCAGGCCGCTCCTGATATCCGCTTCGCTCGCGATGGCCGCCTCCGCCAATCCTGCATCCCTCGAAACCGCCGGATGAACCGGCGATTCCATTCTCGCGCGACTATAGGCAGGAAAATGGGTGCGCGCGACCGACATTCTTACATCCCTTTCGTGCTTCCGTTTTCCCGCGCCGTGGCCTGCTGATCAGATCTTCGAGGGATCAAGGATTGCAGCGTTCAGATCCTGATACTCCTCGCAGCCGGTGCCGCAGATCGCCTTGATTGACTTCAGCTGGTCTTTGGCGAGATCGAGCTGACCCTTGATGACATAGGCTTCGCCGAGATATTCGCGGACCTTGGCGTATTGCGGATCCATCTTCACCGACTGCAGATAATAGGAGATGCCCTCGTCGGTGCGGCCGAGCTTGCGGGTGGCATAACCCCGATAATTCAGCACTTCGGCGGTGTTCTTATCCTTGACCGTGTCGAGGACGGCAAGCGCCTCCTCATAACGACCGGCCTTGGCCAGCGAATAGGCATAGTCGGCGCGGTTCTCGTCGGAGACGTTGGCGCTCTGCTGCTTGACGCATTTCTTGGTCTTCTGGTCGTAGATCTCGCCCTTCTTGCAGGTGGGCGTCGTGCTGCTATCATTGCCAACCGCAAAAACCGGGCCGGAGACAACAGAAGCGGCAAGGCAGCCGCCGAGAATGATGGAAGCGATGCGGGCTGTCATGATCGTCATGGGGAAACTCCTCGAAAGTGACGTTGCGACGAGAGAACACCGCTGCATCCAGCTTTATTCGGCTGCTGCTTGCATTTCTTTCTTCACCCTTTCGTGAAGCTTCAGAGCTGAATAATTTGGGCGTCTGCGTGTTTTCCTTCGTTCCGCCGGAGGGACAAGGAGAATTCTGTGACCGATACCGTCAAACTCGTCAGCCTCGCCGTTGCGACACCCGAACATGTCATTTTCCAAAAACAGGCGGTCGAAGCCTCGGCCCGGTTGTTTGCCGACCGCTTCGAAGATTTCCGCCATCTTGCCCGCGTCTTCGATAGCGCCGGTATCGAAAAGCGCCATGCGGCGCGGCCGCTTGCCTGGTTTGACGAGCCGCATGGTTGGCAGGACCGGATGCAGGCCTTTGCCGAGGTGGCAGGCGGGCTTTTCGTCGAGGCTGCCACCTCTGCCCTTCGCCAGGCAGGGCTTGAGGCCGGCGATGTCGACTGTGTCGTGACCGTCTCCTCCACCGGTTTTACGACACCGAGCCTTGATGCGCAGCATAGCCGCAGGATGGGTTTCAGACCCGATATCGAACGCGTGCCGGTCTTCGGGCTCGGCTGTGCGGCCGGCGTATCAGGCTTTGCGATCGCCTCGCGGCTGGCGCGAAGCCGGCCGGGCACTGTTGTGCTTTTCGTCTCGATCGAGCTTTGCACGCTCGCCTTCCGGCTGGACGAGCTGACGCGGCCGAACATCATTGCGACGGCGCTTTTCGGCGACGGCGCTGCCGCCTGCGTGCTGCGATCAGGCGGAGACGGACTAGCGGAAGTTGAGTCGACCGGCGAACATCTCTTTCCCGACACGCTCGATATCATGGGCTGGAAGATCGATGACGGCGGCTTCGGTATCGTGCTGGCGCAATCGCTGCCGCCGTTTGCCGAAAAGGAGCTCGGCCCGGCGGTGTCGGCCATTCTGGCGCGAAACGGGCTGAGGGTGGAGGATATCGACCGCTTCATCTGCCATCCCGGCGGCATGAAGGTGCTGGCCGCGATGGAGAGCGCGCTTTCGATACCGCCGGGCACGTTGGATCACGAGCGTACCGTGCTGGCCGAATACGGCAACATGTCCTCGCCAACCATCCTGTTCGTGCTGGAGCGGGCAATCCGCGCCGGGTTGCCGGCGCGCTCCGCGATGATCGCCATGGGGCCCGGCTTTTCGGCCAGCTGCGTGACGCTGCGGAGGGCGGCATGATGTGGCCGTCGATCGGGCTTTTGACATTCGTGACGCTGCAGCGGCTGGCGGAACTCGTGCTCGCCCGGCGCAACACCGCCGCTCTTCTCGCCAGGGGCGCCAGAGAGGTGGCACCCGAGCACTATCCCATCATGGTGGCGCTGCATGCAGGCTGGATCATTGGTCTCTGGCTGCTTGCACCGGGCAGGCCGGTCGCGCTCTTCTGGTTTCTCGTGTTCATGGGGCTGCAGGCGCTGCGGCTCTGGGTGCTGGCGACGCTGAAAGGCCGCTGGACGACGCGGATCATCATCCTGCCCGGCGCGCCACTCATCAGATCCGGACCCTATCTCTTCCTCCGCCATCCGAACTATGCGATCGTCGTCGGCGAGATCGCCGTCCTTCCCCTCGCCTTCGGCCTACCGCTTTACGCGATCGTCTTTTCGCTTCTCAACGCGCTTATCCTCCATGTCCGCGTGAAGGCTGAAAATGCCGCACTGAAAAGCGCAATGATTTTGAAATGAATGCGATTTTCCGTTTGCGTCGCGGTATCGGCACGGGCATTTTCACCCCGATAAACAACGTGGAATGCAAGCGGAAATGACTAAAAACGCAATCGTGCTCGGCGCCGGCATCGTCGGGGTTTCCACGGCCATCCATCTTCAGCGGCGCGGCCGGCAGGTAACGCTGATCGACCGCAAGGATCCGGGCAACGAAACCTCCTTCGGCAATGCCGGCCTGATCCAGCGCGAAGGTGTCGCGCCTTACGGCTTTCCCCAGCAGCTCGGGCTTTTGCTGCGTTATGCGCTGAATACCCGCATCGACGCGCATTATCACCTGCGTACGCTGCCGAGCCAGCTCGCCTTTCTCGCCCGCTACTGGTGGAATTCCAATGCGCGCCGCCACGCCATCATCACCCGGGCCTATGCGCCGCTGATCGCAAATTCGGTTGTCGAACACAAGGATCTGATCGAGGCGTCGCAGGCCGAAGGGCTGATCCGCAAGGACGGCTGGATGAAGATTTTCCGCACTGAAGCCAAGCGCGACGGGGCTCTTGCGGAGGCCGCACTTTGGCAGAATGAATTCGGCGTGGAGTATGACAGCCTGACGCCGGCCGATATCGCCCGCATGGAACCTCATATGACCGGCGATTTCGCCGGCGGTATCCACTGGCGCGATCCCTGGTCGGTGCTCGACCCGCATGCGCTGACATCGGCCTATCGCCGCTATTTCGAAAGCCTCGGTGGCAAGTTCGTCACGGGTGACGCCGCCTCGCTCGGTCAGTTCGGCTCCGGCTGGAAGATCATGACCCGGGAAGGTCCGCTCGAAGCAGAGGATGCGGTGATGGCGCTCGGCCCCTGGGCGGCCGTTGCAACGCGCCGGCTCGGCTATTCCTTCCCGCTCGGCGTCAAGCGCGGCTATCACATGCACTATGCCGCCGAGGGCAATGCCGTGCTCAACAACTGGACGCTCGATGCCGAACGCGGCTATCTCCTTGCGCCGATGCGCCGCGGCATCCGCCTGACGACAGGGGCGGAGTTTGCAACGCTCGACGCACCGAAGACGCCGGTCCAGCTCGACCGGGCCGAAGCCGTGGCGCGTACGATCTTTCCGCTCGGAGGCAGGCTCGATCCCGAACCTTGGATGGGGGCGCGCCCCTGCACGCCCGACATGATGCCTGTTATCGGCAAGGCGCCGCGCCATCAGGGCCTGTGGTTTGCCTTCGGCCATGCCCATCACGGGTTGACGCTCGGGCCGGTGACCGGCCGCGTGCTTGCCGAACTCATCACCGGCGAGACGCCGTTCATCGATATCGCGGCCTATTCGCCGCAGCGTTTCAACCCGTAACGCCGAGCGCTGCGAGGCCTTCGAGCGCCGTTGCGGCGATGCCGTCGATCGTATCGTCGATATCGACAGTGACGACGCCCGGCTCGCCTGTGGGCACCTCAAGCGTCGCCAACTGGCTGTCGAGCAGCGAGACCGGCATGAAATGTCCCTTGCGCTCGCCCATACGCTTCATCAGCAACGCCCTGGAACCTTCGAGATAGACGAAGAACAGATTGCCACCGGCAGCAGCCCGCAGCCTGTCGCGATAGATGCGCTTCAGCGCCGAGCAGGAGACGATGATGCCCTCGCTTTTCTCCAGCGAGGCCTTCATGTCTTCGCCGATCCGGTCGAGCCAGGGCATTCGGTCCTCATCGGTCAGCGGAATGCCCTTCGACATCTTTTCGACATTGGCGGCCGGATGAAGCGCATCACCTTCGACGAAGACCAGGTGCAAGGCTTCGGCGAGTTTCTCGCCGACGGAGGATTTGCCGCAGCCGCTGACCCCCATGACGATGATCGCATGAGGCCTGTTCATCTGCTCATCCGGCATGTTTACTCCTCGGGCTTATCTTCCCGCTCAATCGAGCGGGAAATGACAGGCATATTGATGTGTGCCTTCCCCAGTTAATTCGGGAGAAACCTGGCGGCAATGGTCCTGCGCCTTCCAGCAGCGCGGATTGAAGTGGCAACCCGACGGCGGCTTCAACGGCGAAGGCAGTTCGCCCTGCAGGCGAATGCGGGTCTTCTCGCGATCGGGATCGGCAATCGGCGTCGCCGACAGCAAGGCTGCCGTATAGGGATGGCGCGGCCTGGCGAAAACCTCGGCGGCGGGACCGGTTTCCACCGGACGGCCGAGATACATTACCATCACCTCGTCGGCGATATGATGGACGACGGACAGGCCGTGCGAGATGAAGAGATAGGCAAGCCCCATCTCCTTCTGCAGGTCCATCAAGAGGTTCAGCACCTGCGCCTGGATCGAAAGGTCGAGCGCCGAAACCGGTTCGTCCAGCACCAGTACCTTCGGCCGCAGCATCAGGGCGCGGGCTATGGCGATGCGCTGGCGCTGGCCGCCTGAGAACATATGGGGATAGCGGCCATAATGCTCCGGACGCAGACCGACGCGGGCCATCATCTCCTCCACCTTGCGGCGGCGGGCGGCGGCGTCGAGATTGGTGTTGATCTTCAGCGGTTCTTCGAGGATCGAACCAACTTTCTGGCGTGGGTTGAGCGAGCCGTAGGGATTCTGGAAGACGATCTGCACCTGGCTGCGCAGGCCGCGGTCGCCGACATGGGCGGGCTTGCCGTCGATCAGCAATTGCCCCGATGTCGGATTCTCGATCATGGTGACCAGGCGGGCGAGCGTTGACTTGCCGCAACCGGATTCGCCGACGACGGCGAGCGTCTTGCCGGAATGCAGGCTGAAGCTGACACCGTTCAGCGCCTTGACGGTGGCATCGGCTTTGAAGAGGCCGCGGTTGACGGTGTAAAAGCGGGCGAGATCCCTGCCCTCGAGAACGGCGTCCGTCATACGAGGTCTCCTGCAGTTTCAACGGCCATGATGCCGGGATGCCCGAGCGGCTTGCCGTCCTTCAAAGGATAGTTGCAGAGCGCCAGTCCGAGCTCCGGCCCCTGGCGGACAACGCCGCGCTCGCATTCGACCGTGGCGAAGCCACAGCGCGGCGCAAAGAGACAGCCCGTCGGGCGACCATGCTGGCCGGGAACGACACCGGCGATCGAGGGAAGACGCTGGCCGACTTTGGCGCGTTCCGGCAGAGCGGCGAGCAGGGCTGCGGTATAGGGATGATGCGGATCGCGGAACAGCGCCCTCACCGGCTGTTCTTCGACCTTCTGGCCAGCATATTGCACCTGCACGCGTTCAGCGGTTTCGGCAACGACGCCCATGTCGTGGGTGATCAGCACCAGCGCCATGCCCTGCTCCTTCTGCAGGCGAACGAGCAGATCGAGGATCTGTGCCTGGATCGTCACGTCCAGCGCGGTCGTCGGCTCGTCGGCGATGAGCAGCTTCGGATTGCAGGCGAGCGCCATGGCGATCATGACGCGCTGGCTCATGCCGCCGGACATCTGATGCGGGAAGTTCGACAGGCGCTCTTCCGGCGCCGGAATGCCGACGAGGTTGAGCAGTTCGATCGAACGTTGGCGGCGCTCCGTGCGGTTGAGGCCCATATGGAAGCGCAGGGTCTCGCCGAGTTGGAAGCCGACCGTGAAACACGGGTTCAGGCTGGACATCGGCTCCTGGAAGATCATCGCCATATCCTTGCCGACGATCCTGCGGCGCTGGCGGGCGGAGATGCCGCGCAGATCCTTGCCGTCGAACTGCATGCGGTCGGCGGTGATCTTCGCCGTCCAGGGCAAAAGCCCCATCAGGGCAAGCATGGCAACGGATTTGCCCGAGCCGGATTCGCCGACAACCGACAGGATCTCGCCCTTATCGCAGACAAGCGATACGCGGTCGACGGCGCGGAAGAGACCGGAAGAGGTCTGGAATTCGACAGTCAGATTTTCAATCTCGAGGAGTGGCATCACGACCTCTTCAGTTTGGGATCGAGCGCGTCGCGCAGGCCGTCGCCCATCAGGTTGATGGCGAGAACGGTGATGAGGATGGCAAGACCCGGAAACGTCACCACCCACCAGGCGCGCGAAATGAACTCACGGGATTCGGCTAGCATCGTCCCCCATTCGGGTGTCGGTGGCTGAGCGCCCATGCCGAGAAAGCCGAGGGCGGCGGCATCGAGAATCGCCGCCGAGAAGGCGAGCGTCGCCTGAACGATCAGGGGGCCCAGACAGTTCGGCAGGATCGTCTTGAACATCAAACGGAAGGTGCCGGCCCCGGCGACACGCGAGGCAATCACATATTCCTTCTCACGCTCTGAGATGACCGAGGCGCGCGTCAGCCGCACGAAATGCGGCTGGTTGACCAGCGAAATCGCGATCATCGCATTGGTAAGCCCTGGCCCGAGCACGGCCACCAGCACCAGAGCCAGCAGCAGCGACGGGAAGGCCAGGATGATATCCATCAGGCGCATGATCGCGGTATCGATCTTGCCGCGGAAAAATCCGGCGACGAGGCCGATCAGCACGCCTGAAATGACCGAAAGCGTAACGACGACGACGCCGATGAACAGCGAAAACCGCGCGCCGTAGATCAGGCGCGAAAGGATATCGCGGCCGACGGCATCCGTTCCAAGCGGGAAGGAGGCGCTGCCGCCCTCCATCCAGAACGGCACGGCCAGCAGTACCGCACGGTTCTGCTCGTTCGGCTGATGTGGCGCAAAGAGCGGCGCGAGGACTGCGACGACCAGAATGATGATGAAAACCACCAGGCCGATGACGGCGCCCTTGTTGCGGGAGAAATAATGCCAGAACTCCGCAAGAGCGGATGGTTGGCCGGTTTTGACGGTGACCGCGCTCATGGACCGCTCCTAGTGACGAATGCGCGGATTGATGAAGCCGTAGAGAACATCAACAATCAGATTGACCAGCATGATGACGCCGGCGATCAGCAGAAGACCGCCCTGGACCACGGCGTAGTCGCGCTTGAAGACCGAATCGACCATCCATTTGCCGATACCCGGCCAGGAGAAAATCGTCTCTGTGAGGATGGCGCCGGCAAGAAGGACGCCGATCTGCAGACCGATCGTGGTGATGACGGGGATCATCGCATTGCGCAACGCGTGCACGCCGACGACGCGCAACGGCTTCAGGCCCTTCGAGCGCGCCGTGCGGACATAATCCTCGCCCAGAACCTCGAGCATCGCCGAACGCGTCTGGCGGGCGATAACGGCGAGCGGGATGGTCGCCAGCACGATGGTCGGCAGAATGAGGTAGCTGACCGCCGAGGCGAAGGCGCCCTTTTGGCCCGACAGCAGGCTGTCGATCAGCATGAAGCCGGTGACCGGCTTGAAGAAATACATCAGCGAGATGCGGCCGGAAACCGGTGTCCAGCCGAGATAGCCGGAGAAGAAGATGATAAGCAGCAAGCCCCACCAGAAGATCGGCATGGAATAACCGATGAGGGCAACACCCATCATGCTCTGATCGAACCACGTGCCTCGCTTGACGGCTGCAAAGACGCCGGCGGGCACGCCAAGACAGACCGCGATGATGATGGCACAGAGCGAAAGTTCCAGCGTTGCCGGGAACAACGTGAAGAACTCACCGAGAACGGGCCGCTTGGTGACGATCGAGGTGCCGAGATCGCCGTGCAACACTTTTACGATATAATCGAAATATTGCACATATATGGGCCGGTCGAAGCCGAGATCGTGCATGATCTGGGCGTGACGTTCCGGCGCCATGACACGTTCCCCCGACAGAAGCATGACCGGATCACCGGGAATCAGGCGGATGAACGAAAAGGCAATGAGTGAAACGCCGAGAAACGTCGGGATCAGCACCGCGAGGCGGCCGATGAAAAAACGCAACATAGCAGGTTTTCCAATAGTTTCCGGCGGTCAGGGGAACCTGACCGCCGGCCGCACCCGGCGTTGACCGGGTAGTTTACAGATTTTTTATTATTCGGAAATGTCCACGCCGTCGAAACGGTGGATGCCAAGCGGATCCATGAAGAAGCCCGAGACCTTCTTGCTCATCGGAACGAAGACCAACGAGTGGTCGAGCGTATTCCAGGGAGCTTCCTTCTTGAAGATCAGCTGCGCCTGCTCATAAGCCTTCGTGCGCTCGGCGACGTCGGCCGTCTGCTTGGCCTTCGTCATCAGATCGTCGAATTCCTTGTTGCACCACTGAGCGCGGTTGTTGCCGCCGACAGCGTCGCAGCCAAGCAACGTATCCATGAAATTGTCTGGATCGCCGTTGTCGCCGGTCCAGCCGAGGATGACGGCACCGTCGCGATTCTTGTCGGACGAGAGCTTCAGATATTCGGCCCATTCATGGGTGACGATTTCCGCATCGACGCCGACCTTGGCCAAGTCGGCCTGCATCAATTCGGCGGCGCGACGCGCGTTCAACATGTACGGACGCGAAACCGGCATCGCCCAGATCTTCATCTTCAGATCCTTGACGCCGGCATCTGCCAGCATCTTCTTCGACGCATCGGGATCGTACTTGTCGTCTACGACGGCGTCGTTATAGGACCACATCGTCGGCGGGATCGGGTTCTTGGCAACGGCCGCGGCACCCTGGAAGACGGCATCGACGATCGCCTGCTTGTTGATCGCCATGTTCAGCGCCTTGCGGACTTCGGCCTTGTCGAATGGAGCAATCAAGGTGTTGTAAGCGAGATACGAAACGTTCAGGCCGGCCTGCTCGAGCACGGTCAGGTTCTCGTCCTTCTTAAGTTCGGCGACGTCAGCCGCATTCGGATAAGGAATGAGGTGGCATTCGCCGGCCTTCAGCTTCTGGGCGCGCACGGCGGCGTCAGAGGTGATGGCGAAAACCAGATCGTCGATCTTTTCCTTACCCTTGAAATAGGTTTCGTTGGCCTTGTAGCGGATAACGGCATCCGGCTGGTAGGCGACGAAGGTGAACGGGCCAGTGCCGAGCGGCTGCTGGTTCATCTGCGCCATCTTGCCGTCGGCGGCGAGCTTGTCGGCATATTCCTTGGAGACGATCGAGGCGAAGTCCATGGCGAGGTCGGCGAGGAACGGCGCTTCGGGATGGTTGAGCGTGAACTTGACGGTGAGGTCGTCGACCTTCTCGACCGACTTGATCAGCTCCGGGAAGCCCATGCCGGCAGCATATTCGTAAGAGCCGCCCTCGACATACTTGTTCCACGGATTGTCAGCCTTGAGCTGGCGCTCGAAGGAGAAGATGACGTCGTCGGCATTGAAGTCACGCGTCGGCGTGAAGAAGTCGGTGGTCTGGTACTTCACGCCCGGATGCAGCTTGAAGGTGTACTCCTTGCCGTCGGCCGAAACGCTCCAGGTGTCGGCCAGGCCCGGCTCGATCTCGGTGCCGCCATGCTTGAATTCGACGAGACGGCTATAGACCGTGCGCGACGACGCGTCGAAGGTCGTGCCTGCCGTATAGAGGCTCGGGTCGAAGCCTTCCGGCGAGCCCTCGGAGCAATAAACAAGGGTCTTGGACCAGGCCGACGTCGCCATGACGGAAATCAAGGCCGTCGCTGCCAGGAGGACAGAGATCTTTTTCATAATATTGTTTCCCGGTTGTTCTTTTTTGATGTTTGGAGATCGTAGAATGGCATCACGATCGACGGTTGATGGAACGATATTTATCTACTGAAAGCAACGGGCTACGCAGAAAAATTTTCCAGCTGGACAATTTTAGAAATTTTCAGTCAAAAATCAGCCGCATTTGGAAATATTCAGACAAAAAAGACCGGAATTTTGTCGCATTTGGTATAAAAGCGCGCCCATCGCGACATGCAACCGGCATTTCCCAGCATTCCGAAGGCCGATGAGACGCCCGCAAAAACAAAAACCGCGGTTGCCGGGGCAACCGCGGTTCAGAAGCATATTCTGCTCTCTAATTCAGGCGGCGGGGGCAACGATCGCGGGTTTGCGATATGCCGGCTCGCCGGTAATCCCGAGAAGGAAATTGATCTGCGGACGCGCCTTGACGAGGTCGTCGATGGAATATTCCGACAGCACGGCGAAGAAGGCGTTGAGCGCCTTGCGCAGCGCCGAATTCAAACCGCAACTGTCGACCAGCGGGCATTCGACTTCACCGTCATCCTCGAAGCATTCGGCCATGGCGAAGCTGTCTTCCGTCACCCGAACGACGTCGAAAAGACTAATGTCGGCGGCCGGCTTGCCCAAGCGCACACCGCCATTGCGACCGCGCACGGTTTCGACCAGACCCGCCTTGTTCAGCGGCTGAAGGATCTTGAAAAGAAAGAGCTCGGAAACGCCATAGGCCTTGGCGATTTCCGGAATCCGGCTCAAGTGGCCGTCATTGGCAGCACAATACATCAACATGCGAACCGCATAGTTCGTCTGCTTCGTCAACCGCATGCCATTCTCCTGACTCGTCTGTTCAGACCTATATAGGCGGTTTGGTAGTTTTGAACAATTCCAAAATATGAAATTCGCATTCAGCTTATGAGGCCATTTGCCGCGACGTCAATCCCGCTCCAGGATCTCGACGTCATCCAGGATGGCCCGCCTGCGCTCGGGCGTGCCTTGCGCATCAATTTGACCTCGGCACTGGGGGAATAGGAGATGGCGAGCAGACTCAGGACATCCTCGACGCCGGACCGATATCGCCGGCAATCAGCATGACGAGGAAAAATTCGGGAGCCAAATGGCCCCCGAATTGCAGATTTCAGATCGGAATGTCGTGACGATCACTTCATCGTCGGCATGACGAATTCAGCGCCGCTCTTGATGCCCGAGGGCCAGCGGGCAGTGACGGTCTTGGTCTTCGTCCAGAACTTGATCGAATCCGTGCCATGCTGGTTGAGGTCGCCGAAGCTCGAGGCCTTCCAGCCGCCGAAGGAGTGATAGGCGAGCGGAACCGGGATCGGAACGTTGATGCCGATCATGCCGATATTGATGCGCGATGCGAAATCGCGGGCGGCATCGCCGTCACGGGTGTAGATGGCGACACCGTTGCCATATTCGTGCTTCATCGGCAGCGACAGCGCATCCTCGTAGTTCGCGGCGCGAACGACGGAAAGGACAGGTCCGAAGATCTCGGTCTTGTAGATATCCATCTCGGGCGTGACATGATCGAACAGGCAGCCGCCGACGAAATAGCCGTCTTCATAACCCTGGAGCTTGAAATCGCGGCCGTCGACGACGAGTTTGGCACCTTCTTCGATGCCGCGGTCGATCAGGCCGCGAACACGGGTATAGGCTTCTTTGGTGACCAGCGGGCCCATGTCGGCCTTGTCGTCGGTATAGGGGCCGATGCGCAGGGACTCGATTTTCGGCGTCAGCTTCTCGACGAGGCGGTTGGCGGTCTCCTCGCCGACCGGAACAGCAACCGAAATCGCCATGCAGCGCTCGCCGGCCGAACCGTAGCCTGCGCCCATCAGCGCGTTGACGGCCTGGTCCAGGTCTGCATCCGGCATGATGATCATGTGGTTCTTGGCGCCGCCGAAGCATTGGGCGCGCTTACCGTTCATCGCCGCGGTGCCATAGACGTAGCGGGCGATCGGCGTCGAGCCGACGAAGGAGACGGCGCCGATATCAGGATCGGTGAGAATTGCGTCAACCGCACCCTTGTCGCCGTTGACGACGTTGAGGATGCCGGCGGGCAGACCGGCCTCGATCATCAGTTCGGCGAGGCGGATCGGCAGGGAAGGATCACGCTCGGAGGGCTTCAGGATAAAGGCGTTGCCGCAGGCGATCGCCGGCGCAAACATCCACATCGGGATCATGCCGGGGAAATTGAAGGGGGTGATGCCGGCGCCGATGCCGACCGGTTGGCGGATCGAATACATGTCGATCGCTGGCCCGGCGCCCTCGGTGAACTCGCCCTTGGCGAGATGGGGAATGCCGCAGACGAATTCGCAGACTTCGAGGCCGCGAATGACGTCGCCCTTGGCATCCTCGATCGTCTTGCCGTGCTCCTTGGAGAGGATTTCGGCAAGTTCGTCCATGTGCTTGTTCAGGAGTTCGACGAATTTGAAGAAGACGCGGGCGCGGCGCTGCGGGTTGGTGGCAGCCCATTTCGGCTGCGCAGCCTTGGCGTTTTCGACGGCGGCGCGCAGTTCCTCGACGCTTGCGAGTGCGACCGTCGCCTGCACTTCGCCCGTCGCCGGATTGTAGACATTGCTCACGCGGCCGCTGGTGCCGGCAACCTGCTTGCCGCCGATGAAATGACCGATCTCACGCATGGGTGTTCCTCCTGTTTTTCGATGACCGACAATCGCACTTCAATTTGCACAAATCAATGCGCTGATGTAAGCAACCGTTGTGCGCAAATTATAGCCCTATCGTCGCATCAGGCGCTGCGGCTGCTTCCAAACTTGGCCCTGCACGCCAACAAGTCAAACGCCGACAAGTCAAACCCTGGGGGGAGGTCAAACCGATGAGCCGGAAACCCATCGTCAGAATGGCGGAACTGGAGATCGATCCGGACACGCTTGAAACCTATCGCGCCTTGCTCACGGAAGAAATCGAAGCATCCCTAGCGCTGGAAGACGGTGTCCTTTCCCTGAGCGCTGTTTCCATCAGGGACAGCCCAAATCGGATCCGTATCCTTGAAGTCTACGCCGACCAAGAAGCATACGAGGCCCATCTGCGGACACCGCATTTCCTCAAGTACAAGAACCAGACGGCGCAGATGGTGACATCGCTGACGCTTGTCGAGGTCGATCCGATTGCAATGCGTGCCAAGCCATGAATTGGGATGATGTTCGGATTTTCCTAGCCGTCGCCCGCACCGGGCAGATCCTTGCCGCCTCGAAGCGGCTGGGGCTCAATCACGCCACGCTCTCACGACGATTGACTTCGCTGGAAGAGGCGCTGAAGACGCGGCTTTTCATCCGTCGCACGAATGGCTGCGAGCTGACGGCCGAAGGCGAAGTGTTCCTGGCATCCGCAGAACGGATGGAAACGGAAATGCTCGCAGCACAGGCCAGCCTTGGCCACACAGATACGGCAATTGCCGGGACTGTGCGCGTCGGTGCGCCTGATGGGTTCGGTGTTTCCTTTCTTGCGCCGCGCATGGGCAGACTGATCGAGCGCCATCCGGAGCTGAAGATCCAGCTCGTACCGGTGCCGCGCTCTTTCTCGCTGTCGCAGCGCGAGGCGGATATCGCCATCACGCTGGAGCGGCCCGAACAAGGCCGGCTCGTCTCCTCCAAGCTCACCGACTACACGCTCGGTCTCTATGCCTCACGCGACTACCTCGCCTCCCGGGGCACGCCAGGCGATATCGACGCGCTGAAGGCGCATCCGCGCATCGGTTACGTCGAAGACCTGATCTTCACCGCCTCGCTGAATTTCTCCGGCGAGGTGATGCGGAGCTGGGATGCAAGCTTCGAAATTTCGACGGCGATCGGGCAGACGGAAGCGGTGCGATCAGGCGCCGGGATCGGCATCCTGCACGATTATATCGCCCGGCAGTATCCTGAACTCCAGCGCATCCTGCCGGAGGTTTCGATCCGCCGCGCTTACTGGACGACCTATCACGAAACGGCGCGCGACCTCATGCGCGTCAGGAGCGTCGCCGATTTTCTGCAGGAACTCGTCAGCGCCGAACGGCACATCTTTCTTTAAGCTTCGAAGCGTGTTTTGCCGGTTCGTCGTTCTCGTCGGGATTTGGAACCGGCGCTTCATCGGGCAGCCGGTCAGGCTCCGGTTCCTTGATCGGCGGCACCGGCTTCCAGCCGGGCCCGGGCATCGGCGGCTGATCGGGAATGGGTTCGTTGGGCACGGACATGACCGCCTCCCTTTGATGATTTCAGTTTATGCGACGTCGGGGCTATTTGTCCGGCTTCAGCGATTCGGCAGCGCGCATCGGCATGCTGTCGATAATGGCAAAGAGCTCGCCATCGGTAATCGGCTCGCTGGCCTTGAGCTTCACGGTGCCGTCCTTGCCGAGAAGGAAAGCGGCGAATTCGCCCACCTCCGGTGCCTCGAGATCGCGGCGGATCGCTTCGCCGTCGAGGCCGCCAACCGCACCGAAGAGTGGTCGAACGCCGGCACCGGAAATCTTGAGCACCACCAGATCACGCTCATCGAGCGCTGAGCGGTCGGCCAGCAGGTGATTTTCCTGCCGGGCGGCGCGAGAATTATCCCTGTCGGCGAAAACAACGAAGACGCGGTTCTTCCACTGAAACTGGGCGAGACTTTCGGCCGGCGCATAAGCGCTGTTGGTCTCGTCGATCTTCGTCGCACCGTAGAGAAGAGTTTTCGACATGCATATTCTCCCGTCAACTGGAGAACGGCCCGAGACGGCGCGGGTTCCATCGAAACGTCAGGGAACCGTATTTTTGGTTTCGCTTCCCAACTTCATCGGTGAGATCCGTTTAAAGGCCATTCACACCGATGCCACGGCCACGACTGACAGCCCGCTGGCGCCGTTCCGAGATGATCTGTTCGCTGCTTTCCATGCGCACCGTCCGCTGCAGGACCTTCAACCTGTCCTGCATCGCCTCGAAGGCGCTGCGCTGCGCTTGTGGCACACGGTTGATGAGATCCTTTTCGCCGCGAATGATGGCATTGCGACCAAAGCGCTCGTCGAGTGCCCGGCTGACGGCGGCGAACTCCCGGCGAATGCTGGGATCGAGAGGGGCAGCGGAAGCCGTCAGCTTGCGGTCGTTGTTCTTCGCCTCGGCAGTCAGTCGCATGAGCACGTCTTCCGCCGCCGTCGACAGAGCAGGAATGGCAACCGCCATGCGCCGCCGCTCTTCGGCAATAGCCTGGCGTTCGGCATCGAGCACATTGACGTAGGCCGAACCGAGCGATCGCAAACGGGCGCCGGCTTCAGGCACGGCCTGCACCGCCTCTTTCCGCTCCCGGCCGACGGCCAGCATCCGGTCCATCAGGCGATCGGAACCGCGCAATGCGCCATAGGCGGCCGGATCATTGGTCACCGCGGCCGCGATGCGCTCGCCAGCAAAGCCTTTCTGAAGCAGCTCTTCGATCTTGCCGACGGCGTCGACCGGATCGCGCCAGATCGCGCTTGCCACCGCCGCCAGCGCTGCTCGCTGCTGGCGATAGAGAGGATCTGAGAGCACACGCGAGCGCGCCTCCTCGTCGATCGCGGTCCTGAACTCGGTGACGGCGGCAAGCATGGGGACATTCTCCATCCCTTGATCGGCACTGGCACCGGCAACAATCTTCGAACGATCCCGCCGCTCGGCGAGATGCTGCTCGTCGGCAAAGCGCTTCACGGCCTTGAACAGCCGGGTCAGCTTCTCGCCTCTGATACTGGCGAGGTCCTCCGGCATACGCTCGACCATGTTGCGTTCGCCAACCGCGTCGGCCTTCGAGGTAAACGCGCTCCAGCCGAAGCGGGCGGTCAGCGCCTCGCTGACCGCCTTGACCTCCTGGACGATCGAGCGGTCTTTGGCGGCAAGCGCAAAGGCGGCCTTGTAGGCGTCGTCACCACCTTGCCTGCGCACCGCCTCGATCTCGGTAAGACGTGCCATCACCTTTTCGGAGAGCGCCGGGATCGGCAATGCCATATGGGCGCGGCGCTGTTGCTCGTGGCTTTCGAAGCGTTCGGCATTCCGGCGGAACTGGGTGGCATGGGCGCGGACGAGCGGCAGTAGGTCCATCAATGCCGTGAAAGCGACACCGCGCTGGTCGCGTGCCGCACGACCGTCGACGATCAGGTCGGAACCCCGCAGGCGGCCGAGCCGCTCGGGTGCTTTGGCAAGATCATCGGCAAGCCTGCGCGGATCGACGCTTGTATCCGATGAAAGCGCGTTCAAGGCGACAAGGGCTGCATCCGGGTCACGATAGATCGTCTCCAGCAGCGGCCGGAGGATGGCTTCCCGTTCCTTCCAGGCAGGAGACGAAAGTTGTGCCAGCCGCGCATCTTCCTCGGCACTCCTGGCAAAGCCTGTGGTGGGTGGGATCAGATATCGGCCGCTCGCAACATCCGCCTCCAAGACGGTTTGGGGTTCACGTTCCTCGTTGTAGGCGATGCGCCGTTCCCGCTCGATCGTGAAGCCGAGCGCAACGCTTGCCCGCTCCCACAGCTTCGCCAGCTGCTCGCGCCTCTCGGCAATCCCGGCCCACCGCCGGGAAAGGCTTTCTTCCGCCCCGGCTGCGGCAAGCGAAAGGTGATCGAGACCACGGCGGCGCGCGAAGTCGTCGGCATGGGCGCGATAACCGGCCTCGCTTTCAAAATCGAGCGTCGTCGTCTTGGCGCCGGAACGCGACAGGCGCTCTACCAGTTGCTTGAACACATCCGGTCGATGGCTTTCCCGCTCGATCCGTTGCTGACGCGCTTCGGCGGTTTCGATCCGCTTGGCGGTCCAGACGTTGCGGTCGACCTCTCTTTCCTCGAACCGCTTCTGGCCGGTTTGCTCGTCGACGATCGCAACCTTGATCGTCACCCGCTCGACGCCGTCCTTGCGCAGCGTGACGGTATCGCCTTCTGAGACGCCACCTTCCTCGAGCGCCTTCGGCAGGCTGACACCCCATAGACGATGGAGGGTGCCGTCATCTGTTCTGACATCGGCATAGGGGCTATCGTCGGCATCCTCGTCATTCGGCCGGAACTTGGCTTGTCCTGTTTCCACGAGCGCGCCGGTGACGCCGGCGGCATGATCGACATGCGGCTTTCGTCCCCATTCCGGCTTTGCTTCAAAATCGTCCTTCGCCGCATAGAGATCGACGCGGTCTCTGTGCCTCGTCATCGACACATAGGTCAGGTGCTGGTCCATCATGCCGGTGGCGAGCACGAAGGTTCGCTCGACCGTGGCGCCTTGAGACTTGTGAATGGTCGCGGCGTAGCCATGATCGACATTGCGATAGCTGCTCTCGCTGAAGACGACATCACGGCCACTGTCGAGACGGACCGAAAGCACTGCGTCGCCACGTTTGTCGCCGGTGGAAACGACCGTGCCGAGCATGCCATTCTTCACATGTTGCGGGCCGAGACGAGTTGCGCGCGGTTCAACGAAGCGGGCATTCTCCAGGAAGATGATGCGGTCACCGGCAGCAAATGCCCGCGCGCCGCGCTCGGTCTGGAAAGCGCGGTTCTCACCAAGTGCGCCCTCTCCCACCATCACCGATCGCAGCGCCTCGTTCAGATACTTGACGTCCTCGTTGGTGTGGGCGAGCACCAGCAGTTCGTCACCACGAAGACGACCGTCATTGCCTGCCGTGGTTGAGTTCTGGATTGCCTGTTTGCGCGCTTGGCTCCAATCGGCGACGATCCGATCGATCGTTTCCGCCCGTGTCCCTGCCTCGATCAGATGCCCCTGCTGGGCATAGGCATCGAGGCCTTTCCCGGTCTCGCCGCGCGCAAAAAGCCGCGACGCCTCGCGCGCCCATGGCTGGCGCTGGCGGCGCACACCGGCAAGTTCGGCAAAACCGATCCGCTCAGTGATCGCCCGGAACGCCGCGCCCGCCTGGATCGGCTGCAGCTGCATCGCGTCACCAACCAGCACGACCTTCACCTCGGCTTGCTCGGCGATGTCAAGCAGGCGGGCCATCTGCTGCGACGACACCATGCCGGCCTCGTCGATGACAAGCACATTGCCACGTTCGAGCAATTCGCGTCCGCTGGCCCAGGCGAGTTCCCAGGCGGCGAGTGTCCGCGACCTGATGCCGGAACTGTCTTCCAGCCCTTCGGCGGCTTTCCCGGCAAGGGCAGCACCGATCACCCGGCGACCATCGCTCTCCCAGGCAACGCGGGCGGCGGCAAGCAAGGTCGACTTGCCGGCGCCGGCAAGGCCGACCACGGCGGCGATACCTTTGTCGCGGGTGATATGGTGGATGGCATCCGCCTGTTCCGGATCGAGCCGGAAGGAGTTTTCCGGATCCTGCGTTTCGACCTGCCTGATCGCGGCTGCAACCACCCGATCGGAAACGGCAAAACCACGGCGCTCCGCCAAAACCCGCGCCGACCGCCCCATGTCATATTCGATGCGCAGCATCTCCCGCGTGGTGAAGACGGCAGGTTCGCTCGCCTTTCCCGTTTCGGCATCGATCTGCTGCGGCTTCAGCATGATGAGATCGTCCGATGCCATCAGTCGCGCGCGGATATTGGCGAAGTCCGCGGGATCGTCGACAGTGCGATGCAGCGCCTTGGCGATATCGCGCTCATCGAAGGTGGAGCGTTCATTGCTCAACTGCTTCAGCAGGAGCGCAGGATCGGCAAGCAGCCGGTCGGCCATCTTCTGGCGACGGGCAAGGTCGGCCGGAGCAAAATACATCTCCGCGTCCCTGCGGGAGAGGGCTGCCTTCTCCGGTCCGAGGTGCTTCTGCGCGATGCCATCAAGGCCCTGTTCGGCATAGGAGCGGCCATCGAGCCGGATCTCGTGACCGGCAAGCGCCAGGTGCCGGCTGGCCGTCTCCGCCCAGGCGATCTTCCACGCCTGCAAGGTTTCCTTGTCGCCGCCCCAGGACTTATAAACAATCCGACCAGTGGGCCGCCTGGCCGTGACAAAACGCAATGGCTCGCCATTCTCTCCCAAAACAGGAGCGTTTTTCGGCCCGAAGCCCTCCTCCGTCAGCGGTCTCACGGTCGTTAACAGATGGATATGCGGATTGCCGTCTTTGTCGTGATAAACCCAATCGGCGACCATTCGCTCGGACGTAAAGTTATCACGGACGAACTCGCGCACCAGCGCGATGTTCTCGGCCCGCGTCAGCTCTTCCGGCAACGCGATGATCAGCTCGCGCGCCAGCCGCGCGTTTGCCTGTTTCTCGAAAGCTTCAACAGCATTCCACAGCGCTTCACTGGCACCAGCGACGGAACGCCCCTCGACCGCCGACCGCAGCCAGGCCGACGTCTGATCCGGTAGGGCCAGTTCCTCGTGCACCAGTTCGGAAGCCCCGCCGCGATAGCTGAACGAGGTACCGGCCTGTTCGTCCATCATCCTCGTGCGATGACGATAGGCGGCGGCCGAGACGATGTTGCGTCCCGCTCCCCTGCTGATCACCTGCGCTCTGACGAACATGATCGCCATGATTGTCCTCGCATATTCGGAGCAGTGCACCAACGAGCGACGCCGCTCTCTTGCAATGGTCAGGCCGAACGACGTTTTTGCGCCGGGTCCTTATCAGTTGCGACAAATAAGCGATTTAACTGAGTTATTCAAGATAGTATAATCGAAAACTTAATTCACGCTTTGTTCGGGCTGTCCACGGCGTTCCGACTACGCCGCGATCAGACGATACTTGTCCCTAAGCGACTGAAGTTTTTCATCAATCACGAGCGTGGGTTGGCAACCGGATGAGACACAAGGGCAAAGCTGGAGTTGAGCGGTGCTAAATTTGCCAGTAGACGATATTGGATCTTTCGCCTATCGATTGCTCATGAAATCGTCGCTCGATCATATGCCGCTTCGCAAGCAGCGAGAACTCGGCCGGGTTCTCGAAATCCTGCACGAAGAATTCGAGGATGCGCTGAAGGAAGGTACGGCCGATTTCAAGAAGCGCGGCAGGATCCTGAAGATTCTCCTGTTCGGCTCCTACGCGAAGGGTGGATGGGTCGATGAACCCTTTACCATGAAGGGGTATCGCTCCGATTTCGATCTGCTGATCATCGTCAACAACCGCAAGCTCTGCGAATTCACCGAATATTGGCACAAGGCCGCCGACCGGCTGATCCACGAGGCCTCGATCGAAACGCCGGTTAGCTTCATCGTCCATTCCAGACGCGAGGTGAACACCTACCTCAAGGAAGGACAGTATTTTTTCTCCGATATCCGCAAGGAAGGCATCGTTCTCTACGAACTCGACGATGAGCCGCTGGCCGAGCCCGAGCCTCTTTCGGCGGAGGATCGACTGCGGTTGGCAAAAGAGATTTTTGAGCAAAGGTTTGCCGAAGCCACAACCATCCTGGAGACAGCTAAATTTCAACTCAGCAGGTCGGAAAGGACCGGGGACGCCTGGATAAATTGGTCGGCATTCAGCCTGCATCAATCGCTCGAACAAGCCTACTCCTGCGTCCTGTTGACCCTAACCAACTACGGCCCGCCATCGCACAACATCAAGTTTCTGCGCTCGCTCGCTGAGGAGCAGGACCGTCGTCTGGCCGAGGCCTTTCCGCGTGATCAGCACAAGGAACGCGCCTGGTTCAATACGTTGAACGAGGCATACGTGAAGGCGCGCTATTCGAAACATTTCGAAATTAGCGAGGAAGCGCTTGGCTGGCTCGCTGAACAAACTGCATTACTGCTCGAACTGGTCAAGACGGTTTGCGAAGGGCACCTGGAGGTCCTTAAAGGAATAGTTGGCAGCGACGTAATCAAACGAGATTCGCGGTCATGCGGTTGACGTAATTCGGCATCTCGGCACGACCGGCTAAAAAATTTTCAATTGCTACAAAGATGACGGCCTGGAGGCCGTGGCGGATCGGTCGCGACGGCCGAAGCATTGCGCCAACCACTCCGTGAACCGGTCGAGGCGATGAGCATCTCGCAAAAGAAGCCGCATTGGGCTGCCAGGAAGATCAGAGAACTGCTGGTCAAGCGCGTGGCCGGCGATGTCGGCCTGCGGTCGAGCAAAGGACTTTGCGACCGATCGGCAACCCGTTCGCCACGAGGTTGTCACCTATGTCTTAGGGACGCTCTGTTACCTATGTCTTCGATATGGACAAGTGGGAGATGGTACGGTTGGGGGGTCTCGAACCTCCGACCTCAGGTGCCACAAACCTGCGCTCTAACCAACTGAGCTACAACCGCATAAATCGCGCTTGGCGCGACGGGGGTCACATACGAGGACTTGGCGACGAATTCAAGCCCCATTCCTCGCCAATATACAAAAAGGCTGGACGCGAGGTCCAGCCTTTTATCTCCGATCGGTAAAAACCGATCAGGCAACCTTGAAGGAAGCCATGGCCTTTTCGGCGGCGTCCTTGGAGGGCTTTGCGAGCTTCTCGGCCACCTGCTTGGTGGTTTCCTGGATCGACTTCGCCTGCTGGACGGTGAGTTCGGCCTGCTTGCGGATGAACGAGGTCTGCAATTCGAAGAATTCGGCCGGCGACTTGACGCCGAGCAGCGCTTCGAAGTGCGACAGCGAGTTCTCGGAATTGACGCGCAGGATGTCGATCGCCTTCAGGCCGATCTCGACCGAGCCGGCCTGTGCCGTCTGAACGGTGGCTTCGAGCGTCTTGCCGGCTTCCTCGCCAGCGGTCTTCAGCTTGGCATAGGCATCCTTCGACTGCTGAGCGCCCTTTTCGGCGAACTCACGGAAAGATTCCGTGAACTTGGACGGGTCGAAAGAAGCGATTGAAAAAACGTCGTCGGTCTTTATGGTAGCCATGGGTCGCATCCTTTGGGTTGAGGCAGCCGCTGCCTGCGTTTGTTGGATGATGCTTATATAAGACATTTCATTGTGCATTGCAACAATTATTGTGCGGTGCACAAGACGTTAACCTTTCCGGCCGAAAACCCCCTCCTCTTCTGGACCGGCATGCGCCCCGCAGTTATTAATAAGCCGTTAATTTAAGAAGGCCGACAGCGACAAGGTTCGAACATGCCCGCAGTCCAATATCCGTTCATCGATATCGCCGTGCATGCACGGGTACGAGAACGCTTTTCACGCGGCGAGGCCATGGTGCTGTTTTCGGCCGATCTTGCCCGTCTGCTCTGGGCGAACGGTGCAGGTGCCGAGCTTTTCGGCCATTCGGCTGTCTATGACCTGCTCGATCAGGGGGTCGACCGCGCCGACATCACCTTCCGCCAGCTGGAAACCGCCGCGCGCCAGCTGACCGATATCGGCGACAGCCGCAGCCTGATGATCCGCGTTGCCAAGGGCTTTCAGCGTGCCCAGGTACAGGCGGCTGCCGAACTGATCCGGCTTTCCCAGGGCGAAAAGGCTATCCTGTTTTCAGTGCCGATCTCGGCAAAGCCACTCGCGGCCGGCGCATCGGCGGCCCAGATGCTGCAGGGACTTGATGATCCCGACACACATATGGCGGTGATCGGCGCCAATGGCGAGGTCATCGCGGCCTCGCCGGGCTTTGCCTCGCTCGGGATCTCCGAGCAGACGGCAAAGACCTTGATCAACCTTGCCGGCGCGCATCCCGACCGGTTGGTGAAGCGACCCGTCGCCACCAGCAGAGGCAATCTTCCGGCCGCCGTCGGCAAGCTCAGCGACGATCCGGCTTTCAATCTGCTTTTTGCCGTGGAGACTGCGGTCGGTCATCTCGACCCGATCGATACGCCCGCGCTCGACCCGGTCGATGCGCCCACACAGGAAGAAAGCGTGCCGCCGGCCGAAGCGCTTCAGGACGAGCCTGTCGCCGCTAAAGGCTTCACCGAGATCATCGACGCGGTCTCGGGAATCGAAGAGGTCGAGGAGACGCTCGAGGAGATCGCCGGCGAAAGCGAACAGCCTGCCGGGACAGCTCTAGCATCCGCCGACGAGGCGGTTGACGATGGGCTGTATCCTGCCGGGGATGCGAAGCCGGAGAGCGACGAGAGAACGATCGATAGCAGCGCGGCTGAAGCCTCCGAGCCCGCCGCGGTCATCGAGGACGATTTGGCCTCCGTTGCCGAGACGGTGGAACCGCCTGTTGAAGCCAGCGAAACGCCTATCGAAGACACGCCGGAAGCGGTCCATGAACAGCCCGTCATCGCAAAGTCTGAGGTCGCCGACCTGCCCCCGCTTGCGGCTGAGCCCGGCTTCGTCTTCAGGCCGAACAGCCGCGCCACGCGCTTCGTCTGGAAAATCGACGCCGAAGGCCGGTTCAACGAGGTCAGCCACGAATTTGCCGAGGCCGTCGGTCCGCACGCCTCCGACATCATCGGATCTGCCTTCGGCGATGTCGCCGCCCTCTTCAATCTCGATCCTGACGGCAAGCTTTCCGAGGCGCTCGCCCGCCGCGACACGTGGTCGGGCAAGACGATCCTCTGGCCGGTCGAAGGCACCAGCCTCGTCGTTCCGGTCGATCTGGCGGCGCTGCCGACCTATACCCGCAACCGCGACTTCGATGGGTTCCGCGGCTTCGGCGTCGTCCGGCTTTCCGATGCCCAGGAAGATCCGCTGGCGCTCGGTCTGACACTCGGCCCTGATGGTATCGGCCATGACGCAGCGAGCCTCGGCCCACCTGCCGAAACCATTGCCGAGGTGGCAGATGAAGCGGAGACAGCGCTTGAAGAACCGCTGATCGAACCCGCCCTGACGCAAGAGGTCGAGGATCAGGCGCCGCAGACGGAGACAGCGCCGGAAGAGATTGCCACCGAGCAGGTGGCCATCGAGACACCTGCCCAGGAAAGTGCAGCAGAAAAAGCGGAAGGCAGCGTCGATGCCGGCGACGTTTGCGCAGCCGAGCCCGCGGCCGATCTTCCGCAAGAGCCGCCGGCGCTTCGCATTTCGGAAACGCCCAATCGCCGTTTCTCCGACAAGATCGTTCAGCTCCACAACAGCGGCGCTGCGCTGACGGCCGCCGAACAGGCCAATTTCCGCGAGATCGCCAAGCGCCTCGAAGCCTTCGGCGCCAGCAAGGACGAGCCTGCCGTTCCGGCGCCGATAGAAACCGCCGTCACCGAAACCGCCGGCTTCGAAAAGGCCTCCGGACCCGAAGAGGTCGAGGCCGAAACATCCATCGCCGAGAAGGCGGAAACACTGTCGCTCGAAGAGGTGGCGGCGCAGGAGGCGATCTTCGAGAATGCCGTCGAGGCGCAGAGCGAAGACGACGGCGCCACCGAAGAGCCTTCAGTCATCGCCGAAGACGAGGCAACGGAAGGGCTCGAGGAGACGGTCAGCCAGATCGAGGTTCTCACAAGCTTCATTCCGCCGCGCGTCAAGATGACGGACGGGCTTTCGGTGGGCACGGTCGACCAGCTGCCTGTTGCCGTGCTCATCCATATCGGCGATGCGCTGATCCATGCCAATCCGGAATTCATGCGGCTGACGGGCTACGATTCGCTCGAGGCATTGCGCGAGGTGGGCGGCATCGAAGCCCTGCTGCAGCGCCGTGAACTCGAGGAAAAGTCTGTCGGCTCCGGGACCATGATGCTCGTCAAGGCCGATGATACGCTGGCGCCGGTAACCGCGCGGCTACAATCGGTGCGCTGGGAAGACGCCAATGCATTGATGCTGGCGTTGATGCCGGTGGAAGGCAAGGAAGATGGCCGTGGCGAAGCAAACCGGTCCGAGGGCCGTTCCGAAGGCCGCCCCGAGCGGATGGTCGAGAAGGTCGCCAAGCTTCAGGTCGAAGTGGAAGAATTGCGCTCGATCCTGGAAACGGCGACCGACGGCGTCGTCGTCATCGGCACCGAGGGCGACATCCGCTCGATGAACCGGTCGGCCAGCGCGCTTTTCAATTACGACGAGCAGGAGACGCGCGGCAAACCCTTCGTCATGCTGTTTGCCCATGAGAGCCAGAAAGCGGTCATCGACTATCTGAACGGCCTCTCCGGCCATGGCGTGGCAAGTGTGCTGAACGACGGGCGTGAAGTGATCGGCCGCGAGGCCGCCGGCGGCTTCGTGCCGCTGTTCATGACGATGGGCCAGCTCACCTCCTCAAACGGCTATTGCGCCGTCATCCGCGATATCACCCAGTGGAAGCGCACCGAGGACGAGTTGCGCAACGCCAAGGGTGCGGCTGAAACCGCCAACGCCCACAAGACCGATTTCCTCGCCCGCGTCAGCCACGAGATCCGCACGCCGCTCAACGCCATCATCGGCTTTTCCGACATGATGGCGGGCGAGCGCTTCGGCCCGATCGGCCATCCGCGTTATATAGAATATGCCAATGACATCGGCCGCTCCGGCCGGCATGTGCTCGACATCGTCAACGACCTGCTCGACATTTCGAAGATCGAAGCGGGCGAGATGGATCTCGATTTTGATGCCGTCGGTCTCAACGAGGCGGTCTCCGAGGCCGTGGCGCTGATACAGCCGCAGGCGAATGGCCAGCGCGTCATCATCCGCACGGCGCTGTCGCAATCGGTGCCCGATGTCGTGGCCGACCTGCGCTCGATCAAGCAGATCGCCCTGAACATCCTGTCGAACGCCATCCGCTTCACCCCATCAGGCGGGCAGATCGTCGTTTCCACGTCCTATGAGGCCAATGGCAGCGTCGTCCTCAGGGTCCGCGATACCGGCATCGGCATGACGCGCAGCGAACTCGACCAGGCGATGAAGCCGTTCCGGCAGGTCTCCTCGACCCAATCGCGCCATCGCGGCGACGGCACCGGGCTCGGCCTGCCGCTGACCAAGGCGATGGTGGATGCCAACCGGGCAACGTTCTCGATCAATTCGACGCCCAACGAGGGCACGCTCGTCGAGATCACCTTCCCGTCGCAGCGCGTGCTGGCCGGCTGATCGGAGCGCAAAGAAAAGGCAGCCAGAGGCTGCCTAGAATTTGGTGCTGTTCAACAAGAGCTCAGTCGATCAACGTCATGTTTCGGAGGCTAGAAAGCCCCAGGCCGCCTCGTTCATGTGCGACCCTCAAGATGGCTTCACCTTTGACAAACCTTTCTTAACGAAAGGTTTCCATGACAGGAGATTGATAGAGGGTGAAAGCTTGTAGTTTCCGATCGCTGTCAATCCTTCAGTTCGCTTAGCCCGGCGAAGAGCCGCAGCGCCTCGGGATTGGCAAGCGCTTCCTGGTTCTTAACCGGCCGGCCGTGAACGACCTCGCGAACGGCAAGCTCGACGATCTTGCCGGATTTGGTGCGGGGAATATCAGCAACCGCGATGATCTTCGCCGGCACGTGCCGCGGCGAGGCGCCGGTGCGAACACGCGTCTTGATCGCTTTGACGAGATCCTCCGTCAGCGTCACACCGGGGGCAAGGCGAACGAAGAGGATGACGCGCACGTCGTCGTCCCACTCCTGGCCGATGCAGAGCGCCTCGGCCACCTCCTCCATCTGCTCGACCTGATTATAGATCTCCGCCGTGCCGATGCGAACGCCGCCGGGATTGAGCGTCGCATCCGAACGGCCGTGGATCACAAGGCCGCCATGCTCCGTCCATTCGGCGAAGTCGCCGTGGCACCAGACATTGTCGAAGCGGTCGAAATAGGCGGCGCGATATTTGGCGCCATCGGGGTCGTTCCAGAACATTACCGGCATCGACGGGAAGGCCTTGGTGCAGACGAGCTCACCCTTCTCCCCGCGCACCGGCTTGCCATCATCGTTCCAGACATCGACGGCAAGGCCGAGGCCGGCCCCCTGGATCTCGCCGCGCCAGACCGGTTGCAACGGATTGCCGAGCACGAAGCAGGAGACGATATCGGTGCCGCCTGAGATCGAGGCGAGCTGCACGTCCTCCTTGATGCCCTCATAGACGAAGGTGAATCCTTCCGGCGACAGCGGCGAACCGGTGGAGGTCATCAGCCGCAGGCTGGAAAGATCGTGACTTGCGCGCGGCGTCAGCCCGCCCTTGCGCACCGCGTCGATATATTTCGCCGAGGTGCCGAAGATGGCGAATTTTTCGGCCTCGGCATAGTCGAACAGCACGTTGCCATCGGGGGCGAAGGGCGAGCCGTCGAACAGGCAGAGCGTTGCGCCGCTGGCGAGACCGCTGACCAGCCAGTTCCACATCATCCAGCCGCAGGTGGTGAAGTAGAACAGCTTCTCGCCCGCCTGCAGGCCGCAATGCAACCGCTGCTCCTTCAGATGCTGCAGCAGCGTGCCGCCGGCCGAATGCACGATGCATTTCGGCACGCCTGTCGTGCCTGACGAAAAGAGGATGTAAAGCGGATGCGCGAAGCCAAGCCGCGTGAATTCGACTTCCCTTGCCTCATAGGGCGCGACAAAGGCTTCAAGCGTTGAAGCCCCCGGCGTCTTGCGCGCCACTGCCTCCGCATCGCCGGCGTAGTGGACAATGACGGAGGGAACACCCAGACTTTTTGTGACGGTGGCGACCTTGGCACCGACATCCTGCAGCTTGCCGGAATACCAATAGGCATCGCAAGCGATGAACAGCTTCGGGCCGATCTGGCCGAAACGGTCGAGCACACCCTGCTCGCCGAAATCAGGGGAACAGGACGACCAGATGGCGCCGATCGAGGCGGCGGCGAGCATGGCGGCGACGGTCTCCGGCATGTTCGGCATCATGGCGGCGATGCGGTCACCCTTGCCGATCCCGAGTGCTGCGAAGGCCTGCTGCAGCTTCGAGACCAGCGCGCGCAGCCGGTCCCACGACCAGCGGTCCTCGGCCTTGTCCTCGCCGCGGAAGATGATGGCATCGCCCTCTCCGCGGCCAGACAGCAGGTTTTCGGCGAAGTTCAGTGTCGCGTCAGGAAAGAAGCGGGCGTCCAGCATGCGATCGCCATTGGCAAGCACCTCTGCGCCGCGCTCTCCCTTCACGCCGCAGAAATCCCAGACGGTCGACCAGAAATTCTCCCGCTCGGCCACCGACCATGCATGCAGCTCCTCAAAGCCAGAAAGAGAAAGCCCGAAATCGGCATTGCAGCGTTCCATGAAGGCATGGATCGGGCTTTTTGCAACGGCATCCGCCGAGGGCACCCAAAGTGGTCTGTTATCCTGCATTCAATCCTCCTCCCCAATGCCGTCTTTATATCATGCTGCATTGCATTATAAAGTGCGGAACCGACGCGATCCGTCGCCTGGAGCATGATGCCGAAAAGTGTGAGCGGTTTTCGGACGACATCATGCTCCAACTATTTAATTGAAAGTGCTACAGCGTCCTTTGCGCGTCTGAAAAGACGCGCGGCGCTGTATGGGATTTGCATATGCCTGATATTTCCTATATCCGCCGAATTCAGCGCATAACGGGATGACCGGCTGAATTTGCCGGCGGAGATCATGAGCACGTCAAGACATCGCAGGTGGCGCAGGAAGATCGGACCCGTTTCGCGCTGGCTTCCGGCCTTCGCCCGCCTGTCGACGGTATTCCTGCTGATAGCGCTCGCGCTTTTCGTAGCGCTCAGGGTCGCCGCACCCTATCTCATCTCGACCGGCTTCGTGCGCTCCGGCATCGAGGACGCGCTGTCGAAATGGACGGGCTACCATGCCGAGATCAAGGGCAGTCCGGTTCTCGAATTCTGGCCGACGCCGCGCATCACACTGAACCAGATCACCATCCGCCAGCCGCGCGAAAGCGGCGACAAGCTGCTCGGCAGTATCGAAAGCCTGTCAGCCGATTTCAGCCTCATCGATGCGTTGCGAGGCCGGACGAGCTTCCACGAATTCCACCTGGTGCGCCCCAACCTGGCGCTGACGCGCGACGAGAAAGGGCTGATCGACTGGAGTTATGCCGGCCTGCTCGCACGCGCGATCAACGGCGTACGCTCCGAAAACGGAGCTGAGGTGCTTGCTCGGGATCTCGATGCCGAGATCGGCGCCGTGACGGTCGAGGACGGGACGCTTGTGGTCACCGACATCAAGTCCGCCAAGACCTATCATTTCGATAGCGTCACCGCAGATATCGCCTGGCCGAGGCTATCCGGCGCGATCTCGGCGGTCGTCATCGCCCGCATCAACGGCGAGGACCTGAAGGTCGATTTCGCCTCGCGCCAGCCGCTGCTCGCCTTTGCCGGCAGGAATGCCGAGACCCGGACGTCGCTCGCATCAAACCTGTTGACGGCGCACTTCCAGGGGATTGCCAGCATCGCCAGCCTTTCGGCCCTTTCCGGCAATATCACCGCCAGCATTCCCGATGTGCCGGCACTGCTGACGTGGTCGGGCAAATCGATCCCCGGCATCGCAACGTTGAAGAGCGCTTCGCTGGAATCCGACATCATGTCGTCGGGCAACGGGCTGCGCTTCAACAATCTCAGTCTCTCGCTGAACGAAGCGAGTGCCACCGGGGTGATGGACCTTTTCACCCAGCCCGGAAAACGGCCGAAGATCGGCGGCACGCTGGCCTTCGACCAGATGAACCTCAAGCCCTTCCTCGATGCCTTCGCCCTCAGGCTCGCCGCCGGCGAGGCGGAGGAAATCTCCGCCGGCATAACCGGGCCGCTGCGGGTGCTCGATGTCGACGTCAGGCTTTCGGCACGGCGCGCGCAGATGGGTCTCTTCGAGCTTTCCGACGTTGGCGCCAGCGTGATCGTTGCCGGCGGCGAAGCGAAATTCGATATTGGCGACAGCCAGTTCGAAGGCGGCGAGATGACCGCGCATCTGGAAGCGACGCAGCGCGACTTCGACGGCGGCGGCAGGCTGCAGCTGTCGATCCGCAATGCCGACTTCGCGGCCCTTGCAGAGCGCCTGCAACTGAAGGGTCCGCTGCCGCTTGCGACAGGATCGCTCGATCTCGACCTGCAGTCGCCGAAGGCGATCTGGACGACCGGCCTTGCCGACGTCACCGGCAAGCTGCACTTCTGGACCAGGGAAGGCACGATTCCCGGCATTGATGCTGCGGCATTGCGCACGCAGGCAGCCGAAAAGCCGTTCTTTCCGCTGAGCGCGGCAGCAGGCGGCGCCTTCGCCTTCAACCAGCTGAACCTGCAGGCCGATTTCGCCAACGGCACCGCCGAGATGCACGACGCCCGTATCGCCGGCGCCACTCAGACGCTGACGCTTTCCGGCGTCATCACCTATCAGTCGAACGGGCTGGCGCTTTCCGGATCGCTGGAGGCAACCGATCCTGCCAAGGCCGCAGAGCTGCCGCTTCTGCCGTTCTTCGTCGGCGGTTCATGGCCAAACCCGGTGATCTCGCCGGTGCCGCTTTTCGGCAATACACCCCACGCGCAATGAAGCATGTCGCGCAAAAGCGTGCAGCGGTTTTGCGAGAACGACATGCGTGAAATAGAGACATAAAGCGCGACCAGCACGCGCTTTAGACCTCACGCCCCGGCGGCGGCGGCGCGTTCGTCCCTCTGCCGCTGTGTTTCGCGGCGCTTGGTGATGATCGAGGCGCAGATGACGCCGAAGGCGACGACGCCGATCAGGATCGTGCACACCGCATTGATCTCGGGCGTCACGCCGAGGCGGACCTGGCTGTAGATCCTCATCGGCAGCGTGGTGGCGCCAGGCCCCGAGGTGAAGCTCGCAATCACCAGATCGTCAAGCGACAGGGTGAAGGCCAGGATCCAGCCGGAGAGCACGGCTGGCGCGATGATCGGCAGGGTGATCTCGAAGAAGGTCCGCACCGGCGGCGCGCCGAGATCCTGGGCAGCTTCCTCGATCGAATGATCGAAACTGAGCAGGCGCGACTGCACGACGACGGCGACGAAGCACATGGTCAGCGTCGTGTGCGCGAGCGTGATCGTCCAGAAGCCACGGTCGAGACCGATCGCCACGAAGAGCAGCAGCAATGACAGGCCGGTAATGACCTCCGGCATGACGAGCGGGGCATAGACCATGCCCGAAAACAACATGCGGCCGCGAAAACGGGTGTAGCGCACCAATGTCAGCGCCGCCATCGTGCCGAGGATGGTTGCAAACGTTGCCGACAGCAGCCCGACGCGCAGCGTCACCCAGGCAGCGTCGAGCAAGGCCTGATTGCTCATCAACGAGACATACCATTTCGTCGAGAAGCCGCCCCAGACAGTCACGAGTTTGGATTCGTTGAAAGAGAAAATGACGAGAAGCACGATCGGCAGATAGAGGAAGGCGAAGCCGAGCGTGACGGAGACGATGTTGAAACGGGTCCATTTCAGCATGGTTTATTTCCCCCGCTCTTCGGCTTTGGCCTGGACATTCTGGAAGAAGACGATCGGCATGACCAGGATCAGCAACAGGATGGTCGCCACCGCCGAGGAGACCGGCCAGTCGCGATTGGAATTGAACTCGTTCCACAGCGTCTTGCCGATCATCAGCGTCTGCGACCCGCCGAGCAGATCGGGAATGACGAATTCGCCGACGGCCGGGATGAAGACCAGCATGCAGCCGGCCACCACGCCGGGGATCGACAGCGGGAAGGTGACGCGCCAGAAGGCGGTGATCGGCGGGCAGCCGAGATCCTGTGCGGCTTCGATCAGCGTGCCGTCCATCTTCTCGAGCGCCGAATAAAGCGGCAGCACCATGAAGGGCAGATAGGAATAGACGATGCCGATATAGACGGCGGTATTGGTGTTGAGGATGATCAGCGGCGTATCGATCAGGTGCAGCGACAGCAGCAGTTGGTTGAACAGGCCCTCCGGCTTGAGGATGGCGATCCAGGCGTAGACGCGGATCAGGAAGCTCGTCCAGAAGGGCAGGATGACGAGCATCACCAGCGTCGGCCGCAGGCCACGTGGCGCCTGCGCCATGCCGTAGGCGATTGGATAGGCGATCAGCAGCGTCAGGAAGGTGGAGATCGCGGCGATTACCACGCTCGACACATAGGCGTTGAAATAGAGCGGGTCGTCGGTGAGGTAGGTGTAGTTGTCGAGGGAGAATTCGCCGATCTTGCTTAAGAGGCCGGCCCAGCCGTCGGCGAAGGAAAAGACAGGCTCATAGGGCGGCATGGCGATCGCCGTCGTCGACATCGAAATGCGGAAGACGATGAAGAAGGGCGCCAGGAAGAAGAGCAGCAGCCAGGCGTAAGGGATGACGATGACGAGGCGATTGTAGAGGCCGGACGCGAACTTGCCCATGATTTCAATCCTTCAGCAGGACGCCGGCATTCTCGTCGAAGGAGACCCAGACTTCCTGATCGTAGGTGAAGGGGTCGTCGACGGAGCGCTGCGCATTGAGGGACGAGGCCTTGACGACGTTGCCGCTCTGCAATTTCACATGGAAGACGGTCATGTCGCCGAGATAGGCGATATCCCAGAGTTCGCCTCTGGCGGCGTTGACGGAGGCGTTGGCGGGCGGCGTGCGCCCGACCCGCATCTTTTCCGGCCGGATGGCGAAACCGACGGCGCTGCCTGCAGAAGGTGTTTCGGCGGCGGCGACACGCACGCTGAAGCCGCTGTCGACTGATATCTCGACGGTGCCGTTGCCCGATGAGGCGACCTTGCCGTCGAAGATGTTCACGTCGCCGATGAAATCCGCGACGAAACGGCAATTCGGCGCCTCGTAGATCTCGGCCGGCGTCGCCACCTGCACGACCTTGCCGTGGCTCATGACGGCGATACGGTCCGCCATGGTCATCGCCTCTTCCTGGTCGTGGGTGACGACGACGAAGGTGAGGCCGAGATTCTGCTGCAGGTCCATCAGCTCGAACTGGGTTTCCTCGCGCAGCTTCTTGTCGAGCGCGCCGAGCGGTTCGTCGAGCAGCAGCACCTTCGGGCGCTTGGCGAGCGAGCGGGCCAGCGCCACGCGTTGGCGCTGGCCGCCGGAAAGCTGGTTCGGCTTGCGGGAGGCAAATTGCTCCAGCTTGACGAGCTTCAGCATCTGCAAGACGCGGTCAGTCATCTCGTCCTTCGCCATGCCGTCCTGTCTCAGGCCGAAGGCGATGTTCTTCTCGACCGTCATGTGCGGGAAAAGCGCATAGGACTGGAACATCATGTTGACGGGGCGCCTATAGGGCGGCGTGCCGGCCATGTCGGTGCCGTCGAGCACGATTTCGCCCGAGGTCGGCTGCTCGAAGCCGGCAAGCATGCGCAGAAGCGTCGACTTCCCACAGCCGGAAGCGCCGAGCAGCGCGAAGAACTCGCGGTGGTAAATATCGAGCGACAGGTTATCGACGGCGGTGAAATCACCGAAACGCTTGGTGACGTTCTTGATGGATATGAAGGGCTTGGCGGACGGATCGGTCCAAGGTGCGAAAGAGCGGCGAATATTGCCTAGAGACTTCATATTGTTCCCCGAAAATACATTCTTTTGCTCCCGGCTTCACCGGCCGGAATCGTCAAAAAAAGACCCGGACGTTTCCGTCCGGGCCGTTATTCTATCATTGGCCGGTGACCACGGTGGTCCATAGCCGCGTCACGATCCGCTGCGTCTTCGGATCGAGCGGCGGAACGGTGAAGAGTTTCGCCATCACCTCGGGCGTCGGGTAGATCGCCGTATCGTCGAGGACCTCCTTGTCGAGGAACTGCTGCGACGCCTTGTTGCCGTTGGCGTAGAAGACGAAGTTCGAGGCCTTGGCGATCACTTCCGGCTTCATCATGTAGTTGATGAATTCATGGGCTTCGGCGACATGCGGCGCATCTTTCGGAATGCCGAAGACGTCGAAGAAGATCTGGGCTCCCTGCGACGGCACCGAATAATCGACCTTGACGCCGGCATTGGCTTCCGAGGCACGGTCGCGGGCCTGGAACATGTCGCCGGAATAACCGAGCGCGATGCAGATATCGCCGTTCGCCAGCGCGCTGATATATTCGGACGAATGGAACTTGCGGACGAAGGGACGGACGGCCGTGAGAACCTCCTGTGCCTTCTTGAGATCGGCTGGATCGGTGCTGTTTGGATTGAGCCCGAGATAGGCGAGCACCGAGGGCACGACGTCAGTCGGGGAATCCAGCATATAGATGCCGCAATCCTTGAGTTTCGCCGCTTTCGCCGGATCGAACAACGCGTCCCAATTGGGCTTTTCGTCGGTGCCGAGGGCCGCCTTGACCTTGTCGACATTATAGCCGATGCCCGTCGTGCCCCACATGTAGTCGACGCTGTATTCATTGCCGGGGTCGAAGGACGCCACGCCCTTCATGATGACGTCCCACATATTGACCAGGTTCGGCAGCTTCGACTTGTCGAGCTTCTGGTAGACGCCGGCGGCGATCTGGCGCTGCATGAAGGATACGGTGGGGACGACGACGTCATACCCCGAACCGCCGGCCAACAGCTTGGTTTCCAGCGTCTCGTTGGAATCGAAAGTGTCGTAGACGACCTTGATGCCGGTTTCCTTGGTGAAATCCTCGAGGATGGAACTGTCGATATAATCCGACCAGTTGTAGACGTTGACCACGCGCTCCTGGGCAAAGGCCGGAGCGGCAGCAAGGAGTGCGGTAACGGCGGCGGCCGTCACGCATAGGATGGTTGACCTCATGACTTCTCCTGTTTGTTCAAAGATTCCGCACCCCCGGACATCTTTTCCCTCTGGTTTTCCACGCAGACTAAGAAGGAATTTCACAGCCCACAAGCGCAAAATCCTGCGCCCTCAATGATTTCACAATCACTGGAAATCGAAGGCGCTGAGCCCGGCCACCATCTCATCGAGCCCGAGCGGTCTCGTCACCGGCGGCTCGGCCCGGGAAAGGCAGCCGCGCCGCTCGCAAAGGCGACAGGCCGGGCCGATCGTGACCGGATCAAGCGCCATCGCCTGCCCATAGACCACACCCTCGCCAAGGGCAGCGTCGCAGCCGATCAGGATCGCGGTGCGCCTCACCCTTTCGCCGAATTCGACGCTCGGTCCCTCCAGGGTGCGGGCGACCGTCAGGAAGGATGCCCCGTCCGGCATGACCACCGTTTCGGCAAGGATCTGGCCCGGCTGCAGGAAGGCGGCATGGATATTGAGCTTCGGACAGCCGCCGCCGAAACGGGCCTGCGGAAAGCCCTGGGCGCCTGCCCGGCGCAGCCGGTGGCCAGCGGCATCGATCTCAATCAGGAAGAAGGGAATGGCCGCCGCGCCCGGGCGCTGCAGCATGGCAAGGCGCGCGGCGGCATGACCGAAGGAGACGCCGAAGCGTGCACGCAGAATGTCGATATCGTAGCGCGTTGCCTTGGCGGCCGAAAGAAAGGCCTCATAGGGCATTGCAAGCGCCAGTGCGGCGATGCGGGCAAGCTCGAAACGGGCGATGCGGCGCGCCTCGGCGGAGGAAAGCGAGAGATCGGCGAGCTCGGCATCGATTGCCGGCAGCAAAGCAAGGGTCGCAGCCTCGATTGATATCTCATGCGCACGGTCGGCCTGTGACAGGCGCTCCGAGATGAAAAGCCGCATTGAATGGCGATCGAAACGGCGGCGCAGATCCGGCATCACGTGGACGGGCAGGACACGCACCGCGATGCCGCGCTCGGAACGCAGCCAATCCTTCAGCCCGGCAGCAAGATCGAGGCCGCCGGGGAGCGTTGCGGCAAAAGCTTCCGCCGCCGTCTCGATCCGTCCGAAATAACCAGACCTGCGCTCCAGCGTCTCGCGCACCTCGTCCAGCGGCAACCGGCCGGCGGCGACCGGTGCATGTCCTTCGGCGACCATCAGCGCCGTCAGATCGGACAGCCTTGCCGCCTGCTCCCGATAGGCGCGATAGAGCTTGATCATGCCGCTCGCGGCATTGGGTGCTGCCTCGGCCACCTCCACCAATTCCTGATCGCCCGGCAACTCGCCCGACAGCAGCGGATCGACAAAGATCTCCTTGAGCTGGTCGAGACTGCCGCCGGTCTGCCCCCGCAATTCCTCCAGATCGACCCTATAGACGCTTGCAAGCTTGAGAAGGAGCTGCACCGTCAGCGGCCGCTGGTTGCGCTCGATCAGGTTCAGGTAGGACGGCGATATTTCAAGCGCCTCGGCCATGGCGGTCTGCGTCAGCGCCAGCGCATTGCGGATGCGCCTGACTTTCGGGCCTGCGAATATCTTTCGTTCCGCCATGTCACACCCTTTGACAAGGAAGGAGCGCTGTATTTACAAAATTTTACAAATTCACAGCGCCGCTCTGTCAATCCTCGTCATCTTAACCTCTTTCCAAGCAAGAAATCAAAGGTTTTTCTGGCCATCTCGGCTCATATTGTCAATCTTGTCATGCAGCACCTTTGTCGGGCTTTTTAGTAAGGAGAGCAGCATGACGGATTTTTACAAGCTTGTTCCAAACGCACCAGCTGATCGTTTCGACGGCATCGAGAGACCTTACTCGGCCGATGACGTGCGGCGGCTCAGAGGCTCGGTGGCGCTGCGCCATTCGCTGGCCGAAATGGGGGCGGACCGGTTGTGGCAGCTTCTGCTCCAGGAGGATTTCGTCAATGCGCTCGGCGCACTTTCCGGCAACCAGGCCATGCAGATGGTGCGCGCCGGGTTGAAGGCGATCTATCTCTCCGGCTGGCAGGTGGCGGCCGACGCCAATACGGCATCGGCGATGTATCCCGACCAGTCTCTCTATCCGGCCAATGCCGGTCCGGAGCTTGCCAAACGCATCAACCGCACGCTGCAGCGCGCCGATCAGATCGAGACCTCGGAAGCCCAGGGACTTTCCGTCGAGACCTGGTTCGCACCGATTGTTGCCGATGCGGAAGCAGGCTTCGGCGGACCACTCAACGCCTTCGAGATCATGAAGGCCTATATCGAGGCGGGTGCAGCGGGCGTTCACTTCGAGGACCAGCTCGCTTCGGAGAAGAAATGCGGCCATCTCGGCGGCAAAGTGCTGATCCCGACGGCCGCCCATATCCGCAATCTCGACGCCGCGCGGCTTGCCGCCGACGTCATGGGCGTTGCGACGCTCGTCATCGCCCGCACCGACGCGGAAGCGGCAAAGCTGCTGACGTCAGACATCGACGAACGCGACCAGCCCTTCGTCGACTATGATGCCGGCCGCACGGTCGAAGGTTTCTATCAGGTGCGAAACGGCATCGAACCCTGCATCGCGCGTGCCGTCGCCTATGCGCCGCATTGCGATCTCATCTGGTGCGAGACCTCGAAGCCGGACCTCGATCAGGCGCGGCGCTTTGCCGAAGGCGTGCACAAGGTGCATCCCGGCAAGCTGCTCGCCTATAATTGCTCGCCTTCCTTCAACTGGAAGAAGAATCTCGACGAGGCGACGATTGCGCGGTTCCAGCGCGAACTCGGCGCGATGGGCTACAAGTTCCAGTTCATCACGCTCGCCGGCTTCCACCAGCTGAACTACGGCATGTACGAACTGGCGCGCGGCTACCGGCAACGGCAGATGTCGGCCTATTCCGAGCTGCAGCAGGCGGAATTCGCCGCCGAGGTCAATGGCTATACCGCGACCAAACACCAGCGCGAGGTCGGCACCGGCTATTTCGACGCCGTGTCGCTCGCCATCACCGGCGGCCGGTCTTCGACCACGGCGATGCACGGCTCGACCGAACATGCGCAGTTCAAACCGGCTGCGGAATAACTCGAAGAGGAGGAGATGATCATGGCATCCATCACACGCGTCAGGGAACGGGCCGAGGAGCAGGCAAGCAGCATGAGCGAGGATCAGCAGACGACGATCCGCATGCTCGCCAACGACCTGCATCGGCTGAACCAATCGGTCATGAAAGCTGTCGAGGCCGGCGCCTCGGTCGAACTGGTGCGCTCGGCCCGTCATCACGGCGGCGACGGCAACTGGGGCGACCTACTGATCCCCATCGTCGTCACCAACCGGCATTGACGAAAAGCCGACCGTTGGCGGGCCGGCGAAGTCGGCCCGCTTCTTCAATCGCCGCGCGACCTATCGGGTGCGCGGCGCTTTACGTCTCTATTTGATGCATGTCGTGGCGCCAAAACCGCTGCACAGTTCTGGGTGACATGCACTAGCCGCGGCTCGGTCGTTTTCCGGCGAAGAGATCGGCATAACTTTTGATGAGCTTGGTCATGCGGTCGGCGACCGTGCGGATCTCCGGGCGATGACGATCCTCTGCATTCATGACGATCCATTGCCGGTGGCGCAATTCTGGCAACTCGCCGCCCTGCCGCTGCAATTCGGGGTGGAGATCGCCGACGAAACAGGGAAGCACGGTCTTGCCGGCGCCGGCGCGCACCAGATCCGGCAGCGAACGCGGCCGATTGACGGTGGCGACGATCCCCGTCGCGGCCTTGGCGTGCGGCCAGCGCAGATAGGCCGATATCGCCTCTTCCTCGGCGACTGCAATCCAGCGCTCGTCGCTCTCGGCAGCGTTGCGTCTGATATAGACGGCATAGGCCACCTCCCCAAGCTGACGTGCGGCGAGATTGGCCTCCTCAGGCTCGAAGGCGCGAATACCGATATCGCTCTCGCGATAGGCAAGGCTCGCCCGCGCCTCGCCGATGGTGAGCGAAATGGCAAAGGCATCGCCCGGCATGCGGATTGCGGCGAAATTCTCCGTCAGCAGCCAGGCGACCCAGGTGCCGGCGGCAATCCTGACGGTCGTGCCGCCCTCGCCGGATTGCCGCCACGCCTCGACCTTGCGGGCGGCGGCTTCCATTTCCTGAAGGTGATCGAGCAGCGCCTGACCATCCAGGGTCAGTCGGTATCCGGTCTGGCTGCGGACAAACAATGCACGGCCGATCTCCTGTTCGAGATCGAGCATGCGCCGGCCGACGGTTGCAGGACTAAGCCCGCTTGCGGTGCTTGCTCCCGTCAACCCGCCGAGCCGGGCGACCTGCAGGAAAAGCTGATAGGAATCCCAATTCGCATTTTTCATCAATGAAAAACATAGCGGGATTTTTCCCGTTTATAAAGAGAAATTCGATGCCTAGATCAGGTGATGGCTTACATAGGAAAGGACATCGTCATGATCGACATGATCACCATTGCAGGTACCATCGGCTATCGGCACTCTCCCAAGCGACGCTGTTGCAGGGCGGACGAGGATAGATTCTATGCCGAGTTCGGAAACAGCAGCCTCATTGGCTTCGCCGCCTGGCTGACGTCGCTCGATCTCAACCTGGGGAGGCACCGCAAGGCCACGGCGCAATCCCGTGGCAGCTGCGGCTGCGCGGTTCAGGCGACTTTTCTTGCCCCGAGATGAGCCGGTGCGGATTCTGCGACGATGCGGAAACGCTCGATCAGCGCCATCAGCGTGTCGGCCTCGCCGGCGAGCAGGCGGCTTGCCTGCGTCGTCTCGGCAACCATCGACGCGTTCTTCTGGGTCATCTGGTCCATGGCGTTGACCGAACCGTTGACTTCCTGCAGCGCGGCCGACTGATCGCGGCTGGCCGTCGCGATGGTTTCGACATGGCCGCTGATTGCGATGATCTCCTGGCTGATCGAGGCAAGGACGCTGCCGGTCTTCTGGACCAGTTCGGACCCTGCCGTCACTTCCCGGCTCGATGTCTCGATCAACGACTTGATCTCGCGCGCCGCATCGGCCGAGCGCTGGGCGAGTTCGCGGACTTCCTGGGCGACGACGGCAAAACCCTTACCCGCCTCGCCCGCGCGCGCCGCTTCGATGCCGGCATTCAGCGCCAGAAGATTGGTCTGGAAGGCAATGTCGTCGATCACCTCGATGATCTGCTCGATACGCTGCGAAGCCTGCTCGATGCGATCCATGGCGGCGACCGCATCGCCGACGACGGCGCCGGAATTGTCGGCCGTCTTCTTGGTCGCGGCCACGACATTGTTGGCCTCACGGGCACGCTCGGCGGACGAACGAACCGTCACGGTGATCTCTTCCACCGCGGCCGCAGTCTCCTCAAGGCTCGCCGCCTGCGCCTCGGTGCGTTTCGAAAGCTCGCCGGCAGAGGCGGAGACGGCGCCGCTGTTGCGCTGGATGCTCGAGGCGCTGTCGCGGATGCCGGACAGCGTGTCCTGGAGCCGCAGAAGCGAAGCGTTGAAATCAACGCGCAACTGCTCCAACCGGCCGACGAAAGGCGTGCCGATCGTCTGCGAGACGTCGCCCTGCGACAGGCGCCCGAGGCCGGCGGCAAGCTGGTTGACGGCAAAATCGATCTGGCCGTCGAGCGAGCGCTTGTCGGCATCGTTCCTGGCGCGTTCGGCATCGCTCAAGGCGCGCTGTTCGGCGGCCTGGGTCTCCAGATCGCGCCTTGCGCGGGCGCTGTCGCGGAAAAGCGCCAGAGCCCGGCCGATGTCGCCGAACTCGTTCTTCTTTTCGATACAGGGAATCGCTCCCTCGAGATCGCCCGCGGAAATCGAGTGGACGCTCGTCGTCAGCGCCTGCAAAGGCTTCACCGACAGGCGGATCGCATAGAAGGCGAGAACGCCGACGATGAGCATGACGATGGCGCCAACGCCGAGAACCAGCATCTGCAGATCATACATGCGCTGGTAATAGAGCTCCATCGGAATACCGATGAAGAGAATGCCGACATTGGCGTTCGAGGCGTTCTTGATCGGGAAATAACCGGTCATGAACTTGCGGCCGAAAAGCTCCGCCGGTCCGTAATAGGCTTCACCCCTGGCGAGAACCGGCTGGGCCGGGTGCTCGGCGACCAGCTTGGTGCCGACGGCGCGGTCGCCGTTTTCCTTCTTGACGTTTGTGGATATGCGGACGTAGTCGCCACCCTGCTTTTGGAAGATGGTCGCAACGCCGGCGATCGACTGCGCGGTGCGGTCAACCAGCGAATGATCGGCAAGGGCAGGAATGGCGTCTTCGGTGACGGCGGAGAGCTGATTGTCTTTCAGTTCGATCTTTGCAGCCTGATCAGCCGCGCCGTAGAGGACAGCCATCGCACGGGCGGCGTCCTTCGCGTCGGAGACGGCCCCGTCCATGACCTGATGGCTCAGATTGTAATAGGTCACGCCGACGATGGCGGCCGTGCTGATGGCCAGCAGAAACAGCGTGATCGCAACGATCTGGCGTACGATCGACGTAGAGAAAAGGCGCAGCATCGAGACCCCCGGGAGATAAACCAAGGTTAAATTAGACTAAAAGCGTTAAGGAAGATTCTCCGCAAATCATGGCTGTCGGAGATATTCATCGCCTCGTTTCCAGGCGTTTTTCGATTATCCCGGCGTGATAGGCTGCCCCGGCATTCGAGCTATTCTTCCATCGTTCAAATCTTCTCAATCGAGGCACTGTTTTGCAGAATAAAGAAAAACGGCCCCGGAAAGTCCGGGGCCGTTCGCATGAAGACGGATCGATCGATGATCAGGCGGCGCGGTAGACCGGCGCACCGGTGGCTTCACCGTCGATCTTGAACTGCTGGATGAGCCGGCGCAGCGAATCGGCCTCGTCGGCCAGTTCGCGGCTGGCGGCGGTTGTTTCCTCCACCATGGCGGCGTTCTGCTGCGTCATCTGGTCCATCTGGTTGACGGTCGCGTTGACGCTCTGCAGCGCGTTGGACTGGTCGTGGCTCGCGCGGGCAATCATCTCGACATGCTGGCTGATAGTGACGATCTGGGCGCTGATCTTGGCGAGCACCGTGCCGGTCTCCTGCACGAATTGCGAGCCGGAATTGACCTCGTTGGTCGACTTGTTGATCAGCCCCTTGATCTCCTGCGCCGCGGCGGCGGAGCGCTGGGCCAGTTCGCGGACCTCCATCGCGACCACCGCGAAGCCCTTGCCGGCTTCACCGGCGCGCGCCGCCTCGATGCCGGCGTTGAGCGCCAGGAGGTTGGTCTGGAAGGCGATCTCGTCGATGACGCCAATGATCTGCTCGATCTGGCGCGAGGCATCCTCGATGCGGCCCATCGCGTCGATCGCATTGCTGACGACGACGGCGGAATCGTCGGCGCTGCGCTTGGCCTGGCGGACGATCTGGTCGGCATCCTTGGCGCGTTCAGCCGACGAACGGACCGTGACGGTGATTTCATCGACGGCGGCCGCGGTCTCTTCGAGCGAGGCAGCCTGCTGTTCGGTGCGCTTGGAGAGGTCCTCGGCGGACTGGGCCATCTGGTTGCCGTTGCCCTGGATCAGTTCGACATTGTCGCGGATCTGGCTCATCGTCGCCTGCAGGCGCATCATCGAACCGTTGAAATCCTGGCGCAGCTGTTCGAGACGGCCGATGAAGGGCGTTTCGATCGTCGTCGAGATATCACCCTGCGACATGCGTTCGAGGCCGGCGGCGAGCGCGTTGACCGCAAATTCGATCTGACGATCCATCTCGCGCTTTTCGGCGTCGTTGCGCTGGCGCTCATGTTCGGCCGCGGCGCGTTCCTCGTCGCTCTGCTCCTCGATGCGGATCTTCGAGATGGCGTTTTCCTTGAAGATGCCGAGCGCGCGGGCCATGTCGCCGATTTCATCGTGGCGCTGCTCGCCGGAGATGCTGGTATCCAGCGCCCCTTCGGCGATGCGGCGCATAGCGGCGGTGATATGGCTGATCGGGCGCTGCAGCGTCAGCACCAGGGCAATGCCGCCGAGGATCGACAACAGGATGCCGAGACCGGTGGTCATGACGGAGATGCTGTTTGCCTGGGTGCGCTCGGTGCCGGCCGTCTCCTTCTGCAGCTCGGCGAAATCAGTCAGCTTTTTCCAGATCTGGTCGAGCTCCTGGCGGGCGGCGGCATAGGCGGTGACGCGCTCGCCGATCGTGTCGACGATCTTCGAGCCGCCGCCGGAGATGATGTCGAGCGCCGGCTGGATCGCGCCTGATATGCCTTCGGCAAAACCCATGCCCTTGGCGCTGGTGATCAGTACCTGCATGTCCTTGCCGAGCGTGCCGGCCTGCTGCTGCAGACGCACGAGATTTTCCTTGCTGGAGTCGGCGAGAAAGTCGGAAAGAACGATCTGCAGCAAATAGACGGAATTTTCGAGACGCCTCGTATCCTGCAGGACCGAGTTGGCCTGGGCAATCCGGCCGTCGAGCGCGGCGAATTCCTGGGTCGCGTCACGCATTTTCTGCGTGGCGGTCAGCTGCGTATAGGTCGAGGTCTGGCGGAAGCGCGAAACCAGGCGGCCGAGTTCGGTGGCGGTCTCGTCGGTCGGATTGGGCGTCTGGACGATCGCCTTGATTCCGTCGATGGTCGCAGCCAGGGCGTCGATGACATTCTTCTGATTGCTCGGAACCGAGATGGCGATCAGACGCTGCGATTTGATGATCTCCGGCATCTGTTCGTTGATGAAGGCGATCTTGTCCTGCGGTGTCTGCGGCTTGCTGAAGCCGCTGGCGACGGTGCCGAGAAAATCGCCGCCCTTCAACAGGCGGTCGGCCGTGCGAAGGGTGCTGGTGGCGGCGCTCTCGTCGCTCTGGACTGTGCTCTGCAATTCCTCGGCCTGATAGGACACGGTGAAGCGGGTGCTGATCACGCTCTTCTGCGCTGCATCGATCTGCTCATGCAATGCCCGCTCCTGCTCGTGCAGCGCCCAGAGCTTGTCAACGACTCCCGAAATGTCCTTGGTGCGGCGCGATGCCTCCGCAAGGCTGTCGCGACCGGCGGCCTCATCACCGACCTGGTTCAGCGTCTGGTCGAGCACGCCTTGCTGGGTCTTCAGATCCGCGAGCAGCTTGTCGCGCGCCTCAGGGCTGGTGACGCGCAGGAAATCGTCCATCGAACCATAGAGATCTTTGAAGCCGCTGAGCGACTGCAGCACGCTGTTGGATATTTCCATGCGGCCCTGCAGCAGCCCCGAAGCGTAGAGGCCCGTCAGGCCCACCGCCGAAATGGTGACGACGAAAGGCAGAACGAAGATCAGGACTTTCGTCTTGATCCTGAAACGGGAAAGAATCTTGTCAATCAACATGGCGTTCCGGGCCTTTCATACACCACTCCTCCCGCAGGCAGCCACATGGCGCCAGCCGGGTGCACATCGAGCTATTCTTAATTACATTGGGGAACCCGGAGGCCAGGCGGCAGTCATTGCCAGTTCATGTCCAAACAACTTGGAGATGCCCAAATATTCGCGAGCAATTGTGTCAGATTAGATATTAATTTTCGGATAAGCTGTTATGGCGGGTTAAGCCAAGGCAGTGAAATAGTTGCAAATTATGGGCCGCGACGCCGCGGTGCGACAATAGTCACGTCGCAACGTTCATTCCAGATCTGCGGACGGGATCAGATGAAGTGCGAGAGCAGCAGCGCGATGCTGGCGGCGGTGGCGCCAGCGGCAAGCATCAGATAACGCAGGGCGACCATTCGAGCGTTCGGCTTTGCCTCGGCAATTGCGATGGCGCGGGCGCGTCGTGTGTTTCTGGTCATGGTCGAAACCTCACTTCTCTCTAACACAACAACAATCCAACAAATCGGCTTGCCGGTAAAGCTTAATTTAGGAACGACCTTGCAAACCGCCAATTGAGACAGGATGGCGCACCTCTATTAAAAAGTCTTGAATCGGCTTTTCTAAAGCACGTCGCGTTGAATCGGAATCATGCGACGCGCTTTAGGTCTTGCTTTCTGATCAGCGCTGTGCTCCTCGGCTTCATGTATGTCGTTATCTCAAAACCGCTGCGTACTTTTGGGCGACATGCATCAGGCCCATTCACCGGCGGCAAAACCGGAGGCCCAGGCCCACTGGAAATTATAGCCGCCAAGCCAGCCGGTGACGTCGACGCATTCACCGATGAAATAAAGGCCGGGCACTGCTTTTGCTTCCATGCTGCGGGAATCGAGCGCTGCCGTGTCGATGCCGCCGAGCGTCACTTCGGCGGTGCGATAACCTTCCGAGCCGGACGGTTTGACCGCCCAATTCTGGACGCCAGCGGCAAGACGCAGCAGCGCCTTGTCTGGCAGGTCGGCCATGTTGCCGGAAATCTTTTCGCGTTCGACGAGAAATTGTGCCAGCCGCTTCGGCAGGATGTCGCCAAGGGCTGTCTGCGGCGACTGGCGGCCATTGAGCTGCTTTGCCGTCTTCAAATGCGCCGCAATATCGATATCCGGTTCGATGGCGACCACGATCTCGTCGCCCTCGCGCCAATAGGAAGAAATCTGCAGGATGGCCGGGCCGCTCAGCCCGCGATGGGTGAACAGCAGCGCTTCGCGGAAGCCGGTCCTGCCATGGCGAATTTCTGCCGGGGCGGCGATGCCGGCAAGCGGGGCGATGCTTTCCAGCAGGCCGGGATCGAGCGTCAGCGGCACGAGGCCGGGCCGGGTTTCGAGCACGGCCAAGCCGAACTGCTCGGCGAGGCGATAGGCAAAGCCGGTGGCACCCATCTTCGGGATCGACTTGCCCCCGGCGGCGACGATCAGCGATACCGCTTCATAATGACCTTCGCCGGTCGATACGCGGAAGCCGACTTCGGTCTTTTCGACACCTGATATCTCGGTGCCGAGATGCAGCATTGCACCGGCCATACGCATCTCGGCCAGCAGCATGCGGATGATGTCTTTGGCGCTATCGTCGCAGAAAAGCTGGCCGAGCGTCTTTTCGTGCCAGGCAATGCCATGACGGTCGACCATGGCGATGAAATCGGCAGGTGTGAAACGGGCGAGCGCCGATTTGCAGAAATGCGGGTTGGCGGAGAGGAAATTCTTCGGTCCGGCATGGATATTGGTGAAATTGCAGCGGCCGCCGCCCGATATGCGGATCTTCTCGCCAGGCGCCTTGGCATGGTCGAGGACCACGACCGAGCGACCGCGTTTTCCCGCGCCAATGGCCGCCATCATGCCCGCCGCCCCGGCGCCGATGACGATGACGTCGCTTTTGCGCTGCAAATCCGTTTCCCCGATCAAAATCACGTCTTCTTTTTCCATCAAAGGGCGAAAGTCAACGTTTGCCACCCCTCGCCAATTGGCAAAGTCTGGTTATGATGGTGCCACGATCAACACAAACCGGTGTGTCATGTCCCCAAAAAAGACGACGCTGAAACCTGCCAGAAACGTACCCGCCTCGAAGAAAACTCCCCCGGAACCCGGATCCCTGCGTGGCGTTGCGAACTGGAAGGAAGCAGCGCGGTGGCTGAGGGACAGAGGCATCGAAGACATCGAATGCATCACGCCGGACCTTGCCGGCGTTGCGCGCGGCAAGATGATGCCGAGCTCGAAATTCACCTCGAACACGTCGCTGGCACTGCCTTCGGCAATCTACCGGCATACGATATCGGGCGAATATCCCGACGAGACGGAGAGCTTCCGCTACGAGCCGCGCGACAGCGACCTGAAGCTGATGCCCGACCTTTCGACGCTTTCGGTCGTGCCCTGGGAGACCGACCCGACGGCGCAGGTGATCTGCGATATCGTCGATTCGGACGGCGGCGAAGTGCCCTATACGCCGCGCAACGTGCTGAAGCGCATCATGAGTCTTTATCACGAGCGCGGCTGGAAACCGATCGTGGCGCCCGAGATCGAATTCTATCTCGTCGCCAAGAACGACGATCCCGACTATCCGCTGCACCCGCCCAAAGGCCGGTCCGGCCGCTCGATCCTCGGCGGTCAGGGCTATTCGATCGCCGGCATCAATGAGTTCGACGAGCTGATCGACGACGTCTATCATTTCTCGGAGAAGCAGGGGCTGGAGATCGATACGCTGATCCACGAAGAGGGACCGGCGCAGCTCGAGATCAACCTGCGCCACGGCAATCCGATCGAACTTGCCGACCAGGTGTTCCTGTTCAAGCGAACGATCCGCGAGGCGGCGCTGAAGCACGACATCTACGCGACATTCATGGCCAAGCCGATGCAGGGTCAGCCGGGTTCGGCGATGCATATCCATCAGTCGGTGGTCAATATCGAGACGGGCAAGAACATCTTCTCCAATCCCGACGGATCGGCTTCAAAAGAATTCTTCCATTTCATCGGCGGCATGCAGAAATTCGTGCCGAGTGCGATGGCGATGCTTGCGCCCTATGTGAATTCCTACCGGCGCTTGCAGCCGGATATGTCCTGCCCCGTCAACAATGCCTGGGGCTACGACAACCGGACGACGGCTTTCCGCGTTCCGGTTTCCGATCCACAGGCGCGGCGCGTGGAAAACCGGCTGCCGAGCTCGGACGCCAACCCCTATCTCGCACTCGCCGCCTCGCTCGCCTCCGGCCTGCTCGGCATCATGAAGGAGATCGAGCCGACGGCGCCGACCGAGGATTCGGCCAATGAGGGCTCGATCGACCTGCCGCGCGGCCTGCTGGAGGCCGTGGCGCTGCTCGAGGACGAACCCGCTTTCGAGGAAATGTTCGGCAAGCAGTTCATCGGCCTTTATGCCGGCGTCAAGCGCGGCGAGTTCGAGACCTTCATGCAGGTGATCAGCCCCTGGGAGCGGGAATTCCTTCTGCTCAACGTGTGAGGGACTATCATGGCATCGCAGGAGACATGGCAGAGCCCGATCGCGCCGGGGCTATCCTGGTATCAGGCAACCGTCGGGGAGCGGCCGACCTATGCCGCTCTCGACGGCTCGAGAACATGTGACGTCGCCATCGTCGGCGGCGGCTATACCGGCCTGCAGGCCGCCTATAATCTTGCCAAATCAGGCGTTTCGGTGGCCCTGATCGAGGCCTGCCGCTTCGGCGACGGGGCGTCCGGGCGCAATGGCGGCCAACTCGGCACTGGCCAGCGATGGTGGCCGGAAGAACTCGAGGAGAAGATCGGCTACGAACGCTCGAAGGCGCTGTTCGATCTTGCCGAGGCGGCCAAGCGCCATCTCATCGATTTCGCCCGCGAGCATCAGATCGAGATCGACTATGTACCCGGCCAGCTCAACGTCGCACATAAGGCGAGCTACAAACGCGCCTATTACGAAAATGCCGAGATCGCCGCCTTCCGCTACGACTATCCGCATCTGCGCTTCATGGACGAGAAGGAAACGCAGGACAGGCTCGGCTCGAAGCGTTTCCATTGCGGCGTGCGCGATGTCGGCACCGGCCACATCCATCCGCTGAAGCTGCTGGTCGGGCTCGCGCGGGTCGCTGCCAATGCCGGTGCTGAAATCTTCGAGATGACCAAGGCAACGGCGATCCGCCAGGGCGGCGGCAAGGTGACGATCGAAACCGAAAGGGGAACGATCACCACTGAGCGCGCGCTGATCGCCTGCGACGGCTATATCGACGGCCTCGAACCGGTGACGGCAAGCCATGTCATGCCAATCCGCTCCTTCATCGGCGCCACGGCGCCGCTCGATGGGCATCCCGGTGTGCTGCCGGGGGGCGAGGCTGTGGCCGATTCGCGCTTCGTCGTGCGCTACTTCCGCAAATTCGGGGACGGCCGCCTGCTGTTCGGCGGACGCGAGGCCTATACGTCGGACAATCCGCGGGACATTTCTGAGCACATCCGCCGGCAGATCGCCGAGATCTACCCTGACCTGAAGAACATTGACATCACCCATGCCTGGGGCGGCAGCGTCGGCATCACCATGCCGCGTCAGCCCTTCGTGCGCGAGGTCATGCCCGGGGTCATCTCGATCGGCGGTTATTCCGGCCATGGCGTCATGCTGTCAAACTACTGTGGCAAGCTCTACGCGGAAACGGTGCTTGGAAAATCCGGCGATCTCGACCTGTTCACATCGCTCGATATTCCCGCCTTTCCCGGCGGGGCCCGCATGCGCGCCCCGTTGCTTTTCCTCGCCTTGTCGTGGTTTGCGCTTCGCGACAAGTTTTAGTCCGATTGCGGATTTCCTCTTCCGGAAATTCTCTCTAAAACCGGTTCCTGAGAGATTCATTGCACTGCACACTGGCTTTTTTAAATCGATTAGATTAAAAGGGCCGCCAACCAGCCTGATTGAGAGACAAGCTCATGAGCAGCCAAATCATTCCCGTTGAGCCCTTTGATTATGTCGTCTTCGGCGGCAGCGGCGACCTTGCAGAACGCAAGCTTCTGCCCGCGCTGTATCATCGCCAGATCGAAGGCCAGTTTTCGGAACCGACCCGCGTGATCGGCGCCTCGCGCAGCCCGTTGACGCACGAGGAATACCGCAAATTCGCCAAGGACGCGCTGAACGAGCATCTGAAGAAGGGTGAATACGACGAGGCGGAGGTGGAGAAATTCTGTGCCCGCCTCTACTACGTCTCGGTCGACGCCCGCACGGATGCCGGCTGGGATCAGCTGAAGAAGCTGCTCGACGAAGGCAAGGATCGCGTGCGCGCCTTCTATCTCGCCGTCGCTCCGGGCATCTTCGGCGACATCTCGCAGAAGATCCACGACCACAAGCTGATCACCAAATCGACCCGCATCGTCGTCGAGAAGCCGATCGGCCGCGACCTCGCCTCGGCGCTGCAGCTCAACGACACGATCGGCCGTGCCTTCAAGGAAGAACAGATCTTCCGCATCGACCATTATCTCGGCAAGGAGACGGTGCAGAACCTGATGGCGCTGCGCTTTGCCAACGCGCTCTATGAGCCGCTGTGGAACGCCAACTACATCGACCACGTGCAGATCACCGTGGCTGAATCGGTCGGCCTCGAAGGCCGCGCCGGCTATTACGATACGGCTGGCGCACTGCGCGACATGGTGCAGAACCACATCCTGCAGCTGCTCTGCCTGACGGCGATGGAAGTGCCCTCGTCGATGGATTCGGAAGCCGTTCGCGACGAGAAGCTGAAAGTGCTGCGCGCGCTGAAGCCGCTCAATGCCTCAAACGTCGAGCAGGCGACGGTTCGCGGCCAGTATCGCGCCGGCGCATCGGGCAGCGGCCCGGTCAAGGGCTACCTCGAAGAGCTCGAAGGCGGCGTGTCGAATACCGAGACCTTCGTTGCCATCAAGGCCGAGATCAACAACTGGCGCTGGGCGGGCGTTCCTTTCTACATCCGCACCGGCAAGCGCCTGACCGGGCGCATGTCCGAGATCGTCATCACCTTCAAGCCGATCCCGCATGCAATCTTCGATCAGGCGGCCGGGCGCATCGTTGCCAACCAGCTGATCATCCGCCTGCAGCCGGATGAGGGCGTCAAGCAGTCGCTGATGATCAAGGATCCGGGCCCGGGCGGCATGCGCCTGCGCAACGTGTCGCTCGACATGAGCTTCGCCCAGGCCTTCAACGTCCGCAATCCCGACGCCTACGAGCGCCTGCTGATGGACGTGATCCGCTCCAACCAGACCTTGTTCATGCGCCGCGACGAAGTCGAAGCCGCATGGAAATGGGTGGATCCGATCCTCAAGGGTTGGGAAACGACCGGCCAGCAGGTGCAGGGCTATACGGCCGGCACCTGGGGCCCGAGCCAGGCCATCGCGCTGATTGAGCGCGACGGCCGTACCTGGCATGACGAGATCTAGGACGAAACCGATGGCATCGACCCTGCATTCCTTCGCCAGCGCCGCAGATCTCGCCGGCAACCTCGCCGACAAGGTCGCGGATACGCTTTCGGCGGCGATCGCCGCTCGTGGAACGGCGTCCATCGCCGTTTCCGGCGGCTCCACGCCGAAGGCCTTCTTCCAGGTGCTTTCGACGCGCGACATCGCCTGGGACAAGGTGACAATCACCCTTGTCGACGAACGCTTCGTGCCGGCCGACAATGCGCGCTCGAACCATTTGCTGGTCGACGCCAATCTGCTGCAGAACAAGGCAAAGGCGGCACACTTCCTGCCGCTCTATCAGGACGTGGCTTCCGTGGAGGAGGCAGCCTTGCTCGCGACCGAGAAGACCAAGGCGATCAGTTCCCCCTTCGACACCGTCATCCTCGGCATGGGCGGCGACGGCCACACGGCCTCGTTCTTTCCCGGCGGCAGCAATCTTGCCAAAGCGCTCGATGCATCGACGCCGCGCGGCATCATCACCATGGAAGCGGAAGGAGCCGGCGAGCCGCGCCTGACCTTCACCTTCTCCAGTCTTGAGGATGCCGCACTCCTGGTTCTCCATATTGAGGGCGAAGGCAAAAAAGACGTTCTCGCCAAGGCGGAAGGCAGCGGTGACGAGGCAGAAATGCCGATCCGCGCCGTTCTGCGCCGGGCCACTTCCCCGGTCGAGATCTACTGGGCTCCCTGATCAGCCGTCATCCGGATTGAGATTCAGGCCAGAGCCGCCGAAACAGATAGAGACAACGAACAAGGCAGGGATTTTCCATGTCCGCTCACGCACGCATTTCTGCGATCACCGATCGCATCGTCGAACGCTCGAAGCCAAGCCGCGAGCGCTACCTGGAACGCCTGCGCGCCGCCGCTTCCAAGGGTGTCGCGCGCTCGGTGCTCGGATGCGCCAATCTTGCCCATGGCTTCGCGGTCTGTTCCCCCGCCGACAAGGATGCGCTCGCCGGCGACCGCATCCCCAATCTCGGCATCATCACCGCCTATAACGACATGCTCTCGGCCCACCAGCCATTCGAGACCTATCCGGCAATCATCCGCGAGGCGGCAGCCGAAGCAGGCGGCGTGGCGCAGGTGGCCGGCGGCGTGCCGGCGATGTGCGACGGCGTCACCCAGGGACAGCCGGGCATGGAGCTCTCGCTCTTCTCGCGCGACCTGATCGCCATGTCGGCGGGCGTCGGCCTGTCGCATAATATGTTCGATGCCGCCCTCTTCCTCGGCGTCTGCGACAAGATCGTGCCCGGCCTCGTGATCGCTGCCCTGTCCTTCGGGCACTTGCCGTCGATCTTCGTTCCGGCCGGTCCGATGACCACAGGCCTGCCGAACGATGAGAAGTCGCGCGTGCGCCAGCTTTTCGCCGAGGGCAAGGTCGGACGCGCCGAACTGCTGGAGGCGGAATCGAAATCCTATCACGGCCCCGGCACCTGCACCTTCTACGGCACCGCCAATTCCAACCAGATGCTGATGGAGATCATGGGCTTCCACATGCCCGGCTCGTCCTTCATCAATCCCGGCACGCCGTTGCGTGAAGCGCTGACGCGTGAAGCCGCCAAGCGGGCGCTGGCGATCACCGCACTCGGCAACGAATTCACGCCGGCGGGCGAAATGATCGACGAGCGCTCGGTCGTCAACGGCGTCGTCGGCCTGCATGCGACCGGCGGTTCGACCAATCATACGCTGCACCTCGTCGCCATGGCGCGGGCGGCCGGCATCCAGCTCACCTGGCAGGACATCGCCGAGCTTTCGGAAATCGTCCCGCTGCTTGCCCGCGTCTACCCGAACGGCCTTGCCGATGTGAACCATTTCCAGGCGGCCGGCGGCATGGGTTTCCTCATCAAGGAACTCTTGAAGCACGGACTGGTGCATGACGACGTGCGCACGGTCTTCGGCCAGGGTCTCCAAGCCTATACGGTCGATGCCCGTCTCGGCGAAAACGGTGCCGTCCTGCGCGAGCCGTCGCCGGAAAAAAGCGTCGATCCCAAAGTGCTCTCCAGCATCGAGACGCCGTTCCAGGCGAATGGCGGGCTGAAGATGCTGCGCGGCAATCTCGGCAAGGCGGTCATCAAAATATCCGCCGTCAAGCCGGAACGCCACATCATCGAGGCGCCGGCGATCATCTTCCACAGCCAGCAGGAGCTGCAGGACGCTTTCAAGGAAGGCAAGCTCAACCGCGATTTCATCGCCGTCGTGCGCTTCCAGGGCCCGAAGGCGAACGGCATGCCGGAACTGCACAAGCTGACGCCGCCGCTCGGCGTGTTGCAGGATCGCGGCTTCCGCGTGGCGCTCCTCACCGACGGGCGCATGTCCGGTGCATCCGGCAAAGTGCCGGCAGCGATCCACGTCACGCCGGAAGCGGTCGACGGCGGTCCTATCGCCCGCATCCGCGAGGGCGACATCATTCGGCTGGACGCGATCAAGGGCACGCTCGAGCTGCTCGTCGATGCGGCTGATTTGGCCGAGCGGGAGCCGGTGACCGTCGATCTCTCCGACAATGAATTCGGCATGGGCCGCGAACTCTTCGCGCCGTTCCGCCGCGCCGTCGGACCTTCGGACCAGGGTGCAAGCGTGCTCTTCCACCACTGAGTGGGTGGCTTCTGGCAAACAAAAACCCGCGGGGAGCATGAAGCACCCGCGGGTTTTTGATTTCAATCCGGCTTACTGAAGTAGTGAGCCATTCACACGTTCTGGCGGACGCGCGGCTTTAGGCTCGAATATCGAGAACGTAGTCGCGGTGCGCCGGATGGGTGCTGTAGACGAAGATCTTGTTCAGCTCCTTCTGCGTCAGCAGGCGCAGGAAGCGGACGTCGATCGTATTGTTGGCGTTGACCTTCATCAGCAGGCAGCCGACCTTGGTGATGCGGGCATCCGGAATATCCAGATAGAACTGCTTCGGCAGGCTGAACTGGGTCAGGATTGCGAGCGTCGCGCTGCTCATCGAAATCCGGACAATGTCGCAGCGGCGCGAAGCCGCATGCATGACGCCCTTTTCCGTATATTCGATGCGCGCGGCGTTCATGGTGTCCTCCATCTTGAACCGCGCCTCGCGGTCATACATGAAGGATTCTTCCTTGCTCAGGAAATGAGATTTTGGCTGTGACGGATTGGAAGCGGCCACGTGCTTATCCCCCTCATAAATTGACGAGGAAAAGGTAGCAGCCGATCTTTAACAGAAAGTGAGAATTAGGCCCGTCCCGCACAATTCTTGGGGCCATCACCCCAAAAATGGCCGCCTCACTTCCGGTAGGTATGGCCGGTTGCGTCAAAGAGATGCAACTTCTGCCTGTCGGCTGCAAACCGCATCCTCTGTCCCTTCTTCACATCATAGATGCCGGGCAGCTTGACGACGATCGGCTCGCCCGGAACCAGGCCCTCGATATAAAGCAACGTCACTTCACCGAGCGCTTCTACGATCGACACTTCACCTTCGAAAAGGTAGTCGCCGCCATCGGCAACCCGGAGATCCTCCGGACGAACGCCGAAGCTTGCCTGCTTGCCCATTTCCGACGCGTCGGTCGCCACATCAAGGGTCACCGACATGCCGCCGGTCAGCGTCACCGTCGTCTGGCTTCCGGTTCCGGCGACCGTCGCCGGAATGATGTTCATCGCCGGCGAGCCGATGAATTTCGCGACGAAGAGGTTTGCCGGGCGCTCGTAGAGGTCCAGCGGCGCGCCGACCTGCTCGATATTGCCGGCTGAGAGAACGACGATGCGATCGGCGAGCGTCATTGCCTCGACCTGGTCGTGGGTCACGTAGATCATCGTCGTATCGGCCATCTGTTCGTTCAGACGGGCGATCTCGATGCGGGTCGCGACGCGCAGAGCGGCATCGAGGTTGGAGAGCGGCTCGTCGAAGAGGAAGACCTTCGGATCGCGGCAGATGGCCCGGCCGATCGCCACGCGCTGGCGCTGACCGCCGGAAAGCGCCTTCGGCAGGCGATCAAGATATTTGGTCAGCTGCAGGCTCTCGGCCGCCGCCCGGACCCGGCGGTCGATTTCCTGCTTGCTTTCGCCGGCGATCTTCATGCCGAAAGCCATGTTGTCGAACACGGTCATATGCGGGTAGAGCGCATAGGACTGGAAGACCATGGCGATGCCGCGCTTGGAGGGCGGCACGTCATTGACGAGATGGCCGTCGATATACATCTCACCGCCGGTGATCGCCTCGAGACCGGCGATCATGCGCAGAAGCGTGGACTTGCCACAGCCGGACGGACCGACGAAGACGATGAATTCGCCCTGCTTGATATCGAGGTCGATACCATGGAGAACGTCCACGGAACCGTAAGATTTGCGGATATCCTTCAGCGTCAGTCCAGTCATTTCTCTCTCCCCTGTGTTCCTTAGGCCTGTGTTCCTAGAGCATGATGCCGAAAAGTGTGCGCCGTTTCCGGCATCATGCTCTATTTCTTTGATTTAGATCAGGATTCAGATTTTTGGGCCCCATGGGGCCTAAAATCATCCTGATCTAGGCAAGACGGGCGAAATACGCCCCCCAGGCCGGAATATCGATCTTGTCGCCATAGTTGTTGCTAGTAAAGCCATGGCCCGTCAATGCCTGCCATTCTCCAGCAGGCAGAATGACGGCGGCCTCGGCCGGACTCATGTTGAAGATGCAGAGCAGCTTCTCATTACCGTATTCACGGGTGAAGACCAGGCTATCGCCCTGTTGTTCCTCGAATTCGATCTCGCCCTTGGCAAAAGCCGGGTGCAGCTTGCGGAAGGCGATGAAGCGGCGATAGTGCTCCAGCACCGAAGTCTCATCGCCCAGCTGGACGCTGACGGCACGCAGGATATGCTCGACCGGCACCGGCAACCAGGGCTTGACCGTCGAGAAGCCGCCCTGGGCGACTTGGCTGTCCCAGACCATCGGCGTGCGGCAGCCGTCGCGGCCCTTGAATTCCGGCCAGAACTGAATGCCGTAGGGGTCCTGCAGATCCTGATAGGCGAGATCGGCCTCGGTCAGCGCCAGCTCCTCGCCCTGATAGAGGCAGACGGAGCCGCGCATGGTCATCAGCAACGAGGCATAAAGCTTGGCAAAGGCGTCGTGATCGGCGACCAGCCCGCCCCAACGGCTGACATGGCGCATGACATCGTGATTGGAGAAGGCCCAGCAGGCCCAGCCATCAGGTGCGGCGGCTTCGAAATCCAGCATCACCTCCTCGACGCGCTCCGGCGTCAGCGGATCGGGCGCCAGGAATTCGAAGGCGTAGCACATATGCATCTTGTCGTTGCCGGAGGTGTATTCACCGACGATTTCAAGGCCGCGCTGGCTGTCGCCGACTTCGCCGACGGCGGCGATCGCCGGGAATTCTTCGAGAACGGCGCGGAAGCGCTTCAGGAAGGCAAGGTTCTCCGGGCGGTTCTTGTCGTAGAGATGCTCCTGAAAATTATAGGGATTGACCGCCGGCGCCGTCGAGGCGTTGCGGCGCTCGGGAGCAAGCGCCGGATTGTCGCGCAGTTGCGTGTCATGGAAATAGAAGTTGATGGTGTCGAGGCGGAAGCCGTCGACGCCGCGATTGAGCCAGAAGCGCACGACGTCCAGCAGACGGTCCTGCACCTCAGGGTTATGCAGGTTCATGTCCGGCTGCGAGGTCAGGAAATTGTGCAGGTAATATTGCATGCGCGTCGGATCCCACGCCCATGCCGAGCCGCCGAAGATCGACAGCCAGTTGTTCGGCGGCGTGCCATCCGGCTTGGCGTCGGCCCAGACATACCAGTCGGCCTTGGCGTTGGTCTTGCTCGAGCGGCTCTGCACGAACCAGGGATGCTGATCCGAGCTGTGGGAGATGACGAGGTCGATCATCACCCGGATGCCGAGGCGATGAGCCTCGGCGATCATCGTGTCGAAATCCACCAGCGTGCCGAAGATCGAATCGACATTCTCGTAGTCGGAAACGTCATAACCGAAATCGCGCATCGGCGAGGTGAAGAAGGGCGAGATCCAGATTGCATCGACGCCAAGGCTTGCCACATGCGGCAGCCGGGCGGTGATGCCCTTCAGGTCGCCGATGCCGTCGCCGTTCGAATCCTGGTAGGAGCGCGGGTAGATCTGATAGATCACTGCGCCGCGCCACCAGTCCTTGTCGGGGGTCGAGATCGATTGAGAAGCCACGTTCATGGAATATCCTGTTTGAAGTCACGGTCGGGAATGGTCAGCCTCCCTTGACCGAACCCGCCAGCAGACCGCGCACCAAGTAACGCTGCAGCCCGAAGAAGACGAGCAACGGCACGATGATGGTGACGAAGGCCGACGCCGTCAAAATCTCCCAATTGCCGCCGCGAGAGCCGAGCAGCGCGTTCAGGCTGCCGGTCAGCACGAGGTGATCCTTGTCGGTGCCGAGGAAGACCATGGCGACGAGCAGGTCGTTCCACACCCACAGGAACTGGAAGATGGCGAAGGAGGCGAGTGCCGGGAAGGACAGAGGCAAAACGATGCGGACGAAGATCTCGAAATCGCTCGCGCCATCGACGCGGGCGGATTCGATGATCTCCTTCGGCAGGCCGGCAATATAGGCCCGCAAGAGATAGATGGCGAGCGGCATGCCGAAGGCGGTATGGGCCAGCCAGATGCCGGGATAGGTCTTCGACGGCTGGCCGAGCAGATTGCCGATCTCGTTATAGAGGCGCAGCAGCGGAATCAGCGACATCTGCAGCGGCACGACGATCAGGCCGACGACGAGCGCAATCAGCAGCCCGCGGCCGGGAAACTCCATCCAGCTCAGGGCATAGGCGGCGAAAGCGGCAATCAGGATCGGGATGATCGTCGCCGGGATCGTCACGGTCAGCGAGTTGATGAAGGACTGGCCGATGCCCTCGCCGGTCAGAACCGTTTTGTAGTTCTGCATGGTGAATTCCGGCGGTGCGGAGACGGACGCATAGATGCGCTTCGGGCGTTCGTCGGGCGAGAAGGCGGCATTCTTCACATAGCGATAACTGCCGTCGCTGTTGATCTGCAGAGTTTCGCCGTCGCCGAGATCGGCGGTCTCGCCGGCCTTGAAGGCGGCCGGCTGCTGTATACGGTTGCCGAAGGCCTTCACGGCACGGCCGGTCTGGCCTTCCAACACATTGCCCGAGATGACGTAGGTCGTACCTTCCTGCTTTTGCTGGTCGGGTGTACCGAGGCGGACCGCGGCCGTCTGGGTCGAGCCGACGAAGGCCGTCCACCACCCGGAGACGACGATCTGGTCCTTGTCGCGTAGCGCGCTGACGAAGATGCCGAGCGTCGGGATGAGCCAGACGATGACGATCAGCAGGACGGCTGCGTGAACGAAGAGGCGGGCGGGGCCGATCTTGAAGTAGCTTCCGATAGCGGTCATCTCAGTGCCCCTTCAGTTCGCGATTGGCGCGGCGCACGTTCCAGACCATGATCGGCGTGACGGCGAGCATGATGATGATGGCGATGACCGCACTTCGGCCGGAATCGCCGCCGCCGCGGAACATCCAGTCAAACATCAGGTTCGCCAGCACCATCGTCTGCCACTGGCCGTTGGTCATGGTCAGCACGATGTCGAAGACCTTGAGGACGAGAATGGTGATCGTTGTCCAGACGACGGCGATGGAACCCCAGACCTGCGGCACCATGATGCGCCAGAAGATCTGCCAGCCATTGGCGCCGTCGATGACGGCGGCTTCGATCGTCTCCTCGGGGATGCCGCGAAGAGCGGCCGACAGGATGACCATGGCGAAACCGGTCTGGATCCAGATCAGGATGACCATCAGGAAGAAGTTGTTCCAGAAGGGAATGGAGATCCACACCTCGGGCGTTCCGCCGAAAGTCTGGACGATGGCGTTCAGCAGGCCGATCTGGACGTCGTTGCCGCCGCGATATTCATAGATGAATTTCCAGATGACCGAGGCGCCGACGAAGGAGATCGCCATCGGCATGAAGACGATGCTCTTGGCGATATTGCCCCACCAGATGCGATCGGTCATCACGGCGATGACGAGGCCGAAGAAGGTGCAGGCGGCCGGCACGACGGCCAGCCAGAGGATGTTGTTGAAGATCGACTGACGGAATTCGCGGTCACCGAGCGCCCATTTGTAGTTGGCGAGGCCGACGAACTGCAGACCGGCTCGGTCGTAAAAGGAGAGGATGAAGGTCGCAACGACCGGATAAACGAGATAGACGATAAGCAGGAAGAGTGCCGGGCCGATGAACAACCACGGCCGGACGAGCGCACGGCGGTTGAGATTGCGCGATGCGGCGCGGATGTCGCCATCCTTCACCGGCAGAGCGAGATCCAGGATCTTGTTCGAAAAATAGAAATAGGCCGAGCACGCGAAAACGGCGACGACCACGACGCCCAAAGCGGACACTATCTGCGACAGCATTTCGTCCCTCCCCTGCTTCCCCTGATCTTATTCCGACCGGTTGTTATGCTGACGGATCAGCGCCGGTCATCGTCAATCTTTTTGTGTTGCCCAATCACAATATATCCTGCGATGGCCGGGCTCTTTGCGAGCCCGGCCAGTCATGCAAGCCATGCCGCCGGCAAGCCGGCGGCATAATTTTGAAAGATTACTTGATACCGTCCCAGGCGCTCTGGATTTCGCCTGCAGCCTCTTCAGCGGACTTGCCGCCGACGAAATCGACCATGCCCGTCCAGAAGGCGCCGGCGCCGATCTTGCCCGGCATCAGGTCGGAACCGTCGAAGCGGAAGGTGGTGGCGGAGGTCAGAATCTCGCCTTCCTTCTTCATCTGCGGGTTGGCATAGGCCTCGGTGCTGACGCCCTTATACGGCGTCAGGAAGCTCGACTGCGCCATCCAGACCTCATGGGCGATCGGGGTCTTCAGGAAGTCGATGAAGGCGCGGGCCGTCTTCGAGTCCTTGGCGATCGAGACGAGCGTGCCGGCGCCGAGAACCGGCTTGCCGAGTTCGGGATGCGAAGCAAAGGTCGGCATGTAGAAGAAGTCGGCATCCTGGCCGAGCTTCGTGCCCTCAGGGAAGAAGGACGGAATGAACGAGGCCTGATGGTGCATGTAGCACTTCGGCGGAACCGCGAAGAGGCCCTTCGGGCTGTCACGGAAATCGGTCGAGGCCACGGCTGCGACGCCGCCATCGACGTATTTCGCGTTCTTGGCGAACTTGCCGAACTCGTCGATCGCGGCAACGACGGCCGGATCGGTGAACTTCAACTCGTTGGTCGTCCACTTGTCGTAGGCTTCCGGCGGCTGCATGCGCAGCATGATGTCTTCGACCCAGTCCGTCGCCGGCCAGCCGGTGGCGCCGCCGGAACCAAGGCCGATGCACCAGGGAACGCCGCCATCCTTGACGATCTGATCCGTCAGGGCATGCAGTTCTTCCATGGTCGTCGGGATCTTGTAGCCGGCTTCCTCGAAGTTCTCCGGAACATACCAGACCAGCGATTTTACGTCGGCCTTATACGGGAAGGCGTAGAAGGCTTCCTTGCCGTCCTTGCCCTTGTAGGTGCCGTAACCGACCCAGCTGTCGCCGGCGCCGTAATTGTCCTTGATCCACTTGGAGTTGTCATCGCCGAGCGGCGTCAGGAAGCCCTTGCTGGCGAGATCGGCCAGGAGGCCCGGCTGCGGCAGAACGGCGATGTTCGGCGGCGAGCCTGCCTGCGTATCGATGACGATCTGCTGTTCGTAGTTTTCGGAAGAGGAGTATTTGACATCGATGCCGGTGGCTTCGGTGAAATAGGCAAGAACGCTCTGGAAGAACGCCTCGTCCTCGCCGCGCCACGGCCCGAAGATCGTCAGCGGCTGGCCCTTCAGATCGGCATGAGCAGCCTTGAACTCGTCATAGCTCTTCCAGTTGAACTTGGCATCCTGTCCCGGGGCAAATTTTAGATCGGCTGCAGACGCAGTACCGGCAAAAAGCGCTGCCACGGCAACGCCCATCAAAAATGACTTTTTCATGTGATCAACCTCCCATCACAATCCCAACCGCGCCGAATTCCCTCCAAAAGAAATTTCAAAGCGCTTTGACAGCCAACTCATTTCACTTTCGGGGGAATGGAGTCAAGTCAATTCGCGAAAACCCGCTGTGAACATGCTAGCTATCGCAGCGCAGCAACGTCTATCGGGAAATATGGAGCGATTTTTCTTGAGTCAAGCGCGCCAGATGATACATAATTGAAAGCGCTTTGGATGCCACTGGGAGGCGGCAAGCCTTTTCAGGACGGCGGACGGGCGGGCCGGGAGGAAGCATAGCAGGTGAATCTCAAGCAGCTATCGGAATTGCTGGGGCTGTCGCAGACGACGGTGAGCCGAGCGCTGAACGGCTATCCCGAGGTCAACGAGGCGACCCGGGAGCGTGTGCTCCAGGCTGTCAAGGAAACCGGTTACCGCCCCAACAAGGCGGCGCAGCGGCTTGCGACCGGCAAGGCAGGCTCGATCGGCCTCGTCATGCCGACGGCGCCCGGCCACCAGTCCGACGTGCATTTCGGTGAATTCCTGGCCGGGCTCGGCGAAGAGGCCGTACGCCACGATTTCCACTTCGTGATCATGCCGGCCGACCCGGATGACGAGGTGGCGGCGCTGCGGCGCCTTGCCATCAGCGGCAATGTCGATGCCCTGTTCGTCGCCTATATGCGCGGCCACGACCCGCGGCTCGCCATGCTGAAATCACTCTCGATGCCCTATGTCGTGCACGGCCGCTCCTTCGGTTCGGAGCCGGACTATCCCTATCTCGACATCGACAATGAAGGGGCCTTCTACGATGCGACGCGGCTCTTGCTGCAACTCGGCCATACGCGCTTTGCGCTGATGAACGGACCGATGCATCTCGATTTCGCCATCCGCAGGAAGAACGGCGTCATATCAGCCCTTGCCGAGCGCGGGCTTGCGCTCGATGAGGGTTGCATGAGCCACGCGCTGATGACGGACGAGCAAGGGCTGCTGGCGATGGAACACTTCCTGCAATTGCCTGAGCGGCCGACGGCGATCCTCTGCTCCAGCACGGTGCTGGCGCTCGGCGCGATCCGCGCGGTCAACCAGGCCGGATTACGGCTCGGCGAGGATATCTCGCTGATCGCCCATGACGACGTGCTGCCGCTGCTGAAACCGGAAAGCTTTTCCGTGCCGCTGACGACGACACGCTCGTCATTGCGGGCGGCCGGCGTTCGCATCGCGCAGCGGCTGATCGGCACGGTCAAGCAGGCCGGCCCCTTCCCCGACCAGGAGCTCTGGAAGACCGAGCTGATCGTCAGAGCCTCGACCGGTCCTGTTCCCCAGGCCTAGAGCCTTTCTGGTCTAATCAAAACTGCGGCGGTGTCTGCCCTGCCGTGCGATGGGCGGCGATGACGGTGTTGGCCATCAGCATGGCGATGGTCATCGGCCCAACGCCGCCGGGAACCGGGGTGATGGTGCTGGCGACCGCAGAGACCTCCTCGAAGGCGACGTCGCCGACGAGCCGGGTCTTACCCTCGCCTCTTTCGGGGGCGGGCACCCGGTTGATGCCGACGTCGATGACCGTCGCACCTGATTTGACCCAATCGGCCCTGACCATCTCCGGCCGGCCGACGGCGGCCACCAGGATATCGGCGTTGCGGCAGACCTCGGCGAGATTCTTGGTCCTGGAATGAGCGATCGTCACGGTCGCATTGGCGTTGAGCAGCAATTGCGCCATCGGCTTGCCGAACAGGTTGGAGCGGCCGATGACGACGGCGTTGAGGCCGGAGAGATCCTCGCCATGGGTGCGGCGGACGAAAACCATGGCGCCGGCCGGCGTGCAGGAGACCAGTCCGGTCTTCAGGTCGCCGGTGGCGAGCTTGCCGGCATTGACGACGCTCAGGCCATCGACATCCTTTTCCGGCAGAATGGACTGGATGATCGCCTCGCTGTCGAGCGGCTTCGGCAGGGGCAGTTGCACCAGGATGCCGTGGATCGACGGATCGGCATTGAGGGTGGCGACGAGGGCTGCCAGCTCCTCCTGCTTCGTTTCGGCCGACAGCGTGTGCTGGACGGATTTGAAGCCGCATTCCTTGGCCATGCGGCTCTTGGAGCCGACATAGGCGTGGCTTGCCGGATCGTCGCCAACGATGACGACCGCAAGGCCGGTGGTGACGCCGCTGCTCTTTTCCAGCGCCGCCGTCGCACTCTTGACCGTCTGAATGACCGATGCTGCTACGTTCTTGCCGTCGATTACTGTCGTCACGCGTCTCTCCGCCCTGTTTCGCGTCAATCTATGGATAGTTGACGAGCGTCAAATGCCCGCTAACGCCCTATCCTGTCGGAAAGCGGCAACGCAATATCAAAAATGCAAGGAAATGTTCGTTTAACGCAGCGGCTGCCGCGCGTCGAGTGCATGAACACGAAGCCGGTCGCGCAGGCCGGAGATCTCGGAGCGCAGCATCTCCATCTCGTCGACCTGGGCGGGGTCCTGCGCAGGGATCAACGGCGGTGGAGCCTGCGGCCGGGATACCGGCATTTTCTCCCTTGCGGGATTGGCGACCGGCCGACGCAGGCGCAGCATGAAAGCCGCGGCAAGACCGACCGCAAGGCCCGCGGCGGCGCCCATCAGCGAGCGGCCGATGCGGCCATCCGTTGCCGATACCGCCGTCGCCAGTGCCGGCTTCAGGAGAACGATACGACCGTCGGCGGCCGCTCCCACCGCTGCGGACGTCGCCTCTTCGAGGCGCGAGCGCGCGGCATTGGCTTTTTCGCGCAGCTCGGTCAGGCGTGACAAATCGACGCCGGTGTCCCGGCTCTGGGCGATCAGCGTATTGCGGCGGTCATTGAGGCCCTTGCGCGCATCGACGGCGGCCTTGGCGGCGAGGTTGGCGGTCTGGCCAAGACGGGCAAGCTCCTTGCCCATATTCTCCTTCAAACCATCAGTTTCGGCCTGCTGCTGCAAGAGGCGCGGATGGCGCGGGCCGAGCTCGGCCGAAAGCTGCGCAAGCGCTGTCTTGGCGACGGCATATTTGTCGCGCCAGTCCTGCAGCGCCGGCGAGAGCATATCGGAGGGCAACGAACCGTCGAGCACCTCGGCAAGTTTTGCGGCCTTCAGCCGGTCGGTCTGCGCCTTGGCGGCAAGAATATTCTGGTCGGCCGTTTTCAGATCGGCATCGAGCTGGTCGATCTGGCGGCGAAGATCAATCGCCACCTTGACGTTGCCCTCGCCGCTCTTTGCCGTGAAGGCGGCAAGCTCCGCCTTGGCCTCGTCATAGGTTTTGCGCAAGGCGGCATCGGTTTCGGCGTCGCCGGGGCCGTCTGCTGCGGAAACCGCTTCGGCAAGCTTGGCGGCGATGCGCATGGATTTGCCGCTGTCGCCGGTCGTCACCCTGACGAGGATCGTGCCTGTCGCGGCATCGGGCAGTATCTCGACCGCATGCTTCAGCGTCGCCTCGGCGCGCGAGGCCGGATCGGCAGCAGCACCGGTCGCCGAGAGGAGATCGAGCGCGACGCCGAGCGCATTGGCGCTGGCGCCGGCGAATTCGGGATCATGATCGAGTTTCAGGGCGGCGACCGTCGAAGCAACAGAACGCGCCGACAGCAGCCCTTTCGCAGCAGCCTGGGTGAAGGCAGCGCGGCTTGCGGCATCCGCCTTCACGGAAAGCGTCGTTTCGGCGCGATAGAGGGCCGGCGAGGCCGGCATCAGCGCCGGCAGGCCCGCACTGATGATCGTCGCGGCCGCGACCATCGTCGCAAGACCAATGCCGCCGACACGGCGGCGCGGCACCGGCCGGGGCTCGGCGGGTTCTTCACGGATCGCGGCCAGCGGTTCCGGTGAGATCATCGGTTCGTCGGCCGGAACGCTCAGCTCTTCATCGCCCGCCGGCTCCTGAAGAAGCGGATGGCCGACGTCGTTGGCGGCCCGGAGGCGGTTGCCGAGGATGGTTTCGATGCGGTCGACCAGCGGTGCGGTGCGCGCCGCCCTGGCGCGCTGCTCCTCCAGCACCCGGCCGATGGCGCGCAGCAATTCGGTCTCGGGCGGCGCAATATCAGGCCGGCTCGACCGGGGCGCCCCGTAGGAATCCTCAAGGGGGCGCTGCCCTGCGGCTGCGCGATCCTGGAAGCTGTTTCTGGCCCTGATATCGTACATTTGCGCCACATCTCATGCACATGATGGCCGAGTTCGCTCATCCGCACGGACGCAGATGATTAAGCCACTCTAAACATTCATGGCAAAGAAATGGTTAACCGCAGCGGGTAAGAACTAAGCATAGTCCCTTAAATCGGAAACGATTTGAGGACAAAACTATGCCGCAATTTAAAGTGCTGCAGCGTCCTTTGCGCGTCTCAAAAGACGCGGCGCTGTGGGTCAGCTCGCCTTCTTGCGATCCGACTGCGGCTGCAGCGCGCTGCCGTGCTCTTCCGGATAGCTGAGGATCCTTTCGCGCCGGCGGAAGCGATAGCGCAGGACATGGAAGAGGAATACCGGGATGCCGATGACGTAACGGCGCCAGAGGCGCGCCGGCTCCTGCAGCAGGCGATAGGCCCATTCCAGGCGCATCATCCGCACAGTCCTCGGCGCGCGTGGGACGGCGCCTGAGACGAAGTCGAAGAGAGCGCCCACCGTCAACACCAGACGCGCATGATCGGTGCGAATATGATCGTGAACCCACTTCTCCTGCAGCGGCGTCCCCATGCCGACGATCAGGATATCGACCTTCTGGCGCTCGAGCTCCTCGATGACATCAGTGGGATCGACCTTGTCGAAGTAACCGTCGGAAACGACGACGAATTCGTGCCAGGGCGTGTGCCTGCGGAAATTTTCCGCCGCCGCCTCGACGACCGAACGCTTGCCGCCGATGAGGCCGATGCGGCGCGGGGCCTCCATGAAAGTCAGGAAGGCCGGCACGAAATCGGTGCCGTTCAGATTGGCCGGAAACGGCGAACCATGGGCGATCTGCGATGCGATGTTGAGGCCGATGCCATCCGGCAGCACCAGATTGTGCGACATGATTCGGTAATATTCGTCGTCGCGCAGCGTGGTCAGCATGTTGTGGGCGTTGACGAAACAAACCACGGTCTGGCCGACGGGAATGGAGGCCAGCTCGTTGATGAAAACGAGGGCGTCGTCCCAGCCGAGATCGCAGACCGGCAGATCGAAGATCGTCCGCCGCGATGCGAGCACCGCGAAGTTTGCAATCAGATTCATTCCTACCTCCTGCCGAGGGTGCTGCATGCGCCCGACATCCCGGAAAACAAGCCCATATTTCCGCACCGGAGGTCTCGAAAGGACCGGTCGCGTCCCGCCGGGACGCGTCGCTCCGATCCCGGATAAGCGGCGCATGCCAAGCTGTGACACCTGATATAACAGGACGGTTTCAAACAACCCTTAGGAAAATTCCTTGAATTTCCATGCTCGCATAAGTGGTTTATTAACCACGCGCGCCAACGACAAACGGCGCCCTCAGGCGCCGTTTGTCGTCAATGATGTGATGGTCCTTAGTGGGCCGCTGGTGCCGGGGCCTCACCGGCCGGTACGGTCTCGACGATCTTGACGGGTGTGCCCACCTTCTTCGGCTGACCGGCGGAGCTTTCCTTGACCTCTTCCTTGGAGAGATAGTCGAGCTGCTCCAGCATCACTTCGGCGACGTATTCGCCACCCAAACGCTCGTTCATGCCCTTCTTGATCTCCTCGCGGAAGGCGTTCGGATCGAAGGATTTGATGTGGGCGATATCGACCATCTTGTTGCCGACAAGCAGGCTGAAAAGCTCGTCCGTCGTCATCTCGCTCAGCGGCAATGTCACGCCTTTCAGCATGTCCTTGTTCATCATGAACGAAACGCGGCCGAGGAAGTAACCGGTGATCGCACCGTTACCGATGATCGGTACCGTGATCGTTTCGCCCTTCACCAATTCGAGCGCGCTCTGCTTGGAATCCGTTGCCGCCGGCGCCGGCGCGGTCGCCAGGTACACCGAGAAATAGACCGATGCCAAGGTGATGGCGCAAACCCAGACACCGGTGAGGACGAGCTTGATCATCAGTTTCCACGCGCGGCGAATTGTTCCTGGGAATAGGTGCCGTCGGCATCGGCGTCCTGAACTGCGTTCTTCAGGAGGTCGGCCACGGCGCGAACCGCTTCGAGATGCGCCTCGACGCGACGGGCATTGAGAACCAGTTTCTTCTTCAGGCCGTGCAGCTGATCGAGATGGGCAGCGGCAAGCTCGGCCGGATCGGTGTCGCGGAAAAGCATCGACAGCTCGTAGAGGCAGCGGCTCTTATGTGCATTGGAGACCTTGAGATCGAACTGCGGATCGTTGCCGATCCGGGTGTTCTCATTGTCGATGATCATTTCGAGCCGTCCGAGAACGGATTTGATCCTGTATTCGTTCGAAACTATTTCCATTGTACCCCCGGTTATGCGTCGCTTAGAGCATGATGCCGAAAAGTGTGCGCGGTTTTCGGACGACATCATGCTCTAACTATTTAATTGAGAACGAGATTCAGATTTTAGGCCAACGGGCCTAAAGTCATCCTGTTCTATCGGACTTGGCTTCGGCGGTCGGCGTGCCAAAAGTCTTGCGCTGGAAGTCATCGATCATGCTGAGCGCGGTGTTGCGGTCATCGTCATCGGTCGAGGCATTGACGATCTTGCCTTCCTGCCGGCGCAACTGCTCGCTGTACATCTGCTTGGCAATACCGATGCCGTCACCCTTGGCCATGGTGTTGCCGAGCTGTTCGGCCATCATGCCTTTCCAGATATCGCCGGTCGCGCCCTTGCCGTAGACATCTTCGCTTTCGCTCGGCAGCATGGACTTGACGAAATTCTGCAGGACCATGGCCTCGAACTTCCGGTAGCTTTCCGGAACTTCCTCGGCCTTGGTGCGGTTCTGGATGTTGGCGAGGCCGCTCTTCTGGCCGATATGGTCGAGAACGTCGACCGTATTGGAGAAGCCCTTGCCATTCTCGGCGAGACTCGTTGCGGCAAAGGCCGCACGATTTGCCTTCAACTTTTCCTGGGCCGCCTGAACCTCCATGGGGTCGGCAGCTTTGACAACGTCCAGGACCAGATCACTGGGGGGCGAAATAGCCACGTTACAATCCTCTGAATTTAAGATCGTAACGACTATGGTTTTTGAAGCTTGCTGGAGGCTGGCGTTGCGAATTGCTGGTCGATGACATCGTAGACGGCGTTGTCATCGGCCTCGCGGCGCTCGGCGTCGAGGGCTTCCTGCATGCCCTCTTCAAAGCGGTCGCCCTTGGCGCGCTCGCGCGCCAGTCGCATCTCGTGGATCTGCTGCATGCCGGTCAGCTGCTGGTCCTTGATGCTGAGCCTGCCGAATCGGTCGGCGTAATTCTGCGAGAATGCGTGGTGGACGGGGTCCATCGAGCCGAGCGCGATGATGACGTCGTCCATCGCCGCATTGACCTCGACACGCTGACGGCTGGTTTCGGCCAGGTCGTTCTCGGCCATTCGTTCGATATGCCGCTGCACCGAGAGCAGTCGCTTGAGCTTCTGGGAGCGCTTCTTTTCGATCATATCAGCCTCATCGCCCGATATAGATCGAGCCGAAGGACTGGCCGAACTGGCTGAGCAACGCCGCAATCGAGAAATAGATCAGGAAGAGCCCGCCCATCAGCAGATAGGGCGTGGAAATGAAGTAGACCGGGATCTGCGGCGCCAGCTTGTTGATGAAACCGATCGAGACGTTGAAGATCATGCCGTAGATCAAAAACGGGCTCGACAGCCGCAGCATGATGTAGGTGGTCTGCTCCAGCGTGTCGGTGAAGGAGATCAGCGTCGCGCGCATCTGCATCAGGCCGCCGAAAGGCATGGTCGTGTAGGAATCGATCAGCGCGCGGAAGACGATGTGATGGAAATCCATGATGAAGAGAATCATGATGCCGGCAAAGGTAATGAAGCCGGAAAGGCTGGTCTCCGGCGTGTCTTCGAGGATGTCGGCCGAACCCGGTTGGGTGTAGCCGACCATCATCGCGATGATCGTCGCGGCGAACTGCATGCCGATCGTGTAGATCCTCGCCAGCATGCCGTACATCACGCCGATCAGCGATTCGCTGAAGATCAGGCCGATATAGGTTCCCGAGCTTGTGTGAACGGCCGGGTAGACAGTGTCCCAGAGCAGCGGCATGACAGCGATCGAGAGCGCGCCGGCGATGAAGACGCGCAGCTGTTCGGGCACGCGCGCCGAGGAAAAACCCGGAAGAGCCAGCACACAGCCACCGATCCGGCAGAAAACCAGAAACAGCGCGAGAACGGTCCCTTGCGGGTCTGTTATCATGAAATAGAGCCCAAAATCTTTATCTCGATGCCCTTGGCCAGTTCGACATGCGACAGGACCGGGAGCGTGGCGAACAGCCGTTCGATGATCATGCGCACATAGGAGCGTGTTTCCGGCGACGTGACAAGGGCGAATGGCAGGCCGCGATCCATGAACTCACGGATAACTTTGGTGGCCTGCTCGCTGAACTCTTCCAGGCTGCGCGGATCGATGTCGAATTCGATCACCTCACCCTTGGCGTCGCGCTTCAGCGCCTGGTGGAAAGCCAGATCCCATTTGCTGCCCAGCCGCAGGACGCGCAGCACGCCGTTGTCGGCCAGGTCGCCGCAGAGCTGCTGGGCCATGCGGATGCGGACATGCTCGACGATCTGCTCGGTCTTCCTGACATGCGGGGCGAGCTCGGCCACCGCTTCGAGGATGAGATGCAGGTTGCGGATCGAGACGCGCTCGGCAAGCAGCAGCTTGAGCACCGCCTGCAGGCCCGAATAGGACATGTGCGACGAGCAGATCTCGTCGGCAAGCTTCTTGTATTCGGGATCGAGCCGGTCGATCAGCACCTTCACGTCCTTGTAGGACAGAAGCTGCGGCAGGTTGTTGCGGATGACCTCGCTCATATGGGTCAGCACGACGGAGACGTTGTCGATCGGCTGGAAGCCCTCGCGTTTCAGATCGTCGGCGAAGTTTTCAAGGATCGAAACGGCAGGCATACCGAAAGCGGGTTCACGGATTTCGTCGCCGGGAATGCTCGGCCGGCGGCCGGCGCCGGTCACGACGAGGACTTCGCCGACGCGTAGCAGGTTAGAGGCGACCGTCGTGCCGTGGATGCGGATCTGGTAGGACTTCTCGGCGATGGCGATATCGTCGGTCACCTTGATCTCGGGTACGACGAAACCGTATTGCGTGGCAAACTTCTTGCGCATCTTGCCGACACGGAAGGCGAGCTCCTGGTGGGCGCCGAGCAGGCGCGTCGAGACCATCTTGCCGAGTGCGAGCTCGATCTCCGAGGTGCGCAGCACCGACTTGACCGAATCCTTTTCCAGCTCCTTGTTCTGGACGACCTTCTTTTCTTCCTGCTCGCGGCGAAGCTTGTTTTCAGCTTCGACCTGACGCGGGATGAACCAGGCGCCGAAAGCGAGAAGACCGCCGAGGACCACGAAGGGGACAAACGGCAGGCCCGGCATCAGGGCCAGCACGAACATCAGCACGGCCGAGACGGAAAGCGCGCGGGGATAACCGCTCAACTGGTTGACGACCGCCTGGTCGGTGGAGCCGACGGTGCCGCCGCGAGAGACAAGAAGGCCGGCGGCGAGCGAAACGATCAGGGCCGGCATCTGCGAGACGAGGCCGTCGCCGACGGAGAGCTTGACGAAGACGTCGGCCGCTTCGCCGATCGGCATGCCGTGGCGGAAGTAGCCGATGATGATGCCGCCGAAGACGTTGATGCAGGTAATGATGAGGCCGGCGACGGCATCGCCGCGCACGAACTTCGACGCACCGTCCATCGCACCGAAGAAGGAGCTTTCTTCCTCGAGTTCCTTGCGCCGGCGCTGGGCTTCCTTTTCGTCGATGATGCCGGCCGAAAGGTCGGCGTCGATCGACATCTGCTTGCCGGGGATGGCATCCAGGGTGAAACGCGCGCCGACTTCGGCGATACGCGTGGCGCCCTTGGTGATGACGATGAAGTTGATGGTGATGAGGATCAGGAAGACGATCAGACCGATGACGAAGTCGCCGGACATCACTAGGCTTGCGAAACCGGCGATGACGCCGCCCGCTGCTTCGTGGCCTTCATTGCCGTGGGACAGGATGACGCGTGTCGTCGCGATGTTCAGCGCCAGCCGGGTCATCGTCGCGATCAGCAGAATGGTCGGGAAAGACGAGAAATCGAGTGGTTTCTGGATCCACAGCGAGACCATCAGGATCAGCACCGAGAAGGCGATCGAGAAGGCCAGTCCCATATCGATCAGGAACGGCGGAATCGGCAGGAAGAGAATGCAAATGATGCCGATGATGCCAAGGGCAAAACCGACATCGCGCAGGCTCGGGGCGACTTTTGGAAGGGGGAGTGCAGGTGGTTGCGCCATGACGATTCCGTCTCTTCATGAGAGGAGGCGGACATGCGGCCCGCCCAATTCGGATCGAGAGTTAAACGGCGAAGCTTGCGCGAAGGTGGCTCAGAGCGGTTCAGCTTTTCATGGAAGTGTAGAACCGCTCTAACCTTTTGTTTCTACGCAATCCCCGGCAAAAGCACTTCGCGCTTTGCCTGACAAAACCGCTGCGCACTTTTGCTGGAATTGCCCTAGAAGCCGGACTGGATGCGCGAGAAGACCAGATTGGTGAAAATGGAGATCTGCGAGCCGGCGAAAGGTGCGGTGACGCCGACCGTGATCAGCACGGCGACGATCTTCGGCACGAAGGTCAGCGTCGCTTCCTGCACCTGGGTCAGCGCCTGGATCAAGGCAATGATGAGACCCACTGCCATCGCGACGATGACGGCGGGACCCGCGGCAATCAGGACGGTCCAGATCGCCGCCTGGAACAGATCCAATGCATCAGCTTCATTCATCCGAAGGCAACCTCATATCGCCTTGAAGCAGCCCCGCCGCGGCCGGACCACCATTGGTTGGTATCACTCGACGCATGGGCCGCTAAGGCGCGCGGCGCTGTCGTATCAGGTATCGCTGCTAGGAGCCTTGTCGGCAACAGTGATTCCCGCCTGCACCAGTATATTACCGCCAGCCGTGGTCGTCGCTATGATTCCGTCGGAATAAACCTTGACGGATTCGACGGTGCCTTTAACGGTGCCGTCGGCGCTTTCCATGTATTTGCCGACGTAGCTGCTGGCCTGGGTGAGGCTCGAGCTTGCGAGCAGCGTGTCCAGTTTGGTGTTGGTCTGGATCGTCTGTTCGACCTGCGAGAAGCTCGCCAGCTGCGACATCTGCTCGCTGGCGTCGACCGGATCCGTCGGATCCTGGTTCTTCATCTGCGCGATGAGCAGCTGAAGGAAATTGTCGTAATTCAGCGTTGCCTTCTGCTGAGCCGAGCTCGTCGAGTTCGAAGTGCCCGTCGTGCTCACGCTTGATGTGGCATCTACCGCCATGGTGCAATCTCCCTGCGAATCTGCTCGACCATTGTCGGCGGCATTTCGTGGTTGTTGAGAATACTGTCTTCGATCGTGTAGAGGCCACGGATCGCCTTGAGCGCATCGAAGGCGCGGCCCGTCGAGACGAGCGCATCAATGCGCTTCAGTTCGGCGAGGATCTCCTCGTTCTTGAAGCAGGAGAGCAGCATGGTGATCGACTTGCGGAACATCGCCGTCGAGTGGTCCTTGCCCTCAGGGTTGATGAGGATCATCTGCGCAATGAAATAGAGCTGACGCAGCGGCGTCGTGGCGCCCTCCGGTTGGAGGACGTGGTTTTCGAGAAGGAACGTCACATCATTCAGGAATTCCAGCGCGACCTTGCGGTCGACGCGCAGGACGGCGCCGTTGATGAAGATTCTTTCTCCGGCTTTCAGAGAAATGCGAAGTGTACTTTTCATTTAAGTCCATCCCTGATGATGGTGGTAACGTCGATGATGCCCTGGTAGTTATTGGACTGACGTTTTCTGATCCTGTCACATTCCTTCAATATCCAGATCGCGATCGAGATGAGGTTGGCCCTGAGCTCGATCTCCAGCTGGTTGTCGGGATGTTTCAGATCCTCGATGAAGCTGATCCACACCCGGCGTGTATAAAACAGGGCTTCAATGGCTTCGCGGCCGTATTTTTCCTTTTCGCGCGCCAACGACAGCAGGTCTATGGACCGGTCAAGAACCTGCCATTCCCGCTCTTTCGCGTCGGCCACCGAGTCCTGCATGACTTCGGCATATGAGAACTGATACATTCATGCATCCTTCTTTATTGCGCGCCTTTGCTCATCAAAGGTAGTTTACAAGACTCAACTGCTGGATCTTCGAGACGATCGTGTAAGCGGTTTCAAGCTGCGTTTCCAAAGTCTTGACGAGGGTCGAGGCTTCGTAGGGATCGACACCCTGGAGATCGACCAGCTTGTTCTTGATGATGTTCGACTGGGCGTCGAGAGCGTCGTTGGACTTCTTGACGCGCTCCTGGGAAAGGCCGAGCTGGCTTGCCTGCGTTACAAGGCCGCTGGTCGCCTTCGTCGTATAGCTGATCGCCTGCTTGGACACCGTGCTCATCGCATCGCTGCTGAGGTTCTGGCCCAACAGCGCCGAGGTCATCACCGAGGCGAGCGCGAAGTAGCGCATGCCTTCGGAATTGGCGTTGGTCGAGGATTCGATCACTTCCGAGTTGCTGATGCGGCTCGTCATGTTCTGGCTCGATGCCTGCGACCAGCCGGTCGTCGGGTCGGTCCAGGCGGTCTCGCTGAACATCGGCTCTACCGTCGTGGTGATGAAGGTGCTCATTTCGGCGCCGGTGAGATCACTAACCGCCTTGCCGAGGCCCGTTGCATAAGTGTTCAACTGCGTGACGATCGCTGCGCTCGTCCCTGTCGTCTTGTCGGTCAGCGGCTGCACGTCGGTGTTAATGCCCGAGAACAGATATTCGCCGTTCACCATGGTATTGGCAGTGTCCATCATGGTGGACAGGGCGCTGGTGGCGGACTGGATGGCGACGGTGATGCTGCCGGGATCGTGGCTGCCCTGGAGCGCCGTAAGCTTCGAAACGAGGCCGTCGCCGACGTCCTTCATCTTGGAAAGGCCGAGCTGCGATGATTCCATGCGTGCGTTGACGAGCGAATTGCTTGATTTGATCGAGGCTATCCTGTCGACCTCGCGGCTGAAGTCGACGCTCCTGGCGGCGTTGCCGCCGAGCGAGACACCGATATCCGCATAGACTCCCGTCGTCGCCTCCATCGTTGCTTTCGTCATCTGGTTCTGCGCCTGACGGATCGTCAACCGCATCGCGTTCTGAATGGCCGAACTTGAAATAAATGAGCTCTTCATGGCTTAACTCGCAATATCCAGCAATGACTTCAACATTTCGTCAACGGCGTTCAGGATCTTGGTCGCCGCCTTGTAGGACTGCTCTATGTCAAGGAGCAGCGTCAGCTCCTCGTCGAGGTTGACGCCGGTCTCATTGGAATAGGCTTCGTCGGAGCGCGACAGCGCCGCCGAGGTGTTTTCCGCAGCCGTCGTCGCGTTGCTGCGGTACTGCTCGAGCCAGCCGAGGGAATTCGTGGCGTATTCCATGATGCTGACGTTTGAATCGATGCCGGTCGTGGCGTCGAAGCCGACCGCCGGTCCCGCCGCCGGATCGAAATCGATGTCGGAGCCCAAGGCGGTATAGAGACGATCGAGGTCCGTCGTATAGCCGCTGAGGTGGGTAGGGTTGTTGACGACGCCGTTGGCGTTGACACCGCCATCGCGCAAGCGCATCGGATCGCCGCCCTGCGAGGTGATGACGGTGCTGCTGACGCTGATGGTCGACGCCATGCCGGCAACCGCAGCGCTGCCGGTATCGACCGTGCCGCCGCTCCAGGTGAAGAGACCGGGCACATAGGCCGGCGTGCCCGACGTGCTCTGCTCCTTGAAGAGCGAGACCAGGCCGCGGGCGATTTCATCGAGTTGCTTCTGGAAGTTGGGAGCGATCTCGTCACGGACCTGCAGGAGCGATTGAAGGCTCCCCTGCCCCGTCGTCGTCGACCCGCTACCGCGCGGAAGGGCCACACCGTCGACATAAACCGAATTGCCTGTGATGGTCGCGGTATAGATATCCTGAGACTTGAACGTCACCTTGCGCGGAACCGTCTCGAAGAGGATCGTCCCGTCAGACGTGCTCAGCACCATGTCGTTGTTGTCGCGCGTCGTTGCGTTGACGCCGACGATCTGCGAAATCTGCTTGAGAGCCTTCTCACGCTCGTCGAGGGCGCCGGATGCATCCGCACCCGAGGCCGTGGCGGTCTTCACCGCGTTGTTGGCCTTCTCGAAGTCGCTGAGGAGCGAATTCAGCTTGTCGACGTCGGTGGCGATCTGCTTGTCGGCGGTGGCGCGAACGTCCTGAACGGATTGCGAGGCATTGTTCAGCGAGTTGGCGACGTCCTGGGCGGCGGTGATGGCGCCCTGGGCGGCGACGGTGCTACCCGGCGCCGTGCGGAAGGCCTGAAGCTTTTGCTGGAAAACGCCGAGATAGGTGGATGGCGACGTTTCGTAGTCGTTGCCACCCATGATCGACTTGAGGTCCTCGAGACCGCCGAGCAATGCCTGCTGGGCGCTGTCCTGAGAGGATGTCTTCAGGTACTGGCGCAGCAGCGCATCTTCCTGCGCCCGGTCGATCTTGACGACCTGGGCACCGTTCAAGGACGTGGTGAGCATCGCCTGCCGGCGCACGTAATCTTTGTTGCCCGCATTCGAGATATTGTTCGATACGACACTGCTCTGCGTGCCTGTATTGTTGAATATGCTCTGTGCGGTATTAAGTGCGGATGTGAGCGACATGGCTTACCCGGTACCTTGCTTATCTCTTGAGGTTGACGAGGACGTCCATAATGTCGGACCCCGTCTGGAAGACCTTGGAATTGGCGGTATAGCTGCGCTGCGATTCGATCATCTCGGTCAGTTCGCCGGCGAGGTCGACGTTCGAGCCTTCAAGGGCGCCTGACTTGATGGTGCCAAGACCGTTGGTCTGCGGGAAGCCGGTGACGGTGACGCCGGACTGACCGTTGGCGCTGTAGACGTTGCCGCTCTGGAGCGTCAGCTTGTCCGGGCTGGCGACGTTGGCGAGCGGGATACGGTAGAGCGGCTTGTTAGTGCCATCCTCGTACTTGGCGTAGACGATGCCGTCGCCATCAATCGTGACGTCCTTGACCGGGCTTGCAGCCTGGCCGTTCGGCGTACCCGTGCCGGCAAAGGCAGCGCCGAGCTGCGTGAAGCCGGAGAGATCCATATTGATGGTCTGACCGGTCACCGTATCGGCGATGTTAACGGTGCCCGTCGAGTTGGTTATTTTGCCGGTGGCGTCGAAATCGAGCGTGGTTGTGCCAACGGCGCCGCCTGCGCTGTACGGAAAGGAGCTCGTGCCACCCGTTGCCGCATTGGCGTTGCGGAAGATCGCAACTTCCCAGCTGCTGTTAACGGCGGGAGGTGCCGGCGGCGGCGTCGCCGCGACCGAGGTCTTGGTGAAGTAGAAGTCGTACATCACCTTGTTGCCGAGTGTGTCGTAGGCGACCATGGAGAACTTCTTGGTGTCGGCTGTCGGCGTGGCGGGGTTGGCGCTCGGCCGCGTCGCAGCGGCCGCAACGACATTGGCGCCGGAATCGAGATTGCCCTTGAAGATCCCGGATGTCGAGGCGATGGCGGTCAGCCCTTCCTGGTTGACGTTGACAGGAACGAGGCCATCGAAGCCGTTGACGACAACAGCAGGAGAGCCGGCGTCGTAGGAATAGCCCATCAGCATGAAGCCGGCGGCATTGACGAGATTGCCTTCGTCGTCCTTGGTGAAGTCACCGGCGCGGGTCAGAACCGGCGTGCCATCCGCACCCTGAACGATGAAGAAGCCATCGCCCGAGATCGCAAGATCGGTGCCCGAGGTGGTGTAGGAAATATCGCCCTGGTCGGAGACAGACTGGCGGACCGAGGACTGAACGCCGCCGGAATTGTAGTTTCCGCCCGAGGAAGGCAGAACCAGCGACGAGAAGCTCGTCGACACGGACTTGTAACCGGTCGTGTTAACGTTGGCGATATTGTCGGCGACCGTGCTCAAGCGGTTGGCCTGCGCGTTCATCCCCGATACTGCCGTCTTCATGCTGCCGAAAATGCTCATCTGAAAACCTCGTTTTACCTGTTATGCACGAGAGTATTTGTCGGGCCTTGCGTGAAGCTGTCTGTCATGGCGAGGCGCGAGGCCAAGTTTAAGGTTCAGCCGGGCGCCGCCGCCCGGCCGAGAAAATCAGGCCCAATCAATGCAGTAGCCAAGGAAGCGCTTGGAATCGACCGGATCGACGCCGAGCTTTTTGCGCAGCTTCTTGCGCAGCTTCGAGATATGGCTTTCGACGACATTCTCCTCGACCTCTTCATCGAAGATGCCGTAGATGGCGTTGAAAATCTGGGTCTTGGTGACCCGGCGACCGCGATTGGCGATCAAATATTCAAGGATGCGGCGCTCGCGCCGGGGAAGCGCGAAGACTTCGCCGTTGATCTCGGGGTCACGGCCATCCGAGAAGACGCGGATCCCGCCGATCTCTGTGTAATTGGTGATTGCCTTCAGCCGGCGTCGGATCGCAGCCGCCCTAGCGAGGATCTCGCGGGGATGCACCGGTTTGCGCACCACGTCGTCCACGCCGCAGTCGAACAGCGCAAGGGTGTTTTCGAGCGAGTGCTGGTCGCTGACCGCAATCACCGGCGCCATCGACCGATCCCGGATCGCCCGGGGTAGTTCGAAGTTGCGCTGGCCCTGACCGATCAGGAAGGCCTCGACTGCAGCTATATCGGAATCGGCGGCGGTCTGTACCCACTCGCCGAATTCCGCTGGATCAAAGCCGGTGGAGGGAATGCCCTCACGACCAAACAGAGATGTGTATCCATCTTTCACGAGCTCACGCTCATCAACCACTACGATCATTCGTCCGCCTCCGAATCAGTGTGGCACTTCGATGATCTATGGGTACGAATCGCACGAATCGGCGACAACTCGTTAAAGTTAATGGCAGAAACTAATAATTGATTAAGATCTGGGTAGCGATTTGATCTATATCTAGTGGGTGCACTTATTTATGCACACCAAAATTTCGTGGAAAAGTTAACGGTCCGTTAATTATGGCTTGCGCACAGGATTCACGCCGGATTCCTGCCACATTGTGACACAGTTTCGTCACAATACGCCTCTTCTATCTTTGGTTGAATCAATTTTGACAAAAGTTACTCGCATTGGGAGTCCACTTGCCGTAGCCCGTGGCGACCAGATTGGCGATGACGCGGCAGACATATTGCTTCTGTGCCGGATTGTTGTTGGGGCCGGCATGGTATCTAGCTACCGCCATCGTCCATGTCTCATGACGGTCATGCAGGTTGCGGAGGAATTTCGCAGCATATTCCACGTTGCGATGCGGGTCGAACATCTCCTCGGCGGAGCGGAAATTCTCGCCGTGAAAGTAATGGTTGATCTGCATGCAGCCGATATCGATGAGCTTCGCGCCGCTGTTGCGGGCGACATCGAACTGCCTCAACGCGTCCTGCTCCGAGGGCGGAAAGATCGCTTTGCCTTCGACGTTCATGGCATAGGGATAGAGCGAGCCCTTGCGGCCGGTTTCCGTCAGGCCGACCGAATAGAGGATGCCTTCCGGGATGCCATACTTGGCCGCTGCCGACTGGATCTCGCGCTCGCAGGCGCCGGTAGAAGCGGCTGCCTCAGAGGTAAACGCCGCCAGTGCCGCTGCTACCGCCAGCACGAGCGTCTTCAATACCCGTCTCGCCTGCGCCATTGAAGCCTCCGTCCGTCCGCTGTGCCGTCTGATTGTGGCGCTCGCGCGCCTCGCCGCCCTGCCCCTGCTGGGTGAGCGGCTGCTGCTGGGAGGCCTGGCTGCCCGCCTGGTTGCCGGCGTCGGAACGCTCGACCGGCGCCATGCTGATGGTGACGTTTTCGACCGCGTAGCCCTGGCTGCGCAGAGCTTCGAGAATCTTGCCGTGATCCTCCTTCATTTGACGGTAAGCCGCCCCGGTTTCGACCTTAAGGTCGACGTTCAGTGCGTCGCCGGACAGCCGCATGGTGGCCGTCACCAGACCGAGGTCGAGCGGGTTCATCTGGATCTTCAGCGTATTGACCACCTTGCCGGTGCTCGTCCATTCCGCTGCGTTGGAGAGCGCCGAGCTCGGCTCCATGGCGCGCGCCCATTCGGAATCCCCCGAGAGAGCTGCGGTCACGGCGGCGGAATTCGAATTCTGCATCAGGCCGATATAGCGGCGCGATTCCAGCACCGAAACGTTTTCGACATCGGCTTTCTTCGAGCCATCCTTCGCTCCGGCCTGATCGGTGCCGATGTGAACATCCATCGACACGCCGCGGCCATCGGCGCGGCTGATCCTGAATGTCTTGCCATCGGCGGCTTCGGCATTCTCCGCTCCGGGAACCTTGATGTCATCCGCCTTGCCGCTCTCGATGTTGCTGCTGACCGCCGCCAGGGCGTCGGACGCATGGCCGCCCATCTTGGCGTCGAGCTTCTTGTCGGCCGTTCCAGCCTCATCGACCTTGGCGGAGACGTGATGCGCGGCTACCGCCGCCGGCAAAGTCACTGCACCATCGGCAGGTTCCTGCTTCAGCAAGCCGAGAACATCCGAAATGCCGCCGTCATCGCCATCGCTGGTCTTGTCCGTCTCGGTTTCCAATGCGTCGCCCTTGGCGTGCTTGGCGCCCTTGGCGGCCGGAGCGACCTCATCTGCGGAACGGTCCTTCGGATCGAGCTTGCCCAAGCCGAGATCGGCCGGCACTTTGACCTCAGGCTTTGCGGGTTTTGCCGCGACCTTGTCGACACTGGCGATCGTTGCCGGCTGAACATCAGCCTGCGCCTTCAGCGCGGCGTCGCTAAGATCGATCAATGGCTTTGCGCTGCTGCGGCCGCGGATCGTCTGCGCCACGTTGTCGGCGCTTCCATCGGCAACCACGCCCTGATCCGGCTGCGCATCGTCGGGCTCATCATTGGCGGTACCGCTGCTCGCCTTGGCCAGCGCGTCGGAGAAGCCGTTCTTTTGGCCGGCGGCATCGTCTTTTCCGGCCGGTCGCGCAGATTTCGCAATCGCGGCGGACTCCGCACCGGGGGCTCCGCCCGAGACGCTCATATCCATCATTGTTCGTTGCCTTCCTGCGCCAGAAGACCGTCGATCTCGTCGAGCTTGGATCGATTGGTCGTCACAAATGCGTTGAATGAGGGGTCGGTATCCTGGCTCTGGCCAGTCGATGCCACGCCTCCCGGAACAGGCTCGGGAAGCGCGCCTGGCGCTTCCGATTGCGTGGCTATAGCCACAGCCTTTTCAGAAGTGATTTCTTGATGATCAGTGTTAGGGTTGGAGGCTTGCGTCAAGCTTGCCGGGTCGGGAGCGCGCAGGATCTGCTCGGCAACGGATCGTGCGGCCTCCTGCAGCGCCTGATCCCGCGGCGAAAGTGTATTACCGTCGATGCCGCTGACATTCTTCGCCGCCCGGTCGATATCCTCTGTGGGAAGGCCGGCCATGCCGCCATAGAAATCCGCGAGCGGACCGAAGGCATTTTCGGTGTCGGCGCCAAGCGATTGCACACGTCCGACCGCCATGCGCGCCAGCTCCGGCTTGCCTGATATCGCGGCGGCGCGGGCGATGCGCAGATAGACCTCGCGCTGGCGCGGAGCGTCCATGAAGGAGAGGATATCGATGACGTCCTGCGGTTTCACGTCGTGATCGTGGCCGACGACGAGCGTGACGAAAAGATCGGCGAACTGGCTGGCATAGGGCGAATGCAGGAAGCGTCTGACATAACGCTGCGAATAGGCCATTCCCTTGTCGAGTATGCCCTTGTCGACGCAGATGGCTACGGAGCGGCGCAACGCCGCTTCCTCGACGATCGTACCGGGTGCTGCAAGACGCGCCTGGTCGTAGAGATCCAGCGCGTCTGTCGGTTTCGTCGCGATCAGCACGTTGCCGCCGATCAGCGCAAGATAGGGGCCGATCTTCTTGTCGCGATATTCCCTGGCCGTCTCCTCCAGCGTCTTGGCGACAAGCAGCCCCTTGCCGCTCAGATATTTGCGCAGCACATCGGTGACGCGGTTGTCGAAATAGCCGTTGACGTCGTGGGCGATCAGATATTCGAGCGTCTGGGGATTGCCGCCGCTCATCGCGTAGATCAGCGCTGCGTCGACATTGCGGTCGTCGTCGAACGTCGAAGGATCGACAGTGCGCAACCGCTCGTCGATCGTGCCCAGCATGAAGCGCTGCATCTCGCCGGCCGAATGATCGCCGCTGACGACGGAATCCTGCACGAATTGCAGCGACCGCAGCATCTTGTACGGCGCGAGATCATCCGGATCCTGTGCATTGCCTGCTGCCGGCGAAAGCATCGCCAGGCCAAGGGCCACAAATCCGACGTAGCGATGCTGCCGACGCGCCATTCGACTATCCTTGATCCGCCTGCACCAGAATCTCGATCCGGCGGTTGGTCGCGTTGAACGGGTCAGACGGCAGCTTCAGCCGACGGTCGGCGAAGCCGGAAACCTGGGAGATGCGTTTCTCGTCGAGCCCGCCGCGCACAAGCATGTAGTAGGCGCTCTGTGCGCGATCCATCGAAAGCCGCCAATTCTCGTTCTGCGTGCCCTTATACTGGCGCCCGTCCGTGTGGCCGCGGATGGCGATCGCACCACCCCTCGCCTTCAGGATCGCACCGATCTTTTCCATGGCGAGCACCATCTCCTGGCGCGGAACCGCAGAACCGATATTGAACATCGAATCGTCGGTCTGGTCGGAGATGCTGACCAGCAATCCGCCCTCGGACGCCGTCACGGTCAGACCTTCGGCGAGCTTGCCGGCGACACCGCCGATCTGCTGGGCGATCTGGGCCTGCAGCTGCTCGGCTTCCTTCTTCTGCTGCTGCTCGGTCTCGGAGGCACTCTTGTCCGCATCCTTCTGATGATCGGCGTCTTTCTGAGCGTCGGCTTTCTTGCCCTCAGGCGACTTGCCGTCCTTGGCTTCGACCGCGCCCTTGGTTTCCTTGGTTTCCTTGGTTTCTTTGGTTTCCTTGGCCGCCTTCTGATCGGTGGTCAGCGGTATCGGCTGCATATCCTCGACCTTGGCGATCTCGCTTGTCTCGCTCTCGACCGCCTGCTGGTCGTCGCTCTTGCCGGGCGGCAACGTCTTGCCGGCTGTCGTGACCTCGACCTGCTTCGTCCAGAAATCCGGATCGAAGGGATCACGATAGGCCTCGCCGCCGTCGGCGCCGGTGGCCGGGCCGGAATCGGCGGCACCGCCGTCACCCTTGGCGCTGACGTTGGCCTGCTGGCCGACCTCCTGGGCGATCTCGGCCAGAACCGAATAAGGATTTTCGAAGAAATCGGCCTCGGAATAATTGGTTTGGTCGCCTGATGTCGATGTCTGATCGTCACCATCGGCCGCAGCCTTGCCGTCGTTCGGATCTTCTTCCTTCTGCTTCGACTTCTCCTGCTTCTCTTCGCCCTCGGCGTTGTCGACGGGCTTCTTCAGGCCCTTCTCGGTGGGCTTTTCGTCGGAGAGTTTGATCGGATTGAAATAGGTCGCGACCGACGCCTTGGTCTCCTCGTTGGCGGCATTGACCAGCCACATGACCAGGAAGAACGCCATCATCGCCGTCATGAAGTCGGCATAGGCAATTTTCCACGCACCGCCATGGGCGCCATCGTGATCACCGCCGCCATGTCTCTTGACGATGATGATCTCGTTCTTGCCGTGGTGGTGGTTTTCGCCTTCGCTCATTCGAGAACTTTCTTCAAGCTGGCTGCCCAGGCGGACATACGGGTGACGATGACGGATTCACCGATTTCGACGGCGAGATCGATATCGTCGGTCTCAATGTGGCGAACCGCCCCGGCATGTTCGCCGAGCTCGGCCTTCACTATGTCGAAAAGCCGGGCCGGCCCCCTGACGACGATCGCTCCGGCCGCGCCTTCGAGGATCGCGTCGCGCAGCAGGGCCGCGAGGCTTTCGGCGGCCTTGGCGGCGAGCGCGTCCGTCATCACAGGCGCGATGGCGGACGCGGCGCCGGCGCTGACCAGCTGCGCCACCTCTTCGGCGATATCGCGGATGCGGGATGCAATGACCGCCGCCGCCTCGACTTCGTAGCGAAGCTTCAGTTCCTCGAGTTCACGCGCATGGACCTCCGCCAGCGTCCGCGCCTCGAGTTCGTATTTGTCAGTCAATTCCGCGGTCGCTGCGGCATGACCTTCCGCATAGGCTTCGCGGCGCTCTGCCTCGATATCGATCGCCGGTTCGCTCGGCATTTCGGGGAAAGCGTCGCCGCCGAAAACATCCATGTCGAGGATCGGCGCTGACGATTCCGGTTCACCGAAATCCTTCAAATACCGGGAAAGCGAAATGCTCATAAAAAAACCATCCAGCATTCGGGAGGCATGCAACATGCCCGCCCCCGCTCAAAGTGACCTTGCGCGCCGCCATCCCCTTCGAAACGGACAAGGGCCTGACCTTGCGCCGGCACGGATTCGGACGATGCCTTCATGCCGGAAACTAGGAAGTCAAACTTGCGCGAGGATGAATGGCGCCGCCGCCACCCGTGATCGCGCCCGCCCCTATTCCAGCAGGATCAGGATCTTGCTTGCGGCCGTGTTGAGGATCGAGATCGCTTCGACGGCCATTTGTTTCTGGGTTTCGATCGCCTTCTGCCGAATCGAAGCCTCGTCCATGTCGGTATCGACGAGCGCACCGACGCTCTTGTCGATCGAATCGGACAGATCGGCGGTATAGTCGATCTGATCATCGATGCGCGTCTTCATCACCCCGATGGACGCGGCCGTCGTCGTCAGCGAGGAGAGCAGCGAGTCGGTGACGTCAAGCATGTCGGTGAGTTGTGCATCGGTCGTGGTTTTGCCAATCGCAATTTCCGTACCTGTCGCCGGCGTGGTGGAGTTAGCGTTCAGCAAATAATAGTTCCGCGACGTCGTGCCGCTGTTATTGATCGCATTGGCATCGACCGGCTTGGTCAGCAGGCCGCCGCTGGCATTGTTCTTGTCGATGAGGATGGTCTGCGAGGATGGGAAATCGATGGTCTGGGCCTGATATTCGCCGGTCGGAGCGCGCACGAAACCAGAGATGACCTGCCATGTCGGCGGCGCAGCGGTGTCACCGTTCAACAGCCAGTTTTCACCCGCAAACGACGTCGATTCGACGACGGTCTGCAACTGCTCTTTGTATTCGCTGATCTCGGCGTTGATCTTGTCCTTGTCGGCGCCAGGCTCTCTTGCCGAAACCAGCTTGGCGCGAATCTGGCCGATGAGATCGATCGCCGAGTCCATCGCCGTGTAGGTCGCATCCACCTTGGCAGCGCCGAGACCGAGCGCATCTCCGATCGTTCCGAGATTGGTGCTGTCCGAACGCATGACGGTCGCGACCGACCAGTAGGACGCATCGTCGGCGGCCGTCTCGATACGATATCCCGAGGACACCTGCTGTTGGGTCTGGTTGGCTTCTTTGTTGATGCTGCGCAGCACCGCAAGCGCATTCACCGCGGCCGCGCTGGTAATCTTAACGGTCATCGACAGGTCTCGGAATCGGGGTGAAAGGGCAGGCCGGATTACCGGCGGCGACTGAACTGGCGTCATGCCTCCGGCAGAGTTTCTACCGGCGTGTCGCAAAAGCAAATCAACTCGAGGCGAAGTTAACTCGATACCAACCTATTGGGCAAGAGCGCAGCACTGAGCCTGGCGCAGCGATCGAAATGTCGACCAAAGCATTGATATAAAAGAAAGAACCGCGCCACTTCGGGCGCGGTCCGGGAGGCTTTGCGCTTGCTGCCAGACGGTGGCGCAAGATTCGGTCCAGCTTCAGCGCCAGATTTAGCTGCGGAACAGCGTGAGGATGTTCTGAGCGCTGGAGTTGGCGATCGACAGCGACTGGATGGCCAGCTGCTGCTGCGTTTGCAGCGCCGTCAGCTTGCTCGATTCCTCTTCCATGTCTGCATCGACGAGGCGGCCGACGCCCGAGTCGATCGAGTCGCTGAGCGCGCCGACGAAGTTTTCCTGCAGCTCGATGCGAGTGGAAATCGAGCCGAGCTGCGATGCAGCCTTGGTCATGGCATCCAGGCCGGCCTCGATTGACGTCAGGGCCATGGAGATCTCAACCGAGCCGAAAGTGCTGATGTCCATCGAGTAGATCGAGCCGATCGTACCAGATGATGTGCCGAGAATGCCGGAGCTCGTCTCGATCGTGCCAGTCGAGGTCATGCCGAAGAGGACGTTGCCCGCGGAGCTCGAGTTCAGAATGTAGTCCGTTGTCTTGACCGAGACATTGCCGTTGCCATCGCGCACGAAGGTGGAAACGACGCTCTTGGTGCCGTCAGCGCCGGCAACCCAGTTTTCACCGGAGAAGGAAGCCGATTGCGCGATGCTCAGAAGCTGCTGCTGCAGCTGGCTGATTTCTTCCTGAATCTTGGTTTTGTCGACGCCCTTTTCGGTCGCGGCGACGATCTTCGCCTTGATTTCGCTGATGACGTCGATGGCGCTGTCCATCGCGGAGTAAGCGGTGTCGACCTTGGCGGCGCCGAGGCCGAGAGCGTCGGAAACGGCGGAAAGTGCCTTGTTGTCCGAACGCATGGTCGTTGCGATCGACCAGTAGGCGGCGTTATCGGCTGCCTTTTCGACGCGGTAACCCGACGATACGTGGTTCTGCGTCGTTTCTAGGCTGTCGTTGATTCCGCGGAGTGTCTGAAGAGCGGCCATCGCCGCGACGTTCGTCAAAATGCTGGTCATGAAATGATTGCCCCTTGTTGGCAAATGGAAAAAAGGGACATTCCGGGAAGCTACCGGGAACGGGGATCAGCCTCATGCCTGTTAACCGGTTCTTAAATTTGGTTAACTCGCCGTCTCGTTGACCGCAGAAGACAGCATTATGGTTAATCAACAGTTAACGGAAATTAAAAAAGCCGCGCTCCATTGAAGCGCGGCTCGATTCCGAGATGCCCGCCGGAGACCGGCGGGCCGATATTTCCGAGGGTTATTAGCCGCGGAACAGCGTGAGGATGGTCTGCGAAGAGGAGTTCGCGATCGACAGCGACTGGACCGCCAGCTGCTGCTGGGTCTGCAGGGCGCTGAGCTTGGAGGACTCTTCTTCCATGTTGGCGTCAACGAGACGGCCGACACCGGAGTCGATCGAGTCGCTGAGGGCCGACACGAAGTTTTCCTGCAGCTCGATGCGCTTGGAGATCGAGCCGAGCTGAGCGCCGGCGCTGGTCATGGCCTTCAGAGCCGATTCAACGTTGGTCAGAGCGGACTGGATCTCGCCGAGGGTGAAGTTGGTGATGTCCATTGCGTAGACGGAACCGGTCGCACCATTCGAAGTACCGAGGATACCCGTGGAGGTTTCGACCGAGCCGCCGCTCATGCCGAACAGAACGTTGCCCGTGGAGCTGTCGTCGAGAATATAGTCGGTCATCACGACCGAAACGGCGTTGGAGCCGTCGCGGACGAACGACGAAACAACGTTCTTGGTGCCGTCAGCGCCGGCAACCCAGTTTTCACCGGAGAAGGAAGCCGACTGCGCGATGCTCATCAGCTGCTGCTGCAGCTGGCTGATTTCTTCCTGGACCTTGGCCTTGTCGACGCCGTTTTCAGTCGCGGCAACCAGCTTGGCCTTGATGTCGCCGACGACATCGATGGCGCTGTCCATGGCGGAGTAAGCGGTGTCGACCTTGGCAGCGCCGAGGCCGAGAGCGTCGGAAACGGCGGAAAGTGCCTTGTTGTCCGAACGCATGGTCGTTGCGATCGACCAGTAAGCAGCGTTGTCGGAAGCCTTGCCGACGCGATAGCCGGACGAAACGTGAGCCTGGGTTTCCTGGAGACCCTGGTTGATACCACGGAGAGTCTGGAGGGCTGCCATTGCAGCGTTATTGGTGTTGATGCTCGTCATAGTTTGCTTGCCCCTTGTTGGCAGATCTTAAGAAGGGACATTCCGGATTTTCGGCCGGCCCACAGCGATCAGCATCATGCCTGTTAACCATCTCTGTTAAGGTTAACTCGCCGTTTCGATGGGCCTAGAAAACAGCAAGATGGTTAAAGAAAGCTAAATCGAGATCGGAAATTATTCAAAAATATCTGAGGCTTAGAAGGATTTTCATTAACCTTATATTAAAACATTTCGCGGCCGGGGATGACCCGGCCGCGAAACTTGGAAACCTTGTGCCGACCGGTCTTAGCGGAAGAGCGACAGGATGTTCTGCGAAGAGGAGTTCGCGATCGACAGCGACTGGATCGCCAGCTGCTGCTGGGTCTGCAGGGCGCTGAGCTTGGAGGACTCTTCTTCCATGTTGGCGTCAACGAGACGGCCGACACCGGAGTCGATCGAGTCGCTGAGAGCAGACACGAAGTCGTCCTGGGCGTCGATGCGGCTGGAGAGCGAACCGAGAGCAGCGCCGGCGCTGGTCATGGCCTTCAGAGCCGCTTCAACGTTGGTCAGAGCCGACTGGATCTGGCCGGCGGTGAAGTTGGTGATGTCCATCGCGTAGATCGAACCGGTCGCACCACTCGAAGTGCCGAGGATACCGGTGGAGGTTTCGACCGAACCGCCGCTCATGCCGAACAGAACGTTGCCCGCAGAGCCGCTGTCGAGAACGTAGTCGGTCGTGGTGATCGAAACGGCGTTGGAGCCGTCGCGGACGAACGAGGAGACGACGCTCTTGGTGCCAGAGGCGCCGGCAACCCAGTTTTCGCCGTTGAAGGAAGCCGACTGAGAGATGCTCAGGAGCTGCTGCTGCAGCTGACCGATTTCTTCCTGGACCTTGGCCTTGTCGACGCCGTTTTCAGTCGCGGCAACCAGCTTGGCCTTGATGTCGCCGACGACATCGATGGCGCTGTCCATGGCGGTGTAAGCGGTGTCGACCTTGGCAGCGCCTACGCCGAGAGCGTCGGAAACGGCGGAAAGTGCCTTGTTGTCCGAGCGCATGGTCGTTGCGATCGACCAGTAAGCAGCGTTGTCCGAAGCCTTTTCAACGCGGTAACCAGAAGAAACGTGGTTCTGCGTGTTGTTGAGGCTCTGGTTAACGCTACGCAGCGTCTGGAGAGCGGCCTGCGCGGAAGTATTGGTGTTAATGCTTGTCATAAGTCTGTCCCCTGGAAAACTAGATACAAAAAGGAGGACATACCGGACTATAGTACCGGCGATGACGGACCAGCTTCATGCTACTCGGCGCCTTTTTTGTTTGGCCCAAACCCGTCATGTCCAGGGCAATCTCGCAGCCAATGCTTGCCAACTCCTTAAAAATACAGGCCCCAGGCCGGCTCCTCGCAGGGGATAGTTAATGCTTGCTGAATATATTCCTTGGCACTCTAATTCTCTTGAAAACTAAGCGTTTTCCCTAGGCAAAAGTCGGCATTTCCCCTCGAAAGCAGAGGTTCACCAAGCGCACCGGTTTCAAGCAAGCTTCGAATGCCAATGTGGCAGGCGCCGGGATAGCACCATCGGACCGATCCGCCCGTTTTTTGCGGAGGACGGCCTGTCCGTGCCTCGGCGGTCGACGCCAGAACATTTCCTTCACGGAGTTGGGTTTTGAACAGCAAAGTTTCGTTCTCTGCGGCATCCAAGGATTACCAGATGGGCCGCTACACACAGTCCTTGGCAACGCTCAACCAGCTGATGGATATTCAGCAGGACGCCAAGACCTATGCGCTGCTGGCCAAGAACCTCGTGCAGCTCGGCTTCAAGGCCGATGCCGCGAAAGCCTATGGCCTGGCCGGCAACTGCGAAGGACCGAACTCCTACGAATACCAGAAACAGGCGGCCAAGCTGCACTACGAGACCGGCAGCGAGGACGATGCTCTGCTGATCGCCATGCGAAACCTTAGCAAGGCGCAGGAAGACCCGGAACTCGCCTTCATCATCACCGCGATCTATCTGAAGCGGCAGCAGCGGGATATCATCCGCCCGTTCAAGACGGTGCTGTCGCAGAGCGCCAATCCCGATCATATGCGCCTGGCAGCCCTGCTACTGAGCGACGATCTGAACGATGCAACCAACCAGAGCCTCTCGCGCAACCTCTTCAAGCGGTTTCCAGGCAATCTTGCATTCCGCTTCCTGCATCTGGTTTTCGCCCGCGAATTCAATGAGTTCGAAGAGGCAAGCAAACATCAGGCGGTGATCGATGCCTCACTCGCAAAGGGCGATGTCGAGATCCTGCGCAAGGATAACCCGTTCTATCATCTGCACTGGTGCGGCAACGAGGATTTCAACCGATATGCGACGATCGGCACCACCCCCCTCAACCCGGAACGGGTGGCCCTCCGCCGCAACCAGCCGCACAGCTGGTCGGACAAGATCCGGATCGGCTACATGTCATCGGACTTCTGGGATCGCCACGCCACGATGAAGCTCTTGCAGCGCATCCTCGAACTGCACGACAAGGACCGGTTCGAGGTGACGCTCTTCTGCCATACAGGCCCTGAGTACCTCAAGCACAACAATACCGACCGCAGCCGCTGGGGCCGGATCGTCACCGTTCACGGCTTCTCCGACCAGGGGATGCTGGCAGCGGTGCGCGAGCATAATATCGACATCATGGTCGACCTGAAGGGCCATACTTCGGGCAGCCGCGCGTCGGCCTTCAATTTGCCGCTCGCGCCGGTGCATGTCGGCTGGCTCGGTTTCCCCGGCAGCACGGTCAATATCGATCTCGACTACGTCATCGGCGACCATTCGGTATTGCCCGAGGTGGCCAAGCCCTTCTACCATGAGAAATTCTGCCGGCTGCCGGAGAGCTACCAGCCGAACGACCCGATGCATCGCCCGAAGCCACGCCCTGTCACCCGCGAGCAGCTCGGCCTGCCGGAAGACGCCTTCATCTTCGCGTCCTTCAACGGCAACCGCAAGATCACGCCGGAGACGATCGACAGCTGGTGCCGCATTCTCAAGCGCGCGCCGAACAGCGTGCTCTGGCTGATGGCGAACACGCCGCGCAACCAGGCGAACCTCTTGAAGCAATTCCAGGCGGCTGGGATCTCCGCCAAGCGGATCATCTTCTGCCCGCGCGCGCCCTACGAAGAGCACATCGACCGTCAGCAGGCGGCCGACATCGGCATCGACACCTTCCCCGTCAACGGCCACACGACCACCTCGGAGCAGCTCTGGGGCGGTCTGCCGGTCCTGACCGTCAAGGGCACCAACTTCGCCTCACGCGTCAGCGAGAGCCTGCTCAGGGCCATCGACCTTCCTGAACTCGTGGCAAGCGACCTGCAGGCCTATGAGGATCTTGCCGTCGAACTGGCTGAGAATCCCGCGCGGATCGCGCAATACAAGACGCATCTCAAGGAGAAGCGTTATATCGCGCCGCTCTTCGATGCCGAACGGTTCTGCGACCATCTGGAGCAGGCCTATGAAATCATGGCCGAGCGTGCCAAGCAGGGTCTTGCACCCGATCACATGGACATTCCGGCGCTGCCGCCGCGCACGGTGCCGTTCGCGGCCGAGTGAGGCTTTCGATCTGCACTCCGTTGCGCGTCGGTTCAGACGCGCAACGGGCGCTGCAGCACTTTGGGACGGCTGCACAATTAGAAACCCGCCGGAGCGATCCGGCGGGTTTTCTCATAGGCGAATATCAAGCTGCGGCAGCCGGTTAGAGCAATTCCAGGAAAAGTGCGAAGCGGTTTTCCGTCCGGAATTGCGTAAAAACAAAAGGATAGAGCGGTTCTGCGCTTCCGTTAAAGCTGAACCGCTCTAGCTGAACGAGCGCACCAGGCTGCCGACGAGCAGGTTCCAGCCGTCAATCAGCACGAAGAAGAGAATCTTGAAAGGCAGCGAGATCGAGGTCGGCGGCAGCATCATCATGCCCATCGCCATGGTGATTGTGGCGACGATGAGGTCGATGACGAGGAACGGCAGCACGACGAGGAAGCCAATCTCGAAGCCGCGGCGAATTTCGGAAATCATGAAGGCCGGGATCAGCACGCGGTAGTCGATCGGATTGGTCGTCTGGATATTCTGCCCGCGTTCGCGCGCCAGATCGACGAAGAGCGCCAGATCCTTGTCGCGAGTATTGGCCGCCATGAAGGTGCGGAAGGGTTCGGCGATACGCTGGACCGCCTCGGTCTCGTTGATCTGATTGGCAAGCAGCGGCTGTACGCCGTTCTGCCAGGCCTGATCAAATGTCGGCGACATGACATAGAAGGTCATGAACAGCGACAGCGACAAAAGGATCATGTTGGAAGGCGTCGAGGAGAGGCCCATCCCTGAGCGCAGGATCGAGAAGGCGATGATGAAGCGCGGGAAGCTCGTCACCATGATCAGGATGCCAGGCGCGACCGAAAGAATGGTCAGCAGGCCGAATGTGCGGATGATCCAGGCGGCGACGGAGCCATCGACGGGCACGTTCAACAAGTCAGTCGGCAGCTGCTGTGCCACCGCCAGTTCCGGTACCGCCATCATGGCGGCAAGGAAAACTATGAGACGAATCATTCGATGACAAATGTCCTGAACATGACCTTCGATACCCGCCCTTGCGAGCGAAGGTCAACACGTTCCTGTATGTCATCCTTGAGATATTGAAAGCCGCGCGGCCCCTCGATCTGCTGAAGGGAAACGGTTCTGATATAGGCGAGGATATCCTGGTGAATATCCTCGGAAACCTTGACATCCGGTGGCCCGTTGAACAGCAGCGCGACTTCGAGTCGCACCCAGTTTTCCGAGGGGTAGGCGAGGTTCGAGGTGATCGGCTCGAGCTGGACGACGTTGTTGGCCTCGGTCGAGATGCGCGCCAGACCTTCCTCGGCCTTCTTCTTGGCCTCGGCATCCTTGGCCTGCTCGACCTCCTTGGCACCCTTGATGTTGGGCGCGACGATCGTGCCGACCGCCCAGCCGCCGCCGGCGCCGAGCAGGGTCAGGACGACGACGCCGATGATCGTCATCAGCGTGCCGGATTTCTTCGGTTGGCCTGCGCTTGCGTCTGGTTCTGCCATCGTCGTTCAGCCTCAAAGCGGCGAGAAAAGATCGACGGCCTGCTGGCCGCGCGGAGGCTGCTGCACTTCCATCAGGCGGCCGCGGCCACCGTAGGAGATGCGGGCTTCGGCGATCTTGTCGTAGGAGATCTGGTTTTCGGCATTGACGTCCTGCGGACGAACGATACCAGCAACGTTCAGAATGCGCAGTTCCTGGTTCAAGCGGACTTCCTGCGAGCCCGATATGACGAGGTTGCCGTTCTCGAGAATGCCGGTGACGACGGCGGCGACCAGAAGGGTGAGCTTGTCGGTGCGCTCGATCTTGCCCTTGCCGTCGGTGCTGGTATCGGAGCCATAGGTCAGATCGGTCTTGGACTCGGGCGTCCAGCCGAAGATCTGGGCGTTGACGTCCCAGTTCATGCCGCTCGAATTCTTGCGGCTGCGGTTGGTCTCGTTGTCGAAGGAGCCCTTGTCGTTGATCTGGATGTCGACGGTCAGGATGTCGCCGACGTTGAGCGCACGCGCATCCTTGAAGAGAGCGGCCTGCGAATCGCTCCACAGCGAGTAGCCCTGCGCCACGGCGCGCGGCTGCTTCGGATAGAGCGCCATCTGCGGCGTCTGGCCGTAGGCAAGACCGCTTCCGATCGGGCTCATGGCGGGCGCGCGGCCGATCTCGCTGACCGCGGTCGGAGACTGGCAACCTGCAAGGAGTGCGAGGGCGGCGATCGCGGCCGGGAAACGCATATTCATGAAGGATCCTTCGACGTATTGGGATCGGACGCACTGGCAATGACGCTGGCGATGGCAGCGGCCTTCTGCGGGTCCATCTCGTTGAGGATGAGGCTCGACTGCCGCGGGCCGAGCCGCATGATCACGGCGGAGGCCACCTCGATCTTCATGTCCTGCAACTGGAGTGCGGCCGCATCCGGCTTCATCTTCTTGTAGATCTCGGTGAGGCCGGCTTCCGCCTGCTTCAGGAAATCGTCGCGCCGCTTCAGCCAGTCCTGATATTCGGCCTTGCGCTTGTCCATCTCCGCCATGCGGGCGTCGATGTCGGCGCGAAGCTTTTCCAGTTCCTGCTTCTGCAGGAGATAACGCTGGTCGCGGGCGGGCTCGGCAATGTTGGTACAGAACTGCTTGATCTCGTCCTGGGACGTGATGTCGCCAGCCGGTGCATGTTCCTGCGCGAAGGCGCCGGGGATCGACAGAAGGACGAGGCCCGCGGCCGGCAGCGCCAGACGGCGCAGCAATTGCGGGACCGTCATGTCAGGGTTGATGATCTTGATCATTGCAGCACAAGCTCCGCCTGCAGGGCGCCTGCCGATTTGATGCCCTGGAGAATGGCGATAATACCATCCGGTTTCACCCCGATGTTGTTGAGGCCGGCGACGAGGGTCCGGAGGTCAGGGCCGTCGATGATCGCGACGCGCCCGCCGGTCTGCTCCGCGGCGATATCGGTCTGCGGCTGGACGGCGGTTACGCCGCGCGAGAAGGGTTCGGGCTGGATGATCTGCGGCGTTTCGGTGACCTGAACCGTCAGGGTGCCGTAGCTGACGGCAACCGGCGAGACGCGGACGTCCGAGCCGATGACGATCGTTCCGGTGCGTTCGTTGATGACCACCTTGGCCGGCGTATCGGTCTCGACGATGAGATTTTCGATATCGGCCATCAGCCGGGTGAGATCGGCCGTGCGCGGCTTCTGGATCACAACTTCCTGCGAATCCTTGGCTTCGGCAACCGGGCCGCCGAATCGCGCCGAGGCATAACCATTGACGATGTCGGCAATACGGATCGCCGTCGAGAAGTCGGGGTTGCGCAGCTGCAGGACGAGATTGACCGAATCCTTGAAGCGGGACGGCAGTTCGCGCTCGATGATCGCGCCGCCGGGCACGCGGCCGGCAGTGGTGACGCCTTCGGTGACGGTCGCCGCCTGGCCCTGCGCCTGAAAACCGGAAACAATGGCGGCACCCTGCGCGACGGCGTAGATCTGGCCGTCGGCGCCGGAAAGCGAGGTCATGACGAGCGTGCCGCCGCGCAGCGACGTCGCATCGCCGAGCGAGCTCACCGTCACGTCGATACGGCTGCCGGGGCTTGCGAAAGGGGGCAGGTTGGCGGTGACCATCACGGCCGCCGTATTCTTGGCGTTGGACTGGCCGCCCTGCGTCGAGATGCCGAGATTCTGCAGCATCGCGCGCATCGACTGCTCGGTGAAGGGCGAGGACCGGAAGCCGTCGCCGGTCCCCTGGAGGCCGACGATGAGGCCATAACCGATCAGCTGGTTATCGCGGCCGGCCTGAAGGGAGGCGATGTCCTTGATGCGGGAGGTCAGCGCCCAGGCGGGCGCGACATCAGCCAAACTCATGGCGAGAACCGCGACAAGAGTAACGAAACGGAAGAACAATTTCATTTTGCCCTCACATGGACCGTGCCGTCCGCAAGCACGGTGCCGCTGACGATGACGCCGGAATCCATATTGCGCGCGCGGACGACCTGCCCCGTCGCGCCATCTTCGAGCGGCGTGCCGGCGGCGGAGATCGTCATCGCGCCGAGCGAGAAGACCAGGCGGATCGAAGAGCCACGGGTCACGGTATAGGCCTCGCGCAGGGCCGAAACCGAGATGGTGCGGCCCGGCAACAGCGTGCGCTTGGAAACCATGCCTTCGACCTGCGAAACGGATTTGGCATAGTCGCCGGCGAGGTTGGGGTTGGTGACCTCGACCTCCTGAAGCTGGCTGGCCGACAATGTGTCGCCGGGGTAGATGATCGTGGTCGGGACGACGGCATAACCCATGCCGGCATCCGCGTTCGCAGGCAAGATAATGCCCGCGACTGCGATCGTGGCTGCCGCCACCCATCCTGAGATGTGTCCTGCCCGGCAAAACATCATGTTTCGGCCCTTCCCTTACTTCAGGTTCTTGCTGACGATGGAGGCCATTTCATCAGCGGTGGTGATCACCTTGGAATTCATTTCGTAAGCGCGCTGGGCCGAGATCAGCTCGGTGATTTCCTTCACCGGGTCGACGTTCGAAGATTCCAGATAGCCCTGCTTCATGTAAGCGAATCCTTCCTCATCGGGATTGCCGATAACGGCTTCGCCGGAGGCCGGCGTTTCCTGGAAGAGATTGTCGCCGAGCGGCTGGAGACCCGCCTCGTTAACGAAGTCGGCAAGCGTCAGCTGGCCGAGCACGGTCGCATCCGTCGCACCCGGCAGCTTGGCAGAAACCTGGCCGGAGCGGCTGATCGTCAGCTCGGTCGAGCCTGTTGGAATGGTGATGCCGGGAAGGACCTCGTAGCCGTCGATGGTGACGAGCTGGCCCTGGTCGTTCTTGTTGAAGGCGCCGGCGCGGGTGTAGAGCGTCGTGCCGTCGGTCGACTGGATCTGGAAGAAGCCCTTGCCGATCAGCGCCACGTCGAGATCATTGCCGGTCTGGGTCAGTTCGCCCTGGAGATGCAGGTTGCGGACCGCCGAGGTCTGGACGCCGAGGCCGATATTGGCACCTTCCGGAACGACGGCCTGGTTGGCGCGGTTGGCGACACCCTTGGCACGTTCGGTCTGGTAGAGAAGATCCGAGAATTCGGCGCGAGCGCGCTTGAAACCCGTCGTATTGATGTTGGCGATGTTGTTCGCGATGACTTCCAGATTGGTCTGCTGGGCATCCATGCCCGTTGCTGCGATGGCGAGCGCTCTCATGTGTTCGTCCTCAAATCAGTTACATCTGCATCTTGGTGACTTCGAGAAAGGCCGAGACGACCTTGTCGCGGATGGCAATCGCGGTCTGCAGCGTCTGCTCGGCCTGGAGCATGGAATCCACAACTTCACGCGTCGTCGCCGTGCCCTTGATACCGGCAAAGGACATGCTTTCCGCACCCTTCAGGCTGCTGACCGCGTCGCTCGCCATGTTGCCCATGACGGAGGCGAAGCTCATGCCATTGGCCGCACCGGCGGCGCCCGGCATGGTGGCGGCAGACGACGAGGCGGAATTTTCGGTGTCGACGGCGCCGAGCGCGCGGGTCATCGAAAGGTTGCTGACATTCTGGACGCTGCTGATCATTATTATTGGCTCTTCAGGAGATCGATCGTGGAGGAGATGAGATCGCGGGTCTGTTTGATGGTCTGCAGATTGGCGTCATACGAGCGGTTGGCTTCGCGCATGTCGGCCATCTCGACGAGGATGTTGACGTTCGGCAGTTTGACGACGCCCTTCTGATCCGCAGCCGGGTTGCTGGGATCGAATTCAGTGCTGAAGTCGCCTTCGTCGACGCCGACCTTCTTGACGCCGACCGTCTCGACGCCGCTGGCGCGATCCATCTGCTGGCCGAAGGTAATCGTCTTGCGCCGATAGGGCTCGGCGCCGGGCGTGTCGCCGGTCGAGCGGGCATTGGCAATGTTTTCCGAGACGATGCGCAAGCGCGTTGACTGCGCTTCGAGCCCGGAGCCGGCGATTTTCATTGCTGCTGAAAGCGGATCCATGACTTTACCTTCTGACGGTCATCAACATCATGCGGTTGAAGGAACTGACCAGCGAGGTGTTCAGATCGTACTGGCGCTTGATATCGCCCGACTTGGAAAGCTCCTCGGCCAAACCGACGGTATTGCCGGATTCCTGGACGCCGATTTCCTGGTCGAGTGCAGCGTCCTTGACGTCGATATCGCCGCTGTTGCTGAAATCGTTACCGCTGAGATGCGCCGGATTGGTGCGCGCCATGGCGATGTCGGACTTGTCGAGCACAGCGTCAAAGGGCGTGACGTCCTTGGCGTGGAACTTCGGGGTATTGGCATTCGCGATGTTGCCGGCAACAACCTGCTGACGAATCGTCAGCCATTCCGCCTGTCGCGAAGCCAAGTCGAAAAGTTGGATTGGTTGCATGAAACTCTCCGTTTTTACTGTCCCGAACCTAGTGCGGTAATCTTGCGTGGGACTTACGGGAATTCAGGCTTCGCGAGGCTTTTGTGCGAACGCCGCCATCAAAAGAACAGGGGCAAAAGAACAGGGGCTCCGGCCGGTTCGCGGCGGAGCCCCTGTTGCCTGGGTTTGCAGACAGGTTCAGTTGTTCTGGTAGGTCTCGCCCTTGGAGGTGACGATCACCCATTTGCCGTCGCGCTGCTCGAGTGTCGCAAGGCGGCTTTCATCGGGCAGGATCGAGCCGATACGCACCACATACATCCCGGAGGGATCCTCGATCAGCGCCCGGCCGTTGGAAACATGCAGTAGGCGGAAGGATGATTTGCCGGGGAAGGGCTGATCCTCCAATATGGGGCCGCCATCGCGCTCCTTGCCGAGATCGGACACCGTTGCGGTCGTCAGCGGATCGATTGGCGGGGCCTTCTTATCCCCCTCGTTCTTGTTGACCATGGCAAGCGGCGAGACGCTGAAGACGTTGCGCGCCGGCCAATCCGGCAGTTCGCGCGAATTGCTGCTGGTGGCAACATTGATGCCGAACTTGTCCGCGTTGAAGAACACGTACCAGGGGAAGAAAGCGGCGGCGCCGGCAAGCGCCAGGCCGGTAAAGGTCAGCAGCCGATCCAGGATGACGGTTTTCCTGCGCTGCTTCAGGGAAGCGATGCGTTCGTCGTCGAATTCAGTCACGTCTATCTCCTCTGGATGGGTCCGCCCTGATTGCCCATGCCGGCTGCAGCCTTGAGCGCGCCGGCGAGATCGGCAAAGGCATCGGGCGAGTCGCGATCGCCCGGAGACTGTTTCAGGACGTCGTATATGATCGGCACCTGCTTGACCGCCATGTCGAGATCGGGATCGGCACCCTGGCGGTAACCGCCGATCAGGCGCAGGTCGCGCGTCTCTTCAAAGCGGTGAATCAGCACCTTCAGCCGCGACACCAGCTTTTCCTGGTCCGGCGTCCAGGCCTTGCGGGCAAGACGCGAGATCGAGGCAAGCGGATCGATCGGAGGATAACGCCCTTCTTCGGCGAGACTGCGCTGCAGGACGATATGACCGTCGAGGATGCCGCGCGTCGAATCGGCAATCGGGTCGTTGTGATTGTCGCCGTCGACGAGGATCGAGATGATCGCCGTGATGGTTCCGGCGCCCTCGGGGCCGGGACCGGCGCGTTCCAGCAGACGTGGCAGCTCGGTGAAAACGGAAGCGGGATAGCCGCGCGCGATCGGCGGTTCGCCGGAGGCGGTCGCTACCTCGCGGATCGCATGGGCGAAACGCGTGACGCTGTCGACGATGAAGAGGACGTTCTCGCCCTTGTCGCGGAAATGTTCGGCGATGGTGACGGCCGTCAGCGGCGCCATCTTGCGAAGCATCGGGCTCTCGTCGCTGGTTGCGACGACGGCGATCGCCTTCCTCATATTGCTGCCGAGCGTATCCTCGATGAATTCGCGCACCTCGCGGCCGCGTTCGCCGACGAGCGCAATAACAACCTTGTCGAAAGCATCAGCGCGAGCGAGCATGGACAGAAGCGTCGACTTGCCCACACCGGAGCCGGCGAAGATGCCGAGGCGCTGCCCCAGGCAGAGCGGCGAGAAGATGTCGATCGCGCGCACGCCCGTCTTGAAGCCGGTCTCGACACGCTTACGGGTCATCGAGGGCGGCGCGGTATTGGAGATCGAGCGGCGATCGAGCCCCTCGGTGACCGGACCCAGCCCGTCGATCGGCTCGCCCAGCGAGTTGACGGTGCGCCCACACCAGCTGTCTGACGGTGAAATACGGAAGGCGCCCTTGCGGATGACGGTATCGTGTATGCCGATCGGCTCGCCGGGTTCGATCGGGCAGACATAGATCAGTTCCGGCTCGACGCGCACGACTTCGCCCAGATGGATGCCGGTCGCGGATTTATGGGCCACGAACTCGCCGAGACGAACATGGCGGGAGAGGCCGTGAACCGTGTAATGGCCGGCGGCGATGGTCTGCACGCGACCGCCATGGGCAACTGCGAACTCCGGCGATGCGTATCGGTCGACGAGGCCCGCCAGATGCGCCAGCTTCGGGGAAAGGCCGTCCTCAGACAGTAGCGTGGTGCTCATGCTTTAACTTTCAACTTTCGCCTAGCGGCTGCCCCCAAGTGTCTGGACGGCTTCCTTGAAGGAATCTTCGCTGTCGCGCATCAGCGACGAGACGCTTTCGAAGGCGCGGTTGACTTCGATCAGCTGGGTGATCTCGCGCATGGCGTTGACGTTGGAGTTTTCGAGATAACCCTGCTCGACACCGACATTGAAGCGGTCGACGACGGCGCGCGGCTGGTCGGTGGTCATGATGCCGCTGTTTTCGTAGCGCAAGTAACCCCTGCTGATATCGGCCTCGAACAGGCCGAGGGAGCCGACCTGGCGACCGCCCTGATAGATGATGCCGTCGGTGCCGACGGCGGGCTCGCCGCCTTTGGTATTGAGCTGGATCGGGGCACCGCCAGCGTCGAGAACCGGATATCCCCGGATCGAAACAAGTTCGCCGGTTTCCTTGATCGTGAAGCGGCCATCCCTCGTCAGGACGCGGCCGGCCGGCGTATCGAGCGAAAACCACGCATCACCCTTGATGGCGAAATCGAGCATGTTGCCGGTGTGCTGCAGTTCGCCGTTTCCCTCGTTCAGATAGTCGTTGCCCTGGGAAACGAACGCGACCTTGGTGTTCAGCTTGTTCTTGGTATTCGCCACCATCTCGTCGAACTTCACCTCGGTGGCGCGAAAACCGGTCGTATTCACGTTCGCCATGTTGTCTGCGATGGTGTTCAGACGCTTTTCGAGGGCCATCTGCGACGACAGAGAAACATAAAGACCGGATTGCATGTCGGTAAGCTCCAAGCATTGGCGATGAACGGGACGAAAAGCCGGGCGTCGTCTTGAGTGGTTCGGCCGGGATTTCGCTGAGGCGGCATCTCAGAAACGGGCGCGGGCACCCATTCGTCTCCTTTAGACTGACGGCAGATGCTTGCGCGAAGCTGGCACGCGGAAATGCCTCGCGATCGGGCCTTTCATCAGCCTCACGCAAGGCAGAAACCCTATCCGTCTCAAAGAAAAGCAACGTTCAGATTGGGCTGACGATGAATATCATTATCGGATTTATAGTGACTTGCGGCTGTATCGTCGGCAGCTTCATGGCGATGGGCGGCGAAGTGGACGCGCTGTTCCAGCCCTTCGAATTCCTCATCATCGGCGGCGCCGGCCTCGGCAGCTTCATCATGGCGAACCCGATGAAGGTGGTGAAGGACTCCGGCAAGGCGCTCAGCGAAGCCTTCAGGCACGCCGTGCCGAAGGAACGCAATTATCTCGATACGCTCGGCGTGCTCTATTCGCTAATGCGCGACCTGCGCACCAAGTCGCGAAACGAAATCGAAGCCCATATCGACAATCCGGCCGAATCGACGATCTTCCAGGCGGCTCCGACGGTTCTGAAGAACAAGGAGCTGACGGCGTTCATCTGCGACTACGTACGCCTGATCATCATCGGCAACGCTCGCAGCCACGAGATCGAGGCGCTGATGGACGAAGAGCTCAACACCATCATGCACGACAAGATGAAGCCCTACCACTCGATCCAGATCATGAGCGATTCCTTCCCGGCGATCGGTATCGTCGCGGCCGTTCTCGGCGTCATCAAGGCGATGGCCCACATCAACGATTCGCCTGAAGTGCTCGGCCACCTGATCGGCTCGGCGCTCGTCGGCACCTTCCTCGGCATTCTCCTGTCCTACTGCGTCTGCTCGCCGCTGGTCTCCCAGATCAAGGTCGTGCGCAACAAGCAGCACCGCCTCTACGTCATCGTCAAGCAGACGCTGCTGGCCTATATGAACGGCTCGGTACCGCAGGTCGCTCTCGAATACGGCCGCAAGACGATCTCGGCTTACGAGCGTCCGTCCATCGATGCGGTCGAGCAGGAAATGATGAACCCAGGTGGCGAAAACAAGGCGGCTTAAATGACTATGAGCAATGCTTCGCACGACAAACCGGCAATGGATCCTGCCCTTCTCGCCAAGCTGACAGGCGGGCTTGGCGACAGAGGCAGGGTCGCCAAGATCTGCAGTTCCTTCGGGGAGATCTACAGTGAATTCTTTCCCGACGTCATCAAAAGCGAGACCGGCCTCGACGTGACGGTCAACTATCTCGGCTGCGAGATCGGCTACAAGAACCACCTCATCGAAGACCTGAGCGCGAACGTCACACTCGTTGACGCGACGCTGCGCAACTGGTCGCAGAACATTACGCTTGCCTGCGGCAACGGCTTCGTCATCACGCTGATGGAGCATCTGCTCGGCGCCACCGCCGATACAATCGAGGAACCGGCCGACCGGATGCTTTCGATCATCGAGCTCGATCTGGCGATCATGGTCTTCGACAAGATCGCCAAGGTGCTGCGCTCGGCCGTCAACGCGCCGGGTGGTTTCGAACCGAGCCTTTCGGCTCCGCACGCCCATGACATGCGCGCCCGGCCGCAGGAGGATCGTCCGGATGAATTCGCGGCCGCCATCAACATGTCGATCGCGCTTGCCGGCATCGTTTCGGAATTTTCGTTGATCGTTCCGCAGACGGCACTGCTCAAGACCAAGGTGACGCCGCCGAAGCCGAAACGCCAGGCCAGCAGCAACTCAGCGGAATGGACCGAACAGCTCGGTGACCAGGTCCGCCGCTCACATGTCACGCTCGAGGCCAAGATCAGGCTGCAGGACCTGACGCTGCGCACGATATCGAAGCTGATGGTCGGCGACGTCATTCCGTTCCGCGACCACGGCGACGTGCGTGTCGAGGTCAGCGCCAACAGCAAGGAATTGTATGTGTGCGAGTTCGGGCGTTCAGGCGAAAACTACATGGTCCGCGTCAAGGATACGATGAACTCGGATGATGAACTCATCCGTCATTTAATGAATTAATCGGTTCTCTGGCTTTTGGGCTGCAAAGGCAGTTTGAGGCAAGTTTCAACTGGAATAGTGATTTCATGGCTACGAAGAAAACACAGCAGAACAGCGACCTCTCCCTGGATCTTCCGGGCAGCGAAGCGGATCTCGATCAGGCGATCGACGATCTGCGCGGCGTGCTGAAGCAGGATGCCGACGGCGACCTGTCGCAGTTTGGCGACGACCTGCAGAGCGACCCCTTCGCAGCAGGAACGGACCTGGCGGCCTTTGGTGGCGAGACTTCGGAAACCCCCTTTGGCAGCGACGATTTCGGCGGCGACTTCGGCGGCGGCGATGCCAGCCCGGCTGCCGGCATGGATTTCGGCAGCAGTTCCTTCGAGGCGTCGCCAGCCCCGCTCGGCAGCGCTTTGAATTCCAACTTCGACCTGATCATGGACATCCCGATCGACGTCCAGATCATGCTCGGCACCAGCCGCATGCAGGTCTCCGGCCTGATGAACCTCAATGAAGGGGCGACGATCGCCCTCGACAAGAAGATCGGCGAACCGGTCGAGATCATGGTGAATGGCCGCAGGATTGCCCGCGGCGAAATTACGGTGCTTGATAACGACGACACGCGATTCGGTGTGAAACTAATAGAAGTTTTGAGTACGAAAAAAGCCTGATCCCTGTGTGGGACGGAGAGGTTAGACCATGATGGACTTTGACGATTTCGGCGGCGCGCTAGCCGGGAAACCGTTGACCCAGGCTGAAAAGGCGGCGGCTGTTCTTCTCGCTATGGGAAAGGGAGTCGCCGGCCGGCTGTTGAAATATTTCACCCAGGCCGAACTGCAGACCATTATCTCATCCGCCCAGTCGCTACGCGCCATTCCGCCGGACGAGCTGCTGTTGCTCGTCTCCGAATTCGAAGACCTCTTCACCGAGGGCGCCGGACTGATGGACAACGCCAAGGCGATCGAGGCCATCCTGGAAGAAGGCCTGACGCCCGACGAAGTCGATAGCCTGCTCGGCCGCCGCACCGCATTCCAAGCTTACGAAACCTCGATCTGGGATCGCCTTAGCGAGGCGGAGCCGACATTCGTCGCACAGTTCCTGCTGCGCGAACATCCGCAGACCGTCGCCTATATTCTTTCGATGATGCCCTCCTCCTTCGGCGCCAAGGTGCTGCTGCAGCTTCCCGACAACCGCCGCGCCGACATCATGAACAGAACGGTCAATATGAAGGCGGTCAGCCCCAAGGCTGCGCAGATCATTGAAAACCAGGTCATGACGCTGCTTGCCGAGGTCGAGGCAGAGCGCAATGCAGCCGGCTCGACGAAGGTCGCCGATCTCATGAACGAGCTCGACAAGCCGCAGGTCGACACGCTGCTGAGCTCGCTCGAATCGATCAGCCGCGAATCGGTCAACAAGGTTCGCCCGAAGATCTTCCTGTTCGAGGACCTCATGTACATGCCGCAGCGCAGCCGCGTCATGCTGCTCAACGACATCTCGACGGATGTGCTCACCGTCGCGCTGCGCGGGTCGCCCCCCGAGATTCGCGAATCGGTTCTCTCCGCCATCAGCCCACGTCAGCGCCGCATGATCGAATCGGATCTGCAGAGCGGCATGGGCGGCGTCAATCCGCGCGAGATCGCGATTGCCCGCCGCGCCGTGGCCCAGGAAGCGATTCGCCTGGCCAATTCCGGTCAGATCGAGCTCAAGGAAAAGGAAGGCGACGCTTCGGCGGCCGCCTAAAACGCGTCGCAGTGAACTGATTCATGCGACTCGTTTTAGTTCCTTGTTTTATGCACGTCGTTATCCCGGAACCGCTGCACACTTCCAGGCAACATGCATCGGCACGTCGAGACTGTTGACAAATCCGGCATGCCGAAAGGCGGCTGTTGATCGCCGTGCCACAGGCGACTACCCTTCCAGCCATAGACCGCGCTCTAAAGCGCGTCGCATAGAACTCGGTTCCTGCGACGCGCTTTAGATCTTTGTTCTGATGCATGTCGTTATCCCAAAACCGCTGCACCTTTTTGGGCGGCATGCATTAGCTGCGGCCTATTTTTTTGACGGAGGGCCGCGACTTGGCAGACGATGACAAGGACAGCAAAACAGAAGCCCCAACCGCGAAAAAGCAAAGCGATGCCGCGGAAAAGGGCAACGTGCCGTCTTCGCGCGAGCTTTCGATCTTTGCGACGATCCTCGCGACCTTCATTTACCTCGTATTCTTCCTTCCCGACAGCGTCGGACGCATGAGTGAAACGCTGCGCGACATCTTCGAACAGCCCGATCAATGGAAGATCGAGACGGGGCCGGATGTCCTGGCGCTGTTCGGGCGGCTCGGCTGGGCAAGTGCCGCGCTGGTGGCGCCCGCCTTCATCCTGTTCATGGTGTTCGGCATCGCCTCCTCCGTCTTCCAGAATCTGCCGACACTGGTGCTTGAACGCATCCGCCCGCAGGCCTCGCGTATCTCGCCGATCAAAGGCTGGTCACGACTGTTCAGCGTGCCCGGCCTGGTCGAATTCGGAAAATCGCTGTTCAAGGTCGTCGTCGTCGGGGTGATCCTGTTCTTCGTGCTCAGGAGCGAATATTTCGGCTCGATCGACGCGATGTTCTCCGATCCGCAGACGATTCTCGTGCGAATGATGGCAGCGATGCGCAAGATCATCATCGTCATGCTGATCGCCACCGCGATCGTGGCGATCGCCGATCTTTTCTGGACGCGCCATCACTGGTTCACCGAGCTGAAGATGACGCGACACGAGGTGAAGGAAGAAAACAAGCAGGCGCAGGGCGACCCCTTCGTCAAGAGCCGGCAGCGCTCGCTGATGCGCGACCGCGCGCGCCGGCGCATGATCGCCAACGTGCACCGCGCGACGCTGGTGATTGCAAACCCGACGCATTATGCGGTGGCGCTGCGTTACGCGCGTGAAGAGAACGATGCGCCGGTGGTGCTGGCCAAGGGTCAGGACCTTATTGCGCTCAAAATCAGGGAGATTGCCGAGCAGAACGGCATACCGGTGTTCGAGGATCCGCCGCTTGCGCGCTCCATGTTTGCGCAAGTCTCGATCGATAGTGTCATCCCGTCAGTCTTCTATAAGGCCGTTGCGGAGCTCATCCACCGGGTCTACGCCGCAGACGCCAAGAACAAACGGGTCAGATAAGCCGAATGAAAAAATGTCCCCACTCTACCCAGCGTGAAAAGATCCTCGCAGACGCGATCAGCCCGGTCGCCACTGAACTGCGCCTTCTGGATGCTTCTGACCTTATTTCACTGCTGCGCTTCGAGTATTACGGCAATCTTTCCGATCTCGTCGCATCGGCGGCGGAGCTTTTCTTTCATCCGGGCACGGTGAATTTCGGCCTGGGCGGCAATTATACGCTGGAGTGGGGCGGCAAGCCTGAAGTCGTTCTCGACCTGGAAATCAAGCCGCGCGGCGTCACCGTCTACGCGCAGCTCACCCTTGCCGAAGATCACGCCGGCATCGAGATCAATCATATCGCTTTCCAGGACCCCTCGGCCGATCCTGACGAGAACACCATCTTCCTCAAAAAGAGCCTTCGGGAAGCGCGTTACAGCGTGAACCAGCCGCCTCAGGCGCTGGCCGGCTGACGTCTTTCAAGACAACCGCGCGCTTTCACATTCGCCTTGGACCGCAATTCAAAGCGTTACAGCGTCGCTTGCGCGTCTGAAAAGACGCGCAACGCTATGAAGGACTGCGCGGGTTCAGCTGATATAACCGAGCCGGATCGCCTTGGCGATCGCCTGAATACGGTTGACGGAATCGAGCTTGATGGTCGCCGAGCCGAGATAGGCGTTCACGGTGTGCACCGACAGGCCAAGCTTGTCGGCAATCTCTTCGCTGATGCGGCCGTCGCCGGCAAGCTGCAGACAGGCGATCTCGCGTTCGCTGAGCGCCTCGGCGGCGGCCGTGCGGCGTTCGTCGAGCGAGAGTAGATCCATCATGATATGGCAGCAGCGGCCGTGCAGCTCGACGATGGTATCGCTCGAGGGATCGATCTCATCGCCGGTAAAAAGGATGAAACCGTTGCCGACGGCGCCGAGCCGCACCGGAAAGGCAAGTCCGGAGAAAGGCAGAATACCGTCCTGCAGCCGTGTCATGAACGGCGCGAAGTCCGCCGGACCGGGCGCCGCACGGTCGTAACCGCCGGCCCATGAAAGCGGCAGCAGCGATTTGTCGATATGGTCGAGAAGAATATCGCCATAGGCGTCCGTGAAGGCCTTGCCGAAACCGCCATTGGACGGTCCCCAGTTCTCAAGCTCGCAGACAAGCCGCTGCTTTGCCGGAAGGCCCGAACCGCTGACGCGGAAGATCGCGAATCCTTGCGCATCGACGAGCTTCTGCATCGCGATCAGCCGCGGAAAAAGATCGGACCGGCTGGAAATCCTGCTCACACGCACCATGCGCAGCTGCTCAGCGCTGCTCATCGTCCTGCCTGATGGGTGCCCCATAGATCCCCCTATACGAGATTATTCCGGACGGCGAAAGCAATGGCCTCGGACCGGGTCTTGGTCGCCGTCTTGCGCATCACACTGGTGATGTAGTTGTTGATGGTATTGCGGGAAATTCCGAGGATCATCGCGATCTCGTCGCTGGTCTTGCCCTCGGCAATCCAGAACAGGCATTCCAGTTCCCGGTCCGTCAATTCGAAATCGCGATCGACCCTCGTCCCGCCGCAGCGAAGGAAGCTCGCGACATAACCTGCAAGCAGACCGACATCGCGCAACCGCTCCGGCGAAAGAATGAACCCCTCGCCGAACAGGAACATCAGAGCCAGCCGCGACCGGCCGACATTGAAGGTCACCGAACAATATTGGCGGCTGGCGCCGTCCGGAACTTCGGCACTGTCAGGCAGAAGAGCAAAATTCGGCTGGAAGACCTGCATGCATCTTTCCAGCTCGGTCGAACGGGCATAGCCACGGACCAGATCATTGGCGATGTCCCTGACCAGGTCGAAGGGCCAATCAGACGAAACGATGAAATCGAGGCCACTTTCCTGGAGGAGATCGCAGCGCGCCAGAAGATAGTGCGAAGCACCCACGTAGTCCGTCAGTGCGCGCAGGCCAGACTGCAACCTGCCGCTGCTGGTGACACCGTGGAGGCGCTGGAGCAGCTCATCGCGCGGCAACAGATCCGGCACCACCGCACTCGCGAAATTCGCCATCTGCCTCTCGCCTTTGCTCGCCTGAATTACATTCATATCCATTGGCAACGTCCTGCGGCTGAGAAACGATCGAACTCGGTGCAACAGCAATTTTTCTGTAAGGGATTCAATTCAAGTCCCGCTCGAATCCCATTTCGAATCACCTAAGGGTAAGCCAGCCGATGCAAATCACCATCTCCGACTTCTAGGGATTTACTTTCGCTGTCGCCAATGCACTGATTCGATCACTCGTTCCAGCCTTCAAGATATAAGGAGGCTAAGGTGATTCTGGCGGTATCGCAACTTGCTTCGCGTTTTACGCGAGTCCATCTCATCATGTCGCGCTACAGCCGCATTTCAGTGATCGGGTCTATCGTCTTATTCGAATTCCCGACCCTGAATGTCAGGCCGGGTCTCTCGTATCTGCAGTCACGGCTTTTCAGCAAACAGCGGTTGGGGAATCACGCTTCGGGTACCGACATGAAAAAAGGCCGGTTGCCCGGCCTTTGCTTTACGCTGCGTCGTCGATCGCCCATTTCCTGAGGATTTTCGCGGCGCGTTCCTCGTTGATCTCGACCATACGGGAAAGCTTGCGTTCCGGGCCTTCCTTGACGCGCCGATTGAAGTTTCCATCGTCGTCGCCGAGGCTGAGCAGGTCTTCGGTACTGTCGAAGCCGAAATCGGACCCGAAGCCGTCCATGAGAGCGCCACCGGCGGCGCCTGATGCAGGCGCGAAGTCCGGAAGCTCGAGGCCGGCCGCTTCCGGCGTGGCGTCGCCGAAAGCCGCGGAGCTGCCGTTGCCGCTGACGCTGCGCACCAGCGGCCGCAGACCCATCCAGACCACCACGAAGGCGACCGCGACAAAGGCGAGCGAGTTGATGATGCCGGCAAGGTTGCGGCTCAGCATGTCCATAACGCGGACGCCACCGGTGGCGTCTTCAAGCAGCTGGTTTTCGAGGAAGTCCATGGCCGTGACGGTGACGACGTCGCCGCGCTTGGCGTCGATGCCGGCCGCCGAAGCGACGATCTTCTGCATTTCGGCAAGATAGGCATCAACCTTGGTCTGGTCGGCGGGTTCTCCGACCATCTTGGCGATGCGGCCCTTGTTGACCACCACAGCGATCGAAAGCTTCTCGACCTTATAGCTGTTACGGGTCGTCGCCGTCGTCTTGCTGTTGATTTCGTAGTTGGTCTGCTCTTCGCGCTTGTCGGATTTGTCCTGCGATTCGGGCCCGGCGGAACCGCCGGCCTCGGGGGCCGCCTGCGGAATGTTCTGCTCGACCGTCGTCGCGCTATCGGACTGCTTCTGCTGTGACTGCTGGGCTTCCTTCGTCGAGCGAACCGAGCGTTCGACCTTGGATTCGGGATCGTAGGTCGTTTCCTGGATCTGCTGGGCGTCCGTGTTGAGATCGGCGGTGACGCTGGAGCGGAAGTTGTCCATGCCGAGGAAGGGTGCCAGCGCCTTGTCGATGTTGGATTCGACTTCCTGCTGAACGTTCTGGACGATGTTGAGCGAGCGGTTCAGCGAGCTGTTGCTCGCCTCGTCGCCGGAAGCGAGCAGCTGGCCGGCGGAATCGAGAATGGTCACGTCATCGACGTCAAGCCCCGGCACAGCCGAGGCGACGAGGTGGCGGATCGAGGTCGCTGCGCTGCGCCCGGTGGTCGCGCTGGCGCGAATCATGACGGAGGCAGTCGGTTTCTGCTCCGCCTTCCGGAAGTTTCCGACCTCCGGCATGACGATGTGGACGCGTGCGGCTGTTATGCCCGAGATCGACTGGATGGTGCGGGCGATTTCGCCTTCCAGCGCCCGAACCCGCGTCACCTCCTGCATGAAGGAGGTCAGGCCGAGAGAGCCGACATTGTCGAAGAGTTCGTAACCGGCATTGGCGCTGTTCGGCAGGCCGCGCTCGGCAAGCATCAAGCGGGCCTTGCCCGTCATCCCCGCGGGGACGCTGATGCTGGTGCCGTCCGTGCCGACCTGGAAATTGATGTTGGCTTCGGCAAGCGCCATGCTGATCTGGTTGAGATCCGGCGAGTCCAGACCGACATAGAGCGTTTCCTGTGCCGGCTTGTTGACGAAAAGGGCAGCCGCAAGGACGATTGCGATAGAGACGGCACCGACGCCTCCAAGAATCATCAGGCGCGTTCGGCCCAAGGCGCCGAAGTTCTTAAATATCTGAACTAATTGATTTAACAGATTCATTCTGTTCTCGCACGATCCGTCAAAGACAAAGCAGGCTTATTGCCTCATCAGACGAATAGTCGGCGAAACTTGTGCGAGCGTTTCGTGAAGAACGGCAGGGCCGAAAAGGTCCCAAGCATGTCGCGCAAAGGTGTGCTGCGGTTTTGCGAAAACGACATGCGCAAAATGGGCCTAAAGCGCAAGGCGCGAATCTGAAGATTGCGACGCGCTTTAGAAGAAATCGAAGTCGCCGGCTGCCTTGCTCAATGGCTGGGAATGGCCGTGGCGTGTGGCGCCGCCCAATGCCTTCTGCATCTCTGCCAGCTTGACGAGGCTGAGCGCGGTTGCGACATCGACTGCCCAGCCGTGCGGGATTTCACCGGTGATGGTATCGATAAATTCGGCAAGGCCGCGCGATTTCTGCACTGCCAGATCAATGCCCTGCATGACCTTCATGGCATCCGGCGAATTCAGGATTTCGGCGCCGCCGATTTCGAGAAGCTGCGGCTCGATGCGCTCGATGAGATAGGCGACATCGTGCAGTTCGGACACGATGCGCATCAGGATGTCGCTCAGCGCTTCAACAGGCGCAGGCGGCTCCATCACCGGGTTAAATGTCATATGAAAATCCTCGCCATCAAAAAAATTCGATACTGGTTTCGACGGGCTTCTGCGGAGCGGCGGGACGCTGCTCGAGAGCGACAGTTCTCTGCGTTTCGGCGCCGGTCAGGGGGTATTGCCGCGCACGACCGGAGACCGGCCAATATTCAAGCTTGCGTCCATGCTCTCCACCGGTCGAGGAACCGACCACCGGAATGCCTTCATCCCTCAGGAACTGCACGGCGAAGGCCGCGTTCTGCTCACCGACATTGGAGAATGTCGAGATCGTCTTCGCGCCGCCGAAGATTTTTGCTTCCAGCCGGTCGCGCCGGGCGCCCTGCTTCAGGAGGCCGTTGATCAGCAGTTCCATCAGATGCACGCCGTACCGCGTGGCATCGCCACCTGAAGTCGGCGACGTCGCCGAACCGGGCAGCAGAAAGTGGTTCATGCCGCCGACACCGGCGACAGGATCTCTGAGGCACGCAGCCACGCACGAACCGAGAATGGTCGAGAGGACCGCATTCGGATCGCTCAGAACCTTGTACTCGCCCTGAATGATGTGCACGCGGCGGGCTGCCCCCTCAGTGATCATTTCAGGGCTCCAAACACGGCTTCGATGGCCGCTTTCATCTTCTCGATCGTGAACGGCTTGGCGAGCACGTTGTTGGCGCCGAGCTGGGCCGCCTTCTGCACCAGCGCGCGGTCGCCCTGGGCGGTCAGGATGATGAAGGCCGCCTTCTTGGTGTTCGGGTTGGTGCGAACAGCCTGAAGGAAGCCGATGCCATCCATCTTCGGCATGTTGAAGTCCGAGATCACCAGGTGGTGCGGCTGCTCGGCCATGATCTTCATGCCCTGCTCGCCGTCGCCGGCCGAGGTGATCTGCTTGAAACCGAGCTGAGTCAGCGCGTCGCTGAGCAGCAACCGGCTCGTTACCTGATCATCGACGATCAGAACTTTGATTTTCTCCGCGATCGACATTTATTCGGTCCCTTCCTTTCGGGCGGCTGTCATTTTCAATATTTCTTCACCGATGGCAGACAGCGGGAGCTGCTGCTCAACGGCGCCAAGTTCGTGAGCAACCCTTGGCATTCCGTAAACGACACAGGTTTTTTCGTTCTGGCCGAGCGTTCTGGCGCCGGCGTGGCGCATTTTCAACAATCCGGCGGCGCCATCGCGGCCCATTCCGGTCAAAATCACACCGACGGCATTGCGGCCCGCCAGTTCCGCGACCGAATCGAAAAGTACGTCCACCGAGGGGCGGTGACCGTTGACCGGTGCCCGGTCTATGAGACGGCAGCACGGCGCCGAGGCGCTGCTGACCTGGAGGTGACGCTCGCCGCCGGGCGCCAGATAGATCTTGCCGATTTCGAGACGGGCACCATCGGTCGCTTCCTGCACCACCGGCGCACAGAGGCGGTTCAGTCGTTCGGCAAAGCTCTTGGTGAAGGTCGGCGGCATATGTTGGGTGATAACGGTCGGCGGGCAATTCGCCGGAAATTTCTGCAGCACGGCGATCAGCGCCTCGACACCGCCGGTCGACGAGCCGATCGCGACGATCTTGCGGCCGACGCGGAAATCGGCGACCGAGGGTGGTGGCGCGACGGCGGCAGCAGGCTGGGAATACTGGCGTTGCGTGCGCGCGGCGGCCTTGACCTTCTCGGCGAGGTCGCCAAACGGCCTGAGTTCGCCCGGCGCCGGCTTGCCGACGCAGTCGAACGCGCCGATCTCCAGCGCCGCAAGCGTCGCCTCGGCGCCGCGATGGGTCATGGTGGATACCATGATCACCGGCATCGGACGCAGCGTCATGATCTTTTCGAGGAAATCGAGACCGTTCATGTTCGGCATCTCGATGTCGAGCGTCACGACGTCGGGGTTCAGCCGCTTGATCGCCTCGCGCGCTTCCAGCGCATCGCCGGCCTGGCCGATGACGTTGACCTCGGGGTCGGAACTCAGCACGGCGGTGATCAGGCCCCGCATCGTCGGGGAGTCGTCAACAACGAGAACTCTTGCCGGAGCGCTCATGCCTTCCTCCCGAGACCTTTGGCCGTATAGCGATAGGTCGTGATGCCGATATTGTCGAAGACGTGTTTTGCCTCACCCGAAACGCGCTCGGAATGGCCGATATAGAGATGCCCGCCCTCCGGCAGCAGACCGGCGAAACGCTGCCAGATCTTCATCTGCGTCGGCTCGTCGAAATAGATGACGACGTTGCGGCAGAAGATGACGTCGAACTTGCCCTTGAACGGCCATTGCGCCATCAGGTTCAGCTCGTTGTAGGTGATCAGCCGCTTGACGCGGTCGTCGACCTGGAACTTCCTGCGGCCCTGTATCTCGACTTCGCTGAACCATTGCTTGCGCATGGCAGGCGACACGGTTTCAAGCGCGCTCTCGTCATAGGCGCCGGCCCGGGCGATCGCGAGAATCTTCGGATCGATGTCGGTTGCCAGGATCTTGAAGTCGTAGTCCGCGACATTCGGCATCAGCGACAGCACCGTCAGCGCGATCGAATAGGGTTCCTGCCCATCGGAGGAGGCGGCTGACCAGATGCGCACCCTGCCGCCCGATCTCGCCCGCTGCAGAAGTTCCGGCAGGACATGGTCGCGCAGGTGGTCGAAATGGTGGTTCTCGCGGAAGAAGCGGGTAAAATTGGTGGTCAGGTGCGAAAGCATCTCGCGCCGCGGCGCAGCACCCGCCGGCGAAGCGACGAGCTCGCAGTATTCCCGAAAGCCGGACAGACCGAGATTGCGGATATGCTTCGATAGACGCGAATAGACCAGCGACGCCTTCGTCTCGTTGAGGAAGATGCCGGCATCCGAATAGATCATTGCGGCGATCTCGGTGAGGTCGCGGCGCGTCAGCGGATATTCTCCGCTCGCCAGGACCTCGTCGGATCCCTGTCTCTGATCTTTTGCGCCCATTACACTCATGCGGCTTCGCTTTCGGTCTCTGGAAAGAGGGATTCGAGTTCGATCAGGCAGATCATTCGCTTCTCGATGGCGAGAATGCCGCGGGCAAATTGACGCTCGAGTTCGGAGGAGATCTCGGGCGTCGGCTGGATGGTTTCGTCGGTCACCGTCAGGATATCAGAAACGGCGTCGACCAGGAGGCCGACGACCTTACGCCGGACCTGGGCGACGATGATGACATGACGGGCGGTCGGATCGGCCGGCTTCATGCCGAGCCGGGCCGCAAGATCGATGATCGGCAGCACCGCACCGCGCAGGTTGATGACACCCAGCATATAGCCAGGCGAATGCGGCATCGCGGTCGCCGGAGTCCAGCCCCGGATTTCGCGAACCGACATGATGTTCACGCAAAATTCCTGATCCCCGATGCGGAACGCGATCAGCTCGCGATCCCCCTCGTTCAGATTTTTTACAGTGTACGACATTCCCTTAGCCCACCGCTGCTAACGACATTTCCGCTTTGAGCGACTGGCCGCGCGAGGCGCCGACAACTGCGTCGACATCGAGGATGAGAGCCACGCGGCCGTCACCGAGGATTGTGGCGGCAGCAATGCCCGGCACGTGGGTGTAGTTCGCTTCCAGGCTCTTGATGACCACCTGGCGCTGACCCTGGATGGCGTCGACCATCAGGGCGCGCTGGCCGCCGCCTTCGGATTCCACCAGAAGCGCCACGCCCTCGACCGGATTGGCCTGGGTGGCGCGGAAGTTCAGGATGCGGCCGACATCGACCAGCGGGCAGAAGCTGTTGCGGATCGAGATCAGCCGGTGGTTGGCACCGAAGGAATGGATCGCGGCAGCTTCCGGCTGCAGGGTTTCGACGATCGCGGTCAGCGGCACGACCAGCGTCTGGCCGGCGACGGTGACTACCATGCCGTCGAGGACGGCGAGCGTCAGCGGCAGGCTCATGGTGAAGACCGAACCGTGGCCCGGCTTCGAGGTGATGTTGATGCGGCCGCCGAGCGCCTGGATCGAGCGCTTGACGACGTCCATGCCGACACCGCGGCCGGAGATGTCGGAGATCTTGTCGGCCGTCGAGAAGCCCGGCAGGAAGATCAGGTTGTCGATTTCCTCGTCCGACAGGTTAGCGTCGGCCGGGATGAGGTCGTTGTCGATCGCCTTCTGGCGGACCTTCTCGCGGTTGATGCCGGCGCCGTCGTCGGCAAGCTCGATCAGGATGCGTCCCGAACGATGCTTGGCGGTGAGGCGGACCGTGCCTTCGGTGTTCTTGCCGGCAGCTGCGCGCTTTTCGGGTGTTTCGATGCCGTGGTCGACGGCGTTGCGGATCATGTGGGTCAGCGGCTCGGCCAGCTTGTCGATGACCGTCTTGTCGACTTCGGTGTTTTCACCTTCAGTGATGAGGCGGATCGATTTGCCGGTCATGTCGGCGATTTCGCGGACGATACGCGACATGCGCTGGAACACCGGCTTCACCGGCTGCGCGCGGATCGCCATGACCGAGTCCTGGATCTCGCGGGTGAGCTGCTGCAGCTCTTCGAGGCCCATATTGATCGAGGAGGTGCCGGTCGTGTCATTCTCGATGACACTCTGCGACAGCATCGCCTGGTTGATGACCAATTCGCCGACGAGGTTGATCAGGCGGTCGACACGGTCGAGATCGACGCGGATCGTCTGGCCGGCACCGGCGGCATTGTTCTGGGCGGCAGCACTTGCTGCGGCCGCTGCGGCGGCTGCCGATTCCTTCTTCTCGACGCGGGCGGCGGCTGCGGCCATCTGCGTGACGTTGGAGGCAGTTTCGGCGGCGGCAACGGCTGCGGCCGTCTCCTCGGCCCGCGCGTCTGAGGCGGAAACCTCTTCCGTTGCGCCCGTTTCGTCCAGGATCGACAGATCGAAGGGGACCGGCACCATCGGCAGTTCGTCGTTGCTGGTCGCGTCCGCCCTTGCTTCTTCGACCGGCTTCACCGTCAGTTCGCAATCCCACTCGGCGAATTCGAAGACGGTGCGAATAGCGTCCTCGCCTTTGTCCGTCTTGATCGTGACGTTCCAGAAGAAATAGGCGCCTTCCGGATCGAGTTCCTCCAGGCCCGGCAGCTCATCCGTATTGCAGTAGATGGTCATTTCGCCGAGGCGCGAGAGGTCGCGCAGCAGCAGGGTGGCGTCATTGCCCTTGGAATAGAGTTCGTAGCGCGGCTTGAAGATGACTTCATAGGCCGGCATGCCGCCCGCATCGCCCTCGCCGCCGAAATCGTCGAAGGAAAAGGGGACTGGCTGGAAGCCGCTGTCGTCGGTCGGCTTGGGGGTCGGCGCCGGAGCGGCCGGAGCAGCCTTTGCGGCGGCCTTCGGCGCCGGCGCTTCGGACGATGCCGAGGGAGACGGCAATTCGCCGTTGGCCAACGCCTCAAGTTCCTTGACGAGGCCGCGGCTGCGGCTTTCATCGACGCTGCCGCCGTCGCGTGCGGCGTTCGTCAGGTCGGCGAGCACGTCGGCCGACTTCAGCATCACCTTCAGGACATCCTGGTTCGGCTCAAGCTTGTTGGATCGAACGCAATCGAGAGTGGTCTCGAAAACATGGGCGAAGGCTACCAGATCGTCAAGGCCGAAGGCGCCGGCGCCACCCTTGATCGAATGCACGGCACGGAACACCGCATTGACGGTTTCCGGATCGCGATCGCCATCATTCATTTTCAGAAGACCGGATTCCAGCTCGGCGAGCTGTTCCTCGCACTCCTGGAAAAAGATCTCTTTGATTTCGTTCATATCCATAGGAGCAAATCCTGGGTTTAAGCGGTTACACGCTCAATGGCATCGATCAGCTTGGCCGGGTCGAAGGGCTTGACGATCCAGCCCGTGGCACCGGCCTGGCGGGCGCGGTTCTTCTTTTCCGCGTCGCTTTCGGTGGTCAGGACCAGGATCGGGATCGCCCGATATTTCTCGTTGCGGCGGACACCTTCGATGAAGCCGAAACCGTCGAGGCGCGGCATGTTGATGTCGGTCACGATGACATCAGGGTTGGACTCTTCGAGAACCTCGAGGCCCTCGATGCCGTCTTCCGCCTGGATCGTCTCGAAGCCGGCATTGTTCAGCGTCACGAGAAGCATGTTTCGGATGGTGCGGGAATCATCCACGGTGAGCACTTTTTTCTTCATTGCCGAATCTCCTTGGCAAGCAGGTGGTCAATATTGACGCCAACCAGCTGCATCGTTTTCTGAAATGCGTCGGACACCTTGGAGAAGGTGAACGGCTGCTTGTCCTGCTCCCAGGTCTTCTCGGCGGACATCAGAACCTGGGCGCAAAGAGCACCGATCCGTTCGACGCCGGAAGCGTCTATCGAAAGACCGCTACCCCGGAGGGAGAGGAGTTTATCGCGCAAGGCGGAAGCCTCGTTGAGGTCGAGCACCGCTGTCAAATCCAGCGTCTTGCCACTCTTCTTTGCTGCCATCAGCTTTTCCTTGTCCCCTTATCCCCGGCCCGAAAAGACGAGCTGGGGCAATCATCCGATAGGTTAGTAAACATTCCGCCCACCTCCGACGCCTGCGAAGGGCTGTGGAAGGCCAAAATCGTCATTTTCGTATTCGTCCACGGCCGGTGCCGGACGGGCGGCGGCCTCGATGGCGCGCGGCGGTGTCACGCGAACCGGTGCTTGACGCCCGGCAGTGGCATTTTCCCGGGCGATGCGGAATTCGCGAATCGTCTGGCCGAGCTCGAGAATGACGGTGTGGAGGTGGTCGGCGCCTTCAGCGGAGCGCTCCGCAAGTCCAGCACTATCCGCCACTTCGCCACCCAGGCCCTTGACGTCTGAAGTCACGCTGTCGAGGCTGGCGGCATGTTCGCCCGTTCGAGTAGCGATGCCGGCGATGGCGGCGTTGATGTCGGTTACCTGACGCACGATGCTGCCGATCGAATCCTGCGTGCGGCCGACCATCTGCACGCCGGCGTCGACTTGCGCCTTGGTCGTCGTCACCAGCGTCTTGATCTCGCGGGCGGCTTCGGCCGAGCGCTGGGCAAGGGCGCGAACTTCCTGGGCGACGACGGCAAAACCGCGGCCGGAATCGCCGGCGCGAGCGGCCTCGATACCGGCATTCAGCGCCAGAAGATTGGTCTGGAAGGCGATCTCGTCGATCGCGCCGATGATCTGGCCGATCTTTTCGGCCGACTGCTCGATATCGGCCATGGCGCTGATTGCGCGGCCGACGACCTCACCGCTTGCCTCGACGGCAGCGCGCGTCGTGGCGGCCGCCTGTTCGGCAGCGCGGCTGTCGGCAGCACCATCGCGCACACTGCCGGCAATGCCGGCAAGGGCCGCAGCGGAAAGCTGCAGCCGATCGGCCTGGCCGGAAGCCGTGCCGGCGAACTGCCGCGACAGACCGGCAAGCGAGCCCGTCGCCGCTTCCGCCTTGACCGTGCGCTCAGTAATGGCGGTGAACTCGGCCTGGAGGCCATCCAACGCGCCGTTCAGCGCGGCGGCGATCCCGGCATAGGCGCCGTCGACGGGCGCGCGTCGCGTCAGGTCGCGTGCGGAAAGACCGTCGATGACATCGCCGAAGATCCGGGCGATCTCGGCCTCGTTGTCGGCGCGCTGGTCGGCAAGCGCACGCTGCTCCCCGGCGCGCAGCGCGTTGAAGCGGAGCGAGACGGCAATTTCCACATCGACCATGACAATGCGGATGATCGCCGTCATCAGGTCGGAGATTTCGCGGGTGCGGCGCTTGGCCGACGGCAGCAGCGGACGGCCGGCGATCTCCTCGGCGAGACCGGAAACGACATGCTCCAGCATGACGGCATGGCCGGCCACGTGCCAGCGCGGGTCGAGGCCCATTTTGCTTTCGGTATCGGAGAGAACCTTGACGCGCTCTGCATAGAGGCTGTCGAACCGCGCATCCGTCAGCACATCCCAATGCGAGGACTGCAGATCGTGCAGGCGGTCGACCTGGCGCTCGCTCTCGAAATTGCGCGAGGCGTCGGGGAATGACTGGAACCTGTGAAAGAGATCCCTGAGGCCCGCCTTCAGATGCGCCTCGAGGGCCGGCCGGTTGCGGCGCACCAACTCGCACTGGTCGGCATCGAGACCGGCAAAGCGCAGGCGGTCGCGCAAGCTGCCTGCCTGCGCGCCACGAGCCTGATCTGATGGCATATCCTGCCTCAACGCCTGTCCCCAACCACTTTCCGGGCAAAGGCCCGGCCAAAAACTTTCGCAGCATCCGATGAACGCGAAGCGTGGAGACGGTCCTCACCACCGGTCGCAACCGGCGGATCGAGCCCCCTGATCAGCTATGTTTCGGAGCTGTCTGAAGAGATGGATACCGGATCAACCCGGTACGGCGGGACGGCGTCATGCCTGGTGGGAACGAGTGCATCTTCCCATTCCGACGTGTAACCCAATGTTTATGGTTAATTCCTTGCTTGAAGGTTAATAAGCCTTTCGCGGTGCAGGCTTTTGAAGCAATTCAAGGCCGTTCACAGCAAATACTGCTGCGGAGTTGCACGGCTGCTACAAGGCACACGCAAGCTCCGTGTTATATGCCGGTCGATAACCAAGACATGACGTCGACAAGGACAGAGCAATGATTGTTCTCGGATTGGGTTCCTGCTTGATTGCAATGACGCTGCTTGCCGCCGTCGCCCGTCTCGATTTTCTCGCTGCAAACCGCGATCTCCGCGCGCTTCGGGTGTTCTAAAGCGCATCGCGATCTTTCGGATTCGCTCCTCGCGCTTTAGTTCTCTGTTTTCCGCATGTCGTTATCCCAAAACCGCTGCACAGTTTTGCGCGACATCCAGTAGAGCGCCGTGCGTCCTTTCGGACGCACAAAGGACGCTCTAACACTTTGAATCTACGCATCGTGCTTTCCGAAAATCGATTCCGATTTTCGGGCCGATGCGCTAGATCCACCCTTCCCCGTTGGCAGTCCGACACCTTTGGTGTATCGCACTCGCGCCTTTCATGTCAGCGGAACTATCGGTTCATGTCCCCCAGATCTGGTCTCCTCATCGTTCTTGGCTTCACGCTCTGGCGCGTCGTCACGCTCAATTTCGATGCGACGGACCTTTTCGTCGACGAGGCGCAGTACTGGTTCTGGTCGCAGAATCTCGATCTCGGCTATTATTCCAAGCCGCCGATGATTGCCTGGGTGATCCGGGCGATGACCGAGCTTTCCGGCTCCAACGCCATCTATTGGATCAGACTGCTCGGACCGCTGATCCACATGGCGGCGGCACTGGTGCTGATGAAGACGGCAAAACGTTTCGTCGGGCCGGAGGTCGAAGGCTGGACGGGCGCCACCTACATCACGCTCCCCGGCGTTGCGCTTTCTTCGGTGTTCTTCTCGACCGACGTGATCCTGCTATTCTTCATCGCGATCGCGCTGCTTGCCTATTTCGGCCTTACGCAGCGACGCTCGGTCGAGCTGGCGCTCGTCATGGGCCTTAGCGTCGGCCTCGCCTTCCTGACGAAATATGCCGTGCTGTTCGTCGTTCCGGGCGGCGCGCTTGCCCTCCTCCTCATTCCGGCGGCACGCATCGCCATCCGGGATTGCATCATCGCGGTCGCGGTCGCGGCGGTCGTCGCCCTGCCGAACCTGTGGTGGAACCTGCAGCACGACAACACGACGGTGCGGCATACGCAGGATATCGCCCATTGGAGCGAACTCGGTATCAATGTCCGTCGCGGGCTTGAATTCTTCTCCGCCCAGTTCGGCGTCGTCGGGCCGATCATCTTCTTCGCGATGCTCTGGGCGGTCTATCACATGATCAAGGGCAGGAGCGACGACCGCGAGAAGATGCTGATCTGGCTGTCGATGCCGGTGGTGGTGCTCATCACGCTTCAGGCAACCGTCGCCAAGGCCTATGCCAACTGGGCGGTGACCGCCTATGTCGCCGGGACCATCCTTGCCGTCTGGCTGCTTTACCGGATGTGGCCGAAGGGGCTCAAGCTGTCGTTGACCATCAACGGCATCGCCAGCCTGCTTTTTCCGCTGGCGACGATCTTTCCGCATCAATTGCTGCTGCCGAACGGCGACGAGTTGATGAAGCGCTATCTCGGCCGCGCCGAAGTCAGCCGCGAGGCCGCAGCACTCGCAGCTCAGGCCGGCACCGACATCATCGTCACCGACAATCGCGACATGGTCGCCGATCTTTTCTATACGCTCCGCGATGCGACCTACAGGATCTATGCGCGAGCGCCCGCGGGCCTTCCGGAGAGCTATTACGAGCAGGAGTTCGCTCTGCCTGCCGACATCACCGGCAAGGTGCTTTTCCTGACGGACAGGCCCTTCACCTGCGCCACCGAGACGCCCGAGGTACTGAAGAACTGGCAGCCGACGGAAGGCAACTACAAGGGCAAGGCGCTTTCCATCTACAAGGTCTCAGCCACCTGCCTGGCACCCTGAGCCGGTTCAGCCGGCTGGATCAGGCAGGCAAAGGCCGGTGCCTGCCCCTTCGATCTCCACGAATTTGACGCCGCCCTCCTCGAAGGCGAGGCGCAGCTGCGCCTCCGTCGCGCGGTGGATGTCGTGGTGCCGGCCTTCATAATCGCGGATGGTGCTGCGCGAGACGGCAGCCCTCTCGGCAAGATCGGTCTGAGTCCAGTCGAGCAGTCCGCGCGCCGCGCGACAGAGAGGGGGAGTGAGAATTGTTTCCCTTGCGCCTTGACCCATGATTTCAAGTTGCCCATATTGGTCGATATAGACCATATATGTCATATTACGAACGGGATTTCCAGATCGGGAGACAGCAATGCCACACGATACGCCCTTGATTTCGACAATCGTCGGCGGCCTCGTGCTGGCTTTCATCTTCGGCGCCTTCGCCCATCGGCTGCGGATGCCGCCGCTCGTCGGTTATCTCATCGCCGGCGTGCTTGTGGGGCCACATACGCCAGGTTATGTGGCGGATCAGAACCTTGCGCCGGAGCTGGCCGAAATCGGCGTCATTCTGCTGATGTTCGGCGTCGGGCTGCACTTCTCCCTGAAAGACCTGCTATCGGTGCGCGGCATCGCCGTGCCCGGCGCGATCGTGCAGATCGCCTTTGCGACACTGCTCGGCTGGGGGCTTGGCGCCTTCATGGGCTGGCCGACCGGCGGCAGTCTGGTCTTCGGCCTGGCGCTTTCGGTCGCCTCCACCGTTGTGCTGTTGAAAGCGCTGCAGGAGCGGCGCCTCGTCGAGACGGAGCGCGGCAGGATCGCCGTCGGCTGGCTGATCGTCGAGGATCTCGCCATGGTGCTGGCGCTGGTGCTGATCCCGGCCGCAGCCAGCATCGGCGGTGAGGGTCACGCTCCCGTCGAGCCGCTCTCGGCCGCGTTGAGCCGCCTGTTCGACCTCGATCTCGGCATCGGCGGCATGATAGCCATGACGCTGGTCAAGGTGGCGCTGTTCGTGGCGCTGATGCTGGTCTTCGGTCGTAAGCTCATTCCATGGACGATGCACCGCATCGCCCATACCGGTTCGCGCGAGCTCTTCCGGCTTGGCGTGTTGGCGATCGCGCTCGGCGTCGCCTTCGGAGCGGCAAAGCTCTTCGGCGTATCGCTGGCGCTCGGCGCCTTCTTTGCCGGCATGGTGCTTGCCGAAAGCGAGCTCAGCCATCGCGCAGCACAGGAAAGCCTGCCGCTGCGCGACGCCTTTGCCGTGCTGTTCTTTGTCTCTGTCGGCATGCTGTTCGATCCGAACATCCTGATCGACAAACCGCTGCCGATCCTTGCCACCATCTTCATCATCGTCATCGGCAAGTCAGTCGCAGCGCTCCTGATCGTGCTCGCCTTCAAGAAACCGCTCGGCACCGCGCTGACGATTTCGGCCAGCCTCGGCCAGATCGGCGAATTCTCCTTCATCCTCGCCGCCCTCGGCGTCGAACTGGGACTGCTGCCGGAGGAAGGCCGCGATCTGATCCTTGCCGGCGCCATCATCTCGATCATCCTCAATCCGCTGCTGTTTTTCCTCTGCGACCGCATGCGGCCGCTGCTGGATGGTGCAAAGCGCGAAGACGTCGTGGCGGACCCTGCTCCCGCTGCGGATGCGATAGCAGCGCAGGAGGAGATGCCGCCCGAAGACGACGAGGTGCACCCAACCGCTCTCAGCGGCCACGCCATTCTGGTCGGCTATGGGCGGGTTGGCAGCATCGTCGGACAGAATCTCAAGTCGTCAGCCACACCTTTTCTCGTCATCGAGGACTCCGACAAGCGCATCGGCGAGCTGAAGGTGCAGGGTATCGAAACCCTGGCGGGCAATGCGGTGATGCGGGAAACGCTCGACCTTGCCAATCTTTCCGGCGCCCGCAGCATTGCCATCGCCATCCCCAACGCCTTCGAGGCCTGCCGCATCGCCGAGCAGGCCCGTAGCGTCAATCCATCGATCCTCATCGTCGCCCGCGCCCATTCCGACGCCGAGGTCGATGAGCTGAAGCTCTATGGCGCCGACACCGTCATCATGGGCGAGCGTGAAATCGCGCTTGGCATGGTTGACCGGCTCGCCCAAGTGCATCATGAGAGTGAACCCTATGAAGACGGGCATGGGCCTGATACAATTATGCCGACGGACGACCCTCCGCCGGAAAGAGAATGAGAGATTGGCGCGCTTTTGAGCCGATACGGGAGTGACATCGCCGGGACGGAGAAGATGGAGCTGGACCAGCACCGTCTGACGAGCCGTATCGCCGCTTCTCTCCTCGTCGCCATCCTTGCCTATCTCGGCCTGCTTTTCGGCGGCAATCTGGTGATCTCGCCAGCCGCTGCCGTCAATACGCTTTCCTCTTCCGGTCGAGATCCGCAGCCGCCGCAGTTGACTGCGCGCGACACCGTGCGTGGGCTGCTTGCCACGGAGCGCAAGCTTGCGCCGAAGCAGACGGCACATGACGCCGGCTCGCCTGCCCTTGCCGCCGCTCCGGCCCTTGATTTCGCCGGCTGGAACATATCAGCCGCTTTTCCGGCATTCGAAGCTTCGCTTCACGCCGCAGTCTCCAGGACCCATCAGCCGCGCGCACCGCCGGTCGCTGCCTGACGCTCGCGCCGATCGGCGCTTCCGACATTGACGACATGCCGCCAGCGCCCGAGCGCCGGCCCTCGATATCAAGGAATACAACATGCGTACTTCACCATGGCTGGTGTTCACCTATACGGTGATCATCCTACTCGGCCTATTGATCGCCCTGCCGAACGTCCTGCCGCAATCCGTCCTCCAGCGCGTGCCGGCCTGGCTGCCGCATGAGCAGGTGTCGCTCGGCCTCGACCTTCGCGGCGGCTCGCACCTCGTTCTGGAAGTCGACGAAGCCGACCTGACCAAGGAGCGGCTGCAATCGCTGCTTCAGGACGCGCGCCGCGTGCTGCGCGAAAAGGGCATCCAGCCGAAAGCCGTGGTCCGCAGCCAGAACCAGATCGTCGTGACGCTCGCCGATGCCTCACAGAGCGATGCTGCCGTCACCGAACTCAAGACGCTCGCCAACCCGATCAGCACCGGCCTCAGCGCCGGCCAGGCCGATCTTGATGTCACCGCGAACGGCGCCACCATCACCGTCGGCTTCTCGCCGGCCGGCATCTCCGCCAATGTCGACAATGCCGTCCAGCAGAGCCTCGAAGTCATCCGCCAGCGCGTCGACCAGGTCGGCGTCTCCGAGCCGACCATCCAGCGCATCGGCGCCAACCGCGTGCTCGTCCAGCTTCCGGGCGCGCAGGATCCGTCACGCCTGCGCGAACTTCTCGGTTCCACCGCCAAGATGTCGTTCCACATGCTGGCGCCGAACAATGCGCCCGGACCCGGCGTGACCATGCTGAAGGACGATGAAGGCCGATCCTATCCGGTCCTCGACCGCGTCGAAATCTCCGGCGACCGCCTTTCGGATGCCCGCGTCGGCTTCGACCCGAACACGCATGAGCCGATCGTCAGCTTCCGCTTCGACAGCGCCGGCGCCAGCCGCTTTGCCGAGATCACCCGCCAGAATGTCGGCAATCCCTTCGCCATCGTCCTCGACGACAAGGTGCTGAGCGCGCCTGTTATCCGCGAGCCGATCACCGGCGGTTCCGGCCAGATCTCCGGCAGCTTCTCGGCCGATAGCGCCACGACGCTGGCGGCCATGCTGCGCGCCGGCGCCCTGCCCGCCAAGCTGACGGTCATCGAAGAGCGCACCGTCGGCGCCGACCTCGGCGCCGACGCGATCAAGATGGGCATTTATTCCGGCATCGTCGGCTTTGTCCTCGTCGCAGTCTTCATCTTCGTTCTCTATGGCACCTGGGGCTTCCTGGCGAATATCGCACTGTTGATTCACACGATCCTGACCTTCTCGGCGCTTACGCTGGTTGGTGCGACGCTGACGCTACCGGGCATTGCCGGTGTCGTGCTCGGCATCGGCCTCGCGGTCGACGCCAACGTCCTCATCAACGAGCGCATCCGCGAAGAAACGCGCAAGGGCAGGAGCGCCTTCGCCGCCATCGACACCGGTTTCCGCCGTGCCTATTCGACCATCATCGACGGCAACATGACGGCCCTGATCGCTGCGGCCATCCTGTTCTTTTTCGGCTCCGGACCGGTTCGCGGCTTTGCCGTGACCATGGCGCTCGGCCTGATCATCTCGATGTTCACATCGGTCGCCTTCGTGCGTGTGGCGATGATCGAGATCACCCGCCGCAGAAAGCTCAAGGTGCTGAACATCCGGCCGTTGATCCCGTTCAGCCCCTATGACAAGCACATCCAGTTCATGAAGGCGCGCTTCTTCGGCATCACCGTCTCAGCGCTGCTTTCGATCGCCTCCGTCGTGCTCTTCATCCATCCCGGCCTCAACTACGGCGTCGATTTCCGCGGCGGCATCCAGATGGCCGTCAGGACCACCGCCCCGGCCGATCTTGCGACGTTCCGTGAAGGCCTGAACACGCTTGGTCTCGGCGAAATCTCGCTGCAGTCCTTCGGTGACAAGAACAGCATTCTCGTTCGTGCCCAACGGCAGGAAGGCGGCGAAGAGGCACAGACGGCAGCGGTGACCAAGCTGAAGGCCGAAGTCGCCAAAATCGATCCGACCGCCACCATCGAGGGCACCGACGTCATCGGGCCGAAGGTCAGCGGCGAGCTTGCCTGGGCCGGTATCCTGTCGGTCGTGATCGCAAGCTTCGCGATGCTCATCTATATCTGGGTACGGTTCGAATGGCCGTTTGCCGTCGGCGCCATCGTCACGCTGGTGCTCGACGTCACCAAGGCGATCGGCTTCTTCGCGATCACCGGCCTCGACTTCAATCTGACAGCGATCGCCGCCATTCTGACGCTCGTCGGTTACTCGGTGAACGACAAGGTCGTCGTCTATGACCGCATGCGCGAAAATATGCGACTCTATAAGTCGATGCCGCTGCGCGAGATCATCGACAAGTCGATCAACGAGACCTTGGCGCGAAGCCTCTACACCAATGCGACGGCCTTCCTCGCCCTGGTGCCTATGGCGATCTGGGGCGGTAGTGCCGTCTCGAGCTTCGCGATCCCGATGGTCTTCGGCATTCTCGTGGCCGGCGCCTCGTCGATCTTCATCGCAGCACCCATCCTGCTCTTCCTGGGCGACTGGCGCCGCCGCCATGCCAAGGCACCGGCAACCGATGCGGCAGTTGAGATCATCCCGCCGGAACAGGGTCGCCCGCGCAAGTCCGCGAGCTAAATCCCCGTTTTTAACGCATCTTTGAAGAGGGCGCCGGTTGCAGAGCCGGCGCCCTCTTTCTATTGTCGGCTGCTGCATTATGTGCCAATTCAAAGTGTTAGAGCGTCCTTAGCGCGTCTGAAAAGACGTGCGGCGCTGCAATTGAGATCGGGGAAACCGCCAGATGTCATCCGACCCGACGAGACCGCCGGAAACCACCGTTGCCGGAGACAGCGAGGAGCGCATCAAGCGTTTTCTCGCAACCGCCTCGCACGACCTGCAATCGCCGCTCCGCCATATCGCCATGTATGCCGAGCTGCTGCTCGACGATCTCGAGGAGACGCTCGACGGCGAACAGCTTCAGAGCCTCCGGATGATCATGGAAAAGGCGCAGACGGCGCAGCGTCTCACCAAGGCGTTGATGAGCCTTGCCGGTGGCACACCTCAGGTGACGCCTGAAGAGATCGATCTGCAGGCGTTGGCCGAAAATGTCTGGGGCGAACTGACCGATGAGACGGCGGTCCGTGAGGCAACGCTTGAAAGCGACGGCCTGCCTTCCATCCGTACCGACCCTGCCCTCTTCGGTCTGGTGCTGCGGCATCTGCTGACCAATGCCCTCACCTATCGCAGCGAAGTGTCGCCGCGTGTGGCCATTGCCGCGGAGCGCGAGGGGACGGACTGGTTCATCCGGATTGCCGACAATGGGATGGGCATCGATCCGGCTTATCGGGAGCGGATATTCGAGCCGTTCTGGAAATTGCCGAAGCCGGGAGCAGTCCAGGGCGCCGGTCTCGGACTGACGACGGCGCGGGAGTTTCTGACGGCGCTTGGCGGCGATATCAGCCTCGAACATTCGGATGCAAGCGGCAGCTGTTTCATCATCCGCCTTCCCATCGCATGATGGTTAGATGCTGTAATCGTCCTTCCAGAAATCCGGGACGTCATAGGTCACATATTCGCGGATGATGTGCTGCAGCGCCTGGGCATCGATTTCGTCCTTGCCGATGCGGAAATCGACGCCGTAATCCGGGAATTCCTGGAAATAGCCGCCCGATATATCGGTCGAGACAACGCCGATCGGGCCGGTGTAACCGATGCCCCGCAGCTCCGGCACCGTTTCGCGGAAATCGGCATTGGGCAGCAGGCGGTTGTCGAGCAGGATGAGATCGAAGCGCGCCAAGCGGATCTTTTCCAGCGCGTCACCGATCGATGGCGAATATTCAACCTCGACGGCCGGCTCGGAGAGATCGGCGATCTTCTTCTTGAGCGCACGGAATTCGATGAATTCGTCATCGACAAAGAGAACCTTGACAGTGTTCCTTCGGCTCGTTTCGGTGATCATCGTCTCATTTCCCCAATCCCGAAACCAACTTCACGAAACCAAACCATTCCTCAAGGCGATCGCCACCATATGAACGCGGTTGACAGCGTCAAGTTTGCGCGCGGCCGCGGTGATGTGCGAATTGACCGTATGTTCGGACAGACCGAGAATGATGGCGATTTCCGCCGACGTCTTGCCTTCGCTCGTCCATTTGACGATTTCCGATTCGCGCTGGGTCAGCCGTCCGGACATTTCCGGCGTCAGGATTTCCTCGTAGAGCTTGTCGAAAATGCGCATGGCGTCGAGAAGCATGTCGGCGATCTCACTCTGATCCGGCTCCTGACGCTCGCCGCTGAGCACGAGGCAATATCGCCGCCCTTCCGGCGTAAATAGCGGGATGAAGAGAAAGACGCCGCTCAGGAATTCGTTGAAAACAAGATTGGACGGGTAAGCTTCCGGCTGTGCGCTCCTGCCATGGACCGGCGTTGCCAGGAACTGGGCGCTCTTTGCCCGGACGGTCCCGAGCGCTTCCTTCAACGTCGTGATGAAAAGGCCGACACGTCGCTCAGCGACATTGGTGATGACGATATCACGTTCACCGAAAGGGGCCGAAGCCTCGGAAATGCGGGCAAGCGCGAAATTGTTGAAGTTGTAATGCTGCGCCGCCGACTTCAGCAGACGGAAAAAATCGGTGCGGTTGATCGCCCGGCTAAGCTCCGGTCCGGCATGAAAGGGAATTGCCGGGGCATTGCTCATTCCAACTCTTCCTCTCCTCCCGCCAATACCTCTAATCCCGAAATCTTGGGATATACGTCTTAAACGCGAAGAGCTACAAAAATTGCGAGACGGTTGATGAGGGATATCGAAAACGGGGACTTTCGATATGTAAGGCGGAAATCATCAATTATCTCAACGACAGGTGATGCACGGGCAGATTTTACTGAGGGGCAGTAGTTCTTACCTGGGTATCGTATTCTTCCTGCATTCAACATCCATGAATGCGAGAAGGCAGTGCCAGACGTAAGCGCGAGAGAGCCGATAGACCCATTCAGCTAAGGGGTTGGCTGATGTTCGTGGCGGCGAACGCGGGTTGATCGGTTCTCTCAGCGCTTATTTTGCGTTCCATATTCTTCGCTCCGGTTGCATCTTGTGATGCGTCCTCGACCTTGTCAATTGCGGTTCGTCATATGGCTTGGACGAATGAGGGGGAACAGGTCATCCGGCTTTCGCCGTATTCTACATCTCAAGATTGAGAATGATCGAGGCAAGGTCAAGTGGCTTTTCCAGATAGACATCGGCGCCGGCATCGAGTGAGCGCGCGCGGTCCTCGGCAGCATCCGATCCGCTGCAGATAGCAAGCCGCATCGCCTTGAAACGATCATCCAGGCGCAACCGAGTGATCAGGCCGATGCCGCTATCGAGTGGCATGTAGAGATCGGCGACCAGCACGTCAGGCGGTGTCTTGCCTTCCGCCGCGCGCGTCTCCAGCGCCTCCAGCGCCATTTCGGCTGCGGAGAAACAGAATAGATCGACGTCTATCTGCTGCTTTCTGCAGATATAGTCGAGATAGAAGAGGTCATCCTTGCTGTCGTCGACATAAAATAGGGTGGTCATCTAGCACCGAAATTTGGATATTGTTCGAATGAACCTCGCTGTCCTTCGACATCACCATATCGCGGTTCCACTGAAATTCGATATACCTCATCGCAGATCATTTCGCAAAAAGCGTGGCACCGCCCCGCCTTGCCTATTGAGTATTCCTCGATTTCGGAAAAGATGGCCGCGCGAACCGAAGGAGGACACACGGGTGCAGGATCAGGGCAACGTGGACCTGCAGGATCAGCCAAGGCGGCACTACCGTGCCTTTGCGATTGCGGTCGGCTGCCTGATGTTCCTTCTCGGCTTGACTGCCCTTGCCGGCTGGCTGCTGCAGGTCGAGATTGTCATTTCGCTGGTTCCCGGCTTTCCGTCGATGGCCTTCAACACCGCGCTGTGCTTCGTGCTTTCCGGCGTGGGGCTTGCCGCCTCGACACTGGCGGCCCGCCGTTTTCGCGTGACGGCAACGATCACGGCGGGGCTTGCGGCGGCGATCGCTGCGGCCCGGCTCGTGGAAATCGTCACGATCGGGCGGACTTTTCACAATGTCGACGTGTTGATCACGCGCTTCCTGGTTCCGCCCGATTTCATCGCCAAGATCGGCGGCGGCATGGGACCGAACACGGCGTTGGTCTTCCTGATCGCCAATCTTTCGCTGCTGCTCTCGCTCCACATGGAGAAAAAGAGCCAGGTGGTGCAGGAACTGACGAGCTATGTCGTTGTCACGCTCGGCATGATCGCGCTGGCCGGCTATGTCACCGACGCCGAACAGGGTTACCGCTGGGGTCCCTATGCGGCAATGGCGCTGCATACGGCGATCGGCATCGTGATCTTCGGCTCGGGGCTTCTCGCCCGCTCCTGGTGGATGCAGCCGGCAAACCGGGCGCAGATCCCGCTCTGGATCCCGGCTGCGGTCTGCTTCACCGGCCTTCTCGTCGATCTCTATACGCCGCTGGGTGTCGCCAACGGCATTCTCTATGTGCCGCTGGTGCTGACGGCGCTCTGGTTCGGCAACAGAAATGCGCCGCTTTTCTTCGCCTTTGCCTGCACCGTGCTGTTGATGCTCGGCTTTTTCGCCGTCAGGCACAATGAGGCGGCGTTCTGGCAGGAGATCGCCAACCGCACTATTACGGCTGCCACGCTCTGGCTGATCGCGCTCCTCGTCTACTATTTCATGCGCAACACCCATCACCTGGAAGGCGAGCGCGTCCGCTTCGGCGCGCTGGTGCGCGGCACCCCTGATGCCGTCGTCGTCATCGACGAGCGTGGAACGATCAAGAATTTCAATCCGGCGGCTGAAAGCATGTTCGGCTACTCCCCGCAGGAGACGATCGGCCGGAATATCAAGATGCTGATGCCCGAACCCTACCATTCCGAGCACGACGGCTATCTCGCCCATTACCGGCAGACTGGCGAGGAGCGCATCATCGGCACGACGCGCATGGTCTCCGGACGACGCAAGAACGGCATCGTCTTTCCGATCGATGTTTCCATCAGCGCCGTCGTCACCGGCCAGACAAAGACCTTCGTCGGTATCGTGCGCGACATCAGCGAGCGCGTCCGGCAGGAAGAACGGATGAAAACGACGCTTTCCCAGCTCGAGGCCTATACGGCCGAGCTCGAGCGCAGCAACCACGACCTCGATGAATTCGCTTATATCGCCTCGCATGATCTCAAAGAGCCGCTGCGCGGCCTGCACAACCACTCCCGCTTCCTTCTGGAGGACTATGAAGACAAGCTCGACGAGGACGGCGTGCGCCGGCTGAACCGGCTCGTGCGTCTCAGCCAACGCATGGAGAAACTCGTCAACGACCTACTTTATTTCTCCCGGCTCGGGCGTCAGCAGCTGGCGGTCAAACGCACCGACATCGGCCTGATCGTCAAGGATGTCGTCGCGACGATGGAGTTGTTGCTGGAGGAGCGGCATGCCAAGGTCATCATTGACGGCCGGCTGCCGGAGGTGGTCTGCGACGCGCCGCGGCTGACCGAAGTGTTCCGCAATCTCATTACCAATGCGATCAAATACAACGACAAGCCGGCGCCGCTCGTCTCGATCGGTTACCTCGACCGTTTCGTCGGCAAGGACGGCACGGTTGCCCGCAACGTGTTTTTCGTTAAGGATAACGGCAAGGGCATTCCGCAGGAATTCCACGAGGATATTTTCCGCATTTTCAAGCGGCTGGAAAAGTCGCAGGATTCCGACGACGGCACCGGAGCAGGCCTTACCTTCGTGCGCAAGATCATCGCGCGGCACAATGGCGATATCTGGCTGGAATCCGAGGTCGGCACCGGCACAACATTCTATTTCACCTTGGGAAAAAAGCGCGAGGGGCAAAATGCAGCAGCGTGACACGCAACCGATCCTGATCGTCGAAGACAGCGAAGACGATTTCGAAGCGACGATGCGCGCCTTCAAACGCACCAACCTGCGCAACTCGATCCGCTGGGCGGCTTCCGGTCAGGAAGCGCTCGACATGCTCGCCTCAATGGTGCCGAAACCGGGACTGATCTTGCTCGATCTCAACATGCCGGGCCTTGACGGCCGCAAGACGCTGGAGGCGATCAAGTCGAATGCCGGCTGGCGCAAGATCCCGGTGGTGATCCTCACGACCTCCGACGACGAACGTGACATCGAAGGCTGCTATGCGCTCGGCGCCAATACCTATGTGCAGAAGCCGGTCGATCTCGACGGGCTCTTCGCCGCGATCCAGCGGCTGAAGGAATACTGGTTCGAAATCGCCATCCTGCCGCTCGAGGACTGACAGATTGGCGGAACACTGCTCCATTCTCATCATCGACGACAACATCGACGATCGCGAGGTCTATCGCCGCATATTGGGCCGCGTTTCCAGCACCGCCTATACCGTCGTGGAGGCGGAGACGGGCGAAGAGGGCCTTGCACTGAACGGCCGGAAACGGCCGGACTGCATCCTGCTCGACTATTCGCTGCCGGGGCGCGACGGGCTCGGCGTTCTTGCCGATATCCTGGAGGATGACCCCGCCGCCAACGTCATCATGCTGACCGGCCAGGGCAACGAAACCGTCGCCGTCGAGGTGATGAAGAGCGGGGCACGCGACTATCTGACAAAGGATTCGCTTTCGCCTGAAACACTGCATCGCTGCATCCAGAACGCCATCATGCACGGCATGCTGGAAGCAAAGCTGGAGCAGAAGCGACAATCGCTGGAGATCTTCACTCGCGCCATGGCCCATGATCTGAAGGAGCCGCTCCGGACGATCAAATCCTTCAGCCGCATCCTGCACGGCTCTGCCGCGCTCCCGGCCGAAGACCGGGAGTTGCTTGATTACGTACTCAGCGCCGCCGACCATATGGAAGACCTGATCGTCAAAGTCTCGGGTTTCACCAAGCTCGAGGCCTACGGCGGGCTGGAGCTCAGGCCGGTCTCGCTATCGGCCGTGCTCGACCAGGTGGAGGACAATCTGCGTCAGCAGACCGAAAGCCGCGGCGCCGTCATCATCCGCGGGGCGCTGCCGGAGGTCATGGGCGATGCGACGCTGCTGACCCAGCTCCTGCAGAACCTGGTGTCGAATGCCATCCGCTATTGCGAGCAGAAGGTTCCGGAGATCAGCATCATAGGCGAAGCGCAGGGCGATATCTGCCGCCTCACCGTGGGTGACAACGGGCCTGGCATCGATCCGGAGCATCGCGAACTGATTTTCCAGCCGTTCAAGCGCCTCGTCGGTCGTGGCATCGAAGGCACCGGGCTCGGCCTTGCCATATGCCGCCGCATCGCGCAGATGCATGGCGGCTCGATCTGGTGCGAGGCAGAAAATGGGCCGGGCGCCACCTTCATTCTCGAAGTGCCGCTCGCCGAGGTGAGGTCCACGCCGCCTGCCGCATCGGTCATCCCGCACAGCGCCAAGCCGGCGGAGCAGCCAGGCGAAGGTTCGGGCAGGCTGGCCGAGGTGCTGCTGGTGGAAGACAGCCCGGCCGACATCCAGATTCTGAAGATCAAGCTGATGCGGCGGGAGAAGGTGAATTTCAACCTGCATGTCGCCACCAACGGACGCGAGGCAATGCGGCTGCTCGAAGAACGCGCAGGCATCGCCGATGTGCCGCAGATCGACCTGATGCTGCTCGACATCAACATGCCGATCATGGACGGCTTCGAGGTGCTGCATGCGCTTTCAGCCGACGTCCGCCTCAAGCAAATTCCCGTCTGCATCCTCAGCACGTCAAGCGACGAGAGCGACATGCGACGGGCCAGAAATCTCGGCGCGCGCGCCTATATGGTCAAGCCGCCGACCCTGCAGCAACTGGAAGAGGCGCTCGAAGATGTTGAACATTTGGAGTTGTTGCAGCGCGGCGATTCGCTTGCGCTTTGTGCGGAACAAAACTAAGCGATCGTCATTGGCAACGGTATGACCTTCGCAGCTCTCATACTCGCGCTCCTGACGACGCCGCTTCAATCAGGACTGCTCTCGATGGTATCAGGCATACATCACGTCACGGCCGTCACCCGAAAGGTGCAGGCGAACGTGGACTTCTACGCGGGATTTCTCGGCATGCGGCTCGTCAAGCAGACAGCCGGTTACGAGGACGCGACGCAACTTCATCTCTTCTATGGCGATGCGGCAGGGACGCCGGGGTCGCTGCTGACCTTCCTCGCCTGGGAAGATGGCGCGCCCGGCCGGGCCGGCTATGGCCAGATCAGCGAAATATCGCTGTCGATCGACCCTGCCAGCATCGGCTACTGGCTGACGCGCGCCATGAGTTTCGGCCTGCGCTCAGGGGGCCCGGCCGACGAATTCGGTGAGCCCGTCCTGCGGCTGAAGGACCCAGATAACATCATCCTCAAGCTCGCAGGCGCAAAGAACCTGGTATCGCCGGCCGCCTGGGACGGCGCCTCGATCCCGGTCGAGCATGCCATCCAGCGGGTGCGCGGCGCCACCATGCTGACGGAGAAGCCAGCCGAAAGCCGCAGCTTCCTCGAGAGCCATTTCGGTTACCGTTTGCAGGCCAGCCGTGGCACGATCGACAGGCTGGTGTCGCAGTCCGGCGACATTATCGACGTGCGCGATGCACGTGGCTTCTGGTCCGGTGCGCCGGGCACCGGCACGGTCGATCACGTCGCCTTCCGCGCCGCCGACGAGGAGGCGCTGCATTCGGTGCGAAAGGCGCTGGAAGCGACCGACGCGTCGCCGACCAATATGCACGACCGCAAATATTTCCGCTCGCTCTATGCTCGCGAGCCCGGCGGCACGCTGGTGGAGCTTGCGACCGACAAGCCGGGCATGACCGTGGACGAAGAGCACGCCGCCCTCGGGGGCAAGCTCTTCGCGCCACCCGAAGCCATCACCAATCTCCATGACCTGAAGGTGATGCTGCCGCAATTTTCAATGCCCGGTCAGCCGCGCATCAATTATCGCGAGCTGCCATTCGTCCATCGTTTCTATACGCCCCCCGATCCCGATGGCAGCGTCTTCGTGCTGCTGCACGGCTCCGGCGGCAATGAGACGACGCTGATGCCGCTGCTGAACAAGGCGGCGCCGCGGGCGACGCTGCTCGGCGTGCGCGGCCGGGCGACGGAGGAAGGGTTTCCACGCTGGTACAAGCGCATTACTCCCTTCTCCTTCGACCAGAACGACATCAAGACCGAGGCGGAGGCCTTCGCGGCCTTCATTGAGGGCGCTGTCAAATCCTACGGGCTCGATCCTCAGAAGGTCGTCTATGTCGGCTACTCCAATGGCGCCAACCTTTTGAACTCGCTGCTCTACCTGCACCCGAACCTGGTTCACAAGGCGGTGCTGCTGCGCTCCATGCCTGTGCTCAGCGACTATCCGCATGCCGATCTGAAAGGCACGGACCTGCTCGTCATCAGCGGCAAGACGGATGCCTACGGCAAATATGCGAGCGAGTTGGAAGAGAGGCTGAAGAGTTCAGGCGCCACCGTCGATTCCGACGTCATCCCCGGCGGCCACGATCTCGGCGATGCCGACATTCCGATCATCCAGAAATGGCTGCTGCAGGAAAATCGCTGACGATCAACCGCGGCGGGCAACCATTATGCCGGCCAGCACGACGGCGCCGCCGAGCGCCTGCATCGTCCCGATCGCCTCGTTTAGCAACGCCCAGGCGAGAATGGCCGCAACAACCGGCTGCAACAGCAGCGTCAGCGAGGAAAAGGCCGCCGGCAGATAGGCCAGCGCATAGGTGATCGCCACCTGCCCGCCGGCATGGCTGATAAAGGCCAGGCCGAAAACGATCGACCAGCCGTAGACGGTCGCGGGCAGCATATGGCCCTCGTAGATCAGGCCGATCGGAAAGATGCAGACCGCAGCGCAGGCTGTGCTCCACAACATGATGCGGATCGTATCGAACCGGCTGCGCAGCCTGCCGATCGCCAGGATGTAGCAGGCATAGAAGAAGGCGGCGATCATCGCGATGCCATCGCCGCTGAAATCGCCGTTGCCAATGGCTGCGGGCCCGCCCTTCAAAATGACGAGGCCGGAGAGAGCCACGGCAAGTCCGAGCATGAAGATGCGGCTGATCCTCGCGCTGAAGAAGAGGAAGGCGATCAGCGTGACGAAAACCGGTGCGAGGTTGGCCAGCAGCGTCGCATTGGCGACCGACGTCATGGTGAGCGAAAGGTGCCAGGCGCCGAGGTCGAGCGCCAGCATGACGCCTGGCAGAATCAGCATGCCATAGTCGGAAAGGCTCTGCGGCTTTGGCCCCGCATCCTTCTTCAGCAGCGAGACGGCGAGGATCGGGATCAGCGCCAGCACCACGCGCCAGAAGGCCGTCGCCATCGGTCCGACCTCGGACAGTCTGACGAAGATCGGCGAGCCGCCGATCGCCGCCCCGCCGAGAAGCAGCGCCGCGAGGGCGAAACGATTGGAAGGCGAGGCTTCGGAAAGGGTGGAGGCAGCCTGCGACATGGTCTCGATATTTCTGGTCGCCCGAATGCCGGGCGGGAATTGGTGGCCGAGTGACTATCAGAAGTCGCTCACCGGGGACAGTCGAAGAGCGACATATTGGTGGAAAATCAGGCAGGATGCCTATTCGTCGCGCTGGTCCGCAGCTTTTCGGCGATCTCGCCGGCGATGAAGAAGGCATGCTCGGTCACCTGCGGTAGGCCCATCAGCTCGCCGAACGTGCCGCGTGCCAACGGGCCGGAGATCAGCAGCGAAGGATCTGCATGTCCGGACGGGCCGATCGCTTGCGAATGCTGGTTACAGGCAAGGCCAAGGCCGGTCGGATCGAGCGATAGGTGGCCGCTTGCCGCAAGTGCCGCGAGCCAGGGCTGGGTTTCGAGAATGCCACCATGCGCCGGGCCGGTGGTGACGACGACGGCGTCATAGCGCCGCTCCAGCGGCTGGCGCTGTTGACGCGGCTGCAGGGTGCAAAGAATGAGTTCGCCCTCGATGCGCGCATCGGCAACCGACCCGGCCAGGATATCCAGGCGGCCCGAGGCAATCGCTGCGTCGAGCACGGCCTCGACCTGCGGGGCGATGCGAAAGCGATGCACATCCCAATAGGGACGCAGATGGCGGACGAGACGGCGTCGTTCGGCAACCGGTAGCGCCTGCCAGAGATCGTATCCCTGCGCCCGCACCTGATCGATCACGCCATGCCAGCTTATGCCCTCTGCCTTCGCCGCTTTTATGGCAGTGCGGATCGCTGCCAACAACGATATGGCCGAATGGGCGGCATTGGAGACGAAATCGCCGAAGAGCTCCTGCGGTACCGGCGGATGGCCGCGAGACCGCAGACCGCGGCGCGAGATCGCGGTCACCGAACCGTCATGCCCGCGCTGCGCCAGCGAGGCAATGACATCGGCAGCCGTCAGGCCATTGCCGATGACCAGCACCCGGTCATGCGGGCGGACCACGTCGAGCGCGCCCGGCTTGGTGGTATCGGCGACGAAACGGGGATGGGCGGCAAGCCGGGTCGCAAGCCGGCCGGGGGCTGCCGGCGGCGGATGGCTGGTGGCGATCGCGACGATATCGGCCTCCGTCACGCCGCCTCTGTCGTCGCGGATCGACCAACGGCCGGCACGGGCTTCGACAGCCGTCACCGCAGCGCGGCAATGACGCACGCTACCGTCTTCCAGCAGCGGCTTCAGCAGCGAGGCGACATATTCGCCGAAGAGCCGGCGCTGGGGGAAGAGCGAGCCATCGGGCTGCCTGGCCTCAGGGTCGCCGGCGACGGCGTCGCGGGCTTCGATCCAGGCCAGGAATTCGCCCAGGTCATCGGGCTGCAGGCTCATCTTGGCGGCGGGAACATTGATGCGGTGGGCCGGATCGGCCGTGTCATAGGCAAGGCCGCGGCCGAGTTCGGCGCGCGGCTCGAAGACCATGATGGCAGGGCGCTCGCCGCAGTCGGCTCTCGCGAGATGATAGGCGACGCCGGCGCCGGAGACACCGCCGCCGATGATGGCGACGACGGGCTGTTCAGACGTCGGGAGAGGCTTGGGCTGCATGGTGGCCGGGATCATTGCTTTCGATGCCCGAGCATAGAAGCCGGGCATTGGTCACGCAATCCTCCGCTCTCTATTGTCTATAATTATTATGTAGATACAGAATTACGCCGATATCGTCGTCGAGAACTCGGGATTGCCTCGGATGGTGTTGCTCACCGTGCAGATCTCGTCTTCGGCGGCATGGGCGATTTTCTGTCGGGTTTCCTCGTCGATATCGCCCTTGATCGAAAAGGCGATGTTGAACTTGGCGACGCGCGAAAGGCCTTCCGCCGCCTTCTCGCCGGTGACCTCGGCAGTGATCTCGCTGATCTTGTCGAGAACGCCCATCTGGCTGGCGGCGATGCGGGCGCTGAGCACCAGGCAGGCCGAGAGCGAGGAATAGAGCAGATCGAGCGGATTGAAACCCGGCTGCGACGGCGCGGTGACGATATCGATCTCGCCCTTGGTGGCGGAGGTGACGTGCGGGAAACCGGTACGGCCGAGAACGGCGGTGGCGCCGGTCGGGCGGGGACGAGCCTTGAGATCGGCCATGTTGAAATCCTCTTGCGAATATCTTGCAGATGGTGATTTCCGCCCGAGGCGGCAATGGCAAACGCCGCCCCTGGGTTTCGGAACCTTTCCATCCGTCATCAGTTGAATACACCTGAACGAAATCAGTGACAAAGGTGGATTGCGATGCCTGACGTCCGCAGCATGGATAACCAAGGCCGGCGGATGGATGCTCGCGATCGGCTGATCGTTGCGCTTTATGCGCAGTTGAAGGCCGAGCGGGAAACCCGCGAAACGCTGGAATGGGCGATCCGAAATGGCGCCGTCTCACAGGCGGTGCTGGAAGCCATCGCTGCCGATCCGGTTCCCGTCGTCACCAGCGAGGATATCGCATCGCTGGAGAAGATCATTGCACTCGATGAACGGCACAAATCAAAGCGGAACTAGCCGACGACATCATGCACCCTATTTAGTTGAGAAGAGGAGATCCGAAATGGCCGATATCACCTATCAGGTCGTGCCGCATGACAATGGCTGGGCCTATAAGCTCGGCGACACGCTTTCGGAAACCTATGCGACAGCTGATGAAGCGATTGTCCATGCCAAGGACGCCGCATCGCGCCAGAAGATCGGCAATGGCGATGCGCTGCTCGCCTATCCCGCACCCGACGGCCGCGGCTGGGCATTTCAGGAACTCGAAACCGACAAGAGCGGCAGCCGGCTCTGATTTGCGACGGAGGATGGAATGGCCGCTCGGGCAAGCTGGAAGGGTCATCTGAAGGTAGGCGACCTTGCCTGCGCCGTCGGGCTCTACACCGCTGTTTCCTCCTCTGACCGCGTCTCCTTCAACATTATCAACCGCAGGACCGGCCACCGGGTGGAACGGCAATTCGTCGACAGCGAGACCGGTAAACCGGTCGAGCGGGGCGACCAGGTCAAGGGCTACCAGATGGAGAATGGCGACTACATCGTCATCGAGGGCGACGAGATCGCCGAAATCATGCCGGAAAGCGACAAGGTCCTCAATATCAAGGCTTTCATCGCCTTCGACGATATCGACAAGCTATATTTCGACCGCCCTTACTATCTCGCGCCCGTCGACGAACATGACGAGGCGCTGTCGCTGATCGCCAGGGGCATGCGTGACGGCAAGGTCGCGGCTCTGGCCGAAGCCGTGCTTTTCCGGCGAATCCGGACGCTGCTGATCCGTCCGCATGACGACTACATCGTCGCGACGATGCTGAATTTCGACCACGAGGTGCGCTCGGCCGATACGGTCTTCAAGGATATCCCCGACATCAAGTTCGACAAGGAAATGATCGAGCTTGCGGGCCATATCATCGGCACCAAACAAGGCAGCTTCGAACCGAGCACGTACGAGGATCGCTACGAGGCTGCCCTCGTCGAACTGGTGAGGGCTAAGATCGAAGGCCGGGCGCCACCGAAGAAGAAACAGGCCCCGGAACGCAAGGTCGTCGACCTGATGGAGGCACTGCGCCAGAGTGCCAAGATGAGCGGCAAGGCGCCAGCAAAGAAGGCCCTGGCGAAGAAGAAGGCGCCGGCGCGCAGCGACAGCCGCAGCAAGAAGGCAAGCTGAGGTAGTTCTCGAAACCTATGAGGCGAAATGCAATTTCACGCTCACCCCGGAGCCCCACGCGGGCGGCTGTCGTCAAAAGGTCGGCGCGGCTGTAAAAGCCGCAACACCAGCGAAGGCGATTGGCCGAAGGGCGCGCGCATGGGGGCGATGCCCGAGTTCAGTGGGGCTTGCGTCCGCCTTCCGCGGCCAGGCTCTTCTTCAGCGCATCCATGATATTGATGACGTTGCCGGTCGATTTCACCGGTGCGGGTTTTGCCACGGGCGCTGCCTTCTTCAGGCTCTTCTGCTTGCCGCGGATCATCGACTTCAGGCGTTTCTGGACCGGGTCCTGCACCATGCTCGGGCTCCAATCCTTCGTCTCTTCCTTCACCAGTTGCGTCATCAGCGTCAGCAGCTTGCTGTCGATCTCGGTCTTATCGTCGAGTTCGGCTATGGGATCACGCACCTCGTCGCCATAGCGCAGGGTCCAGAGAACGATGCCTTTGCCTTGCGGCTCCAGCAGCACGGCACGCTCGCGACGATAAAGGACAAGGCGGGCGATGCCGACGACCTCATTCGCCTTCATCGCCTCGCGGATGACGCAGAAGGCTTCCACCCCGACCTTGTCCTCGGGCGCCAGAAAATGCGGTTTGTCGTACCAGATCCAATCGATCGAGCCGCGCGGCACGAAAGTGTCGATCTCGATGGTGCGGGTACTTTCGAGCCCGACCTCCTCGATCTCCTCGTCTTCGAGAAGAACATAGTCGTCGTCGCCGCGCGGATAGCCCTTCACCTGGTCCCTCTCGGCCACCGGTTTGTGGGTGACGCTGTCGACATAGCGGCTTTCGACGCGGTTCTTCGTCTGGCGATTGAGGACATGGAAACGGACCTTGTTGCTTTCGGTCGTCGCCGGCGTCAGCGAGACCGCGGCGGTGACGAGCGAGAGCTTGAGATAACCTTTCCAGAATGTCTGACGTGCCATGTCTGTCCTGCCTCCCGGACACGGTTGGGCATGGCTATCAACGGCGGGTTCGGTCTTTGGTTCCGCGAGCTGAACGAAGTTTCGATTGGCGACAACAGCCAACCTCCCGGCGTGCGTGTCAGGAGCGCGATCGTACCCGCCGGGGAAGTTGGACAAGATCATACCCACATTGAATGACAGTGGCGTTACGCAGTTGCGAGCGTGTGGCAGCGGATGGCTAGGACCAGTTGGCGCGACATATTGGAAGGTTTAGCAAACTGGATTCGACGAATAATATGGCTTAGAGTGGCGCCCACATGGCGGCTTAAGCAGAAATTGAAGCAATAACTTATTGATCTGGTTCATGAATTGCACGCCAACCACACACACTGCAAAAGAGCTACGTGCCGGCTGTTTTGGATTGTGGGAGTGGCGAACCAATCGAACCGTATCGATTTGTGATGGATTGTAGACAGAAACCAGTGTCGATGATTTCATGTCGCATACAGAGTCCGGCAGAGGTAAATTGTGATTTTGGCTCAGTCCTATTTCGAATAGGAACATCCCCGAACATGAGATAGAAGAGCTCTTAATGGCGATACAAGACGCGTCTATAGCACGAGACTATTATCAAGGCAGCCACCGTCGGCGCACTGCGTCCAGATGGCGCGTCAGGCGAGACGTGCTGGCGAAGCTGGTTCTTACTGTCGCATTTTATGCGGCGCTTTGGCGGGCGACCGGCATGTGGTACGGCCTGCCTGCAAATTTCGATGATGGCGCGTCGGTAGACCCGCTTCCGATGAAGTTAATGCTTTACAGCCTTATCCCATTGTCCGGTCTGTATTTTCTGTTGGAACAACGGCAATTCATAAGAACCTTTTCAAGGATTTCACCGCTCATCGGGGTCGTTGCCATTTCCTGTCTGACATCAATCGTCTTCTCGATTGACAAAGGTGCATCTTTAAAGGGATTGGCCGCCGTCATCGTTCTTGCGGTCCCGCCGCTTCTTTATCGCGCGCGCTATGGCAACGTGGAAGCATTTCGCATCCTGGGGCGTTTTGCGATCGCGGCGGCATTTATCAATGTTCTCTATACTGCCGCTTTCCCGCAATTTGCAATCATGCGCGGCAGCTATGCCGGTATGGTAAAGGGAGCGTTTTACCACAAGAATACATTGGGACAATTTTGCTCAGTCAGCTTTGTTTGCCTGTTGTCGACGCAGAAGCTAGGTCGACTTCGTTACAGCACGCTTGTTCGATGGGCTGCGATGCTTTGCCTCCTCGCTTTGATTGTAGCGACAAAGTCCTCGACAGCGGTTGTATTGACGATGTTCGGCAGTGTCATGCTGTATGCTATCCGGATTATCCACGTCTACCCAAATCGCCTTTTTCGCTCATTTGTCGTCGCTCTGCTGTTTCTTCTTGTGGGTTTTGCGGCCAGTTTCATTTATTTAGGTGTGGCCTCTGCCGTTGCTGAAGCTTTCGGCAAAGACCTTACTTTCTCGGGGCGCACCAACATCTGGGAACAGCTGTTTCCGCTGATATGGGATAGGCCCATAACCGGCTACGGCTTTGCGATGTTCCGCCAGCCTGATGTCATGGAGGAATATGTCAAGGTGACGTTCGACGCGCGGTCGACGCACAACACCTATCTCGAACTTGCCCTCAATATCGGCATTCCCGGTGTCGGTGCATGGGTTGTGTTTTTGGTGACTCGTCTTTTCCGGAAGATGACAATCGTCGAATCCGATCAAGAGCAATCGGGCGCCAGACGGAAGGAGATCGTGATTATCATCCTGATCATGCTTGGATCCATGACAGAGGCAGGGATGATGCTCGCACCCTTTATTCTCTGGCCACACACGGTGATTGCACTCTCCGAGCTGCGTCCGAGGTTGTTGGCAAACCGGAGACCGCGTGAGGCTTGAGACGCGGAGGCTTCACGGAGGCTCCGCCTGGCCTCAGTGTGGCGATTAAATAGAGAGATAGCGCTTCTGCCAAGGCAGCATGTTTTCTTGCCATGCACGCGGCGTGAAATCGTCATAGGCCGTCTCGGCAATCGCCAACATCCAATTCTGCCCCTTGCGGGCCAGCAATACGCATGACAATTCCATGCCAGGCTCGATCGCAATGGAGGGCCGGTTGGCGCCTGATATATCGATCCCTTTGTTCCGCCACTGGATGCGGATTTCGTCGGGCTCGGATGTCCATTCGCCGGAGGAAACGGAAGCCTTTCCGTCCGGCTTGACGCGAAGCGGCGGCGGCGTGACGTTCAGAAAGCTGCCGTCGTTGAGATAGTTGTCTTCGATTTCCCCCGCAGTCGCTCTGCCGTTTCCTTTCAGAAAGATGTCCTGCTTGCACCGCAAGAATATGTTGCGTCGAAAGCTTCCAGACCACGGCCGATTGGCAAAAAACCCAATCTCACATTCGCTGATCACGTTATCGTGGATATCCATGTCTTTGCGAAATGCCAGGCTCTGGTCCGAGTAACCGCTCAAACTCACGCCACGATTGCTGTTCTCGATCCTGTTGTCATAAACATGGTGGCCAGCATGGTCGACTTGATCGCCAACCCCATACCCGAAGGAATAATCATTCATCTTCCCGTCGCGCATGACGTTACTGCGCACGACGGCATCGTCGCCGATCGATGAAAAGGAGAAATTTTTCCCCCCGATGAAATTGTATTCAACAAGGTATTGTCGCGTTCTACCGCAAACCAGCGCCCCCTTGTTGGATGTGCTGGTCGGCGACTGAAGAAAAAGGTTGCCCCGAACCACCACATTGGAGCTCACATTGCGATCGTCGTTTTCGTAGGCGAATTGGCAACAATCCGCCCCCTGGCCGGGCGCCGGGCCGACGCGGTTGTTCTCCAGCAACACGTCCGACGTCATGGTTAGGTAAATGCCGTCGCCGTTCACATTCTCGGTCTCACAGCGCCGTATGACGAGATTCCTGCCATTGTGAAATTTGAAGCCGCGGGGAGAATTCTTGACGATCACGTCTTCGACCACCGTATCGGAAAACACCTGATAGGCGACGCCGATGTCCGGAGCGCCGTCGATGACCTGTCCCCGCGTAGATGCACCGTGAATTTTCTTTCGCGAGATGGCGGGCATCGGATCTCCATTCGATACGGTTACAGCTTCTAATAATGAGGGGTCGTGTGGCGGATGTTTGAATATCTGGAAATTATCCTAAACTGAACGACCGCTGAGAAATCCATGTAAATAGACCCATGACGTCCCGGCCACATCGATTGAAACTGTGTCCGTCCAGCTGCGTGCTCTGCCCTGGGATCGCCTTCCGGCACTCTGTTGGTCACACGTTCGCCCAATTTGGCCTGCAAGCCGTCCTTGCAATGCCGCGCTGCGTTTCGGCAGTCAATGTTAAATCGCCCGTCAGCCTTATGGCCTGAGTTGTGGAACCGTTGAAAGGCAGCTGTAAAATGTGCCCTTTAGTCGAATCACCGTCGAAATGAGAAGCGGATGGACATCGCTCTCCTTCTCGCCAGCTTCATCGGACGAATGGTAAAATAAGCAATACTCCGAAAACACCGATGACCCTTGCGGCCCCTCCGCCGACTCTCGAGGCCGTTTCTCGCTGTGGACAGAAGCCCGTCTAAGGCGAGTAGTTTTCATTTCACCCTGATGCTGATTGCATATTGACCGGTCTCACGGTACGAAATCCTGGGAGGCCAAATATCGAGGCCCAAATGATTACGCATCGTCAAGATATCGACGGCCTGCGTGCCGTAGCCGTAATTTTTGTGATTCTTTATCACTGTGGATTTGACCGCATTCTCCCCGGTGGATTTATCGGGGTGGACATTTTTTTCGTGATCTCGGGATACCTGATTACGAAAATCATTCTTGCTGACGTTGGGGATGGCCGATTCTCGATTGGCAACTTTTATAGTCGCCGCGCAAAACGAATTCTTCCCGCTGTCGTGGTCATGTATGCCGTTGTGATGGCGGCTTCTTATTTTACGATGCTGCCTGACGAAAGCTTGCGGGTCTTTAAGTCTGTCACTTCCTCCGCGCTTTTTGCCTCAAATGCTTATTTCTATTTTACAACTGGATATTTCGATGATTCCTCGGAATTCAATCCAGTTCTGCACACATGGTCGTTGTCGGTCGAAGAGCAGTTCTACGTCTTTTTTCCACTGATCGTCATGTTGGCAAGCCGATATGGGCGCAGGGCAACCGGGATGGCCATAGCGGGGCTTTTTGCGGTCAGCATCATTGCTTCCATTATCACTGTTCCAATCAACCGCTCCGCAGCCTTTTATCTTGTACAGTATCGCGCGTGGGAACTGCTCGTAGGCGCTCTCATCGCAGGACCGGCACTGACGAAATTCTCTGATGCGCGGATCAACGATGTGCTTTCGGCAATCGGTGCTTTGCTCATCTGCCTCAGCGCGTTGCTGCTGTCGAAGACGTCCGAGTTTCCCGGATTGACGGCGTTGCCCGCGACCGCAGGCACGGCGCTGATCATCTGGACGGGCCCAAGCACCCTTGTCAGCAAGCTTCTCTCATTGAGGGTCGCCACTGCTATAGGCTTGATCTCGTACTCCCTCTATCTGTGGCATTGGCCGATTTGGGTGTTTTCGAACCAGTACGGAGCTTGGGAGCATGGCTGGCAATTGGTGCCGATCGCTTTGAGTTTCATCGTCGCATATGTTTCGTGGCGATTTGTCGAAACGCCGTTCCGAACAATGAGATACCGACCTCTCGTGTCCGTAGCCGCCGGAGCTGCTTCAATCGCATCCGTAGCAATGCTGGCATTTGTCGGGCAACTCGCTGCCGATCAAATGAAAGAGGACAACACGGCTGTTGAACGGGTGGCGGAATTTGCTGACTACGACCCTTCGAAAGCCTTTCGCAGTGGACAATGCTTCCTCACGTCAAACGACGGCATCGAAAAATATGATCGTGATGCCTGCCTGGCTCTATCAAACAATCAGCAAAACATAGCGCTTGTCGGTGATAGTCACGCCGCTCATCTATATCCCGGGCTAAGGGCGCTTTCGGGGGCCAATGTCATTCAAGCGAACGCATCAGGGTGTCGTCCCACCCTCGACGCCGAAGGCGAGGAACGCTGCATTGAACTCATGAACTACATGTTCAAGGATTTCTTGCCGAGCCATAAAGTCGATGTTCTCGTATTGGCTGGACGCTGGACAAAAGATGACGTGAAACTCATCAGAAAGACGGTGGATTACCTATCACCGTTTGCCAAAAAGATCGTCGTCTTCGGACCAGTGGCAGAGTATAAATCTTCCCTGCCGCGGTTGCTCGCACACAGTCTCTACGACAAGCAACCATTTAAAGCCGCCGATCATCTGGTGCCTCGACAACACATCGGTCTGGACATTCAAGACGCATTGGCCGGAAGCGGGGCAACATACATCTCTACCTATAAGACGATGTGCAATCCAGATTGTGTGGTGTGGACAAACAGCGGAGACCCAGTCCAATTCGACTATGGGCACTTCACCGCCGACGGCTCCCGCGTTCTGATTTCAAGAGTTAAGCAAGCCCTCGTCGTTCAGTGATAAGAGCGTGCCCATCATCGCGCGTTTAGTTGAAATGATCACATCGATACCGGCGCAGCAGGGATTAAGCCGGAGCATGGAAGGCGGAAGCGATCAAGCAGATGATCGAGCGGCTCGCGCGGAGGCGCTCATTCTCACGCCCCCGCCACAAGCGCTTTGTTCTTACTTTGAGACTGCCATGGCCGCCTCATCGATAAAAGCCGCGACCTCCAGAGGCTTTGATTGCGGCAAAGCATGACTTGCTTCCAAGGTCATGACTTTCCGAGCATTGATACGAGCCGACATTGCTGCCTGGTTTTCAGGAGCAATCATCCTGTCTTCACTTGCTATTTGATACCAGGATGGCTTCTTCCGCCAGGCGGGCGCGGTGATGACGTCACCAAAGGTACCGGCAAGCGGCGCTTTTTGGGTGGCCGCCAGAACGACACCTTCTTCGGGAGGCAGATCCTGGCAGAAGCTTTCATGGAATTTGTCGGCCTTGAGCCAGAGATAGTTGTCGCTGTTCGGCTCGATATTGGCCAGTGCCGCAGGCGGATGCTGTTGGGTGATGCTGCCTGGACTTTCGCCTGCATCGGGGGCGAATGCGGCGATATAGACAAGCCCCGCGACATTCGGTTGATCTCCGGCTTCGGTGATGACCGCACCGCCGTAGGAATGACCGACGAGCAGGACCGCCCCTCTCTGCTGGGTCACTATCTTGCGTGTCCGTTCGGCATCCTCGGCTAGCGACGTCAACGGCAGTTCGACCGCGCGAACGGACTGATAGCCCCTATGCGCCAGTTCGAGTATCACCTTTCCCCAATGGGCGGCCCCGCCCCAAAAGCCGTGCACCAGAATGATCGTGGGTTTATGACTCATTAGTTTCTCCTGTTTTCTGAAAAGAACGATACGACCGTGATCTGCGAGAACGGACTCCAAATATCCTCTGTCGGCGGAAGAACGGCCTCACGCACACATCCAACCGCTTTAATTGATTGCATTCAATATAGCTAGATTTTTTCGATTGACGCGATAACGCCTGTTGACGCGTAGCCCTTCTTCGAACCGAGACGCATCCATTGTATTGCGATGCCGCCGGAAAGGCGGCCTCAACTCGGACAACAGCTTCGATCCTGGCCCGCGCCGGGCAAGTATCAATGCTTCCTGCTATGATTGACGACCAATTGAATGCACCTGTTTTGAGCTTTCGTGCATTCGATTTTTGCACGCCGTCGCTCAGAAAATTAGCTCTAAAATTTTCTCTTTCGTTATTGATTGCATAATTGAATGCATTATCGAAATATTTGACTGCTATTTGTGCATAATCAATCTGGCATAGCGCTTGCAATTGGATGGATGCTCCCCGGATGGGGATCGGATTTCAATCAAGGAGCCATCCATGCCCGCAGTGACCAAGCCAGCCAATCAAAAAGGCGACTTTCTTGTCGATTACGAGGACAAGGTTTTTGAGGACGTACAGGCCGGCGAAGGCGAAAAGGCCCTCGTCACCTTCCATACAGTAGCCTTCGAAGGATCGATCGGATTCGTCAACCTGCTGCAGGCGACGCGCCTGAAGCGGAAGGGGTTCGAGACCTCGGTCCTTCTCTACGGCCCGGGCGTCACGCTCGGCGTCCAGCGCGGTTTTCCGACGCTCGGGGCGGAGGCCTTTCCCGGCCATCTGAATTTCAATAACCAGATCGTCAAGTTCATGGAAGAAGGCGGCAAAGTCTATGCGTGCCGTTTTGCCCTTCAGGCGCTTTACGGCCATGGCGAAGGCGCGCTGATCCCCGGCATCACGCCGATCAGTCCGCTCGACGTTCTCGACCTGATCCTGATCCATCGCCGCGACGGCGCCTTCATCCTTGATACCTGGACGCTCTGAGCATCAGGCGCCCCAAAAAATAAAGGGCGGAGCCTTGGCGCTCCGCCTCCCCACCCGTCAATCGAGGATTTCGTCATGGAGAAAAAACCGAGCGTCCGGGTTGCCGCCGCGCAGATCGCGCCGGATCTGACCTCGCGCGAGAAAACACTGGCCCGCGTGCTGGATGCAATTCGTGAGGCCGCCGCCAAAGGCGCCGAGCTGATCGTCTTTCCCGAAACCTTCGTCCCCTGGTACCCCTATTTTTCTTTCGTGTTGCCGCCGGTTCTTTCCGGCAAGGAGCATGTGCGACTTTATGAGGAAGCCGTCACGGTGCCGAGTGCTGCCACCGATGCCGTCTCGGCAGCCGCCCGCCAGCATGGCATCGTCGTGGCGCTTGGCGTCAACGAGCGTGACCACGGATCGCTCTATAATGCCCAGCTGCTGTTTGATGCCGATGGCACGCTCCTCCTCAAGCGTCGCAAGATCACCCCAACCTTTCATGAGCGAATGATCTGGGGCCAGGGCGACGCCTCCGGCCTGAAGGTGGTCGACAGCGCCGTCGGACGCCTTGGGGCGCTGGCCTGCTGGGAGCATTACAATCCTCTGGCCCGCTACGCCCTGATGGCCCAGCACGAGGATATCCATATCGCCCAGTTTCCGGGCTCGATGGTCGGACCGATTTTTGCCGACCAGATGGAAGTCACCATCCGCCACCACGCGCTGGAAAGCGGTTGTTTCGTGGTCAATGCCACAGGCTGGCTGACCGACGAGCAGATCGCCTCCATCACCTCCGACGCCGGCCTGCAGAAGGCCCTGCGCGGCGGCTGCATGACCGCGATCATCTCGCCCGAAGGCAAACACGTCGTGCCGCCGCTGACGGTAGGCGAAGGCATCCTGATCGCCGATCTCGACATGAGCCTGATCGTGAAACGCAAGCGGATGATGGATTCGGTCGGCCATTATGCCCGGCCCGAGCTGTTGCATCTTGTCATGGATGGCCGCGCCACGGCGCCGATGGTCACCACCACCCAGCCATCCCTCCCCACAGCCGAAGCAAGGACCCTTTCCGATGGAGAATACGACACGTCTGCCGACCGAGATTCTGATCAACGAATTGCAGTCCTACGGAGCCCGGCTCGTTGACCCCAGGGCCGGGCATGAAAGTCGCCGCGGTGGTGCCGGACCTTCCGACCACAAGGCGCTGACCATTGACGGCATGACGGTGATGGTGCCGGTTCACACCGCACCCGCATTCGAGAGCCCCTATCTGGTGGAAAAGCCGGACGAGATGGGCCGCAGCCGTATCAGCCGGGATGGCACGGTGCTGGGCGAGGTTTCCTTTCCCCTGCGCCCGCGCTTCTACGAGCGCTCGACCGCCGACGGCATTCCCTATTCGCAGATCGCCGTTCTGCACGGCAAGGACGTGCTCGCTACCACCGTGCTGCAGACCTGCATCCGCTATCAGAGCCGCACCAAGACCTGTCAGTTCTGCGCCATCGGCCAATCGCTGGCCGCCGGCCGCACTATCGCCCACAAGACGCCAGAGCAGCTCGCGGAAGTCGCCAAGGCCGCCGTCGAACTGGACGGCGTCAAACATATGGTGATGACCACCGGCACGCCGAAGGGCGACGACCGCGGTGCTGCGATCCTCGCTGACAGCGCCCGCGCCATCAAGGCGGCCGTCAATATTCCTATCCAGGCGCAATGCGAGCCGCCGGAAGACGATATATGGTTCACCCGCATGAAGGAGGCCGGCGTCGATGCACTGGGCATGCATCTGGAAGCCGTAACGCCGGAGGTGCGTGCCCGCATCATGCCGGGCAAGGCACAGGTCTCGATCGCCAAATATATGGCCTCGTTCAAAGCCGCAGTGGAGGTCTTCGGGCGCGGCCAGGTCTCGACCTACATTCTGGCGGGTCTCGGCGACAGCCGTGAAGCCATTCTGGACATCTGCGAAAAGCTGGTTGCGCTCGGTGTCTATCCCTTCGTCGTGCCCTTCGTACCAATCTCCGGCACGCCGCTCGAAAGCCACCCGGCGCCGCGGCCCGACTTCATGCACTCGATCCTCGGACCCTTGTCCAGGATGCTGGTCGCCAGCGGCTTGAAGGCCGTCGACATCAAGGCCGGCTGCGGCAAATGCGGCGCCTGCTCCGCCCTTTCCACCTATGAAAGGATGCTCACCAAATGATGCTCGAAGCCTTTGCTCCCTATCGCTCAAGCGAATTCCAGGTGAAGTTCGCAACCTCCGCCTGGGAGCGCCGCGAAGCGCATACGCTACGCCGCGCCGTCTTCTGCCAGGAGCAGCAGATCTTCGAAGGCGATGACCGCGACGCGATCGACGACGACGCCATCCCGATCGTGGCTCTCTCCATGCTCGGCATTGCCGCCGACCAGTTGGTCGGAACGGTGCGCATCCATCAGGCCGAACCCGGCCTCTGGTGGGGCTCGCGACTGGCGGTCCATCCGGATTTTCGCAAGATCGGCGCCCTGGGGGCGACCCTGATCAAGCTCGCCGTATCCTCCGCCAATGCGATCGGATGCCACACATTTCTCGCCAATGTGCAGGTTCAGAACGGTCTGCTGTTCCGCAGGCTGCACTGGGATGTGATCGAGGAGTTCGAGGTCTACGGCAAGCCGCATCTCAGGATGAAGGCCGACCTTGCCTATTATCCGCCCTGCGTCACACCCGAGGCAGGCTTCACCGCCCTTTCCAGAAAGGCGGCGTGAGAATGGTCGCGATCGACATCAAGACCCTGGCGGCAAAACTCTCGACCAGCAGCGGCATCGCCGCCAAGCAGGATATCGGCACGATCGCGGCAAGGCTCGGCCTGCAGGGGCAGCAAATTGCCGTCGGCGACGATTGCGCCGCGCTGCGCGATGGCGACGGTTATCTGCTTTTTGCCATCGAAGGGTTCATGAACGAGTTCGTCGCCGCCGACCCCTGGTTCGCCGGCTGGTGCGGCGTCATGGTCAATATTTCCGACGTCGTTGCCATGGGCGGCCGGCCAATCGCCGTGGTTGATGCCGTCTGGGCCAATGGCGAGGCTGGCGCGACACCCGTTCTCGAAGGCATGCGGGCGGCATCCAGCGCCTTTGGCGTGCCGATCGTCGGCGGGCACACCAATATCCGCACCGAACGCGGCCAATTGTCGGTCGCCATTCTCGGTCGTGCCAAGAAGCTGCTGACGAGCTTCGATGCAAAGCCGGGCGATGTGCTGGTTGCAGCGATCGACCATCGCGGCCGTTACCGCGAACCCTTCAACAACTGGGAAGCCGCCACCGATGCCGCGCCGGCGCGCCTGCACGGCGACCTCGAGCTGCTACCCGAGATCGCCGAGGCCGGGCTGGCGCTGTCTGCGAAGGATATCAGCCAGGGCGGCATCGTCGGCACGGCCATCATGCTGGCCGAATGTTCGCATGTCGGCATCGATATCGACGTCACCGCCATTCCCCTGCCCGCCGGTGTGAGCCTCGACCGCTGGCTCGTCACCTTTCCGAGCTTCGGCTATCTGCTCTCGGTCGCGCCGGAACATGCGGTCGATGTCGTCACCCGCTTCACCGCGCGCGGCATCAGCGCCGCGGTCATCGGCGCAGTCGTGGCTGGTGCCGAGGTCGCACTGGTCGATGGCGAGAGCCGTGCAGTGGTGCGCAATCATGCCGAAACACCCCTTTTGCAGCTCGGTCGGCAGGATGTCGCCGCATGAGCCTCCCGCCGCACCGAACCCTGCGCATTGCCATGCTGACCCATTCCACCAATCCGCGTGGCGGCGTGGTTCATGCCATGCAGCTTTCGGAAGCGCTGACCTCGCTTGGCCATGAGGTGGTCCTGCATGCGCCTGATGCCAAGGGGGCGGGCTTCTTTCGTCAGCCCTCCTGCGGCACGGCCTGCATTGCCGTGCGGCCGGCACCCGCGGACATGACGCAAATGGTCGAGCAGCGGATTGCTGACTATGTCGGTTATTTCCGGAGAACCGGAACCAATGGCTTCGACCTGTTCCACGCCCATGACGGCATTTCCGGCAATGCGCTGGCAACCCTCAAGCTGGAGGGCCTGATCCCGAATTTTGCCCGCACGGTCCACCACATCGACCAGTTCGCCGATCCGCGTCTGATGGCTCTGCAAGATCGCGCGATCGACGCGGCCGATATCTTCTTCGCCGTCAGCCGCCTCTGGCGGGACAAGCTGAGAGAGGATCGCGGCATTGATGCGGTGGTAGTCGGCAATGGTGTCGACACCAACCGCTTCTCGCCTGCCTGGAGCGGCGAGCAGGTCGCTCTGCGCGACAGGCTGCAGCTGGGAAGCGGGCCGATCTTCCTTAGTGTCGGCGGCATCGAGGCGCGAAAGAACACCCTTGGTATTCTCGAAGCCTTTCGTCAGGTCCGCGCCATCCGGCCGGATGCCCAGCTCGTCATTGCCGGGGGCGCCTCGCTCCTGGACCATGGCGACTATCAGGAAGAGTTCCGTTCTTGCCTCGCCTGCCTCGGTCGGGACGCCGCGGCGGTGCATATCACCGGTCCGATAGCAGATACCGACATGCCCAGCCTCTACCGGCTGGCGGATGCGCTGGTATTTCCCTCGTTCAAGGAAGGTTTCGGCCTCGTCGTTCTCGAAGCCATGGCCAGTGGCATTCCGGTCGTGACGTCCTCGATTGCGCCCTTCACCGAATATCTGGGTCCCCGCGATGCGATCTGGTGCGATCCGCACCATCCCGTCTCCATTGCCGAGGGCATGGCGCTGGCGCTGGTCGCACCGATCCGCGAGCAGATCATTCCCCGTGGTCTCGAGGTTGCCGCCCGCCATGGCTGGCACCAAACCGCAATAGCCCATCTTGCCCGCTATCACAGTCTGTTGGAGCCCAACCATGCCTGAAATGCGGTTCGTCATTGCCTGGCCGGATGGCCGCAAGGAGACCTGTTACTCGCCCTCCCTGGTGATCAAGGACTATTTCGCCGAGGGCCGAAGCTATCCGCTGTCCGACTTTCTCGATCGCAGCCGCACGGCGCTGACCATCGCCAGCGACAGGGTCAAGGCGAAATACGGCTATCCCTGTTCCCTAGCGCTCGGCCAGCTGTCGCGCATCGAACAGGCCGCCACTCCCTATCTCACCGACGCAGGGGCCGAAGTCCGCTGCGAAAGCTTCATCCTTTGAAAGGACCCACCATGACCACACCATTCCTCAAGAGCCATTACAGTGCAGTCGTCATCGGCGGTGGCCAGGCCGGGCTCTCGGCCTCTCATTATCTGAAGGGGCACGGCATCGATCACGTGGTCTTCGAGAAGAAGACCGTTGCGCATAAGTGGAAGAACGAACGCTGGGACGCCTTCTGCCTGGTGACGCCGAACTGGCAATGCCAGCTTCCCGACCATCCCTATGACGGCACGGATCCGCACGGTTTTATGGTCAAGGACGAGATTCTCGCCTATGTCGATCGCTTCGTGAAAAAGCTCGATGCGCCGGTCTTCGAGCAAACCGGCGTGACGTCGCTCGAAAAGCACGGCGACCTCTTCCGGCTCGCGACTTCGGCGGGCGCGGTGACCGCCGACGCCGTGGTGATCGCCACCAGCCTCTATGCAGCTCCGGCCATTCCGCGTGCTGCCGAGCGCCTGCCCGAGGACATCATGCAGATCCACACCGCCGCCTACCGCAGCGCCGATCACCTGCCGGACGGCGGCGTCATCGTGGTCGGCTCCGGCCAGTCCGGCTGCCAGATTGCAGAGGATCTGCATCTGGCCGGCCGCAAGGTGCATCTCGTCACCGGCAACGCGCCACGCTGCGCCCGGTTCTATCGCGGTCGCGATGTAGTCGACTGGCTTTCCGATATCGGCCAGTACGACATCACGGTCGAACATGATGGCATGACGAAGAAGAAGCACGACACCAACCATTACCTGACAGGACGCGACGGCGGACGCGATATCGATCTGCGCAAGTTCGCGCTGGAGGGCATGGCGCTTTATGGCCGCATGTCCGGCGTCGCCGCCGGCCGGATGCTGTTCGAGCCGAACCTGAAGGCCAATCTCGACGGCGCCGACCGTGTCTACAACGGCATCAATGCCCTGATTGACCGGCACATCGCCGAAAAGGGCATCGATGCTCCGGCCGGGTCCCCCTATATCCCCGTCTGGGAGCCTGAGGCGGAGATCGCCGAACTCGACCTGAAGGCGGAGGGGATCACCTCGGTCATTTGGGCCACGGGATTCAGTCCGGATTGGTCCTTCGTCGGACTGCCGATCTTCGATGGCAATGCCTATCCCGTTCATCGCCGCGGCGTCACCGTCGTCGATGGCGTTTACGTGCTCGGACTTCCCTGGCTCTGGACCTGGGGCTCGGGCCGGTTCCTCAGCGTCGGCAGAGATGCCGAACATGTGGTCGGGCATCTGGCAGCTCGACGTTCGGCGCAGACATCGTCTCTCAAGCAATCGGTCAGCGCCTAATCATGAGCGCGGCCCTTCTCGATTTTCCGCCCGCAGGACCTTCGGCACGCGACCTGATGGAACGTGCCCTTGATCCGCACATGCTGCTCGGCATGCCCCATTTGAATGGAAACGGGCTATCGGAGACCTGGCTGATGAAGGAACTCGGCCATCGTCACTGGCTGATGCTTGCCTGTCATCTCGGGCTCGACAATGCGGATTTCAGAACGGCCGATGGAGAGGAGGCCTATGCCGCGATCTGTGCAACGTCACTGACGGATGCATGTTTCGACGTCGTACAGGCAAACGACATTTTGACCATCCACTCGAGACTGTCCGCAGTCTCGCGAACCCGGACGTCGACCCGACACGAATTGTCTGTCCACGGACGAAGCGTCGGCGCGGTCGAACTCATCTCAACCTTCGTTCACAGAACGATCAAAGACAACAATCACTCGATAGCGCGTGTGACGTTGCCTGAGCCGCAGGGACAGCGGTTCCAGCCTTGTCTTCTGGCCCAGAATGCTGCAGACATCCGGAATGGGCGGTTAGCAACGCATTTCGGGTTTCCGGTCCCCGCCAACAAAGCGCTCCGAACCTTTCGGTTTGATCCCAGCACCTCCCAGGAGTTCAACGGCGCAGGCCTGTTTTACTTTGCCGAGTATCAGGCTCTCGCCGATCGCGCCTTGGAAAACTGGTTTCCCTGCAAGGGGCCGGTCGTCCGTAAGGCCGTCTTCTTCCTGGGAAATATCGAACGAAATGAAAGCGTTGTCTTCGACCTTGTTGATTTTTCCGACGACCAAAAAACTGTCCATGGGCAGCTACGACGCGAAAACGGGAAAGTGATTGCCAAAATATTCGGTATATGGACGTTTCTTCGCTGAGGCATGGAGGGGAGCCCACACGTTCGGCGTGTGCTTGATGCGGCGTCCCGCTAATGATCTAGTGGAATGACAAATGGAGGTGAACTTCAGCAGCCCGCCTGATGAATCGACCGCTCCTGTGCTAGCGTCCTATGCGCGCCTGAAAAGACGCGCGGCGCCGTAGAGAAAGAAATGCGAGCACGTGACGACCAGCATCAGACATATCGCTAAGCTTGCAGGAACGTCAGTCTCTTCGGTCTCGCGTGTTCTCAACAACAGCGGTTATGCCTCGCCTGAGCTCAGGGACCGGGTCGAGGCGGCAATCCGAACACTGAACTACACACCCAGCAAGGGTGCACGTATGCTGCGGGGTGCACCAAGCCGGATGATCGGACTGATGCTGCCGTCGATTGAAGTGCCTTTCTTCGGCATCCTGGCCCATGCCATCGAACAGGAACTGTTCCAGCACGGCTATCAGACGTTGATCTGCAGCACGGCGGAAAACATGGACCATGAGGTGCGCTACATCTCGATGCTGCTCGCCCAGCGCGTCGACGGCGTCATCGTGGCGAGCGCCTTCGGCAGTATCGAGCATTTCGGGGTGCTCAGGGACGCCCGTATTCCGATCATCGCCATTGACCGCGAGCTGAGCGGCATAGCCGACGACGCTGTCATGGCCGATCACGAGGAAGGTGGACGGCTGATGGCGCGCCATCTGATCGACCTCGGCCACCGGGCGATCGCCATCGTCGGCGCGCCGGCACACAGCCAACCTATCCAGCTTCGCCTTCAGGGCATCACGGCGGAAATGGCCAAGGATGGCATCGCACCTGCCATCGTGGCGATGGCAGAAGAGCACAGTTTTGCAGAGACCTACCGGCTGGCGCGAGAATTGCTGGCGTCTCGACCTGAGGTCACCGCGATCATCGGCACAACCGACGTTTCGGCGATTGCCGCAATCCATGCCATCCAGGATCGCGGATTTTCCGTTCCGAACGACTATTCGGTCGTCGGCTTCGACGACCTGCCGGAGGCAGCCTACGTCTTTCCACGGCTGACAACGGTCGCACAGCCGATCCGCGATGTCGGGCGGCAGGCAGCACGGCTGCTGGAAGCGCTGATCGAAGAGCACCAGACAGGGGACGCATCTCGGCAGGGTGCGATCGTAAAGGTGCCGGTCACGCTGATCGAGCGCGATTCCACCGGCCCCATCCGCAGCTGAGCAGGCGGTGCGGATCAGAGTGGCGCGGCAAAGCTAGGGTCGGACGATGACCTTGATCTCGCCCGGTAATGGCGCGTTGCCCACCACGTCGGCGACCTCCTCGAGACCGATGGTTTTGGTGACCAGCGCGTCCAGCTCCAATGTCCCGTTTGCTACCATTGCCGCAGCGCGCGAATGGGTGAAGGGATTGAGGTAGGCCGGCCTGATATCGACTTCGTTCACCAGCAGATCGAAGGGCAGAACCGGCACCTCGACACCTGCCGGCGTGACCCCGAAAAGCACGAAGGTGCCACCGCGCCGCGCCATCCTCAGACCGCTTTGAAGCGTGTCGGGCACGCCGGCGCACTCGATGACCACGTCTGTGCCGCCTTTGGTAACCTCTCGCACGGAAGCGATCGTGTCCGAGGAGGCCGGGTCGAAGGCGTGCGTCGCCCCCAGGCGCAGAGCGGTTTGGCGTCGCGACTGCTGGCGCGTGATCAAAATGATCTCGCTCGCCCCCGCCAGGCGGGCCAATTGCACCATCAGCAGACCGATCACGCCCCCGCCGAGGATCGCGACGCTGTCGCCCGGACGGATCCTTGCCTTGTCGATGGCGTGGATACAGCAGGCCAGCGGTTCGCTGAAGGCGCCGTGAACGGGATCGAGGTCGGCCGGCAACACGAAGGCCTGCGCATGCGGTACCGCCACATATTCCGCAAAGCCGCCATCCCGTGTCACGCCGATGGCAGTCAGGCTCTCGCACAGGTTCGGCCGCGCCCGCGTGCAAGCCGGACAGATGCCGCAGGCGATGTTGGGGTCGACCGTGACGAGTTCCCCACCGCTAAACCGTGTCACACCATCGCCGATCTCCTCGACTATGCCGCAGAATTCGTGGCCCAGCGTGACGGGGATCGCTGTCGGATATTCGCCCTTATACATGTGGCGATCGGAACCGCAGATGCCGGCTGCTGCCACCCTGACAAGCAGTTCGCCTGGCCCGGCAACCGGTTTCTCAACGTTGCGCATGGTCAAAGACCCGATCGACTCCAAGCGTACAGCCTTCATTCCACTCCTCCAGACCTCAAGTTCGATTGCCGATCGTGCTGATGAAGCCGCCTTGCAGGATGATGCACCCGCGACGCGGCTCAAACGCTCAGCTCATGACATTGCCGCCATCGACATTGTAGCACTGCGCCACGATGTATGCTGCATCAGGCCCGGCCAGGAAGGCCGCCATGGCAGCTTGTTCTTGGGGAGCGCCAAATCGTCCGGCGGGAACGGCGGCAGCCACGCGGCGCTTGACGTCACCGGGTTTCAAACCTTCCCGGCTGCCGAGTTTTGCATCGACGACGTCCCACATCGGCGTATCGACGACGCCGGGAGCGATGGCGTTGACGTTGATGCCGTACCGGATCAGCTCCAGAGCGCAGCTTTGCGTGATGCTGATGACCGCCGCCTTGGATGCGCAGTAAGCCACAGCAGGACCTTCGCCCCGACGCCCCGCCTGGGACGAGAAGTTGATGATGCGTCCACCTTCCCCTCTCTCCACCATGTGCCGGGCAACGGCCTGTGTCATGAAAATCACGCCTTCGATATTGACCTGAAATACCCTAGCGGTGCGCTCCCGGGATATTTCCAGAATGGACTCGACCTCGTAAATGCCTGCGGCGTTGACCAGGATGTCGATCTGACCGGCGGTGGCTATGGAAAAGCGCGTCGCTTCTTCGATGCTGTCCTGGCTGGTCACGTCAAGGGCCACACCCCAGGCACCAGGGCCGATCGCTTCCGCCACCCGCGCGCATCGTTCACCGTCGAGATCCGCCACGACAACCCTGGCGCCTTCGGCGGAGAAGCGTTCGCATACGGCCTTGCCGATGCCGCTAGCTCCTCCTGTGACCAATGCCACCTTGCCGGAGAGCCGCGCCGTTTCCGCATATGTCATCGCACTGCCTCCCCGGTCGGACCTGCGCCGGCAAGGGTGCCGTGCGCGGCTGCCATAATGAATAGTTTCATGTTTGCTCCTCCCTTGACTGAACTATAATCGTAGCCGCCCTCCTGAGGCGACGCCAACGGGCTAAGCGGATTGCGGGCTCGTCTCCTGCGCCTCCCGAAGGAGCACAGACATGTCGGGGATGCCGTCGGTGGCCGTCGCACCCGCGAGGCAATGCGCAGCCGCAGCATGGGCGACGGCGCAGATATGCTCGACCGGCCAGTTCTCATGCAGGCCGTAGAGCACGGCGGCACAGAAGGCGTCTCCTGCGCCGACCGTACTGACGATGTCATCGGGATCGACGGGTCGTGAACGCGTCATGATCGGGGAGGCGCCGGGCGTAAACCAGAAGCAGATTTCCGGCGCATGGATGATCGCGCCTTTGGTGACGCCTGCGGCAAGCAGGCGCTCGCCCGCTTCCAAAAGCCCCGCCTCGATCAAATCTCCCTTCGCATCGCGAACGATGACGCCGGTTGCCCGACCCGCCTCCATCTCGTTGATAATAAGGAAATCGCAGAAGGGCAGAGCGACGCCGACCTTGGCCGCAAATTCCGGGTCTTCGCTCGATACGAAATCCACGCAGGTCGTCAGCCCCGCGCGGCGTGCGGCTTCCAGCAGGCGCGATGCTCCCGAACGACCGTCGGGGCTGATGCGGTCGAGACCCGGCAACAGCATGAGATAACCGAGATAGAACAGCCGATAGCCGGCCTTGGCGAAGGCTGCGGGTGAGACAAGCTCATCCGTGACGGCATCGTTGGCGCCGCCATGATAGAAGAAGGTCCGGTTCTGGCCGGGCACATTCATGACATGCGTATGCGCCGTCACCCGGTCGGCAAGCGCCGTCAAACCACCGACATCGACGCCGGCAACCGTAAGGCGGGCCTTGACGATCTCTCCGTCCTGATCAGCGCCGATGCATCCGGCCGCCGCCAGCTTTCCGGGAAATCCGAGCGAGGCCAGATCGGTGACGACATTGGCCGCCCCGCCCCCCACGCCCAGATCCTGGTGCAGGATATGCGCGAGATTGCCCTGTTCTGGCCAATAAGACAGGGTGTGGACGCGATCGACGATGAAGTTTCCCGCGCAGACGATGCCGCCCTGCTTCTGACTGTCGCGATCGCAAACCTCCTCCCCGACCCGCATCAGCTGACCCCTTCATTCCACAAGGGTCTCAGCGGCGGCTCATCTTCCTCGATCGCGGCAAAGCGCCCGATCGGCTCCAGAAAGAAATTGTCGTTGTTGTCGTCGTTGACCTGGCTGACCTCGCCGACAAGGACAGGTCCGCCCCCTTTCCTGCCGTAGAAGCGATGGTAGAGCCCCCTGCGGATCGTCACGCTTTGGCCAGGCTGGAGAACCAGCGGCTCCCATGCAGCGAGCCGGCGCGGCAACCCGTCGACCGGAACCGTCACATCCTCCGTCAGCACATTGCCATCGGCATCGGTTGCGGCGAATTCGATGATGAGATCGCCGCCGGCGCGATTGATGATGTCTTCCATCTTCGCCGCATGGCGGTGCGTCGGCGTGACCTGGCCTTCTTCGACGAAGAGCAGCTTTTCGGCATAGGTCCGCTCCCCCTCGACATCAACGATGCCATTGCGCAGGCAGAACAACACGAGGCCGCATTCGGCAAACCGGTTCGAGCCGAAATCGGTGACATCCCAACCCAGCTGATGGGCGCGCAAATAGGATGAAGCCTCCGGATGTGCGGCAAAATCCGCCGCCGTCCAATACCCCCATGCCGGCAGGGACCAGTGCAAGCGCTCGAGGGTCTCGGTTGCCCGCAGCAACGCGGCGTTGATCGCAGAGCGCTGCATCAGACGGACGCCCCGTCATACGCGACCGGTACCACGACGTCCTCGCGACCGGATTTAAGGGCTGCCGTCAGAACCGCATGATGCTCCTGCGCCTCCGCCGGCGTCGCGCAGCCGAAACCGTTCGCACCCCCGCCGGCAAGCTCATCGACGAAGGCCGCCCACATCTGCTGTATGGCGTCGGCAAAACCGAATTCGAAGATCTTGCCTGTTATGGCCGGAAACAGCGAGCCATAGCCAAGATCCTCGGTGCTCCAGGCCTGCGCTCCGCCATTATAATCCATCCACTGCCACTGGCGCGGCGACTTCGTGCTGAAGAATGCGCTTTTCTTCATGCCGAGAACCCTGATGTACCAGGTGTTGGATTCGCCGGGCGCGATGCGCCAGGTTTTCAGCACCATAGGGAAATCCTGATCCCCGGTGCGTACGCGGCTGCTGATCGTGGCATTGTCCCAGGTGGTGCAGGGCAGCATGCCGCCCTTGCCGTCGGGACGTTCGGTAACCTTCTTGACCAGTTGCGCATGCAGGGTCGTCGGGCGCCAGCCGAGACGCAGCGGCACGTGCAGCACATGCATGCCGAGATCACCCATGCAGCCATAGTCGCCATTGATCTCGGCCATGCGCTTCCAGTTGATCGGCTTCTGCCGGTCAATATCCGAAGAGTGCAGGAAACCCGCCTCGACTTCGAGGACATCCCCCATCTCGCCGCTTTTTGCGAGCGCGATGACCTTCTGTGCGCCGGGGAAGAAAGGCATTTCCGACGAGCAGCGGACCAGGAGTTCGGGATGCTCGGCCAGAACCGCCATGATTTCCCGGTTCTGAGCGGCGTCCATGCCGAAGGGTTTTTCGCCGAGAAGATGCTTTCCGGCCTTCAGGATGTCGATATAGAATTGCTGGTGCAGCACATGCGGGACAGCGCAATAGACCGCATCGATCTCCGGATTGGCCAGAAGCTCCTTATAGTCGGCTGTGAACTGCCGAACGGTCGGCACATGATCCCTGAACCAGTCGAGCAGCGTCGCGTTGGTATCACAGACCGCGACGATTTCCGGTCGCGCCTTCACATCGGCCAGATGCAGCCAGCGCGCCGCAGCACTCGCGAACTCGCGCCCCATCAGACCGCAGCCGATGACGCCGAAGCGGAATATTTTCGTCATGACATCTCCTCCCCAGGCGCGTCAGCCAATATGAAGCGAGGCTTGCTCGACGGAAGCCTTGTCATGGACGATCGCCATCAAGGCCCGCGTCATGCCGCCGGGATTGTTGTGTTGAATGACGTTGCGGCCATAGACGATGCCACGGGCGCCCTGCTCCATCAACTGCTTGGTGCGGATCAGGATTTCCTGATCCGAAACGCGGCCGCCGCCGCGCACGAGCACCGGCAGGCCCTGAGCGATCTCGACCACGCGGTGATATTCCTCGACATTGTCGCAGGGGTCGGCCTTGATGATATCGGCGCCGAGTTCGGCGGCCTGGCGCACAAGCGGCAGGATCTTGTCGATCGCGCCGTCGACCATGTAGGCGCCCTTTGAATTGTCCTGCATGACAAGCGGCTCGACCATCAGCGGCATGCCGTAGATCTCGCATTCGCGTTTCAAGCTGTTCACATTGCGCACACAGGCGCGGTAGACGTCCGGCTGGTCCGGCAGCATCAAGAGATTGACGACGACACAGGCCGCATCCAATGCAACGCCCTGTTCCACCGCCCTGTCGATCATTTCCGAAAACAGCTGAGACGGCAGGGGATTGCCATAGATGTTGGCGATGTCGGTGCGCAGCACCAGTGCCGGGCGCTGCTTGCCGGGAATAGCCTGCAGAATGGGTGCCGTCCCCGGCGGCAGCTGAATGGCATCCGGCGCCGCTTCCGCGATCACCTCGATGGCAGTCTTCATGTTCTCGATGCCGGCAAGGAAAGTCCGCTCATTGAACATGCCGTGATCGATAGCAACGTCAAAACAATTTCCAGACACGCCGAAGAGTCGGTTCAACCGCGCGGATTTCATCATGCTCCTCCCAGATATGGCAACGTTTCCACATTCGAATAAACAGAGCAGAATTGCGAGTCAAGAAAATGTGGTAACGTTTCCACATTCGTTGATTTGTCCGTAGCCGGCCTTCCCATGCGGACGAGGCGCCGCTCGCGCCTCGCCCGCGCAAGCACTACCAGCAGGTGAAGCCTGCATCGACGTTGACGATTGATCCGGTCATCAGGCTGGCGGCGCCCGACGCGAGGAAGAGGACGGCGCTTGCAACCTCTTCCGGCGTTCCCATCCTGCCCATCGGCGTGTCGGCGAGCCAGAGCGGAATACGCTCGCGATTGGCTTCGACGGCCACCACCATCGGCGTCTCGATATAGGTGGGCGCGACAGCATTTACCCTGACGCCGTGGTGCGCCCACTCGGCGGCCAACGAACGCGTGAGGTGATGGACTGCCGCCTTGGAGACGTTATAGGCCGTCTGAGGCTGGGGCCGGTTGCAGATGTGACCCGACATCGAGCCGAGATTCACGATGGCGCCGCGTTTCATCGAAATCATGGGACGACCGAACGCGCGCGAGCACCAGAATACGCCGTTGAGATTGACGTCCATCATGCGCAGCCAATCCGCGTCGGTGAGCTCTTCCGCTGGGATGCCACTCTGGCCAATTCCGGCATTGTTCACGAGGATCGTTGCCGGCCGGCCGCCATCGGCAAGCTCGGTTGCGATCGCATCCATTCGGGCTGCGTCGGTGACGTCGCCGACCCGGACTTCGACGTCGTACCCCTTGTCGCGCAGCGCAAGCGCTTGCTCAGCGTCGGCCTCGTTGCGTTCGATAACGACGACGGCGGCGCCCGCCTCCGCCAGCGCCTCGCTGCAGCACAGCCCGATCGCGCGCCCTCCGCCCGTGACCACCGCCCGTTCGCCGTCGAGGCGAAATTTCTGCTGGTAACTCATGTTCGGCTCCTTCAGATGTCAAAGGCGCTTGGAAGCACCACGATATCACGGATGGTGACGTTGCGCGGACGGGTCAGCATGAAGATGATCGCGTCGGCGACTTCCTTGGGCTCGATCAGAGCGCCGGCCTCCTTGGCCTTGCGAAGGTTTTCCTCCGGCCAATCCGCAAGCAAAGCGCTGATCACCGGCCCCGGAGAAACCGACCCCACACGAATGCCGCTTTTCAGAAGCTGGCGTCGCATCGTCTGGACGAAGCACGTCATCGCCCACTTCGATGACGAATAGACCGGTTCCCATGGAATCGCCGAATGTCCGGCGACCGAGCTGGTGACGACAATGTCGCCCGTGCCACGTTCGATCATGTGCGGAATGACGTTTCGAACGTTCTTGATGACGACGTTGACGTTGAGATTGAGCATCCGATCGATGGTATCGAGGTCGGTTTCCACCAGGTCACCGCCGATATAGGTGCCTGCATTGGCATGCAGGATGTCGAGTTTGCCGGTCTTCGACAGAATGCCCTCGAGTAATCCCGCACACTCGCCCGGATCCAGCAAGTTGATCTTGAGCGGAATAGCGCGCTCGCCAAGCCGGTCGCAAACTCTCTCAAGGGCCTTCTCATCGCGGTCCACCAGCACGACCGTCGCGCCAGCGGCGAGCATTGCCTCCGTCGAAGCGAGTCCTATCCCGGATGCCGCGCCGGTGACCGCCGCGATCTTCCCATTCAATTCCGTCATCGATTTCTCCTCCTGCTTGATCCTGATTGTCAATTCTTCCCGACGCCGCAGGCGGCGTGATAGTCCGAGAGACTCTTCGTCACTCTCCAGATCAAAACCTGTTCCGGATCGAGCGGCGCATCTGCGAAATCCTGCGCGGCCGGCATATGCTGCCAAAGCAATGGCAGCGGTACGGATTGGCCTCGAAGGGCCTCGCATAGGCGCCGGACGGCCTCTTGTGCTTCAGCTGACGCCCAATAATAGCGGATGCGGTCAGACAGCGAATAGTGCCGCAGCCAGCGCATCTCGGCGTTCGTCCCGTGGTAGTGGCGGCTCCAATTGCCTGGCTGATCGAGCATCAGCGCTTCCATCGCCGCATAGAGCGGACGCTCGCCGTAATTGGGCAAGAGGTCCGACGCGATCGCATCCAGCGCATAGAGCGCCTCGCGCAGGACGAAGGTCAGCTCGGGACCGACCTTCAGAATGGGAAACCCGTCCTCCACCAGCGCGGTCAACGGCCGGGTCCCCTGATAATCCGTCGAGTGAGCCTCGAAGACGAATTGCGGCTCGTCGGTCAGCACCGATTTCAGCGCGTCTATCTTGCTGCGATCATAAAGGATGACATTGTGATTGCCGAACTCGACGCCCGGCTGAACGACCAGCCCGATGGCCCGTCCAAACGCTTGCCCGAGTCCTGCCTCCGCAAAGATCCGGCGGTGGACTTCGATCGTCTTCAGCGCCGCTGCGGCGGCCGTCGGTTCGATTGATGTGAGGGCATGATCGGCCCCGCCAGGCGGCGGCACTTCGGTGCCGATGACATAAACCGGCATTGCGCCGCCCCTCTTCTTCGCCGACGCCTCGGCGACCGCCGCAAGCCGGGCGGCACGATGGGCCGTGGTTTCGTCGTCGAGCGCCACCGGCTCCTCCTTGCAGCCCATCGAAGCATCGAGGTGAATCTTGCGGAATCCGGCGTCGACATAGGCGGCAACCATCTTCTCGGCCTCGGCCATGGCCTCTTCCGCCGGGCGGTCGCGCCAAGGATTGGGGCCGAGGTGATCGCCGCCGAGAACGATAAGTTTTTCGGGGCACCCCTCCTCCGCCGCGATCTTCATTACGAGGGACGCGAAGTCGCTTGGCGTCATTCCGGTGTAGCCGCCGAGGTGATTGACCTGATTGCAGGTCGCTTCGATCAGGACGGTGCTCTCGTGTTGCCGCCCGTGTCGGAGTGCTGCTCGAAGCACGATCGGATGGGCGGAGCAGACGGAGGTCACACCTCTCGGGTGGCCTTCGCTCCTCAGCTTGGCCAGTTCGTTGAGATGCACCTGCATCACGGGCGCCTTTCCGTTGAAGCGATAAACGCATCGAGTTCTTGCTGAGTGCCGGCACCTTCCATCGGACCGAGGACCGTCACGTTGCGGGCGCCAGCGGCCGAGGCATAGGTAAGCGCTTCCTTCTGAGACATTCCGAGCCGCCGGCAGGTGAGATAGGCACCGCCAAAGCAATCGCCGGCGCCCGTGGGGTCGACCTGCTGAACGACAAATGCCGGCGCGTCGATGCGGTCTCCTTGCCTGCCGAAGTAGGTCGCGCCTTCGGCTCCGCGCTTCAGCACGACCTCCTTGACGCCAATCTCCAACAAGCGGCGGATCGCTTCTGCCTCGCCTTCGACACCTGCGGCACGCTCAAGCTCTTCTCCCGACGGCAGAAGCAGATCGGCGGCAGCCACGAGCTTGGAAAACCGGCGCTCGGTGTCCGCGTCCAGCTTCAATTCCTTGCGAATGTTCGGATCCACCGAGAGAGTTCCCCCGCGTGCCTTGACGATGTCGACCGCCTTGTCGATCACCGCGCGCGCACTGGGGACAGACAGCGCCGAACCCATCACGTGAAGATGGCCGCTCCGATTGATGAGATCGGCGACCGCTTGAGACCAGCCGAAGCGCGCAGCTGCTGATGTGGCGATGTTGTAGACGAAATCCCGGGAGCCATCCTTGCGGTAGCGAACAAACGCGCTTCCTGTTGGATAGTCCGGATCGATCGAGATCGTCGAAACATCGACGCCGTCACGTTTGAGGCGATCGGTATTAACACGACCGAAATCGTCATCGCCGACCGCGCCGACCATGGCGGCCTTGCCGCCCAGGCGGCCGCACTGCGAGATGAAGATCGCCGGCGCCCCGCTCGCGAACGGACCGACGAGCGGCTGGGCTTCGAGAAAACCGTCTCCCACCGTCGTGGCGACGATCTCGACGAGGATCTCCCCTACGCAAACCGTGGGACCAAGCTGGTCCGGAGCCAGTACTGAAGTCATTTGCAATCCTGCTTTCGATCGTTCTTGTCGTCAACTCGTCGCCGATTGGACCGGCGCGCCATCCTCGCTGCCGAACTCCTCGCTCTCCAATGACAGAAAGCGCTGGTGCAACATGCATGCCGCCCCGAAGGCAGAACCGAACTCCGCATCATCGTCCACGACGATCTCAGGTGTGGGGAAGGGTATATTCTGGCCCTCCGACATGTGGACCGCCACGCGGGCGGCGACCATCGGGTAGAGGGATGCGACGGAGCCACCTAGCACGATCCTGTCGGGGTCGAGCAGACGACAGGCCTGCAGCAATGCGTATGCGAGATGGCGCGACCAGGTTTCGGCGATATTGACCGCAGCCGGGACACGGTCACGAACGCCGCCGAGGAATTCCTGCAGATCCGCGTGCTTACGGCCAACAGCCTCACGATACTGCCGGATGAGCACCTCGCGACCGATCAGCTGTTCAAACTTCTGACCGCCGCTTCCCGGCACCAGAGTGTGGCCGATTTCGCCCGCCAGGCCGTGGCCGCCCCGGAATAGCTTGCCATCGATCATGATGCCGCCGCCGACGCCCGTTTCCATCAGCAGGAACAGGGTCACGCCTGCGGCACCGTGGCGATAGCTGTCACCGATCGCAAAGGCGTTGGCGTCGTTTTCGACCGCGATCGGAACGGCCGCCGGGAAGGCGGACCGCCCAATCTCCTTCAACGACACGTCTCGCCAGCCGATGATGGGGGCAAGCGTGACAATTCCGTCCGGCCGGATATGGGCCGGCGCCGAAATGCCCAGACCCTTGCACCGTCCGATCATCCCTTTCGCCATCGCGCCGACAATCAGCTCGACGCCCTGCGATACGGCCTCCTCCACCGTCGAAGATGGTGTGTCGAACGCTATTTTCCGGCATGCCCGGACGTCGGCGGAGAGATCGACAACTGCAGCCGATATATGCTCGACGCCAATCTCGATTCCGACGAAGAATGCGGCATCGGGGACCAGTTCGAGCATGATGCCCGGACGACCGGCGCGGGAATGCTCCAGGCGCTGTTTGCCGCTCTCGTCCGACTCCTGAACGAACCCGCCTTCCGTCAGTTCGGCGACGATCTCTCCCGAAGATGAGCGATTCATCCCGAGCTTCCGGGCCAGGTCGGCCCGGCTGAGGCTTCGATGGGCATAGATCGTCTGCAAGGCGGCGACGATATTGTTCTGTCGGATCCTGCGCGGCGAACTTCCCATGGAGACGGTGTCGTTCATATTTCAATTCCCTTCAGTCGGCCCAACCCTTACACGACTGGAACAGGCTGTCAGAAGGATAATTAGGGCCGCGCGTTTGTGGCGCGGCGACGCTTGGCCTCGTCATATTTCAGCTCGATGTAGCGCTTCGCGTGCGCGGCAAGCAGATCATTATCCTCCCAGGTGTCGCGCCAGATCGCGCAGGCGAGTGACAGGCCTTCGTCGACGACCGTCGTCGAGAAGCTCTCGAACACGATGTCGCGCTTGTAGTCGATGTCGAGCAGGGCGTCGAAGATCAGATCGAAGTTGATGACGCCGTCGCCGAGATAGCCGCGATTGCTCTCGCCGATGTGAAAGTAACCGATCTTGTCGCCGGCCAGACGGATCGCGGCGGCCGGATTGGCTTCCTCGATGTTCATATGGAACGTGTCGAGGTGGAGACGGACATGCTCCGATCCGGTCTCGGCGATGAACTTCAACCCCTGCGCCGCCGTATTCAGCAGGTTCGTCTCGAACCGGTTGACAACCTCCAGGACGAGGTCGACGTTCGCCTGCCTGGCGACTTCGCCGGTCGCGGCGATCGCAGCGACGCTGTTGTCCCAGCCCTTCTTCGTCGGCTGGCGATTGTACTTGGTGTGCGCGGAATAAAGAATCCCGCCGAGCTTGTTGCCGCCGATATCACGGACCGCACGAACGGCGTCGGCCAGTGTCTGCTTGCCAGCGGATACCGCAGACATGTCCTCGCTCGATACGTCCTTGTCGAGCGGCAGGCCCATCGTCACGCCAATCTCGACGTCAAGCGACTGCGCAAGCTTTGCCAGTCGATCGAGGTTGAATTTCTCGGGGCGCAGATAGGCAAATTCGATGGTGCGATATCCGTGTTCGGCCGTCTTGTTGAGGGCCATCTCCAGCCCTTCCTGCGTTTGGCCGCCTGTCCATACAAATGAATGGATACCCAATCGACGCATAGCCTTTTCCTCCAAAAAATGCCCTTGGCTGCGCACAGTGCTATGCCATTTAGTTTGGCAAGACAACAAATAATTTCGGATGCAATTTTTTTGCTGCTTTGCAAAATTACCTTGCAATGCAATATTTTATCCTTCTCACCATTGCATTCCGCTCTCTGCCAGAAATTAGTTTCTGCAAAAATCAATGGGATAGATCCGCGATTTGCATGTTTAGACAACAAATGTTGCGCTGGCAGTTTTTTTGGCCTACACAAAAGACCGGCGAAATGATCTCGCTGCACTTTGGGAGGATTGAAAATGAACTATGCTTTGAAGGCTAGCGCGCTTGCGCTGACGCTCAGCCTCGCCACTGCCGCTTCGCCGGCCTGGGCTGACTTCTGGTCCGACGCTGGAGCCAAATTCAAGGGCGTGACACTGCACGGCGTCACCGAGAGCACCCCGCCATCGAACTACATCAGGAACGTCCTCGCTCCGGAATTCGAAAAGAAGACCGGCATCAAGGTCGACATCGAGACGACATCCTGGGATCAGATGTACGACAAGGCCATCAAGGACATGGAAGCCAAGACCGGCATCTATGACATGGTCTACATCGAGCAGGACATCATCTATTCCTATCTGGCCAGGAATTTCCTCGTCGACATCACGAAGACGCTGAAAGACCAGCCGGATCTGAAGGCGCCGACCTACGACGATGCGAACTTCACCAGCTTTGCCAACTACTTCAAGGACGCGAGCGGCGATCTGTTCGGCGTTCCGATGGAAGCCTTCCTGAAGACGTATCTCTATCGCAAGGACCTCTTCGACGATCCGAAGATCAAGGAAGCCTTCAAGAAGGAAACCGGCAAGGACTTGAAGCCGGCGACCACACACGCGGAATACACCGAGATCGCCGACTTCTTCACGAAGTACGGCAAGGACAATGGCATGGAGCTCTGGGGCACGACCGCCCAGGCACATACAGGCCATGCGGCGTCCTGGTATGAATTCTTCGAGTCCATCGTGCCGACCTTCGGCGTCTACAATTGGGGCATCGACGCGAAGAACAACTATGCGGCGACGGTCGAACATGGCGGCGCGATGAACAGCGACAAGGCGAAGGCGGCGTTGAAGTATTGGCTGCACCTGCGCGACATCGCTCCTCCGGAATCGACGCAGTCAACCTGGACGGAAACCGCAACGACCTTCGCCGCGGGCCGTGTCGCCCAGGGGCTGATCTACGGTGAGAACGCCGCGTGGATCGCAAGCGATCCAGCGCAGTCGAAGGTGGTCGGTCAGGTCGGATTCGCTCTGCCGCCGCTCGAGCCGGGCGTGCTGGACGACGCGAAAGCCGGAAAGGGCTATATCGGCTACTATGATGGCGGCGCTTTCGGCGTGCCGGTTACGTCCAAGAACAAGGAAGCGTCGCTGCTCTTCCTCGAATTCATCGGTCAGAACGAAGTGCAGCCCGATTGGGCCATCGCCGCACCGCGCATCACCAACACGGCGACATTCGATGATCCAAAAGTGAAGGAAATGGACGTCAAGCTCGGCGGCTTCTACACGATGCTGAAGGACGAGGGCAAGCTCTTCGCCGGCGCTCCTCCCTACCCCTTCCACGCTCAGGTGCGTGAAGCGACCGCTCCCATCTTCTACGACATCCTGACCGGCAAGATCGCTCCCGATGAAGGCCTCGACCAGATGGCGGCCAAGGCCGAAGAGGAGCTCACCTCGCTCGGCTATCGCAAATAAAATATCCTCCCCAACTGACGGGTCGTTCCGACGACCCGTCATCTTTCGCTCCCTGATGGAGCGGACGTCCACATAGCGTTCAATGGGGGATAGGCGATGCATTCGCAGAAGCTCGGGTGGCTGTTGCTGTCACCGACCATAGTGATCCTCGGACTGTTCGGGATCTTTCCTTTCATCTACGTCCTCTGGGTCTCTTTCCATTCATGGAACCCGTTCGCGGCCAATCCGGGCATGATCTTCAACTGGGCTGAGAACTATCGGCGGCTCGTCTTCGACCCGCAGTTCCTGGCATCGCTCGGCATAACCCTGGCATTCGTCTTCTTCGCGGTCGTGTCGGAGCTGGTCCTCGGCTATATCCTCGCCCAGGCGCTGCTCAAGGACTTTCCCGGAAAAGCGGTGTTTCGCACGATCCATACTCTGCCCCTGATCATGGCCCCCATCATCGTCGGCTCAGTCTGGAAGCTGATGACCACCCCGTCCATCGGCATCATTCCCTATCTCCTCAGGAGCTGGTTCGGGTACGATCTGAATATCGGCCAGAGCGCCGTCGCGGCCTTCACCGTCACTGTCATCATGGACATCTGGCACTGGACGCCGCTCGTCACCCTCTCGCTGATCGCCGCACTCGTCTCGCTTCCATCAGACCCGTTCGAGCAGGCGCAGATCGACGGCGCCGGCAAGAGCCAGATCTTCTGGCACATCACGCTCCCCTTGATCCGCCCGGCCATGCTGGCCACTGTGTTCATCAGGCTCATGGACGCGCTGCGCACCGTCGACGAAGTCCTGATGCTGACCGGAGGCGGCCCGGGCTCATCGACGCGCTACATCGGCGTCCATATCTTCAGGGAAGTTTTTCCCAAGACGAATTATGGCTACGGTTCGGCGATCTCCGTCATCGTCCTCTACCTCACCATCGTCGTCTGCTGGCTGCTCTATGTTGGCTTGATTGCGCCCCGCGTGAAGAGAGGTTGAAGCGATGAAGACCAAAAACCCCTGGCTTCCGGTCCTCCTGTGGACCTTGATAAGCTTCGTGACCCTTTTCCCGATCTATTGGCTCTTCGTCATATCGGTGAAACAGCCCTTCGACCTGTTCTCGACGCCCGATGTCATTCTCCGGAGCTTCTTCTGGAAGAATTACCAGGACGTGCTGACCAATCCGACCTTGCGCGGATACATGCTCAACTCGCTGATCATTTCGTCAGGCAATGCGCTGCTCGTCACCACGCTCGGCTTCCTTGCCTGCTACGCCCTGACGCGCTTCGACCTCGCCGGCAAGGAAAGCATCTTCTTCTGGACGATCACCAACCGCATGGCGCCGCCGGCGGTCTTCCTGTTGCCGCTTTTCCTGCTGCTGACACAGGTCTACAGGATCGGCGACTTCTCGCTCGCCGATTCCAAGCTGGGCATGATCCTGGTCTATTGCTCCTTCAACCTTCCTTTTGCCATCTGGACGCTGCGCCCGACCGTGGAAGGCATTCCGAAGGAGTTGGACGAGGCGGCCTATATGGACGGCGCGAGCCCATGGACCGTCCTCTATGATATCATCTTTCCTTTGGCACGGCCCGGACTTGCGGTGACGCTGATCCTGACCTGGGTTTTCGCGTGGAACGAATACCTGCTCGCGGCGACGCTCACCAACTTCCATGCGCGGACTCTGACCACCGGCTTGTCGGAATATGTGACGACGACGGGAACGGCCTGGGGCATCATGGCCGCGATCTCAATGCTGACATTGGTTCCGGCGCTCATCGTCTTTTCGGTGGTCCAGCGTCACATCGTCGCCGGCCTGACCTTCGGTGCCGTGAAAGGATGAAACGATGACGTCTCAATCAGGAAATAACGAACCCAAGCCGGGGTTTCTGCCGATCGAAACGAACTGGTTCGACCGGCTCTTCATCTCGATCGTTATCTGGGTCGCACTCTCCCTGTTCTGGATGCGGTTCATCGAGCCGTTCGGGCTTTCCGTATGGTTTGCGGCGGCAATCTCGGCGGTCCTTGGCGCCTACATCGTCTGGAAGGGATGAGCCGATGAATTCCATCAACAACATCAAAGCCGTGCTGCTTTAGGGAGGAACGACATTGGCAAACGTACAGGTTAGCGACGTCACCAAGAAATATGGCTCTCTTCAAGTCATGCACGGCGTCAGCGTCGACATCGAGGACGGCGAATTCGTCGTGCTGGTCGGTCCATCCGGCTGCGGCAAATCCACCCTGCTCCGCATGATCGCAGGTCTTGAGACGGTCAGCAGCGGAGACATCCGGATCGGCGGCCGTGTCGTCACCGACGCTCCTCCAAAGGAGCGTGACATCGCGATGGTTTTCCAGAGCTACGCGCTCTATCCCCACAAGACGGTCGCCGAAAACATGGGCTTTCCGCTGAGGATGGCCAAGCGTCCGAAGGCGGAGATCGACGAGAAGGTCGGCAAGGCAGCCGAGATCCTCGACCTGACGCGTTATCTCGACCGCTATCCGAAGCAACTGTCGGGCGGACAGCGTCAACGCGTGGCGATGGGTCGTGCCATCGTCCGAGATCCGAAGGTCTTCCTGTTCGACGAGCCATTGTCGAACCTGGACGCTAAACTCCGCGTCACCATGCGTGTCGAGATCAAGGAGCTTCACCAGCGGCTGAAGACCACCACCGTCTACGTCACGCACGATCAGATCGAGGCCATGACGATGGCCAACAAGATCGTGGTCATGCGCGACGGCAGGGTCGAGCAGATCGGCAAGCCTCTCGATCTCTACGACTTCCCGGTAAACCTCTTCGTTGCCGGCTTCATCGGCAGCCCATCGATGAACTTCCTTCAGGGCCGCATCGCCACACGCGACGGCAGGAAGGTCGTCGTCACCGACCAGGGCATCACCCTTCCGATGGCAGACACAAATGCGGATGAGGGAAGAGCCGTTACCTACGGCATCCGACCGGAGCACATCACGATCGGCGATGAAGGCGTACCTGTGGAGGTGTCGGTGTTCGAGCCCACGGGTTCGGAGACATTGATCTTCGGCCGCACGGGAGGCGTGCCGATCGACGCGCTGATCCGCGAGCGCATCGAGGTAGATCCCGGACGGACAATGTACTTCCATATCGATCCCCGGCGTGCACACATCTTCGATCGGGAAACAGGCCAGAGACTGTAGGAGGACGGCCCATGGACTTCAAAGGAAAGACGGTCATCGTGACCGGCGCCGGCAAAGGCATCGGACGCGAAATTGTAAGGATGCTCGCCGAACGGGGAGCGCAAGTCGTCGCCCTGACCCGGAGTGCTGCCGATGTCGAAGCGCTGCGAGGGGAATCCGGCTGCCGGGCTATACAGGTCGATCTTGCGGACGCCGATGCGACCAGAGAGGCTGCCATCGCTGCCCTTCCCGCCGATTTGCTCGTCAACTGCGCCGGCACGACCGAGCTCCAACCGTTCCTGGAGACAACCGTCGAAGCATTCGACCGTCTTGTCGCGGTCAACACGCGTGCTCCGATGATCGTCGCCCAGGAATATGCCCGTTCGCTGATCAAGCAGGGCCGCAAAGGCGCCATCGTCAATGTCTCGTCGGTCGCCTCCTTCGTCGGCCTCGCCGACCACGCTGCCTATTGCGCGTCGAAGGGTGGATTGGATGGCTTGACGCGGGTCATGGCAAGGGAGCTTGCACCTCACGGCATCCGCGCGAACGGAATCCATCCCACGGTGACGCTGACCCCGATGGCGGTGAAGGCATGGAGCGATCCCGAGAAGGCCGCGGGGATGATGAAACGAATTCCCGTCGGTCGCTTCGCCGAGCCAGCAGACATTGCTGAGGTTGTTCTTTTCCTGCTCTCCGACGAGGCTGCGATGGTGAACGGGATATCGATGCCGGTGGACGGTGGCTACATGATTGCTTGAAGTTCAGGACTGCCGCGTGGTACGAGCCCGCGATTGCAATACGGGAAGCGGCGACGTTGACCGCCGCACCAACCGGCGTAGCTCATCCTGATCGATAAAATGATCGGTCACGCCGGCCTCTTTATCCGGATGACTGAAGACTAGACCGTCGGAATCCTCAAGCTTCAGAGCTTGCTCCGTATTCATGATCCCCAGTGCCTGGCGCTCGTACTCGGATTCGAGTGCCGCCTCGACGATGGCTTTTCTCTTGCGCATGTCCATGTCCTCCGTTCCTCAAAGGGTAACGGACAGGCGGAGTCGCGGTTCCGATCAAGGCATCACGATATGAGACTGGCTGAAACGAGCGTCCGCCGATACACGGCCGCGCGGGCCGCGCTGTTTTTGGCCCCTCACGAAAATTGGCGAATTCCTGTTCGATGGCACAAGCTCAAGGCATCAGTCCATCGAAGACCAGTCTGACTGCACTTTGCCATTGTGCTCGCCAAGCTTTGGCGACTTACGATGCTGAATCAACATCGCCCCTGAAAAGATGATTGGCGTCCGGATGCCCGGTATTCCTTCATTCTCCACCGCCATCTTCCGATGCGCGACTTGCGGGTCCGCGAATACATCCTTCACGGTGTTGATCGGCCCGGCGGGAACGCCCACACACGCGAGGTCGGCCAGCAGATCCGTCCGCTTGAAGAGCCTCGTGCTCGCTTCCATCATGGATGTCAGTTCTTCTCGATGTCGCACTCTGTCCGCGTTGGTCTTGAAGCGGACGTCGTCCGCCACAGCGGATAGCCGGAGGATTTCGCATAGCCTCTCGAACTGACCATCGTTCCCGCAGGCGATAATGATATTGCCGTCGGATACCGGAAATACCTGGTATGGTGCGATGTTGGGATGCGCATTGCCGAGTCTCGTCGGTGCCTTTCCCGAGGCCAGGAAATTCATCGCCTGGTTGGCCAACACGCCCACTGTGCTGTCCAGCAGCGCCATATCGATATGCTGTCCCTCACCTGTGCTGTTCCGGAGGGTCAAAGCGGCCTGGATAGCGATGACCGAATAGAGCCCTGTGAAAATATCGCCGAACGCCACGCCAATCTTCTGCGGCTCCCGATCTGGTTCACCGGTCAAATCCATGATGCCCGCCATGCCTTGGACGATGAAATCGTATCCCGCACGTTCGGCATATGGGCCGGTTTGGCCAAAGCCGGTAATCGAGCAGTAAATCAGCTTTGAATTGATCGCCTTCAGGCTCTCGTAATCAAGACCGAACTTCTTCAACGCGCCTACCTTGAAGTTCTCGACGACGACATCCGCGTTCGCGATCAGTGCACGAAGCTTTTCGACGTCTTCCGCCGAATTGAAATCCGCCGTGATGCTCAGTTTTCCGCGGTTGCAGCTATGGAAGTAGGCCGCAGCGACGTCATCGCCATCCCGAATGAAAGGAGGCCCCCAGCGGCGCGTGTCATCGCCCTCCGGGCTTTCCACCTTGATGACGGTCGCTCCAAGGTCGGCAAGTGTCTGTCCAGCCCATGGACCAGCCAGGATACGCGCCAATTCCACGACCCGAACGCCTTCAAGTGGAGATTGCATCGATAACTCCCTAATCATTCCTAAGTCCGCGGATCAATATAGGCTACATATTCGGATAGACCGGCCCCTCGCCGCCCTGCGGCGGCACCCAGTTGATGTTCTGGTTGGGGTCCTTGATGTCGCAGGTCTTGCAGTGCACGCAGTTCTGGGCGTTGATGACGAAGACGTCCTTGCCATCCTTTTCCACCCATTCATAAACGCCGGCCGGACAGTAGCGCGTCGACGGGCCGGCATAGATGTCGTGTTCCGAACTCTTCTGCAGCGCCATGTCCTTGACCTGCAGATGCACCGGCTGGTCTTCCTCGTGATTGGTGTTCGACAGGAACACCGAGGACAGCCGATCGAAGGTCAAGACGCCATCGGGCTTCGGATAGGCGATCGGCTTGTGCATCGAGGCAGGTTCGAGCGACTGCGCATCGGTCTTGCCATGTTTCAGCGTGCCGAAGACGGAAAGGCCGAACAGCGTGTTGGTCCACATGTCGAAGCCGCCGAGCGCTACGCCAAGTGCGGTGCCGAACTTCGACCACAGCGGCTTGACGTTGCGCACCCGCTTCAAATCCTTGCCGATGTCGCCTTTGCGCCATTCAGTCTCGATCTCGGTCACTTCGTCATGACTGCGGCCTGATACAATCGCGGCGGCGATCTTCTCGGCCGCCAGCATGCCCGACAGCACCGCATTGTGGCTGCCCTTGATGCGCGGCACGTTGACGAGACCGGCCGAACAGCCGATCAGCGCGCCGCCGGGGAAGGAAAGCTTCGGCACCGACTGGTAGCCGCCCTCGGTGATGGCGCGAGCGCCATAAGACAGCCGCTTGCCGCCCTCGAAGGTGGTGCGGATCGCCGGATGGGTCTTGAAGCGCTGGAATTCCTCGAAGGGATAGAGATAGGGGTTCTTGTAATTGAGGTGGACGACGAAGCCGACCGCCACCAGATTGTCTTCCAGGTGATAGAGGAAGGAGCCGCCGCCGGTCTTCATGCCGAGCGGCCAGCCGAAGGAGTGCTGCACCAGGCCCGGCCGATGGTTCTCGGACTTGACCTGCCAGAGCTCCTTGATGCCGATGCCGAATTTTTGCGGTTCACGGTCTTTCTGCAGATCGAACTTGGCGATCAGCTGCTTGGCGAGCGAACCGCGCACGCCCTCGCCGATCAGCATATATTTGCCGAGCAGTTCCATGCCGCGGGTATAGTTCGGCCCGGGTTCGCCGTTCTTCTCGATGCCCATGTCGCCGGTGGCAACGCCGGTCACGGCACCCTCGTCATTGTAGAGCACCTCGGTTGCTGCAAAACCCGGATAGATTTCGACGCCGAGTTCTTCGGCCTTGGTCGCCAGCCAGCGACAGACGAGCCCAAGCGAGACGATGTAGTTGCCGTGATTGTTCATCAGGGGCGGCATCAGCACATTCGGCAGGCGAACAGAGCCGGCCGGACCGAGCAGCAGGAAGTGATCTGATGTGACCTTGGTCTTGAACGGATGATCGGCCTCGTCGCGCCAGCCGGGCAACAGCCGGTCGATGCCGATCGGGTCGACCACGGCGCCCGAGAGGATATGCGCGCCGACTTCCGCGCCCTTCTCCAGCACGACGACCGACAGCTCCGGATTGACCTGCTTCAACCGGATCGCCGCCGCAAGACCGGCAGGACCGGCGCCGACGATCACCACGTCGAATTCCATGCTCTCGCGACTTTCGTCTGCGTGTTCTTCGGTCATGATAAATGCCTGACAAATCTCGATGTTGGGATGAGATGGGGGTCAGCGAGTTGGTCGAGCTGGAACGTATCCGTAGTCGTAGAACCCGCGTTGTGTCTTGCGACCGAGCCAGCCAGCTTCGACATATTTGACCAGCAGCGGGCATGGACGGTATTTGCTATCAGCCAACCCTTCGTGAAGGACCTGCATGATGGAGAGGCATGTGTCCAAACCGATAAAATCTGCCAGTTCGAGTGGCCCCATCGGATGATTGACGCCGAGCTTCATGCCGGTGTCTATGGCTTCTACGTTTCCAACACCCTCATACAGAGTGTAGATCGCTTCGTTGATCATAGGGATGAGGATACGATTTACGATGAAAGCCGGAAAATCTTCGGAGACGGTGACCGTTTTGCCGATGGATTCGGCGAAATCCTTGGCTATGGCAAATGTCTCTTGATCAGTTCCGATGCCGCGAACCAGCTCGACGAGCTTCATAACCGGTACGGGATTCATGAAGTGTATCCCTATAAAACGATTGGGCCTGTCGGTTGACGCCGCGAGCCGCGTTATGGAGAGCGACGATGTGTTCGTCGCCAAGATCGCGTCAGGCTTCAGCACGGTGCACACATCCGTAAAGACTTTCCTCTTGATGTCTTCATTCTCGCTGACCGCTTCGACGACCAAATCGGCAGTCGCCAGATCCGAAAGGGAGAACGCTCCCTTTATTCGGGAGATCGCCTGCTCAGCCGCCTCGGCCGGCATTTTGCCGGTTTCCGCCTGGCGCCCGAAATATCCGGCGCTCGCTTCGATGCTCGCGCGAATTCGACTTTTGTCGAGATCGTAAATCAGCGCCTCATACCCGTGTCTCGTCACGACCTCGACGATCCCAGTACCCATTTGTCCGGCACCAATGACGGCGACGGTAGAAATCTTATTCACTACAGGCATGCTGCCTCTCGCTAATCCGGAGGTTGAAGGACGGATCTGTGCCGAATAGGCTATCGGGGAATTAGGAGAACGCCTGGAGGTCCGTCTGGGCACGCCCAAGGATCAGGGCATGGACGTCGTGGGTCCCTTCGTAAGTGTTGACCGTCTCCAAGTTCTGCGCGTGGCGCATGACGTGATATTCGATCTGAATGCCGTTGCCGCCATGCATATCCCGGGCTTGCCGAGCGATATCCAGCGCCTTTCCGCAGTTGTTACGCTTGACGAGCGAGACCATTTCCGGGGCCATCTTGTGCTCATCCATCAGCCGGCCAACGCGAAGCGAACCCTGCAGTCCGAGCGTGATTTCGGTCATCATATCGGCGAGCTTCTTTTGATAAAGCTGCATCCCTGCAAGCGGCTTCCCGAACTGTTTGCGGTCCAGGCCGTATTGACGAGCGCGGAACCAGCAGTCCTCCGCGGCTCCCATAACGCCCCAGGAGATGCCGTAGCGGGCGCGGTTGAGGCAGCCAAACGGCCCCTTGAGGCCGGAAACGCCGGGCAGAAGCGCATCCTCTGTGACTTCGACACCGTCCATTACGATTTCGCCTGTGATCGAGGCACGCAGCGAAAGCTTGCCACCAATCTTCGGGGCCGAAAGGCCCTTCATGCCCTTTTCGAGAACGAAGCCGCGTATTTCATTGTTGTGAGCCTCGGACTTGGCCCATACGACGAAGACATCGGCAATCGGCGAGTTCGAGATCCACATCTTCGAGCCGCGCAATCGGTAGCCGCCCTCAATTTTCTCGGCGCGGGTTTTCATACCGCCGGGATCTGAGCCTGCGTCAGGCTCAGTCAGGCCGAAACAGCCAATCAGTTCACCGGAAACGAGGCCCGGCAGGTACTTCTTCTTCTGCTCGCCAGAGCCGTAGGCGTAGATCGGATAAATGACCAGCGAGGACTGCACACTCATCATCGAGCGATATCCGGAGTCGATGCGCTCGACCTCGCGAGCGACCAGACCATAGGCAACATAGGATGCGTTCGCGGCCCCGTACTCTTCAGGCAGCGTCACCCCAAGAAGGCCAGTCTGCCCCATCAACCTGAACAGCTCTGGGTCGGTCGCTTCTTCGAGATAGGCGTCCTGGACGCGCGGCAAGAGTTCGGATTCTGCGAAAGCCGCAGCGGACTCGCGGATCATCCGTTCATCTTCGGTCAGCTGGTCGTCGAGCAGAAACGGGTCGTTCCAAGTAAAGGCCAAGATGGTCGTCCTCCCATTGAGGTTTTTGGCAGTTCGAATTTGACGGAATTAAAGCCGCTTTTTCGCAACTGAGAAAGCGAGGTTTACTCATCGGCCCATGAGCTATAGTAATAGCTCATGGCAAACCTCTCGCGAAGGCTCCTTCCCTCCACCTCGGCTCTCGCGGCGTTCGATTCCGTCGCGCGGATGGGCACCTTCTCTGCGGCAGCGGAGGAGCTTTCCCTGACACAGGGAGCCATCAGCCGGCAGATCGCGTCGCTGGAGGAACAACTCGGCGTTTTACTGTTCGAGCGCACCAGCCGTGGTGTCAACCTCACAGAGGCGGGCACAAACTATGCCCGTGCAATTGCCAACGCTCTTGCGGAAATTCGTTCCGCTTCACTGCAGGCCATGACCCAACAACATAGCGATCAACTCAATCTTGCCATCTTGCCGACATTCGGCACCCGCTGGTTGATGCCGCGCATTCCGCGATTTGTCGCCAGACACCCCGAGATCACGTTGAACTTCGCCACACGCATTGGCGTGTTCGATTTCGATCGCGACGACATAGATATGGCGATTCATATCGGCCAGCCCGATTGGCCCGGTGCGGAAAGCACATTTCTTATGGAAGAGATGGTGGCACCGATCGCGTCGCCACTTTTTCTCAGTTCACATCCCATCGTGAAGGTTGAAGATCTGCTTCGCCTGCCGCTGCTGCAGATGGCGTCCCGTCCCGGGGCCTGGAGCCATTTTTTCGAAAGCCTCCAGGTCAACGGCACCCCGTCGCAGGCCATGCGGTTCGAACAGTTCAGCAATGTGGCCCAAGCCTGCATTGCTGGATTGGGGCTCGCGTTGATGCCGCTTTTCCTCATCGACTCCGAGCTCGCAAATGGCCAGCTCGTTCAAGCCTTTCCACATCAGGTCAAAAGCACCAGCGCCTATTATGCGGTCGCGCCGCTGAGCAGGAAGGACTTCCGGCCTGTCGTTGCGTTCCGCGCATGGTTGCTGGAAGAGGTCGCTCGTTACCAGGAAGGCATTATCGGCTGATAGCGGGAGCCGATGAAACCATACCTAAGACACCTTCGATAAATCTGGAATGTCGCCAGGGCTTCGCCATCTGTGCGGCCTTTCGCTCCTGTTCGTTGCGAGCGTCGCTTGACTCCTCGGCTAAATCCTGTCAATTTATGCTAACGTTAGCACAAGGAATGCGCATTTGCACCTTCAATTGAAGAAAGCATGCATGCAGGCGAAACGCCTCACGACCAGCAAGGCTCTGGTGAAGGACGTTCGGCTGCTCGGCCGCCTGTTGTGCGAGGCTATTGAAGCAAGCGACGGCAAAGAAGCCCGTGAGGTCGTGGAACAGGTCCGCAGCCTCTCGGTTACCGGTCACAGAAGGACCGGCCCGCACCTAAACGACAAGCTCGCCCCCTTTTGTGCGACCATGCCTCCCCAAACCCTCAAGCGTGTGATCCGCGCGTTCAGCCAGTTTTCTCAACTCGTGAACATTGCCGAAGACGCACACCAAGCCAGGATGCAGCGCTTCAGCATCGCCGATCGTGAACCTGCCATGCCGGGAACAATTGCCAGATCGCTTTCCGTTCTGGCTGCGGCCGGGGTAGAGGCGAAAGATATCCGCAAACTGCTTCTTGAAGCGGTCGTCTCGCCCGTTTTCACAGCGCACCCGACTGAGGTTCGGCGCAAGAGCGTTATCGAAATCGAGCAGGAGCTTGCACGATGCCTGACGCAGCTCGACCAAGCCGGCCTGATTGAGCAGGAGATAGGTCGGTATCAAGAGGACTTGGAAAGGGCGACGACGACGCTTTGGCAAACGAATAGCCTTCGGGGAAGGCGACTTCAGGTCGTGGATGAAATCCTCAATGGCTTGTCCTATTACGACAGCACCATTTTCCGGGTGATCCCGGAGGTATACGAGATTCTCGAAGATCAGCTTCGAGACTCACCCTGGAGTATCGGCGAGGACGCGCTGCCGCCATTCCTGCGCATGGGTTCCTGGATCGGTGGCGACCGGGATGGCAATCCCTATGTCAACGGCGAAACCCTGAGGGAGGCGCTCCGGTTGCAGAGTGAGAGAGTTTTCTCGTTCTATCTCGGCGAACTGCACAGCCTTGGCGCCGAACTTTCCTTGGATGACCGGTATGTCAAAGTCTCGCAGGAGCTTCAGCGCCTCGCGACCGACTCCCCCGACAGATCGGAGCGGCGCCGACACGAGCCATATCGCCTGGCGATCTCGGGCATGTATGCTTGCCTGGCGGCCACGGCACGTAAGTTCGGCAGCACGGAACTGGTTCGCGAACCTGTGGCGGCCGCCCCTTCCTACCTGTGCCCTGCCGAATTCGCCAAAGACTTGGCGACGATCAGCAAATCCCTGACAGCCAATGGCGCTGAAAAGATCGCAACTGGAAAACTGCGCAGACTCCAACGTGCCGTGGACGTCTTCGGTTTTCACCTTGCCAGTCTGGATTTAAGACAGAATTCCGAGGTTCATCAACGGGTTGTTCATGAGCTTTTCGAGAACGTGCGGCCTGGCACACGTTACGAGGCGTTAGCGGAGAGTGACAAGATCCGCTTGCTCACCGAGGAACTGCGGTCTTCCCAGCTGCTGATTACACCGCTCAGGACCTATTCGGCCGAGACGGTGTCGGAGCTTTCCGTTCTGCGTGAAGCTGCCCAAGCCCATAAGCACTATGGCCGCGTCAGCGTCCCCAATTACATCATTTCGAAGGCCGGAAGCGCTTCCGACCTTCTGGAGGTCATGGTCCTGTTCCGTGAGGCGGGGCTGTTCCGGCCCGATGAGCCCGAAGCGGCGTCAATGAACATCATACCTCTTTTCGAGACGATCTCGGATCTTCGAAGGTCGCATGACGTGATGCAAACAGTTTTGGCCGTCAAAGCCTATCGGACATATGTGGAAGCGCTCGGCGGCAAACAGGAAATTATGCTCGGCTATTCGGACAGCAACAAGGATGGCGGTTATCTAACTTCGGGATGGGAACTGTATAAGGCAGAAACGGCCTTCATCCAGCTCTTTGAGCGTGAAGGCGTTCGCCTCAGCCTGTTTCACGGTCGCGGCGGCTCCGTGGGCCGCGGTGGCGGCCCAAGCTATGAAGCCATCACCGCCCTGCCCCCTGGCGCGGTTGCCGGATCGATACGGCTGACGGAGCAAGGTGAAGTTATTGCGGCGAAATATTCCAATCCGGCACTGGGTCGTCGGAATCTCGAACTTCTTATAGCCGCGACGCTGGAAGCGTCCTTGCTGCCTTCCGACGCACAAGAGCCGGATCCCAAATATCTTGGCGCCATGGAGGAACTGTCCGACCTGGCCTTTGGCGCCTATCGCCGTTTGGTTTACGAGACCGAGGGGTTTGAACGGTTCTTCTGGGAAGCAACGATCATCGGCGAAATCGCAAAACTGAACATTGGCAGCCGCCCAGCCTCACGCAGTTCCTCATGTCGCATCGAAGACCTGCGTGCGATACCCTGGGTGTTCGGCTGGTCGCAGAGCCGCATGATGTTGCCGGGTTGGTTTGGATTCGGTTCGGCCGTGCGACAATGGCTGGCCGGACACCCCGACGGATTGCAAATTCTTCAGGGAATGCACCGGGACTGGCCTTTCTTCCAGACGCTGATTGCGAACATGGAGATGGTGTTGGCCAAGACCAACATGGCGATCGCGGCGCGGTATGTGGGCCTCACCCCTGATGCATCCACCCATGAGAAGATTTTTGCACGCATAAAAGACGAATGGGAAGCGACGACAACTGCGCTATTCGGCATAACGGATCAGGCCTCGCTGCTCGTGAATAATCCGGCACTCAAGCAGTCGATCCATCATCGCTTTCCCTGCCTCGACCCGCTTAACCACATGCAGATCGACCTTCTTCGTCGCCACCGTGCCGGAGAAGGCGATCAGGACACTGAAGAGGCGCTGCATCTGACCATCAACGGAATTGCAGCAGGGCTACGAAACAGCGGGTAAAGTGCGCCAATGTGGATGGCGTAAGCCTATTTTTCTTGACCTTGACAAAGCCGCTGCGCTAACGTTCGCATAAAATTGGGAGGAAATTCATGAGACGAACCGTGCTGTTGACGGACTACGCCTGGCCGGATGACAAAGTGGAGCGGGAGGTAATCGAGCGGGCCGGGCTTACCCTCGTCAGCGGTCCGGCCGAGCCGTCTCCGCCTGCTGAGATCGACGCTTTGGCTGCAAAGCATCAGCCGGATGCGATTCTGACCTGCTGGGCTCAAGTTAGCGAGACGGCAATCGCTGCGTCTCCTAACCTCAAGATCGTCGCTCGTCTCGGAGTTGGCCTGGACAATATTGCAGTCGATGCAGCGACGGAGCGGGGGATATGGGTGACGAATGTTCCCGATTATTGCGTTGCAGAAGTGTCTGACCACGCCGTGGGTTTTGCGATTGCCTGGGCTCGCGGGCTGATCCACTTCGACCGCGAAGTTCGCAGCGGGCGCTGGGACCCGGCTTCGGCAAATCTCCGCAGGCTTTCGGAGCTGACCTGCGGCATCGTTGGGTTTGGTCGTATCGGCCGTGCGACGGCAGCAAAAATGCAGGCGCTCGGATGCCGGGTTACAGCACATGATCCCCATGCCTCGAATGTTCCAGTGGATGTGGAGCTTGCCGACTTCGATAGACTTCTGGCCTCGAGCGATATCGTCATCGTCCATGCGCCACTCTCGCCGGCGACGCGTCATCTGATCAACAGGGACGCCATCTCGAAGATGCGTCGCGGAAGCCTGCTGATCAACGTCAGCCGAGGCGGCGTTGTCGATACTGCCGCGGTGATCGAGGGTTTGGAATCCGGCATTCTGAGCGGCGTCGGCCTTGATGTCCTGGAGGATGAACCACGCGTTCCACAGGAGCTGATCGCTCATCCCGGCGCGATGATCACTCCGCACGTCGCCTTCTCCTCGGATGCTTCGCTGATCGAGCTGCGTCGCCGGGCGGCGGAGGAAGTCGTCAGGGTTCTCAGCGGAGAGAAGCCTGAACAACCCCGCAACAGCCCCCGCCGCTAATGCCGCAAGGACACTGGGTTCATGTCTGTAGATGAGATGACGATTTTCGATGAGTTCTTGCTGAAGAGCGGTTTGAGGAGCGCTTCCGAGGAGGCGGTCTACAAGCCTCTGACGGGTGGTGTTTCTTCAGATATCTACCGTGTGGAGCTTCCTGGCCGGCTCATCTGCGTGAAACGCGCACTTCCCAAGCTCAAGGTATCCGCCGATTGGCAGGCGCCGGTGTCGAGAAATGTGTACGAATGGAACTGGATATCCTTCGTAGCGCAACACTTCCCTTCTGCCGTTCCGACGCCTCTCGCACACGACGCGTCGTCTGGCATCTTCGCCATGGCGTTTCTTCCCGGCGATCAATATCCGCTGTGGAAGACCGACCTGCTCCACGGAAGCGTTGACCGAAAAGCGGCAGAGCTAACGGGCCGGCGAATTGGACAGATCCATTCCGTCAGCGCCCGCACATCGGGGTTGTCGGAAAAATTTGATTCTGGACCGAATTTCTATGCTCTTCGGCTCGAGCCCTATCTGGTGGCGACCGCCGCCAAACATCCCTTCGTCAGCGATCGCCTGGCAGAGCTGGTTCAGCGCACGGCCGAAACAAAGCTGGCGCTCGTCCACGGCGACGTCAGCCCGAAGAACATCCTGCTGGGCAAGAACGGCCCTGTGTTCCTGGATGCCGAATGCGCCTGGTTTGGCGACCCCGCTTTCGACCTCGCCTTCTGCCTCAACCATCTATTGTTGAAGAAGGTCGTCGCCGGACAGGCGGCATCTGAGCTCGCATCGTCATTCGCGGCGTTGACGGCAGCCTACCTGGATCAGGTCGACTGGGAAGATCGGGACGCCCTCGAGGCTCGGGCTGCAAGCTTGTTGCCCGCTCTCTTCCTCGCCCGGGTCGACGGCAAATCGCCCGTCGAATACATAACCGACGAATGCCAGCGCGAAACGGTCCGCAAAGCCGCCATCCCGCTGATCGCATCGCCTCGGCAAAAGCTGGCTGACGTAGCGCAGGCCTGGTTTCCATAACGGAACCCCACTCCTCAGGCAGCGGCATTTTTCTTTGCCGCTGCACCGATAACCGCGCGGCCCTTGTGAAATGGTCAGAAGAGCGAAACAACGACTTTCGGGCAAGAATTCCCATCACCACGACAAAACCGACATGACACTCTCGAAGCGGCGCGCGCGTCACATCGGGCGGTCGAGCAGCATAGGCCGCTGAGGTTTCGCCTGCCAGCTGAGGCTTCGCCCGTGAAAATACCAAGCCCATCGGGAAAGCGGCGCATTCATTAAAAGAGAGTATAATAAGCCATCGCGCTGGTCCCGCGATGGCAGATAGAGACTTTGCATCTGCTTCGGCTCAGAACCGAGCGACCCAGCTTTCGAAAGCAACCAGGAAGCTCTCGATGAACTTCTGGGTTCCTTCATTGAGGAAGACCCCGTGATCGCCCACTAATTTGTCGGCCGTGCTCAGGTAAACTTCAGGCTGGGGCATGGTCGGCACGTTGATGTTGGTCAGGATAACCCTGAGCTGAAGTGCCGCGGCTGCGCCGCCGATGAGACCGGGAGAAGCGCCAGTCACCGCACCGGGCTTGTGATCCCACACGCTTTTTCCGAAGGGGCGAGAACCGACTTCGATCGCATTCTTCAATGCCGCGGGTACGGATCTATTGTATTCAGGCGTCACGAAGATCGCGCCATCGCAAGCCTTGATGCGCTCACGGAAGGATGTCCATTCCGTCGGCGGCGTCTCCGTCTCCAAGTCTTGGTTATAGAGCGGAAGCTCGCCGATGGGCACGATTTCCAGGTTCAGTCCGCCGGGCGCCACTTTCTGCATTGCACGGGCGAACTTCAGGTTGATCGAAGCCTGACGAAGGCTTCCGACCAGGACCGCGATATCTTTCTTGGACATGTTCTCTCTTCTCGCGCGAGGGATGCGCCGGCGATAGCCGGCGCCGGTGATTGTTACTGATAGGAGGCAGGGACCGGGGGAATGACCACATAGTTGCTGAAGCCGCCGTCGCGTTCGCCAATGCCTGATATGGCTTCGTTCACCCGCTCAAGCGGATAGATCTTGTGCTCGAGATACGACAGGTCGAGCGCACCGGTGCGGACCATGTCTGCCATTTCCTGCCCCTGCGCAGCGCTGAACCAGTTCGAGCCGATGAGTTGAACTTGCTCGTCCATCAGCCACTTCACGTCGACTGGAACATCTTCTGCGACGCCACCAACGACAACCACGCGGCCGCCCCGACGAACTCCGCGCATGGAGTCGACCACGGTCGCGGCGGGGGCTCTCGCGCCCAGCGCACTGATAACGAAGTCCACTCCCTCGCCACCGGTTTGGGCCTTCGCCCATTCTCCGGTCGAGCCTTCGCCGAGCACGATGGTGTCGATGCGGTCAGGGGCAATGGCTTTTACGCGGCCCAGCAATTCCCTGCTTCTGCCGGTGCCCAGTATTTTGGAGATCCCCATCGCAAGACCGAGCTTGGTTGCCGCGACACCAAGCGTACCGGTGATCCCGTCGATGAGGCAAACCTGACCAGGTCCAGCCTGTGCATTCTTCAGGGCGCCATAGGATGTACCGAGGTAACCGAAGCGGCCGGCCTGCTCGAAGCTGAGGTTATCCGGCAGGCACACGAGCGAGTATTCCGGGGCGGTCATGAATTGGCTGAAGCCGCCGTACGGATAAAGATCAAAGATCCTTTGACCATCGCGGCTGGTGCTGAAGTACCCATTCAAGGTGTAGTAGCGGCATTGGCTGCGGTTGCCTGACCGGCACGCCTTGCAAGAACCGCAGGATCTGAGAGGGCTTACATAGACACGATCGCCAATCTTGACATTGGTGACCGCCTCGCCGACTTCGGCAACGACCCCGGCTGGGTCCAAACCAAACACCGCCGGAAACTTCGGCAGTGGCTGGTGGGGGAACCAGGTTGGCCAATTATTGATGACGTTGGCCATGTTGGGCACGATACCGCAGGCCCTGACCTGCACCAGCACGTCGTTGGGCCGGGGCGTGGGAACCGGAATCTCATCCAGCGACATCGGCTGATGCAGAGCATGCAGCCGAGCGGCGATCATAGTTTTAACCATTAACTCCTCCATAGGGACATCGGTCGGACGGTGCCCGACCGAATGCATTTTTTTGCAGTTTCAGACAGGTGCGCGGCACAGTGCCGAGCGGCATTCGTCAGGGGACCAGGAACTCCTTCCCGGCCGGTCGGAAATCCGCAGGCCAGACAGTCACCCAATCCTTTCCTTGAACTTGCTTGAGCTTCGTCGATGGCTTCCCGGCATTGAACTTGCCGTCGAAAGTCCTTGGTCCGACGACTGTCTCGACGGTATTCGAGCGCAACCACGCAGCCATCGCGGCGTCGTCCAATTTCCCCGCCCCTTCTGCTGCCGCTGCAAGGATTTGCCACGCAGCATATTCGACCGCAGCCTGATACTCCGTACGCGGATAGGGGAAACCCGCCGCCTTCGCCTTGCTGTCATAAGCGCTTACGAATTCCTGGGCGCCGTGATACGTGAGGAACGGCTCGTGCTCTTCAAACCAGGTCAGAGAGGTCAAGCCGTTCGCCTTGGGGTGAGCTGCGGTCGGGCCGGGTGCCGGGAACAGATAGAATTGGTTCCTGGGCTGGTAGTCGATCCGGCTCATTGCATCGAGAAGCTGCACGGCCTCCATGCCGATCGCACCGGACCAAAGCAGGTCCGGATCAGCCGCTTTGATGCGGTTCGCGATTGCGCCGAAGTCCTTCGTGCCGAACTCGTATTCAAGGCCCAGCACGTTCTTGATGCCACGCTTCTCAGCAACTTGCTGGCCGCCCTTGGCGATCGTCAGGGCCGACGGGAATTTGCTCGTGACGAACGCGATCGTCTTGGGAGGGGTCGGCAGGCTCGCATAGGCATCGAGAACAACCTCGGTATCCGTCGATTGCGGCTCGGCCCCGATCGGAAGAGACGGGAACTGCAGAGGATATGGGGCGAGACTGGGGTCCCCCAGGCTGCTCTGAACCAGCATCTTCTTGAACCGGGCGGCAACGCCCATTGCTGCGATGATCGAAGACGTGCCATAGGGCCCCATCAGGAGATCGACCTTATCTGCGGTCACCAGCCGCTCATAGAGCGTTCGAGCATTGGCGGGCAGCGATTGGTCGTCGAGAAGGACGAACTCCACCTTTCGTCCGAGAATACCGCCTTTGGCGTTGATCTGCTCGACGAACACTTCTGCGGCGAGCTTGTGGATTGTGCCTACGCCCGCAAGCGGACCCGTTAACGGCAGCGTTCCGCCGACGCGGACCGGTCCTTCTTGGGCAAAAACTCTCGGCATCGAGCTGAAAGCTGCTACTGCGGCCGCAGACCCGAGGAATGCTCGTCTATTCAGTATCATGGAATTCGCACTCATCTCATCCTCCCAGATGCTTCCGGCATGTCATCATCAGTCTCTGCCGCCGGCGGCAGGTCTCAGCTCTTCGCCAGCCCCTCTGCGTAGCGTTCCAGCGTCATAGGGTTCGGCATTTTCTCGGGGTGCTCCAGCGGTACTCCCGTAAACTCGCTGGCCTCGAAGAACCACCTCGAGACGGCCGGCATTCCCCAATGGACATTGGTGCTAAGGGCTGCCGCGTCCCAACGAATGGGCTCCAATTCCGCGTCTATCGTGGTGTAGTGATTGTTGAAGAACTCCACCCGGTGTCCATCGGGATCGCGCAGGTAGACGAATAGGACTCCGGAAGGGCCATGGCGTCCAGGTCCGCGCTCAACGCTGTCCCCATATCCGTAACGACTGGCAAAATCGCACACGGCGAAGATGTCGCTGCTTTCGGGAACCGTATAAGCAAAATGATGCAGCTGCGGGCCGATGCCAGGCACCAACGCCAGATCGAGGCAGACACCTTTGCGATACATGAAGTTCGCAATGAGATTGTCGCCGGCCGCGATATATTCCGAAGTCCGGAAACCGAGTTCGCCGTAGAACGCGCTTAGACCCAACGGATCGGCGACCATGATCTGGCAATGATCGAGCCCCTGGGCTCGGGCGCCACGATGTTCATGCACCTCGAGGAACTTACGGGGATGGACACTCATGCTGGAGCAAAGCTCGATGCGAGCGCCCGACGGATCGCTGACGAGCAGGGTCCGCCCTTGATTTCGAACGTCGACCCATTCCGCCGGAAGCCCCTTCTCATCAAAGAAGAACTTGGCCTTGTCGAGGTCCTCCTCCAGAAACACCCGATAACCGATCCGCCTGCACGTCGGCTTCCCGGCGGCAGGTGCGAGCACGAGACTGTGATGGCAGGCCTCGGACAATCCGCGAAGGTATGAAACACCGTCCGCGAATTCTGTTTCAATCAGGCCGCCGACATTGAGGTAGAAATCTCGGCTACGCTCCACATCATTGACTTCAAGCACGACGTGGCTGAAGCGCGTGATGTTGAAGGGAGGTTTCAAATTAACAGCCGGAAGCATGTCATCCTCATCTATCTTTGCTAACGTTAGCATAAAAGGGCCGGCGCTTTTGTCAACGCCTGTCATTGAGCGCGACCGGCAACCGGCCCATCCAAAATCTAACCTACAGCAGCAACTGCGGCTGGCTTTTCAGCCAAGTCTAGCGCCGACCAGCCAGCGAACGAAGCCTCTTTTCCAAGGGCCTCCTCGATACGGAGAACCTCGTTCCACTTGGCCATCCGCTCGGAGCGTGAGAACGATCCGACCTTGAGCTGCTTGGCATCCCAGCCGACCGACAGATGGGCGATCGTCACATCTTCCGTCTCACCGGATCTGGCCGAAACAATTGTTCGAAAACCCGCTTTCTTGGCAACAGAGAGCGCTTCGAACGTCTCTGTTATCGTGCCCGCTTGGTTCGGCTTGATCAGCACCGCATTGGCGCTTTTATCCTTGATCGCTTCGGTTACCCTCGCCGCGTTTGTCACGAAGAAGTCGTCGCCGATGATTTGGCATTTGGAGCCGTAGCGAGCGGTAAACTCCTTGAATCCATCCGGATCGTCCTCAGCGAGCGGATCCTCGATAGAGACGATTGGATAGGCCTTCAACCAGCCGCCAAGCATGTCGATCATCTTGGCCGTATCGAGCTGCCGATCTTCCAATGCCAGCGAATACTTGCCCTCACGACCGAATTCGGAGGCCGCTATGTCGAGCGATATGGCGACTTCGCCGCCTGGCTTCAGACCGGCGGCCTCGATCGAACGCACCAAGGCATCGAGAGCTTCTTCATTGCTGGTGAAGGCAGGCCAATAGCCTCCCTCGTCCGCCACGCCCTGGAGCTTTCCGGCGCGTTTCATAATATCGCCTGCCGCGCGGTAGACTTCGGCGGTCCACTCCAAAGCCTCCGCGAAAGTCGAGGCAGCAGGGCACATGACCATGAAATCCTGGACGTCTACCCGGCGTGCTGCATGCGCTCCACCTCCAAAAATCTGGATTTCCGGCAATGGCATCGTGATCCCCCTGTCGGAGCCCGCGAGATACCGCCAGATCGGTTGGCCGGCCGCAGCCGCGGCTGCGTGAAGCAACGCCATCGATGTTGCCACCGATGCATTTCCACCCAGTCTGCTCCGGTTCGGGGTGCCATCCAGCTCGATGATGGCGTGGTCTAACCCGACTTGATCCCTGGCATCTCGGCCAACCAGCAACTTGGCGATTTCTCCGTTGACGGCAGTCAGGGCCTTGTTGATCCCCAAGCCGGCAAGGGCGCTGCCGCCGTCACGAAGGTCGAGCGCCTCGCCAGTGCCGGTCGATGCACCAGCGGGTGCGATGGCTCGGCCGGTCGCACCAGAGGCCAGCTCGATCTCTACCTCAACGGTGGGCCTGCCACGGGAATCCCAGACGCGACGGCCCTGCACTTTTCGGATTTCGGTGTTGGTCATGTTCAGTTGGTCCACAAGGTCAGATTGAAATTGAATTATCGGGCCTCACAGGCCGTCATCGTAATCCGTCATATCGGGGGTCCGTGCGCCAACCAGCACCACGGCGATGGTTGCCGGTTTGTCGCTCTTGTTTCGCCAAGCGTGACGCGTTCCGTTCTGGACGAAGGCGTCGAATTGGCGCAAACGGGTCTCATTGCCACCGTCGAGTTCCATCCAGATCTCGCCGTCCAGAACAATTCCATAATCGACGGTGGGAGTTTGATGCTTGCCATCCGGCTCGAAGCGCTCGGCCAAACCTGGACTGACCGCCAGGTTCTCCGCGAGTGCCGCCGGACCATCAAAATCCGGGGACATAAAAACGGCATCTGGTGGGAACGTTAGCACTAGGAAGCGCGTTTCGCCGGGCTCCGGAACGAAGCTTGTGACCAGCGGAGTTGGATCGGTTCCGTTGAATGGAATGGCGGTGGACGTCGAAGTCGACCAGATCATCCGCGATACCAATCCAGGGACCGTCCTGAATATGTCTGTGCGGGGAACGGCGCCGTCCTGGGCGAACCTGGCAGCACCCTGACTGCCGTGTTCCGTCACGACGCGCCGGAGATGTAAGGGAACTCTCCCGTTCGAATTTTCAGATACCAAGATACGCCTCCCTGATGCTTGGATCATTGATGAGAACCTCCGGCGCTCCGGAGGCCGTTACGCGGCCTTGCTCGATCACGTAGGCCTGATGGGCAATTTCTAGCGCCTTGTTCACGTTCTGCTCGACGAGCAGCACCGCTACGCCTCGCTCATTGATCATCTGGATGATTTTGAACATTTCCCCGACGATCAAAGGCGACAGCCCGAGCGACGGCTCGTCCATGAGCAAGACGCGCGGCTTGGCCATCAGGCCACGGCCGATCGCAACCATTTGCTGCTGCCCACCCGACAAGGAGCCCGCCAACGAATCCTGGCGCTCTTTCAGAATAGGGAAAAGCTGAAACACCTCAGCGAGCGTGGCGTCGCGCTCCGCCCGAGCGACCGAGCGGTAGGCACCGAGCAACAGATTGTCGAGGACCGTCATCGCCGTGAAGAGACGGCGCCCTTCGGGGACCACTGCTATGCCGTAATCGCAGACCCGATGGCTCGGCACCTTGGAAACGTCGTTACCCTCGATAACGATCTTTCCTTTGTGCGGACGGAGAATTCCGGCGATGGCATTGACCAGCGTGCTCTTCCCTGCCCCGTTCGGACCGACGACCGAAACAATCTCGCCTGGTTTTACACTGATAGACAGGTCCCACAGAGCAATCGCATCTCCGTAGCCGACCTCGATCTTATCGACCTCAAGCAGCATGACTGGCCCCCAAGTATACGCTGACCACAGCGGGATCTCTCATCGTTTCGCTTGGATGCCCAAGCGCCAGGACCTTGCCTTGATCCAGTACCGCGACGCGGTCCGCCAAAGCGACAACCGCCCGCATGAGGTGTTCAACGAAGATGATCGTCGTACCGCCAGCCTTGATCCGCTTGATCATTTCAACCGCGTGGTCGACCTCGGCCGGATTCAAGCCACAGAGCACCTCATCGAGCAGAAGCAGACGCGGTTTTGCGGCCAGCGCTCTCGCGAATTCGACAAACTTTCGGTCATGCAGGTTCAATGCTGCGGGGAGCACGTCGGCCTTTTCAGCCAGGCCAGTAAAGGCGAGCGCCTCCCTGGTAACTGCGTCGACCACAGCCGCACCCATGCCATCTGCGCTACCAAATTTCGCGCAGAGCTGAACGTTTTCGAGGACTGTCAGATTATCGAACAAGCGCGGGATCTGGTATGTCCGCGCCACGCCCTGCTGCGCGATCAGATGTGGTGACCGACCGGAAATCTCCTCGCCTTGCAATGTGATCGTACCGGAGGTCATGGTGTAGTGGCCGCTGATCATGTTGATCAATGTGGACTTGCCGGAGCCATTCGGCCCAACCAGAGCCAGGATTTCACCCCGCCAAACGTCCAGCGTCACGCCAGTCAAGGCGCGGATACCACCGAAGGATTTGGTGACATTCTCGCATTTGAGAAGCACCGGACCGGAACCTGCTGCGGCTAGAGGCGCGAACTGAGTAACGGCCTGAGCAGCCGTCGCCGGTGCGCCACTTCCGCCGCGCCTGTCGGCAAACCTGCGAATAAGGCTGGGGACGATGCCGGACGGCAGCACCAGGATTACAACTATCAGCGCAAGTGCAACGCCGGCACGGCCGAATTCCGCATGAGCGCCGCTGACGATAGCGCTCTGTAACACGGTGATGATGACCGCGCCGATCGCAGGCCCAGCCCAATGGCGAGCGCCGCCGAGGATGCTCATGAGCACGACATAGAGAGGAACGGTCACCGCAAACGTCTCGCCAACCGTGACGTAGCCTACATATACGGCGTGAATCGCACCCATTCCGCCAGCAAGTGCCGACGAAATCGCAAACGAGATCAGCTTATAGCGAAATGTCGGAACGCCTTTCACCTCTGCAACGTCTTCATCGTCGTGGATTGCGAGCAAGCCCTGACCGAATTTGCTGTGAAAGATGAAGTACGATGTCGCCAGCGAAGCAAGAACCGCGATAAGCCCGAACATGTAAAGGGAGCCGGACGCCGTCACACCGATCATCGGGATTTCGATCCCCGAGAGGAATACGCCTGTGCCCGAGTCCAGCGAGGTGTTTGACACAATGGCCGCGACAACGAACGTCACCGACAGCGTCAGCAGCGCGAAGAACTCACCGCGCAGAGCTGCGGAACGAAAGACAACCAAGCCAATCAGAGCGGCGATCGCGGCCGCCAGCAGTGCTGCAGCAGGTATCGTCGCGACGAAAGGCCACGACAACTGCGTCGTCAGCGTGGCGGTTGTGTAGACACCAATCCCGAAAAATGCTGCGTGACCAAAACTCCAGTAACCCGTGTAACCGCTCAGGATGCCCCAGCTCGTCGCCAGCACGACCCAGAAGAAGATGATGTACAGATAGGAAAGGTAGTAATCCGCCATTCCCAGGTAAGGCAGCAGGGCCAGGACCGCTACGATAGGCGCCGTGATTAGAAGCTTTTTCATAGTCAAATCACCGGTTTGCGCAAGAGGATGACGATGAGCACGCTGAATGCTACGAGCGGCGCCCAAGCGGGATTCACAACGGACATGGTAAGGCTTTCGGCCACGCCAATCAGCATTCCGGCGCCCAGTGCACCGATGGGGCTGCCCAATCCTCCAATGATGGCGACGGCAAATACGACCCCTATCCAGGCCTCGATTTGAGATGGTGCCAAAGTTCCGATCAGGGCGATAAAAACACCTGCGATACCCGCTGTCGCAGAGCAAAGGCCAGCCAGAATATATGACACGCGAGCAGAATTGATGCCGAAGGCTGACGCTACGGGGGCGTCATGGGCGGCAGCACGCAGCGCCTTTCCGAGCATGGTCTTGTTCAACGCGTACCACGCCGCTCCAGCAAGCACCCCGGCGCAAACAAAGGCGGAAAGATCCAGCACGGGCACAAAGATCGGACCGAGCCGGATGGTGGTCTGGGCATAGGGTGTTTCATAACGAAGGAAGTCAGCCGACCAGATCCATTGGATCAGCGACTCGATCAGGATCGTGACGCCGAACGTCACCAGGAGAGACGCGAATTCCTTCACCTGAAAGCGTACGAACACACTGTGCAGCGCAACGCCGAGCACGAAAAACAGCGGCGCGATCACCAGAACGCTCAAATATGCCGGGACTCCGTATACGGTGCCAAACTGATAGGTCAGGTAAGCGCCAAGGAACGCCAGCGCGAAGTGACTGAGGTTCACCAGCTTCAACAAGCCCCAGCTCAGGCTGAGACCCATCGCCAGCAGGCCATAGATCCCACCCAGCAAGACGCCACCAACAGCGGATTGCAAGAAAAGAGCAAGGGTCATCAGCATCCACGTCCTTCTGTGGATACGATGATCGGTTCCAGGAGCACCAGACCATCCATACGTTATGCCTCCTCCATTTGCGCTAACGTTAGCACAAATATTCGTCCCACAACGAAGCCTCTGTGTCAACAGCATTCCGCAGGTTAATTCGTTGGCGGACCCTTCTGCGAGTGCGGGGACACCAGGTAAAATATCTAAAATTTTTAGATCAACAGTTTGAAAATATAGAAATTTATAAACGCATCTTGATCATCGCACCGATGCATCAGGGGCGAAAATTCGAGCACGTTGATTTGGCATAATCGTTTGCGATTTCGGAGTTTGACAACCGGGGCGTCAATGCTATCGTTGGCGAAAGTGATCATTCGAGCCAAGCACAATGGTAACAATTAAAGATATCGCCGCCACACTGCAAGTTTCACCTTCAACCGTAGGTCGCGCTCTTGCCGACGATCGACGCATCAGCGTCGAGATGAAGCGAAAGGTGAACGAAGCTGCAACTCAAGCGGGGTACGTTGCCAATCGTTCCGCACGCATGATGCGTGGGGTTCAGAGCAATCTCGTTGGGCTGATCGTCCCAGATATCCGGAACAGCTTTTATTCAACTATTGCCCATGCTCTCTCGCGGTGCCTTCTTTCAGCGAATTACCAGCTGACCTTGTGTGAAACCGATGACGACAGAATGCACGAGCTTCGCCACATCAAGGAACTCACAAGCGTCAACGTCGCCGGGATCATTCTGGTCCCGAGCGCAAAACCTCATCCGGATTCTGCGCGAATCCTGAAGATGACGCCTCACATCCAACTGCTGCGAAAGGCACCGCTGCTCGGCGAACAATGGTTTGGGATTGATGACAGACGGGCGCTTTACGAAAGCACTGAACATATCATCAATGAAGGTCACAAACGGATCGCTTATATCGGCGGCACGGAAGAGCTTCCCACTGGCGCAGCCCGCGTGCAGGGTTTCCGGGATGCGGTGAAGAGCTCCGGCCAGACGATCACCGTTCATGAGGAACTGGGCGCGCCTTCGTCACCCGAATTCGGACGGGAGGCCGTGCGTCGCCTTCTTTCCTTAAAGGATCGACCGACGGCGCTTGTGATCGGTGCGGTACAAAACACTTCCGGAGTCATTGATGAAATACAGGACCAGGCTTTGCGCGTTCCCCGCGACATTTCCGTCATCGGGTTTGGCGATGAACTTGGGTATCGGTGGTGGGGACCGGGACTTACGACAGTCCAGTTGCCTGTTTCGGAGTTGGCAACGGCTTGTGGGCTTTGGTTCCTGCATCATCTTCAGAACAAGGGCGACCTAAGCAAGCCCTACAGCTTCATCTCTCCGCCCCAGTTGGTCATTCGCGGCAGCACGAGCGCTCCGTGAAACGCCGGCAGGATGTCGATCTCCCGCAGCAAGCCGCCAAATCAGAGAGAGGCGCCCGTCCGGCGACGTGCACCTCTCTTTGATTGGCTGCGATTCATCCGATATCCCAGGGCCGGACGCTGAAAGCTCTGGAATGATCTTGATGAGACGCCGCCAAAACTATGCGGCAAGCCGAGGCGGACGCCGCTTCCACGCCGCCCGCTTGCTCACCGGTACCCTTCCTCAAGGTCGATTTTCAACGCGCCCATGAGACGAACACCGGAATTGTACCAGGCGACGTTGATTGCGAGTTCGACAAGCTGCTTCTCCGACAGGAACTTTGCAATCCCGTTCCACACTTCATCGGAAACATCGACGTGCAGCGTAGAGTCCTTGGCAAAGGCCATCACAGCCTTTTCCTGCTCGTTAAAAAGGCTCGAGGTCTCGAAGTCCGGAATTGCTTGAAACTGCTCTTCCGTCAGGCCTGCCTTGAGGCCATGAGAATGGTGATGCTTCACCTCGTACTCGGAATTTGTGCAGTATCCGACAGTAAGGATCGCCATCTCACGCAGCTTCGGGCTGAGGTCAGCAGCCCGGACCGCGTTTGCGTAGGTCAAGAAGTCGTCGAGGATCGCTGGAGCATTGGCGAGCGCAAGGAAAATGTTTCCGGTCGGAACCTTCCTCTCCTTCAGCAGGCGCTCATTGAGCGTGGGTTGCGTCTCGGCCAGTTCGGTATTCGGGATATATTTTACTCGTGCCATTTCTCCGCCCTCAGCTTGTCTTCGCAAATCTTCCTGCCCGAAGGTCTACGGTCAAAACCGGCCCTCGGCCAAATGCTAACGTTAGCATTAATAACACTCGAAAACTTAAGGTCAACCGAAATTTTCGCCGTGTAAATGCAAAGCTGTTTGTGAAGAATCGCCGCTCGTGACTACTTAATGCGGCGCAGGAACCACGGGATTCTTCAAAACACCGATACCGGGGATTTCCACCTCAAGATCGTCGCCGGGAACGATCGGACCGACACCTGCAGGCGTACCGGTCATGATCACATCGCCGGCCAGCAGCGTCATGAAGCGACTCAAGTAAGCAACAATGTCAGCAACCGAGTAGACGAGGTCTCGCGTATTCCCCGCCTGTTTGACGGTGCCGTTTTGACGAAGGATGACGTCAAGGTTCGTCGGATCGAGATCTGTTGTAATCGCCGGACCCATCGGCGCAAAAGTATCATAGCCCTTACCCGCCAGCAGGCAACCGAACTTGCTTTCCTGCCGCTGTATAATGCGGTCACTGATATCATTGCCACATGTGTAGCCGAGGACGTGCTGCAAGGCATGTTCCTTGCGAATGTGGCGTCCGCCTTTGCCTATGATGGCGACCAGTTCCGCCTCGTAGTGGACGATTTCGCCATCACTTGGATATTCAATGGCATCTCCGTTGCCGCTGGCTGCCGTGCTTGGCTTCATGAACAGCACCGGGAGCGTCGGCTGCTCTTTTCCGGACTCGTCGGTGTGCTGCCGGTAATTGTACGCGACCCCAAATATGCGAGGCCGCTCTACCGGGCATAGTAGGCGGACGTCGTAAAGATCATCCATCTGCCCGGTTCGCTCGATTGCCTGGAAGGGATCGCCAGTAATCCGCTCGATCCTGCCCTCGCTTTCGACCCCGTAGTGAATTCCATCGGCTGACTGGTAGCGTACAATCTTCATTGGGATCTCCATTTTTGCTAACGTTAGCGCAAGCACGGGGATTTCGTCAACATACTTGCCTTCCGTCTTCAGCCAGGTATCCGTAACAAGGCGGTTCCGGCACCTACCTCCGCCCGCGATCGCCGACCTCGAGAATGGGTCCGCCCGTTCCTGGTGCCGATCTTCCGCCGCAAATGAGCATGCGCCTGCCCTGCGTCTCCCCATCCTCTCTGCAGCGGTGGGCGACCGAGACGGACGCGGTACCGTTTTATTAACAGGCAACCGACGATGGACCGTGTGGGGACAAGAAATGCGGCTCGTTGAGTTTCTGTAGGGCGGGCGACAAATACCCTGATGCGAGATTATGGGATATCCGCTGACAGGCTTTGATGCAGCCCCTGCCGAAGATCGTTGCTCAGAACGCCAACATGGCAATCAGCAATTGGACACCGCCTAACTCGGCGAGACGTCGGGCCCACCGGCGGCTCTTTGAATCAAGCGGGCAACCACTTCAGTGCGGTTCTGCGCCTGCAACTTGCGCATGATGTGTTGCAAATGCATCTTCACCGTATGCCCCGATAAATTGAGTTTTCCTGCAATTACCTTATTTGAACAGCCGCATTGCAACTCTGCGAGGACATCCGCTTCCCGGGGAGTGAAATCAGCAAACGCCAAGTACTGCGTCCTATCATCCAAGCTCTTTTCGGCCTCATTTCGGGCCGGACTATGCTCGCTCGAGTCGTTTGTACCAGTTCCCAATAGCTGCGGGAAAAATGTTCCTCCTGCCAGGACGAGGCGAAGACCGGCAAGGGCAATGTCAATGGGAAGTGAAGTCGAGAAAAGGCCGCGGATGCCCATCTTGAGCGCCTGACGGGCTATGATGGCGTCATCCGTACCTGAGAGCAACGTGACAGGCGCCTCAGGAAAACGTGCCGCAATCGCCGCGAGATCATCCCGCAGGCTGGTGCTCTCAACACCTCTGCCGGCCAGACCTAATACAATCAAACGCACCTCAGCTCCAAGAGCTCGATCGAGACTCTCGGTCGAGATCAGATCTATAACGTTCCACCCGGTGAGTTCACGCTCAAGAAGCTTCACCACGGTGGTGCGCGCCAATGTAGAATGCTCAACGATGATCACAGTTGGTGCATTGCGCCCCGTACGGCGCCTAGTTCTATCAGTGTCGGACACTTGCGTGCTCCCCAAGAGTATTTGCAACGCAACAGCTGATTATATTATTCCTGTTCTCACTACATGTCATGATAAAAAGTGAGTGTATTTCAGATATCAATAGTCTGATCTCTCATGATAATTCTTATAGTCTATAAGATTTCATCGATAGATAACTGGGCTTGCAGAGAACGTTTAAGAGATTTTTCGTGTAGGCTTGCTGGTTCGACTTGTCGCTGCAGACTTTCCAGCCTTCGCCGAATTCACGTACGGCAAGGGGGTCAACAAAGCTTTCAAAGGTACTGTAAATGCAACCGATCTGCGACAGACCCATTTAGGAAAGAGCCATTGGATAGAACGAACTGCGATCGGCCGGGCTTTGTTTCCATATCTCAATTCGAAACAGTCGCAGACCCGGCAGCAAAATGACAACCGCGAAAAGAAACAAAAGCCTGAGATCGCTGATTACCCGTTATGATTAGTAAAACGGCGCTCTAATGACGCGTTAATACCAGTTGTTTCGCTCAGGCAGCACTGCGCCGGCACCGCCAGATGCCGGACAGGGTCAGGGCCCCTGGCGGCCGAAATCGGCGGCAATGCTGATGAGGTCATGGTGGAAGGTTCAGCATCTCAGTGAGCCCGCCGTTCAGTACCATGGCGGCCAAGGAGGCGAACGCCGGGCGGCGGAAACAATATGGCTTGAAAGATCGCACGAAGAACGGTTTCGTGGAGTTGAGCCTCTGCTACAGGTGGAGTCCATCTGCTAGCTGTGCATGAAGTCCAGAATGTCGTTTACGAGAGCCGAATGGGCGTCTGTGAGGTTGCCCTCTCCGCCGTGCCCCGCGATGCCGGCCAACTGAAGCGCGTGTTGGTCATAGAGAACATGATCGATCTGCTGGGCGTCCGCCGTCCCGCCGGCGGGAACGGCAATGTTGATGGGATGGAAATAGCCGAAATTGACATCGACCATGCTGCCGGTTGACGATCCGTCCCCACCGCCGCCACCCGCGTGATTGCCGGTAAAAATCGTATCTGACGACAGGTTAAAGCCACCGCCATTGCCGCCGATGCCTGCGATCTGCACAGTGCCCTGATCGAAAATGACATTGTTTGTCTGATGAGCCTCTGCAGAGCCGCCTGCGGCGCCCACGGCGATGTTGATCGGTGAGAAGATGGCAATACTGACGTCGACCATGCTGCCGACGAAATATCCATCGCCGCCATGACCCGCATAAAAGTCGCCGGTCAATGTGAGCGCAGTTCCCGGGCCCATCGACGGGCCATGGCCCGCTACGTTATGGTCTCCGCCCGAGCCGCCCATGCCGCCGATCTGGGTTGCGCCCTGCAGGAACAGGGCGTTGTTCGATTGGTCGGCGTGAGCCTCCGCGCCAGGGCCTGCAGCCACGGCGGTATTGACGGGGGCAAACAGCGCGACTTCGGTGCTGACCAGTCCACCGTAGAAGAGCCCGTTGCCGCCGGTGCCGGCATGATTGACGCCATCGCCGCTGCCGATGGCAACATTGCCGCTTCCACCATTCCCGCCTATCCCAGCCATTTCGGTGGGATGCTGATTGATGAGCGCATCGTTGCCTTGGAAAGCGTCGGCACCCGAATGAGGTCCTGCAATAGCGGCATTGGACGGCATGAAGACGGCCAATGAATTGCTGCTGATCACGCCTTCGCTTATTCCATCGCCACCGCTGCCGGCGGAATTATAGCTTGGACCGGAAGCGACATCCAATGGAAGCCAGGTCGGCATCAGCGCCAGGTGCCCCGCGGCCACGTTGGAGACGAGGTGTTGATCGGTGCCCGCCTTGGGCAAGTCTTCCGATGAGGAACGAGTTTCCGCCATTACCGTCTCCATTCGCGGTCAACCGCACGGCCACCGAGCGTGCGGCGCTATGCAGCCTGAATTGTTCAGGCATTGTGCATCTGAACGCCGGAAAAGCAGAGCCTGCAATTCGTCTACATCTCATCGGCTAGTGCTGTAGCCATTTGGCTGTCATGGCCGCGGCGCCCGTTGCGCGAGTTTGCAAGCACTCAATCCCCGTTTGGGTTAGAGGCCCTACATCTTGCACACTCGTTCTCGCGGCGGATCATGAAAGCGTTTCACCTCCAAGCGGGGTCTCCTGCGCCAAGCGCAGCCTGATCAGAACCCCGGAATGCAGCCGGTTCGCTTGGGTGGCCGTTGCTCCGAAAAACGGCTTTGCTTCGACGAGGTCGCAGACATGATCATGACCATGCCATCCGGCCGCAAATCACTTCGTACTAATCCTAAATAACATTCCGTCGCCTGCAAGTATACATCCGAATGAACATCACCGAATATCTAGATAGTTCACAGATTAAATCGCATGCATTATTCGATTGCGGTTGTATTGGCTGGCGGTGACATGCTGGATACCCACGCCGTAAAAGTAACGATGACGAAACGAAGTAGAAGGAGTGACATCAATGCCTATTCCACAGATATCTGACACGATTCATCTCAACAACCCGGATGCCGGTGACGCGAATGCCGGCAACGGCGGTGATGGCCACAACGATGGGAACATCAACTACAACCCGGTTGCATATGTAGACCCCGTGCAAACGGTCTACGGGGCAGATACCCATCTGCACAATGGCGATCACGTTTGGCAGAAGGCAGGTTGGGACGCCGGCAGTGGCGGAGACGGTGGCTTTGCTCAGGCCAAGAACGGCTTCCTGGCGAAGGTCACGAACAGCGGCGACGGCGGCGCGGGGGGAGATTCCCACTCCAACGGCAGCCAAGGAAACTCGAGCGGCGGCGACACGGCCTCCGTGCATGCGGCTACGACCGCGACACAATATACGCAGCTCGTGGCCGATCAGCATGCCACCATCCTCGCCGGCGTCGGCGGCAACGGCGGTAATGGGAACAACGCTCTCGGCGGCGACATCTCGTCAGCATTGGTTCACTCGGATCCCGAAACGACGACGGTGAACAATTCTCTCGATCACTTCATAAACGCCTTCGGCCATATCGACGTCGACCATCTCGGCTCATGAACTCAAACTCCGAGGGTCGCCGGTTTCGGCTGGCGACCCTCCTGAATTGCTGAACCAGCACGCAGTCTTTTCTCGTCAGTATCAAATCCAGCGAGAGCTGATAATGACAACGATTTCCATAAAGCCATTGCGCCCGCAGACACAGCTCGTTGTCGCGCTCCGAGCCTGTGCCGGAGCCTTCGGGTTGGTCTTCCTCTATAGCTGCGGCTACAATCTCTTTCTTCTGGCGCCGTCCATCTATCTTCTGCAGATCTATGACAGGGTCCTGTCGAGCAGAAGCGCCGACACGCTCCTGATGCTGACGATGATCATCGCCATCGCCGTGCTGGTCGGGTCCACGCTGGATATCGTGCGCAGGGCAGCTCTTTCGCGCATCGGCAGCTGGCTGGACCACAGGCTGCGGCCCCTGGTGCTCACCGCATCATTCGAATATGCCACTCGCGCCGATACGGGAGCCGCCACGGAGTGCTACAGGGACCTGGCCGCACTACGCCAGTTTCTCGATTCACCGGCCAGCTCGCTTTTTTTTGACGTTCCCTGGGCGCCGGTCTTCCTGCTCCTGCTCTTTCTCGTTCATCCGCTGCTTGGGACCATCGGTCTTCTGAGCGCCGTTGCACTTCTGCTGTTTGCGTTCCTGACGGAACTGGCGACGCGAGAGCCGCTTGCCCACGCCAATCTTGCCCTTTCGATGAGCTATCTCAGATTTGCGACCGCCCTCAAAAACATCGAGGTCATCAGGGCAATGGGCATGCAGGATGGCGCAGCGCAGATCGTCTATCGCGATGCAGAAATGGCCAGAAGGGCGCAGGACATCGCGATGCATCGCACGGAGATCATTATTGGTTTCTCCAAATCGATCCGCACGCTCGCGCAGATCCTCATGATGGGATCGGCGACATGGCTGGTGCTCATAAACAGCGGCAGTCCCGGGATCATCTTCGTTGCGAGCCTGCTGCTCGGGCGCGGGCTTGCACCAATCGAGGGGGCAATAGGTGCATGGCGCTCCTTTACGTTTGCGCGCAATGCCTTCCGTCGCTTGAACAGAATGCTGATAGCAGTTGCATCGGAACGCGACGGCCGAATGGTGCCGATACCGGAACCCAACGGCCTCGTTCTCGATAACGTCAGCTATATCAAGCCATTCGCCGATCGGCCGATATTGACAGGCATCACATTGCGCCTCGCGCCCGGCGATTGCATAGCGCTCATCGGTCCGTCGGGATCAGGGAAATCGACACTGGGTCGCGTCATAGCAGGCGTTGTGCAAGCAACGAGCGGATGCGCTCTTCTCGGCGGGGTAGATATCTCGGCTCTGCGCCTTTGCGGGGGGACTCGCCACGTCGGATATCTGCCGCAAGACATCGAACTTTTCGGAGGAGCGATCAAGGATGTGATCGGCCGGCTGGACGGAGGAGACCCCGGCAAAGCGATCGATGCCGCGAAGCTGGTCGGGTTGCACGACGCGATCATGCGGCTGCCCCAGGGCTACGAGACCGATATCGGTGAAGGTGGAAACCTGCTCCTTCGAGCGCAGCGCCAACAGCTGGGACTGGCACGGGCGGCCTATGGCAATCCGTCTCTGATCGTTCTCGACGATCCGAATTCGAGCCTGGATTATGACGGCGAACGGATGCTGTTTGCGGCAATCGAGCGCATGAAATCCAGGGGGATGACCGTCGTGATCATAACTCACCGGATGGGGATCCTGCCAGTCACCAACAAGATTGCCATCATGCGTAACGGGACTGTGGCTGCCGTCGGCGACAGTGAGCGAATTTATGAAACTTATCTTCAACCACCGTCTCGAACAGGAACGTAGGGAGAAACGCCGCCATGACCCTAGTTCAACTGGACGCAACGCCGGCGAAATTTTCAAATTCGCCAAGGACGGGTCGGCGGTTGGCCAAGCAACAGACGGCCTATTTACCGGTGATCGAGGCGAAACAACGCGGACCCGCGCCCTCCTCGCCCATGCCGGGGCTCAGAGGCGTTGTCTGGACGGGCAACCTGTTGATCCTGGTCTTCATCGTCGGATTGGGGATCTGGTCGGTTCTGGCGCCGCTGAAAAGCGCTGCGGTCGCATCGGGCGTCATCGAACCGGAATCCAGCCGCAAGACCATTCAGCATCTGGAAGGCGGGATCGTGCGGCGGATCCTCGTCAAAAACGGCGATGCTGTCATGGCCGGGCAAATCGTAATCGAGATCGACGATACGAAGTCTCGCTCGGAGCGCGACAGCATTCAAGGGCAACTTTGGGAGGCCGAAGGAAGCCGCGCTCGCCTGCTTGCGGAGCAGACGGGCGGCGACCATGTCGCCTATCCTGGGAATCTCAGGGCAGCAATGACCAAATATCCCTTGGTCGGCGCGATTCTGATTGGGCAACAGAAAATTTTCGAAGCCCGTCGCCGGGTCATGCAGGCGGAAATTCAGATCGCCAATGAAAAAATCGCGCAGGTGCGGCAGGAAATTGTCGGACTTGGCGCGCAGAAGGCGGCGCTGGCCGACAGAGCCGCGATCTCTCGGCAGGAACTGGATCAGGTTACGACCCTTAACGCCAAAGGGCTGGAAACAAAAAGCAGGCTTCTCAACCTCCAGCGGGAAAGGGCAGACCTTGATGGCCAGCAGGGTGAAGTGGAGGCGCAGATCTCCCGCGCCTACCAGGTGATCAGCGGGTCACAGGCCGATCTCGCAAAGCTTGAGAGCGACCGGTTGAGCGAAGTCGCACAAGGCATGCGCGAGACGGAAAGCCGGATCATGCAACTGCGCGAGCGCTTGCGGGCGATCGACGACCAGCTTTCAAGGACCTATATCCGCGCTCCCGAAGATGGAACCATCATGAACCTGCGCGTCCACACCGCTGGTGGGGTGATCGGCGCGGGTGAACCACTGGTCGATCTTCTGCCAGGCGCCGATCGCCTTGTCGTGTCTGCCCATGTCAGGCCGGAAGACATCAATCTCGTCCATGCGGGGCTCGAGGCACAGGTTCACCTCCTTCCATACAATCAGCGGCGCGTTCCACTCCTGAAGGGCCGGGTCGAGTATGTTTCAGCGGACCGTCTCATCGATACGCAGAACGGCCAGCCCTACTTTGCCGCGACGATCCGTGTAACGGACGAGCGGCTTGCGAAAATGAGAGATGTCGAACTGGTCGCGGGCATGCCCGCACAGACACTAATCGAAACGGGCGAAAGCAGCGTGGCGCTCTATGCCATCAGACCACTCCTCGACAGTTTCAACAGAGCATTTCGCGAGGACTGAGGCGGTGATGGGCAAGAGAAAATTCGACGACAACCAGATTACCGGTATTCTGAAGGAGCACCAAGCCGGGGTGACGGTGGCAGATGTTTGCCACAGGTACGGCATCAGCGAGCCGACCTTTTATCGGTGGCAATCCTTGCAGTCCGGAAATGTCGGTCTCCATGCCAAAAGATTGAGAGCTTTGGAGGAAGAGAACCAGAAGCTCAAGAAGCTTTTGGCCGAATCCATGCTCTCGGCGGCAACACTGAGCGAGATGCTGGCGAAGACATCGAAAGGGCGACACTAACCTCTAAACAGAGGGGTTTGTGTTGGCCGCCTTCAGGCCCTGTACCAACGCGACTGGGGTCTACCTGTTGCCGTCGTCTACGGTCAGGTGATGCTAGAAGTTTGCATCGACAGCATAAATCGTCGCGCACCGAAGCAAACCTACTGGCTTGGACTGCGCATAGCGGATCGATAATGGAATCCATGGAACGCAAAAACTGACTGGAACGACATCGCCATCCCGCCGCGCTCAGTTAGCCGGAGCGCTCGTCAACCCAGTGATGCGTGCCACGTAGGCCGTCGTTTAATACCAGCGTCCTCGGCCGTACCAGCCGCCGCCGCCTAGCAAAAGAAGTATCACAACGATTATGAGAAGGGTTGTGAGATCCATGTGTGTTCTCCTCGGGGACCACCACCATCTCGTTCGCGCCTGACGGGCGTTGCTCATGGTGGGACTCCTTAGCTTATAACGGCAATGACCGGGGTTGGTTCCATTCGATGACCCTACCCGGCCGGCGCCGACCTGGGCGGAGTTTAAAAGAAGGATGCAACATTGGGCCGGGAGGGCACACTCAATCTCCACAGCCCTCCGCCAGCGTACCGGCCGCAGCAAGGACGGAAAGCTGCGAGGGGTGAAACCCGGCAGCGCGTGGTATCAACGGCTATCTATCGCTTCGTGGCATCCGGCCACGGCTTGGCGATGACGAGGGCGCACCGTCAACCTGGTTCTGGCTGAGGCCTCAGACACACCTGTCGCAACCATTCTACGCGAGATGGGCAAGGACTACGCAACGATCGCTGAGATGCTCGGGCAGAAGACCGAGGCCATGGCCAAGCACTATTCGCGTCTGGCTGACACGTCCAAGAAGATGGCGAGACGGTCAGCGATTTCGATGTCGAGGTGAACAGACGAAAACGAAAAGCGTCTAGAAGACAAAAATAGTGTCTAGACGCGGCCGGACCACATTAACATAAGGAACTAAAACATGCGCAAAAGCAGTGATTTATGAGTGGTGCCCAGGACCGGAATCGAACCAGTGACACGCGGATTTTCAATCCGCTGCTCTACCAACTGAGCTACCTGGGCTAACCTGCCTCCGATGGTCCCTTTCAGAAAAGGAACCGCGGGGCCTTGGTTCACCCCGGAAGCGAGCGGGGTTATAGCATCTTGTTCGCCCATGGCAAGCGTCAAATGACTCTTTTTTGACGGTCTTGCCGGCTTTGCCGATTCATGAGGAAAAATAAGAGCTTCGCCGGCGGAATTCTCTGACGAGCGTCGCGTCAAAGCGGATTCATATGACCCGCTTTAGATCTTTGATCGATGCATGTCTTTATCCCAAATCGCTGCGCACCGTTGGTGCGCCACGCACTAGCTTTCCTCATCGGGATAATCGGCCTTGGTCTCGTCGTCGGCAACCGGAATGGCATAGGCGCCGGTCAGCCAGCGGGAGAGGTCGGCCTCGCGGCAGCGGTTGCAGCAGAAGGGGTAATGTTCGCGGTGGGAAGGTTTGCCGCATTCGGGGCAAGGGCGCGTCTTGCGCAGCGGTTCGACCTTGGCGGCCGCTTTCTTCTCTTCAGGCATATCTGTCCGTCCTAAAGCATGTCGCGTAAAAGTGTGCAGCGGTTTTGCGACAACGACATGCGTAAAAACAAAGCCTTAAAGCGCGAGGGATCTGAACGATCGTGACGCACTTTAAGCATCGGCCGTCGGGCTCAGCCCTCGGGCCACCGGCTATGCACATCGAAGCCTTCGCCGGTCAAAAGCAGAATGGTTTCATAAAGCGGCAGGCCGACGACATTGGTGTAGGAGCCCACCATCTTCTGCACGAAGGTGCCGGCGAGGCCCTGGATGCCGTAGGCGCCTGCCTTGCCGCGCCACTGGCCGGAGGCCAGGTAGTTCTCGATCTCGAAGCCAGAGAGACGCTTGAAGCGTACCTTGGTCTCGACGATCTTCTGACGGATCTTGCGATCCGGCGTCACCAGGCAAACGCCGGTGTAGACCATATGGTTGCGTCCCGAGAGGAGATGCAGCGAACTCAACGCCTCGTCGGCGAACTCAGCCTTGCCGAGAATGCGCCGGCCAACGGCGACCACCGTATCGGCAGACAGGATATAGCTGCCCTTCCAGGTGATATCGCCCTTGATGGCGGCAAGGGCAGCTTCCGCCTTCTCAGCCGAAAGCCTGCGGGCGAGCGAACGCGGATGCTCCGCCTTCTTCGGCGCCTCGTCGATATCCATCGGCATCAGGCGCGAGGGCTCGATACCGGCCTGGTTGAGCAGGTCGACGCGCCGGGGCGAGCCTGAGGCCAGAATGAGCTTGTATTTCAGCGCCATGGAACCTCGACCATCGGCAGACGGGAGCAAGAACCCTTGCAGGACCTTCGGGCGAACTTACTTGAAACGGTAGGTAATCCGGCCCTTGGTCAGATCATAGGGCGTCATTTCCACAAGCACCTTGTCGCCGGCGAGAACGCGGATGCGGTTCTTGCGCATGCGGCCGGCGGTGTGGGCGATGATCTCGTGTTCGTTTTCGAGCTTCACGCGGAACGTCGCATTCGGCAGAAGTTCGGTGACGATTCCCGGGAATTCGAGGACTTCTTCTTTAGGCATATAAGTGTTTTCTTCCTGTGGGTTGAATAGGCAGCGCAGCGCGCGCCTTTAAAATTTGGGCGGAAACTACACAATCAACGCAGGTTTGTGAACCTTGTTGAACGGCCTTTCCTTTATTTGTTTTCATGCCGATTGCGCGGCAATGCCATTTCGTTTGAGTAGCCGGCTTTCGATGAGGCCGGCCAGATGATCGCGGACCTCGCGGTAGCTCTCCAGTATCTGCTCGCGCGTTCCGATTGCAACCGTCGGATCCATCGTCGGCCAGTAGACGACATCGACCGCATTCGACCGGGTCAGCTCAAGTGCCGCATGATGGGCCTGCGGCGACAGCGTGATGATCAGATCGAAGTAATCATCCTCGAGCTCTTCCAGCGTCTGCGGCTGGCGGCGCCCGAGGGAAAGACCGATCTCGTCGAGCACGACATCTACGAAGGGATCGCGCTCGCCGGCGCGAACGCCGGCGGACCTGATATAGGTATTGGCCGGCAGAATGCTACGGGCGATCGCTTCGGCTATCGGCGAGCGGATGGCATTCATCCCGCACATGAAGAGGATGGCGCCCGGCCTCTTTCCCTCCTCGACGTCGACGGGCCGCTCCATTGCCGTCATCCGCGCCAGTAGAGCACGCAGACCAGCGTGAAGAGGCGCCGGGCGGTGTCGAAATCGACCTCTATCTTGCCGGCCAGCCTATCCTTCAGCGTCTGCGAGCCTTCATTGTGGATGCCGCGCCGGCCCATGTCGATCGCCTCGATGCGGCTTGGCGTCGACGAACGGATCGCTTCGTAATAGCTCTCGCAGATCATGAAGTAATCCTTGACGATCCGCCGGAAGGGCGTGAGCGACAGGATATGGGTGGCGACACCGCCACCCTCGTCGGTGGTGATGGCAAAAACCAGCTTCGAATCGACCAGCGAGATGTTCAGCCTGTAAGGTCCGCCGACATGGCCGAGCGGCTCGAAACTATTCTCCTCGATCAGATCGAAGATGGCGACGGCGCGTTCATGCTCGACATCGGGCGTCGAACGGCCGATCGTATCGTCAAGGACGACGTCGCAAAGCCGGAATTCGCCCTTCGCCATGCGCCCTCACCTTTCGAGGTTGAGGCGGATCGCGACCGATCGCGCATGGGCATCGAGGCCTTCGGAAACGGCAAGGGCGATCGCCGCCGGGCCGAGGGTGCGCAGCTGCTGCGGGCCGAGGCGCAGGATCGAGGTGCGCTTGACGAAATCAAGCACCGAAAGACCGGACGAGAAACGCGCCGAACGCGCCGTCGGCAGCACATGGTTCGAACCGCCAACATAATCGCCGATGACTTCAGGCGTATGGGCGCCGATGAAGATCGCTCCGGCATTGCGGATGCCGTCGAGCAGCCGGTCCGGATCGACGACGGCGAGCTCCAGATGCTCGGCAGCGATGCGGTTTGCCAAGGGTATGGCCTGTTTCAGATCGGCAACCAGGATGATCGCGCCGAAATCGCGCCAGCTTGCTGCCGCCGTCTCAGCCCGGTTCAACGTCTTCAGCTGGCGTTCGACCGCCTGCTCCACCGCCTTGCCGAATGCTGCATCGTCGGTGATCAGGATCGCCTGGGAACTGACGTCGTGCTCGGCCTGCGCCAGGAGGTCGGCGGCGATCCAATCCGGATTGTTGTCCTTGTCTGCAATGACAAGCACTTCAGAGGGGCCGGCGATCATATCGATGCCGACGGTGCCGAAGACATGGCGCTTGGCGGCAGCGACATAGGCATTGCCGGGGCCAGTGATCTTGGCGACCGGGGCGATCGTCTCGGTGCCATAGGCAAGAGCCGCGATCGCCTGGGCGCCGCCGACACGGTAAATCTCGGTGACACCGACAAGCTTGGCGGCGGCAAGCACCGCCGGATTGACGGCGCCGCCAGTGGCAGGAACGGCGATGACGATGCGATCGACACCGGCGACCTTGGCCGGCACGGCGTTCATCAGCACCGAGCTCGGATAGCTCGCGGTGCCGCCCGGAACATAGAGCCCGACCGCTTCGATCGCCGTCCAGCGCGAGCCGAGACCGACGCCGAGGTCATCCTCGTAGATATCGTCCTTCGGAAGTTGCCGGCGATGGTGGGATTCGATGCGCAGTGCGGCGAGCTTCAACGCGCCCAGCACTTCCGAGGGCACCGCTTCGACAGCAGCGTCGATTTCCTCTGATGTGACGCGCATCGGGACGGTGGCGAAATCGATGCCGTCGAATTTCAGCGAATATTCGGCAAGCGCGACATCGCCACGGGCTCTGATATCATCGATGATGGCGCGAACGACGATGTTCACATCCTCGGAGACTTCACGCTTCGTCGTCAGAAAGGCGGCAAAATGCTGCTCGAAACCTTCCGATGCCTGATCCAGCCAGATTGCCAAGGCCGATATTCCTTCTCAACTCGAAACTGCGATGTTCAAACTCAAGGAGTCAAGCACTAGAGGTGGCGAGGCTTCGAGGAAGCCTCCCAGGCGCCGCCGATATCGGCCAGCTGGACCTCGATGCATTCGACATCGAGCGCAATCGAAGCCGTGCCCGACAGCGACAGCTCGATCGTGCCCTCCGGCCCCTCGCCCTTCTTCTCGAAGCGCAACGCCAGCAGCGACAGCACCTCGTCCCGCTTCTGACGGTCGATGCCGAGCGAGCGGACGGCAAGCGCGCGCTTGAAGACCAGGGCAGCGCGGCGACGCTCGAAACCCCTGCGCTTGCGCTCGGCACCTTCCCAGACGAAACGATTAACGGCAAGCGCGAACTGCGCGTCGCGCGGCGACCAGTCGATGTCGCCGACCTTGAAGACGCTGTCCTGCATATGCGCGGAAATGATCGCAAGATCCTCGTCATCGAGCGCAACAAGTTTCAGGTCGGTCATTCAGTCTCAATCCCATTGCCGGCCGAAGCCGGGCACCGCCGGAATGGCGATGCGTCAGACAAGGGAAATAAGGCGCTGCGGCCAATTACGCAACCGGGATAAGGATCGCCTTAGATCCGGATTCCGATTTAAGGAATTCTGCTCCAGCGCCCTCTCCTCACTCGCTGATGCGCTCGACGATGGCGCCGCAGCGGGTCAGCTTCTCCTCGAGCCGCTCGAAACCGCGGTCGAGGTGATAGACGCGGGACACCGTGGTTTCGCCCTCGGCGGCAAGGCCGGCGATGACCAGCGAGACGGAAGCGCGCAGATCGGTCGCCATGACAGGCGCGCCGCGCAGGCGCTCGACACCCTCGATCTTCGCCGTCTGGCCGGACAGTGAGATCCTGGCGCCGAGGCGGGCAAGCTCCTGCACATGCATGAAACGGTTTTCGAAGATGGTCTCGGTGACATGCGAGACGCCTGAAGAGCGGGTCATCAGCGCCATGAACTGCGCCTGCAGATCTGTCGGGAAGCCCGGGAAAGGATCGGTGACGATATCGACCGGCTTGATGCCGGCTCCATTGCGCTTGATGCGCATGCCATTGTTGGTCGACGAGATTTCCGCACCGGCGCGGCGCAGCGTTTCCACCGCGGTTTCGAGCAGCGCCACATCGGTATTCTCGAGCACGACGTCACCGCCGGCCATGGCGACGGCCATGGCATAGGTGCCGGTCTCGATGCGATCCGGCAGGACGCGGTGGCGGGCGCCGGAGAGCGAGGTGACGCCTTCAATGGTGATCGTCGCAGTACCCGCGCCCGATATTTTGGCGCCCATGGCGTTCAGGCAGTTGGCGAGATCGACGACCTCAGGCTCGCGGGCGGCATTGCCGATCACCGTCGTGCCGCGGGCAAGCGTCGCCGCCATCATCATCACATGGGTGGCGCCGACGGAGACCTTCGGGAAGGTGTAGCGTGCGCCGATCAGGCCGCCAGCCGGAGCCTTGGCGTTGATATAACCGGCATCGATCTCCATGCTCGCGCCGAGCGCCGTCAGGCCCTCGATGAAGAGATCAACGGGGCGCGTGCCGATGGCACAGCCGCCCGGCAGCGACACGCGGCAATGGCCTTCGCGCGCCAGCAGCGGGCCGATGACCCAGAAGGAGGCGCGCATCTTCGAGACCAGTTCATAAGATGCTGTGGTATCGACGATGGTGCGGCAGGTGAAATGGATCGTGCGCGAATAGGAATCTTCCTGGCGCTCGCGACGGCCGTTGACGGCGACATCGACGCCGTGATTGCCGAGGATGCGCATCAGCAATTCGACATCGGCAAGATGCGGCACGTTTTCGAGCGTCAGCGTATCGCTGGTCAGAAGCGAGGCGATCATCAGCGGCAGTGCGGCATTCTTGGCGCCGGAAATCGGAATGATGCCATTCAGCTCATTACCGCCGACGATTCTGATACGATCCATGTGCGCTTACGGGCAGCGCCCGCCTTTCCTGAAAGTTCTGCCTTGGAATAAGGAGTGAGGTGTTTAGGGGATTTCTCGACACGCTTCAATTCGCGACGGACGGAACATTACGATTCGTCCATTTTTGCGGCGGGCAGCCCATTTGTTTCGTCGGCCTGGCCCGAACGGCGGGCGCGGACCTGCTGTTTGCGTCGCCCCAGATTTTCCCTGAGCTTGTCGGCGGCGCGCTCGCGGCGCAGTTTCGCCTGTGCCTCGATCGCCTCTTTGCGGCTCTGCTGGCCGGATTCGGTCTTTTCGTTCATGGGAACAGGATTAGCTGAATTCGCGCCGATCCAAAAGGCCCTTCGCCGCAATCGACGCGAAGTTGGAATTTGCAGCTTGCGCTGGCCGCCAAGCTGTGGCAATAGCCCCCCGTTCTCGCGATTGAGCCACCCGGCTCGCGCGGTCTGGTCCTGCTGCCGTAGCTCAGTGGTAGAGCACACCCTTGGTAAGGGTGAGGTCGGTGGTTCAATCCCACTCGGCAGCACCAGTTTTCTTGAAAAGACAGTCAATCTCGACTCCACCCTTCCCGGCGAAAACACCTTATAAGTTGGCGTTTCTTATCAGTTGGCGTCCATAGGCTTTCCTGTCATGGGTCGAGGCGAAACCATTCGTCGCGGCATCAGTGACGATCCGCCCATTTGCCGACGGTGAAAATCGCGCTAGAGTATTAGCTATCGCAGAGTCTCCCCGGAGGAACTGGGAGATGTTGCGCTCATTTCTGTCGAAAATCGTGGAGGAGCGTCGATGGCAACTGAAAGATGGAACAGCCCGGTCAAGGTTGGTTTCGAAAATGCCGATGCGCGAACGGTCAATGGTCCGTTCGATGCGCTGAAGTGCCTGGCGGATCTCTGGCCGAGTGTGCGCGGGCTTCGTTATATCAAGGCCCGCAGCACCTGCCGGGCAGCGCTCGACGGGCGCAAGAGCGTGGAAGAGGCGAGAGCCGAGTTTCTGGCGGCAGCCGAAGAGGCGAAGCTGAAGCTTCATTGAACTGGTGCATAATCCTTTCCGAAAATCGATTCCGATTTTCGGGGTTATGCGCTGCACTTCGGTCAGGATTTCCAGGCCGCTTCAGGTCGTTCGTAAACGGAACGTGCCGGAACGGGACAATGCTTTAATTTTGCTTAACCCTGCATCGAACTCGCGCCGGGTTTTGGTGCAGCAGGCGTTGCGCCTGGTACAGGTGTATTCATAGAAGATGGCCAGCCATCATGATGATGGTTAGAGGCTCGTCACCTCTGCGGAAACGCCGGCGAGCCTCGTCCGAGTGAAGCGGATGTTTCAGCAGTCCGCGCCCCCCTCATTCTCCACTTCGACATAACCGACACCAATGATCGTGCCATCCGCCGCGCGGATGAAGGACGGCAAATACTGAGGATCTGCCGGCGTGCAGGCGACGGTCCCGGTATATTCGTTGAGGGCGATCTGGTCCTTCGGCAAAGCGGAATAATTCGTGCCGGTTTCCAGCGAGGCATGGGCGGAGCCGGCAAAGACACCGCCTGTTATCAAGGTCATTGCAGAGATGCGAAGAAGCGACTGCATGAGGGTCTCCAGCGTTTAGGTCCGGCCTTTCAACCCGTGGGAGGGTGTTTTGGTTCCCTTCATGCATCGCAAAGACATGAGCGCGCGAACCGGCGCGGCATCCCATTCTCAAGACTTCAGCGTCGCAGCAGGCGACCACGCACATAGCCTCGCCCGACGACGCCCTCGGCGATCTCGATCGCCCGCTCGACATCGCCCCGCCGGCGCACGAAACCCTCCAGGATGAGATAGGAGCCCGATATGCTGACGGTGATTTCGCCGGCTTCGAAATCGGCGGCCGCATGAAGGGCGCTCTCCACCGAGGCGCGCGTCGCGGCATCGCTGTGGCCCTGCCGGCCGGGCTCGTCATGCCCCGTGAATGCTGGAAAGCCGAGCACCGTGAACGTTTCCTGATGTTGGTTGATGTCTGTTAACGTCGCAGGTACGCATTTCGTTGCGTCCCCCGGAAAAGAAGAGCCTGCTCGACAGCGATACCTGCGCGGGCGGCATGGGCTACCCTTGGCGAAAGGTGCGGCGGCTTCCATATCTGGCTGCAGTCGAAAGAGGAATGATGACGATGAAAGCGCTTCTGCCTGCCTTGTTTGCCGGGGCATTGCTTGCCGGCTGCTCTTCGGCCGATACGCCGGCACTGGACCCCATTCCCGGCAGCATTACCTATGGCGGCCAGCCGCGAACGAAGCTCACCAAGTCGCCGGTCGGCAGCGCCGTCTACAACCAGTTCTACAACGGGACGGGACAGCGCGTGGAGGAAACCTATATCCTTCAGGCCGACCGCAGCCTGAAGCTGGTGCGGCGCGTAGTCGGTCCGGATTTCCCCGACTGAGATGTTGCTCGCGCGCCAGATCGCTTGACAGGGACGGCAATCGCGAACATTCAAGGAACATCTAATCTTTCCCCAGTGATTCTGCGGGAGCCCGACCGGACGGCTGGATGTATCTCGAAAAGCTCAATCCGCAGCAGCGCATGGCCGTCGAGCACGGCACGCTCATCGACGGCAACCATATTGCCGGGCCGCTGCTGGTCATTGCCGGCGCCGGCTCGGGCAAGACGAATACCTTGGCGCATCGGGTCGCCCATCTGATCGTCAAGGGCGCCGATCCCCGCCGCATCCTGCTGATGACCTTTTCGCGCCGGGCAGCCGCCGAAATGGCGCGGCGCGTCGAGCGCATCTGCCGCGATGTGCTTGGTGCGAATGCCGGCGTCATGGCGGATGCGCTTTCCTGGTCCGGCACCTTCCATGGCATCGGCGCGCGGCTATTGCGCGATTATGCCCAGCAGATCGGCCTCGACCCGGATTTCACCATCCACGACCGCGAAGACAGCGCCGATCTGATGAACCTGATCCGGCACGACCTCGGTTTCTCAAAGACGGAAAGCCGCTTTCCGACAAAGGGCACCTGTCTTGCCATCTATTCCAGGGCGGTGAATTCGGAAACCGCGCTCGACCTCGTGCTGCGCGACGTCTTTCCCTGGTGCGCGGCGTGGGAAAAACAGCTGCGCGAACTTTTCGCCAGCTATGTCGAGGCCAAGCAGAGCCAGAACGTGCTCGACTACGACGATCTGCTGCTCTACTGGGCACAGATGGTCGGCGAGACTGTCATTGCCGAGGATATCGGCAGCCGCTTCGACCATGTGCTCGTTGATGAATATCAGGACACCAACCGGCTGCAGGCCTCGATCCTGCTGGCGCTGAAGCCCGGCGGCCAAGGGCTGACCGTCGTCGGCGACGATGCGCAGTCGATCTATTCCTTCCGTGCCGCGACGGTGCGCAATATCCTCGATTTTCCCGCCGCCTTCAGCCCGGCCGCCAATATCGTCACGCTCGACCGCAACTACCGCTCGACGCAGCCGATCCTCGCCGCCGCCAACGCCGTCATCGATCTCGCCTCGGAGCGCTTCACCAAGAATCTCTGGACCGAGCGGCAATCAGCCGAGCGGCCGCGCCTCGTCACGGTGCGCGACGAGGCCGAGCAGGCGCGCTACGTCGCCGACATGGTGCTCGACAACCGCGAGGAAGGCCTCACGCTCAAGCAGCAGGCCGTGCTCTTCCGCGCCTCGCATCACAGCGGGCCGCTGGAGGTCGAGTTGACCCGGCGCAACATTCCCTTCGTCAAATTCGGCGGGCTGAAGTTTCTCGACAGCGCGCATGTGAAGGACATGCTGGCCGCCCTTCGCTTCGCGCAGAACCCGCGCGACCGGGTGGCGGGCTTCCGGCTGATGCAGATCCTGCCGGGCGTCGGGCCGTCGACGGCGCAGAAGACGCTCGACCTGATGGCCGAGGATGCCAGCCCGATTTCTGCTCTCGCTGCCATGCCGGCGCCGCCGCGTTCCGGCGAAGACTGGACAATGTTCGTCTCGATGCTGCAGGAGCTGAAGACCGGCAAGGCCGGCTGGCCGGCGGAAATCGGCCTGGCGCGGCAATGGTACGCGCCGCATCTGGAACGGCTGCACGAGGACGCAGCGACGCGGCAGGCCGACCTGTTGCAGCTCGAGCAGATCGCCGGCGGTTATGCCTCGCGCGAGCGCTTTCTTACCGAGCTCACCCTCGACCCGCCCGATGCGACCAGCGACCAGGCGGGCGTGCCGCTTCTCGACGAAGACTATCTCATCCTGTCGACCATCCATTCCGCCAAGGGCCAGGAATGGACGAGGGTCTTCATGCTGAACGTCGTCGACGGATGCATACCGAGCGATCTCGCCGTCGGCACCACCGCCGAAATCGAAGAGGAACGCCGGCTGCTCTATGTCGCGATGACGCGCGCCCGGGATGGTCTCGACCTTGTCGTGCCGCAACGCTTCTTCACCTATGGTCAGAACTCGCAGGGCGACCGGCACGTCTATGCCTCACGCAGCCGCTTCATTCCGGCGACGCTGCTTCAGTTCTTCGAGGCCTGCAGCTGGCCACAGATGAAATCGCAGACCGTCGCCCAGCAGCAGGCGCGGCAGGTGCGCATCGATGTCGGCGCCCGCATGCGCGGCATGTGGCGATAACTGGATAGCGTTCAGAGTGAAAGCGGCGGTTCGGCCGGTTTCAGGAAATTCTCGACCGTTGATGCCTCCACGGCCTCGACTGACGCCGGCGACCATTGCGGATTGCGGTCCTTGTCGATGACGGCGGCGCGGATGCCCTCGAAAAAATCGGGATTATCAAGCATCTGCAGACAGGCGCCGAGTTCGCGGCCGAGACATTCGGCAAGCGAGGCGCTGCGGCGGCCGGCCCTGAGCAGCCGTAAAGCGAGCTTGAGGCTGGTCGGTGAACGCGTCAGCATCACCCGGCGTGTCTCGGCGGCAAATTCGCCTTCCTCCCCGGCAAGCGCTGCCAGGATTTCCTCGACGCCGTCGAAACGGAATGCGCGATCGATCATTGCTGCGTTCTGCTTGAGCCGGCTTTCTCCCGCGAGCTCGGATAGCGCTTGTAACACGGCATCAACATCACTGGACGAGCTGCCACGCGGCAGGTCCGACAGAGCATCAGTCACCTCACCCAGCCGAGACGACGCGATCTGAAGGTCGGCAAGCCCAGCGTGGATCGCATCGGCCGCGCCAATATCAAGCCCTGTCAGACCGAGCCATGTTCCGGCTTCGCCCGGCGCGCGCGGCAGCAGCCAGGTGGCGCCGACATCCGGGACATAGCCGATGCCGGTTTCGGGCATGGCAAGCCGCGTGCGCTCGGTGACGATGCGGTGGCGGCCGTGCGACGACAGGCCGACGCCGCCGCCCATGGTGATGCCATCCATCAGCGCAACATAGGGTTTGGGATAGGAGGCAATCATATGGTTGAGGCGGAATTCCTCGCGCCAGAAGCTTGCCGCCAGGCCATCGCCAGCGCGGGCGCTCTCATGCAGGGCGCGGATATCGCCGCCGGCACAGAAGCCGCGTTCGCCCTCCCCCATCATCACGACGCTCGCCACCTCGGAATCCCCGGCAAAATCGTGAAGGGCCGCAGTGATCGTGCGGATCATCGGCAGCGTCAGGCTGTTCAGCGCCCGCGGCCGGTTGAGCCGGATCACCCCCGCGGTCTCCCGCCGTTCAATGATGACTTCGCCGTCTTGCATGGTTCACCTCATCCTGTTGAACCATGAATAGCCGACGATGCAGCATCGCTCCAGTCGATTTAAGACCGGTCGAAGATTGGTTCAGGCAGACAGCGAATTGCGGGCGGAGGCTGCGGCCTCGCACCGGGCGGCGTAATCAATGGCAAGTTCCAGCGGCAGCGGCCGCGAGAAATGATAGCCCTGCGCCAGACGAACGCCCATCGCCTTCAATCCCTCGGCGATCTCTTCGCTTTCGACGCCTTCGGCGACGGAGGCAATGCCGAGATTCTGGCACAGATTGGCGACCGAGCGGGTGATGTTCATGCAACGGGCGTCACGATCGAAATTCATCACGAAGGACTTGTCGATCTTCAGCTTGTCGAAGCCGAGACGATGAATATGGCTGAGGCTCGAATAGCCGGTGCCGAAATCGTCGAGGGCAATCGAGATGCCGGCGGCGCGCAGCATAGTGATTACCTGGTCGGCGGTGTCGAAATCGGAGAGCAGTGCCGTCTCGGTGATCTCGAATTCGATGCGCCTGGGATCGATGCCGGAGCGGGTGATCATGGCAAGCAGCGCCATCGAGGTCTCGTGGTCGCAGATATCGCGTGCCGAGAGATTGAAGGACAGCCTGAGATGCCGTGGAATGATCGCCAGCGCTTCGAGCGCCTTGGCGAAGAGGATGCGGGTCATGCGGCCGATGACTGCCGTGCGCTCGGCAGCGGGAATAAAGGCTTCGGGACTGATCCGGCCGAAGCGGGCGCTGTCCCAGCGGGCGAGCGCCTCGTAAGCGACGACGCGGCCGCTCCTCAATTCGACGATCGGCTGATAGTCGAGTTTCAATTCCTGGGCGAAGTCGTTCGCCTGCAGTTCGAGTTCGATCAGGTGGCGCTGGGTCAGGATCTTCTCGTGCTCGGCCGAGAAGAATTCGACACCGCTGCTGCGCTTGCTCTTGACCTGATAGAGGGCGAAGTCTGCTTTCTCGTAGAGATCCTCGGCCGTGTACTCGCCAATATCGGGATAGACGATGCCGCAGGAACCGAAGACACGGACCGAGCCGTCGGGGATTTCGTAGGGATCGCGGACGGCAGCACAGAGCGCCTGACCGAGATCGGCGATCGCCTGGCGTGTCATCGAGCAGGGGAAGATGATACCGAACTCATCGCCGCCGAGACGAGAGACGATGCCCTCTTCGCCGACCAGCGTGACGAAGCGGCGGGCCGTCTCCTTGAGCACGAGATCGCCGGCGGCATGGCCGAAGACGTCGTTGACAGGCTTGAAGCCATCGAGATCGAGAATGCCGAGGACGGGCGGCGTCGACGGATCCTTCTGCAGCCGTTTTTCCAGCGAGAGAAAGAAGCTGCGACGATTGGCAAGGCCGGTCAGTTGGTCATGCAGCGCGTTGCGGCTGTTGACGAGGTTCAGCTCCTCGGCTTCCGCCTGCTTCTGCTTCAATTCCTCGGTCAATTGCACGAGACCGACGAAATTCTGGAAATAGCTGTTGATCACCCGGAGGAAAGGCAGAATCAGGAAGAGGCCGCTGACGGCAGTCGCGACGAAAACGGGATTGCCGGAGAACATGAAGGTCGCAACCATGGCCGAGAAGGTGATCACAGTGGTCAGCGCCGCCGCTATCGGCAGATGCATCAGGCAAAAGATGCAGGAAATGCCTGTCACGACAAGGAAATAGGCGATCTGCCCCTGCTGGGAAGCATCGCCATATTGGTAAAGCGCGATTGCCCAGCTGCCGAAAGCGACGGCCAGGATGGCGGCGCCTGATATGGTGATCTTCATCAGCCTGTATGCCCGCTCGGCGGTCACGTCTTCCTTGCCCCTGATCTCCCACCAGCAGAGACGGAAGACGCAGACGACGCTCAAGGTCACGGGAATGTAGAGCGAGAGCCAGAGGGGCGCGGATTTGAGGTGGGTGATCGCCACCGCAAGGGCGTTGATGATCAGCAGGACATAGAGAATGGGGATCTGCGACGACAGGGCCTGGAACTGCGCCAGCAGAAGCGTCGGATTGTCTTTTTGCAGCTGCAATGAGGCCAGAAAGTTCTTCATCTTCTCTTTTCCGTTGGCCATTGCCAGCCAGAGAAAGCTTGATTTTTCCTTATTCACGTAACGGCATTGGGCCCCCGCATGGGCGGGGACCGTAAACAGGCTCCAGCATCAGAAAGAAGCGGCGGCGAGTGCCCGGTGGATGCTGTGCAGGTCGTCGACGCTCTTGTTCGACAGGAACAGTTCCCAATCGAGCGAGCTCTGAACGATGGTTTCGAGCGAATCGTATCTGGGCTTCCAGTCGAGCACTTGCCGAGCGAGCGAAGCGTCTGCGACGACGCTTGCCGAATCGCCGGCGCGCCGCGGCGCCATATGGATCTTGAAGGAATGCCCATGCAGGCGGGTGACCATGTTCAACACGTCGAGCACGGAATAGCCGCTGCCGTAACCACAATTGGCGACGAGCGAGCCCTTGCCTCTGCGCAGGTGCTGCAGCGCTTTCAGATGTGCATCCGTGAGATCGCTGACATGGATGTAGTCGCGCACGCCGGTGCCGTCATGGGTGGGATAATCGATGCCGTAGACATTGACGCTGTCGCGCCTGCCGAGTGCTGCCTCGCAGGCGACCTTGATGAGGTGCGTGGCGCCTGACGTCGACTGGCCGGCACGGTGGTGGGGGTCGGCGCCGGCGACGTTGAAGTAACGAAGCGCGACATAGTTGAAATCATAGGCGGCGGCGGCATCGCGCAGCATGAACTCGGTCATCAGCTTCGACTGGCCGTAAGGATTTTCCGGATTGAGGGGGGCGGTCTCCTTCACCGGCAGGTCGGTCTTTTGCTGACCATAGACGGCCGCCGTCGAGGAGAAGACGAAGTTGCGGATACCGGCCTTGACCGAAGCACTCAGAAGCGCCCGGGTCTTGCCGGAATTGTTGTCGTAATAGGAGAGCGGATCGGCGACCGAGACCGGGACGACGGCGGAGCCGGCGAAATGGATGATCGCCTCGATGTCGTTTTCAATGAAGACCTTTTTCAGTATGTCGGGGTCGGCAATGTCGCCGAGATAAAAACGCGCCGCCGGCGCCACGGCCCAGCGAAAGCCTGTGGAGAGGCGATCGAGCACGACCACATCCTCGCCCGCATCGAGCAGCGCCCACACCATGTGACTGCCGATATATCCGGCGCCGCCCGTCACCAAAACCGCCATGTCCCGCATCCCTGCTTTCGTTTTTATAAGCAGGGGCATCAGGCGCCGGTTTTTCTTTCCAATTTTCTTATCGAATGGCCTTTCAAGGGGCTTTGAACGGGTATGTTTGGAGTCGTGGTTAGAGGCCGATTTCGGGCTTTGCTAGAGTTTTATCGATCCGGCGATTCCGGCACAAAATCGATCCGGCCACCCGCCACGATAGCTGTTGCGGCCAGTGCTTCTCAGAGCTTGAGGATATAGTCGCAGAGACGCTCGGCTGCGGTCGCTACCTGCGTGGGGTCACGCAGGAAACAGGCGCGCAGGAAGAGTTCGCCGCCTCGGCCGAAGGCCGTTCCGGGGGCAAGGCCAACGCCTGTCTTGTCGACGATGTCGAGCGCTGCTTTGCGGCTGTCGGCGACGCCGTCGATCTTCAGGAAGGCGTAGATTGCGCCGTCCGGCTTCAGCGTCTCGACCCGATTGGTGGCGATCAGCGCATCGCAGAGAATATCGCGGGAGCGGGCCGCCTTGGCGATATTGGCAGCGACGAAATCGTCGCCTTGATCAAGGGCTGCAACGGCGCCCTTTTGCATGAACTGCGCCACGCCCGATGTCGAATATTGGATGAGGTTTTCGAGCACCTGTCCCATCTCCGGCGGTGCCACGATCCAGCCGACGCGCCAGCCGGTCATCGACCAGTTCTTCGAGAAGGAATTGACGAAGATGATCTTGTCATCAGGTTCCATCACATCGAGGAAAGAGGGCGCGCGGCCACCGGCAAAATAGTAGCGGGCATAGATTTCATCCGCCATGATCCAGAGGTCGTGCCTGCGGGCAAGCGCCAGGATGTCGACAAGGTCCTGTTTCGTGGCCGTCCAACCCGTCGGGTTCGACGGTGTGTTGATGAAGATGCCCTTGGTCTTCGGCGTGATCGCGGTTTCGATGCGGTCACGGTCGACCACCCATTTACCGCCTTCGAACTGCAGCTCAACACCGACGGAGCGCGCACCTGAGATTTCGAGAGCGGCGGCGATATTCGGCCAGGAAGGCGAGAGGTAAACCAGTTCGTCACCCGGCGAGGTCAGCGCCTGCACAGCGATCTGGATCGCCTGCATGCCGGAACCGGTGACGTAGAAATGCTCGACCGGAAGCCGGATTCCGAAATGTCTGGTGTAATAATCCGAAAGCGCCTGGCGAAGCTCCGGAATGCCGCGCTGCCAGGTGTAGAAGGTCTCGCCGGCGGCCAGCGCGTCCATCGCCGCCCTGCTGATGAAATCGGGCGTCGGCAGATCGCCTTCACCCACCCAGAGCGGCAGCAGACCTTCGCGGCCACGGGCATAATTGACGACTTCGACGATCCCGCTTTCGGGCGCCGCTACGGCGCGCGGGCTGAGGCTGCTCACGATCGACATGCATATCTCCGGTTTCCGCCTTCATAGCGGATTTGGGCCGGCGAATCCCATGACATCCAGTGATGGCATATCTATTTTCGTGATGATTGAGCCCGGCCGGAGCGGACGGGCTCCAGCCCGGATCAAGCCGTCGGGCGCGTGGCGAGAAGATCGCGGATTTCCGTCAGCAGCTGAACGTCTGCCGGCGGCGCTGGCAGCTCTTCCGGTGCCACCTTTTCCTGGCGCTCGACCTGGGCACGCAGGGTGTTTACGCCCTTGACCATCAGGAAGATGATCCAGGCGAGAATGAGGAAGTTGATGAGCACGGTGAGGAAACTGCCATAGGCAAACACCGCTCCCTGCTCGCGGGCGGCGGCGAGCGACTGTGCGTTGACGGCCGACGACAGTGGGAGGAAGTAATTCGAAAAATCGAAACCGCCGAAAATGGCGCCGACGATCGGCATAATGAGGTCATCCACCAAAGATTTGACGATGCCACCGAAGGCGCCGCCGATGATGACGCCGACTGCAAGATCCATGACATTGCCGCGGGCGATAAAGGCCTTGAACTCATTGAGCATCGGATCCGTCTCCCTTTGATACAATTGTTTTTATTAGCTACATCTTCATTGCAATTAATCAATCGGCAATCGCAATTATTCGGGGATACCCCGTGCGGTCTTTGACTTAAGGCCTAGACCGGCGGGAATTCTCAAAGTGTCTGAAATAACTTAAGCTGACCCACGTTGCGGGAGGTCCTGGCGGGTTTTCCGCCGGCGGAGGGTCAATGCTTCCAGGCTGGGTCATATTCGCGTCTGCCTTCGGCTATCTGCTCCTGCTTTTCGCCGTGGCTAGCTATGGCGACCGCAAGAACCGCAGCCCGAGCACGCTCGACCGCGGCCCCGGCACGCTGGAAGGCGGATGGCCGGTGGTCTATGCGCTGAGCCTTGCGATCTACTGCACCTCCTGGACCTATTTCGGCAGCGTCGGGCTTGCGGCGCAGCGCGGCCTGGAATTTGCCGGCATCTATATCGGTCCCATCCTCGTCTTCACGCTCGGCATGCCGCTGCTTCGCCGCATCATCGAGCTCGCCAAGGCGGAGAAGCTCACCTCGGTCGCCGATTTTGTCGCCGCCCGCTACGGCAAGAACCCGACGGTTGCAACGATCGTCGCCCTAATCTCGCTGATCGGCGCCATTCCTTATATCGCGCTGCAGCTCAAGGCGATCTCGAGCACGGTCAGCGCCATGGTCAATCCGTCCGATTACGGCATCGGCAGCGGCAATCTCTATTTCCTCGACCTGCCGCTCGTCGCAACGCTGGTGCTTGCCTGCTTCGCCATCATGTTCGGCACGCGGCATACGGATGCGACGGAGCATCAGGATGGGCTGATCCTCGCCGTCTCGATGGAATCCGTCGTCAAGCTCGTCGCCTTCCTGACGGCGGGCGTCTGCGTCATCTGGTTTCTCTTCGATGGCCCGACTGATCTCTGGCGCAAGACCGTCGACAATGAGCTGGTCATGTCGGCGCTCAGCTACCATACGCCGATCAGCCGCTGGATCACCCTGATCATCTTGTCGGCTTTCGCGATCATCCTGCTGCCGCGCCAATTCCACGTGACGGTTGTCGAAAACCGAACCCCGAAACAGCTGAAACTCGCAGGCTTCCTGTTTCCCAGCTATCTCATCGCCATCAATCTCTTCGTGCTGCCGGTGGCGATCGGCGGGCTCTTGACCTTCGGCGGCACCGGCAATGCCGATTTCTACATGCTGTCGCTGCCGCTTGCCGGCCAGATGCCCGTCATTTCGCTGATCATCTTCATCGGCGGTTTCTCCGCCGCAACGGCAATGGTCATCGTCGATTCCGTGGCGCTGTCGATCATGGTGTCGAACGATATCATCATGCCGATCTTCCTCAGGCGCAAACTCGCAGGCCGCGCCAGCCTGCGCGACAATTTCGCCAAGACGCTGCTTAACATCCGCCGCAGTGCCATTTTCGCCGTGCTGCTGTTCGGCTACGCCTATTACCGTTCGACCGACAGCACCGCCGGCCTTGCCTCGATCGGCCTTCTTTCCTTTGCCGCCATCGCGCAAATCGCCCCAGCGCTGTTCGGCGGACTGATCTGGCGACGGGCAAACGCGCGCGGCGCGATCCTCGGGCTGACCTCCGGCTTCGTCATCTGGGTCTACCTGCTGTTCCTGCCCTCGCTCGGCGGGCCTGATTATTCGTATGTGGCGAGCGCCGTGCTCGGCTTCATCTTTCCCGGGACCTCGCTGTTCACCGCAGCCGACGCCGATCCGCTGGTCAATGCGACGGCGATGAGCCTGCTCGTCAACACCGCCTTCTTCGTCGTCGGCTCGCTCACCCGCAACGCCAAGCCGCTGGAACGCATTCAGGCCGGCATCTTCGTCAAGCGGCATTCGCGCTCGCAATTTGCCACACGCGGCTGGAAGACCCGCATCAGCGTCGGCGATCTCAAGGCGGCGATCTCACGTTATCTCGGCGAGGAACGCATGCAGCGCTCGTTCACGACTTACGAACAAGGCTCCGGCCGCAAGCTGGAGGACGAGCAGCCGGCCGACATGGCGCTCATCCATTTCAGCGAACAGCTGCTCGGCAGCGCCATCGGCTCATCCTCGGCCCGGCTGGTGCTGTCGTTGATCCTGCAGAAGATCGAGGATGCCTCTTCCGACACGGCCTGGCTGCTCGATCAGGCGAGCGAGGCGCTGCAATATAACCAGGACATGCTGCAGACGGCGCTTTCGCAGATGGACCAGGGCATTGCCGTCTTCGACAGTTCCAACCGGCTGACGATCTGGAACCGGCGCTTCCGGCAATTGCTGGATCTGCCGGAAAGTGCCGGCCAGGTCGGTTTTCCCTTGTCCGATATCGTCACCACGCTCAGCCAGCGCGGCGACATCGCGCCCGGCGATCTCAGCCAGACGGTGCGGCATTTCCTGACGCTCGACAAACCCTTTTCACTGGTGCTCGGCGGCGGCGAGCGGATCATCGAGGTACGCTCCAATGCCATGCCGGACAAGGGCATCGTCGCCACCTTCACCGATATCACCCAGCGCGTCAGCGCCGACCAGGCACTGAAACAGGCGAATGAGACGCTGGAACAGCGCGTCGCCGAACGCACGGCCGAGCTTACCCGGGTCAACCGCGAACTCGGCGAGGCACGCGCCGCCGCCGACGAGGCGAATATCGGCAAGACACGCTTTTTCGCCGCCGCCGGCCACGATATCCTGCAGCCGCTCAATGCCGCCAGGCTCTATTCCTCGGCACTGGTCGAACGCATGGCGCAATCCGAGAACAGTCCGATCGTGCGCAACATCGATTCCGCTTTGGAATCGGTCGAGACCATTCTCGGGGCCGTGCTCGATATCTCCAGGCTCGATACCGGCGCCATGCGGCCGCGGCTCGCCTCCGTCGCGCTCTCCGACCTGCTGGAGCGTATCCAGACCGATTTCGCCCCGATCGCCCGCGAAAAGCAGCTGAAGCTGGTGGTGATGCCGACGTCGCTCAGGGTCCGCTCCGACCCCAATCTTCTGCGCCGGCTGGTGCAAAACCTGGTTTCCAACGCCATCAAATACACGATCACCGGCAAGGTGCTGGTCGGGGCGCGGCGGCGCGGCAACCAGGTGATCATCCAGGTCATCGATTCCGGCATCGGCATCCCACCGTCGAAATTCCGCACCGTGTTCAAGGAATTCGCGCGGCTGGACGAAGGTGCGAAAACCGCCTCCGGCCTCGGGCTCGGCCTGTCGATTGTCGACCGCATCGCCCGCGTCCTCAACCATCCGGTCGAGCTGCAGTCGACACATGGCAAGGGCACGGAATTCCGTATCGCCATGCCGCTCGACGTCTCGCGCCCGGCCGCGGCCACAGCGGCAATCACGCCTGCCGACCGTCCGGGGCAGCCGCTGAGCGGGTTGAAGATCCTCTGCATCGACAATGAGCCGAAGATCCTCGAAGGCATGCGGCTGTTGATCAGCGGCTGGGGCTGCGAGGTGGAGGCGCTGGATTGCCTCGCCGACGTCACCGCCGTCGATGGCCAGGAGGGAGCGCCTGATATCGTCATCGCCGATTATCATCTCGGCGACGGCACCGGCATTGCCGCAATCCTGCATCTGCGCCGGCAGTTCGGCGCCGATATCCCCGCTTTGCTGATCACGGCCGACCGCACGCCGGAGGTCCGCAGCGAGGCCGAGCGATACGGCATCGCCGTTCAGCACAAGCCGGTGCGGCCGGCGGCGCTGCGCGCCTATATCACCCAGATTTCCGGCCTCAAGCGCGCAGCTGCGGAGTAAGAGGCAGCCTACAGCGGCGCGCCCATGACGCGCGAGACGAGATCGCGCACGCGCGCTGCATCCGGCACATCGCCGAACAGGATGCGGTACATGATCGGCGCCACGACCTGATCCATGACGCGCTCGACATCCGGAAAGGCCTCGCCGCGGGCCTTCGCCCTCTCGGCGATGAGACCGACCTGCTGGCGGGTAAATTCAGCGCATTTACAGGCATTTGCGCTCGCTTGCGCCGCCAATACGTCGCGGATCATCTCGCGGCCCGGGCCGGAGGACATTTCCTCGGCATATTGCTCGGCCCAAGCTTCCAGATCGGCCTTGCCGCTGCCGGCATCGATCGGCTGCATATCCGGCCGCAGCCGATCGACGGCGACATCGGCGAGAAGCTGTTGCAGGTCGCCCCAGCGGCGATAGATGGTCGACGGCGTCACCCCCGCCTTGCCGGCGATCAGCGGGATCGTCACCTCGGCGCGGCTCATCTCCGCCAGCAGCCCACGGACTGCCTTGTGCACCGATGCCTGAACCCGGGCGCTTCTGCCGCCCGGACGGAGGTTCTCTTTGACTGTCATGCCTGCAACCCGACTTTCGCCCCTTGACACCGTTGGTTCAAAATCTTTGATAGAACTATTAACGCAAATAATTTGCTTTTATGAGGCGCCAGCTCTACATAAGCTAACGCAACGGCTTAGCTTTAAGGGGCTTATATATGTTCGCCGCAGCCAAATCCACCGAGAATTCGCCACGCCCCTCGATCGGCTTTCATGCGCTGACGCTCGCGACCTTCTTCGGCGCCTCCGCGGCGCCGACGCCGCTCTACCGGATCTATCAGGAAAACTTTTCCGTCTCGCCGGTGCTGATCACGGTGATCTTTGCGGTCTATGCCTTCGCGCTGCTGGCGGCGCTGCTGACCGCCGGTTCGATCTCGGATCATCTCGGCCGCAAGCCGGTGATCTTTTTCGCCCTCGTGCTCGAAATCGTCGCCATGGCGCTCTTCGTTGTCGCCAGCGGTCCCGGCTGGCTGATCGCAGCACGGATCGTGCAGGGGCTGGCAACGGGAATCGCCGGCGCCTCGCTCGGAGCAGCGCTCGTCGATGTCGACCGGGCAAAGGGACAGATCGTCAACTCGATCGCGCCGCTTTCCGGCATGGCGGTGGGTGCGGTCGGCACCAGCGCCTTGATCCAATACGGCCCCTTCCCGATGCATCTGATCTATGCGCTGCTGCTCGTCGCCTTCACGCTGCAGGCGGCGGCCATCTGGCTGATAGGCGAGACCGGCGGCACGCGGCCGGGCGCGCTCGGCTCGCTGATACCGCGGGTCACCGTTCCGCCGCAGGTGAAGCGGCCGCTGTCGCTGGTGACGCCGATCAACATCGCCAACTGGACGCTTGCCGGTTTCTATCTCTCGCTGGTCCCGTCCTTGGTCGCCACCACGACCGGCAGCCGGGCGCCGCTGACCGGCGGGGCCGTCGTCACCGCATTGATGGTAAGCGGGGCGATCGCCGTCTATCTCAGGCGCAGCAAGACGGCATCGGCCAATCTGGCTTTCGGCGTGTCGGCCAAGACGCTCGGCATCCTGACCGTCGTTGCCGGCGTACATCTCGCCAATGTGCCGCTGCTGCTGATCGGCACGATTTTTACCGGCGCCGGTTTCGGCACCAATTTCCTCGGTTCGATCGGCACGATCATGCCGCTCGCCAAACCGGATGAGCGCGCCGGGCTGCTGTCGGCCTTCTACGTCCAGAGCTACCTCGCCTTCAGCCTGCCAGCGATCCTGGCCGGGTTCCTGGCAAAATCGGCCGGCTACGCGCTGACGACCGATATCTATGCGACGGCGATCCTGCTGTTGATGGGCGTCGGGATGATGAGCATTCGCGCCGACCGGCGCAGGGTGGCGGAGAGCGCTGTCTGAGGACGCAGTTCACGGCTTCAGATCAAGCAGCGCCCGGCCGCTGCCATCCATGGCGAAGGGCACCGAGGCGTGCTGGTGGGCAACCAACCAGCGGCCGTCCTGCTTGACGAGACCGAGGGTCTGGCGGAACCAGAGATCGACCTCGGTGCCATCGGTCTTGGTCCCGGTCATGCGCATGAGGCCGCTCCAGAAAGCGACATCCTCTCCGGCCGTCAGTCTGGCATCGCGCACCTCGCCGCCGATCGGGCCTTCCCACGTATCGAACCAGGCTTGCAGACCCGCCTCGTCCTGGCCGTAATAGACGAGCGGCGGCGCCAGCGAAAATTCGACGGAATCCTCGGCCTCATAGGAAAGCGCGTCGCTGGCGTTCTTCTCACCCAGCGCCTTTGCCCGCATCATCAGCATGGCGATGATTGCCTCTTCCTCGATCCTGGCATTCGCTTCATCTTTCACGGTCGTTCTCCTTCTCCGTTATGGACAGAGGACGAAGGGGAGGAGGACGATCCGACAGGGATGCATTTCCGTTTGCGCAATTCCAGCAAGACTGCTGCGCAGCTTTGCTGGAATTGCCTCAAAGATAACTCGTCACCGCCGGTTCGTTCCACCAGGCATCGTGCCTGCCGTCGGAGTAACGGACAGGCAGTGCTGCCAGTTCCTCAGGGGTGATATCGTCAAGGCAGGCGATGTTGATCGAGACATAGGCGCCACCAATCGCTTCGACATAACCGTCGCCATAGGCTGATACACCGCAGGTGCGGCAGAAGCGATGATGGCCGCTCCTGGTGTTGAACTGATAGTCGGCCGTTTCCGCCTGGTCGCACATCAGCCGGAAATCCTCCGGCTTGACGTTGGCGCCCCAATAGCGCCGCTTGGCGCAGATCGAACAATTGCAGCGGCCGGTGCCCTCGTCGAGGTCCATGTCCACCTCGTAGTGCACTTTGCCGCAATGGCAGCTTCCTCTGTAGGTTTTCTTCACGGCGCTCTCCTCCTTCGGCGTTGTCTTCAGTCTCCGAATATGACAATATATTGTCATTATGGATGAGATACAAAATAGACAACATGTTGTCAAACAAAATCGACCGGAGCGGACGATGGAGGGGGATGCCTTTTCCGCTTTTGCGATCACCGCCCTTCGCCTCGCCGGCCATCTGACGGCGGCGGGCGACCATTTGGCAAAGCCGGCAGGGCAAACCAGCGCGCGCTGGCAGGTGCTGGCCGCGGCGCGGCGCGGCAACATGTCGGTGGCGCAGATCGCCCGTGCGCTCGGCGTCGCCCGCCAGGGCGTGCAGCGGCTCGCCGATGTACTGGAGGGTGAAGGGCTGATCGCCTATGCCGACAATCCGCAGCACCAGCGCGCCAAACTGGTGCGGCTGACGGAAGAAGGGGCGGCGCGGCTCGGCGTCATCGAGATCGCGCAAGCCGGATGGGCCGACAGGCTGGGCGGCGCCTTCACGTCAGCCGAACTCGATGCGGCGCGGGCGGTGATGGCCCGAGTCATGGAGATGCTGGAGGCGGATGAGGCGTCCCGCGGCTGAATAACTCACCGGCATGTCTTGGGAAACCGAGCGGATAAGGCACGGCATCCGCCTGCCAGACACAAAAAAAGGCCGGGTTAACCCGACCTTCCCTGCTATCTCAACGAACCGTGCCAGTACATCCGTGGTCACGATCCGGAGATGATATTCAAAGCCTTGAAGGCTCAGGCCGCCTGGAGGCGGTCTGCCGACATCTTGCCGGACTTGTTGTCGCGGACGAGCTCGTAAGACAGCTTCTGGCCATCCTTGAGATCGCGCATGCCAGCGCGTTCAACGGCGGAGATGTGGACGAAAACGTCGGCTGCGCCGTCATCCGGCTGAATGAAGCCGAAGCCCTTGGTTGCGTTGAACCACTTTACGGTACCTGTGCTCATGACGATATCCTTTTCGAATCGTTCATAGAAGAATGCAGCTCGAACAAATGCCGAGCGGCGATGAAAACCGATTTTGGAGGAAGTTCGCCAGGAACGACGCGAGGCCGTTTCAAAGTTCATCTAGCAAGATCGATGCGCGGATATGTAATCGGAAATTGTGTCCGTGACAAGGCCGCACCAAGGGAAATCGGTGACGTTTCAGACACCGCGGACAGGTCTTTCCCTGCCGCGTGGCGCGGAAAACCGGGGGCGATTTTTTTTGCAGAAACTGAAATACCGTCTATTCGGCCTGCGCCAACCTGGTGATCGCCTTGCCGAGGCGGGCGACCCGCACTTCCGGGCTCGTTGCCTTCAGGAGTGGCAGGACGATTGCATATTGGCCGGTCTTGTCGAGCCGAGCAAAGGCAGCGCCAGCGGCAGCGTTCTCAGCGAGCGCCGCCGCCAGATCGTCCGGTAGGCCGGTATCGCGTTGTGGAGCGTAGGCGACAGCCCAGCGTCCGTCGGCTTTGGCGGCAGCGACTTCGGCAAGCCCCGCGGGCCGCATGCGCCCGGTTTCTGCGAGTGCTGTGACCCGATCGACATTGAGCTTGGACCACGGACTTTTGGCGCGCCGGGGCGAATAACGCTGCAGGTAGGAGTTCGCGTCAAACCCCTTGCGCTGGCTGTCAATCCAGCCGTAACAGAGCGCCGCATCCAGCGCCTCATCGATGCTGATGAGAGTTCGTTTCGGATTTTTCTTACCAATCTTCAGCCAGGCGCCGGTCGATGCTGCGTGATGCACGCAGAGCCAATATTCCCACTCCAATGGATCGGCGAAGGCGAGGATGTCGGTGGATGGTTGCATGGGCGGTCCGATCCGGGTGACAGCGAGGCGTGTGTTGCTTGGCGATTACGGATTGCCGTCACCCCCTGCCCCATTCAACATTTGAAACCCGGCAAGAGCGGCACAGCTTAAAAGGCGGCCTAAGCCGCCTTCCCCACCTTTGCATAGGGGTCGAACCGACCGTAAAAGGTCTCGCCCTTGGCGGCCATGTCCTTCAGCAGCGGCGTCGGCTTGAAGTGACTTCCGTAAGTACTTGCTAACTTCTTAGCCAGTTCCACGAAAGCCTTCGCGCCCATCCCGTCGATATAGCTCAGCGCTCCGCCGGTGTAGGGCGCGAAGCCAAAGCCCAGGATCGACCCGACATCCGCTTCGCGCGGATCGGTGACGATGCCTTCCTCCACGGTGCGGGCGGCTTCCAGCGCGATGGTCACGAGGAAGCGTTGCTTCAGGACGTTGACGTCAACCTCGTCCGCCTGCTTCTGCGGGTAGAAGGTCTTGAGGTCGGGCCAGAGGGACTTCTTCGCCGGTTTCGGTGGATAGTCGTAGAAGCCCTTGGAATTCTTGCGGCCGAAGCGACCTTCCTTTTCCACCATGCGGGAGATGAGCTCCATATGCCTGGGGTCGATGGCTTTTTCGCCGAGATCGGAGACCGTCGCTTTGAGGATTTTCAGCGAGAGGTCGATGGCGACCTCGTCGTTGAGCGCCAGGGGGCCAACCGGCATGCCGGCCATCTTGGCGGCATTCTCGATCATGACAGGCGGCACGCCCTCGATCAACATGTCGTAGCTTTCCGACATGTAGCGCAGCACGCAGCGATTGACGAAGAAGCCGCGGGTGTCGTTGACGACGATCGGCGTCTTCTTGATGGCTGCGACATAATCAAGAGCGACGGCCAGCGCCCTGTCGCCGGTGTCGCTTCCCAAGATGACCTCAGTCAGCATCATCTTCTCGACAGGCGAGAAGAAGTGGATGCCGATGAAATCGGCCGGGCGTTTCGAATTCTTGGCGAGACCCGATATCGGCAGAGTCGAGGTATTGGAGGCAAAGATCGCGCCATCGGGCAGCACGGCTTCGACCGCCTCGATGACCGATTTCTTCACCTCCCGGTCCTCGAACACCGCCTCGATGACGAGATCGGCGTTGGCGAGGTCGGCATAGTCGGCCGACGGCGTGATGCGGGAGAGCAGTGCGGCTGCTTCATCCTGCGTAAGACGCCCCTTACCGACTGAATCCTTGACCAGACCTTCCGAGACGGTCTTGCCCTTGGTCGCCGCTTCGATGTCGCGGTCGATCAACGTCACGGAAATGCCGGCGGCGGCGGTGACATAAGCGATCGAGGCACCCATGAAGCCGGCGCCGACGACGCCGATATGTTTCAGCTCGGTCTTGGGGTGACCGGCCGGGCGGCGGGCGCCCTTGCCGAGCTCCTGCATGGAGATGAACAGCGAACGGATCATCGAGAAGGCTTCACGGGTCTGCAGCACCTCGGTGAAATAACGCTGCTCGATCTTCAGACCGGTGTCGAACGGCACCTGCAGGCCTTCGTAGACGCATTTCAGGATGGCAAGCGCTGCCGGATAATTGCCCGATGTTTCCCTGCGCAGGATCGCAGGCGCCGCCGGCCAGAGCTGGGCGGAAGCCGGCGTCCAGATGCCGCCGCCCGGTACCTTGAAGCCCTTCTCGTCCCAGGGGGCGACCGGCTTCAGGCCATCCTTGATCATCTGCTTGGCGGCCGGGATGAGCTGATCCGGTTCGACCACCTGATGCACCAGGTTCATCGCCTTGGCGCGGGAGCCGGTCAGCGACTGGCCCGTCGTCATCATCTGCAGCGCATCCTGGGCGTTCGCCAACCGCGGCACACGCTGCGTGCCGCCAGCGCCGGGGAAGATGCCGACCTTCACCTCAGGCAGCGCGATCTTGACGCTCTTGGCATTGGAGGCGACGCGGCCGTGGCAGGCGAGCGACAGTTCGAAGGCGCCGCCCATGCAGGTGCCGTTGATGGCGGACACCCAGGGCTTGCCCGATGTTTCGAGTTTGCGGAACAGGCCGCTCATGCGGCCGACCAGACCGAAGAGGTTCTGCACCGCCGTCTCTGGACTCTTTGCCTTCTCCTCCTGGTAGGAACTGAACATCGACTTGATCATCGACAGATCGGCGCCGCCGGAGAAGGAGGACTTGCCGGAGGTGAAGACGACACCCTTGACGGCGGCATCGGCGGTCGTGGCGTCGATGATGGCGTCCAGTTCTGCCATCACCTCCGCGGTGAAGACGTTCATCGATTTACCGGGCATGTCCCAGGTGACGAGAGCGATGCCGTCGGCGTCGGTTTCGAGCGTGAAATTGGTGTAGGTCATTGGGTTTCCTCCCCGATCAGGCCGGCAAATGGCTGCGCTGCGCGTCTAAGGTCTTCGTCTTTTCGGTGACGACATCGCCGGTATGCTTGGTCTGCGACGGCTCGAAAAGCACGATCCAGCATTCCTCCTCGGCAACCGGATTATGCTCGACACCTCTCGGCACGACATGGAAATCACCGGCGCTCAGATGCACATGCGGGCGGTCGCGATATTCGATGGTAAGCGACCCCTTCCAGATCAGAAAAAGCTCGTCTTCGTCGCGGTGCGAATGCCAGGTCAGCTGGCCCTGGACCTTGGCGAGCTTGACGCTCTGGCCGTTGAGATCGGCGATGACGCGGGGCGACCAGTGCTCGGTGACCTCGGCATATTCGGTTTCGATCGTGCCGGTGTTGAAGCCCATCGTCAGACCCTTTCGATAACCGTTGCCGTGCCCATGCCGGCGCCGATGCAGAGCGTCACCAGCGCGGTGTTGAGGTCGCGGCGCTCAAGTTCGTCCAGCACCGTGCCGAGGATCATCGCGCCGGTGGCGCCGAGCGGATGGCCCATGGCGATGGCGCCGCCATTGACGTTGATCCTGTTGTGATCGATGTCGAAGGCCTGCATGTAGCGCAGCACCACGGCAGCGAAAGCCTCGTTGAGTTCGAAGAGGTCGATGTCGGCAAGGTTCATGCCTGATCGTTTCAACAGTTTCTCGGTGACGTCGACAGGCCCGGTCAGCATCAGGGCCGGATCCGAGCCGATATTGGCGAAAGCCTTGATGCGGGCGCGCGGCTTTATGCCCATGCTCTCACCGCCGGCTTTGGAGCCGAGCAGGACGACGCTGGCGCCATCGACGATGCCGGAGGAATTGCCGGCATGGTGGACATAGTTGATGCGTTCGATCTCCGGATGGGCCTGGATGCCGACGGCCTCGAAGCCGCCCATCTCGCCGGGCATCTGGAAGGACGGATTGAGGGAGGCGAGCGCCTGCATATCCGTGCCGGGGCGCATGTGTTCGTCCTTTGCCAGGATCGTCAGGCCGTTCTGATCCTTGACCGAGATGACCGACTTGTCGAACCAGCCCTTTTCCCAGGCATGGGCGGCACGCTTCTGGCTTTCGACCGCGTAAGCGTCAACATCGGTTCTGCTGAAGCCGTATTTGGTGGCGATCAGATCGGCCGAGACGCCCTGCGGCATGAAATAGGCCGGGAAATTCACGGAAGGATCCATGAACCAGGCGCCGCCGGACATGCCGAGGCCGACGCGGGACATGCTTTCGACGCCGCCCGCGATGACGATGTCGTCGGCCCCTTGGGCGATCTTGCCCGCACCGAAATTAACGGCATCGAGGCCGGAGGCGCAGAAGCGGGAGATCTGCATGCCGGGCGCCTTCGTGGAGTAACCGGCTTCGAAGGCGGCGGCCTTGGGGATGACGGCACCGGCATCCATCACCGGATCGACGCAGCCCATGATGATGTCGTCGACCGTTTCCGTATTCAGCCCGTTGCGATCGCGGATTGCCTCCAGCGTCTTTGCCGCGAGGCGGACGGAGGGCACCTCATGAAGGGCGCCGTCCTTCTTGCCGCGGCCGCGCGGCGTACGCACGTGGTCGTAAATGAAAACCTCGGTCATTGTCTCATCTCCCTGACGGCGCGGCGGCGCCGGTGAATTTCGTTCTTCCCTCTTTCGCCCAACAGGCCACCTCTGCCTGGGTCGAGCCACCGGTCTCGACCCGTCCTTCGGACCCCCGCTGGGGAGAAGAGGGACACAATCAAAACGCTTCGGCGGCCAGTTCCATCATCGTGTCGGCGCCGGCCTCGATGCGTGCCTTGCGAAGCGCGGTTTCCGGCATCAGACGTTCCATGAAGAAGCGGGCGGTGATCAGCTTGTTCTTCAGGTAATCCTCGCGGGCGGCATCGCCTGATGCAAGGCCATCTTCGGCGGCTTTCGCCATCTTCGCCCACATATAGCCGAGAATGACGAGGCCGAAGAGGTGCATGTAGTCGGTCGAGCCGGCGCCGGCATTGTCGGGCTTGGCCATGGCGTTCTGCATGAACCACATGGTCGCGCCCTGGACGTCGTTCAAGCCCTTCTTCAGATGCTTGGTGAAGAAGGAGAGCTTTTCATTGTTGCGGTTCTCCTCGCAGAAATCGCCGATCTCCTTGAACAGGGCCATGGCGGCGCGGCCGCCGTTCAGGGCCAGCTTGCGGCCGACGAGATCGAGCGCCTGAATGCCGTTGGCGCCTTCATAGATCATGGCGATGCGGGCATCGCGCACATACTGGCTCATGCCGTGTTCTTCGATATAGCCGTGGCCGCCGAAGACCTGTTGGGCCATGACGGCATGATCGAAGCCCTTGTCGGTCATCACGCCCTTGAGGATCGGGGTGACGAGGCCGAGAATATCGTCGGCCGTCTGGCGCTCCTTCTCGTCGGTGGCGCGGTGGGCGATATCAGATTTGAGCGCGGTCCAGAGCAGGAAGGCGCGGCCGGCCTCGTTGAAGGCGCGGATGGTCATCAGCGTGCGGCGAATATCCGGATGGACGATGATCGGATCGGCCTTCTTGTCCGGCGCCTTGGGGCCGGACAGCGAGCGGCCCTGGATGCGATCACGGGCGTAGCTGGCGGCGTTCTGATAGGCGATCTCGGAAATGGCGATGCCCTGCAGGCCAACCATCAGGCGAGCCTCATTCATCATCACAAACATGGCGTTGAGGCCACGGTTTTCGGCGCCAATCAGGAAACCCTTTGCCTCGTCGTAATTCATGACGCAGGTGGCGTTGGCGTGGATGCCCATCTTGTGCTCGATCGCGCCGCAAGAGACAGCGTTGCGGGCGCCCGGCGCGCCGTCGTCGCCGACGAGGAATTTCGGAACGATGAAGAGCGAGATGCCCTTGGTGCCCTCAGGCGCACCCTCGATGCGGGCGAGCACCAGATGGATGACATTGTCGGTCAGGTCATGCTCGCCGGCGGAGATGAAGATCTTCTGGCCTGATATTTTGTAGCTGCCGTCAGCCTGCGGCACTGCCTTGGTGCGCAGCATGCCGAGATCGGTGCCGCAATGCGGCTCGGTGAGGTTCATGGTGCCGGACCACGTGCCATCCACCATCCTCGGCAGATAGGTGGCCTTCTGCTCGTCGGAGCCGTGGACGAGCAGCGCGGCGATCGCGCCCTGGGTCAGGCCGGGATACATCATCAGCGACATGTTGGCGGCCGAGGTATATTCGCCGACGGCGGTATGCAGCGTGTAGGGAAGCCCCTGCCCGCCGAATTCCTCCGGCACCGCAAGACCGATCCAGCCGCCGTCGCGATAGGCCTTGTAAGCCTCCTTGAAGCCCTTCGGCGTCGAGACGCTGGCATCATCGTGGCGCGTGCAGCCTTCCTGATCGCCGGAATAGTTCAGCGGAAAGAGAACTTCCTCGGCAACCCGTCCGGCCTCGCCGAGGATCGCTTCGATCATATCGGGGGTCGCGTCGGCAAAACCGGGCAGATTGTTGTAGCGTTCGAGGCCCAGCACGTCGTTCAGGACGAAGAGCGTATCGTTCACCGGGGCCTTGTAGACTGGCATCTCTCGAATTCCTCCCATTCGGCTGACCGGCTCGCGCCGGCCTTGGGCACTGTCTTACAAAATATTGACGTTTGCGTAAACGTCAAATTCTGCAGTTGTGAAGTCTTTTCTTGAAAAAATTCGAGAGCACGAATCCGCGGGCATGCGGCCCTGGGAGGAGACGCCATCTCATCTTCCTTGTCCACCGCGGAAAGGAGTCAAAGCGGTAGCGTTTGTAACCGCGCGAACGGAGGGCCGGCGAGAACAAACCGTTGCAGCGCAGTAGGTCAGTAGTGCTGTCTTAACCATCGCGATAAGTTGGTTGCGATGGTTCAGTGGCCGGCTGCTATACCGGAATGTATGAAATAGCTCGTTCGGGAAATCATTTGAAACAGATAATTGGTGCCACAATAGGATTGCTGATCACTTGTTCAGCGGCATTTGCGGAGGAACCGGCGCTCCATCCCAAATTGTCGAAAGAGCAGTTTCTGACCTTTGCAGCCGGGGCGGCCGTTGCGGTTATGTATTGTGGGAAGCTCGAACTAAATGCCGATTTCGTCGCCGGGTATCAGTACGGAACCGGTATCTATCCGCCACTCGATCCCTATTTCCGATCAGAAATGTCCCGGCTTGAGAAAGAAGCCCAAAACGACCCGAAGAGCTACTGTTCGGCGACACGACGGATGTTTTACAAGGGCAACAAACCAAAGCCGTTGGCAGCTCCTCTTTTGATCGACAAGCCGTGATAGCGCCTCTGCGCGAGGGACTGTGACGCCTTCAACGACTCGGCAGGAGAGACAGGTCTTTCCTTGATCCCTCGCACGCGCATCAGTTCCTATTCAATCGATTCGGCGACTGAAATTTCAATCGGGCTGTAGCGCCAGCCGCTCAGGCTTCCTACGTCTTTCGGACGATCCATCGAGGAAGATATCATGATCGACTTTCCCTATGAGAGCGCACTCATCGTCGGCGCCGGCTCCGGCATCAGCGCATCGCTTGCCCGGCAATTGTCGGCGCAGGGCGTCAAGGTCGGGCTCGCCGCCCGCAATATCGAGAAACTGCAAGGGCTCATCGAGGAGACCGACGCCAGCGCCTTTACAACAGACGTCTCGCAGCCGGAGAGCGTCGCGGCGCTGTTCGACGAGGCTGCTGGCGCGATCGGCGGGCCCGACGTGGTGATCTTCAATGCCAGCGCCCGCCTGCGCGGCCCGCTCGCCGAACTCGATCCCGCCGAGGTGGAAAAGGCGATTGCGACCACCGCTTTCGGCGGTTTCCTGGTGGTGCAGCAGGCAGCGCGGCGAATGATCCCGCGCGGCCGCGGCGCCATCCTGATCACCGGCGCGTCGGCAAGCGTGAAGGGCTTTGCGCAATCGGCCCCCTTCGCCATGGGCAAGTTCGCGCTGCGCGGCCTTGCCCAGAGTGCCGCCCGCGAACTCGGGCCGATGGGTATCCATGTTGCCCATTTCGTCATCGACGGCGCCGTGCGCTCGCAGATCCGGCCGGACCGGGTGGAGAAGCCGGATGGCACGCTGCTGCCGGAGGCGATCGCCCAGACCTATATCGACGTGCTCCGCCAGCACCGCAGTGCGTGGTCGCTGGAGGTGGAAGTCCGGCCCTGGACGGAGAGCTTCTGAGCCCCTGCTAACGGCGAACAAGGCAACTTTCGCGGCGGTTTCAAACAGGCTAGACTTTGCCGTCAACGCTGGCTGGGAGGATACCAATGCCGCGCCTCGACCATGTCACCATCGAGACCCGCGATGCGCCTGGGATGATCGGCTTCCTGGAAGCCGTGCTCGGCGTCAGGGAAGGCTATCGGCCGCCCTTTCCCTCGCCCGGCCATTGGCTCTATCTGGACGACCGCCCGGTCATCCATCTCAGCCTGACATCGCGCGCCACCGATTTTCCACCCGGCATCTTCAACCATGTCGCCTTCAGCCTTTACGAATTCGGGCCGGCGCTGGAGCGCATCAAGGCGGGCGGCTATCGCTATGAATATTACGATATTCCCGACACCGATCTCGGCCAGGTCTTTGTTTACGGGCCCGAAGGCGTGAAGATCGAGCTGCAATATCCCCGGCCCGCCTGAGCGCGCCGTCGCCATTCGATGTGACGCGTTCGGGGGCAATTGCCGCCAAAAACGGCGTTTGGAACACAAACGTTAAAAAATTCCCATCGACATTAACGGCTTGTTTACCACGTTTCGTGAAAGGTGCGGATTGAGCAGTAGCGATCCGCATTCCTTTCCCCAGTCTCGCGTTCCTAAGAGATGCCGCTAAATCGTTCAGCTTGAGGAAAGTCTAATTGACTATCGTCTTATGAATGATGCGCTCCGGTCCGCGTAAAGACGCGGGCAGCAGACGGAAAAGCCAAAGATCGAGCTCTGACGAGAGGTCGAGCAGTCGAAGCGAGCAAGAAGATGAACGGATCGCGATCAAATCCTTCCCGACAGTCCGACAGGACCTCGCTCGATGCGCTGAACCGCACGATCGAAGGGCTGGAGGCGCGCATCGAAGGGCTGATGGGCAGCGGGCGCGAGCAGCGGCCGCGCACGGCAACGGCCGAGCGCGACCCATATGCCGGATCCCATGCTCCCCGGCCCGCAAAGGCCCCGTCAGAGCCGCGGCCGGATCCGCTCGCCGAAATCCGTCAACGCCAGCGCACGCTCGAAGCCAGCCGCGAACGGCCCTACGCACGCGAACAGGCCCCGCAGCTTCGTGAACCCACGCCCCGCGCCGCCGCCCCGGTGCCGGCGCCCGTCTTTCGCGCCGGCGACGACACGATGACGGAGATCGCCCAGGCGCTCGTCAACCTGCGCCAGGACCTGAAGCGCGACATTTCCGAGGGCGTCACCCGCGAGATGAACGCGCTGCGCGCCGAGCTGCGCGAAATCAAGACAAATGCCGGAGACGGCCGTTTCGCCGACGACATGCGCGCCGATATGGGCCGCCTTGCCCAGAGCATCACCCAGCTGACCGGCCGCTCCGCCGCGCCGGAGGCCACCGGCCTTCGCGAGGATTTCGAAGAGCTGCGCTCGCTGATGGACGGGCTGGCGCGCGAGGATTCGCTGCGCCACATGGAAAACCGCTGGGACGGTTTCGAAAACCGGCTTGCGGCGCTCGATACCGAAGGGCTGCAGGAAGAGCTCGTTTCGCTCGCCTATCGGCTCGACGACATCAAACGCCATATCGGCGGCATGGGCGAAAGCCCGGCCGTTCGGGCGCTGGAAGACAAGCTGATCTCGATCGCCACGGCGATGGAGCATTTCGGCAATATGATCCAGCCGCACGACCGGGTGATGTCCGAACAGTTCGCCGCCATGGATATGCGGCTCGACGAGATCAGCCGGGCGATCGCGGCAAGCGGGCGCACGGCCGCCACCAATGATCCGGGCCTGATGCAGCGGTTGGAAAGCCGGCTTTCGGCGCTGGCCGATCAGATCGACCTGATGAGCCATGACGCAGCCAACCGCGTGAACCCGGCCGACGAGCTGGCGATGCGGCTGGAGGCGCTGACGGGACGCGTCGAGGAGCTGACCAAGGCGGAAGCGACGTCGCGGCTCGACGAACGGCTGGAACATCTCTCCTATCTGTTGGAGCGCACGCAGGAGACGGCGCCGCAGCCCGACCTCACCGGCCCGCTTTCCGATATTTCCCGCAAGATCGACGCGCTTGAGAACGGCGCCGTCAACGATGTGCTGGCGCAGCGGCTCGACCATCTCGCCCGGCGCATCGACGAGATGGCCCATCAGCAGCAGGCGCCGGCGCCCGCCGCTGTGGCCGACGACGGCGCTTTCCGTCGTCTCGAAGGACGGCTGAGCGACATCGCCGCCCGGCTGGAGGAAAGCACATCGGCAGCGCCGACCGATCCGCGCGCACTGAAGAACCTCGAAGACCAGATCGCCAATCTTTCGGCACTGATGAGCGCGCCGCGCGAGAGCGCCGTAATACCCCCCGAACTCGACCAGCGCATGGGCGCGATCGAAGACTATATGGCGACGAGCGATGAATATATCATCGAGGCGGCACGCCAGGCGGCAGAGGCCGTGGTCGAAGCCTATTCGCGCCATGGCGGTCCGCAGGGTGTCATGCCCGCCGCCGACATGTCGGCGCTGACGGCGCTGGCCGAGGATCTTCGCCACCTCGAGGATATCAGCCGCGACAGCGAGGAACGCACCCACAAGACTTTCACGGCGCTGCACGAGACGCTGGTGCATATTGCCGATCGCCTCGACGGCATGGAAGATCGCGGCCGGCCGGTCGCCCAGATGCCGGTCGCCGACGTCGATTTCGATGTCGATCCCTATGCGCTGATGGTGGCCGAAGCGGAGATGGCCCGGACGCCGGCCGCTGCCCCGACAGCGAAGGCTTCTCCTGTTATCCGCACGGCCGAGGTCGCAGCCGAACCTGCCGCCCCGGCGCAAGCCACCGCCATGAGCGGAACGAGCGCGATCGCCATCGAAGCCGCGACCAGGACGACGGAAGCTGCGACAGCGGCCCGGGCACAGGTCCCGGCGAAGGCCAGCCTGCTCGCCAGCCTCGGCAAGCGGCTGCTGCCCGGCAAGAAAGCCGAGAGCCGGGCGAGCGAACGTCCGATGATCGACCCCGCGCCGTCGATCGATCCCACCGACGTGGTGCCGACGGATGCGTCGAACGAATTGCTCGAGCCGGGCTCGGGCGCACCTGACGTGAAGAAGATCCTTGAGCGGGTTCGCGCCAGCCAGAGTGCGGCACGCGGCAAACCTGCCGGCGAAACCGATCGCGCCGATTACATCGCTGCTGCGCGCCGTGCGGCGCAGGCGGCCGCGATGGAGGTGGATGCCAATCCGAAGCAGCCAGCCGTCAAGGCCGAGAAGAAAGGCGCGACCGCCGACAAGGCCGGCAAGGCTTCTGACAAGACAGGCAAGACCAGCGCCTTTTCGCGCTACCGGCGGCCGATTCTGCTGGCGGTCGGCGCCGTGCTGCTCGCCATCATGGCCTTTCCGCTTGCCCGAACGCTGACGAGCGGCGAGCGCGCGCCGCAGCCGCCAGCGGAAGTCTCGGCACTGACCGGTGCTGCGGAAAACCCGGCGGCGGCCTTGCCTGAAGCGACACCTGCCCAGCCGGATGCCGCCGCTCTCGGAACGACCACTCCGGCAACGGAAGCTGTTCCGCCCGCCGCCGAACAGGCGCAGCCGGAAGCAATCCCACCGGCCGGTGGTGACCATCTGACCGATATGACGCCGCTTGACGGCGAAGGGGCTGCGACCCTTGCCCCTCCCGGTCCGTCCGGCGCAGCGCAGGAAACATCGGGCTTCGTTCCCGCACCCGCACCGCAGGCCGCCATCACCATTCCCGACACCGTCCAGCCGAAATCGCTTGCCGATGCGGCGAGTGGCGGCGATGCGCTGGCGCTGTTCGAAATCGGCGCGCGTTATTCCGACGGCCGCAACGGCATGACGGTCGATCAGAAGCAGGCGGCGAACTGGTACCAGCTTGCGGCCGACAAGGGCTTTGCACCTGCACAATACCGGCTCGGCAGCATGTACGAGAAGGGCAACGGCGTCGAACGCGACATCGCCAAGGCAAAGGGCTTCTACGAGCAGGCGGCCAACCAGGGCAATGCCAGCGCCATGCACAATCTCGCCGTCCTCTACGCCTCCGGCGCGCTGGGCCAGCAGGATTATGCAACGGCCGCTTCGTGGTTCACCAAGGCTGCGAACCTCGGCATCACCGACAGCCAGTTCAACCTGGCGATCCTCTGCGCTAGGGGCAACGGGGTTCCGGCGGATCTCGAAGAGTCCTACAAATGGTTTGCGATCGCCGCCAAGGCCGGCGACAAGGATGCGGCGCAGAAGCGCGACGAAGTGGCCAAAGCCATGAAGCCCGACCAGCTCGAACGGGCGCGCGCCAAGGCCGATCTCTGGAAGCCGGAGCCGGTCGACCACCGCACGAACGCCATCGACATCCCCGACGAATGGGCAGGCACCGGCGCGAAGACGGCGACCGTCGACATGAAGAAGGCAGTCCGCAACATCCAGGCGATCCTCAACAATAACGGCTTCGACGCCGGAGTGCCGGACGGCGAAATGGGTGCGAAGACCGTGACCGCGATCAAAAACTTCCAGAAGTCCGTCGGGCAGGAGCCGGACGGCAAGGTGACCGACGCGACCGTGAAGGCGCTGCTCGAACGCAACAAGCAGGGCAGCAAGGCGATCTAAACGGGCCTGGCGGCATTAAAGCGCCGCGCGTCTTTTCAGACGCGCAATTGACGCTGTAACCCGCTGAATTACTGCTTAATTTATCCTTCAATCGGAATCGATTTAAGGATAAATTATGCGGTAGGCCGCAAGGCTTTTTCCAATTTTGCCGTCGCCTGTCACAAAACCTGAAAAAAGCCGGATTATGCCCGGACATATCGATCCGCGCATCCGGCGAATCCTCTGCCACCGATCTCTCCGCCAATCTCTATGGCTAATCACGGGGCCGATCGAAAGCCTCTGGCAACGATTTCACAGTATGGTGCGCATTCGAACGGGGACGTGACAAGAAACCGCCCGGCAGGAGCGGTCATCATTCGGGGTCGGCTGTGACAATCTATCTGCCCATCGCAGAATTGTCGGTGAACATTTTCATCATTCTCGGCATGGGGGCGGCCGTCGGATTCCTGTCTGGAATGTTCGGCGTCGGCGGCGGCTTTCTCATCACCCCGCTGTTGATCTTCTACAACATCCCGCCCGTCGTCGCGGTCGCGACCGGCGCCAACCAGGTGGTAGCGTCGTCGATATCGGGCGCGATCACGCATTTCCGGCGTGGCTCGCTCGACGTCAAGCTCGGCACGGTGCTGCTGGTCGGCGGTCTTACGGGTGCGACGGTCGGCATCTGGATCTTCTCGCTGCTGCGCGCCATCGGCCAGCTCGATCTGATCATCTCGCTGATGTATGTCGTCTTCCTCGGCACCGTCGGCGGACTGATGCTGCTCGAAAGTATCAATGCCATGCGGCGAGCAGCGCGCAACGAACCGCCCGCACCGCGCAAGCCCGGCCACCAGCATTGGGTGCACAAGCTGCCGCTCAAGGTGCGTTTCAAGAAATCGAAGATCTATCTCAGCGTCATTCCAATCGTCGCACTCGGCTTTGCGATCGGCATCCTCACCTCGATCATGGGTGTCGGCGGCGGCTTCATCATGGTGCCGGCGATGATCTACCTGCTGCGCATCCCGACCAATGTCGTCGTCGGCACCTCGCTGTTCCAGATCATCTTCGTCACCGCCTATACGACGATCGTGCAGGCGGCGACGAACTTTTCCGTCGACATCGTGCTTGCCTTCATCCTGATGGTGGCCGGTGTCATCGGCGCGCAATACGGCGTGCGGGTCGGCCAGAAGCTGCGCGGCGAGCAGCTGCGCGCCCTGCTCGGCCTGCTGGTGCTTGCCGTCGGCCTGCGTCTTGCAATCGCGCTGGTGGTGGCGCCGGCCGACGTCTATTCGGTGGTGATGGGAGCGGGCAACTGATGCGCTTGGCTGTTTTCGTCATCGCGTTGCTTTGCCTGCTGCCGGCCTCTGCCGGAGCCCAGTGGCTGCCGGGGCAGGCAACGGAGGCGGTCCGTGAAGGGTTGGAAATCGGCACGTCGACCAGCGAAATCGCCATCACCTCGGATTTCCACGGCGCGGATTTGACCATCTTCGGAGCGCTCTCGAATACCGACCAGCTGCTGCTCGCCGTCGGCCAATATGACGTGGTCGTGGTGCTGGAAGGCCCGCGCGAGGATGCGACGGTGCGCAAGAAGGAACGCGTCTTCGGCATCTGGGTGAACACCCGCTCGATGACCTTCGAAGCGGTGCCGCATTCCTATTCGATGTCGAGCTCGCGCATGATCGACGACATCGTGACGCCGCTTGACCTGATCGATCAGGGGATCGGCATCGACCACATTCCGCTGACGCCGGTCGGCTTCGTCGGCGACGGCAGCAATCTCGGCGAGTTCCGCGAGGCCTTCCGGCGACTGCAGCAGGGCGGCGGGCTCTATGACCGCAATCCGAGCGGCGTGCGGTTCGTTTCCTCCAACCTCTTCAAGGCGAGCCTGCGCCTGCCGGCAAACATTCCGAACGGGGTGCACAGCGTGCGCGCCTATCTGTTCAAGAGCGGCATTTTTGTGACCGAGAAATCGCTGCCGTTGCGGGTCATCAAGACCGGCATCGAGCAGACGATCACCGATGCGGCGCATGATCAGCCGATCCTCTACGGCTGTGCGGCGGTGCTGCTCGCCGTGATCACCGGCTGGGGTGCCAGCCTGATCTTCCGTAAGGACTGATCCGCCGCAAGGCGCTCAAGCGGATTTCTTCCTGAAAATAGGCTCGGCAAGACAACCGGGCACGAAGAGCCTGCTCGGCGGCAGCTGCTTGCCCGGATGTTTTGGCGGCAGTTCATCCATGCCTCCAAAAACCGCTTGCATTTCGCTATCAGTCTATCTAGTTTTCAACTAGTTGCTATTCGCAATCGGTTTTATCTCGGTTGGCAATTCAGAAGGAGGATGGAAATGAGAAAGCTTGTTGTCTGGAACCTGATGACGCTCGATGGTTATTTCGAAGGCACGAAGCCGTGGGATATCGACTTCCACAATCTCGCCTGGGGACCTGAATTGCAGCGCGTTGCCGAACAGTTCGGGAAGGAAGGCGATCTGCTGGTATTCGGCCGCAAGACCTATGAGGGCATGGCCTCCTACTGGCCGACCGCCGAGGGCGAAGGTGAGATCAAAGCCTATATGAACGGCATCGCCAAGATCGCCGTGTCGCGGACGATGACCGAGCCCGGTTGGAACAATGCCCGTGTCGTCAGCGATCCGATCCCCGAACTGACGAGGCTGAAGCAGGAGGACGGCAAGACGATCTTCATCTTCGGCAGCGCCGAGCTTGCCGACAGCCTGCTGAAAGCAGGGCTTATCGATGAAATCAGGGTTTGCCTGGTGCCTGTCATTCTCGGCGGCGGCAATCCGCTTTTCAAACAGGCAGAGGGCCTGGTGCCGCTGAAGCTCATCGAATCCTCGACGACGGAAGGCGGCGCGGTAATCCTGCGCTACGAACCCGTCAAGGCTTAGGGATTTTGATGTGCGAATCCGTCCCGATGGTCAGGCCAGGGTATCCATCCCTGGTCGCACAAGAGAGCAGCCTGGGAAGTTCGCATTCGACTAAAAACCGGTTTTTAACATTTACGAGTTAGTAATCTCTCGGAAACGAGAGGTTTTGTCATGCGTACTCGTATCGTTCTGACGGCCATGGGTCTCGCGCTGCTTGCCAGCTGCGCGACGGCGCCGAAGCAGACGAGAAACATCTGTGCCGTCTTCGACGAGCGCGACGGGCTTTTCTCCAGCTGGCAGAGTGCCGCCGAGCGGACGGAGAAGAAATACGGCGTGCCCGTACCGATCCTGATGGCGACGATGTATACCGAATCCGGCTTCCAGCCCTATGCGCGGCCGCCGCGCACCAAGCTGTTCGGCTTCATTCCCTGGACCCGGCCTTCGACGGCCTACGGCTATTCGCAGGCGCTCGACGGTACCTGGGATCACTATCAGTCGCAGACGGGGAACTGGACCGCGCGGCGGGCGAACTTCGCTGACGCGATCGATTTCATCGGCTGGTATCACTACCAGAACAGCGTGGAGACCGGCATTCCGCTGAACGATGCCTATAATCTCTATCTCGCCTATTACTCCGGGCCGACTGGATACAAACGCGGCGACTGGCGCTCGAACGGGCAGCTGCAGCAGACGGCGCAGAAGTTTGCGCGGATGGCCGGGACGTATCAGCGGCAGTTGCAGGAGTGCGATTGAGGATAGTTTGAGGGCGTGCCATGTCCGCCCCCCTCTGCCCTCAAATAACAGGCGCTATCCCCACAAATTGCCGTATCTGACAGAATAAATCCGGTCCTTGCCGAGCAGATGCGCGATCAGCGACCCCCGGTCGAAAAGACCGTGCATCGCCTTGTGGCGAAGGTCGAGACCGCCGCTCATGAGGCCGAAGGCCGGCATCAGCAGGCGGGCGCCGTCGGTGGCAAAGCAGGGGCGGCGGACGGATTTCTCGCGGCGGCGGACGGTCGCCGACGGATGCAGGTGGCCGGCGATCTCACCACTCTGCAAGCCGTTCTTCGGCTCGTGCCGGAAGGTCAGGCCGGCATAATGCATCTCGTCAGCGGATGTGCCCGGCAGATCGACGATGCCATCCGGATCATGGTTGCCATTGATCCAGATCCATTCGCGGCCGCGGGCCATATTGACGATCAGCGTGCGGAAATTCTCCGGCAAATGCTTCGAGCCGATGCGGTCGTGGAAATTATCGCCGAGCGAGATGACGAGCTTCGGATCATAACGCGAGATGACGGCGGCAAGGACGGTCAGCGTCGCCAGCGTATCGTAAGGCGGCAGCATCATGCCGCGGCGGGCGAAAGCTGCGCCCTTTTCCAGATGCAGGTCGGAGACGACGAGCAGGCCGGCATCGGGCAGATAAAGCGCGCCGAGCGGATCGCAGACAGCGGCAATGCCATGGACCGATGTCTCGATGCCCGGCATGACGGCCAGTCCTGATATGTCGCGCGCCAGCGCCAGGCGGTTCATCACGGTCGTCATTCCCAAATCGTCGTCATTCCCAAATCGTCGTCAGGCCTAAATCGTCGGGCCCCAATTCTCATCAGGCCCGATTCTCGTCAAGCGAGCGCTTCGGCGATCAGATCGTCCGCCGCTTCGGCGAGCAGCGCGTCATGGGCCTCGCCCGGCACCGCCTCGCGTCCGATTTCCAGCATCACCGGCACGGCGAGCGGGGAAATATGGTCGAGAGCGCGGTGGGTGATGTGGCCCCTGATTCGTCTCAGCATATCGCCAAGACGGCCAATATCCAAAAGTCCCGTCGCCGCATCCTGCCGCGTCGCCTGCAAGAGGATGTGATCCGGCTCGTGGCTGCGCAGCACGTCGTAGATCAGATCGGCGGAGACGGTGATCTGGCGGCCGCTCTTTTCCTTGCCCGGATGACGGCGCTCGATCAAGCCGGCAATCACGGCGCAATTGCGGAAGGTGCGCTTCAACAGGAAGGATTCGTCCAGCCAGGCTTCGAGATCGTCGCCGAGCATGTCTTCGTCGAAGAGGTCGGAGAGGCTGAGCCGGCCATTGCGGATCATCAGCCCCATATCCTCGAGGCCCCAGATGGCAAGCGAATAATCGGTGGCGACGAAACCGAGCGGCTTGGCGCCTATCCGCTCCAGCCGGCGGGTCAGCAGCATGCCGAGCGTCTGGTGGGCGAGACGGCCTTCGAAGGGATAGGCGACCATATAGCCGCGGCTGCCGCGCGGGAAGGTTTCGATCAGGAACTCGTCGCGCTTCGGCAGCATCGACTTGTCGTTCTGCAGCGACAGCCAGTCGCGCACCTGATCCGGCAAGTGGCGCCAGCGATCGGGATCGGCGATCATCGCCCGCACCTGCTCGGCGAGATAGGTCGACAGCGGAAACTTGCCGCCATTATAGGAGGGGATCTTCGGATCGAGCGAAAAGGCCTGCGACGCCAGGCATTCGTTCTCGCGAATACCCTCGAAGCGCAGAACCTCGCCGGAGAAGACGAAGGTATCGCCCGGCGACATCTGCTCGAGGAAATATTCCTCGACCTTTCCCAACGTAGCGCCGCCGCGGCCGATCCTGCCGCCCTCGCCGCGCTTGACCATGCGGATATTCAGCATCGGGCTTTCGACGATGGTGCCGAGGTTGAGGCGGTATTGCTGGGCGACTGCAGGATTGGAGACGCGCCAACGGCCCTCCTTGGTCTTGCGGATACGGGCGTAACGCTCATAGGTGCGGAGCGCATAACCGCCGGTGGCGACGAAATCGACGATGCGCTCGAAGGTCTCCCAGCTCAGATCGGCATAGGGCGAGGCGCTGGTGACCTCATCGTAGAGTTCCAGCATGTCGAAAGGTTCGGCGCAGGCCATGCCGAGCACATGCTGGGCGAGCACGTCGAGCGCGCCGCGACCGACAGGCGGGGTATCCTGCGCGCCGATATAATTGGCGTCGAGGGCGGCCTGGCACTCCATGACCTCGAAGCGGTTGGCGGGCACAAGGATCGCCTTCGAGGGCTCGTCCATGCGGTGGTTGGCACGACCGATGCGCTGGGCAAGACGTGAGGCACCCTTCGGCGCGCCGACATGAATGACGAGATCGACATCGCCCCAGTCGATGCCGAGATCGAGGGTGGAGGTCGCAACGACGGCGCGCAGCCGGTTTTCGGCCATCGCCGCCTCGACCTTGCGGCGCTGGGCGACGTCGAGCGAGCCATGGTGGAGCGCGATCGGCAGGTTGTCGTCATTGATCGTCCAGAGCGCCTGGAACAGCATTTCGGCCTGGCTGCGGGTGTTGACGAAAAGCAGCGTCGTGCGGTGTTCAACCAGTTGCCGGTAAACATCGGGAATGGCGTATCGGGCGGAATGGCCGGACCAGGGAATGCGCTCTTCGGTCGACAGGATCGAGATATCGGGCTTGGCGCCGCCTTCGACGACGACGAGGCCTGCATGATGCTCGCTCCCCTCTTCCTGTCCGACCAGCCATTTCTGCAGATCCATGGGTTCGGCGACAGTGGCCGACAGACCGATGGTCTTGAAGCCGGGGGCAAGGCGGCGCAGGCGGGCAAGGCCGAGCGAAAGCATATGGCCGCGCTTGGAGGTGACCAGCGAATGCAGCTCGTCGAGGACGATATATTTCAGGTCCTTGAAGAAGCGCTCGGCCTCCCGGTTCGCCAGAAGCAGGGCGACCTGTTCGGGCGTCGTCAGCAGAATATCCGGCGGGTTGAGCTTCTGGCGCTGGCGCTTGGCGTTCGGCGTGTCGCCGGTGCGGTTTTCTATCGTGACCGGCAGGCCCATCTCCTCGACCGGCTTCATCAGGTTGCGCTCGATATCGATGGCAAGCGCCTTCAGTGGCGAGACATAGAGCGTATGGATGCCGGTGAAGGCGGAGCCGGGCGGGATCTTGCCGCGACGGGTGAGATCGGTGAGCGAGGGCAGGAAACCGGCGAGCGTCTTGCCGGCGCCGGTCGGCGCAATCAGCAGCGTGCTTTCGCCGGCCTCGGCGCGGGCGAGCAGTTCCAGCTGATGGGCGCGCGGGCGCCAGCCCTTTTCCGCAAACCAGCGGGTAAAGGCGGCAGGAAGCAGGGCACGGGCTTCGGAATCGATCTGGTCCACGCCCTGAAACTAGTGAAACGCCGGGGAAAGAGAAGAGCGGCCAAAGCATGTCGCGCAAAAGTGTGCCGCGGTTTTGCGATAACGACATGCGTAAAAACAAAGACCTAAAGCGCGATGAGCGAATCTGAAAGATCGCGACGCGCTTTAGCAATTCACATGGCGATATAGCGATCCTTGCGGTGGTTGATGGCGATCGTCAGGTTGAGAACGATCGCACCGAGCACCGAGCAGGCGATGATGAAGGGGCTAGCGACGAAGAAAGAGAGCGCCAGGATGACGCCGTCGAAGCCGAGCTGGACGAAGCCGGCGCGCCAGCCGAAGCGATCCTGGATATAGAGGGCGAGAATGCCGATGCCGCCGAGGCTGGCGCGGTGGCGGAAGAGAGCCAGCATACCGGCGCCGATGACGAGGCCGCCGAAGAGCGCACCGGCGATAGGATCGACATGCGCCATGCTGATGAAGCCCGGGACGAATTCCGACAGAACCGAGGTGAGCGCGATGGCGGCGAAGGTCTTGATGGTGAAGGCAGCGCCCAAGCGGCGGAAGGCGAGATAATAGAAGGGCAGGTTCACGACGAAGAAGCAGAGGCCGAAGCTCAGGCCGGTCGCATAATGGGCGAGGAAGGCAAGGCCTGCCGTGCCGCCGGCAAGCAGCCCCGCGCCGGAGAGAAGCGATACGCCGAGCACGGCGAGCATACTGCCGGCGACAATGCCCTGGGCGTCGTCCAGCAGCGAGTGACGATCGGCGCTGGAATTCAGAAGGCCTGCGAAAGCGTTGGATGCCATGTTGTTCCCCTGTCGGCTTTGCCGTCTTCTATCCGGGGTCAGGATAAAGGCAAGTGGCAAGCATCGAGGACACCGCTTGACAGCTGGCATAATCGTGGATATTTTTTATCCACGAATTGAGGAGGCCAGGTGCATGAAGATGGGCGATGGGGTCGAGCAGGCCATTCACAGCGTTGCGATGCTTTCCGGCCTTTCCGAAGGCGGTGTGCTTTCGGCGGCCGCGCTGGCGGAATTCCACGGCGTTTCGACAAGCTATCTGCTGAAGCATCTGCAGGCGCTGTCGGGCGCCGGCATCCTCGATACGGTTCCGGGGCCGAAGGGCGGATATCGGCTGGCGAAGGCGCCGAAGGAGATTTCGTTGCTCGACATCGTGCTCGCGGTCGAGGGGTCTGCCCCGGCGTTCCGCTGCGCCGAAATCCGCCAGCGCGGTCCGAACCCGGTCTCCGAACGCTTGTTCGCCCAGCCCTGCACCATCAACGCGGCGATGCTGAAAGCCGAACGGGTCTATCGCGCCGAACTCGCCAAGACGAGCCTCGCCGATATCGGCATTGAACTCACCGCCGTCGACGACGGATCGATCGCAGCTAGAGGCTGCGCCTTCCTTGAAATCCATGAACGCAAGACGGCTCGTTGAGCCACCAACAAAGGAGAAAGACCATGCAACCACGTTTCAACTTCGCCAAAGCCGCCCCCGATGCCTACAAGGCGGTCGCCGCGCTCGAGCAATATGTCCAGTCCTCCGGGCTGGAGCGCCGCTTCATCCACCTGATCAAGCTGCGCGCCTCGCAGATCAATGGCTGTGCCTATTGCGTCGACATGCATGTGAAGGAAGCCCGCCACGATGGGCTCAGCGAACAATGGATCAACCTGATGTGCGTCTGGCGGGAATCGCCGGTCTATGACGCCCGTGAACGGGCGCTGCTCGGCTGGGTGGATTCGGTCACCAATATCGCCAAGACAGGCGCGCCTGATGCCGACTACGAGACGCTGAAGGCGCATTTTTCCGAGGAAGAGATGACGAAGATTACGGTGGCGATCGGCGCCATCAACATCTGGAACCGGCTTGCCGTCGGCTTCCGCTCGCAGCATCCGCTCGATGCTGCAACGAAGGCAGCCTGAGATATCTGCTGAGAGGGAAATCATCCTTGCAACCGACCCGAAAATCTCGGGTCGGTCGAATATCGGATCATTCGTGTTCCCGAGTGGCCCGTACGGCAACGGCGTCAAACCGATTGCCCGGGAGGTCGATGCTGTTGAATATGTCTCGGACGACTTTCGCAATTTCTTCTGCGGAAGCGCCCTTGGCGTATTCTTCCTGCATACGGCGTCTGACAAGTTTTTCCAAATCTGACATAGTTCACCTCATCAAATCCGGCGCGAGATGAGTTTCGCGCCGAGACCGATCACAGGCAAGTTACGTTTTATTTAGAATGGCTTACCGATTGGTAATGTTAGAGCATGTCGCGCAAAAGTGTGCGGCGGTTTTGCGATAACGACATGCGTAAAGCTAAAGCGCGATGTAGCGATCAGCCCGGTGATTGATGGCAACGAAGAGGTTGAGGACGACGGCGCCTAGCACGGAATAGAAGACGACAGGCGGCGTGGTGACGAAGAAGGCGGCGGCGAGCACGCACATGTCGATGGCGAGCTGGACGAGGCCGGCTCGGATGCCGAAACGTTCCTGCAGATAGATGCCGAGAATGCCGACACCGCCGAGGCTGGCGCGGTGGCGATAGAGCGCCAGCAGGCCGAAGCCGAGCAGCAAGCCGCCGAGAAGGGCCGCCCAGGCCGGATGGATGCTCGAAATGGACAGGAAGCGCGACTGCACATCGGCAATCACCGAGGTCAGGCCGATGGCGATGAAGGTCTTGACGGTGAAGGCCATGCCGAGGCGCTTCCACGAGAGATAGAAGAACGGCAGGTTCAGCAGGAAGAAGGCGAGGCCGAAATTGGCGCCGAAGGCATAATGCAGGAGGAAGGCCACGCCGGCGGTGCTGCCGGTGAGAAGGCCGGCGCTGGCGAGCACATAGAGGCCGAGAGCGGCAACCAGGCTGCCGGAGAATATGCCCTGCACATCTTCGATCGGGGTGTGGCGCGTCGCAGTCGTATTCCAGAAGCCAAGGGCATTGATGAGCTGTGTCATGTCGCCAGTCTCCACGGCAGACGATTTTAAAAAACGCGCTGGGAGAGACCCGGCGCAACGAAATTTTGCATAATGAAAGAAGCCGGAGCGCCTCGGCGATAATTGCCGGGCATCTCTGCAGATGCAGTGCAATATCGGGTTTTTCGGTCTTCCGATCAAGCAAAATAGGTAAGCAATGCTGACCTATTAAAAAATCGCAAGAAATGTTCGCTCACGCTGGTTTGCGCGTAAGGAACAGAATGCCGGAAACCGGTTTTCCGCCATCTTTGCGAATGACCGACTTGACGATCTTCAGGATTTCCAGTTCGTGACGGGCAAGAAGCATCCTGACATAGCTTTCCGAATGGGCGTAACGCAGCGACGGGGCGAGATGAAAACCGTCGCCGTCCCCTGCATCCTCGACGGAAAAGGCGATATCGGCGCCTGATGCAGCGAGATCTCCGACGATGGCAAAGACGCTCTCGAGATTGCCGAGATACATCAGCACATCGGCTGCCGTCACCAGATCGGCGCGATGGCGCGTGGCATCCGCAAAGACGCCGGAGAGCTCGGGCGCGAGCGAGAGATCGGCCTGGGCAAGACTGTCATAGACCCGTTTCTCGGCGGCCTTCGCGAGCATGTTCTGCGAGAGGTCGAAGCCTTCAAGGCGGTCGACATTGGCGCGGATCTCCGGGCCAAGCAGACCGGTACCGCAGCCAAGATCGACGGCGTGTTCGTAGCGCCTGCCGGTGGAGGCGACGAGCGCTGCGAGCTTCTGCGGGACGTTGTAGTCGAGCTTGTCGACAAGGGCCGATTCGAACCGATCGGCATAGTCGTCGAAGAGGCGCTCGACATAGCGGCTCGGCGGGCGGTCGGGCGTGGCCGCGTCGCCGAGAAGGGCAAGCTTGAGGGCGGCGCCGAACATGTCTTCGGGATCGAGGGCAAGCGTCCTGCGATAGGCCTCGATCGCGGCTTCGCCCCTGCCCGCCTTTTCGCGATAGGTGGCGAGGCGATACCAGCCGGCGGCCCAGGCGGGCACGAGTTCGAGGGCCTGTTCCATCAGCTCGGCGGCCGCTTCCGGCTCGCCGCCTTCTTCGAGCATCCGGGCATAATCGGCGCGGCGGTCGGCGATGACGTCGCCTGAGGAAAGCTGGTGGGGCTGCATCAATGGACCTAATTGGTTGGCCCGCATTTGGCGGCGGCCACAAAAAAACTCAAGTCCTATTTCAGAGGCGAAGCGGCCAATTCCGGAAAGGGCTTGCGGGCGGCACGCCGCGACCTTATTCCAAGGGCAAACAGGAGATGGCTTATGTCCGATCAGGCGAACAGGTTCCTCGGCGATTCAATCGGCCGTACATTGATAAAGCTTGTCGTGGTGTCGCTGATCGTCGGTTTCGTCATGACCGTCTTCGGCCTGACGCCGTGGAGCATCATCGATGGCGTCCGCGACTTCGTCCTGGAAATCTGGCATCGGGGCTTTTCGGCCCTCGGGCGCGTCGGCGACTACCTCATCCTCGGCGCGACGATCGTCATCCCGCTCTTCGTCATCCTTCGTCTTTTCAGCTACCGCCGGTAACATGACATCCATCGATCTTTCCAGGCGCGGCCTGTTGCGCCTTTCCGGACTTGCACTCGCCGCCGGCATCGCCGGTTGCACCACGACCCCGCGGATGGCCGGCACGCCTTCCGACGGCGAGGACGAGACGGCGAGCGTGCTGCCGCTCGTCAACCAATTGCGGGCGAAGCACGGCCTGCCGCCGCTTGTCGTCGATCCGGCGGCGAGCACTGCCGCCCTGTTCCAGGCGAAACGCATGGCGAGCGCCGGCAAGATGGCACATCTGATGGGGATGACCGACAGTTTCGGCGCGCGCGTCAAGGCGAGTGGTGTGCGGCTGCCGGCGGCCGAAAACATCGCCTCCGGCCAGCAGAGCGTCGATGCCGTGGTGACGGCCTGGATCAACTCGCCGCATCACCTGGAAAACATGCTCGGACGTTATGACGGCCTTGGCGTCGCCGTCGCCCATAATACATCTTCCAGGAACCTGCCCTATTGGGCCATGGTGCTTTCCAGCTGAGGTGATTCCGCCTGCAGCAGTTCAAGTGATGCAGCGTCTTTTGCGCGTCTAACGACGCGTGTCGCTGTCGCGACGAGGCCGGCATGGATACACGCAGCAATCACAACGCGCTTGCTTTTGACGTGACGCACCGGCTGGTGCTGGCGATCGCCATTCCGATGACGCTCGGCTTCATGACGACGCCGCTGCTCGGGCTGACGAACACCGCCGTGGTCGGCCGTATGGGCAATGCGGAAGCGCTGGCCGGGCTGGCGATCGGCGCCATGCTCTTCGACCTGATCCTCGGCAGCTTCAACTTCCTGCGCGCCTCGACCACAGGCCTGACGGCGCAGGCCTATGGCCGTCGCGACCAGCACGAGCAGCAGGCGGTCTTCGCAAGGGCGATGATTTCGGCGCTCGGCTGCGGACTGGCGCTGCTCTGTCTTTCGCCGCTGCTGATGGCGGCGGGGTTGAGGCTGATGGGGGCGGAAGGAGCAGTCGCCGAGGCAACCGGCACCTATTTCTCGATCCGCATGCTGGCAGCACCCGCAGCGCTGGCGAATTACGCCATCCTCGGCTTCGTGCTCGGGCGCGGACAGGGCAATATCGGACTGCTGCTGCAGGCGATCATCAACGGCATCAACATCCTGCTTTCCATCTATCTCGGCCTGACGCTTGATTGGGGCGTGGCGGGGGTCGCCTGGGGAACGATGGCCGGCGAAACCGTCGGCGCGCTCGCCGGGCTTGTCATCGTGCTGCGCGGCTTCGGCAAGGCAGCGCGGCCGGCATGGTCCGAGGTCTTTTCCCGGCACCGGCTGGCCGAGCTTTTCGCGCTCAACCGCGACATCCTGATCCGCACCTTCGTGCTGATCGGCGCCTTCACCATCATGACGCGGATCGGCACCAGCTTCGGCGCGGTGACGCTTGCCGCCAATGCCGTGGTGATGAATTTCTTCCTGCTGTCGGGCTATTATCTCGACGGGCTTGCCAATGCCGCCGAACAGATCATCGGCCGGGCGATCGGCGCACATTACCGGCCGGCCTTCGACCGCGGGCTGAAGCTGACGACCTTGTGGTCCTTCGGACTGGCGGCGATCGGCTCCGCCTTCTTCTTCCTCGCCGGACCCTGGCTGATCTCGGTGTTGACCACCTCGCCGGAGGTACGGCAGGCGGCCGAAACCTATTTGCCCTGGGCGGCGGTGACGGGACTGACCGGCGCGCTCGCCTTCCTGATGGACGGGGTCTTCATCGGCGCCACGTGGTCGGCCGACATGCGCAACCGGATGCTGATATCTTTTGCCGGCTATCTCTTGATGCTCGCGGTCTTCGTGCCGCTCTTCGGCAATCACGGCCTGTGGCTGGCGATGAACGCCTTCCTGCTCTTCCGCGGTTTCTTCCTGGCGATGCTGGTGCGGTCGCGGGCCGATCAGACCTTCCGCGCCGCCCAATAATCCAGCCGGGTATCGCGCAGGTCGCGGATCGAGGCAGCTTTTTCGCGGTCCAGCAGTTTCGAGAGGCCGCGGACGATATCGCCGGCCAAGCCGGGGCCTTCATAGACCATACAGGAATAGAGCTGAACCAGATCGGCACCCGCCCTGATCTTCTCCAGCGCCGTCTCGGCCGACGAGACGCCACCGACGCCGATGATCGGCAGATCAGGGCCGACACGCTTGCGCATCCTGGCGAGCACGGCCGTCGACTTTTCGAATAGCGGCACGCCGGAAAGGCCGCCGGCCTCCTTCGCCTGGCGCTGATCCTTAAGGCCCTCGCGCGACAGCGTGGTGTTGGAGACGATCAGGCCGTCGAGCGCATGCGAGAGCACTTCCGCGGCGATATCGTCCATGCCTTCCTCGGTCAGATCAGGCGCGATCTTCAGAAAGACCGGGATCTTCCGGCCGGATGTCGCCGTCATCTCGTCGCGCGCCGCAAGCACTGCGGACAGCAGTACCGCAAGGCTTTCGCGCCCCTGCAGGTCGCGCAGGCCGGGGGTGTTGGGCGAGGAGATGTTGGCGGTGAAATAGCGTGCGACGGAATAAAAGCGGCGGATGCCGGCGAGATAATCGGCGATGCGGTCCTCGCTGTCCTTGTTGGCGCCGATATTGACGCCGATCATGCCACCGCCGCTCAGCGCGGCGAGGCGCTCGAAAGCGACATCATGGCCTTCATTGTTGAAGCCGAGACGGTTGATGACGCCTTCATCCTCCACCAGGCGGAAGATGCGCGGGCGCGGATTGCCGGATTGCGGCTTCGGCGTCACCGTGCCGATCTCGGTGAAGCCGAAGCCGAGCTTCAGCAGCGCCTCCGGCACCTCGGCATTCTTGTCGTAGCCTGCGGCCATGCCGAGCGGATTTTCGAAGGTAAGGCCGGCAACGGTCTGGCGCAGGCGCGGATCGGGCGTGAGCTGGCAGGCGGGCACGAGGCCGGATTTCAAGGCGGCGATCGACATGCCGTGCGCCGTTTCCGGATCGAACAGGAAGAGACCCTTGCGGGCGAGACGCTTGAAGGGATCGATCATGGCTGCAGCTCCGGGAAAATATGGGCACCGGCTTCGTCGAGCGGCAGCGGCGCCTCCCATAGCACGGTTGCAAGCGGCAGGTCGGCGTAGAGATGTGGGAAGAGATCGCCGCCGCGCGAGGGCTCAAAGACCAGCTTGTCGCCAAAGCCGCGGCCATCGACGGCAATCAGCAGCAGGCCGGACTGGCCGGCAAAGTGCAGGGCAGCGGTCTGCTTCACCTGGTCCGCCGTCGAGAAATGGATGAAGCCATCTTGGAGATCGATGCCGGCGCCATGAAAAATGCCGGTTTGTCTGGCTTGCTGCCAGAGCGTTTCCGTCACGATCTTGTAAAGGGTCGGTGTCAGGGTCATCATGGCCTCACGATGGGCTGTTCCTTGGTCACGAGGGCTTTGCCGGAAAGAGGCGGCGATGTCCACGCCCCGGCGCGAAAAACGGGACCGCCACAAGCAAAATCCGGAGGATGAGACGATGAAGGTTTTGATTCTGACGCTTGGCGTTTTTCTCATGCCGTTGGCGGCCGCGGCGGCCGAAGCCGATACCGGCCGCTTCCAGCTGGAGAAGAGCGGCGATCATTTCGTCCGGCTCGACCGGCAGACCGGGGCCATGTCGATCTGCCAGGACAAGGACGGCGCCCTCGTCTGCCGGATGGCAGCCGACGAGCGGGCGGCCTATGAGGACGAACTCGACCGGCTGGCAAAGCGGGTGACGGCGCTCGAACAGGGCAATGTCGCCCAGCGCGCGCTGCCGAGCGACGCCGAGGTCGACCGTTCGATCAGCATCATGGAGCGGATGATGAAGAGTTTCATGGGGATGGTGAAGGAGTTCCAGGCTGAGGAAAACACCAATCCCCTTCCGCAGAAGACCTGATCTGATATAGTCATGTCAGCAAGCCGACATGCAACGCGGAGGGATGGCGTCGCATGCAAGGCATGATCGGGCTCTTGGGAGGGAGTTTTCGATGCAGGAACAGACCATCATCATTGCGGACGATCATCCGCTTTTCCGCGACGCGCTGCGCCAGGCAGTGATCGGCATGGAAGGCCGGCAATCGATCGTCGAGGCCGGCGATTTCGCTGCCGCACGTAGAGCGGCAGGCGCTCATGCGGACGCCGACTTGATGCTGCTCGACCTCGCCATGCCCGGGGTCAGCGGCTTTTCCGGCCTGATGGCCTTGCGCTCAGAATTTGCCAGCCTGCCAATCGTCATTGTGTCGGCAACCGATGACGCGACGACGATCCGCCGGGCGCTGGAACTCGGCGCTTCCGGCTTCATTTCGAAATCCTCCGGCATCGAGGATATTCGCCGCAGCATCCAGACGGTGCTTGCCGGCGACATCGCCACGCCTGAAAGCTATCGCGACGGCCAGGAGCAGGATCCCGATGTCGCCGACCTGATCCACCGCCTGCATACGCTGACGCCGCAGCAGAGCCGGGTGCTGACCATGCTTGGCGAGGGGCTGCTGAACAAGCAGATTGCCTACGAACTCGGCGTCTCCGAGGCAACGATCAAGGCGCATGTCTCGGCGATCCTGTTGAAACTCGATGTCGACAGCCGGACGCAGGCGGTGATCCAGCTCGGCAAGATCAACATGGCGATGGTCGCCTGAGCGCTGCATGCGATAACAGGATTTTATTCCTCTTCTATCTTTACTCAGGCGGCGCGGTCGGTTAATATTCGGCCGGGTTGGAGCGCGGCGTTGAATGAGCCGCGACGGAATCGCGCATGCTGTCACACGACCAGATCTGGGAAGCGCTCGACAGGCTTGCCGAACGGCACGAGCTGACGCCATCCGGACTTGCCCGCCGCGCCGGCCTCGACCCGACCTCCTTCAACAAATCGAAACGGCTTTCCGCCGATGGGCGGCTGCGCTGGCCCTCGACGGAATCGATCGCCAAGGTGCTCGACGCCACAGGCGCGAGCATGGAGCAGTTTATGGCCTTCATGCGGCCGGATGCCGGCTCGGGACAGCAGGAAGGCGCATTTCCTCAGCGAGGCGGCTCCATTCCGCTGCTCGGCTTCGCGCAGGCGGGCGCGGGCGGCTTCTTCGACGATGGCGGTTTTCCGGCCGGCCAGGGCTGGGACGTGGTGGAATTTCCGGCGGCCCCGGCACAGAAATCAGGTGTCTATGCGCTGGAGGTGCAGGGCGAGAGCATGATGCCGCTCTACCGCGACGGCGATGTGTTGATCGTCGAGCCGGGGGCGCAGGTGCGCCGCAATGACCGCGTCGTCGTGCGCACAAACGAGGGCGAGGTGATGGCCAAGGTGCTGCTGCGCCAGAGCCCGCGATCGATCGAGCTGATGTCGCTCAATCCCGAACATCCCAACCGCATCCTCGAGCTTTCCGACGTCGCCTGGATCGCCCGCATCATCTGGGCCAGCCAATAGGAAGATATTCCATGCGCCCTGCCGCCTTCATTACAGGTATCACGGGGATGGTAGTGGTGGTCGGCCTGCTGATGGCGGGCGAAGCAAGGCTTGGCGGCGGCACGGCCGGCGAAGAGACGGCGTCCGCAGGGGAGACGGCGACAGCACCAGCGGATGCGGCCCCCGAGGCCGGCGAACCCGCGACGATGTCGGACGACCGTGCCGAAATGATTGCTCGCTCGGTAGAACCGGTGGCCCCACCCGCTCCAGACCCGGGCGACGGGGTGACATCCAAACCGGCCGATCTGCCGCAACAAGCGGAGACGGCAGCCGGGAAAACGGGAGGTCCGACGACGAAAAAGGCGATGGAGCTGGCGCGGCCGGCCGTCGACAATGCCGGCATCCTTTCCTTTGGCGAGCGCAGGCTTCAGCTTGCCGGCATCGTGCCGACGCCGGTCGACAGGATTTGCGGGCCGGCAGACCGGCAATGGCCCTGCGGCATGATGGCGAAGACGGCGCTGCGCCTGCTGTTGCGCAACCGCAGCGTCACCTGCGACCTCGACAGTGCGGAATGGAAGGAAACGGCGACGACTGCCTGCCGGCTCGGGACACAGGATCTCGGCTCATGGCTTGCCGAAAACGGCTGGGCGGAAGCAGCGGCGGGTTCGCCGCTTGCGGAGATCGCCGAGACGGCCAGGCAGGCCAGAAAAGGCATTTACGGCGACGATCCGCGCCGCAAATAACCGGCAGCCTTGGCAAGCGATCGGACAGCCCGGATCGGGCCGATCCCTTGTAATGGCTGTCGCCAATTCCTAATCTGGGCTGATCGAAAAAGGAATCAGAGATGAATAAGCCGCTTTCCGCCCATGATGCGCTGATCTACGTGATGGTGATGGCATCCGCCGTCGACAGCACGATGAACGACAGGGAACTGGAGAGGATCGGCCAACTGATCGGATTCCTGCCTGTTTTCCGGGATTTCGATGACGACAAGCTGATTGCGGTGGCGCGCGACTGCGCCTCTCTGCTCGCCGGGCCGGAGGGCCTCGACGTCGTGCTCGAAACCGTGCGCGATACCCTGCCCGCAAAACTTTACGACACGGCCTATGCGCTGGCCGTCGAGGTGGCATCCGCCGATCTCTCGGTCAAGGCGGAGGAGTTGCGGCTGCTCAGCCTGCTGCGTGACCGGCTCGGCCTCGACAAGCTCACCTGCGCGGCAATCGAGCGCAGTGCGATTGCCCGGTTCCGCAAGGGCTAGGGGCTAAAGCGCGTCTCGCGTCTTTTAGCGGCTTCAATAGAGCCCGTAGGGAAAGTAGCGCAGATAGATTTCCTGGAGGCGGCCGTTGCGCGACAGCGTGGCGAGCGCGTGGTCGATGGCGGATGTCAGCACACTGTCCTTCTGCCGCAGCATGATCGTCATGCCCTCGCCGAGAAATTGCTCGGAGAGATAGGGACCGTCGAACAGCGCGCAGCATTTTGCCGAGGCCGGCGAAGAGACCCAGAAGGAAAGCTGCAGCGCATCGGCAAAGGCGGCATCGACCTTGCGGTCCCTGAGCGCCGCCAGCAGGGCGTCCTTTGTGTCGAATGGCTCGGCTTTGATCGCCGGAAAGAAGGCTGCCAGCATTGCCTCGTGCACCGTACCCCTGACCACACCGACCGGATGTTTCGACAGGGCGGCAGCGGTCTTTCCGTCGAGCGGCACGGCGAGATTGCGCACGAAGCGCGCCGGCAGCATCAGATAAGGTCTGGAGAAGACGAATTGCCGGCGCAACTCCGGGGTCACGGCAAAACCGGCGATGACGGCATCGCCCTGCGAGGCGGCGAGCGCGTCCCTGAGGTCGGCGAAGGGGAGTGCCTGGATCTGGCACTTGTCTGAAATCTCCAACTCGCTGCAGATTTCGCGGGCGAGGTCGACATTGAAGCCGGAGAGCTTGCCGTTCTGATCGGTGAAATTGAAGGGCGGGAAGTCGACCGAGGTCAGGAAGCGCAGGCGCACCAACGAGGAGAGATCGGGCCTGGCAAGACGTTCGCGTGCATCGAAGAGCAGCGGCAGCGAGGGGGACGCCTGCTGGGCGGCTGCGGCCAAACTCGAAAGAAGCACGCCCAGAAACAGGCCGAACGCGAGAAAACCCTTCAGAGTCAGGGATGCCAGCTTGGATTGCATCATCGTGATCTTGGTCTCTGGGTTAAGCGCGAAGCATTGCGGCGTCGGCGAGATGTATCAGAGTCATGCGTGGTGGGGAATATGCGTGGAGGTGAGCCGGATCGTGCTGAGGGCACGTCCCCTCGCTCCGTTTGGGGAGAGAGTTAGGGTGAGGGCAGCCGGCGTGGACCGACAGCCGTGGCAACGCACCTGAGACGACAATTCAGCCCCTAAAAATCACAGTCATCCGCCGCCCGGTGTTAGCGCGGAATTAAAGAATATCGCCTTTTATTTGTCGCGACGACATCGGACCCCGCCAGCCGATCGCATGATGCAAGCGTCAGCCCAAACGTAATCCTAAACCGCGATATTGAAGCAGCGTTTTTTCTGCAACAATTGATTTCAAAAGCACCGGGCGCGCGACACGCCCCGTCAATCGGGTGACATTTCCATGCTGAAACATCTGAAAATCCGCACAAAAATCATATCGGTCGTGGCGCTGCTCGGGCTGATCACCATGGCCGGGCTGATCTATGTCATCTCCGAGTTCCGCCGTGCGGACGCCGCCTATAGCGCCTTCATCGATCATGAGGCGCAGGCCTCGATGCTGAGCGCGCGCGCCAGCGCATCGGCGGTGGCCTCGGTGTTGCAGGTCACCCTGCTTGCCGACATGAAGCCCGATACGCCGGCATTCCAGACGGCGCTCGCCACACCGAGCAAGCTGCCGCAGGCGCGTGACCGCATGAAGCAGGCTCTGGCGCTGGTGCCGAGCCGCAAACCGGCGATCGATGAAATCCAGGCCGGAATCGATGAGATCGAAACCCTGGCGAACAAGATCACCGAACAGAGCAAAGCCAAGGACAGCGCCGGCGCGCTTTCGAATGTTGCCCTGATCAATGCCAAGCTCAATGCGCTGACGCCGAAGATGATCGCCAACAATGATGCGATGATGGCGATGCTCAACGATGGCGGCGACGCGCTCTCGGCTTCCGTCAACGGGCGGATCGTCTTCTGTTTCGTGCTGATCGGCATCGCCGTTCTCGCCGCCGTCGGCTTCAGCGTTTTCGTCGCGCAGATAGGCATCGCCGGCCCGATGGCACAGCTGCGCCAGCGCATGACGCGGCTTGCCGAGGGTGACACAACAAGCGATGTCAGCGGCCTCGACCGCGGCGACGAAGTCGGCCAGATGGCAAAGGCCGTTTTGGTCTTCCGTGACAATGCGATCGAGCGAGCCCAAATCGAGGCGCGCGCCGAAGCCGACCGCAACGTCAGCGACAGCGAGCGCCGCGAACGCGAAGCGCAGAAAGTCCGCGAAGCATCCGAACTGGAACGCGCCGTCGCCGCACTCGGCGACGGCCTGCGCCGCCTTGCCGCCGGCGATCTCGCCTCGCATATCGACGAGCCCTTCGTCGCGCATCTCGATGCGCTGCGCGAGGATTTCAACAACTCGGTCGAGAAACTCAACGAAACCCTGCATACGGTCGGCGCCAATGCCCGGGCGATCGGCGCCGGCGCCAATGAAATCCGCTCTTCCGCAGACCAGCTTTCCCAGCGGACGGAACAGCAATCTGCCTCCGTCGAAGAAACGGCAGCGGCGCTGGAGCAGATCACGACGACGGTGCGCGACGCCGCCAAGCGGACCGAGGAAGCGAGCCAGCTCGTCGCCCGTACCCGCCTTGGCGCTGAAAAATCGGGCGAGATCGTCCGCAAGGCGGTCTCCGCCATGCAGCAGATCGAGAAGTCCTCGGGCGAAATCTCCAACATCATCGGCGTCATCGACGACATCGCCTTCCAGACCAACCTTTTGGCTCTGAACGCCGGCGTCGAAGCGGCGCGTGCCGGTGAAGCCGGCAAGGGTTTTGCGGTCGTCGCCCAGGAAGTGCGCGAGCTCGCCCAGCGCTCGGCCAAGGCGGCCAAGGAGATCAAGGCGCTGATCAGCACCTCCGGCACGCATGTGCAGACCGGCGTCTCGCTGGTCGGCGAAACCGGCAAGGCGCTCGACGCGATCGTCGCCGAGGTGCAGGAGATCAACCAGCACGTCCACGCGATCGCCGAGGCCTCCCGCGAACAGTCGATCGGTCTGCAGGAGATCAATACCGCCGTCAATTCCATGGACCAGGGCACGCAGCAGAATGCGGCGATGGTCGAGGAATCCACCGCCGCCAGCCACAACCTGGCAACGGAAGCGGCAGCGCTCAACAATCTGCTTGGCCAATTCAGGCTGACCGGCACCGGCGGCTTCACCGCCAGCGCGCCAATCGCGCCGGCCCACACCGCCGCACCGCGCGTTGCCGCCCGCCCGGCAGCCAGGGCAGCCCCGATCCGCGTCGCTAGGGAAGGCACCGCCCGCCCGGCCGCCTCGCCGGCCCGCGCGCTCGGCCAGAAGATCGCCAACGCCTTCGGCGCCGGCGGCAGCACGTCGCCGAGCCAGGATCCCGACTGGACGGAATTCTGAGCCGGTCAAAACAGGCATTGGCAAGGGCGGCTGCGGCCGCCCTTGCTATTTGGGGACCTAACCCTGTCGCCAGCCGATCTCGACCAGGATGTTTCCGGGCGCCGTGCAATAAAACAGCCAGCCGCCGCGCATGGCGACCGGCGGGCCAGACAGATCAGCACCAGCAGCCGCAAGCCTGGCATGGACCGCATCGACATCCGGCCTTTCCACGCAGAATGAAGCCGATGTGATAGGTCTGGCGCCCGATCTCCACCTGATCGGCGGTGCCGAACTTGGCGATGGCGTGGCTGAGGACAATTTCGAGGCCGGTATCGTCTTCCAGAATCGCGAGGCCGTTCTGGCCGCGCATATCTTTAATCCTCAGGCCGAAATGGCGGATCAAGAAATCCGCCGTGGCAGCAATATCGGGAACGTGGAAATCGAGATGGTTCAGGCGCATGACAGTCTCCGTTCGAAAAAATCCCGGGACTGCCTTTTTGCCGTCTCCGCACGCCGCCGGGATCCCGCATCTTCATGCGGATCACGTCGCGGGTTCTCGTGCCATGGCACGGAGCAGAGCTTCGCCGGAGCGCTTAACGCTCCAGCGGAAGGGACCGGGCTTACCTCAACCGATCCTGCCTTTTTCGACGATGCCGATCTAGCAGACGGCACCGGTTTCGGCAATGGATGCGTCGGTGCACCACTGGTGGAACGGGATTGTCACCCTAATATTAATAGGTGGCCGTCGACCACTCGATCACGGCGTCCCCGGCGACGCTTCCCGAAGGGTTGAAGAGCGGCATGGGCATTCGTGTCGTGAACTCTCTCCGGCAAAGCGTAGAGTGATTCTACTCACGGCATTGGGAGGGATGGACATGAAACCTGCAATCATCGGCCTCATCGGCACGCTCGTTCTCGCCGGATGCAGCACCGTCACCTATGGCGGCCCCGGCCTCGAACCCATACCGGGAAGCATCACCTATAGTGGCCAACCGCGCACCAAACTCACCAAATCACCGGTAGGTTCCGCCTTTCCGCATGATTTCATCGACCAGTACGGCCAGCAGGTGGAGGAAACCTACATCATCCAGCCCGACAGAAGCCTGATCATCGCGCATCGTCGGTACAAGCCGATCCGGTTTTTTGGGGATTAGGCGCATCAGGTATAGTTTGCGGGAGCTGGAGCGGGTGAAGGGAATCGAACCCTCGTATTCAGCTTGGGAAGCTGCTGCTCTACCATTGAGCTACACCCGCGTTGATGCGAGATTTCCAACAGATGGGGGCCGCTGTCAAGTCGCGGCCGCCGGGAAGGCTCAGATGCGGAAGTGCTTCGAGAGCTTGAGGCCCTGGGCCTGGTAGTTCGAGCCGAGACCCGAGCCATAGAGGCTTGCGGGCTTTTCCTGCATGTGCTCGTAGACGAGGCGGCCGACGATCTGGCCGTCTTCGAGGATGAAGGGCACCTCGTGGCTGCGCACTTCGAGCACGGCGCGGCTGCCGCGGCCGCCGGCCGGAGCATGGCCGAAGCCAGGATCGAAGAAGCCGGCATAATGGACGCGGAATTCGCCGACCAGCGGATCGAAGGGGGTCATCTCGGCTGCATAATCCGGCGGCACGTGCACGGCCTCGCGCGAGACGAGGATATAGAACTCGTCCGGATCGAGGATCAGTTCGTTGCGGCCACGGCTGTAGAGCGGCTCCCAGAAATCATAGATGTCGTGCTGGGCCTTCTTGTCGACATCGACGACGGCGGTGTGATGCTTGCCGCGATAGCCGATCAGGCCTTCCTTGTCTCCGGCGAGGTCGATCGACAGCGCGATGCCGCCGCCGGAAACGTTGGGCAGCTTACTGGCGACCAGCGTCTCGCTTTCATGCAGCTTCAACAGTTCCGGCTCGCCGAGCAGAGCCTGGCCGACGCGAAAACGGATCTGCGACAGGCGCGAGCCGCGGCGCACGACGATCGGGAAGGTGCGTGGGCTGATTTCGAGATAGAGCGGGCCGGCATAGCCTGATGGAATCTTGTCGAACTCCTGGGCGTAATCGGTGATGACGCGGGTGAAGATATCGAGGCGCCCGGTCGAGCTCTTCGGATTGGCCGAGGCCGACATGTCGGCCGGCAGCGCCAGGCTCTCCATCAGCGGCACGATATAGACGCAGCCGGTTTCGAGCACCGCCCCCTCGGAGAGATCGATCACATGCAGGCTCAGCCGGTCGAGCTTGTCGGACACCAGATGCGAGGGGCCGGGCATGAAGCTGGCGCGCACGCGAAACGCCTTGGCGCCCAAGCGCAGGTCGAGACTTGCCGGCTGGATCTGGTCACGGTCCAGCTCCCGTTCGGAGATCAGACGCTCCGTTTCGAACAGCGCGGAGATCGCGCGATCCGCCAGAATTCCCGTTTCACGAGCCATCATGCCTCATCCATCATTTGCCGCCGACAAAACCAAACTCGGGGAATTGACGCAAGCAGCTAACAGCAGTATTGCAGAATTATCCCGTGGTGATTTGGCCGGTCGGCTTGCAGCCACGTTAAACAAGTGGCTAAAAAGACCGGGTTGAAACCGGTCTGCTTTTGCGACCGGTTTTTTTGTTATGTGAAGGTGATGGCATGAGCAAGACCTGGCGCCCGGCAACCCAACTCGTCCACGGCGGCACGCTGCGTTCGCAATATGGCGAGACGTCCGAGGCAATCTATCTCACGCAAGGGTTCGTCTACGAGACGTCGGAGGCAGCCGAAGCCCGCTTCAAGGGCGAGACGGAGGGCTTCATTTACGCCCGCTACGGCAGCCCGACCAATGACATGTTCGAAAAGCGCATGTGCATGCTCGAAGGCGCCGAAGACGCCCGCGCCACCGCTTCCGGCATGGCCGCCGTCACCGCGGCGATCCTCTGCCAGCTGAAATCAGGCGATCATATCGTCGCCGCGCGCGCCCTCTTCGGTTCCTGCCGCTGGGTCGTCGAGACGCTGGCGCCGAAATACGGCATCGACTGCACGCTGATCGACGGCCGGGATCTTGCGAACTGGGAAAAGGCAATCACGGCGAAGACCAAGGTGTTCTTCCTGGAAAGCCCGACCAACCCGACGCTCGAAGTGATCGATATCGCAGGCGTCGCTAAGCTCGCCAACCAGATCGGCGCCAAGGTCGTCGTCGACAACGTCTTCGCCACGCCGCTCTTCCAGAAGCCCTTGGAACTCGGCGCCCATATCGTCGTCTATTCCGCCACCAAACATATTGACGGCCAGGGCCGCTGCCTCGGCGGCGTCGTGCTCTCCGACAAGGAATGGATCGACGAGAACCTGCACGACTATTTCCGCCATACCGGCCCGGCCATGTCGCCGTTCAACGCCTGGACGCTGTTGAAGGGCATCGAAACGCTGCCGCTGCGCGTGCGCCAGCAGACCGAGAATGCGGCGAAGATCGCCGATTTCCTGGCCGAGCAAGGCAAGGTCGCCAAGGTGATCTATCCCGGCCGCAAGGACCATCCGCAGGCCGATATCATCGCCAAGCAGATGACCGGCGGCTCGACGCTGGTCGCCTTCGAGCTGAAGGGCGGCAAGGATGCGGCCTTCGCGCTGCAGAACGCGCTTGAGATCGTCAAAATCTCCAACAATCTCGGCGACAGCAAGAGCCTGATCACCCATCCGGCGACGACGACGCACAAGAACCTGACGGAAGAGGCGCGCGCCGAACTCGGCATCTCGCCTGGTACGGTCCGCCTTTCGGCCGGCATCGAGGATACCGACGACCTGATCGAGGATTTCGCGCGGGCGCTTGCCAGGGTTTCGGCCTGATCTAGGGATAAACGCGGCCGGACCTCATTTGGGGTTCGGCCGTGCCGGACCTCACAAGGTGAGGCTGGGGGAACAAGATTGCCCGCCGCGGCGTTCCGAAACGGAATTAACACTGACAATTAGGCTTAACGATCGAAAACCCTTCGGATCACAGCCGTTTCAGCAATGATAATTGTTCCGTTTCTTGACGGACAGGGCCTCTTATAAGATACGGGTAACATATCTTGACTAAGGTGCAAGGCATGTATCGCGCCCTCACAAGAGACATCGAAGTTGTAGTCGAACCGTTCTATCTGGAGGAGCAATCCGATCCGGACGACGATCGTTATGTCTGGGGTTACCGGATTGTTATCAGCAACAATTCCGGCATCGCCGTTCGCCTGGTCAACCGTTACTGGAACATCACCGACCAGAACGGACAGGTGGACGAGGTCACCGGTCCCGGCGTCGTCGGCGAGCAGCCGCGCCTCAGCCCCGGCGACACCTACGAATATTCCTCCGGCTGCCCGCTCGACACGCCCTCAGGGCTGATGTTCGGCCATTACCAGATGGAAACGGACGAAGGCGAGATGTTCGATGTCGACATCCCCGCCTTCTCGCTGGATTCCCCGGGCTTGCTGCGCGTGCTCAACTGACGTGTGACGCCATAGGCCGTACACCTCTGCCCAAGAGATCCCCGACACTGGCCCCTCATCCGGCTGCCGCCACCTTCTCCCCGTAAACGGGGCGAAGGGACCATGCCGCGACCTCTCCGTTCCTCACCCAGCTCTTGCGGGGCACGTCCCCTCGCCCCGTTTACGGGGAGAGGGTGAGGGTGAGGGGCAGCCATTAATGCGCACGGAGCCTATTCAGCCGGCTGAAGCTCGGCCGGCTCGAAGCGGTAGGTGGTCGAGCAGAATTCGCAGGTGACGGCGATTTCGCCGTTTTCCTGGCTGGCTTCGATCTCTTCGGCCGAAAAGCCCTTCAGCACACCCTTGATCTTGTCGCGCGAGCAGCTGCAGCGATCAAAGACGGCGCGCGGTTCATAGACGCGCACGCCGCGCTCGTGGAACAGGCGAAACAGCAGCCGCTCGGTACCGACAAGCGGATCGGTGAGTTCATCGGCGTCGATGGTCTCGACCAGCGAACGGGCTTCGACCCAGGCATCGTCCTCGCCATGCGGGCGGTTGCCGGTGTCGCCGTCGCCGCCGTGGAGATCCGGCTGGCGCATGCGCTCCGGCGCTTCCGGCAGGAACTGGGCGACGAGGCCGCCTGCCCGCCAGCGATGGCGCGGCTTGCCCGCATCGTCACGATCGAAGAGTTCGGCCGCGGCAAGGCGGACGCGCGTCGGGATCTGCTCCGACTGGCGGAAATAGACGCCGGCAATTTCTTCCAGCGTGGTGCCGTCGAGCGCGACGATGCCCTGGTAAGGCTGGCTGAACTTTCCCTGGTCGATGGTGAAGGCGAGCACGCCCTTGCCAAGCAGTTGCTCCGGCTCGGTTTCACCAGACTCGATCGCCTTGTTGAGCAGCGCCTGATCGAAACGGGCATAGGCGCGGACGTTTTCCGGCGTCGAGAAATCGGCGACGAGGAGATCGACCGGGCCATCGCCCTTGGTCTGCACCGTGAACTTGCCGTCGAACTTCAGCGAGGTGCCGAGCAACACCGTCAGCACGACGACTTCGGCAAGCAGCCGGGCAACGGGTGCGGGATAATGATGGCGCTCGAGGATCGCATCGAGCATCGGGCCGAGCTGGACGGCGCGGCCGCGCACATCCAGCCCCTCCACCTGGAAGGGGACGACATGGTCATCGCCGGCGAAATCAAACTGGCCGAGGGCGGCTGCAGCTTCTGCCATGGCTTTCACTCCTAGTTTAGAGCGATGGGCCAGCGTGCCCTTCGCTCACGCGGTCGCGAGTTTGTGACTCGCGACGTCCGATTATGGTTCAGATCGCGCCCAGGCACCAAGCAAGAATCGACTTCTGCGCATGAAGACGGTTTTCCGCCTCATCGAAGACCACGGATTGCGGACCGTCGATCACTTCGTCCGTCACTTCCTCACCGCGATGGGCGGGCAGGCAATGCATGAACAATGCATCATTGCCGGCTTTCGCCATCAAGGCCGCGTTGACCTGATAAGGCTGGAAGACATTGTGACCCCGGGCCCGATGTTCCTGATTCATGGAGACCCAGGTATCGGTCACCACGCAATCGACGCCGGCGACCGCACGGTCGGCATCATGGCAGAGCATGATTTCGGCGCCCTCATTGCGGGCCCAGTTCAGATAGTGATCCTTGGGCTCGGAGCCAAGGGGTACGGCCATGTTCATGCGGTAGCCGAAACGCGCGGCACCCTCGACCAGCGAATGCAGCACATTGTTGCCGTCGCCGGTCCATGCGATGGTCTTGCCCTTGATCGGGCCGCGGTGCTCTTCGAAGGTCATGATGTCGGCCATGATCTGGCAAGGATGGGTGTCATCCGTCAGCGCATTGATCACAGGCACGGTCGCATGCTCGGCAAGCTCGACCAGCCGCGAATGTTCGGTGGTGCGGATCATGATCGCATCGACATAACGTGACAGCACCTTGGCGGTGTCGCCGATCGTCTCGGCGCGGCCGAGCTGCATCTCGGTGCCGGACAGGAACAGCGTTTCGCCGCCGAGCTGGCGCATGCCGACGTCGAAGGAGACGCGGGTGCGCGTCGACGGCTTCTCGAAGATCATCGCCAGCATCTTGCCGGCGAGCGGCTTGTCGCCCTTGCCGGCTTTGAAGGCCTGCTTGCGGGCGAGCGCATCGTTCATGATGGTTCTGAGATCGGCTGATGTGACCGCCGAAAGATCGAGGAAATGTTTAGGGCTCATATCGTCTTCTTACCTGTGCTGCGCCCGAAGGCGGCAATCTCTTCAAGCCGTCTTCTTGACCTTGGAGGCGCGAATGCTTTCGGCGGCGCGCTCGATGCGGGCAAGGCCCTCGCGGGCTTCCTCGGCGGTAACCACGAGGGGCGGAAGAAGGCGGATGACGTTGTCGCCGGCGGGTACACCGAGCAGATGGGCGGCGCGGATCGCCTGCAGCAGTTCGGCTGAGGGAACGGCAGCCTTGATGCCGAGCAACAGCCCCTCGCCTCTGATATCTTCGATCACATCGGGGTAGCGATCCTTCAGTGAGGCGAGGCCCTGGCGGAAGACCAGTGCGACGTCGCGCACATGCTGGAGGAAGCCATCGGCAAGGATGATGTCGAGCACGGCACTGCCGACGGCCATGGCGAGCGGATTGCCGCCATAGGTCGAGCCATGCGTGCCGGCCTTCATGCCGGAGGCGGCCTCTGAAGTGGCAAGGCAGGCGCCGAGCGGGAAACCGCCGCCGATGCCCTTGGCGACAGCCATGATGTCGGGGGTGACGCCCGCCCATTCATGGGCGAAGAGCTTGCCGGTGCGGCCGACGCCGGTCTGGACCTCGTCGAGGATCAACAGCAGGCCGTTGTCGTCGCAGAGCTGGCGGAGCGCCTTCATGAATTCGGTGGTGGCAGGACGGACGCCGCCCTCGCCCTGCACCGGCTCGATGAGAATCCCAGCCGTGGCATCGGTGATAGCGGCGCGGACCGCTTCGATGTCGCCGAAAGCCACCTGATCGAAACCCGGCGCCTTGGGGCCGAAGCCTTCGAGATATTTCTCCTGGCCGCCGGCGGCGATCGTCGCCAGCGTCCGTCCGTGGAAGGCGCCTTCGAAGGTGATGATATGGAAGCGCTCGGGATGGCCCTTGGAAAACTGGTAGCGGCGCGCCGTCTTGATCGCGCATTCGAGCGCCTCGGCACCCGAATTGGTGAAGAACACCTTGTCGGCGAAGGTGGCGTCCGTCAGCCGTTTTGCCAGACGCTCCTGGCCGGGGATCTCATAGATGTTCGAGAGGTGCCAGACCTTGTCGGCCTGCTCCTTCAGTGCACCCACAACATGCGGATTGCTGTGGCCGACTGAGGTAACGGCAACGCCGGCGCCGAAATCGAGATATCGCTCGCCGCTTTCGGTGATCAGCCACACGCCCTCGCCTCGCTCGAACCGCAGCGGGGCACGAGAATAGGTGTCATAAAGCGGCGCGGCTTCAGCCATGGCGCGATCTCCATCAAAGTTGCCGGGCAATGACTCCGGCTAAGGAAACCAGGCCCGAAAAATCAAAAATGCCGCCTTGCGGCGGCGAGTGGCACTATTTCCTTTTCGCGCTGCAATGTCAACAAAACTGCGCCCTTAGCGCATGCAGCAAGGGTGTACAGCGGCATTTTCAGTCTTCAACAGGCATTATTGCAGAAATGCCACGCAGAGGCAGCAAGTTGGGGAAAACTACGAATTCGATTCATCCGGATTCATGCGACTCTTGTCACGGAGTCAGCCTCACACTAGGTTAAAGATCAATTACTAGACTGCATGCGGCGGAACTAGTCACCAAAATTGATCAAGCGTTTCTTGTTTCGGAGCTCCCGGGACAACGGTGAGGGATTCTGCCATCACCAACGCAAAAGGTGGAGACAGGGCATGAACTGGACAGACGAGCGGGTCGAGAAACTCAAGAAACTTTGGGCCGAAGGACTGAGCGCCAGCCAGATCGCTGCGCAGCTTGGCGGAGTCAGCAGAAATGCGGTCATCGGCAAAGTGCACCGGCTGAGCCTGCCCGGCCGTGCCAAGGCCGGCGGCACCAACACCGCCGCACGAACGCCGAAGCGCAATACGTCGGCGCCGCGCGCGCCGAACTACGCCTCACGGGTCGCCACGCGCACCGTTACCCGCCAGCAGGGCGCGACCATGCTGAAGGAAGAGATCGAGATCGAAACGATCGAGGAAATGGAATACGTGCCGAGAGGCAACGTGGTCGTGCCGATTTCCCGACGCCTCGGCCTGACGGAACTGACCGAACGCACCTGCAAGTGGCCGGTCGGCGATCCGCTGAAGGACGACTTCCATTTCTGCGGCTGCGAATCCCCCGACAATTCGCCCTATTGCAGCTACCACCAGAAGCTTGCCTACCAGCCGGTCAACGAACGCCGCCGGGCGGCCGCGCGGGCCAGCTGAGCGGCGCCCGACCATCGTTAGAATGCAGAAACGGGCCGAGTGGCCCGTTTTTTTATGCAATGTTGGTTCGTGCCTATGGCTGCCCCTCATCCGGCTGCCGCCACCTTCTCCCCGCGCGCGGGGAGAAGGGGATATGCCGTGACCTCTCCGTTCCCCGCCAACCTTTCGCGGGGCACGTCCCCTCGCCCCGTTTACGGGGAGAGGGTTAGGGTGAGGGGCAGACGTCAGCACGAGCGACTTTGTCAGCAACTCAAATGGAAGCCCTCAGGCTTCCATCGAATAACCGGCGCCGCGGACGGTGCGGATGACGTCCTGCATGTTGGAAAAATTCAGCGCCTTGCGCAGGCGGCCGACATGGACGTCGACGGTGCGCTCGTCGACATAGATATCGTGGCCCCAGACGCCGTCCAGAAGCTGCGAGCGGGAGAAGACCCGGCCCGGTGACGACATCAGGAATTCCAGCAGGCGGAATTCGGTGGGGCCGAGGCGGACTTCGCGGGTCTTGCGATGGACGCGATGGGTCTCGCGGTCGAGCTCGATGTCACCGCATTTCAGCACCGTCGACAGCACCTCGGGACGGGCGCGACGCAGCATCGCCTTGACGCGGGCAACGAGCTCGGGGGTCGAGAAGGGCTTGACGACATAATCGTCGGCGCCCGTCGACAATCCGCGAACACGCTCGCTCTCTTCGCCGCGCGCCGTCAGCATGATGATCGGCAGGCGCTCGGTTTCCGGCCGCATGCGCAGGCGCCGGCAGAGCTCGATGCCGGAGACGCCGGGCAGCATCCAATCAAGGATGAGAAGATCGGGCGTGCGCTCCTGAAGCCGCATTTCGGCTTCGTCGCCACGAAGGATGGTATCGACCTCGAAGCCTTCCGCTTCGAGATTGTAGCGAAGAAGCACGCTGAGGGCTTCCTCGTCTTCAACAACTGCAACTCTCGGGATCATGCGTGTCGGTCTCCTCGCGCATGATCCTTAAATCGGGGGTGATTTAAGCAATGCATCCTGCGCAAATTCAGAAATTGGCTGCGACCTCATTGCGCGCCCGGACGGGCGCGCACGCAATTGACTGGTCCGGGCGACTGGCCCGGGCGGCTATTCCGTCACCGCGCCGACGGTGTTGGCGCTGTCGTCCTTCGGACGGTCGCCTTCCGGCTGAGCACCTGTCGTCATGTAGAAGATCGTCTCGGCGATGTTGGTGGCGTGGTCGCCGATACGCTCGATGTTCTTGGCGCAGAAGAGAAGATGCGTGCAGCTGGTGATGTTGCGCGGATCTTCCATCATGTAGGTCAGGAGCTCGCGGAACAGCGAGGTGTACATCGCGTCGATCTCGTTGTCGCGTTCGCGGATCGCATTCGCCTTGTCTGCGGAACGATTGGTGTAGACGTCGAGCACTTCCTTGAGCTGGACGAGCGCCAGCTCGGACAGATGCTCGAGGCCGCGGGCGAGCTTGCGGGGAACGCCGGTGCTTTGGACGGCGATGACGCGCTTGGCGGTGTTCTTGCCGAGGTCGCCGACACGTTCGAGATCGGCGGCGATGCGGATCGAACCCATGATTTCGCGCAGGTCCGAAGCCATTGGCTGACGGCGAGCGATGGTGACGATCGCCTTGTCGCCGATTTCGCGTTCGGCATGATCGAGGATCACATCGTCCGAAATGACCTTCTGCGCCAGCGCGGTATCGCCGTTGACGAGAGCGCGCACGGCTTCGCTGACCATCTGCTCGGCCAGGCCGCCCATTTCGGAAATCCGCCTGGACAGGAACTTCAAATCATCATCATAGGCAGAAAAAATATGTGTCGATGCCATGGGGCTTTATCCTCGAATAACGGGAAGGCTTGGTGTCGCCAAAATCAGCCGAAGCGACCCATGATGTAGTCCTGGGTGCGCGGATCGTCGGGATTGGTGAACATCTTGTCGGTGTCGTTCTCCTCGACGAGATTGCCGAGGTGGAACATGGCGGTGCGCTGCGAGACGCGCGCGGCCTGCTGCATGGAGTGGGTGACGATGACGATCGTGTAGTTCTCGCGCAGCTCGTGGATCAGCTCCTCGACCTTGGCGGTGGCGATCGGGTCGAGCGCCGAGCAGGGTTCGTCCATCAGGATGACTTCAGGGCTGACGGCAACGGCACGGGCAATGCAGAGGCGCTGCTGCTGGCCACCCGACAGGCCGGTGCCGGACTCGTGCACGCGGTCCTTGACTTCGTTCCAGAGACCGGCGCGCTGCAGGCTGGTCTCGACGATCTGGTCGAGATCGGCCTTCGACTTGGCAAGGCCATGGATGCGCGGGCCGTAGGAGACGTTTTCGTAGATCGTCTTCGGGAACGGGTTCGGCTTCTGGAAGACCATGCCGACGCGGGCGCGAAGTTCGACGACGTCGATATCGGGATCATAGATATCGTCGGCATCAAGCGTGATCTTGCCAGTGACGCGGCAGCCGTCGATCGTGTCGTTCATGCGGTTGAGGCTGCGCAGGAAGGTCGACTTGCCGCAGCCGGACGGGCCGATCAGGGCGGTTACGGTGTTTTCGCGGACGTTCAGATTCACATCGAAAAGCGCGCGCTTTTCGCCGTAGTAAACCGAGACATCCTTTCCGATCATCTTATACGGGACGTTGCTCATCTTCTGATCCAGCGCCTTTTCAACTGCAGCTTCCGTCAACATATTCATGATGTTTAACTCCGTTTACCAGCGGCGCTCGAAGCGACGACGCAAGAGGATGGCGCCCATGTTCATGACGATCAGGAACAGGAGCAGGACGATGATGGCACCCGAAGTACGCTCAACGAAGGCACGTTCGGCCTCGTTGGCCCACATATAGACCTGTACGGGCAGAGCCGTCGAGGGATCGAGCGGCGTCGTCGGCGCGTTGGCGACGAAGGCGACCATGCCGATCAAGAGCAGCGGCGCGGTTTCGCCGAGCGCATGCGCCAGGCCGATGATCGTGCCGGTGAGGATGCCGGGCATGGCGAGCGGCAGAACGTGGTGGAACACCATCTGCATCTTCGAAGCGCCGAGGCCGAGCGCTGCGGCGCGGATCGACGGCGGCACGGCGCGTAGTGCCGCACGCGTGGCGATGATGATCGTCGGCAGGGTCATCAGCGTCAGCACCAGGCCACCGACCAGCGAGGCCGAGCGCGGCAGGCCGATGAAGTTGATGAAGACGGAAAGACCGAGCAGGCCGTAGACGATCGAAGGGACCGCGGCGAGGTTGTTGATGTTGACCTCGATCAGGTCCGTCAGCTTGTTCTTCGGTGCGAACTCCTCGAGATAGATCGAGGCGGCGACGCCGATCGGCAGAGCGAGCACGAGGACAATCAGCATCAGATAGAGCGAGCCGATCAGCGCGACGCCAAGGCCTGCGGCCTCCGGACGGCTGGAATTGCCGTTGACGAAGAGGCCGGTGTTGAACTGCTTGTGGAGAGCGCCGCTCGCCTTCAGCTCGTTCATCCAGGCAACCTGCTTGTCGTTGACCTTGCGGTTCTTCTCATCGACCGACAGGTCGATCTGGCCCTTGCTGGCGCTGTCGACATTGGCGTCGGCGAGCACCGTGACATTGACCGTCTTGCCGATAAGCGACGGATCGGCGACGACCATGTCGCGCAGCTGAACCGGCGCACCCTTGGAGAGCATGGCGGATGCATCGCGCACATCGGGACGGCTTGCGGCATTGACGTTCAGCTGCTTGACGATCGCGTCGCGCAGGAGAACCGGGTAGTTGGCGGCGATCAGCACCGAAGGGTCGGTCGCACGCTTATTGTTCGGATCGATCGTCTTCTCGGAGAATTCGATCGGCAGGGTAATCGCCGTCTGCTGGAAGGCGGTATAGCCTTTGCCGATCACCGTCCACAGCAGGATGAAGAGGAAGACGAGGCCGAAGGTGATGGCGGCGATGCCATAGGCCTGGAACCGGCGCTCGGCGGCGTAGCGGCGCTTGATGCCGATGTCGCGGCGCACGGGCGCCTTGGAAACGGTGACGCCTGATGTGGGAGAAACAATATCCGTCATTCGTACTGCTCCCGGTATTTGCGCACGATGTAGAGCGCATAGATATTGAGGCAAAGCGTGATGCAGAACAGCGTGATGCCAAGGGCAAAGGCAACCAGCGTCTGCGGCGAGGTGAACTCAAGGTCACCAGTCAGCTGGTTGACGATCTTGACGGTCACCGTCGTCATCGGCTCGAAGGGGTTGATCTGGATGCGGGCGGCGACACCGGCGGCCAGCACGACGATCATGGTTTCGCCGATGGCGCGCGAGGCCGTCATCAGCAATGCGCCGACGATGCCGGGAAGAGCGGCGGGGAGAACCACTTTCTTGATGGTTTCGGAGCGTGTGGCCCCAAGACCGAGCGAACCGTCACGCAGGGCGCGCGGCACGGCGGTGATGATGTCGTCCGACAGCGAGGACACGTAGGGGATCAGCATGATGCCCATGACGATGCCGGCCGTCAGAACGCTCTGCGCCTGGATGAAATTGCTGTAGTTGCCGCTCAGAAGACCGCTGATCTGGGCGGAGAAATCGCGCAGGAACGGACCGACGGTGACGAGCGCGAAGAAGCCGTAGACGATCGTCGGAATGCCGGCGAGCACTTCGAGGAGCGGCTTGGCGACGCCGCGCACTTTCGGCGAAGCGTATTCGGCCATGTAGATGGCGGCGAAGAGGCCAACCGGCACGGCGACCAGCATCGCCACCAAGCCGATATAGATCGTGCCGAGCAGCAGCGGGATGAGGCCGAACTGGCCGAAGGAAGAGCTGCCGGCGCCGGCAAATCGCGGATCCCAGACGGTGCCGAAGAAGAAGTCCATGGCGGGAACGGCCGCAAAGAAGCGGGCGGCTTCCGACAGCATGGAGAGCACGATGCCGATCGTCGTCAGAATGGCGATCGAGGAGGCGAGCAGCAGGCCCCAGAGCATGACGCGCTCGACCCGGTTGCGGGCGCGGAAGCGCGGAGCGATGGAACGCAGCGCATAGAAGGCGCCGGCAATGGCGAGAGCGAAGACAACAGCCGTCATGGCGATGCGGCTCGTCATGCTCATGGTGTTGAGCTTTTTGGCGGCGTCGAGCATGTAAGGCAGCGGCTGGCCGGCGAGCGGCACGCCCTTTTCGAGGAGCTTGGCCTGCAGGGCTGCGGGATCGCTGGAGACCGCCGCAGCTTCATCCGCGGTCAGCATCGTCAGGCCGCGGGCGACCGTCGCCACCATCGAATAACCAAGATCCTGCTCGACCGAGGCTTGAGCCTTGATGCCGTCAGGGACAGCGCCGCGAACCGAGGACTGGATGATGCCGGGGCTGATGGAGAGCCAGAGGCAAAGGACGATGAGGGCGGGAAGAACCGCCCAGATCGCGGCATAGGCGCCGTAATAGGCCGGCCGTGAATGCAATGCGGAGGATCGGCCTCCGGCAAGCGCCGTGGCACGGTTGCGCGCGACCAGATAGGCGGCGGCTCCGATCACCACAATGCACAAAAGTATGATGGATGTGCTCATTCGTTACGTCCCCAGGCCCATAGCCCCCAAAAAGCCCGGCAGCTTCATCAGCCTGCCTTCAGCTTCCACTCATGGAGAAGGAATTCCAACCCTGCAGCTCCAGAACCGCCGGCGCGCAGGGACATAAGGCAATGCCGGCGCGGGCTGAAAGGCGCCGCGCCGGCAAAGTTATTACATGGACTTGCCGGCTTCGACGTCCTTGCGGATCGCGTCGCGTTCGGCATCCGGAGCGGCAACGAGGCCGTATTCGACGAGCGGGCTGTCGGGGCCGATCATCTGGTCGGATACGAAGAAGTTGACGTATTCCTTCAGACCCGGAACGGCGCCGAGATGTGCCTTCTTGACGTAGAAGAACAGCGGGCGGGAAACCGGGTAGGTGCCGTTAGCGATCGTTTCCGTGGACGGAACGATACCGCTCATGCTCGCAACCTTGAGCTTGTCGGCGTTGTTTTCGTAGAAGGAAAGGCCGAATACGCCGACGCCGGTCTTGTTGGCGGCGATGCGTGCGAGGGTTTCCGGATAGTCGCCGTCGATGTCAACGGCAACGCCGTCCTTGCGGACTGCGACGCAGGCCTTGCCCTGGGCAGCCTTGTCGGCGATTTCCTTGGCGATGACGTCGGTTGCGCCAGAGGCCTTGCAGCCGGCGGCGAGAACGTTCTGTTCGAAGACTTCGCGGGTGCCGTGCTTTTCGCCCGGGATGTAGGCAGCGATATCAACAGCCGGAAGCTTCGGGTTGACTTCCGACCACTTCTTGTAAGGGTTGGCGACGAGCTTGCCGTCGACGACAACCTGGGCTGCGAGGGCCTTGTAGATGTCGGCAGGAACATAGGCGACGTCAGGGTTGGAAGCGTCGGTTGCGAAGACGATGCCGTCGTAGCCGATCTTGACTTCCTGGATGTCGGTTACGCCGGCAGCCTTGCAGGCTTCGGCTTCGTTCTTGTTGATCGGACGCGAAGCGTTCGCAATGTCGATGGTGTCTTCACCAACGCCCTTGCAGAATTCCTTCAGACCAGCGCCCGTGCCGCCGGATTCAACGACCGGCGTCTTGAAGTTGGTGAAGGTTTCGCCGAAGGACTCGGCAACGATCTTTGCGTAAGGCAGGACGGTGGACGAACCAGCAACCTGAATCTGGTCGCGGGCGACGGCAGCGCCAGCGAAAGCGGCAGTTGCAGCGAGCGCGGCAACGGTGAGCTTGAAGGTGTTCATGTAAATCTCCCGGCATTTGGGCTTGTGTGAGTGCGGCCTTAGAGAGGCCCTCGCATTGCCTTTTTTCATCGGCGAGACTCTCTTAGCGCTGTAAGCACCGTCCTTTTATGTCAAAGGCGTGAAACATTTGTGACAGGTTAAGTCTTTGATTTATAATAAGATATTCTAAATAGGCCGATCAATCGTGTCGGCGAACGGCAAATTCTGGCCGGCAATCCACCTTGCGTTGTAGAAACAGGCTGCATATCGGCGACGAGCAGTGAAGTGGCGGCTTACCGCTTCCGTCCTTTCATTAACGTTGTTCCGCGTGATTTGCCCCTCATCCGGCTGCCGCCACCACCGGGGTCGAGCCACGGGTCTCGACCCGTCCTTCGGACCCCCGCTCGCAGGGAGAAGGGACATGCCGCGCCCTCTCCGTTCCCACTCACTCTCGTAGGGCACGTCCCCTCTCCCCGTCTTTTACGGGGAGAGGGGACGCATACGTCAAAAGCGGACGGTAAAATCGGTACCCTTGCCGACTTCCGACTTGACGATCAGCCGCGCCCGGTGGCGGGTGAGGATGTGCTTGACGATGGCAAGGCCGAGGCCGGTGCCCTTCTTCGAGCGGCTGTCCTCGATGCTGACACGATAGAAGCGCTCGGTCAGGCGCGGCACATGCTCGGCCGGAATGCCGGGGCCTTTGTCGACGATGCTGACCTCGACCGGCTGGCCGGTGCCGTTCTTCAGCCAGACATCGACGATCTCGCCCTCCTGGCCGTATTTGCAGGCATTTTCCATCAGGTTTTCGAAGACCTGGACAAGCTCGTCACGGTCTCCCAGCACCTCGACCTTGCCGTCGGGCAGATGCAGGTTGATGTCGACGCCGACATCCCTTGCCAGCGGCACCAGCGCATCTCTGACATGACCGAGCAGCGGCACCAGATCGATCTTCTCATCCGGGGCGATGTGCGATTTCAGCTCCAGGCGCGAGAGCGAGAGCAGGTCGTCGACCAGCCGGCTCATGCGCGTCGTCTGATCGAGCATGATATTGAGGAAACGCGCCTGCGCCTTCAGATCGTTCTTCGCCGGCCCCTGGATGGTCTCGATGAAGCCGCGCAGCGAGGCAAGCGGCGTGCGCAGCTCGTGGCTGGCATTGGCGACGAAATCCGAGCGCATGCGGTCGATGCGGCGGACCTCCGAAATATCACGGAAGGAGAGGATGAAATAGCGCTCATGTGGACCGTTATCGGTCGCGAATTCGACAGGAGCGCTACGGACGATATAGACGCGCTCGGATGGCAGCCGCTCGGAATGCTCTATCTGGTTCGGCGCGTTGGTGGCGATGGTTTCGCGCACCATGTCGAGCACGCCCGGCGAGCGCAGGCGGGCCGATATATGGGCGCCGAGCGCCATCTCGCCGAAGGCCTTTTCGGCAGCGCGGTTCTGGAAGAGCACCGAGGCGTCGTCCGACAGCAGCATGACAGGAAAATCGAGGCCGGCGAGCGTTGCAGAAACCTCCGGCAGGCGGCTTGGCGGCGCCTCCGGCTCGATCTCCACCGGCGGAGCGGGGTCGGCCTCGATGATCGGCGCCTCGTTGAAAAGCGCGGTGAGGATCATCACAAGCAGCAGGACAAGCACAACCCATTTGTTCATGCCGGCGGCAAGCGCGGTAAGCGCGCTGAGGATCGCCGCAAGCAGCACCGGCCGCTCGCGCCTTATGCGCGCCAACAGGCTTTTTCTCCATGGAGTTTCGTCTGGCAAGTGCCCTCGCGGCGTCGATTCGTTTTTCTTTATATTGAACTCTGCCTGATAGCGGCAATTCATGACAGAAGTTTTCGGGCCGCAGCGTCTCAAGCGAAAGTCCGCAGCCGAAACCCACAAAAAATGATCGGCCAACCGCGAAAGATTTGATTTTCAACGGTAACTATGTTCGCCTGCAGGAAGAGAACAATCAGGCTGAGGAGGATCACATGGACGAGGACGTCGAAAACAGGGCCGTGGAGCTGGAGATCCGCGGAAAGAAACGCACCTTCGATGTCGACGATCCCATTCTGCCGGACTGGGTGGACGAACACGCGCTGGAATCCGGCGATTTTCCCTACAAGAAGAAGCTCAAGGAAGAGGACTATCTGGAGGAGCTGGAAAAGCTGCAGATCGAACTCGTCAAGGTGCAGTTCTGGCTGCAGGCGACCGGCAAGCGGGTGATGGCGCTGTTTGAGGGACGGGACGCCGCCGGCAAGGGCGGCGCGATCTCCGCCTCCTCCGCGCATATGAACCCTCGCCTTGCGCGCGTCGTGGCGCTGACCAAGCCGACCGAGCGGGAGCAGGGGCAATGGTATTTCCAGCGTTATGTCGCGCAGTTTCCGACGGCCGGCGAATTCGTGCTGTTCGACCGCTCCTGGTACAACCGCGCCGGCGTCGAGCCGGTCATGGGTTTCTGCACGCCGCAGCAATATGAGGATTTCCTCAAGCAGACGCCGCAGCTCGAAAAGATCATCGCCCATGAGGGCATCTTCTTCTTCAAATTCTATCTCGATATCGGCCGCGAGATGCAGCTGAAGCGTTTCCACGACCGCCGGCACGATCCGCTGAAAGTCTGGAAACTGTCGTCGATGGACATCGCAGCGCTGACGAAATGGAGCGATTACAGCGACAAGCGCAACCGGATGCTGAAGGAAACCCATACGGATTTTGCGCCGTGGACGGTGATCCGCGCCAATGACAAGCGGCGGGCGCGCCTCGAACTCATCCGCCACATGCTGAACAAGATGGATTATGACGGCAAGGACAAGAAGGCGCTGGGAACGGTCGATGCGGAGATCATCGGCTCAGGCCCAGGTTTTCTGAAATAGGGCTTTCTGAAATAAGGCCACCGATTGCATCGCGACCGGGGTCACCTGCTCCGGTGGGACGGGGGTCACCGGCTCCGCCGGGACTGAGCCACCGGCTCCGCCGGGGCTGAGATCATTGCCCCGGCAGAATGCGGATGGCGAAGAGGTTGATGCCGCGCGCCTTGCCGTCGAGATCGCTGTTGATCGTCAGCGTGCCCGGCGAATTCGGCGCCAGCGAGCGGTCGAACTTCACCTGCAGCAGCGCATCCGATTTTTCCCGGGTGACGTTGAAGCGATGGCGGGCGCAATTGCCGAGCGTCTGGAAATTGCATTCGACGGTGATTTGGGTCGGCTCGTCGGTGGTGGATTGCAGTGTCAGCGCGATCGTCGAGGATTTGCCGGCAAGCTGCTGCAGCACCGAGGGGGGTACGCTGATCGAGATGTTGCCATCGGCCGTACCGCTCTCGGAAATCAACCGCACGGCAGGGCCGTCATTCTCGGCGATTTTTTCAGTGCGCGCCCGCGGGCCGCTTTGGATCTTGTCGGCGTCTTCAGGCTTGAACAGCGGGATCCAATCGGCCGAGAAACTGTTCTGCGGATCGATGGTCACCGGCTGATCAGTGTGGGAGGCGGCATTGCCGTCGCCATCGTCATTGCCGGTGAAATCCTCGGGCTGGGTGCTTGCCGGCGGGTTGGCAACGCTGGTGTCGCGCTCTGCCGCCGACATCAGCAGACCTGATGTATGCGCCCACCAGGCGCCGATGCCGATGAAGGCCAGCAGGACGCACCAGACGAGCAGTCTCGAAAAGAATTTTCGCGGCTTGCGGCGGCCTGCCGCCCGCTCCGGGCGGAAATCCATATTGGTGGCGCGCTGACCGCGGGCAAGGCGTTCCTCGCCGACAGGGGCGGCAGCCAGATGATCGGCACTCCCGGCATGCACGTCGTCGAGGCTGGACTCGTCGCCGCGGCTTGGGGCCACGTCGGGCGCACGGGTCTCGCCTGAAACCATGGGACCGTCGAACTGATCGACTTCAGCTTGGTGAACCGGCGGCGCCGGCATTTCCACCACGGGCGGCACGGGCACTTCAGGCGGCCTCTGGCGGGGGTGAAGGCGGTCGCGCTCCTCGCCTTCGATGGCGTGGATGGTGCTTTCCAGGCGATGGCGGTGATGGGCGACGACCTCGGTGTCAGTGATATCCTGCTTGCGCAGGCCGGCTTCCAGCGCCTGGCGGGCGGACTGATAGATCCTCGCTCGAACCTCCGGATTATCGCGATCGGAATTCTCGAGCGCAGTTCTGATGGCCGTTTCTAATCCGCTCACATTCAGTCCTTCACCTTGAATTCGGCATCGGACTGCAATCCCCGCCGTTCTCCATCAAAATTCGGTAGCGTCAAGTGCGGCAAACCGCAAGCCTTGCGAGGGCGGGCCGCCGTCGATCGGCGGGGATAATCGGCAGGTTTCACCGCTTGCGGGCCTTATTCTATTAGCTTTCTCGGACGTATATATTCGGGCTGAAATCGACGAAGGCATGGCAGCCGCTCTTTTATCGGCTTTTCATCTCTGTTATGAGATTGACGTTTTCGTAAACGTCAATGGAAGTGACGAACCATGGCCCTGCCCCCGATCCTCAAGGACAGATTGAGACTGCCGGTCATCGGCTCGCCGCTGTTCATCATCTCGCACCCGGCGCTGACGCTGGCGCAATGCAAGGCCGGCATCGTGGGGGCGTTTCCGGCGCTGAACGCCCGGCCGGAAAGCCAGCTCGACGAATGGCTGGCGGAGATTACCGAGGAGCTTGCCCGCCACGACGCCGCCCATCCGGAGCGGCCGGCCGCCCCCTTTGCCGTCAACCAGATCGTGCATATGTCGAACAAGCGGCTGGAGCACGACCTGTCGCTCTGCGTCAAATACAAGGTGCCGATCGTCATCTCCTCGCTCGGCGCCGTGCCCGAGGTCAATGCGGCCGTGCACTCCTATGGCGGCATCGTGCTGCACGACATTATCAACAACCGCCACGCCCATTCGGCGATCCGCAAGGGGGCTGACGGGCTGATTGCGGTCGCGGCCGGCGCCGGCGGCCATGCCGGCACGTTGTCGCCGTTCGCGCTCGTCCAGGAAATCCGCGAATGGTTCGAGGGGCCGCTGCTGCTGGCCGGTGCGATCGCCACCGGCGGCGCCATCCTTGCCGCAGAAGCGATGGGCGCCGACATGGCCTATATCGGCTCGCCCTTCATCGCCACCGAGGAAGCCCGCGCCGCGGACGCCTACAAGCAGGCTATCGTCGAAGGCGCTGCTGGCGATATCGTCTATTCCAACTATTTCACCGGCGTGCACGGCAACTACCTCAAGCCCTCGATCGTCGCTGCCGGCATGGACCCGGACAACCTGCCGCTTGCCGATGTCTCGAAGATGGATTTCGAGCAGGCCGTCGGCGGCGCCAAGGCCTGGAAGGACATATGGGGCAGCGGCCAGGGCATCAGCGCCGTCAAGGCGGTCGAGCCGGTGGCCAAACTCGTCGACCGGCTGGAGGACGAATACAGGGCGGCACGCGCCCGGCTGGCGCTCTGAGGCGCCCTCCCCTCTTTTTTGCCAAAGCCACGACAGGGCGCTTGAAATCTTCCAACAATCGCTGTATCAGCGCCATGCAAATCGCGGGCCGTATGCTTCGGCCGCGAGGGGCCGCTTTAGCTCAGGTGGTAGAGCACATCATTCGTAATGATGGGGTCGCAGGTTCGAGTCCTGCAAGCGGCACCATTTTCTTTCAATCCCCCTTTTAGTTCATCTATTGACACTCGATAGGCGCCTTTTCACGACTTCGCGAGGTTGATGAAGTTGAGGCGAGACGGCGAAAGACTTTGAGCGACTTCGACTCCTCTCGCATCATAGTCAGCGAGCCCAATCATTTCTTGTGCTGGGCGCTCGGGTCAAAAAGGCAAGGGGATGACGCACGACGGGGATATTCGAAGCCTTGGCTTCCGCGCTTACCGCGCCAAAGGTAGTTAAAGGACGGAGAATGGCCACAATCACAAAGCTGGACGCTGCCCGTAGACAGTTACTTGCCGCAATCCACCTTCATTGGTTTTTCATCGAGCCGATCGCCGTCTATCAGCTGGCGACGAATGCCTCGGAAATATGCGACGCGATTCTAAAGAAGAGCGGCGGCACCAGAATAAAGCAGCATGTGGCAGAGCAACAGGGGTGGGAGATTGGCCAATTGAACGCTCTGATCAACGTCGCGAGAAATTTCTCAAAGCACGCTGATCGAGACCCGGAGGCCGAGACGGAAGATTTAGTCTTTGAGGACTGCAATGGGGTCATTCTAACTGCCTGCATCGACTATTCGATGGCCGCACGGCGGGCTCCAGATATCGTAGGCGCCTTCATCATCTGGTTTGCCGCCACGAACCCGGAGAAGACGGGGTCATTTCTTTCCGAAGAGGCCCACTCCCTATTCCCCGGGCTCGGGAATATGAGCCGGTCCGATCAAATTCTTGCGGCGCGTCGATATGTTCTTCATCCCCCACCAAGCGAAGTGCTGAATAATGCCCGCAACGAGCTCTCCGATTTTTGGCGATGGAAGGAGCTACGAAGCCAAGGACAAAATTTCCGAACCGAATAGTTAAGCGATCATCTCAAGTTCCTGACGCCTCGTTGAGACTCGACCAAACAAGTGGTCGAACTTGCCCGGGGCAATCTCAAGTCCCTTTGCGGCAAGAGTGCTTTCAGAAAACTATGCACTCCCCCGCGACAAGTATGAGTTGATCAGGTCCGCGGCATCGTCCTCTCCCTTCTCGCGTGCAATATCGGCGGCGGCTGCACCAGTGCGATCGGTCTTTGTCAGGTCCGCATGGTTCTCCAACAATAGTTTTGCAACTTCGGTGCTTCCCCAGGCGGCCGCGCACATCAGCGGGGTCACGCCATCGGCCGTCTCGGCGTTTACGTCCGCGCCAAGGGACAGTAGGTAGTTTGCAACGGCTGCTTCGCCATTCGCAGATGCCTCGTGCAGTGCCGTCATTTCACCACGACCAATCGCGTGTACTGATGCACCGTTCCGCACTAGCGTCTCAACCGCTGCAAGCAAACCTTCAGCTGCCGAGACCATGAGCGGTGTTCGACCATGTATGCCGACTTTGTTCAAGTCGAGTTCCTTGGACTCGATTTCTAGCTGAGCTTGTGAAGCGCCGGCCACGATTCGCTCAATGAAATGCTCAATCTTTGACTGATCGTTCATGGGAGTACGTTGAAGTTCTCTATCATCGCTCTCCTCCAGTCTGGAGGGACATTGTTCGCACACACTACGTTCTCTCGATGCCCTCGCCAATGCTTGGAAGCGCTGCTTCGACGTGACCTCTGGCAAGCTCATAAATCCAGTATTCGTGCGGATAAGCCTTGGTCTGCAGTCTCTCCAGATCCGCAAGAGCATCGTCCAGCAGTTCGGTGGCATCCTGCTTTGAGAGAATGCCATTCATCAGCAGGCGCCGAAGGATGTTAACCTGTATCGCTGTATCGCTGTCTGGCAGGGGATGGCTGCTTCCAGATTGCCTAGCATTTACCTTGTGTATTCGTCCGTCATCTTCCCTGTCACTCCCAATCCAAACGCAATCCCTACCCGGTCATCAGCCTTGGCCAGTGGCAAAGCTCATCTGGCGTCAAATGACAACGGGAACGTTCGCTCCATGAGCGAATAACACGGTCTTCTGCTTCAGGCACAAATCGGTCCAACGGCGATTGTGATGGACGATCCATGTCTATCTTCGCGTGTGCAGGCTCGCAGAACTGATTGCCTTTCAACGCTTTGTGGCGCACCATCATCGACATAGCCGGGGGGATGGGGAACAATGGGACAACTCACGACCGGCGAACGGGGGTTCGCGGCAGCTATACTTATCGCTTTGATGGTTGTCGGTGTCGCGATGGCGGCCGCTGGCCGCTTCGATCCCATCGGCATACATGGCGCTATCGTCCTTGTGTATTGCGGCGCGTTGTTCTGCTACATCCTGACCTCGGCTTTCGACGAAGAACCGGATGCTTCGCGCTTTTCCAGCTACTATGACGATCCGATCAAGGTCGGCGTGGCCTTCACATTGGCGTGGGCGATCTTTGGCATGTTCATCGGCGTCTGGGCAGCTGCACAGCTTGCCTGGCCGAGCCTGAATTTCGATACGGCGTGGTCGAGCTTCGGCCGTATACGGCCCGCCCATACGACAGGGGTGATCTTCGGCTTCGGCGGAAACGCGTTGATCGCGACATCATTCCATGTCGTTCAGCGAACATCGCGCGCAAGGTTGGCCGATCAACTCTCGCCCTGGTTCGTGATCGTCGGCTTCAACCTTTTCTGTCTGATCGCGGTCAGCGGGTATTTCATGGGCGTTACCCAGTCCAAGGAATACGCGGAAGCGGAATGGTATGCCGACCTCTGGCTCGTGATCGTTTGGATCGCCTATTTCGCGCTCTTCGTACGCACCTTGGCGCGGCGCAAGGAACCCCACATCTACGTGGCCAACTGGTATTATCTCGCCTTCATCATCGTGGTGGCGATCCTCCACATCGTCAACAACCTGGCAGTGCCGGTATCGTTCGGACACGCCAAAAGCTACACGGTCTGGTCCGGTGTACAGGATGCGATGGTCCAGTGGTGGTACGGGCACAACGCCGTGGCGTTTTTTCTGACGTCGGGCTTCCTGGGGATGCTCTACTACTATCTGCCGATCCGCGCTGAGCGGCCGATTTTTTCCTATCGATTGTCCATTCTCAGCTTCTGGGGGATCACCTTCTTCTACATGTGGGCGGGGTCCCACCATCTCCATTACACCGCGCTGCCTATATGGGTGCAAAACCTTGGAATGACGTTCTCGGTCATGCTGCTCGTTCCGTCGTGGGCGTCGGCCGGGAACGCGTTGCTCACGTTGAACGGGGCTTGGCATCGCGTGCGTGACGACGCCACTCTTCGCTTCATCATGATGGCGGCCTTCTTCTATGGGCTGTCGACATTCGAAGGGTCTTTCATGGCAATCAGACCCGTCAACTCACTGTCTCATTATACCGATTGGACGGTCGGCCACGTTCATGCCGGTGCGCTGGGCTGGGTTGCCATGATAACGTTCGGCGCGTTCTACACACTCGTTCCATCGATCTGGAAACGCGAAAGGATGTATTCTGCAGCCCTGGTCGAAGTCCACTTCTGGTTGGCGCTTGCTGGCACGCTCATCTACGTTTTCGCCATGTGGAATTCCGGCATCATCCAAGGCTTGATGTGGCGCACTTATTCCGCCGACAACAGTTTGGTCTATTCATTCGTCGACAGTCTGCTGGCGATGTATCCCTACTACATCGCACGCGCTTTCGGAGGGCTGCTTTTCCTCCTTGGGGCGATCGTGGCGAGCTTCAATATCTGGATGACCGTCCGAACGGCTCCCGCCGCGGGAGCAGTTCACGATGCGCCCCTGACTTCGGGCATTCTCGAAAACGCACCGGCGGAGTGAGAGATGAGCGAACGTCTGCACGGAAGACTGGAACGGACGGCCGTCGGGTTTATGCTGGCTATCGTTGTAGCGGGAAGCGTCGGCGGGCTTGTCGAGATCGCCCCGCTGTTCACGATCCACGAGACGGTCGAGGACGCCCCCGACATGAGAGTGTACACACCCCTCGAGGCGGCGGGCCGGAACATCTATGTTCGCGAAGGCTGTTACGCCTGCCACAGCCAGATGATCAGAACGCTGCGGGACGAGGTCGAGCGGTACGGTCCTTATTCTCTTGCCGTCGAATCCAAGTACGACCATCCCATGTTGTGGGGATCAAAGCGCACGGGTCCCGATCTGGCGCGCATCGGCGGGAAGTATTCCGATCTCTGGCACGTGGCCCATTTGATCAACCCTCGCGAGGTCGTGCCGGAATCCAATATGCCGTCCTATCAATGGCTGGCAACAACCCCGCTCGATCTGGGCGATCTGCGTGACCAACTGGCGGCCCTGAGAAGCGTGGGAGTGCCTTATACGGATGACATGGTCGCAAACGCGTCAGCCGATGCCTTCGGCCAAGCCAATCCAGATAGCGAACAGTCCTCAGGCGTCACGGAACGTTATGGGCAAGACACGCAGGTCTCTGCGTTTGACGGCGTAAAAACCAGCGTGACGGAAATGGACGCCATGGTCGCCTATCTGCAGGTGCTTGGCCGGCTCACAAAGGCTGCCTACCAGAACACTGCGGCACCGGAGCAGATGCCGAACCCCAACAATTGATTCCTCAGGGGATTTGAAATGGATCTTACCCACGAAACCATGTTGGAACTGTCCAAGGTTTGGGGCCTGTTCTATCTCATTTTGTTTTCGATCGGGGTGATCATCTACACCTTCTGGCCTTCCAACAAGGCGCGTTTCGATCGGGCGGAAACGGACATATTCGACAAGGACGACACCCCATGGCGATAGAGGAAGTCGATCCCGTAACAGGCCGGAAGACGACGGGACACATCTGGAACGGCATCAAGGAGCTCGATACCCCTGTACCGCGCGGGGTTCTGCTCTTCCTGATCATCACCCACCTGTTCGCCGCTCTCTGGTGGATCCTGTATCCGACCTGGCCGCTTGGAAGCACATATACGAGGGGCCTGATCGGCACGAGTCAAAAACAGGCGGTAGAGCGAAAGATCATAGAAGCCGATGCTTCGCGCGCGCCCTGGATCGAGAAGATCGAGACCAGTTCCTTTGATGAAATCCGTGCAGACGAAAAGCTGATGGAGAAGGTGGCCTCCAGCGGCCACCAGTTGTTCGGAGACAACTGCGCCGCCTGTCATGGAAGGGACGGCAAGGGCGGACGAGACTTCCCCGATCTTACCGATGACGACTGGCTTTGGGGTGGAGGACCAGAAAAAATCGTCCAGACCATGACGGTGGGCGTCAATACGACGCACTCGCAAAGCCGGGTGTCGCAGATGCCTGCGTTCGGAACAGACGAAATGCTCAACCGAAAACAGGTGAGCGACGTCGCCGCCTATGTCTATTCGTTGAGCAATACGTCCACCGAATCCGTAGACGCCAGCCAGATCGCTGCTGGCCGCCAAGTGTTCATGGCTAGCTGTGTGGCATGCCACGGCGAAGATGCCAAAGGCAAACAGGATGTCGGTGCGCCGAACCTGACCGACGGCCGCTGGATTTACGGCGGGGGTATCGAACGGATCGTCCAGTCGATCCATGGCGGACGGCAGGGACATATGCCCACCTGGGACGAACGCCTAAGTCCAGCTGAGATAAAGATACTCGCGCTTTATGTGAACAAGCTGGGTGGGGGTCAGCCGTGACGCCCGAAGCGAAGAGCCCCATACCCCGCGTTTTCAAGTGGCTGCTGATCGGACTGACCGGCGCGATCTTTGTCGGCGCCAACGCCCATTTTGTTTACATGGCGATCACCACTCAGCCCGCCTGCATCGAGCATATCAAGGAAAAAGGCCAGCAACCCAACCAATTCAGGGCCGCCGCTTCAGCTTGCTGAATGCGCGAGGAGGATCAGATGCCGCAGGACGACACTTCCGGCCGATATCGGAGCGAGGTATCAGGGATAGAGGAGACGATGAATCCCAAGTGGCAGCGGCATCTGCCCCTCGGCGCTCCTCTCGGTTGGCTTGGCCAAGGCTGGCAGGACTTGATCCGGCAACCCTGGCCAAGTCTGGCCTACGGGTTCGTGGTGTTCTTACTCGCGTTGGCGGCCACCGTGATGCTATTTCGGCTCGAGCGCGACTATCTTCTCTTTCCTGCGTTGGCGGGCATATTGATCGTCGCCCCGCTCTTTGCCGCAGGGCTCTATGTCAAGAGCAGGAGTTTGGCGAACGGCGAGCGCATCTCGCTTCGTCAGATGTTGTTCGTCCGGCCGAGAGCTGGAGGGCAGGTGTTTTTCACGGGGATGCTGCTGTGCATGGTGATGCTGCTCTGGATGAGGGCGGCGGTCATTATCTACGCGCTCTTTTTCGGCGTTAATCCGTTCCCCGGCCTTGGTGGCGTAACAACGCTATTGGTCACCACCCCCTCGGGCTGGGGCATGCTGATCATCGGCTTGTGTGTCGGCGCATTGTTCGCTGGATTCGCTTTTGCAATCGGGGTGTTCTCAATTCCGATGCTTCTGGATGAGCGCATAGACGCCTTCACAGCGATGGGCGTCAGCGTTGTCATGGTCTGGAACAACATGGGACCGTCAATGGTCTGGGGTGCGATCGTGCTCGCCCTCTTCCTCGCCAGCCTGCTGACGGGACTTGTCGGACTCATCGTCGTTTTTCCTTTGCTCGGCCACGCCACATGGCATGCCTACAAGGCAATGAGGTAGCGAGGAACGGACAATGACCTGCTGCGCGTCAATTGCGTCGTCGCTCCCCGATCCCGGACCAAGAAGGCCGGGTGTGGACGAGGTTGCGTTGGCAAGCAAGGATTTGGGCAGTGGTCTCAGGCAGATCACCCTGTCCGTCCCGGACATGCAATGTGGCGCCTGCATGGCGCTTTTGGAATCGACGCTTGGCAAGCACCCCGAAGTTCACATGGCGCGCGCCAATCTGACGGCGAAGCGTGTGACCATCCACTGGCACGCGGAAAATGGTTCGCCGCCCGATTTTGCCGCCCTGATCGGAACGATCGGTTACACGGCCGTCTTGCCGATGGAAGGCCGCGATCAATCGGACGGTGAGATATCAGGGCTGTTGCGCGCGCTGGCAGTCGCCGGCTTTTGCTCAATGAACATCATGGTGCTGTCCGTATCGGTCTGGGCGGGCGCAGACCCGGCAACACGTCAGACGCTCCACCTGATGTCGGCCGCGCTCGCACTACCGGCCGTGATCTACTCCGGGGCGACATTCTACCGGTCGGCGTGGCGGGCGCTCGTGCACGGTCGGGCAAACATGGATGTGCCGGTCAGCATCGGCGTCCTGCTCTCGTTCGGTCTCAGCGTATACGACACGTTCGCCGAAGGACGGCAAGCTTACTTCGAGGCCAGTACCTCATTGATCTTCATTTTGCTGGTCGGACGCACGCTGGACCATCTGATGCGACGGCGGGCGCGATCGGCGGCGGCGTCTCTGGCCGACATGATGCCGAAAGGCGCTAATGTGATCCGCGCGGATGGACGGATCGAATATGTTCCACTGAGCGACATCGTTTCCGGCACCCACACCCTGATTGCAGCCGGCGATAGAATTCCAGCTGACGGGACGATTCTCTCCGGCCAGTCGGAACTTGACCGTTCATTGCTGACGGGAGAGAGCCGTTGGGAGGCGGTTGGACCAGGCGGACAGGTTCGCGCGGGAGAATTGAACGTCGGCCATCCCCTGACTGTCGAAGCCACCGCCGCACCAGGAGATTCGACACTCGCCGAGCTGCATAGGATGCTGGAAGCCGTCGAGGACGGCCGGTCTCAATACCAGATACTCGCCGACAGGGCCGCGCGTCTCTATGCTCCGGTTATCCACGGACTGTCGGTGCTGACATTCCTTTCGTGGTTTGCGGTGACACAGGACATCCACCTCTCCCTGACGATTTCGATCTCGGTCCTGATCATTGCCTGCCCTTGTGCGCTGGGACTGGCGGTTCCGATGGTTCAGGTCGTTGCAGCACGCAGATTGTTCACCCAGGGCGTCGTGGCACGGGACGGATCGGCATTGGAACGTTTGGCGGAAATCGACACCGTCGTTTTCGACAAGACCGGTACGCTGACGCAATACGAGCCGACGCTGTTGACCGGGAACTGGACCGGACCACTGGAATTTTCACTGGCTGTGTCACTGTCGCGGTTTTCGAGCCATCCGATGTCGAGAGCGATCGCGGATTACGCCTCACGGCGCGAGTGGGAGGCTCTCGCGCTCGATGACGTCAGGGAGATACAAGGCAACGGTCTCGAGGCGTCTTTCCGAGGGGAAGTTTATCGACTTGGGCGAGCGGCATGGGCGGCGAGCGGCGATGCAGACGACCGCACTGCCGCAGCTTCTACTATCGTCCTGACGCGACAGGGAGAAATCCTCGCCTCTTTCGTTTTTGGAGAGAAGGTTCGAGCCGGGTCGGCGATGGCGGTGCAGTTCTTGAAGAGCCGCGGCATCGCCGTCGAAATGCTGACGGGCGATGTCCCCGAAGCGGCACTTGCAGTGGCACGGGAAGTCGGAATCGACTCCGTAAAAGCAGCCGCCCTCCCCAAGGACAAGGCCGAGGCGATCGATGCGTTGCGTGGTCTCGGACGCAAGGTGATGATGATTGGTGACGGAATAAACGACGCGGTCGCGCTGAAGACCGCGCATGTTTCCATGGTTCCGGCGTCAGGAAGCGACATCGGTCGCAGCGCCGCCGATTTCATCCTGCTCAATGGAGACATGGACGGAATAAAGGTCGCGCTGACGACGGCGGGTCGTGCGGCCGTGCTGATCCGCCAAAATTTCGCTTTGGCTATCGTCTACAATGCGTGCAGTATTCCTCTCGCGCTATTGGGTTATGCCAACCCGCTCATCGCCGCGATAGCGATGTCGACGTCGTCGATATTGGTCGTCGCGAATGCGATGAGGCTTGAGATTGACGGTACGCCGCCAGGGCGGGAAATGCGGCGGATAAAAAATTGGCGGGAGTGGGATAAATGGGCGCATTGTCGTTTCTGATACCCATAGCTCTGTTCATGGGCATCGCCGGGCTTGGCGCCTTCCTTTGGTCCCTGCGCACCGGTCAGTACGAAGATCTGGATGGCGCAGCAGAAAGGATATTGTCCGAAAAGGACGACAAGCCTCTCAGCGGCTGAAGGATCGATTGTAAACGCTTTGAAGGAGGGTCGAATGGAAGACACGGATAGCCAGTCTCCGCCGGTTGAACATGATACCGCCCAAGCGTCACGCATCCCTACCATTGATCCATCGGAGGCTGTGACGGGGGTTGCCATTGTCTTGGGTATCCTTGGCGGAGCAATCGGCGTCGTTTCCACCTTGTTCCAGGCCGATGCATCCAGTGTTGGCTCCTGGATCGTCTACTGCCTCATTGCAGCGTTGGCGGGCGGCTCTGCAGGGATCGTCGTTGGCGGAATGTTTGGAGCGATTTTCGCAGTAACCAGGGGAATAACGGTACCCGCCCGCAGTGATCGTCAGGGCTGAAGAGGCTAGGCCCAGGTCACCGCCTCCGGCGCAATAGTGCCAACCAGCCCAATCCATCCCGGAACAATGCCGCCGACCAGCTGGTTTTCTCCCTGAGACAACCAGCATGGAGAAAATCATGTCCTGCAAATTCATCGCGATATCGCTGCTTTCGGTCGGTCTCGCCGGCTCGGCGCTGGCCCAGACGACCGGTGGCGCGGATGCCAATGGGCGGCTATCGGTGGCGCCGATCATCGGCGGATCAGGGAGTTCGGGCGCAGCCGGTTCCGCCGGGGCCGGGTCGGCTGGCACTGGGTCTGTCAGCGGCGGTGCAGCGGGCACCGGGTCTGTCGGCACAGGCTCGGCGGGAACTGGTTCTGTCGGAATCGATCCCGGCACCACCGGCAGCACGACCGGCAATGGCGGCGTCGATCTCAACAGCGGCCGCAGCACCATCAATCCCGGCGGCGTCAATCCCAACCTGCAGCAGACGCCGGGTTGCACCGAGGGAAGCGCGAACAGCGGCTCGCTCAGTGAGGCATGCCCGCAATGAGGATAAAGGTGATTAGTTGCCTTCCCCCCTGATAGAACGGAAGCCCGGGCGGAACGGCGCCAGGGCCTTCGTTTTCGACCGACCTTCCTCAAATGACGCGAAAACAAATGCCCTTATGAGAAACCGGTCGCGGCCTGCTTTACCGGCCGGGCTTGAGATCGTAAAAGGACGGCATCACTCCGCAAGCGGCGCATCGCCCCACACCCAGCCAGCCTGCCGATATTTCCGGCATCTGCGGAGCACCCGAAGAGGATCGTCATGTCGAATGCAGCGCAACGCTCGAACCGCGTGCTTATCGTCGCCACCATCATGCTCGCGACCTTCATGGTGGCGATCGAGGCGACGATCGTGGCGACCGCGATGCCGCGCATCGTCGGGGAGCTCGGCGGCTTTTCCTATTACAGCTGGGTGTTTTCGGCCTTCCTGCTGGCGCAGTCGACGACCACTGTTATCTACGGCAAGCTTTCGGACATTTTCGGGCGCAAGCCGGTGCTGATCGGCGGCATTCTGATCTTCCTGGTCGGCTCATTGCTCTGCGGGTTTGCCTGGTCGATGATGTCGCTGGTGCTGTTCCGGCTACTGCAGGGGCTCGGCGCCGGCGCCATCCAGCCGGTGACGACGACTGTTATCGGCGATCTCTTCAAGCTCGAGGAGCGCGGCCGCGTGCAGGGCTTCATGGCGACCGTCTGGGCGACATCGGCCGTCGTCGGGCCGCTGGCCGGCGGCATCATCGTCGACAATATCTCCTGGGCCTGGATTTTCTGGATCAACCTGCCGATCGGCATCATCTCGATCATCGCCTTCATGCTCTTCCTGAAGGAGGACGTGGCGCACAAGCAGGCAAAGATCGATTACCTCGGATCGGTGCTGTTTTCGATCTCGATCGTCGCACTTCTCGTCATGCTGACGGAAACCGATGCCAGCGTTGGGATTCTGCTGTCGCTTTTCGCCGTCTTCGTGATCGCGGGCATCCTTTTCCTGGCCCAGGAGAGGCGGGCGCCGGAGCCGATCATTTCAATCCCGCTCTGGAGCCGAAGGCTGATTGCGACCAGCAATGCGGCAACGCTGCTGGCCGGCATGGCGCTGATCGGGCTTTCGACAATCCTGCCGCTCTATGTGCAGGGCGTGCTCGGCCGCTCGCCTCTTGTCGCGGGGTTCACGCTCACCATGCTCGTCGTCGGCTGGCCCTTGGCGGTGATGCTCTCCGGCCGTTTCTACAGGGCCTTCGGCATCCAGCGCACCTTGCGCGTCGGCAGCCTGATGTTTCCCTTCGGCGCCTGTTTCCTGTTGTTCCTGACCCCTGACAGTTCGCCGATCGTTGCCGGCGCCGGCTCCTTCTTCATGGGCTTCGGCATGGGTCTCATCAGCCTCACCAGCATCGTGCTGGTTCAGGACAGCGTCGAATGGTCGATGCGCGGCAGCGCTACGGCGTCGATCATCTTTTCCCGCAGCCTCGGCAATACGCTCGGCGCCACCGTGCTCGGCGCCATCCTCAATGCCGGCATCAACCACTATGCGAGCGGCGAGGCGGCGGCGGGCCTTCACGAGGCACTGAACCAGCCGACCGGGCTCTCGGCGCTCGCCGCCGATCCGGCGATCCGCTCGATCTTCAATGCGGCCCTGCACTGGAGCTTCTGGGGCGTGGTCGTCGTCGCGGTGCTGACTTTCTTCACCACCTGGCTGGTTCCGGTCGGGCCCAGCCAGAAGCGCGAGGCGGCGGCCGTCGCAAGCGAGGCGGCTTCGCATTAGGCGGCTCAGCCGTTCGGCGCGACTTAGGTAAAGGGCTCTGATGGGTTACGATCTTCACATTACCCGTAAGGCAAATTGGTTCGATGCCTCTCCATCGATCGCTCTCGACGAATGGCTCGAGTACGTTGCCAGTGATCCCGAAATTCAGCATGACGGTTTTGCCGAAACTCCCGCCGCCGACGGGGGTGTTTTACGGGTGGAACAGGCGGGCATATGCGTGTGGAAAGGATACTCCCGCGGCGAAAATCGAAAAAACGCCGCATGGCTTTGGTGGAGCGGAGACAACATCGTTGTCAAAAATCCTGATCAAGAAATCCGTCGGAAAATGTGGCTTATCGCCCAATCTCTCGAAGCCAAAGTCCAGGGGGAAGAGGGAGAATATTATGACCATGATGGCGAGATGATCGTGATGAAAGCCATACTCGCGCCCGAGCCTTCGATGCCTCCCGATCCAAAGCGTCCATGGTGGAAATTCTGGTAGATTCCAGACAATGTTCTGCACTGCGTTGTTGCCGGTGGATTGTATTGGGAGAGTTGTCGGACGATGGGTGTTTTCGTTTTGCTCTTGGGGTTTCCGGGCGTCGGGAAGCTGACAATCGCCAAAGAACTCGGCTCGCTTCTATCAGCAAGGATCGTTGATAATCACTGGTTCAACAACCCGATCTTGCGCCTCCTCGACGAGGATCAGACCGCTTCGCTGCCTGAGGGTGTCTGGGAGTACACCGGCAGGGTCCGGCAGGCCGTCCTGGATGCAATCACCGCCTATAGCGGCCCGTCGGCGAATTTCATCTTCACCCATGCCGGTGTCGAAGGCGATGAGCGGAGCGCACGGACGTACCAACAGTTCGTTGATGCCGCCAGACAGCGCGCCGCGGTCTTCGTTCCGGTGAGATTGCTTTGTACCGAGGAAGAATTGGCGCGTCGCGTTTCCTCCCCCGCACGGCGCGACCATTTGAAAACGACCGACGTCGAGACTTCAAGAAACCGAAGCCAACAGGCCGTGGTTCTTGATATCCCGCACCAGCACGCGCTGACCCTAGATGTGACGTTCACGTCGCCTTTCGAAAGTGCTGCGGCAATACGGGATCATGTTGTGACCTGCCTGCCGAACGGGAGCTGATTGTGCGATTGCATGCAACGAAAGAGGATATTCCGAAGTGTGGTGTCGTCATCGACGCCACGCTCCCGCTCGCCGTCGTTGTCGACGAGATTTTGAGGCTATCGCGTGCCTGTGATCACAGTTGCTGTTGAGAGAAGGTGAACCTTGCCGTCGCTGACGGATTGGAGAGCGAGCTCCAGGACCTCGCGACGGATCTTCTCCCGTGTTGCCGCGTCGGCCCTGGATAGTCCGGCGACAACAGGCGCGGCGATCTCGGTCATGAAGTCCCAGTAGCTCGCCGGGGCATCGTGCACCATCATCGCCGACACCTCTTCCACGGCGACGTCGAGAAGGCCCGCCTCTTTGAAGGTCTCGACCATCATGCCTTCCCCCGCGCAGCGGAACAGGCCCGGAGAACCGGAGGGCGGCGGGGGCATGTCCACGTGGCGGGCGATCGTGCCCATGATCGTGGTCGCCCATGGATTTTTGGCAGGCGCGCTCCAGACTGCGGCACAGACCCGCGCCCCGGGCTTTGCGACGCGCGCCATCTCCCTGGCGGCGGCAGCGATATCCGGGAAGAACATAAACCCGAACCGGCATAGGACGGCGTCGAAACTGGCATCGGCAAAAGGCAACGCTCCCGCATCGCATAGGCGAGTTTCGAAGTTTTTGAGGCCACGTCTGGCCGCATTTTCGGCGGCAGCAGTCAGCATATTTTCCGAGAGATCGGTGACGACAACCTGACCGTCGGGGATTGCCGCCGCCGCCGTCAGGCCGGGTTCGCCAGTGCCGGCGGCTATGTCAAGCACGCTAAAGCCGTTGGAGAGATTGGCGCGCCGAAGCATGGCGTCGCCAAACGGGGCGAGCCAACCGAGAACCAAGCTGTCCCATTTCTTCCAGCCGGCGGAAAATTTGTCCCACGTCTCACGTTGCTGGTTACGGATATCGTCGAGATTTGCTGACATGCACCGGCTCCCCCATCCGTTCAACCGGCAAAGCCGGGAACGTCGGCACTATGCGCCGCTGATGTCGGGATTCAATGGAAATAAACGCCATCGGGCCAATCGCCAGGCGCGACCAAACCCGTTGGGACGGAGTGATTGAATTGACCAAGACTATTGGAGCTTTTATACGATAGCTTTTGCGAAACTCCGGACTAGCCAAAAATAATCCTTTTAAATCAATGGGCTTCACCTGGATGGTGCCAAATCAAGAATACGGAACCAGCGGATAGCTGATGCGATGCAGCCCGGCTGCATGCATCAGCCATGGAGAAACAAAATTATAAAGATCATGGTCTTACTGCACAGCGCCGATGGCATGGCTTGGCAGTCTCCCCCTAAAGGCACCAGCCTGAAGACATTGAGCGAAGCCGAAGAGCAAGGTTTCATCTTGATCCGCGGGGAATTCCAGAAACGGCAATTTCGTCTGACAGAGCTGGGCTCCGACTATGTCGAGCGCGACAAGCGGCGTCTGGAAGCTCGCAGGCTCTGAACCGATACCGCCGGCTAAGCGCGAACTGAACGCACAAGCCAAGCGGCCCGACGGGCGAAAGGCGGGTCTGACAATGGCGCTTTGCAACAGGAGCGGTCATCCGTGAATAGCGAGTACCAGCTTACAGAGCACGCTGGGCTTACAGGGCATCCTGGATATCGAAGCGAACGATCTTATCGCCTTCCATGCGGAAAATATGCGTCACGGTCTTGTCCTTCAGGCCATGGGCCTGCCCCTCCAGCGGCCGGCCATCGAGGTCAAAGACCGACTGGATCACCTCGACAGCGACGGCGCCATCTTGCGTTTCCTTAAATGCGACCGGCTCGACGTGTGGACTGATCATAGCCCACTGACGTCCCCAGTAGTCGCGTACGGCCTCACGACCATAGATGTGGCCGCCGTCCATGCCATTGGCCCAGGCGACATCGTCGGAAAGGACGGCAAGGACAGCGTCGATGTCTCTGACGTTGAAGCTGGCATAGATGCGCTTGATCATTTCGACATCATTGTTGGACATTTCGTTTCCTCAGTGGAGATTGAAACTTTCTCTGGGCGGCATCGAAACGGCATTGCCTCCTGCCGCGCGTCAAGATACATACGTACATATATATCTCGCGGTCAAGCGCAGGCAAGAGGTGAGCGAATGAATGAAGACGTGCTTTCTACGCCTGGCCATCTCATCAGTCTTGCGGCGCGGGGGTTTGCCCGCCTCAGCGAGTCACGGCTTAAACCGCTCGGCTTCGGTGTCGGTCAGTTGCCTGTCCTCGTCGCGCTGCAAAATGGCAAGGCAAGCACACAGCGCGACCTCGCCCGCTTTGCCAGGATCGAGCAACCGCCGATGGCGCAAATGCTCGCACGCATGGAGAGGGATGGCTTGATCGAGCGGACACGCGACCCGGCTGACGGCCGCAGCAGCCGCATCGTGCTGACAAGAACCGCACAGGAACGCATGCCGGAGGCAATTACGGCCTTGTTCCAGAGGAATCGTGAGGCATTGACCGGGTTCACGGGTGCGGAAGCGGGACAATTGGTCGATCTGCTCAAGCGGCTGATCGAAAATCTGGATCAGATTGCGAACGCAGAGGCTTCGTCAGGCGATTGATGGTTTTGTGGCCAAACGGACAATTCTATTCGGGGACTGCGCTGTCTTTATTCGAGGTCGTGCTGTTTTTCGGCAGGGAGGGGTTCTTCAAAACGCGTGACAGCAAGTTCCGTTTTCTCTTGCGCGGGACAAGATCGATATCGCTGACAAGTTTTGCGCCGCCCTCGCGCCGCTCCAGCGTGATCTTGCGGCTATGGAAGGCTTCGAGCTCAGCCCGATGCGCGACACTGATGATCGTCACTTCAGGCAATTCATCGATCACCATCTGCATCATCTTATCCTGGCTCTTCTCATCGAGTGCTGAGGTTGCTTCATCCAGTACGATGATATCGGGGTGGTGGAGCAGCAGACGCGCAAAGGCGAGCCGCTGCTTTTCACCGCCCGACAATGTCTGGTCCCAGGGCGCGTCTTCCTCGATCTTGTCGTTCAGATAATCGAGCCCCACCTTGTCGAGCGCCGCCTTGATCTCATCCGGCGTCCAGCTATCGGCGGCGCCAGGATAGGCGACGGCACGGCGAAGCGTCCCGGACGGGATATAGGGCCGTTGCGGCAGCATGAACAATCGTCTGTCGGCGTGGAAATTGACGCTGCCCTCACCCCACGGCCAAAGACCTGCGATGGCGCGCACCAGCGTGCTCTTGCCCGAACCGGATTCACCGGCGACGAGCACCCGCTCGCCTGGCTCGATCACGACCTGGGTTTCCTTGACCACGGCGGTGCCATCGTCAAGCGACACGGAGAGATCGTTCAGGCTGAGCATCGCCTCGCCTTCCGTTTCACCGCGCTTGATGCGTCCGAGCGCGTTGCTCTGTTCGGCGCGCTCGAGCCCGTCGAGCGACATCATCAGCGAAGCGATACGCCGGGCACAGGCGTTCCAATCTGCGAGACGGGGATAGTTGTCGACCAGCCATCCGAACGCGCTCTGAACGATGGCGAAGGCAGAGGCAGCCTGCATGACCTGCCCAAGCGTCATGCTGCCTTCGAGAAATTTTGGAGCGCACAGCAGAACCGGGACGACCGGCGCAAACAGGCTCGATCCCTGCGACACAAGGGCTGTGCGCATGTGCTGGCGTGCAAGGAGCGCCCATTGCCTGAGCACGTTGGCAAAGGTCTTGCCGAGGTCGTTCCGCTCCTCCTCCTCGCCGCCGAGCAAGGCGATGCTCTCGCCGTTTTCCCGCACATGCGTCAGCGTGTAGCGAAATTCGGCTTCCGCTTGGTTTTTCGCCTCGGAGACGCGGACGAAATGGCGGCCGATGACCGTCATCGAACTGGAGGTGATCGCGGCGTAGAGGACCGCAGTGACGACGAGAAAGCCGGGAATGGTGACGGTCCAACCGGCGATCGTCAGAGTCAGAGCCCCGCCGATCGTCCAGAGCACCAGGATGAAGGTCGAGGCCGACAGAAAGGCGGCAATGACGCCAGAGATGAAATCGACAGGTGCTTCGGTGGCAATCCGTAAATCCTCCGCGATGCGCGCTTCGGGGTTCTTGTGGTCGCCGCCGATGAGGTTCAACTGATAGTAACGACCGCTTGCGAGCCAGCGCGCGATGACGGCGGTCGTCAGCCAGGAACGCCAGCGGCGCTGGATCATCATGCGAAGGGCGACTTGTGTGGTGACAAGGGCTGCAGTTCCGAGCGCCAGTGGCAGGAATACGACGCTCAGGAAATACACGGTGCGGGCATTATGTTGCTCCAGGGCGTCAAAAATCGCGCGGTTCCAGAGATTGATTCCGTACTGGAAGCCGACATTCATGCCGATCAGGGTCAATAACCCGATGGTGCACGGCCAGGCGAGCTTATCACCGCCACGGCCCCAATAGCGGCGCGCGCTGATCCAGAAACGCTTCAGCAAATACCGCTTGCGCGCCTGCTCGGCCTCTTCAGGGGTCAGCTCCGGATCAGGTTCGATGGCATCTGGCGGCGGCATGACCTCGACAGTCGATGCCGTCTCCTGGGGCGAGTTCCCGGCACCGTGCGGTTCGGTGCCGTCGACCGATTTCGGTTTGAGTTTAGCGTCGGCCATAAGCGCGATAACGGCTTACACATCGAAATGTTTCATGATCGCTGCCATCCACCGTATCGAAAAACATCTGCCCCTCACCCTAACCTTGCCGGGGTCGAGCCTCAAAGGCCGATCTCCTGGCCAAGGGCGGATTGGCGCCGGCGAAGCTTGCGAAGTAACCGTTCAAGATTTGCCCCTCACCCTAACCCTCTCCCCGTAAACGGGGCGAGGGGACGTGCCCTGCTAGAGGTAGCGGGGAACGGAGAGGTTGCGGCATATCCCCTTCGCCCCGTCAGAACGGGGAGAAGGTGGCGGCAGCCGGATGAGGGGCAGAGGCTGGCGCCGAGCCAATTCCTTCTTGCTCGGATTAACGTCGTGGTCTCAGGCGAAAGCGCCTGAATGCAGCCGTCAGGCAGAGATGTGCCCAAATCAGCCCATCGCAGAAAAAGAAAAGGACGATCAGATAAAATAGTGCCGGTTGTTCGGCAGCCTTGAGTACGGCGGATTGTTTATCGTGCAGCTCTCTCTGAACCAGCCACACTAACGGGACGCTCAGCGGCAAAGGACTAAATAGCGTCAGGCCGATAATCACAGACCAAGCCCGAAACTGCTCTATCATAGCCTTGAATTCCGGTGACGCCCCGGCAGTGCCGTCACCATCACGCCGGTCTCTCTCTCTCTCTCTCTCTCTCTCTCTCTCTCTGAATCACATTTTGGCGCCAACTTCCAGATGGTGGACAAATGGGATGCGTGCAACTCTGCGCATCGCCGGTCACTGATGGCATTTGCCCCCATAAAACGCACCTTTCCCGGAACTGCTCTCACCTCCTCAAGCGGATTCGGTGGCGATCTGCGGCAGGGATTGCAGGAGGGTCTGGCGGGCGGAGTGCAGATGCGCGCGGCAGGCGGTTTCGATTGCCGCCTGGTCGCGGGATTCGAGGGCTGCGATATAATCCAGATGTTCGTGGATGGCGCGCTCGTTGCGCTGGCGGGCGGCGGTCTTGTTCCACTGGTAGTGATAGTGGAAGACGATGGCGATCGCGTCGTAGAAATCGGCGATGAAGCGGTTCTTCGAGGCGCGGTGGATCAGCAAATGGAAGCGCTCGTCTAGGACGGAGAAATCCTTGAAGCGCTGGTTGATGTCGGCAAGCATGGCGTGATGTTCGTCGCGGATGGCGGCAAGATCGGCCCAGCTCTGATTATCCCTGGAAAGCCGGCCGAATTCGGCGGCAGAATGCAGCTCGAACATTTCGCGCACATCGGCAAGCTCAAGCGCGAATTCGCGGGTGAACCCTTTGAGCGTCCAGTGGCTGTTCGGGCGTTTCTCGATGAGGCCGAAGCGGGAGAAACGGATCAGGAATTCGCGTACGCTGGTCGTGCCGGTGCCGATCTCGCGGGCAAGCTCCAATTCGTTGATCTGCATGCCGGGTGCTGCATCATCGGCAAGGATGCGCTGCATGAAGCTGCGCTCGATAATATCGTGCAGGGAATCGGTTTCTTCGGAGGGAAAGAGGTCGCGGTCTGTGGGTTGGCGCAGCACGATCTTCTGGCGCTTGTTCCAGCGGATGATGCCCTCTTCGCTGAGCCGCGTCAGGATGGCGCGCGCCGTCGAGCGGCTGACGCCGAGCTGGGCGGCGATCTCCGGTTCCGAGGGCAGCGCCGTATCCGTACGCAGGGCTGCCGCATACCTGTTGTAGGCTTCCTTGAAGACCGTATTCTGCCTTGCCACCAGACCCCGCTTTCCGCCCTCGTGACCGTCGCCCGCTTCAAAGCAGGACGGAGCGGACCGGGGCTTGTTCAAACGACCTTTAGCTTAATTCCGGTCGCCTGCGGCTCATTGCCTCCCTCGTCCACAGGATCAATATTCCCGTTGACTTGAAAATGTTTATTGTAGATAAAAAACAAAATCAATGCGCTTTCGCCGATGTAGCGAGCCTTTCCCAGGGAGATAGAGACTTGGACAAACTGCCTTGGATCATCCTTTCGGCCGGCGACAATGTCGCGGTCGCAACGGCGGCAATTGCGCCGGGTTCGACGGTTGCCGGCATTCAGACCCGTGAGAAGATCGACCCCGGCCACAAGGTGGCGATTGCGGATATTCCGCTCGGATCACCCGTGGTCAAGTACGGACAGGCGATCGGCCGCACGACGGCCGAGGTCAAGGCCGGCGACCATGTGCACAGCCACAACCTGCATTTCGAAAACGACCGGCTGGCGGCGACCGCCAATTCGGCGCCGGAAACGGCGACCACCGATGACAAGGCGCGCACCTTCATGGGCTATCGCCGCGCCGACGGGCGGGCGGCGACGCGCAACTATATCGGCATCATCGCCAGCGTGAACTGTTCCACCACGGTCTGCCGGGCGATCGCCGACGAGGCGAACCGGACGATCCTGCCGCATTACGAGGGCATCGACGGTTTCGTGCCGATCGTGCACGACCAGGGCTGCGGCATGAGCTCGACCGGCGACGGCATGAACGTGCTGCATAGGACGCTCGCCGGCTACACCAGACATGTGAATTTCGGCGGCGTCCTGATGATCGGCCTCGGCTGCGAGGTCAACCAGCTGACGCTGTACGGCCAGAGCGGCGCCGGCGCCTCGAAGCGGCATTTCAACATCCAGGATGCCGGCGGTTCGCGCCGCGCAGTCGAGCGCGCCATGGGCATGCTGCGCGAGATCGCTGCCGATGTCGGCAAGGAAAAGCGCGTGCCGATGTCGATCGGTGAGATCATCATCGGCCTGCAATGCGGCGGCTCGGACGGCTTTTCCGGCATCACCGCCAATCCGGCGCTCGGTGTCGCAGCCGACCTGCTGGCGGCCGCCGGCGGCACGGCGATCCTGTCGGAGACTTCGGAAATCTACGGTGCGGAGCACCTTTTGCGCAGCCGCGCCGTCAGCGACGAGGTGGCAAAGAAGCTCGACGACAAGATCGCCTGGTGGGAAGATTACGTCGCGCTGCACGGCGCCTCGCTCGACAACAATCCGTCGCCCGGCAACAAGCGCGGCGGGCTGACGACCATCCTTGAAAAATCGCTCGGCGCGGTCGCCAAGGGCGGGCGTTCGCCGCTGACGGCGGTTTATGGTTATGCCGAGCGGGTCACGGCCCCCGGCCTCGTCTTCATGGACACGCCCGGCTACGACCCGGTCTCGGCGACCGGCCAGGTGGCCGGTGGGGCAAACATGATCGCCTTTACGACAGGTCGCGGCAGCTGCTTCGGTTGCCGGCCGGCGCCGTCGCTGAAGCTTTCCAGCAATTCGGCGCTCTATGCCTCGATGGAAGAGGACATGGACATCGATTGCGGCACGATCGCCACCGGCGATGCGACGATCAGCGGCAAGGGCCGCGAGATCTTCGACCTGATCGTCGATACGGCATCAGGCAAGAAGACCAAGAGCGAGCTCTTCGGCTATGGCGACAATGAATTCGTGCCCTGGCATCTGGGCGCGACGCTCTAACCTTTGCTTTGACGCAATCCCAGGAAAACCGCTTCACACTTTTCCTGGGATTGATTTGAAGTACGCAATCCCGGACGGAAAACCGCTTCACACTTTTCCTGGGATTGCTCCATAGACCAAGCTCAAGTTCTTCGCGAGGAGGCATGATGAAGACGAGACGGATCGGCAAGACCAAGCTGGAGGTGACCGAAATCAGTTTCGGTGCCGCCGCTCTCGGCGGTCTCTACCGCGCCTGCCCGCGCGAGCAGGCGATGGATACGCTGCAGGCGGCCTGGGACAGCGGCATCCGCTATTTCGACGTGGCGCCCTGGTATGGGCTCGGCCTCGCCGAACGGCGGGTCGGCGATTTCCTGCGCGACCAGCCGGACCGCAGTTACGTGCTTTCCACCAAGGTCGGCCGGCTGCTTCGGCCGGTGCCGACCGGCACCGTGCCTGATTACAGCTATGTCGACCCGCTCTCCTTCGATGCCGATTACGACTATTCCTATGACGGCATCATGCGCTCGGTCGAATTCAGCTATGCGCGCCTCGGCCTCAACCGCATCGATATTCTTTATGTGCACGATCTCGGCGTCTACACACATGGCGCGGCGAAAAACGCGGTCCACCAGAAGCAGTTTCTCGATTCCGGCGTGAAGGCGCTGGAGGAACTCAAGTCGTCTGGCGCGATCTCCGCCTTCGGCCTCGGCGTCAACGAAGTGCCCGTCTGCCTCGACGTCATGCGCCATTCCGATCTCGACTGCATCCTGCTTGCCGGCCGCTACACGCTGCTCGACCGCTCGGCCGTCGCCGAACTGCTGCCGCTCTGCCGGCAGAAGGGCACGTCGCTCGTCGTCGGCGGCGTCTTCAATTCCGGCATCCTCGCCACCGGCCCGGTGCCGGGTTCGCATTTCGACTATATGCCGGCTGATGACGACGTGCTTGCCAAGGTCGGCGCCATGGAGGCGATCGCCAAAAGTCACGGCGTATCGCTGGCAGCGCCCGCCCTGCAGTTTCCGCTACGCGAGGCGATCGTCGCCTCAGTGCTGATCGGCACGGCCAAGCCGTCCAGCCTGACGCGCAATATGGAGATCGTCGAGCCGCGGCTTGCCGACGAGATCTATGCCGAATTCGAACCCTATACGCTGGTCGCGCCGCCGCTCGGCGCCGAAGCCGTCCGAGTCTGAGGAGAGACTATGCTCAAGGGTATTCATCCGCTGCTTGGCCCCGACCTGCTCCATGCGCTGAAGACCATGGGGCATGGCGACGACATCGTCATATCAGACGCCAATTTTCCCTCGGGCTCGATGGGTCCGCCGGTCATCCGCGCCGACGGCGTCAGCGCCACTGCGATGGCCGAGGCTATCCTGACACATATGCCGCTCGACACGTTCGTGCCGGAAGCGGCGTGGCGGATGGAGGTGGTCGGCGATCCCGATGCGATGCCGGAGGTCTGCACCGAATTCCAGCAGATCGTTTCCAAGCATGCCGGCGATTTCCGCATCGTGCCGGTAGAGCGTTTTGCTTTCTACGCGATGGCTCGCAAGGCCACCTACATCGTCGCGACGACGGAATTCCGGCTGTACGGCAACCTGATTTTGAAAAAAGGCGTAGTCCATCCTGATGAGGTCGACATGGCCTGATCCTTATTTTAGGGTATCGTGGTATTGGAATAAAATCAGTTGCTTGGCGGGAGTTTGCCAAAGAAAAAAAGCCGGTTTGGCGCTCTTGCAATTTGATTGCGCCTCGGCTAGCTTCACCCGGCAAATGTTTTTTATCGATAAAAATCGTCCGCCTGCGTTCAGCGGCCGATTTATTTGGAGGAGAACGCACCCTGAGAGGAGAACCCTTATGAGTATCGTGAAATCCCTTCTGTCCCGCCGCGCCTTTACCGCGCTTGCAGGTGCCGCAGTCATCGCCACGGCGATGCCGGCAACGTCGTTTGCCGCCGACGTGACGATCCCGATCATCGTCAAGGACACGACGTCCTTCTACTGGCAGATCGTTCTGGCCGGCGCCCGCAAGGCCGGCAAGGATCTCGGCGTCAACGTGCCGGAACTCGGCGCACAGGCCGAATCCGACGTCAACGGCCAGATCAGCATTCTGGAGAACGCCGTTGCCGGCAAGCCGGCCGCCGTCGTCATTTCGCCGACCGAATTCAAGGCGCTCGGCAAGCCGATCGATGAAGCCGCCAAGTCGGTTCCGATCATCGGCATCGACTCAGGCGCCGACTCCAAAGCGTTCAAGTCGTTCCTGACGACCGACAACGTCCAGGGCGGCCGCATCGCCGCCGACGGTCTTGCCGCCGCCATCAAGGAGATGACCGGCAAGGAAGAAGGCGATATCGTCATCCTCACCAATCTTCCCGGCGTCGGCTCGCTAGAGCAGCGCCGCGAAGGCTTCCTGGATCAGATCAAGACCAAGCATCCCGGCCTGAAGGTCATCGCCGACAAGTATGGCGACGGCCAGGCGACGACCGGCCTCAACATGATGACCGACCTGATCACGGCCAACCCGAACCTCGTCGGCGTCTTCGCCTCGAACCTGATCCTGGCGCAGGGCGTTGGCCAGGCGATCGCCGAAAACAAGCTCGGCGACAAGATCAAGGTCATCGGCTTCGACAGCGACGACAAGACGGTGGGCTTCCTCAAGGATGGCGCGATCGCCGGCCTCGTCGTTCAGGACCCCTATCGCATGGGCTATGACGGCGTGAAGACCGCGCTTGCCGTCTCCAAGGGCGAGAAGGTTCCGGAAAATGTCGATACCGGTGCCAATCTCGTCACCAAGGCGAACATGGCCGATCCGAAGATCGACGCGCTACTGAACCCGAAGATCAAGTAACAAAAACAGACAGGCCGCGCCGGCTTCAAAAACCGGCGCGGCCTTTTCCATCCGTGGTATGTTTTGTGCGGGATGGAGAGCAGAGGCGACACAAGGAGGAGAGGTCCATGATCGGACTGGAAGAGGTCAGTCATCGCCATGATGACAGCGCGACGCTGAAAGAAGCCAATCGAATTCCCGCCGGATCGCCTATCCTCGAACTCAAGGGCCTGCAGAAGAATTATGGTCATGTGCAGGCGCTGAAGCCAGCGACGCTGACCTTCCTTGCCGGTGAAATCCACGCCATCGTCGGGGAAAACGGCGCCGGCAAATCCACCCTTATCAAATTGCTGACCGGCGTCATTACCCGCACGGCGGGCGAAGTGCTGTGGTGCGGCCAGCCGGTGGGGCTGTCTACGCCGAACGAGGCGATCGCCCGCGGCATCAACGCCGTCCACCAGGAAGTCGTGCTCTGCCGGCACCTGACGGTTGCCGCCAATCTTTTCCTCGGCGACGAGGTCAACCGCTACGGCCTGATGCGCAAGAAGCAGATGGAGAAGATGGCGCAGGCCGTGCTTGACGATCTCGGCTTCGGCCTACCGGCCGGTGCGCTGTTGAGCTCGCTGACGATCGGCCAGCAGCAGCTGGTGGCGACGGCGCGCGCGGCGATGCGCGGCACGCAGTTCCTGATCTTCGACGAACCCACCGCCTATCTGACGCGCCAGGAATCGGCGCAGCTCTTCAAGCTGATCCGCCGCCTGCAGGGCGAAGGCGTCACCATCGTCTATATCAGCCACCGCATGGAAGAAGTGTTCGAGCTGGCCGACCGTGTCTCGGTGCTGCGCGACGGCACGCATGTCGGCACGCGGCTGATCGGCGAGACCAACGATGCCGAACTGATCGCTTTGATGATCAACCGCTCGATCGAGCAGATCTACCACAAGGAAGAGATTGCGATCGGCGAGACGATCGTCGAGGTCAAGGGCCTCTCCGGCCCGGGTTTCGAAGACGTGTCGCTCAGCGTCAAGGCAGGACAGATCGTCGGCCTCTACGGGCTGATCGGCGCCGGCCGCAGCGAATTCGCGCTCGGCCTCTACGGACGCCAGCCGATCAGCGCCGGCGAAATCCACTGGAGGGGCAAACGTGTCGATATCCGCAACGAACGCACCGCCATGGAACTCGGCATTGCGCTCGCGCCCGAAAGCCGGCGCGACCAGGGGCTTTGCCTCAACCTGCCGATCGGCCTCAACATCAACCTGCCGGTGTTCGGGCGCCTCAGCCACGGCCCCGTCATCAATCACGCACGCGAATCGGCCAATGCCGACAAGCAGATCCGCGATCTCAGCATCAAGACGCCGAGCCGGCGCGTTCCGGCCTCCAGCATGTCGGGCGGCAACCAGCAGAAGATCGTCATCGGCAAGTGGCTGAGCCACGGCGCCCGGCTCTTCATCTTTGACGAGCCGACCGTCGGCGTCGACGTCGGTACCAAGGCGGAAATCTACCGGCTGTTCGCCAAGCTTCTGAAGGACGGCGCGGGCATCATCCTGATCTCCTCCTACCTGCCCGAGGTCTACGAACTGGCCGACCGGCTACACGTCTTCCGCGCCGGCAAAATCGTCGCGAGCCATGATTTCCATGCGGCGACGCATGAACAAGTGCTCAGCGAAGCGATCGGCGTCTGAGCCAAAAGAATAAGAGGGAGAAAATTCATGACTGCCACCCCCACAGAAATCGTCGCACCGCCGCCGCGCCGGAAAATGAACATCCTGTTCGGCCTGACGCTGATCGGCCTGCTGATCTTCCTCTGGATCGTGCTCGCCGTTGTCACCCCGAGCTTCTGGACGCCGCTCAACATCTCGAACCTGCTGCGTCAGGGCGCTATGACGGCGATCCTCGCACTCGGCCAAACCTTCGTCATCATCACCGCCGGCATCGACCTTTCGGTCGGCGCCATTGTCGGCTTCTGCACGGTGATCATCGCCTGGCTGCTGCAGGCGGGCGTACCGGTATGGGGTGCGATCGCGCTGACGCTGCTCATGGGTGTGGCGATCGGCGCCTTCCATGGCTTCGGCATCGTGCATATGGGCCTGCCGCCGTTCATCATCACGCTGGCAACCCTGACATCGCTGCGCGGCATCGGCCTGCTGATCACCAACGGTTCGACGATCAACATTACCAATGAGGGCTTCAGCAATTTCGCCCGCGCCGATTTGCTCAGTATTCCGAGCCTGTTCTGGATGGTCATCCTGGTGGCGGTCCCCTCCTTCATCTTCCTGCATCTGAGCCGTTGGGGCCGCTATCTCTTCGCGGTCGGTTCGAATGCCGAGGCGGCGCGCCTTTCCGGCGTCAACGTCAAGGGCATGATCTACCTTGCCTATATCCTCTCGGCCTCCTTCGCCGCCTTCGTCGGCGTGCTGCTGGCCTCGCGCATCGCCATCGGCAATGCGACACAGGCCGACGGCTGGGAACTGCAGGCGATCGCCTCCTCCGTTATCGGCGGCACCAGCCTGTTCGGCGCGGTCGGCTCTGTGCACGGCCCGCTGATCGGCGCGTTCATTCTCGCCACCATCAACAACGGCGCGAACCTTCTGAACGTCAACTCCTTCTGGCAGCGTATCATCACCGGTCTCTTGATCATCGTGATCGTGTTCTTCGACCAGCTGCGCCGCCGCAAGAGCAATTGAGCGACAAGAGACAGCCGGCCTGAACAAGCCGGCTTCTTCCATTTCAGGAATGCGAGACCCGTCATGAAAGCAGTTCTTTGCCGGGAGCCCGGCGTGCTCGATATCGTCGAGCGCCCTTCGCCAGCGGCTCCCGCCGCCGGCTGGGTGCGGCTTGCCGTCAGCCATGTCGGCATCTGCGGCACCGATTACCACATCTTCGAGGGCAAACATCCCTTCCTCGAATATCCCCGGGTAATGGGGCATGAGATCTCGGCGACGGTGCTGGAAGCGGGCGACGGCGTCACTATCGCAGTCGGCACGCCCGTCATCGTCAATCCCTATCTCTCCTGCGGGCAATGTATCGCCTGCCGTCAGGGCAAGCCGAATTGCTGCACCAATATCAAGGTGCTCGGTGTCCATACCGACGGCGCCTTCTGCGAGGAGATTTCGGTTCCGGCCGAGAACCTCTATGCCGCCAAAGGTGTAAGCCTCGAGGCGGCGGCGACCACCGAGTTTCTGGCGATCGGCGCGCATGCGGTGCGCCGTTCGATGACCGGTGCCGGAGCGCGGGCGCTCGTCATCGGCGCCGGGCCGATCGGCCTCGGGGCGGCGATCTTCTCGCGCATCGCAGGCCATGAGGTGACGCTGCTCGATACCAGCACCGAGCGGCTGCAGATGGCATCCGAGCGCTTCGGCTTCACCTCCGGCATCGTTGCCAACGAGGCGACAGCGGAGGCCGTACGGGAAAAGACCAATGGCGACGGTTTCGACGTGGTCTTCGACGCGACGGGGTACGGCCCTTCGATGGAGAAGGCCTTCTCCTTCGTCGCCCATGGCGGCGCGCTGGTGCTGGTCAGCGTCGTCAAGGACGATATCCGCTTCTCCGACCCCGAATTCCACAAGCGCGAGATGATGGTGATCGGCAGCCGCAACGCCACCCGCGTCGATTTCGAGCATGTGGCGGATTCCATCGCCAAAGGGCTGGTGCCGGTGGACAAACTCATCACCCACCGCACGACACTTGCCGATGCGCCGCGCGATCTCGCGCGCTGGGCGCATGAGAAGAATGGGCTGATCAAGGCGGTGATCCGCATCGGTGCCTAGGGCAATCCCAAGGTAAGAAGTCGCATAGCGATTGCCTTGAACGCTTCCGGCAAATCCCGCCGGGAGCCGTTGGCCTTTGGTCTTTCCACAAGACGTTCTGATGGATGAGCCCGGAAACAACGCGGTTCCGACTCAGACCGGCGCCGGCGATTTCGCGCAACATTTCTCAATCAAAAAGCACACAGACGAAAACGGAAGGGTCCATAAGTAGGGCCCGGCGGATACTCGGCAGATGTTCATCAATTGAGTGATGGAAAGGGTCGGGCGATGAAAATGCGAATTGCTTCCTTGGCAATGACTATTGCGCTGACAATGCCGCTTGTGGTGCCTGCCCGTGCGCAGGTGGTCATCCAGGAAGGCCAGGGATCGGAATTCTATGCTGATCCTGACGATAACCAGACGGAAACGGATTTTCTGCAGCGATGGAATCGCCACCACGACCAGCGAAGCGGATGGCGTTCGGGTCGGGACAATTTCGGGCCAGACGATGCGGTTCGCCTCCTCGAACGGCGTGGTTATCGCGTCAGAGATGTGAGGGACGTGGGTGAACGATATCTGATCAGAGCATGGCGAGACGGGGACGATCTCCTCGTGAGTGTCTCCCGCAGGGGTGAGATCATGGGCGTCGTGCACGACCGCGAGTGATGAGCCGTCTTTGCTGTCCCTCACGCCGATGGCTGCCCGTCACCCTAACCCTCTCCCCGTTCTGACGGGGAGAGGGGACGTGCCCTGCGAGATGTAGTGGGGGACGGAGAGGTCCGCGGCATGTCCCTTCTCCCCGCAGGCGGGGAGAAGGTGGCGGCAGCCGGATGAGGGGCTGGTCTCGGCGATCTCCTGGGTCGAGGTGACCCGATAGCCGTCGCTTTGGCGCGGGCTAAAAATTCTGACCCACCGCCTCGATCGCCCTGCGCATCTGCCTGACAACGGCGACATCGGTCTTGTTCGTGCTTTTCGCCTCGAAGCCGAAGGCGACCGCGCGCGGATCGGCGCTTTCGACCGGTGAACTACAGGAGCCGTGGACCTCGCGAGCGCCGGTCGCCTTCAAAATCTCGCCGACATTTGCCGGGCGGATGCCGCTGCCGGGCATGATCGCGATCCGGCCGGCGGCCTTTGCCGAAATGCGCTTCAGCGTGTCGAGACCGTCGGTGGCCTTCAGGGCGCAGCCGGAGGTCAGGATGCGTTCGCAGCCGAGTTCGACCGCCTGTTCCAGCGCCTGGTCGGCATCCGGCACCAGATCGAAAGCGCGATGCAGCGTCGAGCCGAGGCCGGCCGCATGCGCCTTCAAACGGTGGATCAACGGCATGTCGAGCGTACCATCCGGCCGGTTGGCGCCGATGACGACACCGGCAAGGCCAGCGGCGCGCACGGCATCAATATCGATCATCATCGCTTCCTCATCTGCCCCGTCGAAGATGAAAGGCCCGGCGTGAGGGCGGATCATCGCGTAGACCGGAATGGGAGCCCGGGCGGCGATCTTCATCAGGCTCGGCAGCGGCGTCAGGCCGCCGAGCTCAAGCGCCGAGCAGAGCTCGATGCGGCCGGCGCCGCCTTCGATCGCGGCGGCAAGGCCTTCGGCGCTGTCCACGCACACTTCAAGCAAGATTGTCACGCTGCAGTCTCCCTGGCTCCGGCGTCCGTCGGCCTTATGGTGCGCGCCACGGTTTCCGAGGTAATTCTCGCCGCCACCTCGATGATGACAGTGCAGGCATCGGCGGCGGCTTTTCGATGGTTGAAGGCGACGTGATAGGACATCGGCAGGTGCTCGTCGAGATCGACGATGCGCACCTTGTCGGCAATCGGCATGGCGCTGACGCGGCCGAGGAAGGAGACGTAACCGTGATTGGCGACGAGGTCGACGATGACCGGCAGCGAATCCGCCGCGGTGATATCCTGGCCGCGCAGGCGCCAGTTGGGCGCGCGCTCGTAGCTGAAGGCCATGGCCGCATGACCGAGGCCGGTGCGCGGGCTCGGCATGCAGATCGGGTGGCCGGCAACGAGATCGGCGACGCTGGTCTCGGTACTATCCGGCGGCGCGATCACCACCATGTCGGTCTGCAGCAGTTCGCGATGGCGGAAGTTTTCCAGCCCGAAGACCGAATCCAGGATCGCGACATCGATGCGGCCGCTCTTCAGCGCCTCGCGCAGATCGTCGGCGGTCATCGAGACCAGCGAGATCGCATTGTTGTTGCGGCGTGCATTCCACTCCGAAACCAGCGTGCCCAGGCAGCGGGCCACCCAGCTTTCCGATCCGGTCGGGATGATCGAGCCGATGCGCAGCGACCGGGCGGTGCGCCGATAACGCTCGTCGGCCGACGATTTGAGATCGTTCCACGCCTGGCTGATCGCCATGAAGATCTGGTAGGCGCGCCTGCCCTCCTCCGTCAGCACCGAGCCCTGCGCCTGCCGCTCGAACAGGCGATGGCCTAAAAATTTCTCAAGATTGGCAAGCTGAAGCGAAAGCTGCGGCTGACCGAGGCGAAGACGGCGGGCGGCCCGATTGATGCTACCCTGGTCGGCAACTTCGAGAAAACGCTCCATCGTGACGATCTTGACGGGAATGCGGGATGCCCAGGCTTCGTTGATCCCGGCGGCGGCGCCGTCGTGACCGGCCCATTGGCCGAGTTCAGCGATTGCAGCCATGATCGGTTCCAGGCCTTCCAGCACCCTGCCGCTCGCAATCAGCGTCGCCAACTCGCCGGAAGCGCGTTCCGTCAGCTTCATCGCCAGTTCGGTCTCGAGATTATGGATTGCCGTCGAGACGGTGGAGGGCGACAGCTGGAAGCGCCGCGCGGTCTCGCGCACCGAACCGGAGGTCAGGACATGGCTTGCGATGAACAGGGCACCAAGATGCAAACGGTCGCCTCCGGAAAGCGCTGGAAAAACCGGACGATATGCTGTGTTCATGAAAAAAGATATCCCTGCCTCCGGAGAGGCGAGCTATCGTTGCCGTCATAAAAAACCGGGCGGCGGGAAACCGCGAAAGAGCCGGGGAATATCGTGGAAACACGCAAGGGAACAAAAACAAATCGCGCCGGCCTTGGAAAAGGGAATGCGTTTCCGCGCGCGGAGCCGCATTCGCCGCCATAATCGTGCCGCGACCGCAAATACTGGAGGGGGCTTGCATCGATTTTTCGGGCATGAACGCTATTTCCATGACGCACGCAATTCCGGCATGATGGCGGCTTGGTCGCCTTCGCCGGCGGATTTCCTATGCGCAGGCCTCCCGCCCGAGGCTTGGGCCACATTCAATGGTTTTGAAAAAGGGGACTTTCCATGCTGAAGAAACTCGCACTTGCCGTCTCGCTCTCCGCCTTCGCGGTGGGTGCGGCCCATGCCGCCGACGTCGTCGTTTCGTCGAAGATCGACACCGAAGGCACGCTGCTCGGCAACGTCATTGCGCTCGCTCTCGAAGCAAACGGCATCAAGACGCAGGACCGCATCGCGCTTGGCGCAACACCCGTCGTGCGCAAGGCGATCACCGCCGGCGAAATCGACATCTATCCGGAGTATACCGGCAATGCCGGCTTCTTCTTCAACAAGGCCGATGACGCCGCCTGGAAGAACATCGACCAGGGTTATGAGCTGGCGAAGAAGCTCGATTATGACGCCAACAAGATCGTCTGGCTGACGCCGTCGCCCGCCAACAACACCTGGGCGCTTGCCGTGCGCAGCGATGTCGCCGGTCCGAACAAGCTGAAGAGCCTCACAGACTTCGGCAAGTGGGTTGCCGGCGGCGGTGCCGCCAAGCTTGCCGCCTCCGCCGAATTCGTCAATTCGGCCGGCGCGCTCCCCGCCTTCCAGACGACCTACGGTTTCCAGCTGAAGCCCGACCAGATGGTCGTTCTTTCCGGCGGCGACACGGCGGCAACGATCAAAGCGGCCGCTGACCAGACGAACGGCGTCAACACCGCCATGGTCTACGGCACCGACGGCGCCATCGAAGCGGCTGAACTCACCGTTCTCGAAGACGACAAGAACGTCCAGCAGGTCTATGCCCCGACGCCGATCATCCGCGAAGAGGTGTTGAAGGCCAATCCGAAGATCGAGGAAGTGCTCTCGCCGATCTTCAAGAGCCTGACCGCCGACGAGTTGCGTAAGCTCAACGCCAAGATCCAGGTCGACGGCGAGCCGGCAAAATCCGTCGCCGAAGCCTATCTCAAGGAAAAGGGCTTCCTGAAGTAATCATCGCTCGCTCCGCCCGATTGCGGGCGGAGCCCCCTTTGCTGATAGGGTGGGCTGATGTTGGCCAGACAGGGTTGATTTGATGGAAGAAACCTTAGCGGTCCGCAAGCTGGACCGGCTCGGCGTGGTTCTGGTGGCCGGCGGCATCGCGGCGACTGCACTGATGCCCTTCATCTACGTGAAGGCGAACCGCATCGCCGCCGGCAAGCCGATGCTGCTGATGCAGCTTCTTCCCCAGCCTTCCGTCGTCATCCTGACCGTGCTTCTCCTTCTCACCGCCTTCGCCACGCTGTTCCTCACCAATGCGATAGCACGGCTTGTCAACGCCACACTCTGCCTTGCGGCGCTGATCGTTGCGATCGGCCTCGTCTCGACGGCGGCAACGCCCCCCGGCAGCACAGTGGCGCGCATGACGCCCGGCGGCGGCTTCTGGGCGCTGTTTGCGGTGATCGGGCTCGTGATATCTGATGCGCTTGTCAAAATCCGGCTGGCACCATGGATGCGGGTGGCAGCCCTTGCAGCCTATACGGCGCTGCTCTTCATCTCGCTCTCCTCCGGCCTGCTCGACAGCCTTTCGATCATGAAGGAATTCTCGACGCGGGCCCCGCAATTCGAGACCGAAGCGCTCTCGCATCTGCTGCTGGCGTTCGGCTCGCTTGCCATCGCCATTGTTCTCGGCCTGCCGCTTGGCATCCTCTGCTTCTGGGTGCCGAAGCTGCGGGCCATCGTGCTGCAGGGGCTGAGCCTCATCCAGACGATCCCGAGCCTGGCACTCTTCGGCCTATTGATGCTGCCGCTCGGCTATCTCGCCACCCATGTGCCGCTCGCCGCCGCGATCGGCATCCGCGGCATCGGCACGGCGCCTGCCTTGATTGCGCTGGTGCTCTATTCGCTGCTGCCGATCGTCGCCAACACCGTCGTCGGCCTTCAGGGCGTCGACCCCTCGGTGCGCGATGCTGCGGCCGGCATGGGGCTGACGCGCTTGCAGATTCTGACCGGCATCGACATGCCGCTCGCCTTTCCCGTCATCCTCACCGGCATCCGCATCGTACTGGTGCAGGCGATCGGCATGGTGACGATCGCCGCGCTGATCGGCGGCGGCGGCTTCGGCATCTTCATCTTCCAGGGGCTCGGCCAGACGGCCATGGATCTCGTCCTGCTCGGCGCCGTGCCGACCGTCTTCTTCGCCTTCTCATCGGCCGTCATCCTCGATGCGGTCATCGACAGCATCCGGGGAACCGCCGCATGACCATGATCGAGATCAGGAACGTCACCAAGCGCTACGGCCCGGCCACCGTCGTCGACAACGTCTCGATGAGCGTCGAGAAGGGTGAGATCACCGTCATCGTCGGCACGTCGGGCTCGGGCAAATCGACGCTGATGCGGATGATCAACCGACTGGTGCCGATCACCGAAGGCGAAATATCAGTCGGCGGACAGAATGTGATGGACGTTCCAGTGACGGAGCTTCGCCGCAAGATCGGCTATGCCATCCAGGGACACGGCCTGTTTCCGCACCGGACGGTGGCGCAGAATATCGCCACCGTGCCGCAGCTTCTCGATTGGGATTCCGCCCGCATCGCCAAACGCGTCGAAGAACTGCTCGGGCTTTTCAACCTCGATCCGGCAACCTTTGCCGACAAATATCCGCACCAGCTCTCGGGCGGCCAGCAGCAGCGCGTCGGTGTGGCCCGGGCGCTGGCGGCCGAGCCGGAACTGCTGTTGATGGACGAACCCTTCGGCGCGCTCGATCCCGTCATCCGCGGCAAGGCGCAGGACGACCTGCTGGCGATCCAGAAACAGTTCGGTACGACGGTTATTCTCGTCACCCACGACATGGACGAGGCCTTCCATCTCGGCAACCAGATTGCAGTGATGAGCCAGGGCAGGTTGCTGCAATGCTCGACGCCGGAAAAGATCCTCACCGAACCCGCCGATCCCTTCGTGCAGCAATTGACCGGCACGTCCGACCGGGCCTTGAAGCTGATGTCGCTGCTGCCGCTGAAGGAGAGCATGGAGCCGGCCAAGAACGGTCTCGCCTATGCCCTGCCGCAGTCGCTCAGCCTGCGTGATGCGCTGGCCGAAATGATCTGGCAGGGGGTCGACGAGGCGGCGGTGCAGGACGGCGAAAAGGCGCCGGTTGGCTCGATCTCGATGACGCGGCTTCTCGAACTGGGCCGCAAGGCATGAAGCTCGTCGTCGCCAATCTCTTCCGCCTGGCGGCGCTGGCTTTGCTGCTCATCCTGCTGTTCAGGACGGAGTGGCTTTCCTTCCTGCTGGTGCCGCTGACCAGCAACAATGCGCCTGCCGTCTATACGCAGAACAGCCTTGCCTCGCTGGCCGGCGGGCATCTGCAGCTGGTGATCGGCTCGATTGTCTGCAGCGCCGTGCTTGCCGTTGTCGGCGGCATCTTCGTGACGCGGGAAAGCGGGGCTGACTTCCTGCCGCTGTCGCGCGCCATCGCCAATGCGGGGCAGACCTTTCCGCCGGTTGCGGTGCTGGCACTCGCGGTTCCCGCCACCGGCTTCGGCGCCATGCCGACGCTGATCGCGCTCTTTCTCTACGGCCTGCTGCCGATCTTCGAAAACACCGTCGCCGGCTTGAAGCAGGTTTCGCCGCAAGTTCTCGATGCCGCCGACGGCATGGGCATGAACGGCACGCAGCGGCTATTGCGGGTCGAGCTGCCGCTTGCCCTGCCGCTGATCCTCGAAGGGCTGAAGGTGGCGACCGTGATCAATATCGGCACGGCGACGATCGGCTCGACGGTTGCGGCAAAGGGCCTCGGCGAGGTCATCATCGCCGGGCTGATTTCCGACAATACCGCCTTCATCCTGCAGGGCGGCCTGATCGTCGGCCTGATGGCGGTGCTGATCTATGACGCCATGGGCCTCGTCGAAGCGGCGATCACGCGAAGAATCGGCTTGCGCGCGGCGTAGGAGGACGAGTACCAAGACTGCCGTGATGGATGAGAATGGGAGGCAGAATTGGCGAAGATGATCCACTCCATGATCCGCGTTCTCGATGAGGCGCGCTCCGTCGAATTCTACGAGAGGGCCTTCGGCCTTTCGGTGGCCGACCGCGTCGATTTCGAAACCTTCACGCTGATCTATCTGAGCAATGCCGAGACCGGCTTCGAGCTGGAACTGACCGTCAACAAGGGCCGGACTGCGCCCTATGACCTCGGCAATGCCTATGGCCATCTCGCCGTCTCGGTCGAGGAGGTGGCGGTCGAGCGGGAGCGGCTGTCGAAGCTCGGGCTCAATCCGGGTGAACTGGTGGAGCTCAACCGCGACGGCAAGCTCTTCGGCCTGTTCTTCTTCATCAGCGATCCCGATGGCTACAAGATCGAGGTGCTGCAGCGCCACGGCCGGTTTCTCTGACGCATCGTGGCGAGCCGGATTGCGGCCGCACTGTTCCAATCTCCCGATAATCCCACAGCTTCGAGCGGTATGACCTAGGAGCCCGCCCATGATCGAGAAGACCGAGCTCAATTCCGGCTGGACGCTCTCCTGTAACGATACAGGAAGATCCGGCCTGCCTGCCGCAATCCCCGCAACGGTGCCGGGCTGCGTGCATCTCGACCTGATCGCCAACCGGCTGATCCCCGATCCCTATATCGACGTCAACGAGATCAGCAGTGACTGGATCGGCAAGACCGACTGGACCTATCGCTGCACGTTCGAGGCGATGCCTGACGATGGTAGGGTGCAGGAGCTCGTCTTCGACGGGCTCGATACGATCGCGGTGATATCCCTCAACGGCGAAGAGATCGGCCGCACCTTCAACATGCACCGCACCTATCGTTTCGATGTTTCCCAGCTGCTGAAGGCTGGCCAAAACGAACTCACCGTCACCTTCCGCTCGGCTTACGCCTATGGTGCGGAGATGGAAAAACATTACGGCTACCGTCCCAACAACTATCCGGGACCGGGCAATCTGATGCGCAAGATGGCCTGCAATTTCGGCTGGGACTGGGGGCCGACGCTGGTGACGGCCGGCGTCTGGAAGCCCGTCCGGCTGGAAAGCTGGGACCGGGCGCGGCTTGACGAAACGCGGGTGTCGGCGACACTTGCCGGCGGCGATGGGCTGGTAAAAGTGCATGCCAGGCTGGCGCGGCATGGCGGCACGACGCCGTTGAGGCTTGTCGCCGAAATCGGCGGCGTAACCAAAACGCTGGCGATTGACGCTGACGAAGACGAGATCGCCTTCGAGCTTACCCTCCCCTCGCCGCAGCTCTGGTGGCCGCACCATCTCGGCGCGCAACCGCTTTATCCCCTAACTCTCCGGCTGATCGGCGACGGGAGCGACGATCTGCTCGACGCTCACGAGCGCGAACTCGGCTTCCGCTCGCTGCGGCTCGACACCTCCGCCGACGACCACGGCTCGGCCTTTACCTTCGTCATCAACGACGTGCCGCTCTTCATCTGCGGGGCGAACTGGATTCCGGACGATTGTTTTCCCCCGCGGGTGACGGCCGAGCGCTACGCCGCGCGGATCGAGGAGGCAAAGGCCGCCAATATCCACATGCTGCGCGTCTGGGGCGGCGGCATTTTCGAGGCCGACGAATTCTATGAGGCCTGCGACCGCGCCGGCATGCTGGTCTGGCAGGATTTCCTCTTTGCCTGCGCCGCCTATCCGGAGGAGGAGCCGCTCAGAAACGAGGTCGAGGCGGAGGTGCGTGACAATGTCGTGCGGCTGATGCCGCATGCCTCGCTGGTCCTCTGGAACGGCAATAACGAGAACATCTGGGGCTTCGACGAATGGGGCTGGCGCCCGATCATCAAGGCGGGCGAAAGCTGGGGCCTCGGTTATTATCTCGACCTGCTGCCGAATCTCTGCGTCGAACGATCCGGACCGGCCCTATTATCCCGGCAGCCCCTATTCCGGCTCGATGGAGATCGAACCCAATGCCGACGGCCATGGCTGCAAACATATCTGGGACGTGTGGAACGATGTCGGCTACGAGGTCTACCGCAACTATATCCCGCGCTTCTGCTCCGAATTCGGCTGGCAAGCGCCGCCGGCCTGGGCAACGATCGAAGAAAGCGTGCACGACGCGCCGCTGACGCCGCAATCAAACGGCGTCTTCCACCATCAGAAGGCCACACAAGGCAATGACAAGCTGATCTGCGGCCTGTCCGGCCATTTGCCGGAGCCGCGGACAATGGATGACTGGCACTTCGCCACCCAGCTCAACCAGGCGCGCGCCATCCGCTTCGGCGTCGAGCACATGCGCTCGCATCGGAATATCTGCAAGGGTGCGGTGGTCTGGCAGTTCAACGATTGCTGGCCGGTGACCTCATGGGCCGCGCTCGATTCGGCCGGACGCCGCAAGCCGCTCTGGTATGCGCTGAAGGCAGCCTATGATCCGCGCCTGCTGACGATCCAGCCGCGCGGCGGCGGACTTGCGGCGGTGGCCGTCAATGAACGGACGCTGTTCTGGCGGGCGAAGATCAGCGGCAAACGCGTGACGCTCGACGGCACCGTGCTGGCCGAATTCGAATTCTGGCGCCTGCTCTGCGATCGTTTCGAGGCAAAGGAATTCCCGCTGCCCGAGGATATCGTCACCCCCGGCTTACCGAAGGACGAGCTCATCGTCGTGCAGATGCTCGACCGGCGCGCCTTCCATTATTTCGTCGAGGATATCGAGCTTGCCCTGCCGGCACCGCGGCTGACTGTCGATGTCGTCGGGATCGACGGTGGGTATGAGGTCAAGGTGACGGCGCAAAACTTCGTCAAGGATCTCTGCCTGATGGCGGATCGACTGCATCCGGACGCCGTTGTCGATTCGATGCTGGTGACGCTGCTGCCGGGCGAGAGCCATGTCTTTGCGGTTAAGACGGCAAAGGCGATCGTGGCAGACGATATTGTCATCGGCACCGTGCTGCGATCGGCCAACGATCTCGTCGCCAAACACTAAAAAGGCCCCGCATCCGCGGGGCCCTTCCAGCTCGGCCTATCAGACGACGTTACATCCAGTAAGGCGGCACGCCGTAGTAATCATAGACCCGGCGGCCATTGTCGTTGTACCAGGTGTCGTCATCGTCCGAATAGCTCGGGGCGCCTTCGATCTGCTCCTTGGTCAGGTCGATGCGATAGCCATCCAGTTGGGTGTCGTAGTTCAGCTTTTCCCAGGGAAGCGGATAATGGTCGTGACCGATGCCCAGGAAGCCGCCGAAGCTCAGCACGGCATAGGCGACACGGCCGTCGAGCTTTCCGATGATCAGCCGTTCGATCGAGCCGATATGCCTGCCATCGGGCCCATAGACACGGGTGCCTTCGACGCGGTCGCTGGCGATCAGCGAGTGCGTGACCTTGACATTCGGGTCACGGCGGGTGGCGTCAGTATCCTGGTTCAACATTGTGCACCTCCTTTTGGTGTTTCCTCATGGTGAGTATGCAAGATCAACGTCATGGCGGACTCAAAGTTCCCCATCCTTTCCATGATCGTGCGCTGGCGGAATGTTGACGTTTACGTCAAGGTTAGTATAGCGTCATTCGGCTTGAACCATTCAGGCAATCGCATAAGCTGCCGGACTGGAAGATGGAGGATCTTTCCGGTTATCTGCCGAATGATGTCGGCGCGGCGGCCGCAGGGGAGAGAGACAGATGAACAGCATTTCCGTCCATCCAAACGGCGCCAGGCCGGACAAGCCCTGGCTTGCCGCCTATCCCGATATCGTTCCGGCAGAGATTCCGCCGCTGGAATATGCCTCGCTTGCCGAACTGCTGGAAAAATCCTGCGCCCGTTACGCCGACCGGACCGCCTTTTCCAGCATGGGCAAGGGGATGCGCTACCGCGAACTGGAGAGCCAGACGCGCAAGGTCGCCGCCTGGCTGCAGAGCACCGGCCTTCAGAAGGGCGACCGCGTCGCCGTAATGATGCCGAACGTGCTGCAGAACCCGATCGCCACCTACGCCATCCTGCGCGCCGGTCTCGTGGTGGTGAACGTCAACCCGCTCTATACGCCGCGCGAACTCGAACATCAGTTGAAGGATTCCGGCGCCAAGGCGATCTTCGTGCTGGAGAATTTCGCCCGCACGGTGGAGCAGGTTCTCAACAAGACCGACCTTCGCCATGTCGTCGTCACCTCGCTGGGGGAAATGCTGGGGCCAAAGGGGCTGATCGTCAATTTCGTCGTGCGCAAAGTGAAGAAGCTCGTTCCCTCCTGGTCGATCCCTCAGCACAAGAGCTTCGGCCAGGTGCTCCGCGAAGGTGCGGGAAAAAAGCTCCAGCCGGTCACGCTGACAGGCAGCGACATCGCCTTCCTGCAATATACCGGCGGCACGACGGGCGTTGCCAAGGGCGCGGTGCTGACGCATCAGAACCTGCTCGCCAACAAGGTGCAGCTGTCGCTCTGGCTTCGATCCGCCTTCGAGCGCAAGAAAGAGCCGGAGGTGTTGAATTTCCTCTGCGCCCTGCCGCTCTACCACATCTTCGCGCTGACGGTGAATTCGCTGATGGGCATGTCGCTCGGCGCCCACAATATCCTGATCGCCAATCCGCGCGACATTCCCGGTCTCGTCAAGGAATTCGAAAAGTCGAAGGTCCATATCTTCCCCGGCCTCAACACGCTGTTCAATGCGCTGATGAACAATGCCGATTTCGCCAAGCTCGACTTCTCCTCGCTGATCATGTCGCTCGGCGGCGGCATGGCTGTGCAGCGCCCGGTCGCCGACCGCTGGCTGAAGATGACAGGCACGGCAGTCACAGAGGGCTACGGCCTTTCCGAGACATCGCCCGTTGCCACCGCCAACCGCTTCGATTCGGCTGAGTTCACCGGCACGATCGGCCTGCCGCTTCCCTCCACCGACCTCGACATCCGCGACGAGGCGGGCAATTCGCTGCCGCTCGGCGACGTCGGCGAGATCTGCATTCGCGGACCGCAGGTGATGGCCGGCTACTGGCAGAAGCCTGAGGAAACGGCGCGGGTGATGACCGATGACGGCTACTTCCGCTCGGGCGACATGGGCTTCATGGACGACCGCGGCTATACCAAGATCGTCGACCGCAAGAAGGACATGATCCTCGTCTCCGGCTTCAACGTCTATCCCAACGAGATCGAGGAAGTCGCCGCCATGCATGCCGGCATCCTCGAGGCCGCAGCCATTGGCGTGCCGGACGGACATTCGGGCGAGGCGGTAAAACTCTTCGTGGTCAGGAAGGATCCGAACCTGACGGAAGCGGAGGTCAAAGCCCACTGCATCGCCAACCTCACCAACTACAAGCGGCCGCGCTTCATCGAGTTCCGCACCGAGCTGCCGAAGTCGCCTGTTGGTAAGATCCTGCGCAAGGACCTGCGCGGCTGAATTTGACGTTCTGATGAATCAGAGCCTTTCCTGGTCAGATTGAAGCTGGCCAGGAAAGGCTTAAGGGCCATCCGCTTGCCGCGGGTGGTTTTTTCCATTTCGGCAGGTGGCTGAACTTGATTTGCGGGTGATAAAGCGAATAGTTTCCGCAACCTTTCCGCCTCCAAAGGAGCCTCCCATGAACGCCATTGTCGAACAGCTGAAAAGCACCGCTGATGCCACCAAGGCGACCGATATCCGGGCCGCCTTCGCCGCCGATTCGCAGCGCTTTTCGCGCTTTTCCGTCTCGCTTGACGACCTGTTGATGGATTTTTCCAAGACGGCGGTGAATGACGACATCCTCAAGCTCTTGGTGAAGCTCGCCGAAGACGGCGGCGTCGAGAAGAAGCGCGAGGAAATGTTCTCCGGCAAGGCGATCAATTTCACCGAGGACCGCGCCGTTCTGCACACCGCGCTGCGCAACCGCTCCAACACACCGGTTCTGGTCGACGGCAAGGACGTCATGCCCGACGTCAATGCGGTGCTTGCCGCCATGGGCAAATTTGCCGACGACGTCCGCTCCGGCACGCTGAAGGGCGCCACCGGCAAGGCGATCACCGATGTCGTCAATATCGGCATCGGCGGCTCGGATCTCGGCCCTGTCATGGCGACGCTGGCGCTTGCCCCCTTCCATGACGGTCCGCGCGCGCATTTCGTCTCCAATATCGACGGCGCCCATATCGCCGACATCCTGAAGCTGGTGCAGCCGGAAACGACGCTGTTCATCGTTGCCTCGAAGACCTTCACGACGGTGGAGACGATGACCAATGCGCAGACGGCGCGCAACTTCATCGCCAAGGCGCTCGGCGAAGCGGCCGTGCAGCACCACTTCGCCGCCGTCTCGACGGCACTCGACAAGGTCGCCGCCTTCGGCATCGACAGCGGCCGCGTCTTCGGCTTCTGGGACTGGGTCGGCGGCCGTTACTCGATCTGGTCGGCGATCGGCCTGCCGCTGATGATCGCCGTCGGGCCGGAGAATTTCGGCAAGTTCCTCGACGGCGCGCATGCCGTCGACAATCATTTCCGTAAGGCGCCGATTACCGAAAACCTGCCGATTCTGCTCGGCCTGATCGGCTTCTACCATCGCAATGTGCTGGGCTACCCCACCCGCGCCATCCTGCCCTACGACCAGCGCCTGTCGCGCTTCCCGGCCTATCTGCAGCAGCTCGACATGGAATCGAACGGCAAGGGCGTCACCATCGACGGCACGCCGGTCGAAGGCAATTCCGGCCCAGTCGTCTGGGGCGAGCCCGGCACCAACGGCCAGCACGCCTTCTACCAGCTCATCCATCAGGGCACGAGCATCATCCCGGCCGAATTCATGATCGCCGCCAACGCCTTCGAGCCGGAGCTGCGCCACCAGCACCAGCTGCTGATCTCCAACGTGCTTGCCCAGTCGGAAGCGCTGATGAAGGGACGCACTTTCGAAGAAGCCAAGAAGCAGCTGACCGACAAGGGCATGGACGACAAAAAGGCAGATTTCATCGCGCCGCACCGCGTCTTTAACGGCAACCGGCCGTCGATCACCTTCGTCTACGACAAGCTGACCCCTTACGCACTCGGCCGCCTGATCGCGCTCTACGAACACCGCGTCTTCGTCGAAGGCGTGCTCTTCCGCATCAACTCCTTCGACCAGTGGGGCGTCGAGCTCGGCAAGGAACTGGCGACGGGCCTGCTGCCGGTCGTCGAAGGCAAGGAAAGTGCGGCATCGCATGACTCGTCGACGCAGGGCCTGGTTGCGGCGCTGGCGAAGCTTGCGAAGTAACCGTACAAGATTTGCCCCTACTCTAACCCTCTCCCCGCACGCGGGGAGAGGGGACGTGCCCCGCGAGACGCTGGCGAGGAACGGAGAGGTCGCGACAGATCCCTTCGCCCCGCAAGCGGGGGTCCGAAGGACGGGGCGAGACACGTGGCTCGACCCCGGTTGGTGCCGGCAGGCGGATGAGGGGCAGTCTCGGGCTTAAGCCTTAAAGCCCAATCTCGCGTGCCCAGGGCGGGTTGGCGCCGGCGCGGGAGACGGTGACGGCGGCGGCTTTGGCGCCGAGGGTCAGGGCGTTGCGCAGCGCCTTTTCGTCAAGATTGGCCACCTGAGGCTTGGTCAGCAGATTATCCATCTTCAGCGACGCGAGGATGCCAGCGTCGAAGGTATCGCCGGCGCCGACCGTGTCGACGACGGTGACCCGTTCGCTGGGCACCGTCACCTTGCGCTCCTTGGTATAACCGGAGGCGCCTTCCGCGCCCTTGGTGATGACGACGAGCTTGGCGCCGTGGTTCAGCCAGTGGGCGGCGAGCGCATCATGGTCGCCTTCCAAGCCGAACCATTCGAGGTCCTCGTCGGAGAACTTGACGATGTCGGATTTAGCGGCCATGCGCTTGATGCGGGCCATATGCGCCGGCTTGTCCTTGATGAAACCCGGACGAATATTCGGATCGAGCGAGATGACGCGGCTTGCGGCTTCGCGGTCGAGAAGCGCCTCATAGGTTTCGCCGCAGGGGCTCGGGATCAGGCTGATTGCGCCGAAGTGCAAGGCTTCGCAATCATCGCCGAGAGCAGGCAGGTCGGCCGTGGTGATCATGCGGCCGGCGGTGCCTTCGTCGTAGAAGGCATAGGTCGCCTGGCCGTTCACCAGCTTGACGAAGGCAATGGTCGAGGGGCGCGCCGTGATGGCGCACGGGCTGTAATCGACATTGCTCGCCTTCAGCGTCTCCAGCAGGATTTCGCCCATCATGTCATCGGCAATGCCGGTGAAGAAGGCCGTGGGGATGCCGAGGCGGCCGAGCGCGATTGCGGTGTTGAAGATCGCGCCGCCGGCATAGGGCGCGAAGCCCTTTTCGCCCAGCGTTGTGTCCCTCGGCAGCATGTCGATCAAGGCTTCGCCGCAGCACAAAATCATCGTATTCCTCCCAACAGCATCTATACGTTCATCAACCGATTAAGCGAGCTTTTGTCAACTGGCTAGAGCGAAAGCTCACTAACCCCGCCATTCCTTCCCGACCAGGCCAGCGGCGCATCGAGGAAGGCCTCGACTTCCGACAGCGTCTTGTCGTCGAAGAGCTTCTGCTCCTTGGCGACGGCCAGAACATTCCGCCAGGTGGCGATGTGATGCAGCCTGACCTTGCCGTCGGCAAAGCGCTGTTCACCGAATATGCCGTAGAAGAACAGCGCGATGCCATGATCGACGACGCCGCCGGCGGCACGGACCGCATCGATGAACTTGAACATGCTGCCGCCTGCTGTCGTCAGGTCTTCGATGACGAGCACGCGCGACCCTTCCGGCATATTGCCTTCGATCTGGGCATTGCGGCCATGGCCCTTCGGCTGCTTGCGGACATAGATCATCGGCAGGCCGAGACGATCTGCCAGCAGGGCGGCGAAGGGGATGCCGGCGGTCTCGCCGCCGGCGATGCAATCGAACTGCTCGAAACCGGCATCGCGCAGCAGGGTGCTGGCGGCGAAATCCATCACCGTCGAGCGGATGCGCGGAAAGGAGAGCAGCTTGCGGCAATCGATATAGACCGGGCTCGCCATGCCGGAGGAGAGTTTATAGGGCTGAGCGGCATTGAAATGCACCGCCTTGATCTCCCAGAGCATCTTGGCCAACAATTCGGCCATCACGGCGCGGTCGGGAAATGTGGTCTGGATCATGCGGCTCTCCTTCGGCTTGGATCCTTGCGGGAATAGCAGCAAGAGCCCGACGTTTCCAGACGAAAGGCGCGCTCATGACAGCAGCAGACGGCCGATATCGGCGATCTGCATCTTCTTGAACAGGGCAATCGCCTGAGCGCCCTCCTCCGCATCCAGCGAAACGGCATAACGTACGCCGGCGGCAAGCAGCTGCATCGTCAGACGCGCGATCGCCAACAGCTCCTTGCGGTCGCGATCCGGCCATAGACGGATCAGCACGGCGAGAAATGCCTGGGCATGAAATTCCATGTCCTCGGCATCGACCTGCTGCAGCAGCTTGTCGGTATGGGTCGCATGCCAGATGTCGCGCATGACGGGCTCACGGCGGAAGAAGGCATAATATTCATCAGCGATATTGGCGAGCGCGCGCTCCAGGGCCGCAGCGTCGGTCACCTTCGCCAGTTCCTCTTCGACGCACCGCCTGCCCTGCTCGTTGAAGCGCTCGGCCAATGTGCGGATGATCGAGGTCTTGTCGGGGAAATATTGGTAGAGAGCGCCGAAGGAAAGACCGGCCTTTTCGACGATCTCGCTCATCTTCAAACCGTCGCTGCCATGGCTTTCGATCAGCTGCGAGGCAACCGCGAGGATCTTTTCGAAGCGCTCGCGGCCGCGCTGCTGGCTGGGGATGCGGCGCGGCTGGCCGGTAGACTCCTGCTGGCGCCTGCGCGTTGCGACCGGCTGTTCCGACATGATCTCTCCTTTTCCACGTTGACAAACAAAATAAGAGAGATTATCTCATTTTGCAAATGAGAGAGTTTCTCTTGTTTGCAACATTTGGAAGGAGTTTTGACATGCAGACTTCCGAAATCGTCCTCGTCGGTGGATCGGGAAAGACCGGCGGCCGCATCATCAGGCGTCTGGAAGCGCGCGGCCTGACCGTTCGCGCGGCATCGCGCTCCAGCGCCCGTCCCTTCGACTGGGAGGATAGGTCGACCTGGCGCGACGCACTTCAGGGCGCATCGAGCGCCTATGTCGCCTTCCAGCCGGACCTTGCCGTCGCCTGGGCGGCGGAGGCGATCGAAGCGCTCGCCAAGGTCGCCGTGGAATGCGGCCTTGAGCATATCGTGCTGCTCTCCGGCCGGGGCGAAGAGAGCGCGCAGCGAAGCGAAGCGGCGCTGACCGCTTCCGGCATCGATACCACCATCCTGCGCGCCTCCTGGTTCTGCCAGAACTTCAGCGAGGGCGCCTTTGTCGAGCAGATCATTGGCGGCAGGCTGCAATTGCCGACGGGCGAGATCGGTGAACCTTTCATCGATGCCGACGACATCGCCGATGCCGCCGTCGCCGCCTTGACCGACCCGCGCCACCGCAACCAGACCTACGAGTTGACCGGCCCTCGAGCGCTGACCTTCCGGCAGGCGGTCGGCGAAATCGCCGCAGCCACTGGGCGGCCGATCGAATATCAGCAGGTCTCGATGGCGGATTTCACCGGCGGGCTTGCGGCTGCCGGCCTGCCGCAGGGCCTGATCGATCTTCTGGAGGAGCTCTTCGGCCAGGTGCTCGATGGGCGCAATTCCAACGTGATGGGCGGTGTCGCCGAAATTCTTGGCCGCCCCGCCACCGATTTCAGCGAATATGCCCGCCGGACCGCGGCAACCGGAATATGGAGCGCCTGACCATGCAGATCATTCTCATCCTCTCCCTCGTGGCGGCGGCGATCGGCAGCGGCCTTGTCGCCGGCATCTTCTTCGCCTTCTCGACCTTCATCATGACCGCCTTCTCGCGGATACCGGCAGAGCAAGGCATCGCGGCGATGAACTCGATCAACGTGACGATCGTCCGCTCGCCCTTCATGGGCCTCTTCGTGCCGACGGCGATCCTCTGCATCGTTATCGCCGTGCTCGCCCTGATCGACTGGCGCGGCGGGGCATCTTTTCTGATGCTGGCCGGAGCAGCCCTCTATGTCTTTGCCTCTTTCGTCTCGACCATCGTCTTCAACGTGCCGATGAACGATGCACTGGCGAAGGTCGGCGGCAATGGGCCGGAAGCGGTTCAGCTCTGGACCAGCTATGTCAGGGAGTGGACATGGTGGAACCATGTGCGGACCATCGCCTCGCTGCTCGCCTCGGTCGCCTTCGTGCGGGCGCTGATGATCGTCTGAGAAGCGAGCGGGGCCTTCAAGAGAGCCTCATCCTGAGGTCCCAGGAACCTCGAAGGACGAGGCGGGTGCGCTGACATCAGATGCATGCAAGAAGCAGCGTTGCAGCGTGTCCTTCGAGGCTTCGCCCTGCGGGCTACGCGCCTCGCAATGAGGAACGCTGGAGAGTGCCGCGGCTTTGCTTCCGGCTCCGGTTTGCCTTCATCCGCGAGCGGAGGAGCAACCTACCCAGCTATTTGCCAGCATCCCGGCTTCGGAAAACGCACCGGGCTGAGATCACAGCGACCAACAAGAACAGCCCTGCCAAACCAGCCCACAGAGAGCCGCCTTGCGTTAGATTGTCACCGTCGGGAGTGAGGCAACTGGACAGGGCCTGCGATATGCAATCTCGGAACTTCCAGTACCTTTCATAAAATAACCATCCGAAAAAAATCGACAGAAGCGCTAAAATCAGGACCGAAACACATTTCATCTGGTTCCCACCCTGCCCACCAGGACTCATTTCCATTGAAACAACGTCGATGGTGTGACTGTAGATTCCAAGGACGGAGATGCAAGCGCCGACATCCAAGGGAGCGCCATCCTTGGAGTTTGTCGTTGGTGTATAAAGGGGTTCCGCGACCTCTTAGACGCAGCCAAAATCGTTTCTGCTGCCCTGATCGTGCCCTTGAAGCCGCCAGCCGAAATGTGTCACAGAGTGATTGACAGGTTGCGATGTAAAGAGCGGTGCGTTGTCCATGGGGTGGAAGGAAGAGAGTGTCAAATGGCCGCTCGGTAAACCGGGCGGGATTCTTCTGACCATGTTGCTTTTGCCGGGTGTACTTGCCATTTTCGTCCAGATACCCGGCTGTAATTTTCTGCCGTCAAACGAGTGGATCTCCAAGGCGGCCCTTCCTACTCTCGCTGTCAGCGTGGTCTCGGCGGCATTGTCGTTTTGGCTCATTTTGAAGAGCAGTCGCGAGATCGTCGGCGTGAGGAAAGGTTTCGGCCTGATAATCGCTCCGATCGCTGGTTATTTCTTCGGAAAGCATCTCGTCATCATCGCAGTGCCGATGCTATTCGCCTTTATCGCTGGCCATCGGGTGGAGCTTTCTTTCACCGTCGTCGACGCGCATGAATGGGGTAGCAAAAAATGCCGGTCACTGGTTCAGGTCGAAGGGGTTCCGATGCTATTCGACGAAATTTGCCGTGTCCCTGAGAACATCAGGCGAGAACTTGGACCGGGACAGCGGATCGCCGTTTCGGGCCGAGGCACCAGTCGGGGTGTCTTTGTGGAAAGTCTGCGCCGGGTAGATTGAAGAGGCGCCGCGCCTCGAAGGCTTTCCGGATGAGCTCGGCGGCGAGCTCGGCCCGGCGGGGCATGATCTCCGTCAGCACCAGCGCAAACTCTTCGCCGCCGAGCCGGGCCGCGGTATCGCCGGGCCGTCAGTTCATCGGCGAAGACCTGAAGCACGCGGTCGCCGGCGGCCGGCCATAGCGGTCGTTGGCCGATTTGTCACCTAAAGCCAAGCTGCGCTGACGACTACGTCTGCTCGCAAAAGACGATGCGGTTGCTGAAGGGGTCGATGACGGTCATCTCCAGCCCCCACGGCTCTTCCTCGACACCGGGCTTCATGTAGCGGTAGTCCTTGCCTGAGAGTTCGACGTGATAGGCCCGGACATTGGCGACGCGGACGAAGGCCTTGGCGCCGGGGCTGGCGTCGCCGGAATGTTCGCTCAGGTGCAACGCCATGCCGTCACGCGAGACCTGGCAATAGAGCGGAAAATTTTCGCCGAAACGGTGCTCCCAATCGAGACGGAAGCCCAGGAAGCCGCAATAGAATTCCATGGCTTTTTCGACCGAGAAGATGCGGAAGATCGGCATTGGCGGCTCGATGCCGATGACCGAGCGGGAGGCGCCGGCCTCCTCTATCTTGGCCGAGAGAATATTCCATTGATCGAGCCCGAACTGCCGGGCAACGATTTCGAGCGTTTCGCTGTGGGTGAGCGAAATGTCGCGGTCGGCCAGGGCCTGCCGCAATGTTTTTGCCATGAGCTTGGCATCGCGAAAATCGCGCATGAAGTCATCCTTCCGTTGACGGCAAACAGGAAGATCAGTGCCCGCGTCTGCTGACCCGTTCGCCATCGATCGCCAAACGGCAAGGATGTGAAGGATGTTGTCTGGATGCATTCACCATAACGCCAGAGCGTCAAACTCGAGCGTCGCGGGGCGGCTGGCCGCATCCGGCCGATGGCGATAGTATGAGAGGATCGATCGGCGATCAAGACGCGGTGCGCGCTGCCTCGACGGGAACGGCCTGCAGATGGCCGGCAAGCTCGACCCGGTTGCGGCCGGCGCGCTTGGCGACGTAGAGCGCCTTGTCGGCGGCGCTCAGCATGGCGTCGAAATCCTGCGGCTTCGAGCGGCCGGGCGCGACGCCGACGCTGACCGTGCATGTCAGCACTTCGTCATCGATATGGATCTCGCGCGCCTCGAAAGCCCGGCGGATGCGCTCGGCCGTCAGTTCCGCCCGGCCGGGCATGATCTCCTTCAGCACCAGCGCAAATTCCTCGCCGCCGAGCCGGGCGGCGGTGTCGCCGGTGCGGCAGCTGGCCGCGAGTTCGCCGGCGAAGACCTTGAGCACGCGATCGCCGGCAGCATGGCCGAAGCGGTCGTTGACGGATTTGAAATGGTCGATGTCGAAGACGATGACGGCGGTGGTCGTGCCCATCGGGCGCGTGCCGTACTCGTCGAACAGGGCGCGGCGGTTGAGCAGGCCGGTCAGCGGATCGGTGATCGCATCGAGACGGTGGCGGGCAGCGAGCCGCCATTGATGAAGCGCCAACGACAATGCACCGATCCCGGTCATGCCGGCGATGCAGACGGCGAGGCTGAGATCTTCGGCCCAGTTGCTGGGGGCCTTGCCGAGCACCAGCTTGCCGTCGGAGATCAGCACGGCGGCGCAGAGGACGAAGGAGATCGCCGTCAGCGTATAGAGCGCGGTAATGCCGAGGAGCGGCGCGGGTGCTTCGACACGGGCGAGCCAATATTGCCGGGCGGTGGCAAAGAGCAAAAGGGCGATAGCGAGATTGTCGGCGATGAAGGCCAGGCCGTCATACCCTGATAGCATCGGCACGATGGAAAAGACCATCGCGGCAAGCGCGCGGATCGCGATGGCCGGAATGGACAGGCGGCCGGTGAGGAACTGTCTGCCTGCCCCCCATATGGTGGCAAAGCCGGCATGAAACAGCACGAAATTGGCAACGCCCAGCCATGTCTCCGGCCTATTGACGTAGGCGCTGTAGACGAAAATGCCGCTGACGACGAGGACCAGGCCGATGGTGGCGGTGAGCAGCACCGTTTCCGCCCGGCGGACAATCCAACTGCCCATCAGCGTGACGGCAAGGCATGCCGCGGAGACGCCGAGCGCCAGCAAGAGAGAGTTATAGTCAAGCGTCATGCTTTTCAGTCTCCGCAGCTGTTGCCGCGCCAGATGTTGGCAGCTTATGGGCTCCGCGACGAGGAATGTCTTATGCATCCGTTAACAAATGATGCACTGCACAATGCAAATGTTACGCGTTTAACGTCGCGCCGAAGTTTAAGATGAATATTCTATTTAAAATTGAATTCCGAAAGCTTACGCCTGCTGCACCACCTGCCAATGCAGGGGAAACATCGGATCGAACACCGTCACCGGACCGGCTCCGGTTTCAATCCTCGCGGGAAAGACGACCGGCTCGGCCTGCCTTGACAGGGTGATGCGCTCCTCGTTCGGCTGGAGCCCGTACCAGGCCGGCCCGTTCAGCGACACGAAGGCTTCGAGCCGCTCCAGGGCGCCCTCCTGTTCGAAGACATGGGCGAGGCAGCTCATCGTATTGACCGAGGTATAGATGCCGGCGCAGCCGCAGGCGCATTCTTTCAGCGGATCGACATGCGGGGCGGAATCCGTGCCCAGGAAGAAGCGGGCGTCACCGCTGACGGCGGCCGCACGCAGAGCCAGCCGGTGGTTTTCGCGCTTGGCGACCGGCAGGCAGTAATAATGCGGGCGGATGCCGCCGACGAGGATGGCGTTGCGGTTGATGATCAGATGGTGGGTGGTGATCGAGCCGGCGAGATTGCCCTTGGCCGCCTTGATGTAATCGACGCCATCCGATGTCGTCACGTGCTCCATCGTCACCTTGAGCTCCGGCAGGCGCTGCCGCAGCGGATCAAGCACGGTCTCGATGAAGACGGCCTCGCGATCGAAGATATCGACATCAGGCGTCGTCACCTCGCCATGGACGCAGAGCGGCAGGCCGATCTTTGCCATGCGCTCCAGCACCGGCATCGCCTTTTCCATGTCGCGCACGCCGCCATGCGAATTGGTCGTGGCGCCGGCGGGATAAAGCTTCACGGCGGTGATGAGGCCGCTGTTCTTACCCTCCTCCACGTCATCGGGGCTGGTATGTTCTGTGAGATAAAGCGTCATCAGCGGCTGGAAGCGATGGCCGTCCGGCAAGGCCTCGAGGATGCGCTCGCGATAGGCCTTGGCGTCACTGGTGGTGACGACGGGCGGCACGAGATTGGGCATGATGATGGCGCGGGCGAAGGTGCGGCTCGTATCGGCGATCACGCCCTCCAGCATGACGCCATCGCGCAGATGCAGGTGCCAGTCATCAGGACGGCGAATGGTGATCGATTGCATGGCAGGCCTCCGAAGCGATGCGTCTGCGGCCTCGATAACACTAAAGCGCGTCGCATTGAAATTGAATCATGCGACGCGCTTTAGCTCTTTTTTTCGTGAATGTCGCGCGGCATCACGCCAGCGCGATCTCCAGCGTCACATCGGCCGGGCGGCGGTTTTCGAGGATCAGCCGGCCGTTCGGCAGGTCATTGCCGTAGACCTTGGCGCTGGCGGCCTCTTCGGTGAGCTTATAACCGCGCCAGCGCGCCCAGAGCCTCTCCTCGAGCACCTCGATCGGCGGCGCTAGCATGATCGAAAAGTCGAAGACGCCTTCGAGTTCGGCCCATTTGCCCAGCGAAAACAGCAGGTAATTGCCCTCGACGATGATGAAGCGGTGATCGGGGGAAACAGGGCGGGCCGAGGCGATGGCGAGTTCACGCGAGCGGTCGAAGACCGGCACCAGAACCTCCTGATCGGCCAGCCTGACGGCGCGGATGATATCGAGGAAACCACGAACGTCGAAGGTCTCGGGGATACCCTTGCGCGCCAGCAGGCCGCGTTCGATCAGGATGGCGTTGTCCATGTGGAAGCCGTCCATCGGCAGGACTTCGGCACTTTCGCCCCTGGCTTTCAGCGCTTCCGCCAGGTTGTCGGCCATGGTGGATTTGCCGGCACCCGGCGGTCCGGCGATGGCGACCAGGAAACGTCTGGAATGGCCGGCGCGGTCAAGAACTGCGCCGGCGATTTCGTCGATGCGTGCCGTCATGCCGCGACGGGCTCCGTCGGCACCGCCTTGGCGCCGGTCATGAAGGCGACGGCGTCGGACATGGTGTATTCCTTGGGATCGATCACCGTCAGCCGCCGGCCGAGACGGTGGATATGAATCCGGTCGGCCACTTCGAAGACATGCGGCATGTTGTGGGAGATCAGCACGATCGGCAGGCCGCGGGCCCTGACATCGAGGATCAGTTCCAGCACGCGGCGGCTTTCCTTGACGCCAAGGGCTGCCGTCGGTTCGTCCATGATGATGACCTTCGAGCCGAAGGCGGCAGCGCGGGCAACCGCGACACCCTGGCGCTGACCGCCGGAGAGCGTTTCCACCGCCTGGTTGATGTTCTGGATGGTCATCAGGCCGAGTTCGGACAGCTTGTTGCGCGCCAGCTTTTCCATGGCCGGCCGGTCGAGCATGCGGAACATGGAGCCGAGCACGCCCGGTTTGCGGATCTCGCGGCCGAGGAACATGTTGTCGGCGATCGACAGCGCCGGCGACAAAGCGAGATTCTGATAGACGGTCTCGATGCCGGCCTCGCGCGCTTCCATCGGCGAGCGGAACTGCACCTGCCGGCCTTCGAGGGTAATCACCCCCTCGTCCGGGGTGACGGCTCCCGATATCGCCTTGATCAGCGAGGACTTGCCGGCGCCGTTATCGCCGATCACGGCGAGAATTTCACCCGGATAGAGGTCGAAATCGGCATTGTCGAGCGCGGTCACGCGGCCATAACGCTTGACGAGACCGCGGGCGGTGAGAAGGGGTTCGCGAGCCATGATTACACCGAAACCTTTCTGATCCACTGATCGATGGCGACGGCGGCGATGATCAGCACGCCTGTCAAAAGGACTTTCCATTGCGGGTCGGCGCCGAGCATGTTGAGGCCCATCGAGACGACGCCGACGATCATGGCACCGAAGAGCGTGCCGAGAATGGAGCCGCGGCCGCCGAACAGCGAGATGCCGCCGATCACAGTCGCGGTGATCGCCTGGAGGTTAAAATCGGTGACGGCCGAAGACGGAGAGATCGAGCCGTTGCGTCCGATCGAGACCCAGGCGGCCAAGCCGGCAATGACGCCTGATATGGCATAAACGGTCAGCAGCACCTTCTTGGTCTGAATGCCCGAGAGCTTGGCTGCCTCCGGATCGTCGCCGACCGCATAGACATGCCGGCCCCAGGCGGTGTGATTGAGGACATACCAGAGCACCAAGACGAGCAGCACCATGGCGATGACGCCGAGGGTGAGCACGGCGCTGCCGAGCTTGAAGCTCACGGCGAAAAGATGCAGCAGCGGCGCCTTTTCGTCGACGTCGGTATCGCGGATCGTCTCGTTGGCGGAATAGATGAAATTCGTCGCCATGACGATGTTCCAGGTGCCGAGCGTGACGATGAAGGGCGGCAGTTTCATGTAGGCGACGAGGAAGCCGTTCAGCAATCCGCAAAGGCCGCCGACAAGCATGCCGGCTGCGACCGCGATCGGCGTCGGTATGCCGTAGGTGATCGCGACATTGCCCATGATGACCGCCGAGATCACCATGATGACGCCGATCGAAAGATCGATGCCGGCGGTCAGGATGACCAGCGTCTGGGCGGCGCCGAGAATACCGACGATGGCGATCTGCTGCAGGATCAGGGTCAGCGTGTAGGACGAGAAGAACCGTCCGCCGATGGTGATCCCGAAGATGACGATCGCCAGCACCAGCACGATCAGCGGCACGGCGGCCGGCGTCGAGTGCAGAAAATGCTGCGCGCGCTTGATCAGCGAGACTTTCTCGTGCTCGAAGGAGGCAACGCTCTTGTCGCTGCCGTCGAGGACACGTTCGAATTCCTGTGTTCCGGTCATGGTTCCTCCTCCGCATCCGCGCGCCGAACTCGCGCGGGGGCCGTCACCGATATCCATCCGGTCTTTGATTAGCCGGTTCGTGAGGCGACGGCACATCGTCCGTCGAAAACGGCCGGGGATCAAGCCCCGGCCGGTCTGCTTTCAGCAATCAGGGCTCAGCCCCAGCACTTGTCCGTGCCTTCCTTGGTGTCGATCGACTTGACGCCGGAGACCGGCTTGTCGGTGACGAGCGAGACGCCGGTGTCGTAGAAGGACTTGCCTTCGGTCGGCTTCGGCTTTTCACCGCTGTCGGCGAACTTCTTGATCGCTTCGACGCCAAGGGCTGCCATCATCAGCGGATATTGCTGCGAGGTGGCGCCGATGACGCCTTCCTTGACCGACTTCACGCCCGGGCAACCGCCGTCGACCGAGACGATCAGCACGTTCTTTTCCATGCCGACGGCCTTCAGCGCCTGATAGGCGCCGACAGCGGCCGGCTCATTGATCGTGTGGATGACGTTGATGCTCGGATCCTTCTGCAGAAGGTTTTCCATGGCCTTGCGGCCGCCTTCTTCATTGCCGTTGGTCACGTCATGACCGACGATACGAGCATCGTCCTCGTCGCCGATCTTGTTCGGATCCTTCGGATCGATGCCGAAGCCCATCATGAAGCCCTGGTCGCGCAGAACGTCGACCGTCGGCTGCGACGGGGTCAGGTCGAGGAAGCCGACCTTGGCATCCTTGGCCTTGTCGCCCATCGTTTCCTTGGCCCACTGGCCGATCAGCTTGCCGGCGAGCAGGTTGTCGGTGGCGAAGGTGGCGTCGGCGGCATCGGCCGGCTCGAGCGGTGTGTCGAGAGCGATGACCAGCAGGCCGGCATCACGGGCCTTCTTGACCGAAGACACGATGCCCTTGGTGTCGGAAGCAGCAATCAGGATGCCCTTTGCGCCGTCGGCAATGCAGCTTTCGATCGCGGCCACCTGGCTTTCGCTGTCACCGTCGACCTTGCCGGCATAAGACTTCAGCGAGACGCCGAGTTCCTTGGCCTTGGCGGTCGCACCTTCCTTCATCTTGACGAAGAAGGGGTTGGTGTCGGTCTTGGTGATGAGGCAGGCAGCAACGTCAGCCGCCATGACCGGAGCGGAAAAGGTGACACCAAGCGCGAGCGCGCCGAAAGCGAGAACAGATTTCTTCATGGAACTCCTCCCAGAGTTTGCCGGCGCCGCCCCTGCGGGGCCGGAATTTAAGATATAGCACTTCGCCGTGGATCGCTAACGCCTCCCAGCGGTCCCGTGCCCTTGACGACGGCAATTAAGAGCGAAAAGAAATCGGCTTGTCAATAAATAAATCCAATTGAATTATTAATTCGATGTGGCATGCTCAATCGAATTAGGGCATAGGCCAACAATCGGGAGGAGCGGCCATGTCGTCCTTGGAAGGACCGGAACACACACCGGTTCCGCCACCAATTCTGAATCCGGCCGGCGGTGCGAACCAGGTCAGGGTGCGAGCCTATAACGAACGGCTCGTGCTGTCGCTGGTGCGTCTCTACGGCGCGCTGTCGAAGGCCGATATCGCGCGCCGCAGCGGGCTGTCGGCGCAGACCGTCTCCGTCATCATGCGGGTGCTGGAGAAGGAAGGGCTGCTGTCGCGCGGGGAACCGGTGCGCGGCCGTGTCGGCCAGCCGTCGATCCCGATGCATATCAATCCCGATGCCGTCTATTCCTTCGGTTTGAAGATGGGCCGGCGCAGCGCCGATCTGGTGTTGATGGATTTCGTCGGCCGCATCCGCATGCAGCTGCACCGGACCTATGCCTATCCGCTGCCGGATGAAATCCTCGCCTTCGTCACCTCGGGCATCCGGGAGCTCGAAGACCGGCTCGACGACAAGCAGCGCGGCCGCATCGCCGGCCTCGGCATCGCCGCCCCCTTCGAGCTCTGGAATTGGGCCGAAGAGGTGGGTGCGCCGCCAGGCGCCATGGAGGTCTGGCGCGACGTCGACCTGCAGGCCGACATCGCCGCGCGTGTCTCGCATCCGGTCTTCATGCAGAACGATGCGACCAGCGCCTGCGGCGCCGAGCTCGTCTTCGGCGTCGGACCGTCCTATCCGGATTTCGTCTATTTCTTCATCGGCTCCTTCATCGGCGGCGGCATCGTCCTGAATTCGGCGATCTTTTCCGGCCGCACCGGCACGGCAGGCGCGATCGGGCCGCTGCCTGTGCGCGGCAAGAACGGCGAGACGATGCAGTTGCTTGAAATCGCCTCGATTTTCGTGCTCGAAAACATGCTGCGCGAGCGCGGCATCGATCCCGAGCCGCTCTGGTATTCGGCCGACGGCTGGGTGGATTTCGGCGAACCGATGGAAGCCTGGATCCAGGATAGCGCCAAGGCGCTGGCGCAGGCGATCGTTGCCGCCGCCTCGATCGTCGATTTCAGCGCGGCTGTCATCGACGGTGGCTTTCCCGATTGGGTGCGCAGCCGCGTCGTGCAAGCCACGATCGACGAAGCCGCCAAGCTCGACCTGCAGGGCGTCGTCATGCCCGAAATCATCGAGGGCGCGGTCGGCGCCCAGGCGCGCGCCATCGGCGGCGCCAGCCTGCCGATCTTTGCGCGTTACCTCACCGACCAGAACGTACTCTTCAAGGAGGTAGACCATGCTGAAAGGACTTGATCCGCTGTTGAGCCCGGAGCTGCTTTTTACGCTTCGCGCCATGGGCCACGGCGACGAGATCGCCATCGTCGACGGCAATTATCCGGGCGTCGAACATGCCCGCCGGCTGATCCGGCTCGACGGCCACCACCTCATCCCGGTCCTCAATGCCGTGCTCAGCGTGCTGCCGATCGACGATTTCGTGGCGGAGGCGATCTTCCGCTCGACCGTCAAGGCCGAGCGCGACAAGCTCGATCCCGTGCATGAGGAGATGATCGATTGCTGCGCGCGGCACGAACCGCACCGGCAGGTGGTGCCGCTGATCGGCCAGGATTTCTACGGAAGGGTGAAGACCGCCCATGCGGTGATCCAGACCGGCGAGCCCAGGCTCTATGCCAACATCATCCTGCGCAAGGGCGTGATCTATCCGAAAGAGCCGGGCGTCCATGCGGCGGCCGGGGTCGATCCGTTCGTTTACTAGAACAATTCCGGCAAAAGTGCGCAGCGGTTTGGTCGTTGGCAGGCTTTGGCTTTCGGGCCGGCCGAAGGGCAGTCTTCGCCATTCGTTCGATGGATGTTATTGTGCGGCCGGTGCGTTGGTCCACCGCGCCGGCAAACCGCTCGGCTGCGAACGGCGCCTCACCACCAGGAGCCGACGTCGCGGGATCAGGCCGGTGAAGCGATGAGAAGACGGATCTCACATGGCACCTGACATGAGCACGACCCCTCGTCGCAGCACCACCGGTCTGCGCAAGTTTCTGGATCCTGAGCAGCAGCCGGCGTGGATAGAAGGCGAGGCAGACTTGATCGACGCCGAAGAGCGTCTGGAGTCCCTGGAACAGCGGTTCAAGTACGTCGCGCGGTTCCAGAAGCTGCTTCGTCGCCCGCAGGCGCAAGACGTTCTGGAAATTCTCGGGGTATATGGGCAGACCTGCATCCCCATCCCGCGCAAGACCGAGCGTCACTACTGGTCAGTTTCCTGTCTGCCCTCCACTTCCGACAAGCCGCTCGTCCGCGTTAATGCGAGCTGGATGGAGCTTTTCACGCTCTACGCCGATGGCGAAGGGCTGCGTGCACGATTCCTGGTGCATCTTTCGCATTTCACCACCGACCATTCACCCGCGCAGGGCGATGTGGACGAGGCTTTTCTCGAGCACTGCGTCACGACGCCCGAAGACGTCGGTTACTTTTTTCCGCGCGGCGAGGACATTTTCGGCATCAATGTGCGGGGCTCGGCCTCGATCCGCAAATTCCTCGCGGAGCGCCGCATCTTGCGCGCCATTCGGACTTTCAATGTGACGCACATGAACCGGGGTCGGAACGCCTATCAGGCGAGCCACTGCTACAGCCTGGCGGATACGATGCTGGCAGGTTGATCGCCTCCGGGGATGCGCGACCGATGGACAGGAACCGAATCCTCATCCGATTTACGGCAAAGATATCCATTGTGCGCAGCGAAACTCCCGTCGCTTCGCAAAGGCAACCCACCATTAACCTACCAAGCGCACGATCTTTGGGATTTGTCGGTGCTGCGCGGCTTCATCAGCCATTGCGATACCGGCCCTCTTAATTCCGCCCGAATGAATTGAGGCGGTCTTCGATCACGGCGCAGGATCGCCGATGCCGTGAAGTTGCGCCATCCGTCGTCGGCATTCGCTGATACGAGCGTAGCAAACTGGCCATGACGGCTCTTCACACAACAGGAGCCTGTTCATATGCCTCGCATCCAACCAACCAGACCGCAGATGGAGATCGTTGCCTGGCTCGCGATCTTCCTGCTTCTCTTCTGCCTGTCTTGGCTTTTCCATTGGCATGAAGGGCTGGATGGATTCATCGAAAAGCATCATGACTATCCGCTGGACCACGCGCTCCTCGCCCTCAATATCTCCGGGTTTCTCGGGATCATTTATTCCGCGCTGAGGATCCGGGATCTTTCGAGGGAGGTCAATCGCCGGCTGCAGGCTGAAAAGAACGTAGACTGGATCGCCTGTCACGACACGCTGACCGAACTGCCTAACCGCAGGTTTCTGGATTCCGTATGCGCACAGGCGATGACCGATCAAAGGACACAAGAAACCTACGCCGTGTTCAGCATCGATCTCGACGGCTTCAAGAAGATCAATGATCTCCTCGGGCACGATCACGGTGATGCGGTGCTGAAGACTGTTGCCCAGCGGCTCTCTTCCCTCTTTCCCCGCGAGCACGTTTTCCGCCTTGGCGGAGACGAGTTCGTTGTTCTGGCGCGGCGCACCGGAAATCCCGATCTTGTCACCTTGGGGAACCGCATAGTGACCGTGATCGGCAAGCCGTTCACATTCAATGGTGTCGCCGTCGACCTCGGCGCCAGTGTCGGCTTCGCGCTTTATCCGGAGAACGGCGATGACCTCAGTCAAGTCATTCGACATTCGGACTGTGCGATGTATGTGGCGAAAAAGCAGGGGCGCAATCTGGTGAAGCCCTTCGTGGCTTCGATGCAGGACGAGTTGGCGAAGCGGATTCGAGTGGAAGCGGATCTGAGAGCAGCCATCAAGAAGGCCGAGATCGTTCCCTACTATCAACCGCTCGTAGACCTGAAGACGAATAGGATTATCGGCTTCGAGGCGCTGGCGCGCTGGAAGACGGCCTCCGGCGAATTCATCCCACCGAACGAATTCATTCCTGTGGCAGAGGAAGCCGGTCTGATCGTCGAATTGACAGACCAACTGCTTCGCCACGCCTGCACCGATGCGCTTTCCTGGCCAAATGAGCTCGTCCTGTCATTCAACCTTTCTCCGATCCAACTGAGCGATCGACTGCTGGGCCTGCGAATTCTCAAGATATTGGGCGATGTCGGTCTGCCGGCGCACAGGGTCGAGCTGGAGGTGACGGAGAGCGCCATCATCCAGGACGCAGTCACCGCACGAATCGTCCTCGACGATCTGGTGAATGCGGGCGTCAGGATTGCTCTCGACGACTTTGGAACAGGATATTCCAGCCTCTCACAACTATCCAACTACCGGTTCGACAAGATCAAGATCGACAGGAGTTTCGTCTCTTCATTCGAGACCAATGACAAGCAAGACAAGGTCATCAAGGCGATCATCGCTCTCGGTGTGGGACTTGGCGTGACGATAACGGCCGAGGGTATCGAAGAGGAGAGCCAACTTCAGCGGCTTCAGGACCTGGGTTGCGACATCGGCCAAGGGTATCTGCTTGGCAGGCCAGCGCCGGCCGAGAATCTTGCCACAGGCCAGGTCAGCGCCAGAGTTTTGCAGCGCGGTTGATGGGGGCCGCGGTATGTCGGGTTCAGCCTGGAGATGCTGGAGGCTGTCGTCGAACAAGTGCCGTCCACCTGGCCGACCGGCCATTCCACCGAAACATCATCCTAAACCTTAAGCGATGGATACCCACGCGCTTGGGATGACCGAGGTCGGCCGGCGAGAATTTCGCCGAAAGTCACTGAGGCAGTTGCGTTTGGATTCTTTATCAGTCATTCTAGAACAGTTGATAAAGAATCGGAGCGACAATGGGCCGAACGCGGGAATTCGATGAGGAGGCGGTGCTGACGGGGGCGATGCACATCTTTCGCAAGCAGGGCTATCAAGCTGCATCAATCCGAGACCTCGAGGAGGCGACGGGGCTCAAGGGTGGAAGCATCTATCACGCCTTCGGCGACAAGGCCGGCCTCTTCGACGCAGCGTTCGACCATTACCACCGAACGGTGCTGGAGGGACGCATCGAGCGGTTTGCGCCGCCAGGAAGCGGGCTTCAAGGGTTGCGCGAATTGTTCCTCACGCTCCTGCATGAGCCCGACGATGGCTCCCTTGGCTGCCTGATCACCAATATGGCGGTGGAATTCGGCGGCGGCGTCAATCCGCATCCCCGTGTCGAAGCGGCGCTCGGCCTCCTTCGTACCACATTCCGCTCGAGGCTGACCGAAGTGCCGACCATCGTTCGAGACGGTGACGGAGCCAAGGCGAACAGGACAGCCACCCGCCTTCTGGCCTTCTATCAGGGACTCCTCGTGCTCATTCGCGGCGGCGATGACAACGCCGGCCTGCGGCAGGCGATAGAAGATGAATTCAATCAACTGGAGACGATGTCATGACACCTGAGGCCCTGTGGAACAGATATGCAGCCATCTGGTCGCTGGACGCTGACGCTCGCGAGCCGGAAATGCTGGCTTGCCTCGCTGACGAGGTGACCTATTGCGACCCGAATGGAGCGATCGCGGGGCGCGCCGGTCTCTCGGCTTATATGGCCGGCTTCAAGGAGAGCATGCCGGGAGGCCGGTTCAAGATATTGAGCGTTCTCCACCATAATGACCGTTCTCTGGCGCGCTGGGCACTGCGCCACGAAGACGAGAGGGTCTTGCAGACCGGCACGAGTTTCGGGGTGATTTCCGATGGCCGGTTCGGCGCGATCACCGGCTTCTTCGATCTTCTGGCGGAGCAGCAGCATGACTAGCGAGGCGACACGCGGGCTGGCGCTCGACTTTGCCGGCCAGATCGCCCCAGCCGGCTGCATCGATATCAGGCGCTTCTTCGGCGGATCCGCACTGGTCCGAAACGGCGCGCAGTTCGGGTTCGTCATGAAGGGCACGCTGTATCTCCGCGTCGACGAAGCGATGCGCGCGGAGTTCGAGGCAGATGGCTCCGAACCGTTCAGCTACCGCGCCGCCGGCAGGGAGGTGACGGTTCGCCGCTACTACGCCGTTCCGGCACATGTGATCGACGATCCCGCGCTGCTGCACAGCTACGCGGAGCGCGCATTGCACGCGACCCCCACGCCCGGCCACAGGCTCTCCGACACGATGCTGGCCGTCACCTCGTTTGGCTAACGCATAAGTGAGAAAGAAGGGCCGACATCTGTCGGTCCCCCTGTCTTTTGAGGGCCGGAAGCAACACCTCCCGATTCAGGTGTTCAGGCCGCCATCCACTGTGAGAATGGTTCCGGTGATGTGCCTTGCAGCAGGGCTTGCGAGGAACGCCACAGCGGCCGCCACATCTTCCGGCTCGCCATAACGGCCAAGTGGGATGAGGGCGCGCTGGAAGTCGGCGAAGTCGCCGTCGGCGGGATTCATATCGGTGTCGGTCGAACCCGGCTGGACGAGGTTTACGGTGATATCGCGAGATCCGAGTTCCCGCGCGAGGCCGCGGGTAAACGAGTGGAGCGCGGATTTTGTCATGAAATAGACCGTACCGGTATCACCGACGATGCGTTCGGCGCCGACCGAGCCGATCGTGATGACGCGGCCGCCCGCCTGCAGATAGGGAATCGCGGCCTGCGAAGCGAGCAAGGGCGACCGCACATTGACGTCCAGCAGCGCATCGATCTGCTCGACGCTGACGTCGGCGATCGCACCGTAAAGCGCGATTGCGGCATTGTTGACGAGAATGTCGAGACCGCCAAGTGCCTGGGCTGCCTCGTCAACCGAGCGCTTCACGGCTGCCGGATCGGCGCTGTCGGCCTGGATGGCAAGCGCTTTGCGGCCCTTGCGCTCGATCGCCCGGACGACTTCGGCGGCGCGATCGGCCGAACGCTCATAGGTGATGGTGACATCAGCGCCTTTGTCGGCAAGCGCCAATGCGATGGCGGCACCGATGCCACGCGAGCCACCTGTTACCAGGGCACGCTTTCCAGCCAGTTCTGTCATGATCTTCTCTTTCTGTAGTGATCGACACATAAATAGCTAGGCACGTTGCGATGGGGTGTCAATGGGTTTATATAATGATCGATGCAAAAATCGGATGAGATCTCGGAAGTCGATAAAACCCCTGCCCGCAGTCGCGGGCGGCCGCGGGCGTTCGATCGGGAAACAGCCTTGGCGCGGGCAACCCGCCTGTTCTGGATCAAGGGCTTCGAGGCGACCTCGATCGCCGATCTCACCGAGGCGATGGGGATCGGATCGCCGAGTCTCTACGCGGCATTCGGCTCGAAGGAGGCCCTCTATGCCGAGGCGTTGCGCCACTATCGCGACAACAACGAGGCGCTCGTCTGGGCAGGCTTCCTCTCCGCGGGCACGGCCCGTGAAGCGGTGATGTCGCTCCTGATGGATTCGGCCGCTGCCCTGACCGGCTGTGTCGTGGATATTCCCCGCGGCTGCATGGTGGCGCTCTCTTCGGTCGGCAGCGAGGGCCATGTGGAACTCGGCGAACTCGTGCGAGCCGCCCGCGCCGTCACGCTCGACCGCCTGAAGCTGCGCCTGAACCAGGCGATATCAGCAGGCGAAATTCCGGTCTCGACCGACGTCCACGCGCTTGCCCGCTTCGTGCAGACCGTTCAGAATGGCATGTCGATCCTGGCCCGCGACGGAGCGACCCGTGGCGAACTGGAGGCCGTGGCCGAGCTGGCCATGCTGGGTTGGGACACTCGAACCGGGGATGCTGAGCGCAGGCGGGGCTGATCGCGTTTCGACATTGTTACGCGGATGCTCCTCCGTCACCTTTGGTCAGTCGGTCGCGGAAGCTTGGTACGATCGCGGGAGCAACAGCGCTTGCATCGGCCAAGCCGAGGCGCACCATTCCCGAAGAACGGGAAACGGTTACGGAAACGTCTTCGTGACCTCGATCGTTCCGACGATCGCCGCGTTGAACTGATCCATCTCCTCTGCAGGTATCCAATATTCAAGATGCGCCCGGCCGCCCGCTTCCTGAACCGCATGGTCGGCGAGGTAATCCTTTCTCACCTCAAACTTCGTCACGAAGCCTGACCCGCTCCGCGGCACATTCCAGTCGCGCGCGATCTTGACTGCATAATCTTCCGACAGCACGGGATAGAAGATCGGCTGGTCTGGCAAGCGTGGCGGAAATCCGCGCATGTCGAGATCGCGAATAAGCGCCAGCTCCTCAGGCCCGACCGGACGCCACAGTGTTACGGTCTCGATATCCTTGCTCATGTTCTTCTCTCTGCAACAATCCGACAGCCTCGCAGCGAGCAAAGCTGCATCATGCTCCTCGCGTTCAAATCTCTCCCGCAGACGGTCCCCAGACATCCGTCAGCGCAAAACCGTTCGGATGCGGGTCAAAGGGGTCGAGGGCTACCTGGGTCAGGCCGAAGGTGAAGCCGCGGCCGGTGATGGTGGGGATGACGGCGGGGCGGCCGGCCACCTCGGTTACTGCCTGGAGGCCGACCTCGAATTCCGAGCCGATGATCGATTTCGAGGTGAAGACGTCGCCGACCTTGGCCTTGCCGCGCGCATAAAGGGTGGCGAGATTGGCGGAGTTGCCGGTGCCGCAGGGCGAGCGGTCGGCCCGGCCCGGCCACATGGTGGTGCAGGTGCGCACCGTGCCGTCGGCTTCGGTATCGCGGAACATGACATAGGCGACGCCTGAGATCGCCGGGATCTCCGGATGGACGACCTTGATGTCGCGGTTGATCACCTCCTTGAGGATCATGCCGGCCTGGACGAGGCCGGCGGCATTGGCCTTCTCGATCGTCAGACCGATCTGGCCGACATCGACCAGCGCATAGAAGATGCCGCCGTAGCTGATGTCGGCCTTGATCTTTCCCCAATGCGGCGTGTCGATCCCGACATCGAGCTCATGCACGAAGGAAGGCACCATGGTCAGCCTGACCTTTTCGCAGCGCCCGTCGCGGCAGGTCGCCGTCGCCTTGACCAGGCCGGCGGCGGTTTCGAGGGTGACGATCGTCTCCGGCTCTTTCATGTCGACGATGCCGGATTCGAGCAAGGCGGTGGTGACGCAGATCGAGTTCGAGCCGGAACTGGCATGCGCCTGGTCGGGCTGCAGGATGATGAAGGCGGCGTCGGCCTCCGGGTGCCGTGCCGGCAGCAGCAGGTTGACCGAGCCGATGGGCGCGCCGCGCGGCTCCAGGCAAAGGAAGCGGCGCAATTCGTCACCCTTCGGATCGGTGTTCAGCCAGTGCAGCTGGGCGGCGATGGTATCGCCCGGGATTTTCGGCACGCCGCCGATCGCGACGCGGCCGATCTCACCTTCGGCGTGGACATCCAGCAACTGGATCGTGCGCTTCCATCTCATATCGAAAACTCCAGATCAGACGTGACGGGTGACGCCGCCATCGACGCGAATATTCTGGCCGGTGATATACCCGGCGCCATCGGAGAGCAGGAAGGCCGCGGTCTTGGCGATCTCCTCCACATGGCCGATGCGCTTCATCGGGACCTTCTCGGCGGTCTCAGGCTTGTGGTTCAGACTGTCGATATAGCCCGGCAGTATGCAATTCATGCGGATATTGTCGGCCGCGTAACGATCGGAATAAAGCTTGGTGAAGGCGCCGGCAGCGGCGCGATAGGTGCAGGAAACGGGGAAGACCAGCGACGGTTCGTAGGCCGCGAAGGTGGTGATGTTGACGAAGGCGCCCTTGCCCTGTTTCAGCATGACCGGCGTCACCAGGCGGGCCATGCGCACCAGCGACAGGATCATCATGTCGGAACCGAGCGTCCAGTTCTCGTCTGAAATATCGAGCAGGTCGCCCTTCGGCGGGTGACCGCTCAGGTTGACGACGGCGTCGATGCGGCCATAGGTCTTCATCGTCAGGTCGAAGATCGCCTTGAGATCCTCAGCCTTTTCGGCAACGCCGCGCGAGGCGACGCCGCCGAGTTCGGCAGCCAGCTTCCCACAGCTTTCCGACGGCGACATCAGCGCCAACTGATAGCCCTGGGAGGAGAGCTCGCGGGCGATCGCCTCGCCCATGCCGCGGCCGCCGCCGGTGATCAGCGCTACGGGTTTGCTGGTATCGGACATGAGGGCCTCCTAATAGCGGTCTATGCGGAACGGGGTCACATCGAGGGATGGTTTGAGCCCGGTCACCATATCGGCGATCACGAGCGCTGTCGTTGCCGAAAAGGTCAGGCCGAGATGGCCGTGGCCGGTCGCATAAAAGACGCCGGGCATTTTCGACGACGGCGAAATGATCGGGATCGTATCGGGCAGCGCCGGACGATGACCCATCCATTCCGTCGTCTCCTCGACCTTCAGGCCGGGCAGCGCGCGCTGGGCATGGCGCACCAGCACCCGCGGACGGCGGAAATCCGGCGCGGCATCGAGACCGGCGAGCTCGACATTGCCGCCGACACGGATGCCGCCCGCCGTCGGCGTCACCATGAAGGCGCGATGCGGCCAGATCACCGAATAACGCATGGAGATGCCGGGCTTCATGATCTGCGTGTGATAGCCGCGCTCGGTTTCGAGCGGGATCGGCTCGCCGAGCTTTTCGGCAAGGAAACGGGTGTGGACGCCGGCGGCAAGCACCACCGAACCGGCCTCGATCCGCCTGCCATCCTCGAGGAGAACGACGGCCGTGCAATCGCCCCTGCGCTCGATATTCCGCACAGTGCCGGAGACGAAGGTCGTGCCCGCGGCCTTTGCGGCGTCGGCGAGTTTCACCACCAGCTTGTAGGGGTCGCGGATCGACTTGTTGTCGGGAAGCAGCACGGCTTTGGCAATCGCCGGTGACAGGGTGGGTTCGTAATATTGGATGGCGCCGTTGCTCAAAACCTCGAATTCGAGGCCGTAGCGCTGCATCATGGCCAGATGGCCGCGATCGGCGGCAAATTCGGCCTCGGTCTCGTAGATCGCCAGGCAACCTTCCTCGGTCATCAATTCGGGTGCGCCGATCGCCTGGAGCATCTGCCTGAAATCGCCGAGCGCGCGGTTGGACAGGCTCATGCCGGCATCCTCGATCTCTCTCAGCCGCGAGGGCCGGCCGGCTGCCAGGAAGCGCAGGAACCAGGGCAGCATCCTGGCCGCATAGGAAGGCCGCAGCCAGACCGGGCCTTCCGGATCGAGCAGCCAGCCGGGGATCTTCTTCCAGGTCGACGGGCCGGAACCGGCGGCAAAATCCAGCGCTATGCTTGCCATATTGCCAAAGGAGGTGCCGCGTCCCGGTTCACCGTTGTCGATCAGCGTCACCTCAAGACCGCGCCGCTGCAGCTCGAAGGCGATCGAGGCGCCGATCACGCCCGCGCCGACGACCGCCACACTCTTCTTCATCTCATCCGCCATGCCATCAACCCATCGCACGGCAGACAGAATTGCCGTCGTGAATCTGATATATCACATCAAGATGCGATGCCTAGAGAATTTCCGTTTTCTCCGAATTACGGGAAATTCCCTATCTCTTTGGTTTTCGCAGTTCCGAAACGCAAAACCGCTGTGCACTTTTGCTGGAATTGCTCTGTGGAATTTATTGGCTTTCCGGCAGGCTGGCACCGACGCTGTCGCCGACCGAACCGACGGTGTTGTTCATCGACTGGCCGAGACGCTTCAGCTGGGCGTCGTAGTTGCGCCGGGTGCGCGGATCGAAGATCGCAATCGGCGTGCTGACGGCAACACTGACGGCACTTCCGGCAGTCTGGGCAGCGCCCATCGCCACCGCGCCGACGGCCTCGCCGAGCCCGACATTGGAATCGGTGATCGCCTGGCCGGCAATCAGCCGGTCGCCGATCAGCTTCACCACCTCGGGGCTTTCGGCGAACTTGCCGTGGTTCAGCCGGTCGCCGCCCTTGAGCTTGGTGAGATCGAGCACGGTGATGCCGGCCGCCTCGAGCTTGCTGCGATAGGGTTCGACCGAGGGATCGATCTGGCCGAGCCGGTCGACATTGCCGGAGATGCGCCGCGACAGCGCCAAAGCCCGGTCGTCCTGCGAAACGAAGATGGTGAAGTGCGGCCTTTCCTTGCCGAGGCTCGCGAACTGGCGGCCGAAGACGTCGACATCGAGATCCGGCGAGGCGAGGATGACATTGTTGATCTTCGAGGCGACATGACCGTTGCGGATCGCCATCTGCCGCAGCGCTTCGACGGTGAGCCAGGTGCCCATCGAATGGGCCATGATGGTGACGTCGCTGACAGCAGGATTGGCGGCGGTGCGGGTCAACAATTCCTCCAGCGCGTCGCGGGAATAGTTGGTGCTTTCCTTGTCGTAATTATAATCGAAGATGCTGCCGCGCGAGGGCCAGGTGAAGACGACGGGTGCGACGTCGGCATGCGAATCATGGACGATCTGCGCGAAGCGGTAGACGGCATCCTCATAACGATTGTTGAAGCCGTGGACGAAGACCAGCACCCGGCGGCTCTTCGGCATATGGGTCTTCAGCCAGGTCTCGCCGGCCCGCTCGCCGTCCAGCGGATCGACCGAAACGGTGACGAAGTCGCGCAGCGGATCGGCCGGCAGGCGGCTTGGCCATTGCACCTGGCCGACCTTGCGATTGGCTTCCGGCGGAATGGAGACGTCGACGGCATTGACGGCGAGGCCAGTACCGCGTTCGCCGGAGAAAAGCACGGCGGGATTGTCGTCGGCAGCGCGCGTCGTGGCGACGAGAAGATCGACCTTCGAGGTGCCCGGGGCGACGGTGCCGGCCGCCTGCATGACACCAACCGGCCTGCCGCCGCAGCCGGCGAGCACCATCGTTGCAACCAGAAGACCTGTCAGAGCCGCGCGCGAGGCGCGCCTTTTGCCGATCATGACCAAACTCCAATCGGTTCACGCACCGGACAGGCGGCGCCCGTTCAAATAGTCCGACGAGGCTTGCCGAGTCAAACCGCGGGAGGTGGACAAGAGCTTTCCTGTGAGAACCGCTGCGCGCTTTTGCTGGAATTGCTCCTGAAACTTTCGGCTGTCCACGGCGTTTTGTCCGATCACATTCAATCGATGGATCAGGGTGATGAAGTTGCTCGCGATCACAGGCTTATCGACATTGATGCTGATGCCTTCTCTGGGCTCGACGGAGACGCTCGGCGAGGCCGACATCCGCCGCGACATCATTGGCAAGACGGTCTACCTCTCCACACCGCTTGGCGGTGAACTGCCACTGATCTTCCGTTCTTCCGGCAAGGTCGACGGCAACGGCCAGGCGATCGGTCTCGGCCGCTATGTCAAGCCAAGCGATACCGGCCAATGGTGGATCGACGCCAACCGCCTCTGCCAGAAATTCCAGAGCTGGAACAAGGGCAAGCAGATGTGCTTCGAACTCGAACGCGCCGGCGCCAACAAGGTCAAATGGACCCGGGACAACGGCAAAAGCGGCGTTGCCCGTATTGGCAATTGATCGATTCGACGTGGGAGAAAACAGACTTGCAGGAAAAGAAAAAAGCCCGACGCGGGAGGAGGTGCGCCGGGCTCTTGATCCTGACTGACAACTGGGAGGAGGAGTGTTGTCAGTCCGATGTAAGAGCGCTGGGAGGAGGAGTGCGCTGCTTACGAAGATAGTGATACCCAATTCTTTTGAGTCGGAATAGCGAAAATACCGCAATGCAGCAATGCACTGGGCGCAATGCTTGCCCTCAAAATAACAGGCCACCGCCTCATTTTGCAGCATGTTTGACCGGATGGTCAAAATTGTGCCGAAAATTGCGGCCTCGCGGATCGCCGATGGCTTGCCCCGCATCCGCCTGCCGGCACCAACCGGGGTCGAGCCACGGGTCTCGACCCGGTAAGGTTAGGGTGAGGGGCGGCTGTCAGCACCCGTCAAGCAGCCTTGAAGAGCTTCCGACCTTCGGCGTCGAGGGCGGAGAATTCCTCGTTCGAGAGGGTGATGTCGACGGCTGCGACGTTTTCCTCGAGATGCTTGACCTTGGAGGTGCCGGGGATCGGCAGCATGACCGGGCTGCGCTTCAGCACCCAGGCGAGCGCGATCTGGCTTGGCGCGGCATTGTGCTTTTTGGCGATCGTATCGAGCAGTGAGCCCGGCTTGGCGAGGTCGCCGGCGGCCAGCGGGTACCATGGGATGAAGCCGATATTATGCTTGGCGCAGCAATCGAGCACGTCCTCGCTGGTGCGATCGACGAGATTGTAGCGGTTCTGGACGGTCGCGACCTTGAAGTACTTCGAGGCGGCTTCAATGTCGGCAACGGACACTTCGCTCAGACCCGCATGGCGGATGAGGCCGCTATCGAGCAGCGATTTGATCGCATCGAACTGTTCCTTGGCTGGCACCTTCTGATCGATCCTATGAAGCTGCCAGAGATCGATCTGCTCGAGCCCAAGATTGCGCAGGCTCTTATGCGCCTGCTGGATCAGATATTCCGGACGGCCGACGGGCAGCCAGATATCGGGACCGTGGCGGGTCAGGCCGCCCTTGGTGGCGATGATCGACTTGCCGCCATAGGGATGCAGCGCTTCCTTGATCAGCCATTCGGAGACATCGGGGCCGTAGGAATCGGCCGTATCGATGAAGTTGACGCCGAGTTCCGGCAGGCGCTTCAGCGTGCGGATGGATTCGGCATGATCGGCCGGTTCGCCCCAGATGCCCTTGCCGGTGACGCGCATGGCGCCGAAACCGAGACGGTTGACCTCGATCTCGCCGCCGATCTTGAAGGTGCCTGACTTCGCTGCGTTGTAGTTGGCTGCGGTGTAACTGGACATGGTCTTTCCTCTCTTGGTCAATAGATCATTGAAAGTCGGTGGAATGGTCGGAGATGCCTGGGCTTTTGGAGACGTCTTCGGACGCGAATGCCTGCCCTGATCGAAAGTGATGCTGGCATGGTGATGACCCGCCCATCGAGATGATAAATGAGAATGTGGTCGCTGCGACGCTTGCAGATATAGGATGGCACCGCGGGGATAACAGTGACGGCGATGAAAACATTACCGGCCACTGGTGCGCGGGCGTGCACGCTGATCCTCAGGCGACGTACGTCAAAGCCTGGTCTTCGCCTGGTCGCCGAACTCCGCCAGCATCTTCCAGAGGTCGGCGAAGATCTCCCGGGCGAAATCCTGCGGCGAGGCGCCCGGCGGGCGTTGCTGCCAGAGTTCGCCACCGACGCGCAGCGCACCGATGACGATCGCCGCAAGGAGGCGCATGCGCGACCGCTGCTCTGGATCATTTCCTCTGCGCAGCAGCAGCGCCTCGGCGAGCTTCTGTTCGAGCTTGGCGTATTTCAGCTGGTCGCGGGCTTTCAGCGCCGGCGTGCAACGGATGAGTTCGCCAAGCGCCAGGCCGCGCTCGTCGACGGAGGCGATGACGGTTGCGGTGATTGCCGCCTCGACCGCCTCGACGGAAGATTCATCTGCAGGCCTCGCGGCGATTGCCGCCATCAGCCGATCGGCAAAGCTATCCTGCCAGGCGAAAACCACCTCTTCCTTGGAGGGGAAATAATCGAAGAAACTACGCTTGGAGACATCGGCCGCTTCGGTGATGTCCTCGATGGTCGTGGCGTCGAAGCCGCGCTGGAGAAACAGGGTCATCGCAGCGTTTTCGATGCGCTCGCGCGTCTGCCGACGCTTGCGTTCCCGCCTGCCTTCCGTGGTCTCCGTCCGCTTGTTCTCAGCCATTCCGGCCCGGCATCATCGTTCAGCCGCCGGTTTCGTTGGAAAAGGCGGCGACGTCGTCGATTTCGGTGTCGCTCTGGCGATAGCTGATGCGCTCGCTCGACAATTCCAGCGGCTTGCGGCGCGAAATCCGGTAGACGGAGGCCGGCGGCAGGTTGCGCACCGTGCCGCCGATGCGCACCGCCTTCAAGCCGAGACGGTCGAGGATCGGCCGCGACACCGGGCAGCGCGGACCATAGGTAAACTGATAAACCGCCCCGCCCGGCCGCATATAGGCGAAGGCGCCAGCCATGATCGAGGTGATCTTGCGCGGCGACATGGACAAAAGCGGCAGGCCGCTGACAACTGCGCCGACCGGTTCGCCTTCGAAAATATCGGCATGGGAGAGATGGGCGGCATCCATTTGTAACACGCGCGCCGTCGGGAACCGCGCCTGCAGCGAATTGATGAACTCCGGGCCATACTCGATCAGGGTCAGATCCGCCTCACTGACGCCGCGCGCCAACAGCGCACGGGTGAAGACGCCGGTTCCCGGGCCGAGTTCGATGATCGGACCGTCGAGTGCGGCAATTTCACTGGTCATGATCCTGGCAAGCGAATCCCCCGACGGCGCGATGGCCGCGACCCGAAGCGGGTTGCTGATCCAGGAGCGGAAAAAATGCAGGAAATCGGAGCATGCGGCCTTTGCAGTCATGACTATCCCACCTGTCTGAAATTCGATTGATTATGAAATGCGACCATCGCGGCGAGCATGGCAATTCCAAGGCAGACGCGTCAATCGCTCTTCGCTGCGGCTTTTCGCAACACCCACTGTCACCAGTTTGCACGATTCTGTACTTATTGCATTTTTGCATTCGACGCAACATTTGTGCCGCAAATGCGAGAGGATGACTGCCATCGTTGCAGCCACCGATCATCCCGTCGCCTGTCGGTCGCCGAGATCGAACGGATTTCAGGCTGGTCATCGCACTTTGCCCGTCAGGATCGCGCTCGAGATGATGTCGAACAGATGATCCGCGCGTGGGGCGAGCGAAGGCTGGTCGCCGATCCATGCCAATGCTCCGACCATTGCAAACAGATCCGTCCCGTCCATGTTGGATCGCGCCACGCCTTCGGCCTGGGCGCGGACAAGCAGGCGCGTCCCGGCTGCTTTCATGGTGACGCAGGAGGCATGAAGCGCGGAGCCTTCGTCGGCGATCGCGGCGACCATCGCGGCAATGGCACCACTATAATGATGCGCCATAGCGACGACCTCCCGCAGCCAGATCACCAGAGCGGCATCGGGCTCGTTCGACGTTTCGAGTGCGTGCGCCCTTTCCTTCAGCGCGTCGAAGCCGTTGCGGAGAAGCGCCTCCAGCAGCGCCTCCCGCGTCGGAAAGTGGCGGTACAGCGTCCCATCCCCCACCCCCGCTTTGCGGGCAATGTCGCGCAGCGAGGCATCGGCACCTCCTCCCGTCAGCAGTTCGCGGGCAACGGCGAGGATGTGATCGTAGTTCTTTTTCGCGTCGGCTCTCATCATACCTCTTGACAAGCGGGGCAGTGCTCCGCTTAAACGGGGCGGCGCTCCGAATAAACCGGGGCAGCGCTCCGAATTCAATAGCACATCTGTCCTGATGGAGAAAAGCGATGTCGGGTGAAACAATGAAAGCGATCCGGATTCATGCCTTTGGCGGCCCCGAGGTGCTGCGCTACGAGGACGCGCCGAAGCCTGAGCCGAAGCCGGGAGAGGTCCTTGTTCGCGTGCACGCTATCGGCATCAATCCTCCCGACTGGTACCTGCGCGATGGCTATAGGGCGCTTCCGCCGGAATGGCGGCCGCAGGTGCCGTTCCCGATAATTCTGGGCACGGATGTGTCAGGTGTCGTCGAGGCGGTCGCCGACGATGTCGTGGGTTTCTCCGTCGGCGACGAGGTCTACTCCATGGTTCGATTCTTCAGTGTCGGGGAAAGCAGGGCCTATGCCGAGTATGTCAGCGTGCCGGCGTCGGATCTTGCCCTCAAGCCTGCCGGCATCGATCACGTGCATGCCGCCGGCGCGCCGATGTCGCTGCTCACCGCGTGGCAGTTCATGATCGAACTGGGGCACAACGAGCCCAATCCGCTTCAGCCCAACATGCATCAGCCGGTACCGCTCAAGGGCAAGACCGTGCTCGTCAACGGGGCCGCGGGCGGCGTCGGGCATTTCGCGGTGCAGATCGCCAAACTGAGAGGTGCTGATGTCATCGCCGTGGCATCGGGCAAACATGAGCCCCTCTTGCTCGAACTCGGCGCCAACGCATTCATCGATTACACCAGAACGCCACCCGAGAACGTCGCGCATGACATTGACCTTGTCATCGACGCGCTTGGCGGGCCGACATCAGGTCGCTTCCTGCGCACGCTGAAGCGCGGCGGCGCATTGTTCCCGGTGTACCCCTTGGGCTTTGCCGGTGCCGAGGATGCCGAGAAGCTGGGCGTCACGGTCTCGGCAACCCAGGTCCGGTCGAGCGGGGCCCAGCTGACGGACGTCGGCCGCTTGCTCGATGACGGGACGATCCGCGTCGTCATAGACAGCACCTACCCGCTCGCCGAGGCTCGCAAGGCGCACGAACGCGCCGCCAAAGGCCACATCCAAGGCAAGATCGTGCTCACGGTCATGCCATTGAAGAAGGGGGCGTAACAAGCATGCTTATCCTCATGGGCTACATCCACCTTGATCCGTCCGACCTTCATGATTTCGTCACCGACGTTGAGGCGATCAGCCTCGGCACGAGAACTGAAGAGGGATGCCTCTTTTACGGCATTGTCCTGGAGGACGGGCCGACCGGACGCTTTCTGGTCGCTCAGCGCTGGCAGGATCGGGAATCATTGACGGCCCATCTTGAGAGAGGCGAGACCCTGGCATTTCTGGAGACCTGGAGGGACAGGATGAAAGTCGATCTGCAAGCCTATGACGTTCTGGAAGAACGGCCGCTCGCGATGGCGAACGGCCGAGCGTCTCGTCAGTAATTGCAGCTGGAGCTGCTCGTCGGGTTGAAGCCGAGCTTGCAATCCATGTTGAGCGGCTTCTTCGGGTTCATCATATAATGTGTCGAGCCCGTGGTTTCCGAGGCGCGCTCGCCGATCGAACCGGTCGTGCGCCTGTCGTGCTGCACCGTGGTTTCTTGCTGGGCAACCGGACGCGTGGCTGCACCCTGCTCCGTCGCGCTCGACTGGAGGGGAGCTGCCGTGGCCGAGAAGGCCGAGAGGCCGAGGATTGCGCCGAAGGCAGCGGCCATCAGGCCGTGCTTGAAAGTCGTGGTCATGATCGTCTCCTTGGGAGGATTCGTGGAATTTACGCCCCGGAGTTAGGAAGGCGATCTGTCACATACTACGGTGCCAAAGCGGGGGTCACGGACATGTGAGCGGCGGCCCGATCGAGAAAAAGGCGGCTCATCGCCGCCTCTTTCATTTGCCGGCTCAATAGCCGTTGTCACAGGGCATGCTACCGGGGCCGATCGATCCAGAAAACGTAGGGTTGCACATTTCCGGAGCTGCCGGCCTGTTCACCGGCGGGCGGACGATGGAGCCCGTGGTGCCGGCCTCGACGCCGAAAGCGGCAAGTGGATACCAGTAGCCATCGGAATGGCGCCGGGTGCCGGGGCGCTCGGTGCGGAAGCCCTGATAGCCATGCCAGGACCCGGCATGTGGTTTATATTGCACCATTTTCACGTCCGAGACAGTTGGCGGGGAACCCGTCTGGGCGGGTGCGGCTCGCGCGGGGACAATCGACGCGAGGGCGAGAAGGGCGCCGAGTGCGGCGGTGGAAGGGGTGAGCCTGAGCATCTTCATGATAAACCCTCCTTACTGGATTTATCTCGAGAGAATGCCTTTCCCAGGTGTGGAGTTCCGCGGCTCACATGCAGTTCCAAAACTCGTGATTGCAGGCGATCCGGCGTGACTAAATCGCCGAAAAACGTGAAAAGTCGCGATCAGGAAGAGGGCTCAAACGGCGCTGGTGAGGAAAGCTGAATTCTCTGTTCTCAATTCGCGTATAATGTCCGGTAGCCCTGGCCGGAGAGGCAGGCGACATATTGCCGATGGGCGGCGGCGCGCGCCGTCGTTTCGGCCTCCAGCTCATCGGCCCCGGCATATCCGGTCAGCTGGGCGCGCAGCTGATACTGCTTCCTCGCCTCGTCATACATGGCGTTGCCGTCAGTCATGCACAGGCCGTGCGCAACAGCAGGCGGATTGACCGGCACGCCGACCGCCAGGAGTACGGGATCATTGGCGTGGTCGATGCAGCCGGCAAGGCCCGTCATCATCGCCAGGGCAGCCAGAGCCCGAATAATTCCCACCGTCATGCATTCCTCCGGCTGAAGCGCCTCAAAGATCATCAGACCTGCGGATACATCAGGAAGGTTGCGCGAAACTAGGCTGACGAGTTGCCTGCCAATTCCGACCAGACGGCGCCACTCAACTAGATATGTTTAAAATATTGCTAAAATATTATATTAATGCTTACTTATAGTCGTAAACGCTAATCTTTCAGGAGGGAAAGATTATGGCTTCGCCGTGGGTAAACGACGCGCTGTCGCACGCACAATCAGCGTTTTCCAGCAAGACCGACACAAATATCCTTGAGGTTGGAGGTGGCTCTCGCACGCATATCCCCTTGCAAGGAGCGAGATATACCGTTGTCGATATCTCCAAGGAGCAGCTGGAGAAGAACAAGGACGCCGCTGAGCGGATCCTCGGCGATGCTCAAACCATCGACTATGGAGATCGCCGCTTCGACGCCTGCGTCTTCTGGGACGTTCTCGAGCATTTGGAAAGCCCGCGCTCTGCCTTGTTGAGAGCCCATGACACCCTGTCTCCCGGTGGTCTGGTGTTCGTCAAGGGTCCGATCCTGAACTCAGCCAAGGGGATCTTCACCGATCTGACACCCTGGTGGACCCACGTCTTGTTCTATCGCTACGTGCTCGGGCAGAAAAACGCCGGAAAACCGGGCTATGCCCCCTTCCGCGTCGAGCACGCCGCGGAGGCATCCCATTCGGAGATTGCAGGAACATTGAAGGAGCTCGGCATGGATGTCGTCTTCGTCGGCGAGTATGTGTCGACGCAGGTGCACGCGCTCAAGGACCGAATTCCCCCGCTTTATTGGCTCTATGAAGCTTTCGGCCTTCTGCTTCGCACGACTTCGGCTGGGAAGATCGGGGGTCGGGAGACGGAGTTCCTGATCGTGGCAAAGTGTCTTCGTCAGTAACTCCCCACCAAGATCTATATAGCACTTCGGAATCCCGAAATTGGTTGCGACATTGAAATCATTCAACGTTTCTCGCTGTCGATACCTCACGAAGCGCGGCGGATTTCGGAATCCCGAAGCGGGGGAATTTCGGGATTCCGAAGTGGGATTTTTTTCTTCCTGCCGACGCGCCCGCGTTTGTCGGCGGCAATCTTGCGGTCGGTCTCGGACCATTTCCGGCACCTTTCCGTCGTGCATCGCTTCCACTCGTCGGTGGGTGGTGCACCTTCATGGTCACCGACAAAAGTCAGCGTGAACCGGTTGGGATGGGCGACACCGCTGCCCGCCCGGCCGCGGCGAACTTTTATCAGCCCCTTATATTCGAGCTCATCGATTGCATCGGCCACATATTCGCCGGTCACGCCGTAAGACACGAACTGAGGATGGGTCACGACAAGCTTGCCGTTTTCCAAGGCGGCGTGCGACGCGTGCTCGATGACGATGCGGAAGAAGGCGCGGCAGGCATTCGCACTCAATGTCGTGAAGGCCGCAGATTCCAGCAACTGAATGGTGAACCATTGCCAGCGAAGGCTACCGTCATCCGTCCGGCTCGGCGGAGCGATATGCTTGCGCACCATCGCCCGCGTCTTTCCCTGACTGGTTCGACTTTTGTCGCGAGGGTTGAATTCCGCCATCAGCCCCTCGCCCGTGTTGTCGATCGGTATCCGCCCGCCCTCCGGAGCCTGTTGCGGGAACTCCGTTCATGCAGCGCGTGACGGCCAAAGCTCGTCCACACCATCATCTCATCTCTGAGAAAAAATTTGCTCAACATCTGACAGTCCATGGTTGCAATGGCGGCAAACCTAGCGCAAGAACGATCCATGAACTAGGAAAATATTCTTAGTTATGATCTTCTATTATCCAGTCCCTTCTGCTAGGATCCCTGCAATGAATCTCGGGGGTAGAAGCACGATGCGAATAAGCGGTATGGGGGAGAAGAGCGTGGTCGTTTGCATCCGGCGATTGTCGGCATTGCTTTCGATCTTACTGGCAAGCGCTGTCCAAGCCTTTCCCTGCGATCAGACCATCGTGCTGTCCAACTGGAAGTCTTGCCAGGTCGCCCCCTTGAGCGATGAGGGTGGCGCCGCTGATTGGAAGGCGGTGCCTGAATGGACCCGCGACAAAGCCATAAGCCCCTATTTCTTGAATGATCCGCGTGCGCTGGCAAACCACGGGCTTTGCAACGCCAAATTCCATCGCGTCGTGATCTGCTGGCCGGGATGGGATGAGGGCAATAAGGACGAATGCTCCTATATCATTTGCAACGGCGCGTCGTGGAAAAGAGAATCCGAAGGGGGTTGAGAGAGACCCTATAGCCGAAGAAGCTGAGCCTTGATCTCCTGATCTCAATCTTGAAAACCTGAAGCAGTTTCGCGCAAAACGATTATTGCGGCAACGGCACTACCCATCCTCTTCATATGCAAATATGCTCGCGGGCCGGCAGCCGGACGGCGCCCCACAACCCTCAATGTTCAGAGGCCCTGCACGCATGACATCACCGCACTGGAAGAGATTTGCCTGGTTTTGCCTGTGCCTCACACTCTCCCATCCGGCGTGGTCTGCCGGCGGCATCGAGATCCCGGGCTACGCACCGGCGATGGGTGTCGAGCGCAGCTACCGCGTTCAAAAAGCGACCGAGACCGATATGTCGTTCTGGTTCGACAAGCCAGGCGCCTCGGCCATGACGATGCGCGGCGCGTTTCGCCAGCGCATGACGGTCCTGTCTCGGGATGAAGACGGCATGCGGGTCCGCTGGTCCCTCAGTGCCGACTTGCCGGAAGGCATTGCGGGTCTTGCCGATAGCTATCAGATGAACCCGCTTTATCGGAATTCCCTCACGGCCTATGGCACCACTGCGCTCGAACTCGAAACCGACCTGAACGGCAACCCGCGCGATCTCTCCGGTGTCGATCAGATCGTGGCGCATATGCGGGCGATGGCGGCCAATGGACTCGGCGGTATCCCTGCCGCGCGGGAAAGCGGGCTCTATGACATCATCGCCAAGATCGAGGCAAACCCTCTTCAAATTGTGGTCGCCTTGGTGCCGGAGGCGCAACTGCTTGCCACAGGGCAATCCTATCAGGCGGAGACCATGGAGATTGGTCGGGCTTCGGCGACCTCGCGAGACGAAGATTATGGCGGCGTCAATGTCCCGGTGACGTCGACCTGGACCCTGGAATCGACCGACGCAACCGCACACACGGCAACACTTTCGCTGTCGGAGGAAGCTGATGCCGCAGCATTCAGCCAGTCGCAGCAGCCGGCGATCGCAAAGCTGATGAACGGTTTTGCCGAGCGGGCAAAGAACCTGACCGCCGATCAGCTGGCTTCCGTCAAACGCGCCAGCAAGAGCCGCAGCGTCGAGCTCGTGGTGTCCCTGGACGATGGTTCGACGCACGAAGCGTCGGAGATCGTAACCGTTGAGGCAGGAGGGACGACCTTGCGCACGTACACCCACATCCAACGCGAGGATATGCCGGCCAGCTTGCAGCTTCCCGCTGTGCTGACGGCAAAAGACTTGCAGACGCCCGATTTGCATATCGAGCCGCTGCCATCAGCCAAGGCCGGGCCGGGCATCCTGGATGAGTTTTCGACACCGCCTGCCCCACCAACGGCATCGCAAGATACGACCGTTGCTGCAGACAATGACGCGGCCAAGGCGATCGCGCCTGTCTCGCTTGAGGTGAAGAGTGCGGAGGTAAGCCTGTCGCCCTCCTACGATCATGGCCTGAATATCGTGCTCACCCCGGAAAGTGCTGCCAAATTCCGCGATTTCACGCAGGCGGTATTGGGGCGGCAAACGCAGATGCTGATCAACGACAAGGTCGTCATGGAACCCTGGATGAGGGAGCCGATCGTGGATGGTCGCATCGTGCTGGCGGGAACGGACAGGAAAGATTTGGAAGCGATGGCGGAACAGTTGAGGGTTCCCGGGGCCAGGATTCTCGTCCGGTTACGCCCATGAGGGCGCCACCTGTGTCGTCCGCGTTCCGAGCGGCATCATCGGCCGCGCCCTGGTGAGCTGCCCCTTCATCTCAGCAGCGGGGTCGGTCGCCGACCGCAAAATAAAAAGGGTGAACGACGCCGGGCTTCAATCCTTCGCTTCAGGGATCAGACGTATCAGCGTTCCGTCACTCGCCGCAGCGCTGATTGCCGTTGCGATCTGCCGGAGCGGTCCACGCGCGACGAGCATCTCTGGCGATGGGTGTTTTCCGGGACCCGGATCGATAAAGGCCGAACACTGGTGATCCGAGTCGAGCATCGCCATGAATGATGTGGCGACTATTGTTTCGCCGCAGGCGGCGCAGCGAAGAATGTAGGAACCGCGGTGGACGATCGATTCTGTTTTGTCCAATCCGCACGCGGTGCAGGCCACCATATTGGTCATTGCTTCACCCCAGCGTGAGCACGCGCCTCTAGGAGGCGGCGGCCAGAACGATGGCGATGGCGAGCAGCAAGGGACCCATCCACTTGAAGTGGCGAACCACCGGCGGCCGGTTGGCCGGATTGCCGGGAAACGGCAGATATCCAAAGCCGACGGACGCCATCCACAGGCCGGCACAAAACATGATGATTTCATCGATATAGGCTGCGATCATTGGCTCTCCTCCCTGCAAAAGGCGCCGCGACAATCTCTGTCTTTGGTTTTGCGCATGTCACGGTCGCTAAACCGCTGCACAGTTTTGCGCGACATGCTTTAGCGAAGCCGTTCATCATATGAATCGGCACGGGCCAGACGGAACAGATCGGGATAGACACCCAACCATAGAAACAAACCCTGGAGTCGTGTCCCGAAGCGCTTGTGCCCTTTCATCATTCGAAACGCCACATCGCGTTTCGCGAACAGGTGGCCGCTATCGGCTGCTTCCAACAGAATCTCGTCGGCTTCGTCGGCATATCGCGCCAAATGGGGATGCGCCTCGATCGTCCTGTATTGCCAATAGAGCGACGATATAGGGTAATGGCGATCTTTCCGGAACCATTCCAGCGCGAGTTGGGCGCGTCCCGCGTCGAAATGGCTGAGCCCAAGAGGATTTGCAGCGGACTCGTCTCCGCCGTCATAGGCCAGCTGGTAGTGGTGAAGCGATCGATCTCTATCCTTTCGAACAGCGTGGCCATACCAATACATCCAACCAAGCACTCCATGAGCCCAGGCAGATCCGGCATTTGCGGCCTCCTCCAGAAGAGGGAGGGCTTCTTTATAACGCTTCTGTTTGTACAATTGTTGGGCCATCTCCTCATTGGACGCAGTCATGTCAGCATCGCTCCGATCAGTAGAACTGCCTCTCTGACGTCCGGGCCGTCACGCATGTCGAGCCGACCCACCAGCTTTCGCCCCAATTTCTGCCACCGGTCGATATGGGTGTCATAGCCAGTTCCCGAAACCAGCCACGATCCGCTTGCGCCCAAGACGATGGATTTGCGGCGCCTGGCTGCCTCCTCGGTGACCATGATCCACTCGCAGAGACCGAGAAGTGCTGCGTCGTTCCATTGGCGCCTGCTGCCGAGCGCGAACCACAGCATGGCCAGTCCGAAGAAGGGGATTTCTCCCGCTTCATGTTCGGGCAGGCGCGGAATAAGCCAGGATAACAGCGACAGAACCTCATCCTCGACGTCCAACCCGAGCGCTTCCAGGCTGCCGACCAAGCTTATGAGTGTCTGGTTGCTGCCATAAGAAGCACCCGCGTTGCGCGGATCGCCATAGGAGACGAGGAGAACCGTGCACGCGAACGCGCACTGCCTCGATAGTCTCGCCGCCATGCCGGGATCCTGTTGTTCGGGTTCAGACCACCGGGTCAGTTCCAGAACCTCACGGGGATGCCATTTCAATGGCGAGGGCAATTCGCACAGCCGGACGATGTCAACGAGTTGGGTGAGATGTTCATGGGTGTCGTTGCCGTAGTCAGCACGCGCGATGCTCTGCAGATCGTCTTCATCCAGCAGGCTAGCCGTGGCCTTGAGAAGAGACTTTGGATCGCTTGGTGAAATCGATGGAGCATTGCCTGCGATGCCCTGAAATTTGGCGATTTGCGCCTGGGTGAGTGACGTCATTTAAATTTCCGTCTCCACCGCCACCTTCCGCTAAACATTTGGCAGCCCTTTCGAAAATGTCGAGAGGTAAACTTAAGGTAGCACAATTGCTTCGAATCCCCTAAGCATCCGGATGCATTGCACGACTACCAACCCGCTACAGCATTCTCAGGAATATTCCATGCACAACGCTCAATTCATTCGTTACGCCGCCTTCTCTGCGTGCGTCGCTTTTGCGGCATTTCAGGCCGGACCGGTTCTTGCCGATTCGGCCAATGACAAATTCTTTGACGCAGCCCTTTGTAAGCCACCCTATACGATGACATCGGCAATGAAGATCTATGATGTCGTGGAAGCTCTGGCCAAGCCGGACACGTCATCCTTGGGCGCGGCGATCTACAAACTCCCGAACCAGATAGACCGCGACGGCTTTAAGTCGACCGAGATTTTCTTTGCAAGCAACGCTGTTGGCGTCTTGATCGAGGGCGAGCGCGCTGACGATCTGGCCTTGAAATACGGTTTGAAGCCGGAGACCTCCGATCTGCTCGGCACAGCCACCAAGGGCTATTCGCGCGAGCTGCCGGCAGATCTGCAGCCGGAACCCGGAATGGCCGGCCCCGGAAAGGTCTCCATCGTTGCCCGCCAAGGCGACGCCCTGCCAGGCAAAACCTTGCTGGCGTGTGAATTCGTGCAGGAATTCTAGGAGGCTCCGCATAAGCGCGTAAAACGGCGGCACGAAACCCCTTTCGAAAAGCATATCCCAGCAATTCACTGATTAAGAAAAGCATCTCGTTCATCCCTTCACCTCGCCACGCTGGATCAACCGCGCTATGTGAGCAGCCTACAGAGAGCACGCAGCGGAGATCCTGAGATCATGCAGACCATTTGGAAGAAACCGGTGACGCTCGCCCTTGAGGGCCCGGATCAGTGGGTGGTGATCCAGACGACCCAGGCCGCAACATGGGCGCTGGTTGAGGACTGGCCGACCGAAGAGGGTCCCGCCTTGGATAGGGCTTGTGCGGTTTGCGCGGATGTGATGTCGGGCAAACGAAACCGGGAAGAGGCGCGGCAGGCGTTCATCGAAGCGGCGATCGAAGCCGGAATCCCGATCAAGGAATGAGGCCACATGCCTGGTTTATTGTTCGGCTTGGTGCCTCCACGAAGGAAGCGCGACGCGGCGGCTTCCAGCGAGCGATGACCGCAGCGTCGGCGCTGTTCATCGTCTTATATCGCACAAGCAAGGCCTGGCCGGGCACCTCTCGTCTCGTTGTCGAATTGAGATTTCACAGAGACGGAATTTAAAAAGCTTTTACCCAGCTCGGGCACGTAATGCCGCCAGTGCCCACCGGAGAGGATGAAACTGCAACCACATCTTTATTGCTGGCGCACTATGATACGCGCAGCCTTAGCGCTATCAGCGGCACGCAGTGTCATTGCTGCGTCCTGCTTCTATACGTTATCGGCAGAATGAATTTCCCAGTACATGCCGCCCATTGTAGGGCGTTCAAAGCATTCAAGGGTGCACGATCCGCGTGCTAGATCATCCTTTAACATTCCCGCTAAGTTGTCGCAGACATCGACCCCCGGATCGCCATGAAGATAATGGGTCAATACTCTGAGATTGCCACTCACTAGACGCAGGTTCGCAGCACTGTTTGCCGCAATGGAGAACAAGGCGGCCATCGGTCCATCAACTCCAAGAGGGAAATTGTCCGGACTGATTTGCCAATCACATGATACGAATTGGGCTCCTTCACCGTCGCGCAGCTCATCGCGAATCAACGCGTGCAAAGTGCATGAGATAAATGACGGATGCGGCTTGAACGGTAGAGATGGTAAAGTTCGGGCCGGACGCTAGGCCGACGATCGTCACTTGTTGTCCCGAAACACGTAGGTTCTGATCGAGACCCATTTGGGCAATCAACTCGGGCAAGGAATCAATTATTGTTCCGCCCTGAACGCTTAGCCCAAGGGCGAAGACGCTGCTACCCGCCAACACCATGGGAAACTGCCGACGAAACTCGCTTCGGTAACGATCGGCGCGCCTTGCCGCCCATTTCCGCAATTTCTTTCTTTGTGGATTTAGCAACGGTCCAAGCGTCTCGCCCCAACCCCACTGTTCGGCGCTGACAGACACCAGAAGAGCGGAAGTGTGCCAAACGTCACGATGATTGGGTATTTCTTGAGGACTGTGGTCCATGGAGGCAATGAGCATAGTCACTGCGAGCGCCTCATACTGGCCCTTATTTGCCACCCACAATCGCTATAAAGAATGGCGCACCCGAAGAGATTCGAACTCCTGACCCCCAGATTCGTAGCTTCATTTTTGGCCTTTCACCGAGTGTCCTGCTCTTGCATGGCCTTGCATTAAACAACTGATTTCTTTTGCATATTCCATTATTGAATTTCACGGTGTATCTTCCCATTTGAACACACGGTGGTGACTCGGTGGCGACTCGAGGCGCTATTGCGATCGAGGAGAGAACAAATGCCGACCATCAAACTTGCCCGAAGAACCATCGCCGCAATCGTCCCCGACAGAAAAGTTGTTACCTACTGGGATAGCGACTTGGCTGGATTTGGACTGCGCGTATTTCCAACGGGCAAAGCGTCATGGATTTGCGAATACCGCGCCGGGGCTGGTGGGCGCGGCGCCGTCAAGCGTAGGCTCACCCTTGGTCCTGCCGACGAGACGATGACGCCTGAGGCTGCGCGTTCAGCAGCAAAAGACGTGCTGGCCCGTGTGCGCCTCGGCGCAGACCCGGCCGCCGAGCGGGCTGAAGAGCGCGCGGGGGAATCGGTTAAAGACATAGCCGAAGCTTGGTTTAAACGGCACATTACTGCAAAAAGGAAAGCCAGCACGGCGGCGCACTACCGGCAGGTCCTTGAGACGCACATCTATCCCCGCATTGGCACTAAGCGTGCTGTTGCGCTCACGCGCCAAGACATTGCCCGCCTGCACAGCGACATTGCCGAAAAAGAGAAGCATCCCCGCAATGCGACCGCAAAGAAACGGGCATCGAAAACAACGCAACGGGGCGGCAAGTACGTTGCCAACCAGGCGCTCAGGATTTTGTCGTCGATTTTCAATTGGGCCGTCGACACCGGGTTCGTCCCAGAAGAGCATCGCAACCCTGCCGCGCGCATCGAAAAGTTCGAAGAATTTGGCCGCGAGCGTTTCCTGTCACGCGAGGAACTTGCGCACCTCGGCGCCGCTGTTCACGAGGCCGAGACCAGCGGCATCGAATGGGATGTCGATGAGACGAAGCCCAATGCAAAACACATCCCGAAGTTGCGTCGTACGATGATCCCGGTGCATGTCGCCGCGGCGCTACGGCTCCTTATCTTTACAGGTATGCGGCTGCGCGAAGTCCTACACTTGGAATGGTCGCATTTTGATCGGGACCGACGTCTGCTGCTTCTGCCCGATTCAAAAACTGGCAAGAAAGCCGTCGTTCTGTCCGATGCAGCGTTCGAAATTCTTTCTGGCCTGCCGCGCATCGGCCGCTATGTGATCGCATCCGAGAGTGCTGGCCAGCCCGACGAAAAGCCACGCGCTGACCTGAAGAAACCATGGCGCCTGGTTACTCAGCGAGCCGGTCTGGCGGGACTTCGGGTTCACGATCTGCGCCATTCCTTTGCCTCGTTTGGCGCCGGTGGCGGACTTGGCCTGCCGTTGATCGGCGGTCTCCTGGGTCACGCTGATCCAAAGACCACGGCGCGATATGCACATCTTGCCACCGATCCGCTCCGCCAAGCTGCCAACATCATTGCCGGATCGATCGCGCTTTCGTTTGATGGCAATGCCAACGTCGTGCCGTTCCGCAAAGAAGCTTAGCGTTCAATCGAAACCTCATGTCCCGAAAGATTAAACAATGTCGGATATATTTGAGGACCCAACCGACCACGATCAGTCCGCCGAAGAACGTGCAGAAAAAAGAGCGAAACATAAGCTCGAGTTGCTTAGGCATTGGCTAGCACGACCGTATTGGAGTTTGATCGAAGCTTGTCATGTGCTCTCTGGTGTCGATCCAGAGACACGGATCTCGGAAGCCATATTTCCAAACGGCGAGGTTCGTCTACGGCTGTTGCCGGGCCGCGATGCTCCTCGGTTGCCTTACGAATGGCATGACCTCGCTACGGAAATTGAAGAAGCGACAACCTTAATTCGGGAACGGCTAGAAAGCCTGGGAGATGTGGCCGCAATGGCTCCTTCGGACATAATCAAGATTTGTGTTGCATCGAAAATCATTCCGCCCTGGTACAGCATTGCAGCAAAGGATCCGAAATGCACCCGGCTTCTTCACAAAGGCACCAAGAACCCAATCGGTAGCAATCCGCCTCCCGTCCTTGATCGCGATGTATCTGCATCTGAAGTGGCCAAAAGCATCAGCGATGTTTCCAGGTTGGGTGGAAAAGCCCGCTGGGAGAAACTTCATGCGAAAATGGTCGAGGCAGTCAACCGCAGTCTTGAGAAAGCAGGTAACGCGGGCTTTCCAAGAGAATGGCACTTTAAAACCAAATCAGACGTTCCTTGCCCGCGGAAGATCGCTAATTCTCTACTCAATATCGAAGAGTTCCCTTTGAACCCTAAAGGGGAGGCGTATGGCGTCGAGGCTGTTGAAAAGCACGTTAAAGGATGGTTGGCGAAGTTCCAAAAAAATGAGCCTGCCGCGAAAAAGATCAACGTGCCGGCAGGTCGCTAGTACCTGACCTGACTGTGGCGGAAGATACCTTCATCCAACGATGGAGGTTCACATGAATTCCAATGCCAGTTCTATCAAAGACGACCTTCAGAAGGCGCTGAGCAAACTGCTCACAAACGCACCTGCGCCGCTACTCGTCGAAACACGGGAGGCTGCTCAGATCCTGGGGCTCAGCGCCTCCACCCTTGAAAAGTGGCGTTTCCACCGCACGCCCGGCACTCCGCCAGTCGTGCGGATCGGCCGAGCATGCCGTTATCGATTGGCCGACCTGCGCGAGTGGGTCGATCAACAGGGTCGGGTGGATACGGCTCACTCCACGATCAGCACTGCATCCTGATCAGACCAACGCGGTCTGGCCGCTCGTCCTAAATCCTCTCTCGCTATATCCAAAGGAGAATCTGATGAAACAGGGTGACATTTTCGCACTCACGCTTCCTTCCAACCTGGCCCGCCTTGACGCAGCCGCCATTGCTATCGAGCACGGCGCACTGGTGTGGCCGGTCGAGCCGTCCGGCAACCACTATGAACCGGTCACGAGCTATGCCGGTGCGGGCAGATCCGGTTGGGCCCTTGCGACGCGTGATCTCAAAAAAGTTGCCGAAATGCTCGAGGCACATCCCGGCGCAACCCTCGGCGTTCGGGTCCCGACGCCGCACGGATTTGATCGGTACTTTGCCTTTAAGGACAACCTCTTCCTCGAAATCCCAGGAACCGTCTATCGCGTCGGCCGGTAGCCACATCAGGAGAATACGATGCCCAAAATGCTTGCCGTACTGACCTTTAGCCGCCCAGCCAAACCCCAGATTTCAGCCGAAACCGACGCTGCAGGTAACCCGAAATACGATCTAACCACGACCACGATCACTCGCGGGTCGGAGTTCGATGCGGATGACGACTTCGCCGCCGAGTGTATCGAACGAGGATACGCCGTGCGGTCTGATAGCCCTGACGCTGAGTTCCTGCGTAGCGCACCCGATCTCATTTCCTAGCTGCGCTCGCCCTGGCCGATCACAGTAAAAAAATGCTCGCCGACCAGTTCGCCGGCGAGCAAATTTAGCAGAGGAGAGATGTAATGACTAGAATATACGCCGATTCGATTCAATATGTATTTGAAAATATTGGTGATTCTTTCATTGCGCCTCTTCCTGAACGATTGCGTTTCTCGGTGGCGGATGGCCACACATCTAAGAATTTTGCGCCGAAGGAAATCTTGACGAAAGACTACATTCTGGAGGCGCTTTTCCACAAGGAAGGTAACAAAGAGGGCAGTTGCTGGTGCCCTGCGACCTTTGCCGACGGGCACCGTGCCAACGCGAAAGCCGAACAATCGGAGCTTGCCGTCCTCGACTGTGATCGTGGTGATCGACTTGATGACATCGTCGCGGCGATCGAGTGCTCGGGCTATGCCGCGTTGGTTACTTCCACCCATTCTCATTTGACCGAGGGGGTCTACGTCTCGGTCACAACTTGGAACCGGTGGTGCGAGCGGAATACTGGCAGTGATGCTCCCGATTATCTCATTGCCCACGGTTATCGCGACCACGTGGCAGCGGGCGCCACCTTTGTGGAAGTTGACGGGAAGAAGAAGGTCTTTCCGCGCAAGGGCGATCGCTTCTTCAAGATTCGTCATGCGCCATGCGAAAAGTACCGCGTCCAGCTTTTCTCCAAGCCCTGGGTGCGCTCGAATTATCAGGACGCCCGCTCGGCGGCCAAGGCTTACAAAGAAGGCCTGACAAACCTCGCCGACGAGCTCGGGCTGACGATCGACCGTGCCGCAACCGACCCCGCACGGCTGTTTTTCGATCCGCGCCACCGTCCGGGCGCCGACTGCGACGCTGTCTTTATTCCGGGCACACTGGCTCATGTTTGGCCGATCGAGGACAGCGAACGACCGGAGCCCGACTTCAGAGAGTTCAGATACAAGGCTCTGCCGATCGAGGACGTTCGCGCAATGGTCGACATCATTCCAAACGATCATCATTTCGCTGACCGATCTGCTTGGATTGCGATGTTGGGTGCAATCAAAGCAGCGACTGGCGGATCGGCTGAGGGCATGGGCGTCGCAGAAGCTTGGTCGGCCAGTTGGACTGACGGTGTCCACGACTCCGCTGCTTTTGAGAAGGCATGGTCATCGCTCACGGACAAACCAGGTGGTGCTACCGTCGGCACCTTGATCTTCCACGCGAGGCGCTGTGGATGGATGAGCAAGAGCGATGCTGACGAACTCGCTCCGCACGGGGACGCCTGGAATGGTAAGCGTTTTGCTGCAAGATACCGCGACAAAGTCCTCTACGTCGCTGCAACCGCAGAATGGATGGGCTATAATGAACCTGCCTGGGATCGTTTGCCGGCGCCGGCACTTGACGATCTCTGTAAGGCAGTTTCACGAGAGGTCTTGCAGGGGCGACTCGACGACTTTCGTTCCGATCCCGATAATGGGCGAGCGGAAAAGCTTTTCAATGACGCGAGGAGAGTTCACTCAACGCTGCCGCTTATCCGGCGGTTCGCTGAGGCCGGCGCCTCCGAGCCGGGCATGTTCGTTAATAGCCCCGCCGACTTCAACCGTCACAACGACCTCTTCTGCACGCGGAGTCATGTCATCGATCTGATTGCAGGCAGCGTGGTCGACTGTGCACCCGAGCTCTTCCTCTCGAAGCGTGGCGGTACGATTTACGATTCGGCGGCCCGAGCCCCGAAGTGGACCGCATTCCTAAAGCGGACCATGCCCGATCCGGAGCTTCGCGCATTCGTTCAGCGCGCAGTCGGATACACCGCGACCGGCCGCGTTGATGAAGAGGTCGTGTTTACGCTCTTCGGTAACGGAGCCAACGGGAAATCGGTCTTCGCAAATGTGGTATCGGCAGCCTTCGGCGATTATGCCGCATCCTTCGGATCAGCGCTCATCACAAAGGGTAAGAACGACAATGAAGCGGCGCGCATGGTTGCGCGCATGCCGGGCCTTCGGATGGCGCTCGTCAACGAGACTGCCGTCGGTGATATCTGGGATTCTCAGCGACTGAAGGAGCTCGCATCGCGCGAAAAAATGTCCGCGCGTCTCCTTTATCGCGAAGCATTCGATTTCATGCCGACTGCCAAGATTTGGATTCGCACGAACCATCTCCCCGGCGTGCTTGATGCCGGTGATGGCTTTTGGCGCCGGATTCTCGCCATCCCCTTCACCGAACGGATTCTTGCCGCTGAACGAATTGCTGATTTGGATCGCAAAATCATTCAGCAGGAGCTTGCCGGCGTGTTCAACTGGATCCTCGAAGGTGTGCAGAAATGGCGCCAATCAGGTCTCAACGCGCCGCTAGCTGTTACGGCGGTAACCGCAGAGTATCGAAAAGAAACGGATCTCATGGGGCTCTGGTTGGAGGAATGCTGCATCGAACGGCCGAACGCAAAGGTCAAAGTGAGCGATGCCTTCGAGTCCTATGCCGACTACTGCGAGAAAATGGGAGCGTCTGCCGGCACCCAGATGTCGTTTTCGCGAGCCATGACGTCGCGAGGCGTCCGGCGCGACCCGCGAACCGCGGTCCGGCGGTTCGTTGGCTTAGAACTCAAGGCGTCATATGGAGCCGAGGACGTATTCGCCGACGTCGAAGAATTGGTTTAGCTTCGCATGGAGCGCTTGGAGCGCATTTAGCAGGGGACAGGCCAAACTCTTCCCACATCCTTCATGTTATCACCTTTCCCGAATTATTCTCGCATTTCGCTCCAAGCGCTCCGTCTCAAAGGGCGGCAACGACCAAAATGAAATGATGAACGCCAAGCATTTTTAAAAAATTTGGGATACCGGGGCTCCGCGCACCCCCCGGAAGCCACCCCCTCCCTCCAAGGACCCAAGCGACAGCAACACAAGGTTGCTTATAGCCTTGACAACTGAGAGCAGCATCGATGACCTGTGCTGAGGGGAATCAGTATGTCGCTAGCTATTTTGACAAGTCCTGAAGCAGTTCAGGCCGCAATTTCAGAATTCGATAAGTTAGGCCGTGATCGTTTTCTCCAGAAATACGGTTATGGCAACGGCGAGGTTCTTTTACGTCTCCAAGATGGGAAGACTTACGACGCGGAAGCGATCTTAGCTGCAGCGGTCGGCTACCAGCACCCATCTCGTGGTCCGCTGCGAGCCAGTGAGTTCGTTTCCACCCGTAATGCCATCGGCGACAAGCTTGACGAATTGGGTTTCCACGTAATCGACCCTTATACTGATGAGGCGCCCACGATTACCCAAGCGGATATCGATCTCATTGCGTCAGCTCGCCAAAAGGCGGCACAAGGATTGAAATACGGCGATCTCTCGCAGGAAGAGCGCGATGCGTACAGCCGCGTTCACGACGCCCTTGGTAAGTTGGCCGAGATCGCTGCGGATGAACTCGGCCAGCCCGACGATGTCGTTGTCAAACTTACCTCCGGATTCAGCCCGCGTTCCGGCGTTCGCGGCTATCTCCCAAAAGATCTCTGGTTTGCGGTCTTTCCAGCGGAAAACGAAGACGATCTAGCCGGCAATCCGCAGATTTTCATGATCGTTTCTGAGAGAGGTGTGGAATATGGCTTCGGTGCCGCTGTGCATCCGAGCGATTTTTCGACGCAGAGTCTGAAAGACAAAGTGCGAGAAACTGCGCCGACAATTTTCGCGCGCCTTCCTGCGCCCAACTCTCATGAGGCGGAACGCATCTCTGAAGCTATAGCACAGTCAGGGGAGTGGTTTTTCCGTCGGAAGCACCGTCTTGAGCCTAATGTTGCAGACTTTGGCTCCCTCGATGATCTGCTGTCTTTCCTACAATCGCCTTCGGGAGCAGCGAATTCTGCAGGCGGCATCTCACGGTACCTGCGTGGCGCTCAATTGGACGAGGCTGATCTCGTAGCAGAAATCAGAAACACGGCTCACCTATTCGAGCCATTGCTACTGCGCGATTGGCATGGGGAGCACGATACTGCACCCCTACTCACTCAGCAGACAACTCGCATTCCAGTGGCACCGACCGCAGAGTTTTCCAGTCGGCTTAGCAATTTCCTTCAGGTTTTCGGCGCCAAGCGTAAGGGGGCGTTCGGGATTGACCCCGAACTACGCGAAGCGATTGACGGGTTGCAGTCTTGGCTTCGGGAACGCGATCCGGTTCGAAAGCGCCCAGAAGTGAACGTCGTAGTTAGTGTCGGCAAAGGCAATTGGACCAACACGCCCTGGATCTCACTCCTCGACCGTCGTGTCACGACGACGACCCAGCGCGGCATTTACGTTGTATTCTTGATCGCAGAAGACCTGTCCATTACCTATCTGACTCTGAATCAAGGTATGACTGCGCTTGTCCAATCGCTGGGCCAGAAAGCGGCCGCAGAAGAGATGCTCCGGACAGCCAGCGTTGCGCGCCAAAGGATCCTGCACCTCGGTCCTTCCGAGTTCCAGTTGGACAATAATATCGATCTACGTTCACGCAGTTCTGCATCCAAGAACTACGAGGTGGGGACGATTGCGCACTACGATCTCCCGGAGGGGCATGTGCCCGAGGATCAGCAGATAACCGAGCAGTTGGAATGGATCCTAGACGCCTACCAGCGCGTAACCGACGTCGACGAACTTGAACAAAGCGACGATCCTGCAGAGGCAAATATGGTCGACGAAATTGTGCCGGCGCCTCCGTATTCAATCGATGATGCAGTCGCGGAACTGTTCGTCGAGCGGGAGCAGGTTGAGAAGACACTCAGTATCTGGCGTAGAAAGATGAACCTCATCCTTCAAGGCGCGCCAGGCGTCGGAAAGTCTTATCTTGCAAAACGGCTGGCGTATGCTCTGATCGGCGCCCGCGACGACGAACTGGTCGAATCCGTCCAATTTCACCAGTCATACTCGTACGAGGATTTCGTGCGCGGGTTTCGACCCGACGGCAAAGGTGGGTTCGACTTGCAGGACGGCATTTTCTTGCGGTTCATAAAGGCTGCAGAGGCAAAGCCCGCAACACCGCATGTCATGATCATCGATGAAATCAATCGAGGAAACCTGTCAAAGATATTTGGCGAGCTTATGCTTCTTATTGAAGCAGATAAGCGAAGCCCTGAATGGGCAACCAGGCTCGCTTATACAATCAAAGGCGAAGGGCGCCGGTTCATACCAGACAACGTATACTTAATCGGGATGATGAACACGGCCGATCGATCACTCTCTCTCGTAGACTACGCGCTCCGCCGCCGATTTGCGTTTTCGAATGTGGCCCCTCAATTTGACGCCCCTCGATTCGGCGCCTTCCTGGTGTCTAAGGGTATACCAGAAGAAATTGTCAGCCGGGTTCGCACGCGAATGGGGGAATTGAACGCCGCGATCGCCTCCGACAAAATAAACCTTGGCCCTGGCTTTCAGATTGGACATAGCTTTTTTACTCCCTACGAGGCAGTAGAGGACGCGGAAATCTGGTACGACAATATAATTGAAACGGAAATCGCGCCTCTTCTCTATGAGTATTGGTTCGACAACCCTGAGCGTGCTGAGGAGTGGTTCACAAGGCTGAAGGGTTGATATGTGAATATTCCTATCAGTAATATTTACTACCTCCTCCTCTACGCCTGGGGACATTTTCAGCCAGGGGCTGTCAAAGATGTAGGGGTAACAGAAAGCCCTGACTTACCTAATTTATTCGCCAGGATACTCATTGATCGCTCCCATTCCCTGCTCAGGCGAGGTCTTGATCGCGGGTATAAAGGCGTTGTTGAAGAGACCAAGGCCCCCCGTGGAAGGCTTGTCATTAACCAGATGGCTGTTCGGCAAACGCTGCTGAGGGGCTACGCGGTTTGTGAGGCGGATGAGCTAACTTACGATGTGCTACATAATCAAATTTTGCTGACAACCATTCTCAACCTTGCCGCGTGTGGTGATGTAAAATCTGATACTCGACATGAATTGCGAGCAACGGCCGCGCGTATTCACGGCGTCACCCGTATTCGTTTGACAGCAGACATATTTCATCGAGTCCAGCTATCTCGTAACACCTCGCAATACGGCCTACTCATGAAGGTGTGCGAGTTTGTTTTCTGTTCTCTAATGCCGGACCAGCGGGGAACGGGCTCGCGGTTTCAAGACATTCTCGAAGATGAAACCCGTATGGCAGCCGTGTTCGAGGATTTTCTTCGTGGCTTTTACCGCGCGGAATTACCCGATTGCTCGGTGGGCTCGGAGATCATGCCTTGGCACGCGTCAGCGGTAAACGGCAACGATCTGCAGGTTCTTCCCACGATGCAGACGGACATAACAATTCGTGCGAAAGGGAACACGACGATTGTAGACGCCAAATATTATCGAGAGGCGTTGGGGGGTGGGCGTTTTACACCCCGTTTGCGCTCAGCACACCTTTACCAACTCACGACATACTTGGCACACGCGCAAAATCGGCAGCCAGGAACCAAAGTCCGCGGCGTGCTTATTTATCCGATGGTCCAGCGTCCGCTGAAGCTCCAGTATCATCTGCTAGGATTTCCGGTAGTCATTTCGACGGTTAATCTTGCAGCTGATTGGGCAGAGATCCGCAACGAGCTACTTACGATTACAGCTTAACCGCGCTGGGTCGCCCCCACGCAATTCGGCAACTTCTGAATGGACTGAAATCTCTATGAGAATCCATCTGGTCAATGTCGCTCGGGCCAATTACAGCTTGTGGATGTCAGAGGTGTTGCTATTGCAGTCGGAAATGGGGCTATCATCTTAAATGTGTAAGCTCAGAGACCCTTACATGGGGACAAACGCAAGCCCGCGATGCTGACGATTAACGATGATCAGATTGATGCAGTTCGCGCCTCGAGAGCCGGTCACACGTTCCATGAACGCTGGGCGGCACGTAGAGCGCTGCAGCTCGTATTCCCCAACGACAGCCTGTTTGCGATAGCGGTTGAAGGGCTTTCCTCCACGGAAACGGCTACTCCTGGATCGGCAGCGGAGGAAGTAGCAGATCTTGTCCTGTACTATGGAAACGGGGACAATTTCAGCAACTGCGACCGACTGGAGACCGTTCAGTTCAAGTACAAGGTTCGCGAAGAGGAGGTAACGTCCTCCTATTTGCAGAAGACTATCCGTAAATTCTGCGAGACGATCGTCGGCTATGAAAAGGAGTTCACAGCCGATGAGATTGACAGCAAGCTAAGCTTCATTTTCGTAACGAATGCCCCTTTTTCGCGCAGCCTCTGGGATGCGATCACGGAACTGAAGGGCGGCGCCAAATCACCCGATGCAAGCTCCATCCAACAAGTAGCCTACCTAGCAGGGGTATGTGCAAAGTACGGGGTTGCGGATCCGCAGCGTCTCTTTGTTAGGACCGAGTTTAGGGCCGCGGAGAAGAGCCTGTCCGACCAAAGCAATGCTCTGCGCCGAACCCTTATCGATTGGTCGGCAGGGACCGATGCGCAGGCCAAGAACAGGCTCCATGATCTTCAGGAACTAGTCCTCAAGAAAGCAGGGCCGAGCGGCCAACATAAGAACCTGATCAGGCGCGAGGATGTCCTTGATGCGCTTGACTGCCCGCCCGAGGACTTGTTTCCCGCTGATACGCGTTTCATTGACGTTGGAGCCGTAGTCGAACGGGCTGAACTCGCTGTCGTTGGCGACCTGGTCAAGAACTCGACAAAGCCGGTTTTTCTCCACGCAGAAGGTGGCGTCGGGAAGACCGTGTTCATCCAGAGCCTCGCTGGAAAGCTGACTGCGGACTTTGAAGTAGTCCTCTTCGACTGTTTTGGAGGCGGTGCCTATCGCTCGGAAGAACATTCGCGGCATCTTCCAAGCATCGGCATCGTCCAACTCGTCAACGAACTGGCTTCCCGAGGGCTTTGCGATCTTCTGTTGCCGGGTAGTGACGACACGCGGAAAGTGCTCAAGGCAGCACGCAAGCGGTTTGAACAGGCTGCGAAAGCAATTCAAACGCAATCTGGAAAGCGCGGTCTGCTTATCGTCATCGATGCAGCGGACAACGCCCAGATAGAAGCCGACAATCGGCACGAGGATGCGTTTCCCAAGCTGCTCCTGAACTCGGTGCATAGCGAGCCAATCAGGGGCGTGAAGTTGCTGCTGACCGCTCGTACCCATCGAAGAGATTCTGTGATCGCACGTTCGCATGTAGAAACATTTGAACTCGGGCCCTTCAAGGAGACCGAGGCCCGTCAGTTCTTGCAGGATCGACGGCCCGGGTTTTCCGATGTCGAGTTTGCGGCAGCGGTTGCAAGGTCGGGACGGAACGCGCGCGTCCTCGACTACCTTGTTCAGACCTGGGACGTAAACGTCAAAGGCAACGCGCCGGCGACACCGATTACAGTGCCGGAGCTCATCGCACAGCGATGCCAGAAGATTAACTCGGACCTTCATGTTGCGGGTTGGGCCGACAACGAGGTTCGGGAGTTTTTCGTCGCGCTCTCCTTGCTTCCTCCACCCATCCCCTTGGAAGAGCTGGCGAGCGCCCTTGGCTGGTCGGGGCCACAGGTAGGCACAGCGGCCTCCGACCTAGCGCCCATGTTGGAGCGGACTCCGCACGGCACAATCTTCAGGGATGAGCCCACAGAAACGTATATCCGAGATACCTATGCGAAGGAGACCGCAGCACAGAGCGCTATTGCCGATCGGCTAATGAAGGCGCAAGCGCGATCAACTTATGCCGCAGAAGCGCTTCCCCACTTGCTGGTCGTCATAAATGACAGTGATCGCGCTTTTGCGTTGGCAGAGTCCAACGAGTTTCCTTCTGCTGTTCAGTCGGAATTTGGCCGCCGTCGCCTGACGCTCGCGCGCCTCCGGGCTGCATTTAAGCTGTCGGTCGACGGCAAAGACTACGATCGCATCATCAGCGTAATCATGCGATTGGCCCAAACAGCTACAGCCAACATGCGCGGCGACGAATTTATCCGCCGTTCCCCGTCTCTCGCAGTCAAATTGGGCGATCCCGACGCCCAGCGGCGTCTCTTTGCCGACAGGTCTGGCTGGCGGGGTGCGCGGAGCGCGCGCCTAACGATCTCGCACAGCTTCTCCGGTGATCAGGAAGAGGCGCTTATCCAGCGTGATAGTACCGTCCGATGGATAAACTGGCATGTTGAACAACCGAAGGATGAGGATGCGCGCAACCGCGAGGGACCCGCAGTCAAAGACTTTGTTGCGGTTCTGCTCCAAACCGCGCTGCAGCCAAGCTTCGAGAACGTAGATCGCAATCTAGCCCACTGGAATGACCGCTTTTCGCTGTCAGCAAGTACAGAACTGCTGCGATTGTTGGAACGGTACGAGCTCACCATGGGTGAAGCGGTTCTTGCTGACTTCGTTGCATTCGCTTCCAGTGAAAAGTGCACCTCCCATGCCCTCAAAATGCAGCTTCTCGCCGAGCCGCACCTCGTATCGAAGAAACAGGTAAGAGCATTAGCGAAATCCCTCGAGCGCCTGTCCTCTCCGGATGATGACGACGACCACGACATCGGCTTCGGAGAGGAGCGGGGCATACAGAATGAAGTTGTACAGGCTGCTCTTGCAGCACTACTTCTAAATTCGCGTGTGTCCGCCAAGTCGATCATCCAGCACGTCCCCCCGGCGCGGCCATCGGGCTACGACTATAGTGAGCGATACGGTCATTCGAAGGTATGGAGACCGGTTATTGCCGCGTGCGTCCGGGCCTGGTCCGACGGGAAGCCGTTGTCCTATCATCATCTGCTGCCCGGCGAGCTGAAGGTAACACGGCGTGCCAAGGCTATTGCCTCCAGGAAGGACCTAGCAGCCTTTCTCGCGGAGCAGCGCGAGCCGGCTCGAGCCGCAGCAGCTCACGAGAAACGGAAACCTAAAGGGGGCGAAAGCCCAAAGGCTAGGTACAACAGCCGCGAACGTGACGAAATCGCTTCCGGCATCGAGATGGTTCTTTCAGTAACCGCACCAATCCAGAAGGCAGTGCTATCGAAAGAGCCACTGTCCGCTGTTCACGTCGCCGAATTGGTGAGAGTCCTCACGCCTTACATTCGCAATGATATCCATTGGCGGTCGGAGAGTTCGACGGACTTGTTGGCGCGCACCGTGGGGCACGACTGTATCCGGCTGGTGCTCAAGTTCGTCGGTGATATCACGACGGAGCAGGCCGCCGCCATGGTCAGCTTGATTTCCAGCAATCGCTTCGGAGTTCATCAGAAGCTGTCGGCGCTTGAACACCTCGCACGTCGTCCGGCCTTCCACGAGCTCTCGGGCCAGTTCGCCCAGCACATCTCCGAGCAGATCCGGACAGACGAAAACATCGGCACCCGTGGTGATTCCTACGCAGATTTGGCGGCCGCTCTCCTGCCAATGAGCATTGATGAGGCTCGCGAATACTACCGACAGGGTCTCGCTCAACTGGATCAGATGGGTGGTGAGGACTACCAGCAGATCTATTCGCTATTGCACTATGCGGCGAAACAGTCAGGGGGGCCAGTAGAGCCGGTATTAGCCCAGCGCCTGATGAATCTTTGTCAGGTTATTGCGCACGACGAACCGAGTAAATTCGGCTGGACGCTATTCGCCCGTGCTGCGTCGATGTCCATCGGGCTGCCTGCCATTGCCAAGCTAGTGCGATGGGACGATCAGGACGTTGCTGAGCTTTCCTATGGATTGCCACAACTTGCCTGCTTCCTTGCTAAAGAAGGCAGGTTATCGGCGTTGCGTGCAGCTTTCCTCCTGACGGTTTGCGGGGACCATGGATGGTGGGATTGGCAGGTGGGTGCGGGTGTCTCCGACCTTCTCAGTCTTTCAAATGCCGACGACCAGAGACGCATTGTTGAAGCAGTTCTGCAAAAGCTTCGCGCCGAACACACCTCAGGAGCGTGGCCTACTCTTTGGGAGAGCATATTAAAGGCAGGGGCAAACTACCCTGGCGTGCTCACCGGAGATGAGCAGGAGGAACTTCGCCAACTGCGGGATGAAGCGAAGAGAAAGCAGGACGAGTACAACAGTCGCAACAACTCACCGCTCGACTTTCCGCGATCCGTGGATGACCGCCCTACCAAGGAGGAGATCGACGAGGCTATCAGGAAGCTTGTCAACGCATGTGACCATACCTCTTCCGCCGCCATCGACGAGGCGCTCAAGAAAATCGATGAGGACAAGCGCTTATCGTTTGGTTCGCGGATCGAGTTCGTTCGCCAACTTCGCTCTTCTTGTCCCTACACGAAGCGGATGGAATTCCTGTTTGCGATCTGCGACGCAACAGAATGGGAGTTTGATCGCTCGGTTGATACGTTGATTGAAGCCGTTGCGGATTGGAAAGGCTCCTCTGCCCACCTGGTGGCGAACGCAAAAGCTCTTCTGTCCACGCTTTTCGAAAGCAAGGGCGAATACCTGTTCTACGACGGCCATTCGAACATCGCGCGGCGGGTAAACCAGCTTGCTGAGTTCTGCGCCGATGAGCAATTCGTTCTCGATCAGGTACTCAAGAGAGTTGTAGCCGACAGTGTCGAACTGGACGGCGACGAATGGGTACAACTTGCAACCACCCTTTGCAGCGTTGCTTCAGCTGAAGCCGCACGTGCCGCTCTCGAAATGATGCTGTCAGGCCCGGCTACGCGGATTGCAGACGAAATCGGAGAGGGTGCTCTCCGCCCGGAACAAGCGATTGCGTCTGGAGAAGCCGAGTTCTTCGCTGATTTCCTCTGGCACCTACTCGGCGATGATGATGCCTATGTCCGATGGAACATCGCTCGTGGTCTATCCACGCTCGTCGACTTAGGCCTTAAGGCCGAACTTAGCTTGCTGCTGGATCGGTTTGACAAGGCGGAAGTACCGGCTCTGGCGTCGTCGGGACGCATGCTCCCCTACCAGAACTCACAGGAGTGGCTTCTTATAGGAATCGCCCGTGCGGCCCTGCATCACGGCCCTGAGCTAGCGTTTCTTCGCCCGAGGCTAATCGCCCTTGCCGGGCGCTCGGACATCCACGTCATTCACAAGGTGCATATCGCGCGATGCCTGCAGAATATTGGACACCATGGTCCCGATGCCGAATTGCAATCGCTGCGATCCGAAATTGACGTGCCGAAGCATGGGGTTGTCGTCAGCGATGAGTGGCCGACGCCGGACGATACAAAATCGGGCTTCTCGTTCGACTATGAGTTCGACAACACCGAGATTGACAAGATTGCTCGCATGTTTGGCATTTCGCGTGGCGAAGCCGAAGACGCCCTAGCCTCCGAAATCACTGCGCGCTGGCCGGGCGCCAAGGGCCTTAGCTTCTTTGGTGGCCACGATCGATACAAACGGGACAGGTATGACCGCTACGAGTATGCGCGTGAGCATGCCCAGAAACACGCACTTTTTGGTGCCGTCACAAAGCTCCTTGCAACCAAACCTATCGTGGTTCGGAGTTATGAGGCCAACGATGCGTCCCCCTGGCTGGAATGGCGCGATCGATATGACATTACGTTCGAAGATGGCTCGTGGCTTTCGGACCGTAAGGATGCCGTACCGGTGGCGGCACGCGACAGTATGCTGGGTCGGCGCGATGGTCAGCAAGAGACCTTGCAGGATCAGGATGCGCTGCTCGCAAAGATCGGATTGATGGGGGCCGATGCTGATGCGGCGATCCCGATCTATGGGCGGTGGTCTTCGCCAGATGACGTGTCCGTTAGTATTGTGACGGCACTAACTGATCCAAAGGGTGCCATTGGTCGGTGCGCCTCGTTTGCGAAGTTGCCCAGCCATGATCTTTGGCTGCCGGAAATGTGGGACGAGGGGTACTATGATCTTCGTTATCGTGACAAAACCGTCATTGAGCCTTTCATCTGGGCGCGGGAGAACCACAACCTCGGTATCGATCAGGGCGATGAGACCGCGGCGCACAACGCAGCTTCACGACCACGCCTGGGTATCGATCTGACGAAGCGCTTGGCGATTTCGCCTGGATCAGTGCTCGGCGAGTGGCAATCACCTGACGGTAGCCTCGCGTTGAAGAGCCAAATTTGGGGTGGCTGGCGAGCTGACCGAGATCAGCCCAGTTACCGCCATCATGAATATGGTGAAATTCTTTGGGCATCGGGTACATGGCTCGATGCCGCGCTCAAGCGGCTCAACAAGAGGTTGATCTACACGATCACATTCTGGAAGTATGGATCGTCAAGGGAATACGATAAGTCCAACGGCGTGAAGTCCGTCCTGGTTGGCCTACGAACGGCTGATGGACAGTTGAGACTCTGGTCGGCCAAGAAAGCGTCGATGGTAGACTAGAACGCTAACTTCACGGGGGCGCATACTTGCCGGAGTTCGCTTGTGGGCGCAAAGCCGTCGTTTAGTGATGCAGCTCTATATCGGCTAGCTGGGAGATTGGACTGCCCGGGAGGTGGTAGAAGACGCGCTTATGCTTGCTCTGACCTGCCACTGCGAATTTCCTCCAGAATGGATTAGAGTCCGGCCTATTAAGGGACGGACGAATGAAGAAGCAGCGATTTACGGAAGAGCAGATTATCGGTGTGCTGAAGGAGCAGGAGGCTGGCGCGAAGGCGGCCGACCTCTGCCGCAAGCACGGGATTTCAGAAGCGACGTTTTATAACTGGAAAGCCAAATATGGCGGCATGGAAGTCTCCGAGGCGAAGCGGCTGAAGGCGCTTGAGGACGAGAATACCAGGCTGAAGAAGCTGTTGGCCGAACAGATGCTTGATGCAGCCGCGCTCCGCGAGCTTCTTGCAAAAAAATGGTAGGGCCTGCCGCCAAGCGTGAAGCCGTCACGCATCTGAAGGCCGTCATGGGTCTTTCGGAACGGCGGGCCTGCCAGATCGTATCCGCCGACCGCAAGACGATCCGTTATCGGTCCAATCGACCGCCGGAGGTCGATCTGCGAGCGAAGCTGCGTGACCTCGCCAATGAGCGACGGCGTTTCGGCTACCGTCGGCTGTTCATCCTGCTTCGGCGGGATGGAGAGCCGTCCGGCGTCAATCGCATCTACCGTCTTTATCGCGAGGAAGGGCTTTCCGTTCGCAAGCGAAAGGCCCGGCGGCGTGCTGTCGGCACGCGTGCACCGATCCTGGTCGAAGCGAAGGCCAATGCCCGCTGGTCGCTGGATTTCGTCCACGACCAGTTCGCCTGCGGCAGACGCTTCCGCGTGCTCAACATTGTCGATGATGTGACGCGCGAATGCCTGGCAGCGATCCCGGACACATCTATCTCCGGTCGACGTGTCGCCCGAGAACTGACGACGCTGATCGAACGACGCGGCAAGCCCGGAATGATTGTCTCCGACAACGGGACCGAACTAACGTCGAATGCCATCCTCGCCTGGTCGAAAGATCACAAGGTCGAGTGGCACTACATCGCGCCGGGAAAGCCGATGCAGAATGGCTATGTCGAGAGTTTCAACGGGCGCATGCGCGACGAACTGCTCAACGAAAGCCTGTTCTTCGGCCTCGATCATGCCCGAAGCGCCATTGCTGAATGGGCCGACGATTACAACCATTTTCGGCCGCACTCATCCCTCGGATACCAAACCCCGGCAGACTTTGCCGGGACCATCGCCGCAACCGGCTCCAACGCTGCGCAAGATGAAAGCTTCGCGTTTCCGCCGGTTGCTCACACCGCGCCACTTGGCGTATTCAAAACCGCCGGGGCTCTAGTCGCCGCTGGATGAAAGTTCAGTGGCAGGTCAGCTCCGTGCCGATACACCCTCTCAGGGCCGCCTTGCTTGCGCACGCGTGTGGGTGATACTTTTTAGCTATGCAGACGCACGATCAGTACCACGGTATTCTCCGTTTAGACGACAGCCATTTCGCCGGGCACCTGAGAATCGCGGGTGCTGACAGCGCCGCGCAGCTCATAGGAAAGAGCTTCTGGAAGTCCCCCGAAACCGAATACGCAGATATTCACGGTATGCTGAGCGACGGCAAAAAAGCGTCGCTTCTGAATTGTGTGGTCCACAGCCAAACGCAGCACCGCTTCGATGAGAACACACAATTTTAGAGTGCATTTTCCTGAACTATGTTGTGGTAGGTGAAGAGTTCATCCGCTCCAACGAACCTATAATCCGGGCGGTTCGCTACCACTTCGATAACGTCGCCAGCCTACTGAGTGGACACAAGACCTTTCAGTCTCTTAGCCCAGATCCCGACGACGTGCGCAGGTTGCTGAAAAAGGACCATGAGCGATCGGAGAAGATCGCCGATAAGTATGGCTGGCCGAAACGCTCCTTCGAGCCGGAGATCGGCGAGCATCCGTACTTGATGTATTTCAGCGGCGTGTGGGAGATCATCGCGTCTGAGACCAGCTTGGAAGGATCTCGCTGACAAACCGCACCTCTCACGGCATGGGAACTGCGGCCGGAATCGGCATTGAAAACGAAGTGATAGCCAGCATCGAATTTGTCGAACCCAAGACGCCCAGCGATGCCATCCGCGCGCTATATACTTTGCACGGCCTTTTCGAGCTCAGCGTAGGGCACCGGCAGCGCTATCGGTGGATTGAGTTGGAGTTCACGCACCGCACAAAGCACGCGGAACACGATGTGCACCAGACAGCTCGCCTGTATTGGAGTCTGTGCAACGAGCGTGTCGAGGATGACTCAAGGACGAGTCGGGTGGACATTCTCTTGGCGCCGGATCGACGTCCCGAACAGTTTGCCAAGGTGGCTGCAGGCTGGATGGACAGCGCCGCAATCATGGGCGATCCCCGAGAACGCTTTGCAACGGCGTTTTTCGGGCGCTACGGCATCAACCGCATCGTCGGCGCCGGCAACATGTTCGATCTTCTGCCGGAGAGCCGTGCGCCGAAGAAGAAGGAGCCCGATGCGCTGCTGAAGACGGCGGTGGAGCAATGTCGCAAGACATTCGCGGCGCTGCCGGACAGCTTCGCCAAGCAGTCCGTACTTTCGGCCTTGGGGCGTGTTGGCACGTCCAGTCTTCGCAACAAGGTCTATCACAGGGCTGACAAAGTCATGGCAGCGGTCGACGACAAGTTCCCTGACCTGTATCTGCCATGCAATCACGCCGTTTTGGCCCGCAATCACTATGTGCACGGCAGCCAGGCGTCATTCGAATATCAAGAGCACTTCACAGAATTCGCGTTCATCACCGATACGCTGGAATTTGTGTTCGCTGCCTCCGACTTGCTTGATCTGGGATGGGATTTAAAGAGCTGGATGGGCGAAGGCACCTCTATGACACATGCGTTTGGCGCCTACATCGTCAACTTCCCGGAGAACATGCGCCGCCTCAAAGCTCTGGTCAAAACGCAGTCTTCGAGAAGGCCGGCATCGTGAAAACGGTGCTGGCGACCAAAGGAAAAGTGCAGTTTAGTGACGCCACCGGACACGATTCGAACGTTCTCACCGTCAGAAACCGCCGCTCCCACGAAACACATACGCTTGGACTTCGTTCAGCCCAAACCGATACGGAGGTGGTGTAAAGACACGACAGTCGGCGACATTTGGTGCGCGGTGAGCGGTTCGAGCGCTTGCATTTAAGCTGTCAGCTGGTGCTCAGACGTCTCTCAACGATGTCAGCTTGTGGGATGTGCCTAACGCACCGTAGACGACCGACTTGGCAGCGCTTTTCCGTGGAAGCCCATTGGCCACGGTAGATGACCGCCTTCCCCACAGCTACCGGGTTCCGCCGCCTCCCACCAAAATGCAGCCGTTTAGCCAATTCCAGGTAAAGGGCCGATTGCTGAAGGACGACTCCTAGCCGTGAGCCTTGATTAGCAGATATCGCAGCGGTTAGTGACCACAGCAACAAATCACGACCAAAACCGTGGATCGCTGATAAGATCAGCCGTCTTCGAACGGGTCAACTCAAGCATGCGTCTCTACCACTTTACTTCCCAAAAATTCGGGCTACTCGCGATCCGGAATCAGCGTCTCAAAGTCGCGCGGATAAATGCACTGAATGATCCCTTCGAGTTCCTAGGCTGGAATTTACAGGACCCTCAGACGCGCGCCAAATTGCGGAAATGGAAAGAGGAGCGAAACGCTGAACTCGGGATCTTGTGCTTCAGCAGAAAATGGTCCAATCCACTACTCTGGGGACACTACGCTGACAAGCATCAGGGCCTGGCGCTAGGTTTCGATGTGCCCGATGGCGATCTCTACAGCCCCGTGAAATATCGCCATACCCGCCTGCCTACGCCAGTGGGCCGCGAACTGATCGGCGAGCACCTGGATAGCCTGCTGCTGACCAAATTTAGCGCCTGGCGATACGAATCCGAATATCGTTGCTTTTGTCGTCTCGGCGAGAACATTCATGATAATGGTCTCTACTTCGAGCCTTTCTCGCCGACTCTCAAGCTCGTAGAGGTCATTATCGGCGACCAGGCAACAATCACACGCGCTGAGCTTGCCGTCGCTCTTGGCGACCGGGTGCCGCAAATCGCCTCATTCAAAGCCAGGCCGGCGTTCGGCACATTCTCAGTTGTACGAAACCGCGACGCCAAGTTGTGGAAATAAAAGGCTGCGATCGATGACCACGAGCCGAGGCGCGGTACCCGCAAATCTCGAAAACCTGCATCGCGGGGAGGAGCAACTCCGCGACAAGGCGCTCGCAATTATTGCCAGCGATGTGCGGCTACAACTGCATCTCGCCTTCATTGAAGCGGCGATGGATCTCGCCGACATCTTCCGGCAGTTTGACACTGAGGATGAAGACTTGAAAGTAGCCCAGGTTCTCGGGATGAGAACGTTCAACGCGTTCGGCGCGAGCCTGAAACTGACATTTACAGGCTACCATCAGATCAGCGCTCTCATCCTGCGTGACGTGCTGGAGACCGTTTTCCTACTTGACCTTTTCGCCAGCGACCGCAGCCTCATCGAGCGCTGGCGCTTCGCTGACAAAAAAGCGCGCATGAAGCAGTTCTCACCCGTAAAGGTACGCGAGGCGCTCGACGACCGCGACGGCTTCGCCTCGAAACGGCGTGCCGAGATGTACGAAATGTTTTCCGAGCTCGCCGGTCATCCCACAATGAAATCGGACCTGATGATGCGCCCTCAAAAGCATGGCGATGCCGTAATCGGCCCGTTCATGGAGGTGGCGGCTTTCGACGCGGTGGTCTCGGAGATGGGTCGCCTCGCAATCCAGGTCGGCGAGCAGATCAACGCCTTCTTTCCCGCCGAATGGAGTCCTGGCATTCCGAGCCGTCTGGCGTTTGCCCAAAGGAAGCGGGATTGGCTCGCCGCCTTCTACCCCACCGCCAGGAAGTAAGAAGGTCATGAAAAATGTCCGATAATAAACAGTACGCTCGGCGACCTGGATCGAGTGGCTTCGTGACTACGTGGCGGCGGCCAGCCGTTTCACCGACGAAGACCCCGTCGACGTCGCTTCCGACGAGGAGCGCGAACTGGTCGCCATCAAGGCAGCACTCTATGCACGCGCCCTAACGCTATGCGAGGGCGCTTTGCTGCTCATCGAAAATAACCGACAACTCGATTTCCGCGTCCACACACGGGGGATCATCGAGGCCGTCATGTACCTCATTGCGCTCGACCTGATCCTACCTTCGTCACGAAGATGAAGGACGACGACTACAAGAGCCGACATTCACGCGCCCGTCTTCATCTCAACGCCAGGCAGTTCAACGAGTCTCCGGGCGTCAGGAAGATGCTGGAGGACTTCCTCGCGCAAGGCCTGCAGGGCGCCAAGGCGATCCAAATAGCCGCACTCCTGGGAGATAGCGAGCTCGAACGACTGTACCGCACCTATCGTGACATTTCTGGCGACGCCGCGCATGTAAGCATTACCTCACTGAATCGCCACTATGTCGAGAAGCCTGCCGATCAGTCGGCTACGCTGATGGTTCAACCGGCTATCGATGACGTCGACATGCACATGACTTTCGCGGAACTCGGGACCTCGATGACGATTGCGACCCTGATCATGATGAAGGTTAAGGAGAAGACGGATCTCTGGGACGAGTTTCAGGTGCTGTTGCGGCGATACCAGGATGTCGCGCGCACGAAGCGCGACCGGCTCGCAGATGGATCGACTTAGCTCCACGCCAAGCCGGCCACCCGTTCAAGCTCCGCGCTCAAGATGCCACCAGTTCGTTCAACCACTCGCTGAGCAGGATCTTGGACTGCAGAAACATTTCGCAAAAGGCAAAGAGCGACACGAAGGGCGTCTCCTCAATGCGAAGAAGGTGTGTGCGAAGCGTTGCATCCTGCACTTTGCCATGCTGAAGGCTTTGCCCAAAACGCTTCTGCCGATCCTCCCCGGCGTATACATTGATGGCCAGATCGAGGTGCTGCATTGTAACCTCGCGGAGAGGCGTGAGAGCAGGATCGCGCGTGTCGAGATGAATGCACCGCCCGACCATCAACCCGTTCGGATCGTCGGCCCTGGGTAGTTCCTCGATCAGCATCGAAAGATAGTTGTCCTCGCGCCGTTGGACATGAATTTCCAGCCGGCGCAGATGCTTAATATGATAGTCCCAATATTCGCCATGCCCTTCCGATAGTGGCCGGTCCTGAAGCTGGTAGGCGGCGAACTCCTTCATCCCCTTATGAAGGCTGAAATCAGGCAGCCATCGGGGGTTCGCCGGCACCAATGTTGCTTCAGTCAGCAACTGAAGCGGTTTGGTATTGAAGTAGGCATCGGCGTCGAACCGAACGTACTTCCGCGCCGAGGGCCACTCCTTCTGCACCCAGTTAACGATGCCTGGACTGAGAAATGGACAGAGTTTCGTGAAACCGCTGCCGACTTGATAAACCTCGCTCCCTGATACAGAGCGGCCCGCCGCCAGATCGATGAGTTCATAGTCCTGGTTACCGCTTTTCTTGCGACGGATTCTCTCGAACAGCGACGGAACATTCCGAAAAAGCGGCTGTGTCCGGCTATAGGGCTCGCATTGCGCCCGCAACCTAAGGCGAGTGGCCTCGTGTTGCACATCGAACGTCATCGCGAAGCTAGCGAGACGTGACCGACGTGACCGGCCGGCGAAAAAGCCGATCGCCAGATAACCGCTGAGATCGTTTTCCTCTTCGCCGGAAAGGAGGGTTTCCCTGAATTGGACGGACGGATCGACGATCGAGGAGTATCGGCCTGGACTTTCGATCAAATCATGGATTGCGACGTTCTCCCCGTTGGCGAGGATAGCCAGCCTTCCGACATTGTCGAAATAGGTATCGATGTCCAAAACCGCTCCCCCTCTCCGCGACCAAAAAAGTTACGTCACGCCCCCATGCCGCCCAGGCAGCAAACTGGACCCGCGGCCATCGCGCTTCTGGAGGTCCGATGCCCTCCCCAATACAAAGCGAGCGAGGTCGCCACTGGCGCAAACATCTATCGCGATAGCACTGATTCGCGACAGTATCATCCATCGCCTTCAGCCGACTGAATGCCACGTTGCTCTCTCATCGAATGTCCGCTGTTGTTTTGTGGTCAGGGATTGCACAATGACCCACCGGAGGCGCAAAGGAGACCTCCAACGAAGTCGTTGTGATGAATGCTTTCAGGAAGTGGCGAGGCTGACCTCACGTCAGACATGCGGCGCACAGCGCTAGTTCGCCTGAGCCTCAACTGTGCGGACGTGATCGCAAAACTCACTATCTCTACATAATGGAAAGTTTAGAGCGTCCCTTGACCAGGGCGACGCATTCGCAAAAGTCGACCCAGGATATTTGCCTTCGATAAGCGAACAGTCGACTATGTGAGGGGGTCAGTTGTTTCAGCGGTGGCGACTCGGTGGCGACTCAGCAGCTTCTCCGCACAAGAGAAGCCAAGCCGACAGCATTAACGTATTGCTTTCAAAAAGAAAAATGGCGCACCCGAAGAGATTCGAACTCCTGACCCCCAGATTCGTAGTCTGGTGCTCTATCCAGCTGAGCTACGGGTGCGTGCAAAATGCGGCGGTGCCGCTTGCGTGGCGATCCTCTAAAACGTCCTTCGGGACAATGCAAGAGCATTTCTGAAAAAATCGCGTGTTTGTCTGCCAGCAGCCGCGCCTTGCGAAACCCTGTCACTTTTCGATGTGCGTCCGGCTGCGGTAATCCTCCAGCGAAACCGGGCGATCGGGGATCTCGATGCGGAACTGTGTGCCGACCGTCGGTTTTTCCACCAGCGCGATCGTGCCGCCATGGGCAAGCACCAGCTCGCGGGCGATGGTGAGGCCGAGGCCGGTGCCGCCGGAGCGGGCCGAGCCGCGGAAGGCGGCAAAGAGGTTCTGGCGCGCCTTCAGCGGCATGCCGGGGCCGGTATCATCCACCGTGATGCTGACGACGCTGCCGACGCGCTGGGCGGAGACGGTAATGCGCCTGACGGAGCCCGGGCCGCCCTCGCCCGGCGACGTCAGCGCCTGCAGCGCGTTGCGGCAGAGATTGTGGATGACGCGGAAGAGCTGTTCGCCATCGGCATCGACCTCAAGCTCGGCGCCGATCTGCTCTGCGAATTCGATGCCGCTGAGCGGATCGATCGCCAGCATGTCCTTGACGTCCTGGGTCAGCTCCAAAAGGCGGATATGACGGCGGCGCGGCGCGGATTCGCTCGCCTTGCCGTAGGACAGCACCTCGGTGGTATAACCGACGGCGCGGTCGATGGTGCGCAAGAGCTTCGGAGCGAAGCTCTTGACCATCGGGTCATCGACATCGACCAGCCGGTCCGACATCAGCTGCGCCGACGCCAGGATATTGCGCATGTCGTGATTGATCTTGGAAACGGCAAGGCCGAGAGCGGCAAGATTCTTCTGCTGCTTCAGCGTCTTTTGCAGCTCCATCTGCATCGAGGTGAGGTTGCGGCCGGCGACCGCCAGTTCGTCGCGGCCGCCGTCGCCGATATAGATATGGGCCGGGTTATCGGGATCGGAGGAGAATTGCTGCATGCTGCCGGTCAGCCGGCGGATCGGGCCGATGAGGATGCGGTTGATCGCAAAGAAGATCAGCGTCGCCGTGAACAGCGAGATCAGCACCGACAGCAACAGGACATTGCGGGAATAGACGAACATCGCCCTACGCAGCGGCCTGTCCTTCATCACCACCTCGACGCCGGTATTGGTGTCGCCGACGGGACCATAGACGCGGATCATCCTGCTGCCGCCGAAGACGAGTGTGTCGAGCGCATCGCGGATTGCCGTTACCGGCGGCACGTCGGTGAGATCGTAGGATTCGTCGACGGAGGTCGGCATATCGGTCGTCGCCAGCAGCCGCGAGGTGCCGTCCTTGCGCAGCACGATCGCCTTGGTGCCGGTCGCCTCCAAGGTCTCTTTCTGCAGCGCGCGTGGCAGCTCGACCGGCTGCAGCCCATCGATGACGATGGCGGCGGCAGCGGCCGTATTCAGCCTATCCTGCAGCCAGCGCACGCGCATGCTGGCGACCGAGGGAAAGAAGATCAGGATTTCGGCGAGCATGATAAAGACGACGGTGAGCCAGAGCAGCTTGCCGGAAAGGCCGCCGAACAGGCCGGCAGACGGGCACGGCGCCCTTGCAGCCTCGCCGGCCGCCGGGTTTTCCGCCGAGGGATTATCGCCCTGATCTTGGTTCGGCATTCTGGTCTCGCCCGATCGGCAGCATTTCAGCCGCCCTTACCGCTGAGCTCTATATTAGACCAAGATGCTCCGCTTTCAAATCTTTGCGAGCAGCGTCATGTCGCCACAAGAAAACGCCGCCCGAAGGCGGCGTTCGAAGGCGCGTGATCGGTAAAGCTTAAAACTCTTCCCAGCTCTGCTCGGCTGCGGCCGCATTGCCGCCGAAGGCGCGGGCGACCTTGGCGATCGCCCGGCGGGCCGGCGAGGCAACCGGTCTTTGCGGCTCGTTGCGGACAAGCACCACAGCTGCCGGCGCATCATCCGACAGTTTGAAGCGGGCAATGAGGCGCACCAGTCCACCGGCTTCGGCCGAAAGCCTGTGCGTGGCGGCAGAGGTCTCTTCCACCATCGCAGCGTTCTGCTGTGTCACCTGGTCCATCTGGTTGACGGCGATATTGACCTCCTTGAGGCCGGTCGACTGTTCGGTCGCAGCCGTCGCGATCGAATGGATATGGTCGTTGATGGCGATAACGCGGGTGCCGATTTCGGCCAGCGCCTCGCCGGTCGCCTGGACCAGCTTGACGCCAACCTGCACCTCGTTGCCCGACTTGGTGATCAGCGCCTTGATGTCCTTGGCAGCCGTTGCCGAACGCTGGGCGAGTTCGCGCACTTCCTGCGCCACCACCGCGAAGCCCTTTCCGGCATCGCCGGCGCGTGCGGCCTCGACGCCGGCATTCAGCGCCAGCAAGTTGGTCTGGAAGGCGATCTCATCGATGACATTGATGATCTGGCTGATTTCGCGCGAGGCCTGTTCGATGCGGCCCATGGCCTCGACGGCATTGCGCACGACGACGCCGGAGCGGCCGGCATTCTCCTTGGCTTCGGACACCATGATGGTGGCTTCATGCGCCCGCTCGGTGGAATTCTGGACGACGGCGGTGATCTCGTCGAGCGCTGCCGAGGTCTCTTCGAGGGCGGCTGCCTGCTGCTCGGTGCGCTTCGACAGGTCGTCGCTGGCATTGCGCAGCTCGGCGGTGTTGCCGTTCATCGCTTCCGTCGTCTCGCGCACTTCGCGCATCGTCGCCTGCAGGGTGACGAAGGTATTGTTGACGTTCTGCTGCAGCTCGGCGAAGGCGCCCTGGAAGTTGCCGCTCATCGTCTGAGTGAGGTCGCCTTCGGCAAGGCTTGCGATGACCCGGCGGGTCTCGCCGACGCCGGCATCGACGCTCGACAGCAGCGTGTTGATGTTGCCGGCGAACTGGTTGAGGTTGTCGTCCTCGTAGTCCTTGCTGATGCGGTGGCCGAAATCGCCGGCCGCAGCCGCAGCCACGACGACGGACATGCTCGACTGCAGGTCGTCGCTCTTGGCGCGCATCGCCGCCTCCTGGGCGTTCAAGCGCTTGACGGCGAGGCCGTTCGCCTTGAAGACCGCAACCGCTGCGGCCATCTCGCCGATTTCGTCCGGACGGCCGGCAAAGGGGACCTCGGCGTCGAAATTGCCATCGGCGACTTCCTTGATCGCATGGGTGACGCGCTTGATCGGGCGGCTGAGATGGCTGGTGCCGATATAGAAGCCCATGCCGATGCCGACCGCGATGCCGATGCCGGTGATGCTGAGCACAAGCATCAGCACCTGGGAGCGGAAGCTCTCGATCTCGGCGTTGACGGTTTCCAGTGCTGCCTTGTCGGTGGCGACCACAGCATCGATTTCCGCCTGGAACGCCTTGCGGTTGGCGCGGTTGGCGTCATTGTTGCCCTGTTGGCCGGCGGCTTCGGGGCCGACTTCCGTGCCGAGGCGGGCGGTCTCCGTGCGGAAGGTGCGGAATTCCGCGGCGCGGGCGACAAGCTTGGCAAAATCGGCCTTCTGGCTCTCGGGAACGAGCGGCGCCCAGCCCGAGATGACCTTGTCGATCTCGTCGAGGTCGGCCATCAGGCCCTTGGCGAAGTTCGGCGTATCCTTGATCGTCTTGGCCGCATAGATGCCGCGCGATTCCATGACCACCGCCGTGACGAAACGGTTGAGCCGTTCGCCGGCATAGGCGCGGGCGGCGGCATGCTCGTAAGCCGTCAGGTTGCGACTGTATTCGTGCATGGCCGACAATGCTGTTGCGCCGATCAGAAGTGCGACCGCACCCATCACGCAAACCAGCAGATTAATTTTGCCCCGGATCTTCAATGCAATGCTCCTAGCTACGCCACTGCCTGGAAAGCAAATTCCCAGTCGATGGTTGAATATCGGCGAAATTTATTAAAGTTAGATTTCTAATATTTACGATTATGGCTTCGGAAAGGATCCGTGCCGAATGCGGTCGGGCGGCGTAAACGCCTGAAAACCGGGGCGATCGATCTGCCGTGGCGCAAAACTACAACCACTCAGGGCATGCCTTATTTCTTAACACCAGAGTGCGAAATTACTTTCGAGGCCGGCAGTGCAGAGTGAAATTATCCGGCATAATTGACTTTTGCGGGCTTCATCCTTATAAGCCCGCGCACGTTCGGTCACTCAAGCCTTTCATGGCCCGCCCGTTCGAAAAACAACGCTCCTTGCATTATGCAAATTCAAGAAGGGCCGCACTCCGCGGTGTTTAAAATAAATGAAGCGTACCTACCAACCATCCAAGCTTGTTCGCAAGCGTCGCCACGGTTTCCGTGCCCGCATGTCCACGAAGGGTGGCCGCAAGGTCATCGCAGCCCGCCGCGCGCAGGGCCGCAATCGTCTGTCGGCGTAAGGCCGGGTAGCCCGGTAAGAGATGGCGGGCGAATTGACGACCAGTGAGAAGAAACACACTGTCGGGCGGCTGAAGAGCCGCCCGCAGTTTCTTGCCGTACGCGAGGGCAAAAAACGCCGAGGCGGCCTCTTCCTTCTCGAAGTCCTCGACCGGAAGGAACCCGACAGCCAGGCACGCGTCGGTTTTACAGTCACCAAAAAACATGGCAACGCGGTCGAACGGAACCGCATGCGCCGCCGCCTGAAAGAGGCGGTGCGGCTTCATGCGGGGTTTGCAATGCAGCCCGGACACGACTATGTGGTTGTCGCGCGCAGGGACGTGCTTGACGCGTCCTTCCAGGAATTGGCCGCGGAACTGAAATCCCGCGTGGAAACCAGGCCGAAACACCGGCGCTCCGGAGACGGACGCCCCAGGAACGTATGATGGAAAACAACCGCAATTACTTCATTGCGATCGCTCTCTCGGTGCTGATCGTCCTCGGCTGGCAGTTTCTCTATATGAATCCGCGCATCGAGGCCCAGCGCAAGGCGCAGGAAGCCCAGAAGGCGCAGCAGCAGACCGAGCAGGTGCAGCAGCCGGCAGCAGGCGGCGAGACGCCGGCCCAGCCGAGCGGTACGGCCCCTTCCGGCCAGGCAGCCGCGACGGCGACGCTCGAGCAGGCGCTGGCAAAGACCCCGCGTGTCGTCATCGACACCCCAGCACTTTCCGGCTCGATCAACCTTGCCGGCGCCCGCCTCGACGATCTGAAGCTCAAGGGCTATCACGAGACCGTCGACGACTCGAGCCCGATCATCACGCTGTTCAGCCCGGCCGAGACCAAGGACGGCTATTTCACCGAGCTCGGCTATATCGGCAGCGACGCAACGGGCAATGTTCCCGGCGCCTCGACGCTGTGGACCGCACCTGAGGGCGCCAAGCTCACCGAAAAGACGCCGGTAACGCTCTCCTATACCAACGACAAGGGCCTGACCTTTACCCGCACGATTTCGGTCGACGAACGCTACATGTTCACCGTCGCCGACAAGATCAGCAATGCCGGCCAGGCGCCTGCTTCGCTGTCTTCCTACGGCCGGGTGACGCGCTACAACAAGCCGACGACACCCTCCGTCTACGTGCTGCATGAAGGCTTCATCGGCGTCATCGGGGAAGACGGCCTGATCGAAACCAAATATAGCGCCGCCGAAAAGGAAGCCGTGATGCCGGCGAAATCCACCGGCGGCTGGCTTGGCATTACCGACAAATACTGGGCGGCGACGATCGTTCCGCCGCAGAGTGCGGCCTATGAGGCGCGCTTCTCGCACTTTGCCGATGGCCAGCCGCGCTATCAGGCCGATTACAAGGACGATGCCTTCACCGTTGCGCCCGGCCAATCGATCGAGCTGAAGAACCTCGTCTTCGCCGGCGCCAAGGAAGTGCCCGTCATCGACGGCTATGAGGCCAGCTACTCGATCCCGAAGTTCGACCGGCTGATCGACTGGGGCTGGTTCTATTTCATCACCAAGCCGATGTTCAAGCTGATGGACTTCTTCTTCCGCTACTTCGGCAATTTCGGCGTGGCGATCCTGTGCACCACCATCGTCGTCAAGGCTCTGTTCTTCCCGCTCGCCAGCAAGCAGTACGCTTCGATGGCAAACATGAAGCGCATGCAGCCGAAGATGGAGGAGCTGAAGGCGAAATTCGCCGACGATCGGATGGGGCTGCAGCAGGCGACGATGCAGCTCTACAAGGAAGAAAAGATCAATCCGATCGCCGGCTGCTGGCCGGTGGCGCTGCAGATCCCGATCTTCTTCTCGCTCTACAAGGTGATCTACATCACCATCGAAATGCGGCACGCGCCGTTCTTCGGCTGGATCAAGGACCTTTCGGCGCCCGACCCGACGACGATCGTCAATCTGTTCGGCCTGTTGCCGTTCGAGGCGCCGACCATTCTACATCTCGGCGTCTGGCCGCTGATCATGGGCGTCACCATGTTCGTGCAGATGCGCATGAACCCGACGCCGCCCGATCCGACACAGGCGATGATCTTCAACTGGATGCCGCTGGTGTTCATGTTCATGCTGGCAAGCTTCCCGGCCGGCTTGGTCATCTACTGGGCCTGGAACAACACGCTCTCGGTAGCGCAGCAGGGGGTGATCATGAAGCGCCACGGCGTCAAGGTCGAACTCTTCGACAATCTGAGGGGTCTGTTCCGACGAAAAACGGCGCCATCGAAATGACGCTTGCCAAGCCCCGCTCCGGCGGGGCTTTTCTTTTCCAGCAGCGGAAGAAGGAGGCAAAGCAATAGGCTGCAAACGGCCTCGAAGCTTGACATCCGCCCGCAAAACCACGAAGCCCGGTAAAAGACCCAACCCAGAGATTGCAGAGCCCGCATGCCCGAAACCGAAAAGCCGCTCTTCGGCCACCCATGGATCTTCATCCGCGGCGTACCGTCCCTGAACTTCCTGCCGCCGGAAGGGCCGTTGGAAGTGGCCTTTGCCGGTCGCTCGAATGTCGGTAAATCCTCGCTGATCAATGCGCTGGTCGGCCAGAAGGGCCTGGCGCGCACCTCGAACACGCCGGGACGCACGCAGGAACTCAATTATTTCGTGCCGGACGGCTATTCCGGCGAAGGCGGCGACCTGCCGCCGACGGCCATCGTCGACATGCCGGGCTATGGATATGCGCAGGCGCCGAAGGAGCAGGTCGACAAGTGGACCAAACTCGTCTTCGATTATCTGCGCGGCCGCGCGACGCTGAAGCGCGTCTATGTGCTGATCGACAGCCGCCACGGCATCAAGAAGAACGACGATGACGTGCTTGATCTGCTCGACAAGGCCGCCGTCTCCTACCAGATCGTGCTGACCAAGACCGACAAGATCAAGGCGGCTGGCGTGCCGAAGCTGCTTGCGGAAACGGCGGAAAAGATCCGCAAGCGCCCGGCCGCCTATCCCGGCGTGCTGTCCACTTCGTCCGAAAAGGGCGATGGGCTGGACGAACTGCGCCAGGCGATCGCCGAAACCGTCGGCATCGCCCGCTGGAAGTAAAGGGCGTACGCGCCCCGGACGCGGCGCCCTGTTTGGTGTAAAGGCTTTCGCGACATCCCATAGTTGAACTTAGCGCCAATGGAAAACTAACGGTTGACGACGCAAGCTTGATGAGCTAGATAGCGAGCATCGAATTTTGCTTGCTGGCTTGGTTATCGCGCGATTGGCACCGCGCCCTGAACGAACTTCCTTTCAAAAATCGCTATCACCATCCGCATCGCCTTGGCGTTGCGGTTTTTCAATATTGCTATGAAAGGGTTCATCATCATGGCCACTGGCACAGTTAAATGGTTCAATTCCACCAAAGGCTTCGGCTTCATTCAGCCTGATAATGGCGGCGACGACGCCTTCGTTCACATCTCCGCCGTCGAGCGCGCCGGAATGCGCGACCTCGTCGAAGGCCAGAAGATCGGCTTCGACCTCGAGCGTGACAACAAGTCGGGCAAGATGTCCGCTTGCAATCTCCAGAACGCTTAAATCGGTATCTGCTTCCCTTTGACCACGGATGTACTGGCACTGCCGGAAGCACGTTATCAATCCAAGGCCAGGCGATTTGCCTGGCCTTTTTTGTTTTCGCTCGCGCGTCGAGCCCTCCCGTATCGGAGCCAACATGACAGAGACATACAGCAAATCTCGCCAGCGGGCGGAGATTGCCTTCGGCAGCGTCCAGACCCAGTTCTTCGCGAAGAACCAGGCGGCCGAAGAGCTCGAATCCGACGCCCAATCGCAGCAGGCAAAGACGTTGCGGCTGCGGGAAGCCCGGCTTGCGAGGGAACAGAGTGACCGGGTGTCGGCAACCTCTGCCCTCATTGCCAAACGCGCCAGGGCTCGCTGAGATCACCACCCGATCGACAGGGCTCGAGACTTAAACCGCGTCTGAAATGACGGGCTTGCAGATCGCGCGCTGCAGCATGGCCGAAGGCGTGCTGGCATTCACTCGCACCAAGGAAGCGTCAATGGCAGAGACTGCGAACGAACTTCAATCGATCAATACGGCCTGGCAGATCGCCATTCAGGAGATCCTGCGCATGGTCATCAGAGACATGTATCACGGCGGCGGCGAAGCGTCGTTCAGGACCCATATCAAACGTATCGAAGAAGCGGCCGTCGACAGCATTTACACGGATTTGCGGCTGCGCGGGACTGATGAATGGACGGAAGTCTTGGTCAAGGAAAGGGCGAGCAATTTCGTCACGACCCTGCTGACGTCATTTACCTATGACCGGGCTTAAATCACCCTGGGGCCGGCAATCGATGGACGAGCCGCCGATCAGCGCTTGCGTCCCCGCAGTTTTTGAAGCAACCCTAGTTCTCCTGCCGTGCGGGAGCAGCCGCGTCCACGAGTAATATTTGATGACCGATAGCAAAGACCCGCCGATTTCGCCGGAAGGCGTCGGCAACTTGCCCCATCTTGCCGAAGCCCTCGATGACGACCGGTTTCGACACTTTCTCGATCATGTGCCATTCGCGGTGGCTGTTTCCGAACTCGGTGGCGACGAGCCGCTGATTTACGTCAACCTCGAATTCGAACGGCTGACGGCGCTTGAGGCAACCGCGGTCCAGGGAAAACCCTGGGCGGAAATTGAATTGGAGTCCATCGCCGTCTCCGGAGAGGTGCCGCTCACGGCCGCTGTGACCTCTGCGGAGGAGTATATTGGTGCCTTCTCGCTGGCGGCCGAACCCGAGAACACCGTCATTGTCGATGTCTGGTCGAATACGATCGTCGACGACGATGACACGCCACTCTTCCGATTGGTGGCCTTTGCTGCCCGCAATGAGGCGACGGCCGCTGAGAGCTTCAGCGAACTGCTGACGGAGAAAGATGTCCTTCTGCGGGAACTTCAACATCGCGTGAAGAACAATCTTCAGATGATCACGGCGCTCATCCGAATGGAGGCGCGCAATGCTCAACAGAATGAGGAAAGCGAGAGGTTTGCACGGCTTGCCGGGCGGATTGAAGCTTTAGCCCTGCTCTATCGCTCGCTGTCGGACGAAGAGAAAGGCGCCACAGTCGATCTTGGCACCTATGTCAGCCAGATTGCCGCCTCGGTAATGGCGGCCCACGCGGTGGAAGGGATCCGGCTGGACATGAAGGTCGATACCTGGCCGGTTTCGGTCGATGTCGCCATGCCGGCCGGTCTCGTCATCAACGAACTCCTCACCAATACGCTGAAGCATGCCTTCGTGGGGCGTGATGGCGGCGAAATCACGCTCCGCTGTGTCGTCAGCGATACCGGATGCAGGATCACCGTTGCTGATAACGGGGTCGGTCTTCCCCAGGATGTAACCTGGCCGCAACCGGGAAAGCTGAGCGCGATGATCGTACAGTCGCTGAAACAGAATGCCCGCGCCGAGGTTGAAGTGAGCTCGTCCCCTGACACCGGCATGAGTGTCTCCCTCGTCTTCCCGAGAGCCGAAGCGGCCCGATAGAGCGCCGCGCGTCTTTTCAGACGCGCTAGAGCCTTTCCGAAAATCGATTCCGATTTTCGGGGTTATGCGCTAGCCACCACATCGATTTGTGTTTGGGGCGCCCCAAGAGCGCCCCAATGTGTCTGCCGATACCAGCGGGCTTACATCTTCGGCAGCAGCACCTTGTCGACGACGTGAATGACGCCGTTCGACTGCTTGACGTCGGCAATCGTCACATGGGAGACGCCGCCGTTTTCATCGGTCAACGTGATCTTGCCCATGCTTTCCTTGGCTTTCAGCACACAGCCGCCGACGGTCTTGATGTCGTGCTCGCCGCCGTCATCCTTGATCATCTTGGCAACGGTCTTGGCCATCGCATCGGCGGCAACGACGTGGCAGGTCAGAACCTTGGTCAGCGTCGCCTTGTTTTCCGGTTTCAGCAGTGTATCGACGGTGCCTTTCGGCAGCGCGGCAAAGGCTTCGTTGGTCGGCGCAAAGACGGTGAAGGGGCCCTTGCCCTCGAGCGTGCCGACCAGGCCGGCGGCCTTGACGGCGGCGACCAGCGTCGTGTGATCCTTGGAGTTCACGGCGTTCTCGATGATGTTCTTGCTATCGAACATCGCAGCACCGCCGACCACCGGGTTCTTGGCGGCAGCAAAGGCGACGGCGGACATGGCAGTGGCGAGCGCGAAGCCGCACAATACGGACTTGATCATGATTTTCTCCTCACCGGACACCATCCGCGGGCTTTATGCCTGAGCGTCGTCCGGACAATTCGAACTACGGAGGGCCGCGCCGAAGAGTTTCAGACAGGAGAAAATGATTTCACGGCCGGCACCCGATTTACGGCCTGTGCAAGGGACCGCTTGCGATCACCGGACCGGTCGCCTGTCCGGTCGGCGAGCCGCCGAAGGGTTCGAGGCTGACGGCAAGCGTTGCGCCATCGGCGACTTGGCTGCGCAGATCGGCGGGAATGACAAGTTCACCGCTTTCGCCCGGCTGGAAGACGCCGAGCGATCTGGTCATGCCGCTGCCCGGTACCAGCCAGAGTTCCAGCGACTTCTCCTCCGGCTTGCCGGCGGCGACCGGCACGATCTTCAGCCGGCCGCTCTGCAGCTCATAGGAGGCGAGAAGATTGATGGTGCTGTTCTGGCCCGAAAGCGAGGCTACCAGCGGTGCCGGCCCCTGCGGCTCCGGCACCACGCCGGAAGCGAAGATGACGGCGCTGACGGCGACGACGATGCAAGCAAAGCTCAGCGAGCGCCAGAATACGGCGGAATTCCAGAGCCCTTGCGAAAAGGATGCGGGCCTTTGGCCATCGCCGAAAAGCCGCGCCTCGATCTGCTTGAAGGTTTCCCGGTTCGGAGCGGCGGCTTCATACTCGTCATTGAAGGAGGAGAGGTTGGTTTCCCAACGGCTGACGATCGCAGCGAAAGGCCGATCGTGGCGCATGCGCTCTTCCACCACCCGGCGATCCTGCAGCGACAGGACGCCAAGCACATATTCGCCGGCGAGAACCTCGTCGCGGGAGCGGTCTCCCTTGCTTTTGTCGGGCGATGTCATCGTTCCATGCACTCTCTCAGTTTCAAGAGGCTGCGCCTGAGCCAGGTCCGCATCGTGTTCAGCGGGACACCAAACTGATCGGCCAGTTCCTGATAGCTCAGCCCTTCGACATAAGCCCGTTTCACCGCGACCGCACGATCAGCTTCCAACTCTTCCATGCAGGTGTCAATCCGCCTTCCTTCATCCTTCGTCACCGTCTGCATTTCCGGGTCGGGCCCGGCATCGGCAAGATCATAGACCGTATCCAATTCGTCGGCGACGGGCTTGCGGGCCCGCAGCGCATCGATCGACCGGTTGCGGGCTATCGCAGCCAGCCATGCCGATGACGAACCCGAGGCGACGGAGAAGCTGCGCGCGCGCTGCCAGATGCTGATATAGACTTCCTGCAGGGCCTCGTCGGCTTCCGTGCGATCCTTCAAGATACGCAGGCAGATCGAGAAAAGTTTCGGTCCGGTCTGATTGTAGAGGGCCACGAAAGCCCTGCGGTCGCCGAGTGCGACGCGGCCGATCAGGTCTGCGATGTCATCGCCTTGCATGCCGTTCCTCATCTCAAGCTTGCGTGCGCCAGACGGTAACGGCGTCCGGCTCCGCGCCAGATACGAAAAACTATTGCCCTCTGGATTATTCCCTCTGTCAGAAACTTGCGATAAAAGGCCGCGAACAATTCTGCGGGGTTCCCATGAACGAAACCGAAAGCGAAATGCAGGCACGGCTTCTGGCCAAGGCACTGCCCTTCATGCAGCGTTACGAGAACAAGACGATTGTCGTGAAATATGGCGGCCACGCCATGGGCAATCCCGAGCTCGGCAAGGCCTTTGCCAGCGACATCGCCCTGTTGAAGCAGTCCGGCGTCAACCCGATCGTCGTTCATGGCGGCGGCCCGCAGATCGGCGCCATGCTGAGCAAGATGGGCATCGAATCGAAATTCGAGGGCGGGCTTCGCGTCACCGACCAGAAGACGGTCGAGATCGTCGAGATGGTGCTCGCCGGCTCGATCAACAAGGAAATCGTTGCGCTCATCAACCAGACCGGCGAATGGGCGATCGGCCTTTGCGGCAAGGACGGCAACATGGTCTTCGCCGAAAAGGCGCGCAAGACCGTCAAGGATCCGGATTCGAACATCGAGCGCGTGCTCGATCTCGGATTAGTCGGCGAAGTGGTCGAGGTCGACCGCACGCTGCTCGATCTGCTCGCCCGCTCCGAGATGATCCCGGTCATCGCCCCCGTCGCGCCTGGCCGAGACGGCGCCACCTACAATATCAACGCCGATACCTTTGCCGGCGCCATTGCCGGCGCGCTCAACGCCACCCGGCTGCTGTTCCTCACCGATGTGCCCGGCGTGCTCGACAAGAACGGCCAGCTCCTCAAGGAGCTTTCCGTCGCCGAAGCGCATGCTCTGATCGCCGACGGCACGATTTCGGGCGGCATGATCCCGAAGGTCGAGACCTGCATCGATGCGATCAAGGCCGGCGTGCAGGGCGTCGTCATCCTGAACGGCAAGACCGCCCATTCCGTGCTGCTCGAGATCTTCACCGAGCACGGCGTCGGAACACTGATCGTTCCCTGATCGAGGCTGCGCCCTTCACTTGCGAAGGGCGGATCTTCCTCACACGGGAACAGGGTATCGGGGAAAGAAATGCGCCTGACAGACTGCTATAATTTTCACGATTTCCGGCGCATGGCCAAACGGCGTCTTCCCGGACCGATATTCGACTATATCGACGGCGGTGCCGATGATGAGGTGACGTACCGGCGCAATACGGCGGCCTTCGAGGCTTGCGATCTGGTGCCTGACGTTTTGCGCGGTGTGGCCGAGGTCGACATGTCGGTGACCGTGATGGGGCAGAAGCTCGCAATGCCGGTCTATTGCTCACCGACGGCGTTGCAGCGCCTTTTTCACCACCAGGGGGAGCGGGCGGTCGCGGCGGCGGCGGCAAAACATGGCACGATGTTCGGCGTCTCCTCGCTCGGCACGATCAGCCTGGAGGAAGCCAGAACGATCAGCAACGGGCCGCAGGTCTATCAGTTCTATTTCCACAAGGACCGCGGCCTCAATCGCGAGATGATGGCGCGAGCGAAAAAGGCCGGCGTGCAGGCGATGATGCTGACGGTCGACAGCATCACCGGCGGCAACCGCGAGCGCGACAAGCGCACCGGCTTTGCCATTCCCTTCAAGCTCAATCTTGCCGGCATGACCCAGTTCGCGATCAAGCCTTCCTGGGCGATCGACTGGCTGACGCACGAGCGCTTCCGGCTGCCGCAGCTCGAAAACCACGTCAAGATGGATGGCGGCGCGCTGTCGATCAGCCGATACTTCACCGAGATGCTGGACCCCTCGATGTCGTGGGACGACGTGGCGGAGATGGTGCGCGAATGGGGCGGGCCATTCTGCCTGAAGGGCATCATGTCGGTCGAAGACGCCAAGCGCGCGGCCGAGATCGGCTGCAGCGGCATCGTGCTTTCCAATCATGGCGGGCGCCAGCTCGACGGCTCGCGCAGCGCATTCGACCAGTTGGCCGAGATCGTCGACGCCGTCGGCGACCGGATCGACGTGATGATGGATGGCGGCGTGCAGCGGGGAACGCATGTTCTTAAAGCGCTGTCGCTGGGGGCGAAGGCCGTCGGGCTCGGGCGCTACTATCTCTTCCCGCTTGCCGCTGCCGGACAGCCCGGCGTCGAACGGGCGCTGGAGACGATGCGTACCGAGATCGAGCGCGGCATGAAGCTGATGGGCTGCACCTCGGTCAGCCAGCTCAGCCGGCGGAATCTGCGCTTCCGTTCCTGAGCAGAACGAGATTTCATTCCGGGCCGCAGCCTTCCGCACCAGATCTGCGGCCCTCGGGCATTCGACGTCAGAGCAGGCTATAGATCGCCGCTGCCTCCTGTTTCAACTTTTCCATCATCGACCGGTAAGGCCCCGGGCCATAACTGACGCGGCCGACACCGAGCTTGGCGAGCGTCTTCACGTCAGGGGCGCCTGTCCGCATCATGATATTGACCGGCAACGGCGATGCGGCGCAGATCTTCTCGATCAAGGCGGGATCGATCAGACCGGGAACGAAGAAGCCGCTGCCGCCGGCCGCCGCATAGGCCTTGCCTCGCTCGATCGCCTCGTCCACCAGACCGGCATGTTTGGCAAGATCGCTCTCGGCCAGGAAAAGATCGGTGCGGGCATTGATGAAGAAGGGAATGCCCTCGCCTTCCGCCATGGCGCGAATGGCGCGGATGCGGGCAGCCTGCCTCTCGGCCGGATAAAGCCCGCCACCGCCGACCACCTGATCCTCGAAATTGATGCCGACGGCGCCGACCTCCACCAGCTTGGCGACGTTGGCGGCGGCCCCCTCAGGCTCGGCCGAATAGGCGCCTTCGAAATCGACAGAAAGCGGCAGATCGACGACAGCGGTGATGGATTTTGCTGTCTCGACCAGCACCGACATCGGCAGCTTTTCGCCGTCGGCATAACCATGGGCTGCGGCGACCGACCAGCTTCCTGTGGCAAGCGCCTTGGCGCCGGCATCGGTCACCGCCTTCGCCGTCCCGGCATCCCAGATATTGTAGAGAACAAGCGGAGCGCCCTTGCGGTGCAATGCGCCGAATGCCTTGGCCTTTTCGTTCTGGTTCATGCTGTCTCTTCCATCTTTGCTTGCGTGCTGATCTTCTCTTCATGCCGCAGTAGCCATTGCTTGCGCCAGAGCCCGCCGCCATAGCCTGTCAACGAACCATCGGCGCCGAGGATGCGATGGCAGGGCACGATGATGGCAAGCTGGTTGGCCCCGTTGGCGCGGCCGACGGCACGCACCACTTCAGGCCTTTCCATCTCCCTTGCAAGATCGCCATAGGCGCGCGTCTGGCCGGCAGGGATATCGATGAGCTTTGCCCAGACATGTTTTTCGAAGGGCGTGCCGCCGAGTGCCAATGGCGTCCTGAAGACAGTCAGCCGCCCTTCGAAATAATCCCGGATTTCTGCCTCGATCTGGTCGATCGCCGGCGTGCGGCCGATCGCAACCGAGGAGCGGACACGCTTCTGCAGCGCCTCGAGCTCGGTCGGCAGTGCCTTGCGGTCGTGGAATTCGAGAAGGTGGAGATGCGTCTGGTCGGCAACGGCCACCATCGGTCCAAGCGGCGTCTCGAACCAGTCGGCAAAGAGAAGTTCACGGTTCTGCGAGAGCGCCGGCGCCTTGCCGACGAGCCGCTGAAAAGCCGTCCGGAAACCACTTGGAGATTCATATCCCGCCTCAAGCTGCGCATCGATGACGCGCGCGCCATCGGCCAGTTGCCGGGCCGCTTCACCCAGCCGGCGATAACGGACGATATCGTGAAAGGTCATGCCGAGCGCCCGCTTGAAGGCGCGACGCACGGTCGAGGGATCGTGTCCTCGGCGCACAAGCTCATCCTCGGTCCAGCGCAGCTGCGGCTCGCGGTCCAGTGCGGCAAGCAGCTCATCGACGATCGGTTCCCTGCCCGGCTGCTCCAGCGGCCTGCAGCGCTGGCACGGACGGAAGCCGGAATGCATGCAGGCGGCGATCGTGTCGAAAAAGATGGTATTTTCCCGCTTCGGCTTGCGCGCCGGGCAGGTCAGGCGACAGAAAATGCCTGTCGTCTTGACGCAGACATAGGCCTGACCCTCGTAATCGGCGCTGCGCGCGATCAGGGCATCATAGAGCGTATCATCATCGGGGCGTTCGAAAAGCATGACCGCTTTCTAACATTCCGTGCCTGCGCCGTCCGCCGAAAATCGGGCGTCTATTCTTTCTTGTCGATTTCCTTGCGGCAGCAGCCGTGCCATAAGACCGCCATGACCAAGATCGACCGCACGCCTGATAAATCCGATTTCGAGCACGTCACAGACTGGGTCTTCGACCTCGACAACACGCTCTATCCGCATCATGTCAATCTCTTCGCGCAGATCGACAAGAACATGACCGCCTATGTCGCGGCACTCCTGCAGATGGAGCGGGAAGAGGCGCGCAAGCTGCAGAAGCAATATTACCTCGACCATGGCACGACGCTGCAGGGCTTGATGATCCATCACGGCATCGACCCGAACGACTTCCTCGAGAAGGCACATGCGATCGACTACACGGCGCTGACGCCGCAGCCGGAACTCGGCGAGGCGATCAAGGCGCTGCCGGGGCGCAAGTTCATCTTCACCAATGGCAGCGTCAAGCATGCCGAAATGACGGCAGAGGCGCTCGGCATTCTCGATCATTTCGACGACATCTTCGATATCGTCGCTGCCGACTACGTGCCGAAGCCGGCGCAGGCGACCTACGACAAGTTCACAGCGCTGAAGCGGGTCGAAACCACCAAGGCCGCCATGTTCGAGGATCTACCGCGCAACCTGACGGTGCCGAAGGCGCTCGGCATGCAGACCGTGCTGCTCGTGCCGCGCAATCTGGAAGAGACGGTCGTCGAATGGTGGGAAAAGACCAGCGGCGAGGAGGATCATATCGATTTCGTCACCGACGATCTCGCCGCTTTTCTCCGCAAGATTATCGGCTTCGGCAAGGTTACCGGCTGACGGCTTTAGGTCTTTATTTGATACATGTCGCTCTCCCAAAAACCGCTGCACAGTTTTGGGCGACATGCATTAGATTACCAAGTTTTCACTCAGCTTACCGATGTTTAACTGGGTCTTCCGGGGCTGCGGCCATATCTTCTTTCGTGAGGGGACACCTTACGAAAGGCAAACACGATGTACCGCAACAAGCTGATACTGGCAGCGCTTTCCTCCACCCTCATCTTCGGTGCAACCGCCGGGGCAGGCTTTGCCGCACCCGGCGACGGGCCGCGCCAGCACGCCGGCATGCACGGTCCGGGGGCTGCTGCCTTCCGCGAAATCACCTATGTCCGCATGCTCAAGCAATTCGACGCGAATAAGGACGGGAAGGTCTCCAAGGACGAGGCAACGGCCGGCATCGACAAGCTCTTCGCCGCGATCGACACCAACAAGGACGGTTCGCTGACACCGGGCGAAATCCGTGAGTACCGGCAAACGCAGATGCAGGCGATGAGAGATCAGCGCAAGCAGGAGGCCGGCGAAAACAAGGATGCGAATGCCGCAGCCGCGACGCCAGACAATAACGACCAAGGACGGCCGCCGCGCGATGGTCACGGTGGTCGTGACGGAGATCGCTGGATGCGCCATGGCGGCAACTTCATGCGCGCTTCGATGATGATTCACCGGGTCGACACCGACCAGAACGGCCAGATTTCCAAACAGGAAGCCGAAGCCGCCTTCGACAAGCTGTTCACCCGGATGGACCGCAACAAGGACGGTGTCATATCGATCGACGACATGCCGGACCGGCCGCTGCTCTAGAACAGGATTTTTAGGCCGGATCGGCCTAAAATCTCAATCCTGTTCTAAGTTAAAGAGTGAGAGCATGATGTCGTCCGAAAACCGCTCACACTTTTCGGCATCATGCTCTATCTCTTTGTTTTCACGCAATTCCGGACGCAAAACCGCTACGCACTTTTGCTGGAATTGCTCTAAGGCCGGACGACGACATGCCCTTGCCTTTCCCCGTCTCGACGGGGAGAGGCTCTGCAGCTTACCCCTCCGAAGCGCCTATTCGCGGTGTTCGTAGAAATTCTGGACGATCTTCCATGCCTCTTCGGCCGTATCGACGAAGCTGATCAGCTTGACGTCGTCGGGCGCAATCGTCCCGAATTCCGCCAATGCGTCGAAATTGATGATGCTCCGCCAGAACGCCTCCCCGAAAAGGATCAGCGGCAGGCGCTCCATGCGGCCGGTCTGGATCAGCGTCAGGCATTCGAAGAATTCGTCGAGCGTGCCGAAGCCGCCGGGAAAGACCGCGATCGCCTTGGCGCGCACCATGAAATGCATCTTGCGGATGGCAAAATAGTGGAAGTTGAAGCTGAGTTCCGGCGTCACATAGGCGTTCGGTGCCTGCTCGTGCGGCAGTACGATGTTGAGGCCGATCGAAGGGGCGCCCTCGTCGGCCGCGCCGCGATTGCCGGCCTCCATCACGCCAGGGCCGCCGCCGGTGACGATGACATATTCGTGGAAATTGAAGGTGGCAGAATATTTCGAGCAGAGCCGGGCGAATTTGCGCGCCTCGTCATAATAGACGGAAGCCGCCTCCAGGTTGACGCGCTGGATATCGTTGCGGGCCGCCCAGGCGCTCTGGCCGGGGGCGGGAATGCGGGCGCCGCCGAACATGACGACGGTCGACCTGATGCCGCGTTCGGTCAGCATCATTTCCGGCTTCATCAGTTCCAGCTGCAGGCGGATCGGCCGCAGCTCCTCGCGGCAGAGGAAATCCTCGTCGACATAGGCAAGGCGGTAGGCAGGCGACATCGTCTGCGGCGTCTTCGGCACGGCTTCGGCGCGCTGCCTGTCGGTTGAGCTGCTCTTCAGCGGGTCCCATACGCCATCCTTGCGCCGCGAACCGCCGTTTCGTCCCTTCGCCATCTCGAAATGCCTTTCAGTATTGCCGGCTACGAAGCCGGATATGTCGCTATAACGCCTTGAATCCAGGTATGATCTTGTCGGAAAAATCATTCCGTTCTACGGCTTCATGCTGTAGAGCAGGGTAAACCCCGCCAACCGCAGTTCCGGAGACCCCGCCGTCTCCACGATAAAGATCGAAGTTTAAGGAATTCTCATGAGCGCCACCGACCTCGCATCCCTCGAAAAGATCATCGAAGCCGCCTTCGACAATCGCGACAATGTGAACACGTCGACGAAGGGCGAGGTTCGCGATGCAGTCGAATCAGCACTCGATCTGCTCGATGCCGGCCGGGCCCGCGTTGCCGAACGCTCCGCCGACGGTGCCTGGACGGTCAATCAATGGCTGAAGAAGGCCGTGCTGCTGTCCTTCCGCCTCAACGACATGGATGTGGTGAAGGGCGGCTCGGGCAACTCGACCTGGTGGGACAAGGTTCCTTCGAAATTCGAGGGCTGGGGCGAGAACCACTTCCGCGCCGCCGGCTTCCGCGCCGTGCCGAACTGCGTCGTGCGCCGCTCGGCCTATATCGCCCCGAACGCGATCCTGATGCCCTCCTTCGTCAATCTCGGCGCCTATGTCGGCGAAGGCACGATGGTCGATACCTGGGCCACGGTCGGCTCCTGCGCGCAGATCGGCAAGCATGTGCATCTCTCCGGCGGCGTCGGCATCGGCGGCGTGCTGGAACCGATGCAGGCCGGCCCGACGATCATCGAGGACAATTGCTTCATCGGCGCCCGTTCCGAGGTGGTCGAAGGCTGCATCATCCGCGAAGGCTCGGTGCTCGGCATGGGCGTCTATATCGGCAAGTCGACCAAGATCGTCGACCGCGCCACCGGCGAGGTGACCTACGGCGAAGTGCCGCCCTATTCCGTCGTCGTCGCCGGCTCGATGCCGTCGGGCAATGCGACGATGGGCAACGGCCAGCCGGCGCCGCATCTCTACTGCGCCGTCATCGTCAAGCGCGTCGATGAGAAGACCCGCTCGAAGACCGGCATCAACGAGCTGCTCAGAGATTGATGACACCGGGACGTTGATCCGGTAAACAGACGGCGTCTTTTTACGCGAGGCGGCCCCGCCTTGCCATGTCTTTGCCATTCCCGCCGGATAGTTCGACCGCCATGACCGCTACCGACCCCGTCGCCAATCTCCAGACACTGATTCGCTGCCCGTCCGTGACGCCCGCCGAAGGTGGCGCACTGTCGGCGCTGGAGGCGATGCTTGCGCCGCTCGGCTTTACGGTCGACAGGGTGAAGGCGAGCGAGGCGGGAACGCCCGACATCGAAAACCTCTATGCCCGCCTCGGCAAGGATGGCCCGCATCTGATGTTTGCCGGCCATACCGATGTCGTGCCGGTCGGCGACGAAGCCGCCTGGACGCATCCGCCGTTTGCCGCCGAGATTTCGAAGGGCGAGCTTTTCGGCCGCGGCGCCGTCGACATGAAGGGCGGTATCGCCTGTTTCGTCGCCGCCGTCGCCCGGCACATCGAGAAAAACGGGCCGCCCAACGGCTCGATCTCCTTCCTGATCACCGGCGACGAGGAAGGTCCGGCAATCAACGGCACGATCAAGCTGCTGCAATGGGCGGCCGAACGCGGCGAAAGCTGGGATGCCTGCCTCGTCGGCGAGCCGACCAATCCGGACAGGCTCGGCGACATGATCAAGATCGGCCGGCGTGGCTCGCTGTCGGGTAAAATCACTGTTCATGGCGTCCAGGGTCATGCCGCCTATCCGCATCTTGCCGACAATCCGGTGCGCGGCATGCTGCAGCTCACTCACGCGCTGATGAACCCGCCGTTTGACGGCGGCACCGACGATTTCCAGCCGTCGAATCTCGAAGTGACCACGGTCGATGTCGGCAATCCGGCGACCAACGTCATTCCGGCCAAGGCATCGGCAAGCTTCAACATCCGCTTCAACGACAGCTGGACCGTTGAAACGCTGCGTGCCGAAATCCTGCGCCGTCTGGACGTTGCTGCCCGGGACGGCGCGTTGCGGCCGGACCGCAAGCCCGTGGCCTACGATATCGTCTGGGCCGATCGGCCGAGCCATGTCTTCCTGACGCGCAACAATGCGCTGATCGCCTCGCTGTCTTCAGCCGTCGAAAGCGTTTCCGGCCAGTCGCCGCGACTTTCGACCACCGGCGGCACATCGGATGCGCGCTTCATCAAGGATTATTGCCCGGTCGTCGAGTTCGGCCTCGTCGGCCAGACGATGCACATGGTCGACGAGCGCGTCGCTGTCGCCGATCTGGAGACGCTGACGGCGATCTACGAAACCTTCATCGCCCGCTGGTTCGCCAATGCCGGGCTTTAGGGAGGTTCAATATTACCTGGCCGGCCTCTGGCTGCTGATCCGGCTGGATCCGCGCGGCTTCCGCTACCTCGATATGTCCGAGCGCGGCGTCAATCGTTCGTTCTGGGCGATGCTCTGGTGCCTGCCGCCGATGGGTATTTCCTGGCTCTGGTGGCGACAGGCCTTTCTGCGGTCGATGCCGCCGGAAGCCGATGTCAACTTTGCCTTCTATATCAGGCTCGGCCTCGTCGAGGTCGCCAACTGGTTCGTGCCGCTGGTCTTTGCCGGGCTGCTGCTGCTTGCCGTCCGTATGGGCGAGCGTTTCGCCCCGGTCGTCGTCAGCGTCAACTGGCTCGGCGTGCCGCTCTCCTATATCAACGGGCTGCTGCTGGCGCTGGTGTTCTTCCTGCCCGGCTCCGTCGGCCTCGTCTCGCTGCTGCTGCTCGCCTTCATGCTGGCGCAGGTCTTCGTGCTGGCGCGCATCCTCCGGATGATCTGCCACGGTCACGCGCTGATGGTCGGGGCGCTGACACTGGTGCTGCTCGTGCCATCGATGATCCTTTCGGAATATCTGCAGCACTTCCTCGGCATCTATCCCGCCTGATCAGGCTCCTGCTGGAGCGGTATCTTCATGACAGATCATCATCAGTATCGGTGACCGGCCTTCGGCGATCGACGATCACCTCGGGATAATCCACCTGCATGAAATAGAGTCCGTCCGGCGGCGCCACCGGGCCGCAGGCCTTGCGGTCGCGCGCCTCAAGCGCTGCCTCGACATCATCAGGCGTCCATTTGCCTTCGCCGGCGAGCTTCAGCGTGCCGGCGAAGGAGCGGATCTGGTTGTGGAGAAAACTCTGCGCCGTGGCGCGGATCTCGATCAGTTCGCCATTGCGCGTCACATCCAGCCGGTCGAGCGTGCGCACCGGGCTGTTTGCCTGGCAATGGGCGGCGCGGAAGGTGGAGAAATCGTGCCTGCCGACCAGCCTCTGGGCGGCAGCGTGCATGACCTCGTGATCGAGCACCTTCGGCACCCACCAGGCCTTGCCGGCTTCGAGTGCCAGCGGCGCCCGGCGACTGACGATGCGATAGAGGTAATGGCGCCGCAGCGCCGAAAATCGCGCATCGAAGAATTCGGCAACCGCCTCAACATCGAGTATGGAGACGCGCTCGGCGGCGAGCCTCAGATGCGCGTTCAACGCATTCTGCAGCTGGTAGGGCGACCACTCCTTCGAAAGATCGGCATGGATCACCTGCCCCATGGCATGGACGCCGGAATCAGTGCGTCCGGCGCCGCGGATCGACACCGTCTCGCCGGTCAGCGACAGCACCGCGGCCTCGATCGCACCCTGCACCGAGGGGCCGTTCTCCTGCCGCTGCCAGCCGACATAGGGGCCGCCGTCATATTCGACGGTCATGCGGAAACGCGGCATCAGGTAAGCCTCGTGCCCGCCGCAAGCGGGGTGCCCCTGAGGAAATCGGCCGCCGCCAGCGGTTTGCCGCCGGCCTTCTGCAGCCTGGTCAGCCGCACCGCGCCCAAGGCGCAGGCGACCACGAGATCATCCGTCAGCAATTGCCCGTCAGCACCCTGCCCTTCAGCCAGTTCGGAAGCCAGCACCTTCACCCGCTCCGGCTTGCCGCCGATTTCGAGCTCGAACCAGGCCCCCGGAAACGGCGCCAGGCCGCGGATGTGATTGTGCACGTCCCTGGCATCCCTGGAAAAATCGATGCGCGTCTCGGCCTTGTCGATCTTGGCGGCATAAAGCACGCCGTCTTCCGGCTGCGGCGTCAGCGGCAGGTCGTTCATCTCGAGTTTCACCATGGCTTCCGCCATCGCCTTGGCGCCCACGAGCATCAGCCGGTCGTGCAGCTCGCCAGCCGTCATGTTCGGGCCGATCTCAACCTCGCGGGTCAGCGCGACGGCGCCGGTATCCAGACCCTTGTCCATCTTCATCACCATCATGCCGGTTTTTGCGTCGCCGGCCATGATCGCCCGCTGGATCGGAGCAGCACCGCGCCAGCGCGGCAGCAGCGAGGCATGGCCGTTGTAGCAGCCATCCCTTGTGCCGTTCAAAATCGCCTCCGGCAGCAACAGTCCGTAGGCAACGACGACGCCGACATCGGCATTGAAAGCGCGAAACCTCTCGCGCTCCTCGGGGTCCTTGAAATTGACCGGGGTGAAGACCGGGAGGCCCAGCAGTTCGGCCGCCTGATGCACCGGCGATTTCTGCAGATCGAGGCCGCGCCGCCCACCCGGCCGTGGCGGCTGCGTATAGACCGCAACGATCCTGTGCCCGGCATCGACGAGCAGGCGCAGGGTCGGGACCGAGAACTCCGGCGTTCCCATGAAGATGATGCGAAGAGACATGTTATCTCGCCAATTGAGGATCAACCGTCTTCAAACGGGTTTACGAGCTTGAGATCAAGCCCCTCGAAATCTCTGGTATTGCGGGTCGCAAGCGTCGCGCCGTTGGCAAGGCAGATGGCGGCAATCATAGCATCTTTGGTTTCCATCGGCCGTCCCGCCTTTCTGCGCTCCGCAGCCAACAGGCCGTAGCGATGCGCCGCACTCAGGGAAAAACCGAGGATGCGGCCCGAAAATTCCGACTCGATCCGATTGAAGTCGGACACCAGCGCTGTCTTTCGCCTGCCATCATCAAGGAGTTCAAGACCGTAACGCATTTCGGCGACGGCAATCGTCGTCAGAAAAAGCGTCTCGACGTCGTAGACGTCCAGCCAGTTCAATATCCGCTCGCTGTGGGTCCTCCCCTGCATTTCGGAAATCACATTCGTATCGAGGACGATCATCTGTCGAAGCGCGGCGGTTCGCGGTCGCGTTCGTGGCGAGATGCGGCGATGGCCTCAACTTCATCTTCGCTCAATCTTTCGTCACTCATCAGAGAGCGCAGGCGCTGCCCGGCGGAAGCTCCTGAGCGCTCGACGGCAATCTGCCGGCGCATGATTTCGATCGCCTCTTCCGAAAGGCTGCGGCCGTTGCGCTGCGCGCTTTCCTGAAGCTGCAGCTTCATTGCATCCGGAACATCTCGAATAAGCAGGTCACCCATTCGGCACCTCCATCATGATATCGGTGATATCATAGTGCCTCGCCTGTGAATTTTCAACGCAGCGCTCAGAGCGCCTTGGACTTTGCCGCCTTGGTGAATTTCTTGATGACCATCTCCCGCTTCAGCCGCGAGATATAATCGATGAAGAGCACGCCGTTCAGGTGGTCGATCTCGTGCTGCAGGCAGGTGGCGAGCAGTCCGTCGGCTTCCACGGTCTGTTCCTTGCCGTTCAGGTCGAGATATTTGACCGAGACGACAGCCGGGCGCTCGACCTCGGCATAATAATCCGGAATCGAAAGACAGCCTTCCTCATAGACGGAGCGCTCGTCGGAGGATTTGACGATCTCTGGATTGATGAACACCTGCGGCTGCTTTTCCTCGCCTTCGCGCGAGATGTCGATGACGAGCATGCGGCGCGGCACGCCGATCTGGATGGCGGCAAGGCCGATGCCCGGCGCGTCGTACATGGTTTCGAGCATATCGTCGGCAAGACGCTGCAGGTCGGAGTCCACCCGCTCGATCGGCTTGGACAGCTGGCGGAGAACGGGATCAGGAAGAATGATGAGTGGCTTGATGGTCATGGCGTTCCCATAACCCATCTTTTCCGACTATGGAATTATCCGGCAGGCGGGGAATACGCTTTTTTGCATCCCCGCCTGGAATTTCGCCATAGAGCCTTTCCTGGTCAGATTGAATCATTCTGTTGGCTCAAACGGAGTCGGATGGTCGACCGGCCGGCGCGCGTCGTAGCCAAGCTCTACGGCCAAGCCGGCCGGTCGATCAGCCGGCCCGTTTCAGCCAACCCGAAGGGCCGGGCATCTTTCCGCCAGGATCAAAGGCGATCGGCTCGGACGTACCAAGAGGTATGCCCGTCGCCAATCGCCTCTGCCCTGACGAAAACCTGCTCCGGCAGAATGCTGCAATCTGACCAGGAAAGGCTCTATTCGCCTCAGGCCGCCCGGCGGGCAGCACCGGTGGAACGGCCTTCCGGCCGGGCGCGGAAGCGCCGCAGCAGCTCGATCAGGGTTTCCACCTCGTCCTTGAGGCGGCGCGTTTCCGCCGAAGACTGTTCGACCATGTCCGAATTCTGCTGGGTGATCGCACCCATGTTGCGGACGGCGACGCTGACCTCGTTGACGCCGGTCGCCTGATCGCGGGCGGCGGCGGCGATATCGGCGACGAAACGGTTGATGATGTCGATGCGGCTGATCATGTCGTTCAGCGCTTCGCCGGTGCTGGAGACGATGCCGACGCCCTGATTGACCTGGGTCGAGCTCTGGGAGATCAGGTTCTTGATCTCCTTGGCCGCTTCCGCGGTGCGCTGGGCGAGCTGGCGGACTTCCTGGGCGACGACGGCAAAACCCTTGCCGGCATCGCCGGCGCGCGCCGCCTCAACGCCAGCGTTCAGCGCCAGCAGATTGGTCTGGAAGGCGATCTCATCGATAACGCCGATGATCTTGGATATCCCGGTCGAGGATTTCTCGATGCCGGCCATCGCCGAGACGGCGCTGGTGACGAGTTCGCCGGAGTTCTTCGCCTTCTCCTGCGTCTCGCGCACGGCGGCCGAAGCCTTCTCGGCATTGGCCGCCGTCTGGCCGACGCTGACGGACAGCTGCTGCAGGGCAGCCGAACTCTCCTCGACTCCTGCCGCTTGCTGGGCAGTGCGCAGCGCCAGATCGTTGGTTGCATTGGAAATGACGTCGGCGCCGCTCATGATATGGCCAGAAGTCTCGCGCACGGAGGCGAAGGACTGGCGAAGGGCGCTGACGGCGCGGTTGTAGTCCTCCGCCATCTGCCGGAAATTGCCCGGCAGGTCGGACGGCAGGGTGGCTTCGAGATCGCCGTTCGACAGCGCTTCCAGACCGCGGCGCAGCTGCTCCAGCGCGATCGCCTGATCGGATTCGGCCTGGGCACGCTCCTCTTCCAAGGCGCGGCGCTTGGCTTCGAGCGTCTCGAGATAGACCGAGATGGAATAATCCATGTCGAGCATGCCGGCCTTGATGACGGCCGACAGCTTCTCGGCCAATGCCTTGGCCTCTCGGCGCGCAAAGATCGACGGCCACTGCTTCTCCATGATGCCTTTGACGAGCTCGGACATGACGATGGCGTAACCGCCAATATACCAGCGCGGCTCCAGTCCGATGCGGGCGTGCGTCCGGCCGACCGCGGTCACGCCGTTGACATAGCTCTCGTCGAACGCGCCGCCGGCCAGATTGGCCCAATGATCCTGCTGGCGCTTCTTGGCATGGCCGACATGGTTCTTATCGGCGAAGAAGCCTGCGACAGCCGGGGTCTTGGCGATCTTGGCGTAGAATTTATCGAGGGCACCGCCGATCAGCTCCGATATGACCGGGCGCAGATCCCGCATCGACTTGCGCGCTGCCTCATCCAGTTCGATGAAATCGAGGCGCTGCCTGAGGGCGTTGTCGGTCTGCTGGGCGGTCATGGGGATCTCTGTACTTGGCGCGACGCGCGCGGGAAGGAATTTCTGCGCGCAGGTTTTGGCCAATATGGTTGAGCAATCGTTAAATCGGACGGCGATTTCTTCTCGCCGAGCGAGGAAGAGCGATGGCTTGCGAGGATATTGGGGGCCGCCCATTCCGTTCACGTTTTGATCTATATATTGCCGTTTCTTCTGTTATGCTCGCGGCATGACCATCCATTCCGAATCGCTCGCCCTTTCCCTTGCCTCGATCAGCCCGGCCATGCTGGCGCTCATCGGCGGAGTTCTCGCCGCCCTCGCCCTGCTGGTGGTCGTGCTTCTCCTGCGCAGTGCCAGCCTTCGCCGCGAGCAGGCGGAGGAAGCGAGCGTTCGGGCTGAGGAAAACGAAGCGCGGATGGCAGAGCTTTTGAAGATCCAGGCGGAGATGCAGGGTCGCATCGCTGTCATGACCGAGGTCTTCGGCGCGCGGCAGAGCGAACTCAACCAGACGATCAGCCAACGCCTCGACGGCATGTCGCAGCGGGTCAGCTCGACAATCACCGAGCAGACGAAATCGACGCATGAGAACCTGCAGCGGCTGCAGGAGCGGCTGGCGGTCATCGATGCCGCACAGAACAATATCCAGACGCTCGCCAAAGATGTCGTCGGGCTGCAGGCCATTCTGTCCAACAAGCAGACGCGCGGCGCCTTCGGCCAGTCCAGGATGGAAACGATCGTCGCCGACGGCCTGCCGATGGGCGCCTACGCCTTCCAGCAGACGCTGTCCAACGGTTCGCGGCCGGACTGCACGATCCGCATGCCGAACGGCGCGCCGCCGCTGGTGATCGACGCAAAATTTCCGCTGGAAGCCTGGAACGCGATCCGCGACGCCGGCAGCCCCGAGGCCGGCAAGATCGCCGGCCAGCAATTTCGCCGCGACATGGAGGTCCATATAAGGGACATTTCCGAGAAATATCTGATCCAGGGCGAAACCCAGGATACGGCCTTTCTCTTCGTGCCGTCCGAATCGATCTTCGCCGAGATCCACGAGCACTTCGAACCGGTGGTGCAGAAGGCGCACCGCGCGCGTATCGTCATCGTCTCGCCATCGCTGCTGATGCTGTCGATCCAGGTCATCCAGGCCGTGCTCAAGGATCAGCGCATGCGGGCGCAGGCGCATCTGATCCAGGGCGAGGTGGCGATCCTGATGGACGATCTCAGCCGCCTCGACGAGCGGGTGCGAAAGCTGCAGGGCCATTTCGCCATGGCGCAGAAGGATATCGACATGGTGGTCACGTCAGCCGACAAGCTCACCAGGCGCGGCGCCAAGATCGAAGCGCTGGAATTCGAGGCGGGTGGCGGCGATGCAAAACCCGCCCGCGACAGCGAAGCCGCGGCCAAATCAGTGGAAAGCCGCACTGGTCTTCTGAAGCTCCGGGTGGTTGACGAGGAGTGACCGCTTCGGGCAGTGTCTCGCCCGCATGAAACAGTTGGAGCATGATTTCATTTGCAGGCTCCAGAAGACGGGACACATTCATGATCACAGTTTTCGGGTCCATCAACATGGATCTCATCGCCACGACCGAGCGCCTGCCGAAGCCCGGCGAGACGGTGGCGGGCAACGGCTTTGCCACGGCCGCCGGCGGCAAGGGCGCCAACCAGGCGCTGGCGGCCCGGCGGGCCGGCCGCTACGTGCATATGGCCGGCGCCGTCGGCAAGGATGCTTTCGCCGCGGAGGCGCTGGCCCTGCTCGATGATGCAGGCACCGACCTTTCTCTGATCAAACATGTCGACGGTCCCACAGGCACGGCGCTGATCCTTGTCGGCGGCGACGGCGAAAACATGATTGCCGTCGTTCCCGGCGCCAATGGCCAGGTCACGCCCACCGATGCCGAGACGGCGATCGGCCGCATGAACGAAGGCGATATCCTGATGCTGCAGCTCGAAGTGCCGGCTGCTGCCGTCGAGCGCGCGCTGTCGGCCGCCCGCGCCAAGGGCGTCACCAGCATCCTCAACCTCGCGCCGCTGATCCCCGATGCCCCGCGTCTCGGCCGGCTCGCCGATATCGTCATTGCCAACGAGACCGAATTCGAGCGGCTTGCCGGACAGGAAGGCATGGACGCCGCAGCGCGTGAGGCAGCCCTTGTGCGCCTACACGCGGAGACGGGCCAGACGCTGATCGTAACGCTCGGCGGCGATGGGGTCATCGCCATTCGCGACGGGGCGATTTCAAGGGCGCAAGGTCTCAAGATCGAACCTGTCGATACGGTCGGCGCCGGAGACACTTTCTGCGGTTATTTCGCCGCGAGCCTCGACGACGGCCTCGATTTTGTCTCGGCGCTGCGCCGCGCGGCGGTTGCCGGTTCGCTCGCCTGCCTCAAGGCCGGGGCGCAACCGTCGATCCCTTTGAGCGAGGAAGTCGCAGACAGGATATAGCCGCGTCTCTTTGCGAAGCCGCCGGCAAAACTCCCTGTAATTCAGGGCGTTTCGGCGATTTTCATGGCCCCGATCGATAGAGTTTCATTTAAATTTAAGAGATTTCCGGCGATGTTCCTCGTGGTCGCCGGCGCCTCCCGCCTTTCGGATTCCGGACGTCCACCGCATAATTCCTTAAATCGGAGTCGATTTAAGGACAAAATTATGCAGCGATTCAAAGTGCTACAGCGTCCTTTGCGGCTCTCGAAAAGATGCGCGGCGCTGTAGCCGGCTGCCCCATGATGGGGCGAGCCTTTGCTCCTGTGCCGGAGAATGCCCGTTCGGCGCATCCTTGCCCGAGGACCCCATGTTCATTTTTCGCATGAAATCGCTTGCCGCGAAACTCATCGTCATCACCGGCATCGCCATCGCGCTTGTTCTCATCGTTTCGAACTTTTTCCTCATCGGCCAGACCCGGGATCGCGTCCAGACGCTGACGATGGATCAGGCCAACCTCGAGGCAAAGTCGATCGCCAATGAAATCGCCGCCAATGTCGGCGAACTCGCCAGCGCCGCACGCACCATGTCGGGCGTCATCGGCCGCGGCCATGAAGGCAAATCGCTCGATCGCAAGGGCATGATCAATGTGTTGAAGGCCAATCTCGAGCAGAACGCCTTCGCCTTCGGCAGCTGGTTCTGCGAGCAGCTCGGCGCGCTTGACGGCAAAACCACCGAGATCGCCAACAATAATGACGAAGGCACCAACAAGAACGGCGCCTTCACGCCCTACTGGTCGAAGACCAAGGACGGTGGCATTCAATATTCGACCTTCGATAATGATTATACCGCCGCATGGTGGAAGCTTGCCGCCGACAGCGGCAAGGGCGCGATCACCACGCCCTATATGGCCGAGGGAACAGATGTGCCGACGCTGCTGACCTCGATTGCCTATCCGGTCATGTCTGATGGTAAGATGATCGGCGTCGGCGGCGTCGACATTTCGCTGAAGTCGCTGACCGACAAGCTGCAGGCGCTGCATCCTTTCGGTTCGGGCCGCGTCACGCTGTTGTCGCAGGCCGGCAACTGGATCGTCGCGCCGATCCCCGACCTGATGACCAAGGAATATGACGGCGAGGGCGCCGACATCGTCAAGACGGCGCTGTCCAGCAAGCAGCCCGGTCTCGTCAGGAACCTCACCTATGACGGCCTCGATCCCTTCGATCGCGTCGTCTATCCGTTCGCGGTTCCCGGCGTCAACGCCACCTGGGTCGTGCTCGTCGACGTGCCACACACGGCGATTAACGCGCCGGTGCGAGACCAGACCTACGTGATGATCATCAACGGGCTGATCGTGCTTGGTGCCGTCATGCTGGCGCTCTATTTCGCCGTCCGCTCTTTCGTGCAACGGCCGCTCGGCGGGCTCGTCGCCAGCGTCAAAGCGCTGAGCGACGGCCAATATGGCGAACCGGTCGCTGCTCAAGATCGCAGCGACGAAGTCGGTTCGGTCGCCAAGGCGCTCGAAGGCTTCCGCTTCACGCTCGCCGACAGCCGCCGCCTCGAAGACGAAGCCGCCAGAGAACGGCAGGCGGCCGAGACCGAGCGTAGCCGCTCGGAATCGGAACGCCAGGAATCGGTGTCGCTGCAGCGCCATATCGTCTCGATCGTCGGCGCCGGCCTTTCCGCGCTGTCGCAGGGCAATCTTAGTCACCGCATCACCGACGAATTCCCCGGTGAATACGGCAAGCTGAAACAGGATTTCAACGCAGCGCTCGCGAGCCTGGAAGAGACCATCAACACGATGAACCTCAGCGTCGCCAATATCGGCTCCGGCACCGGTGAAATCAGCAACAGTGCTTCCGACCTCGCCAAGCGCACCGAGCAGCAGGCAGCAAGCCTGGAAGAGACGGCGGCCGCGCTCAACGAGCTCACCGCGCAGGTCGATTCCAGCGCCGAGAATGCGCGCACGGCAGCCGAGAACGTCAACCTCGCCTGCCAGGATGCCGAAAAGTCCGGCGAAGTGGTGCAGAAGGCGATTGCCTCGATGCAAGGGATCGAACAATCTTCGACGGAGGTTTCGCGGATCATCGGCGTCATCGACGAGATCGCCTTCCAGACCAACCTGCTGGCCCTGAATGCCGGTGTCGAGGCGGCGCGTGCCGGGGAAGCCGGCAAGGGTTTTGCCGTCGTCGCCCAGGAGGTGCGCGAACTCGCACAGCGTTCGGCCAATGCCGCAAAGGAAATCAAGACGCTGATCAACACCTCGGCCGTCCAGGTCAAGGAAGGCGTCGATCTCGTCGGGCGCGCCGGCGGCACGCTGCACAAGATCGCCGAACAGGTGATGGGCATCAACGACCTCATCCGGCAGATCTCGGCATCGGCCAGCGAACAGGCTGTCGGCCTGAAGGAAATCAACCAGGCCATGAACCAGATGGACCAGGTAACGCAGCAGAATGCGGCCATGGTGGAGGAAGCGACCGCGGCGAGCGTCGCACTCAACGACGAGGCGCAGACGCTGAAGTCGCTCGCCACCCGCTTCAATGTCTCGGGTTCGAGGAACGCCGCAGCCCTTGCCTCCGTCGCGCAAAAGATGCGGGCGCCGGCGGCTGCGGCCCCTTCGCTTCGCGTGAGCGCCCCGGCGGTCCGTCGCTCCCTTGCCCCGTCGCCTGGATCCGCGGCCGTGGCGCAGGACAGCTGGGAAGAGTTCTGATCGTTCAGCGCATCATAATGCGAAAGGCGCCTGAGAGATCAGGCGCCTTTCGCATTCGAGAATCGATGCGTTATCGCGCGACGTGCGTCAGGCAGCGTTCGACGTCTGCTCTTCGTTGAGGAAGGCATAGATCGCCTGGGAGGAATCGGTGGCGCGCAGCTTGGCGACCAGATCGTGATCGCGCAGCACGCGGGCGATCCGCGACAGAGCCTTGAGATGATCGGCGCCCGCCCCTTCCGGCGCAAGCAGCAGGAAGACGAGATCGACCGGCTGGTCGTCCAGCGCCTCGAAATCGACCGGCTGCTCCAGCCGGGCGAAGATGCCGACGATCGAATGGATGTTGACCAGCTTGCCGTGGGGAATGGCGATGCCGTTGCCGACGCCGGTCGAGCCAAGGCGCTCGCGCTGCAGGATGACGTCGAAGATCTCCCGTTCGGAGAGCCCGGTGATCCTGGCGGCTCTTGCGGCCAACTCCTGAAGCAGCTGTTTCTTGGAATTTACTCTGAGGGCGGGAATGATCGCATCCTGATGGAGCAAATCTGCCAATGCCATTTCTTTTTCCTTCTGTCGCCGGGATCAGATAATGCAAGGAGCGGCGGCAATACCGCCGCTCACCACCCTGATCTCAGCCTTTGATACTGGCTGAATCGATCCAGCCAATATTTCCGTCGTGCCGACGGTAAACGATGTTCAGATGTTCCTTGCCGGGGCTGCGGAACAGGAGAAGCGGCTCGTCGGTCATGTCGAGCGCCATCACGGCGGTGGCGACCGACATGGTCTTCAACTGCTTCGTGCTTTCAGCGACGATCGCGGGAGCGAAATCGTCGGCGATTTCATCATCGTGATCAGGAACGGAATCCATAACCGTGTAGGAGACCTCTGCAAAACCATTCAGATGGTTTCCGGCGTGATGGTCCTTCAGCTTGCGCTTGTAACGCCGCAGCCGTTTTTCGATCCGCTGGGAGGCGGCGTCGAAAGCCAACTGCGGGTCGGTCGCCTCGCCGGCCGCATGCAACACCACCCCGCTGTCCAGATGCAGCTTGCAATCCGCCGAGTAACGAGAACTCGCCTTTTCCACGGTCACCTGGCCGGAATATCCCCCGTCGAAGTATTTCGTGATGGCCATACCAATTTGGTCCTCGATCTTTTGACGGAAGGATTCACCAATTTCCATATGTTTCCCGGATACACGCACACTCATGGAGTTTCCCTTCTTATGGTCGTTTGCGGGTATCAGTTTACGCCAAGCATCAGGTTCATCCAAGCACTTCGCGCAATCTCAAGCAAGATCGGCTTAGGCCTGCGGGTCCTTGGTGCCCTGGGGATGATGGGGATAACTCCAGATGCCGTTCACGGCACCGATTGCGGCGCGCTTCTAGCCACAGGTTACCGAAAAGTCAATAGGGCGGCGAATCACCATCAGCGGCACTCGGACAACGTGTGTCGGGTACCTTGCTGGGCAACGCATGCCGCCAATCATCACCCTAACCACCTTACGCGTTTCTCGCTTGAGTTGTATTCACCTTTGCGGGGATCGTCATGGCAGCGACGCCTGCTATGACGCAGACGAGTCCGATCCAGGCCGTCGAGCTCAGCCTTTCGCCGAGGAAGACGATGCCGATCGCAACACCGATCGGCACTCTGAGATAGGCTTGCGAGGTGGTTCCGACCGAGCCCAGCGTCTGGATGAGACGGAAATAGATCGCAAAGGCGAGCGCCGTCGAAAAAGCGGAGAGGGCAAGCAGCGCCAGCATCGATGCTGCCGAGGGATCGAGCTCCCAGGGTCGATCGACGACGAGGCTCATGGGCAAGAGAATGACCGCGCCTGAGATCAGCGAGCCGGCGGCCGGCACTGCGGGATCGAGCCCCTTGAAGTTCTTGCTGAAAATCGCGGCACCTGCATAGCAGATGGTCGCCAGGATGATCGCGAGTTGCGCCATCAGGCTTTCGCCGAGACCGCCGAGCGCTTCGACGCCGATGACGAGGCAGATGCCGGCAAGCCCGGCCATAACGCCGAAAAGCCGTCGCAGCGTCACCTGCTCATGGCGGGTCATCAGCACGGTCAGCAGGAAGGTGAAGATCGGCGTTGCCGAATTCAGGATCACCGCCAATCCGGCATCGACGGACTGTTCGGCCCAGGCGATCAGTGTGAAGGGAACGACGCTGTTCAGACAGGCCTGAACGAAAAACCGCCGCCAGGTCGCACGATCGCGCGGCAGGCGGACACGCCGTTGGCGCAGCACGGCCAGCAGAATGCCCCCGGCAATCAGCGTGCGGGCGGCGATCAACGTTATAGGTGGGATCGTCTCGACGCCGATCTTGATGAAGCTATAGGAGGAACCCCAAAGGGTCGCCAGCACCAGCAGCAGGAAAAGCTCCCTGGCAAGGTTTGGATTTTGCGGCGTCATCGTCGGCATTTCGATCTTCGTTCAAGAGAATTCAAAGGGTTGCAGCGCCGTTGCGCGTCTGAAAAGACGCAGGGCGCTGGAGAGGAATAACGGGATTTGCGGGCAGAATGCTTCGATCCAGGTCGAAGCATGACAGCGTCAGAAGCCGGCGACCTTGGCGAGCGCCCGCTTCTCGCGGCGGCGCTGGACCGAAGAGGCGATGTTCATCGCCTCCCGGTATTTCGCAACCGTGCGGCGGGCGAGATCGACGCCGCCCTTCTTCAGCATGTCGACAATATCGTCATCGGAAAGCACCGCTTCCGGGCTTTCCTGCAGGATCAGCGCACGGATCTTGTGACGCACGGCCTCAGCCGAATGGCTGTCCCCACCAGCGACGGCGCTGATCGAGACGGTGAAGAAATATTTGAGTTCGAAGAGGCCGCGCGGCGTCAGCATATATTTGTTCGACGTGACGCGGCTGACGGTGGATTCATGCATCTTGATCGCCTCGGCGACCGTCTTCAGGTTCAGCGGGCGCAGATAGTCGACGCCGTGCAGCAGGAAGGCGTCCTGCTGGCGGACGATTTCGCTTGCCACCTTCATGATGGTTTTTGCCCGCTGATCAAGGCTGCGCGTCAGCCAGTTGGCGGTCTGCAGGCAATCGGAGAGGAAGGCGTGATCCTCGCCGTTCTTTGTCACCCGGGAAAAATAGGACTGGTTGACCAGCACGCGCGGCAGTGTATCCGGATTGAGCTCGACCAGCCAGCCGCCGTCCGAGGAGGCTCTGACGACCACATCCGGCATGATCGCTTCGGAAACACCTGCCTCGAAACCGCTGCCGGGCTTCGGATTGAGCTGGCGGATCTCGCCGAGCATGTCGAGAAGATCTTCCTCGTCGACGCCGCAGAGCCGCTTCAACGTGGCGAAATCGCGCCGGGCGAGCAGTTCGAGGTTTTCGACCAGAACCTGCATGGCGGGGTCGTATCGGTCCTTCTGCCGGAGCTGGATCGCCAGGCATTCGGCAAGGCTGCGGGCGAAAACACCCGGCGGATCGAGGCTCTGGAGGGTGGCGAGCACGCGCTCGGCCTGTGCGAGGCTCGTGCCCAGCCTCTCGCCCGCCTCGACGATATCGGCCTGCAGATAACCGCAGTCGTCGAGCTGGTCGACGAAATTCTGCGCGATCAGCCGGTCGGCCATGTCAGGCAGGACGAAGGGGATCTGCTGGGCGAGATGATCGCGCAGCGATACCTGGCCGGCGACGAAATCGTCGAGATCATAATCGGCGCCCTCGCCGCTGCCCGGCATCGATTTCCACTGGCTGACGAGCTCGGGCGCATCGAGGCGCTGCGGGGCGCCGTCATCAGGAAAGACGTTGGTATAATTGGCGTCGAGTTCGTCGTTCAGCCGGCTCGTGCTGGCACTGCCGCCATTGTCATACCAGTCGCTGGAGAGCGCCTCGGCGCGGTTGTCATAGCCATCGTCCGACCCGGCATCCTCCGGCTGATGAGCATACTGCTCATCTTCGCTTTCGCCACGTTCTCCGACCGCCTCGCCGTCATTCGACGGAAATTCGAGCAGCGGGTTCTTCTCCACTTCCATGGCGATGAACTGGTTGAGTTCGAAATGGGTCATCTGCAGCAACTGGATGGATTGCATCAGTTGCGGTGTCATCACCAGGGACTGGGTCTGGCGCAGGAAAAGATTGGCGGACAGTGCCATGACGGACGCGAAACTCCCCTCGATTCCTCCGGGAAACCGCGTCCGATCAAGGCTTCAGGCCACGGAAATCCAAGTTGGCCCAAAAATTGCTTTTTTATTGTATTTGGTCAAGCGGAACTATGCCGACAAGGTGAATTTCTGCGGGCCGCCCGGTATCAGAGGCTGAAATTGTCGCCGAGGTAGAGCCGGCGCACTTCCGGATTGTTGACGATGTCGTTCGCCCGGCCATGGGTCAGCACCTCACCGGCATGGATGATGTAGGCGCGGTCGATCAGACCCAGCGTCTCGCGTACATTGTGGTCGGTGATGAGAACGCCGATGCCGCGCGCCGTCAGGTGGTGAACGAGATTCTGGATGTCGGCGACCGAGATCGGGTCGACGCCGGCGAAGGGTTCGTCGAGCAGCATGAAGGTCGGGTCGGTCGCAAGCGCACGCGCGATTTCGAGGCGGCGGCGCTCACCGCCGGAAAGGGCGACGGCGGCACTCTTGCGCAGCTTCTGGATATGGAACTCCTCCAGCAGCTCGTTCAGCTTCTGCTCGCGCTCAGCCTTGTCCTTCACATGCACTTCGAGGACGGCGCGGATATTCTCTTCCACCGTCAGCCCACGGAAGATCGAGGCTTCCTGCGGCAGGTACCCGACGCCGAGACGCGAGCGGCGGTACATCGGCATGGTGGTGACGTCGTTGCCGTCGATCTCGATCGTGCCTTCGTCCACCGGCACAAGGCCGGTGATCATATAAAAACAGGTGGTCTTGCCGGCGCCGTTCGGGCCGAGCAGGCCGACAGCCTCGCCGCGGCGCACCACCAGCGAGACGCCGTTGACGACGCGCCGCGTCGCATAGGTCTTCGTCAGACCGCGTGCGATCAACGTTCCCTGATAACGGCTCTTGTCGGCGGCACCCGCAGCTTGTGGCCCGGGCTTGCCGAACATGGTGGATAGCGATGATAATTTCACGTGGGAGGCCGGCTTCTCAGTTCTGCTTCTGCTGCGGTGTATTCGGCTTCGATTTCGGATCGAGCTGAATTTGGACACGCCCGCCGCAGCTTTCAAGCTCCGCCTGGCCAGTCTGCATGTGAACCGTCAGTTTGCAGCCGGTAAAGACGTTCGGCCCGTCCGACAGGATAACCTTGTTCCCCTCATCTGCCGTGAGGATGAATGTCTGCGAGGCCATGTCGAAATTGCCGTCATCGGCGGTCGCCGTCTGCGTGCCCGAGGTCAAGAGGACCTTGTCCGTCACCAGGATCTTGTCGATATCAGCACTGCCCGATGCAAGCGAGGCCGACTGCTCAGGCTGGGCAGCGGGTTGCGCCCCGTCAGCAGCCGGCTTTGCCGTCTTGTCCTTGTAATAGACGGTCATCTTGCCGGACTGCATCGTCGTCGTGCCTTGAACGACCTTGACCTTGCCGGTGAAAAGCGCGGTGTGTTCCTGGTCATGGATCTCAAGCTTGTCGCTTTCGATCTGGATCGGCTGGTCGTTGGAAAGCTTCATGCCCGACATCGTGGTCGACTGCGCACCCGCGCCCGAGGCCGTCAGAATGAGGGCAAATGCGCCGGCAACGAATGCCATGCCTGTTTTGCAAGTGGAAATGCGACAATCTTTTGTCATGGATGACCCGGCTGGTTAAGTGCCCTGTTTATGGATGGTGGATGGATCGACATTCATGCGAACATTCCCCTCGAATGTGATCACCCGCCCCTTATCGGTTATCTCCATCGACTGCGCAACAATGGAGGCATTGTCCTTGGTTATGGTGACGGGATCGTCGCTCCGCATGTTTCCGCCCTTGATGTCGAGCTGGGCGGACTGGAAATTCGCATTGAGGCCGCTGCTCAGCACCAAAGTGAAGGGGGCCGTCATATGCAGATTGTCGGTGGCGCGGTTGTAGTCGGCGGTCGAGGCGACGACGCGGGCGATCAGGCCGTCATTCATCGGCACGGCGGCCTTGATGGTTTCGAGCGTGATGAGATTGGGATTGCGGATGTCCTGCAGCGCCCTTTCGGCCAGCATCGAATAGTTGATGCCATCGGAATTGCGGCCAGCGATCGCCGGCTTTTCCATCACGACCTTGCCGTTCTCGATCTTGGCGCCTTCCAACTTGATGTTCTCGGGCAGATAGATGCGGACCAACGCCACCGCGGTGAGGCTCGCTGCGATGACCAGGGCCGCCACCGGCAGCAATATTTTCAGCCGCCGCACGCGGGCGGAATGGAACAACGCATCGCCATAGGCATTCTTGCCCGACCCTGAATAGGCGGCATGTCCGTTGTTCTTCAGGGTATCGAGCATAGGCCTCGTCCATGTGCGGTGATCGCCGCGGCTTCATAACAAAGCCGGCCGCCAATCACAGTTCGTTTCGCATTATTACATTGGCTTGCCAATATGGAATTTTTTCTGCAACAAGCAACAAAACGGAAAAACATTGAAAAGTGGCATTCGTACGGGCCGCTGCCACCCTATTTCACCGGGTCGATCGGCGCCATGCCGAAGCCGGTGCCAGCGCTGGAGGTTTTTATGGACAGTTCGATCATCGCGGATCGCCGTCGGCTGCGCCGCAAGCTCGGCTTCTGGCGCCTCATCGCGGTGGCCCTCATCGTGGCACTTGGTTTCGCCTTCTACCGCTTCACCCTCGGCGATGCCGGGACGGAGCGCCCGCACATCGCCCATGTGACGATATCGGGGCTGATCGTCGACGACGACGAGCTTCTGGAGCGGCTGAAGAAGGTCGAGACCAGCGACCAGGTGAAGGCAGCAGTGATTTCGATCTCCTCGCCCGGTGGCACGACCTATGGCGGCGAAAAAATCTTCAAGGCGATCCGCGCGATATCAGCCAAGAAGCCTGTCGTCTCCGACGTCCGCACACTTGCCGCCTCTGCCGGCTACATGATCGCCACCGCCGGCGATACCATCATTGCCGGCGACAGCTCGATTACCGGCTCGATCGGCGTCATCTTCCAGTATCCGCAGATCCAGCCGCTGCTCGACAAGATCGGCGTCTCGCTGCAGGAGATCAAGTCTTCGCCGCTGAAGGCCGAGCCCTCGCCCTTCCACGAGGCGAGCGAGGAAGCCAAAGCGATGATCCGCAACATGGTGGTCGACAGCTATAACTGGTTCGTCGACTTGGTCGCCGACCGGCGCAAGCTGCCGCGCGACGAGGTGCTGAAACTGGCCGACGGCACGATCTATACCGGCCGCCAGGCGCTGAAGGTGAAACTCGTCGATGCCATCGGCGGCGAGGCTGAGATCCGTGCCTATCTCAAATCACGCGGCGTCGACGGCGATCTGCCGATGGTCGACTGGGACAAGAAGAGCAATACGCCCTTTCTGCTCGCTGGGGCTGTTTCGCGGTTGATTACGATCTTCGGTTATGATGATCTCATGAAAACCCAGGATATCAATGGAATCCTGCCCCCAAAGTTGCTTCTTGACGGGCTGCTTTCAGTTTGGCAGGTTGGCCACGATTGATAAGAAATCAATAATTTAAGGGGGCGAATGTGATCAAGTCCGAATTGGTGCAGATTGTTGCCGCACGCAACCCGCATCTCTATCATCGCGACGTCGAGAATATCGTCAACGCGGTTCTCGACGAGATCACGGATGCACTGGCTGCGGGTAACCGAGTCGAATTGCGCGGCTTTGGCGCCTTTTCGGTCAAGAACCGCCCTTCTCGCTCCGGCCGCAACCCGCGGACCGGCGACACCGTCTTCGTCGAGGAGAAGTGGGTGCCCTTCTTCAAGACCGGCAAGGAGCTGCGCGAGCGGCTCAATCCCGGCCAGGCCGACGAAGAGGATTGAGCGGCGCGAACCGCCTGCGGCGAAACCGCACTTGAACTCGAGGGCCGTTTTCCTATTCTGGTAACGCATCGTGCTTTGCGCGTCTTACAAAGACGCGTCGTGCTGTAAGCATGAAACGCGCCCCTCAAAAAGACCGGCGCAATCTGCCGCGTGGAGACCTCAAATGGCCAAGAAGATCGTCAACCTATTGATTTTGCTGCCGCTCGGCGTCATCCTCATCGTCTTCTGCGTCGCCAACCGGCAGAGCGTCACGCTCGCCTTCAATCCGTTCCGGCCTGATGATCAGGTGCTCGCGGTTTCCGCGCCCTTCTTCGTCTTCCTGTTCATCGCGCTGATTACAGGCATGCTGATCGGCGCGGCCGCCACCTGGTTCAGCCAGGGCAAACACCGCAAGCGCGCCCGCACCGAGGCCAAGGAAGCCATCCGCTGGCAAAGCGAGGCCGACCGCCACAAGAACCGCGCCGAGGAGATCGCCGGGCAGCTGCCGGCGCGATAAAACTGGTCAATATTCGTTTGGCTCGGTTTCGGCGGCCGGCTTTCGGCGGCAGTCAAATCGGAAAAAAGCTCAGCTCCTCATAGTCGCCCTCCGGCGACGCGCCGTTGCCGGTCACATGGAAACCATGGGAAAGGTAGAACGCCTTTGCCCGCCGGTTCTTTACCAGGCATTTCAGCCGGTACCGGTGTTGCGGCCATTGCGGCAGCGCGTGCAACAGCGCCGTGCCGGCGCCCCGACCCTGGAATTCCGGTCTTAAGTAGAGCATGTGGATGAAATCGTCCTCCGGCCAGAGCGACAGGAAGCCGGCTACGCTGCCATCCGCATGCTCGCAAACGAAGACCGTCTCGCCATTGGTATGGGCGGCGAAATCCTCGCGATGGAACTTGCCGGGATCGACCCAGACGAATGTTTCGCGGCGCACGGAAAGATAAATCTCCGCGAGCATTTCCTGGTCTTCCGCCCGCGGCGGCCTAATGGTCCACGTCATCATGCCGATTTAAACGAAGCTCCAACCCGCGCCAAGCCTAACCGGCCGCCATCTTCGCGACGACCGCGGCATTGAAATCCGAAAAGAACCCTTCGGCGAGCTTTTGCGAAGCCGAGTCGAGCAGACGGGCGCCGAGCTGGGCGAGCCTGCCGCCGAGTTCGGCCTTCGAGCGGTAGTGCAGGATAGTCTCGGCACCCCTTTCCTCAAGCACGATATCGGCGCTGCCCCTGGCGAAGCCGGCAAGACCGCCCTTGCCTTCGGCCGACAGCGTATAGCTCTTCGGCGCGTCGACATTGGAAAGCGTCAGCAGCCCATGGAAGGTGGCGGACAGCAGGCTGAACCTGACTTTGATCGTCGCCTCGAAGGCGCTCGGCGAAAGCCGCTCGATACCTTGGCAGCCTGGAATGCAGCCACGCATGATGTCGGGATCGTTGAGTGCTGCCCAGACGACGTCCCGCGGCGCGGCGATGCGTTCTTCGCCGGTGAAATCCATTCGATGGCCCCATCTTCGATTCGCTCATCTTATCCCAGCGGGAAAGCGCTTTGCCAAGGCGGGACGGAATGTTATCTGCCGGGTTCCGATGACACACATCTGACACACAAGGGATGGGCCGATGACCGACGAACTGAAGCCCTGGAGCGTGACGGCAAGCCGGATCACCTATGAGGACCGCTGGATCCGGGTCCGGAGCGACGATTGTGTCACCGCCGATGGAACCGTCATCGCGCCCTTTCATGTGCTCGATTATCCCGACTGGATCAACGTTATCCCTGTGATGCCCGACGGGCGCGTGCTGCTGACGCGAGAATACCGGCACGGCCGCGGCGAGATTGTGCTCGGTCTCGTCGCCGGCGGCGTCGAACGCAGCGACAGCAACACCGGCGATACGGCGTTGGCGGCAGCCCAGCGCGAACTCCGGGAGGAAACCGGCTATGAAGCCTCGACCTTCGTCAAACTGCTCACCTCCTATCCGAATGCCGCCAGCCACAGCAACGCCGTAACCAGCTGGCTGGCGCTCGGCCTGAGCAAGGCCGGCGAACCGCGTTTCGACCCGGGCGAGAAGGTCGAGCTGCTGTTTACCGATCTTGCTGCCATCCTTGCCGACCTGCAGTCCGGCGCCGTCATCATGCAGTCGATGCATGTCGCAGCCCTCTTTACGGCGGAAAGCTGGCTTCGCACACAGGCCTCCGAGGGCTTGAAATAGGCGTCGCGCCGGGAGAACCCGCTCCTCTTGCCCGGGCTCGGGCGGCTGCGCAGTTGATCCGCCACGCTTTTCTGGGCTACTGCATAGTCAAAGTGCTGCAGCGTCCTTTGCACGTCTGAAAAGACGCACGGCGCCGCAGCGGACACAAAGCCGATAAGACACCCCGACAGAGATGCGGAAGAGCACGTTGAAACAGAGAGAAGGCCGGCCGGGCCAGAAGAAAACATCAGGTTCTTCCGGTGAAAGCCGCAGGAACGATCGGACAGGCCGGCCGCCGAAGCCGGTCGCGCGGCCTGCGGCGGCCCGCGAGACAGTGCGCGAGGCTGCCGTGCCTGTCGCGGTCGAGCGTCCTCTGATGACACGCAGCGGCGAACGTCCGGTCGAGCGCGTGCCCGTCATCCTCGAATCGCTCGGGGCCGGCGACTTCCACCTGATCGACAGCGGCAACGGCGAAAAGCTGGAGCAATACGGCCCCTACCGCATCATCCGTCCCGAGGCCCAGGCGCTGTGGCGGCCTTCGCTGCCCGCTCATGTCTGGGAAAAGGTCGATGCCGTCTTCACCGGCGATACCGACGAGGAAGGCTCCGGCCGCTGGCGCTTCCCGAAAGATGCGCTCGGCGAGACCTGGCCGCTCAATCTGCTCGGCGTCGATTTCCTCGGCCGCTTCACCTCCTTCCGTCATGTCGGCGTCTTCCCCGAGCAGATCGTCCATTGGAGCTGGATGAAAGAGCAGGTCGAAAAGGCCGGTCGGCCGCTGAAGGTGCTGAATCTCTTCGGTTATACCGGCGTCGCCTCGCTGGTTGCCGCCGCAGCCGGCGCCGAGGTCACCCATGTCGACGCCTCGAAGAAGGCGATCGGCTGGGCGCGGGAAAACCAGGCGCTCGGGCGCATGGAGAAGCTGCCGATCCGCTGGATCTGCGAGGATGCGATGAAATTCATCCTGCGCGAGGAACGGCGCGGCAGCCAGTACGACATCATCCTCACCGATCCGCCGAAATTCGGCCGTGGCCCCAATGGCGAAGTCTGGCATCTCTTCGAGCATCTGCCCTTGATGCTCGATGTCTGCCGCGAGATTCTGTCGCCGAAGGCCGTGGGCCTGGTGCTGACGGCCTATTCGATCCGCGCCAGCTTCTATTCGATCCACGAGCTGATGCGCGAGACGATGCGCGGCGCCGGCGGCGTGGTCGAATCCGGCGAGCTGGTGATTCGCGAAGCCGGCACCGACGGCAAGACGCAGGGCCGCGCGCTTTCCACCTCCCTCTTTTCCCGCTGGGTGCCGAAATGAGCAAAGACTTCCACGACCAGGGACCGCGCAGGGTCGGGCAGGTGAAGGAAGTCACCTCGCTCGCCAATCCGATCATCAAGGACATCAAGGCGCTGACGAACAAGAAGTCGCGCGAGGAAAGCGGTGCTTTCCTGGCCGAAGGACTGAAGCTCGTCATCGATGCGATCGAACTCGGCTGGACGATCCGCACGCTGGTCTATGCCAAGGCCGCCAAAGGCAAGCCGCTGGTCGAGCAGATGGCGGCAAGGACCGTCGCTTCGGGCGGGCTGGTGCTCGAAGTCAGCGAAAAGGTGATCGCCTCGATCACCCGCCGCGACAATCCGCAGATGGTCGTCGGCATCTTCGAGCAGCGCTGGAAGCCGCTGCGGGATATCCGGCCGAGGGATGGCGAGACATGGGTGGCGCTCGACCGGGTGCGCGACCCCGGCAATCTCGGCACCATCATCCGCACGGCCGATGCGGCCGGCGCTTCCGGCATCATTCTGGTCGGAGAAACGACCGACCCTTTCTCGCTCGAAACCGTACGCGCCACCATGGGTTCGGTCTTTGCCGTTCCGGTCGCGCGGGCAACCCCTGAAGAATTCATCGCCTGGCGGAAATCGGCCGGCGTTTCCGTCGTCGCGACGCATCTTGCCGGCGCGGTCGATTACCGGACGATCGACTACCGGAAAAAGCCTGTCGTGCTCCTGATGGGCAACGAACAATCCGGCTTACCGGAGCAACTGGCCAAGGAGGCCGACGCGCTTGCCCGCATTCCGCAGCAGGGCCGCGCCGATTCCTTGAACCTCGCTGTCGCCACCGCCGTCATGCTTTTCGAGGCGCGCCGCCATCTCCTCTCACTTGCCGAGGGCAAATGACCGAACAGACGCTTGCACGCCCCGCGCTGTTTTCGCGCCCGGCACCGATCCTCTTCTTCATCGTCGTCGCCGTTCTCATCGACCAGGTCGTCAAGATCGCCGTCGATCACTACCTGCCGCTACAGGAGGTCGTGCCGGTCATTCCAATGCTGGCGCTCTACCGCACCTACAATCTCGGCGTCGCCTTTTCGATGCTGTCCGGCATGGACGGCTGGTTCATCGTCGGCATGCGGCTCGTCATCGTCGCCTTCGTCATCTGGCTGTGGTACCGCACGGCGAAGGATCGCTGGCTCGCTCATCTCGGTTATGCGCTGATCATCGCCGGGGCGATCGGCAATCTCGTCGACCGCTTCGCCTATGGACATGTGATCGATTACATTCTCTTCTACACCGAGAGCTGGTCCTTCGCGGTCTTCAATCTCGCCGACAGTTTCATCACCATCGGCGCCGGTTGCGTCATTCTCGACGAGCTGCTGCTGCCTAAAAAGGCCGGCCGTTAAAATCTTATCGAAATCCTGAAGGCATTCGGAACGGGCCTCATGTTAGCCAGGTAGCATGCAGAACCTGGGACAGTTGCAGGAAAGATTGTCCGCCGCCTTCGGTGGACCCGCCGCTAAGCCGCATGAGAAGCGGATGGAGGCCCTTTCCTCACGACCGAACGCAGCGGCACCCCGGGGAGCCGATGATCGCCAGAGCGGGCCCGCAGCGACAAGGCGCCTGCTGTTCTACTGGCTGGGCGGCGCCGGCCTTCTTGCCGCAACGATCCTGATGCTGCTTGCCCATGCCGGCGATCCGCTGCTGCTTTCGGGCGGTCTCGTCGTTCTTGGCCTTGCCGTCATCGCCAGTTATGCCCTGCTGATGGTTCGGTCGCGCAAGGCCGGGCAGCGTCCAGGTCAATCCATGCCGGATTGGAACGCCGGCGCAAAGCTGTTTGCCGACGTGCACGACGTGCTCGGCGACATCACGGTCGGCCGCACCATGGACCGGCGCATCATCTCCGCCAACGACACTTTTCGCCGCCTGACCGGGCGCCTGCGTCCGGAAGGACGAACCTGCGAGGAGATCGGCCTTGCCTTCCGCCCCGGTCCGATATCGCACTGCTACGATGTCGAGATCTCGACGCCGGAAGGCCAGCGCATCTTCCTCTGGCGCGACGTCGTTACCCGCGACCCGGCGAACGGCCGCCTGCTGCTGCAGAGCGTTGCCCGCGACGTGACCGACGAGCGGCTCATCGCGCAGGGCCGCGAGGAGGCCCGCCAGAAGGCTGAATATAACAGCGCCGCCAAATCGAGGCTGCTTGCCACCGTCAGCCACGAGGTGCGCACTCCGCTTTCCGGCATTCTCGGCATGACGCATCTGATTGCGGAGACGCGGCTGACGCAGGAGCAGCAGAACTATCTCGCGAGCATCCGCCAGTCCGGCCATGCATTGACGCAGCTCGTCGAGGATCTTCTCGATTTCTCCACCATCGAGGTCGGCCGCTTCGCGCTGCATCCGCGCTCGGAATCGCTGCGCAAGCTTCTGGAAAGCGTCGTCGAGATGCTCGCCCACCGGGCGCATGAAAAGGGTATCGAGATCGGCGCCACCGTGTCATCCGATGTCCCCGAAAATATGAGCTTCGACCCGGCGCGGCTGCGCCAGGTTCTGTTCAACGTCATCGGCAATGCCGTGAAGTTCACCCAGGTCGGCGGCGTCTTCATCCGCGTATCGCTCGACGCCGGCGACTTGCTGATCACCGTGACCGATAGCGGTCCCGGCATGACGGCGGAGGAGCAGGCGCGCGTCTTCGGCGAGTTCGAGCAGGGCGGGACCGTTGCCGACAAGAGCAACGGGACCGGGCTCGGCCTTGCCATCTCCGCCCGCATCATGCGCGAATTCAACGGCGCTCTGACGGTTGCCAGCGAAAAGGGCAGAGGCAGCGAATTCGCCATCCGCTTCCCGGTCGATATCGGCAGCGAGCGCCCCGACCGGCGAAACACGCTGCTTGCCGGCAACAGCGTCGTGCTGCTGGCGCCGACAGGTGCCGCGCGCACCGCCATCGCCGAGACGATCACCGCGCTGGGCGGCCTCTGCCATCTTGTCGGCGACGGCGAGACGGCGCGGTCAACGCTGCTCGGATTGGCAAAGGGCGGACGGCGGCCGACCGACATCATCATCGACCATCGCATGTCGGCGGAATTTTCCGACCATCTTGCCGATCGCGCCGAAATTGCCGCCCTTGGCCTGCGCAAGGTCCTGCTCGTCAACCCGGAAGAACGCAGCGCCCATCCGCTCGACCTTTTCGATGCCTGGTTGATCCGGCCGCTGCGCGAACAGTCGCTGATCGACGTGCTGCGCGGGCGCATGCGCGGCATGGAGAAGCGCGACGCGCTGAACGACAACCAGCCGGGCTTCGGCCTTTCGGTGGCGGAGACGGTGGTTCCCGCCAGCGGGCTCAACATCCTGCTCGGCGAGGACGATCCGATCAATGCCATGCTGGTGCGCGTCGTCCTGGAAAAGGGCGGGCATAAGGTGCGCCATGTCGAAGATTTCGAGTCGCTGCTCGACTGCGCGCTCTGCGAGGCGAATGCCCGGCCCGATATCATCATCAGCGATCTCTCGATGCCGGGTGGGAACGGCATCGACATGCTGGGACGCCTGCGCGGCCACGAGCGGCGGCTCGATCTCGCCTCGGTGCCGGTGATCGTGCTGACTGCCGACAAGAGCGACGATTCACGCCGCCAGGTCTTGCTCAACGGCGCCAACCGCGTCATGGTAAAGCCGGTCGATCCGGTGCGGCTGCTGACCGAAGTTCAGGCGGTCGCCGCACTTTCCGCCCGCCGGGCAGAGGCGCGGTGAGCGCCTCAGGAACCGGCCCGCTGCTTGCGCTTGGAAATTCAAAATGTCACTTTCCTGTCGCAGAGAAGTGTTTTATGGCGTCGATAAGCCGGCAACGGGAGAATCGTCATGTCCGCCATCGACATCCTGAATCGTGACACCACCGCGGAGGCTGCCCCACCCTCGACGGCTGCTGTGCAAAAGGACGGCGATATCCTCGGCCGCATCGGCAATCTGGAGACCCGCCTTGCCCGCACGGCGCGCGAGATCGATGCTGCCCAGGCCGTGCGCTACCGCGTCTTCGTCGACGAAATGAAGGCGCAGCTGCCGCTGGATGCCATGCGCCGGCAGCGTGATGTCGACGCCTATGACGCCGTCTGCGACCATCTTCTCGTTCTCGACCGCTCGATCGAGGGCGACCCGGAAGACCAGATCGTCGGCACCTACCGGCTGTTGCGGCAGGATGTCGCCGTCGCCAATGGCGGTTTTTACTCGGCTTCCGAATTCGAAATCGAGGGCCTTATCGCGAAACATCCGGACAAGCGCTTCATGGAGCTCGGCCGCTCCTGCGTGCTGCCGGAATACCGCACAAAGCGCACCGTCGAGCTCCTGTGGCAGGGCAACTGGGCCTATGCGCTGAAACACGGCGTCAGCGCCATGTTCGGCTGCGCCTCGTTCCCGGGTGTCTATCTCGAAAGCCACGCGCTGGCGCTGTCCTTCCTCTATCACAACGTGCTGGCGAAGAACGAATGGGCCGTCGGGGCACTGCCGGATCTCGCCCGCAACATGGATCTGATGCCGGTCGAGGCCATCAACCCGAAGCGGGCGCTGATGGCGCTGCCGCCGCTGATCAAGGGCTATCTGCGCCTCGGCGCGATGGTCGGCTCCAGCGCGGTCATTGATCATGCCTTCAACACGACCGACGTGCTGATCGTGCTGCCGATCTCCAGCATTTCCGACCGCTACCTGAATTACTACGGCGCCGACGCCGGCCGCTTCGCGAGCTAGAGCCTTTCCTAGTCGCCAGGCCCCGGCAATGTTTCAGGGCATGATCTCTATCGGCGTATGATTGGGGACGCGAGCCCAGATATCGCGCATCTCCGAGTTGGTTACTGCAACACAGCCATCCGTCCAATCCCACAGGTGATGGACGTTTCCGAAGAGGCCCCAGCCATTGGGAAGCCCGTGGATCATGATATCGCCCCCGGCAGGAAAACCTCCTGCTTCAGCGTTGCGCCGATCATCCGGATTTGGATAGGAAATGTGCAGGCTCAGATAGGCCATGGACTTTGGATTTCGCCAGTCTATTTCATAACGTCCTTCAGGTGTTCTCTCGTCACCTTCTCGCTGCTTGGGCCCGGCATCGGCAGCCGTGCCTAAAGAAATCCGGTATGTAGAGATGGGAGCATCGCCTCTCAAAAGGAGCATGCGGCGTTCGGATTTATAAACGCGAATGAGGTCAGCCTGTTGTTCCAATGGCGCATCCGGAGGCGGCGAGCCTGAGCCGACCCTGGCCATCAATTTCGTATAAGCGAAACAGCTGGCGACCACGATGGCTAAAACGACAAGCTTGTTTCTCAACTTGATCTCATCTTCAGGAGGCGCGCTCGAGGCCGGGCACGATCGGCCGGCAATGGCTGGCAGGCTTTGGCGCTCATGATGCTTCACCCCTTGGCGCCAGTCTAAAGCCGGATAAATGCCCGGCCGACACACAAGGCCGGGCACCAGAAGGCGCGTCTCACAAACGCAGGACGAGTTTACGAACCAGCCCCATAGGCGGCGATCGCCGCCATGTTGACGATGTCGCTGTCCTTGGCGCCCATCGAGGTGATCTGCACCGGCTTGTCGACGCCGACGAGAATCGGGCCGATCACCGTGGAGCCGCCGAGCTCCTGCAGCATCTTGGTCGAGATCGAGGCCGAGTGGAAAGCCGGCATGACGAGGACGTTGGCCGGGCCGGAGAGGCGGCAGAAGGGATATTGCTCCATCACCTTGCGGTTCAGGGCGACATCGGCGGCCATCTCGCCATCATATTCGAAATCGACGCGGCGCTTGTCGAGGATTTTCACTGCTTCGCGCACCCGCTCGGAGCGTTCGCCCGAGGGGTGGCCGAAGGTGGAATAGGCAAGCAGAGCGACACGCGGCGGATAACCCATGCGCCGCGCGAGACCTGCGGCTTCCTCGGCGATATCGGCAAGCTCCTCGGCCGTCGGCATGTCATGCACCGCGGTATCGGCAACAAAAACGGTGCGGCCGCGGCAGAGCGCCAGGGATACGCCGATGACGCGATGGCCGGGCTTCTGGTCGATGCAGCGGCGCACATCTTCGAGTGCCGTCGAATAATTGCGGGTAATGCCCGTCACCATGCCGTCGGCGTCGCCGAGCGCCACCATGGTGGCGGCGAAATGGTTGCGGTCGTTGTGGATCAGCCGCTGGGCATCGCGGTGGAGATAACCCTTCCGCTGCAGCCTGGCATAGAGATAGTCGATATAGGCCTCGACCCGGGTCGAGATACGGGCATTGACGATCTCGAGGCCCGGCCGGTTGAGATCGATGCCAGCGCGTTCCGCCGTCGCCCGGATCAGGTCCTCACGACCGAGCAGGATGGCGGTGCCGAGCTGCTGGTTGGCATAGGACATGGCGGCGCGCAGGACCTGTTCTTCCTCGGCCTCGGCAAAGACGATCCGCTTCGGATGGCGGCGGACACGCTCGTAGAGTCTGGCGAGCGTCGAGGCTATCGGATCGCGGCGCGCCGACAACTCGCGGGCGTAGCCGGCCATGTCGGTGATGACCTTGCGGGCGACGCCGCTTTCGATCGCGGCTTGCGCGACGGCAACCGGGATCGCCGAGATCAGCCTGGGATCGAAAGGAACGGGGATGATGTATTGCGACCCGAAACGCGGCCGGTTGCCCTGATAGGCGGCGACCACATCATCCGGCACGTCCTCGCGGGCAAGGTTTGCCAGCGCCTTGACGGCGGCGATCTTCATCGCGTCGTTGATTGTGGAGGCGCGCACATCGAGAGCGCCGCGGAAGATATAGGGAAAGCCGAGGACGTTGTTGACCTGGTTCGGATAGTCCGAACGACCCGTCGCCATGATGGCGTCGTCGCGGATGCGGGCGACCTCTTCCGGCGTGATCTCGGGATCGGGATTGGCCATGGCGAAGATGATCGGCCGTTCGGCCATCGAGCGGATCATCTCGGCCGAAAACGCGCCCTTCTGCGACAGGCCGAAAACGACGTCCGCGCCCTCCATCGCCTCCTCCAGCGTGCGTGCGTCGGTCTTTGCCGCATGCGCCGATTTCCACTGGTTCATGCCCTCGGTGCGGCCCTGGTAGATGACGCCCTTGGTATCGCAGAGGATGACGTTCTCAGGCGCAAAACCCATCGCCTTGATCAGTTCGACGCAGGCGATCGCCGCAGCACCCGCGCCGTTGCAGACGAGCTTCGTCGTCTTCAGGTCGCGGCCGGTCAGCTCCAGCGCATTGATGAGGCCGGCAGCGGCGATGATCGCCGTTCCATGCTGGTCGTCATGGAAGACGGGAATATCCATCAGCTCGCGCAGCCGGCTTTCGATGACGAAACAATCCGGCGCCTTGATATCCTCGAGGTTGATGCCGCCGAAGGAGGGACCGAGGAAGCGCACGCAGTTGATGAACTCGTCGACATTTTCCGTATCGATCTCGAGGTCGATGGAATCGACGTCGGCGAAGCGCTTGAACAGCACCGCCTTGCCTTCCATGACGGGCTTGGAGGCCAGCGCGCCGAGATTACCGAGGCCGAGGATTGCCGTGCCGTTGGAAATGACGGCGACCATGTTGCCGCGGGCGGTGTAATCATAGGCCGTCTGCGGATCGGCGGCGATCGCCTTGACGGGCACGGCAACACCCGGCGAATAGGCAAGCGAGAGGTCGCGCTGCGTCGCCATCGGCTTGGTCGGGTTGATCTCCAGCTTGCCAGGCCGGCCCATTGCGTGAAATTCGAGCGCCTCCTGGTCGGTAACAGACGTCACCGGCCGGTCCTTCTTATCGATATCGGGCATAAATCCTCCAACGTCCTGTGGGCGACGCTTTGCTCTTCCTCAAATGCTGTTGTCATCTATAGCGGCGCGCGGATAGGGTTGGCACCTGTTTTTTTGGGAAAAACTCCACCTCCGTGAACGCACGAATAGACACAGGGAATGAAGCCTTTTCGGCTGCCGAGCTCGCCACGGCAGAAAGCCGTGCCTCGGCGACGCCGATGATGGAGCAATTTATCGAGATCAAGGCGAACAATCCGGGTTCGCTTCTGTTCTATCGCATGGGCGATTTCTATGAGCTGTTCTTCGAGGATGCCCTGGAAGCCTCACGCGCGCTCGGTATCACGCTGACGAAGCGCGGCCAGCACATGGGCCAGGATATCCCGATGTGCGGCGTTCCGGTGCATGCGGCCGACGACTATCTGCAGAAGCTGATTTCCCTCGGCTTCCGTGTCGCCGTCTGCGAGCAGATCGAGGATCCCGCGGAAGCGAAGAAACGCGGCGCGAAATCCGTCGTCAAGCGTGACGTCGTCCGCCTCGTCACTCCAGGCACGATCACCGAGGAAAAGCTGCTTTCGCCCTCGGAATCCAACTATCTGATGGCGCTGACCCGTATTCGCGGCAGCGGCGAGGCCTTGCTGGCGCTGGCCTGGATCGATATTTCCACAGGCGTCTTCCGGCTTGCCGAGACCGAAGCCTCGCGCCTGCTTGCCGATATCCTGCGCATCGATCCGCGCGAACTCATCCTGCCCGACACGATCTTCCACGATCCCGAACTCAAGCCGGTCTTCGACGTGCTCGGCCGGACAGCCGTACCGCAGCCGGCCGTGCTCTTCGACAGCGCCAGCGCAGAAGGCCGGATCGCGCGGTATTTCGGCGTCGCGACGCTCGACGGCTTCGGCACCTTTTCGCGCGCCGAGCTTGCGGCGGCAGCCGCGGCCGTCGCCTATGTCGAGAAGACACAGATCGCCGAGCGGCCGCCGCTTGGAAAGCCGGAGCGGGAAAGTGCCGCTTCGACGCTGTTCATCGACCCCGCCACCCGCGCCAATCTCGAACTTGCCCGCACGCTTTCGGGCGATCGCAACGGCTCGTTGCTGAAGGCGATCGACCGCACCGTCACCGGCGGCGGCGCCAGGCTTCTTGCCGAACGGCTGATGTCGCCGCTGACCGACCCCGCCCGCATCAATGCACGGCTCGATTCGATCGGCTTCCTGATCGGCGAGCCTTTGCTCTGCGGCAATCTGCGCGACACGCTGAAACATGTGCCCGACATGCCGCGCGCGCTGTCTCGGCTGGCGCTCGACCGCGGCGGTCCGCGCGATCTCTGGGCGATCCGCCAGGGCCTGGAAGCGGCGGGCCGACTTGCGGCGATGCTCGGCAAGGCGATGCTGCCCGAAGAGCTCGGCCAGGCATTATCCGGCCTGCAGGCCCTTCCCGCGGCGCTGGAGAAGCTGCTTGCCGAGACGCTTGCCGACGAATTGCCGCTGTTGAAACGCGATGGCGGTTTTCTCCGCGACGGCGCCAGCGGCGAGCTCGACGAGGTCCGGGCACTGCGCGACCAGTCGCGTCGCGTCATCGCCGGCCTGCAATTGCAATATACCGAGGAAACCGGCATCCGGTCGCTGAAGATCAAGCACAACAACGTCCTCGGTTATTTCATCGAAATCACAGCCGGCAATGCCGCGCCGATGACGGAGACGGCGGACGCGAAAGCCCGCTTCATCCACCGCCAGACGATGGCGAACGCCATGCGCTTCACCACGACCGAACTTGCCGATCTCGAAAGCCGCATCGCCAATGCCGCCGACCAGGCGCTTACGATCGAGCTCGAAGCCTTCGACAGGATGACGGCGGCCGTCGTTGCGGAAGCCGAGGCGATCAAATCAGGCGCCCGGGCGCTTGCCGTCATCGACGTCGCCGCAGGTCTGGCGCTTCTCGCCGAGGAGCAGGCCTATTGCCGCCCGCAGGTCGACGGTTCGAAGATGTTTGCCATCGAGGGTGGGCGCCATCCGGTTGTCGAGCAGGCGCTACGGCGGCAGGCTGGCGGCCCCTTCGTCGCCAATCATTGCGATCTCTCGCCAAAGACCGGCGACCGGGACGGGGCGATCTGGCTGCTGACCGGCCCGAACATGGGCGGCAAGTCGACCTTCCTGCGCCAGAATGCGCTCATTGCCATTCTAGCGCAGATGGGCTCCTTCGTGCCGGCGACATCAGCCCATATCGGCATCGTCGACCGGCTTTTCTCGCGTGTCGGCGCCTCAGACGACCTGGCGCGCGGTCGCTCGACCTTCATGGTCGAGATGGTGGAAACGGCGGCGATCCTCAACCAGGCGAGCGACCGTTCCCTTGTCATCCTCGACGAGATCGGCCGCGGCACCGCCACGTTCGACGGTCTTTCCATCGCCTGGGCCGCCGTCGAGCACCTGCATGAGGCCAATCGCTGCCGCGGCCTCTTCGCCACGCATTTCCACGAGCTGACCGTGCTTTCGGAAAAGCTTGGCCGGCTGTCGAACGCCACGATGCGCGTCAAGGAATGGGACGGCGACGTCATTTTCCTGCACGAAGTCGGGCCGGGTGCGGCGGACCGCTCCTACGGCATTCAGGTCGCGCGCCTTGCCGGGCTTCCGGCCTCGGTCGTGGCGCGGGCCCGCGATGTGCTCACCCGTCTGGAAGATGCCGATCGCAAGAACCCGGCGAGCCAGCTGATCGACGACCTGCCGCTCTTCCAGGTGGCGGTGCGCCGCGAGGATACGGCCCGAGGGACCTCCAAGGTCGAGGAGGCGTTGAAAGCGATGAGCCTTGACGACATGACGCCGCGCGAGGCAATGGATGCACTTTACGATCTCAAGAAGAAGCTGAAATAGGAGTAGCGCGCCATGTTCATGGAAAAACTGGTTCGCGAAACCGAGCGCCTCTCGCTCATCTGCTCCATGCTCGATACGATGCGGCGCGCCGACAAGGACCGCAACGCGCGCGGCTGGACTTCGCCGATCGGCATGCTGAAAATCACCCGCTGTTGCGCGATGATCTGCGAACTCGGAACGTCGATCGCCAAGGCGGGCTATCGCGAATGCGACAGGCAGGCGCTTGAAGAGATCATGCGCGAGACACGGCAGGTTCTGCATTTGCTGAATGCGCGAGCCGCCGGCTGAGGATTTCGGGAAAGCCGGCGCCTTGCGTCAAAGCGCCCTTGCATCTTGCAGCGAACCAACACCATTTCGCCAAATTTAAAGGTTCTTGCAGTATGAAAGCCCGTGTCAATCGCCGGGCAAAGGGGCTATAGCGCATGCAGACGAAACAAGCGGCAGGCCGTGAACCGGCAGCCCGGCATGAACAGGAAACCGTCCCGGCGACAGCGATGCGCGACCTCGATTTCTCCAGTATCCTCGACGTCGAGCTCTTGCAGAAGCAGTGTGACGCCGTTGCCGAGGCCAACCGCAACCGGCCCGACATCCTGCGCGCCGATCTTCTGGCCGTGCTGAAGAAGGCGAGCACGGAAGGTCGGCAGAAGGCGCGCACCGCATTGATGGCCGACGGCGGCGGGCTCAATTGCGCCTACCGGATTTCCTGGCTGCAGGACCAGATCATCGCCGCCCTCTACAATTTCGCCACCGCCCATATCTTTCCGCACCAGAAGGACAAGTTCGCGGTGACCGCCGTCGGCGGCTACGGCCGCGACACGCTGGCGCCCGGCTCGGATATCGACCTGCTGTTCCTCTTCCTGCCGAGGCCGGCGGAAGAGACGCACAAGGCGGTCGAATTCATGCTCTACGTGCTCTGGGACATGGGCTTCAAGGTCGGCCATGCCACCCGCACGGTGGAGGAATGCATCGCGCTTTCCAAGTCCGACATGACCATCCGCACCGCCATCCTGGAGATGCGCTACATCTGCGGCCTGCAGCGGCTGGAAACCGAGCTCGAGACCCGCTTCGACAAGGAGATCGTCACCGGCACCGGTCCCGAATTCATCGCCGCCAAGCTGGCCGAGCGCGACGAACGCCACCGCAAGGCCGGCGACACGCGTTATCTCGTCGAACCGAATGTCAAGGAAGGCAAGGGCGGGCTTCGCGACCTGCACACGCTGTTCTGGATCTCGAAATATTATTATCACGTGCGCGACCAGGCGGAACTGGTCAAGCTCGGCGTGCTGTCCAAGCACGAATACCGTCTGCTTGAGAAAGCCGACGATTTTCTCTGGGCGGTGCGCTGCCATATGCACTTCCTGACCGGCAAGGCCGAGGAGCGCCTGTCCTTCGATATCCAGCGCGAGATCGCCGAAGCCTTCGGTTATCACACCCGCCCGGGCCTTTCGGCCGTCGAGCGCTTCATGAAGCACTATTTCCTCGTCGCCAAGGATGTCGGCGACCTCACGCGCATCCTCTGCGCCGCGCTCGAAGACCAGCAGGCGAAGTCGATCCCGGGCCTCACCGGCGTCATCAGCCGCTTCACCCATCGCAACCGCAAGATCGCCGGCAGCGTCGAATTCGTCGAAGACCGCGGCCGCATCGCGCTCGCCGAGCCCGAAGTCTTCAAGCGCGATCCGGTCAACATCATCCGGCTCTTCCACGTCGCCGACATCAACGGGCTCGAATTCCATCCGGACGCGCTGAAACGCGTCACCCGTTCACTCGCTTTGATCGACAACAGCCTACGGGAAAATGACGAGGCCAACCGCCTGTTCATGTCGATCCTGACGTCGAAGCGTGATCCGGCGCTCATCCTGCGCCGGATGAACGAGGCCGGCGTGCTCGGCCGCTTCATCCCCGAATTCGGCAAGATCGTCGCGATGATGCAGTTCAACATGTATCATCACTACACGGTCGACGAACACCTGATCCGCACCGTCGACATTCTCTCCGAGATCGACAAGGGGCGCGCCGAGGATCTGCATCCGCTCGCCAACAAGCTGATGCCCGGCATCGAGGATCGCGAGGCGCTGTATGTCGCCGTTCTCCTTCACGACATCGCCAAAGGCCGCCAGGAGGATCATTCGATCGCCGGCGCCCGCGTCGCCCGCAAGCTCTGCGCCCGTTTCGGCCTGTCGCAGAAGCAGACTGAGATCGTCGTCTGGCTGATCGAGGAACATCTGACCATGTCGATGGTGGCGCAGACCCGCGACCTCACCGACCGCAAGACGATCACCGATTTCGCCGACCGCGTGCAGTCGCTCGACCGGCTGAAGATGCTCTTGATCCTGACGATCTGCGATATCCGTGCCGTCGGTCCGGGCGTCTGGAACGGCTGGAAAGGCCAGCTTCTGCGCACGCTCTATTATGAGACCGAGCTGCTGCTGGCCGGCGGCTTTTCGGAGGTCTCCCGCAAGGAGCGGGCCAATGCCGCCGCCGAGGCGCTGCATTCAGCACTCGCCCACTGGAGCCAGAAGGACCGCAATACCTACACCAAGCTGCACTACCAGCCCTATCTGCTCTCCGTGCCGCTGGAAGACCAGGTCCGTCATGCCCATTTCATCCGCCAGTCGGATAAGGCGGGCCAGGCGCTCGCCACCACTGTGCGCACCGACAGTTTCCACGCGATCACCGAGATCACCGTGCTGTCGCCCGACCATCCGCGACTGCTCGCCGTCATTGCCGGCGCCTGTGCTGCGGCCGGGGCCAACATCGTCGACGCCCAGATCTTCACCACATCGGACGGGCGGGCGCTCGACACGATCCATGTCAGCCGCGAATTTACCGACGATGCCGACGAACTGCGCCGGGCGGCCACGATCGGACGGATGATCGAGGACGTGCTATCCGGCCGCAAGCGGCTGCCCGAAGTCATCGCCACGCGCGCGCGCAATCGCAAGAAAAGCAAGGCATTCGTCATTCCGCCGTCGGTCAACATCACCAACAGCCTGTCGAACAAGTTCACCGTCATCGAGGTCGAATGCCTCGACCGGCCGGGTTTGCTGTCCGAGATCACCGCCGTGCTCTCTGATCTGTCGCTTGACATCCAGTCGGCCCGCATCACCACCTTCGGCGAGAAGGTGATCGACACCTTCTACGTCACCGATCTGGTCGGCCAGAAAATATCAGGCGACAGCAAGCGCGCCAACATCACCGCCCGGATGAAGGCGGTCATGGCCGAGGAGGAGGATGAATTGCGCGAGCGTATGCCCTCCGGCATCATCGCGCCTGCCGCCACCGCCCGGACCCCGCCTACCACCGAAAAGAAGGCCGGTTCCCCCATATGAGCCACCACGCATGAGCCCAAACGCATGAGCCTCGTCAAGAAATTCGCGACCGTCGGCGGCGCCACCCTCGGCAGCCGCATCTTCGGCTTCGCCCGCGAAACGCTGATGGCTGCGGCCCTCGGCACCGGACCGATGGCCGACGTCTTCTACGCCGCCTTCCGCTTTCCGAACCTGTTCCGCCGGCTGTTTGCCGAGGGCGCCTTCAACGCCGCCTTCGTGCCGCTCTTTGCCAAGGAGATCGAGGCGAACGGCACGGATGGCGCCAAGCGTTTTTCGGAAGAAGTCTTCGGCGTCTTGTTTTCGGTACTGCTCCTCATCACCATCGTGATGGAGCTTGCCATGCCGCTGCTGGTGCGCTTCGTCATCGCGCCGGGCTTTGCCGACGATCCCGACAAGTTCTCGATCACGATCCGCATGGCGGCGGTGATGTTTCCCTATCTGATGTGCATGTCGCTGACGGCGATGATGAGCGGCATGCTGAATTCGCTGCATCATTTCTTCGCCGCCGCCATCGCGCCCGTCTTCCTCAACGTGGTGATGATCGGGGCGCTGTTTTATGCGCTCTATACCGGCGCCGATCCGCTGGCGACGGCCTGGTACCTCTCCTGGGGCGTTCTTGCCGCAGGCGTCCTGCAGCTTGCCGTCGTCTATGTCGGCGTGCTTGCGGCCGGCATGAGCATCGGCTTCCGCTTTCCGAAGATGACGCCGAACGTCAAGCGGCTGCTGATCCTGGCTGTGCCGGCTGCGGTGACCGGCGGCATAACCCAGATCAACCAGCTGATCGGCCAGGCGATTGCGTCGTCCCGCGACGGCGCGATCGCAGCACTGCAATATGCCGACCGCATCTATCAGCTGCCGCTCGGCGTCGTCGGCGTCGCCGTCGGCGTGGTGCTTCTGCCGGAACTGGCCCGGGCGCTGAAGGGTGGCAACCTGCGCGAGGCCGGAAACCTGCAGAACCGCTCGATCGAATTCGTGCTGTTCCTGACAATCCCCGCCGCCTTCGCGCTCTGGATCCTGTCCGACGAGATCATCCGTGTGCTCTATGAGCGCGGCGCCTTCCATCAGGAAAATACCGCCGTCGTCGGCTCGATCCTGGCGATTTACGGCATCGGCCTGCCGGCCTTCGTGTTGATCAAGGCATTGCAGCCCGGCTTCTATGCCCGCGAGGACACCAAGACGCCGATGCGCTTTTCGGCCATCGCGGTTGCGACCAACTGCGCCACGGCGCTGACCCTCTTCCCCTATATGGGCGCGCCCGGCATCGCGGTTGCCGAAGCCACTGCCGGCTGGATCAGCACCGTGCTGCTGTTCACCACGCTTTTGCGCCGCGGCCACCTGACATGGGAATGGGCGCTGGCAAAGCGCACGGCTCTGCTGATCGTCGCCGCGGCCGTCATGGGTGCTGCCATCGTCTTCCTCAAGCAATATTGGGCGCCCTGGCTTGCCTCCGGCGCGCCGCTTGTCACCAAGATCGGTACCCTCGGGCTGCTGATTGCGATTGCGATGCTGATCTATTTCGCCGCCGCTTTCCTGGTCGGCGGGGCAAATCTCGGCATGATCCGACGCAATCTGAACCGCAAGCCGGCGCCGGCAAAGGACGGGTGAGGTCGCACTTTTCCTGGCATTGCTTCAGCAATCGACCCATCGCCTTTGCGGTCCGACGTCGACATGGATGATGCCGTTGCAATAGCTGCCGATACCGCCGATGCCCGGCGCGCTTCTTGCGGCAGCAATGATCGTGCGTTCCGACAGGCCGGGCATCCTGATATCGGCCGCCAGACATTTTCCGTGCAGCGACCCATGGCGGCGGGGATGCGGCCTGTGGCCCGAGGTTATCACAGGGCGTCGGCCGGTCTTCGCAGCAATATGCGACAGGACCGCTCGCAGGCGCCCTGGAAAGCAGCCGGCACGAACGCTGACTGTCTGGACCGTATAGGCGAGACGTGCCTGATGTTTTGGAAGATGAACGCCATGCCTTTTCATGTCTTGACCGACGGCACCCGTTGCTGATTGAAAGGCGAAAAGGCCTGCCATGGCGAGCAAAATTGCGTTCTGCATGGTCGCTCCGATCGGCTATCCAGCGACCCCAACGGCGCCGGCACCAGGCGCAGGATTTTCGGTTCAAAAAAAGCTTTTTTGTGAAATTTTATACTCAATTATGAGTAAGTCGGTTGATCAATTCGGCTTAAAATCCGGGGAATTGTGGCTCAAAAGTGGAATAAACATCTCAAACGCGAGGCAGCACATGACGATCCAGTCTCTTTTCCTCGTCACCCTCGTGGTCGACGATTACGACCGCGCCAAGGCTTTTTATTGCGATGGTCTCGGTTTCGCTTGCCTTCAGGACGAGCTGCAGCCGGAGGGCAAGCGCTGGGTGGTGGTGAAGCCGAGGGGTGGGGATGGAGCCGCGTTTCTGCTGGCGCAAGCGGCAGACGAGACGCAGCGCGCGGCCATCGGCAATCAGACGGGTGGCCGTGTCGGCTTCTTTCTGAAGACCGACGATTTCGCCCGCGACCATGCCGCGATGCTGGCAGTCGGCGTGCGCTTTCTGGAAGAGCCGCGTCATGAGGTTTACGGCACGGTGGCGGTCTTTGCGGATCCCTACGGCAACACTTTCGATCTGATCCAACACGCGGCTGCCTGAACCCCTTGATTGCGACCGGTCGGCCGTGCATAAGCCGCCGCGTTAGCAACATGGGCGCAAAGCCCTGGGGCCCTCCACCAGCCTATTGAGGACGACATGAGCGAATTCAAGAAACTCGTATTCTCCGGCGTGCAGCCGACCGGCAATCTGCATCTCGGCAATTATCTCGGCGCGATCCGCCGGTTCGTGGCACTGCAGGAAGGCAATGACTGCATCTACTGCGTCGTCGACATGCATGCGCTCACCGCCCAGCTCGTGCACGAGGACATGCCGAGCCAGACGCGCTCGATCGCCGCTGCCTTCATCGCCGCCGGCATCGACCCGGAAAAGCATATCGTCTTCAATCAGTCGGCCGTGCCGCAGCATGCCGAACTCGCCTGGATCTTCAACTGCGTTGCCCGCATCGGCTGGATGAACCGGATGACGCAGTTCAAGGACAAGGCCGGCAAGGACCGCGAGCAGGCCTCGCTCGGCCTTTACGCCTATCCGAGCCTGATGGCCGCCGACATTCTCGTCTATCGCGGCACCCATGTGCCGGTTGGCGAGGACCAGAAGCAGCATCTGGAGCTTGCCCGCGACATCGCGATGAAGTTCAACCTCGACTATGCCGAGCATATCAGCAGGACCGGCTACGGCGTCGACATCACCGTCGGCAACGAGCCGGTGCATGCCTATTTCCCGATGGTCGAGCCGCTGATCGGCGGGCCGGCGCCGCGCGTCATGTCGCTGCGCGACGGCACCAAGAAAATGTCGAAATCGGATCCCTCCGATCTCTCGCGCATCAACCTGATGGATGACGAGGATGCGATCTCGAAGAAGATCCGCAAGGCCAAGACCGATCCGGACGGCTTGCCGAGCGAGATTGACGGGCTGCAGGGCCGTCCGGAAGCCGACAATCTGGTGGCGATCTATGCCGCACTCGCCGACAAGTCGAAGGCGGACGTGCTGGCCGAATTCGGCGGCCAGCAGTTCTCCGTCTTCAAGCCGGCGCTGGTCGATTTGGCGATCCACGTGCTGGCGCCGATCACCGGCGAAATGCGCCGGCTGATGGACGATACCAGCCATATCGACGCGATCCTGCGCAAGGGCGGCGAGCGCGCCAGGGCCCGTGCCGAAGTGACGATGCAACAGGTGCGCGAGGTCATCGGCTTCCTCTATTGAGATAAATCTTCTCTTCTCTCCGCCTGGGAGAAGGGGACCGTCCGCTGGGGAGAAGGCGACCTTCCCCCGGGGAGAAGAGGATTTCTTCTCGGGCATCAGGGCAAAAACTGGACTTGCAAATTTTCCGCTTCGGGTGTCAGAGTCCGCGCCATGGTATCGAAGCGACTCTCACGGCTCGAAGGTCACCGCCGCAAATTCATGGCGGTGATTGACGGCACACCCGAATGCCAACGCGCCGTTCATTATGCCGGCCGGCGCGCGAAGAATTCCAATGGCGGGCTGGTGCTGCTCTATGTGATCCCGGATGGGGATTTCCAGCAATGGCTCGGCGTCGAAGAAATCATGCGGGCCGAAGCGCGTGAAGAGGCCGAGGCGGTCGTTGCCAAGATCGCCCAGATCGTGCGCGAGACCATCGGCATCGAGCCTGAGGTCGTCATCCGCGAGGGCGGTGCTGCCGAACAGATCAACGCCGTGATCGAGGAAGACCGCGATGTGGCGATCCTGGTTCTGGCCGCCGGTTCGGCGAAGGAAGGTCCAGGGCCGCTGGTCTCCTCGGTCGCGGGCCGCGCGGCGGCGTTTCCGATCCCGGTCACCGTGCTGCCGGATACGCTGACCAACGAGGAAATCGATGCCCTCTGCTAGAGCATGATGCCGAAAAGTGTGAGCGGTTTTCGGACGACATCATGCTCTAACTATTTAATTTAGAACAGGATTCAGATTTTAGGCCGACTTGGCCTAAAATCATCCTGTTCTAGCTTTTCTTGAGTACAAGTCTCTTGATTAGAGCCGTCAATCGGCTTATCTTCTTTTGAAGAATTCTAAAGACGGCCGAGACCATGGGCCGGCCGCATGGAGAACCAGATGTTCATTCAGACCGAAGCCACGCCGAACCCTGCCACGCAGAAGTTCCTGCCGGGCAAGGTGGTGATGGAAAACGGCACGGCCGAGTTCCGCAGCACTGAGGAGGCTGCAGCCTCGCCGCTCGCCGCCCGCCTGTTCGAAATTTCAGGCGTCACCGGCGTCTATTTCGGCTATGATTTCATTTCCGTCTCCAAGGACAATGCCGACTGGCAACATCTTAAGCCGGCTATATTAGGCTCGATCATGGAGCACTTCATGTCCGGCAAGCCGGTCATGGGCGATGCCTCCATCCTTTCCGAAGACGCCGATGCCGGCGACGAATTCTTCGACGAAGGCGATGAATCGATCGTGCTGACCATCAAGGAGCTTCTGGAAACCCGCGTGCGCCCGGCCGTTGCCCAAGACGGCGGCGACATCACCTTCCGCGGCTTCAAGGACGGCAAGGTCTATCTGAACATGAAGGGTTCCTGCGCCGGCTGCCCGTCTTCGACGGCAACACTGAAGCACGGCGTGCAGAACCTGCTGCGCCATTTCGTTCCGGAAGTGCAGGAAGTGATTGCCGCTTAAAAATCTTGAATTCGTCCGGCCGTTCACCTCAGGTTCGGCCGAACGGATTTATCGATAGGCGACACTAGTTTATTCGGAAATTGATGGCATGATCATTCTGGCGCTCGACACGGCAGGTGTGGACTGCGCTGCCGCCGTCTATGACAGCGGCAGGGATACGGTGCTGGGGGAGGCATCGGACATGATCGGCAAGGGGCATGCTGAACATCTGATTGGTATCGTCGATCGCGCGCTGGATCAGGCGGGACTGGCACTTTCTCATATCGACCGCCTTGCCGTCACCATCGGTCCCGGCTCCTTTACCGGTATCCGCGTCGGTGTTGCCGCAGCCCGCGGTTTTGCGCTCTCCCTCAATGTGCCGGCCGTCGGCATCACGACACTCGAAGTCATGGCATCAGCCCAGCGCGACAAGACGCCTCATCGCGCCGTGCTGGCGGCGATGGATGCCAAGCGCGACGAGATCTACCTCCAGTCCTTCGCAGCCGACGGTTCGTCCCTCGACACGCCACGGGCAGTCAGCGTTGCAGAAGCACAGGCATTTGCTGCCGGCTTCGACGGCGAGATCACCGGTTCGGCGACGGCGCTGCTGAAGGCCGACGCCGGCGGCGATCACACCAACAGGTTCCCGATCTCCATCGTGGCGCGCCTGGGCGCTGCCGCCTCCCCCGATGCCGGAAAGCCGAAGCCCCTTTATCTGCGCGGACCCGATGCCAAACCGCAGGCCGGATACGCGATTGCGCGACGAGTATGACGATGCTGGAAGCCTATCTGACGTTGAAACCGGAATTCGAGATCATCGCCATGGAGCGCGAGGATTGCCGCGATGTCGCCGTCCTGCACGGCGAGCGCTTCGCCCGGCCCTGGGGCGACGGTGAATTTCACGGCCTGCTGATGCAGGACACTGTGTTCGGCTTCGTCGCGCGCCAGACCAATGCCATCCTGAAAAAGCCGCTTCCAGGTTTCATTCTTGCCCGCCATGTCGCCGGTGAGGCGGAAATCCTGACCATTGCCGTGCAGGCGAAGGTCGCCCGTGCCGGACTGGGCTGGCGGCTGATGCAGGCGGCGATGCGGGAAGCGCGGTCGCGCGGCGGCGAGAGCATGTTTCTCGAGGTCGACAACGGCAATACGGCAGCGCTTGGCCTCTACCGCAAGCTCGGCTTCGAAAAGGTCGGCGAACGTCAGGGTTACTACAGACAGGAAAACGGCGCCCTCTCCACGGCGCTTGTCATGAAGCGCGTTCTTCGGTAGTTCCCTGGCAGCAAGATGACATGCAGGCCGGCGCAAATGCCGTGCGGCGTTGTCGAAACACGAATGTCTCTATAGGCCGGCGATGACTGATGTAGCCAAGACCCTTGAGGAGCTTTGCACCGAACGCGGCATGCGCATGACCGAGCAGCGCCGCGTGATCGCGCGCATCCTGGAAGACTCGGAAGACCATCCCGACGTCGAAGAACTCTACCGCCGCTCGGTGAAGGTCGATGCGAAGATCTCGATCTCGACCGTCTATCGCACCGTGAAGCTGTTCGAGGATGCCGGCATCATCGCCCGGCACGACTTCCGCGACGGGCGCTCGCGCTACGAAACGGTGCCGGAAGAACACCACGACCATCTGATCGACCTGAAGACCGGCACGGTCATCGAATTCCGCTCGCCGGAGATTGAGGCGTTGCAGGAGCGCATCGCCCGCGAGCACGGCTTCCGGCTGGTCGACCACCGGCTGGAGCTCTACGGCGTGCCGTTGAAGAAGGAAGACCTCTGAAGCAATGGCAGCCCGGGAGACCAGCATTTGATCGCCTGGTTGCGCATCGCCTTTGCCGCGGTCGTCATCCTTGCCGTCAGCATCGTGCTCATGCCGCTGCAGGTGCTGGCGCTGCGTTTCGACTGGCGGCTGCGCCGCAGCCTGCCGCGCGTCTGGCACCGGATCGTCTGCTATTGCCTCGGCATCCGCGTCCGCGTGAGCGGCAAGCTGGAAGATCGCCGGCCGCTGATGCTCTGTTCCAACCATTCTTCCTGGCTGGATATCATGGTGATGTCGGCCGTTGCCGACGTCGTCTTCATTGCCAAGATCGAGGTGCGCGCCTGGCCGATCTTCGGCACGCTCGCCAAGCTGCAGAAGAGCGTCTTCGTCGTGCGTGAGGAGCGGCGCAAGACCGGCCATCAGGCAAACGAGATCGCCGGGCGCATGGCCGACGGTGAGATCGTCGTGCTCTTCCCCGAGGGCACGACCTCGGACGGCAACCGGCTGTTGGAGGTCAAGTCGTCGCTGTTCGGCGCTGCCGCAATGGCGGTGCCGACGTCGCCGACGGGAACCGTCGTGGTGCAGCCGGTGGCGGTTGCCTATACCAGGGTGCACGGCATCGCCATGGGGCGCTATCACCGGCGGCTCGCCGCCTGGCCGGGGGATCTCGACCTCTTGCCGCATCTCATCGATATCGTGCGCTGCGGCGCCATCGACGCCGAAGTTTCCTTCGGTGAGGCGGTGGATTACCGTGCCGATACCAGCCGCAAGGAGGTGAGCGCGACGATTGCCTTGCGCATCCGCAACCTCCTCAACAGCCGACTGCGCGGGCGGGAAATCTCCTAGAGCCTTTCCTTGTCAGATTGCAGCATTCTGACCAGGAAAGGCTCTAAAACAAGATTTCGATTTTCTCCGGCGTCAAAAACCACTAAATAGCGCGCCATGACACAGGACAGCGCCCTTCTCCAGGCCCCGCAGGCAATCCCCCACGAGGGCTCCAACGAGGCCCTCCGCGACGGCAGCAACAGCCGCAAGGTCTTCATCAAGACCTATGGCTGCCAGATGAACGTCTACGATTCGACGCGCATGAGCGATGCCCTCGCCCGCGACGGCTATGAGCCGACGGAAGATATGGAAGAGGCGGACCTCGTTCTCCTCAACACCTGCCATATCAGAGAGAAGGCGGCCGAGAAGGTCTATTCGGCGCTCGGGCGGCTGCGCGAGATGAAAAAGAAGAAGGCGGCGGACGGCCGGGAGATGATGATCGGCGTTGCCGGCTGCGTCGCCCAGGCCGAAGGCGAGGAGATCCTGCGCCGCGCGCCTGCCGTCGACGTCGTCATCGGCCCGCAGACCTATCACCGTCTGCCGGAGGCGCTGCGCCGGGCCAAACAAGGCCAGCGCGTCGTCGATACCGAATATGCGATCGAAGACAAATTCGAGCACCTGCCGATCGCCGAGAGCCGAAAGATCCGCGCCCGCGGCGTTACCGCCTTCCTGACGGTGCAGGAGGGCTGCGACAAGTTCTGCACTTTCTGTGTCGTGCCCTATACACGCGGCTCGGAAGTGTCGCGGCCGGTTTCCCAGATCGTCGAGGAAGCCGAAAAGCTCGCCGAAAGCGGGGTGCGCGAGATCACCCTGCTCGGGCAGAACGTCAACGCCTGGCACGGCGCCGGGCCGCGGGGCGAGGCATGGAGCCTCGGCGACCTGCTCTACCGGCTGGCCGAGATCCCCGGCCTTGCCCGGCTGCGCTATACCACAAGCCATCCGCGCGACATGGACGACCGGCTGATCAATGCCCATCGAGACCTCAGGGCGCTGATGCCCTATCTGCACCTGCCGGTGCAGTCAGGTTCGGACCGCATCCTGAAAGCGATGAACCGGCGTCACACGGCGGCCGAATATCTGGCGCTGATTGCGCGCATCCGCACGGTACGGCCGGACATCGCGCTGTCGGGCGATTTCATCACCGGCTTTCCGGGGGAGACAGACAAGGATTTTGAGGATACACTGAGGCTTGTGGAGGAGGTCCGTTATGCACAGGCCTTCTCGTTCAAATACTCGACACGGCCGGGCACACCCGGCGCGGAACTGAAGGACCAGGTGCCGGAAGAGATCAAGGCAGAACGGCTGGAACGCCTGCAAATGCTTCTCCTGAAGCAGCAGCAGGAATTTGCCGAATCCTGCATCGGCAAAGAGATTGACCTGTTGCTCGAAAAGCCCGGTCGCATGCCGGAACAACTAATCGGACGTTCTCCCTGGCTTCAATCTGTGAATGTTGATGCAAAAGCATCGCAAATCGGTGACATTATCAAAGTGCGAATCACAGGAACCGGAACGAACAGCCTGTTTGCCGAACGCGCAGAGGCTGCGGTTTAACCTAAGGAGCCCGACCGCTTGAACGGACAAGAATTGGTTTCTTCTTCACCGCGCCACCCCCGCACGCCGAGCGACACCAATCACTTCGTCCTGACGTTCGAGAACAACCGCTTCGCCAGCGAGCTCTTCGGTCAATTCGACCAGAACCTCAAACTGCTCGAGCAACGGCTGAACATCGATGCACGGGCGCGCGGCAATTCGGTCGTCATCACAGGCGATATCGTGACCACCAACCAGGCGCGGCGCACACTCGACTATCTCTATGAAAAACTTCAGAAAGGCGGCAGCGTGGAACGATCCGACGTCGAGGGCGCAATCCGTATGGCGGTCGCCGCCGACGATCAGCTCAGCCTGCCAACCATGGAGCGCAAGGCCAAGTTGACGATGGCACAGGTTTCCACACGCAAGAAGACGATCATCGCCCGTACGCCGACCCAGGATGCCTATATCAGGGCGCTGGAACGCGCCGAGCTTGTCTTCGGCGTCGGCCCGGCCGGCACCGGCAAGACCTATCTCGCCGTCGCCCATGCCGCTCAGCTCCTGGAGCGCGGCGCGGTCGAAAAGATCATCCTGTCGCGCCCGGCTGTCGAGGCCGGCGAGCGCCTCGGCTTCCTGCCCGGCGACATGAAGGAAAAGGTCGACCCCTATCTTCGCCCGCTTTATGATGCGCTCTACGACATGATCCCTGCCGACAAGGTCGATCGAGCAATCACCGCCGGTGTCATCGAAATCGCGCCGCTCGCCTTCATGCGCGGCCGCACGCTCGCCAACGCCGCCATCATCCTCGACGAAGCGCAAAACACGACGTCGATGCAGATGAAGATGTTCCTGACGCGTCTTGGCGAAAATGCCCGCATGATCGTAACCGGCGACCCGAGCCAGATCGACCTGCCGCGCGGCGTCAAATCCGGCCTCGTCGAGGCCTTGCAGCTTCTGAACGGCGTCGAAGGCATCTCGATCGTGCGCTTCAAGGATACCGACGTCGTCCGCCATCCGCTGGTCGGGCGCATCGTCAGGGCCTATGATTCCACCTACGCCGTCGAAACCGAAGAAGTCAGCCGGCAGGACTGATGGCCGAACTCGACATCCAGATCAGCGTCGAGGACGTCGGCTGGCCCGGCGAGGAGACGCTGCTGTCGTTTTGCGAACGCGTGCTCGGTGCCGCGGTGGTCTATCTCCGCGACAGCGAGAAGCAGCCCTTCCCGACGATGCCGCCCGAGGTTTCGCTTGTTTTCACCGACGATGCCTCGATCCAGGACATCAACGCCGAATGGCGCGGCAAGGACAAGGCGACCAATGTGCTGTCCTTTCCGGCCTTTCCGGTTCAGCCCGGCAAGATGCCCGGCCCGATGCTCGGCGACATCATCATCGCCCGGGAGACGTTGGAGCGGGAAGCGGCCGAGCTGGAAAAGAGTTTCGACGACCACCTGACCCACCTTCTGGTGCACGGTTTCTTGCATCTTCTCGGCTACGACCATATGAATAGTGCCGAAGCCGAAATTATGGAGGGGCTGGAGACTCGCATTTTGGCCCAGCTCGGCCTATCTGATCCCTACGAGGGTCAAGACCTTAAAATGGAACCATGAGCGACTTTACGACGAAGCCGGCGGCAGACGCCAAGGACTCCGAGTCATCCTCCTCTTCGGACGAGGCAGGCAGTAGTAGTCGGCCATCCGGCCGATCGCAATCCTTCTGGTCGCGCGCCGCGCGCATCCTTCGCCCGCAGCAGGGCTCGCGACTGCGCGAGGATCTCGCCGACGCGCTGATGACCGATGCGGCGGGCGACGACGCCTTTTCGCCCGACGAACGGGCGATGCTCAACAACATCCTGCGCTTTCGCGAGGTGCGCGTCGCCGACGTCATGGTGCCGCGCGCCGATATCGAGGCGGTCGACCAGAACATCACCATCGGCGAGCTGATGATCCTCTTTGAGGAATCCGGCCGCTCGCGCATGCCCGTCTATGCCGATACGCTCGACGATCCGCGTGGCATGGTCCATATCCGCGACCTGCTCTCCTACGTCGCCAAGCAGGCGCGCAACAAGCGCCGCGGCCCGACGAAACCGGCCGTTGCCGTGCCGGCGATCGAGGTTGCGCCCGAAAACATCCAGAAGACCACGCGTTCGGCCAAGACGAATTTCGATCTCGCCCGCGTCGACCTGCAAAAGACGCTGGCCGAGGCCGGTATCATCCGCAAGATCCTGTTCGTGCCGCCGTCGATGCTGGCGTCCGACCTGTTGCGTCGCATGCAGGTGAACCGCACGCAGATGGCGCTCGTCATCGACGAGTATGGCGGCACCGACGGGCTTGCCTCGCATGAGGACATCGTCGAGATGGTGGTCGGCGACATCGACGACGAACATGACGACGAAGAGGTGATGTTCAAGCGCGTCGCCGAAGACGTCTTCATCGCCGACGCGCGCGTCGAACTGGAAGAGATCGCCGCGGCGATCGGGCCGGATTTCGACATCAGCGAGCAGGTCGACGAGGTCGATACGCTGGGCGGCCTGATCTTCTCGGCGCTCGGCCGCATCCCGGTGCGCGGCGAAGTCGTCCAGGCGCTCCCGGGCTTCGAATTCCACATCCTCGACGCCGATCCGCGCCGCATCAAGCGGCTGCGCATCACCCGCAAGCGCCATGCGATCCGCCGCCGGACCAAGCTGGATGGCGACATCTCCCCCGGCTCCGAGGCCGGCGACGACCGGCCGGCGGAATCGACCGCGAACTGACAGCACCCAACTGACGGGACAAAGAGCCGCTTTTTTGAAAGACTGCGAACGGGTTGATTCGCGGTTTGATGGGAGTGCGCATGGAGCGGCTTGCGGACAGGGTTATCCTCGTCTGGGGTTTCAAACGGTCGCTGCTGGCCATCGCCGCCGGGGCATTCGCGGTTCTGGCGCTGCCGCCCATCGGTTTTTTCGCGGCGATGTTCGTCTCCTTCACACTGCTCGTCTGGCTGATCGACGGGGCGGCGGCTTCGCCTGAAAGCGGCCTGATCGGCAGGCTATGGCCGGCGTTTGCCACCGGCTGGCTGTTCGGCTTCGGCTATTTTGTCGCCGGCCTCTGGTGGCTCGGCCATGCGCTGCTGGTCGATCAGGAAGAATTCGCCTGGGCGCTGCCGCTGGCAATCCTCGGGCTGCCGGCCTGTCTTGCAATCTTCTACGGGCTGGCGGCTGCCCTTGCCCGCATCTTCTGGTCAGATGGCATGGGGCGGATCGCCGCCCTTGCGGCAGGCTTCGGGCTGATGGAATGGCTTCGAAGCGTGATCCTCACCGGCTTTCCCTGGAATGCCATCGGCTACGGCATGATGCCGGTTCCGCTGATGATGCAGTCGGCACATGTGATCGGGGCGATGGGGGTGACGGCCCTTGCCGTCTTCGTCTTTTCCGCGCCTGCCCTTGCCGGGACACGGCAAGGGGCGCGGCCGGGCATCGCACTCGCCGTCCTGCTGTTTGCCGCCCATCTCGGTTATGGCGCTTATGCTCTCCATCTCGCGCCGCGGCCGGACGCCTTGCCAGAGGACAAACGGCCGGTGGTGCGGCTGGTGCAGCCGGCCATCGACCAGGCGGCGAAGATGGATAACGACGCCGACCGCGCCGCGATCTTCGAGACGCATCTGAAGCTGTCAGCCGAAGCGCCGAAGAATGGCGGGCGCAAGCCCGATATCATCGTCTGGCCGGAAACCTCGATCCCCTTCATCCTGACCGACAACCAGGATGCGCTGACGCGGATCGCCGATACGCTTGACGACAATCAGATCCTGATCGCCGGCGCCGTACGCGCCGAGGAAATGGGACCGGGCACCCCGGTGCGCTACTATAATTCCATTTACGTGATCGACGGCCGCGGCCAGATCATCGCCGCCTCCGACAAGGTGCATCTGGTGCCTTTCGGCGAATATCTGCCCTTCGAGGACGTGCTCACCGGATTCGGCATCCAGAACGTCGTCGAGATGCCGGGAGGGTTTTCGGCCGCGGCAAGCCGGCACCTGCTGACGCTGCCCGGCGGGCTCAATCTCTATCCGCTGATCTGCTACGAAATCATTTTCCCCGATGAAATGACCGGCGACATAAAAGACGCCAACGCGATCCTCAATATCACCAATGATGCCTGGTTCGGCGCGACGCCCGGCCCCTACCAGCATTTCCAGCAGGCGCGGGTACGGGCCGTGGAAACCGGCCTGCCGCTGATTCGTGATGCCAATAGCGGCATTTCAGCGCTGGTGAATGCCCATGGGGAAATTATTGCGGGTCTCGATCTTGCGGAAACCGGCTTCATCGATACAACGCTCGATAGTATCAGCGACGGGCGCGGAACAACATACCCCCGGCAAACTTACTTCTGGTTGACCGAGGCGCTGCTGATTCTGATTGCGCTAATTTCTCGCAGAGGTTTTATTTCCGGGTTGAATTGACCAAAAACCCCTAAAATTGCATAGTGATGACAATCGGCGTTCTTAACGTATGTTTGAAGGTGGGTTCCTCACCGCTTGCAACGTGGCGTTTTGGGATGGATCAGGGGCATGCCGGTTAGAAACAGGTTGAAATTCTTAGCTAGGGCACGACCATGATTGAAAACAAAAAGAAGCCGAATCCGATCGACATCCATGTTGGCAGCCGTATTCGCCTCCGTCGTACGATGCTGGGCATGAGCCAGGAAAAGCTTGGCGAAAGCCTTGGCATCACATTCCAGCAGATCCAGAAATACGAAAAGGGCACCAACCGCGTCGGCGCAAGCCGTCTGCAGAACATCTCGAACATCCTCAATGTTCCGGTGTCCTTTTTCTTCGAGGACGCGCCCGGCGAACATTCTGCCGGCGGGGGCATGGCCGAAGCCTCCAGTTCGAATTACGTCGTCGATTTCCTGTCTTCCTCGGAAGGCCTGCAGCTCAACCGCGCCTTCGTCAAAATTTCCGATCCCAAGGTTCGCCGCAAGGTCGTGGAGCTGGTGAAAGCTTTGGCAGCTGAAGCCGACGCCGACTGAACGACGACCATCGCAGAATTCGAAAGGCGGTCGAAAGGCCGCCTTTTTTGCGTTTTTGGGGCAAAATTTGTCACTTTGCCGCAGATATAAAGATATATTTATGTCCTTCTGCGCTTGTCATCGGCCCTCGAACTGAGTACCTACTAGCTGGCTTTTATTCTTTGAGGGGAATCCCGAAATGCGCGCGAATTATCTCTTTACCAGCGAATCTGTTGCCGAAGGTCATCCGGACAAAGTCTGTGACCGCATCTCCGACGAGATCGTCGATTTGGTCTACCGCGAAGCGGCCAAGACCGGCGTCAATCCATGGGGCGTGCGCATTGCCTGCGAAACGCTGGCGACGACCAACCGCGTCGTCATCGCCGGCGAAGTTCGTCTGCCGCCGAGCCTGATGAAGAAGGACAAGGACGGCAAGGACGTCATCAACCCGTCGAAGTTCAAGGCCGCCGCTCGCCGCGCCATCAAGGATATCGGCTACGAGCAGGATGGCTTCCACTGGAAGAAGGCCAAGATCGACGTGCTGCTTCACTCGCAGTCGGCCGACATCGCGCAGGGCGTCGACAGCGCTTCTGACCAGCAGGGCGACGAAGGCGCCGGCGACCAGGGCATCATGTTCGGTTATGCCTGCCGCGAAACGCCGGATCTGATGCCGGCTCCGATCTATTATTCCCACAAGATCCTGCAGCTGCTCGCGGTTGCCCGCAAGAAGGGCGACGGCGAAGTTGCCAAGCTCGGCCCCGATGCCAAGAGCCAGGTGACCGTGCGTTACGTCGACGGCAAGCCGTCGGAAGCAACCTCGATCGTGCTTTCGACCCAGCATCTCGACGAGAGCTGGGATTCGAACAAGGTCCGCGCCGTCGTCGAGCCCTATATCCGCGAAGCGCTCGGCGAACTGAAGATCGCTGACGATTGCAAGTGGTACATCAACCCGACCGGCAAGTTCGTCATCGGCGGACCGGACGGCGATGCGGGCCTCACCGGCCGCAAGATCATCGTCGACACCTACGGCGGTGCCGCTCCGCATGGCGGCGGTGCATTCTCCGGCAAGGACACGACGAAGGTCGACCGTTCGGCCGCCTATGCCGCCCGCTATCTTGCCAAGAACGTCGTCGCCGCCGGCCTTGCCGACCGTTGCACGATCCAGATCTCCTACGCGATCGGCGTCGCCCAGCCGCTGTCGATCTATGTCGACCTGCACGGCACCGGCAAGTTCACCGAGGATCAGATCGAGGCAGCGATCCGCAAGAACATGGACCTTTCGCCGACCGGCATCCGCCGCCATCTCGACCTCAACAAGCCGATCTATGCCAAGACCTCCGCTTACGGCCATTTCGGCCGCAAGGCCGGCCGCGACGGCTCGTTCTCCTGGGAGCGCACCGACCTCGTGAAGGCGCTCAAGGAAAGCGTGAAGGCCTGAGATAAAGCATGACGGATATGGAACGCCGCGGCCGGGCGACCGAAGCCTTCTTCGGTCGTCGCAAGGGCAAGGCTCTGCGCGAACAGCAGGCCGAGACGCTGAACAGTCTCCTGCCGGCATTCCTGATCGATCTCGCAGCGGCTCCCCCGGAGCCGCTGCCATCCCTCTTCCCGGTTCCGGTCGAGAGATTGCGGCTGGAAATCGGTTTCGGCGGCGGCGAGCACCTGATCCACCGCGCGCTGGAGACGCCTTCGACCGGCTTCATCGGTGTCGAACCCTTCGTCAATTCCATGCAGAAGCTGTTGTCGCGCATCGGCGAGACGGGTGCCTCCAATATCCGCGTCTATAATGACGACGCGACGCAACTGCTCGATTGGCTGCCGGACGGCTCACTCGATCAGATCGACTTGCTCTATCCCGATCCCTGGCCGAAGCGGAAACACTGGAAACGACGTTTCGTCTCGAAAACCAATCTCGACCGCTTTCATCGCGTGCTGAAGCCTGGCGGCCTGTTCTGCTTCGCCTCCGACATCGACACCTATGTCAACTGGACGCTGATCAAATGCCGCGACCATGGCGGTTTCGACTGGATAGCCAACAATGCAGCGGATTGGCTGACGCCCTATGAGGGCTGGCCGAGCACACGTTATGAGGCCAAGGCCAGGCGCGAGGGCCGGTCTTCGGCCTATCTGACATTCAGGAAGATCTGAAGGCTGCCGACAAGTCGGAGAACGCGCCGGGATGTTCCTCGGCGCGAAAGATTGCATGAGGCGCAAGCCTGACGGATTTCCGGTATTGTGTGGCAAGTGCCATCAATGACCGCTAACCGCCCCACGGGATTTCCGCATTTCGGCATCGCGCCACTGCTGCCATCGCTGCCTCAGCTTGCTCCGGGACATGCCTATGGATTCACCGAGAATCTCGACTTTGAGGATCCGTTCGGTGCGGAAATGACGGAAGGCTTGTTTCGATTGGCACCACGCGATCAAGAGGCTGTGCGTGTCGGCATAGCCGAGAAGCACAGGCCAGACGATGCGGCTGGTGATCGTCTCATCCGCCGCGCGATAGTCGAGCTCAAGCTTGCGGCCTTCCCTGATCGCCAACCTGAGCGGACGCGTATCGCGTGTCACATCGCTGCCGACATCATCCGGTTTGATGCCGACGGCGGGTTGGGCAATATAGGGAAGAAGGTCCTGCGGCATGACCGATGTGATCTTGGCCATCACATCGCTGGCGGCATTCCGCAAGGCCGCGTCATTCAACCTTGCCACCATTTGAACGCCGAGCACGACGGCCTCGATCTCGTCAGGCGTCAGCATGAGCGGCGGCATGTCATATCGCGGATCGAGGACGTAGCCGAACCCCGCTTCACCCTCGATTGGAACACGCTGGGCAATCAGGTGTGCGATATCGCGGTAGACGGTTCGCCGCGCGACCTCAAGTTCATCCGCAAGCTCAGACGAGGTCACCGGGCGGCTCGACCGTCGAAGAATCTGGATGATCTGAAAAAGTCGATCTGCTTTTCGCATGCCTGATGACTCCTGCTGCCACAACGCTGTCAGCACGGCTATGTCACAAAAGCAAGGAAAGAGACGGTCGCGCACCCAAGGAGAAGATCATGAAGTTCGCATCCACCCGCCTCATTGCCTCGGATATGACCGGCATGGTGGCCTTTTATGAGCTTGTGACGGGCTGTCGCGCCGACTGGCTTGCGCCCCTCTTCGCCGAGATCGTCACCCCCGGCGCGAGCCTCGCAATAGGCAGCGCGGAAACCGCGGCCTTGTTCAGCGAAGGCAGTGCGGAGCCCGGGGCCAACAGGACGGCCATTCTCGAGTTCATGGTATCGGACGTCGATGCGGAATTCGCACGGCTCAAGGACCAGGTCACGGTCGTGCACGCCCCCAAGGATTTGCCTTGGGGCAATCGGACAGTGCAGATTTCCGATCCCGAGGGGACACGCGTCGCCCTCTATACCCCCGTAACCGACGCCGCGAGACGGCGTTTCGCCGGCCGTTGATTGACCGACGCTGTTTGCCGGAGCTTTTGTTGGAGTAACGTTCCGCGCGCCGACGACCGCAACCAGCGCGACTCGTCGGCCGCCTCTGGCTCATAGTTGCCCTCGATAGGCCTGGTGGCAGGTGCTACCGAATCCTGGAATTTCAACGTCTCCGCACATAAGGCGTCGAAAGGAGGCTACGCGCATAGGTCGCAACAGCAGCCCCAACCGCAGCAAAATCGAATAAGCGGCCACGCACCGGACGAGCGGTGAAACGCGACAGACGCTAACTGACGGTCAGTGCAGGCTGACCGTCTTCAACTCGTCCTCGGCAGCTTTAAAGAAGGTGCTGGAGCGGTTGTCCGTCAAAAGGATCGGCGTGCCGTCGGCGCCGAAGAGTGCCCAGAGATCGACGGTCGGATCGATATCCGGCGCCTCGGGAAAGCACTTGGCGACCTCATCGGTCCGCATTTTTCTGATATAGGCGACCTCGCCGTTGCCGATGTGGGCAAGCTCGGATTTGGTCAAGTGAGACGTGGCTTCTTTCATCAACATTCCTGTTCCTCCGGGAGAAGGGACCAACGGTTCGACAAACCGTTGTGCTACTGTGAGACCGAAATGTTAATTTTCTTGACCATTCTCGCAGGTTCCGGACGAATTAGATCGACGGAGAGCAGGCCGTTCTTCAGGCCGGCGCCGAGCACCTGCATGCCGTCGGCAAGAACGAAGGTGCGCTGGAACTGGCGGGCGGCGATGCCGCGATAGAGATAATCCCGCTCGCCCTGTTCGACCTGGCGGCCGCGGATCAGAAGCTGGTTCTCCTCAATGGAGACATCGAGTTCCTCCTCGCTGAAGCCGGCCACGGCAAGGGTGATGCGCAAACGTTCCGGCGCGCCGCTGTCGGCGCCGATGCGTTCGATATTATAGGGCGGATATCCGTCGCTCGCCTTGGAAATGCGCTCCAGCGTCTTTTCCATGGCATCGAAGCCCAGAAGCAGGGGGCTGGCGAAAGGGGTAATGCGGCTCATCTCTTTTCAAGTCCTTGACGCAAGCGACCATCCCGGACCTCAAACGCAGCATCCGGATGCCGCTAATATGGGGAGAAGAGCCCGGCGCTGCAAGGCGTGGGCGCGACGTGTCGGCGCGCCCTCTCAATTTTGAGGTGGTGGCGGCCCGGCTCTTTCCTTGACAAAGCCTCCGCTGCCTCGCATCAAAACGTGCCCGCGCGGAATGTGCTGATTTGTGACGGGAAGTGAAGAAATCGGTGCATGCCGATAACACGCAGTGCGAGGATGGAACGATCGGAATGGCAAGCGCAAGAAAGATCATCATCGACACGGATCCCGGCCAGGACGACGCGGCCGCCATCATGCTTGCCTTCGGCAGTCCCGATGAGCTGGAGGTTTTGGGGATCACCACGGTCGCCGGCAACGTGCCGCTTTCGTTTACCAGCCGCAATGCGCGCATCGTCTGCGAGCTCTGCGGCCGGACGGAGACGATGGTTTTTGCCGGCGCCGATGCGCCGATCGCCCGCAAGCTGGTAACGGCCGAACATGTGCACGGCAAGACCGGCCTCGACGGTCCGGAACTCAGCGAGCCGACGATGGCGTTGCAGCCCGGCCATGCCGTCGACTTCATCATCGAGACGCTGCGCCGCGAGCCGGAGGGCACGGTAACGCTGTGCACGCTCGGGCCGCTCACCAATATCGGCATGGCCTTCCAGAAGGCGCCCGACATCGTCCCCCGCATCCGCGAGTTGGTGATGATGGGCGGCGGCTTCTTCGAGGGCGGCAACATCACGCCGGCGGCCGAATTCAACATCTATGTCGACCCCGAGGCCGCCGACATCGTCTTCCGCTCAGGCGTTCCGATCGTGATGATGCCGCTTGACGTGACGCATCAATTGCTGACCCGCAAGGACCGGGTGAAACGCATGGCCGAGATCGGCACGGCGCCGGCAAAGGCCATGGTCGAGATGCTGGAATTCTTTGAGCGCTTCGACATCGAGAAATACGGTTCCGACGGCGGGCCGCTACACGACCCGACCGTTGTCGCCTACCTGCTGAAGCCGGAGCTTTTCCAGGGCCGGGACTGCAATGTCGAGATCGAGGTCCAGTCCGAACTCACCATCGGCATGACGGTCGTCGACTGGTGGCATGTGACCGAGCGCAAGCGCAATGCCAGGGTCATGCGCCATGTCGATGCGGACGGCTTCTTCGATCTGCTGATCGAACGCATCGCCCGCATCTGATCCTTTGGTTTTCCTTCTGCACGAGGCAGAAGGAAGGGATATCAGGCGTCCTTCTCGTCGAAGACAGAGTTGGTTTCGGCTTCGGCCGGCTTCGGGCCGCCCTTGGCGACGCCGACCATGGCCGGGCGCAGCACGCGCTCGCCGATGGTGAAGCCTGCCTGCACGACCTGGACGACCGTGTTGTTCGGCACGTCCGGGTTCGGCACCTCGAACATCGCCTGATGGAAATTCGGATCGAACTTCTGGCCAACCGGCTCCAGCTTGCGAACGCCATGGCGCTCGAGAGCCGACAGCATGGCGCGCTCGGTCATCTCGACACCCTCGATCAGCGTGCTCAGGCCGGCATCGGCCGCAGCCTTGGTCTCCGGAGAGATGGCATCAAGCGCGCGGCGCAGATTGTCGGAGACGGCGAGCATGTCGCGCGCGAAACCCGCGACGGAATAGGACTTGGCATCCTTCACCTCGCGCTCGGTGCGGCGGCGCAGATTGTCCATCTCGGCAGCAAGGCGCAGATAGCGGTCGCGTAGTTCGCCGTTTTCGGCTTTCAGAAGCTCGATCGGGTCCGGCTGGGCGGGCTCTTGCTGCGCAGTTTCGTTCTCGACGTAGGCGGCAGCGTCGGCTGCGGCATCGGCCGCAGTTGCGTCAGGTCCGTTTTTCGTCGTGTCATCGGTCATGACGGTCTCCGGTTGGTGTCTTCAGATGCGCCCGATATCGAGGTTTGACCGAAAAAAATCAAGTCTGCGTGACAAAGAAGCGAAAATTCCGCACACTTGATAGCTGCTTCGTCAAAGCTGATTGCGCGAAAGGCGGGAGACGAGTTGGGCTGTATAGTCCACCATTGGCACGATGCGGGAATAATTGAGCCGCGTCGGGCCAATGACGCCGACGGCGCCGACGATGCGATCATCATCATCACGATAGGGCGCGACGATCAGCGACGAGCCGGACAGCGAGAAGAGCTTGTTTTCCGAACCGATGAAGATGCGCACCCCCGAACCGCTTTCGGCGAGATTGAGAATCTCGATCAGGCTGTCCTTCTTCTCGAGATCGTCGAACAGCAGGCGCAGCCGGTCGAGATCCTCGGCGCCGGCCAGGCCCTCGAGCAGGTTGGCGCGGCCGCGGATGATCAGCTGAGCGGGCTTTCCCTCGTCCGGGCTACCAGACCAGACAGCGATGCCGCGCTCGACGAGATCGCGCGACAGGGCATCGAGCTCATGACGGACGTCGTCCTTCAGCCGGCTTAGTTGTTTGCGAAGCTCCGGCAGGGTCTGGCCGGACATGTGGGCATTGAGAAAATTCGCCGCCTCCGTCAGCTGCGAGGAGGTGACGCCCGCCGGCAGCTCGATGATGCGGTTTTCCACCTGATCGTGGTCGCCGACGAGCACGGCGAGCGCCTTTGTCGGCTCGAGCCGGATGAACTCGACATGTTTCAGCACCGGATCGCTTTTCGAGGTGATGACAAGGCCGGCGCCGCGCGAAATGCCGGATAGCATGCGGCTTGCCTCGTTCATCATCGATTCCACGGGGTTGCCGCCGCTTTCGGCCCGCACCTGCCGGTCGATGTTGGCGCGCTCCTCGGCGGAGAGGTCGCCGACCTGCATGAAGGCATCGACGAAGAAGCGCAGGCCGATCTGGGTCGGCAGCCGGCCGGCGCTGACATGCGGCGAATAGATCAGGCCGAGCTCTTCGAGATCGCTCATGACGTTGCGCACCGAGGCCGGCGACAGCGACATCGGCAGCAGCCGGGACAGGTTGCGCGAACCGAGCGGCTCGCCGCTTTCCAGATAACCTTCGACGATGCGACGAAAAATTTCCCTGGAGCGCTCGTCCAGCGCAGCTACGGCATCCGAAACCGACGTCGACCTGATGCCCATGAAGCTTTCGAACCCGCGCTGATGATACTTCCCGAAAAGTAAGTCAAACTCGCACCCGTGGCAAAAGGGAATTTGCAAATGAGCGCCGCCAATCGTAGAAGCGGTCAAATAAACTCCAGGAGATAAGAATGCGGCCTTCAGGCAGAAAAATCGACCAGATGCGCAAGGTCTCGTTCGAGCGCAATTTTTCCAAGCACGCGGAAGGCTCCTGCCTGGTGAAGTTCGGCGATACGCATGTGCTCTGCACGGCGAGCCTCGAAGAAAAGACGCCGCCATGGCTGCGCAATACCGGCAAGGGCTGGGTCACGGCCGAATACGGCATGCTGCCGCGGGCGACCGGCGAACGCATGAAGCGCGAGGCCGCCGCTGGCAAGCAGGGCGGCCGCACCCAGGAAATCCAACGGCTGATCGGCCGGTCGTTGCGTGCCGTCGTCGACCTGCAGGCGCTCGGCGAACGGCAGATCACGCTCGATTGCGACGTCATCCAAGCCGATGGCGGCACGCGGACCGCTTCGATCACCGGCGGCTGGATCGCGCTTTACGACTGCCTGAAATGGATGGAAAGCCGTAACATGATCAAGGTCGACCGGGTCCTGAAGGATCATGTCGCCGCCATCTCCTGCGGCATCTTCGCCAGCCAGCCGGTGATCGATCTCGATTACCTCGAGGACTCCTCGGCCGAGACCGATGCGAACTTCGTCATGACGGGAACCGGCGGGATCGTCGAGATCCAGGGCACGGCCGAAGGCACGCCGTTCAGCGAAGGAGAATTCACCTCGCTGATGCAGCTTGCCAGAAATGGCATCGGCGAACTCGTGGCGTTACAGAAGCAAGCCGTCGAAGGATGAACCCCATGCTGGAAGGCATGTTGGAAACGGCGCTCTATGCGCGGGATCTCGACCAGGCCGAGACGTTCTACGAAGACGTTCTCGGACTTGAAAAGATCGCCCGCGCCGCCAACCGGCATGTCTTCTTCCGCTGCGGGCCAGGCGTTCTCTTGATCTTCAACCCCGAGCAAACGGTGAAGCCGCCGGCGCCTGAAGCACTGCAGGTGCCGCCGCATGGCACGACCGGCGAGGGCCATGCCTGTTTCCGGGTGTCCGGCCGCAATATCGATGCCATGGCCGAACGGCTGACGGCGGCGGGTGTCGCGATCGAATCCGAGGTGCGCTGGCCGAACGGCGGCCGCTCGATCTATTTCCGCGATCCGGCCGGCAACAGCCTGGAATGCGCGGAGGCTAAAATCTGGGGCATCGAACAGGATATCTGAATGCGCAAGCTTGAAACGAAGACCATCGTCGTCGCCAGCCACAATGCCGGCAAGATCCGCGAGATCCAGGAATTGATCGGGCCGCTCGGCTTCACCGCCAAATCGGCCGCCGAGCTGAACTTCGTCGAACCGGATGAGACCGGCACGAGCTTCGAGGAGAACGCGACGATCAAGGCGGTCGCCTCGGCCAATGCCGCCGGCATGCCGGCGCTTTCGGACGATTCCGGGCTGGTGGTCGACGCACTCGGCGGCGATCCTGGTGTCTACACCGCCAATTGGGCGGAGAAGGCCGACGGCACGCGCGATTTCGACATGGCGATGGCCAAGGTGGAAAAGGCGCTGCAGGATGCGGGCGCGACAAAGTCCGAACAGCGCACGGCGCGTTTCATCAGCGTGCTCTGCCTCGCCTGGCCGGATGGGCACACGGAGCTGTTCCGCGGCGAGGTGGAAGGCAGCGTCGTCTGGCCGCCGCGCGGCACCCAGGGCTTCGGCTACGATCCGGTGTTCCAGCCTGAGGGCTACGGCATCACCTTCGGCGAAATGAGCGGCGAGGAAAAACACGGCTGGAATGTCGGCAAGCCGCAAGCGCTGTCGCACCGGGCCCGCGCCTTCAAACTCTTTGTCGAAACCTGCCTGGAGGCATAAGGTCGGTCCGTGGTCAATCTCGACACGCCAAGCATCTCGCGCGACGCGGCCCTGCTGCCCGATACCGGCGAGCCGGGCTTCGGCGTCTATGTGCATTGGCCCTTCTGCGCGGCGAAGTGTCCCTATTGCGACTTCAACAGCCATGTGCGCCACCAGCCGGTGGATCAGGAGCGCTTTACATCAGCCTTCCTGACGGAGATGGCGACGGTCCGATCCATGAGCGGGCCGAAGACGGTGACGAGCATCTTCCTCGGCGGCGGCACCCCCTCGCTGATGAAGCCGGAAACGGTTTCGGCCATTCTCGACGGCATTGCACGGCACTGGCATGTGCCTGCCGGTATCGAGATCACCATGGAGGCCAACCCTTCGAGCGTCGAGGCCGAACGCTTCCGCGGCTATCGGGCGGCCGGCGTCAATCGCGTCTCGCTGGGCGTGCAGGCACTGAATGACCGGGATCTGAAATTCCTCGGCCGGCTGCATGATGTCGCCGACGCGCTGAAGGCGATACGGCTGGCCCGCGACATTTTTCCGCGCATGTCCTTCGACCTGATCTATGCCCGGCCCGGCCAGACGGTCGAGGAATGGGAAAAGGAACTGAAGGAGGCGATCTCCTACGCGGTCGACCATCTTTCGCTCTATCAGCTGACCATCGAGGAAGGCACGCCCTTCTACGGCCTGCACAAGGCCGGCAAGCTGATCGTACCGGACGGCGAGCAATCGGCGCTCCTCTACGAGGCGACGCAGGAGATCACCGCGCGCGAGGGCATGCCGGCCTATGAGGTTTCCAATCATGCCCGGCCGGGGGCTGAAAGCCGGCATAACCTGACCTACTGGCGCTACGGCGATTATGCCGGCATCGGTCCAGGCGCCCATGGCCGGTTGACGCGTGGCCCGGAGAAGCTCGCGACGGCGACCGAGCGCAAGCCGGAAACCTGGCTCGACATGGTCGAGCGTGACGGGCACGGCATTCTCGACGAGGAGCGGCTCGGCTTTGAGGAACAGTCCGACGAGCTGCTGCTGATGGGGCTGCGGCTTAGGGAAGGCGTCGATCTTGCCCGCTGGCAGCAGCTTTCGGGCCGCGACCTCGACCCGAAACGCGAGGAATTCCTGCTCGAACACAAATTCATCGAGCGGATCGGCAATTCACGCCTGCGCTGCACGCCGTCCGGCATGCTGATCCTCGATTCCGTCGTCGCCGATCTCGCCTGCTGACGTCAATACGACGAGCGGAATTGCAGCGCGGCGGCATCGATGTTGTCGCCGCGCCGAAAAGTGTGTCTCAGCGGTGGCTACTGCATAATTCCTTAATTCGAAATCGATTTAAGGATAAAATTATGCAGCAATTCAAAGTGCTACAGCGTCCTTTGCGCGTCTGAAGGGACGCGCGGCGCTGTAGTCGCACCCGCCTTGAAGAGGCTGCCAGTTGGCGTTTTCAGGAACATCTCCAGCGGAATATGCTCCTGGTGCAGGAAGCCGGTTGCCGGCAGCAGGCCGTCGCGGACCATCTCGATGACGGCGACGACGGAGGCTGACGTCGTCCAGGCGATCGCCGTGCGGCGCGCGCCGGCAATCTCGATCGGGTAATAGGCGCGCACGAACTCCTTGCGGCGCAGGCTGCCATTCTCGGTGCCTTCGGCGGCGACATGGACATAGACGACATCGTCTTCAACAGGCGGCTTGGCATTGGTCAGGATCTCGCCGGCGAGCTTGCGCTTGTCGCGCATCAATAGCTCATGGAAGAAGAAGTTCATCAGCTCCATATGGCCGGGATAACGCATGGTCTTGTAATCGAGATTGTCGATCTTGCCGAGCATCGTATCGCACATGGTGCCAAGGCCACCCGACGTCGTGAAGGCTTCGAGCTTGACGCCGCCGACATAGACGGTCTCGTGCCATTCCATAGGCGAGACGAGCTTGCGCACACCGCCCTCGATGACCTCGCAGTCGTTCAGATATTCGTTGACGACGCCTTCGGGCGACCAGTTGAAGGCGTAGCCGAGCAGTCCGGTCGGATGCTGCGGCAGGGCGCCGACGCGCATGCGGATCGAACGGCAGCGATCGAAGCCGTCGGCCAGGCTTGCGCCGACGATGCCGACGAAACCCGGCGCCAGGCCGCATTGCGGCGCCATCAGGCCGCGGGCGGTCTTCGACAGCTCGATGATGAAATTGGTTGTGGGAACGTCTTCGGTCAGATCGAAATAATGGATGCCGGCAAGATGGGCGGCGCGCGCCAGCTCGATGTTCAAATGATAGGGCAGGCAGGAGAGCACAGCCTCGACATTCGAGAGCAGTTCGCCGATCACTTGGGGATCGGAGATATCGCCGGTGCGGCACTTGAAAGGGACGTCGCTCAGCGGCAATTGCGCGTCGACGCCGATGACCTCGAAGCCGCCTTCATGCAAAAGCGTCGCCGCCAGCCGTCCGACCTTGCCCAGGCCGAGAACGGCGATCTTTTCAAAACTCATACATTCCTCCCACGCGCCGTTTTGGCGCTTCAGTCTTTGACATGCACGTAATGCGCGGGAGGTATAGAATAAAAAACTTATAAAGGAAAACGGCCGGAATCGCTTCCAGCCGTTCAATCCTTAAGAAAACCCGTCGATTATTCGTTGATCAAGCGCTTCAGAAGCTCGACTTCGTGCGAAAGTTTGGTGTCTCCCGAAATCAGCTCCTCGATCTTGCGTACGGCATGCAGCACGGTCGTGTGATCGCGCCCGCCGAAACGGCGGCCAATCTCCGGGAAGGAGCGCGGCGTCAGTGTCTTCGACAGATACATGGCGATCTGGCGCGGCTTGACGATGACGCGAGTGCGGCGGTTCGAGACCAGTTCCTGACGCGAGACGTTGTAATGTCTTGCGACGATGCGCTGGATATCCTCGATGCGCACACGACGAGGCTCGCCGGAGCCGACCAGATGGGCGAGCAGTTCGTCCACACGTTCGATCGACAGGTTCGGCTCGAAGGAGCGGCGGAAGACCAGCTGGTTGAAGGCGCCTTCAAGTTCGCGGCCACTGGCCGTGACGTTGCGAGCAACGTGCTGGAGCAGCTCGGCGGGAATTTCGAGCGACGGATCTTCGAGCCGGGCTACAGCAAGGCGACGCTTGAGGATTTCAAGACGCATCTCGTAATCCGGCGCGTCGAGTTCGATCGCGACACCGCCCTGCAGGCGCGAGCGAACGCGGGGATCGAGCGACTCCAGCTCCCAAGGCGCGCGGTCGGCGGCAACGACGACCTGCTTGGCGCTGTCGAGCAGCATGTTCAGGAGATGGCAGAATTCATGCTGGATCATCTTGCCCTGCAGGAACTGCATGTCGTCGATAATCAGGAGATCGATGTTGCGCAGCGAATCCTTCAGCGTCAGCGCATCATTGTCGCGGATCGCGGTGGCGAAGCGCCACATGAAATATTCGGCCGTCAGATAGACGACACGCAGCGCCCGCGGGTTCTGCACCGCGGCATTGGCGACCGCCTGCAGCAGGTGGGTCTTGCCGAGGCCGACGGTCGAATGGATGAAGAGCGGGTTGAAGCGCACGGCGCCCTGACCGGCTTCCGCGATCGTCTTTGCAGCCGCAAGCGCGACCCGGTTCGAGCTGCCTTCGACGAAGGTGTCGAAGGTAAAGCGGCTATCGAGCGGCGAACCGAAGAGCGGCGAGCCAAAGCTTGCAGGCCTTGCGGCGGCAACAGCCGACACCGCCTGCTGGACGGCCTGACCGGCCGGCTGGGCGCTTGTCGGGCGGCGCATCTGCGTGGGGGCGGCTGGTTCCGGTACCGCCGCTTCGTCGAGTGGCTTCATGCCATGGCGCGTCGCCGTACGCACCAGGACTTCGATTTTCAGAATTTCCGGATCTTCGGCCTGGAACAGACCGGTGATGAGATCGAGATAACGATTGTTGATCCACGACTTCAGGAAGGTCGTGGGGACCGAAAGGCGAACGACGCTCTTCGATACCGAATGCAGCTTCAGCCGGGCGAACCAGCTGGCGTAGACATCCTGACCGACCTGAGCCTTCAAGCGCGCACTGACGCGCTCAAACAATACGTTCTGCTTCAT